>NZ_MVJM01000001.1:0-119706 GCF_002156385.1 Halalkalibacter urbisdiaboli
GATTAGCTCGAATAAATAATAAATTGACGAGATTGGTTTAAATGAAAAGAACATTTAAACTGTCTCTCTTTTCGCTTGGCTTTTGTTCAGTTTTCAAAGAACTTATTTGTCACTCATCGGCGACATTTATTATCATAACATAATAAATTGTTCCGCGCAACAACTTTTTTAAAAGTTTTTAGGAATATTTAAATCCGTTGTCAGCGACAAGTAATAATATATCATGTTATTCAATTCTGCGCAATATTTATTTTATATTTATTTTATATTTATTTGCGACTAGATTAATTAATTTATCACAAACGTTGTCAAACTGCAATCTATTTTTAATAGCCCTATTCAAAACAATCATGACAAAGACATAGGGATATTTAGAAAGCTTACCTAAATGGAGAAATCCTTCACGAGTCACGTTACTGCAACTAACTTTACGTTAGATGCTTTACCAAAAGGTTGTTTTTATCCTTTTGGCAAAGCATGCAATGAGCAAACGGAGCCACTGTGTGCACCCTTTAAGCTTTTGAATCAGCCCCTTCATTTACGTCTCTTTCCTAATAGCTTCTTCTATATTATAAAGAGACAAATCTATCTCAGTCTCCTTGCCAAGTGCCAACTTTGCCAATTCTGCACCAAGGTAAGGACCGATTGTTAATCCAGAGGAACCTAAACCGTTGGCTACGAATAACCCTGAATAATTTGGAATCTCCCCGATAACCGGAAGAAATCCAGGCGCTACCGGTCTAAACCCCACTTTGATCTCATTTACTTCCGCCTGAGATAAACCAGGCGCTATTGTAAAAGCTTTATCTAAAATTTCATGCACACCACCAGCCGTTACTCTCGTATCAAAACCAACTTCATCTTCATGAGTTGCCCCTGCAACAATACGCCCCTTATCAAACGCTAGAAGATAGTGATTAGTTGGCGACATTACGACAGGCCACTCATCAGTGTTCGTATTAAGCAAATCTAAATGAGCAATTTGAGCCTTTTGAGGTTCGATCTGAAATGTAATACCGAGCAGCTGTAAAGTCTCTCTAGCCCAAGCCCCTGATGTGACAATGACTTGATCAGCCATTATTGTTTCTCCGTCTGCAATTACTCCCTTAAGCTCTTGACCATCACAAAACAACTTCCCCTCCGCTCTAATCATACGGGTTCCATGTCGCTTTGCTGCGTTTATCAAAGCAAGACAGACCGCTTTCCCATTTACACGGGCGGCACCACTTACATGAAGAGAACGATACTCATCTGATAAAACAGGAAAGCGTGATTTTGTTTCCTCAGGTGTAAGCCTAGTTATCTCACCAATCTCAGGTGCATCCTCACGACGCTTTTTAGCTCGTTCTTCCATCTTGTCCAATTTGCCTATATCCGAATGTAAACAGAGTACTCCTACCTTTGCATACCCTGTTTCCCTTTCTCCTTCAGCTTCTAGTTGCCCAATTAATTCTGGATAGTACTTTGCCCCTGCTTTTGCTAACTGATACCAAGCTTTATTTCTTCGCTGTGATAACCAAGGACAAATAATGCCGGCAGCAGCATCAGTCGCTTTTCCAATATCATTTCGATCAATTAATGTAACATTTGCGCCAGACCTTGCAAGATGATAAGCCGTTGATGCACCGACAATCCCAGCACCTATAACAACAATTCGTTTCACCTTAAACACCTATTCCTTCTCCGTTATTCTCTCATTTTACAGGAACGATTTAATAACTACAATTTAATAGCCACGAACACTGAAATTGTTAAAAAGTATGTAATGCTTGCGATAATTTTTGAGGCGGTTGTCATAAATGTAATCAAATTGTTATTGCACTGTTCTTTGTTTTCGCAAATTCAATGGTACGATATGTTTCGAAAAGCTTGATTAATAGATTTTTGGAGGTAGTTTATGAAAAGAATGCTCCTTTCACTTGTAACTTTAGCAGTTTTGGCCACTACTATGACATTAGGGACAGAGGCTTCCGCAAAAGAAGTAACAATACAAAAGGGGGATACATTGTGGAATATCTCACAAAAACACAATGTTTCCGTTAATGATTTAAAAGTTTGGAATGAACTCTCAAGCAATCTTATTATTCCAAATCAACGTTTAATCGTCTCCCCTTCAGAAACGTATATCGTTAAAGAAGGCGATACTCTTTCAGCTATTGCAGCAAAATATGAGAACGTTTCGACCAAGGATTTAATTGATTGGAATCAAATTCAAAACCCATCCCTTCTCAAGATTAATGATAAGCTCATTATTCACGTTAAAAGATCGGACAAGCAACAAAATGCGGAAGTTAAATCGGTATCAACAAACTCAAACTCGGGTTCACAGAAAAATAGTAATCGTTCTAATGAAACAAATTCTTCGAGTGAGGTTAAAGAATTAACTATGACCGCAACAGCTTATACTGCATCATGTGAAGGTTGTTCCGGCATCACAGCTACCGGAATCGATTTAAACAAAAATCCAAATAAAAAAGTCATTTCAGTAGATCCTTCAGTTATTCCACTAGGCTCTAAAGTTTATGTAGAAGGCTATGGTTATGCAATCGCCGGTGATACAGGCTCGTCTATAAAAGGCAATAAAATTGACATTTTCCTTGCCGACAAACAAGATGCTATAAATTGGGGTTCAAGAAAAGTAAAAGTAAAAGTCCTAAACTAATTTTAATACATATAGGCAACTGTCTTTTGTCAATGGACAGTTGCCTTTCTATATTATTTATGCTTTTTCATCAAAAAACGACTGTATCATTAACAAGCCCAATTTAACTTTATCAAGATATCCGCCCACCCATCTTAGAAAACCTTACATATAGCTATAGTGTAGCCACTCAAAAAAGGAGGAATTCTTCATGAGTCATGTTACAGGAACTAGCTTCACGTTAATTGTTGTGTTATTTATCCTACTAGTAATTGTAGGGTCTGCATACACGTATTAATAAAAGAGTAAAAAGCAGCTAGGAACATCACTCCTAGCTGCTTTTATCATTTACCTAATCTTACGTACTGGTACTGGTTCCCCCCGGAGCAATTTAACAATCGAGAACATAATGATCACGATAATCACTGTAAAAGGAAGAGCAGAAACTAACGAAGCTGTTTGCAAAGCGCCTAGTCCCCCAGCAAATAATAGGACAATGGCGATTGCTGCCATCAAAATTCCCCACGTTAACTTAATATACGTTTTAGGAGATAAGCTTCCTCCTGATGTCATACTAGCTAAAATATACGTGGCTGAATCTGCTGACGTTACTAGGAACGTGAAAATTAATAAAAATGAAATAACCGACATCACCATGCTTAATGGTAATTGAGCAAATGTTTCAAAAAGAGCAACTGTTATATCGGCATTTACTGCTTCAGCTATCGCTGTACCTTGCATTAAATCATAATAAAGAGCCGTTCCACCAAAGGTAGCAATCCAAAAACATGCAATTAATGGTGGGACAACCATTACCCCAATTACAAATTCACGAATCGTTCTTCCTTTTGAGACACGAGCAACGAATGCTCCCACGAAAGGCGACCAAGCAATGGCCCACGCCCAATAGAAAATAGTCCAGTCTCTAACCCAAGTGCCGCCTCGATAATGGGTTAACCGTAGACTGTATGCAATAAACTCATTAATGTAATCACCAATCCCTAGGGTGAATGAATTCATTATAAACACAGTTGGACCAGCAATAAAGACAAACAATAGTAGCACTAAGCATAAACTCAGATTTAAATTACTTAACCACTTAATCCCTTTATTTAATCCCGTAGTGGATGATAAAGAATAAAGAATAAGAAGAATTACCATTATGATCAATTGCACCCAAATTGAATTAGGGATATTAAATACAAAATGTAAACCGCCACTCATTTGCAAAATCCCTAACCCTAACGATGTTGCTACCCCCATAACCGTAGCAATTACAGCCAAACAGTCGATCACGTTTTTTACTGTTTTATTTTTTCCTACAATCGGTTCAACCGCCGTTGATACGAGGCCATCCTTCTCTTTCCGAAATTGCAGAAACGCAATCATCAACCCGATTATTGCAAAGACAGACCATTGACTTAAACCCCAGTGAAAGAAGGAATACCCCATAGCAATCCTTGCTGTCTGATGAGTTAATGGTTCAACATTCATAAATGGTGGTGAGAAAAAGTGGCTCATTGGTTCCGCTACTCCCCAGAAGACCAACCCAACACCAAATCCTGCTGAAAATAACATGCCGACCCATGTGAAAAAAGGGTATTCAGGCTTGGAGTCCTGAGGTCCTAGACGAATCTTCCCGTATTTACTTATCGCTAATCCAACTAGGAATAGGACAAAAATAAAAACCGAAAAAAGAAAAAACCAACCAAAGTTCGTTGTTGTAAATAGAAATAACCCTTCTGCTCCAGCTCCAAATCGCTCTGGCGCAATACCACCAAAAAGGACGAGGATGATGATAATAACGGCTGACACAAAAAAAACAGGGTTAAGAAACGTTTTCCGTGCCATCATGTTTCCTCCTTCCTAATCTCTGTTTATATGGATTTATTTATCTCCTCATTCACCTGTAATATTCGGAATACCCACTCCTGACAAAAATTACTTTTAAGCTAAATAGAAACGGAACTTTTGGTAACGAAATCCTCGTTTAGCTGACTCACTGTAAACCATACTAATGGATGTCGAATTCCTACATTTCGGCATAGCAACACTCAAAAATAAACAATTAGGAGATGTTACAATGTTTGGTATGGGACAAAACAACAACAACAACAACAACAATAACACGTTAATGTGGTCATTAGTTGGTATTGGCGTAGGTGCAGCTGCTTATACCATGATGAGAGGCCGTAATAACCAAGGCAACAATAACAACATGATGCAGCCGGTACAGCGTGCATTTAACCAATTAAGAGACTAATGTATGCGAAGGGCGTCTCCAAAACATGTGAGACGCTCTTTACTCGCTATTTTTTTGCTACGCCTGATTCATATCCAGCCTGAATGACTGCTTCACGTATTTTCGGAACAATTTGTTCATTAAACACACCTGGGATGATATAGTCCTCATTTAACTCATCCTCCCCTATCGTAGAAGCAATTGCTTTTGCTGCAGCTAATTTCATTTCTTCATTTATATCTGAAGCTCTACAATCAAGGACACCACGAAACATTCCGGGGAAACACAATACATTATTGACTTGATTTGGATAGTCAGAACGCCCGGTTGCCATTACCTTGACATACGGTTTTGCAACCTCAGGTGAAATTTCTGGATTTGGGTTTGCTAGTGCAAACACAATCGGTTCGTTTGCCATCTTCTTTACATCCTCTACTTTAAGAACATCCGGAGCTGAAACACCGATGAATACATCAGCATCGTTAATAACCGAGGAAAGTGGTCCTTTTTCAAGGTGAGGATTTGTATTTCGGGCGTACCAAGTCCACATCTTATTTTCATAGTGTTCATCGCGAGACAGTGCACCAAACCGATCAACCCCGACAACATGCTCAGCTCCAGCAGCTAATAGCATTTTTGTAATCGCGATACCTGCTGCCCCAATTCCACATACGACGATTTTGCAAGCCTTTAATTCTCTATTCGTCACTTTTAATGCATTAAGTAAACCTGCTAGAGCGACAATCGCGGTACCATGCTGATCGTCGTGGAAAACAGGAATATCAATTTCTTTCTTTAATCGTTCCTCAATTTCAAAACATTGCGGTGAAGCAATATCCTCTAAATTGATTCCTCCAAACGTTGGGCTTAGTGCTTTAATAATTTGAATGATTTCTTCTGTATCGTTAGAGTCCAAACAGATTGGGTACGCATCGACATTTGCAAACTGCTTAAACAACATGGATTTCCCTTCCATTACAGGCATTGCAGCCTCTGGTTTAATTTTTCCTAAGCCTAAAACAGCCGTTGCATTTGTAATAACGGCTACTGCATTTTTTTTTATCGTTAAATTATAAGCAAGTGTAGGATTTTCTTCAATTGCCATACAAATACGTGCAACCTCAGGTGTATAAACATGAGATAATTCCTCACGATTATCAATTGAGTTTTTCGAAGTTACTTCAATTTTTCCACCTAAATGTAATAAAAACGTTCGATCAGACACATGGCGCACGTTCACGCCAGGCAAGTCATGAACCGCTTGAATAATCCGCTCCTGATTTTCTTTACTATTCACATTAACGCTTATATCACGAACAGTTACTTGTGGTCCTTCTTTAATCACGTCAATCGCAATCATATCACCGCCAGCTTCACTTATAACGGTCGCAATCTCTCCAAAGGTCACTTCATTTTTGATTATTTCCAAACGTAAGATTGTTGTCATGTTTGAGCGTGGCAACGGACTCATCCTTTCAAAGTAAATAATATCGGTAGTATCTCTTCAAATCCCCTCTTTTATCACTCATCTGCATAAAAAAAGAAATTAGAGAGAGATTATGATTAAGGAACCTATATTTGGAGGACAGGCTATGATGAATATTCGCGATAAGGTTGAAGCAGATATTACGACCCATAATAAAAATCCGTACAAGATTGTCAAAGAGCTCTTAAAGGATTCGATTACAGAACTAGGATTAAGTGATAACATTTATAATATTTTAAAAAAACCAATGCGCGTGCTTGAAGTTTCAATTCCGATTCGTATGGATAATGGCGAGCTTCGGAATTTTACAGGGTATCGTTCCCAACACCTTGACATCCTTGGTCCAACGAAGGGTGGCATTCGCTTTCATCCTCAGGTCAATGCAGATGAGGTGAAGGCTTTATCAATTTGGATGTCGTTAAAATCAGCAATCTTAGACCTCCCACTAGGTGGTGGAAAGGGTGGCGTTATCGTTGACCCGAGCGAACTATCAGAGCGTGAGCTTGAGGAACTAAGCCGAACCTACATTCGAAAAATTACGCCGATTATCGGGCCACAAAAGGATATTCCAGCACCTGATGTGAACACAAACCCAGAAGTGATGGGCTGGATGATTGATGAGTATGACAAATTAAGAGGCTTTAATGTTCCTGGTATGCTGACAGGGAAGCCGGTGATATTAGGTGGCTCTCTTGGTAGACTCGAAGCAACAGGGCGCGGTGTCGTCATTACCATACGTGAAGCGGCCCGAGTGCTCGGCATGAATTTATCTGAATGTACGGCTTCCTTACAAGGGTTTGGAAACGTCGGCAGTATGACGGCGAAATTTTTACATGAATTAGGTGTGAAGGTTGTTGCAGTAACCGATGCAAATGGAGGGATTTACTCGAAAGAAGGCCTTAATATCCCAGAACTTCTTGAATTCGTCCAAGCAGGCAATAGCGTCGTTGGATATCCTCATGCGTCACCACTATCTAATGATGAATTATTTGGATTGCCAGTCGATATTTTTGTCCCAGCCGCCATCGAGAATCAAATTACAAAAGACACCGCTCCGTATATTAAAGCGAAAATTGTTGCCGAAGCTGCCAATGGGCCCACTACACCTGAGGGCGACCGTATTCTTGAGGAAAATAACGTCTTTGTTATCCCTGATATTTTATGTAATGCGGGTGGAGTAACAGTTTCTTACTTCGAATGGGTACAAAATGCGATGAATTATTATTGGAAGGAAGAAGAGGTCAATCAAAAGCTTGAGGAACGCATGGTCACTGGATTTGAAAATGTATTGAAAATGAGAAACGAACAAAATGGTCGGATGCGTAAAGCAGCATATATGGTCGGGATTTCTCATATCGTGAAAGCATTTAAAGCTCGAGGTTGGATTAAGACTCCTGATTTATCGAGGAACTACTTGAACTAAACGAGAAAGCAGAGGTTAGCTCTTACCTCTGCTTTGGATTCAATAAATCCGTTAATAGTTCTTCTTCCCAAATCTCTGTCGATTGAAAAATCACCTTATCTAGCGTGTTAACGCCTCTACTTATTCACTTCATGTTCCGCACGTTATCTGACAGCTCGTCCAATAATCCTTGATTCATACCAACTGTACCATATACACGTCCTGTTGTTGTTAGAAAGGATGGCATATCGTAAAGTCGATTCGTTGCAATCACCGAAAAAGGGAATTTCCCGAAGCCACAGAAAAACCCCTTGAAAGTCACACTAGGAAGCAGCAATGGCTCCGCACGTTGCTTCAAGGGCATTGAAAAAAGGAAAAACACCCTTTTTCAGTGCCCGCGATTTTCCTGCCCATCGACAACCCCTTGCTGCAACCCAGAAAATAACTCAGGAAAAGTCATTGGAGTGGCATTTGTACCTACTTGTCCCCATATATCGATATGAATTGGACTTTCCGCCGCTCTTATTTTCAAACGATAAAGGTCTTCATATTATTTTGCGTTTATTATATGTACATTTTCTTTCGCATATTGCAGGAGCATGTAAAAAAGAAAAAAATAGCAATAAAACAGGATAGAAGGCATCTTTTCAGCTTAACACCCCTTCCATACCTTTCAAGCAATAGTATGAACAAATAAAACAACACTTAACCAAGATCGAGCAACCATGGTCTGTTTTCATGTCGCCATCATTACATTCACAATATATAATAATGAAAGCCCGCAAAAAGCGGGCTCCTTTTCAAACCCTGCTATGCAAGGCTGCTTACATTAGTAAGCATAGCCTCCCCAAGCAGAACCGATGATGATTAATAGAATGAACAACACAACTACTAACGCAAAGCCGCCGCCAGCATAACCTGCAGTCATTTGAATCGCTCCTTTTAAGAAAGTTTCAGGTGAGTGATTCACTCACAATCATAGTCTATGCTTCCACTACGGAAGTGTGTAAATGAACGACTAATCATCTTAGCCCAAAAATATTGCTCTGACCAATGCCAAAGCTTGAATCCGGCAAACCATAGCCCGGTACTCCGTAACCTGGATAACCGAAACCACTTTGCGGTCTTGGGAACCCTCCGTATGGTGTATAGCCTGTAAGTCCTTGACCTGGGAATCCGTAGCCCATCGGTTGATTAAATCCGCCTCCTGGATTGAAGGCACCGTAACTAGTACTTGGGAATCCATATCCACCAAAGCTATATGGGCTAAATCCAGTCATTCCTGGAGTATAACCATAACCACCACCAACGTTATGATCAAATAATTCACTCCCTAAATATCCCAAGCTAGCACCAATTAAACCTGCCCCTAACGGACTAATTCTTTCTTCTTCTGAAGGATGCCACTCATGTCTATACATTCCTCATTCTCCTCTCATACCCTTGCTCATTGCTACATGTTTAACCTATGACCATTAGATACATGCGGAATAGTCAGTCGCCTAGATTAATTGACATTAATGAAAACGCCTAAATCGACAGAATAATATAAAATTTGACAAGGAGCCCTACGTTCATTATTATTAATAACGTTCTTCTAAACTTTAATTATATTAAAATATGAATTAACGACGTTCTTGCTTCTTTCGTTCGTGAAAGAGGCTTTCTCTATGTAGATTGTTTTTATCGGAGGTGCCACATTGATCGAAATCAAAGAGTTAGTAAAAGAGTATAAAACAAAAAAAGGTTCGGTTCTTGGCGTCGACAACGTTTCTTTAACGATTGAGAAAGGTAAAATCTACGGAATCGTTGGTTATAGTGGAGCCGGGAAAAGTTCATTATTACGTTGCTTAAATTTACTAGAAAAACCAACGTCAGGTGAGATTATCGTTGATGGCGTAAATCTAGTTACTTTAAACAAACAGCAGCTTCGTGAAGCACGTCAAAAAATCGGCATGATTTTTCAGCATTTTCACCTTGTTAGTGCAAAAACTGTTTTTGATAATGTTGCGTTTGCGTTAAAAGCAGCAAATCAACCGAAAGACATGATCGAAAAACGTGTTAATGAATTACTTGACGTTGTCGGTTTAGCTGATAAAAAAGACCATTACCCTTCCCAGTTAAGTGGCGGGCAAAAACAACGGGTTGGTATAGCTAGAGCACTTGCAAACAATCCTAAAGTATTACTTTGTGATGAAGCAACATCCGCTCTTGACCCAAGCACGACAAAATCGATTTTAAATTTGCTCAAGAAAATTAATCGTGAACTAGAATTAACGATTGTTTTAATTACACATGAAATGGAAGTCGTTAAAGACATTTGTGATGAAATGGCCGTTATGGAAAATGGAAAAGTAGTTGAACAAGGTCGTGTTTACGATTTGTTTGCAAACCCAGAACAGCCACTTACAAAAGATTTTATTTCTAGTGTTCTACAATTTGAGCTTCCGAAGCAATTAATGGACGAATGTTCGGGTGTTTTGATAAAGTTACAATTCCGCGGGGCTGTAGCAAGTGAATCTGTCGTTTCAGATGTCCTAAAATCATTTAACGTAACCGGAAATATCATGCATGGGAAAATCGAGTACATAAAAGACGTGCCACTCGGAATTTTCATCATGGAGCTTCAAGGCGAAGCTGGCGAAGTCCAACGTGCGATTGATTATTTAGTAGAACGAACGCATGGTGTGGAGGTGATTGAACATGCTTGAGTCAATCATAAATTTATTACCTGAGTTAAATAAGGCTTTCTTCCAAACGCTTTACATGGTCGGTATTTCATTAAGTATTGCCATTGTGTTTGGCTTACCATTGGGAATTCTGCTATTTATTACTGATAAGGATTTATTTTTAGAGAATCGTGTGTTAAAAGGAATCATTGGAGTAACTGTTAACTTAATTCGTTCCATTCCTTTTATAATATTACTTGTGGCTCTCTTACCCTTTACGCAATTCATTGTCGGAACAACAATTGGGCCAACTGCTGCCTCTGTTTCCCTTTCAGTTGCGGCGATTCCGTTTTTTGCGAGAATTGTTGAATCGGCCGTTCGTAAAATCGATAAAGGGATCATTGAAGCTGCCATTGCAACTGGAGCTACACCATGGATGATTATAAAAGATATTATTCTACCTGAATCAAAGCCTGGGCTTATCCAAGGTTTAACAATCACAACGATCAGTCTTATTGGTTATTCTGCGATGGCTGGGACTGTCGGAGGAGGCGGAATCGGGGATTTAGCTGTCCGTTTTGGCTATTATCGTTATGATAATACGGTCATGTTTACGACTATCATTATCTTAATTTGTCTCGTTCAATTTATTCAATATTTAGGTGACTACATCGCTAAAGTCGTCGATAAACGATAAGGTATTACAGAGGTCTACCCTCTTTTGTAATATAAAATATAGAGAACATAAAAAGGAGAGAAACAATATGAAAGCAATTAAGTTAGCATTTCTTTTATGCTTTGCTGCACTTCTCGTTGCATGCTCATCAAATGAGCAAAGTGCTCCACAGACTGAGTCAGATGCAGAACCAGTAGTTGAGGAAAAAGGTACGTTAAAAATCGGGGCCACTTCTGGTCCATATAGTGATATGGTTTCAAAAGCAATTAAACCTATTCTAGAAGAGCAAGGCTACGAAGTTGAAGTAGTAGAATTCAGTGATTACGTTCAACCAAATAATGCTTTAGGAAATGGTTCAATTGACGCTAACCTATTCCAACATAAAATTTTCATGGAGTCATTTGCAGCGGAAAATGGTTTAGAGCTATCTGAAGTTATTATTGTTCCTACTGCTCCAATGGGAATCTATTCTAGCAAGTTTGAATCAATGGACGCGATTGAAGAAGGTGCAACAGTTGCCCTTCCAAATGACCCGACAAACCTAGCACGTGCATTACTTATTCTTGAAGATGCAGGTTTAATTACAATTAGTGAAGAAGTCGACCCTCTAACTGTTTCAGAGAAAGACGTCGCAAATAACCCGTTAAACCTACAGTTCCAACCTATTGAAGCAGCTCAACTTCCTCGTGCAGTTGAAAGTGTTGATGTCGCAGCAGTACCAGGAAACTTTGCACTTGCTTCAAAAATGGATTTACTAGATGCACTTAAATTAGAGAATATGTTCGATGATTATCGCAACCGTGTCGTTGTTAATACAAGTGATTTAGAAGAGCAATTCGTGGCAGATATTAAAGCAGCAGTAGAATCTGAAGAATTTGAAGCTGTGATTGATAACGAGTTCCAAGGCTTTGGAAAACCAAGCTGGATGGAATAAGTAAACAAGGGGTGTCCAGTTTTAAGGTCTGTTTTTCACCTGGAACTGAACAGCCCCTTCTTTTCTACAACTACCCCTAGTAACTCAATCCTCAAACTGGAGTTGAAATGATTCAGGAACGAAGCTTGGTACTTTTCGATCAAGGATATGCAAAATCATTTTTGAAACTAATACACCTGGTCCAAGTGCTTGTCCGACACTAATCGTTGGGATGGTTTTCTCCTGAATCCATCTAGTCACTTGCTCCATTGAAATGTAGCTTGGTAGTTTTTCTGCATAACCTGAAACAGGAAACCTGATTCCCTTCATTTGTTCAATGGTTAACCCCATTGGCATACCAACATACTCCTCCAACGCCATCCCTTTAGGATCAAAGGCTAATACTGTTGTCCCAAAACCAATAGCTGCTGCTGTAATAATATGAATCCCTCTTTGACGTGCTTCACGATGTAGAAGAACCGCGTACGGAAACGCAAAATAATCAATGGCATCAATGACATAATCAACCTGATGCAAAAAATCTGAAACATTTTCTTCATGAACCCCTTCCGAATATGTAGTAATCTTTAATTCGGGATTAATGGCGAGTAAATGTTCCTTAAGAGCTTCTGATTTATTTCGCCCAATCGTCTTAAATGTGGCCGCGCACTGCCGATTAATATTTGATTCATCAAAACTATCTGGATCTGCAATTCGTAACTCACCAACTCCGATTCTCGTAAGCAATTCTGCTGAGAAGCCACCAATGCAACCGCAGCCAGCTATCGCAATTTTTGCGTTTCGAAGCTTATGCATATCTTCCTCTGACATAATACCTAGATTTCTTGTCAATCGTTCCTGGACTATCATTATTTCACCTCCATTAATTGGGCTTGTGGTGTCACTAAAAACTCGTAAATTGAATATTTTTTTTCTTTCAATAATGGTAGTCCTTCAGTCAAATTAAAAATGCACGGAATTGTTTTTGATCCTAAATATATCTTAGGTTCTCCAATAATTTGAAATGGAAACTTAAAGATTCTGTTTAAATAGTTGAACACTCGTTCATCAATGCAACAAACCCAACATTCAATATTGGCTTCTAATGAATATTGAACGGCAGAACGAATAAGACCTAACCCAACATCGTGTTGAGGAGCTTTTGTAAGTGCACTTAGCTCAGCTAAAGTATTCTTTTCAAAATTTCTTAATTTTTGTAGAGAAATATCATTTATTTCAAAGTTTTTTATAGTTGGTAAACTCATTAAATCCATAAAAACAAGTCTTGTTACACCAACTACTTGGTCTTTCTCTTGTGTTTCTGCAACAAAATAGGTGGAATACGGTTCGTATTCGTCTATTTCATTATTTTTAAAAAAACCTAGCTCTTTGTAACGATTGTAATGTAGGGAAATAGCCTCTTCTCTAACCTCCCCCTCTGCTTTACTATAAACATAACGGTCTAAATTCCTCATACAAAACTCTCCTTTTTAAATTTAATAGTCTTATACTTAGAACTATAAATAAAAAAGGGATTTTTTTCTATAATTTTCTATTTTTTTCCGGTTTTTTAGCAAAAATTGTAGTTACTAATTCTAAAAAATAACTTTGAATAGAAAAGGCGAACGTAATAATGAAACAAAAAGATAAACTTTTAACCAAATATTTTACCGAGCATCAATATCAAATCACTCAAAATATTTTTATCATTATGACAATATATTTAACCCTTAGTATTTTTTGGAATGTTCTTTTTACATTCTTTGATCTACCATACTCTAGAGCAAATGTTTCATATCTAGTTACCAGTTTATTAATTGTTCTTCTACTAAGAATTATATTTATTTGGATTCCATCTATGTATCTTCCTCATTTTATACTACTATATGCATTATTACTCTTTACTCTTATATACTTTAGTTCTGGCTATGGCGAGTCTTGGAGTTATTTTTTACTAATGCCGATATTAGCAGGTTTATTTAGTAGTAGAACATTACTTATTTATTACTCATTAATTGGATTAATGACTTTTTCAATAATTTCGTTTTTTTTTCCAATAGGGGATATAAAAATAGATGCAATAGATTTATCTAATCGACTTTTGTTATATATTATAATTTCTACTTTTAGCTACCTATTGTTTAGCAAGTTATTTCAATCATATAGAAATCAAGTAAACATCATCATTGAGTCTATGGAATCTACCCTCGAGCAAACCGTTAAGAGCTTCATAATTGCGATTGAAGCAAAGGATCAATATACATTTGGTCACAGTGAACGCGTTAGTTTATATGCTGTAGAAATAGGGAAAAAAATAAGTGATTATAATGATGAGCAAAATCTTAACAGACTTCGACTGAGTGGACTTGTTCATGATATAGGAAAAATTAATATACCAGAGGTAATTTTAACATCGACAGAACGATTAACTAAAGAGGAATTTGAAGTGGTAAAAACACATCCTATAGTTGGAGCTAGAATGGTTGAACGGGTTTCTAGTCTTGAATTATTGAAACCAGGCGTACTTTATCATCATGAACGTTGGGATGGCAAAGGCTACCCTTCTGGAATACAGGAAAAGGAAATCCCTTTAGATGCAAGGGTAATTGCGATTGCTGATGCTTTAGACGCCATGACCACTACAAGGGCGTATCGTGAAGCTCTGTCCTTTGATGAAGCATTTAAAAGATTAAACAGAGGAAAGGGAACTCAATTTGACCCCTACCTTATTGACATTGTGAATACGATCAAACCTAGGTTACAAAAAGTATATGAAACGTCTTACCATGAACTTAGAGATCTTGAACAAATAACAGATTTTATCTAGTAAATCTAAAAAAGGTGTGTTTTTAAAAGAGGTTCTGTCTTTTTGAGACACACCTTTCTTACTGATAAACAAACGAATTTTAAGTTAATACCCATTTCTGAATCGCTTGTGCAACACCATCTTCTATATTGGTTGCTGTAATCCAATTAGCTGCTTCTTTAACACTTTCTTGAGCATTGCCCATTGCGATTCCAAGTCCTGCCCCCTGAATCATTGCAATGTCGTTTAAACTGTCGCCTAATGCCATGACATTTTCCATTGTAAATCCTAGACGTTGACATACTTTGTTAAGTGCCTTGGCCTTATTTACACCTTTAGCGTTTATTTCTAAATTTGTTGGACTCGAATTACTAACTTCTAATGCTTCGTTATCCGATAGCTCCTTATAAATTATTTCTCGTATTCTATCATCGGGAATATCAAATCCAAATTTCATCCATTCATGTGCAGATAAATCTTCTGGAATCCCTTCTCTCCAAACATTTCCGACCGTTGCACCCCAACAATATGTATTGTATTTTTGTTTTAGCCCCCACATATGTTCAATAAACGCAGTATCTAGTAATGTTCTTTCAACTAATGTACCATTCTCATCCCAAATTTCACTCCCATTTACAGTAATTAAATAGGATTGAAGTGAAAGTGATTTTACTAAATCATCACACGTCGTTCTTGTTCGTCCCGTACTTATGACAACATGAATCCCTTGCTTTTCTGCAGCCTTTATAGCGTTTCGGTTTTCTTCTGAAATTTCATTGCGATTATTCAACAACGTTCCATCCATATCAATGGCTATTAATTTAATAACTTTTCTCCCATCCGTCATTGTTTACAGCCTCCAATCGTTCATTTTAAAAAAACATTGTACTTTTTATCAGAATCATGTCAAAATATGCGCTTCCCCAGGAAATGTTACCGGTTCTATTTCCTATTTACCTCTAATGTTTTGCGTATCATGTGTGAAGTCACTATAATAAATAACATCATAATTTTTTAATGGGGGTCAAATGAAAAAAGTTCAAGTAGTTGCTGCGGTAATAAATAATGAGCAAAGTCATATTTTATGTGCATTACGCTCACCAACAATGTCCCTTGCCCATCATTGGGAATTTCCAGGCGGAAAAATAGAAGATGGCGAATCGCCTGAAGAAGCGTTAACGCGAGAAATTCGTGAAGAACTAGATTGTGAAATAAAGGTTTCCGAGAAAATAGAAAGTGTTACTCACCGATATCCTAACGTATTGGTTCATTTGCTTACCTATCATGCGACGATTATTTCTGGTTTCCCGAAAGCAAAAGAACATGCGGATCTTAAGTGGATTCCTCTCGAACAGTTAGACCGGTTGCGCTGGGCTCCTGCTGACATTCCAACGGTAGAGCTCCTACTCAAACAGATTAGGTCCTAACAACCCTCTCTGTTAGAGGGCACTGAAAAAGGGTGGGTTTCCCTTTTTCAGTACCCTTTAAGTAATGTGCGGAGCCGTTGCCTGGTTTTGAAAGCCCTGCTATGAGTGGTTTTCTCATAGCAGGGCGAGCAACGTGTGGAGCCATTACTCCTTCTTTGAGTTACAAGAAGTAGTTTTTCAGTGGCCTCGCTATGAGTGGGTTTCTCTTAGCAGGCGAGCAACGTGTGAAGCCATTGCTACTTCCTAGCGTGACTTTCAAGGGGTTTTTCAGTGGCTTCCTCTGTTAGGACCTGTTGGCTTTTAGATTTCAAAATCGACACCAATGCTATCAATTCTTCCAACTTCACGAATGTAAGCTGCAACAGCTTGGTGTTCAGCATTCGCGACATAAGCTTCAAGTGCTGCTTGGTCCTCAAAACGTACACTTAACACCACTTGATACTCTTTGCTCTTTTCCGCAACATTTAGTCCGGCATGAATCTCAACGATACCAGAAAGATGATTCTTTAACGCTTTAAAGCGTTCTATAACTCCTTGTAATTGTTCAGCTGTGGTGCTTTCTGCAAATTTTACAAGGACAACACGATTGATCATAATAGGGCCTCTTTTCTAGTGCAAATTTCCAACAATTTATTTTAACTAACATTACTAGTTGATGCAACTCTCATAACCTCGGCTACTTGTGAAGTTGTTCTTCCGCAAAACCTAGTTTTGTAGTAGGATTAAGAGGTCTACCTAATCGGAAAGGAATGTTGACCATGACTTACAAAATGATTGTTCTCGATATGGATGATACCCTTTTACAAGATGACCATTCAATATCACAACGTACGATTGAAGCATTAATGTCTGCTCAAGAAAGAGGGGTAAAAGTAGTTTTAGCTTCTGGACGCCCGTCTTATGCGATGCATGACTATGCTGACCAGTTAAAATTAGCTGATTACGGAAGCTATATTCTCTCTTTTAATGGTGCAAAAATCATTAACTGCAAAACAAAGGAAGAAATCTTTGGCCAATCTTTACCACCAGAAACAGTTCATCAATTAGTTGACTTAAGTCATCAAGAAAATGTTGGCATTCATACATATGTTGGAGATACAATCGTAACCGAGAAAGCCAATGAGTATTCAGATGTCGAGGCCCATCTAACTGGTTTACCTATTGTTATTGCCGACTTGAAAGAAGCCGTTACTGAGCCAGTGGTAAAGGTGTTAATGCTCGAAGCTCCTGAGCACCTAATCCCAGTCGAAGAAAAACTTAAGCAGCAATTAGGAGAAGAACTTAGCATAATGCGGTCTAAACCTTTCTTTCTCGAATTTATGCCAGCAGGGGTTTCAAAAGGGACAAGTCTTGCCCATTTGATTGAACAGCTTGGCATTACACGCGAGGAAGTCATTGCTATGGGTGATAGCTACAATGACCTTGAAATGATTGAATTTGCAGGCTTAGGTATTGCTATGGGAAATGCTCCTGATGATATTAAAGAAAAAGCAGATTATGTCACAGATACGAATAAAAATGACGGTGTTGCCAAAGCAGTCGAAGAGTTTGTGTTACAGCCTGTCACTGAGTAAAAAACAGCTTTATATACGAAAAAAAACAGGGGCTGGGACAAAGGTGTCATTCCCTTTACCCCAACCCCATTTCTGTTTTATGACGTAGGCTATGATTATTCTTCGGTAACATAATCGTCACCTCTGTCCCATACCCTGGGTTGCTCTTATAATGAATCGTACCATCATGAGCTTGTACAATTTTAAAACTAACCGTAAGACCTAAGCCAGTCCCTTTTTCTTTTTGTGAATAAAACGGTTCCCCTAGCTTTTCCATTCGTTCTTTTGTCATTCCACAACCATCATCAATAATTTTTACAATGATATGCTCTTCGGATTTTGAGATTGAAACATGAATATGTGTTGCTTGGGCTTCAGTCGAATTTTTCATAATATTAATAAATAGCTGCTTTAACTGATTCGGCTCACAATCAAGTAAGGACGATTCTGCAACTTCTAAGGACTGCGTCACACCATGTAAATTCGCTTCTGACTCTAATAGTGTAAACACGTCATTCATAATGACGTTCATATCACATGTTGAAAATTGAACCTCCTGAGGACGAGCGAGTACTAATAATTCACTTACGATAGCATTTATTCGCTCAAGTTCATCTAACATAATCCGATAGAAACGGTTCTTATCTTGGCTTTCTGATTGGAACATTTGCACAAATCCTTTTAATGATGTTAACGGATTGCGAATTTCATGGGCAATCCCTGCCGCGAGTTCACCAATGACAGCTAACTTCTCCGTTTTCATGAGACGTTCTTCCGTATCAAGAATTTGTGTTACGTCATTTGCATATCCAACAATTCCAATGATCTCTCCATCACTAATAATTGGAACAGCAGCACAATTTACAATAACCCGTTTTCCTTCTGCATGAATAACATGAATGTGGTCAATTTTTTGTGCATTTTTTTCTTGCAGAACTTTTTTAAACGAACAAATTGCCCGTTTTCTATCTCCTTCAAAGATAAACGATAGGATTGACTTTCCAATACTCGCTACCTTACTATACCCTGTTAATGGTTCAAATTTCCGGTTTAAATCGGTAATATTCCCTTTTAAATCAATCATAAATACTAGTTCTGGATTATATTCAAATAAAGAACGATAGCGAATATTACTTTCCTTTAATTGTTGTTCTGCTAACTTTTTCTCCGTAATATCTCTACCAATAACGACTAAACCCTTTCGTTCTCCGTTCTCATAAAATAAAGGTGTTTTAATCGTATCAAAGGTTTTTTCTTCTCCGTTCGGCAGAGGAATTACTTCCTCACAATATGTTATTTTGCCGTTCATCCACGTCTCTTCATCGGACGTTTCACAATAGATAAGTGCTTCACGATAGAAATCTGTATATTCAGCGAGTTCAGAGTCTTTTTTTCCTCGATAATCGACCCCCTCTAATTGGAAGAGCTTTAAGCCAAAATTATTAGCTTCAATCCATCTCCCATCCCCATCTTTGAAATTCACAAAATCGACCATCGAATTAATGAGAGTTGAAAGCTTTTCTTTCTCTTGTTTAAGCAACTCAAACTCTTCTTTTTTAATTAATAAATAATAAATAAAGACCCCTGTTAATAAAACAAAGACAACCCCTTTTACTCTTTGTAGTAATATATACGTATCTAAATGCAAAAGAGAGAGGAGATAATCGGAACCTATGACCCAAATGGTGCTTACAATCAAATAGATGATTAAAATTCTTTTCTTTCGATTCACCGAAAAAACCGCCTTTTCTACTCGAATCCAACGCATAAAATAGATTTCTTGCAAATTCTATTTTATCAAAATTAATAGAGAAAAAAGCGGTTTTATTAAATATTTTTCTAGATTATTTCATGAAGTTTCTTCCTTCAATATAAGACTGACGATTCTGTTCTTATATAGAGAAAATTATAGTTCTTGCACATCATTTTGTAGCTGTTATGACAACAGGAAACATTTTCTCGCGATAAGTTTGAACAATATCTCCATGCTCTAGTACAGTGTCATGTAACTTCGGATGAATAGATGCGGATGGACTTATATCATTTATTATATCTTCTTGTACTTCTTTTGGTAAATACGGTTCAATAATAATAGAGGAAAAGTTATTTTCAAATAGCTTCTGTTTCCATTGGTCGATTGTTAAAAATGATTGAAACCGATAGAAAGCCTTTATTTTTTCTTGGTCCGGCTTTGGTAAGCTTTCGTCATGTACCATCTCGACAGCTATTAATCTACCTTGTGGTTTTAACACACGCCAGTATTCTTTCAGCGAGTATCGGCTGTCCGTAAACGCAGTAACCGATTCAGATAATAGATAGTCGAACGAACAATCGGGAAAATCTAATGCTTCAGCATCACCGTAAACTACTTCAATTGGGTAATTTGCCAGTTTGAAACGCTGATTCGCTTTTTCGATCATCATAGGATGGATGTCACAAGCTTTAACATCACACTGATACTTTTCATATAAGTAATAAGCGCTTAGCCCTGTTCCACACCCGATATCAAGAATACTTGACGAAGATTGGATTTCCTCGTTATCAAGTAATTTCTTTGTTAAAAGTAAACCTCCTGGATGAGATCCCCCTACTCCGAATTCTGCTAGTGCATCAACATACATTTTATCCCCTCAAATCTTTTAGCATTCCATTTAGACTATGATTCATTTCTTCCTATCGGTCTAGGTCATAAGCCTTTTCTAGTAGCCAATTCCACGAACTACTTAGTACACCTGTCCGTTTCGGTTATTTCATTTCTACATATGATGCAATATAGCCTATTAAAAAGGAGTGAATAAGTTGTCTTTACACTATTATCATATTTGCCAAAAGTATCGTGGGCGTTTAGTGGAAATTAACACTGTTGATGGTCAAGTGCATCGTGGTGTCATTCAAAATGTAACAGATAGAGAAGTATATATTCAACCGGTTGGAGGTTACACAGGAAGTAGATTTGGAGGATTTAGCTATGGCTGGGGCTATCCAGGCTGGGGATTCGGAAGAGGATTCGCTGTTGGAATTGGATTAGGTGCAATTACTTCACTAGCACTTCTACCTTGGTTCTGGATTTAATGATCATTTTATTGCTTATTAACTAAAATAAAGGCTTTCTCAAAAATCGAAAATGGAATAGAAACTCCATACGCTACTCGTCCTACTATGCATACCAACTCATAGTAGGACGTACAAAAGTAGCAATTTCGCATTGCTTCAAGGTTGTCCCAAAGGCACAATCGAGCTATTGGGACAACTTCTATTTATTTAAGGAATAGCCGGTAAAGTTTTTTGGATAAGACACTGAACAAATTCTGGTTCTTTTAATGGTTTACTAAACAGAAAACCTTGAATAATCGGGCAGCCTTCTTGAACAAGAAAATCAAGTTGCTCCTGCGTTTCAACTCCTTCTGCTACAACTAACATATCGATACTATTTGCTAAAGAAAGCAAATACTTAATAATTTGTTTATTTCGGTTTTTTTCAAACATTCCCGCGATAAACATTTTATCAATTTTCAAAATGTCGATATCATAATTAATTAATGATGTCAGTGATGAATAGCCTGTCCCAAAGTCATCAAGAGCAAAGCGAATACCAAATTCCTTTAGCTCTCTGATGACATTTTGAGATTGTTGTTCATTTAATAAAATCGAACGCTCTGTGATTTCCACACAAAGTAATGAAGGATTCACATCATAATGAGAGACAATAGATTTAATGTGCTGAGAAATCCCAGGAACAACTAGCCTTTTCGGTGAAAGATTAACAGAAATCGGCACAACTTCAAGCCCTTGCTCCTTCCACCCTTTCAAGTCGGAACACACTTTATGGAACACCCAATCTCCAATTCCGGCGATTAACCCGTTTTCTTCTGCCAACGGAATAAAACTCATCGGAGGAATTTCCCCTTTTTCTGGATGGTACCAGCGAATAAGTGCTTCTCCACCAACAATGTTGCCTGTTTTCGTATCAACTTTCGGTTGATATTCTAAGAAGAATTCTTCGTTGCGGAGCGCTTTTCTTAGCTCTTTATCGGAGGCAAAATAGCGCGTAACCTTTCTATTCATTGCGGTTGAATAGATTTGGAAATTATTTTTCCCATTTTCTTTAGCGCGAGACAACGCCATATCTGCACTTTTTAATAACGGTTGCACAGACGTTCCATCATCAGGATAGAAACAAATGCCAATGCTCGCTGTCAAAGAAAGCTCCTGATTCTCAAAATGAATAGGTTCTTCAATGAGTGCAATGAGTTTCCTAGCAAAACAAATGACCTCATTTCGCTCCGTCATTCCCTCATGTATAATCGCGAATTCATCACTAGCTAGTCTCGCTAGAAAACAGGATGAATCAATGAACCGTTTTAGTCTAATCGACATTTCGACCAGCACCATATCGCCCATCTCATGACCTAAATAATCATTGATATATTTGAATCTATCCAAATCAAGATAAAACATGGCAAAAGAACGCTTTTCTCCGGCTGGATTTTTCATTTTTTCCGCTAATCTTTTCATGAAAAAGCGACGGTTCGGTAAATCGGTTAAAGAATCATGATGCGACAAATACTTTATATTCATTGTCGATTCAATCGGTTTTGATACATCTGCTACAATTCCAATCAAATGTGTAGCGCTTCCATTTTCGTCCGCAACAATTAACGTTTGATCATGGAGCCATTTCACCTCATTCTTCTTCGTGATAATCCGATATTGATGCGTAAGTTTCCCATTCCTTAACAATTTCTCACGTTTATAATCAACGTTCATGACATCGTCAGGATGAATACTTTTTTTCCATAAAAGTGGATCATGCCGAAACTCATCCAATGAATAGCCAAAAATATCTGTTACTCCGTTTGAAAGATACAAAATCGCACCAGATTGTGCATCCATTGCCCAAATTCCTGCACTTAAATTCTCAGTAATTGCTGAGATAATAGTATCAACATTTTTTATCCTTGTCTCGAATTGTCTGTAGCTCGTAACGTCTTGAAAAGTACCAATCACTCGATGAACTTGTCCATCCTTATCTAACACTGCTTTTCCAGTTTGAATAACCGTTCGGTGACGATGAGCATTTGAAACAATTTCGTATTCTATCGAAAAATCACGTTGATGAACTATACATTCTCTCAATGCCTTAAATACAATGTCAGCATATTCAGACTGGATTGTATTTAAAAACTCCGTCAGCTGTGGTGGCTTCTCAGAGTAGTTAGAAAATAGTTCATACATTTCTTTAGACCAAAATGTGAACTGCAACGTACGATCAATCTCCCAGAAGCCTGTTGTTTGTTTTTCCAAAATACATTCTGTTTGAAAGATGCGTTCAAATTGATTTGTCATTTTATCACCTTATATATCCGGATAAAAAACAGTGACACTCTAATTCATTTCTCTTAAAAAAATCAGTGTAATTAGAGACTCCTAAAAAGCCCTTTTAATCAAACGAAGTTAACTTAGCTCTATTGTACCATTTTTAGCGAATTTTTAAATAAATATATTTAGAATTGTTCAAATTTTAAAAAGCCTAACAAATAGTTAGGCCCGAATTTCTTTTACATTTAATGGATGTAGTGCATGCGTTTGTTCGAAATGTAAAAACGCATCATAGCGCCTCGCTATTTTTGTAGGAACATAATTTCCATAATGCTCATAGCGAGGATTATAACTTACACCGATGGCACGGTGACCAATTGTATGTTCAAATACAGGACGGTTCATTTCATGAAACAGGATATATTTATTGAAGGCACCCGCTTCATGTAAGTACTCTTCCCAGCTTCCTGACCGACCTTTAGGTACTTGCATCACCTGCGCTTTTTCACCCCAACGGTCCGCAGCGATAACAGTTCCTTCAAATGTCCCGAAGCCAACTGCATAAACGTTCTCTACACCGTACTTTTCTCGCGTAAGCTGACCGACGTTTACTAAGCCTTCCTCAGCCATGTCAGTTGCACGAGCATCACCAATATGTGTGTTATGCTCCCAAATGACTCCCTTTGAATCCGGTCCATAATAATCAGCGATAAAATCAAGCGCAGCAACCATATGGCGGTCACGAATATTCCATGATTCATTATCGTTTGTAATCATCGTCCGACAATACGCCTCAGCATTTTTCGCGACAAGCGCATTCACTGCTACATTTAAGGAAGCTTCATCGTCATCCTCGTAGAATTCCCTTGATTCATATAGCTGCCTCAGCATCTCCATTAACTCATTAATACAGTCTTCACCGTATAATGCTGCGGAAACGCCGTAAGATTGGGCGTCACGATGAAATGGTTCAAAGCATGAAAACGCCTTTTTTGCATGTGATGCTGCTGGTGAGTTTGTTTTATCTAAATGAGCAATAACGGCCTCCATAGACTCCCACAGACTATATACGTCAATCCCGTAAAATCCGACTTTGTCCTTCGGTGCTTTATCGTCATTATAGTCCTTTAACCAAGCAATTAAATCAATCATCTCCTCATTCGCCCACATCCATGTTGGCCAACGATTAAACGCGTTTAAAACATCTATAGGGCCTTTTTTATTGCTATACCCTTTTATGTAACGGTTGATTTCGTAACAAGAAGGCCAATCTCCTTCTACGGCAAGGAATGAAAATCCTTTCTTTTCAATGAGCCATTTTGACATCTCCGCTCGTGTTTTATAATACTCCGACGTACCATGAGAGGCTTCTCCAAGTAATGCGAATCTTGCCTTACTTGCCTCTTCAAGCAATGGTTCCATGTCCTCAAGCTTATCAAAACGAATCGCATTCTCTTTAATTGAACGAATAAATTCTTGTTCGTCCTTTAACACGTTTATCACCTACCTTGCCTCTAGTATGTCCATGTATTTGAAAATTAAAGAAGAGAGTATCCCAACAGGTTTTACCCTTTTGATTTGAGATCCCACATTCTCTTGACCGTTTATGAGGAACACGATCGATTAATTCATCCTTTAAACCTCCCCACACCTCATACGCCCAATTCACGGGGTTTTCGATTACTTCAATCACATTTTTAAAAGCTTCATATTGAACCTCTTTATCTTTGGAATCTAGATTGTTAAAATAGATTGGATTCTTTCGTCCAATTCATCCATCTCCTTAATCGCTTTCATTTCTGCAAGTTGGTGAGAATATGTGACAATAAATAATTAGCATCATGGCTAACGCCACAAATTAATGCCGACCCACGTTGGTATTGCCAAGGCAAACCTAAAAAGTAAAGTCCATCAATTTCACTTATGCCTCTTTTATGAATAGGCTTTCCATCAGAATCTTTCACACCTTCGATCGAAATCCATTCATAAGATGGAACAAAGCCCGTTGCCCATATTACCGTATCGAAGGTCTGACGACTATGATCTTCAAACACTACTTCTTTTCCGATAACTGAAACGACCTTTGGCTTAAGCTGTACCTGCTTGTTCTTAATATATCCCTTTAATTCTTTTCCGAAAATCGGGTCCTTCTGTTTTTTAAACCATTTTCCTCGTTTCGTATCAACTCCAGCATACAACAGCCCAAGTCGTTCTAACCAATCGAATATACTTCTTCCTAAAAAACGAAGCGGTAAAAATTTTAGTCGATGACTAACGGCCATTGTCACTTCCCTCTCTTTTGCTAGCTCAAGTGCAATTTGCGCACCCGAATTACCTCCTCCAACAATCAATACTGATGTTTTAGGAATCTGTCTAGGAGAAACATATGAAGAAGAATGGAACTGTAATGGATGTTGTTCATGTTCTTTAAAAACCGGGGGTATATAAGGCTTTTGAAAGGCTCCTGATGCAATGATGACATTTTTCGCTTCAATTCGTCCTTTATTTGTCTCAACATAGAATAAGTCATGTTTCTTGATTATATTGTAAACTAAGGTGTTGCACTTTACGGGAATGTTGAAATGATTAACATAGCTTGCTAAGTAATTTGCCATCTCGTCTTTAGTTGGAAATCCGTCAGCTGAACCGTTCATTCTTAATTCAGGTAGGCAAGAGTATCTTCTTGGAGTAAATAGAACTAATGAATCGTACCTCTTCCTCCAGGAGTCTCCTATTCTTTCATTTTCATCACATACTATAAAGGAAATGCCTTCTTTCTTTAAGTAATAACCCATCGCAATACCAGCTTGACCTGCACCAATTATTACCGCATCGTAATATTCCATACTCGCAACTCCTGAAAATAATATTCTAATACCTATTTGAATATTATTATAAAGAAGCTTGTCCATAAAATAAAGAATAAAATTGAAATATTTTCCTTATACCAAATAACCGGAGCAGTCGTTGCGTCCACCCCGGTTGTTGTTACAGCCCTATCGATTGCTCTTTCTCTTTACGCTTCTTTTGTTGATGCAGTGTTGCTCCTCCTTTTAACACAATAAATAAAAGCACAGCAAGCTCCCCTACCATTCCAACGGATTGTGCTAGTGCCCCAATTACACCATTCCAATTTGGAACAAGGCTTGAGCCTACTAGTAAAATTAGGAACGTAATCAGAAGATTCGTAGATTGAGTAATAAGCATCGCTTTTGTTTGCTCTCGAATAAGAAGGATTCCATTACAAAAATCAATACAAGGAAAGACAATCGTCATGATTAGAAACACATGTAAACAGTCCATACTTGCTTCCACTAATCGTTCATTCGCTCCTAGAACCGTTTCTAAAAAGAGCGGGCCAAGTGGGGTGAAACAAATGATTGCTAACACAATAGCTGGAATGATTCCAATAACCGATGTAAACTGGATGACTTTTTTAGAATTTTCATTATAAAAAGATAGCACAATTTGATGGACGTACGTAAAAAAGCTTAAAATCAATTGCGTAACACTAAGGGCTAATGCATAGGATGCGATAGCAAGCTCAATCTCATTTGTTTTCCCTAGAAATGCATTTATAAAAGGTCCAACCATAACGATAATGAGTGAAGACCAAATTAACGGACTATAAAAACGAAACACTTGTTTTTTTGTTGTAACGGTATGATTGGCTTGCTTCTCTTTAAGTTTTTTGACAAGCAAACGACCCTCAAGATAGCTTACAAGACTTTCGACCATCATCCCCGCTAAAAAGATATACGCGCCTGTAACTGCCGTAATATTTCCTCCTTTAATAAAATACAAAGAAAGTAGATACATAACAATTAAGCGAATAATCATCCCAATCGTGAGCCATTTTGTTTGTCTTTCTAAAATAATAACCCCTTGAAATAAGCAGCGAATCGCAGAGAAAAACGTAACAATGATTAAAATTTGATAAACTTCTATAATTTGACTTACCATCGCAGACTCCGCACCGAAAAAGTAAGTGAAAATCCATTTTCCGATTGGTGTATAAGCAATGGTCGTTGCAATGAACATAAGTACTAGTAACACATATGTAGCTACATGCAAAACGGCTTTAAACGAAACTTTATCTCGAACTAGGGCTGAACATGTATGCCGCAATAAGACGCCCAGTCTTTCTGTAATCGCAAATAAACTCATCGCAATAACATAGCTAGAGATAATGACTTCTGCCTCTTCCCCACGTGCTAATGTTCCGTTGATAATAATATGTGAAAACGTTACCAAACTTGCTGACAACCCCAACGGAATAAAGAACAACAACAGTTTGCTTATAGGTAAAAATGATGTTTGCTTCTCTTCTCTCATAGCCTTCTCTTCTTTCATCGTCTTAACAACGTTGTTATAATTATATGTATATTGTATCATACCACTTATTACAACTAAATAAAGAGCCTATCTCAAAAGTCAATGAAGCAGGGGTATCCCATAAGGGATACCCCTTTTATTACATACAGTACTTCATTAAAAGGTTGGAAGGTTGTCCAAGTTATTTGATGGGTCTCCATCTGCATCACTTCGTAAATGCATATCACCGTCGCGACCTTTAAACACATTCACATGTTCAATTTCGCCATTTTGGGCCATAGCTTGTGCTTGTTTGTAATCAACAACTTGTCCATTTGAAAGCTTACATTCAATAATGTCACCTTCATTGTTTTTGCGTACTGCTATAATTTGTTGACTCATCCTATCGCCTCCTTACCCACTAGTATGTGCCAAGTTTTGTCGTTTATTCATCAATCGGATTTCGAACAACACGCATGAACAGAGTAAGTTTGGGAATAGTACGAATACATGATAGGAGGTTGACGATGGATCAGATGATTAATGAATTAGCCAATTGGCTCGAGAATGGAAAAGGACATACAGTCATGATTCAAAAGAGGGAGATTCAACAAGGGGATGTCATTGACCTTGATAGTGTGCAGCTTCAGTTAGAAGATGTTTCCGTACGAAAAATAGAAGCTCCTGATCCAGATGGATACTTAGCGAAATCAGAAATCATTCTACATGGAAATGGTGAAATTAAAACGGATCGGGGGCAAATGCCCTTACCACAAAACACATATGAAATCCCCCTTTTCGGAAGATTTGAATCGGCGGTAACAGACAACGGATTGCAAGTAAAAACTGAAAAATCCATTTATGATTTGTATAAACAATAAAATAACGAGCGAAATCCACGATAGGATTTCGCTCATTTTTTATGCTGTGAATTTATAATCAATCATTGGTTGCTTGTATTTTTCTACTTTGCATTTGACATACGTTTCCGAAAGCTCAAATAGCTCGGCTACATAAACCAATCCTCCGTAATATGTTTTTGCTTTTTGCAATTCCCCTTGGAGAAGTGATTCATAGACGACACTATCTAGGTCTTCCTTAACCGTTAATATGTAGGGGTTTTTTGCAAATAATTGATATAGCTCCGATATCAACATTGGGCTTTTACCATATTTCTCATTCATCTCGATGATAGCTTGATTAAGTGACAATCCATTTTCAACAAATCTTTTTATCTCTTCTATAAATAATTTGTTTTGGTTCATTATTATCACTCCTTTTATACGTCTAGTTTACCACTATCCGCATTTATTTGAAAGCGTTTTCAACATCATTTTTTTTCTTTATTTTTGTTCAAGTGAATCCAAAACATTTCCCGACTCCTCTTCCTCTGGTAAACGCTCCCTCCACTGCTCAAATTCATCCTTATCAGGCAGAAGTGACTCCAAAGGAAAATCGACAAGCATCGGCTTAATTGTTTCCTCGACAAATTCTTGTCCCCACTGTGAGGAGTTGCTCGTTATATTCATAATTTCTTCTGGATCGATGTTAAAAAAGATACTGGCTGTTACTAGTAAAATTGCCGCTACCAGTACACACTTAATTAACGTACGTACTAATGACAAAACTAGGAATAGGACGAGCAATCCACCGATCATAACAATCCAGTTCTCTTTGGCAAATAAAGTTTCGAGTAAGTCCATGACAAATCCTCCAACAAACTACAAATAGTCGTTCATTTTTTAGTATAATCGAATCAATAATCTCTAAACCTGATTATGGAAAATAACATGATTTCAATGTAGGAGTGAAACAAATGTTTGACCCAACCATATTTGATAATTTAAAGGTCGTTTTAGAAGGCGCTATTTATGATTTGGACTTAGATGGGGAGATTATTGTGACGAATCGGGCTGATTTGCTTGATTTAGCAACGATGTCACGGCGCTTCTCAATGCAATTTCAGATGCAAGGCGCCAAGCAAACCTATCCTGTTGCTGAAATCATTATTTTTTCATCGTTACGGGATTTTGCGACAGAAATGATTGACGGTGATGAAAAACGGGCAGGTTGTGTAATAGAGATTAATTTTTATACAATCATTGATAACGTAGAAGATCATTGTCAAATGATTGAAAAAGCCTTTACGGACATATGGGACCGCCGCCCTTTTATTAATCAAGAGATCTCGTTTAAGTACGGACGGAAAAAACGACTGTTAAACAAAACAAATTTAAACTTCGAGCGAAAAATCAATGAAAATCAAATTGATGATTTAAAGGGAATCGTCGAATATTCATTAGAATCATTAGCATTTTTAACAGAGAACTTTGACCAATAATAGATGAGGAGTTGCTTTCATGGATACAGTTTGGTGGCTTGTTATCGTTGTCGCCTTTTTACTTAGCTTTGTTGGACTTATTTATCCGATTATCCCATCGGTTCTAATGATTTGGGTTGGCGCCATCATCTACCATTTTCTTATTAACGCCGAAATGCTCACATGGTGGACATGGGGGTCTTTCCTTGTATTCACAATGATTCTTTTTGTAATCGATTATATCGCCAATCATTTTTTCGTAAAAAAATATGGAGCGACGAAATCTGGACTACGTGCGGCGACAATTGGTTTAATCGTTGGAAGCTTTATTTTTCCACCATTCGGGATTTTAATTATTCCGTTCTCTCTCGTCCTCATAACGGAATTGGTCCAAAAGAAACCTTTTAATGAAGCTGGAAAAGTTGCACTTGGTACACTCATAGCCTTTTTAAGTAGTACGTTTGCGAAAGCGTGTATTCAACTAACTCTTATTGTTGTGTTCTTACTTGATGTGTTTATCTAAGTTGGTACTAAAATTGGTACCAGCTTTTTTTATTAATCGCCATTTTTTACATACGATAACTTTTTGGTAAACGGTCATTCTATTAGTAACGTAAAACGATTGGGGAGGCTTATTCATGTTTTCATTAATGACGAAAAAAACAAGGTCGTTTTGTAGTAGCGAATATGACAAGTTAATCCGCGTGGTCCTTTGCCCACCACGCTATATGACAATCAAAGATTTAATAAATGAAACCCAAAAGCATTTTAAAGATGAAGGAATTAATATCGAAAAAGCAATGGAACAGCATGACCAAATGGTCAAGACCCTTCGTTCCCATGGAGTCGATGTCATTTTGCTACCGGAACAAGAAAGATATCCTGAGCAAGTATTTACAAGAGATATTGGCTTTACCCTTGGTCAAACGATTTTTGTTGCTGAAATGGCTAGTGACGTTCGCCAAGGGGAAGAGGACGTATTTAAAGGATGGCTCGAGCAAGAGAAGATCTCCTATTATAATTTGGTAGGTGACCGAATTGAAGGCGGCGATGTAATCATCGACCGTAATAAAATATTCGTTGGTTTAAGTGACCGGACAAATAAGTACGCCATCGATCATTTACGCACTCTTTTACCGGATTATGAAGTGATAGTTATTCCATTTACAGAAAAGTATCTTCACCTAGACTGTGTTTTCAATATCATTTCACCACATGAAGCGATTTATTTTCCTGGCGCTTTCACAAAAAAGGAACGCAACATTCTCGAATATCATTACGACTTAATTGAAGTCTCAGAAGAAGAGCAATTTACACTTGGAACAAACGTACTTTCAATTGGAGAGAAGCGAATTTTGAGCCTACCTGTAAATAAGAAGGTTAATGCTCAGCTACGTCAGCGCGGATTTGAAGTAATTGAAGTTGATATTACCGAGATTATCAAATCAGGTGGGTCATTTAGATGCTGTACCCTTCCAATATATCGTGAAGAAAGTGAGTATGCTGCTAACTAAGAATCGTACAGTCCAAACCACTGCATTGCTTTTAGTCCTCTACAATTAAGCTTCTTGTAGAGGATGTGCGCAATGTAAACTAGCTTACATATTATCCAAAGGAGGAGTGAGGCATATGAAATCAAATTCTGCCGAGAAGTCTGAAAAACCGTTAAAATGGTGGCAGCTTTCATTGCTCGGTGTAGCCTGTACAATTGGTACTGGTTTTTTTCTAGGTTCAAGTATTGCGATTGGCATGGCTGGACCAGCTGTTCTCTTTTCATTTGCCCTTGCCGCTTTGGGAACCTATTTTGTTTATGAAGCTCTTGCGAAAATGACAATAACCGATCCGCAAAAAGGCTCCTTTCGTACATACGCGAAAAAAGCCTTCGGACGCTGGGCCGGCTTCTCTAGTGGTTGGGTTTACTGGATTTCAGAAATGTTGATTATCGGGAGTCAAATGACCGCCTTATCCATCTTTACGAAATTTTGGTTTCCGGCCATTCCTCTTTGGATTTTTGCTAGTATTTATGCCATTCTTGGACTTCTTGTCATTCTTGCTGGACCTAAAGGGTTTGACCGGATTGAAAATTTGCTTGCTGTGTTAAAAATAGCAGCTATATTAATGTTTATTATTCTTGCTGCACTCGCTTTATTTGGTCTCTTCGGGAAAGGCACAGCACAAAATGAGCTACCTCGAACATATGGCGAATTTTTACCAAATGGGATAACTGGATTTTTACCCTCTTTAATATATGGGTTTTATGGTTTTGCTGGGATTGAAATCATCGGACTTTTGGCGATGCGTTTAAAAAATAAAAAAGAAGCACCAAAGTCTGGAAAAGTGATGCTGCTAATTTTAGCGATTTTATATATTACATCAATTGGTTTAGCTCTTATTATCGTAAATTGGAATAACTTCTCAACCGATGCAAGTCCGTTCGTTACAGCCTTAAACAATTACAAGATTCGATATGTCCAAGATATCTTTAACGGTGTCTTTATCATCGCTGGTTTCTCAACCATGGTTGCTTCATTATTTGCCGTTATTAGAATTCTCGTCACGCTTGCTGAGGACCGCGATGCACCTACTGTTTTTTCAAAACGCGTAAAAAAAGAAATTGCCTTACCTGCAATGGCTTTGACAACAGGTGGAATCATCGTATCCATCATTCTTTCACTCGTAATGCCTGGGAGAATTTATGAGTATATAACAACAGCCGCTGGGCTAATGCTACTATATAATTGGTTTTTTATATTGGGCTCCTATGGGCGTTTACATGAATTAACGAGAATGGATCATGTTAAGCAATTTTTCGGGTACATTCTCGTCCTTCTTGCAGTTATTGGAACCGTCTTTCACCATACGAGTAGACCTGGATTTTTTGTTAGCTTACTTTTCGTCGTAATCATTGGCCTTGTTACGTTAATCATGCGGCACTTTTGGAAGAAAAACCCTAAGGAAGACAAACCCGAGCCAATTGGGACATTATTTACAAAGTTAAAATAAAATTTTGCACGCTTGGATTCCAAAATACACACCGAATCCAATTAATGACAGTCCTGAAACAATCGAGACACCTGTAAGAAGCTTCGTTGTTAAAAAACGGCGCATACCGCTTGCAAGACTAGCCATCGTCACATCCCAAACCGTAATCCCTAAAAAGATCGCACCACAATAGACAATAAGCATATGTGTGTCATAGGTGGTTACGGTTTTAGCCAAAATCGAACCAAAAATACCGAGCCAAAACAGGATCGTCAAAGGATTAAATAAAGACATAAAAAAACCTGAAAAAAACGATTTAACATGGGATTCCTGTTTACCTCTAGTCATGTCTAAAGACACTTTATTTGCACCAAGTAGGCTTTCATACCCCGTATAAACAAGCACAAAAAAGCCAAATAACCAAAGAAACGCTTGAACAAACGGAATTTCAATAATGTAGACAACCCCAAGAAAAACAAGCATCATATAAATGCCATCAGCGATCGTTGCACCAAGTCCTACGAGCCAAGCATGTAAAAAACCGTTTTTAATCCCACGATCAATTTGTGCAGCATTAACTGGTCCTATCGGTGCAGCCAAAGATAATCCTAGTAACACATAACTTAAAAACACACTCATAGCCTACCTCCACAATCAATCAGTCAACCGGACAAACCTGCCCGCTTGTACATCCTATTCAGTAGAACAAGCTTTTACGACTGAAGATTGAGAATTCGAGAGAAAAAAGAGGGCACGAAAAAAAGGTTGTCGTGTGAGGGCGCTGAAAAAGGGTGGTTTTTCCTTTTCAGCGCCCTTTAAGTAATGTGCGAAGCCGTTGCCTGGTTTTGAAAGCCTTGCTATGAATGCGAATAATTATGCCCTAATTCCTAAGTTCTGACTCATTTCATCGGCTAATTGGAGCATTAAATTCTATCCAAGGAATTACTTGCATACCATTAAAAGATTACCATCAGGGTCCTTAAAATTGAACCAATGACCATTCTCGATTCCAGTTGTTAATTCCACATTCCTTGAACGCATAAATTCATAAGCTTGATGGATATCTTCTGCATTAAATTGAAACGCTGGAACTTTATATACGTTATCTGGAGCAAAAATTTTGCTATCCAGAACAATATTTGGTCCCACTAAAGGAAGAACATAGATATGACCAAAAAATATTTCACCATCTGTTGGCAAGCCTAAAATCTCACAATACCAATCACGTGCATTTTCTATATTGCTTACCGGAATAAAGACCCCACTGATTTTATTTGAGATAGGATTCATAACATCCCTCCATAAAAATTTTATATATATCAATTCGGCATATGTTATATATTTCCTGTTCTAAACACTTTAAACTTTTGGTAAATATCTCTTGTAATAGTAGAAATGTTCAAACAAATCTTTAAAGCATTACTCCCTTGAATCTTTAGCTAGAAGTTGATAAAGTTCACTTTCTTTTACATCATTCTTTAAAAAAATGGTACCAACTCGATAAATGGAATTTATTGAACAATATTCTTGGACAACCTCTGTGTTATGTATTAACTGCCTAACTAAAAATACTGCTTCACCTAAGAGTGAAATCGCACTTTTTTCATCCCCATTAACAAAGTAGGCCCTACTTTCAGTTAATAGTTGTATTACTTTCGTAACTTCATCATGAAGTTCATTCATAAGATTTACTCGACTTTGTAAGTTACTTTGCATTTCTCTTATCAGTTGTTCATCATAATCTTCCTGGCCGTTAACAATCGTTTTAAAAGTTAATTGTAGCTAGCTCTCTTGCTTCCATCCTAATCATTGGATTTTCAGACATTACCAACGCTCCAACATTTTTATATGCTTCATAGCGAGTTAATAAACTCCAAATAAGCACAATTGAAAGTATAAAAATGAGTAATATAGATAGTGTGATAATGTCTTTTTCTCTTTTAGTCACTTGCTTCTCCAATGTAACCTCTCCTATAAATTCGATTTCCGGACTACTTAGCAAAGATATTAATAGTTTTTTAACTCGAACGCCGTAACTTGATCTTTAGGTATAATAAGACCCTAATTCATATTTCAATCCATAACGTTTCGGTCCTTATAATTCTATCCCTACAACCAAATCATTTTCTAAGTCATATCCATACCCTCGTACTAGCGATTGAATGACATATAGCTTTCTATCATAAGCATAATCCTTTGTCTTTTCTATGCAATTCTTACAAACTCTGTCCCTTCTTCATTCTTGTTAACAAATATATCTTTCTCTCCAATAATTAAATTATTGTATTTACCATTGTCCTTAATAAATGTTACTTCTACACTGATGTCATCAATATAAAATACATCTCTACTTCGTGGTTTTAATTTTCTATTTCCAAAAATATATAGATGTTCATCTTTTATTTCAATATTCACATTAATATTCATTTGGTCATTACGATAAATCCCAACAAATTCATGTAATTTTTTAAAGGGAATAACAGGATCTGAAATGTATCTCAGGTTAAAGTAAGTTAGTAATTGTTGCTCATAGGTTTTCCAATCTTTCTCGGAGTTATCAATAGAAAGAGAATCTACCTCGACTGTCGATATTGCGTCTTGTGCAAGTTTTGCATATTCACTAAGGAATTCTCTATGTAGTTGGGGTCCTTGATTCTTTCGATTCATAGTATTTTTCGTTTTTAAACTCTTCATATTTTCTATTTAAAAATTCGCTTCCACCTCTGCTTTTAATCATATTGTCGATTGCAGTTATTGTGTCCTTTTGATGAAAGAAGATCAAGCTAACAGAACATTGGCTTGTCATCAAACACAATTCCTTAATCAACGAAAGTATCCGCTCCCGAGCCACATCTTTATTTAGTAAATTTAAAATTGGATTTTGAAACAGTACAGATTCCATGACAATTACGGAATTATTGTCAAATTGTCTGTTCAAAAATGTATGCCACCTTTTTAAATAAGCTTCTATCCACATATTCTCATCTTTAATTGAGTCGGATAAAATTATTGGATGGTCATAGGTTGTTTCATGAAAAAGTAACGATTGATATCCATTTCTTTGTAGTTGTATAGAAATAAAACGAGCAAACGTTGACTTACCAGAACCCGGAATACCCTCTAATAGAATAAGCTTTTTCTCCATAAAAGACCTCTCAATAAGTTGTCGTTAATAAACAACATTTTTTACACCTTCTTAAATTAGTGATTTTCCTCTTCCAGAATCTCTAACTAATACATAGAAACGGCCTTCCTTCTTCTCATAGAACTGCACCCTTTACTTTAAGTGAATCAATTCACAATTAACGGAGTTTACGTAAATATCCCTAACTTGACTACTAAAATTTTCATACCTCTAAATTGAATTAACACTATACATTCTATACTTCTTTTTCTCCCTAATTTCTAAGCAGTTAAGTTGATGCCCATATGCACATCCGCCATCAATACCGATTTTATCTCCACCAAACCATATATCTGCTTTGCCATGTATATCTCTCAATTTTGTATGCCCAAATATTACAGTTTTATTTGTTACAGTCGGATAATTTAGAAATGCTTCTCTAATGTATATAAAGTCATGCTCCGATTGTTCTTTCCAATTTTTAAAATTGGGGTTAAGACCAGCGTGAACATATATGTAATCATCCTCCTCATGGTAAAGAGGAAGTTGCTCTAAAAATTTCAGATGATGAGAATACTTCTTTTTTATATACCTCCTAAAACTATCCATTTCTGTAGTATTATCACCTTGTTGCTTTTCTACATAACTTAAAAGGGTATTGTGACCACCATGTTTAATAAATTTTGACTCAACCTCTTTGTCTTTAGAATTTATTAAATCAATAAAACGTTGGTCATGATTTCCCTTAATAGCTATAACCCCGAATTCCTTTACCATATTCATGACTTTATCAACTACTTCTTTAGAGTAGCCACCATTATCAATATAATCACCAAGAAGTATGAGTTTATCTAACTTTGGTTCATATTTCACTATTTTTAATAGCTTATTAAATTCATCTAAACAGCCATGAATATCGCTTATAACTAACGTTCTAGCATTCAATCTTTTCCCCCCTTCTCGAAAACACAAACCAATTTTACCACAAAAACCCAACCCTTTTTATTGAAATATTCTGCCACTTTAGCGTACTACTTCAACCAGATACGGTTCGAACGATAAAAAGTTCGCCAAAAATTAAGGCCAAAAAACAGTGTGAGTTTCGTTTAATAATACGTAGAATAAAAAATGGTTGTTTCAACTTGATAACTTCGTCCACACTATTGGCTTTTTTACACATACCTTATTATTAGAAATATATGGAGGTGAATAAATAATGTCCGGTAAGAAAGGTAATCAAAAAAATTCTAAGGCACAACCTGCCCCGCCGTATTTTAACTATAAGCCAATGAAGGAAAAAAATGCTATCTCTCCTAAGGTAAGTAATCACCCAACAGAGCCCGATTTAACAATAGCACCGACAGCAGTTAAGGTTCCTGTTGTTCTAGCTGAAACCGTGGTTCAAGTTGATTTAAATCCAACTATTAAGTTCCCAGAGCCTGTCTTGGAAATTAAAGCGATTAATAAGAACCTTAAAGTTACGCAATGTCGTCTTCTATTGCCTACGAACAAATTATTTATAACGGGATTTGTTCGCAAAAATATTCAGTATGCTACACCGCGTTATGGTACAAAAGACGCTGTCATTTCTAACATTCGTTCCTTAACGGTTGATGTTCCTTTTAAAGCAGTGACAGAAGTAGATTATATTAACAAACCAAAATTCGCCTTTTCACCACAATCCCAAAAATCTTCTTACTTTATGAAATCTAAGCTTGGCGATGGTTTTGCCTCAAAGGATCATCTACTATCCGCTGATCTTTCTCAATTCGACCAATTCAGTGGAGAAGAGTTTAATGAACTTCCTTATTGTGAGTTAATTTCTTCCCATTTCTTTGAGTACGATGAAGCATTAGATCGTAAAATGGGTAAAGTCTATGACGAAAAAGGAAAATCCATTGATGCTCCATTTGAAGAAGGAACATTTACAGAAATTGAAGAAAAAATGGTAGTAGAGATAAAATTAAAGGTTTTACAAAAGCAACAAGTTAAAGTAAAGCCTGATAAGCATTGTTAAAGTGAGTAGATAGCGAGAATAAGGTGGTTGACGGGCGTAACCCTTCAACTACCTTCCTATTTAAATACTACTCTTACTTGTTAAGAATGTACTTTTTCATAATAAAAAATCTAATAAACTAGCTCCAAGTCCCCCCGCGTAAATAGAGCAAAGCTGCTTTGTAATGTTTTCCCAGATCACGAATATTTATAAACTGACTCCTAACGACCACCTATAAAGTGAATACATAGTTAAAGTATAGTCGCACTGGTTGGTTTCTCTGGGAGATTTACTCTCTGATTAAGAATTGAGAAATTTTAACGATTTCAGAAAGTCCTCAATTCTATGTATCGTATCGTGGAAGCACCTATTTTCATGCCTTCCATAATGAAAAAAGCCATGCTCCATGCCTTCGTATGTTATAAAATTAATTTCATTACCTTTATCTACCATTAACTTTGCAAAATTTTTATTTTGCTCATAAAATTCATCTGTAGTTCCGCACATCCATAAAGTTGGTGGTAAGCACTTTTTAATATTATGAAGAGGTGAAAGTTCCACAGCCCTTTCAAGCAATTCTGGATACCGTCTACTCATAATATCAACGCCATCCATTCCAGCACCGAAAACGACTAAAGCATTGGGAATATGTTCTGTATTTGGATTATCACTATCATCATTTATATTTTCAAACATAATTGATGACACAGAAATATATCCGCCTGCGGACGAACCACAGACAACGATTTTCTGTGGATCTACTCCTAAGTCATCTGAATTTTCCCTTACCCAACGAACAGCAGATTTAACATTACATATGGCTTGAACTGGTAAAAACTTTCGTCATGCCCCGTTCTATAATCAACACAGATTGAGACTACACCTTTTGCAGAAAAATAGTGTGCTTGATCTTGGAAATCTGCTGGCGTTCGTGATCCTTTTCCAAGACTACCACCGATAAAAAACGAAATAGCTGCTCTGCTTTTTGAATTGGATTCTGGCTCTAATATGTATAGGTTTAATTTACGTTCACCTATTACTTTATATGTTACTTCATTCACGGGATAATCGAATTTATTGACCCGCACACCCAACTACTCCTTTTCGGTTTAGCTTAACATTTTATAAATAATACAACGTACCAACCGTTGATTTTAATAGGATTGTAGTTCAATAAAATGGTCTACAGCTCTTTTATAATCTCTACTCTATTTCCAAATGGGTCCCTAAACTCAAACCGCTCAAAATTAGGAATTGGTACTGAATCAAAAATTTTAATGCCGTTCTGTTCTAATATTCTTCTCCAATACGATACATCTTCTACTTCATATGCTAAATGGGCTTTTGTAGTTAATCTATCAAACCCTTCTTCCGTTCCAACATGAACCTCTTTGTCACCGACCTGTAACCAGAAACCTCCTCGCCCTTTTAGAGACTCAGGTTTTTCGATTTCGGCTAAACCTAATATATTGCAATAAAAATTCTTACCTTCATCTTCAGCGCCTTTTGGTATCGTAATTTGTGCGTGATGTAAACCAATAATCATTTACATTCCCCCATTCACATTACTTATTCTATCTTAATTTATATAATCTAATAGGCTTTTCACCCATATTGAGCAAAGTATAATAGGCAAATCAATCGAGTCGATTTTCTTAAACTTTATTTTCGCTTGGAGAACTCTCCCCAAACTAGTACTGCTCCCTTTCCGCCATCATTATTTTTTCTTGCTAAAGGATCTGCCGGTACCCCAACTCCCGCTCTTTCGTTCAAGCAGCTTTTGTTTCATTTAATAACAGAAGTATTTATCTTGATTTATAATAATTTCAGGGTCCCCTTCATCCAAGTTTTCAACAAATTCAACCCACTCTGGACGAAGCCTTTTAAAAATTTTCTTACTCATACTCCATCCATACATTTGGGTCATGATAAACACCTATGTTCTGCTCATGAGATATTTCAATAGGTTGTAAAGCTCCTTTAATAACATAACTACCACTTTCAGGGAACTTCATATTTGTCCATTCTTCCCATTCCATAATCGTTCCCTTAACAGTATACGCTTGATAGATTGGTTTTAATATTTTCGCCCCTAATCTCCAATGCGTTCGAATCCAAGGGTCAAAAGGCTCTCCATCATCACGTTTCCAATGAATATAGTTATCGACTGGTGTCAGAGGATAATCTTCTTTAAAACTTGGGCGAACTGGTACAATTAATTTCCCTAGTTCTTTTTCTTGTGCAAGCTTTTTAAACTCTGATAAAAGTCTCTGACTCAACCCTGATTTCTGATAGTCTGAATGTATAGCAATATTAACAGCGGACAATGTATTAACAGAAGCTCGTTCTCTATTATCGACACCGTTTATCAACGTATCAGTCCAACTTTTGGGTAAATCTCCAACCTTTCCTGACCAAGTTAGAGGAATTGAATTTCCAACACCAACAAGTTGTTCTCCGTCTAATAAGCATAATTGGTAATCAGGAAACAACCTTCTCATATCAGCCCAATATCTCATTGTTGCTTTATCTGGTGTCATAAATTTAGCCCATGCACCTTTCATGATTTCGCTAGTATTCAAAGTAGGTAAATCTTTTAATGTATAGACTTTAATGTTAATTTTAATCCCCCCTCTTACTTATTTAACCATAGAATTTTAGCCCTTATCTTAAACAAAAACTGTTCCGTTAGCATAATAACACCACATTAATTTTAGCATTAATTTCCTTATTTGTGTTTTATTAAAAGAAAAAGAGCATTTCCCTTTAAAGTAGAAATGCACCCTTTATTTGAACAACGCATTGTGCTAATTTTTAAGAATTATTGTTCAACCATTGTTCGGAAAGTTATTTTTAGGTCATAAATTTTTATACATATTGTATGAGACCGAAGCCAATTCCCGTAGGATCAACTAAGTAAGCAAGAAAAAAATTATCAAATTCCATTTTATCTCTAACTACCATAGCCCCGTTTTCTTTTGCTTTAGAGATTGCGTCATCAATAGACTCAACTTCAATTTGAATACGCGTTCCATGAGGGAAATCATTAGGTCCTTTACTAATCCCACCGTTCATTCCTAATTGCCCTTCAACTTTATCCGTTAAAACAGCAAAATAGTCCCATTGTGGTTTTGATATTTCCCATCCAAAAACACTTGAATAAAACATCGCCGCTTTTTCTGGCTCTTGACTAATTAATTCAAATCCTACTACTTTTCCCAAACTAATACCCCTCTCAAAAGATCAGGTTATATTCATTTATAACATTACTAAATTCAAGATCTTTTTACAAAAAATAACTTTGGTTATAGTAAAAAAACTCCCGAACAATCAATACAATAGTTGGAATAAGTGACTTATGATGGATAGAAACCAACATTCGTCTTTCTTAAAATAGATATGTGTGACAATTGAAAAAGCGTTGTCTTAAGTTAGGGACATTTTGTTTACTCACTAAACTGTTCTACTGGAAGCTTCTTTAGGAGAAGAAATTGCAGCTTGAAATTCCTTTATAAGGATTAAACATCTCCTTATCTCGAGAGGATGGTCCGAAAAACGTTGACTAGCGTTTTTTTCTTCTACATTGTCTAGAGGATTTAGTTCTTTTTTAGGAGGGAACATTTACGTGCGAGGAAAAACTCATGATTTACAAGAAACTAAAGCGGATATAAGGTTTTACTATGGGTTAGTTGCCTTTATCATGATAATAGGGCTGTTTTTCTTTTTCTTTGGAGTGTCCGTAGAGAACTTGCCATTTTTAATCCTTTTTAGTGTAACGGGTCTCGGTTTGATTCTGATTGGGGTTTCCATGATTAAGAAAATCAAAAAAATGAATACCTTTGTTGGATATGGTGTCGATGAAGAGAATGGTTTTTTATGGAGTGCGGTGTTTGAAGATGGTAAAGTGGAACCGCTTGAAGTTTTCAAGATTCCTTTTACATCAATCCAGTCTATTGTTCTAGCTCCTTATGAATTGTATCATTCTGTGCGCACGAGTGACACGGTCTATCATAACTATTTCTATGTACCTGTTGTCCTACTTGTTTATGAGGAAGCAGGAGAACGCCACTTTACACATGTTACATTTAAAACCGATGCTAATGCGAATGTTTGGCTACAACGAACGCAAGCTGCAGGGCTCTCTTTAGAAATTACAGATGAAGCCGTTAATAATCTCTACAATTATAAAAACGCAGCAGACCTTATTTTAACGGATTTATTTACAAAACCGTTTTCATTTTACGGGCATATTCGCAATTATATTAATCGCCAACAAAAATACGACCGTCCATTAACGAAATATAAAAAGGGCGAGTCTATGACATTGAATCTTAATCATATATTCACGTTCAAATGGAAGAAGTACCACATCTTCATTGTTAGTTGTTTACTAATGAGCCTCTTGTTTTTGTTTGAGCAGTGGTATGTTAGTACAAATGGGATAGAAGTAACGATATTTTCAGCAGTACTGGCGACGATGATTCTCGTTATCGGTCACTTGCTTTACAGCTATACATTCAAAAGCCTCCGCGCACACAGTCACTTTATCATTTTTGGCTTGTCCTCTCTTACGTACTTAATTAGTTCGAGTATTGTCATGTTAGCCTTTCAATTGCCTAACTTTGATGAGAGGTTCCATTTCTTTACACCTTACATGATTGGTTTGATTCCGGTAGTCATCATTTCATACCTTCTTCGAAAATGGAAGCCAGCCCATCATCACGAAGGAATACAAAAGCAGAAAAATCGAATGAGGAATATAAATTAGACTTGTTAGTTATTTTATTAAAGCAGCTCACCCGTTAATTAAACTAGTTAATCCTTTATTAACTAGTTTAATAATACTTATGCAAAAACACCATAATTATCCATGAAATGCTATGAAAATGCCTCTTGCTGTAAGGTACTGCTTCATATTTTCAGTGATTTCGCTCAAAAAAAAATTTAGGGATACCAACATCCCTAAATTTTAAAATTTTATTTGATAATAAACTCATCAATTGTTTCTTGGTCATCTCCTATTGAGTAGGTTGTAAAAGTAACCTCACTATCTATATCCACTTCTTTTCCTTCAATTTGACTTTTAGCTTCTTCAGATAGCCGGTAATGCACATCTTGCTCTCCTACAGTTATAATAACCTCTTCTTTTGTTTCAATACTTTTTAAAAAGCCAACTATTTCAGGGGCTTCTTGCCCGGCAGGCACTGTACCATTTGCATCGCCTGTTGTCCCTTCCCCAAATTCTTCGTTTTGCTCTACGGTAAACCCACATGCACCTAGGATTGACATTAATAAGAAGCAAGCCATCACTAAAGCCATTTTCCTCATATCCAACACAATATCTACCTCCCAATTTATACCCCATAATGTGTAGATAGCAACAAAAATCGCAAACATAGAGACACCAATGTTTAAAAATCCCCAATAAGATTTAATGTCTTTTTTTAGTTCAATGAACCCCACTATTAACGAAAGGATGCCAACTATAAATACTGAATAAGGTAAAAGTTTAAAGTTCTGAGATATTAAAATAAAGCATCCCAATACGAAAACAATCACTGATAAAATATTTCTTATTATTTTCAGCAATTTCTCTCTCCTCCCTACTTAACTTTATAATGTCATTTTCTGTTTGTTTTATTGAGAAGGAAACGTATCCTACTTTTATTTTATAAGAATGCATCCACTGCTTGTGCGAAATCAAGGCCTATTTCTTTTTGATTCAGAGCTATAGCAACGGTAATTTGTGCTTTAACTACCCAAACTAATGTAATTATATACTAAAAAACCGAAAATACCTTTTAATTCTTCTGCAACCTCAATAATGTTTCTTAACGTAACCTCCAACTTCACATCAATTAGAAAAAGGCAACGTCATTTTTTATAATCTAGTATTTGTCGAATGTATTCAATTGCCAAAATAAGTTTTTTGTGGTAAATAATGATTAGCTACACTTTCAAAAAAATAGTTTAGAAGGTAGGTAGATGGAATGAGCAAAGTAATAGCAACTTATTCTTGCGAAGTTGTGAAAAAGGAATTTAAATTTATAGGGATTAGCAATACGGCACCTTTTCCTTCGGCTTTTCCTGAAGCTGCAATTAAAGTTCATCAAGACTTTTGGGGAATCAGAGAAACAGTTCCAAATTGCGATAATAATAGAATCATATATTCTCCGTTTATATGTAACAATATTATTGCAACGTATTTTGCTTGTCTTGAAGTTTCCGATATTCAATCCGTCCCAGAAGGTATGATTGGATTTGAATTACCGTCTACCGATTATGCAAAAATAACGTGTACCAATAAAACGATTGGAGAAGGTTACAACAAAGTTTTTCAATGGATGGGTGATAATGGGTATATTAAAAAAGGAAATAATGCTTTTCAAATTGAAGTTTACTATATAGAAGAACGTAATGTAGAGGAACAAGTAGAAATACTAATACCAATAGAATCATAAAATGAATGAGCGAACGATTATTCCAATAACAAAAACAATAAATAAACGGGTTCTTTTTTGAAAAAGGACCCGCCGTTTAATAATAGCCTTTCTCCGTATAAAACCTCTTTAGCCAAATGGCTCTATATTTCCATATAAAGAATAAGCCTCCTTATCATTTAACTAGTTTCTTCATCTGCTTATGGATTTTATCCTTTATACGAATGCATTTATTTAAGTGTAAATAATTGTGTCTAGTTGCAGGCATTAGTATTAGGCCAGCAATCGTTTTTTTGCTCCAATAGTCGGCTAACCATGTAGCATTTTGCGTAACAGCATTTTCATCAAACAATCGTTTGATTCTGTTCTGTTCAACTTTCATCTTAAATTGTCCAGGTTTTAACAACGATACGACTTCTTGTGTTTGCCTCCCAACTGCAGCTCTATATGCTAATAATGAACCGAAATCAATTCTAGCACTTAGGTTAGCAATATCCTCTTCGTTCATGCTATTACCAGAGTGAGAAAATTCAATATTCATTTTTTCAAGCCAACATTCACTATTAAGAACTTGTTGATCATCTGCGACCAAAATATTCATTGTCATATCTTCAATTCGGGCAATGTGCCATAAATGCCATGCAATGGAGTTTTTCGTATCAGGATTAGATACTGGATACTCTCTAAATGTTGTTTCAGCCAAGTTATTCAACATTTCATCTTCCAATGTACTCTTACCCGTATTACCAATAAAAGAGGAGTGTAACAGGGAATGTTGAGAAAGAAATAATGTAATAGCTCGAGAGTGTTCTTCGGGTTTTAAAATAAGTTCCTTCAATATCTTATGATTTTCATTCCAAGCTTTTCGTTGTTTTAAATTCATAGAAACCATCTCGCTCCGATTAAGTGATAATTAACCCTATCATTCTATGTTTTGTATTTTCAATCGTTGTTATGATCACGCACCCAATAGTTCAAATAGATATTTGAATAACTATACTATTGCGCGAACTATATAACGGGAAAATGTTATCGCTAATCCATCCTTTGTAGCATTCCCCTCAAAAATCCTTGAAATTTCTGAGAAGTTTTCTTCTTTCATCCTTTCATAGACTTGAGGAGTTTGACCAAAACAACGTAATTTTAATATATCAAAAGGAGAGTGAAAATATTCAATACTTTTTACATGTTCAATCTCTGAAAAAGAGAAATTACTTATTTCAATTCTTTGCTTAACAGTATCTAAGATTGGAGTACCTTGAGAATTAATGAAGAGGTTCGGGAATAAAAGGGGTAACTCCTTACCTAACTCATCACCAGGGTGGAGTCCGAGAATGTCCCCTCCCTTTTTAACCACTTGTTTGAGGGAAGGATAAGCAGATGTAGGTCCCTTTCGATTATACGCACAATCAAATTCGTCTGTTTCAAAAGGTAATCCATGTTTTGTATTTCCAACAATAAACGACACATTTGAATTTTTATTTTGTTTCCCGACATTTATGAAAGTGTCGGTTATATCAAAGCCAACGATTTCTTTCGCAACCGAACTACATCGAATAGTGAATTCTCCATGTCCACATCCAACATCCAACACTTTCTTATTTTTTATGGCACGAGTAACTTCTTCATCAAAAATGGACTTCCCGTTAGGCTCTGACAGTGTGGAGCCCCAAGAATATTTATATTCACCTTGTAAATTACTAAGCTGTTTGTACCATTCTATTGAATGTGGTTGTAACCAATCCGAAAAAGTAGCTGGGTCAGTTAATTTCAATTTTACCCCCTCCTCATATAATAACGATTCACCCTCACCTTACCGCCTTAGTTATGCGAGATTTTATTGAATAAATAATAAACGTTTCCATTTATCCATAGCTAGCCTTCAAAATTTGTTACATCTTTAATAATGTTCATCCTTCTAACCCAATAATCCTGCGCCGTTACTGAAAAAGCGCTCCTACTGCTGTTGCAGGAACGCTCCCCCGTTACTAGGATTAAATCTGTATATACTTATTTTTTTTGTTTGTTAATATTTTCTTTTTTCGTAATGAATTCATCGACTAACCATTTTATTAAAGCAGCCTTCATAATATAGATAGGCAGAGAATAAATATAACGCCAATTTTCCAATTTATAAATACCAAGCCAAACTGTTAAAGGTTCAAAAACAAATGTGAAGATTATCGCCATAATTACATTGGCTATGATAAATTTGTTCCACTTCGGAAAATACTGATATAAGAACATATGGGCAACAACTAATATGCCTTGATCTATTGGAAGTAATCTAGGCATGATATTTATCAATTGATAAGGATATGACCAAAGGTGTGTTTCTACCCCTATGTCATCCAACATTATTACAAGTAACATTAACAACGTTCCAAATAACAATATTTCGGTAATTCTTTTTTTGTCTACGAATCTCAACCAAATAACCCAAGGAACAAAAAGTATAAATAAAAGTAACCACCATTGAAAAGTAAACAAGTCGTGAGAAATCCAATAATCTAATTTCATATCATAAAGTTGTTGGTGGACATTCCTTATTTCATCGAAAGTTGGATATTTTCCCGTCATGTAAACTATCCTTTGTCTTTATTAATTTTTTAAATTTTCGGCATCTTTTATGTTTTAAAATATTTAAAACCACTCTAACTGTGTTAAAGAAACACTCCCCGTTTCCAGCAAAATTCACAATTGGTGCTCATTATCTTCTTTTAAAGTAAAAACGAATTCCCAAATGCCCTAAATAAAGCAAAATCCAGTAGGGTTTGATTTGAAAAAAGAGCAGAACCGTAGCGCCACAAAATTAAGAATTTGTATATCAAGTTCCGAAAAGCAGATACTTTTTTCAATTTCTCCAGTCGCCAAATTAAAAAAGTGATGCTACTTATGGCAGTAAGTACATCAATTTCTTTTAAAAATTGATATTAAAAGCATAATTCAATTAAAAATAGTGTTTGTTTTAAAAAAAGAAATTATATCAGTTTTTATTAAAAATTTGTATTGCTTCGAATTCAGTACAAGATAGAAGCGACAGACCTGTTCTACTATCGCAGATGCAGCACAAATCGGTACTGCATCACAGAGAGTAAAATCGTATGGCGTTCTCAATACAGATGTAATAAGCCAGACGATATAGTTTATAGATTTATGAATTTTTGTCGCTCTCCGAGTTTTAAAAAAACGTATGAGCTACGAGGGCACTGAAAAAGGACAAATGTCATTTTAAAAAAATTCAAACAATTTTAAAAAATAAAATGTATATAATTTTAAAGCATGCTACATTCGATATGTACGAAACAAAAATAAGGGAAGAAAGGAACAAAGAATCTATGAAATTTAAAGTCGAAACACTTCCAAACTATCGCATTGCTTATGTGCGACGCATTGGTCCATATGGTCCTGGAAATATTGAAGTAATAGAGAGGTTAAAAAAATGGGCTAAGCAGAAAAATCTTCTTAAATCAGCAATCCTGTTTGCCATTCCACAAGATAACCCTGAGACAACACTTCCTGAAAACTGTAGATTTGATGCTTGTATTGTTATATCAAAGGATTATCAAATGGATGATTCAATTTGCGAGAGTGAACTTTCTGGGGGCAAATACCTTATTTACGAAGTCAAACATACAGCAGAAAATATTCAAAAAGCATACGCTACTATTTTTCAAGATTTACAGAGCAAAGGATATCAAATTGATAACAAACCAATTTTGGAAAAATACACTGGTGATATGATTAATAACCCTTATTGCGAAATATGTGTACCGGTAAAACCGTAAGAGTAGCTATTTTTTACTTGTTTAATACTTTACTTTCAGTAAAAAACTCCCCTATCGGTCAACAGATTTATTTACTTTCATCTGTTGACCTTTAGAGGAGCATATCAAAATCATCCGGTGATTTTTTTATTTTTTCACTTTTGAAATAGTTATCCCATCACCGATTGGAATAAGCAGAGACTCCAATTGAGAATGACTGGCTAACGTTTCATTAAATTTCTTCATTGTTTCAGTATAACTCTTCGGTTTAATCGCCTGATCTGCTACACTCCCCCCCGCAAGTACGTTATCGGTCACTATTAAAGCATTGGAATCTGCCAATCTAATGCAATAACTCAAATAATTTTCATAATTTTCTTTGTCAGCATCGATAAAGAAAAAATCATATCGCTTTTTTTCGCCAACTAGTTTTTCAAGGCTTTGTAAAGCTGGTCCCGTTATATATGATACTTGTTCACCAAAGCCTGCTTTAGATAAATTACTATGTGCTAACTTTGCGTACTTTTCCTCTAACTCCAGGGACGTTAATTTTCCTTCTTTACCGAATCCTCTTGCAAGGCAAATCCCACTATACCCCCCAAGCGCTCCTATCTCGAGGACATTTTTAGCGCCTGAAATTGAAATAAGCATGGTGAGAAGTTTTCCAGAGGAGGGTGAAACGGAGATGGAGGGCATTCCGTTATCTTTTATGGAAGAAATGACTTCCTCCAAAAGAGCATCTTGAGCATGGAACACTGTATCAATATAATGATTAATTTGTTTCATTACATTCGCTTCCTTTCTCATCAGAGGTTTCTGGTGCTTCACTTTCGTGTATTTCAAATAGTTGCATAAATTCGTTTATTACCATATCAATCGCTTTTAATTCACCGACTAAAATTGGATGAATCGATTGTAACTCTGGTGTATGCAACTGCTTTTTTAATGTGGAACGTTTAAGATTCATCATTTCTAAAAAGGCAATTGCTCTTCCGCGGCGAAACGTTTTTGCACCACGTTGGTGAGAATTCTGTTCTTTTCGTTTATAACGATCACCACGGCTTTTTCTTTCTTTATTATCACTCTTATCTCCTTCATCTCTCATAACAAAACCCCTTTTATGTATACATTTGTATACTAAATATGACATTTATAATGTATACGAACATATACAGAAAGTCAATAAATAGATTGTAATTAATTTGGGAATACTTTTTAAACTATGTTCAACCAGCTGGGCCTTTTACAAAATAAAAACTGCCAGCCGCTAAATGAGAGCTGACAGTACTAAACAACTTATGTTATTAACAGCAAGATTACCCTTTCACAGCACCGGATGTCAGCCCACCTACTATGTGCTTTTGGCCAATTAAAAAAACGAGCAACACCGGTAGTGAGGTAAGAACAATATTAGCGCTAACAAGATTCCACTGCGCAGAAAATTGCCCGAAGAAATTATAAACAGCTAACGTTACTGGCCATTTATCAACTGAATTCAAAAAGTAAAGCGGTGCGGTGAATTCATTCCATACAGCCATAAAGTTTAGGACAAACACTGTGACAAGTACGGGTTTTAATAGTGGGACAATGATTTTAAAGAATAAACTGTATGGGCCACAACCATCAATAACCGCTGCTTCATCTAAATCTCTCGGAATTGAGCCAACAAAGGCATAAACGATAAAGATAGAAATCGGGATCCCCATACCTGTATAGAGAAGAATCATTCCAAAATGTGTGTTAATTAACCCTAACGATTTCATTACACTCATAAGTGGGATATAGTTCAGTGGTAGCGTGATACCAAGAATCATGAAAAAATAGATGAATTTGTTTAGTTTCGATTGGTTTCTTGCCAAAACAAAAGACGAAAATGCGACGACAATCACAAGTAATGTCGTACTTACAATTGAATGCAGAAAACTATTTATAAAGGACTGCCCTAGCTTCCCACGTTCAAATACAATAGTGTAATTTTCAAACACCCATTCCCTCGGCAAAGAAAGAGTTAAAACAGTCGCCTCTCCTGATGTTTTTAACGAGTTCATGATAATCACGGCAAATGGAATCATCACAACTAGGCTCAGTATCCATGCGATAAGATTCAATATATATGCTTTAACTATTTTCCTACGCATCATTTAATATTCCACCGCCTTTTTATTCATCGCCCGTATGACGAAATAAGATGCAAAAACCATAATGATAAAAAGAATCGTTGAAAGTGCGCTTCCCATCGCCCAATAACCTTTTGCAAAAGCTGAATAAACAGCAGTATTAATCACATCTGTTGCATAACCTGGTCCACCGCCTGTTAACACATAAATAATATCAAAGACACGCAATCCATACGTTATATTAAGAATGGTTGTAATCGTGATCGTTGGAAGTAAAAGTGGCAACGTAATCCGAAAAAATTTATGCAACTGACTTGCCCCATCAATATCAGCAGCCTCATAGAATGTTTTTGGGATAGCGAGCAAACCGGCGATAAACAGCACCATAATATATCCCATCCCCTTCCATGTATCAACCGCCATAACAGATGGCATTGCCCATGTTAACGACCCTAGCCAATCCTGAGCTAAGAAGTCGAGTCCAATGGCTCTTAAGCAATAATTTAAAAAACCGAAATTCGGATCTAATAAGCTTTTGAACACTAACCCTACAATAAGAAATGATAGTACCTGTGGTGAAAACATCACCATCCGATGAAAACTAGCTCCTTTAATTCCGCTAACTAATAACATCGCTAGTAAAAGTCCTAAAATCGTTTTAGCAATGGTTGTTACAACTGTAAACAATACCGTATTTTTGATATAAGCTAAGTAAGCACGATCTTCAAAAAGAATCGTCTTATAATTATCAAAGCCTACAAATCGAATTTCAGGGTAAAAGCTATTCCAATCCGTAAACGAATAATAAATCCCGATAAATGATGGTAAGACGATAAAGGTAAAATAAATGATTAATGCACCAGAAGAGAAATACCAAGGATACATCTTGGATGATTTCATAGAGCTAACCACTCCTTTCTATAACTCTAACAATGCGGGTATATAAATGCCTCTGCACCGTTTCGGATACCCACTAGGCAATAAAGCAGCTGCTTTTTTAAAAAGGGTGGCTGTCTCAAAAGCTTAAAGCCTGCGCAGCAATGGCTCTGTTCGCTATACGATGAGAACCCTGCATGAAGGCTGTGCCAAAGGTTAATAAACAACCTTTTGGCACAGCCTCTAAGTAGCGTGCAAGGTCATTGCCATCGTATTTCTATCGTTTATTGCCATGCAGGATCTTTCTGAACTTTTGCTTGCTCCTCCCGACGCTTATCAATAATCTCAAGGATTTCATCTGGCGTTAATTGGCCGGCGAACATCCCTTGTAAGTCTTTCCCAATGTCCATCCATTGTGGATCAATATACTTAACTGCAGCCTGCATAACGGTACCTGACTCAAGTCCCTTTTCGTACTCGATATATTCTTCTGTAAGCTTCGGTTCAATTTCCGGCCAGCTTGTCGTTAAATTCCCATCATTATGGTCGAAAAATCTTTGAATATTCTCATGCTTCGTCATCCAACGGAAAAACTCAAGGACTTCTTCTTTATGAGAAGTATGGCTATTTCCAAACATCGCACCAGAACCACCTGGATTAATACCAATCGTTTGGTTATCTGCCCATGGCATTACGAAAAATCCCATATTTCCTTCCATCTCAGGGTACTCATCAGAAATTTCCTTTTCAGATCCTGGTACTCGATAAATCATGGCCGCTTTCCCTTGACCAAATGCTTGAATGCCACCTTCAACCGTATTTGACATAAAGTTTTCACCGAAGTAGCCCAAGTCAGCAAATTCCTTTTGCTGTTCGATTACGGTTTTTAAATGATGAATGTCTGACACCTTTAGTTCATTATTATTTAGTTTTTCATAAAGACCTGGTTCAAGCTTTTCATAGTGCGGTCCTGTTTCAAACAGTGGCAGAACTTGATACCACCCACTTCCAGGTGCTTGCCATAGAGGCGTCACCCCACTATCTTTGATCTTTTGCGAGATATCTTTAAACTGTTCATAGGTTGTTGGAATCTCTAAATTTAACTCTTCAAAAATAGCTTTATTGTAATAGATGTACCAAATTTTTCTCGGTGCATAGGACACTCCATAAACCTTTCCATTATAGCTAACAGAGGGTAAAATATCCTCAGACATTCTCGTTGTAAATTCTTCATCTGTAAGATCGATTGCATTTTCTTCTGGGCGAACTTGTGAAGGCATGCTAATTGGATCAACATCGATATTAAAAATATCGGGTGCCTCTCCTGATGCTAGTTTTGCTTTGATTAAATCACGCCACTGCGCATCTGGAACGACTTGAAAATCAATTTTAATCCCTGTTTCTTTCTCGAAGTCTACCGCCATCTCTTGCATAATACCTGACCGTGGAATTCCAGACTGATGCGTTCCAAACGTTAAAGTAACATCAGATTTTGCTTCTTCCCCCGTTGAAGAGCTACCACCGCAAGCCGTAATGACGAGCGTAACTGTTAAAAGTAATAATAAAAATAGCCATTTTTTCATTTTTCCATCCCCTTTTCTTTCTATTCTAAGCTATAATAGAAGCTCAAAGCCCTTTGAACCTTCTACTTTAATGATAGCGTTTTCAACAATAAGTACAATGAATGAAACCGGTATCTCTTTTGTACATTTCAGGTATCATTATTGGAGGGAGTTCATTGAAATTCTTTAAATTCAAAACGATTCAAACGAGTTTATTTGCTTACTATTCTTTGTTTTTTATCCTGTTCTTAATTTGTTTATCCATTCCCCTATACAACTATTTAATCGAAAATACTGAGCAAAATGTCATGGAACAGCAAGAACAGCTTAATAAGTCGATTGTTAATTCACTGGAACAAGAAGTAAACAAGATGAATAATTTCTCCATGAATATTGTGTATTCGAACCTAGTGAAAGAGCATTTCCAAAAAAACTTAACACCGATCCAAAATGCACAGCATGATCCGAATCATTTTGCTAATTTAACAACATTAATTGATGTCATTCTTGCGATTATTAGTAGTTCTGAAACTGCAAAACAAGCCAATATATACGACCTAGATGGGCAAATGATTGGTGCTGGAACTTTTAACGGAGAACTGAAAACTGATTTAACGAATAAACCGTGGTTTACGAATACAATAGAGAAGGACGGAAAGAAGCATTTAAGTCTACTCTCGCAAGGACAACTCCCTTTTTCAATGCGTCAAAAAAATATTCCAATGTATATTGCTCACACGAGAGTATATAAAGACGGAAACTATGTACCCCAAGGTATCGTCGAAATATTGCAGGACACAGAGATTTTCTTTCACTATTTAAATGATTTAAAGAAAACACATCACCAGCTTCAAATTTTTGTATTCGATGCAAGTGGTAGCTTTATTTACCCCTATCATTCAGTTCACGACTATGAGGGCCACTTTTATCGAAGTAAGATTCAAGAATTAAATGATAGCCCATCGAAAATTATAGAAGTTAACAGCCCCGTAAATGGCTCTAAACAGTTGATTAGTCATGCTGTTTCACAACAAACTGGCTGGACGGTTATTCTTGCACAGTCACACTATGAAGTGTTTTCTTACTTGAAACAGCTGCAGCAATGGTTTTTTATTGTGCTTATTCTTGCCCTCATTTTCACTTTAATCATAACGTATATCGTAGCAAAAAAGGTTACGGACCCACTAAAGCAGCTGCAACATGCTATCAAGAAAATGAATTTATCGAATATAAATCAATCAGATGTTCATCATTCAAAACTAGATGAAATTGCAGATTTAAACCGTGCCTTTAACGACATGAATCACAAATTATCACAGTCGTTACAAGAGCTTTTACATGCAAAATCACAGGAAATGGATGCAAAATTTTTAGCACTGCAATCTCAAATGAATCCGCATTTTTTATACAACAATTTAACAAACATTAGCATTATGGCCGAAGAGCAAATGAATGAAGAAATTATTCAACTTTGTAACAATATCTCGTTCATGATGAGGTATATTTCAAAGGATAGCAAAAAAGGAATTTGTCTGCAGTCTGAACTAGAATATACAGAGAACTATTTAGAATGCATGAAAATTCGTTTCGGCGACCAATTAAGCTATTCAATTGATATTCCTGAAGAGTTGAAAAAGTTCACCGTGCCTAAACTACTTGTTCAGCCGTTAATAGAGAATTCGCTTAAGCATGGGATGAATACCTCCCCACCATGGCACATTCATATGAAAGGGTATATGGATTCTTCCACATGGAAACTGACGATTACCGATAATGGTCTTGGGTTTGATCCAGATATCATCCAGCAACTTGAACAATTTATTTCACAAAAAAATCACCTATCATCTGTACCAGATATTGAAATCGGTGGAATGGGCCTAAAAAATATCTATTTAAGACTTAAATTAATGTACGGGGATATGGCTATTTTTGAAATCGAGAAAGAAAGATCACAAGGAGCCTCTGTTACAATCGGTGGTAGTTTACATGGAGGTGAGATGTGAACGTGAAACAGTCCAATCTTTTTAAAACAATCGTAGTAGAAGATGAACATCTTATTAGGCGTCATATTGTTAAAAAGGTGCAAGAGCTTAATTCTAATTTTAAAGTTGTAGGTGATTGTATTGATGGTCAAGAAGCATTAAACCTCATTGAGGAAGAGCACCCTCATCTTGTAATAACAGATATTCAAATGCCGAATATGAACGGAATTGAATTGGCAAAAAGCCTCTATTTTGCCTATCCTAACACAAAAGTCGTGATACTAAGTGGCCTCTATGAGTTTGAATACGCTCGACAGGCAATAAAATATCGCGTAGAGGATTACTTATTAAAACCCGTTTGTTCTGATAGTTTACAAGCGATGTTAGGCAAAATCGAATTAACGATAAAAAAGGATATAGAAGCATTAGTACATGCATCTTCCTCCTCGAGCCAAACAATGACACCTACTGAACTAGTGAATCAATTAGAGCTTTTTATTAAAGAAAACTATACGAAAAATTTATCTTTAAAAGAAATTGCAAGCCAGCTTAATTATTCTGTTGATTATTTAAGTAAACTCTTTAAAAAGCATCGTACAATGACACCAATAAAATATATCACTCATCTTAGAATGAATGAGGCAAAATCCTTACTTTCTTCGAATCTAGAGCTTGAAATAAAGACTATCGGTGAGCTTGTAGGTTATCAAGATCCACATTATTTTAGCAAAATATTCAAAACACATACTGGTGTTTATCCAAGCGAATATCGACATTCTGCTTTTAAATAGGCAATTAACCCATTCCATCCTTCTTATTGTTCAAGGTGGAATGGGTTTTTATGCTGCTTACTTTTCCATCTACAACTAATATTAATGAGGATATTGTGCACGTTATAAATAGTTCTGATTAATGAATTTAAAAGGAGCTGAAACATATGAAGACAGAACGAACACCCTATTTATGGCCATTGTTTCTTATCACGTTCCTATTTATGTTCATTCCTTCTATTTATGCTCAAGATTCAACCCTTGCACAAGCGCCTATTTTTGTTGATGAGGAACCAGTAAACACAAAATACCTTTTTAAAGAAGGACATATGTTAGTTCCTGCCATGTTTTTTAAGCATACTGGAGCGTTTGTTGATTGGAATCGTGAATATCGGTCAGTTGTATTTAAAGGAAATGAAGAACTGATTGCATTACCAGTTGGAAAGAAATTCACAGATGAGTATGATAGTGGCACATGGAAAAGAGGTGTACTTTCAACCGAAGCGATTGAATTTAAGGGTGATGTATTTGTTCCTTTAGTTGATGTTGCCAAAAAATTAGGAATGAATATCAAATACAACCCTACACTAAACAGAACGTTTATCACAACAAATATCACCATAAAGTCAAACTCCATTAAAAGTGTAGAAACAAACGAAAAACTTGTCGCATTAACGTTTGATGATGGACCAGAAGATTATTACACTCCAAAGATTTTAGATGTTTTAAAGGAGAAAGGTGTGCCTGCTACATTTTTCGTTGTTGGAAACGAAATAACGAAGTATCCGGACGTCATGAAGCGTATCGTTAAAGAAGGGCATGGAATAGGAAATCATACAAAAAGCCATCCGAATCTTAGAACGCAATGGTCCTCTGTCGTTAGAGAAGAAATTTTATCAACACAGGAAGAATTGCAAAGAGTTGTCGGTCGAAAATCTGATTTGTTCCGTCCCCCATACGGTGCCATAACTAAAGCTGATATCAAAGTTTTGAACGAGATTGGTATGAGGAATATTATGTGGTCTGTTGACACCTTAGACTGGAGTGGACTATCAGCTGATAAAATAATCGAGATTGTTCATAAAGAAATCAACCCTGGTGGGATTGTATTGCAGCATAACTTTCAATATGGACGCTTATTAGACGGCTCTGTTGAAGCACTTCCGCGAATCATTGACGATTTACAAAAAGAAGGGTATACATTTGTAACCTTACAAACATTATTAGCAAAAGAACAGTCCGCCTCGATTGAAAGAAATCAGCGTTCATTCGAAGGAAAACTCAAGGAATAGTACGAATGTAAGTAGAGACGGTGCCAAAAGGTTAAAAAACAACCTTTTGGCACCGCCTCATTACATCTCTCGTTCTGTTATACACGTACTTCTATATTCGACTCACCCGCGTTCGGTATTAGTCGTGAGCCATGTTTATCATTAACTAACGACCCGCCAATAACTGCTTGAACCTGTTCATTCCCACGCAGCATCACGCTCCAGTTCGATACGAAGCCTTCTATTGCAAATACTATCTTATTCGATTGACGCGATGCCGTTAATGTCGCTGTCGGCGCGCCCTGTGTCGTACACACAGTTGCGGTTGTCTGTTGTCCTTCCTCTAATTCAAAAAGGTGAAATTCCACTCCGTCTGTATAGTCATAATCCGGTTTGGAATCTTCTTGGCCAATCGCAATGAGTGTATTGGCACGTACAAATAATGGCAGGCTATGATAATCATGCTTCTCCTTTCGCCACACGCCCCCTGTGACTTTTTCGCCTGTAACGAAATGAGTCCATGTCTCTCCTTTTGGTAAATAATACTGAACCATTCCATCCTCACTAAAAATTGGTGCCACTAACAGTGAATCACCTAGCATATATTGACGGTCCAAATAATCACATGTTGGATCATTAAACTCCAACACGATTGGCCGCATCATCGGAATGCCTTTGCTTGCCGATTCAGTTGCTTGCTGGAATAAGTAAGGCATGAGGCGACATTTTAATTTAGTAAAATAACGTAATACATCAACAGCTTCATCATCATAAAGCCAAGGCACACGATATGACCTGCTTCCATGAAGACGACTATGGCTCGATAATAGACCAAAGGCAATCCAACGTTTGTATACATCTGCGGTTGCATTACTTTCAAACCCACCGATATCATGACTCCAAAACCCGAACCCTGACATCCCGAGAGATAATCCTCCCCGCAGACTTTCCGCCATCGATTCATACGTGGCCGTACAATCGCCTCCCCAGTGAACTGGGAACTGTTGTCCACCTGCCGTAGCTGAACGTGCAAATAGGGCAGCTTCTCCTTTTCCGAGCCTTTCTTCAAGTACATCAAACACGACTTTATTGTAGAGGAAAGTATAATAATTATGCATTTTCTTCGGATCGGACCCATCAAAATACACGACATCTGTTGGAATACGCTCACCAAAGTCGGTTTTAAATGAATCAACCCCCATGTCAACAAGTCGTTCAAGCTTTTCTGCAAACCATGTGCAGGCATCTGGGTTCGTAAAGTCAACGATTCCCATCCCTGGCTGCCACAAATCCCATTGCCACACATCGCCATTTTCTTTCTTAAGTAAATACCCACGTTCCACTGCTTCATCAAAAAGATGAGAGCGTTGCGCAATATATGGATTAATCCATACGCAAATTTTTAATCCCTTGCTCTTTAACCGCTCAAGCATCGATTCCGGTTCAGGAAAGACCCGTTCATCCCACTCAAAATTGCACCAATGAAATTCCTTCATCCAAAAGCAATCAAAGTGGAAAACATGTAATGGAAGGTCACGTTCTGCCATCCCATTAATAAAGCTATTGACTGTATCTTCATCATAATTCGTTGTAAAGGATGTCGTTAACCAGAGACCAAATGTCCAAGCAGGTGGTAATGCTGGCTTTCCTGTTAACGTTGTATAGTTTTCAAGAACCTCCTTCATTGATGCCCCACCAATGAAATAATAGTCTAAGTGCTCGCCCTCGACACTAAACTGGACCTTAGACACCTTCTCAGATGCAACCTCCAGTGACACTAATTCAGGATGATTGACGAACACACCATAGCCCTTATTCGTCACGTAAAAGGGAATGTTTTTATACGATTGTTCTGAAGCTGTCCCACCATCCTTGTTCCAAATATCTACTGTTTGACCGTTTTTCACAAAAGGGGTGAAGCGTTCACCTAAGCCGTATACACACTCGCCCACACTTAGATTTAGCTCCTCTTTCATATAAGTTCTTTCATTCCCTTTAACATAACCAATACTTTTGCTTCCACTTGACGTCAGTTTTTTTCCATTTTGCTCAAAGTCTAAAGACCAGTGGTTTTTGTTAAGTCTTGCCGTAACGTCACCGCTAGTAAATACAATGTCCTTCTCATCCTCAACGATTGTTACCTCATGATTCGAATCATTCGTAATCATAAAATGAGGACCACGTTGGTGGATACCTTTGTGATGATAAATTTGAACACGAATAACATTCGCAATTGGAGAAGATAATTTCACTTCGATTAACGGTGTATCCAATTCACCTGAACGATCCACAATTGGTTTCGGTGGAGCATACACAGTGACCGAATCACTTCGCTTAACAACATCATGTACTTCTACTGGATGAATAATCGTAAATTCCTCTCTTGTTAACCATTGACCATCTGAAAATTTCATTAATATCCCCCTCACAATATGAACTTTGCTTTTAACCTGTTATAAATACTATAATAGAAGGAATAATGAATTAATTCTTGAAGAAATCCTACAAAAAATAACACAATTCTGATATTGAGGAGTCATTATGGAAAAAGAGACCTTACATGAAGCACGAGTTCATGGAGACCCGATGTTTCAGTTAAGTGTGTATAAAGTTGATTATGTGAACCAAGAAGCGATTTTCGACTTTCACTGGCATTATGAAATTGAATTTATCTATATGGAACAAGGGGAAGCTTCATTTCAAGTTGGAACGACTCTATTTCACGTCCAAGAAGGGGAGGGACTCTTTGTTCCGTCTGAAGAATTACACGCCGCTCACCCTATCAGTGATCGGCCATTTACACTGTATGCGATTGTATTCAATCTAAATCTATTAAACAGTCAATCGTATGATTCGATTCAACAAAAATATATTGATTTACTGCAAAGAACCGCTCCCCCCTTTCCTACCTATTTAAAAGGAGAGCAAGATTGGGAAAGAGTCGCTTTAGGTAATCTCTTAGAAATCATTCAACTTTTTCAAACGAAGGACGCTGCATATGAATTACGAATTAAGGCTGAGCTGTTTCGGCTGCTCGCTACATTTATCGAAACCTCCCAATTAAAACCTGAACCAGATCCTGCAGAACGAGAAAAAATTGCACGTCTTAAACAGGTGCTGCAATATATTAGCACACATTATCAGACGAAGCTTACCGTCCGTGAATTGGCGGCACACATCGGCATGAGTGAAGGACACTTTAGCCGCTTCTTTAAAGCACTTGTCCATAAAACACCGATTGAGTATGTCAATCACGTAAGGGTGAACCAGGCCGCAAAGCTATTACTGGAAACGAATCGAAAAATCCTTGATATCGCGATGGAAGTCGGCTTTGATAATCAAAGCTACTTTATAAAGACGTTTAAACAACAAAAGCAATGTACCCCAAAAGATTTTCGGAAACTGAATCACAAACAAAACTAAAGGTGTATCAGACGGAACGAATCCGCTTGATACACCTTTATTACAGAACGTCTAAAACGATTGGACAATGGTCACTTCCCATTACCTCTGCATGAATGTCCGCATCCTTCAACTGCTCGGTTAGTCTTTCAGACACGATAAAATAATCGATTCTCCAGCCGATATTGCGCTCACGTACTTTCGCCATATAGGACCACCACGTGTACGCTCCTTCACGATCAGGATAAAAGTAACGATAACTATCCACAAAGCCGTGGGCAAGCAGTGTCGTCATCTTACCTCGCTCTTCCTCTGTAAAACCGGAATTCCCTTTATTCGACCTAGCATTTTTCAGATCGATTTCTTGATGAGCTACATTTAAATCCCCGCATAAGATAACGGGCTTTTTCGCATCTAGTGCAATTAAATGCTCACGGAACCGTTCCTCCCATTCCAAGCGAAGTGGTAGTCTCGCAAGATCTCTTTGAGCATTAGGTGTATAGCAATTAACAAGGTAAAAAGAATCGAATTCTAAAGTAAGAATTCTTCCTTCTGATTCCTCTCTTGCATCTCCAACACCATAGCTAACCGAGATAGGCTCTAGCTTCGTAAAAACAGCTGTACCAGAATAGCCTTTCTTTTCAGCGTAATTCCAAAATTGATAGTAACCTTCTAGCTCTAAATCAATTTGACCTTCCTGAAGCTTCGTTTCCTGAATGCAGAAGAAATCTGCATTCACCTCTTGAAAATAGTCTAGAAAGCCTTTCTTTACACACGCTCTCAGACCGTTTACATTCCATGATACTAATTTCATTCTTTTAACTCCTATAATTTCAATTAGATTAGCTAGCAGCTTCATTAGTTGAGAACTGGCTGTTATACAATTCTGCATAAAATCCGTCCTGCTTTAATAAATCTTGATGTGTCCCTTTTTCAATGATGTCACCTTGCTTCATGACTAAAATGAGATCAGCATCTTTGATTGTGGAGAGACGGTGAGCAATGACAAAGCTCGTTCTCACCTTCATTAACTCCTTCATCGCTTTTTGAATATTCATTTCCGTTCTCGTATCAACGTTACTTGTTGCCTCGTCTAAAATAAGAATTTTCGGATCAGACAGAATGGCTCTCGCTATCGTAAGCAGCTGTCGTTGCCCTTGTGAAATGTTGGAGGCATCTTCACCTAGCATCGTTTCATATCCATCAGGTAAGGTTCGAATAAAATCATCTGCATACGCCGCTTTTGCAGCAGCAATGACTTCCTGTCGCGTTGCCCCCTCACGACCATAGGCAATATTATCATAAATGGACCCACTAAAGAGCCACGTATCCTGTAGAACCATCGCAAACATACTTCGGACTTGTTCTCGAGAAAGAGTTGCGATGTTCACACCGTCTACTTTAATCGACCCACGATCAAGCTCATAAAAACGCATGAGTAAGTTAATAATCGTCGTTTTTCCTGCCCCTGTTGGACCAACAATCGCCACCGTTTGCCCTTCCTGTACTTCAACGTTTAATTCATTAATAACTGGTGTTTGCTTATCGTAACTAAAGGACACCTTCTCAAAGCTAACTTGTCCCTTTAATGCTTCCGTATCAAGCTGTGCTGGTTGCTCACGTTTTTCTTCCGTTTCGTCTAGTAGCTTAAAAATACGTTCAGCAGAAGCTAGCGCTGTTTGAATCATGTTTGCAATTCCCGCCATTTGCCCCATCGGATGGGAGATTTGCTGTGAATACTGAATAAATGCTTGGACATCCCCAAGTCGAATCGAGCCGTTTAAGACGAGGAGACCACCAGCAATACTAACGAGCACATAGCCGATATTACTTATAAACATCATCATCGGCATCATAATGCCAGAAATAAATTGCGCCTTCCAGCTTGCTTTATATAATCGTTCATTCACCTCGTCAAAGCGTTTAATTGATTGCTCCTCATATCCGAACGCCTTAACAACCTGATGGCCAGTAAACATTTCTTCGATATGCCCATTAATCTGGCCAAGCTCCTCCTGTTGACTAATAAAGTGCTTCTGAGAAAAGGAGGCAATGTATTTCACGGTTATAAGACTCAACGGAATCGTAATAAAGACGACTAATGTCAATAATGGACTAATAACAAGCATCATTACGATAATCCCGAATACGGTAATAACGGACGTAATGATTTGTGTTAACCCTTGCTGGAAGGCATTATTAATGTTATCAATATCATTAACCGCTCGACTAAGTACATCACCGTGGGAATGTTCATCAAAATAATTCAATGGTAATCTAGTTAACTTTTCATTCACTTCCTTGCGCATTTCAGCAATTGTCCGCTGCGAAACACTAGCCATAATATACTGCTGTAGAAAGGCAAATAACGACGATAAGCTATATAATCCTACTAAAACGAGCAACAGGTTTCCGATAAATGAAAAATCAACGCCCGTCCCTGTCGTAAAGCTTTCAAATAGGGACGAGGTTGCATCCCCTAACAGCTTCGGACTAATCACATTAAAGAGGGTTGAAAAAAACGCTGCAATCGCAACAAAAATGAGCTGCTTCTTCCTCGGTTTTAAATAGCTTGCAAGTCGTGCCAATGTTCTCTTAAATTCTTTCGGCTTTTCACCTGGCATCATGCCTGGACCAGGTGCACCAAAAGGACGTGGCCCACCTTTTGACTGCATCGGAGAGGCTTTTTTAAATGATTTCGTCATGCACTCTCCTCCTCTGTTTGCTGTGAAGCGACAATTTCCTGATAAATTGTATTTTCTTTAAGCAGTTCCTGGTGGGTCCCCATTCCGGCAACCTTCCCTTCATTCAACACGATGATTCGGTCGGCATCGATAACAGAATTGACTCGTTGTGCGACAATAATCATCGTTGAATGATCCATCGTCTGCTTTAGTACCTTTCGTAATGATGCATCTGTTTTATAATCAAGGGCGGAGAAGCTATCATCAAACAAGTATATCTCGGCTTGCTTTACTAAAGCACGTGCAATGGAAAGCCGTTGTTTTTGTCCGCCTGATAAATTGCCTCCAGCCTGTTCAATCATTGAATAAATTCCCTTTTCCTTCCCTTTTATAAAATCAAGCGCCTGAGCCTTTTCAATTGCCGCTTCAATTTCTTCATCAGTCGCATCCTCTTTACCTAAACGAATGTTTTCAGCAACAGTCCCACTAAACAAGGATGCCTTTTGTGGGACATAGGCAATGCGTCTTCTAAGCTCACGCAACTCCCAATCACGTACATTAACACCATCTACAGAAATCGCCCCATCACTTACTTCATAGAAACGAGGAATTAGTTGAAGTAACGTCGTTTTTCCAGCACCCGTACTTCCAATAATCGCCGTTGTTTCACCAGGACGAGCGATAAAGGACAATCGTTCGACAGCAGGCTTCTCGGCTCCTGTATAACGAAAAGTGACATCCTTAAACTCAACCAATCCTTCCTGTTGCTGGGTCTGTTTCGGACGCTCTGCCTCCTTAATCGTTGGAAGCGTTCGTAATACTTCATTTATTCTCTTTGCCGATGCTTGTGCACGCGGAACCATAATCATCGCCATTGAAAGCATAATGAGTGACATAAGAATCATCATTGAATAGTGTAAAAATGCCATTAAATTTCCGACCTGCATCGCATTCTGATCAATGCGGATGGCCCCAAACCAAACAATCGCAATGTTTGTAAAGTTCATGACGATTAGCATAAACGGGAACACATAGGCCATTATTTTGTTCACCATAATTCCTGTATCTCGATACGCTTCATTCGCTTCATTAAATCGCTTCTTTTCAAAATCAACACGATTGAACGCACGTACAACTCTTGTTCCAATTAATCCTTCACGTAAAAGTAGATTCAGTCGATCGGTTCTTTTTTGAAGCTGACCAAACAAAGGTATCGCTTTACGAGAAATCAGAAATATGAGTAAACATAATACTGGTAATGCGACAAGAAAAATAAGCGACAAGGTTGCATCTCTTGAAACCGCTAAAATGATTCCACCGACAAGCATTAACGGTGCCCGAGTCATCATCCGCAGCATCATATTAATTACATCTTGAACCTGTTTAATATCGTTTGTTGTTCGGGTTATGAGAGAGGCCGGACCAAGCTTTTCGTACTCCTCTAATGAAAAATTCTCAACGTGCACAAAGAGCTTACGTCGTACATCCTTCCCAAAACCGAGCGCGACTTTTGAAGCAAAATAAGTGACCGCAATCGCCAGCACTATCGCAACGATGGCACAGACAATCATCCAACCACCCTTCTTGAAAATATAAGGAATATCTTGATTGACAATCCCAATATCAACGACGTCGGCCATAAGAGTCGGTAAGTAGAGCTCGAGCATCGTAGCACCTAACGTTAAAACGACAACAGCCATAATGCCGAATGAATAAGGCTTTAAATATTTAAGCATCGATAACATTTGTAATCCTCATCTCTTTTAAACTAGCAACCATCTATTCATTACATTTTCCTTCCTATTTTACCTCTATTTTTGTCCATTCTCAAAGGAAAGACCCTGAGTTGTTTTCATATAAAAAGGGAGCTCCGTTAAAAATGGACCTCCCTACTACTGCTATTCTAACCGTTCCCCTAACATTAACGTTCCATCTTCTTCTTTCACCTCAAAAAAAGCGGGACGTTCCTTTGGAGATTGATTCGGTGTATGAATCGTTAACAGTTGTTCTCCTGAAAATGTTTGAAACAGCATCCCATGCCCCCCACTTTCTCCGAATAATGGAGTAGAATCATGAGTCCATGGTCCAAGAATGCTCCCCGAAGTCGACCGTGCTACCCCAATAGCATAGCCGTTGTCACCTTGACTTGACCAAAGCATTTGCAATTGACCTTGTTTATTCCTATATAGATAAGGGCCATCTGTGACATATCGCCCCTCACCTCTTGTCCAGGCTGCTTCAGAGGCGCTAAACAAAACAACAGGTTCACCAATCGCCTCTCGTAAGTCAAGAGAAAGAGGCATTGCACAAATTTTCCCATCCTGAACTTGAAGCCATTCATGACAAAAAATCATCCACGGCTTCTCATTCTCATCGATAAACAATGTTCCATCAAGACATTCCCACTCTCTCGGCGTAATAGGCTGCTCTGTTAATGGTTGAAATGGGCCAATCGGGTGCTCGGACATTAAGACCTGCGTTCCCCTACATTGAGTCTCTGCCTTAAAGGTCGCAAACATATAATAGCGTCCGGCGTATTCATACACTTCAGGAGCCCAGAAATGATGTTCTGCCCAAAAATCAACTGAAGGACGAAAGGCCGGAAAGGGACCTTCCCAATTCTTTAGATCGTGACTTTTATATACATCAAACCCTGTCCCTTTCCCTTCCCATACATTGTCATCGGTTGTGCCATATAAATAATAGGTTTGCTCATCTTTTATTGGTAGAACAAAAGGGTCTCTTATACGAATCTCTTCATTCTTTAACATAGAACCTCCTACTAGATTCCCTATTTAATTGGGTATGCCATTGTTGACATTAATCCGAGCTCGGTTTGAGTTGAATCAAGGCGACTATATTGTACAATAATCGGAATATCGCTTTCGACTTCAATAGCATAAGGAACTGCAGCCGGAATACTTTCCCCATCCTTTTGCAACGAGCTCGTACGAATATGGTTTGTTCGTTTTCCTTGGACAGTTACGGGAATGTTTTCAAGCGGCGGACGATCTTCAAAATAAATCGTAATCTGAAGGTGAGCATCCTCTTCATAACAGTTTAAAACGCAAATCGATTCATGACTGACTAAATCTCCTGAGCTAATTGGCGGAATATACCCGTCTGGAATGTACCATAGTGTTTCCCCTTTGTTTCGATTGTTCATTTTTTTCACTCCTTTTCATTATTCAGAGATCGACTTTTTATGAATTAAATCGGTTGGTGTGTAGCCTGTATACTTTTTGAACGTCGTCGTAAAGTATGCTGGATTCACGTAACCTACCTTTTCCGATACTTCATAGATTAAATGGTTTCCTTCTTGGATCATTTTCTTTGCTTTTTCCATTCGGACTCTCGTAATGTAATTTTTGAACGATTCTCCCACAACTTTTTTGAAAATCTGCCCTAAATAATTCCTAGAAATATACAACTCATCTGCTATTTCCTGTAACGTAATGTTCTCGCTTAAATGCTTTTGTACATAATCGATCATTTGTTCAACTAACTGACGATGCTTCATATTTTCATCCCATTGCTGATGATGACAGACATGCCTTGTCTGTTCTTTGAAATAGTCAGCAAGTTCGTCCCACGACGTTTTTGTCGCTAAATCACTGTATAAATCAAAATCCTCTGAGAACATATCATGGATTCGAATACCAATATCGAAGAGAGAATATGTCATAATTGTCCACATTTCAATCCCAATTCGTACCGCCGTTGTTTGATTATACGGCTGATCAGAAATACGTTCAAAAAATGTCTCGATGACCGAACAGGCTTTTTTCTCATCGGCGTAACGAATCGATTCTGCTAATTGTTGATTGGCCTCCATCGATTCAGACCATAATGTTTGTTGTTTTGAATCAACTAGACTAAGCTCTGGCATTTGCTCAACGCTTAAAGGCTGGGCAGTACTCGTAAACGTCCTTTTCGATAAGGTATACATCGCCTCCTTTAACGACTCATCTAGTTCACGCCAATTGTGTTTAATTCCACCAATGCTAACTGAGGCTTGAACATCTAAATATTTGTGAATACTATCTTCTATCGACGTGCCTAATTGCTGCAGTTTGTCGTTTATGTGTTCATCACCTAATTCGCTTTCAAAATGAATGCAAAGTGCGGTTTGATGACTATGAAGCTCAATATAATGAAAATCGCTAAAGAAGGTCGTCGTTGTTTCCTTAATGATGTTATTTGTGGCAAACCGAAATAAATACCAATTTGTTTGATATAAAGTCGAACGCTCCAGGCTCTCGTCATAGGTAACAGACACAACAACATGCTTCTTCCCTTGCCAATTATCAGTAATTAACTCAACGGTTTTCGGCAGGTCATAAAGATTCGCCGTACCTGTAACTAATGATTTCAACCATTCCTTCTCTGCAACCGGCTCGTATAGCTTCACCTTTTCTCTAAGCTCGACATATTCAAGCTTTTCCATGTTTTCCTGTTCAAGCTGTTGTACGAGGTTTTGTAATACCTCCTTGATCGTTTGCGGAGAAGCCGGCTTTGATAAGTAGTCGTCAATACGTAATCTCATCGCTTGTCTTGCATGTTCGAATTCACTGTATCCACTTAAAATAATCACTTTGCCATCGAACTCTTTTTCACGGAGCTCCTGAATCATTTCTAACCCATTCATAATCGGCATGTAGATGTCAGTAATAACAATATCAGGATTCGTCTCCTCGATAACGTCAATTCCTTCTTGACCATTTTTTGCCTCGCCGACCCATTCACATTGGAATTCCTCCCATGGGATTATTTTTTTCATTCCACGCAACACTTTTTCATCATCATCTATGATTACAACACGCCACATTATTGCTTCACCTCTTTTATGATTCGTTTTCTATAAACCGATTCTCTCTAAAAAGTTCATCTTGATTATATTCCTTCAGTTGTATTGCTTCTTTATCAAGAACTTTCGGCATAACAATCGTTGCGACCGCTCCACCTTCCGTTCGGTTCTTTACAGTCACACTTGCCCGTTCACCAAAATAAATATCAAGACGCTCCTGCACATTGACAGTACCGTACCCACCTGTATCCATTTTTTCCTTACTTCGATTCGCCTCGTTAATCCCTACCCCGTTATCGAAAACAGAGAAAACTAATGAATCTGCATTTTCCTCTACGACCACTTCTATCAGTCCATCTCGTTGATCATGGAATCCATGGATAATTGAATTCTCAACAAATGGCTGTAACGTTAGTTTTGGTACATAGTAGCCTAAAACACTTTCAGCTGCGTCTATTCTATATGACAGCCTATTACCCATCTTTATTTTTTGGAGCTTTAAATAATATTCCACATACTTTAATTCATCATGAACAGTGATAATACTTTCACCTTTAGATAACCCAATTCGCAGCATGTTTCCAAGAAGCTCGAGCATCTGGCTCATATCCTCGTCCCCTCTCTCAAGTGCACTCCAATTTAACTGATCGAGGGTATTATATAAGAAATGAGGATTAATATTTGCTTGTAACGCCTTTAACTCGGCCTCACGTTGACGGCGCGACTGTTCGAGCAACGATGTATATAACGTTTCACTACGATGAATTAATTCACGATAGCCTTTATAGAGCTGGCCAAATTCATTTCGGTAGTCCGTTGGCAGTTCAGAGGATATATTTTCTTTCGGAAACTTTTCTAAAACTCTCGTTAAATAAATAATAGGATCAGTAAATCGTTTTGTAAGAAAAAAAGTACCGATAAAGGCTGTCATTAAGGAGCCAAGTCCGATTAAAGCTAAGAAACCCGTTAACATCTTACTTCCTTTCGTTAGCTCTTCATAAGGAGTAATCTCCATTATCGACCAATTCGAAGATGGAATTAAGGATGTAACAACAATAAATTCAGCCTTTTGTTCAACCTGCTGCATTAAACTCCGCTGTTCCTGAATATTTTGCGCACTTTCCTCGGCGAGCGAGAGAATTTTACGATCGACCTCTACTTCACTACTGCTTGCAATAGTCGCACCGTTACTATCCAACAGTAATAAATTTGAATTCCTTTGCTTACGATTTAACCAGTTCTCAATTTGTGAGGATTGAATATTTAGGACGAGAATCGCTTCAAGATCCCCTTTTGTTGAATACACATTTCGAGATAGGCTAATAACTTCCTGCTCTTTGGAATTATTGACGCGAACCTTGCGTTTACCGATCCATGTATGTGTCCGATTTTTAATTTGTTCACTCCAGTCTTTATGTTCAATCGTGTAAAGATGGGCATAGTGAATTGGTTGATTAATAATATTGTATGGCGGGGTTTCCATATAAACCTCTAGAGAATGTAACCCTGGTACACTATAAATGATATTTGAAAAATCCTGTGTAAGAGTTGAAAACAATGTTCTTCTAATATAAGGATCATCACTTCCTCTTAATGCTTCTCGAAACGCTTTTTGGCGTGATAATACAATTGAAATATCATCATAATTCTTTAAATTGTTACTTAAATCCTCTGTTAAAAGGGTTAAATTTTCCTTTTGATAATCTGTCGTAGTTGTAATCATTTCTTCAACCGAGTAATGATACGTAACAATAATGATGATCGTTAAGAAAATAGTAAAAAACAGAAAAAAACTACCAAAAAAGATTTGTTGAATTCTGAACCTTTTAAACAAGTTCATTTGAAAGACACCCTTTCATCCTACAACCGTAGAGAAGGATACACATACTTGATGTCAGTTACCTTCACTCAAATGTTTGTTATCAAGGGTAATTATACCACACTTGAAAGCGCTTAGATTTATAGCGCTATTTTATCCTTTTATTGACTGTGTCTCAATTTTGTTAAACACTTTCAAACTAAAATGCATGATAATTAACCCTGGTACACTTATAAAATAAAAGATCATAGTAGCTGGAAGTGTCCCATATACAATGATTATTAGAATGACAATAACAACGAGCAAACTCAAGTAGTGTAAGTTTGCAAGACCAATTGCTAAAGAATAACGAATCGTCTGTTGCAGAGATAATTGATAATGACAGAAAACCGGAAACAAAAACAAAATAATAACACCAAATAGAAAGACAACCATCAGTAAGAGCAGTTTTAAGAAAAGGGAGCTGTCCATTTCGCTAATAATGCTTCCGCTAGCATATAACGACAGCCCACCTAGAACAATGAGAAAACCTAATCCATTCGCTGAAAAGAAATCTCTTCGAAAAAGTTGCAGAAACGTACGAAAAAGAGGGACATCCTCTTCAGGTGACAGTAACATTTTCCGAAGAACGCCAAATGTTGCAACCGTTGCTGGCGCCCAACCAAATAACCCTAAGCCTGCTATCGTAAAGAGCAGCCAGAGCACATTGATAAATGCTAATTGCATTAACCATTCTGATACTTTTAACGTACCATCGCTAAGTTTGCGAAACATTACTATGACCTCCTTTGCCTACGTTTCTGATTCAGCTAGGATAAGGAGTTAACCTTGGTCATGATGACCTCGGCAACTCCTTCCTAATGATTTATGACTTTGCTTTCGCCAGCACATGCGAGAAGAATGCTAATGCCAAACCTTGGCCCCAGCCTTCGATTCGTTTTTTAGACGTTGTTCGATACCCTTCAGCTGTGTTCATGACAGCCGTTCCAGTTGAAACGTCTAAAACTGTCCCGCGTTCATCTACTTTCTTCATTAACCCATCTAATGCCTTTTGGACTGCTTTATACCCTTTCGGAGTATTTGCCCCTGTTAGAACGAGTGCGGCTGCAATTCCTGCCGAACCCGACGTTTCTTCATATGAGTCAGGCTCCGTTACAATCGTGTGCCATAAGCCACCGACAGATTGAAGCTGGAGTAATGCACTTAATTGATCGCGAAGTGATCCATTAATCTCCATAAACGCCGGCTCCTTTACATCGATCATTCGAAGGACTGCTGCCATCGTATATGCGGCCCACGCATTTCCTCTTGCCCAAAAAATACTCGACATATTATTGCTTTGAAGATTATCCCAGCCATGGTAATAAAGATTCGTTTTAGGATCCTGTAAATATTTTTCATGTCCGTTGAATTGCCTAATCCCATCTTCCATATAAACTGGATTGTTTAGCTCATCACCCATGCGAATTAAGAAATAACCGGCCATAAATAATGTATCAATCCAAGCCTGCTCCGGAAAGATAGAAACCCCGCCTCCAACGGTATGCTGAAGAACCCCTTCCGCAAATCGCGGAGCATCATGAATTAAATACTCCGCTTTTTCTTTCGCCAAGTCTAAATACTTCTCTTCTCCAGTCTCCTGATAAAGCGTTAGAAGCGTATGCCCCATTGAGACAATGTTAACGGACATTGGCGGAATTCCAAAATCGATATATTCATCAATCCAGTCTTTTAACATCGTAAGGTAGGCTTCGTTTTTCGTTGCCAGGTAGGCACAGCCGACCCCGTAAAAGGCAACCCCTGCTGGCCAATCCCACGTTAAATCCATTTCAAACGTGCGCTTGACGATTCGATCAATGCGCTCTACCATTTCTTGTTCGTCAAAGATAAGTGGCTTCATCATCGTTACCTCCCTATTATTTCAACCCAGTAGTTGCAATCCCCTCGACAAGATACTTTTGGAAAAAGGCAAACAAGATGAACTGAGGAAGTAAAGAAAGTGATGACATCGCCAGTAGTGGTCCCCAGCTTGTGTTACCATCTGCATCCATAAAGTTTCGTAAACCTAGTGTAACTGTTTGAAGATTAATATTATTTAAATAGATTAACTGGGAAAGGAAATCGTCCCAAGACCACATAAAGGAAAAGATCGCCACTGTCACTAATGCTGGTTTTAAAAGTGGAAGAATAATTCTCCAAAATACACTAAAGGTTGAACATCCATCAATAATCGCTGCTTCATCCAACTCTCTTGGAATCCCTCTAATGAATTGAATGAGTAGGAAGATAAAGAATGGTGTTCCCCCTAAAAATGCTGGTACTATTAATGGAAGAAACGTATTTACCCACCCAATATTGTGAAACAGGATATATTGAGGAATTAACGTAATTTGCACCGGAAGCATGATCGTTGCCATTAAACAAGCGAATAAGACACCCTTAAATTTAAAATTCAATCGGGCAAAGCCGTAAGCAACAATACTTGAAGACATAATCGTCCCAATGACAACAAGCGATGTCACAATCATTGAGTTACGAAAGAAAATGTCAAACCCCGTTTTACCAAACCCTTCCCAACCAACAGGATAGTTTTCCCAAACAAATGTACTTGGGATGAGGGAAAGTGTGCGACTGAAAATCTCACTAGCCGGCTTTAATGAACCCGAGAACATCCAAAGAATCGGATAAATCATCACAAACCCGAAAGCAATAACAAATACGTAATAGACGATATCAGAAACTAGACTCCGTTTTCTTTGCATTTTAACGGCCTCCTTCCGATTCATAGTGAACCCAATATTTTGACGTCTTGAATAAGATAAATGTAATAACCCCAATTAACACAAGAATAATCCATGCCATTGCTGATGCATATCCCATTCTCAAATAGGTGAAGGCTACTTCATATAAGTACACCGCATAGAATAGTGTTGCGTCTAACGGGCCGCCTCCTGTAATTAAATACGCCTGTGTAAAGGTCATGAACCCACCAATTGTTTGCATAACAAGGTTAAAGAAAATAACCGGCGTTAGCATTGGTAGAGTAATCTTTAAGAATTGTGTAAATCGATTTGCCCCGTCCACACTAGCTGCTTCATACAACTCCGTAGGAATTTGACGTAAACCTGCTAGGAAGATAATCATCGGTGAACCAAACTGCCAAATGATTAATAAAATTAAAACAGATAATGCAGTATCCGGATTCCCAATCCAGTTCATTGTCGGTAAGCCGATCGCCTCCATTAAACCATTTACTGCACCATTTCGACCAAACATCTGTCTCCAAACAACCGCAATTGCGACACTCCCACCGATAATCGACGGAATATAATAAATCGTTGTAAATAACCCTGTCCCTTTTCTACCTGTATTGAACAGCATCGCCAATAATAGTGCGAAAATAAGCTTTAAAGGTGTTGAAATAAACACAAAGACTAACGTAACTTTAACAGATTGTATAAACCTAGGATCTGAAGTTAAAATCTTTGTATAATTCTCAAAGCCAACCCAACCTGCGGCAGATAACATATCGTAATCGGTAAACGACAAGTACAACGATGCAATCATCGGTCCGACAATAAGGACAAGAAATCCAATCAACCAAGGTGATATAATGGCATAACCCGTTAGGCTTTCCTTTAGTGCTTTTTTACGCTGTTGTTTTTTCGCTTCGGGCGAAATTTCATGTTTTGCAAGTTCTGTACTCACTCTATCCAACCTCCTTTTAACTATAAGAAACTACGATAATGGGCAATAAGACCGCTAATCTGTAAGTGCTTACAATTATTATAGTTCTTGCCTACTTCATGTTGTAGAGCACAAAAGTTAAATATCTTTTAAAAATCAACGAAAATAGCATTAATTGTTTTTTTATAGTTGAACCTTTCATTACATGGCAGAAAATAAAAGGAGGTCCCATAAGGCAGGAACATGCCTTTGGAACACCTCCTTCTAATCGTTTATTCTAAGATAGATTCCGCCTCTTTTCTAAATTCATGAGCAGCCTCTTCAGGCGTTATTCTATCGTATTTAATCTGTTCAACGATTCTTACAAATGAACCTCGAACTTCAGATTCACCAGCTGGTGGTAATGGGTCAGCCTCTCTGGAGAAGTCTACGACCAAATCTAAAAAGTCAAAGGTTTCCTTCACTGATTCATCAACGATCGTTGCAAGATGTTCGCGTACTTCAGAAGAAATTGGAACACCTCGATCTGCCATTAATATCTCATTCGCTTCAATGTCGTTCGTTATAAAATCAATGAACATAGCTGCTTCTTCTTTATGCTTGGAATGCTCATAAACAGAAAACGACATCGTTTGGCGAATCCAGTTTCCTGGAACACCCTTCTCTAATGATGGCAAAACATTCAACACCAATTTGTCTTCGGTTTGTTGTGAAACACCAATGAGTTGATTGCTAGCAGCCATCGCTAGAGCTGCCGAGCCTTCACCAACCATTGATTGACCTCCTTCGATGTATTCCATCGTAATATCATGACTTGGCGCAATGCCATCTTTAACCATGTTTTGGATAAACGTAAAAAAGTCGATTAACGTTTTATCCTGGAACCCTAAACCTGTTCCATCATGGTTAAATAAAGCTTCTCCATGCTGCCTTGCATAAATCAAGAAGATTTCTAACTCGGCATTGGCAAAATCAAAACCATAAAAGTTCTCGCCTTCGGAATCCTTGATTTGCTGCATCGCTGTTCGTAAATCGTCATACGTATACCCTGGTTCTAAGCTCACTCCATGTTTATCCAACAAATCTTGATTCATGATTAAACCATTTGCACCAGTACCTAAGACAACTCCTAAATTTTTCCCATCAATACTATTTATATTCTGATAGATTTCATCCACCTTATCAAAATTAATAACCCGTTCATCAATAAATGGAGTTAAATCTGCTAAAAGTCCACGAGAGTTAAACTCATTTAATTTAACATCACTCATATTTATAACATCAGGTAAGTTATTGCCTGCTGCCTGTGTGTTTAATTTTTCCCAATATCCATCCCATCCTGTGAATTCGGGTTCGATGTTAATATGTGGGTATTTTTCTTCAAAAAGTTCGATCGCTTCCAATGTACGATCATGACGCTCTTGCCCCCCCCACCAGGCAACTCGCAGATTAATCGTTTCTTGATTTGTCTCTCCAGCTATGTGTTCCTCTTGAGTGGAGTTATTTGTCCCTTCTGAACTACAGCCTGCCAACAAAGCACAACATACGAGCAAAAATAACCTCAAGCTTACTACTCTTTTTTTCATCTTCAAACGACCTCCTACATCATTTATTGTAAACGCTTACAATAATAATTATAGAAATTTTTGCCATTATATAATAGCTAGAAAATGTTAAAAATATATAAATAAACACGAAAGATTAAAAAAATCCTTTTTGAATAGCTTGTAGCTATCCAAAAAGGATTATCATTTTTATTTCAATACAGCCTCTGCTTCATTACGGAACTGCTGTGCACCATCTTCAGGTGTCATGCGGTCGTATTTGATTAGCTCGATCATACGTTGGAACGCACCACGTACTTCAGATTCACCAGCTGGCGGTAGTGGATCAGCCGGACTTGTATAATCCGCTACTAATTCTAAGTAATCAAATGTCGCTTTAACTGGACCTTCAACCATTCCAGATAAATGCTCACGAACTTCAGATGAAATCGGAACACCACGATCCGCTCTTAAAATTTCATTCGCTTCTAAACTGTTTGTAAAGAAGTCAATAAATTGTGCTGCAGCTTCTTGCTGTTTTGAGTGACTAGAGATGGCAAATGACATACTTGGACGAATCCAGTTCCCATGCTGTCCCCCTTCTAAAGCAGGAAGGAGCGTTAAGCCTAATGTATCCTCTGTTTGCTGTGATGCACCAATAATTTGGTTACTTGCAGCTGTTTGAATTGCAGCTGAACCTTCCCCAACCATTGATTGACCACCTTCAACATATTCCATTGTAATGTCATGTGAAGGGGCTGCACCACTTGTTACCCAATCTTGAACAATTGTTAAAAATTTAACTAATGTTTCATCTTCATAACCAAAGCCAGTGCCATCTGCATTATATAAAGACTCACCACTTTGACGAGCAAATAAAGTGAACAATTCTAGTTCAGCATTTGCTAAATCATAACCAAAGAATTCACCAGAAGCAGATTCGCCAATTTTCAGCATCGCTTCTTTTACATCATCATATGTGTAACCAGGCTCAAGCGTAACACCATGCTCTTCTAGCAATGTTTCATTGACAATTGCTGCAAGTGCGTTAGCACCTAAAGAAACAGCAAGGACTTCACCATCAATATGGTTAATTTCTTGATAGACATCATCAACATTGTCTAAGTTAATCGTACCATCTTCAATATAAGGCGTTAAATCAGTTAGTAAATCACGTGAATTGTATTCGTTCATTTTTGAGTTATCCATATTAATAACATCTGGCAAATTACTAGCAGCAGCTTGTGTATTTAATTTTTCCCAGTAACCGTCCCAACCAGTGAACTCAGGTTCAACTGTAATATGAGGATATTCTGCTTCAAATAACTCAATCGCTTCAAGTGTCATGTCATGACGTTCTTGTCCGCCCCACCATGCCACACGAAGTACTACATCACCTTCGCTAGATTCTGAGGCAGATTCGCCACCGTTATCTGCAGGCTCCTCTGAGTCGCCACCAGTATCGTTGGAACTACATCCAACTAATGCAAAAACAAATACTAAAATAGAAAGCAACAGCCACTTAAACTTCTTACTTTTCATCATGATTCCCCCTTTAATTAATCTTGTAAGTGCTTACAAACTCATTATAGGTCTTTAAAAATCTCGTTTGTAGATAACAAATGTTAAATATTTTACAAAAAGTACGAATTGTTGTTGGTTTTTTTAGTTTTTTTGTAGTTTTTTTGATTTCTAGTCTAAAATAATAAATCAATTTTACTAAGTTATCCTCTACTAATGTAACATTAAAATCTATATCTGTGAATATTCAACAGCAACATCTAAAAAACTCCATTTCAGTTAGGAAAAATGTCTTCAGTCATCAGCCTCTCAAAAGCGAAAACTCCCTCGCTAATCAAACTATCAACAGACTGCTGCTCCTTTAATAGATTACCAAGGTATACAATTGCTTAATTTTCCTCGGCATAATCTATATTTTTTAGGGTATTTTCTGGAAAGTGCACCCGTTACGATAATGTAGAAAGGAGGAGAAAACACCTTCTTAGAAACGCTTACTGAAGCTATCCCTAAGTAAATTGGTATTCTGTTTCATCATGCTTCACATATTATTTTGAGGGGGGAACACATTGAAAAATATTAAGAAGATCTTATCTATGTTGATCATCATAGCCTTAATATTGCCTCAAGGTTTCAACGTTTCAACTGCATTAGCTGAAGAATCTACGAATATCATTCTTAAGCAAGGTTTCGAGGATGATACGATTGGGGATTGGGGATATAAGTCTTGGGGTACTAGCGGAGATATCTCCATTTCCACGGATCAAGCAGCGGAAGGAAGCAAATCATTATTATTCTCAAACCGAGTTTCTAGTGATAGTCACCCTTCCCTAAATTTAACCAATTACATGAAATCCGACCGTATCTATGATGTTTCGTTGAAGGTTCGTTTAGGTGAAGGAGAAGGCACCTACCGCGTAGCATCAAAGGTCGAATCACCTCTATTAGATAATAAATATCCTTGGATGATCGGCAATCAAACTGTCAATGCAACGGGTTGGACGACTTTTGAATATCAAGGATATGAGGTTCCTAGCAGCACATCAGAATTTCTAATTTGGCTTGAACCGGATAGTGCCAATTCCGCGGACATTTATATTGATGAAGTCCTCATCATTGATGTAACACCAGATAGTTCTACTCCTGATCAAGACGATTTGGATCAATCTGGCTTGATCTCGGATTTTGAAGATGGTACAAAACAGGGCTGGGTAGCACGAAACGGTTCAGACGCTATCGAAGTAACAGCTGCAGATAATCATACAGTTGATGGAGCAAGTAGCTTATTAACAGGAGCATCAAGTCAATATCAAGGACCATTATTAGATGTCCTTGGAAACATGCATAAAGGTCATATTTATGAGCTTTCTGTTTGGGTTAAAATGGCGCCAGGACAAGAATCTTCAAGGATTCGTCTGAGCGTACAGTCTGGTAGTGACGGCCCATATACGAACGTGTCTGCTAACGAAACCATTACCGACCAAGAGTGGGTACAATTAAAGGGCCAATACACATTAGCTACAAATGCAACTGTATTAAATGCCTATGTAGAATTAGCTGACGAGCCTGGTGAAGTTAGAGCGTTTTATATCGATGACTTTACATTAACTCATGTTGGTTCAGTTACTCCCCCACCTCCTATTCAAACCGATATCCCAAGCTTAAGAGAGGTTTACGCTGATTACTTTAAGATTGGGGCCGCAGTTGAAAATACCCACCTTTCTGGCTCACAAAAAGAATTGTTAGACTACCATTACAATTCTCTTGTTGCAGAAAATGTGATGAAGCCTGAATATATGAGTAAAAGTGTAGGTGATTACAACTGGGAGAACGGTGATGTGTTAGCCAACTATGTTAGAGCATACAATGAGGCAAACGATACTAAGTTTGATCTTCGCTTCCATACATTAGTGTGGCATAGCCAAGGTTCTGATTGGATGCTTAAGGATAATCAAGGGAACTGGCTAGAGCCAAATGCTGAAAACAAGCAATTAGTTTTAGAGCGGATGACTGACTATATTCATGCTGCCGTGGAAAGATATGGTGATATCATCACGGATTGGGATGTTGTCAATGAGGTTATCGATCCAGGTCGGCCTAACGGCATGCGTGACAGCCACTGGTATCGAATTACCGGCAAGGATTTTATCCGTACTGCATTTATAGAAACACGTAAAGCTCTTGATGCGAATGGATATGAAGGTAAGCTTTACATTAATGATTACAGTACACACAATCCACAAAAACGTGATTTCCTTTATGATCTAGTCGTTACCTTAAAAGCAGAAGGCGTTCCGATTGATGGTGTAGGTCACCAAACACATATTAATATTACTGGACCGTCCATTCAGCAAATTTCCGATTCTATAAAAAAATTCGGTCAAGCTGGTTTTGATAACCAAATTACTGAACTAGACATTTCAGTGTATACAAATAATAGTGATAGCTATGACACTGTCCCTGAAGAAATTCTTGTAAAACAAGGCTACCGCTATAAAGAGCTATTTGATGAGTTCATCCGTTTAGACGAGATGGGAAAAACGGAAGCTAATCCAGAAGGTTGGATTAGTAATGTAACATTATGGGGTATCGCGGATAATCATACATGGCTTCATAACCGTGGAACGACAAGACAGGATGCACCGTTCCCATTTGATAAGCAATACCAAGCAAAGCACGCTTACTGGGGTATGGTCGACCCTTCCAAGCTCCCGGTTTACTCGAAAACAGGAAATACCGCTCAGGGTACTCCGGTTATTGACGAAGAAACGGATTTAGTTTGGAGCACTGTTCCAGCAATGACGACTGATTTGATTGGTACATTGCAAGCAAACATTAAGACGTTATGGGATAAAGAAAACCTTTATGTTCATGTAACAGTTCAAGATGCTACGAATACGGATGGTGATCAAATTGAATTATTTGTAGATAACAATGGTATAGAAAGCGTTGTAATTCCTCGTTCAGCTGAGACTGTCGTTGAAGTTGACGGAGGATATGTAGTAGAAAAAGCTATCCCTCTTAACGGAAATGAGTTAGGTCCTGACGTTAAGTTCGATGTACGCGTGACCGATATGGGAGCCAATGACGGCTTAGCAGAACATAGTGGGAACGGCTCCATCGTTTCTTGGAGTGATCCACGTAATGCCCAACACTCAGACAGTGAAGGGTACGGCGTGCTAACCTTAGTTGAAGCGACAAAACTAGTAGATGTTCGTTTCGGGACACCAGTTATCGATGGTGAACAGGACGGCATATGGAATGCAACAACACCTCATCAGACAGATGTATGGGTAGAGGGAAGCAACGGCGCAACGGCCCAATTCCACACATTATGGGATGAGCATAACTTATACGTGTACGCGGTTATCACTGATAGTCTTTTATCAGCTAGCAGTGACGATGCTTGGCAGCAAGACTCACTAGAAATCTTTATCGATCAAAACAATGGAAAGACAACGAACTATGGCGAAGATGATGGTCAATATCGCATTAACTTCAATAATGAACGCTCTGTTGGTGGACACGCAAGCCTTGATAACTTTACATCGTTTACGAAAGTGACCGAAACAGGTTATATTGTAGAAGCTGCTTTTGCCCTTGACACAATCACGCCAACAGCTGGTACACTATTAGGATTTGACCTTCAAGTCAATAATGATGAAAACGGTAATGGAAGTCGTGACAGTGTAGCTACCTGGAACGATCCTACTGGCGCATCCTATATGGATACTTCAAGACTAGGAGTTTTAAGATTAATAGACGTTCCATTAAAGAAACAGAAGCCAGAAAAAAAATCAAAAAAAGTCAAAAAGCCGAAAAAAGAATAATAGGCAGCTCAATTAAAAGGCCTTATCTTTAACATAAAAGGGGATGTCTCCAAAGGTTAAGAACCTTTAGGACATCCCCTTTTTCTTTATGTTAATGTCGTGTACTCTTGAAACATATCCTTTACTTTCATTGGCTTATTTTCCTTGCTAGAGCGCCATACCCCTTCACCTACTGCAATCGAATAGGCACCTGCTTTTGCCCCTGCTAATATATCGTAAGGGCGAGTCGGATCTACTCCTAAGAAGATATCTTCCTGGAGAATAGGATCTCCTCCCCCATGCCCTCCCTCTCCTTGAACGACATGAATGCTCTCTTTTGCACCAAATAAAGGATAATAATCGATCGTTTGCTCAGGTACAGGAAACGGAACTCTGCTTAACTCATGAAATTCTTGCGTCTCGATTCTACCTTTTGTTCCATTAATGGCCAGTCGATATCCCTCAAATGGGACCGAAAAATTTATAGAATAGCTTAAAAATGCTCCCTTATCATATTTAACTGTGGCCACATACGTATCTTCAATATCAATTTCATGGTCAAAAATACAGGCATCAGGTCGATAGTTCGTATAGCTTTTAGCCGATTTCTCAATTCCTTCTGATTTTAGATGGTCATCCTTAATTTGAACAGTTCGACTTCGGTTATTCCATCTCATATAGTAATCACAATTAAGCTTCTCATCACAGGTTCCACAGTAACGTTTATCCGTTTGACTCGGATTAAGTTCGCCATCTTTCCCATAATAGTTCAATGCTCCGTACGCGAACACTTCCTCTGGCTTCTGATCTATCCACCAGTTAACAAGATCAAAGTGATGGGTTGATTTATGGATGGATAACCCACCAGAAAATTCTCTTTTACGGTTCCAGCGCTTAAAATAACTTGCACCATGATAAGTGTCGATATACCAATTCAAATCGACAGAGGTTACTCTACCTATTTTACCTTCCAATACCATTTCCTTAATTTTTCGGTGAAATGCATTATAGCGGTAATTAAATGCTACGATTACTTTACCTGAACTCTTTTCCTCTGCCTCCATTACTCGTTTGGCATCGCTTACAGTTGTAACCATAGGCTTTTCCGTTACAACCGTTAAATTATGCTCCAACCCTTTTAAAATATAATCAATATGCGTGTCATCCCGACTTGTGACAATGATCATGGTCGGTTTTGTTTCTTCAACCATTTTGTCAAATTGAGTTTCACTATATGCTGGAAGTGCAACCAGATTTGTGAATCTTTCTTTACATATTTCAATTCTACGCTCATCATTGTCGAGTAAGCCGACAATTTGATTTTGCTGAGCAAATTGTTGAATAACAGGTTCAATAAACATTCCTAATGCACGATTACTTACCCCACATACTGCAATTCGATTCATACGTGTTCCTCCTCCATATTAACCACAACAATAACAACGTTGTTAATTATAATTTTATTTTTTTTGCTCTTGTTTTGTCAATATAAATCAACATTATTAAAGAAAATCAATATTTTTTGTTGCTTATAAACTCTGTAAAGCGAAACCACGATTCACAGGCATTTGTCCATAAAGAGCTATGAGATTCTGACTCTGCCAAACCTAACCCATGTCGACCTGTTGAATAGACATGTAAGTCAAATAATACCCGGTGTTTTCGTAATCCTACAGCGAACTGTAGGCTATTTTCAACAGGAACCGAAGCGTCATCGGAGGTATGCCATAAAAAGGTAGGAGGAGTTTCCTCCGTTACTTGCGTTTCTTGACTTAGTAACGCAATCTCTTCATTTGATGGGTTTTCTCCTAGCAAATGATACCGGGATCCTTCATGTAAAAACGGCTCTTTCATCGTAATAACCGGGTAACAAAGGACTAACAAATCAGGACGACTTGACATTTGCTCAACTGGGTCTTCATCATTCGCTCTTCCAAAATCAAATGACGTGCCCGCAGTTGCCGCGAGATGTCCCCCTGCCGAAAAACCGAGAACTCCTAGTTTAGTAGGGTCTATCTTAAATTGGGATGCTTGATAGCGTACGGTTCGAATTGCCCGTTGAACATCTAGTTTTGCATTAGGATAGCGGTACGGGGCCACTCGGTACTTTAGCACAAAGGCAGAAATCCCTAATGAATTCAGCCATTTTGCAATCGGCTCCCCTTCATGATTCGCTCTTGAACGATAGCCACCACCTGGGCAAACAATAACACAAGGGCGCTGTTCTCCCTCTACTAAATAAGCGGTGATTGTTGGTTTATCTTCGTCTGACGTTCCTAATGCATTCGGTGCCCCTTCTGGCCACAGTAATTGTTCCATCTACTAACCTTCTTTCTCATCAATTTTCTTTAATGCGATACCGAGCTGCTTCACTTGTCTCAAATGCATATAGGTCGGGTGCTACTAATGAGACAGAAATCAGTTCGTCTTGGTTAAACACCGTAATTGGTGCCTTTGAATAAACGTAACAGCGTTCACCGTTTTTTGAAATAACGTCTGCTTCTTCTAGCCTTCCACCTTTCCAGTTTATATTAATCTCAAAACCACCTCTCACCCTTAACCCTGTTACCGAACCTTCAGACCAGCAGCTAGGCAAGGCGGGAAGGAAATGAAGATAGCCAACATGCGACTGAACAAGCATTTCAACAATTCCAGCTGAAAAACCGAAATTCTCATCAATTTGAAAAGGTGGATGAGCATCAAAAAGATTCGGATAGACCCCGCCTTGTTCTTTTCTTTCTGAATCCTCAGTCACTAGCTGCAATAAATTATGAATAAATGTAAACGCTCGCTCGCCGTCATAAAACCGCGCCCATAAACAAAGCTTCCAAGCTAAGCTCCAGCCTGTGCCTTCGTCTCCTCTTCTTTCTAATGATTTCATTGCCGCGGAGAACAAGTCTGGTGTTGCTTTAGTAATTTGTCGCCCAGGAAAGACCCCAAAAAGATGAGAAACATGGCGATGATGAATATCTTCATCCTCTAGGTCATGGGACCACTCTTTTAACTGCCCGTACTTCCCAATTTCTAACGGTAGCAACCGTGAACGTGCCTCTAATAATTCATGCCTAAAGGACGCATCAATTTCTAATAGCTCAGCAGCTTCCGATGTATTTGTAAAGACATCCCATATTAATTGTAAATCCATTGTCGCAGCAATACTTACAGCGGCAAGCCCATCTTCCGCTTTAAATTTATGCTCCGGTGAGGTAGAAGGTGCGGTTACGAGATAACCTTCCTCATTCTCGATTAACCAATCTAAACAAAATAAGGCTGACTCTTTCATTACAGGATAGGCTTTTTCACGTAGAAACGTTTGATCCATTGAAAAGGTATAATGCTCCCACAAATGTGATGCCAGCCACGGTCCAGCCATCGGCCAGCTTGCCCAAACAGGATCACCATGGCCATAACCACCAACTGGGGCTGCATGTCGCCATAAATCAGCATTATGGTGGGCGCACCACCCACGCGTGCCATAATTTATTTTTGCTGTTTCTGCACCTGTTATTGCAATCTCTTCAATAAATGTTAAAAAGGGTTCGTGGCATTCAGAAAGGTTACACACCTCAGCAAGCCAATAGTTCATTTCTGCGTTAATATTTAGCGTATAATTGCTACTCCATGGTGGACGAAGGTCTTGATTCCAGATTCCTTGCAAATTTGCTGGCTGTGTGCCAGGTCGAGAGCTTGCAATGAGCAAATACCGGCCGTATTGAAAAAGAAGCTCAATAAGTTTTGGATCACGAGCACCAAATGTATTAATTCGTTCGTCCGTTTGCAGCTCTTCACTGCCACTAGATTTCCCTAATTCAAGCTTAACGCGCTGAAACAGCGCTTGATAGTCTTCTACATGCCTTTTTTTTAGTCTCTCATACGTTTGTTCAAACGCATCCTGTAAATGTTTTTCCGCAAGTTGAGAAGGCTTTTTTCCACTTGCACCCGGTTTTTCGTCGAATCCTTCAAAATTCGTTGCAGCACTAAAAAGGATCGTAACGCTCGTGGCATTCTTAATATGTAAACCAGAGTCATCCACAAATACCTCTCCGTCTGTACATCTTGCTTTTAATTGTCCAGAAAACTGAATCGCATCGGATTGTTCCGGTTCTCCGTAAACGATAGGTTCGTTTTGTTCGTGATAGTAATTAGGATCGACCCGTTTTGGACAAATTCCTGTTATTTGATAAATATCTCCCTGAGAACTTATTTCCGTGTTTAATAGACTCGTTAGATGAGCAGACATATTCAATCTTGTCGGCTCACTAACAGTTACATGAACAACGAGTACTTGGTCTGGAAATGAGGTGAAGATTTCTCTAGTATAAATCACGTCATTGACTTGATAAGATATACGAGCGATCCCAGTCTCAAGGTCTAATTCTCTTGCAAACGAATCATAGGAATGGTCATGGTCAAAATGAAGTACGAGATTACAAAAAGGTAAATAAGATTGTGCATAAGGACCCATCATTTCCTTACTTAGTCTGTCTGCCTCTTGATATTTTTGTTCAAATAACAATTTTCGTATCTTCGGAAGATAATCTTTTGCTTTCGGATTATTTATATTTTCCGGTGGACCTGACCAGAGTGTATCCTCATTTAGTTGAAGTTGCTCGTTATCGACTCCTCCAAATACCATCGCTCCAAGACGACCATTCCCAAGCGGAAGTGCTTCCGTCCATGTTTGCGCCGGACGTTTATAATATAATTTCATCAGAACATCTCCTTATTCCTGTGTCATATCGGTCTATTTTATCTAGAATGACCTCCGTTAAAATCGGAACCTGAAGCTCTTTTATTCTTGAACAATTAACCTCGCAATCTCAAGCTTCTCGTACACAAAAATGAGTATCATCCTTTGTCCCTTTCAGGAATATTTATGTACTCATTCGGTTGCAACCACATGACTCTCTTTAAAATGTAATCGCATTCAAAATATTTAATAGTGTACCATCGTACGATCATCAAATACATGGTTTTTATTAACCTATATTTAGAAATTGTTCAGCTTAAAAATCGTACTATTCCATGAACATCCTGTTGATAGCCCTTTCAATCAGCGATAAACTTTGGTATGTTAAGTAAAAGGAGTTGAACAAGATTTTGAATAAAAATAAATTTATTGCATCCGGACTTATTTATTTTGTAGCTATCATCGTTTGGGTTATCATTTTTGTATCATTAGGTGCCTTTTTCTTTATGGATTACATTATTTGCGGCGTTTTCCTCTATCTTGGTATTAAAAATTATCGTCAATATAAGAAAGCACAAGCAAACGCAGGTCCAACAGAATAACATCCTTGGAGTCCGAATGAATAAAACAATTCAAGGACTCCTTTTTCATAAAAAAAGGGTTGTTCCAAAAGGAAAAAATAACCTTTTGGAACAACCTCGAAGGAATGCACGCAGGAAAACATAGCTATTAAACTCTTTACTTTTGAAACATCCCATACACTATTGATTTAATTCTACCGATTCTGTTAAAAAGGAAGAGCCGTTCCGATAAAAACGCGGATCAAAAATAGCCAGCATGTCATCCTCTTCAACTACAACAACAAAAGGAGACCATTCCATTAATACCGGTGCTTTCGGATTCCCAGAAAACAATGGGTCTAGATCTGCATCTTCGTCAGAATATAAAGCTTCTACTAAAACGGATTCTCTCCAAACGGTTGTATGATAAATATTAACAATCTCGTCTGATTTTGCGATCACAGAAAAATGCCATGGAACAAAACTCGCAGCTAAAGCTACTTCTTCATACGTTTGCTGAGCTTCTTGTTTGATTATCATCCCTTGAACACTCTGCACCGCAACATGTAATGCCATACAAACTAATACCCATCTCCATACTCTATAAGAAGAGAATCGTTTTACAGCCTTTGTGACAATAAAGCCTGACAGAATGAAACCCCAAAACACCAAATCTACAATGGGAATGAAACCAAGACTAACGCGCATCGATGAAATCGGTTCTAGTAAACCCGTTCCCCAATTATTCAACGAATCTACGGAAATATGAATCACAACGTTCAGCCACGCTAAATAAAAAATCAACCTATCCTTGCGTTTCCAAATAAGCAATGCAACCGCATAAATAAGGAGTGCCCAAAACGGTGTGAGAAAAATGGAATGTGTGAGCCCGCGATGCCACATTTGTTCCATAACTCTCCCGGTTTCTGTTAGATTGGCAACGACATCAATATCAGGAATTTGTGCACCCGCTACCGCTGAAAAAAGCAGTGCTCGCTTAGTCTGTTTATCTTGTTCTTCTTTTTTTACTGCCCCATATGTTGTCAAACCTAAAAGCGTATGAGTAATCGTATCCATTTATTTTCCTCAACTTTTTTGAAATTCGTTTCTTTTATCATAACGAATTCGTCAGCTAAATCCAATACATATGTTTGAAAGGCCCGACTCGAGGTTATTCCAAAGGTAATAATCCTTGGAACAACTTCGACCCCTTTTACTTAAATTGTTCACTAAACCAAGCGCTTGCTTTTTCTACTTCTTCTCGAGTTAACTCGTGACCGCCTGATGTCCAAAACTCTGTCACAGTCGAACCAGCCTTGCGTAAATCCTCAATTAGTTCCTTCGTTTCATTTTCAGGAATTAACGGGTCACGCTTGCCAGCACCGATAAATACAGGAGTACCATTCAAGTTTGGAATTTCGACACCGCGACGTGGAACCATTGCATGAAACAAAATTGCTCCTTTTAACGATTGTTCATGATGATACATGAGACTCGCAGCAATATTCGCACCATTTGAATAGCCAATTGCGACCACATTGTTCCGATCGAATCCGTACTGTTTGGCGCTGTCTTCAATAAAGCCATTCAATTCTGTTGTACGAAAAACGAGATCCTCCTCATCAAATACCCCTTCAGCTAAACGACGGAAAAAGCGAGGCATTCCATTTTCAAGTACATTTCCTTTTACACCTAAAATCGCGTTATTTGGAGCAATCATGTTTGCTAGGGGTAGTAAATCACGTTCGCTCCCTCCAGTACCATGTAAAAGCAACAGGACTGGTGCCTGTTTGTCTTTTCCTTCAACAAATAAATGTTTCATTATCTTACCTCCAATTCTTAGTTTTTTGTATCCAATGGCTTTAAACGCGCTTCAATTTGTTCACGTTGATCCTCGAAATACGGAGGGAGAGATAAGCGTTCCCCTAAAGATTCAAAAGGTTCATCTCCTTCAAATCCAGGTCCGTCAGTAGCAAGCTCAAATAAAATTCCATTTGCTTCACGGAAATAAAGCGAACGGAAATAATAGCGCTCGACAAAGCCAGAGTTTGGCAGGCCAATCCCGTGAATGTATTCCACCCACTTATTTAATTCCTCTTCCGTTTCAACACGGAAGGCAACGTGGTGAACACTGCCGCGGCCTGGTCGTTCACGGGGCAAGTCTGTACGCTCTTCAATATGGACCTCTGCACCAGTCCCACCTTCACCTGTTTCAAACACTCGAATATCATTTTGCCCTTGAATGAATGACGGATAGCTTCGTGTTTCACGATAGCCCATAATATCTCTGAGTACTTTAGCTGTTATTTCAGGACGTGACACAGTCAACATGACTGGACCTAAACCAATGATCCCATGCTCTACTGGAACAGGGCTTTGCTCCCAAGGCTTTCCACCAGCAACTCCTTTATTGTTCTCATCTGATACGAGCATTAATCGCTGCCCTTCGAAATCACGGAATGAAAGTGTTGCACGTCCTGTATGAAGCGAAATTTCATCATGTTCAACATCATGCTCCACAAATCGCTGTTTCCAATAGTGAAGTGACTCATCTGTCGCTACACGAAGAGACGTTAAAGAAATACTATTTGTTCCTTTATACGTTTGACCAGCATGAGGAATCTCAAAGAATGTTAAGTCCGTACCAGGATTACCTCTCTCATCTGCGTAAAATAGATGATAAACAGACGTATCGTCTTGGTTAACCGACTTTTTCACTAAGCGTAGCCCTAGTACCTTCGTATAAAAACGATAATTTTCTTTCGCATTTGCTGTTATGGCCGAAACATGATGCTGGCCTTTTAACGGTTTTAACTCCATGGCATTCACTCCTCGATTTATTCGTATCCAAGTTATAGCTTCTTTAATAGGTTTAATAATTGTTTCTGTTCTTGCTTTGTTAATGACTGAAACTGAGCCGATTGGAAGGCCTCCTGCTGTGGAACGACGTCATTGTATAGCTTTTCCCCTATTGGTGTGAGCTTAATATGCTTTGTTCGCCATTCCTGCTCTCTCTTTACATAACCTTGCTTTTCGAGCTTTGAGATAAGCTGGGTCATATTCCCTTTGGTTACAAATAGTTTATCTGCAAGGGCTTGCTGAGAAATGGGCTGATGAGCCCCAATTTGTACAAGCAGATCAAATTGTGCAATTGTTAATTCCCATTTTTTTAAATGCCGATTCGATAACCGGATGCTTTGATTATAAAAACGGGCAAGTCGAAACCACAATAATAAACCCATCCGTTCCTCTTGTTGCTTAGATCGGAATTGTGCGTCACTCATCACTACGCCCTCCTGTTTTTATCAGTTTAGCTCTAAACTAATAAAAAGTAAAGTAATTTACTTACTTTTTATTAGTTTGTTTTAGATTCTACTTTGCTTTATTATTTTCTTAGAAAAAAATAAAAACGTCCCCTAAAATTAAGGAACGATCTTGGGTTAATTATTTGGTTCGGTCTTTCCATTCTAACAAAACAGAAACAACTTTCATAAGAGTCTCCTGATCTTCTTTACTAATGCTATGTAATTGAACCATTAACTGGTCAATAACGTCATTTTCATTTGTCGTCGAAAAACGAAATAAGTCCGCTAATGAGATCTGCAAAGCATTAGCTACTTTTTCAACTGTTTCAACCGTTGGGTTTTTCTCTCCCCGTTCGAGCTGTCCAATATATGTAGGATGCAAAAATGCTTTATGTGCTAACTCTTCCTGACTTAATCCTTGCTCCTTCCTTAGCTTTCGCAGTCGTTCACCTATGATTTTCGAGATTTTTCCTTTCGGCATTCCATCACCTCTAGATAAAACTATACCGTTATTTTCTTTGAAAATTGAAGATACTAAATATATCATTTATTGATTTTTTTACTGACTATAAGTATGATAATGATGAGTTTTATTGTTTTTTTATGTGTATTTCTACTCCTTACTAATAGAAAGGAATGATAGATTTGTTTGAGCAATTATCAGATAGAATGCTAATTCAGGCCTATAATAAAGCAATTGAGCTTAAGCTTGAACAAGATTTTATTGACATGTTAAAAAAGGCAATCAAAAAAAGAAATCTGTTTAAAGCTTAATCTTCATTATTTTTTTCTTCAAATAAATCTTCAATCGAAATATTTCTCCTTTTTATTTCCCGTTCTAATAATTGAATAAACTCACAATCCACTCCTAGCAATACTGCCTTCACATACGTTTCCGATAATAATTTATCTGTCATGTATTTCATTTAAACTTCTCCTTTTTAAGCGAGTGGCTTTCTGTCCCCTACACCTTTAAAAATAGTATAATTTTCAAACTTAGCAGTGCCAACACATAAAATTTTCCATTAAAAAATAGGATTTTGGTCATACTACGTACCAAAAGGAGTTGAAAAGGATGGATATAACTAAAACAAAAGAAATCAGCAGCTACATTAGTAAGCTTCTGCGGGATACGTTTGGAAAAGGACCTGAAGGGGTTTATATTTCATTTGGCTATTCGTTCGTGACCATTTACATTCGAAATTTGTTATCGCCAACAGACAAAATTTTAATGGAACAAGAACAAGAACAGACTATCGACAAAACAAGAGATATTGTATTTGCAACAATGCTCCCAGAGATAAAGACCTACATTAAAGTTCTTACTGGCCTTAACATACGTGAATTTTATTATGATTGGTCCTTACATAATCGTTCAGCCATGGTAACAGGAATTATGACTGAACAGATTGAAATACAAGGAATGAGCGAGCACTTTCCTGGAAAGGAAGAATTTCATAAAGAATTAACCCATATAAGTGTGCAGGCAGAAAAGGCACCTGATGAGTTATTTTCATATAAACTAAATGACCGGACGCTTGTCGTTATTAGAAATGGCATACTCGTCAATATCGAGAAAGAATTAATTCGTAAAGGACTTCAAAGTCAACTGCGAATAGCAAAAAGAAGTCTCGAAAAACGATTACTTCATAATAACAATCATTTTGAATCACTTTTAAAGGTAAAAGTAATTGACATTTTTGTTGATTGGGACTTTGATCTAGATAAAAGTATTTTTCTATTTATTTTAAACCCATCAACATAAAAAGCTACACCCATACACGAAGCCATTGCCCCCTCTACACGCCCCTTTCTTGTTGAGGAGGGCAACGGATTCGGAGCTATTGATTCCTCCTTTCATAACGTCTACTCATTCCCCTTACTAAATCGTTTTCAACTTAACATTATCTTAGTGTTACAAAAAAAAATGCCTATATTTCCCTAATCAATATCATAATTTACAGCAAGCTCCATAATGATTATATGTAGATAAAATATCCGCGAAGATAAGGGGGGGGGGAGTATGTCCATTCGAACGGGGGAGCAATATAAGGATCGAATAAATCAGCTACGTTCTGAAATTTGGTTCGATGGCAAACCAATTAAAAACACTATCTCCGATCATCCAGCCTTTAAAGGGGTCATCAAAACACAGTCAACACTTTATGATCTTCAGCACGATGAAGCGTTACTTAACACGATGACATACGAATTGCCATCAACAAAGGAGCGTATCGGTACTTCTTTTTTAATTCCTAAATCGGTAGAGGACCTTAAAAAAAGACGACTTGCGACGCAGCAATGGGCGAAGGTTAGCGGTGGAATGCTTGGAAGAAGCCCTGATTATATGAATACAGTCTTAACAGCCTTTGCTGCATCAAAAGAACTATTAAAAGACAAAGAGAACTGCTTTCCAAATCATTTAGAGTCGTTTTACAATTATGCCCGTAAAAACGACCTATGTCTTACTCATACTTTTATTAATCCTCAAGTTAATCGTTCACAATTACACATTGAAGATCCTGATGAAATCATCGCTGCCCAAATTGTTAATAAAAATAAGAAAGGGCTAGTCATTAAAGGTGCACGACTTTTAGCTACACAAGGTGGAATTACTGATGAAATTTTAGTCTTTTCGTCCTCTAGCGTAAATCCAGCCAATGCTTTCGGTTTTGCCATACCTAGTAATACGAAAGGCTTAAAATTCATTTGTCGCGAATCCTTTTCTTATAAAAATTCAACATTTGATTACCCTCTTAGCGCTCGTTTTGAAGAAAATGACGCAATTGTTGTGTTTGATGATGTTCTCGTCCCATGGGATCGAGTGTTTTATTATGAAAACTTGGACGTTTCAAATCAGATGTTTTCTGACAGCTTATTCATTCCGCTTACCCTACATCAAGTCATATCTCGCCAAGTCGTAAAAACTGAGTTTATTTTAGGCGTCGTCCAATCCATTGTCGATACGATAAATATTAGCGAGTATCAGCATGTAAAAGAGAAGGTTTCAGAGATTATTATCGCTCTTGAAACATTAAAAGCATTATTGATTGCCTCTGAGGAAGGCGCAGTAGAAACCAACTCGGGTGTCATTGTTCCAGATCATTACCCTTTATACTCTGCCATCAATACATTTCCAAAACTATACCCTCGATTCACAGATATAATCCAACTTCTCGGCGCAAGTGGGATGATCACGCTTCCTACCGAAGAGGCGTTCCATTCAGAAGTATCAGAAGACATTAAGCACTATTTACAAGGGGCTACAAAGCCTGCTGAGGAACGAGTGAAATTATTTAGACTTGCATGGGATTTATGTATGAGCGCTTTTGGCACAAGACAGACATTGTATGAACGTTTCTTTTTTGGTGATCCCATTCGCCTTTCGCAAAGCTTATATCAAATTTATAACCGTGAAGCAGCTGTGCAAAGCGTTCATGATTTTTTGAATATTAAACATTAACGGACTAGTTTAGTTTAAGTCATTCTTTTTAAAGAAGGAATTGGAATACTTTTATAGAAATAAGTGTTTAACTCTATAAAGGAGCTGATTAGATTGAAACGATTCCACGTTTACGTTGAATTTATTGATGGTCTCAAAATCACCTTTAAGACCAAGTCAGACGTAAGAAAGGAAATGTTTCAACAGACTATTGATGGTGAAAGCTGTATCGTAACAGATGATGACATTGTTTTAAACTTAGCTAAAATCAAGAATATGAAAGTGAAACGATTACGATTTTAGTGCAGCAAGGACACTTTATAGCTCTAACAGCTTCCTCCAAGATGTTCCCCCTTTCCTATCTAGAAATTTAACAGGGCATTTTTTAAGGGATGCCCTGTTCTATGTCAATGAAGTTAGAGACGCCCCAAAAGGTAAAATCTACCTTTTGGGGCGTCTCTGTTCCATTTCGATTGTTAAATCATATAAGTCCCGAAAAAGAGCGCCAATTGAGAAGTCAGTGAACAGGTAAAAATCTACCTTTTTCATTGTCCTCTATTTTGACGCTCTATTCTTCATTACACACCAGGAGCTGGAGTAAACCAAGAAGCTCCAATAATGATTAGAAGGATAAACAGAACAATGATTAATGCAAAGCCACGTCCTGCTCCATAACCAGCTGTATGGTAGCCAGCTGCAGGATAACCAGCTCCAGCTACAGGAGCACCGTAGCCATAACCAGCTCCATATCCAACAGGTGTAGTTGCTGCCGCACCAGCTGCAGTACCCGCTGCTGCACCAACCGCTGCACCAGCCGCAGGTCCAAAGAACATTTAAAGCACCACCTTCCAAAGGAGATACTGACACGTTATGTTTCCTTTTCAAAAAATGACTCAGTTATTTTTAAAATTAGCTAAAGTTAGGCTTGGTTGAGGATTTTCCCACTATGTAAATACTTACCTTCCTCTCACCCTTACACGATTCACACATGCCTACCCTCCTACATACGTTGTGGATATCACGTCTAAATCCTGGAACAAAGGAGATTAGAATGATGGATATTACAGTCGTACATTGGTTATATTTAACAGGGACCTGTCTGATCATTTTGACAATGTTATACAGACAAAACGTTGTCGTTCCAGCAATTGTCATGAGCTTTTTAGTTGGCTGGACATTCACTGGATCTTTTCTTGACGGGGTACACACTATATTTAATGCAAGTTTGACAGCAGCTGGTGAGCTCTTTCACATATTTCTCATTATTGCGATTATGACTGCCCTCCTTCAATCATTGAAATCCATAGGGGCAGATGAACAAATGATTACGCCGTTTCAAGCTGTGATGAAAAATGGAACCATCTCTTTTTGGGTTCTCGTTATCGTCACCTATGTGTTATCGCTGTTTTTCTGGCCAGCACCAGCTGTCCCGTTAATCGGGGCCCTTTTAATTCCTGTAGCTATTAGGGCGGGGCTTCCTCCAATCGGTGCAGCTTTAGCCATTTCACTTGCAGGCCATGGAATGGCATTATCATCAGACTATGTTTTAAAAGTTGCCCCAGGACTTACAGCTTCGTCAAACGTGATTGAACCGAGTCTCATTGCCGACCGAGCACTCATTCTCTCGGTCATTACAGGGATTATCGCACTGACTCTTGCGTATTTTACAGTTCGCAAATCAATTATTCAGCCCGCAAAGAAAAATGTAACTGAATGGGAACAGAGTGGGGATGAGGACGTTCAATTAGACAGTGATCATGTTGATATAAAAAAAGGACGGTATAGCTCTTGGTTTGCGTTTCTCGTTCCAGCAACTTTCTTTACGATTATTCTATATGTTGTTCTCGCAACATTTACAAACATCGTACCACCTATAGAAGATGGGGCTGGTGCTTCTTTAATCGGTGGTACTGCGGTCATTTTGCTTCTCTTGATTTCACTTTTTCGAAATTACCGTAGAACCCTTAAGGAAGTTAGTGATCACCTGATTAGTGGCTTTGTCTTCGCCTTCAAAGTAATGGGGCTCGTTATACCAATTGCTGGGTTCTTTTTCATTGGGAGTGGTGAGTTTTCAGCTCAAATCCTTGGGTTAGACGATTCAACGGAGTCACCTGCCTTCTTACTAGACTTAGTCGAGGCAAGTCAATCGGTGATACCCGAAAATGCCTTTATAACCGGATTTGGTATTCTCATCTTAGGAATGATTTCTGGGCTAGATGGCTCTGGTTTTTCTGGATTACCTCTTATAGGTTCCTTAGCCGAACCTTTAGCCCAATCTGTCGGCGTTGATCCTGCTACATTAGCAGCAATCGGCCAAGTGGGTGCAATTTGGGTCGGTGGCGGTACATTGGTCGCTTGGTCACCAATCATTGCCATAGCAGGCTTTGCGAAGATTTCTGTACTTGATCTCGTAAGAAAAAGCTTTATCCCCGTTATAACCGGGCTGATTGTTTCAACGATTCTCGGCTTGCTTCTCTTTTAATTTTTCAGACTAACAGAATGGTGGTCAGACTTCGACTACCATTCTGTTATCGTTTAATTCATCATTCATCTTCATTCCCTCTCCCTTCATAATCTGCTAAAATTAAGGACGTGGAAAAAGGAGGGATGTATTTTGTATAAAGGAAAGGTTGACTGCGAAGCGAATATCTATTTATATTCTAAGCCAGGCACACCTAGAGACGGCGTCTTAAAACGCATTCACCGTATTTCAAACTATATGAATAACCATGTGAAAATAACCAACGTACATATTCGTGATACAGGGTATGATGAGAATAAGAATGAGCATTACACATCCCTTTCTGTCATTGCAGAGGTTTTAGTCAAATACGATCCGACTATTTCTCATCTTAACGATTACCGCGTAAAAGCATGTACTGAATTTAGAAAAGCATTTCCAAGTGCTGGCGCCGTCATGGCCCATTCTATCGACACCTATAATGCCATTAGGTTAACTGGATATACTGAATAGATAGTGTCCCAATAGGTAGATTTTTACCTTTTGGGACATCTCCGCTCACCGCCAAGAACACAGGCGCATTCCCTGTCCTTTTATTACAGTTAAGCATCGAGCTTTCGATTACTAACTTCTGTTTGATAAACCGGAAAATGAACATTGTAAATAATCGAAAGAATCCGGAGTGAGAATGTAATAAATAGACATAAGTATAACGCAATAATCGGTGAAAAGATTTCATATGTAATTAAAAAACAAACGGCACCTAAAATCGACGCAATGGCATAGATTTCTTTGCGAAACACGTAAGGAATCTCCTTTGAAAACACATCACGTAACACCCCACCACCAATACCGGTTATCAATCCCATCGCAACAACTAAAAACGCATAATCTTCATAATAGAGCATAGCCGTGTTTGCTCCAACCGCTGTAAAAACCCCTAACCCAATAGCATCTGAAATGAGGATAACATGCTTCAACCTCATCATACTTTTATAAAATATCCAGGTGAGAAGTCCAGCTATTAAACTAACAAGAAAATAGCTCGGCTTTACAAAGGCAACGGGTGGGATGTTTCCAAGCAACACATCACGAATCAGGCCCCCTCCTAACGAAGTTGTTACACACAAAAAAACAACTCCAAATAAATCAAGCTGTTTCTTAATTCCTATTAAAGCTCCAGAAATTCCAGCAGCTACAATGCCTAAGTAAACAAATAACTCAATTAAAATCATCGTCATTTCCTACACTTTCTTAATCAAATAATAAATAAGTATACTTATAACAATAAATAAAAACAAGATAAAAAGCTGTAGGACAATAAAACAGAGAGGATGTACAATGACATCCCCTCGCTTTTTAATCCTTTTGCGCCTTGCGTTCTTTCTCCAAATCAATGGACAATAAATATTGAATTAACGCGTCTTGCTCTTCCTTCGAAAACCCAGTACTCTTATCCACCCAGAATTCATGGCCCTCACCTGAAACATGAGCGTCTTGCAACCGTTGTGTTCCACGATTTGCTGCGATTACTTTTTTTCTTAATTGCTTATCTACAAGCGCCTTTAAACTATTATAAGGATCAGGATGTATTCCATTATTCAACGTACCTGGAAGCCCTAGCTCCGTTTCTATATCACGTCCAACAGCCACGCCGCCATCGTGTAAATAAGGTGCAGAATATTTTAAGCCAACTAAACCTTTCACTTTATAGCCTCCATTTGTATCATAAGCAAATGAAAGCTTTAATTGTTCTCGGTCCAAGTTCTCGATCGGCATTTTTACGATTTCTGCATTTTCCGGTATAGGAATTGGTGTATCAAGTTGATAAATCCATGGTTCTTCCATTAGCTTCTTTGTATCTTTAAACGCTTTTGCACGTGAGGTTTCTGTTTGAATTTCTTCGACTGCAATGACTTTGTTATTCGTTCTTGCGTGTCCAGCATGACAACGAATACAACCCGCTTTTTCAAACACTTCCCTTCCCGTTGCTTCTATAGAATTGTACGAATCTAATTTACTAGGTGGGACTAGTGTGTTTTGATACGCAGAGATCTCATTTAACTCCTCAAGCACATATGACCCGTCTGTTCCAATAACAGTGCCATTTGGTGCAAATAACGACAAATTCGGAAATGTCGGCGGTGCATATGAATCATTCAGTCCAAGAATTCGCTTATTATTGTTTCGGCTCGCTAAAAATTCTGAGGGAGATTGACCTGATTCAGGATCATATCGATATTTAGAACTCGGTGCATTTTGTAAGATGGTCCCTGCATACAAATCCTTATCAATTCCAAATAAGCTGTCACTTTGTGCGGTTTGCGCTAATAAGTCTGTATTTTGAGCATGAACATTATTATTAAACGCTGATAATCCTTTAAATGGGCCAACTGCAGCATGTCCACTCCAGCCATACGGATGATCGCCTAATGTAAACGCATCCGGAATTTGAGAAGGATTGTTTTCGAAATCGTTCGTTGAATCAAAGTTTCCTTTTGGCCATTTTAAAAACGCCTCATCTACTTTTGCTTCCAATGTTTCCGCATCAGGTAAAGTAAGAGTGCGCTGCAGGCTTTTTTCTTGTACCCATTCTTGCTTATGTAGATACGTCTGCAACACCTTCGGATCGACATCACTATTCGATAAAAAACCAACTGAATTCGTCGCCAATGCTAATAATAAACCGCCATTCAAGTTAGCATTCGGGGCTCCTTCAATAACCTTACCTGTATCACGATCAACGGATGCATGACAAGCCGCACAAGTAATCCCAGCTTTTATACGCCCATCTTTAATGGTAATCGGCATACCTAGTGGCGCAAATGCCCCCTTTGGCACATCCAAGCCGGTTTCTATGACTTCGCCTTTTTTAAATTGACGCCCCCCTACTAACGCATCTTCTGCTAGCTCAACTTTTAAGTTATCCGTCCCCTCTCCCCTCACTTTAAGAACCGCCTTCGCAATATTAAATAAGGAAAGTGGGCCATCTAAAACACCAACGACATCCGTAATAAATTCTTCGTTATTAAAGGTCTCTTCATAAAATAAAGCTCGACCTTCTTCTATTGTTTGTTCATCAATTTTTACAGCACCATTTTGCAACGATAAAAATGACTGACCCTCTTCCGTTTTAAGAAGTTCATTCGCATCTTTTTCATCAATCGTCAAGCCGAAAATATCATACCCATAGGTTTCATTCATTTTGTGATAAAGTGGATGATTTAACGTATTTTCAGCACTTGGATGAACTGCGTATTTTGGTTCTAAAGCATTTATACTGTTATAAAGAACAATGACGATTCCAACAATGACAATCCAAACCCATAAACGACGCAAAACCAAGCCCCCTTGTTGTTTATTTATGGATTACTATTTAGCAAATGGAGGGACAATATACATTAATCGAATGATAATAATGTTTAAACTAAAAAAGACAAACGAAAAGTCCAGTTACAACTCTTCGTCTGTCTCCTTTATAACTATGTTTAAGCCGTCGTCACTTGATGAAGATTGTTTTGCCTTTCAACAATCCAGCATAGCAATTCTAATTCTTTTAATTCAAGCTCTCGGTTTAACTTCGTCTCGAAAAATGTTATCAACTCAGATAAATCAACCATATTTCTACCCACTTTTGTCAAATTTCTTCTATTATAAATCATTACAGAAATCAGTCAAACAGAGAAATCTTATTTTTATACTTTCTTAATATTTATTTAATATACTTTAAACTCTACTTTATTAGAGATGCCCCTGCATCTTTCTAATTTGTTCAAATTTCCTCACCCAACCTGTTCCTTCTCTACAATCAACCACCCCGCTAATTAACTTATCGATAACCTTAATAGTTATTGAGATTTAATTCCACGTTTGTTATTATCTAAGTGTATCATGTTTATAAATTACTTTAGCCCACCAATGAGAGGAGTCGAATTCGATTGACTATCACGATAAACCATGAACAAAACGAGTTTCACTTATTTAATAAGGATATAAGCTATATTTTTAGAATATTGGAAAAAAGTAACCAGTTAGAGCATTTATATTATGGAAAACGGATAAAACATCGCAACTCTTTTGCACACTTAATCGAGCGAGAGGTTCGACCTTCCTGCAATCTATTTGAAGGGGACTACACATCCTCACTAGAACATATTAAACAAGAATATCCTAGCTTTGGGACAACGGATTATCGCTACCCTGCTCATACTATAACAAATCATATTGGTAGTAAATTGACAAATTTCAAATATGAAAGCTATGAAATTTTGAAAGGGAAACCCACTCTAGAGGGGCTTCCTGCGACGTATGTTGCTGAGCTGGATGAAGCTGAAACTTTACAAATTACACTAGTCGATCAGTTACTTAACTGCAAATTAATTTTAAGTTATACCCTTTATAACGATCGGCCGATTATTTGTCGTAACGCAGCCTTCCAAAATACGGGCGGAGAAACCGTTTATATTAATAGTGCAATGAGTACAAGTGTTGACTTTCCTGATGATGAGTTTGAAATGCTACATTTGTCTGGAGCTTGGGCTCGTGAAACACATATTGAAACGCAAAAGCTGACCAAAGGGATTCGATCGATTTACAGTACACGTGGTGCAAGTAGTAATGTGCACAACCCCTTCCTAGCTTTAAAACGACCTGACGCTACAGAGCACTTTGGAAGCGTATACGGGTTTAGCTTAGTTTATAGTGGTAACTTCTTAGCTCAGGTCGAGGTTGATACGTATAATGTGACCCGCGTAATGATGGGGATCAATCCTTTTCAATTTAAATGGAAGCTCTCCCCTAACGAGACCTTTCAAACACCCGAATGTGTAATGGTTTATTCAGATCAAGGGTTAAACGGCATGAGCCAAGCTTATCATGACTTATACCGGAACCGATTAGTACGTGGTGTTTGGCGTGATCAGGAACGACCTATCTTAATAAACAATTGGGAAGCAACATACTTTAATTTTAACGAAGAAAAAATATTGAGCATAGCCGAGACAGCAAAGCAATTAGGGATTGAACTATTTGTATTGGATGATGGCTGGTTTGGAGAACGCCACGATGATACGAGTTCACTAGGAGATTGGTTTGTTAATAAAGAGAAGCTACCGAATGGCATTAAGGGGCTTTCAAACAAACTCGAGGAAATCGGCATTAAATTTGGTCTATGGTTTGAACCCGAAATGGTTTGTAAAAACACGAAACTTTTTAAAGAGCATCCTGATTGGATTATCAAAACTCCAAATCGCAATGCTTCACACGGACGAAACCAGTTTGTACTAGACTTTTCAAAAGATGAGGTTGTTGAGCATCTTTTTATTTTAATGGACAACATATTAAAAGACGCCAACATCTCTTATATAAAATGGGATATGAACCGATACATTACGGAACCTTATTCGAACAGCTTAGATGCTGACCAACAGGGCGAATTTTATCACCGTTACATTTTAGGTGTTTATAAGCTGTACCATAAATTAATTGACAAATATCCAGAGATTTTATTTGAATCTTGTGCTGGCGGTGGCGCACGTTTTGACCCAGGCATGCTCTATTACTCACCACAAATTTGGACAAGTGATGATACGGATGCTGTTGAACGATTAAAAATACAATACGGAACATCTATGGTATATCCATTAAGTACGATCGGCAGCCATGTATCCGAGGTTCCAAACCATCAGGTTGGTCGTATCACCCCGATTGAAACTCGCGCAAATGTAGCCTATTTCGGAACATTCGGTTATGAACTAGATATAACAAACATAACCGAACAAGAAAAACAAGCAGTCAAGCGCCAAGTCGCATTTTTCAAAGAAAAGCGTGACCTAATTCGAAGCGGATATTTCTACCGTCTATTAAACCCATTTGAATCAAATGAAGTTTCATGGATGACGGTTTCTCAAGACCAAAATGAAGCGATTGTTGGTTACTACAAAGTGCTAGCAAAACCGAACGATAAATATGATCGAATCAAGCTAAAAGGGTTAGACCCTGACAAGCTTTATGAAATCGAAAGCACACAAACAACTCATTACGGTGACGAATTAATGAACATAGGAATTATACTTGCGGAGGATTTCACTAACCGTGCAGGTGAGTTTTGGCAAAGAGAAAAGCAAGGAGATTTCACCTCTTCCTTATTTGTATTAAGAGCCGTGAATCCGTAGAAACTACAGTAATAGGAGCCACTATTCGGAGTGGCTCTATTATAATTCTATTTGTATCCTCACAAGTCTTTTGGGAATAGTGGTTCATCATTCGTTCTACAGCTCTTTAGCACGAACCAAACCAAACGAAAAATGCAACATGAATGAGATTATGCTGCATCATTAGATCTACAACGAAGCCTAAAACCAATTTCTTCTAGGTTGAGAGACACCGTATAGTTTTGGCTTACTAGCAGAGATCACATTATTCTCTACTTTCCGTTTTTCCCTATCTCTTTCTACTAAAGAATCTAGCTTTCTAACAGCTTTTTCTAGCTCCTGTTCATTTAAGTCCCCCCTACCATAAAGGCTACAGATAATGCCATATGCAATTGCTTTTGTATCAATATCTACATTCACGGTAAGGTCCACATCCGAGTTTCCGCTATTGCCAACCAATGTATTAAGTTTATTTTCAACAGGTTTCTCCATATACTCCCCTCCTTAATAGAAAGGGATACTAGTTGTCTAGTATCCCCAAAATAAATGATTAATCGTCTAATCCTTGAGCTTGCGTCTGGGCTTGATCTTGATCTTGGTCTGATTCAGCGTCGGATCTTGCACGTACTCTTGCACGTGAATCACTATCTACAGTAATATCTACATCTAGTCTAGAGTTTCCACTATTATAAACTTTAGCTCTTGCAATGTTAGTGTTTTTGTCTTTTAAAGAAATATCATTTTCATTATCTAAGTCATTATCAAGTTTTGCGTCTAGTTCCGTATCTACATTATTTCGTACTTCGTTGTCAAGCTCATTTCTTGTACCTCTACTATTACCAAACACATCTGGGTTTCTCCAAACATTATTCATTTCAATTTCCCCCCCTTTCAACTTAGATACTATACTTTATTCGGTTTAATCATTTATGATTGGACAACCGTTTAAAAAAATCATAGACAACTGTACATTTTAAAAGGTTCGGGGGGACTAAGACCTATGTTTAAATTCGAGGAAAGACAACTGAAACAGGCATTTGTACCTTCCATAAAGGCGGTTGCTGAATAGACATAAAGTACATATAAATTTGGAAATATTTAGAATAATAATTAGGAGTGATAATAATGAATAGTGGTTCAAATAAACGCGTGGGTAAAAAAGATTTTAAAATTATTATTGAGCCAGATATCTATGTTGGGGATAGAGAACCGCTTTGCATTACTGATCAAGAATTCTGCGTTCTCTTAAAGCATTACCAAGGGATAATGTTTGAAAAGTATTGTAAAGACATAAAAAGGATCTTTCGGAAATAATTCCATTCCCAGCTTATATAAGGGCTTAACTCTATAATAAGAGGTGGATAATTTCACCTCTTATTATAGAAAAGGGTATTAAATACCCCAAAATCTTTCTTTATTTAAAGGTGTATAGACTTTATCTCCTTGAATTTGGCGGTGTAAAATTGGATTTTCAAAAAGATCCTTAACATAATACTTCTCTTGCTTGGCCCTAGCCCTAGTATAAGTCATAACCTTCTCGTTCATCCAGATGCCTCCTTAGTAGCATTAACATAATAAAAAGCTTGTATATTTTCCTTAATCAATCGGTAGAAACTGAAATACCTTGGGTTCACTATAAGCGGAAATAAAATGCCAACTCCCGATTTCTTAATATATTTTTAAAAATATTTCCCTTCTCCCTTAACCGCTTCGTATAATCTCATTGGAGGAATATTTCTAAAAAAATAACCATCTTGAACAGAAGAAAAATGTTTAGTTAAATGGTCTTTTAAGTGACGGTCTTTTTGAAAAAAAGTTTGGTATGGTAAAAATTTACCTCCCGAATTTAGAACATCTTTTGTTTTTTTAACAATATTATCTCTGAGTTGGGGAGTAAACAAAGAAAATGGAATACCCGAAATCACATAATCAGCCTTTTGGTCATATTGATCCATTATTTGATCGATATTCTCTGCACTATCTTTGTGAATTTTAAGTCGTTTATCCTGTATGTTATTTTCTAAAATTCCCGCAAAAGTTTCATTGAGTTCAACTGCAACGATTAATGAATTATCAGTAATTCGCTCAAGTAAATAGTTCGTAAAAACACCAGTGGCTGGTCCATATTCAATAATTACAACCCTTTGATTTAAGTTCATTTTGCTACATACTTCTCTTACACCAGATTTTGAAGTAGGAGTAATGGATGCAATATTCGGATCTTTTAGTATGTTTTTAACATAGGCTATGGTACTCATTTAATTTCTCCCTTAATTGTATTTAATTTTTTTTTGGAGCGAAAAAGGTGAAAGAGCAAACTCATCCTTCAAAAACCTTTATGTATACATTTTTTCATTGTTTCCCACCACCCTTCCTTCCTATTGTTACCAAGCCTGTTTTTAATATTTTATTAAAAGTAAAATAAAAAAGAAATTGTATTTTCCTGGTTGGGGTATTTTGGAGGTTTGAACAAAAAACAAAAAATGCCACCAAGACTGCAATAAACACAATATAAATAAAAAACTTTGTTAACCTTTAATGTTAATATTTGGGGATAATAAAGAATGCCTAGATATCTAGGCATTCTTTCAGCTTGTCGACAAAGTCTCTATAACGAGACAGTCGATAAGCTTTTTGTATTTTTGTGGGGTTGCCATGATAAGACGCTTCGAATCCGCTACCGGGATGGGGGCACGCTTTCCGCAGGCGGGCGTGGAACTAACCGGCTCCGCCGGTGGATTTCCACCTGCCCTTTCCTCCTGCAGGAGTCGGCCCTCCCATCCCGTCCGCTTTTTCAGAGGAGAAATACGAGTCCTCTTCCTTTTTAACATCCTTTATACTCAAAAATGCGAGACAGTTGACTGGTTTTTTTCTATAATACGGATGAATACAAGACTGGGTGAATGGACGATGATGTCAAAGAAGTTGGAAGATAAGCGGATGCAAATGGAGATGGTCTGGATTGAAAAGTTAGTTCCTGAAGACCACCTTGTTCGTAAATTGGATCATTCGATGGTATTTGATTTTATCTAAGCGGAAGTTTGGAAAAAAAGTTGTTCGTTCGGAAGCGAGAGCGTACCAGAAACAATTAGAAAAAGAGATTAACGCTGAGAGAGCTGAAAACGGAAAAAAGCCCTTACCTTTGAAGAAGGAGTCGACGAGGGAGCTCAAAGAGAGTACAACGGATCCCGAAAGTGGATACTATGTGATGGTAAGTTCAATGAAGATCCACCAGCTTTTTCCCAACATTGACTAAACCAATCTGAAAATACCTGTTTGTATCAGTATATAAGTCAACATGGAGAATTAAAGACCTTTGTTTATTTGGTTTAATTGTTATAGCTATCAATTGCCCTATGAAAATCAAAAAAACACCTACTATAAGTAAGTGTTTAATTTGGAAGTCTATTTTACAAACTTTAAGACATAATTGTATTTTATTAATAATGCAAAAAACGGGTCACTTCACTTTCGGGTCACTATTTCTTTAAGAAACACTGTATTAATGCCCAATTGGTTAATAAATGAGGTCACAAATCACCACTCACCTTACCTCCCCACCCGCTTCAACACATCCTCCAAACTCTCAGGCTTTAAAAACTCCACAGGTGAATGTCCCTTTTCAAAATTCAAGCTAAAGCCTTCAATCAATAACACATACTTCCCATTCACCTTTGCAATGTGAATGTTTTCACCAAAATCTGATAGTAATCCTTTCACTTGAACATCATCTAGCTTAAAGCTCAAGCTTATTTCTGGCGCTTGTTCAACTAAATGTGCAGATGCTTCTACGACTTGCTCTTGCGTCCATTTTTCTTGGATTTCACGCTTTGGGGTGTTCGCCCATGCTTCGATGTATTCTTCTTCCTGCTGGCGTTCTGGCGTTTCTTCTTGATACGTTTCAGCGATGTGCTGTTGCGCAAATTGCATGACTTGCGTTTTCATAATTTCTGGCATCGATTGATGATATTCAACGAATTTCAAGAAGTCTTCGAAATAACGTGCATGAGAGGATTGGTGTAATTTTAACTCCCATTCTTCCGTCATGCCTTCTTCGGGCATGTAGGGGTATTGAATTGATTTCATGTTTTTTGTTGTGATTGCCATTTCAATATTGCGAATCAGTGTGCTTTCATCTGAAATGGTCGCAACCTTCTGTTCGAAGTCGCATTTCATGATAAACACGAACGGGTCGTCCATATATTGTGTTAGTTTCGCCCTAGCTACGAGCAGTGCACCACCACGAATCGCACTTGTATCAACATAGGCACGGACTAGTTGTTCGCTATGCTGTTTAAACTCATCAATTGAAGCTGCTGTTCGAACCCGATTAAACATATTGTAGTTTGGATTTGTATCTAATTCATAACCTGGCTCAGCGATAAAGCGACCGATTTTCGTAGGAACCTGTTCCGACTTTGGATTTCTTTCTACTTTTCGTTTTGAGATTTTCATTAACTCCCCGTCAAGAAACGGTTTTAACGCACTTTCTTCATACAATGAATGATCGAGCGTTTGGTAATGCTTATAACGTTTAACCGCTTGTTCTCCTTGTCCTTCTACTTGGACAACAAAGAACGATAAATAATCGATTGAAAAGTCCATATCTCTCACCTTTGCAAGTTTCTCTTAAACAACCAATTATATCATCATTAGTTCCTTAACTAAACCTTGAGAGGAAAGAAAGTCAGAAATTAAAGAGGCCACTGAAATAGATTGTTTTTACCTTTTTAGTGACCGTCGACCCATCAAAGAAATCCTCCAATTATCCCCGCAGCAACGATTCACCGCCATCAATATAAACCTCTGTTCCTGTAATATGGCTCGAAGCTTCACTTGCAAGAAAGGAAACAAGCTCAGCGACTTGCTGCGCGGTTCCGGGACCATGCTCAAGGGGTTGATCTCCTTCAGGAAACGAAAGAGGGACTTCGATGTTCTTTACATCAGGAGATGAATGAAGCGATTGTCCAATATTGGTCTTAATCGCCCCTGGACAAATTGCATTTACACGGATTTTATAACGAGCTAGTTCAAGTGCAGCCATTTTCATAAACGCTAGCTGTCCTGCTTTTGTTGTGCTATAAGCAGAAAATCCTGCCTGTGAAAAGACTCTATTTCCGCTTACCGAACTAGTTATAATAATGCTTCCCCCTTTTTTCTTCATGCTTGGAATCGCATGCTTTACCGTGAGAAAGGTCCCCGTTAAATTGGTTTGGATGGTCTTCTCCCAATCATCTACGGCCATCGTTTCAATCGGTGCCATTTCCCCTGCTATTCCGGCATTTGCAAAAAGAACATCTATCTGTCCGAAACGTTCAACTGTTTCATTTATTGCCGCTTTAACGGATTGTGAGGAGGCAATGTCACATTCAAAAGCGAATGCGCTCCTGCCTTGTTTCTCGATTTGTTGCTTTGTATGCTCTGCATTCTCACGCTTAATATCAAATAATGCAAGCTTAGCCCCTTCGTTTGCTAGCTGAATGGCTGCAGCACGTCCCATTCCCGAACCAGCTCCAGTTACGACTGCTAGCTTCCCTGTAAAACTATTTGTTCTCGTCATAGGCAACTCTTCCCCTTTTTCGTTTATCTCTATTCTAAACAGGGAGCAATCGATTTAATCAATTCAAGCACAAAAAAAAAGCGGCTAAGCCGCTTTAAATTGTAATCCTTCTATATTATTTTCCTGGTTCAAAAAATTCAATTCGTTCCTGGTCTGGCCCGTAAAAGAAAATATAGTTCGAGCCGTTCGGAAGTGTACTAATGTTTTCGTTAATAAATGTTACATTCAACCCTTTAAGACGCTCAATCTCAGCTTCAATATTTTCCACTGTAAAGGCGATATGATGTACGCGCCCTTCTTCTGCAAATGCCCCGTCCTTAATTTCAACGAGCTCAACTACCGTTTCTTTTGCATTCGCAAAGCCGAGAAAGCCAAGTACGACTCCGTTCTCCAAATCCAATCGGTCAAATAGCTCTAACCCAATGATATCGCGATAAAATGCTATTGATGCCTCCATATTAGAAACCATAATGCCTACATGTTCTATTTTCTTTACTGCCATTGTGCCACATCCTTTTCGTTATCAATTCCAATGCTAGACTCATTGTAAACGTATCATATTCCGTTATGCAAATGCCAGAAATGTGCTAGACAATGGCTCTATTTGCTCATTGCAGAGTTCTACTTAGGCTCTGTTAAATTCATCTGGGTCTGGCCCGATTCGCTTGTCTTGATTAAGTGCGTCGATGTTGGCAATTTCCTCTGCCGTTAACTCGAAATCAAAGATATCAGCATTTTCAACAATACGATGTGCTTTAACCGATTTCGGAATCGTCACCACTTCATTTTGATAATCCCAACGGATGATGACTTGAGCCGTTGATTTATTATATTTATTTGCGATTTCCACTAGTGTTGGCTCTTCAAGAAGACCGCCTTGCATTAATGGAGACCATGCTTCTAATTGAATTTGATGTCGCTTACAAAACTCATGTAACTCTTTTTGGGTTAAACGAGGGTGGTATTCAACTTGATTGACCATCGGCTTAATCTCACACTCAGCCATTAAATCCTCAAGATGGTGAATTTTAAAATTACTTACGCCAATCGCACGAATTTTCCCGTCTTTATAAAGCTTTTCAAAGGCCTTCCACGTATTTTTGTACTCGCCCTTTGCTGGAACAGGCCAGTGTATTAAATACAAATCAAGATAGTCTAAGCCCAATTTTTTCATACTTTCCTCAAAGGCAGCCAGTGTCGACTCATAACCTTGTTCAGAATTCCATAGCTTTGTAGTAATAAAGAGTTCTTCACGTGGAATAGCTGATTCTGCAATGGCCTTACCAACACCTTCCTCATTGCCATAAATGGCTGCCGTATCAATGCTACGATAGCCTGCTTCAAGTGCCGCTTTAACAGACTGTACGACCTCTTCCCCTTCTTCAACCTGAAATACACCTAAGCCAACGCGAGGCATTTTCACACCATTGTGCAATGTTACAGTACTTGTTAAATCTGCCATATGTATCACTCCTCTTCATTATTCACAGCGTCCACCATAGTCATTCGATGTACACCTGTTCATTTCCTTCATCTTCAAATAAAGCCTTTCAACAAGCATTATAGTTGGCAATGTTGAATCTGAAAAGTAGTGAAATTATTTAAAATTAATCACCAAAACCCTAGTAAGTTACTTTTTGTATAGTTACTTTAGGCATTGTTTAAATAGGTTCGATAATATGCTTTACGATATTCAGTAGGCGTTACCTTTTCATGCGCTTTAAACATTCTCATAAAGTACTTCTCATCATGTATCCCGATGGCTAAGGCAATATCTTTTACAGATTGATCCGTCCGCGTTAATAACTCTTTCGCTTTCGCGAGTTTATTTAAGTGAATGTACTCCTGAAGATTCGTTCCGGTATGTTGTTTAAACATTCTTGAGAGATAATCACGATTGTAGTTAAACTTTTCTGCAATCGACATCACCGAGATTTCATTCTTAGCATTGATTCTCGTCCATTCAATAATCGACGAGATGATGTTTTCTTTTTTCGATTTTGAATGTGAGTCATCAGCGTCGAGAAAATGCCGGCAAGATCGCCTTACAGCGTGGGCCAATCGTCTATTGCCTAGAAGAGATTGATAACGGAGTAAATCTCCAACTAATCTCGCTTGTTCCAACTCACAGCCTAACACCAACATACGATCCAACCTTACTAGAAGGGGTTGTAGCCATATCAGGAGAAGCAACGCGAATTAAAGAGGAAGACTGGGACAATGAATTATACCGTCCTGACTCCCATTCAACGTCGACGGTTACGATAAAAGCCATTCCCTACTTCGCTTGGTGCAACCGCACCCCAGGTGAAATGCGAGTATGGATTAACGAGAGATAGTAGGCTGCGATAAAAAATACCTGCAATCAAGCAAGACCATTCTTGAGATTAAAGCCGCTGAAAAAGGGTGGATTTTGAAGAGGCTGAAAAAGGGTACCCTTTTTCAATGCCCTCTGGATTTTTCTTTTTCAGCGGCGACCTCTCTTTTTTGTTTTTTGCGCTACCTAGTTAATGTAATTTAGAAAGTTTAATTCATTTCAATTTCTGGTTCTAATACATCCTTTACTTTTTCGACAATGATATCCTTATCTACTTTAAATTGTGCCGTTTCATGAATGTTTTCAGAAGAAGACCCTACTGCTATGGTATATACACCTTTTTCGATTACCCATGCGGATTTCTCATCATCAAATGAAGCAAGATCTCTTGTCAATAGGTTAAATGTCAATGATTGATGTTGATTCGGTTTCAAATCTTTTGTTTTTTCGAATGCTTTTAGTTCTAATGCGGGTTTTTCTAGTTTGCCATCAGGTGCTGATAGGTAAACCTGTACTACTTCTCTCCCTGGGACATCCCCAGTATTTTTTACTGTCATCTTAATCGTGATTGTGCCTTTTCCTTTTTTTACTTTCAGGTTTTGATAATCAAATGCTGTATAAGATAACCCATATCCGAACTCATAGGCAGGCTCTACTTGGAACGTAGTATAGTATCGATACCCTACATAAATATCTTCTTCATAATGAACGACTGTCGGGTTTTCCAGTGGAGTACCGGGAAAGTTGTTCGCAGAAGGGACATCATTGTATTTCATCGGGAAAGTTGTAGAAAGTTTACCAGACGGATTCACATAACCTGATAATACATCAGCTACTGCATGACCGGCTTCCTGGCCAGGTTGCCATGCTAAGACAATGGCATCGACTTTATCTCTCCAACTCGCTACTTCTATTGGTCCCCCAATGTTAAGAACAACAACAACTTTTTTTCCTGCTGCATGATATTGTTCTGCTACGCCCTCAATCATTTTTTGTTCATGATCTGTTAAAAGAAAATCTCCTTTTTCATTTTTTCGGTCTTCAAATTCTCCTGAAATTCTACCAATGACGATTACCCCAAGGTCTGTTTCTTTCTCCACTAAGGTAATCTCGCTTCCTTTAAGCGGCTTTTCCGGAATTGACGGGATAACAAAACCAAAATCAATTCCTAATGGGTCTGGTTTAACTTTATATTCCTCCTGTTGTCTTAAGCTTGAAATATATGTCTTATAGCTGTCTAAAAGTCCGCGGTTCAACCGAAATCCCCTATCCTCTAAACCTTCCGCAATCGAAACAACATATGCTGAGTGGACATTCCCACTACCTGTACCACCTTTGAATGTTTCAATCTGTGTGTTTCCAAACAATCCAATTTTTGCATGTTTACTTAAAGGCAAAGCCCCGCCTTTATTTTTTAAAAGCACCATTCCTTCTGCAGCTGACTGTCGTGCTATTTGTGCATGTGCTTTCAAATGAGGATTATTAGAATGGCGATAGCCCTTGAAGCTCGGTGCCTTTATCACACTGTTCAAAATATGTCTAATGTTCCGGTCAAGAATGGCTTCATCAAGTATGCCATTGTTCACAGCATGGATAATTTGCGTGATATGTTTTCTTTCTCCCGGCATAATGAGATCGTTGCCTGCTATCATCTGTGCTACAGGATCATCGCCAGCAAACCAATCGGTCATCACAAATCCTTCAAAATTCCAATCTCCTCTTAAAACTGATGTTAATAATTCCTTATTTTGAGAGGAAGGGAAGCCATTAACCTGATTATATGCGCTCATCACTGACCAAGGATAAGCTTCCTTTACTGCTATTTCAAAGCCTTTTAGATACAATTCTCTTAAGGCCCTTTGTGATACGATGGTATCAATCGTACCCCTGTTTGTTTCCTGGTTATTAGCAACAAAGTGCTTAAGGGTTGCTCCAACATTGTTTGCTTGGACACCCTGTACATAGGAGGCGCCCATTTTTCCAGTAAGCAAAGGATCCTCGGAAAAATATTCGAAATTTCTTCCACCTAAAGGATTACGATGAAGGTTCAATGCGGGAGCCAATAAAATATCAAGTCCATATTCTTTTGTTTCATTGCCAATGGCTGCTCCAACAACTTCAACCATTTTCTGATCCCATGTTGAGGCCAGTGCTGTCTCTATCGGAAATGCCGTTGCATAATATGTATGTGTATCCCCTTCTCTAATTGGGCTAATTCGTAACCCAGCAGGGCCATCGGCAAATAAGAGTTTCGGGATTCCTAACCTCGGGATAGGATGAGTGACTCCAACTGCACCAGCTACCTCTGCTACAGGATTTCCAAACATCCCTGGCATCCCACTACCAACAACCATTTTTGCTTTTTCTTCTAAAGTCATTGCTTTTATTACTTTATCAATTGATGCCTTATCTGCTAATTTTGGGGTAGTCTGTTGTTTAGATTCCTTTTGTCCTAGGGAACTCTGAGCTGCAAATGCAACTTGAACACTAAAAAACCCACTAAATATGATGAGAACTGTCATTATGATTAAAAAAACAAACTTCCTGCTTCTTCTCTGTCTCACTCTGCTACCACTCCTAACGGTTTATAAATCCAACTAGAAATATAAGGACACTACTATCTACAATTTAATATGACACCATTCTTAGAAAGTTATCACTCAAAAAAATTCCTGTTTTATCTCCATTAATAAAAAAGACATTCCATTCCAGAATGTCTTTAAAAAACTTACTGCGGTTTCTATTTTTGATGTAAATGGTAATAAAGGGTGTCAAAAGGTCTCAAACCTTCAAACACCCCTATCACTTAGTCTTTCTACATATCACTTTGTAACTGCAGAATGTGCTGCCTCATTTAATTGTTGAATTCGTACTACATTACCGTTTAAAAAAAGAATGAAACACCTCGACTGCAGCCCCAACTGCAACAGCATCTCTTCCTAACTGTCCTTTACGAATCGTGATATCTCTCCTACGGTTTGAGTAGACATGCTCAGTAGCAATGCTGATAACGTCATTCATATAGGCTTCACTTTCTTTAATCAACTTTCCCTCTAGTAGGACAACGTCTGGATGCAGAAGGTTTATCATGTTTGCTACCGCCAACCCATAATAATAAGCGGACTCCTGAACGACCTTTTCAACAATATGTACATTTTGATTAAGCGCTTCAACTAATTGACCTGAAGATGTAAGCTCCATGCTTGGAACTTCCCGTTTTATTTGCGCAAACATAGCTCCAAAGGAACTATATGCGTTCAAACAGCCTTTTTTTCCACAGGAGCAAAGTCGTCCACCAGGTTCTACGATAATATGACCATACGAGCTAGCATCCCCTTGACGACTATTAAGTGAAATCCCAGCCTGTATAAATCCGCAGCGAATACCGTAGCCACTAATACAATATAAGAGATTCTCACTTGAAAAAAGTTGGGCTTGGTATTCTGCAAGGGCCGCAGTATTCGCACCATTGTTTATAAGAATGGGAACCGGAAATTCCTTTTTAATTTCATTGACGATCGGTACATTGTCCCACCCAGATGCTATAAATGATTCAGGATTGATCATCCTGCCATTGTTTCGATCAAGTGGCCCGATTGCCCCAATACCAATACCGATGATATCACTAACCGAAATTTGATGAGTCTGAATAAGCTGTTTCATCATATTGATAATGAAAGGAATCGTAATCTCCGGTGTATGCTCTACTGTTACCGAAAACTTTTTCCGATTCAAAATATTAAATTCCAAGTCCAATAGCAGCACTTGAACTACTCTAGCAATCTCAATCCCAATGAAATAACCCGCATCTTCTCGCACCTTATATAAAACGGGTGGTCTTCCCCCACTTGGTTGCCCAAAGCCTCCAGAACGAATCCACCCATTACCTTCAAATTCCGCTACCATTCTTGTCAAGGTCGTTTGTGGTACAGAAAATGATTTAAGCACATTAGATTTTGAAATTGGTCCTTCCCGATGAATCAGTTGATAGAGTGATTTTCTATTTTGGTTTTTCTTTGAATCATCCCATATAAAGTCCCTAAGCAAGGTAAACACCACTTTCGCAAAAACTTTGCTTTATTATAACACGCATGAAGCTTAATACAGCCACCTTAGCTTTATTCCTATTAAAAAAAGCTTCGGTTTTGATAAAGCTACCAAAATCGAAGCGAATTTTTTAAGGGGTTGGTTCGCTATTTAACTCTCTTAAACCCCTGTTACTAAACGACCTTCTTCTTTTCCAATATTAATATAATCCATTATCTTATTAAAAGCTTTCTGATCAACGACAGGACCCATATAGTTTTCTCCAGAAGTAGGATCACCTACAGTAAGTTCATTCGTTAGTTTTACCGCTTTTTCTAATACTACATCATACACATCCTGATGAATAACTGCACGAGAACCAGCAGAGCACTTTTGACCTGAAAATCCGAATGCTGATACAACTATCGACTCAGCAGCAAGATCAAGATCTGCATCTTTATCGACAACAACCGTGTCCTTCCCACCCATTTCTACAATCACACGTTTTAAATGAGTTTGCCCAGGATGAACAACTGCAGCTCTTTCATATAAACGAGTCCCAACTTCACGAGAGCCCGTAAATGTAATTAATGCTGTTTTTGGATGGTCAACAAGGTAATCACCAACTTCAGCACCACTTCCTGGAACAAAATTAACAACCCCCTTTGGAAGACCTGCTTCTTCTAAGACTTCCACAAATTTAGCAGCTACAACTGGTGTTGTACTTGCTGGTTTTAAAAGGACTGTGTTCCCTGTTACAATCGGCGCAACCGTTGTCCCTGCCATAATAGCAAAGGCAAAGTTCCATGGAGAAATCACAACTGTCACCCCTGTTGGTGTATAAATATAACGGTTCTGCTCTCCCTCACGACTATTAATCTGCTTACCATCTTTCAAAGCTATCATTTGGCGAGCATAATACTCCATAAAGTCAATCGCTTCTGCTGTATCTGCATCCGCCTCCTTCCAAGGTTTTCCTGCCTCCTTTACAAGCATTGCGGAAAACTCATTTTTACGGCGTCGGACAATGGATGCTGCACGAATAATAATATTTGCGCGCTCTTCAGGCGATACTTTTCTCCATGATTCAAAAGTTTCACTTGCTGCTTGAATCGCTTTTTCTGCGATATCTGAGTCCGCTTTCGATACAATCCCTATTACTTCTTCTTTATTCGATGGATTATAAGAAATAATCTTCTCAACCGTCGAAATACGTTCTCCTCCAACAACAAGATCATATTCTTTTCCAAGTTCTCTCGTTTCAACTTGTCTAATGGCTTCTGTAAAATTTTGTTGATTCTCTTCTACTGAAAAGTCTTGAAATGGTTCGTGCTTATAAGGTGTTAACATACAATTCCCCTCCATTTGTGGTTAATAATATATACACCTATAACTATTGCAATTTCCGTGCCAAAAAATAAAAAAGGCACACTCTCTTTAAAGTGGCCTTATTAAACATCATATTTAGCAATTTTTAAAAATCGTTTTCCTCATCTATTTACAAAAGTGTTCACTTTTTACACTTTTGTCTATGTAGAGCATACAAGGTATACACCCCTGTCACTCTCCATTTATTAAATAATAAAATTATTATTCCATTCCTTTGTGGCACTTACATATTGGTAGGAGGGATCGAAATAAGAACGGATGCCCTTTTCTTTTAATAATTGGTCAATGGATAGATGATTTTGTTGTTCTTTATATTTCTCCTGCCATCCTAGCTTATTAACCGTATCACGGACAGAGCCCTTCATATGTGCAAATAAGACGGTAACCCCTCTTTGCTGAAAAGAATGAATAATCTCCTCTAATCGTTGAATCGAAATCGTATCAATATCATTTACACCACTCATGTCAAGAATAAGCCACTGGGTTGTTTTCCTATTAAGAAGGTGTTTTACTTCCTCTTCTAAAAACGAGATATTAGCAAAGTGAAGGCTCGAATCAATTCGTAGGAGTACGACTTCATTTGCAGTTATCGCCTCTGGATATCGACTTATATCCCGAAAGCTTTTTTCGTTTGCTACATACCCTAACTGAGCAATATTTGGTTTTGCACTTTTCTTAATAATAAGAACTAGTGTAAAAAGCGCACCTAAAATAATGCCCCATTGAATTCCAACAAACAATGTTGTAAAAAACGTAGCAAGCCAAATCCACCCCTCAAATTGTTTAACGATAAAAAGATGTTTCATTTCCTTAAAATCAACTAATTTATAAACAGCTACCATGATAATTGCCGCAAGTGTCGCATTAGGCAAATAGTAAAAGAAAGAGGTAAAAATAGCGACCGTTATCGTCACAAGCAGACCAGTAATCATTGCCGTCAGCTGCGTTGCCCCGCCAGCTTGATGATTAACTGCTGTTCTTGAAAAACTACCGTTCACAGGATAAGAGGAAAAAAACGATCCGATAATGTTAGAAAAGCCTAGCGCTGTAAACTCCTTATTAGGTTTAATGTCGTATTTTTCTTTCTTCGCGACTGCCTTTGCGATAGATAGAGACTCCATATATCCTAATAATGCGATAGTTAAGGCAAGAGGGGCTAGCATTTTCAACATCTCAAACGTTACGTAAGGCAAAGAAAAACCGGGGAAGCCGTTTGGTATATCGCCAACTACCCGAAGCTGCTGTGTATCTAAACGGAAAAGTAGAACGGTTGCAATCGATAATATGACAACCACAAGAGCAGCAGGGAGCTTAGGATTCCATCTTTTCATTGCTAATAGAAGAGCTATACACCCTACACCTATAAGGAGCGTCAACAGATGAATGTCATATACCTTCTGAAAAACCTCTAAAAGAAGAAGGTGCACCTGCAAGTAATTTCCTAACTCAATTCCTAGTAGGTGCTTTAACTGACTAATCCCGATCACAATTGCTGCTGCTGATGTGTAACCGTTCATTACAGAATGCGGAATAAATTTTACAATAAACCCTAGCCTGAGGATTCCAAATAACACTTGAATGGAACCAACCATCATAGCAAGAACAATGACTGTTGAGATATAGGAAGCAGAACCCGGTTCAGCATACACAGAAACTCCTGAGAAAACGAGCAATGATGTTATTGCAACCGGCCCTACTGACAAATGCTTTGAAGATCCTAAAAAAGCATACACAAATAAAGGAATGGTTGATGCATATAAGCCCATAACAGGAGGAAGCCCAGCGAGCATTGCATACGCCATCCCCTGAGGTATCAGCATGACAAATAATGTTATCCCAGCAATCATATCGCGCTTTAGCGTAGCTTTAGTATGATTCATTAATGAGTTCGGTATCATAACTCCATCCCTTCTTAAGCTTCATTCCTTTTAGCTTAACACACTTTTGACCAAAATGGATAAATGTATTTATACTTTTGTTAAGTAGAATGTGATTATTCTATTCCACAAAAAAATCCCTTTAATAAAAAGGGATTCGAGAAATAGCGCTCCTACTTGTTAAAAGCTTCTACTTTACGATGAGAACTGGACTTGTCACTCGCTTTGCTACTTTATGACTAACGCTTCCTAACACTAAGCTTTGGAGACGATTTAAACCACGGCTGCCTAACACGACGCAATCGTAATTTCTTTCGTTCGCAAATTTGACAATGGTGGGCCCTGGTTCTCCGTGTAAAATATGAATCGTATAATCAAAACCAGCTAATGCCTCTTCTACATTCTTTAATTTATCCTTTCGTTTTTTCTCAATCTCAATTTTACTGTAGCTATTAAGAACTTCTGTTTTTGAGGTATCGCCACTGACAACGTATACAACATCGACTGTCCCTTCTCCACCCTTTAAAAGCGCTTTCGCTTTTTCCGTTGCTCGCAGTGAATGCTCTGAACCATCTGTTGCAAGTAGAATTCGTTGAAACATGCCATAACACCCCTTTTTTAGAGTATAGTCTCTACATGCTCAAAAAAGCGAACATTTAAACATTGGTCATAAAATTCGATAAAAATGTCTTTGAATCATGGTAATACTTAATAGTTATTAGTATAATATTAAATAGTATTGGTTAGGAGGACAGCTTTATGCAAACGGGTGGACTCATGGGGGGATTTTACCGAATCTCCGAATGGATCATGAGATTAGCATATATCAATATTTTATGGGTAGCGTTTACTTTATTAGGATTAATCGTCTTCGGGTTTATGCCCGCAACAGCTGCAATGTTTGCGATTATTCGAAAATGGATTATGAAAGATGAAGACGTTCCCATTTTTAAAACGTTTTGGTCATATTATAAGCAAGATTTCGTGAAAGTGAATTTACTCGGGCTTTCCTTAGCTATTATAGGATATATACTTTATATCGATCTTCAGTTTTTGCAAACAGCTGCTGGTAGCTGGATTGGTATTTTATATATACCTGTTTTAGTCCTTAGCCTCGTTTATTATTTTATGCTTTTATATATTATTCCCGTATTTGTTCATTACGAGCTTAAGCTTTTTCAAATCATTAAGAATGCTTTTCTTATTATGGTTATGAATCCGCTCGCAAACATTTCAATGATCGCAGGGTTAGTTATTCTTTATTTTATTATGATTTCCATTCCTGGTTTAATCGTCTTCTTTGGCGCAAGTACGGTTGCGTTTATCATTATGGGTTCCGCTTATTTAGCTTTTTCTAAGATTCAAAAAAAGCAGGAAGCACAAAATCCAACTGAAGAATCCTAACGCTCTTATCGCTATCCTATTAACGTAACGCTCAAAAAGTGATTCCTTTTTTGAGCGTTTTTTTGTTGTTAATAAACAAAACCGTTAAGACAACTTGCTACATTTTTGGCATCAACTTAATTATTCTGGTTTTTCATAGAGTAGACAAACACCGCTTCGATTAACCTTTCCTCTTCATAGAGTATAGCATTCACACTAAGGAGGAGGTTTTTCGTATGTTTGGTTTTTCTATGGTACAAATGGTACGTGCCCACTCTTATAAGTTAGACAAATCATTACGTGATCAGATTCTTCATTTATATAAACCATTCAGGTGGACCCCGTGTTTTTTACACAACCTGTTTGAGGGTTTTATTAAAAAGAGAAAAAGAATATCCATTATTATTAAATTTGAAAAAGGTTGTTTTGAAGAGGGTTGTCAAGAAGTTGATTCCGTATTTTCGAATCATACAGGCTGTACGATTCGAAATGAATTTTTAAGTATTTCATGCTGCAGTGCAGTCATTACTCCATCTGTTTTAGAAGAGCTTCTAACTAACTGTCAGCATATTAAAAAAATGTATCTAAATCGTGAGGTTACTGCTTTATTAGATACGGCAGTCCAGTCAGCAAATGCAAAAAACGTCGTTAGAAATGGAACAGAGCTAACCGGAGAAGGCGTAACTGTTGCCGTTATTGATACAGGAATCTACCCTCATCAGGATCTTTCAGGAAGAATTACAGGTTTTGTCGATTTTATCAATCAACGAACGGACCCTTATGATGATAATGGCCACGGAACGCATTGCGCAGGTGATGCGCTCGGAGACGGTTCGGCATCATCTGGAGTTTATCAGGGCCCCGCTCCTAAAGCGAACGTCATTGGAGTGAAAGTATTAGATAAAATGGGTTCCGGTTCTTTGGAAACTATTATGCAAGGGGTTGAATGGTGCATTAATTATAATCAAGAGCATCCTAATCAGCCTATTCATATTATAAGTCTGTCACTAGGTGCTCCTGCCCAGCAATATGATAATGAAAATGATGATCCAATGGTACAAATTGTAGAAAAAGCCTGGGAGGAAGGGATTACTGTATGTGTTGCTGCTGGAAATGAAGGTCCAGAAGCAAGGACAATCGCTAGTCCTGGAATTAGCGATCAAGTCATTACAGTTGGAGCACTAGATGATAGAGATACAGCGGAGACAAGAAGCGACGATGATGTAGCAAGCTTCTCAAGTAGGGGTCCGACGATTTATGGAAAGGAAAAACCGGATATTTTAGCTCCAGGAGTCGATATTGTATCACTACGTTCTCCAAATTCTTATTTAGATAAACTACAAAAAGCAAATCGAGTCGGCTCAGATTACTTCGTTTTATCGGGAACATCTATGGCAACCCCGATTTGTGCTGGAGTCGCAGCCTTAATATTGCAGCATAACCCAAATGCGACACCTGATGAAATAAAAGAGTTACTAAAAAGCGGCACTGATTTATGGAGAGATAGAGATCCGAATATTTATGGGGCAGGCTATCTTAATGCTGAAAATTCTATCCCCCAGTAATATAATTTCCTAAAATATTTTCTATCTTTTAAACGGCTAAACTAACCTGTTTAGTTTAGCCACAGCCTGTCGACAAAGTCTCGCGTCGACAGGCTTTTTTGTGATTAGAGAGGGGGTTGCCATGACTAGTCGCTTCGAATCCGCTCCCGGGATGGGGGGGCACGCTTTCCGCAGGCGGGCGTGGAACTAACCGGCTCCGCCGGTGGATTTCCACCTGCCCTTCCTCCTGCAGGAGTCGGCCCTCCCATCCCGTCCGCTTTTTTAGAGGAGACATGAGAATCCCCTTACTCTTCAACCATCCTTCATACGAAGCAAATAGGAGACAGTTTACAGATTTTTTTCTATAATATGAATGAAAACAAGACTGGGGTGAATGGGGAATGATGTCAAAAAAGTTGGAAGATAAGCGGATGCAAATGGAGATGGTTTGGATTGAAAAGCTAGTTCCAGAAGACCATCTTGTTCGTAAATTGGATCACTCTATGGAATTTGATTTCATCTATGATTTGGTGAAAGATCTTTATTCTTCCGACAAAGGACGTCCTAGTATCGATCCAGTTGTTTTAGTGAAAATGGTCTTTATTCAATATATCTTTGGCATTCGGTCGATGCGTCAGACCATCAAAGAGATTGAAACTAATGTGGCTTATCGATGGTTTTTAGGATTTGGATTCGAGGATAAAATCCCTCACTTTTCTACGTTCGGAAAGAATTATGCTCGCAGATTCCGGGAAAGTGATGTGTTTGAACAGATCTTTTACCGCATTCTTCGGAATGCAATGGACAAGGGATTCGTTAATCCAGAGATTGCCTTCATTGATTCAACGCACGTCAAGGCCAATGCAAATAAGCGGAAGTTTGGAAAGAAAGTCGTCCGTTCAGAAGCACGAGCGTATCAGAAACAATTAGAGGAAGAGATTAACGTCGATAGAGAGGCAAACGGAAAAAAGCCCTTACCTCCCTCGAAGAAGGATACGACGAGGGAGGTCAAGGAGAGTACAACGGATCCTGAGAGTGGCTACTATGTCAAAAACGAACGTGAAAAGATGTTTGC
>NZ_MVJM01000001.1:119716-182651 GCF_002156385.1 Halalkalibacter urbisdiaboli
AAACAAAAGCATGGTATGCGTTGGACCAACCTAAAAGGGTTGGAAAAAAACTCAATGCAGGCGATGCTTGTTTTCGCTGCCATGAACCTAAAAAAATTAGCCAACTGGCACTGGAGGAACACCCATCCTCCAGCGTCACCAACAGACAATAGACGGAAATACGCGAAAACGCCTTTGAGAGTCATTTCTCAAAGGCGTTTTGTCTACGGTCTGCGGCTAAACTAACCTGTTTAGTTTAGCCATTCCTTTTCTTTACATAAGATAATTCATTCATAAGCTAAACAGATGTAGCTTAGCCCTAAAGCTTATTAAGAATAGACAATAACAAATTCATATGTAACAAGTTTTATCAACTCAATCTCCCTGCACTATTATTTGAATGTCTTTTCATTTCTCTGTTTTTCCTTCATAATAATGGACAATCACGATGAGAGGAGGAAGACACATGGGAGAATGTAAATTAGATCACAATGTAGAAGACGTGTTCAAGAAGCTCGAGGAGCAATCAAGCTTTTTGCCAAATGAGTTATATGAAGGGTTTCAAACGTTTTTACAAAAAAAACAACCTCAAACCGCTTTAAATGAAGCCTTTCACTTACTTAAAAAATACGATTTAGCAAGTGTGGAAGAACGTGAACAGCGTCACAACAGTATACGAGAACTATTTAAAGGATAACGAAAAGACAGCAAGGCCATTAGCCCCTGCTGTCTTCTTCACTATTTTGCTTCCACCTTAATTTCACCATTTACAACATTAACTTTAAATGCGGATAGCGATTGTTCACTTTCAATTAAATGGGTCGTAATTTGGTCTTCAATATGCTCTTGAATGGCACGTCGTAATGGACGTGCACCAAATGCTTGATGATAACCGAGCTCGGCGATTTTTTCTTTTGCAGCTTGAGTCAGCTCAATTGAAAGATGTTGTTCCTCTAATGTGGCTTTTAACTCATTTAGCATAATATCAATAATGTGAATTAAATCCGTTTTTTCTAAGTGGTTAAATTCAATAATCGCATCGATACGATTTAAAAATTCAGGCTTGAAATAGTCTCGTAAGCTCTCAAGAATGCTCTGTGTTGCTAGAACGCTGTCCGCATCACTTTCATTAAAGCCGATTGATGCTTTCTTTTGATTTGAGACACCTGCATTTGACGTCATGATAATGACCGTCTCATTAAAATTCACTACTCTACCTTGGCTATCCGTTAAACGACCGTCCTCCATAATTTGCAGGAACATGTTCATTACATCTGGATGCGCCTTTTCAATCTCATCTAATAGTATGATCGAATACGGATTACGACGAACTTGTTCGGTAAGCTGACCTGCTTCATCATGACCAACATAGCCAGGAGGTGAACCAATTAATTTTGAAACAGAATGCTTTTCCATATACTCACTCATATCAAGACGAATCATTGATTCCTTGCTGCCGAATAGTTCAGCCGCCAATGTTTTCGTTAATTCCGTCTTCCCTGTTCCAGTTGGACCGACAAACAGGAACGACGCTGTCGGACGTGCTTTTGACTTTAAGCCAACACGAGCACGTAAAATCGCTTTTGCTACTTTTTCAATCGCTTTTTCCTGTCCGATGACCTTTTTCGCTAAATTGCTTTGAAGGTCCCTCATTTTTGACTGCTCTGATTTTTGCAGCTTCTTTACAGGTATACCCGTGCTTTTTTCAATAATGTCTTGAATATGCTCTAACGTCACTTCTGTTGCAGGTTCAACGACATCATTGTTTACTTGCTTTTGAAGTGCCAACTCTTCATCCCGAAGCTGGGCTGCCTTTTCATACTCTTCATTTTTTGTTGCTAGTTCTTTTTCACGAGAAATATCCTCTAATCGTTTTTGCAGTTTCGCTTTATCTGTACCTACTTGAGTTAAGTTGAGCTTCGAACCTGCTTCGTCTAATAAATCAATCGCTTTATCTGGTAAGAAACGGTCTTGAATATAGCGGTCAGATAGTGTCACACACGCTTTTAAGACCTCGTCTGAGAACTTCACATTATGGTAATTCTCATAAATAGGACGGATCCCTTTTAAGATATCGTATGCTTCCTCAACTGTTGGCTCTTTCACAACTACCGGCTGGAATCGACGCTCCAACGCTTGATCCTTTTCAATTTTGCGATATTCTTTTAATGTTGTAGCACCAATAATTTGGAACTCCCCTCGGGCCAGTGCTGGCTTCAACATGTTTCCAGCATCCATCGTTCCTTCAGACGAGCTCCCCGCCCCAACCATCATGTGTAATTCATCAATAAAGAGAATCACATTATCACGTGCCTGAAGCTCACTAACAAGCTGTTGCATTTTCTCTTCAAATTGACCACGATAACTCGTGCCAGCCACTAGCGAACTAATGTCTAATACATAGACTTCCTTATTTAGTAGCTTTGCTGGAACATCACCTTTGACAATCTTTAATGCAAATCCTTCAGCAATCGCCGTTTTCCCTACACCAGCTTCCCCAATCAACACCGGATTGTTTTTCGAACGACGATTTAACACCTCAATCACCCGTTCAATTTCTTTCTTACGACCAATAACCGCATCAATTCGTCCCTGTCTTGCCTCTTCCGATAAATTACGTCCGTGCTGGTCAAGGAATCCATTACCAGCCTGCTTAGTAGCTGGCTCTTTTACTTGTTGCTGGGTAAAACCACTTTCGGAGAAATTCCCTTGTGAGAACAGCCCTTTAAAGAAATCATCAAAATTAAAGGCGCCCATAAACGATTGATTTTTACTCTGATTATAACAATCGGAACATAATGATACTTGCTTCTTCGCTTGATTAATCATAATGTTCATCGTTACACTTGCTTGATTACTTTGACATTTTTGACATAACATCTTGTCTTCATCCTTTCGTTTTTTGACCTTGACTATCTTTGACCAAATATATAAAAGAAAAAGCCATATAGGCTGTTTAGAAAAATAATTCTATTCTTATTATATTTGACCTTCTTTGACTTTTCAAGTAGGAAGTGTTAGCAGTGAAAGAATCCAAAACAGCATTTTTATAGGCTTAGCGGATACTAGGCTCGCTATTCACTCAAAATTCGAGCATCGAGCCCTTAATTTACCAATTAAAAATCCTCTACCATTCACGCCTAACAAACATGATCAATCCTCATTGATTTTCTTACTTGAAATCGATTCTAGTAAAGCCATTGGTATATTAAAATTTTCACTATTGAGGTTTAGTAGCTTCATTTCACTCTCAAGCTCAGCCTCCTCATCGTCTAGTTCGCGAATTTCTTTATGTAAGGCTTCCATTTTTTTATCTAACATTTCTACGGTATCAGCTGCATGTTTGAGTTCATTGATGAGATGAGCAGGAACCTCTTTGTTGTATTTATAGAAGATTTTATGTTCTAAGCTTGCCCAGAAATCCATCGCGATTGTTCGAATTTGTACTTCAACAAAAACATATTCAATACCGTCGGACATGTAAACAGGTATTTTAATAATGAGATGAAGACTTTGGTACCCGTTCGGCTTCGGATTCAAAATATAATCCTTTTTTTCAATCACTTCAATATCACTTTGATTCTCTAACATTCTACTAACTTCATAAATATCAGAAATAAAAGAGCACGTGATGCGTATTCCAGCAATATCTTTTATCGTTTCTTTTATACTTGATAACGAAAAATCAATATTTTTCCGATACACTTTCTTTAAAATACTTTCCGGTGTTTTGATCCTAGACTTCACATGTTCAATTGGATTGTAATCATGGATGTACTGAAATTCCTGCTGTAGTATTTCGATCTTAGTATTAAGTTCATCAATGCCAAATTGATATAGCATCATAAATCTCGTTAATTCATTTTTAAACTTTTTTAATTGTTTTAAATCAAGAGTGCTCATATCTATCTCACCTTTATATCGAATTTTACTCCTCATCTTAAATGATACTTGCTAGTTAAATAGTCTACTCAAAACTTTTTAGTATTTTTATTCGTTGGCACTTCACTTAACGCAAACACAAAGATTCCGATTAATCGAGAAGAAAAAATCTTCCTTTGCCGATATTTTCTCCATATCCAACATCCAGTTTTCAAGTACTTCATTTTCTATCAGCTCTTTTAGAACCAGCCACTCTTTTATCATGTTTGCTAGTTTATAAGAGTAGTTCGGTTCTTGAAACGTCTCATTTATAAGCGTGTATACTAGAGGAACGACTTTTGTAAAGCCAGCTTGCTTGCACATCAGACGTAGTATATACCGTTTGATCCCAATCTGTATGCTGAATAAGGGCGATACCATTTGGTTTTAATACCCTTTTTATTTCAGCAATTGCAGCTTTAGGGTCCTTCATCCACTCTAACGTTTCTGCACAAATCACTTTATCAAAGTAATGATCTGGAAACGGTAAAGCCATTCCATCCCCCACTAAAAACTCGATGTTGCCCTGTTTTCCTCGCAGCTTCCATGTTTCAATCGCAGCTTGAATTCGTTTTATATCGGCGTCTAGTCCAATTACCTTCTTTACAAAAGGATACATATTGATTAAAAAGTGCTCTGTGTCTCCAGTATTACAGCCAACATCTAATACGACATCGTCAGGCTGAACATTCAGTTGTTCAAAATAAAATTTCCACTGTGCCAAAACGTCTGGCATCGGTGGATTTAAGAATCGTTCCTGAGCCACATTCATCTCCTCCTTTAAAAACATAAAAAAACTCGTCTCAATAAAGAGACGAGTTATTACACCCGTGGTACCACTCACATTGACTATTCAAGTCCACTTTACGATAACGAGAACGAAATTCCCGACGAACCCTACTTAGACTTCAAGCTCGTATCTCCGAAGTGCGGTTCATTCATAAAGGCACATCAGGCTCCCACCATTCCTGACTCGCTAACGATTCCTTATCAATTACTCTCTTCATCATCGAATTTTATCATATTTGTTAAATTATACCTTTAATTATAAGGCCGGTCAATCTTTAATAAAAGAGAATTCCTCTTCTGTGTATTCTGTATTTTCATAAGCTAAGTGAACACCTACCTCATTTCTTAACGCCTTTGAAACATGCTTTGTTTTCAACTTCACACTAAAATCCTCTTTAAAAGGAAATGGCTCCAGCTTAATAGCATTGCGACTTTGCCAGCTCGCTTTAAAGATTTGCTGCTCAATAACTGTATCGAATTTTATAGCGGCGCTACTCTCTTCCTTAGCAGCCCCACTTTTGTTCATACAAATATAAAGGGAGATCTCATCACACAGCTGAAGGAGCTTTACATGCCTCATTACCATGTCATCAGTTGGATGACCACATTGCGTAAGGAGTCGATTTTGCCTATCTATTTCATTTTTCATGAACGCTTTACATTCAGGGTCATGTGAACGGCGAATAAAGGCACTATAATGATGACTACAAAGCAATGCTGCATAAGAACTCATTTGCTCGACTTCCTCAAGGCCTTTTATATACATTTGAAGCTTAGGATAAAGCGGGTAATCCATGAACGAAAAAGGGACGTTGCTGCCATCATTCCAAATAGGCACCTCATCAAGACCAATCCAGCCTCTATCATGCTCACGGACGCCCAGTAATATCTCCTCCCTATATCGTTCGTCTAAAAAGAGGTGATCCAGAAAATGGTTAGCAATCTCACCTGATATACGGGCATGGTCATGCTGTTTAGTCATCATAAACCATTCTTCGGACTCCATTATAATCATAAGATAAACTCCTTTAATACCTTATTAGCTTTTTAAAAATCTCGGGTCTTCTAAATATTTTAAAAGTTAACACCTTTGTAATGAATTTATCAATACATTAACACAAATTACCATTAATATTAAATCGTTTATTATAACAGTAAAAAATACAAATAATTACAAACTGTATAGGAAATACTATCATTACATGACATTGTACTGGAGGTAGGATTTAGTGAAAGAACATCACATTAACTTAACATCAGCTGAGTTAGGTGCTTTATGGGCCTCTTATATGAGCGAAAGTGCAACATTACCAGTGCTCAGCTATTTTAACGAAATTGTTGAAGATGCTGAAATAAAACGTGTTATTGAATTTGCATGTGAAAAATCAAAGGAACACCTTACTACCCTAACCGAATTATTTAAGCAGGAAAACTATCCAGTTCCACTCGGGTTTTCAGATGAAGATGTGAATCTTAATGCGCCTAGACTTTACTCTGATACATATATGCTTTATTTTGTTCGCAATTTAGGAAAGGCTGGAATTGCAGCAGATGGAATGGCTTTTTCGATGTCTGCCCGTAAAGACATAAGAAAGCTTTATCGCCATTATTTAATAGAAGCTGCCAATGTTGAGGACTTTACAATAGAAGTCATGCTGTCTAAAGGCTTGTATGTTCGTCCCCCTTATATCGCTGCACCTAATCAGGTCGATTTTGTAGAGAAAGGCAGTTTTTTACGAGGGTGGTTTGGCGAGCGAAGAACGCTTACGGCTCAAGAAATCGGCCATATTTTTATGAACTTCACAAATAATTCATATGGGAAAGCGTTACTAATTGGGTTTGCGCAGACTGCAACATCAGAGGAATTGCGAAGTTACTTTGTTAGAGGCACTGAGATCGCTCGTGGACTAATGCAAACCTTCCGAACTCTTTTAGAGGAAAGTACGCTACCATCCCCTATGACATGGGACACAGAGGTTTCAGCATCCACTGTTGCTCCTTTTTCAGATAAATTAATGCTTTTCCATGTGAGTTCGTTAAATTCTATTGGTATTGGCAATATGGGTGGTTCGCTTGGTCTTTGTATGAGACGTGATTTAGCAGCTAAGTACATCAAAATGATTAAAGATATCGGAACTTTTGCAGAGGACGGGATGAATATAATGATCAAAAATGGATGGTTTGAAAGACCTCCCCTTGCGGTTGATCGAGAACAGCTCACGAAGGAGACAAACATATAAAGGAGGAACGTTTGATGAAAAGAAAAAGCAACATGCGCCCGGCTTCTAAAAAATTTAACACAGAGAATGATACATATGGAATTTTCGTTCAAGAAATCGAAGTTGATACAGATGTGAACGAGGACCCTAATCGAGAGAGATTACTGGATGAGTCTCTGGATGCCTTTTTAAAAATCAAGAAAAGAGTAACGTATTAAAATTTAGCGAACGACTAACCGAAATATCTCCCTTTATCGTTTGACTACGTCCTACACACGATTGAAGAGGGAGATTTCTTTTTATGTTTTGTTAGCACTACTAAAGCGTAGAATAGAGAAACAAGACTAAACAACATCATCGAGGTTTCCTCCTTCACAGGAAATCCATCCACTTCTACCCATTCTGGATAGGTGATGAAGAAAATATATTTCCCTAGAAAATAACCTACGATTGGAAATAGAGCCATGTTAATGAATGCGAACCGTCGAGGAATTTGTTCCAATATGATCGTCAACGGAAAGAAGATGAGGAAATAAAATAAGCCTCCCTGAACGAGAATAGACTGAATTTCCATGCTAATATGCTCAAAAGGAACGACTTTTGTACTCTCCATCCGTTCAAGCCCAAGCATTCCCCCTGCAAACAAACAGAGAAACACAACAAATAAAAAAGCATAATGTTTAAGGCTATTCAACTGCTTACCCCTTCATCCAAAATTAAAAAAAGACATTTTTCAAATAAAGAAAACCATATAGAAGAACAGTTACGACAATAATAAATAAACCAACCATTACAAACCCATAAATAAATCCCTTGCTCATCGATACTAAATCGAAAAACATCGTTTTTAATATATCTATGCCTCTTTCAACTAATCTAATCATTGTTCCTCCTTATTTTCCGTTTAAAACATCAGCTATATTAGCTTCTGAAACGATACGGATCCCATGTTTCTTTAACAGCGCAGCCGTTACACCGACACCATCAATCTTATGCTGTTGAAAACTACCATTATAGATCATAGAACTACCGCATGATGGGCTATAATCCTTTAAAACAATGAATGTTGCCTGTAGTTCTTGAGCTTTTTCTAAAGTAAGCTGTGCTCCTTTAAGATAGAGGTCTGTTACATCTTTACCCGTTCTTTCAACAACTCTTGCTTTTCCTTTGAGCACATCTTCACCATCTCCGCCAATAACTTCTGCCGGCTCCCTTGGAGTAACAAAACCCCCGAGCAATTCGGGACAAATCGGTAGTGCCTTGTTATCGGTTACTAATTGTGCTAGACTTTGCTCTAAACAATGAGAGCCATTATACCTAACTTCTAATCCGGCTAAACAGGAGCTTACAAGAATCATTTGAGTTCCCTCCGCTACAGTTCGATTTATTATTTTTGATAGGTTTGATAGTAGTTTCCGATAAAACAACTGCAAATCAGTGCGATTATAAAAGGCAGCACTGAGCCCCCAGCTTCAAACCCTGTTGCTGTTTCTTTATAAAATTGAAACATAAACAACTGAATCTCAAACTGGTAGCCAATCAATATAAGTAATCCACTTAATATAAAAAAAGACACTAATGCAACGATTACCGTTTTCGTCATCTCTTCACCTCCATAAAATAAAGGCTGTCGTTGATGTGTGAAATCATCCTAATACGGAATCAATAAAAAAACAACGTAGATAGCCACCAAGAATCATTGCTATATACGTTTGAAATGACATCTGAAAGAAAGCATTTACCAATAGAATGAGTAGGAGCGGAAGAAAAGGGACCCCTATTTTCCACTTTGAATGTGTCGTAGTATACTGTCCGTACGACAAACCGAACATTTCGTTCGACCTCAAATAATAACTGTTCCTAACTAAATCACTTGCCGCGGGACCAGCAGACAGGTAGCTTCATTGTTCCGCTCCTCTATTACAGAAAAATTTGTGATTAGGACCTCAATTCTCGATTTTTAATAACCATTCACGAAGTTTGACTTTAGGGTAATAAACAGTACCATTAATGATAATATGAGGAATACTCGGGTGCTCCTCAATTAATTTAGCCGCATCTTCTTTTGATACACCCATAAAATAGTGAACCTCATTTTGTTTAATAAGTTCATGATCATCATCTTCAGCTAAATATGACATCACATTGTTTGGGCTTGGATTATTAAAGTTCTTCAAGCCATCACCGATAAAATAGCCGGCAGCTGCAATACCAATTGCTAATAAAATGAAATCCATTTCCCCCTCCTTTAAGGCCATAACAAACAAGTAACAGTTTCCACATTATAACAATACCATATTTCGGGCTAAATTTACCGCCCATTTTTCGAATTACTCCAAAGGCAGAAATTTAAAATGATTATAGCGCTGGAATTAAGTTTTCAACAACAACCTCTTTTCCAAACGTGTCACTCATTAATAAATCAAGTAGTCTTTCAGCTGTAAAATCAGCTGATTGGAGCTTCCCTTCGCTTGATAATTCCTTAAATAAGTCTACATATGGAAAATCTACCTTTTTCGTGTCTCGAATTTCCGCTTGCATCTCTGTGTCAATCATACCCGGATAGACGGATACAACCTTTATTGGAAATACGTTCGTTGCCTGCTCTAAGGCTACACTCTTTGTAAATGCATCAAGTCCTGCTTTTGACGTTCCATAACAACTCATCGAAGGCAAAAGATGCTTCGCAGTTCCCGAGGAGATGTTCATGATTCGCTTATCAAGTCTCAAGTCATTTGTACGTCTAATAAACGCTGAAGTACAAACAATAGGGGCCAATAGATTAGTATGTACATTTTTAACAATATCCTTAGTTTGAGTAGCCTCAATTGGTGCAACTGGCGCAAGAATTCCTGCATTATTAATAAAGTAGATTGACTCGATAGCTGGATCTTTACATATAATTTCAAACATTTCATCAAAGAGTGAATCGATTTTATGCAGGTTCGTTAAATCAAAAGAATAATCATAAAAGCTCGCCTGTGTATCCTTTGCTAATTGCATAAGAGCCTTGTTGCATGTCCTCGATATACTAAAAATGGAATGGTCCTTCTTAAGAAGCTTTCTCGCCATCGCCTCTCCAATTCCTTTAGATGCACCGGTAATAATAAAAAATTTCATTGAGACACCTCCTCTTTTTTCCAGTTTATTACAGTTCTTATTACCTGTATGAAAAATTCGATTTCTAAAAAAGATGCTTTAAAAAGGATTGAAGCTCATTACTCCAAATATTGATATAATACATTTTTTTAAAGTAAATCATGATTCCAAGAATAATTATGGTGACACCACCAATTTTCATAAAAATAGCCGAATATTTTGTTAGAAATTTCACCTTCCCAATCGCAAATCCCATCACAATGAAAGGAAGTGAAAATCCTAGATTATAAGCAGTAATCGTAACAAATGCCTTTGTAGGTTCATAAAATGTTGAATACAGAATTGTCCCGAAAATAGGTCCTAGACAAGCCGTCCACCCAGCTGAGAAAATAAAGCCAATTAGAAACGTATTCAAATACGAAATTCTCTTCGGACGATATTTTAGTCTAAATTCCGACATTAGAAGCTTAGGTTCAATTACCCCTGCTAAAAATAACCCTACTAAAACTAAAAAAATTCCCCCGATTTGCTGAATTAACGTATGGTAGCCACGAAAAAGCAAGCCAATCGTACTTGCAGAATAACCAATTACATAGTAAATCACCGAAAAACCTAAACAAAACAAAACAGAATGGGATAATGTGATCATCCACAGCTTTTTGTTCGTTTTTAATTCTTGTACCGAAACTCCCGTAATATATGAAATAAACGATGGATAGAGCGGCAAGGTGCAAGGTGAAACAAAAGCAAGCATTCCCGCAGCAAATGCCAATAATAGACCTACTTCAGGCATATAAAACAACCCTTTCACAAAAGTTACCTTAACCATATCATTTATTCATGTTGAAACAGTTAATTGATTTTGTATATTTTATGACACTATGACAATAACTGGAAACTGTTGACTTGACCATAATAAAAGCACATCCAATTGTTTGACGATGTCTAAAAATTGGATGTGCTTTTCAAATTACAGAGACGACCTGACATATTTACTCAATAATTTTAATCTTGTCAGCATATAATTGAGGAGGTAAACTTTCCAAAATCTCGCTCGTTCCATCCTCATTTTTAACGACCCAAACTTCCACTTTACTCCCTACCTCTAACTCATCAAATGAGGTTTGTTCCCCATTATTGGTTAAAATTTGGGTTTCATCTGACACAATAAAATATACCTGTTCATAAGTAGCAGTTGGATCTGTATCAGATACTAGTATCTGATTTTCATTCGGAATTTCAGTTACGACAAAGATTGGTCGTTTTTCTGCTTGTTCACCGGTATTCCCACAACTGACTAAAGAAACAATCAACACAAAAATGATAATCAAATATTTCACCATCTTTATCCCCCTGTTCATTAGACGCCAGATCTTGTCATTAGGTTACACCCAATAATAAGTTATAGGGGAGTGTTCCTATCCTTCACTTGGACTTCAATTTCTATCAGAACAATATTTACTTTTCGTACTACAATGCTAGACTTTAAGCAAGTATAGATTCATTTATTGATCAAATTTATTTCTATCTAGTTTATTAGATATCTCATCTAGCTTTTTAAGGAGTAATATATCATTATGATTTTTTGCTCGCATGAACCGAAGAATACTTATTAGAAAATAAACGATAAAACCAAATACAAATAAATATAGTAAAATACCAAGGCCAAAACCCATTTTAAATATCACCCTTTTAAATTAATAAACAATGTACCCATTACTTAGCGCATAACAACATATTGAAAACGTCGATTTGCTCATTCAATCTATCTGAAACCGATTCAACGAAACTCCACCCTTGTTTTTCGTAATAACCTGAAGCATGTTCTGTTCGTAAATACAACTCACTGAATCCTAGTTCCCGAGCCACATTAATCGTCTCTTTAACTAACTTTTGTCCTACCCCTTTGGAGCGATACTCTGATTTAACATACAATGAAGCCAACCAAGGCTTATATTCCTTGCGTACGTCCAAATCATTTTCAACAATGGATACTGTGCCAATACACTCCCTATCTTTTAATGCAATGAGAGTCATTGGGAAGGGATCCGTTTTTGTGTGAGAAAAATATGTAACGACTTCGTCAAAAGTCATTTTACTGCTTGATTGTTCAACAAATTCTGAATATACCATCTCTGACACCTTATAAATATATCGAGGGTGGTTGGATAAAAAATCAATAATCATCAACGAACTCCAATCTTTACTTTATTTACCAGAAAAAACGATACCTCTCTTTAAGAATCGTAGCAAAATCTATCCTTTAATTTTATTTATTCTACTATATAAATATTGAATTAAACAGCAATTTCTTCGTTATTATCACTTTTTGTATGACTTCTAAACCATATTACTCATTTATCTAATAACAAACATTTAGAAACAAGCAATCTCACCTTTCACTTTGTTTTACCATGTCCTTGTAGTACTGACCGTTTTTGATTAACGCCTCATGGGTTCCATGTTCTACAACTCTTCCTTTATTTATGACAAAAATAGCATCTGCCTCTTCAATGGTTGATAATCGATGTGCAATACAAAGCGTTGTACGATTTTCTTTTAATTTTTCAATTGCTTTTTGAACCCAATATTCAGATTCTGAATCTAGTGCCGACGTCGCTTCATCTAGTAATAAAATCGGAGCATCCTTTAAAATCGCCCGTGCAATCGCAATTCTTTGCTTCTGTCCTCCTGATAGACGGCTTCCCTGCTCTCCTACCATTGTTTCGTAGCCTTTGGGCTGCTGCAAAATAAAGTCATGTGCAAAAGCTGCTTTCGCTGCAGCCATTACTGCATCTTGATTTGCGTCAGGTGAACCAAATCTAATGTTCTCTTTAATCGTTCCATTAAAAAGATAAGGTGTTTGCGGAACATAAGCGATTTGTTCACGTAACTCCTTTAACGTCCACTCACCAACATATTTCCCAGCTATTGTCATTGTCCCATGATTTGCAGGGAAAAATCCTAACAACAACTTAAAAATTGTACTTTTTCCACCACCGCTCTCTCCTACAAAACCAACTGTTTGACCCTGTTCAACTGAAAACGTGACTCCGTCTAATACACTCCCAAATTCTCCATAAGTAAAATGAACATCTTTCATAGAAAGATAGGGTTGACTCTCACTCTTCAATTCCTGACTTGAAGAATAGTGAGTGGGTTCACTTTTTTCATCTAGAAAAGTAAATACTCGTTCAGACCCAGCTAAGGCATTTTGTACCTCGGGAATAAACAATCCAACTTCTAGAAAAGAACGGTTTAAACGCATTTGTAAAAACATTAGTGCAAAAAGGGTTCCGAATGTCGTCTCTCCCCAAGAAACCATCATAGCTCCAACAATTAGTACAAACATCGTACTTATAATACCTAGAAGGTAATTCAGACTATCAAGGGATGCACCTTTTTTCTCTCTGTTTATCGCTTGCTCGGTAACACGACGATTTTGCTCGCTATACTTATTTAATATCAATGTTCGTATTGGATACAGCTTTATCACCGTAAAGCCTGAGAGAATATCAACAATTCTAGATGACAACATACCAAGTGAATGTTGAATTTCACTACTAATACGCCGAATCGGCTTTGTATATAACACGTTAAAAAACATCGAGATAACATTTAGAGTGACCAGACCTAAGGCAAGCCTCCAATCCAAAAGAAACATCGGAACTGCCGCCGTTAATCCATAAATAACAGGAGCAATGAGCCTTCTGAGCCTCCCTGTGTAAAGACCTGTCATCGTTGTTACATCATTCGTTAATCTCGATAATAAAATCCCACTATGGTTGTTTTCAAAGTACCTAATTGGTAAAGTACTTCTGTGATTAAAGACCTCAACTTGGAGATCCCCTTCAGTTCGCTTTGCACACGCATTATACATATAACGAAACAGTGGGATGAAGATACAGAGACAAAGCAATGAAACAATTAATAGATAGATTCCTTCAACTAAAAGGGACATTTGTTTAAATTCTGCAGCTTCAATCATTTTTTTGATAATCATTGCTTGAACGACAGGAATAACAGCTAACATCAGCGACATTCCCAGCATTCCGATAAAATAGAATAAGGCTCGATGTTTTAAAAAGGATAGTGTTCTTGTAAATTCTTTCCCCATTTGCAAATAATCCATCATTGCGCTTCCTCCAACAGCTCTTCTGAAAATTGTTTCTCATATAATGCTCTGTATCGTATACCATTCTTTATTAAATCCTCATGAGTTCCTCTTTCTACTATCGTTCCGTTATCAAACACAAGAATCTCATCTGCTTTAATGACTGTTGATAAACGATGAGCAATGACGAGGGTGGTGCGTTTCTTAGCATATTCGTCTAACGCTGATTGAATGGAAGTTTCCAATCCATGATCTAATGCAGACGTCGCTTCATCTAACAAGAGAATAGACGCAGGTTTCAATAATGCTCTGGCGATAGAGAGCCTTTGTTTTTGCCCTCCAGACAAATTGTAGCCTCGTTCACCGACAAGCGTCTGATACCCTTGGGGAAGTTCGATAATAAAATCATGAATACAGGCTGCTTTTGCAACTTCCACAATCTCATCAAAACGAGCATGAGGATTCCCGTAGGATATATTTTCGGCAATCGTCCCTGGAAACAAATACGTATCTTGTGAAACCATCGCTATTTTTTCACGAACGCTTTGCAAATGTAACTTTCTCATATCGTTTCCATAAAGATAAATATCTCCTTTCTGCTGCTCATAAAGACCACAAACCAATTGCAAGGTTGTACTTTTTCCAGATCCACTTGATCCAACTAAAGCAACGGTTTGATTTCGATTGATCTTAAAGCTGATATCATGCAAAACGTGCACACCATTTTCATACTGAAAAGACACTTGTGAAAATTCTATAACGGGTTCACTAGACTCTACTTGCAAAATTTCTTCATTACCACCTTTACGCTCTATTGGTAGTGCCAATACATCTTTAATACGTTGAAACGAGGCATCCGCAGTCCTCATTCCTCCAATTAAACTTGGGATCATTGCTAGAGGGTCTATAAGATATTGGACTAAAAAGACAAATGCAAACAACTCCCCCGCAGTTAATTGACCATTAATCGCTAAATAGCCCCCATAAATTGAGCAAATTAATAATGGAACAATATGAATTATCATCTGAAACGGTGTAAGCAGCGCCTGCCGTTTTTCTCGCTTAAGCATAAAGTGAACAAGCTCTTTCACCACATGATCATACTTTTGATTGAAGATACTTTGTAAGTTATAGGCTCGCTCCATATGAATACCATCAATCGAATCTTGGGCAATGGTGAGCATGTTAGACTGGATTTCTGATTCACGCTTACGAAAGCCACTAATTGGCTTACTAATTTTATTAGCTAAAAATAAAGTTACCGGAACAATGACCAACGTCATGATAACAAGCTTCCAGCTCATAAAAATTAGAAATGTGAAAGTTAGTAAAAAGATAATTGGTTGATAAAGTAATTGAAAGAAAGGACCTTGCAAAAATTGTTGGAGCTGATTGATATCATTAGACAGCTTAGAAACGAACTCACCAGCGTTAACTTGATCTCGCTGCGGTACAGAAAGCTTCATAATATGAGTAGAGAGCTGTTCCCGTAATTTCTGTATATACTTGAAACAAAATTTTCCAGAGACATATCTAGTAACATATTTAAAGAACGTCCCAAATACCGCAACAATCACTAAAAGACAGACATAATACCAGATTTCCGTAAGAGCATCATCCCGAAGATCAGTAAGTTCCTTAATTACATACCCTAATGTTACATCACTAATCCCAACGAATATCGCCGCTACGAGGTACAAATAAATATTAGTTCGATCCTTTGATAAACGAATCAACTGACTTATAAACTTTGACAAATTGACCACTCCATTTAAATAATAACGCTTTCATAATGACATTCGCCCATCATTTTTTATTCTAATTTTATGTTACCGTACCACATTTTTTGGTAAAACAGATAATAATTACCTCAGTTTTTTGTTGAAATCAACTACTTTCTTTTTTGATATAGGTTTATCTTACATATATTTACCTTCAATCTTCCCTCATTATCTAAACCCTGAATTATCACCACATTTAGTAGTTTACCTTTATATCTTGAACACGACATCTATTATTGACTTTTTTGCACTATTGTATAATATTAGAAATAATAGAAATTAAAAGTCATAGATTATTGGAGGAATTCAAATGAAAAAGTATTTTTGCATTTTTATTACTTTTCTGGTTTTATGTGTGAGTTTTAACACTTCGTTCATGTCGGCTCATGCAGAAACAGTTACCGAAAGTAAAGTATTTTATGATTTAGATTCTGTGCCATGGGCCGAATCGAGTATTTACTTTTTAACTGAAAGAGGTACGATTTCAGGTTACGGTAATGGCATTTTTGGTCCAAATGATTCTATTACACGAGGTCAGGCCGCCGCACTACTTGTAAGAGAACTTTATCCACATTTAATAGACCAATCTTCCTCTTCTTATTCAAGTAAATTTTCTGATGTGGATAAGGACCATTATTTTATAAAGGAAATTTCTATTGCTGCTGAAAAAGGCTTAATGGGTGGCTATACAGACGGAACGTTTAAACCCCAAAATCCAATTACACGTGCGGAAACTGCTGTTATCCTCTCGAAAGCTTATGTACAAGGATATGGTAAGAAAGAAATTACTTTTAAGGATTTATCTGACGTAAAGTGGGCAAAAAACGGAATTGAAGAACTAGCATCAAATAATTTAATAGCAGGTTACTCTCAAACTGAATTTGGTCCAAAACGCAATGTTACACGAGCTGAGTTTTCAACTTTTTTAACGAGAGTAATTAAGTTTAATCCAATGAAGTTTGAAGGGACGTTAACTGGATGGCACACCCAAGCAGGTAATATAGCAACTGTTGAAATAAACAACGAAAAAATTGATATTGAATTAGCTGGGTTAGAACCTTTCTCAGTAGCGGATGATGAAGCTGGAATTCCCGACATAGTGAACAAATATATGGAAGAGCATTTCATTGGCAAAATAGTTAGAGTCGAAATTGAACCATACTCAAATCGTTTTACAGTAAAGCAGCGTTATCCTGTTGGGTATTTATGGACAATTGAAGATGATAAAGAGGAACTGATAAATTTGGTGCTTTTAAAAGATAGCTTTGGTCGACTATCACGAGATTTTTCAGTTTCTTATAAATACTATTATGAAATAAATAAGTACTCTAGATATTAAAGTCTACTTTGTTTTAAAAGGTATTCTTTAAATAAGAGGGAGCGGTTACTTGCTCCCTTTTTCCATTTACCTAATTGCTGTATTTTTACATTTGCATTTCGTTCAATAAAATCTGCCTTAGCCTTTTCTTTCTCGATTAATAAAGAAAACCAATAAGTAATAAATAACCGCACTACATTCAGTAAATAACCGAAACTCTAAAAGTACCTTTGCTGAATACTCTTCAATTTAATAAGTACTTGAAGAAGACGATGCCGCAATTGCCAGCATCGTCCTCTAATTATTATTTTATTGAGATTCAACCATGACACCGAATACAGATGCGCGAACCATCTTTTGATTTAATAATGGTTCTAATTGCTCACGTGTCCCTGTAATGACAGCCCCTAATACATTTACATTCTCAGCATGAAGTTCTTCAGAATCACCTTTTAAGTGGTGGTAAATCCGCTCAAATTCACCATAGTATTTTCCGTTTTTTTCCTTAATTCCATTTTTAATAGCTTCTATGAACGCTTCCTCACTGTTTATTGAGCCGCCGTTTATTTCATCAAAGCCATAGATTTGATTAGCGAGCTCAGGAGATGCTGGGATCGAGATTTCCTCCTCTTCCTCTTCAGACTGGGTGTTGACTTCCTTTAATCTTTCAAGATCTGTATACGTATCGGCCCAATACCATTTTAGTGTTACATCTTTTAATAATGCTCGCACTTCCTCTGGTTTATATTTTTTATCAAACGAAATTGCCATTTCAATTGTTTTATCTTGCATTCTCTCATCAAGCTGTAGTAAATCGTTTCTTATTGTTTGATATTCAACATCGGGATGATAGAATTCTAACATTCGCTGCTTTGTTTCGCGGTCATAATAACGTATTTGCCCATCTACAGGGTCCTCAACGTGAATAGGAGAATGATCACCCGCTAACCGGCTAACACCTCCGAATAAACTGTAGGTTTGCACATTGTCGCTCCAGCTAACAGGAATTCCGCCTATTTCTTTATACCGATTGATAAATAGAATCCCCTCAAAGATCCCATTTCCCATATTTTGTACACCAGCTTCATTCACATTGGGACTTGTAATTTCACTAAATAACTGAATATCACGTAGCGCATTTTCTTGATTTTCGTGCATAATGTATAGCCATGTGAAACCGAGTGCTACAAAAACAAATAGTGCAACAAACACGGATATGAAAATATTACGGATTATTGTTTTTCTTTTTGCCCTTTTTATCGTTTGTTGAAGGGGCGTCTTCCCCTTCGAAGTATCTTCAAAAAGCTTGTCTAATTCCTTTTCACGGTCAGTCATGTTTAGCTTCCCTCCTATAAATCTCCTTAAATGTTTCTCGTGCACGAAATAAATACGTTTTTAATGTAGCACGCTTTAAATCTAACAAATCGGCTATTTCCTCGTAGCTTAATTCAAGTTCGTATTTTAAGAAAAGCAGCTGTCTATATACGGGTTTTAATTGATGCATGACTTGATTAATGTCCTCTCGTAATTCTTGTTGCTGGATGTAATCAATTGGAAGTGGTTCATCATCTATTAAATCAACATGCTCAAAAGAAATACGAATTTGTCTATTTTGTTTTCGACACAAATCATAATATTGATTAATCGCAACCCGAAATAACCAACTATATACTTTGGACGTTTCGATTGAATCCATATAGAGAATGTATTTATACACCGATTCTTGAACAATATCTTCAGCGTCACGAGGGTTCGCGCCAACCTTTATTAAATACTTATAAATGGTTTTCGTTTTTTCTTCTAATATTTGTTGCAGCGCTGCATCGGTATTCAATAACTCCCCCCCTTTCACTTATAAAACGACTGACCTTCACAAAAGTTTACAATTATCTTAAAAAGAAAAAGCCCCCTTAGAAAAAGAGCGCATCTCATTTATATACTCTTGCAATTTTCATCTAAATTCCTGACACCTAATATCGAATCTGTCATCTTGGACTCGAAGGATGTGTGAATTATCTATCTTTCTTTTAAAAGCTCCTCTTTTAACACCTTAGTGTTCGCCTCGTCTAACGTCCCATAGCTTTGGTTTGCTTCATTGCTCATCCATGTTGATGTTTCGTTGCTATTAAACCAGATTCGATAATGAAACAATCGTTCAGGCATATTTTTGTCAAGCTGGTAAAAATAGGTCGCCCGTATATCCTCATATCTTACCATTTCGGCTTCAACACCTGACTCCCACCTTACCTCCTCTAGTACAGCTTTCAAGTTATAAACACTCGTTTCGTCCGTAACCATTACATCGACTACAATTCCTTCTACATTTAACTTTTGGATATCTACTCTTGTTAACGTTTGCTCGTTCTCACCGCAGCCAGCTAATATTATCATTAGAAAAAAAGCTATTACAACCTTCCTCAAATCATATCGCTCCCTTTTTTGATTCCATATTTAAAACCTAGTAACTATGATCAAGAATGGCTCTTACAAATTTAAGGATAATCGTTCCTCTATAAAAAGGAAAGCTTCCCACATGTTTAGAATGTGGGAAGCCCTATGTATACTAGCTCAACCATTTTTACTGTTTGATACATTTGAAGCTGTTCCTGAGTCTCTTCATCTAATTGCTGTATCCATGACGTTCTTTCTAATCTTGCTTGGTTCTGTTCTGCTTCAACATCAGAACTCCCCTACGATCAAGGATGGGACTGCAACTCCTACTGCTAGTAGTGTCACAATTTTTGTAGAAAGTACATTTAACATGCAAACCAATCTCCAATTTTTTTATTTTGCCTTACATGTCCAATAATAAAGTTCTAATGTGTCAGGAATATGCCAACAATAATTTTTTACATTTTTCGTAAAAGGAACCACTCTTTTTTTCCTTATGCACTAAAGTGGTCAAATTTGGACAACCTAAGTATACTAAGGTTTAGTGAAAGGATTGGAGGTAGTTGAAATGATCATTGAAATGTGGACTGACTTTGCTTGACCATTCTGCTATATTGGCAAGAGGCGTCTGGAGGACGCACTTCAGCAGATTGAACAGCCTATAACTGTTTCGTATCGCTGCTTTGAGCTAGACCCTACAATGGAGCGAGATGTGAACTATAATATTTACGAGAAGTTAGCGCAGAAATATGGTATGAGTTTGGAACAGGCGAAGACGAATTGTAGAAATATGGAGCAAATGGCCCAAGAGGCTGGCGTCGATTTTCGATTTGATACGCAAATATTGACAAATACGTTTGACGCTCATCGTTTAGTGATGTTTGCAAAATCGAAGGGCTATATGCATGAAATGACCGAGCGAATATTACGAGCGTATTACTCAGAGTCGAGGCATATTGGAGATCATGACACGTTAGCTGCACTAGCAGAAGACGTTGGTTTGGATTACACTGAGGTCAAGAGTATGCTTGCAAGCAATGACATGGCAGATGCGGTGCGGGCAGATGAGCAGGAAGCGGAACAGTTAAACATTCGTAGTATTCCATTTTTCCTCATTAATCGAAAATACGCGATATCTGGTGCACAACCGACAGAGGTATTCGTCCAATCACTCCAGCAAATTATTGAACAGGATGACCCTTTTACAGCCGAAAGTAAAGGTACAACTTGTGATGATAACGGCTGTGAAATTCCGAAAGAATAATTAATAAGAGGTTACTAACATGTAGGGAGAGCACTGAAAAACTCCTTTCACGTAGCTCATTCCTAAAAGGCCACTGAAAAGGTGAAAATCAACCTTTTTCCGTGGCCTCCACCATGGATGAGCGATTTTTTATTTATCTAATTAATCGACTAACAACGTACCTGTTGTATGAAGCGACTAAGCTTTGCTATCCCTTCCTGTAACTCGTCCTCTCCTAGATGTCCATACCCGACAATTACTTTGTTTTTATGTTTCCCCTTTACAATCGCATGTCTTTCTACAGGATAAACCCGTACACCGTTATTAACCATCTTATTAAAGAACTCCGAGGTAAACATTAGCTCTTTAAATTCAACAATTATATGCAAGCCTGTCGAATCACCAAGAATGTTGATTTGGTCGGAGAAGTACTGAGTCAAAAGCTGAATAAGAAAGTCACGCCTTTTTTTGTAGATTTTTTTCATTTTAAGAATATGGCGCTCTAAATAACCTGCTTCGATAAACCGTGCTAATACAACTTGCTCAACAGAAGGTGTATGGAGATCAGAGAACCACTTTACTTGTCTTCCTTGTTCAATCAAGTGTGAGGGAAGGATTACATAGCCTAGTCGCAATCCAGGTGATAAGATTTTACTGAAGGAACCAACATAAATCACTAGCTCTGGCGCTAAGCCTTGTAATGAACTAACAGGTAATCCTGCATAACGAAACTCACTATCATAGTCATCCTCGACCAAATAACAGCCATTCTCCCTTGCAAATTGAATCAATTGAATTCGGCGCTGAATTGGTAATGTACTACCTAATGGGAACTGATGTGACGGTGTAACAAAGACGAATTTAGGATTTAACCCTGAAGATAGCGCATCGGTGTTCATTCCATATCTATCCACAGTTATCGGGTGTAGATTCGCTCCTGTTTGTGTGAAAATTGTTTGAATATCATCGGTGATTGGATCTTCTATAAGGACAGTATCCCCTTTTGAAAGCAAAAGTTTTGTTATCATTGTTAAAGCTTGTGTTGCACCTGAGGTAACAACGATCTGCTCCGGGTGGCAATGGACCCCACGAGTTCTTCCTAAATACTTAGAAATTGCTTGCCTTAATTCATAACGTCCTTCTGGCTCACCATAGCTTAACATCGAATCCGTACTCGAACGATAAATGTCAGCTGCTAATTTCGCCCATATTACTCGCGGAAAATAACCTAAGTCTGGTATTCCTGAACGAAAATCAATCACTTTTTGGCTGTGCGTAGATCTTAATAATATGTTAGTCCGCTGAACGTCTCCACGGTCTTCCTCTAAAAAGGCTCCCTTCGCAACATAGGTCCCTGCGCCTTGACGAGTTTCAATAAACCCCTCCGCCAACAACTGTTCATACGCTTCCATAATAACATTTCGCGACACTTGTAATTCAGTCGCTAATTGCCGCGTTGACGGTAATCGTTGACCTCCAACTAAATGACCTTTCAAAATTTGATTTCTAATTTGTAAATACACTTGACGAATGAACGGAATTTCTCGGTTTCTATCGATTGGAACCCATAACATGCTCGTCTCCTCCACTAACTACAAAAATTGGCACCATTAAATTTAAGAAAAAGTGGTACTACTCTCCACCAGTTTAGCATGATAAAGTCATGGAAGAAATTACATTTTAATAACTTGAAGGAGGATGTACACATGGTATCCAAACAAGCCCAACATGCTACAAAAGCGTTAAAGTCAATCGCCCGGAACGAACAAATCAAAAGCTATATTCAACAGTCAAGCGATTTATATCCGATTTTACTACGAGGGGCTAAACGTTTCGTTGCAGGTGAAACTAGGGAAGAAGCCATTGCAAAAGCAAGACAATTTGTTCATAAGGGCTATCAAGTATCTCTCGAATACATTGGCGAAAATACTCAACAGATGGAAGAATGTATTGCAGCAAAAAATGAAATCATTGGGCTCATAACTGATTTGAATCCCCCCCTTCATGATGGGACAATTTCACTTGATTTATCGCACATCGGTTTAGCTATTGACTTAAGACAAACTGAAATCCACTTACACCAAATCGCGGACGAAGCAAGGAAAAGGAACTATACGGTGATGATAAGCATGGAGGAATCCTCCAAAACAGACCAAATTCTTACCGTTTATCAAAACACAGCTAACCACTATCCAAATGTAGGAATTACCGTTCAGGCTCATTTACACCGAACGAAAAAGGATATTCAAGCTCTTTTAAACTATCCCGGAAAAATCCGCTTAGTGAAAGGAGCTTTTGAAGAAGAAAGTGACATTGCTCTTTCTCGTTCAAATGCTTTGAATGAACGATATTTACAACTTGTCGAGATGATTATTGCAGCCAACCATCCACTTTCGGTTGCCACTCATGATCAATCGATTATTTCTTCGCTCCTTCAGAAACAGTTGCTTCATTCCGAGTTAGTAGAGTGTGAAATGCTTTATGGAATTAGTCCCGAATATTTAAAGTCTTTGAAAGAGAATGGGATTCATACGAGAGTCTATTTAACATACGGCTCGGAATGGTATTTATACCTTTGCCATCGCTTAGCAGAATTCCCTCCAAATCTCTATACCTTTATAGCTGATATGATGAATGAACCTTCATCCCCACTCAACCGCTATTAATTGGGGAACAGATGCAATGTTGACTGAAAAGCAGGTAGCATATATTAAAATTAGCCTTTCTATGGTTATAGTAGGAAGCTCCGTAGTTGCGGGAAAAGTACTTGTTGAAAGCCTACCTGTGTTTCTTACTTCAGAAATTCGATTTCTGTTGGCTACATTGATTTTAATCCCGTTATTAATAAGACGTGAGGGGATTCCTTCATTAACTAAACAGGAGCTCAGTCTCCTCTTCTTACAGGCAGTTTCGGGTGTCTTCTTATTTAGCATCTTTATGCTATACGGGTTAAAACTAACAACAGCCATTGAAGGTGGGATTATCACTAGTACACTTCCGGCAATCGTTGCCATATTAGCCTTTCTTTTTCTAAAAGAAACACCTAGTCGGCTTACAATAGTCAGCATGACCCTAGCTATACTCGGGACATTATGTATTCATATGGGAAGCCTTTTTTTCGAGGACAACCGGGGGTCAGACCCAGTACTAGGGAATCTGCTCATTTTAGCAGCTATCATTGGAGAGGCGACCTTCATTCTCTGTGGGAAACAGCTATCAAAAAAAGTAACACCACTTACCATGTCAACAGCCGTCAGTCTATTTGGTGCAATTCTGTTTTTCCCACTTGCCCTTTATGATTTACAGAGGGTATCATTACGGGCTATTTCATTGTTAGATTGGGGCGTACTCATTTATTTTGGAGTCATTGTTACTGTCATTGCGTTTATTCTCATGTACGAAGGAGTTGAAAAAGTTCCAGCTAACCAGGTAGGTGTGCTCACTAGTATCCTACCAATTAGCACGGTTATCCTTTCTTTTTTCATTCTAAAAGAACGTTTATATTGGTTTCATCTCATTGCAATTGTTTTTGTCCTTATGGCCATCTATATTACTTCAAAAGATTCTAACTCTACTCATAGCGATTTATCGAAATAGCTATTATGGTCACAATCAATGAAATTTGTAAAAATTTATAATAGACATGTTAAAGTTGCAGATCCTCTATACAACATGAAGCAAAATGAATACAATAAACACATCATTACATTGAATCATGTATGAGAGTGGGGATATCTTGAAAGATTTAGCGATTAAAATTGGTGAAGAGGTAGAACATAAACTTGAGGAAATTGCAAAACATAAAGGGGTATCCGTAGAAGACGCGGCCACACTAGTGATAACCCAGTATAGTGATAGATACTTAAGTGTCGTTCAACGTTATGAAAATGTAAGAAAAACAGCTAAATAAACAAAAAAAGGGGGGCCACTTGAAGGTCAATGCCTTTTATGGATCCCCCCTCTTATATGGCAGCCACTGAACTTAGAGGGCATTGAAAAAGGGAAAATCACCTTTTTCAGTGCCCACCTTATATGTAGCTTTTTAATGATACAAGGTCCTTATTTTTTCAAGGTCAGCAATGATTTGAATAATTTCGGATTGGCTTAAATGTATCGGCATTTGATCGTATAAAGTAATCACTTGCCCATCTACATCATCTTTATGTTTTGTTAAATATTCATATAATGTATTTACCTGATTTTCTTTAAGCGTTGATTCGGTGTAAAAATGTTTAATTTTCTGTAATGAAAACTCGTTGGATGGCTGATCAAATTCACCGGAAATAACCGCCCCATTTATTATCATATGTCCACTCCTCTTTTTATTGTTTCCAATAGCCTTCCCTCAAATAGAACGTTCTTATTAGCTCTAGCTTAGATACCCGATAAAAAGAGTAGTGTGATACTTATTATATTTAAAGAAGTTTATTAAATGTTTCCTCAATTCTTTCAGCAGTAAACGGCTTAACGATAAAGTCTTTTGCCCCCGCTTGAATCGCTTCAACAACCATTCCTTGTTGGCCCATAGCTGAACACATTATGACCGTAGCGTTTGGGTCTACTTTTTTAATTTCTCGTAAAGCCTCGATTCCATCCATCTCTGGCATCGTAATATCCATCGTAACGAGGTCTGGCTTTAATTCCTTATACTTTTCAACAGAAACCTGTCCAGTATCCGCTTCCCCGATTACTTCATGACCTAATTTCGAAATTATGTCCTTTAATTGCATACGCATAAATGCAGCATCATCTGTTATTAATACTTTTGCCATTTGTTATCCCACCTTCTATTTAGTTTATACAACTTTCTCTTTTAAAATCGATTCGATTACAATCGTCGGTTGCTTATTTAAATCAACTTCTTTCAAGAGTTTATGTAGCTTAACAATTGGTCGATGCGGATTCGATTCGACTCTAGTTACAATTCCTGTGCCAATGTTTAGCTTAACATTTGTGCCAGGAGGATAGCTGATAATGCCTTGGCTAAACGCCGCTACAAGAGAATGACTATATTTTGTATCAGAAAACGTCATAATACGTTCAATCGCTTCATGTGGGACAACTCCTTCAATTGAAACGAAATTATCATAGTCATTTGCAATACTACAAATTTGGGCATATTCAATGATGTCGTTTTCAGAAAGGTTACGTGGGTAACCTGTTCCATCTAATCTTTCATGGTGCTGATAGGCAATATGTGCAGACATAAGACTGAGCTCTCGGTTAGACCGTATAATATTAAAGCCTGCTTCTGGATGTTCTTCTTTGACATTGGTTTTTGATTTCCCAATATCATGAAGTAAACAACCAATTCCTAAATCGTTAAGAGCGGAATTCGTAAGCCCGATTTTTTTCCCTATTTGTAGGGCAATAAGCGTCACATTTACGGTATGAGCAAAAGGAGTCAAAAGACTGTCTACAGCAGTAGTCGGTATTAACATGATTGCATCACGCTTCTTGATTTCCTCAATTAACTTTTTTACAGCTACTTGTAGGTCGACAATCGGTAAAGGTTTATTCGTAACGACCGAGTTAAAAGAACGTTCAACTACTGTAATAATATCCATCCAGGTCGGCATATCAAGCATTTCATCAAGAGAAATTCCTTTTGAGCTTGAATCCTCAACAAAAACATACTTGATACCCATTTGTATAAGTTTTTCTAGATATTTCGGATGCAGCTTACTTCCACTCCCAAGAAGAACTCTTCTTTTAGAATCACATACAGGTTTTGCTAGTTGCATAGAGCTTTCATCATATTCATTTATTTCAATCATTCTCATAGTAATCACCTTCCAAATGGTATGGGTCCTTATATGTTTTCATTTGGCACAGCTGCATTTTAGACACATCGTTCTTCCCGCTCGTTCACCAGAGTCTAAGGACTGCTTTCTAATTACCTATTCTACAATAACAACAGCATATTTTCCACCTCGTTTTGTCGAATCGTAGTATTTTTTGACTAAAACCGAAAGAGAGATAGTAAAATACTACTATCTCTCTTTCGTTTATCTTTATTTCTCCTACTTTATAGACTAGAATAGGCTTAAAAGTTCTTCAAACGACTTGATGTTATAATCATAATGTTGAACATCTCCAAATCCATATGATGCATATACAAAAGGAATTCCAGCGTGCTTCGCTCCTGCAAGGTCGCCTTCTGTATCCCCAACATAAACAGGGCTTGTTAATCCATTTCGTTCAATGACTAGTTTTATATTCTCTCCCTTAGAAAGCCCCGTCCGACCTGGGTTTTCGTAGTCTTCGAAGTACATCTTTAATTTATGATAATCGTAAAACGCCTCAATATATCCATCTTGGCAATTACTCACAATAAACAGACGATAGTGCGATAAACGTTGAAGGGTTTCCTCAACTTTCGGGTATAAAACCCCACCCCTCATTTTCAAAGCTTCACATTCTGATTGATTACATTCATCTAAAATCTGATTTATTTGCTCCTTGTTCAAATGAGGTAGTAGCTTCTCTGCAATTTTTTGAAATGGCAGCCCGGTCAAAGCCTGTAATTCTGATTTTTTTATTGTACCTGCCTGGTACTTACCAAGCACATCATTCCAAACATCTACAACTGTGTCCAATGAATCCCACAATGTTCCATCTAAATCAAAGATAATACTGTCCATTTATCGTCGCTCCTTTTTTACATAGATAATGAAGCTTTTTTAAGCTTAACATACGTTCAAATGAGTGAATAACCAGAAATTATAAAAATAATCCCATTCCAGGTGCTTCTGCATCTCTTTCGACAAAGCCCAATTTTTTATAAAACGATTGTTTTCCTTTAGCACAAAATAACTGAATCCACTTCACGCCTTCTTGCTGACATTTATTCATTAATGTCTTAACAATGATTCGTCCAATCCCTTGATTTTGAAATTCAGGACTTACCATTACATCACAAATAAATGTTTGGTAAGCCCCATCAGAGATTATTCTTCCAAACCCAATTAATTGTTGCTTATGATAAACCGAAACGTAATACCAGCTATTACTAATTGCTCTGTAGATTTCTTCCTCAGTGAACATGTTTTTTGAGTTCCAGCCAGTAGTCTCATATAACTTTACTAAATCCGACTTCATCGGCATGATTTCACAAAGCTTTATGTTTACAATACCCATAATTATCCACCTCCTGATAATATTTTATAATTATACATAACCGTGATTATTTATACAATAATTAAATAAAAAAAATCCCTAAAGAAGTAGATTATACCTCTAACTAGGGAGTTTGCATGTTTACACTATTCATTTTACTGTTCCCGATGTGCTAAGTCGCCTTCTAACATAATCCGGTACTCATTGCCCGTTACTTCGACCACCGTAAGACTTGTATCGTGAATAAATGGAGGATCCCAAAGCTTTGCAACAGGAACATTTTTGAAATATGCCATCAATGTTTTAATGACAACAGCATGTGTGACAATTAATATATTTCCAGATATGTTTTTTTCCTTAATTGTATGTAGCACATCGACTAATTTTGTCTGTAACTCACCAAAGCTTTCGCAGTCTTTTGATGTGTAAAGATGTGGAGTATTCCAAAATGAGTAGTAGTCAGATGGGTAGTTCTCTTCAAGCTCCGATTGAGTTCGTCCTTCCCAGCTCCCTAGATATATTTCTTTAAGTTTGTCTTCATAAATAATCGGAATATCCTTATCACCACAAATCAATTTCGCTGTGTCACTAGCCCTCTTACTAGGACTCGAATAAATCGCGTTTAAGTTGATACTTTTCAACCGTTCCCCTAAGCTTATTGCATTGGCAATCCCCTTATCAGTTAAATCAGAATCACTCCAGCCTTGTAACCGTTTTTGCTTATTCCACTCCGTCTCACCGTGTCTCGTAATATATAAGGTTAGCATCTAATAGACCTCCTAATTGCATTTTTCCCTTGTTCTTAACCACTTAGTTGAACAGAGCAGATAACGAAAGAATTAAAATTAAGAATAATAGAAACAGACCAAATATTATCACATCTCTAAGAAACTGTGGATCCGAAGAGGTCTGCTCCCCCTTCACCTGCTTATTCAGCTTTTTTAAAAAAGACGTAATGTTCATCTATCCACCACCTCTATCCAAATATATGTTACCATTTTTTTGAATATATTCAATTACTTCCTTTGACTTCCGCAGATAGAACAATCATGTATAACAAAAAAGCAGGAAGCCTACTGAATAAAAATAGACTCCTACCTTTTTGCTTTATTCCATTCATTTTTGAGCATGCCGTAAATAACCATATCAACATAGTGGTCGTAAAGCCATTGGGCGCTGCGAATTGTTCCCTCATGTTTAAAGCCCAAACGTTCAGGAATACTCCTACTTTTTCTATTCGCTTCAGCAGCTCTTATTTCTACCTTATTTAACATTAAATTATTAAAACCGTAATCGGTTAAAGCCTGTACGACCGTCGTCATAATGCCTTTACCTTGAAAATCATTTCCAAGCCAATAGCCAATATGTCCTGTTTTATTTCCCCAATTAAGTTGATTGAAGCCCGCTACACCTACATATTGGTTCTTATAAATGATAACTGTTTGCAAGCTATCATTTTTCGCAAAGCCAGTTAAACAACTCTTAATATAAGTGGTTGTATCATCGAGATGATTACTTTGATCAATCCATGGCAGCCATTCCCGTAAATGGTCTCTGTTCTGAATTGTTAAATTAAATATTTGTTCAGCATCATCAATTCCGATTAGCTTTAAAGCCAAGTCCTCATTAATCGTATGTACAAACATTGAAATTCCTCTTTTCCTTTGATAGAGGTTGATTAAGCAACCTTTAATATGTCATGACTTATTGCTGTCTCATCCACTCAAGTGCTCTCGTTTCGATGTCTATTGCTAGTGCTTCTTTGCCTTTAATGTACGATGTAATATCGTTTGGAAAACATTCAGCCAACTTTCTTTTTAACTCCCCATATGCCTTTGCTTCCTGTGGGTGTTCACGTAAATAATTTCGAAATGCTAAATGACGCTCAATATGAGGATTTCCGTTTTCATAAACATGAACATGATGGGTTCTAATATCTCCCCCCTTCTGAAAGTACCTACGACCGGGAATTCCATTTTCCCCCTTGCATATATACCCTAATTTAGTCATGGCTCCGTTATAAAGATCTACGTGTTTAATATTTCTAACGACAGGCATCATGTCAATGATCGGTTTGGCATGTAATCTATTTATGGAGGTACTACCAATATGGTAGATTTCAATTAATTCATTACCGAAAATTTTCTTTATCTTTTTAGCTTCTTCTCTAAATAAAGATGGCCATTGTTGATTATAAGGTGTGAACACCAACTTTCTCATTTTACAACCACCTAACATCTATTATTCTCTCTTATAAGTCCTTATTTATAACGTTCATCTCAAAGTGGTGACAAGTAATAGCTAATCCAGTCTTTAAGTAAAACCTGTGAGCTTCATGTCGATTTACTCCAGAATCTAAATGAAATTGCTCACACTCATGCTTATCCGCTTCCAGATAAAGCCAATCCCATAATAGCTGAGCATACCCTATTCGCCGACTAGCTTTGTCTGTAATTAAATCATCCACATACAAATATTTTCCCCATGCTAACGATTCAGATAATCGATATCCTGCTACAGCCTTAACCTGGGCCTCCTCTATAACTGCAACTAACGTATACTCGTATGTATCCATTAAACGCTTTATCGTTTTTACATAACCATCCTTTGTTAAATGAGGTCGCAATTGATTCACAGTTGCAAAGGTTGATAGGATTTCTGATTCTGTTTTGATTCTTTCCACTCTAGCCATCTAGCTTCCACTCCTCACCGAAATGTTAATACATTACAATATAAACTAAAATATCCAAATTGTTAATATAATTTAAAAAAATCTGTATTTTAACCCAAATTTCTCTTTGAATACGTGCTAAAATGGAAAAAGATAACACTAATTCTTTAATTTGATTATTGTAGGAGGAGTGTTTATGAACATACTTATACTTGTCTCAAGAATCATATTAGGATTTATTTTCTTTGTTGCTGGAGTAAATGGATTTTTTGTTTTAGCTGGTCTAGAACCTTTCTTCTCAACAAGTGAACAGGCCATGGCGTTATTTGAATATCAATTTCTTTTAGTTTTTGTGAAAGCTTTCGAGGTCATTTTTGGGGTTTTATTATTGATGAACCGCTACGTATCTTTAGCACTAGCCATGCTGTTACCGATAACTGCTAATATTTTTTTACTTCATCTCCTCGTTGACCATTCATTACTCCCTTTAGCACTTCTTCTCATTGCCTGTCATGGCTATCTTATTTATATGTACCGAAATAATTTCAGTGGGCTTTTAAAAAAATAAATCAGTATTTCATCAAAAAAAAGGGGATCCCCAAAAGCTCAGCCTATTGGGGATCCCCTATAAAGTATACTTAGTTTTCATCTGCAAAGTTCGCCATTGCTTCACACATAAACGCTGCTAAACCGTCACCGTATTGATCAATATTTTTAGTAAACCTTTCGTCGTCGACATATAGCTTCCCTAAACCTTTAAATGCATCCAGAGAATAGTTCCCAAAGTGACGGTTTAACAATTTAAACCATTCTTTTATCGTTGCTTGCGCTTTTGGTGAATATGGCGATCCATTTCGAATACTTGCTAGCTTCGTATAAATTGCTTCACATTGTTGAGTGAGCGTGTTTTGTTCATTCTCTGTTAAACTTGCTAGTCTTGCATTTGTATCATTAACCGGTTTATCCCCCCATCGCTCGCGTGCCTCTTGTTCATAAGGGTTAACACTAAAATCGAAGCCGGCAAATTTCTCCTGATTTGTCATCTCGATTTCTCCTTTCATATGCTGAAGCGTTTTATCAATAGTATGAATTAATGTCTCCAGCTTTCTTTGTTTTTCAATTAAAGTCGTTCGGTGCTGCACTAATGCTGCTTGTCGGTCAAAACTCGGTTTGCTAATGATGTCTCTAATTTCTTTTAGTGGGAAACCGAGCTCCCTAAAAAATAATATTTGTTGCAGCATTTCAACGTTCTCTGTTGAGTACAGCCGGTACCCTGCCTCCGTCGTCCCATCTGGTGATAATAATCCTATTTCGTCGTAATAGTGGAGCGTGCGTACACTAATCCCAACTAAGTCAGCAAGCTCTCTCACTTTCATCACTCTTGCCTCCCTTCACTACTCACTTTAGCGCATCACGTAACGTAAGAGTCAATCAAAGAATGAGTGTTTTATTCTATCCATCCACACAAACAAACGACCTTCTTAAAGCAAGGTCGTTTAACTTTATGAGATATTATTAACATACTGTTTTTGTTGTTTCATTATTTCTAAATGATCTCCATCAATCGGAAGTGAAACCGTTACCCTTGTCCCATTGTTTGGTTGACTTGTGATTTTAAATGTACCATTATGGTTTTGGATGATTTTCTTAGTCACCATTAAGCCTAATCCCGTCCCTTCTTTTTTGGTTGTATAGAAAGGGTTTCCTAGTAGAGGAAGGTTTTCTTGTGGAATTCCTTCTCCTTCATCAATAATCGAGACAACGAACCGCCCCCCGTTTTTTTCTAATTTGACGTATATTTTTCCTCCGTTTGACATCGCTTCAATTGAATTCTTAATTAAGTTTACTAAGACTTGTTTAATTTGGTTTCCTTCACATATCAAATCAAATGAATGTCCTTCTAATACTGTTACAATTTCAATATCTTTAATGATTGCCTGTGTCCTTAAAAGAGTGACGACCTCATTTATAATTTGCGACAAGTCTTTTTTTTCAAAATTCACTAAGTGTGGTTTAGCAAGTACCATAAACTCGTCGACAATAAGATTAATTCTGTCCAATTCATCCATCATAATCTTTAAATATTTTTTTTGGCTTTTTTCTTGTGAATGTTGATAAATCATTTTCGTAAATCCCTTTAGTGTTGTTAATGGATTTCGAATTTCATGGGCAACTCCTGAGGCAAGCTCACCTACTAGAGAAAGCTTTTCTGTTTCGATTAACATCTCTTCTCGTTCTTTCAACTCTTTCATTTGACCTACAAGTTTTTTATCTAAATATGCACCGGATAAAAACATGATAAATAATACGAGAAAGGCTGGTACGCTAATATAAGAACTAAGTGTGTCTGATAGTACATGATAAGGTTGGCTTAAAATTTGAAATGGTTTAAGCTCAAAATCGGTGCCCCACATCCCACTGTAATGCATCCCTGCAATTCCGAGTCCCATTAAAATACTGCTAGCGATCCGCCATCCGAAGTTTAATGAGTCACTGTAATAAAAGAGTAGACGTAATGAACCGTATGATGAGATAAGCGCGACAAGGATAGATAAAATAACAATTGATGGTTGGTAATGAATCGTATAATTTACATTCATTGCACTAATCCCAAGATAGTGCATGAGCGTAATCCCACCACCCATAAAAAGGCTCGCTAAAAACAGTCTTGGATTTGTCATTTTCATTATAAAAAAAGCAATTCCTGTTCCAATAATCGATAATAGCATTGATACAATTACAATTCTTATATCATAGACGATAGGCATTTCCATCGCTAGCATTCCGACAAAATGCATCATCCATATTCCGATCCCCATACTACAAGCACAGCCTAGTAGCCATAATTTATACATTGCATTTTTGAATATTAGCATTTTCCAACGGAGATCTAGAGCAATGTATGAAAAAAGAACTCCGAGCAGCACTGAAAAAACAAGCCAATAGACATTGTAATGATGTAAATGTTGTTCCACTTTACCCTCTCCATTCTCAAAATGTATTAACATGTATTTCCATAATGAATGAACCTTAAACCCTTCAAGTAAATGTTAGACAGTTCAAAATTAGAAAGTTGTAAGATTCTCAAAATGAGATGGTAATGTCGTGGAGATACTATAATTTATAAAAGAAAGGTTATAGAATTATACATTATCAGCTTTACGTAGTATTGTTCAAAGGAGGTGTTGTTTTTTGAACCGTGATTTCACCTTACAGCAAGTAGCAGAAGGCATTTCCAAATCTATCTTAAATGCCTCTGATAAAGAGCTAGAAGGATTCCAACAAATTATTGACGAAACGATTAAATTAAGAGAGGCTCATAGAAACCTATATAAAATGGTTCAAACCTATTCAAATAATACCGTTCAACGTTAGTTAATAAAAAATGTAATGAGCCATTGCAGTGGACTGCAATGGCTCATTTCGGTTTTCAGCCATGCATCCATTTAAATCCATCCTCTCTATAAAAACACTTAATTCGAATAAACAGCCGGTTTTGAATTCTTTCCACCTTTCCTTTCCCCCTCGTGAACAATTAGCTTCCTCCTAAAACAATAAATCATTTTAAAGATGGTATATTTTTCTTTTTACTACAAAAGATACGTTACATACCAATTTTTCAATTCATAGGAGGATTATTGTGAAACGACTACTTTCAATACTTATCATTGTTGTAATGGTTGGTATGCAATTTCCATTAACTACAGTTGCACAAATTAATCATGAGGAAATAGAAGCATATCTCTCACCAATCGGTTGGTCAGCGTCAGATCTTGAAAATTACTTACAGGATTATTTCGACATGTCCATTGAAGATTTTGAAACATTTGAAGAGCTAAAGGCTTGGATAGGTACACCAATTACGGCTGAAAATCGTCAGGAACTGTTAACGCAATATAATATGTCCTTAGAAGAGCTTGAAGCCCTTCTCGCTGAGTATGGAGAAAGCGTTGATGATTATTATTTTCTTGAGGATTTAGATGCAGCAATTGACTTTTATACGAATTACAGTGGCGAAATGGATGAGGTCGTTGATTTCTTTGCACTTTTAGGGATTACTGATGAAGAGTTAGAAAGAGTGTTTCTTCATTTAAGTCAGTTAGATGAGGAGACGGTTGAACAACAAATGGCTGCGATTGAGGAACGGATTATGGCGATGGAAGATTTTTCAGATGCAACAGAATTAACTGAAGCGCAAAAACAAGAAATCGCCTCTCTCTTTACAGACATGCTTGCTGCCTTTAAAATGAGCGCTACGTTTTATTTAGAAACAAATGGCCAGCGAGACGTTGTATCGCTTACCACTCTATTGGGGATGGAAAGCTTGAATGGGCAAAGTCTGCTCATTGAGTTTTATGATCATGAAGGTAATCTGTTATTGGATATGAACATTGATGAAAATTTATTTACATCTAATTTCATAACCGAAATGGGTCATTTATTACCAGAGGTGCCTCATTTGGCGCATGCCCACCCACTCGGTCAAAAAATGCCCGAAACCGCTTCACCTTATGTTGGAAATATGCTGTTCGGTGCGTTCCTTATGATTTTATCTATTGCTCTGTATGTTCGTTATCGTAAGCTGAATCATGCCTCATAAACGAATGGTCGGAAGAATGATGCATCAAAAGCGCATCATTCTTCTTCTCTTCTTTATCGGATTTAGTATAACAAGTATGAATGCCTACTCATTTTTCAAAGGGTTTTCAGCAGTGGAGTCCTTACATTCAGGTCCTCCTCCTGAGCATCCAGTCGACAAAACTGAACGTACACATACAGAAGCAGAACCGTTACAAGACTCAACTCCTTCATATGGAGAACAGTATGGCCATCTACTCATTCCGAAACTTGATTCCAAAATTCCGATTTATTATGGTGCGGAAGAAGAACAGCTTAAGCAAGGAATTGGTCATGTTGAAAAGACCGCCTTACCTGGCGAAGACAACAATACGGTTTTATCTGGTCACCGTGATACTGTATTCCGTCATCTCGGTAAGATTGAAAAAGGTGATCGCTTTATCATTGAAACAGACTCGGGTCGATTCACCTACCAAGTTAAAAAAATCAGAATCGTCGATAAAGAAAATCGCACCGTTATTGTACCGAAGCCAAAAGCAACATTAACCGTTATCACCTGTTACCCTTTTGGCTATTTTGGGAATGCTCCACAACGTTTTGTTTTAATTGCTGATTTAATCGCTGCGAATATAGAAGGGGATGTCCCAAAGGTTCGATCTTAACCTATTGGAACATCCCCTCTTTCTTCGTTTATTGTTTCATTAGTTCTTTACGATCTGCAGCTTGTGGAGGTTGTTCTAACCATTGATGCTTTATTGTGATTTCCAGTCCATCCTCTGCATACAGTCCAACCTCTGCTAATAGGCGACTATATTCCGTTGTTAGATCGCGCCTCGGTGAAAGTGACATCGCGGTTCCATAGTTACCCATTCCAGTAGAGCTTAACACACCTATATGATAATTCATGAGTTTATCTGAAAATGGCCCCTTTTTTGTCGGGTGTACCTCGGCATCCCATGTTGTTGGAACAGGTAGATTGGATTCCTGTAAATGCTTTGAGAAAATAGCAATATGCTTAGTACAAATTTCATTTCCCCTGATTATATGATTACGTATTTCTTTAGATTGAGCGGTTTGAGCAAATGCTGTGGTCATCGCTTTTCCCATTTGATTCGTTTGGATATTCGCATAAAGATGGGCTATCTCAACAGCACTTAACGGCCTTTGTTTACCAAACCAGCCAGTTAAAAATGATTCACGCTTCACAAATTCAACTTGTTCTGGATACGGAACATATGGGGCCCTAACTTCCAACCCCTTTGAAAGAAGCAGCTTTGTTGCATCATTAAATAGCTCCATTGTAGAGGAAATAGCTGACATGTAAAATTCTCGAATATCATCTCGGAAGGTATTTGGCAAAACCGCTGCGTAACCGGATAATCCACCTTTTGTCATGTGTTTTGTGTAAAGCAGCATGAATTCATCGGAAAATAACCTGGGTGCATGTAAATTGACATCTTCATCGGTAAAGCCATGAGGAATAGCAATTTTTTCTTCCTTAAATATTTCTTTAATCACATCAACATGTTGTTTAGAAAGGTCCAATGCGTGCTCTAATACTTTTTTTATTTTGGTATCTTCAACATGAGCTAAATAATAGGTAAGCACACAAATCGCCATACTATCGTTAAGGTAATTCACCCATAAATTTCCTACTTCTGAAGACGTGAGACGAATATGATGGTTCTCCATAAACACACCTCCTTTCATTCCCGTTCATGATAGAAGGTATTATAACCGATTATTGGCTCTATTATTGCTCTTTTTAAAGATTTATCACTTTCTTTCTTAGCATTTCTAAAGCGGATCACCGAAAAATTCTCAAATGTAGAAGCAAGGATAGCATCTCGAAGGCTGTATAGATCCGGAGTAATTATTAGCTCTACACCTTTTTTAACTATTTCTTCAATTAAGTTATTAATAGGGTGTACAGTTATCGGCGTTACAGGTGATTGGGAAATATAGTACCCGCTGTTTGGTCATATAATGTAAACGAGCCTTGAGGAAATGTATATTGGTATATTGTTGCTTTTTGAATACGGTCAAGCCATGCAGCTTCATTCGCTTCACTTATCTCATCAGGTTTAGAATAAATAATACGTGGACAATCGCGTGGAAAATAATAATGAAACCTTGAAAGTCACGCAGGAAGCAGCAATGGCTTCACACGTTGCTCGCCTGCTAAGAGAAACCCACTCATAGCAGGCTTTTAAAAAGATGGCAACGGCTCCGCACATTGCTTCGAGGGCATTGAAAAAGGGAAAAGCACCCTTTTTCAGTGCCCTCTACAACCGGTGGGAGTTGCTCTTTTGATTTTCTAGGTTGGAATTCTTTTATTGATGGATTCTCGCTAAAATGAAAAAGTACATTCTACCCCTCAACTTTTTTGTTAATTAATGTATTTATCGTAAAACATCTCCAACTTCTTCTCAATAAATAGAGGTTGCCCCTGTTCCTTTGGGACAACCTTCTATAATCGTTTAATTAAAAATGGTAGCAATCCAATAATAATATGGAATCCCAATAATTAAATTAAAGGGTAATGTTAAGCCGAGCGCAGATCCTAGGTAGATTCCCGAGTTCGCTTTTGGAATCGCTTGTGCAATCGCCGCAGGAGCGGCAATATAGGAGGCACTTCCTGTTAATACTGCTAGAATAAAAGCGCCTCCTAAAGAAAGGCCAATGAGATTACCCGCGATTACACCAATCGTTCCACCTATGACTGGTAGGAGAAACGCAAAAATAAAGGACAGCGGTTGAATTTTCTCTATTTGTTTAATGCTTTGAGTTGCAATCATCCCCATATGTAATAAAAAAATACAAAGGATGCCATAAAACAAGTCACCAAATAACGGTTTTATTAACGCTAACCCTTCAGTATGTGCAACCAAACCAATAAAAATACCACCTAGCAATAAAAAGATGCTTTTTCCAAAAAAGGCTTCCTTCACAACGTGTGATAAGCCGGATTCTGGATTTTTAGCCTCTTCCCCTTGCTTTTGAACGTACATTTTATAAAAAATAATCGCTAATACAATCGCAGGACCCTCCATTATGACGAGAATCGCTGACATATAGCTTTCATAAACAACTCCGATTTTATCCAAAAAGGCTAACCCTGCGATAAAGGTAACCGCACTAACAGAACCGTAGTGGGCTGCTATTGCCCATGACTCTTCAACTGAAAATTTACACAGCTTCCAGACAACGATAAAAGCAATAAAAAGCATAATTAAGCTTAATAAGACAGCTGTTATCATCGTTGGAAGCATCTCAAAGAAGGCTACATTTCTTAATTGGACGCCTCCTTTGATGCCAATCGTAAACAAAATAATCATCGTATAGCCTGTATAAAACGCTGTTGGTACTTTTAAATCAGAGTTCACCAATACAGCCACGATCCCTATTAAAAAAAATAATATCATCGGTGATAATAAATTTGCATAAGCAATTTCGAGCATTTGCCCCATACTTCAACACCTCATCTGCTTTGTTTATATCTAAAGAATATATCATATAATTTAACTTCAAATAGGAGATGCTATTTAACAACTTATTAAAATGGAGGGCATCTAAAGTGAAGTCAGAGCACCCTATTCGTTTAACATCAGCTGAGCTTTCAAGTTTGCGGGCTACATATTTTAGCTGATAGTATGCACATATGCATTTTTTATTTTCTTTCTATGTAAAACATATGACAAAAGGTGGGCTCACCAACTACGCCATTACGCTGGCTTATGATATTTTTAATAAGCATCCTTTGTCAAATGGTATTTCGAATTACGGGGCCGCGATGTCAGTGAGCCCTAGACGAGATTTAGCCGCTACTTACGTAAGACTCACTGCTGAGGCTGGCCATTATGCAGAAGATGGCTTGAATATGATGATTGACTATGCATGGTTCGAACGACCACCTCATGCGGCGGACCGAAGAGAGTTAATAAAAAACAGCATTAAAGTGTAATAGGAGGGGGTGTTTAATCTGTCATCCCCTCCTTTATCATTTATTAAATTTCCACGGTCCAATTTAATTCATCTTTCAGCTTCCCTGTTTGAATACCCGTTAACGTATCATAGAGTTTCTTTGATAATTCACCCGTTTCCTTCTGATTTATGACCATTTTTTTACCTTGCCAATTCATTTCACCAACCGGTGAGATGACAGCTGCTGTCCCTGTACCGAACGCTTCCTCTAACATACCTGCCTCATATGCTTGATATAATTCATCAATGGAGATTTTTCTTTCCTTTATAGGCAAACCCCAATGTTGCAATAACTCAATTATTGATTTTCTCGTAATTCCTTCTAAAATACTGCCATTTAATTCAGGCGTAATGATTTCTCCATTTATTTTGAAAAAGACATTCATACTCCCTACTTCTTCTATATACTTCTTTTCAACTCCATCTAACCAAAGAACTTGGGCACAGCCCTGAGCAGCAGCTCGCTCTTGCGCTTTATAGGCTGCCGAATAGTTTCCAGCTGTTTTTGCTGTTCCAGTTCCTCCCTTTACAGCTCTTGTGTACTCGTCTTCAACATAAATAGATACTGGATGAATCCCCTCAGCATAATAGGATCCAACTGGTGATAAAATAATCATAAAGGAATATACATGTGATGGATTGACACTTAAATTGGGTTCAGTTGCAATGATAAACGGACGAATATATAAGGATGTTCCTTCTTTCTCTGGAACCCAGTCTTTTTCAATTTCAAGAAGTGTCTTTAAATAAGATAAAACGAGCTCCTCATCAATGGCTGGAATACTTAAACGTTGACTTGAACGGTTTAAACGTTGAAAGTTTTGCTCAGGTCTAAACAACAGAATCCGATCATCATTTGTACGATATGCTTTTAATCCTTCAAAAACGGTTTGTCCGTAATGAAAAATCATCGCTGCCGGATCAAGAGTAACAGGCTGATATGGCGTAATTCTTGGGTTATGCCAGCCTTTTCCTGTTATGTAATTCATCACAAACATATGATCCGTAAATTGCTTACCGAACGACAAATTCTCTGGCTTCGTTTTTTCAACCTGACTCTTTATTATTTTTAATTCACTCTCAGTCATCCATACCTCTCCTTTGTTTACTCAAATGCTTCTAGCTATTTCTATCTATCGTATTTCTATATTGTAAATAGAATCCCCACACAAGACAAGCTTTATAGATTAGTTAACTCATGGCATATAATAATAAAAATAAGATAGCTTTTTAAAGGTGATGCCCCTTAATAAAACTACCTTAGTTCACTGTTTTTTTAATAAATGAAAGAACATGCTCTCGTTCTAGTATATCAATTTCACTGTAAATCGTTTTCGTTTGTGGATCAAACACTGTTGCATGAAAGGATTCATTTTCTAGATTATACGTTAATTTAACTGCATCTCCAAATTCTTCAGGAGGACGCAACCGATCAAAAATTTCTTCATTCGACTTTCCTGTTTGTAGCTTATCAATTTTTTCTACCATCTCTTCGTTTGTCATTGTGCCCCTCCTTTCATTTCATTCAAAAAAAGCCTCATGCATTATGATGCACAAGGCTTTGGAAATTTATTCACTTAAATATGAACAACAATAATCAACAACTGCATGAATCTTTAATTCAAAAGATTCATTCGCAGGCACATAAAAAACGCCCGTCCCTTCAATTGTTTTCCATTCTTCACCAGCCAATTTATATTCTAGATGACCGGCTAAAATTTCCATTTCTTCTTTTAACTCAGTTGAAAATGTATATTCACCAGGTAACATAATCCCAAGTGTACGTTTAGTACCATCATTAAATAACACCGCACGACTCGTAACTTTTCCTTCAAAATAAACATTCGCCTGCTTTACTATTGTAACATTCTCAAATTGTGACATCTCTCTTAGTCCTCTCTCTTTGTAATCCAGATAAATTTACCATAAAAAAAAGAAAAGGGAAACAACATTTATCGCGACTCGTCCTTTTTAATTTGTAGCCACGGTCGCTCTGCTTCCCAATCAATTTGTAATGGAAGCTGAAAGGTATGCGATAGGAAATCATTCGTTAATGTACTTTTCTTTTTCCCTGCTTTGACAATGGTTCCTTGATTGATTAACAATGCATGAGAAACCGCTGGTACGACCTCCTCAATATGGTGGGTAACATATATTAACGTTGGTCCATGTGGCTGCTCTGCCAATGTCTGAACAGTATCTAGTAATTGCTCACGTGCAAAAATATCAAGTCCATTACAAGGTTCATCAAGAATTAATAGCTGAGGAGAGGCCATCAGTGCTCTTGCAATCATTACCCTTCTCTTTTCTCCTTGCGACAAATGAATGTAACACTCTTGTGCTAATCGTTCAATCTTCAATTGTTGTAAGAGCATGCCAGCACGTTCTGTATCCTCCTTCGTAAAAGATTCATACAAACCAACGGATGCATGCTTTCCACTCATTACGACCTCGAGGGCTGAATCAGCATACCTTGATAAAAATCGTTCATCCATTGATGAGCTAACCCAGCCGATTTTTTTTCTTACCTCAGGAATGTTCGTTTGGCCAAACGTCTCTCCAAGAACGGTTATCGTGCCTTTCGTCGGCCAAAGATAGCCCATCACCATATTAAGCAACGAGGTTTTCCCAGATCCATTTAGCCCTAATACAACCCAATGCTCACCATTATTTACGGTCCATGAAATTTTATTAAGAATTAGTTTCTGTTCTCGTCTCCAGCTTACATCGTTTACCGAAATAACTGCGTTCATAAAACCTCTCCTTTTTGAGCTTTCATATCCTTAATTTAACATAATCCAATGCAGGTTAGCAGGTAACATACATACTGCTGTTATGGAGTGAACGAAAAAAGGGAAAGACCGACATATTTTCGTTCACTCTGTTATTACCGTATTTTTCTAATAGTTTCATAGCATTTTCTTTTTTATAATAGAAGAGTACTTCATAATAAACTGCGGAGGTTATTACAGCATGAAGAAAAAAATCATCTTTCTGTTTATGTTTCTATTCACGTTAAGCTTTTTGTCTATGAATCTACCAACAGAAGCTTCAAAAAATAATAATGGAAAAGGGAACACGAAAACGACAGAAGAACAGTATTTTGAAGTAAGTGGTACGAAAACACTTCCACCCGGAAAAGCAAAGAAGCATGTAATCGAAGAACCGGTTACTGAAGAGCCAACTACCGAAGAACCTGTTACAGAAGAACCAGTGACTGAAGAACCGGTCATTGTGGAACCGAGTCCAGATGAGACGGTACCTCCATCAGATGAAGTCACATCCCCGATGGTTTTAGGATTTTATACGAAATACTGGCAAACCGATTTAGGATCTTACCATTCATTAACTGAGTTTCACCCTTATTTGAATACGATCGCCACAGCTACTTTTGATTTTGAAAGAGATGGTACGATCACGGGCTTTATGCCGACAGAAGCGCTTGATTTCTCTAAGCAGCAATCTGTTATTACGTACGCAACGGTTCAAAATAAGTTTGATCCGATTACAGCGAGTCAAATCTTACAAGACCCTGCTCTTCGTCAAAAAGCAATTGCAAATATGCTAAAGCTCGTTCAAGACAATGGCTATGATGGTGTTAATATTAATTTAGAAAATATGTATGCTACTGATCGTCCTTATTTTAATCAATTCCTATCAGAAGCTGTATCCGTGTTTCATTCAAATGACCTTCCAGTTATGGTTTCCGTTCCTGCAAAAACATGCGATTGTCCTTCATGGGCTTGGTCAGGAACCTTTGATTTTGACTTTATTGGGAAAAGTAACGTCGATTACGTTCAAATTATGAGCTATGATCAACATGGTTCATGGGGGCAACCTGGTCCTGTTGCGGGGCTAAATTGGGTACAAACAGTGTTAAATTATGCTACCTCTCATATTCCAAGTGAAAAACTTCTTATCGGTATTCCAGCCTATGGCTATGATTGGAATACAACGAAGGGAACAGGTCACCGTGCGTTAACGTTAAAACAAATTCAAGCTTTAATAAATGAACGTCAACCGATGATTCAGTGGGATTCTACTTCCCAAAGTCCTTATTTTCACTATGTAGACGAGTATGGCGATTCACATGTTGTTTGGTTTGAGAACAATACAAGTATTGCCTTAAAAACTGAACTTGTTCATTCCTATAATCTTGCAGGTGTTTCAATGTGGAGAATGGGACAAGAGACAAGAGATTTTTGGGAAAGTATTGATTCTGTCTTAAGTAGATAAAGATATGACTGTATTATCAAGGGCCTATCCATTTTGGACAGGCCCTTTGTTTTACTATATCGTCCATTCATCATGAATAATCCCAAGGAGTTTCCACTCGCCTTCTTCCTTTTCAATCACAATCCGGAGACTCTTCCAATCCATCCCCTCGTATTGTTCATCAATTTCAGGAAAGTGATATTCAATCACGGTTGCCTCCGGATAAATCTCTTGGCTATTATCAAGTGAGTTTCCATGTCCTAATCTCTCATTCACCGACTTTTCATCTGCATTCAAGTAATCTTGGTCATATACAAAACGCTCGTAGTATTCTGCAAACGTTAATTCAATCGGTTCACCTGTACCATCAAAATGACCCCAAACATATTTCGTATCATCTTCTAGTAATGTCGTTAATTCATGAGACTCAAATACTAAATCTGACTCAGGATCAACATATCCGTATGGGGTAAAACGGACACCTTTTGTTGCGTGAATATATTGAGCTAGGGTACTCATCTCTTTGTTTTTTAACGCTTCAACAATCTGATCCGCTGCTTCTGCAGGTGCGAGTTCACTGTCGTCCTCATTATGATTCAACTCGTCCTCTTCCATATTTTCATTTGGCTCTTCTCCATTTTCACTTGGTTCTTCTTCTGGTGGTGGAGACTCCTGTTCTGGTGTCTCCTCTGAAGTACCACAACCAAGTAGAAGCAAGCATAAAGCCAACGCACTGATGAAAGCTTTCATAAACATCCCTCCTTTATATTGTATGTCATAAACTATACCAAATAATGAGTCATAAAGAAAAAGGCTCAAGCCTCATCTATTCGTACTGACTGAGATTAAAACAAAGAAGGAGGTGTCCCAAAGTATATGTTTACTTGTGGGACACCTCTGAAGCAATGGAGTCGCTACATCTGTTAAAGTCTTATGAAAAGCAGCGAATTGAACCTTGGCCCCTGCTTCATTGACATTTTAGATAGGTCCTTCCTCTATATTATTGTACTTGTTCTTCTGTATAATACCCACTATCAATAATAATTTCTTCATAGTTATTTTATCAACATAGATTGGCTCCAAAAGGTAAGATGGTACTACTTTTACACTGTTATCATATGCTCCATCATAGAAGAAATAAGCATTATTTACTTAACTTAATTACTTTAATGAACTAAGTTCGATCGTTACGATTGATTCGTCAGCCATAATCCCTGTCCTCTCGCACAAAAAAACTCTTCTTGAGGTTTTCACCCCAAGAAGAGTTAATAAATGATTTATGAACCTTTTTTCTTGTTAATTATATCAAAGGCAACTGCTGAAAGTAACACTAAACCTTTAATTGCTTGTTGCCAGTCAATACCTAAACCTAAAATCGACATCCCGTTGTTCATGACACCCATTACGAGACCACCGACAATCGCACCACCAACAGTACCTACACCACCGTATGCAGACGCACCACCGATAAATACGGCTGCGATAGCATCAAGCTCGAATAAGTTACCAGCTCTTGGAGTTGCAGCATTTAAACGTGCTGCGAAAATTAAACCTGATAAAGCTGACAAGAAGCCCATGTTAACGAAAACACCAAATGTAATTTTCTTCGTTTTTACACCTGATAAACTTGCCGCCTTGAGGTTTCCACCAACTGCATAAATGTGTCGACCGATAATCGTCTTTTTCATGACAAATGAGTAAAACGCAATTAAAACAAACAAAATGACTAAAATATAAGGAATTCCACGATAAGTAGCTAAAGTATAAGTGAAAATATTTACAATAGCAAAAATAGCAATTAGCTTAACATAGAATAACCCACTCGGTAATACTTCAAAACTGTATTTTTGTGCATTATTTCGGTTTTTAATATCCAGTACGATCAGAATAATTGAAACAATTAACCCTACGACGATCGTAAAGATTTGTAATTCACCTTTTTCACTTCCGAAAATATTCGGAAGGAATCCATTACTAATTTGTTGGAATTCTTTAGGGAACGGTGAAATCGATTGTCCTTTAAGTACAACAAGTGTTAATCCTCTGAATAAAAGCATCCCTGCTAATGTAACAATGAAGGCTGGAATGCCAACATAAGCAACCCAAAAGCCTTGCCACGCTCCAATTGCCGCTCCAACTAATAAACAAATAATAACAGCTAACACAGGGTTCATTTGTAAGCTTACCATTAAAATACCAGCAATCGCTCCTACAAAGGCCGCAATCGAACCAACTGATAAGTCAATATGCCCTGTAATAATAATGAGTACCATCCCAATCGCTAACACTAGGATATAACTGTTTTGTAGAATTAAGTTTGTAATATTTAACGGCTTTAATAATACACCGCCTGTAAGAAATTGAAACAATAGCACGATTAAGACTAATGCGATAATCATACTGTATTGTCTCATGTTATTTTTTAAGAGATTTCTAATTGTGTCCATCGTGTTCCCTCCTACTTATTCGTCATGTACTTCATCAATGTTTCTTGTGAAGCAGCCTCTTTGCTAACTTCCCCGGTAATTTCTCCCTCGTTCATTACATAAATACGATCACACATTCCAATAACCTCAGGTAATTCGGATGAGATGACTAAAACACCTTTTCCTTGGTCCGCTAATTGGTTAATAATCGTATATATTTCATATTTTGCCCCAACATCAATTCCGCGTGTTGGTTCATCCAAAATTAAAAGGTCAGGTTCAGTAAACATCCATTTACTTAAAACAACCTTCTGTTGGTTACCACCACTTAAGTTACCAACTATTTGGTTTACACTTGGTGTTTTAATATTCATCTTTCCACGGAAATCTTCTGCATGTATATATTCTTCATTTTCATTAACAACGGTATTTTTCGTAATTCTAGGTAGGTTTGCTAATGTAATGTTTTGCTTAATGTCATCCATTAAAATAAGGCCATAAGATTTACGGTCTTCACTTACGTAAGCAATACCTTCATTAATCGCTTTATTTACATCAGATAAATCAAGTGCTTTTCCATCTTTAATCACTTCGCCAGAGATGTTTTTTCCATATGATTTACCAAAGATACTCATCGCTAACTCCGTACGTCCAGCACCCATTAATCCAGCAATCCCGACAATCTCGCCTCTTTTTATGTGAAGGTTTACATTATTAACAACCTTTCGTTCAGCTTGAAGGGGATGATATGCCGTCCAGTTTTTAACCTCAAAAAAGGTCTCACCAACCTTCGGCTCGCGATCAGGATATCTGTTCGTTAGTTCACGTCCAACCATCCCTTTAATAATTCGGTCCTCTGTAATATCAGAAGTCGCTAATGTTTCAATCGATTGTCCATCACGAATAATCGTTACGGAATTCGCTACTTTTTTAATTTCGTTTAATTTATGAGAAATAATAATAGCTGACATGCCTTGACTTCTTAACTCCATTAATAAATTTAATAAGTTCTCACTATCATTTTCGTTAAGAGCAGCCGTCGGTTCATCTAATATTAGTAATTTCACATTTTTAGATAAAGCTTTCGCAATTTCAACTAATTGTTGTTTCCCGACCCCGATATCTTTAATTAATGTATCAGGTGATTCATTTTTTAAGCCTACTTTATTTAAAAGTTCAACTGTTTTTACTTTCGTTTGGTTCCAATCAATGACACCGCTTTTTGCTTGTTCATTTCCTAAAAAGATATTTTCCGCAATCGATAACTCAGGAATAAGTGCTAACTCTTGGTGAATAATAACAATACCTAAATCTTCACTTTCCCTAATGTTTTTAAATTCACAAATTTTATCCTCAAATAAAATGTCTCCCTCATACGTTCCATGAGGATAAACACCACTTAAAACCTTCATTAATGTCGACTTACCTGCACCATTTTCCCCACAGAGTGCATGAATTTCACCTTCAATAACTTTTAAACTTACATTATCAAGGGCTTTAACTCCAGGGAATTCCTTGGTGATATTTTTCATTTCTAAAATAACTGATGACATTTTCCTCACCACACCCTCATAGCTTAATAAATAATTTAGTGGCAGAGATCTGCCACTAAATTATCAACTTCTAATTATTGAACTTCCTCAGCAGTGTAGTATCCGCCTTCAATAATAACTTCTTCGTAGTTGTTAATATCAACACGAACTGGCTCAAGTAAGAAAGAAGGTACTACTTTCACACCATTGTCATATGTTTCTGTGTCATTAACTTCAGGCTCTTCACCTTTAAGAACTGCATCAGCCATTTCAACGGCCTTCTTCGCTAATTCACGAGTATCTTTAAATACTGTCATTGTTTGCTCACCAGCAACAATTGATTTAACAGAAGCTAACTCAGCATCCTGACCTGTAACAACTGGAAGGTCCGAGTAACCAATGTTTTTAAGTGCAGCAATAATACCAATACTGATACCATCATATGGAGATAAAACTGCGTGAACTTCATCATCTGTATAGTATGTGCTTAAAAGGTTATCCATACGAGCTTGAGCAAGTGCTGCATCCCAACGTAGTGTAGAAACAGTGTCCATACCAGTTTGACCACTCTTAACAACTAGCTTGCCTTCATCAATGTACGGTTGTAATACAGACATTGCACCATCATAGAAGAAATATGCATTGTTATCATCTGGAGAACCACCAAATAATTCAATGTTAAATGGACCGTCTTGATTTTCTAAATCTAATGCTTCAACAATGTAAGAACCTTGTAATACCCCAACTTCAAAATTATCAAATGTAGCATAGTATGAAATATGCTCTGTACCTTTAATTAAACGGTCATAAGAAATAACCGGTACGTCTGCAGCTGCTGCTTGCTCAAGAACATTTGATAACGCTTCACCATCGATTGCCGCAACAACAAGTACGTCAACACCTTGTGTAATCATGTTTTCGATTTGTGAAACTTGGTTTTCTACAACATCTTCCGCATATTGAAGAACAGTTTTATAGCCTAAAGCTTCAAATTCCTTTACCATGTTATCTCCATCATGTACCCATCTTTCGGAAGACTTTGTTGGCATTGCGATACCGACAAATCCAGCTTCACCTGTGCCGCCTGTATCTCCACCAGCGTTTTCTCCACCGCCTTCTTCATTACCGCCACCACAAGCAGCCATTACAAATAAAATCATTGCTGCTAGAAAAATTCCTAGTACTTTTTTCACTGTACTTCCCCCTTTTTTTTATTAAAACATAAGTGGAATCGCTTACAGTTACGATTATAGGATATATTGTCCACATTTAGTGCGCTTTCATTCTATAAGAATTTACGATTTGCTTCACTTCTTCCCTCCTTTTATTGAAAACGATATCATTTTTTGAGCAAATCTGTACTTTTTTAATTTAAGTAGCACTTTTATATCACAATTAGTTAATTTATTGAACGAACAATGTGTATGATAGCGCAAAAAATGTCTCAAAAGGGGGATTTATCCTTTTGAGACATTTATAAAGAGCTCAAATTATAAATTTAAAGCATCTTGTCGATATTCACTTGGGGACATTCCTGTCACTTTTTTAAAAACTCGACTAAAATAATTCGGATCTTTGTAGCCGACGGCAAAACATATTTCTTTTAAATTCCGCTCCTTCGTACGCATTAACTCTTTTGCCCGCTTTACACGAAGTTCCGTTAAATAATCAATAAAGGAACTGCCTGTTCTTACTTTAAATACCTTACTAAAATAATGTGGGCTTAATTGCACTGCTTCAGAAACATCTTCTAACGTTATCGGCTTCTCATAATGATCTTCTATATAATCTTTTGCAATTGCCATAACATCCTTATTCAATGAATAATACATTGAATGAATGTGAGTGTTTATCCGTAGCATTTCATCATAGATTGATTCACGTAGTGCCCCAAGTACATTGGCATGTAAAAACTGTTCATTAATTTCAATTGTGTGATCTGAATCTATCATTTGTCTTTTTAATACGATAAAAAATTCAAAAACCTTCTTTTTTATCTCTTCGACAGACCCATTACAAAACGACGAAATGGCATCAAAATACTCGGTAAACTTAGGGGAAAGTTCATCTGTTAACCCTGCTGTAATAGCCTCAAGTAACCGTTTTTCGGGTTTATACGGATAGGTTGAATCATTTCCTTCTCTCACTTGTTGGCTATAATAGATGCACGAGTACGGTCGGCTTGACGTTGTCAAAGCATAAATCGCTTCATGATAAGACTGGACAAATTTATCAATCTCATGATACTTTGTCCCAATCCCAACTGAGACGAGAGTGTTCGGATAGCGATGTCGAAACTTCTCGATCATTTCCTTTCCTGTAGAAAGCGCTCTACTTTTTAATGAAATTAGATCGGTTCGTTCTTCTTCCCTTAATTGAATAAGGACAGGAAGTCGATTGATTCGCGGGGGTCCCATTAAGCTTTTCCAAAAATAATGATTCAAATGAGCATGAATAAATGAGCTATATTGTTTAAGTTCAGACACCTCTATAGATTCTCCATCCTTCATAAATTCGAAGACCATAACAAAGCTATCTTTCTCTAGTTTGCGTTCCCAATCATCTTCGAACTCGGCCATTTCGGCTTCGGCCATATCGCCCATTAATAAGGAAGTTATTACCTTTGATTGAACGACCGACAACGCCCTTCGATAATTATCCTTTAGCATGAGCTCCTCTTCCCTCTTACTACGCTCAAGAACAATTTCACGAATCACCTGCTCTAGTGATTGTATGACTTCTTCCATTGTACTCGGTTTAAGTAAATATTCCTTTACACCGATTCTCATCACTTGTCTTGCATATTCAAACGTGTCAAAGGCAGAAACCATAATAAATCGTGTCGCATGATTTTGTTTTTTTATTTCTTGGGCAGCTTCAATTCCGTTAATTCCCGGCATTTTAATATCCATAAAAACAATATCAGGTCTAAACTCCTCTGCTTTTAAAATCGCTGTTCGACCATTTTCTGCTTCTTCAATTTCAACTTGTGATTGGTAGCGATCGCTGATAATCTTTCGAAGCCACTGACGCTCTATCATCTCATCATCTACTACCATGATTTTATACATCTGACCCCTCCTCCTGTCCTTGAATCGGTAACTTTAATTGAATCACTGTACCTTGTCCTTTATTTGAATAGATGCTTAAAATATCATCCGTTTGATAAAACATTTGCAGCCTCCTAATGACGTTATGCATGCCGAGGCCTGTGGAATGACCGGAAGACTTCACCATTCGCTCTGAAGGGTGTTCTGTTAACACTTGACTCACTTCCTTATCCATACCAATTCCATTATCACGAATTTTCAAATAAACATACCCGTCATTGACGAAGCCTTCTATCGCAATTTCACCCTCTTTTTCAAAAGGCTCGATTCCATGAATAAAAGCATTTTCCACAAGTGGCTGTAATGTCAAAATCGGAATTCGATGTGATAAACAATCTTCTTGCACATCTATTTTAAAGTGGACTCTTTCCTCAAATCGAGCCTTTTGAATGAAGAAATACTCTTTGACTATATTAATTTCATCAGCCAATGTAACTGGTTTTTCAATTTGACTTAAATTATAACGCAACAGTTTCGATATGGATGTGATAAGCTGATAAATACGTTCTGAGCCTTCAATATAAGCGGTTTTCGCAATCGTATTAAGCGTATTAAATAAAAAATGCGGATTAATTTGACTTTGCAGGCTCTTTAATTCCATTTCCTTTAACAGCTTTTCTTGTTCTGATTTATCTTTTATTTGCCTTACTAAATAATGCAAATCCGTTCTCATTTGATTGAAGGTTGTCGTTAAAAATCCGAGCTCATCTTTTCTTGGAGTTTGTATGTCTTCTCCTTCTAAATTTCCTCTAGCAATCTCACGTGCGGCCCCCGTTAAACGGTGAATCGGCTTCGTTATATCATTACTAAAGATAAAGGCAAAAAGTAAACCCATTAAAAACGTCCCAGAAAACATTGCAATTCCCATTGATTCCATATAAGCATTACGTTTGTTCATTGCATCATAAAAGGCTTGAAATTCAGACAGTTCATTATTTAATAAAATTAAGGTTTCCTCTTGAATAAAGCCAAGTAGTTTAAGTGCCTCTCTTTGCTTGACGGAATATAATTCAATATCGTCATTTAAAAAGGTTGATACGGCCAAGTCACTTTCATCTACCAAGCTTTGAATCATATTTTCGTAATTTGTCACAAGCGTTGCATTATTTTGGTTTTTTAATTCATATTGCAATTGCTCCTGTAGTTGAAAAAGTTGGTCCCTGCTATTTTGATACTCTTCTAAATCATCGATCATTTTTTTGTTCAAATAAGCGTTCATGGATTCATATGATTCATTAGATTTTTGAGAAACATCATTCAATAAAAAGAATCGATTAAGGATGTGGTCATATTGCTGTACCGTTTGTTTATGATTGTAAAATAAAAAAATTGATAAACTATTTAAAATAAGAAATAAAATGACATAAAACAGCATGAGTTTCGTTTTTATTTTATACATTTTTCATCTTCCTAACCTAGTTCTTCTTTAGTGTGATGTTCGTCAATGAATCATCTTTTCGAATAAACTCTGTGTCGGTATAATTTAACGGTTCTACTTCTTTTCCATCTAGGATATCAATTAGCAAATTAACCCCTTTGTAGCCCATATCATAAGGCTGCTGACGTAAAATAGAATGAATAACACCTTTATTCATATAATCAATCGTTTCCTCTAAATCATCAAAGGCATAAACGATAATTGGTTCGGCAGGATTTATTTTTTCTATTGCATCTGAAATCCCAACGCCGTCTAGTGCACTGGTCCCATATAAGACATTAATTTCTGGGTTAGTACGTAGCATTTGAAACGTCTTTTCAGCCCCTTGGATTTTACTTAAATTCGATGTCTCTATCGCAACAACTTCAACTCTTACTGCATGCTCTACCGCATCAAGAAAGCCTTTCACTCGCGATTTATGCTGATTGGCAACAAGGCTGCCGGAAACAATCCCGACTTGAATCGGTCCTTTTGTTTCGCTTAATACAGCTTGTCCTACCTTATAACCGGCTTGATAATTATTGGTACCAACATAGGCTAAACGTTTACTATTTTTCACATCTGTATCAACTGTTATTAAAGGAATCCCCTTGCTTATTGCTTTATCGATAATTGGAGCAAACTCTTCATCCGATAAACCTTGTGTTAATATACCATCAACCTTTGCTGCAATAGCTTTCTCAATCAGCTTAATATGTTCCTCAATATTTGTTTGTTTTGGACCGATGTACTCGACTGTAATATTATGAGGACGTGCAGCATCCAAAGCTCCCTTTAATAACTCTGTAAAATAAGGATTGTCTTTTTCTTCAACAATTAATACAAAATGTTGGCCTTCTTTAACATCAGTTGAATAATGGTCAATTGTCACATCATATTGAAGCGCTTTCACGAAGTAGTGATACATGAAACCAAACGAAATACACATGCCAATTATTAATAAAATGTGAATCTTATTCTGTCTCATTGTACCACCCTCCTGTCAGTTATTTTAGTTTTATTATTTTATCACATATTCCAAAGAATGAGTAATATAGAATAGGATGTCCAAAAGGCTCATTACAACCTAGTTGGACATCCCCACAGCAAAGAATTTAGCTGCCAATAAATTAGTTATTATAGAGCTAATCCCTCAATTAAAAATACGCGTGCAGGTGCAGCCTCTATTTGTGTTAATTTTAAAGGCGCTGCAACTAATAAATACTCGCCTGGATCGACCTCTTTTAAATCTAAGCCTTCAATGATAATAATATCATTTGAAAATAGGCCTTTATGCGTGGGGTGATTTTCCTGACTTCGTTCAATACCAAGTGTATCAATTCCAACACCATCAATTTTCATTTGAATCAAATATTGAGCCGCGTCCTCTGCTAAAAAAATAAATTCCTTCTCTGATGTTTGTCCAAAGGAGTTCTTCGTTTTTAACAAGAGAAAGTCCCCCTGTTCGATGTCTTTCCCATGCAAATCTTCTTCTGTTATCCGGTCGTTCGCATCGACTTCAATAACCTTACAACGACGAACGAGTCTTTCAAGTCCAATAGATTCAATGGTTTCACCTTGATTAATCATATGCAGCGGAGCGTCAATATGCGTGCAAGTATGAATATTCATATCAAGTCTCGTATCGGTTATATATCCATTAGTCGTCGTTGTTATTTTAGGCTGATTGGCTGTATTCCCCATATAGGTTGGCATTCCTTCATGGATCGGTATACTAATATCAATGATTTTCATGTGCTTTCCTCCACTAAAGAAGTAATATGTTCTTTTATCTTCATTAGATACTTTTCATTAACACAGTTTGTCCCTCCCCGGACAATTTCAAGTGCGTAATTCTCTGAAGGAGCAGTTTCAGCTTTTTTGTCCACCACGACAAATGTCAATGCTTCTATCCGTTGTTTACTTTTCAGTTGTACCGATACGAACGTCGGCCGATAAACGCCCTTTGCGACCCCTTCCCGCTCATATAAATAATGCAACGTTTCCTGGTCAATAATGTAAACCTTGCCCTCGACCGTACCACCTTCTTCTACAATATCAGCTTTGCCTCCATCAGCTGAAGGGTAGGTAAAACGTAGGGTATACCCATCTAACATCCCTTTTCCCATCACAAACTGGAAAAAAGGGTCAACACCTGCCTGTTTAAACCGTTCATTATCCATACACGAACCGTAAGCAAAATAATAAATAGGCTGTTCTACTTTCCAAAGCATATACTCTTTCCAATCACCGTTCCTAATCAATTGTTGACATGACTCTAGTTGCTTTCCAGCTACATAAACGAATGCTCTTATTGACCCTTTGTCAGTATGTACCGTTTGTTCAATCCGTTCGTATAAATTATCTTCTCCTTCAACTACATAATCTTCTAATCTATCGATGAGTTCCAGCTCTTGGTCATTCACTTGGTAAACTTCACCATATACTTTTCCTGCAATACTTTGTTTTAATACAGGATAGCCATCACCTGTATCGTAAAGCTCACCATTTATCCAACACTGCTCAGCTAGCAGTCTTGCATTTTTTAAAAAGTCATGATTACCTGCACCTTTTCTTAAGGTACCATACACAAATAAATCATACGTTCTCTCTTGCATCACTTCTCCCCTCCTACGCTATGATAAAGACTTTCACTTCGGTTTTCTACTATTCTAACAGAAAAAGGCAGCCTGTTTAAAATAATTCAGGACTGCCTTTTCTATTATAGCCAAACAAAATAAGCGATCGTGACTGTCACGATTAAATAGAGCAAATTTAATGGGAGCCCTACTTTTACATAGTCTGAAAAACGATAACCCCCAGGTCCATATACAATCAGATTCGTTTGATATCCAATCGGTGTAGCAAAGCTTGCTGATGCCGCAATTGTAATCGCAATGAAAAACGCCATTGGATCGATTCCAAGTTGTGTAGAAAGAGCAAGTGAAATAGGATACATAAGCACAACTGCCGCATTATTTGTAATAATCTCTGTGAAAATCGTTGTAACTAAATAGACAACAATGAGAATTGCTAATAACCCAAAGCTCCCAGTAAATTGTACTAACTTTTCAGCAATCCATGCAGCAGCCCCAGATTGCTCTAATGCAACCCCAATCCCGATTGCACTTGCAATTAATAATAACACATTAAATTGTACATACTTTTTTACACTTTCAAATGTAACAGTTTTTGTTAAAAATAAGATCAGTACTGCAAGTGTTGCAGCTTTAAACATGCTTAGCACTTCAAACGTCGCTAATAAAATCATAGCAGCTAATGTAAAAATCGCAATCATTGATTTTTTCCGATCAACGACTTCTGCTCCCTCTACTGTACTCATTAAATAGAAGTCTTTTGAACTTGACCAACGACTTTCAAAATCTCTACCAGCTAAAATAAGTAACGTATCACCAGGCTCTAAGACGATATCACCTATCTTACTATTAATACGTTGTTGGTTACGGTTAACAGCAATAACACCACCACCATACTTAACCCGGAACTTACTTTGTTTAATTGATTTATTTACAAGACTAGATTGATGGGAAACGACGGCTTCTACTAGTACTTGGTTGCCATTTTTTAAATCTTCGAGCTGGATTTTCGAACCTGTATCTACACGAAGACCTTTCATATTTTGCAGCTCCACAATCGTTGAAATCAGTCCTGTGAAAATAAGACGATCGCCTTCTTTAATTTTATGTTGTGAGTTAACAGGTGCCAGCTTTTCGCCATCTTTTCTTATGATACTAATTAAATATAAGCCTGTTAAACTTCTTAAACCGGCCTCTTCAATTGTCTTCCCTATAATAGGCGAATGTTCTTCGACGACTAGCTCCGAAAGATACTCGCGAGTATTTTCTTTAAACATAACTTCAGAGGACTTGCGTTCAGGTAATATTTTATATCCGATTGTACTCATGTAGATAGTTCCGACCAACGCAGCAGGAATCCCAACAATTGCAAGTTGAAACATTGAATAGCCAGGTAATCCACTATCAATCATTAAGCCATGAATTAATAAATTTGTGGAGGTACCAATCAACGTAATCGTTCCACCAAATATCGTAGCATAGGACAAAGGAATCAGAAATTTGGAGGGGGATATCCCTCGTTCATTACACCAATCACGAATAACTGGTGTAAACATGACAACAATCGGCGTGTTATTTAAAAAAGCAGATAAGCCTGAAACTGGTAGCATCATTCGAATCAGTGTTGTTCTAGGACTTCTTCCAGCTCCTAAGGCACTATAGACAAGTCGGTTTAATAATCCACTTTGCTGTACTGAACCTGCGACAATAAATAGTAAAGCGACCGTTAACATTCCTTCATTCGAGAAGCCCTTTACCGCATCTGCTGGCGTTAATACACCTAGTAATAGCAGGGAAGCCAACGCACAGAACACAATGAAGTCAGGTCTTGACACTTCCTTCATTAAGCAAATTAACATTATAATAACGACTGATAAGACGATAATGATGTCCATTGACATGATAATTTCCCCGCTTTTTAATCCATAGTAAATTGATAAGGTTTATCTGTAATTTAGATTAGTATATGAAAACATCGTTCATTTGTCTACGGATTTTTCATGATCTATAAAAATTTTTTATTATTGTTATTAGATATAATAATCATAAACAAAAAGAACGTGCCAATTTATTTCCATTGCACGTTCAATGACTTACAGAATGATCCTTTTCCTCTTTCTTTTCCCTCTGCTTATTATTAAGTTTCGTTCGAATGATCATAAATGTAAGAGCAAGAATTAGAAGCTCTAAAATTAATCCTAAGCTTGCCCATGTAAAAATGGAAAACTCAGTCGTATCACCAACATTTTCAAATAACGTTACAGCCAATACCCCCATTATTATAGCTAAAGGAACCATCGTAATATTCGTCATTTTGTTATTTAACATCGTTAACGAGCGATGTAATCCATATAAGAAAAAGGACATCTTAGCAAAAACCGTAGGAAAATAAAAGGCAACAAGCACAAAATCGAGTCGGTCTAGAAATTCCGTTAAACGAATTTGTTGAACAAGCGTATAGCTAGGATACGTGGAATAACGTACAATTTCCGACCCTAACACAGCAATTTGTGAAAAAATGAGAATGAACAGCATCGTTATTCCAAATCCTATCCCCCAGAACACGGCTTTCCTTGTTCCCTCTTTTGGACTTGTAAGCCAAATAATCATAATTACAGCCACCGCTTCTCCCATCCATGCTAGTCCAATATAGGATGACTGTAACAGGGAAGGAATCACCTTTAAACCGACCATCGGTTCAAAATTTTCAACACTTATTTGAGTTCCTAATGATAAAGGGATAAATAAAATCACACCAATAAATAAAAAGTAGTATAACTCTGTAAACCTGGCAATCACTTCGATTCCTGACATTGCAAGGTAAAGAACGGTTCCAATTAACAAAATGATAATAACATATTTCGGTGTTAATGGAATAAGCGTTGTTGAAATAAAGCCTAATAGGATCCGTATATCACGAATTAAGACGTGAGCAAAGAATAGGATAAATAGACAGGCTAATGTTTTCACTTTTTTAGAATCACTTGAAAAATGCCGTTCCGACTTTGGGACTTTCTCCAATTTAGATAAACCAAAGAACATCATGCCGTAAACGACCACAAATAAAAATATAGGTACAACCCATGTATTATGCAAGCTTAAATCAACCATAAATTGGGGGAGGGTAATTAAGCTTGCACTTATCATACTGTTTCCTACTATAAACGCTAACTGTCGATTCGAGATTTGAAGCTTCATTTGCCGATCACCACATTCGTTAATGGCGTAAATAATTGAGCGAGTACATTCGTATACCATTCCCATGCACCATGATCATGAATATAAAATGAAGCGATTACCGTGAACAACGATAAGAAAATATAGGTTCCTCGGTTGACTTGATTATCGGCAAATTGAGATTTTCCTGCCATTGCAGCGATTACTAGCCAAACGACAATTAAAATTGTTCCCATTTTATCCCCCTACTCCGATTCCCTTTGTTGTTAAGCCAGGTAAATCAAGCGTGCTATCAATTTCAATATTTACTTCAAGATTACGTACCATATCCGGCCACCGTTCCTTCCACTTCTCCCAACGCTCGTTTTCACGTCGTCTTAAATGAAAACCTAGACCAAACGAATCAATTCCTTCCGAAAGTGTTGCATCAAAAATACTGCGAATATGACTTTCTACTTCTTTGTTAAAAATTTGTTCAATTCGGTCAAATCCAGTTGGTTCTTCAAAATTAAAGCCTGTTTGATTTTCAATTATTGTTCCAACGATATCAAGGTGTATTGTAAAAACAGGCTTGTCTCCTTTCACCTCATGACGAACCGTTGTTCCTTGATCCGTAATTGCTACAGAAAAAACCGACTTTTCATCTTCGGTAGGGACTGTCATTTGCTGCCCCTTCATCTTTTGTAGCATCCAGGTTACCCCTTTTGTTTGTTGCTCATTCGTAAAAAAATGCAATTTATCTTTTTTAAAGATTGCAATCTTGCTACTCTCAACTTGGGTTTGCACCTGGTCACTGTTTGGAGAATCATTTTTTTGAATCGCTAGGACAGGAAGGATTGGATCATTCCCTCGCTGTTGATAATCAAGCAAAAAATCCCTTATGTTTATATCATATTTCATCTTCCCTAGCTCTCTTATACCCTCAGCTGTTAAATTTTCTAAATGTGGTGTTGCTGCCAAAACTTCTTCCCCTTTTCCTTCAGCAACGAACAATTGTACCGTAAGACGAGAATCTCGTGAGCGTGTTAGAACATCTAACGTTTTAACTATCCCTTCTCGCGCCAATTTTTCTCCAAGAATCACAACTCGACGGTGACCAAATATACTTCTCCGTGCTAAACGATTTTGCATATTTAAATTGGCCTCTCGGATGTTTCTCCCACTATCTCCATCTAAATAAAACATTTGATCACCGGATGTTCCACCACCACCACCACTACTTCCTACACCGCCCATTCCACCAGGAAGTGGCATTTGACTAGTTACTTTATACTTATTGTCCTCTGTCTTATCAAAGCTTGAGCCGACAATAATCGCAATATCATTTACCTCGGTACGATCCCAGCAGCCTGTTATCATACTAAGACAAATACATATGAGCACGAGTTTTCTCATAACTAGTCACCCCTTTCTTACTGATCCTGTTCTGGAGATGGATATAAGTCATGTGATTGCCTTCTTCTGTTTTGTTTAACAAATTGGTTCGGACGCACATCCTCTTGCCACCACGGTAAGCGAATAAGTACATCTTTTAACCCCGTTAAAGAAAGTGGTGCCACTGGTGAGAAATAAGGAACACCAAATGAACGTAATTTACATAAGTGCGTTGTTACAGCAATAACACCGACCACGATCCCAAATAAGCCAAAAACACCAGCTAATATCATCATAGGAAATCTTAACAAGCGAATCGAAATGGCTAAACTGAACTTCGGAACGGTAAATGAAGCTATCCCTGTAAGAGAAACGATGATAACCATCGGTGCTGAAACAATCCCCGCTTCTACTGCAGCTGTACCGATTACTAGTGCTCCTAGAATACTAACGGCTTGCCCAATTGTTTTCGGCAAACGAACACCGGCTTCACGTAATGCTTCAAATGAAAGCTCCATAATAAAAGCCTCAACTAAGGCTGGGAAAGGGATTGCTTCACGACTTGCCGAAATACTTAGTAATAAATTCGTTGGAATCATTTCATGGTGATAGGTGGTTGTCGCGATATAGAGTGAAGGTAATAAAAGCGCAATCCACAAAAAAGCGAACCTTAAGATACGTAAAAAAATCGAAATATGAAACCGTTCATAATAATCCTCACTAGCCTGAAACTGTTGCCAAAACGTTGCAGGTAAAATTATGACAAAAGGAGTCCCATCCACAATAACTGCAACGCGACCCTCTAATAGGTTTGCAGCAACAGTATCAGGTCTTTCTGTCACTTGTACCTGAGGAAAAATACTCCAAGGATCATCCTCAATAAACTCTTCGATGTAGCCTGTTTCTAAAATACTATCTGCTTCAATTCGATTAATTCTTTCTTCAACTTCCTTTACTAACTCATCACTTGCTAATCCTTCAATATAGACAAGTCCTACATCTGTTTGTGTATACTCCCCGACTTGAGTCATTTTTACTTTAAAGTCTGTTGAACGAATTTTTCTACGAATAAGTGATGTATTAACGGCAATGCTCTCAATAAATCCCTCGCGCGGTCCCCTAATGGCGGATTCAGATTCTGGCTCTGAAATCGAGCGGGTTTCAAAGTTTTTCGCTTGAAAAAGAAGGGCTTCATCTAATCCATCGATAAGCAAAACCGTATTTCCTCTTAAGATTAAATCGACACATACATTAATTTTTTTCTCAGTGGAGACTTGTCCTATGCTCACGATTTCATGTCTAATAACTTCTAGTGAAACAGGTTCTTTTTTAAGATTTGAAAAGAGATCACGGATGACATGAACCTGAATGTCATCCACATTCGTTAAGCCTTCAATATAGATTAAATAGGCCATTTGGTGATGTATTTTAATTTGCCTAAAGTTAACATCTGAGCAATTATTTAGTTTATTTTTGATACTGGAAAGGTTTCTTCCTAAACTAACGTCAAGCAATTCCTGTTCCATGCTCATGCTACCCCACCAACCTTTTATTTATCGGTTATTCTCCCTTAAGTTAGTTATGTTTATCCATTATTCTAGAAATAATTCTAATCAAGGGTTTATATGCTATAAGAGTGTAATGATTGCGCCTGCTGGTACAATATGACAAACTAGGAAAAGAAGGAGTTGGTTCAATGTATACTTCAAGACTTGAGGTTCCAGAGCAAGAAAAATGGAACTTAGCTGATATTTATTCAACAGAAGCTGAATGGGATGCGGATTTAATAAAGGTGAAAAAGCTAGCTGATGAGTTGAAAGCGTTTGATGGAAAGATTGAGGATGGAACGAGCTTACTTGATTTTTTAACGAAGAAAGAGGAGCTTAGTTATCTTTTTTCAAAAGTTTTTGTATATGCAAGGTTGCTTGTAGATACAGACACAAGAGATTCAACCTCGCAAGTACTATTAGATCGTGCGACTCAACTTAGTGTAGAAATTAGCTCAAGCACGTCGTTTTTTACCCCGTTTTTACTTAGCTTGGATGAAGAAACGTTAAAAGGGTACATAGCAAAGGTTCATGGCTTACGTTATTTTGAAGATGATTTATTAGAGGCTTATCGCTACAAAGCACATGTTCTTAGTAAAGAAAAAGAAGAAGTTCTTTCTCAGCTTGGTGAAGCGCTCTCCGCACCTAGTAAAACATTCGGTATGATTAATAATGCCGATATTCAATTTGGTGACGTTACGAATGACAAAGGTGAAAAAGTCCAACTAACAAGAGGGATGTATTCAAAGCTTATTGAGGATGAAGATCGCTCAAAGCGAAAGGAAGCGTATAAAGCTTATTACAAGCCATATGTACAATTAAACCATTCCATTGCATCGACTCTTTCCTCTGCAATAAAAAACAATGTAACATTATCAAAAATGCGACATTATCCTTCTGCATTAGAGAAATCGTTATTTGGAGATCTTGTACCTAAACAAGTATATGAAAATTTAATCGAGACGACGAAAAAAAACATTCGTCCGTTGCATCGTTATTCAGAGATTCGTAAAGAGACATTAGGCTTAGATGAACTACGACAATACGATTTAAATGTTCCTTTAGTAAAAGGCAGTAAACAAGATATTGCCTATGATGAAGCTTATGAACTCATGCTAAAGGCGCTATCCCCGTTAGGTTCTGATTATATTGATACACTTCGCACCTTTAAAGAAAAACGATACATCGATGTTCGAGAAACACCAGGAAAACGCTCTGGCGCCTATAATATGGGGTTATACGGGGTCCATCCTTTTGTATTACTTAATCATCAGGATGATCTCGACAGCCTTTTTACACTCGTTCACGAAATGGGTCATGCGATGCATAGCTATTACTCAAGTACTCACCAGCCACAAATTACAGCTGGCTATACAATATTTGTCGCAGAGGTTGCCTCAACCGTTAACGAAGTACTTCTCATTCAGTATTTATTAAAGAATACTTCAGACACTGAAAAACGGAAGTACTTACTGAATCATTTCATTGATATGTTCCGTGGTACGTTTTTCACTCAAATTATGTTCGCTGATTTTGAGAAGCGAACACATGAAATGGCTGAGCGCAGCGAGTCATTAAATGCGTCTTCTTTTAATAGCCTCTATGAACAGCTGTTTAGAGAGTATCAAGGTGAAACTGTTGTATTTGATGATGAGGTTAAATATGGTTGGTCAAGAATTCCACATTTTTACCGCCCATTCTATGTTTATAAATATGCGACAGGTTTTGCTGCGGCCATTCAAATTGCCGATACATTATTAGAAGGCAGAACAGAATCTTTAGAAGCATATTTAAGTTTTCTTAAAAGCGGTAGCTCCGATTACCCGCTCGAGCTTTTAAAGAAAACAGGCGTTGACCTAAGCAAACCAGAACCAATTGAGCATGCACTTAAATACTTCGGGGAATTAATTGATGAATTTGAAAAATTGTAGGCTATCCCAAACCCGTTACAACTGTAACGGGTTTCAGCTTGTCGGCTGCCTCTATAACGAGACAGCCGACAAGCTTTTTGTATTTCTGTGGGATAGCCATGATAAGACGCTTCGAATCCGCTACCGGGATGGGGGGCACGCTTTCCGCAGGCGGGCAACGGCTCCGCTTTCGCTTCGTCCCCCTCCCAAGGGAAAACCGCCCTTGGGGCTCTGCTTCGCTCGTTGCATTCCGAGAAAAAAACCACTTCTCGGAAATCAAAACTTCGCAACGGCTCCGCTTTCGCTTCGTCCCCCTCCCAAGGGAAAACCGCCCTTGGGGCTCTGCTTCGCTCGTTGCTTTCTGAGAAGAAACCCACTTCTCAGAATAAAAAGATTGCAACGGCTCCGCTTTCGCTTCGTCCCC
>NZ_MVJM01000001.1:182661-393572 GCF_002156385.1 Halalkalibacter urbisdiaboli
CGAATCCCCTACCAGAATCCCCCGCACGCTAACCACAAGCGCGCAACGGCTCCGCTTTCGCTTCGTCCCCCTCCCAAGGAAAAACCGCCCTTGGGGCTCTGCTTCGCTCGTTGCTTTCTGAGAAGAAACCCACTTCTCAGAATAAAAAGATTGCAACGGCTCCGCTTTCGCTTCGTCCCCCTCCCAAGGGAAAACCGCCCTTGGGAGGGGGACTATCACAAGTGCCTATCTGTGTGCATAGAGTGTTGTATGTTCGTGATTTTATACTTCTGAAAGGAGTATTGCACATGGAGCTTACTGGTTCACATTGGATCTATTTGATTGGAACATGTGTCATTATTGTAACGATGCTTTGTCGGCAAAATGTAGTTGTTCCTGCTATTCTGATGACGTTTTTCGTTGGATGGCTGTATAGTGGTTCCTTTGTTTTTGGGTTACAAACCATTTTCCAAGCTAGTTTAACTGCCGCAGCAGAGCTATTTAATATATTTCTCATTATCGCGATAATGACAGCCCTTCTTCATTCTTTAAAGGAAATTGGGACAGATGAACAAATGATTGCTCCATTTCAAAAAGTAATGAAAAATGGCCATTTATCTTATTGGCTGCTCGCTATCGTGACGTTTTTGATTTCGTTATTTTTCTGGCCTACACCAGCCGTACCGTTAGTTGGAGCGATTCTAATACCTGTTGCCATTAAAGCAGGACTTCCGCCTGTTGGTGCCGGGGTGGCGATTGCTTTAGCAGGGCAAGGAATGGCGCTATCATCGGACTATGTGATAAAAATTGCACCGATGCTTACCGCTACCTCTGCCAATATTAGTGTAGGTGAAGTCGCGGATCGGGCACTTCTTTTATCATTAGTTACAGGAACTGTTGCCATATCGCTGGCTTACTTCATGATTCGGAAATTGATCAAGTATCCTTCTCAAAAACATTTAACGGCATGGGAAGATCTCGGCGAAGATGAAGATGAGCTGATTGACAAAGAAAAACAACGCCTGACTCGAAACACGAGGCATAGTAAATTGTTTGCTGTTCTTGTGCCACTTAGCTTTTTAACGATTGTCGTTTATATGGTGCTTGCCCAGTTTTCTGCTTCAATTACTACTCTAGAAGGCGGAACTGGCGCTGCATTAATCGGTGGAACAGCCGTTCTTCTTTTAATCGCCGCTTCATCAGTCTATCAGTTTAAAAAAACATTCTCTAATGTTAGTAACCATCTAGTGAAAGGTTTCCTCTTCGCATTTAGAGCGATGGGACCTGTTATTCCTATTGCCGGCTTTTTCTTCATTGGCAGTGAGGAGCTTTCTGCTAAGGTGTTTAGTGTAGAAAACCCTGAAAACGCTCCTTCATTCCTATTTGACCTTGTTCAAGCTGGCCAGCAAATTATTCCTGAAAGCGCGTTCTTAGCAGCCTTCGGAATCCTGATAATTGGAATGGTGACAGGGTTAGATGGTTCTGGCTTCTCGGGGCTTCCTCTAGTCGGGTCACTTGCTGGGGCATTAAGCGAAACGGTTGGTGTTGATGCAGCCACTCTCGCTGCAATTGGGCAAATGGGCTCCATTTGGGTAGGAGGCGGAACATTAATTGCTTGGTCTTCACTCGTTGCAGTTGCGGGTTTTGCCAAAGTACCTGTTATGGACCTTGTGCGTAAATGCTTTTTACCCGTCATCTTAGGTTTAGTGATCGCTACCTGCTTTGCGCTACTATTTTTATAATAAATAAGAGGTGCCCACTGCAATTAGCTTAAATGGGCACCCCTTCGTCTATTCACTTCAAAACATGATCATTAAAAAATGCCGTGTATTCTTCATTTGATGCAGCGCCAACGATTCTTTCCTTTTCCTCACCGTTTTCAAAATGAATAAGGGTTGGTGTTGAATCAATGTTATAGTCACTCCAGCCAGCTTCAAATTCTAGAACATTATACTGAACTAAATCAACACCTACTTCTTCTGCTAAAGGAACAAGGCGCGGTGTAGCTTCCTTACAGTATGGACACGTCGAGCTGTAAAAATAAACTGTTACGTCATCCCCTTGTGACAGCCTTTCTGATAATTCATCTGGAAGAATCACATTTTGATAGTTTGGATCGTCTAACAGATCCGTAGTCGCACTATGTAACTTATCCTTTCCGAATGGATTGCCTTCTGCTTTTTTTGTTTGTTGAACATTGGAGACAACAGCAAGACTTATAAATAAAAGAAGGACAATCCCTCCGTAAATGAGTAATTTTTTCATGATAACTCCCTCCTATTAGACTTTAATACTACTAAACTGCATATGAAAATAATGAAAAAGGCAGTGCCTGCTAAAAATGGTATTGTAATAAAACCGAACCAATTAATATATTGTCCCGTACAGGGTACTCGCCCGCAAGAAGGTGCACTTGAGGCAAGAAATGAAAGTTTCTGTATTCCATAATGATAGATCGAAAATAACAATCCGATAAAAGATAGGACACTTGAATAAAGGGCAACCTGTGCATCCTTTTTCACAATTCCTATAAACAGAATAATGACTAGCGGGTACATAAGAATCCGTTGATACCAGCATAATGTACAAGGTTCAAATTGTCGTATTTCAGAAAAATAGAGTGAGCCTAGAGTGGCAATAAAGGACGTGAGCCATGCTAGGTGCAGCGTGTTTTCATTTGATTTATTCATAGATTATGTCCTCTTTCTCTTATTTCCTTAAGACTAAACCTTATTATACTTTAGTCTTACTGTCAGCTTTTTGTCAATTTCGTGAAATTGACAAAAAGGACCACGAAAAGGGGCAAGCCTTCCCATGACCCAAAACCGAGTTAGTTTTCATTCCTACTATAAAAACGGGCAGCTTCGACGATCATTGCACCCATTCGTTCAATGACTGGGGCAATTACACGAGCAACTCCTTCATCTTTTAGCGCTTCAGTCGTAACCTTTCCGACCGATACAGCAACTACCTTGTCAGAAAAACGTTCAATAAGTTGATTTTCAAAACCTTGTTCCTTAGCATAATCAAAGAGAGAACGTACTTGAATCGCCGTTGTAAAACATATTGCATCGACTTCTTCAGAAAGGATTTCACTGCATAACAATTCAATCGTCTCTTTTTCTGGTGCGATATGTTGATAAGGGAGAATTTCGGTAACCTTTGCCCCCTTTTGCTCAAGAAAATCTGTTAGCTTCGGTACGGTCAATCCATGTAATTGAACAAGCACCTGTTTATTTGAGAAATCAAACTTTTCAAGGGAATGCATGAGCCCTTGTGTCGTTCCGTCAATATCAACGGCAACTGATTTTACACCGATTTTTTTTAATACGCCGACCGTTTTATAGCCGCGTGAAGCAACGTTAGCATTTTGAATGACCTCAATAAATCGCTCTTTCAATGTAAGTCTTTCAGCTAGCTCTAACAGGGTCTCAAGTCCAATACCAGTCGTGAAAAGAACCCAATCAAAATCGGTTTGAATTAGCTCTTTAAATTCTGTTTCAATTTGTTTATCTGCCAAATAAACCGTTCCTTGTAAAGGTCTTAAGACAGGAATGCCACCCTGCTTCTCAATAATTGTACTCATTTCCTCTGTCTTTCTAGCACCTGCTATCACGACACGTTTCCCTGTTAATCCGATCCCCATCAAATCACCCTTTTCTCTTATCGTTTACTACATATCATTTTCTTAATGCACGCCAGCTTCGATAATGATGAATCGCGAAGCCACGAAAATATCGATAGCGTTTATAGATGCTTTTTACTTTATCAAGCTCAAGTAGCATAGAAGCTTCCCCGTTATCTAAAAAGGTCAAAAGATTTCCTTCCGTTGTCCAATCAGTCTCAACCGCAATATATATGTTTTTACCTTTTTTGTTAGCATAAACAAGCTCATCTTTTACAATATCAATGATCCCGTCCAAGTTTTCTGCATGATCTCGATAAGCCATTACCGTTGTTGAATCAGCCTGATCAATTAACCATTCAGATAACTTTCCGCTTCCGAAGCGTTTATTAAAATAGACTTCGGAATCAAACCAAAAGGGAATATCAATTCCAAATTCAATGTTTAATTGTCTAGTTGTCTGTTTAAAATCTAAAATGACTTGTTGATATTCTTCTATCGTTGCTCGCCTATTCATGAACCATCGAGGGCATAAGTAGGGCTCCACATCAATATGTAAGCCAGTAAAACGCTGTTCAGTCGTTGACGATTGTTGATACTGCGTTAACCAATTGATTATCGGAATATATTGAACCCTTCCCATTCGATCGACCCAAGTTGGTGAACCATCAAGTGCATGGACATTTATCGACATTTGATTGGCTTTCTCGATAAAGTGTTGATAATGCCCAATCTGGACATTCTGGTTAACTTGAAGATATAAATGAGAAACCCCTTTTTTCTGTAAAAAAACTAACACCTCATCAGGTTGATGAATAATATCCTCAGTATGCCAAACCCATGTCGCTGTTTCGTTTGGTTCGCTTGCGTTTAAATTAAATGGGGTAAGTAGAAAAAGAACTATTGCTAGATGTGTCGTTCCCACTTTATTCCCCTTTCTGATTTTAACATGTAATTCTTCCTGCTTCACTTTTTTAGTATAGAGGAATGCCTCCTATTTGTCTTTCACTTTCATCATTTTCTGTAAATTGTCAGTCCATGCAAATACGCATTAATCATTTTTTTATAGCTATCATCTAAGGAAAGAGAAAGCCCAAACCCCCCATTTCGCTCTAGAGACGCAAAGCCATGCAGCATGCTGCGAATTCCTCTTACTGCATGGAGACTTTCCTCTTCATTTATATCAAATGTTTTTATAATTGCGACAGTTAGCTGAACAATAGCTGCACTCGCCCTTTCAATTTCTTCTACTGTTACATCCGGCGCTAACGTCATTTCATATACTCCTGGATGTTCTCTTGCAAAGGTCAGATAGGCTTTTGCTAATTGATGAACAGCCTCCTCTCTCACAACTCGTCTCGTTGCGTTTTCAATCCGTCTCAATAACTCATTCAATCCATGTAACACAACTTTGTTGCGGACATCCTGTAAACTGGAAATATGATTGTATAAGGATGGAGGTCTCACCCCTAGCTTTTTCGCAAGAGTTGCAATCGTTACACTAGTAGGCCCTTCAGCATCTGCCAATTGAATCGCTGTTTGTACAACAGTAGAATAATCGAGTCCAATTCGAGGTGACATGTAATTTCCCCCTTTACGCCGTTTGGTCGACTTCATCAATTAATTTTTTTAATAAGGTGCAAGGCTGATGGATCATTTTGCCGTGACCACACGCAATATATTCAGGTTGAAGTTGTAAAATTTTACGTGCACTTTCTATCGCCAATTGCTTGTTCCACGTTGCCCATGCAGGAAAAGGGAAAAATGGCTTAAACGTACCCGAAATTGCAAAGCCTCCCCTAGTTTGAAAAGCATCACCTACAATCACGCCTTTAGTACGTACATCTAGAAGTGACATTGAGCCTGGTGTATGGCCTGGTGTTGAAATAATCTGTAATGAGCCAATTCTGTCTCCATCATTTAAATATAAGTCAGGTATCGTCGTAATGCCTTTCGGTAAATCTCCTTTTATTGGAAAATGCTCTCCGGGTTGTATTGAACGATCCCCTCTTAGCAATTTCTCATCTCTCTTTGAAATATAAACAAGAGCATCGGGGAAGGCTTTCTTTACTTTATCTAATGCCCCAACGTGATCTGAATGGCCATGAGTAATCACAATTCGAGTTATCTGCTTTTTTAACATAGCTGATGTTTGGAGAATAGCTTTCACGCTAAAAGGCAGAGCAGCATCAATTAAAGTTAATTCTTTCTCTTCTTCTGCCAGATAACAATTAACTGGAAAGAACCGAGGCATAAAGGATAATTGATACACTGATTTTACTTTTGTTAGCTTCATAAAACACCCCTCCGAACCTTAAACTAATGGTATTAGTTTCACTATAACTAATGTCATTAGTTTTTGTCAATATAAAAGCTTTGCTAATGTTAAGCCCCCTCAAGAACGAATTCCTGAAGAGGACCGATTATTTGCTTGAACACTACTTAGGTTGCCAAAGATACTCTAACACGGAAGCTGGAAGTAAGTTCGTATCAATATTACATTGCTCTGCTTCAAGACCGTACTGCCATACAACATCTCGTCTGCTATCAGGTACTTCTGGTTGAAAGTCTGGGGCATTAGCCTCTGTCGTAATACCTACTTGAGGTTGGTTTGTCCAGATTATCATCTCTTCACCAATCGTCTCTTCCTCCCTAACCGCTTCCTCATACGCAACTCGGACATCGCCATCTTCCGAAAACACACCATAAATAGCAGGTACATAATCTGATGCAGAAATAGTATCATACCAGCCCATTATAAACTGCGAATCAATCGGGTACTCTGGTTCAACATTTGCGAATATTGCAACCCCGTTAGGGACACCTATTTGTTTAGCATATTCGATAGCTACTTTCGCTTCTGCTACTCCTTTCTCGTAGGTTGTTCCATCTATAAAATGATTATAAATAACAAGAATAGAATAACCATTTTGATGAAGGAGTGTTACTTCCTTCTCTGTTAACCCAAACGAAACTTCTTCCTTATCCTCTAAATACCGCCCCCAAAAAGTTGGCTCACCAAAATGATTCCTTACACATGCTGCAAGCTGCTCTGTTGTCCTACTCGCTGAATCAACACCCCACAAGACTTCTTGACTACCTTCACTCTGTTCCTCCTCAGATGAACGCCCCTCTCCATTTGACTCTTGATCATCTTCTGCTTCGTTTTCTTTTGGAGATGAATCGCCTTCTTCGCTTGACTCTTGCTCATCTCCTGCTTCGTTTTCTTGAGGATAATCCTCAAAGATTTCATCCAAATCTATATCACTTGTTGTTTCATGATCGCCCTGAATAACAAATAAATAAAAAGTCGTAGCAGCAACAAGATAAAGGAACCCAATAATGATATATTGGCGCACAATCTCACCCCAATCATAAAGTGAATTCCATTTATCTTATTTGGTGCTGGTATTGATTGTGCAGGCGCTTGTCTTTGCTGTTTTTATAAAAAAATAAGAGTGACTCGAAAAGGTACATTCACCTTTTGAGCACTCCTTCGTACGATTACTTTATCTTTTTCATTCTCTCTTCAATTAACAACAGCTCCTTATCAGCTTCCTCTGATAACAATCGTTCCATTAACGCAGTTATATGGTTCCCTAGCATCATGACGAAAAAAAACAGGAGAAAAAATATAGATACTGCCAAAATGAGAATCATGACTCTCTCCCCTTTCCCCCTTTATAACCAATCTATATCGGGCGAAAGAGAAAAATGCATACTTTTTCCTTAATCCACTCATACTAGCAACAAAGTAAAGCCAAATTGCGAGAGGTGAAGAAATTGTTAAAACTGAGACATGTCATCCTTGTAATTACATTAGCTACGAGTATTGCAGGATGTAGAGCAGATTCTGAAACCGATATTGCACGTGATGCAGAGGCACAGCAGCAATCATCGAAAAATTATTACGGTGTCGCAAGTAACACAGACCAAAATGATGCAAAGAATGACTTACCTTCAGCAGTACAAGTATACGCAGAAAATGCTGGCTATTATTTAAGAAACACCATTAACCAGTTAGAGAGCCTTGCCCCGTATTTAGAAAACAATACGTTAACCGATGAGGAAAGAAAAGAGCTTTATGAAGTCATTTCAAACGTGAAATCGAAAAGCGAGCAATTTTTAGAACAAGAACGCCCTCTTGAATTTGATGCATTTCATGATATTTTAATCAGCATGCTTACAGAGATCGATGCTTTTGAACGGATCCTTAGCGATATGCGAACACCTATCCATCCATTACAAGTAGAAAATGCACGTGTTTATTATGAAAACGCAATTCTAACTCATAAGCAATTAGAAATGGAATACCAATCCTTAGCTGAAGAGTTAGGTTTTTATTAAATCTAAAAAACGGGTTAGCCCTAAAATATGGGTTAACCCGTTTTTATATTAGCGATTATTTGATTCCAATCCATCAATGATTTCAGCAATTGTACCACCAAATGGGATTGGCGCCATTTGATGCTCTAACCTTTTCATACGATTAATTAATTGACGGTTTGTTGTAATCCGTACACGGTTTATATCAACTAAGTTTCGAACTTCATTTTTTACAGAACGATAGAGCTTTTTTCGATCGGATTCACTTGATTCAATCCCAAGTACTACGACTTGACCATCACTAATGACATGAACATCATGAACACTTTCGAGCGATTTTACTCTCTGCTCAATTGTCTCCGTTAGAGAGGCTTGGTGTTGTGCTTTAGCATTCCCTTTTGAACGTAAATAAGGTTCATCACTTCTAATTTGTTTATCTCTAATTGTTCCTGGCCGGTGAGCTTGAATACGAGCCCCTTGACTATTAATTCCTTGGTGATTCATTCCTAGGTTCCGATTATTGATTAAATAGTTAGGATCATTTAAAATTTCTTGTGATTTATCCGTTAATCCTTTAGGTGCTCGATCTGGAACCATTAAGTCCATTAATGGACCTTCCCAATCACGTGCATTTTCGGTTCCATACCCACTAAATCCTTGTGTTCGGTCAGAATTCGCTCCCATTTGTTGTTTTTGTTCGATAACACATCCACTTAAACAACAAACAAAGACAACCATCCAAAGTATATGTTTCATCTCAATCCCTCCTGTGATTAGTTTGATTTATTCTGCGTCTTCTAATTCTGCTCATTTTTAGGAATGGCTTTCATTCATTTCCTTCCAAACTATTGCTAAACTCTTAAGTTTTTTGTCGAACTTGTTCTATTTTTCGCTAATGCTGACTAATTCAACAAAATGTCTTTTCTTCTGCTTTGTTTTGGCTATAATAGCTTTATGTGAAAAGAGGGGCTTATTCAAACTCTCCACGTGAACGCTTAAATTAAGTCGTGTTTCTTTTCCAATTTTTATACTGGAGTGTAAGAATATGTTACTAACGGAAATTGAGTTAAAAAGAAGACAGATGTTACATTTTGCCAAAAAGTATGGATTCACCTCGGAAAAAACAGTGCAATGTAGCCAGGAATTGGATCTACTATTAAACCTTGTACAATTTCACCCACCTCATTTAAACATGAATAAATAAAATAATAAGAGAAAGTGTGCCGAAACCATTGCATTCAGTGCAAACTTTTGTTAAGGTAGACACACAATATCGTATAATCTTTACTTCAAACGTTGAAGTGAGGGTAGAGGTGCAAATGCCATGAGTAAGGCGTGGAAGGGTATGAGCTCTAATGACACGTACTAAAAGGGGAATTTGCCGAAGCTAAAGAATGCTCATACGTTTCTTTAGCTGGGACTGTACTAAATAAGTGCAGTACTGTCATATAGCAAAGGCTATATGGAGGGCTATCTCACGCATTGGAATGATTGTGTGTGCACAACATTGCCATGCAGCAATGAGTCCCTCATTGTTGCTTTTTTTTGTGTTAAGCCGAAGCTAGCCCACTACGGATAAAAATTTTTAGGGAATTGAGGGTGAGTGAGATGAATTTCGGACGAATTGTGACAGCAATGGTGACACCTTTCGATCAAAATGGACAAGTGGACGTGGAAGCTACAAAAAAACTAGTTCACCATCTTATTACTAATGGAACGGATGCAATTGTTGTAGCGGGAACAACAGGAGAATCTCCGACGCTTTCAACAGAAGAAAAAATACTTATAATCAAAACAACGGTTGAAGCAGCAAATGGAAAAATCCCAATTATTGCTGGTACTGGCTCAAATAATACTCAAGCTTCAATTGAATTGACAAAGCAGGCTGAGGAATTGGGCGTAGATGGGATTATGCTTGTAACACCTTATTATAATAAACCTTCACAGGAAGGGCTGTATCAACATTTTAAGGTCATCGCTGAATCCACAAAGCTACCTGTAATGCTTTACAATATTCCAGGACGTTCGGCTGTTAACTTGGATGTTGAAACAACACTTCGCTTAACAGAAATTTCGAATATTGTTGCGATTAAGGAAGCAAGTGGTGATTTAGAAGCAATGGCGACAATTATTGAACATACACCAGAGGATTTCTCACTATATAGTGGCGATGATAGCTTAACGTTACCGATATTATCAATTGGAGGAATTGGTGTCGTATCAGTTGCTTCTCATATTGTCGGTAATGAAATGCAGCAAATGGTACGTAACTATCTCGGTGGTCAGGTTCAAGCTGCCGCTATGCAACATCGTCAGTTATTGCCAATAATGAAAGCTTTATTCAAAGCACCAAACCCTACACCGGTCAAAGCTGCTCTTGAAATGAAGGGACTTGAGGTTGGTTCTGTTCGCTTACCTCTTATTCCACTAACACTTGAACAACAGCAACAGTTACAATCAGTGATTCAACCTTCAATCAATTATTTTGTCAGCTAATCTGTAATAGACGAGTTTCATGCTCGTCTATTTTTTGTTTAAGAAAAGCATGCAGCCATTTGGCTACATGCTTTTTTCTTGTAAAGGGGCTGCTGTTTTTAACCATGTTCGTTCGATATAGCCGGTTCCTAACAATACGCCCGATATAATGAATAAAAAGCTTAAAAATTGATACCAGTGAACCGTTTCCCCAAGAAAAACAGCCGCACTTAGTAATCCAAAAAGTGGAACTAAATTATTAAAAACTGCGGCTTGACCTGCCCCTATTTTTTGAATCGCAAAGTTAAAGGCATATTGTCCCCCGGCAGTTGCGATAATTGACGAGATGAAAAAAACTACATAAATGAATGGAGGTGCTCCTACCATTTCAGATAGCCCCTGTGGCTCAAGAAATAAGCTAAGCAGCAGTAAAGAGAATGAACCGAACACGAGCATCATTCCTGTTACCTGTTTTGAATCCAATGTATGTGTAGCTTTTTTTATGTAAATAATCCCAAGAGCTTGAGCAAGCATAGCAATAAAAATAAACAGTTCCCCTTTATGAATCACAAGTGTCCCAGAGCCACCTTGAACGAGTAAAACACCAAAAAAGGCTAACACAATTCCTAGTAGACGCCATTTTGTCAAACGGTCTCCTAAAAATATAATCGCAAATATGGATGTTGTAATCGGAACCAAAGCCAAGATTAAGGCAGTGTTCGACGCATTTGTTAACGTTAAACCATGTGCTAAAAAATAATGATGAATGACGACACCAAATAATGCACCTAGTAACGTGTTTCTCCATTCTAGCTTTGTTAAAGTTCTAAAGGATTTAGTATAATAGGCAATTCCAAGTAAGGCTATGCCTGCAAACAAAATCCGGAAAGATGTCATCGTTGAAGGTGGCAGGGCCTCAACAAGCACCTTTAACATTACAACATTAACTCCCCATGTTGCCATCGCAGAAAATGCGATAATATAGACCCCTATATGGGCTTGTTTATTCACTTTAACAACTTCCTTCCTTTATTTCTCCTCTTCCCTTGTTTAGTTTATCATTTTCCGGAATAAGGTTCACGACTTTTTCGTTACTCGAAATATAATATCATCAATAGGGTGCTAACAGAGGAATTTCCCCTGCAACACCCATATCGCTTACGAACTTAATTCATCAAAAATTGGTTTCTCAAATAATCCTCTAGGGAAATTCGTCAATGTTTCTACACCCTTTTCCGTAATTCTGATGGATTCAGTAATTTCTACTCCGTAATCGTCATACCATATACCAGGCATTAAATGAAACGTCATGTTTGGCTTTAAAATGGTTTTGTCACCTTCTCGAAAGCTTACTGTGTGCTCCCCCCAATCTGGAGGGAAGCTTAATCCAATTGAGTACCCGAGGCGTGACTTTTTATGATGACCATATTTTGCAATCGCTTGACTCCACGTACGTTCTACTTGCTCCGCAGTGAGTCCTGGACGAATAACAGCGAGTGTTTCTTCAATCCCTTCTTGGACGACTTTGGCCAACTCCTTCACATTGTAAGGAGCCTTCCCGATAGCCATCGTTCGTGCCATAGGTGTATGATAACGTTTATATGCTCCGGCAATCTCAAGTGTTAAATACGTCCCTTCTTTATACGTTTCATCCGTCCATGTTAAATGTGGACAAGCTGTATTATCATTCGCTGGAATCATTGGAACAATTGACGTATAGTCTCCTCCAAATTCCTTCGTTCCTTTGATTTGTGCATGATAAATTGCTGCTGCAACATCACATTCACGTTTTCCAACATCAGCCTCATTATAAGCAGCCTCCATCGCCTTTCCGACGATAATCCCTGCCCTTTTCATATATTCAATTTCACGGTCTGATTTAATGACACGCACCCAATTAACAAGACTTGATGCATCTTTAAATATTGCATTCGGTAATCCTGCTTGAAGATGCTGAAAACATTTTGCCGTAAAGTAGTGAGCATCCATCTCTAGTCCTATTCGTCTAGCCCCTTGCCCAATTTCAGTTAAAATGTTTGCGATAAAATCATTTGGGTGCCTTTCAATTGATTGAACATAATGATCAGGGTACGCAATAATATGCTGTTCGTCTAACCATGTCGTTTTAGCAACTGCACTTGCATCCATCTGACGTCCAATCCAAATCGGCTGATCATCCTCAAGTGTTACGATCATAGCCTGGATAACGTAAAAACTCCATGCTGAGTAGCCTGTTAAATAGTACATATTTGAGGGGTTTGATATTAACAAAACATCCACTCCAAGATCGACCATTCGCTTCTTCGTTTCAGTTAAACGCGTCCGATACTCAACTAACGGAAACACTAGTCTCACCCTCTTTCATTAAGCCTATAATGCAGGCTATTTCTTATTTAATTGAATCGCAACAACTCTTTGCTCTGTCATCTCTTCAATCGCATACCGAATGCCTTCTCGGCCTAAACCGGAGCCTTTAATACCACCAAATGGCATTGCATCAATTCTTACATCACTACTATCATTAACCATGACTCCACCTACTTCAAGGCGATGAATCGCTTCAAAGGCGTGCTCTAAATCAGCCGTAAATATACCAGCCTGTAATCCGTAGTCAACATTATTCGCTCGTTCAATTGCATCATCAAGTGTTTCGACAGGCTCAATTATAACAACTGGCCCAAACACTTCTTCTTTCGCAATCATTGCCGATTCTGGAACCTTTGTAAGAATCGTAGGTTGAATAAATGTTCCTTCCCGTTTACCACCTGTCACTATTTCAGCACCTGAAACTGCTGCCTCTTGAATCCACTTTTCAACACGCTTTGCTTCCTTTATTGAAATCATTGGTCCGACATCGGTCGTTTCTAATGCTTTGTTCCCAACCTTAAGCTGTTTCGTTTTCTGTACAAACTGTTTAAGAAATGTCGAGTATATTGAAGCTTGAATGTATAGCCGCTGAACACTTAAGCAATTTTGTCCGGCTACGCCAAACGCACCTGATACTGTTGAATCAACAGCTTCTTCCACATTGGCATCTTCTAGTACGATGGTCGGTGAATTCGATCCAAGCTCCATTCCGACTTTCTTCACACCGGCTTTACGGATGATTGATTGACCGGTTTCATAGCCACCAGTAAATGAAATAAATCGTACATCCTTATGAGTAATTAACGGATCACAAACTTCTGAACCATAACCTGTTATAACAGAAAGAATTTTATCTGGCAGCCCCGCCTTCTCAAATGCTTCTGCCAAACGAAGTGCACTAAGCGGAGTCAATGTTGCCGGTTTAACAATTACCGCATTTCCAGAGGCAATTGCTGGCCCAATTTTATGAGCTACAAGATTTAAAGGATCATTAAAAGGTGTAATTGCGGCAACAACTCCAACTGGGAAACGGTACACATATCCTATTCTACGTTCATGGCCAGGCATTTGTGAAAACGGAATCATTTCTCCCTCAATTCTTCTCGCTTCTTCTGCACTGATTCTTAACGTCTCAATACAGCGCGTCACTTCTTTCCGTGCTTCCCGAATCGTTTTACTCCCCTCTTGAGAAATCGTCGTAGCAAATAGATGCTGGCGGTGTTCAATCCAATCCGCAGCGCCGCGAAGAATTTTCATCCTTTCATGTACAGGTAAGTTCGCTGAAATTTTCGCTCCTTCCTTTGCACGTTCAATGGCATGATCAACATCATGAATCGAGGCTGAAGGAACCGTTGCTATCACTTCACCTGTTCCCGGGTCATGGACTTCAATCGTCTTCCCTCGTTCTTCCCATTTTCCACCGATTAACATACGTTCCTGAACGATTTGTTTACTCATGACCTTCACCCCTTTTGATGATTATATTTGCTTTCTCTCTAGTTGAATTAAATCAATCAACACGGCAAACCCAGTTTCTTTTATACCAGCGCCTGCACCTACAAGCGTGATGGGACCAGATAAATCACACGTATACGTAATCGCATTTGTTGCACCGCCTATACCCGCAAGTGGGTCACTTAAATCAAGCTTCTCGGGCTTTACTGAAGCTTTTAGTCCACTTTCTGTTTGTTCAAGTCTTCCGATTAGCTTCCAGCGCTTTCCTTCTTTCTTGGCCGCCTCTATTTCTTTAATAGAGATCGATGAAATCCCTTTTAATTCTACGTCCTCTCGTTTTAAAGGCATGCCAAGAACGACCTCAGACAAAATCAACACTTTGTAAAGGACATCATATCCTTCCACATCGCTAGTTGGATCTGCTTCGGCATATCCAAGCTCTTGTGCCTCCTTTAAGACGTCATCATAATCAAGACCTTCCTCTTCCATTTTCGTAAGCATATAATTAGTTGTTCCGTTAAGAATACCTTTGATTGATGTGATGTCATTTCCAGCCAATGTTGCTAATGGGAGTCGTAATGCAGGGGTCCCGCTCATGACTGCTCCTTCAAATAACCATCTTACCCCATTTTCTTTCGCTTGCTCTGCTAATTCTTTATGAGCTAAGGCAACTGGACCTTTGTTTGTCATCACAACATGTTTTCCATGCTTAAATGCTTCCTGACAATGTGAAATGGCAGGCTGACCCGTTTTGATATCAGTAAACGTCATTTCCACAATGGTTTTTGCGTTTGTTTTTTGAATCGTTTCTTCACTTGACCAACCTCTCACTAACCCCAACTGGTCAGGATAATAATCTAAACTTCCTGTCTTCTCGATCGCTTCAATTACACGATCGAGGTCTAAACCTTCTGGGTGATGGAGTGAGCCCTTATATAAATCTGAAATCGAAACAACCACAAATTCGCAGCCATACGTCTCTTTTAATCGTTGGTGCTTTTCTCTTAAAATATGAACCAGTCCCTGACCGACACCGCCAAAGCCTAATAATGCTAATTTATGTGCCATATGATAGCCCTCCTTTAGCGAATGATGTTAACACTGTATGCACAAGAATCTGCGTACCAATTTCTAACGCACGTTCATCAATATCAAATGTCGGTTGATGCAAATGACAAATCTTATCTACCTTTTTTGCACCTAAAAACAGCATTGCACCTGGTATTTGTTTCGTCATATGGCTAAAATCCTCGCCACCCATGCCATATGGCTTATTTAGACATTTTGTCGTTGGATAACGATGTTTAATCGCCTCTCTCAATATCGACGTGACAGCTGGATTATTATATAAAGCTGGTTCACCTTTATGAACATGAAGCTCTGTCGTCCCTCCTAATGAATCAACGGTGGCTATTGCCGTACGGAGCTCCTTCTCCAATTGCTGCCGTGCCTCTTCGGAATAGGTTCTCATTGTTCCTTTAAGCTTGACTGAGTCAGGAATGACATTTGTTTGGGCACCGCCTTTAATCATTCCAATGCTAAGAACTGAGGGCTCGAGGGGAGAAAGCCGACGATTACAAAGACTATATAGCGTAGGTAACAGTATCGATGTGAGCCAAATAGGGTCTGCGGTTTGGTCTGGATATGCTCCGTGACCCCCAGTCCCTCGAATGATAGCAGTAAAGGTATCCACATTGGCCATCGCAAGCCCCTCACAAAGCTTTACTTTCCCAACGGATAGCTCAGGATCTAAATGAAGCGCTACAACCGCTTCAACGTCTGATAGGACTCCAGCCTCTATCATATATTGAGCGCCGGATTTTCCGTGGTCATCCTCCGTTTCCTCGGCAGGTTGAAAAATACATTTTACTTTTCCTGATAGGGGGGTTTGTTGGTTTATCGTTGCTAGTACTTGAACTGCGCCTAATAGCATCGCTGTATGCCCATCATGACCACATGCATGCATGACACCCTCATGGCATGATTGATAGGAAACGTTGGTCGTTTCTTTAATCGGTAAAGCATCTATATCCGCACGAAGCCCGATAACAGGTCCATCGCCCTCTCCAACGGTCGCGATAACTCCAGTCGATAATCCTATTTTTTCTCGCCCGAATTCCACCTTCACTCCAGGCATTTGTTTGAGCTCTTCAATGATAAATTTCGTCGTCTCAAATTCTTTGAAACTAAGTTCAGGGTAGCGATGGAGATGACGTCTCCACCGCGATAGCTCTTCTTGGACTGTTGCTTTCTTTTCAGACAAGGCGCTCACCTCATTCTTTAATTGCGGCTAATGCTTGCTCCAAGTCAGCAATTAAGTCGTCTCCATCCTCAATTCCAGCTGAATAGCGTACAAGCCCTTCTGGAATACCTAAAGCCGCACGCTCCTCGGGTGTGTTTTCAACATGGCTCGTCGTTCTAGCTGGACCAACCGTCGTTTCAACTGCTCCTAGATTGGCTGCACGATGAGCATAGTTTAAACGAGGTAAAAACTGGCGAACCGCATCCAATTCTCCCTTTAATGAAAAGCTAAGCATTCCTCCAAATCCACGCATTTGTCTTTTTGCAATGTCATGATGATGATGTGTTGATAATCCTGGATAGAAGACTTTATCAATCTTTTCATGGGTTTGTAAAAATTCAGCCACCTTTTGAGCATTTTTTTGTTGCTTTTCAATACGGAGTTTTAATGTTTTCATCCCACGTAAAAGCAAATAAGCGGCCATTGGATCCAACGTTGCCCCATTGATTTCACGATAATGGTAAATGGCATCAACAAGTTTTTTCTCACCACATACAACACCACCTAATGCATCAGCATGACCGCCTAAAAACTTTGTAGCACTATGAATCACTAAATCCGCTCCTTGAAAAAGCGGGTTTTGATTAATTGGTGTTGCAAATGTATTATCAACGAAAACAAGAGCATCCTGCTCCTTAGCCTTTGTGCTAATTCGCTTCATATCTGTAATCTTGACGGTTGGATTGGTTGGTGTTTCTAAATAAACGAGAGTACAGCCCTTTTCAATTGCTTTTTCCATTTCTTCATGATTTCCCGTCTCTATTAATTCGACATTTATATTCAGACGTGGAAGAAATTCCGAGAATATTTTATTCGTACCGCCATACGTATCTTTTATAGAGATAACACGGTCTCCCGGCTTTAGTACGGTTAATAAGGAATTTGAGATTGCAGCCATACCTGTTGAAAAGCTCGTTGCAGCCTCTGCACCTTCCAACTCTTTTACTTTATCTTCGAAAGCCTGAACCGTCGGATTCGTGTTCCGACCATAAATATGTCCTTTGCGCTTACCAATTGCGACTTCATACCATTCATCTACATCGTCATAGCCAAATCCGACACTATGAACAACTGGTACTTGAGTTGCACCATGAGCTAAGTAATCCTTCTCTCCAGACCATACTGCCTTTGTTGCCTGTTGAATGTTTTTCTTGTTTGTCATGTTGCCACCCCTTTCACTTGTTACTAACATCGTACGCAAGTTTAAGAAAACATTCATTCACCATTTTGTATGAAATTTCACCACAGGCCATGTGCAATTTATCAAATGACTTTGCTTGCTCATAATTTCAACTCCACTTTACAATAAAAGAAACTGGGAACATTAGCTGATTCATTCCGAGGAGGCGATTGGATGGCACTAACAGTTGCTGAGGTAAAGGAACTTGATATTTTGAAAGAGGCTACCGTCCACACTGGTGAATTGGAAATGACTCATTGTCCCGTCGAATGGGTGTCTGTTATCGAAACACCTGTAGAACAATTTGTTCGAAAGAATGAACTTGTTCTCACAACTGCTGTTGGATGTAGAAGAAAAGAACAGCTCGAAAGTTTTGTAAAAGAAATCATTGATTCGGGAGCAGCTGCACTTGCCATAGCAACAGGAAAATTTGTTAAAACGATTCCTAACTCTGTGAAGCAGTTAGCTGAAAAACATGATTTTATTCTTTTAGAACTAAATTGGAACATTCGTTTTTCTGATGTTATTCAATCAGTACTTGAACAAATCGAAACGATTAAGCACGCACGCTTTGAAAAAATGGAATATATCCGAAAAACACTTTTGGATTATATACTATCTGGCACATCGCTAGAAACCGTTTGTCAATTTGTTTCAAACACTGTGAAGGGCCCAATTATTATATCGGATAAGCGTGGATTTATCCGCGGAAAGTGTGAGAAGGTAACAACGGAATTTGAACAAGGTTGGAAAAAGAACTTTCAATTACAGCTTGAAAAAGAGGGAATGCACCAAACAACAGAACATTCCGTTCACTGGATCCACTACGACGATAGCTATGCATTACAGCTTATTATTCAATCAGCGGGCTCTGTACAAGGGTATCTAGTAGTAGGGGGATTCGGGGAAGAGCCACTTAATCGCGAAGAATATGACGAGTGGATTACCTTACTTGAGCACGTCACTACTGCTGTTGCACTCCATTTCTTGCATGAACATGCCGCGAAAGAAACGGAGTGGCGTTTAAGAGACGATTTTGTTTTGAGCTTGGCAAAAGGGACGATTCAATCCTATGAGCTTGTACTCTCTAGAGCAAAGTCCCTTGGTTATCAAATCAGTTTGCCTTATGTAGCGCTTGTAGCTTCACCGGAAAACTTGGATGAAATTTTTAACTACCAAAAAGAGAATCGTATGTCTCATGATCATTGGATGAGTGAACAAATTCGGTGTTTAGAGGCGGAAGCGGAAGATGTCGCTAAGGGGCTAGCATTAAAGGTGATGGTCACCTTCCAACAAGGAGAATTAATTGTTTTTTTGGAGGTCCTAAACAATCTAGCATCTGATACAGCGTACTCCTATGTTTCAGCGCTTGAACGTAGACTTTCTCTCCTTTACCCTCAATTAGTCATAACATGGGGAATTGGAAAACAGTTTGGTTATAATGTCTTTCACGAAAGTTATCAAGAAGCGAAGCGTGCACTATCAATTGGACGTAAACGTTATGGGATTGGGAACCAGCATTTATTTGCTGATACGAAGCTCGATCGGGTTTTAGAAAGCATGCTTGAAATAAAAGAACTGAAGGAACTATCACAAACGTTACTAGGCACCTTACTTCATTACTCAAAAGAACGAAACATTGATTTACTCCATACGTTTACAACCTATCATCGCAACCGCAGCAATGTAAGCCAAACGGCACGCGAACTAAATTTGCATCGTCAATCTCTATTATATCGATTACGTAAGATTGAAGCATTAACAGGCTGCAATCTTGATAATCCTGATGATTTATTCTTATTAGACTTAAGTGCAAGACTTTGGTCATATTACGACGGTGTCTAAAAGAAAGGGGGTAACTTCTAAGAGGACGCTGAAAAAGGGGGCTTTTCCCTTTTTCAATGCCCTCGAAGCAATGTGCAGAGCCGTTGCCATTGCTGCTTCCTAGCGTGACTTTCAAAGAGTTTTTCAGTGGCCTTCTTTCTAATCTATTTTTAATAATGAAAGGAGTATCGCTTAAAAGCCATACTCCTTCCTTACTTCGATCAACTTCTCCATTGATAACCTTGCCCACGCAGACTGATCAGTATTTAATTCCTGATACAATTTTGTCCAGGCCTGTTCAAGTGATGGTACATACTCTAATTTCTCACCTTCATACGGTTTCATAGAAGAGAGTGGAACCCAGGTTTTTTCATACTGAGCTAGTGCTTTACGTTCATGAAAAAGTGGGACATCGGTTTCTTTAGGATGATGCAGATCTCCCTGCGTTGGGTGTTTCAGAACAGCGAGTATTTTTACAAGAGCACGCTGATTTTGTTCTTGAACTTCCATTAATTCTGCCATATAGACACCCGTTTTATAAAAAGCACGAACAAGCTCTGACAAAGTAACCCCTCCTTTACATTAAAGAAAACATTCCAACTATATAAACAATGACACATAAAAAACCAATACTAAAACTCCATTTTGCTCGATTTTTCTTGTTGTTTAAAAGACTATATACACCAAATCCTCCAAACACCCCAGTTATGAGAAAAAAAGCAAACAGGATAAGAACAAACCCGATTTCTTGCTGCATTGGAACGCTCCTTTACAACCCTGGTACTAACCATGTAAAGAGCTTCCAGAAAAACTCAGAAACTGGTACAAGACGTTCTTCCGAAAAAGCCCCTAATGATCTAGAGTCAGTCATTCCGTCAATAACAATAAATGAAAACGTGATTAATATTGTAATAATAGTTACAGCTAAAACCGATGCCAATAAAATTAAATAACTAAGAATAATGCGAATGGCCCATTTCAACCAGGTTGGAACTAAGCGCTTTACTTGTCCATTTTCCACTAAAAACCCTCCCATCTTAAACTCTACCTAATTTCTATCTTATCAAAAAATAACGAGTAGAATGAGACGAAAAACGAACAATCCTTGAATTGTTATTCGATATCCAGCTTTTCTAAAATACCATCTATCGGAACTCCTTCAGAGGTAGAAATGTCACTAAAATCATAATCCCTTAAATTGATATAAGGTGAGCTTTTCCTGTTCTCCCCTTGAGTATTCTGCTCGTGTTCTTGACCTCCCTCGGCAGCTTTTCGTTCCTTGTTGTCTTTAACCGTTTCAGCTTCCACACGTTCTAACGGCTCGTCTGATTCCTGTTCAGTGATTGAGTCAGGTAAAGACATTACCCGCTCACTCATTGTCATTTCCACACTTGGTTCACTTGAATGAAAAGCTAACCTAGAGTCAGAATTTGTTGGTCCTAGCTTCAAAATAACAACGCCCCAAACAGCAATAAACGTTAACATAGCTAAACTAATTAAAAGAAATTGTTTTGCCATCGTTTCCTCCAAATCGTTTGATACGTTTTCTACTATCTCATTTCAATTACCATGCTTCTATTATAACAGGAATATCTTAGCATGTTTCGACACGTTTTGTCAGTGCTTTTTAGCTGATTTTCTTTCTTAGGACGTTTTTTCAATAAAATAGAAAAAAGCCGGCTTTCGCCGGCTCATTCGCATACTGCTATTATGCCATCCATCTTGGAGGCATGTCTTTCCCCCAGTAGATGGACCCTAAATCATGATGCTTTTCATAGTCATCAAGGTGCGTATGATAATGAAAATTAAACCAGTACCCCTGTTTAGGTGGTTGGTCTCTACGGACATGGAATCTTAATAAATCCTCGCCACTATCTCCATTGTATAGGTGGAAAATTTTCTCTCCTAATCCTGAAGCTGGTTGATTAGACAGCTTTATCTGTTTCCATTCCTCTGACGAAAGATTACTTGTTGTTTCTGTGACAATATCCTTCAAGCGAGGTAATATCTCCTCTTCAAAGGGACTAGAAATTTTGCTTGCAATCGTTGAACCGAATTTCATCATACTTTGCTCGTAAGCATGATTTAAAACATAATTACTATAAATTTCTACAGAAGATACATCTCGGTGAATATATTGTTCGGTACTTATCGGTAAAACGGAACGATATAAGTCATAGCTTTGTTCATTTACTTTGTAAATAAGTGGCTTCTCACTGCTATCTCCTTGTAACTTAGAAAGATCCTGTGCTTGAACATCTCTTGCATATTCTGGAACAAATAACCCAAGTGTAAGGAGGGCAGAAGATATCAGAAGTCCACGCTTCATCCATGGCATCATAAGTCATACGCCCTTTCATAAATTCCATTTCTATACTTACATTTTCTCATGAAATCTATGAAAATACCATTACATTCCGTTTACAGTACATAATTTTTTTATGGCAAATTTGACGCTCCCATTAAGAAACGGTCACATTCACGTGCAGCTTCTCGTCCTTCATGAATCGCCCAAACAACGAGGCTTTGTCCACGACGATTATCCCCTGCAGCAAAAACACCTTCAACATTTGTCGCATATTCGCCATATTCAGCTTTAATGTTTGAACGCTTGTCTGTTTCAAGAGACAATTCTTCGATAATTCTCTCTTCTGGACCTGTAAAACCAACTGCTAAGAAAACTAAATCAGCAGGCCAGACCTTTTCTGTACCAGGAATCGGTGTACGTACCTTCGTACCATCTTCCTTAATTGTTGTTTCAACAGCAATCGTGTGTAACTCTTTCACATTGCCATTTTCATCACCAACAAATTTTGTCGTGCTTACTTGATACGCACGAGGATCAGAACCATATACAGCTTTTGCTTCCTGGTGCGCTTCTTCAACCGTATGGACGATTGGGTATAATGGCCAAGGGTTATTATCTTGACGCTCTTCTGACTTTTGACGGTTAATATCAAATTGGGTAATTGACTTTGCACCATGGCGCACAGACGTCGTGATACAGTCTGCACCTGTATCTCCACCACCGATTACAATGACATGCTTGCCTTCAGCATTAATATATTTACCATCAGCGTGTTCAGAATCTAATAAACTCTTCGTGTTAGCTTTCAAGAAATCCATCGCAAAGTGAATGCCTTTAAGCTCACGTCCTTCAATCTGAACGTCACGAGGCTTTGTCGCACCCGTTGCTAAGATTACTGCATCAAACTCACTCTTCAATTTAGAAGTAGGATAATCTTTACCAATTTCCGTATTTGTTACGAATTGAATGCCTTCTTCTTTAAGAATGTTGATACGACGCTCTACAACATGGTTTGCTAGCTTCACTTCAGGAATTCCATAAGATAACAGACCACCAACACGATCATCTCTTTCGAAAACAGTTACTGTATGACCAGCCTTGTTTAATTGTGCCGCCGCTGCTAATCCAGCTGGACCCGAACCTACTACAGCCACTTTTTTTCCAGTTCTCTTTTGCGGAGGGTTTGGCTTAATCCAGCCCTCTTGGAAACCGCGTTCCACAATATGATACTCCATGCTCTTAATGGTAACAGCATCATCGTTAAGAGCCACTGTACATGAACCTTCACATGGAGCTGGACATACACGACCTGTAAATTCAGGGAAATTATTTGTTTTGTGAAGACGCTCTAAAGCTTCTTTCCATTTCCCTCTATAAACTAAGTCATTCCATTCAGGAATTAAATTATAGACAGGACAACCTACATCACCAGCACCTGGTATTGTTGTTCCTGTTTGACAAAACGGGATTCCACAATCCATACATCGCGCCCCTTGTTGACGTAACGCAGCTTCAGGCATAAGAATCTGAAATTCCTGCCAGTTCTTTGTTCGTTCAAACGGATCGCGCTTAGAAGGGGCTTCTCGCTTATATTCCATAAAACCTGTTGCTTTACCCATAGCACTCACTCCAAACTGCCATCTATTTTCTCGGCTTAATATGGAGAGGGGACGCATCAAGCGCCCCACCCTCTTATTTTCCGCTTACACGTGATTTATCGTTCTTATTTTCATCAAATGCAACCATAACTGCATCAACACCAGAAAGACCTTCTTGTTTCACTCGCTCAATCGCTTCAAGCATTCGCTTGTAGTCCTTTGGTATCACTTTTACGAAACGTGGTAACATCTCATTCCAACTTGCTAGTACACGCTTCGCTAAATCACTACCAGTATAAGACGCGTGATTTTCAATCATAGTCTTTAATGTTTCTACATCTGCTTGCTCTGTTACTTCCTCTAGTAAGACCATTTCTTTATTACATTTTTCAGCAAAATCCTTGTTTTCATCAAGAACGTAAGCGACTCCACCAGACATACCTGCGGCAAAGTTCTTCCCTACTGTTCCTAAGTTAACAACAACTCCACCTGTCATATACTCAAGACCATGGTCACCAACACCTTCTACAACAACACGAACTCCAGAGTTACGTACAGCAAAACGCTCGCCCGCTATTCCGCGGATATACGCTTCTCCACCTGTCGCACCGTAGAATGTTGTATTACCAATGATGATATTTTCTTCTGCTACAAATGTAGATTCTGCTGGCGGGTACACGATGATTTTACCACCAGATAGACCTTTACCTAGATAGTCATTTGCATCACCTTCAAGGCGTAACGTAATCCCTTTTGGTACAAATGCCCCTAAACTTTGACCTGCTGAACCTTTAAGGTCAATCGTAATTGTATCTTCTGGAAGACCTTCAGCACCATAACGTTTACTTACTTCACTACCAACAATCGTACCGACAACGCGGTCGATGTTTTTCACTTCTGCAACAACATGAACCTTTTCTCCGCTCTCAAGAGCTGGCTTACTTGCGCCAAGAAGAGTGCGCATATCAAGTGATTCCTCAAGCTGATGGTTTTGTTGCTTCGTGCAGTAGTTTCTCTCATAGTTACCAGGATTCGGTTGATAAAGTAAGCTAGAAATATCAACAGTCTTCGCTTTTTCATTGTTAATCTCTTCATTTCTTTCAAGAACATCCGTACGACCGATAAGCTCATCCATTGTGCGGAAACCTAGCTCAGCCATGTACTCACGAATTTCTTGGGCAATAAATTTCATGAAGTTAACAATGTAATCCGCTTCACCTGTGTACTTCTTACGTAACTCAGGGTTTTGAGTTGCAATCCCTACTGGGCACGTATCTAAATGACATTTACGCATAATTACACAACCTAAAACAACAAGCGGTGCCGTCGAGAATGCATATTCTTCTGCACCAAGAAGGGCAGCAATAACCACGTCACGACCAGTCATTAACTTTCCGTCTGTTTCAAGCGTGACACGGTCACGTAAATTGTTCATTAATAATGTTTGATGCGTTTCAGCTAATCCGATTTCCCAAGGTAGGCCAGTATTTTTGATACTTGTTCTTGCAGCCGCACCTGTTCCTCCATCATAACCACTAATAATAATACCGTCAGCACGGCCTTTTGCTACACCAGCAGCAATCGTTCCAACCCCTGTACCAGCAACAAGCTTAACGCTAACCTTTGCGGATGGGTTCGCATTCTTTAAATCATGGATCAGCTCTGCTAAATCCTCGATTGAATAAATATCATGGTGTGGAGGTGGTGAAATAAGACCTACACCAGGTGTAGAACCACGAACTTCTGCAACCCATGGATATACCTTATTTCCTGGTAATTGTCCACCTTCTCCAGGCTTGGCACCTTGAGCAACCTTAATTTGAATTTCATCTGCATTAACTAAATAGTGACTTGTTACACCAAAACGACCTGATGCAACCTGTTTAATCGCACTACGACGTAAATCACCATTTTCATCTGGAGTAAAGCGAGCTGGATCTTCCCCACCTTCACCTGTGTTACTCTTTCCTCCAAGGCGATTCATGGCAATTGCTAATGTTTCATGTGCTTCTTTCGAAATCGAACCGAAGGACATTGCTCCCGTACGGAAACGTTTTACAATACTATCAACTGACTCAACTTCATCTAATGGAATAGAAGAACGGTCACCTTTAAACTTCAATAAGCTACGTAATGTCGTTTGTTCAGTTGTCGGGTTATCAATTGAGTTCGCATATCGCTTAAACAATTTAAAATCATTCGTACGACAAGCCGCTTGTAATAAATGAACCGTTTCAGGGGTGTAACGATGCGCTTCTCCATTGCGACGCCATTGTAGGTCATCACCAGGATCTAACGCTTTATCTACACCTTCTAATTCTGAATGAGCACGCTCATGACGCTTTAAAGTCTCATCCATGATGATTTCTAAGTTGACCCCACCAATACGAGAAGTCGTCCATGTGAAATACTTATCAATAACGGATTCATGGATACCAACTGCTTCAAAGATTTGTGCACCACGATAACTTTGGAATGTAGAAATTCCCATTTTCGAAAGAACCTTCATCATTCCTTTTGATGCAGCCTTAATAAACTTGTTAACAGCTTCAACATAAGAAATATCTTCTAGAAGACCGTCTCTAATTAAGCCATCAATTGAATCAAACACTAAATAAGGGTTGATACCTTCAGCACCGAAGCCAAGTAATACAGCAAAGTGATGTACTTCTCTAGGCTCACCCGATTCTATTAAAATACTAACCTTCGTACGAGTCCCTTGACGAATTAAGTGATGGTGTAGACCTGATACTGCAAGCAATGCCGGGATTGCAGCATTCTCACTATCAATGTCACGATCACTTAAGATTAATAGTGTATGACCAGCTTCAACGGCTTCATCTGCTTGTTTGAAAACAGTATCTAATGCTTTCTCTAGACGATTAGCCTCTCCTTTTACAGGGAAAAGAATCGGAATTGTTACCGCACTAAAGCCATCCATTTTATTATGACGAAGCTTTGCTAACTCTTCGTTATCTATAATTGGATACGGCAATTGAATATGACGACAGCTAAGTGGTTCAGGGTTTAAAATGTTGCGTTCTGCACCAATTGTCGTTCCCATTGCAGTAACGACTTCCTCACGAATTGCATCAATTGGTGGATTCGTTACTTGCGCAAATAACTGTTTAAAATAGCTATACAGCAATTGTGGTCGTTTTGAGAGCACAGCTAAAGGCGAGTCATATCCCATTGAACCAACTGGGTCGACCCCTGTTGTCACCATCGGTTGAATAACTTTAGAAAGCTCCTCATACGTATAACCAAATGCTAATTGACGAGATTCAAGATTGCTAAAGTCTGTGTTTTTTACTTCAGACGTTTCTAATACATCCTCTAGTTGAGTTAAGTGTTCGTTAACCCAGTCTTCATAAGGATGTTCACTTGCGATTTGGTGTTTGATTTCATCATCAGGGATGATTCGACCTTCAACCGTATCAACAAGCAACATATGCCCTGGATGTAGGCGCTCTTTATAAAGCACGTTTTCAGGTGCAATATCGATTACCCCTACTTCAGATGACATGACAATATAGTCATCCTTTGTAACATAATAACGAGCCGGTCGGAGTCCGTTACGATCCAGACAGGCACCAATTTGTTTTCCATCTGTAAATGCAATGGCCGTTGGTCCATCCCAAGGCTCCATTAATGTACTATGAAACTGATAAAATGCTTTCTTTTCTGCACTCATCTTGTCATTATTTTGCCAAGGTTCAGGAACCATCATCATTGCCGAGTGAGCAAGTGTTCGACCAGAAAGCGCAAGGAATTCTAGCGTGTTATCGAACATAGATGAGTCACTTCCAGATTGATCAATAATTGGAAGGACCTTTTCTAAATCTTCTGCAAACACATCTGATTGTAATTGCGCCTCACGAGCGTTCATCCAGTTCACATTTCCTTGAACCGTATTAATTTCTCCATTATGAATCATATAACGATTCGGGTGAGCTCTTTCCCAGCTTGGGAATGTGTTCGTACTAAAACGCGAGTGAACAAGGGCGATTGCCGTTTCAAAATCCTCATCTGGAATGTCCAAATAGAATTGGTTCACTTGTTCCGTCGTTAACATCCCTTTGTAAACAATAGTTCTGCTTGATAAACTCGTAAAGTAGAACGAGTCATCAGCTGAAATAAGCTTGGCAGTTTCAAGTTCAGCACGTTTTCTAATTACATATAGCTTACGTTCAAATTGGAGCTCTTCTTTTAAATTCTCACTGCGTTTAATAAACAGTTGTCGAATATATGGCATCGCTGCTTTTGCCGCATTGCCAAGCATTGAATCATCTGTTGGAACTGTACGCCAGCCAAGGAACTCTAAGTTCTCTTCTTTAATGATTTCTTCTACTTTTTGTTCACAGCTTTTACGTACTTGTTCATCCTGTGGCAAAAACAGCATCCCAACTCCATACTGTCCTTCTTCAGGAAGAGTCATACCTTCTGCCGAACACACCTTTTCAAAAAAGCGGTGTGGGATTTGTAATAGAATACCAGCACCATCACCAGTGTTCACTTCGTCCCCTTGACCACCACGGTGCTCTAGGTTTCTCAAAATATGGAGCGCATCTTCTACAACCTGATGCGATTTCTTGCCTTTCATATGTGCTAAAAAGCCAATACCGCAATTGTCATGCTCAAATTGCGGATTATATAGGCCTTGTTTCTTCGGGTATCCAGCGTACCGCATTGGCATCAACCTTTCTCCAAAAAATAAATTCGATCAACTCTCCCCAAAAGTTTTCGAGCTAATATACAGGATCATATCATTTTTCTGACATTTCGGCAAACAAAAATTTTACATACTCTTCATATGGAAACGCTTACTATCTTGGTTTTTAAGAAAATTTTTTTTGTGTTACTTCTTACAACCTTCACCCAGTCATGCATATTTACTATATATTTCCGTATAAAAATGCATTTATATTTTTGGGGAACGAACGAGCTTTTTTTTGTCTCTCATTTAGGAATTCATGATTAAACGAATATTCCTCATAAATCATAGTGTTATTGTTTGTTTTTGCGGTTATGAATTACGTTCATTTTCCAAATCGAATTATCTTTTGATTGTATAAATCAGCTTATAAATAACCAATCTTACGTAGTTTTTTTACAGAAACTGTTGGTTGTTGGATAATTAAGGAGGAGCTTAGTAATGCTAGACTTTTTTTAATATATACTTTCAAAAAATGACGAGTATCTTCATTAAATATTGTTCCCCTATTTTAATCAAGCAAATTTTCTACTTTGTTAACATCATTAATCTTTTCTATTAAATAGGAAGATTTCTTTCTTCCGTCTCTAGACGGAATTACTCCACTAACTTCATCAACCTGTGGAATGATTGTTTTAGGTGGAAAAATGCTGCATAATAAAAAGAGACAAATATCTACAAGAGAAGAAGTTGAAGGATATTAATGAAACACTAGTTAAGTTAAATACGTAAATGATACAGGAGGGGTGAAACATGACAGAAACAAACGAGCAAAACACGAGTATCGATGCAATCGAACAGTTCAAACAGACGCAAGATTATGATCAATTACTTGAAAAGTTAAATAGCCTCGGTGAGCATGCACAACGTGAAGCGGGTGAATCATTAGAAGCTTTGAAACGGCCTGTTAAAGAAATGATGAATGACCAATCGAATACACTTCCTAGTCAATTGCACCAGCTTAGGGAAACCGTTAGTGAACTCGAACCAAATTACTTAAAGGAAGGGCAGCTAAAAAAATGGGTAAATAAACTTTTACGAAAAAGCCCAATTGAGCAATATGCTAGGAAGTACCAAACGGTTGAAGCGCAAGTTGAACAGATTATTGAAGGCTTATTAAGTGGTAAGGACAAGCTTCAAGAAGATACGTTAATGCTCCAACAGCTAAAAGGAGTCGCTCGCGAGCGTATTTCAAAGTTAAATGAACAAATTACGATTGGAAACGAGCTCCATGATATGCTTGAAGAGGAAATGACCTCTGAGCGCTGGGCCGATAACCCGAATGCTCTAAAGAAAGGGCAACAAAAAGTCGTCTCACGTGTCAAAAACATGTCTCAAGCAGTCATGGTTTTACAGCAGTCACTTGCATCTGTTGATCTCATTATCGAAAACAATGAAAAGCTCGAGGAAGCTATATTTAATGCGATAACAATGACCAAAAATATCATTACTGTTACGGCATCGATTCAATTAGCACTGAACAATCAGCAAAAGGTTATTAAAGCGGTACGTAATGTAAATGAAGCAACAGAGTCTATGCTTCTTTCTAATGCTGAGCTTTTAAAGCAAAATACCGAGCAAACATTAAAAACACTCGAAGAACCAGCCATTGCTATTGAAGCCTTTCGAAAAGCATATCAAAATGTATTTGCAGCCATTGAGCTAACCGAACAATCAAACGAGCGCATTGTTAATTCTGGGAAACAATTTATAACAGAATTAAATGCCCTCAATCAAGAAATGGAAACAAAGCTAATTGGCAAATAAATGATGATGTCATAGTAAAAAGGAGGATGTTCACAATGAAATCACTAGCCGAAATCCTACAACATTTATTTACACCTGCACATCGTCGTCCAATTGATGAACACCTCCTTCGCGAAGAAGCTACTCGAGAGATGATTACCGAAGCAGAAGAATTATTGAACCGTATGACTGACAAAGCAGATGGAAAAAATAGAAAACAAACCATTAAAAGAAAACAAAAGAATTGGCTAATTAAAGTCAAAGTAACGCAGCAAACCATTAAAGTATTTATGAAGGATACAAAGTTTTCAAACTCCGCTGTTCATAAGCGGATTACAATTGTCTGCTTTCGAAAGTATGTAAAATCAAAAGATGGGGTTGGCATTTGTAAAATGGCATCCATCCATTATGTGAAGGATGGCCGTGCACATGTACGCTCAATTAAAGAGTCTCCACTATTTCAAGGGATTTTTTTTAGAATCCATCGCCTTGATGAGGCGTTTATCCACGGAGGGTCACTTCCTAGTTTAGAAGTTACAGCCTCCTCCTTAAAACATCAAGCTTCATTAACCGAGGATGTTCGCCTTCTCCATGATGAAGCCAAAAGATATGTCGATACATTAAAAACATTTACCGTTGACCCATTAATTGAAAATCGACTCGTAAAATTGATCGAACAATTAAAGAAGCTTCAAGCAGACTTTGATTTGTTAGATTACGAAGAGAAGCATACAGTCAGAAGAATGTTTCGGCAAGATATTCCGCAATTGATGAATACATTTCTAGCACTTTCATTAAAACATCAACTTGAACAAAAGGAAGATGTATTTGTCTCCTTGTCACGAATGGAGCTAACCCTTATCGACTTTCAAGAACAACTCGAAAAGGCAAGAATGGAAAAAATGGAGCATTTGATTCGGCTACAAACCCTCCGTTACGAACGGCAAAACCGATAATCCATTTCTCTTCCTTCACTTAATCGGTAAAATGCCTCAGTTGGCCTAAACAATAATATGGATCTTGCTAAATTGTTAAGCTCTTGTCTATAATATTAACTAATAATGAAAAAGTGAGGGTTTTCATGGATCGTAAACAAGCACAAAGCGTAATTGGTCAAAAAATATTAATAGAGGAAGGTTTGGATGGGTCCTACGTAGGCGAGCTCCTTGAGGTTATTGCGGAGCCTAGGAAGCCATGGCGCGGAAAAGTTAGAGTTATCGCTGTTATCACGTTCCCAGATTCAACCTATGAAAACGGCAACGTTCACATTCGTGAGCCGAAATACAAAGAAAACGAACTGATTGAGTGCCCAGGATCGCGGCTTCACTCAGAGGATGTTCCTGATTCTCTTTCCTACTCTCAATCAGTCGTACAAGCCATTGATTATCGAATTGAACTACTACGCCAACGAAATAATCAAATAGAATTAGAAATTGAACAGTTGAATACGTATTTAACCAAAAACGGATTACAGTCTTCCAAAACTGTGCAGTTAAACAAACAACAAGATCAGGACTTCGTAGAGTACTCTTTTCATAAAAAAGGGAAACGATTTGTCCTCATCGACCAGCAAGGAGAACAGCTTGATTTGGAGGATTGCCCACTAGAGTTTAATTGGCGTATCGAAGGAAACCTTACAAAAGGATTTTATGTAGAAAATGGTACCTTTAAAGATGAGGATGGCACCATTTACTCTCCAAATGAAGGGGATTTCTTTTATATTAATAAAGAGCAGTTTGATCCTTATTTCATTTTAAGGAATGAACTAGAGCAGCCTGCATTGGAGTCGTTAGAAAAAAGCCTTCAAGCACATGGACTTTCGCATGATGATATAACACATTGTCATAATTCTCTTCTTGGACAGCTCCTTTATTCTCAAGGAAAAACAGAATTTAAAGGCGTTAACTTCCTTACCTATAAAGGAAAGCAAGGAATTGTCATGGTCCAGCACCATTACGAACGAACGTTAGTTGATAGCGGAAATGATGAAATTTATGACCGTTTTGAATTTACAACAGAACTTGGAAAGCGTTCTATCGTCACGTATACAAATGAATTTTCACGATAAAAAATCATGACAGTGCTTATTCTGCTCTGTCATGATTTTTTTCGTATGAATACCACCCCATGCATGAATCACCATGGTGCGACTCAATGTCTCTAACAAGAAATGTTTTTCCAACTATGCTTGAAAGTACTGAAATTTGAACATTAGATAAATTTCGTTTTCCTTGTAGAAACGAAACCTGCTTCTCAGCTGTCTGGATTTTATTCTTCGTTGCAATAACCGTTACTTGGCTTAGTTTTCGAAATCGTAACCAAATAAACGAGCCTTTAACCGCTATTCCAGTATCACGGTATTGTAAATAAGCGAGAAAAACCATCACTATTATGACAATCGCCCCAACATAACCATACGGAAAAAAATAATAACTTGCGAGAACAGTCCCAATTAATGGAATCATCGTATTTCGAATAATAAAACGAATAAGCGCACGTTTTGGGGCAGGATGCAAGTCATGATATACAGGATAGCTTTGCAAAAACCTATTAAAAATCTCCTCTAACTCTCGAACGTGAATCAGTGGAATCAGTACAGTTGAAAGTTGCTCCTCATTTGAACCACCACCAGCACTCTCGACATAAATGGAAGTATAACCAAAGGGTTGCCGAAAGATATTCCTAACTAAACGGATGGCCGTTATCCGATGAAGATGAAGCGATAATTGACGCTGTTCTAATAACCCTCTTGTAATTACGAGTTCTTCATCGAACTTTTCAATTTTAAATGAACCATATTTTAAGATGGTACCGATACTAGAGAGCATCCATGCGATTAAAAAAATGGTTAACAATAATCCGAATAAAAATGAAATATTACCACCAAACACGAAACCAAATGTTCTTTCATATATCGTCTCAGGGATAAACTGTTCAATTTGGCTAAAGAGTGCCCCGACAGCTGATAGTGTTAATCCAATACCACTTGAAGTAAGCGCCGCTATAACTAAACGCCTTCTCCCCAAATCCCAGCTTTCGTCTGGTTCGACTTCCCTAGCTTCACCCATCTCATTGAATCCTTCTACTTCCTGAAGCTCATCTTTTTGTGTATGTTGATGAAGCAATCTATGGCGAATAGTCTCTGCCTCTTCTTTTGTAACAGCGATGAGATTCACTTCCGGTTCTGCTCCTCCGCCAGCTGTTTCAATCTTCACTCTAACAAGACCAAACAGCCGCTGAACAATGCCAGCTGAGATATCAATGCTCTGAATACGCTTCTTTTGGATATAGCGCTTCTTCTTAACGACAATTCCTTTCTGAACATAGAGCTCACCATCGCTTATCTGGTAACGAAATGTAAACCAATGGGCAACTCCATATAGAAACATGAAAATTAGTATAGCTAGCCAAATGTATTCGAATCGAAAAAAACCTTCCGCTTGATTCGTTCCTCCAAGAAAAAAACTGACTACAATTGGAATAATAAAATCTCGTAACCCTTTAAGGAATGAAACAAAAATAGCAGCTAGATGTAATCGTTTCATTTCACTCATCTTCTGCCACCGCAGCAAGTGCCGCAATCCGATCACGTAATTCATCAGCAACCTCTAAAGTTAGTGAAGGAATTTTATGAACGGTTGCCGCAGTAGAGATGGATACAGCAGCCAAACGATAACGCCTTAATAACGGCCCCTGTTCCGTATCAACATGCTGCACTCGTATCATCGGGATTAGTGTTCGTTTAACGATAAACACACCATGCTGCAAATCTATTTCCTGGTCAAGCACATCATAGCGCCAACGTCTCCACCTAACTCCAGGTAAAATAAACACAACCAACCCTGCATAAACCGCATACAACCCTATTAATGTCCATAAGATCCAAAAAGGTAACGAAAAGAAATAAATAAGCACTCCATAAGCAACTGGTATTAAAGCAAAGAACAGGCTCTCAAAAAAAGCTTGGAGCCTCCAAACGGGTAATGCTTTTTCCGATAATCGTTTCGAAGGTATTGGGCGCATCAGACTCCTCCTTCTACCTATTCTTCATCAGTAAGATATATCATGTTAACACCTAATTCCTCGAGTAACGCAATTAATGCCGTATTTAACTCTCGGTCGTAGACAAGTCCAATTGACTCGACAAGCTCAAGTTCTTCTAGATGTCCTTCTTCTGCATCTTCAATTAACTCTATCATATCCTCCATGTTCTTCTGCTTTAGTTCTTGAATAATTTGTTCCTTCGTCATCACGACCGCTCCTTTCTGTCGGCTGAAATCGACTCAGTCATTTGCTTCCAAACTGAACCTTTTGCCTCTTCTCCACCTTCAATACGTTCCAATGCCATTTTTACTTGTAATGCAACTTCAAATTCCTGATCAGATTCTGCTTTTTTAAGAGCTTCAATTGCGCGCTCATCCCCGACCTCATATAAGTACATTGCTGCTCTCCATCTCACTAACTTATTAGAATCCCGCAAAGCCTCTATCATAGCTGGAATCGCAGCAGGATCCCCAATATCAGATAAACAATCTCCGGCCGTTCGTCGTACAGTTACTGAAGAGTCCTTTAATGCTTTATAAAGTAATGGTAGTACGACCGGCTTCTCGATCATACCTAAATAAACGGTTGCTAAGCGGCGAATGGATGCCTTCTCATCAGATAAGGCTTTCTCTAAAACAGGTAAGTCCTCTTCTTTCGGATCCATTCTTTCTAATGCTGCGTAGCGATCGCGCCAATCTTCCTGTTCAAGCATTTCCTTCGTAACTTTGATAAATCGTTTTGAGATGTCTACTGTCTTTTCAGATTGAACACCATTTGCTGCAGCAATTAATTCATCTAATCGCTTTTGTGAATAAGCGGCCGATAATTCCTCAGCGACTTCCTTGGCAACGTCCTCTAATTCACCGTAACGAATTCCGTGATCAATCCACTTTCGTTCCATGACAACATTATCATCTGGCTTTTGCGATTTTGCTACCGCCTCAGCAAATCGCTCCGGAAGTCCTTCACGACGCTCTTGTTCTCCATCAGATAGTTTAATTTGCATTGGAATACCTTTAAACATTTGAAGTTGTACAGTAACTTCTCCATAATGGTCTAGCCCAGATTGGTTTTCTTGACTACTTTGCTCAGCATCCTCACCAAATACTGTTCGAACCTGCGGCAAAATCACCTTCCAATCGACTTTCGGATTCCGGTCAATTGCCAAAAAGTCCGCAACATGATAAACACCTTTTACTCCCTCAATTTCAAAAAGTTTCTGAATATAAGCGGGTGCTTCCTCTTTATTCTTTACATTATAATTATGCCTAGCACTTGTTCCTAAGCTTTCACTAAGTGTCAGCTTCATCGTATTAGGACTTGGCGTCGGTTCAATCGATAAAATCTTCATGATCAAATCTCCTCCTCGTTCAAATTGCTAAGAATGATCTTACCATACGGAATATTGAAGCGCCAATAAATGGCTATCTGAATAAAAAATTTTCTTGTCTATCATTTTCTTGTTGAACGATTTTCCTCTATAATGAAAAAGACGCATGATTTGTCATTCATGTTTGTTATAATGTTCAAAAAGGAGGTATTTCTTTATGCGATTTGCTTTTTTATCTGATATCCACGGAAACGCAACTGCATTAGAAGCCGTGTTGCATGATGTGGCAAAGCAACAAGTTGACAAAATTTTTGTTTTAGGCGATTTATGTTTCCGCGGCCCAGAGCCGAAGCGTTCTCTTGATATTATTCGAGGACTTAGCAATGCGAGAGTAATTAAAGGAAACGCGGACGAATGGATTGTTCGAGGAATAAAATCTGGTGAAGTACCTGAAAGCGCATTAGAAATGATGAATCTTGAAAGAGAATGGGCATACAAGCGCCTAACAGAGGATGATATTCAATATTTGGATAACCTTCCTACAGAGCTCGTCATTGAAGATGGTTTAGATTTAATCATCCACGCTTTTCACGCAACCCCGACAAGCTTATTTGATGTTGTATTACCAGATGATACGGCTAAGATAGAAGACACGCTCATGCAAAAAGATGAAGCTGATATTTACATTTGTGGCCACACACATTTACCTTTTATCCGTTCTCTTCACGGAAAGAATATTGCGAATACAGGGAGTGTCGGTCTTCCTTTTGATGGTCATCCACTTGCATCTTATTTAATTGTAGAAATTGAAGAAGGACGCCATCGTCTTCATTTAAATCGGGTTCCTTATAACCGTGAGCATGTTGTAGAGCTTTATAAACAGAGTGGTTATCCAAATTTTGAAACAATGGGGACGGTAGTCTTTTACGGAGTTCGCCCTTAACGAAGAAGGGTGGACAACCCTTTCATTATATCCATAAACGTCGATTTATCATGATAAGTGGCGATTATTTCATGATGTTCGTTTAAAAGAACGGTTGTCGGTACACCCATACAGCGATAGGCATCGTATGTTTTCGTACCATCGTCTGCAAGGACCGGAAATGTAATATGGTTTTCTTCTAGAAACTTGTTTATGTCACCACCGCGCTCACGCCCTGTTACATTGATTGTTATCATTTTGACTTCATCCGAATTCGTTGATTCATACAACGCCTGTTTTTGTTTAAGGTCTTTTTGAGAATCCGGACACCATGAAGCCCAAAAGGTAATCATCAATTTATGATTTATAAATTGATCTAATGACCATTGTTCATTTGTTTGGATATTTTCTAAAGCAAATGTCGGTGCATTCATTCGTATCATTCCTTTTCGTCATAAGTGAAAAGCCCCTCTTTAAAGAGGGGCTTTACTATTAATTTGCACAATGCTCGTTATATGCATGCGCTAAATTTCGAATAATTGATTCTGGAGTCGCGCCCTCGATTTGCTCACGCGGAATAAAGTGAACGACTTCTTTTCCTTTTAATAATACCATTGATGGTGATGATGGTGGATATTCACTAAAATAAGAACGCATTTGCGCAGTTGCTTCTTTATCTTGTCCGGCGAAGACCGTCACCAAATGATCTGGTGTATTTGTATGAACAAGAGATGTAACCGCTGCTGGACGAGCTAAGCCTGCTGCACAACCACAAACAGAGTTAATAACAACAAGTGTTGTCCCTTCCGCCTGAGCCATATACTGATCCACTTCCTCAGCAGTTGTTAACTCCCTAAAACCGGCTTCAGTTAGCTCCGTTCTCATCGGCATCACAACTTGACGCATATATTCTTCATAATGCATTGACATAGTCATATTCCCCTTTCGTTAATAACGATTTGTTTGCAATTCAGCTACCGCTATGTAAGGCTTCATTATAGCATGTAAATAAGAAATTGATTGAAACGCATAAATCCTCTCTACACCTAAACCTTTTTGAAAAATAAGTAAACATGGAACACTTTTTATTTTCCACGTTTGCGCAAAGTTGGGTGCATGATTAATATTTATTCTGTGAATCATTAAAGCTGGGTTTGAAGCTTCAATCACTTCAAGCATGCTACCTGCTAGTTTGCAAGTCCCACATAGTGGTGTATAAACAAAAAGAATCGTAAGAGCCTCACGGGAATCTAACTTTTCTTGAATCAATTCATTCGTGATATTCTTCATGACTCGTCCCTCTTCTTTGTTTGTCTTTCTTCCTTATTGTAGCAAACATCACACGTTTTCGCACACCATTTAACTCCCGATCCATTATACGTTCTACATATAAAAAGTGAAGGCCCATCAGACCTTCACTTCCCCCTATTGCTTTAAAATCATATTGTTTTGAAGTTGGCGAATTTGCTGCTGTGTTCTTTCTAATTCATATCGTTGCTCGGGAGTCGCAGCATGCATTAATGCATCTAAGTCCTCACTTATATGCTCAAGCTCCAACTGAGCATTCGAATATTCCATAGGATCACCTTCATTAATTCGATGAGAATCCTCCAGCGCTTTCTGTGCCACCTCCATAACTTCTTCTGCTTTTTGTAACATTTCTTTCATTTGGGTACGTTCTGTCATGACCATTCCTCCTCTGGATGAATGGTCTTACTTTGTGCATCCAAGGTGATTTTTATTCGCTTTTACACGGAGTGAACCATATGATCATGAGCTAATAAAGTTGCAGGAAAAATGGAACGTGCTTCCTTCTCAATTTCCATTTCTTCCCCAGAATATCGAGAGCTTATATGTGTTAAGATCAATGTCTTCACATTCGCTCTTTTCGCAAGTGCTGCTGCCTCTCTTACAGTTGCATGACCAAATTGAGCGGCATGCTCCTGCTTGTCTTCACGAAATGTTGCTTCATGAACTAAAATGTCTGCCCCAAATGCAAATTCCACCATCGATTCTGTCGGTCTCGTATCGCCTGCAACGACAATGGTACGCCCCCGCTTTGTCGGACCTACAAAGTCCTTACCATTTATGACTCGCCCATCATCTAGGCGAACATTTTGCCCGGTCTTTATTTTCTGGAAAATGGGACCTGGCGTTATGCCCAACTCTCGCAAACGTTCAACCTGTAAAGTACCGGGCTTATCTTGCTCTTTCATTCGATACCCAAAGCACGGCATTACGTGGTCTAACTCAAGAACATCTACTATAAAATCATTTGTTTCAAAAAGCATCCCCTGTTTTACTTCAACAATATGTAACGGATAACGAAGATGGGTACGTGAAACATTTAGTGAAGTTTGAATAAAATCATTTAAGCCTTTAGGTCCGTAAATCGTCAGGGGAGATTCAGCCCCCTGAAATGATCTCGATCCAAGTAAGCCAGGCAAACCAAAAATATGATCGCCGTGTAAATGACTGATGAAAATTCGCTCAATCTTCGTAAGCGTAATTGCCGATTGTAAGATTTGGTGCTGAGTCGCCTCTCCGCAGTCAAATAACCACTGGATACCTTGTGGTAACCGTACCGCAACAGCACTAACATTCCTTTGAATCGAAGGAACACCAGCCCCGGTTCCAAAAAAGTGGAATTCCATAGGCCATTACTCCCCTGCTAATACATCTACAAATGCTTTTGCATAAGGAGGTAGATCCGGTGGACGTCTGCTTGATACTAAATGTCCATCAACTACAACAGCCTCATCTAACCAGTTGGCACCTGCGTTTTCCATATCATCACGAATACCTGGTGTACTTGTAACCGTACGTCCGGTTAAAATTTTGGCGGAAATAAGCACCCAGCCAGCATGACAAATTTGTCCAATCGGCTTTTTTTGTTCATCCATATGTTTAACGATTGAAAGAACTTCAGGGAATCTTCTTAATTTATCAGGAGCCCAGCCTCCAGGAACAAGTAAAGCATCGTAATCCTCTGCCTTTATTTCGGAGAAGGAATACTCTGAAATTGCAGGAACCCCGTATTTACCTTTGTATTGCTGATTCGCTTTTTCTCCTACCATATGTACCGTTGCACCTTCTTCTCTTAAGCGCATCACCGGGTACCATAATTCTAAATCTTCAAAGTCATGATCGACTAGCTGAATCACTTTTTTATTTTTTAATTTCACACCGAATCCCTCCTATTAAAGCCACATTCCTCCTAAGTATAACATAGTGAATATCACATTCCAGTTCTATGTCGTGGTCGACCTCATACAATGATTGTAAGTCAACACAAGAAGTCCACAGCAGGAGGAATAAAGATGAAGGCGACATCAAAAGGGAAATTGTTAATTTCAACTGTTATCGTTGGAAGTGCACTTCACATTCCGTTTGATCTAAAACGAGCGGAGGCTGCTGATGTACCGCAGGCAAAAAAAATTGAAGAAAACCAGATTATCCGTTTTGGCGATCAAGGGGAAAATGTGCTATCCCTACAAGCCTATTTAAAGGCATTAGCTTATTATAAAGGAGCACATGATGGCATTTTTGGTCCAAGAACGAAGCAGGCTGTTATTCAGTATCAAGCTAGCCATTCTCTAATCACTGACGGCATTGCAGGTCCTATTACACTAGGGCATCTTCTCACATCAGAATCGATTGTTAAACACCAAGTGTCAAAAGATGCTATTGTTCATGAAAATGAAAATGATCCAACAAAAGCGATTACAACATCTGAACCAAGCGAAACACTCTCAGGACAATCACTCCTAAAAGAGGGAGCGACCGGAGAGCAGGTTAAATCGATTCAGGAACAACTTGAGAAATATGGATACTATCAAGGGGTAGACGGTATATTCGGTGCAAAAACAAAGAAAGCAGTACGTGCATTTCAAGCTGCCCATAATCTCCAAGTTGATGGAGTTGTCGGTCCTGAAACGAGAGCCGTCCTTATCAATGAAGAAAAAGAAATTTCACCTTACTCAAAGGAGATAGAGCAAATTACTGAAAAACAAACTGTCCAGACTGAAAGTGTAAATCATGACTCTTCGCTTGTTGATTCAGCTCTTTCTCTAAAAGGGAGTCCTTATAAGTGGGGAGGCACTTCGCCAGCGGGCTTTGATTGTAGCGGTTTTTTACAATATGTCTTTAAAAACCAAGGCGTTTCAATACCAAGGACGGTACAAGAGATTTATTCTGCTGGTCAATCTGTTTCAAATTTACAACTTGGTGACCTAGTATTTTTCACAACCTACAAAAGCGGCCCTTCCCATGCGGGTATCTATATTGGCGGAAATCAGTTTGTTCACGCTGGCTCTTCAACTGGCGTAACTGTTAGCTCGCTAGACCAATCCTATTGGTCAACTCGCTACATAGGGGCAAAACGTCTTTAACGAACGAAACACGAGTAGTTTTCTCTACTCGTGTTTTGCTTGTGTAGGAATCAAAACTGAATCAGCATCATCAGCTGCCGACTGAACAGCTACTTTTTTATATCGTCCAATGATAAAGCTAGCAATTGCAATCACACAGACAGAAAGAAACGCCTGATTCCATCCAACTAGACTCGCCGCAATCAAAATGATGAAAGCATCGCTAACAAAGATGATCGTTCCGCGGTTTACTCCCCATTTCATATCTAAATAATAAGCGAGAATATGAATCCCACCTAATGATGAACCGTTATTTAAAACAAATGTTACTCCTACTCCGATAAAGAGTCCCGCTAGTATGGTTGTTAACCAAAGTGGAAGCTCGATTGCTTCTACTGTGATGAATTGACTTAAAAGTGAAATCATTGTAATTGAAAACAAACTGGACAGCGTAAACCATTTTCCAATTTTTTGAATAGAGATTATAAAGAAAGGAATATTGACTAGAAAAAACAGCATGCTCCATGAACCATTAAACCAATGTGAAATAACTGTAGCAATCCCAGCAGTTCCACCAAACGTTAACTCATGTATTTCCAACAGGTATAACCCAAATGTAGTTAGTATTAATCCTAAAAAAACCATTCCGACTTTTTTTAACGTCTCGCACATATACTCTCCTCCCAAATAAACGATAAGGGATCCAACTGAAATCGTCAATGTATAATTATGAATTTTTATTCATCCGAATTGTCTGAAATGTCTGTTTTCCCAAAAAAATCACTTTTTTTATACATAAAATATACAAAAAAGGCGATAGGAGATTTTATCTCCTATCGCCTCTCACTTGCTTTTAAAGAGCTAATTTATCGATAATTTCGATTAATTTTACAATCTCAGGCTTACTCACTTGGGCATCTGCCCCTACATGTTTCCCTTTATAAAATAAGTCTTCTGTAATGAGCGATGAAAAAATAACAACAGGGATTTCCTGTAACTTTTCATCTGTTTTTATCCGTTTCGTCAAGTGATGTCCATCCATCTTCGGCATCTCAAGATCTGTGATAATAAGTTGAATTTCCTTTTTAATATCCGAATGTTCTTCTTTCACAAACTCCAAATAATCCCAAGCTGCTCTTCCATCATCAAAGAACGTTATGCAATCATAGCCGGCCTCTGCTAACGTTTCATGCAAAAGCTTACGTAACATAGGTGAATCTTCTGCTACAACAATTTTTTTGTCGCTTCGATTCCTTTTCCCTAACGCTTTTACATCTTTCACACTCATCCCATTTTCAGGGTTAATATCGTACACAATTTTTTCAAAATCTAAAAGGATAATCATCTGCTCGTCCATTTTCACGACACCAGTTGCAGCACCTTCAAGTCCTTGTGACAGCTCAGATGGCTTTTCAATTTGAGTCCAAGAAACACGATGAATTCTTGATACCGCTTGAACCCGAAAGGCCACCTTTATATTATTAAGCTCCGATACGATAAGCTTATCTTGCCCAGGTGTCTCTGATTGCGGAAAACCAAGAACATTAGCTAAGTTGACAACGGTTATGATTTCGTCACGTAAGCGGATAATTCCTTCGATGTGAGGATGACTATTCGGCATCTCAACAACAGGTGGTGATTGAATAATTTCTCTTACCTTCATTACATTTATACCGAACGTCCCCGTCCCAACGGAGAAAACGATAATTTCGAGTTCATTTGTACCGCTCTCGAGTAATATTCCTTTTTGATGTTCTGTCACATTCGACGCCCCCTAATCGACAACAATGCCGTATCTATGATTTTATTATACACCATCGTTCCTATTCGGAAACTAATTTTTCACTAAATCAAAAAGACCTGCCCAGAAGCGGACAAGTCTTTGAATATGACTAGATTAAGAGATTAAAAAGACTTTCATTCTTGTTAATTTCATGATAGCCGAAGCCTTTTTTATCAAGTCGTTCAATTAATTGATGATAATCTTTGTCACATTTTAATTCAATACCAATAATTGCAGGACCACTACCCTTATTATTTTTCTTCGTATACTCAAAACGGGTAATGTCATCATCTGGACCAAGAACATCTTGAATAAATTCTCGTAAAGCCCCTGCCCGTTGTGGGAATTGGATAATAAAATAATGCTGTAATCCTTCATAGATTAAAGAACGCTCTCGCATTTCCTGCATTCGACCAATATCATTATTTCCACCACTGACGATACAGACGACTGTTTTACCTTTGATCTCATCTTTATAGAAATCTAACGCAGAGATGGACATTGCGCCAGCAGGTTCAGCAACAATTGCGTTTTTGTTATACAGCTCAAGAATAGTAGTACAGATTTTCCCTTCAGGCACAAGGATAATATCATCAATGACAGATTTACAAATTTCAAAAGGTAAATCGCCTACCTTTTTAACGGCTGCACCATCTACGAATTTATCAATCTTTTCAAGTTCGATTACTCTGCCTAGGTTTAATGATTCTTTCATTGCAGGAGCACCTTCTGGCTCACAGCCGATAATCTTTGTCCTAGGACTAATACTTTTAATATACGTCCCAACACCACTTATTAAACCACCGCCACCAATTGACGAAAATAAATAGTCAATATTTTCATCAATATCATTCATAATTTCCATTCCGACCGTTCCTTGACCCGCAATGATTTTTTCTTGATCAAACGGATGAATAAATGCCATTTGATGCTCATTACAATAATTCATCGCTTCCGCAAACGAATCATCAAACGTGTCACCTGAAAGAATAACCTCAACATATTCCTTCCCAAAAAACTTCACTTGATCTACCTTTTGTCTCGGAGTTGTTGACGGCATAAAGATTTTTCCATTTATTTGCAAAGCTTGACATGAATAGGCTACGCCTTGAGCATGGTTCCCTGCACTTGCACAAACAACACCATTATTCAATTCTTCCTGAGTCAAACTAGAAATTTGATGAAATGCCCCACGAATTTTAAAGGAGCGTACCACCTGTAAGTCTTCACGCTTTAAGTACACGTTACAATCATATCGTTCGGACAAAACAAGATTTTTTTGTAATGGTGTGTGCGTCACAACGTCCTTCAATCGCTGGTTCGCAATAATAATATCTTCTAAATGTATGTGTGCCATTTACGTATTCCTTTCATATTCAAAATCTCAATTTTCTTACTTATTAAATAATCAATATTATATGTTAATAAAGCTTGGACAATAGGTTTATCTTATCATATTGCCAAACGTTTGCGAACCCCAGAAGCTTTTAACTTTATTCAAACATAAGCTGTATGAAAATATTATCAATAAATAAATAATAAATTGTGGCATCTTTGTTTCCTTTATTGATTAATTGAAACGGCAATTCTATAATGGAATGGATAGAAAACTGTTAAGACTAGTGTTTGTTGGAAACGAGGAGGGTCGAAAATGCTAAAAAAAATCTCGATGTTGGTAGCATGTCTGCTTACATTCTTCGTAATACCATTTCAAGTGGCACTTGCAGCTGGTGGTGGCGGAGAAGAAACGGCTCATGCTGAACCTTCAGGTATGCTTATTACACTTTTAGGTATAATGTCATTTGCAACGTTAATTGTCATGATTTATTACTCATTCCGTGACAACGGATAATCTTTATTACCCTACATAATTTATGGGTTTCTTGATAATAGAAATGACATTATAGGGCTTTTTAGCCTCTGAATAAAGGAGTGACAGGTTACATAACCTGCCACTCCTTTTTTTATCTTCAGAAGGAAAACAAAATAATCTGACTTTTTTATAAAACAGTATTGATTTTAACAAACTGTTATAATACAATGAAACCAACAAAACAGATGGAGGGATTTAAACATGACACCAGGAGCAGAGTTTTTTAGACAAATCGACCCGAAGATTTGCACTGATTGCGGAAAACCCATGGTCGAGATGCACGAATCCTATTTAAATCAATGTGATAAATGCCTAAGTCAAACAGAACACAACTAAAAATTAAAGCCTGTTACACAACAGAGAGGAGCGATAGAAATGAATACAACGTATCAAATGACCCCTAAAGCAGAATCTTTCCGGGTATTAGAACCTAAAATCTGCACGAATTGCGGTGATATCATTGAAGAAATGCACGAAACGTATTTTACACAATGCGATAAATGCTTACGAAAGACCCCACATAACTAAACACCTGATACAGTAGTCTTAAACAACTTCATTATCTTACTGAAAAAGCTGACTTAACATTCCACCCTTAGAGTCAGCTTTTTCTAAACTATTTCTTAAGGAGGAAACCCGTGAAGCGCACCCCTGTTTTTACAGCCGACCTTTGCGATCACTTTCCCGATAAAGTACAAATAACGGAATCTATTTTTAAGAGATTCGGTAATAAACGTTCTTTTAATGGACCTATCCACACCTTGAAAGTATTTGAAGATAACACCCTCGTAAAACGTGCCTTACAAACCATTCCAACCGGCAGCGTTTTAGTTATAGACGGAGGCGGCTCAACACAGCGCGCCTTGATCGGTGATAATCTCGCTCAAATCGCAGTAAACAGACAATTATCAGGAATTCTTGTGTATGGATGCATCCGAGATAGTGCTCAAATTAACGAAATGGCTATCGGAATTTTAGCATTAGGCACAACCCCCATGAAAAGCTTGAAACTTGGAAAAGGGATTGAAAATATCCCAGTTCACTTCGCCGGAGCCCTTTTCGAACCAGGTTCTTATCTATACGCCGATGAAGATGGAGTCATCGTTAGTAAAAAACCACTCTCATTACATACAGAAGAAACACACAGTTAAAAACAAAGCCACTGAAAAAGGTAAAAATCAACCTTTTTCAGTGGCTTGATTAAATAGCAATAGCTTCGCACATTGCTTCGAGGGCATTAAAAAAGGGAAAAGTACCTTTTTCTGCGCCTCTTAAAAACACGAGCGTTTCTTCTTTTCTTTGCTTATTCATTAACACTTGTTAACTCAGCTACTTGATTTGCCGAAAGAACCCCTTCATAAATACGTACATCATCAATCAAGCCCTTATAAGGCGTATCCCACCAGTTAACTCCTAAGCTAAAGCTTGCATCCGTTGTTGTAAATACATTTGTAAAGTTCTCACCAGAAAACTTCTCTTCACCATTAACATAAACTGCAATACTTCCGTTATCGACAGTAAACGCAAGATGCGTCCATTCACTTGTAGGGATCGTCATGCCAGTGACAGCATCGTACCATCTCCCGCCATTAGACCAAACCATTGTATTGCCGTCTACCGGACCATTCGGAACAAGACTTACCCAGTTATTACTATCCCTCGCTCCAAAGAACGTTGTCGTGAATGGTGTTAATTCTTCTGGGTTCAACCATAATGACACCGAGTACGTATTGCTAGAAATTAAACCATTCGGTAAACGAATACCTGATTCACCGTTGAAAACGGCCGCTTTCCCAATTTTACCGTCAACATACGTAATTTCTCCACCTTCATTATCAATACGATCACCTGTTACAGTACCAGAACCAAAATTGCCACTCTGATCCACTAAATCATTTTCAAATTCAAAGTGAGCAGACATACCTACTTCGTTGTACGGGAGCACAGTAATGTTAAATTCTTTCGTTTCAGTTACATCACCTTTTGTTACAGTTGCCGTTAAGGTAGCAGACACACTCTCATCCCCAGCTTCAGGTCTACTAATTTCACCTGTTTCTGTTACAACATTAGCATCTGAGGTCTCCCACGAAATGACCGCACCTCTCGTCCCTTCTGTCGGAAGCGACAATTTAGAGATAACATTGTCGGTATCACCTAAATCAAGGTCCGCCACTACATCCGCAACAACTTCTTCATCTGTTTTCTCCAATAATTTCGTTCCCCAAATGGATACACCTTTATCCGACACTGCTGTAAACGCCATGACATATTGCTCTGAAGTCGGATCCCATTGGTGAACAAATACTCCGTCATAGACAACACCATCAACGGTCAATTCAGCTTCGCTATGACCTGTCTTTTTCCATGAACCTTCAACAGACCCCGAGATAGTATTATCTTTATTCAGGCGCATAAATGAAGATTTTTTTATTTCAGCAGAATTGTCTTTTCCATGATTAATAAATTGATATTCACCAATAACGTCTTGTCTATTGATTTTTTCAAGCGTTTCGCCAGCGTAACGATAAGGTGCAACAACCGGCCATCCGTCTTTATTCATAAACATTTGATGAATGCGCAACTCATGCATCTCACCTGTTTCCGGGAAGCGAGTATGGAATACTAAAAATTGTTGCCCTGTTTCATCATCATAATAAACCGAATTATGCCCAGGGGAAACATAACCATAACCAATCCCTGTGCCAGGCTCTCCAATTTTCCGATCAAACAAAAAGTTCCCCATCAGTTTATTTCCGAACGGAGCATTATCTGTGTTGGTAGGTAAAACAGCCGGTTTACCTTCAGCATCAACATAAGGACCTTCTGGGTTTTCAGATCTAAATAACCTCATGTGATAGCCACCATCTGCACCTAACCATCCATAGGTTACATACAAATAGTAGTAGCCTGTACTCTCGTCATAAACAACGTACGGACCTTCTCCAGATTTTCCATAACCACCTGCAATTTTAATACCAAAATAACGGTCAATTAACCGTTCATCTGATGTTTTTCCATCTTCACCAGGATAAATCGCTTCACCAGTCTGTTTATCAATCTCGATCATAAAAATCCCACCAGACCACGAGCCATAAGTCATCCATAGCTTTCCTTCATCATCATAAAACAGGTTTGCATCAATTGCATTCGGAAACGTACTATTATTGTAGCTTCCATTCGCATTAAACCAATTATCACTTGGTCCCGCTAGTACTTCTTCATCAATTAAGCTTTGAATATTCGTATTAGTCCACTTTTTATTCACATCGCTATTTGCATCATATGCTTCACCTTCAGTAAAGCCAGAATACACAAGTGTATCAACATATTGATACGGACCTTCAATTTCTTTTGACACCGCATACCCAATCGCTGAACGAATATACGTAGACGATGCACTGTAATACATCATATATGCTCCAGTTGTTCCATCTTCATGAACGTAATCTTCGTTCCAGAAAATTTCAGGCGCCCAAACAGCATATCCCCCTTTACTATCAGCGTCATCTTCACCAGCCCATTTGAAGGATTCAGCTAGGTTTTCTGACAAATCACCATAAATAACATTATTAGGGGTTGTATAACCATTTGCAAAATCAGTCCAGCTCTTTAAATCAGTTGACTTAGCTGCTGCAATATGAGAGCCAAACACATAAAATGTATCATCAACCTTTATAATTGACGGATCATGAACGGAGACATTCTGAAATTGAGGCACCTCACCCTCGTAACTTTGGTAAGGCTTATTGCTATTCGGTTTACTAACTTGTTGCTCCGTAGTCTTTGCAAGCACCGTTATCGGAATAATCAAAACAAGAAGTAACAATCCAAGCGTTAACCTTTTAACTAAATTTTTTTTCATTCATTTTTCCCCTCTCTTCACTTTTTTGAAAACGCATACATTTTAAAGCGAGTGTAAATTCTTCATTTTCCCTCCCTCTCTCGATTGTTCCATCGATAAACAAGCCTAACATTTATAAATACATTAACTTATTTATCCATAAATTAATATTAGTATAAATTTAGAAAATTCACAATAGGATTATTCGTTTATCGATTCTACTTTAAAACTAATAAATACAAGGATTTAGGTAGAACGTCTTAGTTTGAATCGACTAATAAACAAACCTCGTAAAGTTAATATAAATATTAACAACTGGACATATAGTAACTTTCATCCCAACCATAAAAGAAGAGGCTGTACCAAAAAGGTTGTTTTTTAACCTTTTGGCACAACCTTCATGCAATGAGCGTAGTCGCTACACCTTTTAAAAACCTTACGATGAGGAGGGCACTGAAAAAGGGTGGGTTTCCCTTTTTCAGTACCCTTTAAGTAATGTGCGGAGCCGTTGCCTGGTTTTGAAAGCCCTGCTATGAGTGGTTTTCTCATAACAGGGCGCGCAACGCGTGGAGCCATTACTACTTCTTTGAGTTACAAAGAAGTAGTTTTTCAGTGGCCTCACGATGAGCGGTGTTCTCATCGTATAGCGAACAGAGCCATTACTTTGCACGCTTTAAGCTTTAAGACAGGCCCTACTTTCCAGACCATAGCCCTAATTATCATCGTTGAAATTGCGCTTCCTCAGTCGAACCCTTTAAAGCTGTCGTTGAAGAAGTTCCACCGGATACTACTTGCGCAACCTCATCAAAGTAGCCTGTTCCCACTTCCCTTTGATGGCGTGTTGCTGTGTATCCATTCTCTTCAGCCGCAAATTCCGCTTGCTGAAGCTCTGAATAAGCCCCCATCCCTCTTGTTTTGTAACCTCGCGCAAGCTCAAACATACTATAATTCAAAGCATGGAATCCCGCTAGCGTCACAAATTGGAACTTGTATTCCATCTTCCCTAATTCCACTTGATACGTTTCGATCGTTTCTTTGTCTAGGTTCGCCTCCCAATTAAACGACGGAGAACAATTGTAAGCTAATAGTTTACCAGGGAATTTTGCATGGATCGCTTCCGCAAATCGCTTCGCCTCCTCAAGACTAGGCTTCGACGTTTCACACCAAATCAAATCCGCATAAGGCGCATAAGCAAGGCCGCGAGCAATTGCTTGATCAATCCCGGCTTTTGTCCGGTAAAACCCTTCTGTTGTACGTTCACCAGTAATAAAAGGAGCATCCACAGGATCAATATCACTCGTAATTAAATCAGCCGCATCCGCATCTGTCCTAGCGATAAGAACTGTTGGTACTCCCGAAACATCAGCAGCAAGGCGAGCGGAAACAAGATTACGAATCGCTGTTTGTGTCGGGATTAAGACTTTCCCACCGAGATGACCACATTTCTTTTCAGAAGCTAGCTGGTCTTCAAAATGAACTCCTGATGCCCCTGCCTCAATCATCGCTTTCATTAATTCAAAGACATTCAATTGCCCTCCAAACCCAGCTTCAGCATCAGCGACAATCGGTGCAAAATAATCAACATCACCCTCACCTTCCATATGTTGAATTTGGTCAGCACGAGAAAGAGAGTTGTTAATCCGCTTTACTACTTGCGGAACAGAGTTCGCCGGGTACAAGCTTTGATCAGGGTACATATGACCTGCCAAGTTAGCATCCGCCGCTACTTGCCACCCACTTAAGTAAATAGCCTTTAATCCAGCTTTCACCTGCTGAACAGCCTGCCCACCAGTTAACGCACCTAAAGCGTTTACAAATGGTTCATTAATAAGCATTTTCCATAGTTTTTCAGAACCACGACGTGCGAGAGTATGCTCTATTTGCAAAGAACCACGTAACCGAACTACCTCCTCAGCAGAATACGGTCGAGTAATCCCTGCCCAACGCGAATCTAACCCCCACTGTTCTTGTAGTTTTTCTACTTCATTCCGATTCATTTGATTTCCCATATTCTCCATCTCCCTTTTCTCTTTTCTCTTTTTTTGACCGACTTTCTCACTTTCCTCTTTCTACTCAATCTAATTTATGATGTCATCAACTGCCCCTCCGTTCTCTGTTTTAAAACAGTTAATTATTTCTTGGTTTTATATTATAACAGACAAAACTGTAATACAACTGTTTCTTTTATATTTTTTTGTTTTTTTATCGACACAAAACTACAATAAAACTAAAAACCTTGAATAATCAAGGTTTTCCTCAAAACATAATTTTAAAATTGTTATAAAACAGTTTTAACTATTTAACTCTGTATTAAAAAGAGGTCTAAAAGTTATCCTTTTAGACCTCTTTCCTATTCCGTACGTTCAATTTTTGCATCCTTATATGAAATCCAATCGCTCCAACTACCGATATATAATTTAACACTGTTATAACCTAATTGCTTCAGTGCAAGGACATTTGGGCACGCTGTTACACCGGAGCCACAGTAAACAATAATTGAATCATTCGCATTTACTGTTGCAAAGTGGGATGCTAGCTCATCGTCTTTTTTCAAAGTCCCCTGCTCTTTTAATACATCTCGCCAAAAGAAGTTTTTCGCTGTTGGAATATGACCAGCAATTTTATCAATCGGTTCGACTTTTCCTTCAAAACGGGGCGTTTCTCTAGAATCAATAAGTGCCCCCCTTCTACTCTTCACCATATTGTATACATCAGTACGGGAAGCAAGAAGGTCTGGTTTAATATTCGCCTTAAAAACCTTCGTTTCAAATTGAGGAATCTTTTTAGCCGTCTTATATTGCTTCGCCCATTCTGAAAAACTTCCATTCATGACATAAACGTTCTCATGACCGAGGTAGTGTAAAAGCCACCACAATCTTGAAGCAAAAGGGCCTCCTTCATCATCATATGCAACAACTGTTACAGTTTCATCAATTCCAATTGCACCTAACTTGCTTGTTAGTTCGTTCAAATCTGGTAGAGGATGACGGCCCCCATGTACTTGTATTGGTCCAGACAAATCCTTTTCTAAGTCAAGATAGACAGCTCCTGGAATATGGCTTTCATTATACCTGTTTTGCCCGTCCTCAGAATCACCTAGTTTAAACCGACAGTCAATTACTCGTAACGAGTCTTGTTCCACCCTTTGGGCTACCCAATCCATTTCAACGATTGCTTTCATACTTTCAGCTCCCTCTCTAATGCTTTTGTAAACTGTTTATTACTTGGTGAAGAACAAAAGCAACCGATTTAAACGTTTCAATTTGACGTTTCTTTCCTGTATCAGCAAAAAAGGACTTAATTGCGACTATTTCAATATTTTCAACAGTCTGTGTTAACTGAATCGGGTGTAAGTTCAACGGCTTCTCTGTTTTTACAAATTGTTCAGCTAACGGAAGCCACTCGTCAGTAAGCTGTTTCATTTTATCCGCAAAAGGCTTTACTTTACCGTAAAAATCCACTTCATACCCCTCTTGTTTAACGACCTCTATATAATACCGTTCGGCTTCTTCATTCATTTTTAGCAACTCTTTCGTAAGTTGACTTAATCTTGTCCGCTCTTGCTCTATCAAACTCTTCACCTCCACGTCCATCTTAGCAAACGATGGATACGTTGCAAAGTTAAGTATATTCGAATGTTTAAATCTACGCTTATAAAAAGAAGCCGAGTTACCCTCGGCTAATAAATGGATCTACATTTATGAAAAAATCTCCAGCAACGTTCTTCGTTTCTTTTTTGTACCTTCACCTGCGGCTAGTGGCAGTTCGTTATGATTGTAGTCCATTTCGTGTTGTTCAGGTTGCTTTACTTTGTTTTCCATTTTTGAAATACGCTGTTCTAAACGAGTAAGCTTTTCAAACATTTCCTCTAATTCTGACCGCTGCTTTAATAACTGATAGCTTACAACCTCGTCTGCTTTTTGTGAGATTCGTTGTTCTAAATCAGTCACTTGTTCAATCACATGGTTAAGCTTATTCTCGTACACTCTGGCATCAACCATGTTTGCCTTAACTTCATCCAAATCTATCTCATCAAGTACTTTTCCTAGTTGTAATTGGGATTTTATTGAGACAAGAGTTTTAAGCTGATTTTCTGTTAAACCTTCATGACCTAACTCGTTTACCTTCCATTCCATACCAAAATAATTTGTCCATTGCTTCAGGGTCGTGAAATCGATTTCAAGTCGTTGTGATAATTCAGCTACATCAATAAACGTTCTCATATTTATCCCTCCCGAGTTTCCTTTGCCCTTTTATTCGGTCTGTTTCCGTCTCTTACCTTCACTATTGACAAAACTAGTTGCTATTCGTCAAAGAAAGTCTTAATATTGCATACTTTGAACAAATTCAATACATGGAACCTCATAATTAAAGACATAATATAACCGAATCAAAAAAAGGAGGGTCCCAGTTTGAATAAAAAACACGAAAATAAGCAACCGACAGCCTCACAAAAAGAAGAGATTAGAGAAGGTAAAACAATGGTCGATGGGTATGCTGGTGATAAAAAACTCGCTGGCCCAAATCGCCCAGCCGAATAACGAATAAACCAACTGTTTTCTAACCAGTCGGAGGGGGTGCCCAAAAGGTCAAAACAAACCTGGGTACCCCTTTTAATCGTTTAACCAGTCTTTTATTTTTCCGGCGTAATAGAGCTCTAGTTGTTTTCGTCTCACCCAATTTGTTCGCTCTTGCGGAGTCTGTTCCTTTACAGGAATAAACATTTTTTTCAGTGCTCTTGTTTCTCTTTTGTACCAGTCTGTTTTATTTTTTGAATATTCATGTTTAATAATAGGATATGTTAAACGAAGCAACGGACTGTTATTTTGCGTTTCCCAGTTTAAAAATTGTTCATAATCTTTTCTTGAGCCTGTATGTACCGTATGTTTCTGAAAATCTATAATTTTCCCATAAATATCAGGATGAAAAAGAAGCATCTCTAGCTGCTTTCCTAGCCAAATCCTTGACTCTACTTTTCGAAAATTGCGTACATAAAAGCCATACAACTCCCCCGTCCTTGTCGGAAACAGCACATAACTAAAGTGTGCATGCTCCTCCAAAAAATATCGAAGCGTTGAAAATACATGCTTTTCATAAACCGGGTCTTCAAGTACAGGTTTTTGAATTACATTTTGCTCATTTATAATTAAGGCTGTACATAAACGATGTTCATCCCGCCTTTCCCAAAACATTTTCCATTCCCTTTCCATGAATCTTGAAACCCCGAATTTAGGTAGGAAATGAAACAGTGGTTCTCCGCTTTTTTTCGACCACTCATATATGAGAAGCTGTGGGAATGCATCTTGAAAAATCGTCCAATTAGCTCGTTCATAGGTAGAGAATACTACACGTCGATCGTTTTCATTTAAAAGTTTTTGAAACCATTTGCTCTCTAGATCCGTCATATTCCAGCCAGCATTTCTTGAAACTAGACCTGCAAGTAGTGCCCAACGGATTTCAGGGTTACGGTTATAAAATGCTTCATAAAATACGGTACGTGAAATATTATCGATATTTCCTTTTTCGGTCTTTTTTATTATCGACTCAAGTACATCTTGTTTGAGAGAGCTAGCCATCAAATCACCCTTTCACATAAAAACTACACGATTTTATCAAAAATCACATTACCCATCCTTTCCTTCTTTATGATAAGATAATGTGATGGAATCTATCCTTGTAAATGCTGGTTCTGAAAAATTTTAAACATGCATACGATCGAATTTGGAAAGGATTGTGAAAAATAATGACGATTCGATATCCGAATGGGAGGCGCTATACGACAACACAGCCTAGTATGAAAAAGAAGCAAGCAAAACAAATGACGTATAGTAACCGTGGCATGACGCTTGAGGAAGACATTAATGAAACAAATGAATACTACCTTCATCAAGGAAAAGCAGTCATTCATAAAAAACCAACTCCAGTCCAAATTGTTCAAGTCGATTATCCGAAACGTAGTGCAGCTGTAATAAAAGAAGCTTATTTTAAACAAGCCTCAACTACAGATTTTAATGGTGTATTTCAAGGTCGGTACATTGATTTTGAAGCAAAAGAAACGAAAAATAAGCAGTCATTTCCTTTAAAAAACTTTCACGAACATCAAGTTTCGCATATGAAACAAATCGTTGCACAAAAAGGAATTTGCTTCGTTTTGCTTCGTTTTACAATAACAGACGAAGTATACCTTTTAGATGCTGTCCATCTGATTGATTATTATGAAAAGCAGGACCAAAAACGGAAATCAATTTTAAAAACAGATATTGAAAAATATGGCCATTTGATTAAAATAGGATATCATCCACGTATTGATTATTTATCTGTTGTTCAAGATGTTTATTTTGGTTAAAGGGACTAGCTGATTTAGAAAGGAACGATTTTCAATGTCAGAAAATACAAGACAAGGAAGGCGACAATCCCGTTTAGAAAAACGTAATAATGAACAAAAGGGAAAAAAACCTTCTAAAAAAAGTTTATTTAAGAAACTAGTTATTATTTTTACTACTATTATTGTTTTAGCCATTATTGGTGGAGGCGTAACAATTTTTGCAATGATTCAAGGGGCTCCTGATTTAGAAGAAGAAAAACTTACCCTTTCTCAAGCGGCACAAATCTACTCAGACAATGATGAATTTGTTTCCCAGCTTGATGCGACAGAACGGCGAATTAATGTAAGTATTCAAGATGTTCCGCAAGTCGTTGAAGATGCCTTCATATCCGTTGAGGATGTGCGCTTTGAACAGCATTTTGGCATCGATATTCGTCGCCTTTTCGGTGCGGTTGCTGCCAATATTACCGATGGATTCGGAGCTGAGGGTGCTAGTACGATTACCCAACAGCTTGTTAAGAACCTTTTCTTAAATGAACAGAAAAAGCTTACACGAAAAGTACAGGAACAATATTTAGCTATTAAACTAGAACAACGTTACACCAAAGACCAAATTTTGGAGATGTATTTGAATCAAATTTATTTAGGGTCAGGGGCATACGGAATTGAAAAAGCCTCACAAACGTATTTCAGCAAGTCTGTAACAGAGTTAGAAATTGAGGATGCAGCTCTTTTAGCTGGTATTCCTCGTCGACCAAGCTATTATGACCCGACAAAAAACCCTGAGGCTGCCGAGAAGCGAAGAAACCTTGTTATTTCGCTGATGGAGAAACATGGGAAAATTACAGCAGATGAGGCTGAAAAAGCAAAAAATGTTCCAATCTCAGAGCAAATAAATCAAACCGAACGTGAAGCTTATCCATATGAAGCATTTTACAACCAAGTGTTATCCGAGCTCGAACAAATGGATGGGATTACGGTCAACGATTTATACAACGCTGGGTTAAAGGTTTATACAACTCTAGATGTTGAAGCACAGCAGCATGTAGAAAACGTTCTACAAACAGACGAATATATTAAGCAATACCCTGAAAATGAAGATTTTCAAGCAGGTGTTACATTAGTTGATACGAAAACAGGGCAAATTAAGGCGATTGGCAGTGGTCGTGAAGATACCGGAATCCAACGTGGACTTAATTATGCGACTGAAATTAAAAAACAGCCTGGCTCGACAATTAAACCTATTTTAGACTACGGTCCAGCCATTGAATATCTTCAATGGTCAACAGGAAAGGTCATTGTCGATGAACCGCATACGTATAATACTGGGGACCAAGTGCGTAACTTCAGTCGAAATTATGAAGGTCCTATGTCAATGAGACGGGCACTGACAAAATCACAAAATGTGCCTGCAATTAAAGCATTACAAGAGGTCGGCGTTGACCGAGCGCAAGGTTTTGCAGAACGACTTGGTGTTCCGATTGAATTACCAAATGGACAATCAACAATGCCTGAGGCGTATGGTTTAGGTGGTTTCGAGACAGGTGTTTCAACGCTACATCTAGCAGGGGCTTATGCTGCTTTTGGAAACAATGGTTACTATACAAAGCCTTATACCGTTCGAAAGATAGAATTTCCAGATGGCCGAGTCATTGATATGACACCTCAATCAACATTAGCAATGAGTGATTATACAGCATATATGATTACTGATATGTTAAAGTCTGTCATGACTGAAGGAACAGGTAGAACAGCAAACATCCCTCATTTACATGTTGCTGGAAAGACCGGAACAACAAACTTCTCTGAAGAGATTCAAAAGGCTCACAACATCCCAAGCGGTGGTGTGCCTGACAAATGGTTTGCTGGGTATACGACAAACTATTCAGTTGCGGTTTGGACCGGTTTTTCTAAAAATGGGGAGAATAATTATTTAGATCAAGGGAGCCCACTTGCTCAACTTATTTTTAAAGAAATCATCGAGGGCGTTTCAAAGGATAAAGAAAATGAAGACTTTACGATGCCAAATTCAGTTGTAAGAGTTGGTGTAGAACGGTCAACTGGACTACTGCCAAGTGAATTCACTCCTCAGAGCGAAATCGTCTATGAACTGTTCGTAAGAGGAAATGAGCCAACAAGAGTATCGGAAGAATTCATGAAAATTCCTGAACCGACTGACTTTACTGCTGGCTATGATGAAGAACGCAATCAAATCATTGTAAGCTGGAATTATCCTGAAGAACATCGTGAAAAGGTGACGTTCGAACTCCAGCTAACTATTGATGAGGAAAGCCCGCAAACACTCGATCGAATGAAGGATATGCAATACGCTTATAGTAGCCCTGAGCCTGGCTCAACGTACCGTTTTGAAGTTGTTGCTATTTTTGATGAAAGTGCAAACGTTAAGAGTAAGCCTGTAAGCGCCGAAGTAACTATTCCAGCACCAGTTGAGGAAGAACCTATCGATGACGATGAAATTCCTGATCCTCTTGATGAGATTGAAGATCCTCTTGATGAGATTGAAGATCCTAGCGATGAGGAAAATCCTGATGATGATAGCTCACAAGAAGGTGACGCTGACAATAAAACACCTGGGAATGGTAAACCAGCTAGAACAGAAGATGATGATTCTGTTACCAGCCAACAAAATTTAAATATTCTTGATGACAATGAACAATAAAATAAAGACAATGAAGGCTGTGCCAAAAGGTTAAAAAACAACCTTTTGGCACAGCCTCTTCTTTTATTATATTAAGCTTTGCACCAATCGTAGTTCTTGCTCCATCTTTACCTGTTCCTTCGAATCAAGTAGAGCATCAAATCGGTCAATTTCACGATGTAGAGATAAACTAATTTGCTTTTTACTATCCTGTTCAAGCTCAGTAATAATATCATTTACTGCTGCTTTTGTCTTTTCTTCAAGCTCCAATAACACATTCTTCGTTTGTTCTGATACATCCTCCACTATACGCTCCTTCAACCGCTTTGCGTCACCTTCTTCAAAAAATGCTTTTAAGGACTTAAAATAGGTCAGATAAGGTTTACTATCTAAATCGATTAAACGCTCGTAAAAAGGCTTTTCAAGCGTAAAAGGCTGTGGTTCATATACGATCGAGAACGAGGCAAAGTCCTTTCTAATGGCCTGCTCAATTTCCTTTAGCCATGTATCAATGGCTTGCTTGATTGCAGCTTCGATTCGGATAAGAGTTGCATGAAGTTCCTGCTCTAGGAAATGCTCACCTTCCCCTCTCCAGTCTTTAATCGCTGCTTCAAGAGATTGTTGCTGTGCTTTTTTGCTTGCTCCTTTAACCGTCGTTACATTTATCGCATCAATAAAACCATCATTTAAAACGTAACGAATTCGTTCACGTAGAAATAGATATAGTTGACTAACTTCCTGTTGACTATCATGAACAACAGCTGTTAATTGTTGGTCACTAATTTTGGAAGCCCACTTTTCCACATTGTTCTTTATATGGCTCCGTTTTTCTTCTTTTTCCTTTTCGGCACTTTGAAGAAAATGAATCGCTTCCTCCAATTTCAACATATAGCGAGAAGCTTCCTGTTTAAGTAGATCAAAGCCAAGCCTCTTTAATTCGTGTATTGTTTGTTTGTAAAAGGCCTGCTCAAATTGTTTAAACCAGCTAGTTTTCTCTAATCCAGTTTGTTTTTCGAGAAGTCCTTGTTTACTTGATAAATGATAAATTCTTGGCTGGTCAATACCATTAGCTCGTAATTGGTCATAAACATGCTTTCGTACTCCGTTTAACTCTTGCTCACTTCCAGCTAAATCAGCTGCATTTAAGACAAAGTAAAGTTTGTCATGGCGAAAGCTTTCGTTTACCTTTGCCATTTGCTGTAGAAAGTGTTGATCTGCCTTTGAAAATGCGTGATTATAATACGTTACATAAAAAATCGCATCCGACTCCCGCAATTGTTTAAAAGCAACATTTGTATGTCTTCCATGAATTGAATTAACCCCTGGTGTATCGACAAGGACAATACCTTGCTTCGTTAATGGTGAATCATAATATAGTGTAACATCGTTAATAAGACATGCATATTTTTCTTTTGCGACAAGTTCGGCTAACTCATTACGATTTACCTCTCGTTTTGCACCGAGTTCCCACGTTGTTGTCGATAAGCTTTCTTTTAATGTTACTAAGTATTCTGCATATGTTTTTTGCCAGCTCGTCACATATTGCTTCATCACAGGCTTCCATTTTTGAATCGTATCAATTGTCACTTCTTCATCTAGCTGTTTCGCGACTGCTACTATCTCACTTGCTAATACTTCCTTTGATTTCACCTTCACAATCGCTGTATTATGCGGATGTTCGGGCTCAGCTTTCTTTACCGTATTTACAGTGGCTGTTGTCGGATGAGGGGAAACTGGTAAAACAGCTTCACCTAATAATGCATTGGCAAAGCTTGACTTTCCTGCACTAAAAGCGCCAAACAGGGAAATCATAAACGTCTGCTCTTTATTCCGTTTCACTCTCTCAAGCAGCTGCTCACGTTCCCGATTTAACCATTGCTTCTCTTTAAACGTTTGCAACGCATCATCAAGACTAGCCAACCACTGCTTCGTTTGCTCATCATCAAAGTCACCTTGACCATGTTCAACCTCTTGTGCCCAGTCAGTGTCAATTACGCTATCAGTCGGAAGTGACACTTGATCAAATTGGTTTCCAGCATCTAGTTTAGGAAAGGGTTTTTGTGCTGCTGAGATTAACGCCTGCTCATACGCACCTTCATCTTGAAACTGTTTAGCTTGCTGATGATAGTAAGCGATACTTTTATTAAATCGTTCTTCTGTCTCAGCAATTTTTTGAACAAAATAATCAACCTGCTGCAGTTCCTCTAATTTCTTCTCTAACTGTATCCTCTCTTCAGACCAGTGAGTCTGCATACCTTGACAGATTACCTCAAGTGCAGTCATAGCCTTCTGTTTTAGTTGTCTAACAACCTCGGCCGTCCGTTCCTTTGTAAAGGTGAAGACATAGTCACGATTCATATGACCTGCAACAACGGCATTTTTAAAAAAGTCAGATGTGATGGTTACATGTACATTAGCGATTGCCCTTTCAACTTCATCACGGTTCGTTAAAAGCTCCCTCTCAAGTTGAAACGAGCGTTGAAAATGAAATTCAAGCTGACTTTTTACTTTGTCCTGTGTTTCTTTAACGAGTTTTTCGAGACGTCTGTTTTGTTCTTCTTCTGTTTTCTTTTTCGAGAATAAAATTCCGACCTTAAAACCAGGCTGAATACTCTCTAACCAATTTCTTGCAAGCTCAGTCGTTGTATAAGGAAACAACGTAACATTTTGAACAATATCGTTCCATTCTTTTTGAAGTGAGGTCTCTAGCGTATGTTGGGCCAGCTTATTTCGATCATACGCTTCTCGAACCGCTTGTGCTTGTTCTAACTGTGACCTTTTGAACCCTTTCTCATGCATATCTTCAACGATAAATTCAGTTGCTTCTTCTTTCTCTTCTTCTAGTCTTGCTGCAACACTTAAATAAAAGCTTTGCTGTAAGCGTTGCTTCGAATAAGGAAGTAATTGCTCACCATGATATAGAACAGCCTTCATTTCACGTTCAAACTCGGCAAATTTATTCAGATGGTGTTCCTCGGCCTTCATGCTTGTATAATAGAGCTTCATAAACTGAATGCCCCAACGCGAAAAGCCGTGCCTAATCGACTCATCAAAAGCTTCAAACGATAGCTCATTCTCGTCATGCTTATCAATTTGATTTATAATTATATATAATGGTTTGTTTTCATCAGACAGCTGTTTTAAAAAATATAAGTTTGTTTCTGATTGAACATGATTATAATCCATTACATAAACGATAACATCGGTTGTATATAGTGCTTCAAGTGTTACAGCTTGATGAGAAGGGTCTGTCGAGTCAACACCTGGCGTATCATAAATAACGCTTTGATCGCCTAGAAAAGCAAGTGGGGCATGAATGGTCATTTCAGAAATATCGACTCCGTTCATTCCCCATTCACGTACTCGTTGCCAAGGAATTTCCCCTTGCCATTCATTTGCTTTCCCATCACGTTTTACAACTGACAATCCAAGTTCCCCATTTTTTATTCCAATGATATTTGCACTCGTTGGAATAGGACTTGTAGGTAAAACTTCGGCTCCAAGTAACCGATTTAGAATCGTTGATTTTCCCGCAGAAAAGTGACCACAAAACGCAACCTGAAATGTTGAATCTCCTTGTTTACGCTTGACGACGTTTTGTCGTTCTAGTTCACTCTCCGTTAACGTTGCTTCTCCACTCAAATATTTACTTTCTACTAGCGAGCTCATCTCTCCACCACCCGATTTTTCTATCTCTTATTTTTTTTATGCTTTTCCATTACGACATCTCGCGCATACAGTTTTTCTAATTCAGTCATCAATGCCTGTAATTGGACAAAGCTGTGAAAACGTTCTGGTCCTGATAATACAAAAGAAAGTCTTTCTTCAATATTAACCGGATGCAGCCGTAAATCTCCAGCATAATTTTCAACATTTAGTAAGGAAGGGACTGGTGATTCATTCATCCAAAATAACCCATCTATGAATAGAGCAATCATCTGAATCATCGGTTGTTTTGTTAACGCTTTCTGTCTTGTTTTAAAAAGAGCTATTAGTCGTGTTTCTTGCTCCTTCCAACATTCAAAAATGAGCGGTAAATATGTCTCTCTTTCAAGCCAAGGTTCTAGCGTTTCCGATAATTCGTAATAAAAGAGGTTCGTTTCCATAGTATGTGCGAAATTCGATGAAACGTCGATAACAACTTCCTCCGTTGTATAAAACGGCTCACGTCTAAAGGAAGAAGGGATGAATAATCTCATCCCGTTTGTTTCACTTTCATTCGTTTTTTTCCTTCACGACACACCGTCAATAAAGGACAAATATCACATTGAGGAGACTGTGCTTTACAATGATAGCGTCCGAAAAAGATAAGACGATGGTGCGAGTCAGACCAAAGCTCCTTTGGAATTTTTTTCATTAGCGTTTCCTCAACTTGCAATACACTGTCCTTCCAACGACAAATACCAAGGCGCTTGCTCACGCGCTCAACATGAGTATCAACGGCAATCGCCGGCTCGCCGAAGGCAACAGAAGTCACTACATTTGCCGTTTTCCTCCCTACACCAGCTAACTTGACTAACTGGTCTCTTTCTTTCGGTACTTCTCCGTTATATTCTTCAATAAGAGATTGTGATAATTTCTTAATGTTTTTAGCCTTACTTCTAAATAACCCGATTGAGCGAATATCGTTTTCTAGCTCCTCCAATGGTACTGCTACATAATCCTCTGGCTTCTTATATTTCTCAAATAATGAAGGAGTGACTTTATTAACGAGAGCATCCGTACATTGTGCAGAAAGAACGACGGCAATTAATAGTTCAAATGGGTTGGAATGCGTTAATTCACATTCCGCATCAGGGTACATTTCAGCTATGACATCAAGAGCTTCATTCGTTTGTTTTTTATTTAGCATTTTGATTCACCACTATTCTATGACTGTTCAAGCCAATTAAAGCCAGGGAATGCATCCGATCTTTGTCTTTCTGGCTCAGGCTTTCTCGTTTGGTTATATTTTCGAAATTTTTCTCCGTGAGCTTTTGCTTGTTCCAATGTTGTTACACCATTGCGCTTCCATTCAAATAGAATTCGATCAATATAACGAAAATTTAATTTACCTGAAACAACTGCTTCTCTTAGTGCTCCTAAAATTAGCTCTGGCGAATGATTATCTTGGTCAATCCACATCGATAACGTTTCCGCTTCAATGGGTGATAACGGGCGGCAAAATTCCTGTTCAAACCGTGTATAGAGCTGGCCTTCCTGTTCAAATTTAAGCTGTTCTTGATTTGTTTGTTCTTCTCCTTGAATATGTTGAAGTAACCTAATCCATAGTGGCTCTAATGTATAAAATTCAAATAAAATTCCTTGGTCATCCATTTGTTTTTCAAGTGTTAAATAACCCTTTTTTACAAGCCGCCCAAGTAGTTCAGCACACCCGCTGGTGGTGTGAGTCATTCGTTCACTCAAACGGTCAGGTGTTGGGAACTGTTCTCCTTCATCAATAAATGTTTGAACCTGTAATAAGGCTACTAGTTCATCTTCTTTAAGCCCTATGCTTTTATAATGCTGTAAAAGTAATTTCGGGACAGATAAATGTCCTTGTGTTGTCCATTTTACAAGCGATTTCTGATCCATCTATAACACCTCTACCCGATATTATAACACGAGAAAGTAGCTTTGTTGCTTCCTTTTCTTCCCCGATAATAAACACTAAAAAGAGCACCTGCATAAACAGATGCTCTTTCCTTATTATAAGCTTTATTTTGTATTGTTACGAATAAAACGCTCAATTCTTTCAAGGGCAGATTCAAGCAAATCTAAAGACGTCGCATATGAAAGACGAACATTTTCAGGAGCCCCAAAACCTGAACCAGGAACTAGCGCTACTTTTTCTTCCTCTAAAATAGCCGCAACCCAATCATCAACATTGTCAAAGCCTGTCATTCTTGCAGCTTCGCTAACATTCGGAAATAGGTAAAATGCCCCTTTTGGCTTAACGCATGATACGCCTGGGATCGTAATAAGCTTGTCGTATACTTTATTTAAACGCTCTTCAAACGCTTGACGCATTTTTTCAACCGAGCCATCATCCTCTGTATAAGCAGCAATTGACCCGTATTGTGCATTTGCTGTTGGGTTTGACGTACTATGACTCGCCAGATTTGTCATCGCTTTTACCAAGTCCTGGTTACCTGCAGCATACCCAATTCTCCATCCTGTCATGGAGTGAGACTTAGATACACCATTTACTATTAACGTTTGCTCTTTTAGTGCTTCAGAAATCTCTGCGATTGATGTGTGTATTGCACCACCATAAACAAGCTTTTCATAAATTTCATCCGAAACTATTAAAACATCATGCTTCAAACATATTTCTCCGATTTCAGCCAATTCTTCCTTAGAATACATAGAGCCTGTTGGGTTACTAGGAGAATTTAAAATAAATGCTTTTGTTTTGTTTGTAATCGCTTGTTCTAATTGCTCTGCTGTTACTTTAAATTCATTACTCTCAAGCCCTTCAATATAAACTGGTTCTCCTCCCGCTAACTTCACTTGTTCCGGATAACTTACCCAGTAAGGTGTTGGAATGATAACTTCATCACCTTCATCAAGTAATGCTTGAAATAATGTGTATAAGATATGTTTTGCTCCAGAACCAACAATAATTTCACTTGCCTTATATGTAATACCTTGGTCTTGTTTAAATTTCTCAATAATCGCTTCCTTTAGTTTCGGTAACCCACCGGATGGTGTATATTTTGTATGACCTTCCTCCATCGAACGAACGGCCGCGTCAATAATATATTGTGGCGTATTAAAGTCCGGTTCACCAGCTCCTAGTCCGATAACGTCATGTCCTTGCTCTTTCAATTCCTTTGCTTTTGCAGTAATGGCTAAAGTTGTTGAGGGTGTTAGGGTTAAAACTCTTTTCGCTAAATTCATTGTCTTATTCTTCCTCCCTTTGGTTCCTATCTCTTACTATAGTTCGTCCTAAGGTTTCATTCAAGTGTCGATTTTTGTTCTGGACAATTTTTTTCATAAAACTTTACAAAGGCGCAACAACGAAGACAGCGTTTCGCCTATATTTCTCGCCTTAGGCTATAGCGTTTCATGAAGGTCCCGTCGTCAAAGGTTATGTAATAGTAGCCTTGTCGGTTATCTTCATCAATAAATACGACTTCATAAACCGGTAAACCACGTTCAAAGCCAAGTCTGACCTTTTGAACAGTAGGTATTCCTAGATCATCTTTTACTTTGTTTATAACTTCTTCTGTTGTTATTCCCTCGGATGCTTTTCTTGAAACGACTTCTTCAAAATCTTGTCTCAACCAAACAATTGTTTCCTCTAATTCCTCATTTAAACCGTATAAGATATAATAAGGATCAGTTCCATGATAATAGTGAATTGTGTTTATTTCATGCAATACTTCTTGATTCAATACATATTTTTCCGCTTGCTCATACCCTTTTTCTAAAGGTGCTCTCACCACATAATACGATAAAACACTCGCCCCTAACAATAGAAGAACAAATGAAATACTAGTAACCATAAACCATTTTTTCATTTTTCAACACCTTCATGTACGATAAATCGTAAAAACCATTTTTTCCTCATTCTTTTGATCAAGCGCAAGCCCAAACATTAAATCCTGCTCCTTTAATGTTCGATTAAGAGAATCCACGATTTTATATAAATCACTTGCTTTGTTTACGCGTACGGTTGATAAAACTTCCACCTTTTGTTGTTCCATTACAGTTCCTCCCAAAATGATTCTCATGTTTTACTAATTATAGTGACATTAATATGGGCTATACTAGTAGTACGCCAACGAAAGGGGGGCGTACAGATGAACCGTTCGTATTCAACGACAGCTTCATCTTATCAGCAAGATAAGCAGCATATAGCTTTATTAAAGCGTGACGGATTAGATTGGGATGATCTCTTCCCATTATCAATTCGTCAAACCCAATTCCCCACGTTTTTTGAACAGCAACAACCTTCAGAAAAGAATAAGATACACTAAATGTTCGTTTAGGAATGGCTAACAGACTACATTCCAACTCACACCTCAATCCTGCACATCGCCTTGTGCAGGATCTTCGTAAACATATTATATCAGTTTACAAATCCGCTTGTAATGTTCATTCGCTTCTGCCATTATTTTTTCTTCGTCTAACGTTATCAATTCTCTATTTTCCATTAGCGGATTTCCTTCTACATACACATCAGTCACATCAGTACTTTTGACTGAATAAATTAAATGCGACATGACATGCTCTTCTGGTTGGAGATGACTAGAACTAGTAGCTAGTAAGAGAAAATCAGCTTTACACCCTACGGCGATCCTCCCTATATCTTCAAGCTGTAATGCTTTAGCTCCAGAAACAGTTCCTAGCTTAAGAGTCGTCTTTGCAGGAAGAATTGTTGAATCTAGCTGAACGCCCTTATGAATTAATGCCGTCATTCTCATTTCTTCAAACATGTCTAACGTGTTATTTGAAGCCGTACTATCGGTTCCTAATGAGACTGTCACTCCTTGTTCGAGCATTTTTACGACTGGTGCTACCCCAGAGCCCAGCTTTAAATTACTAATTGGATTGTGACTTACCGCCGCTTTATATTTTCTTAACAGTTCAATATGCGCATCACTGAGGTGAACTCCGTGAGCAAACAACCACGGTACTTCGGCTAATAAACCCTTTCCTTCTAGCTCGTCTAATGGGTGTAGTCCATGATGGTGAATGTAATCATCAATTTCCTTTTTAGTTTCTGCCAAATGCATGTGCACGGGTATGTTAAGTAACTTCGCCTCTTCAACTATACGTTCAACAAACGAAATTGGACAAGTATAAGGGGCGTGAGGAGCTAACATTGTTCGAATGCGTCCATCCGCTTGTTGATGCCAGTTTTTCGCAAACGATACTGCTTCCTTTAGCTTCTCCTCTTGTTCACTTTTTGGACATAATCCAATCATTGAACGCATCAACGTTGCACGTAGACCAACTCTCTTAATTTCTTCCGCAAAATCATCCATAAAGAGGTGGTACATTTCCAAAAATGTCGTCGTACCCGATTTAATCATTTCAGCCATCGCAAGCGCTCGACCAGCTTCAACTGCCTTTTGATCGAGCTTTGCTTCAAATGGCCACATTTTCTCTTGAAGCCACCGATGTAAAGGCAAATCATCAGAATGGCCCCTTAATAAGGTCATCCCCATATGTCCGTGTGTATTTACTAAGCCAGGCATCAACCACTTTCCGTGAGTGTTAAGAATCCGATTAGCCTTGTCTCTGAGGTGAACAGGTGGTTTCCCTTCCTCTATTTTCTCAAAAACGCCATTTTGAATGAAAACATATCCCTCTTCTAAAAATGGGTTATCTTCATCCATAGTTACAGCTTTAACGTTCGTAAGTAATAAAGACATCGGATCACCTCCTTCATCTTTTTTATTTAAAATTGAACGGTTAATAATTGATAATCTTGTTGATCAGCTTTGATAAGAATCGTTCCATTTTGTTTCGTTTGATACGTATCAATCCACGTTTCCTGCATCCTTTCTATTACTTGACTATGAGGAACACTATTTTCTTTTGCAAACATGATCGCAACTTGAGGATCGATTTCGTCCAAAAACTGTTGAGAAATATCCTTCTTCACACCAAACTCTGGAACCTTTAACACATTCACTTTTTTTAACTTAGATTCTAGCCACGTTTTTTCTAGCGCTTCATTCGCTTCAGTAGCAAATAAGAAGTGATGCTTCGCAAAGGTTATACTCATTGAGAGCTTTGGCATCAATGTTTGTATACTCGGTAAAGCTTGAAATTGTAAAGATGGGAGCAATTCATGCGTGCTACCTTCTTCCCAACTTGAAATTGTTAACTTCTCTTTTTTGAATTGAGCTTTGGCAATTTCCATTCCTTTTTCAGGAACAATGATCCTATCTACATGATAGTTATCTATAAGAAACTTCGTATTTCCAGCATATTCGTCCTCAAACCTTGGAAGGATAACTGCTTCAATTTCATGAACATGAAATTTTTCAAGTCGTTTTATTAATGCCTGTTTTGAATCAGAAGCCCCTGTACCAATCAATACCGCTTGTTCGTCTGGCGCCTTTATTAACGTAGCTTCACCACTTGGCAAATCTAAAAACATAAATGCAATTTCTTTTTCGTGAAGATGGATATCGACCTCACTCTTCTCCACTTGTTTCAACTCAAGTTCAAATGCGAGTAAAAATGGCATTAAAAAAAAGCATACGAATCCAATTTGAATCATACGCATAAAGCTTATCCCTCCATGACCAGAAAGTCAGTTTAGTTTACGCAAAACCGAACAAACTTATTACGAGATAATTTTATGCGCTATTCAATTATTGGTGCCTCTCCCCTAAAAAATAAGCCTCAAAAATCTCGGAATTGTTCTAAAAGGGCTTCTAGTTTCCCTTCATGAACGGGTACTTCAGGTAAGGATCGGATAAAGAGCTTTCCGTAACGGGTTGTTGTAATTCTACGGTCAAAAACATAGACACATCCTTTATCACGCGTCGTTCGAATCAAGCGACCAAACCCTTGTTTGAATCGAATAATAGCTTGTGGAAGTGATACCTCCATAAATGGATTACGCCCTTCTTCCTTTGCTCGTTCTAATTGGGCTTGTAATAGTGGTTGATCAGGTGGTGAAAAAGGTAATCGTACGATAACAAGTTGATGTAATTCGTCACCCGGTAAATCAACTCCTTCCCAAAAGCTACTTGTCCCAAAAAGAATTGCAGAGTCAGCTTGTTTAAAGGATTTCATTAACTTGGCCCTACTTCCACTTGTCATTCCTTGTCCAATCAATTGCAGAGACTCATTCTCACTTAAATCCTTTACGTGCTTGTAGACTAATTTGAGCATCTCATAGGAAGTAAATAGGACGAGTGTTTTCCCTTTTGTCTCTTCTGCAATTCTCCAAACTTTGATCGCCACGTCTGCTGCAAATTCCTCATCCGATACTTCTTTAATCGCTGGTATGTCCGTTGGAATTAGAAGACGCACTTGATCTTTATACGAGAAAGGGGAAGCAATTGTACATGTTTCTGCTCCAAAATCCTCAAGACCTAGCTTCTTTTTTTGATAATCAAATGATCCGTTTACTGATAACGTTGCAGAGGTTAATATGACACTTTTCTTCTTTGCAAAGAAATCATCTGCTAATCGCTCCGCAATATCAATTGGCTTACTATATAAGAATGTAGCATTTTTTGCTCCACGTGGTTCAATTTCAATCCAATAAACGTAATTCGGATCGGACTCAAGTAATAATTCATAGACAGTTTGTTCTTCGTCATATAAGGAATCCACAACACTATCAACATCTGCTAGAAAACCACGGTCTTTAAATAATAAAGACTCTTGAAGATCATGAAACTGACCTAAAACGCTTTTTAATAAACGAAATGTATCGCCCATTCCCATATGAACCCTCATTGCACACTCAAGAATTGCTTGCCATAAGGACCCTTTTTCATTAAAGCTTTCATAACGATAACGATCTCTACCTGTATCTGTCGCAGTCGTCTTACGTTTTTGCATGACATACCGATGAATCATCCGAAATAGTTCATCAAGCTCCTCTTTAATATGTTGAAGGCCTTCCTCTATTTTTGTATATTGCACATTGCTCTCAAGTTGATTGTCATGTAAGAGTTGGTTTACATACTGCAGCATTCCATCTTCCCATGTCAAACCTAACCTTTGAAGAAGATATGAAAAGGAAAGATAGTCTGCCTTCATTCCTAAGTGCTCACTTGCTGTTTCTTCTAAGTGATGAGCTTCATCAATAACAACATGCGTATATGCAGGAAGCAATCGCTGCTCATGGATTAGGTCTGTAAATAGGAGGGCATGATTCGTAATGATAATATGAGCTGATTGCGCCCGTTTTCGCGCTCGATGATAAAAGCATCGTGAAAACCATGGGCTATATTTGCCCAGATCCGTATTCGAGTCACTTTGAACCTCAAACCAAAAAGCCTTACCGCCCGAAGCTAAATTTAATTCCTCCACATCACCATGCTCCGTCTCCGTTAACCATATTAAGATTTGTGCTTTCGTTAATAAAACATCATATGTATCTGTGTCGATGGAGTGAAGTGACTGTTCAAATTTTCGCAAACATAAATAATGGCTTCTCCCTTTTAAAAGTGCAACTACTACTTCAAAAGGTAGAAGCTTTTTCAAGATAGGCAAGTCTCTAGTTAGTAACTGCTCCTGCAAAGGAATTGTTTGGGTGCTAATAACAACGGGCTTTCCGGTTTCAAACGCATAAAATGCGGCAGGAATAAAATAGGCAAGTGACTTTCCAGTACCTGTACCTGCCTCAATTAATTTATGCTGATAATGATGAAATGCTTCATCAACCTCGTTCATCATTTGATGCTGACCTTCACGTACTTCATAGTGAGCAAAAGCGCTAGAAAACGTCCCGCCCTCCTTCATTAATGATTCTTTATATTCGGTAAAGGAAGGAACCTCTGTCGGTTCACTATGTACTTTTTCAACATCAATTCGTTTTAATGCAAGCTGGCGAAAGCAATCAAATTGTTGTTCATCGGTTGTTCCACTCGTTCCTTTTTGATGAATAAGTGTTTGCAATAAACGTTCTAAATCACTACGCAAACGACGAGAAATTGGTAATAATTGCTGTAACGTTAATAATGGTAAAGTTTGTAACTTATGTATAAGCGTTAAAAAGAGATGAGCCGTTACTTCTGCATCACTGTCAGCTTGGTGAGGGCGGTCATGGGAAAAACCAAGAAAGTCAGCTAAATTCGTCAATTTATAGCTCTCCTGCTTTGGTAAAAGCATTCTGGCTAATTCAACGGTATCAAAAGCTGTAACAGATGGGACATCATACCCCTCATCCTCTAACTGTTTTTGTAAAAAGTTCAAATCGAAATGCACATTATGAGCAACAAAGCTCGCATCCTTTAACATAGGTAATAACAACGGAATAATTTCGTGAAATGTAGGTGCTTTTGCAACCATTTCATCCGTAATCCCTGTCAGCTCTTCAATAAAAGGAGGGATGGGTATATGTGGGTTAATAAATGATGAAAATCGTTCTACAATCTCCTCCCCCTCAATGACGATTGCTCCGATTTGGATAATCCGGTCACCCTGCACTACCGAATGACCGGTTGTTTCTAAGTCAATAACGACATATCGTTCTTTCATTTTTCCACCTCAATTATTAGCCCTTTCGCAAAGCAAAGGACGAACATCCCAAACAGATTGTAGCCATTGTAAAGAAACATGGACTTGTTTATAATTCGGTTCTATTTGGACAATCTCATCAAATATACGTAAGGCATCCTCTCGCATATCTAGTAAGGCTAAGTTCCATGCTAAGCCATGTAAAACGTTTACCTGCTTCTCACCTATGGCAATCATTCTCTTGTAACAATGAACGGCCGCGAGGTGATGTCCATGCCACTCGCACACATACGCAAGAGCTTGGAGGGCATAAGGAGTATTAAGCAATTGTAAGCATTCCATCCATGTAGAGAAAGCTTGTTCTTCATGACCTATTTTCCAATGGCAGCAGCCTAAGAAAAAGTACGCTTCGCCATCCTCTGGAAGCATCTGAATCGCTTTTGAAAAGTATTGCTTTGCTACGTGAAATGATTTAGTAACATAATGACAGATACCCAAATTATACACAACATCTTCACTCGTTGTAAGAGTATTTGCATGTTCAAAAGCGTCAATTGCTTCATCATATTTTTCCTCTTGAACATAATAACACCCCAGTCCTACATAGGAAAAATGCTCAATCATGACGTTTTGACTCGTTTGAATAAGATAAAGAAAATGTTCAAATGCACGATTCATTGCCCCTATATATAAATAACTATACGCTAAATATAATCGTCTTAATTCGTCTTTTTCTCCTGTTTCCTGCTCCTGTTCAAGCGTTTCAGTAGCTTCTTGAAACATCTCTAATTGGTAATAGGTTGTTCCTTTTGATTGATATGCTATTTGTGGGTGACGTTCATCTAGTTTCGTTTTAAGTAATGCTAGCTTTTCATCCATATCTGTCCACGCATCTAATAAAGATTCTGCCACTTCTTCTAAATGTTCGATATGAACCTCCTGCTCTTTTTCAGGCAAGTATGGCCATTTTTTATCAATATATTCATACAAACGCTCCCAGGATTCAAGCCATTTATCCATAAAAAACCCCTCCTACTCGAAACCGATCTATATGATCAGTGTTTATCGAATAGAAAGGGAATATGCGGCTTAGAGAACGGTAGAAGCTGGCTCCATCGCTAACATTTCAACAATTCGATTGCTTTCATCCATAATTGCCACTTTTGGATTATGGTCTTTAACTTTTTCCTCGGCAACTAGCGCATAGGATAATACGATAATCACATCACCTTCTTGCACGAGCCTAGCTGCTGCTCCATTTAAACAAAATACACCACTGCCACGCGGGCCTTTAATAACATAGGTTTCAAATCGAGCACCGTTATTATTATTTACAATTTGAACCTTTTCGTTTTCAACAATATCAACTGCATCCATAATATCCTCATCAATCGTAATACTTCCAACATAATTAAGATTCGATTCGGTTACTCGTGCACGGTGAATTTTAGCTTTCATCATTGTTCGAAACATGATCAACACTCCTTTCCTGTCGCTGCATTAACGAGGATATTATCAATGAGACGCGCTTTTTCATATTTATAAGCGAGAGCGACAATAATCTTTCCTGATAATTCTTCAATAGGTTCTAAACGTGGATAGCTTAGCACATCAACATAATCAATCTCTCCATAAGCGAGCTTTTGAAGGTCATCCTTTATTAAAGCGATCACGTCGGATCTCGTACACGTCTGTTTCTTTATACAGTCACTTGCCTTTTGCAATGCTTCGTATAGCTTTGGAGCATCGTTTCTCTCTTCTGGTGAAAGATAGACATTACGCGAGCTTTTCGCCAACCCATCTTGTTCCCGAACGGTGTCACAAGGAATAATTTCAATTGGAATATTAAACGTATCAACCATATTCATAATAATGGCAACCTGCTGGGCATCTTTCATTCCGAAATAAGCTCGCTCTGGTTGAACAAGTTGAAATAGCTTCATAACCACCGTAGCCACTCCGTCAAAATGTCCAGGGCGGCTAGCTCCACAAAGAACGTCAACACCTTTTTTCACTTGGATAATCATCATCGGCTCTTCCGGATACATTTCGGAAATAGAAGGGTAAAACAGGATATTAACGCCTGCATTTCTCGCAATTTGTTCATCTCGTTCAAAATCGCGAGGGTAACGGTCAAAGTCTTCATTAGGACCAAATTGTAATGGGTTGACAAAAATACTTAATACGACAATATCATTATCTTCATTTGCCTGATGTAATAATCGTTTATGACCTTCATGAAGAAAGCCCATTGTTGGTACAAAACCGATTTTTTTATGGTTGGATTTCGCTTCAGCTATCGCTGTACGCAACTCTTGAATTGTTTTTACTATGCGCATCATTCTTTTCCTCCGTATAAACCAGCAATGACTTCTTCGTTTAAGGTAAAAGAATGCTCCGCTTGTGGAAAGGACAATTCTTTTACTTCCGAGACATATTGGCTCATTGCCTGCTCAATGGAGGCTGTCACATTAGCATACGTTTTCACAAATTTCGGAACATGAACACTTCCGTACCCAATTACATCATGATAAACAAGCACTTGACCATCTGTATTCACACCGGCACCTATGCCTATAATCGGAATTTGTAGCTGTTCAGAAATAAAAGCACTTAATTGTTCAGGCACACATTCTAAAACGATAGAAAAGGCACCTGCCTTTTCTAATGCTTTTGCATCAGCAATCAATTGCTTCGCATCGGCTAAATCTTTTCCTTGAACGTGATAGCCTCCTAAAACCCCAACTGATTGCGGTGTTAAACCTAAATGCCCCATTACTGGTACCCCTGAAGCAGTTAACCTGTTTACCGTTTCAATAACATCTTTGCCACCTTCTAATTTAACGGCATGTGCTCCAGCCTCCTGCATTAGTCGACGAGCGTGAGAAAGAGTTTCATCAAAACGACCATGATAGGTTAAAAAAGGCATATCCGTTACGATAAACGTATCTGTAGCGCCGCGTTTTACCGCCTTCGTATGAAGAATCATATCATCAAGTGTGACAGGGATAGTTGAATCATAACCAAGCACAACCATTCCTAATGAATCTCCTACCAAAATAATGTCTACTCCGGCCTTTTCCACGATTTTTGCGCCTGGGGCATCATAGGCCGTCAGCATGGCAATTTTTTCACCTTTTTCTTTCATTTTAAGAAAACTACTTGTTGTTTTCATCTTTACCTCCGTTTATATGGAGGGTTCATTAGAACGTAGAAAACGAAAAAAATCCTTCTTATAGAAGAAGGATTGGACATACGAAACAAACAAATCACAGATTTGTTTTTACGTTCTTTTCATGAATCCCTCTGTCCTAGTCCTTCTTTGGGATCAAGGCAGATCCGTTTTTATACACATTTATGGGTGCAGCTCTATAAAGATACCGCCCACACTAGTATAACAGATTATTATTCATTTCGCTTCGCAATTTCAATATCCGCTGAATAAATTTGATGAATAGCACCTTGCTCATCTTCCAAAAGTAGAATTCCCTCATCCGTTATCCCTTTTGCAAACCCGAACAATACTTGCTGTGGTGTACGAGCATAAATGTTGGTCCCAACACTTATCGCATTCGCCTCCCATAACGGTCTAATCATCCCAAAACCACGCTGTAAATATTCTTCATAAAGCCATTCGAACTCTTTTAAAATTTCTGCAACAACCTGAGCACGCTCAATTTGCCTCCCGGTTTCAATTGACAATGACGTTGCAATGCTTTCAATGTCTATATCAAAATCCTCTTGCAGTTGGTTAACATTTACCCCAATTCCAATAATAACTGAGTGTACAAAGTCAGGATCTGCCTGCATTTCTGTCAGGATCCCCACTACCTTTTTTCCGTTAATTAAGACGTCATTTGGCCATTTAATTTCTGCTTCAACTCCACTGGCCTTTTTAATGCCTCGGACAACTGCGACTGCAGTAAGCAAGGTTAGCTGGGGAGTTTTCTGCGGTGGCAATTTCGGCCTTAATATTAAGCTCATAGAAATGCTTGTCCCAGAACGAGAATACCACGCTCTCCCCAATCTGCCCTTCCCACGCGTTTGTTCATTTGCTATGACGAGATGTCCTTCTTCTTTTCCTTCCTGAGCGAGCTTATGGGCTACCACCTGAGTTGATTCAATTGCGTCAAAATAAGTAATTTCTCGTCCGATTCGCTTTGTTTGTAGGTATATATTGATTTCGTGTGGCTGAATTCCATTTGCTTTTTTAATTATTCGGTACCCTTTTCTAGGAGCAGAGTCAAGCTCATATCCGCTTTTCCGTAATTCTTCGATATGCTTCCAAACAGCGGTTCTAGAACATCCCAACGCTTGACTAATTTTTTCTCCAGAAATGAACTCCGCCTCATTGTCTAATAACATTTTTAATAGCTTTTCTCTCAATGCTTGTCTCTCCTTCTTGCCAATTGCTCTAAAAGGATGAGTTTGTCATTATCTAAGGCTCCTGTTACTACCGCTTTTTCGGCCCATTCTAGCTCATCCTTAACCCATGGTCCAGCCTTTGCCTGTACTTGCTTTAAGAGATCTGTTCCAGTAAGAGCAAGCTCGTTTTTCCCTTTAATTGGAAGACCATCCCACATTTGCTGAAGTGTTTCAGCTGTATGACCAAAGTGAGCACGTAATCGTTCAACATCTTGAGCTGTATTTATCCCTGCTTTGTATAATAGCCATGGCGTCCATTCTTGCTTCTGTCGAATAGCTATATAGCGGAGTCGCTCTTTGATATCTTGAATTAGTCTATTTGATAACGTGAGCGACTTTAACAGTTCTTTTTCTGTCCACTCAAAGCAATAGGCGATGGTCGTCCAGCATATAACATCTGATTCACCTTGAAATGAAGGGAGAGTCAGAAGCCGTTTTACTTTTTGTTCTGTCAATTTCATCATCGGTAATGAAGAATACATGTGAGTATTAAGCAAGTGCTGGATAGCGGCATTACGGTACGTTCCTCTAAATAGCTTTTCAAACTCCTTGATCACTCGCTCAATAGCGACATTCCTTAGAGAAGGATGGTAGGAATGAATCACTTCCAGCAATTCTCCATCAATGTCAAAACCAAGCTCACTTATAAACCGAAGCGCGCGTAAAAGCCGTAGAGGGTCCTCACTCATTCTTTGAGCTGGTTGAAAAGAACGAAGCCTCCTCATCTTAAGATCCTCCTGTCCGTTCGTCGGATCTAGAAGGCTTCCTTCTTCATTAATCGCCATACTATTAATCGTAAAATCTCGCTTTAGTAAGTCTTCTTCTATCGTGTTACCACGTTCCGTTGTTACTTCAAATAACAGCCCTTCAAAACGTACAATGACAGTTTGGTGTTGGTTGTTCATCATGAAGGTATTTGGAAATAAGGCATGAATCTCCTCAGGTTCCGCAGAGGTTACGATGTCAATATCAGAGATTGCTCTTTTAAGTAACGCATCCCTGACTGCCCCACCTACGATAAACGCACGGTGTCCTTTTGCTTGTAAGCAGTTTAATAACGGTGCTGTTTGTGCAAAGATGTCCATTGCCTTATCCCTCTTTTCAAAACCACGAAGCTGTACTAGTTTAGTTCACATTCTACATTTGATTTATTGGTAACGATTTGTTGATACAAGTGCTCATATTGCTCAACAATTCTGGCTGAATAAAAGGTTGTTGTTACTCTTTCAAGGCCTTTTTGGGCAAAGGATTGATGGAGCGCTTTATCTTTTAATAACATAATTGCTCGGTCTGCAACACACTCTACGTCCCCAACATCACATAAATATCCAGTAACACCGTCTTCAATAACCTCTGGGATACCCCCAACCCTCGTTCCAATTACAGGAACCTTACACGCCATCGCTTCTAGGGCAACTAAACCAAAGCTTTCCTTCTCACTAAGCAAGAGCATTAAATCACTCATTGATAATAGCTCGGCAATATGTTTTTGATTTCCAAGCATGACGACTCGATCCTCTATGCCAAATTCTCTCACAAGCTGTCTAGCAGTTGTCAGCTCCGGGCCACTTCCAATTAGGAGCAGTTTTGCTTTGATTTGCTTTGAAATTAAGTAAAAGCTCTTTACTACATCGGTCACTCGTTTTACTGGCCTGAAATTCGAGATATGAATAAGTACATTTTCATCAGGTTTAATACCATAATGCCCCTTTAAACAGCCAATGTCATTTTTAACATACACGCGTTCATCGATAAAATTGTAAATCGTTTCAATCTCTTTATTTGTACGAATAAGCTCTTTCGTCTGAGTGACTAAATCATTTGAAACTGCCGTCACCACATCGGACTGCTCAATCCCATAACGAATTAATTGTCGAAGGGATGGATCATTACTAAGAACCGTAATATCTGTTCCGTGTAGTGTCGTGACAATTTGAAAATCATGGTCACACATTTGTTTAGCTAAAATAGCACAAATCGCATGAGGAACAGCATAATGGACGTGTAATACATCTAGCTTCTGCCTTCTTGCTACTTCAGCCATTTTGCTCGCTAATGTTAAGTCATATGGAGGATACTGAAAAACGGAGTATTGATTAATTTCTACTTCATGATAATAAATGTTTGGATACACTCGGTCGAGACGAAAAGGTACACTCGAAGTAATAAAATGCACTTCGTGGCCACGTTCTGCAAGAAGTTTACCGAGCTCAGTAGCAATTACTCCCGACCCGCCGACAGTTGGGTAACAACTTATCCCTATTCGTAATTTCATCTGGTTCTCTCGTCCTCTTCAATTAGAGTTTTCACTAAGAAAGGCTTTGTAACTTTAAAACCTTCCGCATAGTCTACACTTACTTCTTTCCCAAAAAGACGTTCTCTTGCTTCAACAACTTCTATATACCCATTTGTTAATGGGGTTTCAATTGAATTGGCATCCCCTACAAACTGGCTTTCATACGCTTGCAATGCTAACTTCTTCGTTTCAATATAATCACTAATATCTATGACGAAATCAGGTCGTTCATAGCTATTTATTAAATAAAAATATACATCTTTGACCCGGTGATGTCCTAAATTTTTGGTGCAGCGATACTTTCGGATTCCTGCATTAAATACTGCTTCCTTGACAAGCTTCCCACATTCGCCATGGTCTGGATGACGATCAATAGAATAAGGGGCAAAAACAATTGATGGTTGATAATAGCGAATAATTGAAACCAATTCACGCATTTGTTCCTCTCCGGTATGTCGTAATCCGCGATCAGGAAAATCAAGTTGTATTCTTGTATGCAAACCGAGGTATTCACCCGCCCGTTTGGCTTCAGCCTGTCTTCGCTCTACTGTTCCATTCGATGAAAGCTCTGCCATCGTTAAATCACAAATCCCAACGTTATATCCTTTTTTTGTATATTTCACCAATGTTCCGGCCATCCCGATTTCGACATCATCGGGATGTGCGCCAAAGGCCAGAATATCAAGCTTCGTCATCGTTTATCAGTTCACGCCAAGCAAAATCTCCACGCGCTAACCCTTTTATTAAGATTTCGGCAGTCCCCATATTTGTTGCTAATGGAACATTTTGTACATCACAAAGACGAACAAGTGCTGATACATCGGGTTCATGCGGTTGTGCCGTAAGAGGATCACGGAAGAAAACAATTAAGTCAAACTTATTTTCTGCAACGAGTGCACCAATCTGTTGATCTCCCCCCAAAGGCCCGGATTTAAAACGAACGACTGATAAATTCGTCGCCTCCATTATTCTAGATCCTGTCGTACCCGTGCCGTAAAGCTCATGTTCAGTAAGAACCTCCTCATACGCTACAGCAAATTGAACCATTAAATCTTTCTTTTTGTCATGGGCAATTAACGCAATTCTCATTCAGGTTTCCCCCTACTCAATAATGTTTTCTAAACCGTATACAAGCGTGTCAATTCCAAGAACTGTTTCAACTGCCAGGCGGACACCAGGCATAAAGGAAGCACGGTTCATGGAATCATGGCGAATCGTTAACGTCTGACCTTCCCCTCCGAAAATCACCTCTTGATGAGCAACAAGTCCAGGCAAACGAACACTATGTATTTTCATTCCTTCAAAATCTGCACCACGTGCCCCAGCTAATTCTTCTTTTTCCTCTGGATGCCCTTGTTGCTTCGCTTCTCTTACTTCAGAAATAAGCTGTGCTGTTTTTATGGCTGTACCAGAAGGCGCATCTAGCTTGCGATCATGATGTCTTTCGATTATTTCTACATCAGGAAGATACTTCGCAGCCATTTGCGAGAACTTCATCATTAAAATTGCACCGATCGCAAAGTTTGGGGCAATAATAGCACCTAATTGCTTTTCCTCTGATGTATGACGCAATTCCTTTATATCAGCATCAGAAAAGCCTGTCGTACCAACAACAGGACGAACACCGTGTGCAAAGGCCGTTTCCATATGCTTTCTGCCAAAGGCTGGCGCCGTTAAATCAATTAAAACATCTGCATCATGCTCTGAAAAGCAGCGACCCATATCTGTGTATACCGGAACCTGTAATGCAGGCATATCTGGCAAATCTGCAACAAGTTTTCCGTCATTTTTAGAATCAATTACAGCCACTAGCGTAAAATGATCAGTAGCAGCAACCATTTTTACTGCTTCTTTTCCCATATTTCCACGTGGGCCTGCGACAACTATTTTCACATTATTCATGTTCTACACCCTCTTCTTTTCTTGTCCAACGATCTTTATCTCTCGTTTCAAATTTATTCATGACGATAGTGAATGCTTCCTCTAAATCAATATGTAAAGAATTTGCAAAGCATATAAGAACAAATAAAATGTCGCCCATTTCTTGTTCCATTGTTCGCTCTTCTTCGCTTAATTTTTTTGGTTTTTCCCCATAATAATGATTAACTTCACGTGAGAGCTCACCGACTTCTTCGGTAAGTCGGGCTAACATCGCAAGAGGACTAAAATAACCTTCTTTAAATTGGCCAATATAGCGATCGACCTCTTCTTGCATTTGCTTCATTGATTTTGGTTCCATTATTTACACCTCACTCTCCATGTTAGCGAATGTGAGTCAATTTGACAAATCCTATTACACGGTTTGCCGAAAAAAGCCAGGTTCTATATAATAATCATGCATCTTCTTAAAAGATTGTACACTAAAAAACAAAGGGAGGGATAAAATGAAAGATGTCATTAAGTTAAGAAGTATCTTTTTTATTTTACTTGGCTCAGCGATCCTTTCTTTTGGATTGGTTTATTTTAACATGGAAAACAATTTAGCGGATGGTGGATTTACCGGAATTACATTAATTTTATTTTTTGTTTTTTCGTTTAACCCGGCTATTACGAACTTACTTTTAAACATTCCACTATTTTTCATCGGATGGAAAATTCTTGGGAAAACAACATTTATTTATACGATGATTGGAACCGTTGGTGTGTCAGTATTCCTAGAGCTCTTTCAACGTTATCGTTTTATTGAAATTCCTTTACGTGATGACATGACATTAGCTGCATTGTTTGCTGGTGTGTTCATCGGCGTTGGTCTTGGCATTGTCTTCAGATATGGGGGAACGACTGGAGGCGTAGATATCATTGCAAAATTAGGTTTTCGCTACCTTGGATGGAGTATGGGGAAAACAATGTTTATTTTCGATGCATTAGTCATCGCCTCCTCTTTAATTTATTTAAACTATCGTGAAGCGATGTATACGCTATTAGCCGTTTTTATTGCAACAAGAGTAATTGATTTTATTATTCAAGGAGCTTATTCTGCGAAGGCATCCTTTATTATCTCAGAGCATGTTGCAGAAATCGCTGCAGCTATTATGAAAGAAATGGACCGTGGTGCAACAATTTTACAGGGGAAAGGGAGCTTTACTGGTTCAAATAAAGAAGTGCTATATTGCGTTGTTGGTAGAAATGAGTTAATACATTTAAAAAATCTAGTCGAAAAAATTGACCCTCATGCCTTCGTAACCGTTAATGATGTTCAGGATGTCATTGGAGAAGGGTTTACGCTTGATGAAAACAAAAAACCGATTCGGGTGTAATCCTCGAATCGGTTTTTTAGTGTCAATAAGACATTAATAATTAATCGTCATTGTTCATACCGATATACATAAGTACAAATCGGAGAAGTTCTAATACTGCAACAACTGTAGCCGCAACATACGTTAAAGCAGCTGCATTTAATACTTTTTTAGCACCGGACTCTTCATCGTTACGAATTAATCCAGAGCTAACCATAGCCGCACGCGCCCGGTTTGAAGCATCAAACTCAACAGGAAGAGTAATAAATTGGAACGCTACCGCCCCAGCCATCAATATAATCCCTAAGAGTAAGGCGCCAGACCATTGCAGGAAAATCCCCGCCAAAATAAAAATAAATGAGAAATTAGAACCAAAACTAGCAACTGGAACTAATGCATGACGAAAGCGTAAGAATGCATATTCTTCAGCATCCTGAATCGCATGACCAACTTCATGAGTAGCGACTGATACCGCGGAAATCGACGTCCCATAATAGTTATCCTCAGAAAGACGAACAACCTTTGATCTAGGATCATAATGGTCAGAAAGTTTCCCTTTAACAACTTCTATATTCACATCGTAAAGCCCATTCTCGTCTAGTACCTTTCTTGCCGCTTGTGCCCCCGTCAATCCCGATGAAGCACCAATCTTTAAATGTTTAGCATACGTTTTCTTTAAATAGACTTGAATTAAGATTGGCACAGCAATAATTAATACGAAATAAATGAGAAAACCCATATAAAAACCTCCTATTCTGTAACAAAGCTACATTGATTGTTTAGCTAAAGGGGGTTAAGAGTCGATCTCATTTTAAAACCCTTTTGCTATCAGTATTACTTATAATTCTATGTAATACATACTTAAAAGTCAAACCTTATCCCCAGCAAAAACAGTCAAAATGCATCATTAATTTCACAGAATAGTCACATTACTCTTTTGCTCGAACTTTACCCTTCTCCGCTCTATATTTACGGTAGCCGACATAGGATAAAGATAGAACGATCATGCCTCCGATTGTAAACATTACCCAAAGTAGTGACGGATCCGCACTATCCTCTTTTACTCTCTCGTACATTGTTTTAAACTCTGTTTCCATTAATTCAAGGTGACGGATGGCCTTTTCAGTTTCATACTCAGTACGAAGTCGCTCTAAATAAGTCACTTGAGACTCTATTCTTTGCAACTGTTGTGGTTCTAAATCGATCAACAAAGCTGGCTTAATCATTTGGTAATGACGAAGAAAATCATTAATTCTGTGCTGAAAAGCTTGGTTTTCTCCTTGTTCAACCGCTTGTTTCATTTCCGTAAAAACGTTCATAACTGTTTTTTCAGTGTGAATCCAGAGCGGATGATATTCACTTGACAGCGCATCAACAGCTAATCGGAAAGCTGTTACTTGATGAATACGTTCAGGATGAGAAAGATCAACAGCAGTGACGGCTTCTTGAGCGTGTTCAAATGCAATCGTAACCGTTCTTAGCGCGCTCATCGTAACTTCTTCTTGCTTAAAGTCCATTTCTAAAAAAGACTTTGAAAAATAATCGAGTACCTGCTTCGCTTCTTCGTACTTCTCTTGCTTTACAAGCTGTAGAATTTGATCAGATGTATGATTTAACTCTTTCCATGATTGCTTCTCTTGACGTTCATCCGCTTGACTATATGACGGAAAACATAATAGCAAAATCCCTAAAATAACGATGACAACTTGACGCATGTCTGTCCCTCCTTCTTCTACTCCCATCCTATGAAGACATGGACAAGAGTAGACCAAAAAAAGGACAAGAATTATGCTTTAATTTCCAGTTTATATGTCCTGTTCCGTATTACCGTCACATAAACAATAAAAATAGAAAATAAGCTTAACCAGAACGTAAAATATCCAATTTCATGGATAGATGGCATAAGTGAATAAGATAGACTAGGGTGCATCATAAACACGTAATCAATGATGTCATTATGTATAGTCCAAACGGATGCGATCAATAAATGCACTGGCTTAATTCGGAAATAAGGGGAATAAATAACCGCTTGAAGCGCCATCCCACCATGGGAAGCGATTAACATATAGTTTTGCCAAGTCAATGATTCCCCCGTTAGGCCTGTTGCAATATTCATGACAACGGCCCATATGCCATACTTAATTAACGTTACAGCAGCAAGTGCCTCGATTAAAGGCCAGTTTTTTTTCATTAGAAATGCAAATAAAACAAAAACAAAAAATAAGCTCGCTGTTGGACTATCTGGTACAAACAACAGAAACCGCACCGGAGTCTCCACTAGCTGAGACTTATACCAATAGTATCCATAAATCGTTCCGGGTATGTTAATGAGAAGCATAATCCACAGCATCGTTTTTGTTCCAAATAAAGTTAATAGTTTCATTCCCAAAGCGCCACTCCTTTGCTTCATTCATCTAGTAAAAAGGAGAAAAAGCTGACTATATTAGCCAGCTTTCTCACATCATGATTATTCTTCAGGATTTCCGTGTGCAGCAATATACTCTGCAAGGATTTGAAGCTCTTCTTCAGTTCCTTCAAAAGCCCCTGGTGGCATAGCTGTTCCTTCAATACCGTTATGGATAACATCAATAATTTCTTCGACGCTTCTCTCAGTATCAAGTAGTGATGGACCACCTGCACCGCCTGCCATTGTATCACCGTGACAGCCAATACAAGAACCTTGGGCTTCATAAATTGCATAACCTTCTGCTTCTGTATTAATATCAGCTTCTTCAACAATTGCCCCTTGTTGAGCTGCCGCTTCCCAGTCATGCTGATCAACAGATTCCCAAGTTAAATAAATCGTTGAAATCAAACCTAGCATCATTAAACCAGATGCAATTGGTCGCTTTAATGGACGACGCTCTTTACCTGTATCAAGAAATGGCGCAAGTAGTAGTGCTCCAAATGCTAATCCAGGAATAACAACCGCACCAATTACGTTAAAGTCACCTGATGCATACGTATACTTTAATAATTGATACAAAAATAAGAAGTACCAGTCAGGCAATGGAATATATCCAGAGTCTGTTGGGTCTGCCATCCTCTCTAATGGCGATGGATGTGCAACAGTTAAACAGAGATACCCCATTAAGAATACTGCACCAACCATCCACTCTTTTAAGAGGAAGTTCGGCCAGAACGCTTCCGTTTTACCTGGATACTCTGAGTAGTCTTTTGGGATATTGGGTTTACGATTATTTGCCTTGACACGAGAGTCACCGACAAACTTCATCCCTTTACCACGTTCCATCTCGTTCCCTCCTTTTCGATTTTCTTTACTTAACGAATTTCCTACAACGGACCAGAAATACCTTGTTTACGGATCATGTAGAAGTGAGCCGCTAATAAACCAAGCAATGCTGCTGGTAAGAAGAATACATGGATGGCAAAGAAACGTGTAAGTGTTGTTGCACCGATGATTTCACCACCAGCGAGTAACGTTTTTGCAAAGCCTCCAATAATCGGAACACTTTCAGCAATTTGCAAACCTACGACAGTTGCAAAATACGCTTTCATATCCCAAGGTAATAGGTAGCCTGTGAAACCTAAACCAAGCATAACGAAGAAAATAAGTACTCCAACAACCCAGTTTAATTCACGTGGCTTCTTATATGAACCCGTAAAAAATACACGCAATGTGTGTAAAAACATCATTACGATAACTAAACTAGCTCCCCAGTGGTGCATTCCACGTACAATAACACCGAAAGCTACTTCATTTTGTAAGTATGCGACTGAGTGATAAGCGTTGATAATATCTGGAGCATAATACATCGTTAAAAACATTCCAGATAAAATCTGAATGACCGTAATGAAGAACGTTAATCCTCCGAAACAGTACACGAACGCAGAGAAGTGGTGAGCAGGGTTCACGTGCTCAGGTACTTCATGGTCAGCAATATCGCGCCACATAGGCGTAATATCGAGACGCTCATCAACATAATCATAAATTTTTTGAAGCATCGATTACGCCCCTCCTTATGTTCGCTGATTAATTTGACCTAAATAAACTTTTCCATCTTCCACTAATACATCATACACATCAAGTGGACGCTGTGGTGGCGTACCTTCAATGTTAATCCCTTCCTTCGTAAACTGCCCAAAGTGACATGGACAGAAGAAACGGTCAGGATGTTCCGCTTGTGTTCCATATGCCACAGTACAGCCAAGGTGTGTACAAGTTGGAGACAAAGCTGTAACTGCATCATCTTTCAAGTAGATGTATGCATCACGTTGCACTTCAGATTCATACCAAGCATCAACTTGATCAAATTTGAAAGAGAACTTTTGTGGTTCTTCACTTAAATCCGCCACTTCACATACGTAAATGTAGTCTGATTCAGCACCAGCCTTAAGCGCTGGATCAAGTGCAAAACGTGCCATTGGCATCAACATTCCAGCAGCCATAAAACCACCTACACCTGTTAACGTGTACGTTAGAAATTGACGTCGTGAAACCTTGTGATCTTTCTCGCTCACTAGTTATCCCCCCCTACACTATAAGGTTTCGCCCATAAAAATGGACAGAATTCAATACATATTATACTAGGACATTCCCATGATACTTGAATGGACATGGAGTGTCAATTGTTTCAAGGATCAAATCAAAGGGAATTATCCACAGTTAACGATATTGCCACTTGTTTGTCAAAATCGGAACGAGCTGTTTTATTTGCTCACTTATCACTTCGCGCTTATGTACTTGGTCCATGTGCTCTAACGGCACTGTCGGCAACCATATTAACAGGCTTTCCAATTGTGACTCAATAGTTTTCCATTCGCCGTCCGACGTTAACAAAATGACATGCTGCATTCCACCTAGCTCTAGCTCTCGTTTCCAACTTAATAAACGTTGAGTTCGAGAATGCACATCCTCTGTTTTTAAATAAGAAAATGCCGGAAACAGTACGACTCTACCTTGAAATTGCCGCTCTAATTCTGAGGAAATAATGCCAATAAATTCTCCCATTGCTACCGTTGACTTCACTTGTTCCTGCCAAGAGATTGGTATCAATGCAATGAGCGCTGTATCGACGTACTCTTTTTCTTTTAAATACGTGTCCATCTCTGTTGCTTGCCACTTCATGTTTAATACCTCCTTTAAGGACAAACTATTTCTATTTTACCTTTGTTTCATTCCAAAAGAAAGGGACTCTTGAATATCAAGAGTCCTTGCCGAGTTCCTCAAGTTGTAAAACAAGTTTCGTAAATTTTTCTTCATTTTTTTCATCAAGTGCCTTATCTATTTGCGCGAGTAGTTGACTGCGCTTAAATGTTAAGAGTGAAATATCTAAAAATTTTTCAGCCAATTTTTCATTTTCTTGAGCAATCTCTTTATTCTCTGGCACATACGGATTATTTTCTAGCACCGCCAAATAGGGTGGGTATGCTTTCGCGCCAAGAAAATGCAATTCTATATAAATATCTTCCGTATGATTTAGTCGAATATCATGAAATGCTTTTTCAGCATCCGTTGTAACATGGTGATACTTATGAAAAGAGAAAGGTGTGGTTTCAACGCCATGTGCTGAAATAATGAGCGCCTTTGGGGTACACTCAGCATGCTCGACAAAATGAACTCGTTCCATCAACTCATCATCGCTCATTAAATAATTTAATAACCAAGCACATTCCCGTCTTTTTAATTCATATTGTTTTAAAAAGCCCCTGAGAAAGTCCTTTTTTTCTACCACTGGAATGATGTTGCCCATGCGTCATCCCTCCCTCGTTATTTCACAAAACTTTCACTTAGTAATCATTATTCGCCCTAATCTAGACATTTTCCTTTTACATTTAAATTTTTTTCATATCTTTTATTATTTAAGCTCATCAAGTAACTCTTTAATTTCAAGTCGTGACGAATCCATTTCCATTAAGGATTGAAAACAGTCGATAGCCTTTTCTCTCATCCCATATTCTAATAAGAAATAGCCAAATTCTTCAAGGAAATCCGGATCTTCAGCAAAACCTTTTTCAACTTCTAAGAAACGCTGAAAAGCACCCTCATAGTCGTCTGCTTCTTTTAAAGCAACAGCCTCGTACCAAGTTAATAACGGATCATCTTCTCCATACGATTTTGTATGCGAGATAAGCTCTAAAAGTTCCTCAAACTGCTTATCATGCTTTAAATATGCTGCAAGTGTATGAATTGCTTCTATGTTCGAAGGATTAAGGGCAATAACTTTACGTAGGAAATGTTCGCCATCTTCAGGACGGTGCTGTTTAAAACTCAATTTCCCTGCGAGGATATACAACTGTTCATTGTATTCATCCACTGCCATTCCATCCTTAAGCGTTTCTACCGCTTCATCAATTCGATTTTCTGCTTCATAGGCTTTTGCTAAGTACGGATAAAGACTTGTAAAATCCGGGTCTAAAGCTTTCAATGCCTCAAGCTGTTCGATCGCAATAATCATGTCTCCTATTTGGAATGCAGTAAAACCATAGCCAAAAAGAGCATGCGGGTCCAAATGATCCGTTAAACCTTCTCGATAATACTGCATGGCTTCCTCAAACTGACCACTTGCGCTATACGCTTCAGCTAACTTTAATTCAATGTGCACATTTGGAAGTTCATCTTTTTGATGAAGAGCTTTTTTCAAATAAGGAATGCTTTTAACATAATCCCCTCTATCTAAATAAAATTCCCCAAGACCATAGGATATAACCACTTCATCGGGTGCCTTTTTCGCTGCCGATAGGAGCTTCTGTTCTGCTACCTCATCCAATGCCTGCATTTGATACAAATCAGCTAATAATAACTGAGCTTGTAAATAGGTTGGATCCTCTTCGGAAACCTCTAACAATAGGTCTATCGCTTCATCTTCTTCATTCGCATCGATCATAATTTCTGCTAAAAAGATAAACAAGCTTCCCTCGTCTGGATATAGCATTAATAATTCCTCGATTAGTGCCTTTGCTTTATCTAAATGACCAAGCTCATAATATACTTCAGCAATCGAATACTTTGTTTCGTGGTCAGCCGTTTTAGAAACCTTCTCTAGGGTTGATAATCCTTCTTCTACTTTCCCTGCTTCGATATCATCCATTGCTTTTTCAATTGCATTTATCATTCTACCACAGCTCCCTAGTCTTACATTCCTTTGATAAAGAAGAAACCATCACTCAAACGAATGACGGTACTATTATAACTTAACTTGATTCAACATTACCATGTGCTTCGGTAATAGGCACAAAGCGACCTGGTTTGATTACTTGAATATGACATCCATAACCAGGAACTAACGAATAATCATCATTCACTTTTAATATTCTACCTCGTAAAACAACGATATTCGGTTCTCTTTCATCATAATCAAGTTCAGTTGATTCATCAACCGAAAGGGCTTGAGAATTATCGATACTAGAAATTTCTCTTTCCAAAAAAAGCATGTAATCCGTATCACTTCCAATAATTAATTCACCTTTTAAGGGATAAAGACCCGTTTTTTGAATGAGGGGCTTTGACCAAGGAATTTGATGGTTCGGCACTTTATCTGTAGGTATACGATATTTTCTGCAATACCAGTTCCAGCTACTTTCCAAAGCAGCTTGTTCCTTTTTCTGACAATCATGTGTGTCTAAAAGTAAAACAACGGGATACGTGAGCATCGCTTGAGCAATATGTGTCCATGGTACTTGATTCAATTCATTTACTGAATTTACTTGAACCTTTAACACTGGGACTCTATTCTTTTGACAATTTCGAATAACCGTTGGCCTTAATATCCCAATTGGCATTTTTAAACCGATTAAAAAGTCAAGGGAACTATTTGTCATCTGATGCTTTGCTTTTTTTAGTTGAGAAGACATTTGCCTTTCATAGTTTACTTGAGTGAAGACAACGACTGTCGTGCAACCTTTTTGTAAAAGCTGTCGCTGCTGTATTTGGAAAGGGGCTAGTTCCATTCCTAATATGTCATCATCGGTCATGACATTGCCTTTATTCAAAACAAAGCCAGCCAAGTTCAGACGACGTTGGTTCCATTTATCAAGTGATTTGTTTACATATTGAATTTTTTGATTTGAAATTAAATATGAACGTGGAGTCAATGTTCCATTTTCTAACTTCTTAACTTGATCAAGTAAGTACATTTTCTATTATCCTCCTAGGTTTCTTCAGTGGTTTACGAGATTTAGCTACTCGAAAAGCCTCATTTCAATAAGTACTTATAGACAAGCTATGAAGTTAGATAAAAAAACAGAACAAGTGCCGAAATTTTTTAAATAATGAATTGACTTTTTGTTTCAATTCGCTATAATGAAATTAGCGTATGGTTTCTCTCCACTCCTATCCATACTACATGTAGCTTTTATAGCTAAACCCCGATTTGAAAACGCTTACGTTTTCGTCGGGGATTTTTTTTGAGCGCAAATAAGAGCCTATCTCATAATCGAGATAGGCGTACATGTTATTTATTCTCCAATTTAGCGATATGCTCAAAGAAACTTGGATACGAAACAGCAATTGCTTCACTACGCTCGATAGCCACTTCCCCTTCAGAAATAAGTCCAGCAATCGCCATCGCCATTCCAATTCGATGGTCTCCATAGCTACTTACTGCTCCACCATGAAGACTTGTCATTCCTTCAATAATCATTCCATCTTCGGTTGCTTTAATATTTGCTCCTAGTTTTGACAGTTCACTTACAACTGTGTCAATTCGGTTTGTTTCTTTAACTTTCAACTCTTCTGCATCTTTAATGACCGTTTTCCCTTTTGCTTGAGTAGCTAAAACAGCGATAACAGGGATTTCATCTATAAGACGTGGAATTAAATCCCCACTAATTTCAATCCCTTGTAGTTCTGATGTTGAAATCGTAATATCGCCAATCGGTTCACCTCCGACCATTTTTTCATTCCTAATTTCCATCGAAGCACCCATCTTCTCCAATACATCAATAATCCCCGAGCGAGTTGGATTCAGACCAACCCCTTCTAATGTAACACGGCTATTCGGGACGATCGCTGCAGCAACTAGGAAAAAAGCCGCTGATGAAACATCACCAGGTACGACAATATGTTGGGCAGTTAACGCTTGCCCCCCTTCAACGGATACTGTTAGTCCATCACGTTTCACCGTCACTCCATACGCTTCAAGCATACGCTCTGTATGGTCACGAGACAGCGCTGGCTCTGACACAGATGTCGTCCCCTCACTTTGTAAGCCTGCCAGTAAGATTGCCGACTTTACTTGAGCGCTCGCTACCTTTGATTGAAAATGTATTCCTTTTGTAGAACCACCTCTAACAGAAAGCGGTGTGAAATTACCTTCATTTCGCCCATCGATTTCTGCTCCCATCTCACGTAGTGGATCGGTTACACGAGCCATTGGCCGCTTCGCAATCGAATCATCTCCAATGAGGACAGAATGGAACGGTCTTGTTGCTAAAATTCCAAGCATTAAACGAGTCGTCGTACCTGAATTCCCAACGTCTAATATTTCACTCGGCTCCTCTAAACCATCCCAGCCCTTTCCCTCAATTTTCACTTTTTCACCAGCTTGTTCGATATGAACTCCAAGTTTTTTGAAACAAGATATCGTACTTAAGCAATCCTCACCTGGCAAAAAGCCTTCTACTGTTGTTGTACCGTTCGCGATTGCACCAAACATAACTGCACGGTGAGAAATTGATTTATCCCCTGGCACTTTAATCGCGCCATTTAAGCCAGCCACTTTTTTTACTGTTTTCAACGTCATGAAGGTTTCCTCCTTACATAATATAGGTATCATACATATTTGTTTGCAAATATTTCTTTGCTTGCTCTCGATCCTCTTCCGAACGAAAACTTAGTCTGAGCACACCCATAATATCCTCTCGTGTTTCGAGAATCCGGATATTTGTCAAACTAATTTGGTGATCAGCTAATATACTAGTCACATCTGAAATAACACCGGGATGGTCAGGTACATCAACAAATAAATCATAAAAAGCCGGAATGGCTCCCTTTTCTCTTACAGGAAGTCTATCCCGAAATGTTTTCGCTTCCTTGAAGTATGTATATATGTCGTCAGAACGTTCGTTTTCAATAAGTGTTTTAATCTCTTCCATTTCAGACATCCAGGCTTCCAATAATTCAAGCAAGCTGTCTTTATTATGGAGTAAAATGTCGCGCCACATTGTAGGACTACTAGAAGCAATACGTGTTATATCACGGAAGCCACCGGCAGCTAATCGAGGAACGAGTGGATGATCATGCTCCATTTTCGCTACTTGTCTTACTAAGCTAGCAGCAATCACATGTGGAAAATGACTAATTGCACCAGCAATGCGATCATGCTCCTCGGGCAACAGTTCAATAAAGCTTGCCTTTGTCCCTTTTAACCAATTTTGCAGTTGTATGACTGAACGTGTGTCTGTATCTCTTTCTGGCGTTAAAATGTAAAATGCATTTTCAAATAAATGAGCTCTAGCAGCTTGAACACCTGTTTTATGAGAGCCTGCCATCGGATGTCCACCAATAAACGTTACACCCTTTTCCTTTAAACAGTGAGATTGTTCAAATATTCGTTGCTTCGTACTTCCTACATCAGTAATGATTGCCCCGGACTTTAGGCTGTACGTAGAAATATCATACAAAAGCTGCTCCGTCTTCGTAACAGGTATCGCTAAAACAATAAGATCTGCATCCCGTACACCTTCTTCAACTGAATCAGCAATCTCATCAATCACTTTTAATGATTGAGCCATCTTTAATTGTTCTTTTTGAATATCATAGCCACGTATAATAACATCATGCTCTCTTTTTATCGCCAAGGCGATTGAGCCACCAATTAAGCCCAAGCCAATTATAAACGCTTTTCTTTGCATGCTGTTCTCCTTTCCCTCTTATGAAAAACCGTCCTTCACCTTAGAGATGAAAGACGGATTTCAATCACTACCCTTGCTGAACCGACTTTTCAGCTAGGAACCCCTCAAGAATTCCAAAGAGCTCATCGTTTTGCTCTTCACTGCCGATCGTGATTCGGACGCAAGTAGGGAAGCCAAGCGCCTCACCAGAACGAACGATAAAACCACGTCTAAGCAAATAATCAAAAAGCTCATTACCAGGACATTTAAAATCAATCAAAACAAAATTTGTTTGTGAAGGATAATAGTATAGGTTATGCTTTTCACAGAACGCTACAAATTGCTCTAAGCCTCTCGTATTTTTCGCCACACATTCAGTAATAAATTGCTCGTCCTCTAAAGCAGCAGCTGCGGCTAAATGAGCGAATGTCGTGTTATTAAATGGAGGGCGAATAGGATCAAGTAATGAAATCAGTTTAGGGCTCGCTACACCAAAACCAACTCGAAGAGCTGCTAAGCCGTATGCTTTTGAAAATGTCCGTAAAATCATTAAGTTTTCATATTTCTCAAGTAATGGTAAAGTTTCCGGATAATCTTCTGCTGTCACATATTCGTAGTACGCTTCATCTGAAACAACTAATACATGCTTCGGAACACGTTCGATAAAGGACTCAAACGCCACTTGATTAACGTATGTTCCAGATGGATTATTCGGATTACATACCCAAATAATTCTCGTCTTTTCATCAATTGCTTCTAGCATCGCATCCAAGTCATGAACACCATCAATTGATGGCACTTCTCTAACTTCGGCACCTTCAATTGTTGCATTAAGTTTGTATTGTGAAAAGGTCGGGTCTGCAGTCACTGTATTCGTATCCGGAGATAAAAACGCTCGACAAAGGAACTGAATGACTTCGTCTGAACCATTTCCGAAAACAAGTTGATTTTTTGCAACCCCTAATTTAGAAGCTACCTTTTCTCTTAAAAAAGCAGCATATCCATCGGGATAGATTGCAGTTTCTGAAGCAGCCTGACGAATCGCTTCGGCTGCTTTCGGCGATGCTCCAAATGGATTTTCATTTGAAGCAAGCTTTATAACCTTTGATAATCCGAATTCTTTTTTTACTTCTTCAATTGGCTTCCCTGGTTTATAGGAAGGAAGACCACTTAACTGCGGTTTTGCTTGCATCTTTAGCACCTCACCTTGTGAAAGTATCCTACCTCTATGTTACGACGAAATGAGCGAGGTGACAAACGTTTTTATTTCGTTTAGCGCCTCTGGCCTAGACTCTGTCTTCGTTAATTTATCTTGTAAGCTTCCAATCGTTGAAACAAGTGCACTTCCGACAACAACCCCGTCAGCATGCTCTTTCATTACATTCACTTGTTCCTTTGTCGAAATCCCAAATCCTACTGCGATTGGAACATGACTTGACTCTCGAACCGTTTGTAAAAATTCATATACACGCGGGTCTAATTCTGAACGCGCTCCAGTTACCCCTAATGATGACACGCAATAAAGAAACCCTTGAGCCTTTTTTGCAATTTTTACGATACGTTGTTTTGACGTTGGTGCAACGAGTGAAATTAATGAAAGGTTATGTTTATTACATAAAGCCGCTAATTGTTCACTTTCCTCAAACGGAAGGTCTGGAACTAGAATTCCATCAATGCCTAAATCCTCCGCTTGTGCTGTAAATCGTTCCTCACCGTATTGTAACAATGGGTTGAAATACGTAAAAATCACGACCGGAATCGTTAAACCACGTTCACGCATTTTAGGAACAAGATGCAATGCCTTTTCTAATGTCATTCCGTTTTCTAATGCCCGTTTAGAAGCAGCTTGAATCGTTGGACCATCTGCTAGAGGGTCTGAATAAGGAATCCCTAGCTCCAAAATACTTGCTCCCGCCTCCTGAAGGCTTAACGCGATCTCAACAGTCGCATCAGCCGTTGGATCCCCCGCCGTAATAAACGGAATAAATAACGAGTCCCCTTTAGTTGTTGCTTCCTTCATCCGATTAATCCCCATTTGTTTCACCTCTAAAGTGCTTCATTAATGTATGCACATCTTTATCGCCTCGTCCAGATAAGCAAACGAGAACCGTCTCCTCTGGCGAAAGAGATTTTGCACGTTCGAATGCTTTAGCTAAGGCGTGCGCTGATTCAATTGCCGGAATAATCCCTTCCGTCTCTGATAAAAGCTTTAAAGCATCAAGAGCCTGCTGATCGGTTACTGCTTCATATTGAACACGGCCACTGCTTGCAAGATATGCATGCTCTGGGCCAACACCTGGATAATCTAAGCCTGCTGAAATCGAGTAAGGTTCAATAATTTGCCCCGCCTCATCTTGGATTAGGTACGTTAGCGAACCATGAATAACGCCCTTCCGCCCTTTCGTTATCGTCGCTGCATGCTTATCCGTATCAACACCGAACCCAGCTGCTTCAACACCAATCATTTGTACGTCATCCTCCAAAAATGGATAAAACGTTCCAATCGCATTACTTCCACCACCAACACAAGCAATAACCTCATTTGGAAGCTTACCTTCAACTTCTAGCAGCTGTCTTCTTGCCTCATCTCCAATAATTCGTTGAAAGTCACGTACCATTCGTGGATAGGGGTGTGGACCAACAACAGATCCGATTAAATAAAATGTATCTTCAGCGTTGGCTACCCAATAGCGAATCGCTTCATTCGTAGCGTCCTTTAATGTTTTACTTCCTGAGGTTGCTGGTACGACTTCTGCACCTAACAGCTCCATTCGAAACACGTTTAACGCCTGGCGCTTCATATCTTCTTCACCCATAAACACTTTACACTCAAGACCAAAGCGAGCAGCAATTGTAGCTGATGCAACACCATGTTGACCCGCACCCGTTTCTGCGACAATTTTATTTTTCCCCATTCGCTTTGCCAGAAGCGCTTGCCCCATCGCATTATTCAGCTTATGAGCTCCAGTATGAAGGAGATCCTCACGCTTCAAGTAAATCTTCGCTCCACCTAGTTTTTCGGAAATGTTTTTAGCGTATGTTAATGCCGTCGGTCGACCTGCATATTCTCTTAAGTTTTCATGGTATTCTGCGATGAAAGCTTCATCTGCAAGTGCCTCATCTAGCGACTGTTCTAGTTCCTCAATCACGCTCATTAAGGTTTCCGGTACATATTTTCCACCGAACTCACCAAAGCGTCCTCGTTTATCAGGATAGCTTACTGCCACAATTGTTCATCCTTTCTTCTAGCTCATTAACTAAGCTTGCTGATTTAAAGCCATCTTGTTCAATTCCACTTGATAAATCAATCCCATCAGGCTGATACGCAAGTAGCTGTTCAACATTATCTGGACTAACCCCACCTGCAATAAATACTGGAACTTGCTGGTGTCGCCCCTCCTCAACGTAAGCAGGAACATGAGACCAATCAAATGATTTGCCTGTACCTCCCCACTTGCCATCTGCTTTGCAATCAATAATATAGCCATCCGCCACACCGGTAAACGAACGCATCGTTTCTAGCGCCTGTTCATGATGATGGATGACCTTCCATACAGGAAGCGCTATTTTCCTTTTCACATCTTGAACAAGTTCAACTGATTCCGCACCATGACATTGAATAATATCCACAGGTACCCCCTTGATAGAAGATGAGATCATATCTGCATCAGCATTAACAAATAGGGCAACAACCTTTTTTCCATTCCGCTCACCCTGTAACCAATTTCTAAGATCGTTGTTTGTCACTTTTCGTTTACTTTCAGCAAACACAAACCCAATATAATCTGCCCCACTCGCGAGTGCAACATGAACATCGTGTTTTGAATGATTTCCACATATTTTAAGAAGTGGTCTCAACAGCCTCTCCTCCAAACAATGTATCAATTCCTCTTTGTGGTGTTTCGGCTCGCATTAACGCTTCACCAACAAGGACACCCGCCGCACCTTGCTCTTTGACATAATCAATATCTGCACGCGTATGAATACCACTTTCACTCACAAATAAGCTACCTTCTGGAACAAGCTTACTCATTATTTTCGTTTGTTCTAGTGACGTCTCAAACGTTTTCAAGTTGCGATTATTAACACCTATAATTTTTGGAGTAAATGTTTCTAGTAATTCAGCTAACTCTTCTACAGCATGAACTTCAACTAAACATTCCAAGCCCTTGTCATAGGCTTTGTCATAAAGCGATTTTAGCTGGTCGATTGGAACGGTGCCAACAATTAATAAAATTGCGTCAGCACCAATCCGCACACTTTCTTCGATTTGAAGTTCATCTATAATAAAATCTTTTCGTAATATCGGTAATTGGACTGTTTGCTTTACAGCCGTCAAATAGTCACGGTGTCCTTGAAAGTATGAAACATCCGTAAGGACAGAAATCGCATCGGCCCCACCTTCCTCATAGCCTTTTGCAATAGAAGTTGGTTCAAAGTCTTCGCAAATAACACCTTTTGACGGAGAAGCTTTTTTCACCTCAGCAATTAACCCTACCGAACGATGACTATTTTTTAAAGCATCATAAAGTGAATAATGTTGGACCTTTACAGCTTCTGGTAATGTTAGAGCTGTAAGTTCCTCTTGTTTTGTTGCTAAAATTTTATCAAGCATTAGTAGACTCCCCCTGATTCTGCAACGATAAAAAATGTTCATATACTTTTCCTGATGAAATCGCCTCTTTTACTGCCATTACACCTGCTTTAATGGAATCAACTTTATCCGCGGCATATAATGCTGCCCCTGCGTTTAATACTACAATAGACTCTGCCGAAATATTTGCTTTCCCTTGAAGAACGAGTCGGATAAGAGCTGCACTTTCCTCAGGCGTATCAACCTGTATCTCTTCAAGCTTTCCGTAGTTAAGCCCAACATCTTCAGGAGTTAATGTGTAGCTAAGAATTTCTTGTCCCTTTACTTCAACCACACTCGTTGGTGCAGTAATTGAACACTCATCTAAGCCTTCTCCACCTGTTACAAATAGGGTATGAGCTGTCCCTAAACGTGCTAGTGTTTCAGCCATCTTCTTAGCAAAATCAGCATGATATACCCCTATTAATTGATGTTTTGCTCTTGCTGGATTTGTTAAAGGTCCAAGCAAATTAAAGACGGTACGAAAGCCAATTTCTTTTCTAGGCACAACTGCATGCTTCATCGATTGGTGATAAAGTGGCGCAAAGAGAAAACATAGATTTTTCTCTTTTAATACATTCACCGCTTCTTCCGGTGTGCTTTGAATCTCGATTCCAAGCTTTTCAAGAACGTCTGCACTACCACTTTTTGACGATACAGCACGATTTCCATGCTTCGCAACCTTCACACCCATAGCAGATAAAACGATCGCTGTTGTCGTTGAAATATTAAACGTACTTAAATCATCTCCACCTGTACCACATGTATCAACTACGCCCTCAAGCTGATGAGGAATTGTAATTGAATGCTGTCGCATCGCTTTTGCAAACCCAGCCATTTCATCAACCGTTTCACCACGAAAGCGTAGCACCGTAAGCAAACTTGCAATTTGACTAGCAGTTGCTTGCCCAGTCATAATCTCATTCATTAACTGCTCTGCTTCCTGTTCCGTTAGCGTTTTTCCTTCCATGCACATACTTAATTGCTGTTTAAACATGAGACGCCTCCTCACTGCCAAACATTCTTTCAGCCAATTGTACCGCCCTAATAAGTGCCTTTGCCTTATTTCTTGTTTCTTCATATTCATTCTCTGGAACTGAATCTGCAACAACCCCGGCCCCTGCCTGAATATAAGCCTTCCCATCCTTTAATACCATCGTCCGAATGGCGATACAAGAGTCAATGTTTCCATCAAACCCCAAATAACCAATCGCACCAGCATAGAGACCTCGCTTCGTCGGTTCTAGCTCCTGCAAAATTTCCATCGCACGGATTTTCGGTGCTCCAGACACTGTTCCCGCAGGAAAGGAGGCCATTAATGCCTCAAGAGGTTCATTGTCTTGACGAAGACGACCTGTCACCTTCGAAATAATGTGCATGACATGTGAGAAATAGCCGATAGACAGCAATGTTGGTGTTTCCACAGAACCATATTCCGCTATTCTTCCAACATCATTCCTTGCAAGGTCTACAAGCATATAGTGCTCAGCTCGTTCCTTTTCATCTGCAAGAAGATCCTTTGCTAGCTCCGCATCTTCTTTCTCCGTTTTCCCACGTGGTCTCGTCCCCGCTATTGGATGGATTTCAACGTGGCCATCTAGAACTTGAACTAGGCGTTCAGGAGAACTACCGACGACTTCGAGCCCATTAAGCTTTAAATAAAATAAATATGGAGAAGGGTTAACCATTCGAAGGACACGATAAATTTCTAAAGCTGATGCTGATACAGGTACTTCAAATCGTTGTGAAAGTACGGTCTGAAACACATCCCCAGCTTTAATATACTCTTGAATTTTTTTCACATCTTCAAGAAATGCTTGCTTTTCATAATTTGACTTCACATTCTCGAATGAAACTTCGTCATCCAAAGCTGGTGTTGTTTTTAACATTAATCCTTTTGGTGGTGTTTCTAATAACGTAGTAATCGTTTCAATCGTTTTGGTTGAAGCTGCGTATTGCTCTTTTAGTGATGTATTGTCGTTTATCACTGAATGATCAATAATCGTTAATTCTTTATTTTTATGGTTATAGGCAATTAGGGTTTGACAAAAAAGGAATTGATAATGAGGAACTGTTCGCTCACCTTTTTGCTTTAATGTTGGTTCAATCGATTCAATTGCATCATAGCTCATATAGCCAACTGCCCCTCCGCGGAACGGAATTGGTGCATCTACTGGCTGAACATTTAAATAGGTCATCGTTTCGTTAAAGGTTTGTTGAAAAGATGTAGATTCAACAATTACTTCTCGTTGTTTTGAATAAGTACGATAAATACCATCCTCTTCAATTAATTCATATAGAGGATTTAATCCTATAAACGAAAATTTTGACCATGATGACTCATCATCATTACTTTCAAGAAGAAAAGAAACTTGCTCTCCTAATTGATGAACAATTTGAATCGGTGTTAACCCATCAGCAAAAAAACGTTGAACGACAGGAACTGTTTTGTACGTTGCTGCTGCTTGTTGGAAAGCAGCAAAAGAGGTTTCTTTCATTTTCAATCACTCCTTCATCATTGGAATGAATGAAATGAGGAGACAATATTAGACAATTATATATGATGACAAAAAAACACCCTAAGACCCATAGGCTTAGGGTGTGATCCATACACGTATCCCTAGCTTACTCGGCTCTCCTCAGCTCATCTCATTCTCTACTCTACTAAAATACTCTAAGCAAAATTCTCAACTAAAGATTGACCTAATGTCAATTTCGTATAGTTTAACTTGATTTGCTCTCTCTCGTCAAGGATAAATCCGGTCTAAGCTTTTGCGCATCTTTTAAATAAATATGTTTAATATCAGCCTGACGTTTGTCTGTATTAATTGTCATTAACACACGAACACAGAGTGGTAAACTTCCTTTAACAGGAATCTCTTGCGCGCACGTTACTGGTACAAAAGACCATTCAGGAAAACGTCTCATCGCCTTTGCAGGAAACGCTGCTTTAATATCATCCGTTACTGTCATCAAAACTTGAGCAACCTGCTCCGCCTCAATTTCATTCTCCTTGATTATTGCTCTTAATAATTCTTCTGTTGCATCTAATACTTCCTGTTCATTATCTTCCGTTATCGTTATTGCACCACGAATACCTCGAATCACGAACTCACTCCCCCAATGCTCTTTCTAATGCTTGGATAAGCGTTGAATCATTTACCTCTTGTACAACCGCTTCCCCAACTTCCTTAAGTAGGACCATCCTAATTGAACCTGCTTCTACCTTTTTATCCTTTTTCATTGTATCAAGAAGCTCTTGTGCAGATAGTTCCTTCGGGATTTCCGTTTGATAATGAAACTTTTTAAGCCACTTTTTAAATTCCACGATAGGTAAGGTCACATTGAGGACTTCCTCACTTAATTTCATGGCAAACACCATACCAATCACCACAGCTTCTCCGTGTGTCATTCGTCCGTAGCCAAGCTTCGTTTCGATCGCATGACCAAGTGTATGACCGAAGTTAAGAAAAGCGCGAATGCCTATTTCCTTTTCATCCTCTGTAACAATTTCTGCTTTCACAGCGATTGATTTTTCGAGCATCTTGTTAACTTTATCGATTGTTAATTCTTGAAAGGATTCAATTGTCTCGATAAGCCATTGATAGAAAGGCGCCTCTCTTATTAATCCATGCTTCATGACTTCTGCAAACCCTGAACGCCATTCATGTTCCGGTAATGTGAATAATGTTTCCGTATCGTATAAAACAGCTTCTGGCTGATGAAATGCACCGACCATATTTTTTCCTAAAGAATGATTAATGGCTACTTTTCCACCGACACTGCTATCATGAGCAAGTAGTGTCGTCGGAACTTGAATAAAGCGAATTCCACGCATGTATGTAGCAGCCACAAATCCTGCAATATCACCGACTACTCCACCACCTAGTGCGACGATAACAGATTGTCGATCAAGCCCACACTCTAAAGCTTTAGTTAGCAACTGCTCATACACAGAAAATGATTTTGAAGCTTCTCCATTAGGAATAACAGCTTGAAAGACTTCAACTTGTGAATCAAAACTATTCGTTACATCGGTTAAATACCGTTTGGCAACTTGAGAATCTGTTACCACAAGGACAGAAGAGGGTGCTTTTTTTAATAATTTTTGTAAAAAGCCTCCAACTTCTTTACGTAATCCTGCTTGGATATAGACACTGTATTGTTTTGAAGCGGTTGATACAACGACCTTTTTCATTTAAAAGTTCCTCGAATATTCGTTGTGACGGTCAATAGAATCTTGTATTGCATCTACTCTATCCTGACCAAACATCTCTAATAATGCATTCGCAACTTCCCAGGCAACTACCGACTCGGCAACAACCGACGCAGCAGGTACAGCACAGCTATCCGAACGTTCAATACTCGCTTCAAACTCTTCTTTTGTTTCAATGTCAACACTTTTTAGTGGTTTATATAAAGTCGGAATCGGCTTCATTACCCCACGAACAACAATTGGCATCCCATTTGTCATTCCGCCTTCAAATCCACCAAGATTGTTCGTTCTTCTTGAATATCCTTTTTCCTCATCCCAAATGATTTCATCATGAACTTTACTTCCTGGTAGGCTTGCTGCTTCAAAGCCAATTCCAATCTCTACCCCTTTAAAAGCATTAATGCTCATAACAGCTGCTGCAATTTTCGCATCTAATTTTCGATCATATTGAACATGGCTTCCCATTCCAATTGGCACACCTTCAATGACAACTTCAACAACACCGCCGATAGAGTCGCCATCTTTTTTTGCTTGGTCAATTGCCGCAATCATTTTTTCTCCAGCTGCTTCATCTAAGCATCGTACTTCAGAGGCTTCAGAACGCTCTTGTAAGTCTTCAATTGATGTGTACGAGGTATTCTCCGCCTTCACTCCACCAATTTCAAGTACATGACCGCCAACCTTAATACCAAATGTATGTAAAATCTTCTTCGCAACAGCACCAGCAGCAACACGTACCGTTGTCTCACGTGCAGATGATCGCTCTAAAACATTTCTCATGTCACGATGACCGTATTTAATCGCTCCATTTAAATCCGCATGACCAGGACGAGGTCTTGTGAGTTTACGCTTCACTTCACTTTCTTCTTCTTCCGTTAATGGCTCAGCACCCATAATTTTGGTCCAGTGCGTCCAATCTTTATTTTCGACAACTAACGCGATTGGTGCACCTGTTGTCTTACCATGTCTAACACCACTCAATATTTGAACACGGTCTTTTTCAATTTGCATACGACGCCCACGACCATATCCACCTTGACGGCGTGCTAAGTCAACATTTATATCCTCAACAAGTAATTCAAGCTGTGCCGGAACCCCTTCAATAATTGTTGTAAGTTGTGGACCATGTGACTCTCCAGCTGTTAAATATCTCATCTTACTCCTCCTCCAACTGACTTCTCTCTTTATCGCTTTTATGCGTTAAATTATAACATGATTTCTTTCTTCTGTCTCGACAAAATCAGAACATTTCATATTCTTCAACTTATTCTATCAAAAAGGGGGTAGCTCGTCTAATAGCGACAGCAAGTTAACTTAGCGAGGTTTTCCTTTTATATAGCATTGACATTTTACATTTTTTTATAGAAAAAGGTGTCCTCTGTATCAAATTGATAATTCGAGGCGTTAAAAATTTGCTCGGTACTCCCAACAAACAGGACACCACCTTTTCGCAAAGCTTGGCTAAATTTGTGGTAGAGCTGGTCTTTCGCTTCTTCTGTAAAATATATCATGACATTCCTGCAAACGATTAAGTCAAATTGATTTTGGAAACGGTCAGCTAATAAATTTTGATGTTGAAACTTTACTGTCCGTTTTATTTCATCTTTAACTTTATAACCCATCGGATCTTTATCAAAATACTTTGCTAAGATATGTTTAGGCACTTCCTTTAATGAGCGCTCCGTGTAGAGGCCGACCTTTGCCCGTTCGATAATCGTACGATCCAAATCTGTTGCAAAGATTGAAATTTGCGAAAGCGGCATGAAATTAGCTAAAATCATCGCTAATGTGTATGGTTCCTCCCCCGTTGAACAAGCAGCACTCCAAATTTTAGGACGGGGATTCTCTTTTAATAATCTCGGAAGTATTTTTGATTCAAGAACTTCCCATCTTTTATAATTACGGTAAAATTCCGAAACATTAATGGTCATTCTTTCAAGAAAATCATTAAAAAGTTTTTCGTCTTCCGTCATCGCTTGATAAAAAGATGTAAAATCCTTAAAGCCTTTTTTATCTCTAAGTGACTCTAGCCTTCGTTTCATTTGAGCCTCTTTGTAAAGACCAAGATCAATGGCCGTCTTATTTTTAACATTGGCTACAAATCGCTGATAATCCTGACTCATTTATGTTCCCCTCTATTTTCAGTCTATTTGAATATCATACGATGGATTGTCGAAAATTGCTATAACTACTTCATTTTTCAATACTTCCTATAAAAAAAGTGCCTGTTCATAACAGACACCTTCATAAACATTATATCCACTTATTCATTACTTTTTCATATTGGTTTAATTCACTTTCCTTAAAGAAAATGTTAATCTCTCTTTCTGCACTTTCAAGAGAATCAGATCCGTGAATAATATTTTTTGACATATTCACAGCATAATCAGCTCGGATAGTTCCCGGTTCAGCATCAACTGGGTTGGTTTTTCCCATCATTTTTCTAGCAGTTGTAATGATATTATTCCCTTCCCACACCATCGCAAACACCGGACCTGACGTAATGAATGAAACAAGCTCGCCAAAAAAAGGACGTTCCTTATGCTCTTGGTAATGCTCTTCTGCCATTTCCTTTGTAACCGTCATCAATTTAGCGGCTACCAATGTAAACCCTTTCTTTTCAAAGCGTGAAATAATCTCACCAATTAAGTTTCTTTGAACACCGTCAGGCTTTACCATTAAATATGTACGCTCCATCCAATTACCCTCTCTCTCTAAAATATCAATTATGTCATATCAAACACACATTAGTATAACACAGTTCTTGTATCACCTCAATAAAAAAACAAAACTTACCCATATTTTAGGATAAGTTCTGTTTTTTTATACCCTTGAGCCTCCTACGGTCGGCTGCCGGCGCCACGTTCGTGTCGCCTCTAAAACTTGCGTGTTCCTATGTATTTGGCGATTTCTCGGAAGTATGTTTTTGCTTCTGAATCGGGAAGTCCGTATAGTGCTTTATATGCTTTTTCCAAGTACATATCGCTAATTTTTAGAGAATACTCGATTCCGCCAGATTGCTTGATTGCTTGAAGGATTGGATCGACATTTACTTTTTCCGGAAATTCATCAGCTAATAGGTTCATAATTAACGCTTTGACTTCAGCTTGATGATGCATTGCATATAATGCAGGAAGAGTAACGTTTCCTTGTCTTAAATCTCCACCAGCCGGCTTTCCAAGTTGTTCTTCTGTTCCAACAAAATCAAGAATATCATCGGTAATTTGAAATGACATTCCAACATTATAACCAAATTGATAAAGTTTTTTCCGTACATCTGGATCAGCATTTGCAGCAAGTGCGCCAAGCTCACAGCTTACAGCAATTAGTAATGCTGTTTTTCGTTTTATTCTTCGGAAGTATACACGTAAATTTTGACCCCAATTATATTGGTCACGAATTTGCTCAACTTCACCTATACACATTTCTACCATCGTATTTGATAAAGTTTGATGGATGGTCGGATTATCAAAAAATGCGGCACATTCAACAGCTTTCCCAAAAATATAATCTCCAGTGTACATAGCCACACGATTGTCCCACTGCGATTTCACCGTTTTTTTTCCGCGTCTTAACTCAGCATCATCGATAACATCGTCGTGAACAAGAGAAGCCATATGGATAAGTTCTAATGGAACGGCAATATTCTTTAGGACGTTAATATCATAATGACCGAACTTCGCAGCTAATAAAACAAAAACTGGTCGAATCCGCTTCCCTCCAGCTCGTAACAAATGAACAGAGGCATCGCGAAGAACCTCATTCTCCGCCTGGACACTTGATTCTAACTCCCTCTCAATAATCGCAATATCTGATTGAAAATGCATGTAAATGTCTGCTAACTTCATGTCGTCCACCTTACTCGTTTGGGTTTGTTCATTGGCGTACTGAACCCCAAACATGAATTGTTTCAACTGGTTTTTCTAGAAAACCACATTCGTATACAAGCTTGTAATAATAAAGGAGCCCCTGCTGCTCTTTCTCACTAAAATCATAACATAAGCCAGCAAAATACGTATCCCAAAAAGATTTATCTCCGCCGATAGTCGACATAATTTGTTGTATCATTGGTTCATGTCGAAGCTGAATACTTTTATTTTTGCTTGCTAAAAATGAACGATATAACTCTCCCACGATATCTGCATCCTGAAAAACTAGCTGATTTCTAACAGCGAACACAGCATACACCATCGGAAATCCAGTATGCTTGTACCATAGCTCGCCAAGATCATATTGATATAGATGAGAACCTTTATTCCATGTTGCTCTAATGGCATCATCGCCAATTAATAAACAAGCATCATGCTCTACTAACATTTTATCTAAGTGTGGAGTCATCGTAGTATAAGTATTTTCCAGCTTATAAAAGTACTCTAAGATGACTTTTAATAAATGGACTGAGGTTGCTGAGCTTGAAGTAAGCGCAATTCTTTTTTCATTCAGCTCCTCTAATGGAACCCGTGAAAACAAAAAAATTGACCCAACTTTTCCATATGACGAAACAGAAAGGTCCGGCAAAAGCGTATAGGCTGCAGGTTGTTGGGCATAGGCGAAAGATGATATCCCACCAACATCAACTTTGCCAACGGCCATCGCCTCATTTAATTGAGAAGGTACTTGAGGAACAAAACGACATGAATGCTTCATTAACCGAGCCCTGTCCAAATAAAAGAAAAAAGGCAAAATATTAGTATATGAGATTTCTCCAATAACGGTCATCGTCTTTCTGCCCCCCACCGGGTAAATAGCTCATGTGGAACCCCTGCACTGTCCAATACTTTTCCAACAAGGAAGTTAATCACATCATCAAGCGATTGCGGTAGGTGATAAAACCCAGGCATCGCTGGAACAATCATTGCCCCCACTTTAGAAAGCTTTAACATATTCTCTAAATGAATTTGATTAAGTGGCGTTTCACGAGGGACGATCACTAGTTTCCTTTGTTCTTTTAGCATGACATCGGCTGCTCTTTCAAGTAAGCTTCCTGATGCACCGAGAGCAATCCCTGATAACGTCCCCATCGAACAAGGAATAATTATCATACCATCCGTTTGATAAGAACCACTTGCAATAGGTGCAGCATAATCATGCAAATCATGAGTATGTAATTGTCCTAAATGAGAAGGAAATAGCTCATTTAATACACGATTTCGATCCGACGTATCTAATCGTAACTCCTCTTTAAAAACTTGCCATGCTGCTTCAGTTAACACTAAATGAACCTTGTATGATTGATTTAGTAGTTCTTGGACTAGTCGAACACCATACTGTGCCCCACTTGCCCCCGTTATTCCAACGGTGAAAATCCCTTTTGATTGCTGACTCATAAGAGTACATCTCCAATCGCAAAAATAAACATAACCAGACTCAAGATCCCATTCATCGTAAAGAAAGCCACATTTACTTTAGATAAATCATGCGGTGACACAAGTGAGTGTTCATAAATCATAATTCCCCCGGCAATGATTACCCCGATTACATAGAGCCAGCCCAATGGCGAAACAATGAATAACGTAACAAAGGCAAGAAAGCTAATTACGTGAAAAACCTTCGCTAACATTAATGCAGTTGGAATGCCAAAACGACTCGGAATTGAAAATAGCTTATGTTCACGGTCATAGTCCGCATCTTGAGTGGCATAAATCACGTCAAAGCCCGCCGTCCATAATGCGACAGCAATAAATAAAACGAAAGCCTCCCAAGTTAACGTTCCTGTCGCTCCAACCCAACCACCTAAAGGAGCAATTCCGATAGTAATCCCTAAGATGAGATGACACGCCCATGTAAATCGTTTCGTGTATGAATAAATAACGAGAAAAAATACGGCAATAGGTAGTAAATAGACAGCCAACATATTTAACTGGAATGCCGCATAGAATAATAGCGTAAATGAAATGATAATAAAAATTAGCACTTCTAGCTTCGATACTAGTCCTGCAGGTATCGCCCGTTCTGCTGTTCTAGGATTTTTCTTATCAATTTGTTCGTCAATAATCCGATTTAACGACATAGCAGCACTTCTTGCTCCTACCATTGCAACCGTTATCCAAACCCACTGTGAAAGTGTTGGGATCTCACCATTAATAATATAGCCACCAAGTATAGCGCCAAAGTAGGCAAACGGAAGGGCGAAAACTGTATGTTCAAACTTTATCATTTCTAAGATGATTTTTAACTTTCTAATCACAATAATCTGCTCCAATTCTTACTTCTTCTAGTTTTCTTGTTTGATACCTAAATGCATTGCACAAACGCCACCTGAATACGACTTTACTTCTACATTTGAAAAGCCAGCTTCTCTAAACATTTGCGCTAATTTTTCTCGATTCGGAAAGTTCATCGTCGACTCCTGCAACCAAGAATATTCATCATAGCTTTTGGCAAACAACTTACCAAATAACGGCATAATACGTTGAAAGTAGAAGAAATACAATTGTTTAAAAATTGGGATCGTCGGTTGTGACGTTTCAAGACAGACAACCATACCACCAGGTTTTACGACTCGATACATTTCTCGTAATGCTTGCATATAATCTGGTACATTACGGAGGCCGAAACCAATCGTAACATAATCAAATTGATTATCTTCATATGGCAAGTCCATAGCATTTCCGTGTGTTAAGGTCACTTGCTTAAGGTTGCGTTCATCTACTTTTTTCTGACCGACCTTTAGCATGTTTTCACTAAAATCAAGCCCCTCGACCTTTCCAGTAGGGCCTGCCGCTTCCGCTAATGCAATCGTCCAATCCGCAGTCCCACAGCACACATCTAGTGCTGCATTACCAGATTTTACATCCATTCGTTTCATCGTATCTTTTCTCCATGCCTTATGGCGCTGGAAACTAATGACAGAATTCATCACGTCATATTTTTTATAAATGGATTCAAATACTTGATGAACACGTTCCTCTTTCGTTTGTCCCATCATGATTCACCCTTCTTCTGCTACTTTTTCTGGATACGCTGATGAACCAATCAGTCGGTCAACATGGTCAATAAGGAATCCCTCAAACATTTGAAGGTTCTGCCCTTTTGTCAAAAGTCGATCTTTGATCTGTTCAATTTTCTGTTCACAATATGAAAGAACCTCATCGATATGACTTGTCTCACGAATCATCGCTTCAATTATCGGCTGCTTTCTGCCTTCTAACCATTCACTACGCTCAAATAAGAGACGCTTTAAATAGAAAAAGTCACTTACAACCTCTTTCCACACAGGAAGTTGGAAATGTTCGGCAATATTTTGTACAAGCAAAGATTCCATTGAGGCAATTTGATTTTGGGTCTCAAGGTAGGATAAATGATTTGACTCATATACATTCATTTTCAACTCATTAATTTGCTGAATAGAATGGCTATACACACGAATCATCGGTAAATGCTTCCCTTCAGCAAGTAAATAGTAATAGAGACTACAGTAGTAATCTCCAGCTAAAACAGTTAATTGTCTATTTTTACGAACAGAGTCTGTATGGATTTTATGTAGGGAGACAGCTTCATGTACATCTAAGGCAGCTTGAACGAGCAATGCAGATAGCGTAAACACCTTTACTTCCTTATTCGGAAGCTTATTCCCGAGCATTGCATATAAAAATCGGAGCCTATCCTCATCAATCGTTGGCTCAGCCACGTATTTTTGTATATAAGGATGCCTTGTTAACTGATAAAAACTTTGCTTTATCTCTTTGACCATATCATTAAAATGATTCATTCTAACCATGATTACTTCCCCCAAATCCCATACATCGTTGTAGTAACACTTAAGGCTGTTCGTTCTCAGGCATAAGTCGGATACTATTATAGCATAAAATCAAATGGTACACTAAACAAATGTAAAAACGTATCACGCCCATATTTCCGTTGATAATATAAAAAGCAGGTTTCCCTGCTTTACTCTTCCGTATCAATTGTACCATGACTCGTTTGAATAGTGGCTTTTCCTCGAATTTTTACAGCTGATGTATGCTCTGTAAATTGTGCAATCATTACTTCACCTTTATCTAATTTCTCAGAATGGTGAAATCTTGTATCAGATCCACGCGTTAAACCAATCACATTCACACCATTCTCCTTAGCCTTAATAACAAAAAAATCATTTTGACTACTCATTCCTCATCTCTCCTTCACTCAACTACCTTGAATCAATGATAGAACCTCGGCTCTTGCTGCTGCATCATGAGCAAATGTTCCTCGTACAGCAGATGTTACCGTTTTCGCTCCAGGTTTCTTAACCCCTCTCATTGTCATACACATATGTTCAGCTGAAACAACGACAATAACCCCATGTGGATCAAGTGTCTCTACAAGTGACTCAGCAATCGTAGAAGTAATTCGTTCTTGTAGCTGAGGACGACGTGCAACGGCATCAACAGCCCGAGCTAGCTTACTTAAGCCAGTCACCTTTCCACCTTTAGGTATGTAGCCAACATGTGCATGTCCATAAAATGGAACGAGGTGATGCTCACACATTGAAAAAAACGGAATATCTTTCACAAGTACAAGCTCTTCATGATCCTCACCAAAAATAGTAGCAAAATGCTCTTTCGGATCTTCATTTAATCCTTGGAACACTTCTTCATACATTTTTGCTACACGCTTCGGCGTATCTAATAAACCTTCACGACTCGGGTCTTCTCCAATCGCTTCTAGTATCATTGTAACAGCTTGTTTAATTTTTTCATGGTTGAATTCTTTCATTTTATTTAGACCCCCATCCAACGTCTTTTTCGTATTCATTTTAGAATACCCCAATGGACGATTTGTTAAAAGCTTAGCATATTATCGCCTTTAAAAGCAAAAAGGAACCTACATATAGGCTCCTTTTTCTTCATCTCTTTTTATAAAATAATCGCAATAAGTCCGCCAGAACCTTCGTTGATGATACGTTCTAATGTTTCCTTTAGCTTATAGCGAGCATTTTCCGGCATAAGTGAAAGCTTAGCCGAAATTCCTTCTCGAACAATGGAATTTAATGAGCGACCAAAAATGTCTGAGTTCCAAATCGATAATGGATTTTCTTCAAAATCCTGCATTAAATAACGAACTAGTTCTTCACTCTGCTTCTCTGTACCAATAATTGGTGCAAACTCTGATTCAACATCGACTTTAATCATATGAATTGATGGTGCAACAGCCTTTAATCGAACACCAAACCTAGAACCTTGACGAATAATTTCAGGTTCATCAAGACTCATGTCAGTAAGAGCTGGAGCGGCGATACCATAGCCTGTTTGTTTCACCATTCTTAATGCATCAGAAACTTGATCGTACTCTGCTTTCGCATGAGCGAAGTCCTGCATTAGTTGAAGGAGATGGTCTTTGCCACGGATTTCAACACCGACCACTTCTTTAAGTACTTGGTCATATAAGTCATCTGGTGCAAAAAGGTCAATTTCAGCAATTCCATGACCCATTTCAATTCCTGCAAGGCGTGCATCATCAATGAATTCATACTCAGCAAAATGACCGACTACTCTGTCAACATCACGAAGACGCTTAATGTCTTTCACGGTTTCGCGAACAGACTCTTCATAGCTTTGACGCAACCAATGATCCTCTTTAAGTACCATGACCCAGCTTGGAAGATTAACGTTTACCTCATGAACTGGAAATTCAAATAATACTTCACGAAGTACATTATTAATATCCGCATCCGTCATGCTCTCAATGCTCATAGCTAATACAGGAATATCATGTTCTTCTGCTAACTCAGCACGAAGCTGTTCTGTATCAGGGTGGTGCGGGCGCACACTATTCACAATCATAATAAACGGCTTTCCAACTTCTTTTAATTCCTCTACAACACGAGTCTCTGACTCAAGATAATCCTGACGTGGGATATCGCCAATCGAACCATCTGTCGTCACAAGCACACCTAATGTTGAGTGTTCTTGAATTACCTTTCTTGTCCCTATTTCTGATGCTTCTTGAAATGGAATTGGCTCCTCATACCAAGGTGTATTAATCATACGTGGACCATTTTCGTCCTCGTAGCCTTTTGCCCCTGGTACAGCATAGCCGACACAATCAACAAGACGTACATTTACATCTAATCCTTCATCAACATGAATGGAAATCGCTTGATTTGGTACAAACTTAGGTTCTGTTGTCATAATTTGCTTCCCAGCTGCACTTTGCGGAAGCTCATCTTGAGCACGAGCCCTCTCTGACTCATTTTCAATGTTCGGGAGTACAACTAACTCCATAAACTTTTTAATAAATGTTGACTTCCCTGTGCGAACTGCACCTACTACTCCGAGATAAATATCGCCACCTGTTCTTTCAGCGATATCCTTAAAAATATCAATTTTTTCCACGTGATCCCCTCCCGATCAAGTAAAGATTTGAGATTCGTCGAGTTCCGTAAACCTTGGACACTATCATATCTATGATGTTGTCCAACAAATATGACAACTCTTCGGAAAGAAGCATGATTATTATCGGTATCTCAACGTTCTCGTCTGCTACCGAGAAGGGGTGAAACCGAAAATGCCCCTTCCTCTGATATATATATCAAAGGAAGGAGCATTTTAGACCACTTTTTTTCATTCAATTTTTATTTAAGCGGATGTGGTATTGCGGTTCACCGTTTTCATCCAATATATATGGAATAGAACGAACCGGTACAATCGGGAAATGTTCAACTAGAATGCTGCGAAGATCTTCGTTTTCTCCAAACGAATGTTCAAATTCCTGTAAAGCCATATTAAGATCAATTTTATAATCAATGACAATATCCCCATCGTTTGTTAATAATAACGGAAGTACCGTATTATAGTAAGGGCTCCGAACATGAGGCGCCTCCTTATAATTCAAGGCCTCATGGTCAAGCTTAAAAAGACCTACGTCTAGCATTTCCTTAATCGGAGCATAGGTGTGTTTATTCATATATTGATTTAAACGCTTCTGTAGCTCCCTAATTTCGTTCATCGATCTTAAATCAATTACCTTTACTTCAGGTTCTTCTTCTACATTCACAAGTACATATTGGTACACACCGCTATTTTCAAAAGCCGTTGCGGGTGGCTGCTGAAGGTAACGAGGTACAAGTTGATTGAAATCAATTACATACCGCTGATAAAGTGGGGTAGATGCATCAAATGTACGAATGGGTAGGACTCCTGTATCAGCTTGGAATTGATTAACTGCTGTTTGAACGGCCTGAAGCTGATCAGGATACGATAATTGATTTTCTGCTTTCCGGTCATTCGGATAAAAACAACCACTTAAAAGTATACTCACAACGAGACATACGGTGGTCATGAGCCATCTATTCATGTAAAACTCGCCTGCCTCTATCTATTTTTTTATAGCGTTGCTGTTGGGCCACCAATAACAATTAAAAAAACAATGATTCCAGCAACCATCAAACAAACAAATGAAAATGCTAATACGATTTTTTGGATAATCCCTTTTAGTTTTGTCCGGCTAAAAATAGCTGCACCAGCAGAAATAAACATAAGTGCTAGCGCAAAAAAAGAAATCCACATGTTCATCATTGCTTGAGACACGTTCATCAACCTCCTACTATTCCAGCTTCTATTATAACACAAGCCTTTTTATCAACATAAGAAAAGCTTGTCTATAAAATGAACATAAAAAAAATGCCTCGAAGGCGTTGAATACACCTAAGAGACATCCGTGATAGAGGAGAAGAGTGGGGCACAATTCTCCTTTGACTAAACCCTTCGTATTGCACAGCCCTAATTTTAATGTTCGTTCTATAAAAGTATATTCATCAATAGATAAGATGCGACAACAGTCGCCTAAACTTAACTACTTTTTATTGAACATTTTTGCAAGAGAAGCAAAATCCATTGGCATATCTTTATTTAAGATCGCTTGAACAATTTGGTCTTCCTTTGCTTTCGAAACAGGTTTATTCGCAAGTTTAGCCACTTGAGCAATTAATTGTCTAACCGTTTGCTCATCCTGTAAATTTGCATTACTTACAGAATTGGCTAGCTTGAATAATTCATCAGGCTTAACATTTGTTTTCTTTTGAAGCTGATCTAGTAATGGATTGTCATTCTTTTCAAACATGAAGCGCCCTCCTCCATTCGTAGTTTCACGATATCGTATGCGAACTAGGAGAGTTTGTTGCAACATTTCAGTAAATCTGAAATTCCTCTACTTCATGTTTTCTGACACGGCCCATTAGTTCTTCAGCTGCATCACGTGGGTGAATACCATCAAATAGAACTGCATGGAGTGCAGCCGTTATTGGCATTTCAACGTTTAACTCCTGAGCCAATTCATGTGCCGCTTTTGTCGTCCGGATCCCTTCAACAACCATGCCCATTTTTTCTAATACCTCATCAAGAGATTGACCTTTTCCGATCATATGTCCTGCTCGCCAATTTCGAGAATGGACACTGGTACACGTAACAATTAAATCACCGAGTCCACTTAAACCAGCAAATGTTAGTGGATCCGCTCCAAGCTTAACTCCTAACCGAGTGATTTCAGCTAACCCTCTAGTCATGATCGCCGCTTTCGTATTATCACCTAAGCCTAAACCACTCGTTAAACCACAAACAAGGGCAATGATGTTTTTGAGAGCACCGCCAATTTCAACTCCGATTAAATCTTGATTCGTATAAACCCTAAAATGTTGATTCATGAATAAATCTTGAGCAGCCTCTGAAGCTTCTTGCTTTTTAGATGATACTGTAACCGTTGTTGGTTGACGTAAGCTTACTTCCTCAGCATGGCTCGGACCTGATAACACGACAACATCCTTTAGTTGATGTGATTGGAGACACTCCTCTTCAATCATTTCCGATATTCGTTTATGAGAACCTGGTTCAATTCCTTTACTGGCATGAACCATTGTTACCGGTTGTTTTAACACCGTGATTAACTGTTGAACGGTTTCACGAATTGCTTTTGTAGGCACAACTAGCAATACGGTTTCTACTTGTGAAACTGCCTCTTCAAGATTCGTGTATCCCGTTATATTATCAGGAAGCTTAATATCAGGAAGGTATTTTTTATTCGTTTTTTGTTCATTTATTTCCTTTATTTGTTCCTCGCGCCTTCCCCATAAACGAACATCATGTTGATTATCAGCAAGGACTATGGCTAAGGCCGTTCCCCAACTACCTGCGCCAATGACAGCAACCTTTGCCATACGATCAACTCCTTTTTACATTCTATTTTCTAATGACTACTTTTTTTGTCCAATTTTACTCTCTGTTCCCGTGAACAAGCGTTGAATATTCGTGCGGTGACGCCAAAATGATAGGAGCGCAACAACGACTGTTAATACAATATAAAGAGATGGATAGTCGTATGTATGAAGAAAGATAGACGTAAAAATTGGCGTAAATAAAACAAATAAGAGTGATCCAAGTGAAACGTAACGTGTTATAAAAATACTTATAATAGCAATAACCCCTGCAAATAATGCCGGAAAAAATACAAGACTCGCTAACACTCCAATTGTCGTTGCTACTCCTTTTCCACCGCGAAATCCATAATAAACAGGCCAATTATGCCCTAAAATTGCCGCAAGTCCGGCGATTGCTGGAAATAAACCACTGTCATTTGGTGCTAGGAAAACACCAATCCAAACAGCTATAACCCCTTTGAATATATCTAGTGCTAATACACTTACTGCCGGGCCTACGCCTAAAACTCTTAACGTATTCGTCGCCCCGGCATTCCCACTTCCATGCTGACGGATATCTACTTTTTTTATTTTTTTTGCAATAATGTAACTGAAGCTAATTGACCCTAATAAATAGCCAATTAGCGCAGTTACAATAAGCACAATCGTATTCATAGCTTACCCCATTTCCGATTAATCGTTTTTCTTCCGCGCTAAAATTTTAATCGGTGTTCCCTCAAACTCAAAAGTTGCGCGAAGGCGATTTTCCAAAAAGCGTTCATAAGAAAAATGCATTAATTCGGGTTCATTAACGAAGAAAACAAAGGTTGGTGGTCCAACAGCTACTTGTGTCACGTAATTAATTTTCAATCGTTTTCCTTTATCTGTTGGTGTTGGATTCATAGCGACTGCGTCCATCACCATATCGTTTAAGACATGAGTTGGTACTCGAAGTGTATGATTTTCTGCAACCCGGTTAACTGTTGGTAGCACATGCTGTAATCTTTGCTTTGTCTTCGCAGAAAGGAATAATATCGGTGCATAGGTTAAGAACAAAAATTCATCTCGTATTTTTTGTTCAAACTCCCGCATCGTTTTATCGTCCTTTTCAATGACATCCCATTTGTTAACAACGATGACAACAGCACGACCAGCCTCATGTGCATAGCCAGCAATTTTTTTATCTTGCTCGATAATTCCCTCTTCTGCGTTAATGACGACAAGAACTACATTTGAACGTTCAATCGCCTTTAAAGAACGAAGAACACTGTATTTTTCAGTACTTTCATATACTTTTCCTCTTTTTCTCATTCCGGCAGTGTCAATGAGTACGTATTCTTGTTCATCACGAGTAAAAGGAGTGTCAATCGCATCACGTGTTGTACCAGGAATATTACTTACAATAACTCGTTCTTCTCCAAGCATTGCATTGACTAGTGATGACTTTCCTACGTTTGGTCGCCCAATTAACGATATGCGTATCGTGTCCTCATCATACATATCATCTTCCTCAGGAGGAAAATGCTTAACAACCTCATCTAGCATATCCCCTAACCCAAGGCCATGTGAACCAGAGATTGGGAAAGGCTCACCCATCCCTAACGAGTAAAATTCATATAATTGCTCCTGCATATCAGGATTATCAATTTTATTTACCGCCAAAACGATAGGCTTTTTTGAACGAAATAGCAATTTAGCCACTTCTTGATCAGCCGATGTTATTCCTTCACGTCCATTAACAATAAACACGATCACATCCGCTTCTTCAATAGCTAATTCTGCCTGCTCTCGCATTTGTATTAGCAGTGGCTCATCTCCAAGCTCAATTCCTCCGGTATCAATAAGGTTGAATTCACGATTTAGCCACTCGCCTTTGCTATATAAGCGATCACGTGTTACCCCTGGCATATCTTCGACGATTGCGACACGCTCTCCTACTATTCGGTTAAAAATTGTAGATTTTCCTACATTCGGACGTCCGACGATCGCTACAATTGGTTTCGACATATCGTCACACCCTTTCTGTTTTCACTTTTATGTGTAAATCTTACCAAGATAACTTATTTATTCTACTAAAACTTAAGGAACTTGTCGACCCTGTTATGCTTCAACAACGGTGGAATTCTTTTTTTCCTGAATGAGTGTCGAGATTTTCTGCAAAAGAAAATGAATAAACCATACGGTACTATTAACAGTTAGGCTCAACGCCATAATATCAAAAAAATATAAACTGCCTACTGTTGCTGTCATAAACAGTTTTTTCACAATCATTGTGTACATCCATTCTCCTTGCAATAAGCCTGACATCGTCACTAAGAACCGGTTTTTCCATGTCGAAAACGTGAAATATGCCATACCAAATATGATTGCACTTATGACAAGACGTGAGTCGTAGAGGCTAATGACAGGATCATACAGTAAAATCAAATGGTACGAAGCATAAGCCGATGCAATTATACAAGAAATCAAACTAGTATATAACAGAGTAGGCCAACGCATTTTTCTAAAATGAAAGCTGCAATAAACCACGGCAACAATATAGCCGAAGTTCACATGATAACCCACTATCTCGCCTTGATGAGGAATTAAAATAATTAATAATAGGATAAATATGGCTAAATAAAGCCTTGCCTTTGTTTTAGGTAACAAAAACGTCACCAAAGCCCATGCCATCCAGCCGAACCAATAAATAAACACACCATCCACACAATTTCACCTCCACTTTAAGTATCGACGGTTTCAAAAAAACCTAACCATTAATAATTCATAAAGTTCACGAAGTCATGAAACACTATATATGAAAAGGAGGAGAGCAAATTGGGTAAAGATAGAATGGAAAAAAAGCAAAAACAGAATCACCAAGTCGACCCTGATCGTGATCAAAGCTTAGATTACCCCGGTTCTGCTAAGCTTCAAAGTCCTGAGCAGGCTCGAAAGCAACAACGACGTTAATCCATATAAACTAGAGACCTGTGTACTAAAACATAGGTCTCCCGTAATCGGAGGCTGTTATGGAGTTATCGCTTATTTTAAAATCAACGGTACTTGTTTTTACCGGGGTTCTCTTGCTTCGGATTGCAGGTAGAAAATCAATCTCACAAATGACAATGGCACAAACCGTCATTATGATTTCAATTGGGTCCATCATTATTCAACCGATCATTGAAACGAGCGTCATAAGAACCATAGTTGCATCGATTGTTTTTATTGCTGCGTTAATATTCATGGAGTGGATTCAAACAAAATCTAATCAAGTTGAAAAATTTCTCACCGGTGAAGCAAAAATTGTCATTGACAATGGTCAGCCGAATACACCAGTTTTAAAAAAATTAAGAATGACCGTGGATCAATTAGAAATGCGGCTACGTCAGCAAGGGATCGATAACATTTCCGATGTAAAAACAGCGACGCTCGAACCGAATGGCCAACTCGGGTATGAATTATTTCCAGAGAATAAACCTTTAACGGTGAAAGAATTTAAAAAGCTTATGACAAATTACATGCCACAAGCTTCACAAACTTATTCGGAGCAACAAACGGAAAACTTATTTACCGAGGTTAAACAGAAAAATCATTCAAAGCCGATAAAATCCCGTCTTCAATAAGAAAAAGGCTACTAGTTGATAAGCAGCCTTTTTCTTATTTATTTCTTTTGTTTGCTAAATCTAATCCTCGCTGTTGACACCATTGTAACGTATTACCGGAAAGTACTACTGGTACAGTTGAAAATTCCTCAACCCTTTGGAGGTTTAATGCTGTCATGATGAAGCGAAGATCTTCTTTAATATCATTTATTTCATCGATTAATGCTTCCTGTCCTTGCTCGATTAGAATTTTCAAAAAATGTCCAGCGAAGCCTGTTGCAGTAGCTCCAAGCGATAAAGCTTTAGCGACCTCAAGACCTGATTGGATTCCTCCTGAAGCAATTACATTCATTTCTGGTTGACTGTGAATAACTTCTAGAATGGAACAAGTAGTCGGAATTCCCCATTCATTAAAGAACGCTAAATGTCGTTTTCGGCGTTCATTCTCAATTTTTGAGAAGTTTGTCCCTCCAAACCCTCCAACATCAACAATCGTTACACCAATTTCAGAAAGAGCGTTTGCTGTCTCTTTACTCATTCCATAGCCTACCTCTTTAATAATAATCGGAATATCAAGGGAGGTAGCAATTGCTTCAATTCGATTCCGGGTTCCTGTGAAATCCCGATCTCCTTCTGGCATAACTAACTCTTGAATAACGTTAACATGTATTTGCAGAGCATTGGCTTCAACCATATCGACAGCACGTTTTGCTTGCTCAACCGTTGCTTCACTTCCTAGGTTCGCAAAAACAATTCCTTTAGGATTCACCTGCCGAACGACTTCATAGCTAGCTCTTTGTTCTGGCTCCTTAATAGCCGCCATTTGTGAGCCAACAGCCATTCCAATGTTACAAAAAGCAGCTACTTCAGCAAACTTTTGATTAATTTCTTTCGTCTTTTCACCGCCGCCACCAGTCATCGCATTGATAAAAATCGGCGAACCGAGAACCAGTTCGCCGATTTTTGTTGAGAGATCCATGTCAAAAACATTTTGTTCAGAAAGACTTTGATGAACAAATCGTATCTCTTCAAACCCGTGGGAGCGCTGCTGGCCAGTTTTTAACGCGTGGTTAATATGGTCAAGTTTTCGTGCAGCACGACTCACGCTCATCACCTTTTATTTATATTTTTTTAGTTGGTCACCAATCATATCACCAAGAGAGAAACCTGTTGGCTCATCATCTCTTGAAGCTTCATATTGTTGGTAATCTGAATCACCATTATCCTCTTCAAGCAGCTCGCGAATACTTAAAGAAATTCGCTTTTCATCAATGTTAATATCAAGGACTTTCACCTCAACCTTTTCACCCTCTGTTAAAACTTCTGAAGGGGTTCCAATATGACGATTGGCAATTTGTGAAATGTGAACCAGCCCTTCAACACCAGGAGCTACCTCGATAAAAGCCCCAAAAGACACAAGACGTTTTACTGTTCCTTCAATAACGTCACCTGCGTTAATTTTCCCTTGTACTTCTTCCCAAGGCCCAGGCAGTGTTTCTTTAATTGAGAGGGAAACACGCTCACTGTCAGGATCAACGGATAACACTTTAACCTTTACAACATCGCCTTCTTTTACAACATCAGATGGCGATTCGACACGGTGATGAGCTAGTTGAGAAATATGTACAAGTCCGTCAACACCACCAACATCAACAAACACACCAAAATCTGTTAGGCGTTGAACCGTTCCTTCAACAATATCTCCAGCTTGTAAGGACTCTAAAACATCCTTTTTCTTTTGTAGAACTTCTTCATCAAGGACAGCTCGTTGAGAGAGAATCAGCTTATTATTTTCCTTATCAATTTCCGCTACTTTCAAACGGAGAGTACGTCCTTTGTAATCAGAAAAATCTTCTACAAAATGACGCTCTACTAGAGACGCAGGAATAAAACCACGTACGCCTACATCGACGACGAGCCCACCTTTTACAACATCAGCCACTTGCGCTTCAATGACTTGTCCTGACTCGAATGCTTGTTGAAGGTCCCCCCATGCTTTCTCAGCTTGTACTGCACGCTTTGAGAGAATAAGTTCATCGTCCTCTATCTTTAGAACCTTTAATTCTAGTTCATCATCTACGGATAGAACGTCACTTACTTTTTCAACATGCAAGCTAGAAAGCTCACTAATTGGAACAATCCCATCAACTTTAAAGCCTACATCGACAAACGCCTGTTTATCTTCGACCTTTGTCACTTTTCCTGAGACTACCTCGCCTACAGAGAATGACTTCATTTCTGTCACTTCATTGTTCATTTCTTCGACCATTGACTTTTGCCTCCTTCAATCCCCGCTGAACATTCGCGGTAGCTAACAATTTTTATAAACATCTTTCACTCATGCGAAAGAAATTTAACAATAAGTTATTTGTCTTGATGAGACGTAATAATTTTACCTATTTCATCCATGATTAATTGAGTTGCTTCATCTGCCGAAACCTTTTGTTCACGAATGCTATCAAAATCCATCGGTTTTCCATATACCATTTTTACTTTTTTGCCTCGTTGATAAGGACCAATAATGGCACATGGAATGACTTGGGCATTGGTTCTTAAAGCAAAGAAGCCGGCGCCTGCTAGCCCCTTTCCTAAGGAACCGTCTTTACTTCTTGTTCCTTCTGGGAAAAGTCCAATCATTCCACCATCTTTTAATAAATTCATTCCTGTCCGTAGCGCTTGCTTATCACTCATGCCTCTACGTACTGGAAATGCACCAAGCTTTGGAAGAAGCCCTTTTAAGATTGGTTTTTCAAATAACTCCTGCTTAGCCATATAATAGATTTGACGCTCAATATAAGCCCCAAGTAATGGTGGATCTAAATTACTTATATGGTTACAGCAAAGAAGCACACTTCCGTCTTTTGGTATGTTCTCTTTACCAATGACTTCAATCTTAAACATACTCGATAAATACATTCTACACAATCTTTGCCCTAATTGATAAATAGACATTTATGTAACCCGCTCCTTTACAAGGTCTACAATAATAGCCGCAACCTCAGAAATTGATAATGATGTTGAATCAATTTCGATTGCATCGTCAGCCTTAGTAAGAGGAGCAATTTCTCTCGTTGAATCAAGCTTATCCCTACGAGAAATCTCTTTTTTTAATTCCTCTAGATTAGAAGGGAGTCCTTTTGAAAGCTGTTCTTGATGACGGCGCTTTGCCCTTTCCTCTACGGATGCCGTCAAAAATACTTTTATTTCTGCATCTGGTAAGACGCATGTTCCAATATCACGTCCATCTAAAACCGCTCCCCCGTTACGCGCGAGCTGACGCTGTTGCATGACCATTTCTTTTCGGACCTGCTCATGACGAGCCACTTGTGAGACATGGTGATTAACTTCAGCAGTACGAATTGCCAAGGTAACATCCTCGTTATTTAAAAAAACTCGGGTACCCTGTTCCTCCTGAACCAATTTTATCGAAACTCGGTCCAAGAGTTGCCGTAAGTCTTGACCGTTCTCAAGGTCAACATGCTCCTTTAGTGCTGCATAAGTTAAAGTTCTATACATAGCTCCTGTATCAATATATAAAAGCGATAAACGCTCTGATACCAATTTTGCAACCGTGCTCTTTCCAGCTCCTGCTGGTCCATCGATGGCAACATTTATTGCTTTATTCATTCCATTTACACCTCAATTTGCTCCAACAACTTCATACTTGTTACGATAAAAAGCAATTTACAAAGAAGTCTGAACGAATCTAAATGACTGAAGAAATCGTTCCACTGAAAAAGAGCCAAGATTTTCTACCTTTACCTCTCTTTATCTTATCATACTCTTAAAACACGGTCTAACGAAAGGTCAAAAAAAAGTATGTTTCTCACTTCTTTCTCTTTAAAGCAAGTTGTCGTTCAAAACAATATTTAATTATCTTTTGCCGTTCCCGTTCATCAATCTCTAGAAATTGAAGCGATGCCCTTTCTCTTGCTGATTCAATTGGTTTAAAAACTCGAATAATTTTACAACGAGTTTTTACATATTCAATCTTTCCTGATTGCATATGAAGAACCATATACAGATTTAGCTCTCCTGTTCCAGGTAACTTCTGCTCAGGAGGGATTAATATCGCACATCCCCCACCACTTAAATCTAATGTAACTGTCGTAAAAGGTTGAAAATCTCCATGGATAGTATGAACGGCCGCATCAGTAGAAGTGTCTACCCTTACATAATTCCGTCTCTGTATCCGTAAATATTTCTCTCGACCAGGATCCTTTAATAGTAGCATCGGAATATTTCCTTTTTTTCTTCCAGTTATCTCTGTATCAAATGCATACATTGCCTCATCTTTTCCGATAAACCACGCTCGAAATTGGGTACCATCGAAAAAGAAGTTTGGCTTATTTGTTTCCTGATTGATTGGGTAATCAATGACAAAGCTTTTTGTCGTCTTGTCCACTAATCGGCAACGAAGATTTATAGTCTTCGTTTCTTCCCCTTTCGTTTCCTGTAGTTCTAGAAAAATGGTTGCGCCAATATCAATCACTCAGGTCGTTCCTCCCCCCGTGTCAGACTCATAAAAATCTCACATAATTTCGCTTTTTTATTGAGTTATTATTTCTCTATTATCTCACGAATCGTTAAAAAGAAGAAGCATTTGATGCTTCTTCTTCATAAATTATGAGAAATTGTAAATTGGCTCTGAATGTTCCAGACGTTCAACCTGTTCCTCTTGTCCATCTTCGGCATTAATAAAGATTTGATATGTGTCATCTTTTATCACACCAATAAATTCATAACAAAGAACTTCTTCACCTAAATCATTTTCGATAACCGCTAAATGATTCTCCATAACCTTAACTTTAGGATTGACTTTCTTTTGCGCTTCTTCCATCGTTAATTTCGGCTTAGGTAAGTCACGATCCTTATGGTTGATTAAGTAATTCTTCGCTTCATAACTGACAACATCTCCATCATCTAATGCTACTTCAATATTTATCGCATCAGGATACACACGAACATTGTCCTCTAAATAGGCGAATGTAAATACACCAATTGAATCGTACTGCTTACTCTCAATTAATTGCATGCTTTCCTTGCCACGTTCCTCTAAATACTGTTTAGCTTTTTCTGAGGCTTCATTTAAGCTTATTTTCGGTTCCTCAACCTCTCTGTTTTGTAAGAACCAGATTGGATGTCCTCCGAATACACTCATATCCATAAAATAATTTGTTTCATGCTCTGGATCATCAACAACGATTGTGTAAGCTGGATACTCTAGTCCATCACCTGTTTCAGAAACATGAACACTAGCATTTTCATTTACACCTAAATATTTTCGCGCTAATCTCTCAGCTTCTTGCTCACTTACCTCTTCCCCGTCTTCTAAAGCCTTTTTCAATTCTCCATTGAGATCATCCATAGCAGCCATTCCAGCTCCCCAATCGACTTCACTAAAGCCTTCGACGGATTTATTCATAACTGAGAAATTATTGACCAACACATTATCCATCTGCTCTTCCTGGGCAGCCATTTCTTTTTCAATATTCACCCAACGCTCGTTATTGCTTAATAAGTACGCTTGTGATTTACGAACCTCATTTCGAATATCTTTAGCGTATCCGTAAAGCTGTTCTAACGTCTTATACTCTTTATCAGTTAATGGTTCCTTATCTAAGTCACGAATCGACGTACGATAACTAAATTTTCCAAGCTTATACAGAAATTCTTCGGTATTTCCTAGCTCTAACGAATTTAACGGGAGTTGTCCTAATTCCTCTTGTGCTAAGCTAGTAATACGCCAAACTTCTGCAAGGGCAGGAGTCAGCTGGCGTCTCGTATTCATTGCTAATGTGGCCCCTATTTGATGCTCAATTTGATCAATATGAAAGGCAAGCTCGTGAAAGGCACGCTGATAATGATTTTCCGTGCTTAACATTAAAGTTTGCTTTTGGTCACGTTCTTGAAACCCCCAATACCCTGTGGCAATGACGGCAACTGCTAATAAACCAATGACGACATTCCGAATCACTTACATCACCTCCGAAAGATTAATGACAGAATATATGCTTACCGATACGTTTAATTTGTGGTCTTGACCATATCCATCCAGAAGTTGCTGTATCAGGGTTAAAATAATACATCGCATTTCCAGTAGGATCCTGACCATTTATTGCATCCAATACTGCTCGACGTGATGTTTCATTTGGCGTCATGTAAATCTGGCCGTCGGCAACTGCTGTAAACGCCCTTGGCTCAAAAATAACACCTGATACAGTATTTGGAAAAGTAGGACTGTTTAAACGGTTAAGAATTACAGCCGCAATGGCAACTTGACCAACATATGGTTCTCCACGCGCTTCACCGTATACGGCTTGAGCCATTAATTGAATGTCATTATCTGAATATCCTGGTGGTACATTTGTCGCTTTTTGTATATTGGCATTATTATCTTGCTGCTCATCTGTCTGAGCAGGTTGGTCAGCCTGTGGAGTTTGTTCAGCTGGCGTCTGCTGTTGACCTTGGTCTGCTTGGCCTTGTTGTTGTTGACCTTGACCTGCTTGACCTTGTTGTTGTTCATCTTGACCTGCTTGACCTTGTTGTTGTTCATCTTGACCTGCTTGACCTTGTTGTTGTTCATCTTGACCTGCTTGGCCTTGTTGTTGTTGACCTTGACCTGCTTGGCCTTGTTGTTGTTCATCTTGACCTGCTTGGCCTTGTTGTTGTTGACCTTGACCTGCTTGGCCTTGTTGTTGTTGACCTTGACCTGCTTGGCCTTGTTGTCTAGCCTTTTGGTTCGCACTTCCTTTTGGTCCTTGTTGAATATGCTTTGGTGTCGTCCCATAATGACTAAATGCACGACCCTCGTTTAGAGCTTTTTGAACAAATTCTTCATCATAATCTGTTGAACGTTCTAACATATCTTTCATTTTCGGACCAACTAACCCATCAACATCCAGTCCAAATTGGTCTTGATAATTACGAACTGCCCAATACGTACTCCATCCGTATACCCCGTCAATTTTCCCGTTGTAAAAGCCGATATACTGAAGTCTCGATTGAAGTTCGACAACATCATCTCCTGTCGCTCCTTTTTGAATAACTTGATCACTAAATGCATAGGATGGCATTGCAAAAGAGAGCATCATGCCCATGCATATTGAAGCGATGACAATGACAAGAGGAAGTTTGTGAGAAAACAGATTTTTCTTCATGCTGTTCGTTACCTCCTTGATAATCTGCTTCACGATGCCAGATAGCTATCATGATGGATATGAATATTGTTTGTTTAGGTACTCGTTTTATACAAAAATGGGTAAAAAACTTTACCTTTTCCATGGGAAAATGATGTTTTCAAATAAAAACGGAAAGAAAAAAGAGTGTTTCTAAAGGAACATATACCTTCGAAACACTCTTATCGTTAAAACCTATAGAACGTTGAAATATCTGCCTTCTGGATGGGCGAAAACCATCGCTGTTACCGAGGCTTCTGGTTCCATCATAAAACCTTCCGTTAATTTAATTCCGATTTTTTCAGGTTTTAGTAATTTAAATAATTTTTCTTGATCCTCTAAATTTGGACATGCAGGATATCCGAACGAGACACGTACGCCTTGATATTTTGCCGCGAAGCGTTGCTCCATTGTAAAGTCTGCTGAATCTGGAAAGCCCCAGCGATCACGCATTTGCTGATGAACACGCTCAGCAAAGCCCTCAGCTGTTTCAAGAGCTGTTGCTTGAATGAGATGACTAAATAAATAATCTCCATCTATCTTAGCTTGTTCAGCCATTTCACGAATACCTTGTCCAGCAGTTACTGCTAAAAATCCTACATAATCCATTTCCCCACTAGTCACAGGGCGAAGATAGTCTGCTAAGCAAAGGAATGGCTCTTGTTGTTGGCGCGGGAATGTAAAACGCTCCAATACTTCGTTCTTATTGTTTGGGTTATATATGATAATATCATTCCCCTCTGACTGAGCAGGAAAAAACTGATACATACCATGTGCTTGAATTAATTGCTCCTGTTTTGCTTTAGCGATAACTGTATCTACCTTATCCTTCAAATCTAGCGCTCTTTCATCACCTTCAGCGAGCAAACGACTTACCTTTCCTTGTAAACCTAAATGCTTTCCGAGTAACATTTGCATGTTAATATACGGTTCTAAATGCGAGATTTTATAGTCACGTAAAACATGTGGCTCCAAATCAGTTGGAACAGCAACCGGAACATCAAGTGATACATTTGAACGACTAGGCACTTCAACGGTTGGTTCGTTTTCGTTTCGCTTTGCTTGTAAGTCATCTCTACGTTCACGCGCTTCCGCCAATTCAGAAGCAATCTTTTCTTGCTCACCTGGTTTAATAATACGGTTCGCAATATCCAATCCATTCATGGCATCCTTTGCGTAGAGAACGAGCCCCTCATACTCTGCGGCAATTTTCGTATTCGTGAATTTTCTTGTTAGCGCAGCCCCACCAACTAAAATAGGGATAGAAATATTTTGCTGACGTAAATCCTGTGCCGTTAATACCATTTGCTGAGCAGATTTTACAAGAAGTCCTGACAATCCAATTGCGGTTGGATTTTCTTTTTTAACAGCCTCTATTAATTCATTTGATGTAACTTTGATTCCTAAATTTACAATTCTGAAGCCATTGTTACTTAAGATGATTTCAACAAGGTTTTTCCCAATGTCATGTACATCACCTTTTACAGTCGCTAAAATAATCTTACCTTTTCCGTTATCATCTTCTTTTTTCTCCATATGTGGTTCAAGGTGTGCAACGGAAGCTTTCATGACTTCAGCACTTTGAAGTACCTCTGCTACAATTAACTCATTATTATTAAAGAGCTTTCCTACCTCATCCATCCCCGTCATTAGTGGTCCATTAATAATATCAAGCGGATCTTCATAGGTAGCAAGTGCCTTATCTAAATCTTCAATAAGACCCTCTTTAGACCCTTCAACAATATAAGAGGCTAAACGCTCTTCCAAGGTTAAATTAGAAGTTTCAACCTTTTTCTCAACCTTTTTCACACGATAAAAGGCGGTGAATTCAGCCAACGTTTCATCGGTCGTTTCAAATAAAAGCTTGTTTGATAATTCCTTTTCTGAATCAGGGATCGATGCATAACGCTCTAGCTTTTCTGTATTTACAATCGCATAATCAAGACCAGCTTGTGTACAGTGATAGAGATAAACGGCATTTAGAACTTCACGGCCGACAGGTGGTAATCCAAACGAAACATTACTTACTCCAAGAATCGTTAAACAGTCAGGTAATGCCTCTTTAATTAATCGAATCCCTTCGACAGTCGCATTAGCCGAACCAATGTATTGTTCATCACCTGTACCAACCGGGAATACAAGTGGATCAAAAATAATATCTTTCGGATTAATCCCGTATTTATTAACTAAAATATCATGAGAACGTTTTGCCACCTCAAGTTTGCGTTCTGCAGATACAGCCATTCCTACTTCGTCAATTGTTCCTACAACAACGGCTGCACCAAAACGTTTCACAAGTGGAAGCACAGCTTCAAAACGCTCTTCTCCATCCTCAAGGTTAATGGAGTTAATAATGGCCTTTCCTTGTGAATACGTAAGAGCCTTTTCGATAACCTTCTCATCGGTTGAATCAATCATCAATGGAACCTTTACTTTATTAACCACAAACTGAAGAAAGGCTTCCATATCTTCAAGCTCTTCACGGTCTGGATCTGCTAAGCAAACATCGATAACATGGGCTCCACGTTTAACCTGTGCTCTCGCAATTTCCGATGCTTCTTCATATTTACCCTCAGCAATTAACCGTTTAAACTTTCTTGATCCAATTACATTTGTTCGTTCACCAACAAATAACGGTCTCATGCTATCATCATAAATAAGTGGCTCAATCCCCGCTACCGCATGGGGATGGTCGGCATTAATTTTTCTAGGCTCATAACTTTTAACTTGTTCAGCAAGTACACGTATATGCTCAGGGGTTGTCCCACAGCAGCCTCCGACTACATTTAACCAGCCTTTTTCGGCAAAAGCTAATAACTTTTTCGTTAATGAGTCCGGTGATTCATGGTAATTCCCTTCTTCATCTGGTAGACCAGCATTTGGATAACAGCTTACATTCGTTGTTGCAAGCTCAGATAACGAGCGAATATGATCCCTCATAAATTCTGGACCTGTTGCACAGTTTAATCCGACTACTGTAGGGTTCATATGCTCAAGTGATAAATAAAAAGCTTCAATATTTTGCCCTGCTAATGTTGTCCCCATTGGCTCAATCGTTCCAGAAACCATTAATGGAAGCTTAACATTCATTTCCTCAGAAGCTCGTTGAATCCCTATGAACCCAGCTTTAACATTACGCATATCTTGGCTTGTTTCAAGTAAAAAGATATCTGCTCCGCCTTTAATTAACCCACGCGCTTGTTCATGATAATTATCGATTAACTCTTCAAAGGTCGTCCCACCTGTAACAGATAATGATTTTGTCGTCGGACCCATTGCTCCTGCCACAAAGCGCGGCCATTCAGATGTTGAAAATTCATCCGCTACTTTCTTGGCAATTTCAACCGCCAAACGACTAAGCTCTTCTGCTTTGTGACCTAGATCGTAATCATCTAACACAATTTTTGTTGATCCGAACGTGTTGGTTGCAATAATATCAGCACCAGCTTCTAAATAAGCACGATGAATGTTTTCAAGTACGTGAGGCGCTGTTTCATTCAAATACTCGTTACAGCCTTCATATTCTTCTCCGCCAAAATCATCCGCTGTTAAATTAGCTTGTTGAAGCATCGTCCCCATTGCCCCGTCCAAGACAAGTATTTTCTTTTCTAGTTGAGTTTCAAATAAAGACTTCGACATGTTTTCCGTCCCCTCTTTTTCCGTTCCATTACCTTAATCCTACCCTATGATAGGAAACAAAACTAGGCTTTTCGTCAAAACAAATTGCCGAAAGCCTTAGTAATTCGTTTCCAACCTTAATGAAGATTAATTTATTGCTGTAGTAATGTTTGTGCTTCAATGTACTGTGCGAGTTCAACCGTCATCTCATAACGCAAAAATGGGGTAATTAAATAAATTCCATTGAAATACTGTAACGTTGTATCAATCAGAGATTTAGCAATCTGGATCCCTTCCTTCATAGCGGTCTCCTGATTATCACCGCAAGCAGCCATTGCTTGACGTATTTCATCGGTTAATTTAATTCCCGGAACTTCGTTATGGAGGAACTCGGCATTTCGCGAACTCACTAAAGGCATAATTCCAATATAAATTGGTTTATCTATATGCTTTGTTTCATTGTAAAGAGCTTCAATTTGTTTCTCACTGTAGATTGGCTGAGTCATAAAATAATCAGCACCACTTTCAATCTTCTTTTCCATCCTCTTTACAGCTTTTTCTAAGTGGCGCACGTTTGGATTGAAGGCTGCTGCAACAGAAAAATTCGCTTTTTGCCCTAACTCTTTTCCAGAAAATGAGATACCCTCATTTAATTGCTTAATCATCGAAATGAGCTGGAAAGACGAAACGTCATACACCGATGCAGCCCCCGGAAAGTCTCCAACTTTTGTTGGATCCCCTGTAATTGCTAAAACGTCATCAATTCCTAATGCATGCAGACCCATAAGATGGGACTGTAGCCCAATTAAGTTTCTGTCACGACATGTAACATGTAAAAGAGGTCTGGCCCCAATTTGCTCCTTTACCATCGCTCCTAACGCAAGATTATCAACACGTGGCGAAGCTAGTGAATTATCGGCCATTGTTACAGCATCAACACCTACGTCTTTTAGAGCCTTCGCTCCAAGCATAAATTTGTGTGTGTTTAGCTTTTTAGGTGGATCTAATTCAACAATGACTGATTTACGTTCATTAACGATTTCCGGTAAAGGCTTAAGCTTTCGTTGTACTTGAACCATTTGTCGACCTTGAACCGGAATAGGACGTACTGTTTTATCAGTAACTGGTTTCATCCTCTTTGCCACTTCAGCAAAAGCTTTAATATGCTCAGGTGTTGTTCCACAGCAGCCACCTAACAAACGAACACCTTGGTTGATGAATTTCTCACCCATATCAGCAAAATAGTCAGGGTTCGATTGATAGAAAAAGCGCCCATCACGATAATCTGGTAAACTCGCATTTGGATATACAGATAAATATGCATCCTTCAATAATGGTACTGACTCTAGTGAGCGAAGCATATGGAAAGGTCCCATTCGACAATTTAATCCGACTACATTTGCTCCAACAGTCATCAACTGGTTTAACGCATCAGCAACCGGAATTCCGCCGTTTAATACACCAACCTCACCGAGGGAAACATTGACGATTATCGGTAGATTGGTCAACTTCCGAGCAAGTCCGACTGCCATTTTAGCCTCATCTAAATCATAAAATGTTTCTAGTAATAAACCATCTACCCCTTCTTCAAGCAACACATTCATTTGCTCTGAAAAAGCTATTTCTACCTCGCGTAAGCTTTCTTCCTCAAGCTGGAAACGACGAACGCCTCCGATCGTCCCAACAACATAAGCTTGGCCATTTGCAGCTTGTCTTGCCAATGAGACAGCAACACGATTTAATTCACCAATCTTTGTTTCTAATCCATATTTCTCCATCTTCAAACGATTCGCTGCATACGTATTCGTTTGAATGACATTTGCTCCGGCCTCCACGTAAGCACGGTGCGCTTCTAAAATGCGTTCAGGGTCTGTCAGATTCACTTCTTCAAAGCATTGGTCGATTCCTTGCTCATAAAGCAGGGTCCCCATTGCTCCATCCCCTACAAGAACTTCTGTTTTTAATTTATCAAGTAAACTCAAAGCCTTCCCTCCCCCGATACTATCTAGCTTTACTGGTGCTCTTGTACATAACGAAATGCTTGGTCTAAGTCAGCAATTAAATCCTCTGCTCGCTCAATCCCTACTGAAAAACGTAATAATCGGTTGCACACTCCATTGGCAAGACGAATCTCTTCAGGAATGTCCATATGAGTTTGTGTTGCTGGATACGTCATTAAGCTTTCTACTCCACCTAAACTTTCAGCAAAAGACACTAGTTTTAATTGTTGCAAAAACGGATTAACCCATGATTCTGATAGGACACGGAAGGAAACCATTCCGCCACGACCAGGATATAGCACATCGGTAACCCCTTCATGTGATTCAAGAAATTCAACGATTTTCTTCGCGTTTTCTTCATGCTTTTCCATCCGTAAAGCTAAAGTTTTCATCCCACGGACGAGTAGCCAAGAATCAAATGCTGACAACGTTCCACCAATACCATTATGATAATACGCTAGTTTTTCACAAAGCTCTTTTCCTTTGCCGACAATTAAGCCTGCGATCACATCATTATGTCCACCTAAGTATTTCGATGCGCTATGGATAACAATATGAGCACCTTCGACAATTGGTTGCTGTAAAAGCGGGGTATAGAAGGTGTTATCAACAATTAATAATACATTATGTTTATTTGCAATCCTTGCTAAATCAGGAATAGATGCTTCCTGCATTAATGGATTTGTAGGAGTTTCAATAAATAATGCTTTTGTTTTTTTAGAAATCTTTGCCTCAAAGGCATCAAGGTCTCTTGGGTCTGCGTAGGTAAATGATAATCCCCAACGATTCCAGCCTTTTTCAAAAAGGCGATACGTGCCACCATATAAATCCTGTGACGCTAGAATTTCATCGCCTTGTTCAAACAACGAAAAGACCGTTTGAATAGCTGCCATGCCTGAACTACATGCAAAGCCTTGATCCCCTTCCTCCAACGTCGCGATCGCCTTCTCAACCACTTCCCTCGTTGGATTACCCGTTCTTGCATAGTCATAACCAGTAGATTCGCCAATTCCCGCATGACGATAAGCGGTTGATAAATAGATTGGTGAATTAATTGCACCAGCTCTTTCATCAATTCGGTTGCCGATTTGTACTAAAATTGTCTCTAATTTGTCTCTGTTCATTCCGATTGTCCCTCCATGTTTGCTCCAGTCCTTCATATCAATTAGAAAGGAGGCATTATGAAGCCACTGAAAAAGGTATAAAACAACCTTTTTAAGCGCCTCTTATTAAGTAGCAATGGCTCCACACGTTGCTTCGAGGGCATTGAGAAAGGGAAAAGCACCCTTTTTCTGAGCCCTCTGCATTATGCCTTCTTAAACTATCTGACCTATAAAAAACACCTTCTTCAAAAGTAAGAAGAAGGTGTTTGTCTTGTCATCAGCTTCTTCTTATCTTCCAAGTCTATCAGGACTTGATGGATTTAGCACCTGACCTGTATCGGCTGGTTGCTGAGACTTCGTCGGGCCATTCCCCTCCGTCTCTCTTGATAAGAAATCATATGGATTCATGTAAAATGCATTGACCTAAAATTACAACATATTGAACTGATTTGCAAGAACATTTTTTATGATTCTGGTGCTGCGTCAATATGTAAGTGTTGAACATTCCCACATACACACTGTTTAAAACCCGTTTCATACTCACCATTCTCTTTTTGTCTACCGCGTAAAATATATTTTTCGCCACATTCAGGACAGCGGATGACAACACGATAACGAGCCTCTGTCATGCTTTTCCCTCCTCGTTCATTCTTTAACCATCCAAACGATGGGCAAGCTTTACTTTCTTTAATGCTACCCACCATAATAAAAACATAAACGGGATCATTCCAAATAAAAAATAGACGTTTAATAATACTAATATTAAATCATAGCTGCCATGGAGTAAAATCGGAATTAATAATGAGACATAGAGAAAAAAAGATTGTCTAGTTTTATCAAATTTGGCACGACCAAAATAATAACCCATAATAACACCAAAAAGCGCATGACTTGATACAGGCAGTAATGCTCTGCCTATCGCCATTTCCACACCATTCGCTAACAAATAGAATACATTTTCCATCGATGCAAAACCTAAAGATAATGATACCCCAAATACGATTCCATCATACCGCCGTTTAAATTGGGCATGCTGGTAAACAAAAAAGAATAAGAAAAACCACTTAAAAAATTCTTCAAAAGAACTATATAATATAAGAGCCCGTGAAATAGGATCATTAAAGTAGCCTTCTACAGTAAAGGCATATTGAAGTACCATGACTGGGAAAACAAGAATAGCTCCAATGATAAAAGTACGTAGCACAAGTGCATTTGTCCGTGCCTCGTATTGATCGCGTAAATAAAAATAAGACAAAAGCGCCATTCCTGGAGCAATTGCCGCTGTGATGATAGCAAACAAAATAGGTCCTACCTTTCTCGTTAAAACCCACTCAAACGAAGAAATTAATACTTTAAAAAAAGAGGTGTTCAATGATGAAAAAAATTCTAGTTTTACATACTGGTGGAACCATTTCGATGAGTGAGAATGACCATGGGGCTGTTCAGCCTAATGTTGTAAACCCATTATATTCCACAATCGAATCGCTTTCAAGCATTGCTTCTGTCATTGTTGATGACTTTGTAAATATTCCATCGCCACACATGACACCACCACTCATGTTGCAATTAGCAGAACAACTTAAGGAACGGGCTGAAAAAGAACAGTTTGATGGGGTTGTTGTTACACACGGCACAGATACACTTGAAGAAACTGCTTACTTTTTAGACTTGCAATTAGATTGGCAAAAGCCAGTCGTCTTTACAGGTGCGATGAGATCTAGTAATGAATACGGTTCTGATGGTCCTCATAATCTTATTACCGCTGTCCGAACCGCAGCAAGTGATGAAGCAAAGGGAAAAGGGGTACTTGTTGTTTTTAATGATGAAATCCACACTGCAAAAAATGTAACAAAAACGCACGCAAGCAATATTGCAACCTTTAAAAGTCCACAATACGGACCGATTGGCATTATTACAAAACGGGGAGTCCATTTTCATCATACTCCGCTAGAATTTGATAGCCTGCCAGTTGATAAATTAACGAAAAACGTTGCTCTATTAAAAGTGTATACCGGTATGGATGAACAGATCATCGAAGCGATCGCCCCTCATATTGATGGACTGGTTATTGAAGCGTTCGGTCAAGGTAATATTCCACCAAACCTAACTGCTTCGCTAGAACAATTAATCAACAAAGGAGTACCAGTCATTCTAGTTTCTCGTTCTGTTAGTGGTATAGTCCAAGACGTATACGATTATCCAGGTGGAGGTCGAGCGCTAAAGAAACTCGGTGTCATTTTTACAAACGGTCTAAGTGGACAAAAGGCACGTTTGAAATTATTGGTCGCCTTAGAGATGACATCTGATCAAGAGAAACTGCAAAAGTTATTTCTTACTTAAACTCATAAGTGAAAAGGTGTCCTAAACGGTCATAAACAGACCTATTAGGACACCGTCTTTTCTCTCATCTACAGCCCTACGCTTTTTGAAAAGTGATTCTCATTTTTATTACGATGATAGCGAACATAAAATAAGAAAATCAGTACTGAGGCCATCAAGGTTACAAACGCCATCATTTGATAAAGAAACTGTGAACCAAACTGTTCAAGGAGCCAGCCTCCCCCTGTGCCTCCTATTGCCCCACCAATACCAAAACAAACAGACGCTAACAATGCTTGACCTGTACTTCGTAAATGTTCTGGAACCGTTTTAACCGCCATCTGCATGGCAATTAACCAAAAGAGGCCAAATGTGACACCTTGTAAAACTTGTAGAAAGGTAATAAGATATGCTGAGCTGATGACTGCATAAAGAGCCCACCGTATCGTGTACATTATGGCTACAAGACTGAGTAGTAAGAGCTCATTATACGCCGTAATTTTTTTAGATAAATAATAAAAAATAGGAACTTCACTTAATGCAGCCAATGCCCAAGCAAGGCCTATTAAAAATGTAGTTGCTCCTAACCCTTCTAAGTGAAGAACGATCATCGTATCATTAACGCGATGTGGGATTAGTACAAGTAAACAAAGACCTAAAAAGACCATAAATACACGATTTTTTAAAAGAGTACTAGCAGTTTTTAAATGCACTGGCTTACTTGAACGATCTTGCTCCTTCAAAAATAGTAGCATTAGTATCGTTAACAACGTTGTCACAAAAAAAGGAACAAAGAGTTGCTCTATCCCAATCCTTTCTAAGATTGGCCCTGAAATAATAGCGATAAAAAAGAAGCCAAGTGAGCCCCAAAGTCGAATTTTCCCATACTCATGCTTCTGACTCCCAAGACTTTTTAGGCTTATACTGTCAATAAGCGGGGTACATGGTGACAAAGCAAAATGCATACATAAAAACGATAAAAAAACAAACCAGAAGTTCTCTGTAAAAAAGATTCCAAAACTCGTTGCAATTACACTAATATAAAGTAAGACTAAGATTCCTTTTATTGTTTTATATTTATCACTTATAAATCCAACAACAGGCTGTGCCACAATACTAATTAACGGTGCAACCCCCATAATTGTTCCTATCTCAACTGCACTAAAGCCTTTTACATGTAAGAATAACGGTAAAAACGGTAAGAAAACCGCTTTTCCTCCTAGATGAAGAAAAGTTAATCCTTTTAAAAATGAGATTTGTTTTCCTTCATAATTCACAGCCTTCCCCCAATCTCTGCCTATCTCTTCTTTAAAAACAACTACATCCTTCTAGAAATTTCCTCGGCAATAAATTCTCCATGAAAACGTCCGTTTTCGATAAAGATCTCATTCGCGTTATTTCCTGCTGCAATAACACCAGCAATAAATAATCCACTTACGTTCGTTTCCATCGTTTCTGGATTAAAACGTGGTCGACCTGACTCATCATCCACTTCTACACCCATTTTCTTTAGAAAAGAATGATCAGGGTGGTACCCTGTCATCGCAAATACAAAATCAGCTTTAGCTCTTTTTTGCTGCTGATCTACAGTATAAATCACTTCATTTTTTGTTATTTCTTTCACATTTGCCTTAAATTCCATTTTCACTTTTTCATGCCTCACTAATGAGTCAAACTCAGGCAAAATCCAAGGCTTAACACTTGAGGAATATTCACTTCCACGGTATAAAACAGTAACTCTTGCACCGGCTTTTTCAAGCTCTAACGTTGCGTCAACTGCTGAGTTTTTCCCACCAATGACAACAACATCCATATTAAAATACGGATGAGCTTCTTTAAAATAGTGAAAGACATGGTCCAAATCTTCACCTGGTACTCCCATCATATTTGGTGAATCATAGTAGCCAGTAGCAATAATCACATAACGAGCTTCATATTCGCCTTTTTCAGTTTTTACAAGGAAATGCTCGTTAGTCTGCACGACTTCTGTCACTTTCTCATACGGATGCACACGGATTTTTTTACGTTTTGCCACTTCACGATAATAGACAAGCGCCTGATTCCGTTTAGGCTTTCGTTCTTCGGTGACGAAGGTCACATCCCCAATTTCTAACTTCTCACTAGTACTAAAAAAAGTTTGGTGTGTCGGGTAGCGATAAATTGCACTTACAATTTGGTCCTTTTCAATAACGAGCGGATCATATCCTTTCTTCATACAAGCAATGGCTGCAGCTAAGCCACAAGGACCTCCTCCGATAATAATAACCGTTTCCTTTTTCATCTCTCCACCTACTTTTTCATAACGTTCAAAACCCTTGCATCACATGATACAAGGGAGATTCATTTTGTTTAATTATACCAGATTAAATCCAGCCACGGAAACGAGATGCTTCAGCCATCTTCCGAACACCAACCATATAAGCGGCAAGTCGCATATCGACCTTTCTTGAACGCGCTAAATGATAGGTACTATCAAATGCCTGAATCATTACAGCCTCAAGCTTTCGTTCAACTTCTGCTTCGGTCCAATAATACCCTTGATTATTTTGAACCCATTCAAAATATGAGACCGTCACACCACCAGCACTAGCTAGAACATCTGGGACTAGGAGAATATCTCGTTCTGTTAAAATGTTCGTACCTTCAATCGTCGTTGGCCCATTTGCTGCTTCAACAACAATACTCGCTTTTATCTGATGAGCGTTATCTTCTGTAATCTGGTTCTCGCTCGCAGCCGGAACAAGAATATCACATTCCTGCTCTAAGAGCTCCTCATTAGTCATCGTCTCTTTGAACAACTTCGTTACTGTCCCGAAACTATCTCGCCTATCAAGTAAATATTCAATATCAAGACCTTCGGGATCATATAGAGCACCGTACGCATCTGAAATTCCAACAACGAGTGCTCCTGCATCATGCAAAAATTTGGCCAAGAAGCTGCCCGCATTTCCAAACCCTTGAATAATCACACGCGCATCCTCTAGGTTCAGGCCTTTCTTTTTTGCTGCTTCTTTAATGCAAATTGTTACCCCATTTGCCGTTGCTGATTCTCTTCCGTGTGAACCTCCTAATACAATTGGTTTACCTGTTATAAACCCTGGAGAGTCAAATTCACGAATACGACTATATTCATCGAGCATCCACGCCATAATTTGTGAGTTCGTAAAAGCATCTGGGGCTGGAATATCCTTCGTTGGCCCAACAATTTGACTAATAGCCCTAACATAGCCTCGACTCAAGCGCTCAAGCTCACGGAAAGACATTTGTCGTGGATCGCAAATGATCCCACCTTTTCCACCACCATACGGTAGATCGACAATCCCTGCCTTTAAGCTCATCCAAATCGAGAGTGCCTTTACCTCTTTCTCGGTCACATTTGGGTGAAAACGAACACCGCCTTTTGTTGGCCCGACAGCATCATTATGCTGAGCACGAAATCCAGTAAAGATTTTCGTAGAACCATCATCCATTCTTACTGGAATACGAACTGTTAACATTCGAATCGGTTCTTTCATAAGTTCATACATTTCATTAGGATACCCTAGCTTATCTAAGGCTTTTTTGATAACCTTTTGTGTAGAAGCAAACACATCTAGTTTATCCAATTGCTTTTCTTTTTCATCCATCTTTTTCACCTCAAAAATGTAAATCAATCAAACCATCATTATGTAGTAACGCTTCCTTCGTCTACTATAAAGAATGAAGCTGTATTTTACCAGCAGCTAAACTAGAAGACGCTATTACCTTTTTGACGTTTTCACGAAAAGAAACGGCACGAAAAGGTAAAGTCCCTATCGTACCGTCTGTGACAAATTCTTGTAGTCTTTTACTTATTTAATGAAAGGTGGATTAGTTTTTCAACCATATCCTCATAAGATAAACCAATTTCTCGAGCCGCGTCAGGATATAAACTTGTCGGTGTCATTCCAGGCAAAGTATTCACCTCAAGAATGACAGGATCTGTTTCATCCTCAGGTACAATGAAATCTACACGCGAGTATATGTTACAGCCTAAAGCCTGGTGAGCGAGTACGGCATGTTTTTGAACGTATGCGGTTTGCTCTTCGGTTAGTCTTGCTGGTACAAAATGTTCACTCCCACCAGCAGCATATTTTGATTCATAATCATAATATTTATTTTTAGGAACGATTTCTACAACAGGCAATGCTTTTTCTGAACCTCGGTTCCCCATCACCGCGACTGTTACCTCTTTACCAGCTATAAACTCCTCGAGCAGGACTGTTTCATCTAAACGAAACGCCTCATCAATGCCATTTAACAATGCTTCCTGATCTTCAGCAATTGTTAGCCCTATTGTAGACCCTTCCTGATTAGGTTTCACAACAACCGGAAACGGAATCGACGTTTCAAATGACTCACGCTTATAATGATGTTTATATAGCACTTGTTCTTTTGCAACACGTGTCCCTTCACGGGCAAAAAACACTTTAGCCTTCGCCTTATCCATTGCTAAAGCTGAACCTTGAACACCTGAGCCTACATAAGGCAAATCAAGCATATCTAGCATGGCTTGAACCTTGCCATCTTCTCCAAAACGGCCATGTAGTCCAATAAATACCATATCCACATCAAGCTCTAACAATTCATTTAATTTATTTGGGTGAAAATCGATCCCAATAACCTTATGCCCTTTTTTTTCTAATGCAGCGATAATTCCTTTCCCCGAGGATAAAGAAACATCACGTTCAGCGGAAACTCCTCCGTATAAAACGGCAATTCTCATAGCTGGATCACTCCTACAATGCAGTATGTATTACTAGTATATTCGCCTATACTCTAAATGGAACTAGTCTCAAATATTGTACCATAGAATAACTTTTCGGGCGCTTTTTTCTCCTCTTAAACAAGAAAATAAGCCAAGCACAAACCGCTTGGCTGCCGCCGCAAATCCTTGCGGCTATTTAAAACATGAGCCAAGCACAAACCGCTTGGCTGCCGCCGCAAATCCTTGCGGCTATTTAAAACATGAGCCAAGCACAAACCGCTTGGCTGCCGCCGCAAATCCTTGCGGCTATTTAAAACATGAGCCAAGCACAAACCGCTTGGCTGCCGCCGCAAATCCTTGCGGCTATTTAATAAATGTATGGTATATGCGGTAGACGGCCTCTAGTTCCATTAGGCACTTTCCGTATTCCTCTACTCGGTATGTTGTTATCGTTGATGGGCTTCCGAATTCGGATAAAAGCGCGATAAAGGCTTCCTCCTCGATTCCTTCAAGATCATAATCCTCAAACCTTAAATAATATGCCTGTTCAAAGGAGTAAAGAGTTCCTCCAACTACGCCGAAAGGATAAAGCCTTGCTGAAAGTTCAATGACATCCTCAAAATCCTTGAACGCATAAAACACATCATCTGTTTCATCAAGTGTAACTTGCATCTCAATGTATCCTTCTTCAAAATCATCATCAAAGTCTTCATCGGGATTGCCCTTTGTCACAATAAACACCATACCTTGTGCGGGCATCGCAAACACTTCAACAGCGATTGGACCGTCTACTTTAAAGCCTAATTCATCATCAGCCTCGTGCATCATATCTCGAAATAAATCATGAACTTTCGGTACATCCTGCCACAAATCTTCTTTTGTTATACCACGTTCTTTCATATCGTCAAACGTTAAAAACACTTTAAATTTATTCATGGCCAAACGTTCAAGACGCATCGATGACCCTCCTTTTTCCGAGCCCCTTCCTCCAAGCTCGTTCCGTAAAAAGCAGTTCTTACAATACGGTATGTATGGACATAAAAGAAGGTTCTTGATCAATATGCCAAACATACTAAAATTGATGAAAATGTTCTCTCATCCACTGCTCCCATTCCTGTTTCGACTGACCGACTAAATACTTGTTATATTGTTTTTTTGATTCCTCTGACATTTCATCAAAGGCAAAGCCACCAGCTCCAATCAGTAATGAAGGAAACTCTTCCTTTAAAATATCAAGTAATTGTAATGTTTTTTGAAGGTTTTTGCGCATTGTACAGGATGTAAAAAACATTTTAGCGCCAATTTCCCGTAAAACAAGTTCTACATCCTCATTTGGGATTCCTGCTCCTAAATATATGACTTCAAACCCTTTTCTGCGGAGAAATAAAGTATAAATAAGGAGACCAAGCTCGTGAGTTTCATTTGGCCCGCATACTGCCAAAACTTTTGGTAAATATCCGTCAATCGGAAGACTTTGAAAAACCATGCCTATTTTCGTTCGTAGAAACGATGTAACAAAATGTTCATGAGCTGTAGAGATTTTTTCGGTTTCCCACATTTGCCCTACTTTTACAAGTAATGCACCAAGAATATCAATGGTGACTTTTTCAATTGTAAATAAGCTAAAAGCCTGATTCAACAAAAGGTTAGCCTTATTTTCCTCGAATAAAAGCAGTGCTGTTAAAATGTCGTCTGACAATTGAATCGAATGGTCGACTAGTTCTATTCCGTCACTAGTTTGAAGCGAAACATTTCCCTTCTCATATAACCCAACAGCTTGTCCAATTGTAAAACCTTTGTTTACTTTATCAATTAACCATCGTAAAATCGCTACATGTTCATCAGAATAGAGTCGGTGGCCGGCTTGATTCCGAATCGGTTCAACAATTTGATAACGACGCTCCCAGGCTCGTAGTGTCCCTGGCTGAATACCAAGCATTTTTGAAATTGCTTTAATATTATATTTCCCTTCTCTTGACGCCATATTCTACTACCCCCTATTACGGAGTTAATTTCACGCTCCGTACCGCCGTTTCTATTGGATAGTATAGCGAAACCAAAACTTTGTGTAAACTTTGTATAAGCTATGTCGGCTTTTTTCGCAATGTTAAGAGATGTGTTTCGGCAGGTGCACCAAGTCGAAGGGGCAGACCTGTCGTCCCGTATCCATTACTTATCAATTGAACGAGTCCCTTTCTACACTTGATTCCACCCTTTTCAGCCAGCCCCCAACCTAGCAACCTAATTTGCCCTCCGTGAGTATGCCCGCTTAGGATTAGAGAAAAAGGGTGTTGAATAGGTAAATAATCAATAACCTCAGGGTAATGACTTAATAAGATGCAACAATCATAATGTCCCGCTTTCTCATATAGTTGTAAATGGCAACTCCTAAATCTTTCATGATGCACTCCAACAAATGCTAATGAGGACGAGTCGCGTTCAATCTCAATAAGTCTATCGTTTAACTCAACTACACCGTTACGTTTAAAGCACGCACGTAGCTTAGTACCATCAATCTCGATATCATTGTTTCCCCAAATAAAAAAGGTCGGTGCGATTTCTACAAGCTTCTTTACATTGTCCTCGACCCTTTGAATCGGTACCCGCTTTTCAAGTAAATCTCCTCCTATAATGATTAAATCACAGTTTTTTACGATTTTCTTAAGCATCTTGTCTGAAATCCGTCTCCGGTGAACATCTGATATAAAATAAATCCGAAACCCATCAAACAACTCGGGAAGATTTTTCACTTCCAGCTCTTGATGACGGATTCGATTTCGATGAGCTTCGATAAGCATATATAAAAGCAGCAAACTACCTATACCAACTACAAAAAAAACGATAAGCTTCACAAAAACCGTCTCCTAGTCATTACTTCACTCTTTTTTCTAAATTGACGTCCATTATACCATAAGTCAGCGCTAGGCTTAGCGCAAAGACAGCAAGTACCCATCCCTTTAGTAACAGATGAACCCAAGAAAGACTTGCTAGAACGATAAATAGTAAGGTCAAAGGCTCTCTCTTAATTGACCAAAGATAGCGACAAGCGTCTTGAACAAAAATGGAATACGCCAAAAACCCTATTATAAAGGATAAGCTGGCTAATAACAGCTTATGCGGCGAAAAGAGTAGCTCCCCGATCACATGTGAAAACGTCCAAACTGGGGGTGTAGGAAAGATCGTAGCGGTTGCAGTTATTCCACCATATGCAGCAATTAGCAATAAACATTTCCGATAAATAACATATGCATCCACAGCCCAGACTCCTTTAAATATAGTCCTCTATTATATGCACCGTAATATGAGTCCATGTTCTTTATCTCACTAAAAAAAGGTTGTCCAACGAGGTGCATTACCTCATTGGACAACCTTTTCCCACCATGAACCACTCATAGTGGGAACTTCAGATGATTATTGTGACCACGTAAATTCCGTTAACATGTAATTTAAGTGAGCATGAAATGCTTCCTCTAACTCCCCAACTAGGGTTGTTTCAAGAATAAAATAACGTCCCTCTCGTTCAATAACAGCAACATATTTAGTACGCGCATTCGCAGTGTCTAAAACCATTAACTCCTCTGAAATTAACTCTGGACGATGGATTGTAAACAGCTTATCCTCGGTAATATCATAATTTTTATTTTCTTCTCGGATAAAAGTAAGAACCTCAGCAACAGAAGAAAATGCATCGGTATATTCTGTCACAGTTAAAATAGGAGGTTCAATCCGCCCTCCCCCGAAGTTTGCAAAAATTTGCAAAGCATAGCCTTCCCTCGAAGCAACAGGGTCAACTTCAAACTTTTCATCAACATATGTTACAAAGCCAAGCTGCTCAACTGACACACGTTTTGCTGTAATGGTCTCGTCCTGTCCTTCTTTATTTAGTGCAAACTCTTTATGTTCTGTTATCCCTGTAGCAAAAATCGCCGCTTCATTTTCACTAGATTCATCTGTCTCTACATCATGTTTCAGCGCTGTATCATTCTCCTCTTCAGTCCTTCGATTTAAAAATTGCTCTTCCTCCTCTGTTTCCGTAACTTCTAATGCAGTTGCCTCTCCAATACTACTTGTATCCGATGTTTCACTATTACTATGTGCCCCTTCTAAGTCAAGCTGATTTAACGTTAATACAGAGCCTATCCCGATTGCAGCTACAATCATCGCCACCGCCTGCCAATGACGAAAAAAGATTCTACGTTTCGGTTTCACTTCTTTTTTTATTTGTGACATAATCCGTTCTGACGATGACACTGTCGGCATTTCATCATATTGCTTTTTTAATTTCCCCATTATTTCATCTAAGTTATTGCTCATAGCTGTTCACCTACTTTTTCAAACTTCATTTTAAGCTGCTGTTTCGCTCGGAGCATTCTTGTTTTCACTGCTCCCTCGGTCACCCCAAGAACTTCAGCAATTTCTTGATAGCTTTGATCATGAAAATAATGAAGAATAATCGGTATTTTGTATTTATCGTCCAATGTTTGAATGTATTCATGTAGTGTGCGTGTTTCCTCATCAAAGCCATGTTCAATAAACATCTTTTCTGGTACTTGTTTTTTTAATTCAAGTGTTTTTCGTTTTTGACGCTGCTCATGGCGATACATATCACGAACAACATTTAACGTTATTGAATAAAGCCAGGTCGTAAATTTCCCCCGATCGTGTTTATCAAGAAAACGATACACTTTAATAAACACCTCTTGTGTGACATCCTCGACACTTGCTTGATTCACCCCTAGCTGAAAGGCAAATTTTTCTACTGTTTTTATATGGTTTTCAATGAGCTGCCCAAATGCAGCATCATCACCTTGCTTTGCGCGCAAAATCAACTTTTCTTCCATTTCGTTAACCCCCGATATTGGTGTACACCCATCCTTGCATTCCATCAGAATTTACAAGGCTATCGTTTTTTTATCTATTTATGAAACGACGGAATTGTATATATAGTTTCATTTTTTTATAACAGATCGTCCAATTTTAAAAAAACCCACTATGGGTGATTCCTCACAGTGGGTTACGTAATCCTTCGACCTAGACTATATCTAAATGTTACAGCTTTGTTTTTGCTTTCGGTTGAACCTCTTTGTTTCTATCTAGAAACCGAATGGCATTCCCAGCTAATAGCTTTGCAGCGATTAGCATTGCTCGTTCATCGAAATCAAACTTTGGGTGATGGTGTGGGTACATGATTCCCTCTTCTTTATTTCCTGCTCCCGTAAAGAAAAACGTACCAGGAACTTCCTTTACATAATATGAAAAGTCTTCCCCTCCCATAATCGGTTCCATCTGATATACATGAGTATTAGGGTGAACTCCATCAGCAAACTCAGCAAATAATCGTGTTTCTTCAGGATCATTAACAAGAGCTGGGTAGCCTTTTTCATAGTTATACGCATACGTTGCCCCCATTGCATCACAAATCCCCTTCGTTGTTTGCTCGATCCGTTCTATGACCAATTGCTGTATTTCAGGATCAAACGTCCTAACCGTACCAATTAATGTTGCCGTATCAGCAATAACGTTAAATGGCCCACCAGCATGAAATGCCCCTACACTAACAACTGCTGATTTAAGTGGATTCACGTTACGACTAACAATATGTTGTAGACTTTGAACAACTGAAGAGGCAACGGCAATAGCATCAACTGTTTCATGAGGGGATGCCCCATGCCCTCCCCGACCATGAACCTTGATTTCAAAACGATCAGCAGCGGCCATGATTGGTCCAGGACAATACCCAATATCCCCCAATGGCATCGTCGACCATAGATGTGTACCATATATCGCATCAACACCATCAAGACAACCGTCTTTTATCATCTCAATTGCACCACCGGGAGCAATTTCCTCTGCAAATTGATGGATAAGGACGACCGTCCCTTGCAATTTTTCCTGATGCTCCATTAACACCTTCGCGACTACTAAAAGAGTTGCTGTATGCCCATCATGTCCGCATGCATGCATCACTCCAGGATTTTTAGAGGCAAAAGGGAGGCCAGTTTCCTCTTGTATCGGCAATGCATCAAAATCCGCTCGTAATGCGACCGTTTTTCCAGGTTTTCCGCCTTTTATGTATCCGACCACCCCACGACCGCCAACACCGCACTTTACTTCAACACCTAGCTTTACCAAATAATCGGCAATCATCCTCGGTGTCTTTTCTTCTTTAAAGGATAGCTCTGGTTCTTGATGCAACATACGACGAAGGTCAACCATTTCTCCAAAGCATTCTTCTAATCGTTGATATAGGTTTTCGATCATTGGTCAAACCTCCTAACCTTTTACTCTATTTTACCTGTGATAACGCAAAAAGAAAATAAAGGATTCATGGTTGATGACATTTATTTGAAACAAAAAATAAGCCGAGCATATCGCTCGGCTACCGCCACACCCTTTGCGGCTTTATTATTCTGATAACTCGGAAAATTTCATTAAACCAATCGCCATAACGATTGCTAAAACCATTGCCATAAAACCGAACCCTAACACTGCCGTAATTTGTACTAATGTCATGATTCCACACTCCCTATTTTAACAAATGTATGTTTTCACTATTGAAATAGTAACATAGGTAGTAATAGTAGAAACGTGATAATTGTGACAATATGAAGAACAACGATGGCTTGTTTTACTTGCATTCAATTGCTCTTTCAGTTAGAATCTTGTCAATCGTATAAACAGGTAAAATTACGTTCACACATTTTCAATTATCACATAGGCTATTAGGAAACTATTTTCGTTTTATAAAATTGTTGCTAGATTCCCTTATCAAATAATTGAAAGTAAAGGAAAAATAAGGTATACTGAATTTATAGATAAGCAAGCGCTTTCATAACTTAGAATTGCTTCAAAGGGAGTGATAGCTTTGATTCTTACGAAGATTACTGATAAAACGTTAGCAACGAATCAAGATTTATCCTTTAACCAACGTATTGGATTACCTATTGAAGTGTTTTGTTCGAAAAAGCTTGAAACGGTTGCCTTCGGACAGATTGAATCCTTTGGCGATACCTACATTCAAGTAAATGGTACACGATATTGCCGTGAATCTTATCTCTTTTTCGGTCAACCGAACCTTACTGCATAGCTTACTACATCGAAAAGACACCTTTTTTTAGTCAATCCCAAAAAGGTGTCTTCTTATTTATAAAACAAGTTTATTTCAAACTCTTTTTCCATCATAGTAAACACATTTTGCCTGTTCGTCCAGTCCTCATCCCCATCCCAAAGTTCTGAGGAGCGATCGATAAATTCCTCTCGTAGAGCATCGAATTCCTTTTCCGCTTTTTTCGCTTTCTTTTCAAAGTAACGGACTTGCGATAAACCGATTGCCAAGACGACGATTAACAAGAGTAATAGTTGATTTTCAAATAAAATAGACAAAAAATTCGCACCATACGTCGAACCTTTCATGAAATGTTCATAACCAAAAAATAAAAAAACAGCTAAGCAAAACATGACTAATAAAGACCACCACGTTTTCGCTTTTTCTAGTTTTTCAAGCTTATGCTTACGTGTAATTAATTCCTCTAGCATAACCTCAATGACTCCAGTTACTGATTCATTTAGCTTCCACTTTTTTAATTCTCCCAAACTCACACCCCCCCTATATAATCTATGTAGACAAGGATGTAGTTAGAACGATTACCCTTAGTTCATCCAATAAGGAGACGTAACCAAAACGATGACTAGCAAAAGAAACAGCATCAACAATAGCCTAATGATCGGAAATGTGATCTTTACCTTCATTTTCTTACGTTTATGCTTATGATATTCTTTGCGGGATGGTAAACGTTTTATTTCTTCATCACGATGAATTTCCATTTGCTTTCGAAGGCTCTTTGCTTGGTCCTGTACGATTTCATCTGTCATCTTTATACACCCCCATTACTTTTATCGGCATCATCTAGCATTGGCTAAAGAGTTATGCTTGACTGTTTAAAAGGTTTTTTTGTAGCATAATACCAAATAAAAAATCAATTAGAAAATGGGCAAACATCGTGACGAGAATATTACCAGTCCATTCAAATAACAGTCCAAGTGAAAAGCTTAAAATGAGCACGGATAGAAACAGTACCACTTTTTTTATATAACGGAAATGAATGAATGCAAAGATCAGACTAGCAGTAATAAGTCCATAACCAGTTTGAATAACAGCTCGAAATAATACCTCCTCCGCTATGGCCACGACGGTACAAAGCACTAGCATTTGAGGAAGTGTTAAAGAACGAAAGATTCGTCTATTAATCCCGCCATCATCAAGCAAGTGGGCTGGAAGCCAACGGGCCAATAGAATATTTACGATAACGACTAAAACAGCGAACCCTCCACCTATAACAAATATACCCCAAAAATCCAAAAAAACTAGCCCTAAAATATCAGACCAACTTGAGAAAATAAAATAGCCACCAATAAAAGCACATACTAACATAAGTCCTTGCGAGGCATATACATTTAGTAATAAATCACGATCGGATATATTCGCAAGTATATCCTGTTGTTTCATTCAACGTTCATCCTTTCTGGAGAAACACATGTGCTAGCTCTTCCTGCCACGTTTCTTTCGTTACGACAGTAGGCTCACGTTTATCAATAAAAACATTGTAGTCATATCCACAACGGTCACAGCACCATTCAAGGTCAAACTGTTTCTCCTCTGCAAAATAAGTAAGAAGCTGCTCCCTTCGACAGGTAGAAGAAACAATCCATTTCTCTAATTCATACAACTTTTTCTGTTTTTCCGCTCTTCTGCTTTCAAACTGATACTTTAGCTCTTCGAAAACAGCGTCAATAGAAAATCTTCTTACATTATTTCCTCTTAAAACACCAATTTGCTCTAATTGAAAACGGAGCGTTTGCCACGCTGTTTCGGTGCATGAAGCTGCTTGACAAATACGCTGTTCTTCCTCCTTTGTTAATTGTGATACTTGAATTAACAAGCTTAAAATGGACCGAATATGGCCATCATGAAGGCTTTCCCTATCTAGCAGTGACTGTGCTAATTTTCGATCCTCTTTACAATATAGGAGAAGGGCAAGACTTTTTTCACCGTCGCGACCAGCCCTCCCTATTTCTTGAACATACGACTCAAGTTGAATCGGATAATGAAAATGAATGACATAACGGATATCTTTCTTATTAATCCCCATACCAAACGCACTTGTGCAACAAATTAGTTGTAACTGCCCATTCATAAATTGCTGCTGGATTAGGAGCCTATCTTCATTCGTCATTCCTCCATGGTAATAACTAACTCCTTCAACACCTTCTTGCTGAAGTAAAAGAGCTATGTTCTCTGACCACGTCCGACTCGAGAAGTACACCATTCCAGGTCCTTTCAAGTCTTTTATCACCTCTTTTAATCGTTCTACCTTTTCAGAAAGTGTTTCAAACGATTCAACAGCAAGGACTAGGTTGGGCCTGTCTACCGAATGAATGAAGAGTTGAGGCTGCTTCAGTTCCATCTTTTCTACAATATCTTTTTGCACAGCTTTTGTTGCAGTGGCTGTAATCGCTAAACAAGGAGGTGTACCGAGCGCTTGTCTTACTTCAGAAAGGCGTAAATAATCCGTTCGGAAATCATGCCCCCATTGAGATATACAGTGTGCCTCATCAATAACAAAATAGGAAATCTTTACTTGTTGCAATCGATTTTGAAACAAACGAGATTGTAGCATTTCAGGTGAAGTGTAAATCATTTTATACGTGTGTAATTGCTGAAGTAGTATGTCTCGCTCACGTGGATTTGTAAAGCTATTAATTGCAGCTACAGCTTTAATTCCCTCACTTTTCAATTGTTGAACTTGATCCTCCATTAACGATAATAACGGTGAAACGACAACCATCAAGCCATCAGATAACAACGCCGGAAGCTGATAACATATTGATTTCCCCGTACCCGTTGGAAGCATTGCTAGCACATCAGCTCCTGACAAAACCGCTTCAATAATTTCTTTTTGGCCTGAGCGGAAGCTGGAATAGCCAAACCATGTATATAATGCATCCTCAAGATTCATCTGGCACCCCCCCCCTTGTTAACGTTAGGCGAATCATGAAATAACTTACCTCTTCCCTAACCTGACGTTTTATATCACGGAGCTTCCGTGTATGTAAGTGATGTGCTGCTCTATAAATCTCCTTCTGTGTTTTTACGTCAACAAAATAATCAATATTAAAGCTTCGGTCATATAGAGCTACCTCAACAAGATGATCTTCAATCGTCGCCTGCTTAAGCTTCCTAATATTAGCTATTTTTTCAACTGTCATTCCTTGCTTTAAATAATTTAACGTTTCTTTTGCCGAATCAGTTAATGGGATGAAAGCAGCGAAATCAGCACCAAATTTTGCTAAGGCTGGATAGGTGTTTTTTTCATCTACAATCATTTTCAAAAGTTGATGCAAACAAGCTTGGTGGAGAAGATACGCTTCATCACTCGGTAATTTCAACTTATAAGCTACTTGCTCTAATGTAGCCCCTATACGAATGACACTGCTAAGCTGATAAGTAAATAAATAGGCCTGCTCTTCCTTACATTGCATTAAGAACTGTTGACATTCATGATAAAGCGTCATCAACTCTTCAGCCCTCTCTTGTTTAGTTCTAGGTAGATTCTGCTTCACCCATTGTTGGATTCGTTTATTTTGTGTAATCGGGAAAAAACGAGTATGATTCTCTTGCATATGAGTCAGCGTCTGTACATATAAAGTGAACCGTAGCCAAAATGTCGATGCTTGTTGATGATAATACCAGCCTTGGAGATCGTTTAAATATGGCCGTTGTTGATGATACTCAGCTATTAATTCGTTCCCTTTATCTCGAACCTCTACGTGCTCTTCTCCAATTCTTTTAAGTAATCCCTTCTTCTCAAGCTCAAAAACCATCTTTGGAACATCATCTCTTTTCAAATCTGGTAGGAGCCCGAAATAAGGTAATACCGAAAACAAATGACCATCTTGTATCGTTTGGGCTGATTTTTTCCCTTGTAATAAATGATACGCTCCATAAATTGAACGTTCTTGCCCAAGGGCAGCAATAACCGTTAAAAAAAGAGCTTCTGTCATTTTTATCATTCTATATCACCTAAAATTCTTTATTCTTATTGTAACAAATTCTTTTTTATTGACGTATAATCAGTTTCACTTATGATAATAATAAATCATTTTAATTGAAAACTTGTTTGCAATTTGTTGAAAAAAAACCCGTTCCACTTTACAATAGATTAGTGAAAAGAGGTTATACTCTTAAAGAAGTAGTGGACGGCTAAGCACCACTTTTGTATACTTTGGGAGAAACTAAAAGACATAGAAAAAATGGAGGGTTTACCATGGCAAAATATACAATTGTCGATAAAGACACATGTATTGCATGCGGAGCCTGTGGCGCCGCTGCTCCAGATATTTATGATTACGATGATGAAGGTATTGCATTTGTTATCCTTGATGACAACCAAGGTACGGCTGTAATTCCAGAAGAGCTTGAAGAAGATATGATCGATGCTCAAGAAGGATGTCCAACTGATTCAATTAAAATTGCAGATGAATCATTTGACGGAGATGCACTAAAATTTGAATAAATAAAAAGCGAGGGAGGCCATATTCATGGCCTCCCTTTTTTTAGCAACAATTTGCCTGCAGAATATGCTCACGAAATCCTCTAGCTAACACTTTACCATACATCGGGACGGTTGACTTATTTAAAGATGATTTTGTAATGAGACCTACTACCCGACCGCGCTCAATCATCGCAACCTTCTGTTCCTCTGGATAAAGCGCAAAATACTCCTCTAAATCTTTTCTAGTCGACTGTTCAAAAAAGATTTTTAACGTTCCTAATTCGCATTCTTCAACTGCCAGACGTTGAATTAGCTTACTCGTCATATCATTAATTTTGCCACCTGGAAACTGCGGGCGACTTAAAAAATAACCTTGGGCATAATCAACCCCAAGTCGCATTAAAGTTAGTAATTCATCTTTCGTTTCAATTCCTTCTGCTATTACTTTACTATTCATTTGTTTCGCAAACGTAATAAATGCTTGTACTATGGCTTCCTTCGTTGGAAGCTTATCTATGTCTGAAATGAGAGAACGATCAATTTTTATGTAATCAGGTTCAATCTCAGTAATCGCCTGAAGGGAGGAATAACCAGCTCCCGCATCATCAATCGCTACTTTATAACCCTGTGCCCGGTAATGAGTAAGTACTTTTTTAAACGCCTTAAAGTCTTTAATAGCACTTCTTTCTGTAATCTCAAAAACAATATCACTTGGTTCAAGGTTAAATTTTTCTAAAAGCTTACTCGTATATCCCGGTGTAAAATTCGGATCATAAATCACATGCGAATTAATATTGATAAATAACTTTTGGTCAGCTGAGATCCAAGGTCTGCTCCTCTCAATTGCTAACTCTCTTGTTACTCTCTCTAAATTATACAGTTGGTCCGATTGTTCTGCATATGTAAATAAATCTAAAGGATTTAAAAATAAACTACGACTATCCGGCCTAGATAACCCTTCGTATCCAACAATGTTAGCTGTATTTAAACAAACGATTGGTTGGTAATATGAGCGAAGCTGCTTCTCTTTAATGATTCGCTTCAATTCAACATCATAAAGATGTTCATATCCCTTTTCACTCTTCTCTCCCATCAATTCCAGCACTTCCATACAGATGTCTCCTTTTCTCTCTATTTCTCTAATTTCTTTCTATATGTTAAATATAGCAATCAAAATTAAAGGATTTGTTAAGGAAATGTAAATTTTCCAAAAATTTTTAGAGATTTTGTCGTAAAAAAGAGAATATCCCCAAAGGTTAAATACCTATTGGAATATTCTCGAAATAAGAATGGTACGTGAATACGCTGATGGTTATACAGTGATAGTCAACAAAAAGACCCTTAAACATATGTTAACTCCTAGTATCAAACATGGCTTTTTCAACACCTGAAATGTGAATCATCATCATCTGGTAAGCACGGTCTGCATCTTGATTTTTTAACGCCTCATAAATATGCCAATGCTCATTATAAAGCTGTGTTAACCTTTCAGGCTCTGAGTAAAAAAATACTTTTCTCGCTTCTCTTAGAGCTACATGCATCGTATCGGAAACAACCTCTAAAAATTGATTCAGCATTTGATTTTTTGTAGCGGAAACAACCGCTAAATGGAACTCGACATCTGCCTTTTCTCCTAGCTCCCCATCACCTTCTGCACGCTTCATCTCATGAAGAATCGCTTCAATTTTCAACAAATCTTCATTGCTCCGATTTAAAGCAGCTAACGATGCTGCACCAGTTTCGACAATTTTACGAATTTCAAATAACTGTCTAACATCCTCTTGCTTCATAAATTCAACTGATGGGATGACAAGACTTGCAATATCATGATGAATTCGCTTAACGAAGGTGCCTTCCCCTTGTCTAATTTCTACAAGACCAACTGCCTTCAATGCACTTAATGCCTCTCGAATTGCCGAACGACCTACATTAAAATCCTCTGCTAGCTGTTGAACCGAAGCCAGTCGATCACCTGGTCCAACTTCACCTGACTTTATCATCTCTGTTAACTGCTCTGCCACAATTTCTGATACTTTTTTAGGACGTACATGACGAATCGCCAATGCCTCCACCTCGTTCTCCTATAAATACACCGTAAATTGTACCGTTGATCGCAAGAATAAGCAACAGAATCGTACGGTTTAGCAAGGTAAAATGTGTAGGAGGAAAAAGGGAATCAAAGACCTAAAATATTTTGTACTTTTATTTTCAGATGACTAAACCTTCTAATGCTAGGAGAACATTATTTGACCAAATTTCAGCAAATGCTTTATTTGGCAAAGGATTAGTCCCTATGCCAACCTCAACTGTAAAACCGGGTCGTCCCGTCTCTTGGATAAACCAATCTTTGTAGCCACCATCACTATCAGCCGTATGCACAGGTAAATATGAACTAACAAGAGCAAGACGTTCAACCATTTGTTTACTACACTCTGGCTCCAAACCTCGATAACCCCAATAAATGACCTGCCCTTGAGAATGAAATGCTACTACATGGGCAAAGGCTAGCCTTTTACTTAATCGATAAACGGCTTTTACTTCCGGCTCGGTTAATGGTTCGGTGCCACTATAATGTCTAGACCAAGGAGTCTGTGGACTTTCCTTTGCTTCAATTTCCCAGCCCGCTGGCCACTGATGATTTAAATCAACTCCACGAATATTACTTGACCAATGTTCAAAACGAGTCTCACCCTTATTTATCCGTACCACTTCATCATAATACGGATGATTAGAATAAATCCCTTGCTGAACAAGTTCGACCCCATCTGGATTGACAAGTGGAACGACAAAAAGCTTAATTTTCTCAAGGACCTCTACTATGTTATAGCCGTACCAATCGTTTTGACTCTCATAAGCAGTAGCTAATTCATAAACAAACTTCGTTAAAAACTTAGACGTATGCCACTCGTTCGCGTGCCAACCACCGGAATAAAAAATTTCCTTTTTACCACGGCCTATTGATAAAGCATAGATAGGCTTCTTCATAACCGAAAAACCAATAACTTCTACTCGAACACCTAGTTTCTTAAATGTTGGTATCATCTCATCAAGCTCGTTTGGCCCAAATTCTAGTCTATGGTCAAATAGATCTAGCTTCTGTTGAGGATTTTGGGTGTTCGGGATATGTAAAATCATCCCAGGTTGAATATACTCATGTTCAGAGGTTAATCTTGGATTAAATAATACTAAATCAAAAGGACGAATTTGAAACGCATTCGCAACCTTTGCAACAGTATCTCCTTGCCTTACTGAATAATTCACAAAACTCCCTCCTTTCACACTTACATTTATATGATTTTTAAATAGTTCTAGAATTGACGGAAATAGATTAATATGATTAGTCATCAAAAAATATATGAATGATTACCAAATTCAAAGAGTTAGAGTTTGCCTGAGACTTGTTTGGTTCATTTTGGATAGCCTCTGAATTGGTCTACTGAAAAAGAAGGAGTGGGCTACGATTTAATCCGTTATCTTCAAGACCATTCTATGTCAACTCAACACTCAGTGAGGGAAGTAACTATTCTAAAGCATTCCCTTTATCAGTGCCCTTGAGGCAATGTGCGGAGCCATGGCTGCTTCCTAGCGTGACTTTCAAGGGGATTTTCATTCCCCCCTTATTTTGTTGTAATGCTGTCAAATTTAATTGGTTTACCATTGACTACGCTTCGGATTAGTTTTACAGTGAAAAAAAAAGCCAATAAGGAGGCAGAACATGAATGAGCAAACTGTTGTAGACACGAATTCTAACCATCTGAAGACGAAATACCGTATTCTTGTTTCAGACGCCATGAGTAAAGAAGGCTTACAACCTTTACTCGAAAATGACAAAGTTGAATGTATTGAGCAGTATGTTGATGATGTGGAAGACCTTTCGACCATAGATGCTCTTCTTGTGCGAAGTGCAACAAAGGTAACAGAAGAAGTACTTTCACAAATGCCTAACCTTAAGATTGTTGCCCGCGCCGGTGTTGGTGTCGATAATATTGACCTTGAGGCTGCGACAAAACATGGTGTAGTCGTAGTTAACGCTCCTGACGGAAATACAATATCTACAGCAGAGCACACTTTTGCTATGATTTGTTCATTACTTCGCAAAATTCCACAAGCAAGTGCTTCCATTAAAGCAGGTGAATGGAATCGTAAAGGTTTCCAGGGCTCTGAGCTTCGTGGTAAAACGCTAGGCATTATTGGTTTTGGACGTATTGGTACACAAATCGCTCAGCGGGCAAAAGCATTTGAAATGCCACTTCTCGTCTTTGATCCGTTTTTAACAAAAGCACGTGCCGAAAAAATCGGCGTAACTCCTGCCACACTTGATGAAGTGTTAGCTAACTCGGACATTATTACAGTTCACACACCTTTAACGAAAGAAACAAAAGGATTACTTGGAATGAAGAACATTGCCAAAACAAAAAAAGGTGTATTTCTCGTTAACTGTGCACGTGGCGGAATTATTGACGAACAAGCGTTAAAGCACTATTTATCTAACGGGCATATCGCTGGTGCTGCACTTGACGTATTTGAAGAAGAGCCAGCAACAGACCGTGAGTTAATTGCTTTCCCTAACGTTATTGCTACTCCACATATTGCGGCTTCAACAAAGGAAGCTCAATTAAATGTCGCATCACAAGTTTCAGAAGAAGTATTAAATTTTTTACAAGGACAGCCTGCTATTAATTCCATTAACCTACCAACACTTTCTAAAGAAGTATATGAAAAAGTTAAACCCTTTTATGAGCTTGCTAAAAAAATGGGGAACATTCTTTCACAGGTTATGCGTACACCCGTTCAAGAAATCGAAGTATTCTATGGCGGCACGGTAAGAGAATTGGAAACATCGATTACAACTAGAAGTTTAATGGCTGGCTTCCTTCAGCCACGAGTCGATGCTGCTGTTAATGATGTCAATGCTTCTCTTATTGCAAAGGAGCGCGGAATTAACTACGGTGAAAAACATGTTGATAGCACATATGGGTATTCTAATATTATTCATGCTGTTGTGACAGGTGAAGAACGCACGTTTGAACTTAAAGGGACTTTCATTAAAGAATATGGTGCTCGTATTGTGAATGTAAATGGTTTTAACGTTGATTTTGTTCCAGAAGGTCATCTAATTTACATTCAACACAATGACCGACCAGGTGTTATCGGCCGGATGGGACAACTCCTTGCAGAACATAATGTAAACATTGCAACCATGCAAGTCGGTCGTAAAAAAGAAGGCGGAGAAGCGATTATGATGCTTGCGGTTGATAAATTAGTGGAAGATACCGTACTTGAGGCATTAATTGAAATAGAAGATATCCATTTTGCAGATAAAATTGAATGCTAAAAAAAAGCTGCTATGCCGCTTTCAGCTTGTCGACAAAGTCTCTATAACGAGACAGTCGACAAGCTTTTGTATTTTTGTGGGGTTGCCATGATAAGACGCTTCGAATCCGCTCCCGGGATGGGGGGCACGCTTTCCGCAGGCGGGCGTGGAACTAACCGGCTCCGCCGGTGGATTTCCACCTGCCCTTTCCTCCTGCAGGAGTCGGCCCTCCCATCCCGTCCGCTTTTTCAGAGGAGAAATACGGGTCCACTTCCTTTTTAACATCCTCTATCTCACAAATGCGAGACAGTTGACTGTTTTTTTTCTATAATACGGATGAGTGGAAAACGGAAAAAAAGCCCTTACCTCTCTCGAAGAAGGAGTCGACGAGGGAGATCAAAGAGAGTACAACGGATCCTGAAAGTGGTTACTATGTCAAAAGCGAACGTGAAAAGATGTTAGCTATAGTTATCACACAGCTTGTGACCGAAATCGTTTCGTCTTAGGAACGATTGTGACTCCTGCCAATGTCCATGATAGTCAAGTATTTCACAAATTATTTGATCAACTAAAAGAGAAAGTGACCAAACCTCAAGTGGTTGCAGTAGATGCTGGATACAAGACACCGAGTATTGCAAAAAAACTTCTAGATGAGGCAACACAACACGAGCTGTCATGCCGTATAAACGTCCAATGACGCCTCCAAGCTATTTCCAAAACACCAGTTTGTTTATAATGAGTACTATGATTGTTACATATGTCCAGGAGAGCAGATTCTCCCATATCGAACCACAAACCGAGACGGATATCGAGAGTACATATCGAATCCATCCATTTGTAAGGACTGTCCTGTGTTACACCAATGTACGAAAAGTAAAAACCATCAGAAGCTAGTTTTACGGTACATTTGGCAGGATGCCTTAGATGAGGCTGAACACTTGCGACATACAGATTTAAATAAAGAGATTTACGCGAAGCGGAAGGAAACCATCGAACGCGTCTTTGCCGATCTCAAACAGAAGCATGGTTTGCGTTGGACCAATCTAAGGGTTGGAAAAAAATTCAATGCAGGCCATGCTTGTTTTCACTTCCATGAACCTGAAGAAGTTAGCGAATTGGCACTGGAGAAACACTCATCCTTCAGTGTCACCAACCACAAATAAGCAAAATTACGTAAAAATGCCTTTGAGAATCTTTTCTCAAAGGCGTTTTATCTACGGTCTGAAATCGGCTATGCCGCTTTTTTTTACCTTTAACAAGAGCTTGACTATGGACGTTATTTTTTCTCAAATTGCTCTTCTCCATCCTCATCTTCCTTATTGCCATCCGGCTCAACGACTTCAAGCGGATGTTCCTTTACATCCACTGGCTTTGACAAAAACCAGCTAAGTAAAACAATTAAGATTAGAACTCCCCAAAAGAATCCCTTCCATACAGTCGAATGTGGAAAATGCTCGTCGATCAGAGCTAAGTCAGGATGAGCAATCGTGTACACCGCAAGTTTTACACCAACCCAGCCGACAATCAAATAAGCGCCAGTCTCTAAACTAGGTCGCTTTTCAAGTAAGTAAACAAATTTACCGGCTGCAAATCGCATGATCACAATCCCTATAATCCCACCAATTAGAATCACGATAAACTGTCCACCATCTAAGTTTCCGATATTCGGTAATGGTGTGACTGGTAAGGTCATGGCCAAAGCAACGGCCGCTAATATCGAATCGACCGCAAACGCCAAGTCTGCAACTTCAACCTTAAACACGGTTGTCCAGAAGCCTGCTCCTGAACGAATTTGCTTTTCCTTTTTATGCCTATGAGAAACATACTTATTGAACATATAGTGAATGGAAAGGTAAAGTAAATAGATAGCTCCTATCGCTTGGATTTGCCACACATTTACTAAGTAAGAGATCAGAAATAGCGCTCCGAACCTAAATAAAAACGCACCGGCTAGCCCATAAAATAACGCTTTTTTCCGTTTTTTTTCCGGTAAATGCTTTACCATCATTGCAAGAACAACAGCATTGTCTGCAGCTAATATCCCTTCAAGACCAATTAAAACTAATAATACCCACCCGTATTCCAACCAAATCGATATATCCATAGCATCCTTCCTTTCTAAAGAGAAGCATTTCAGAATAGTGGAAGAGTAAAAAAACCTTTACCATAACGGCAAAGGTTCAGCTTTTATATTAATAACATCATAACTGCCATTATAAAAGTTAGTTTATCCTTTCGAATACAAACTATGATAGCAGCTATTACCAAATATAGTGAAACAAAAGCTCCAGCTGGGCCTCTTTACTTGCTGTAAGATATTGTAAACCAGCTTCCGTAATCATCAGTTGATTTTGTTCCTGCTTTATGAAGGATTCTGCAAAAGCAACATCAATATAAAACCGATACAGCTGTTCGGTTGCTTCTTTCATTATTTGCCGTTCATACCCAAAAGCACGGTTATGTGAACGCCAAAATCTAGGATGAGGAGCTCGTTCAGAGATTAATCGGATTTTTTTATGTTTATTGATTTTTCGAAGCATAAACACAAAACCATCAACCAAATCGACCTGATGGCTTGTCAAATCGGTTTGTTCGTTTAACCATTGAAATAATGCAGTGTTTACTTGAACGTCACTCTTCCTCATCATCATTCTCCATATCTATTATTTGAGCTCATTTTATCATATTCGACATTCTTTTAATAGAATGGATCCGTTGTTAAAGTGAAAAATGGACCCAAAAGATTCCTAATGGGCCCTCCATCTTATTTAATTTTCAACACTGTCCCTGGATAAATCACATCACTCTTTAATCCGTTTTTTCTCATCAGCGTTTCTACAGATAACTTATATGTCGCAGCTAACTTAGAAAGTGTATCTCCAGCTTGTACAATGTGAACATCATCTGTCGCTAAATACATGACTAATGTATCTCCAGGGTGAATGGTTTCGCTATCTAGCTGATTCCACTCTTTTAAGTTTTCAGTACTAATCCGAAAAGCCTTTGCAATGTGAGAAAGTGTATCCCCTTCCTTAACAGAAATGGTATGCGTTATTCGCTCACCTTCTTTTTGTTGTGGTTGAGCTGTCGGTAACTCTGTAAGTGAATGGCTCATTACGTAGACAATTTCTTCTTCCTCCCACTTTTCCTCAGATAGCTCCTCAGGAACCCCACCGACAGCTGCATAGATCGCTTCAGGTTCTGATGAAAGGACAAAAAAAGGATCAATGGATTCAGATTTTTCAACATTCCAATTACCATGGTGAACTTCAAAATGAAGATGATTTCCCGAGGAACGCCCCGTATTCCCTACTGTTCCAATTTTCTGACCTTCTTGAACAGCTTGTCCCTCTTTTGCATAACGTTGATGAAGATGTGCATATACCGTCTCTAATCCATTTTCATGTTCGACAAAAATGACATGACCATATGTATCCGAATAATAAGATTTATTTATGACACCATCAGCAATAGACACAACGGGTGTCCCCTCAGGTGCAGCAATATCAATTCCATAATGTTGCCCTTCTCTCGTACCGTATGTATCCGAAACATTGCCAGTGGTTGGCCAGATGAGTGAATCTTTAAGCTCAGCTGGCACCCCACTTTCTGCAGCAAATGATGTTGTCGTCCCAATAAAGAGCATTCCAATAAACACAGCAATAGCTAATGCAATACATAATCGTTTAATATAATCAAGCATCGCTTCCTCCTACTGTTCTCTACTCTACCCAATGAGTTTTTTTTACACCTCCTGTATTTTATGATGGCTAGACCTTTTTTATGCAAACTTTTTATTCAACTGCTCCTGATTGGAGAATACTGACGTTAGCAGAAACATTAAATTGTACTTGTGAATAAAGTGTATCTTTCCACTCTGTCGGATCCCAGTTCCTAGTCGTACTACGATACTTTTCTCCAACACCAATTGGATCAATCCCTTCATCACGAAAGGTTTCTAACAGCTCTAAACTACGTGTTTCTATCTGCTCCTTAATTGATTGTTCAATTTTTGTAATAACTTGTTGATCTTCTAAATTCGACTCACCTGTATAATCGACAATTTCACCGTTTAGATGCATGTTAATAGTGAAGGTTATCACTCCATTAGCTTTGCTTATGTCACGATTTTTACTACTATTGATGTTTTCAATCACGACAAAGCTTTGATCAAAGGGAAGTTTAAATTGTTGTAGTGCTTGCTTCGTTCGAGAAGTCATTAATTTCAATAAAAAAGAATCCTCTAAATGTAAAATGGAATGAAAGGTTTCCCTTTTAAATAATGCAGTGCCAGAAACGCTAAGAGAATCACCATTTTTTGTAATAACCGGCAAATAAGGATCACGCCCGTCATTGTATAAGCTAAACAGAAATTCATGCATGTTCGTAGCAGGAATCGTATTTGTATCCATATTTTGTTGGAGTAATTCTGAAATAAACACGCCAGCTTGTTCACCTGCTCCTAAGTTCGCTTCTAAAAGCTCTCCCGCATTTTCCCCTTCTACCACACATAAAAATATTCGATTACCGACAGAGGGATCACGATACATCGCATTAACATATGCTTCAATTCCTTGTTTTGCTAATTGTTCGCTAAATAACAAAACTCTTAATTGACCATAAGTTAAAGGTTTCTGAGATTGTCTGCTCAATAGAACTCTCGCACCCTTTGTCGTTTGCGATTCAGCTTCAATAACACCCTGTTCTAAAACATTTTCCTGACCTTGTTCGAGAAATGTAGGAAAACTGACCATCATTTTTATTCCTTTATCAGTTTGGTCAAACGCTGCAGAACGAATCATCGCAACTTCATCAATAATTCGAGTCTGTAAGCATCCAGCTAAGAAGAATACAATAACGATACTACAGAGCATGCGTTTCATTGTCTGGTTTTCTCTCCTTCACTTTTAATACAATGGCTTGGATAAGCACAAGAATCGGTATATAAATAAATACAAAATAAAAACCAAATTCACCTACCCATTTACTAAAAATCTCCACCTCTTGTCTCGTTGGTAGTGATATCGAAATGATTGTCATACAGGCTAATGCGATCACGAGCATTTTTCGCTGACTCATATTAAAAATACGCTTCCCTGCTCGACTTGCAGCCCAAATGGCAATCGCAATATTCGGTGCAATTAGCACCATCCATAATGAGATTCCTACGTATTCAAATCGTTCTAAAAAAGGGAGCTCTACAACTTTATAGAGTGTAAGCGTTGCCCATACGGTTCGATTTAATTGCTCCTCACTATAAAAAGTTAAACTAACTAGCATGATTCCTGTATAGATGAGAGTGGTTATACCCGATCCTATTTGAGCCCATTTCTGTGTTAATGTACGATTCTTCAAAAATGGGTAATACATGAGTATTAATTCAAATCCGAGAAAGCTTAACGTTGTTTCTCTCGCTCCAAGAGCAATTTCAGTGAATGTGTGTTTCCATACTGGTAATAGATTTATAAAATGAGCAAATTCAAGTGGTAATAAAAGCATCGGAAACAATGGCATCGGCATAATGACGCCTAAAAAGCAGAGACCAACGACCGTCCTAAATCCTCCAGAAACAATAATATAAAAAAAGAAAAACGCAAAAATAGAAAAAAACCAAGTAGGTAGATCCGAAAACATCCAGACTTGGACAATCTCTATGTAAGAACGAAGAACAACTGCTGCTAATGAAATGAAATAAAGAGTCACAATGATACTTAATGTATGGCCAAGGTATTTTCCAAAAACTTGTTTATGAATGGTTATTAAATCCCCATCTGCTTTTTTTACTAACATATAAATACAGGTAATGAGAAAATGAACGTACACACCGGCAATGATGATCGAAATCCACCCATCGTATCCTGCATATTTTGTTATATTACGCTGAAACCCTAACACACCTACCCCGACCTGAGTGGCATGAACTAAAAACAATGTGAGAAAGCCTGAAACAAGATATTGCTCTTTAATTGGTTGTTCCATATTGCTCCCCCTTCATTCATCAATGTCATGTTTACGAGTTGCTTGAAAAAGATTTAATCGTTTTTTTTGTTTCGGCCGTAAGTAGACAGGGCGTGAGGACATCCAATTATACGGTACTCGAATAAAAGCGTCTCGCCAGTCCTTAAACCTCGGTGGATAAAGCGGTTCTAAATATGGTCTTCCTAATGATTTCAGTTTCAATAAGTGAATGAGCGTGTACAGTACACAAATGACGACTCCTATTCCTCCTAAAAAAGCAGCAGTTATAATAAAGGGGAATCGAATTAAACGAATCGTGTTCCCCATTTGGTAAACAGGTGTTGTAAACGAGGCAAGTGCTGCTAATGCTACAATGATAAGTAAAATATTACTCGTTAACCCTGCTTCAACCGAAGCTTGTCCTATAACAATCCCACCAACGATCCCAATGGTTTGTCCAACCTTCGTAGGTAACCTCGCCCCAGCTTCTCGAAGCAATTCGATTGTTAGCTCTAGAAAGATGGCTTCAATGATAGGGGGAAACGGGATATTACTTCTCGACGATATAATCGTTGCTAATAAGTCTTTCGGAATTAATTCGTAATGATAAGTTAATACGGCAACATAAATAGGTGTAGCAAGTATTGAAAATGAAACAGCAAAGAAACGAAGAAGTCTAACTGTAGAAGCTATTTGCCAAGGTAGAAAATAGTCTTCTAATGATGAAAAAAATTCAATTAAGGTAGACGGACCCAAAACCGCCTCTGGTGAACCGTCACATAAGAATGCAACCTTCCCTTCTCCAAGAGCAGCTGCAACTCGTTCTGGTCTTTCCGAATTAATGAATTGCGGGAAAATAGACATCGAATTATCTGTTATCATTTGCGATAAGCTACTTGAATCCAATATTTGGTCAAACTCAATATCTTTTAGACGCTGAGTCATAGTCTGAACATTTTCCTCATCTACGATTCCGTCTAAATAAAGAACGGCCACCTTAGTTTGAGTTAGCTTGCCAATCTTTAATTCCTTTACTTTTAGCTGTGATAATGGAAGTCGCTTCCTTATTAAACTTATGTTTGTATCAAGTGCCTCTATAAAGGCTTCCTGAGGACCGACCACGCTAAACTCGACTTCAGGGGTGGTTACTTCACGATTTGAGTCCTTAGCAACATCAAATACGATACATTTCTGTGATTCCGTCTTAGTTCGAACCACCACGTAACCGTTTAGTACTTTCTCACGTAAGTCGCTTAGGTTCTCGACAATGTATTTATTTGATATCGGTATAGCTGAGTAAAGCTCCTCCAACGTACCAGATGACGTTTTCCGTAAATAGGGTAGTAAATCTCGATTCAATTTTTCTTTGTCAACCAACGTATAAAAATAGCAGATCGAAAAGTGATGATTGCGCTCTTCCTGAAGTTCAATTTCTACAAAATCATTTGATTGCTTAAAAACAGACAACACATCATTTATAGTCATTCGATGTTTTTTTGATAACCAGCGAAGAAGCAAATCAACACCTCCCTAAATAAAAAGTCTTCCAGTCTTTAGTATGAAAAGTCTAATTTGGAATTATACAAACCTTTTTCTGTTCTTTGATCCCGATAGTCATTCTCACTATAAATGTCATCATAAAAATAACACCATGAATGAATTCTGCTTTATGCAGGTTCATTCATGGTGCTTTGTTATGAACTTTCTTTATGTGAAAAAACTTTAACAGTTAAGGCACCATCCGTGACCTGTGTCCGGATCATAATTGGATACTGTAGCGTATTCCGAAACCGAAAATCTGGACCTCCCCAGGATACCGTTGCGTCTCTTCCCTCTGGCACATACCCGACCTCTCTTGAGTGAGTATAGCGTTCAATCATTTCTAATCCTGCTGCTTCAACTGCATTAAACAACGTTGACGACGTTTGGCAAATTCCACCACCAATACCTATAACAAATTCCTTATTGACAATCTCCTTCGCTTCTTGATAACCTCGTTCAATCGTCCTTTCCCCTACAACACGGTTAAAAGAAAAGTCATCACCTGGACCTAGTACTAAATCATGGATCGCTTCGGCAGACAGCTTAATATTTTTAGTACGTCCTTCAACTGAAGAATTAAAAAAGGTTTTATATTCTGCAAGCAGAAATTTATCAAGCCCAATTAGCTGCTCTTTTGAAACAGTCGGTTCTGTAACGTAAATTGGTAAACTGACTTCCCTTACGTAATAGGGTAGATGAAGTAATGTTTCAACTAGCTCTGATTCAGATAAAATAATTCTTTCCTGCCCAGGGGTCACTTCCCCACTTTCATTAATCGATGGATTTCGCATTGGTGTATCGATTTCTAGAGCTAGTTGCTTTGCTAGTTGTTCTACCTTCTCTACATCGAGGCTGCCATCCGGCTTATAACCATAATCATTAAGCGTAATGCTCACTCTTGAGTTATCCCTTTCATCAACCAAATTAATCACTTTTACCGCTGGAACTTGTAAAGACAGCTCTACCCTATCTTTGGATCGATGATTTTTTACAGAGTGTGAGTCTTCTTCCGTTACCATACAGCCCATAAGAACGAAAAAACTTAATATGATTGCCATTCTTTTCATCTTGCCCCTCCCTCACATCATTTTCCATTTTTTATCTTATGAGGAGACAGTGCTATTGATGATTCAACTAATATAATGAATATTTTACATTTTTCCACAAAAATAGAAACTGTGCCAAATGGTTGTTTTTTAACCGTTTGACACAGCCTGCAATGAGCGTAGTCACTCCATCTTTTAAAAGTCTTACAATGAGAAGGGCACTGAAAAAGGGTGGTTTTCCCTTTTTCAGTACCCTCACAATAAGTGGGGTTCTCATCGTGTATCGAACAGAGTTATTGCCGTGCTCGCTTTAAGCTTTTGAGAAAGCCATTAACATTCAAGAATATGAATGTTATTCGCTATTTCTCTTCTTTCCTCTTTCCCCCTCTAAAAACGATGGCACTCCGCTCATACTCTACATCGTTTACATTCAAACGGGCGTTTACAACTCGAGCAATCGCAAAAAAGTAATCAGAAAGTCGATTAATATATTTTAATACTACCGGATTATGGATTTCACTTTCTCGGTGGAGTCTTGTTATATAGCGTTCCGCGCGTCGTGTAGTTGTTCGACAAATATGTAAAGTAGCAGCTGCCTCTGAACCTCCGGGAAGAATAAATCGTTGTAGCTCAGGAGCTTCCTGAATATAGACATCAATACGTTCCTCAAGATAATCAACCATGTCTTGTGATGCCTTATATGGCCGTTCTTCAGTTACCTTTAATTTCGCTAAATCACTGCCACAATCAAATAATTCATGTTGAATTTTCACTAATTCATCTTTTATATCTGGAAAAACCGCCTCATCGAGTTGCGCAATCGCAAGACCAACAAAGGAATTAACCTCATCTGTTGTTCCATAAGCTGTTACTCGTACATCATCCTTTGCCAATCTTCCGCCAATTACACTAGTTTTTCCTTCGTCACCCGTACGTGTATATAATCGCATCATTTCTTCCTCCTATTATTTAAGTCGGTGATTCAGACCGTACCATATAACATCAACACGCTCAGCTTCTTTAACCACATCTTGATAGCACCATCCCGTCATATCACGCCAAGCCCGCTCTTCCTTCTCCATCGGAACAATCCCTTTGCCAATATCGGCCCCTATTAAGAAGAGTGTTTTGTTACGAGTAGTCTGTTCCCATTGTAGCCAACTATCGAGCCATTGCTTGAACTGTAAACGTGGTGAATTAGTCGATAAAAAATGTTTAATAATATTTTCTAATCCAAAAATGACAATTGTGTCGGTGTTTTGTTTTTCTGGGATAGGAGGTAGCTGATCATAGCCATTGTACCATGCTACTTCCCTTTTCAACTCATATGTTATCTGTTCATGAACCCAGCGATTTTTCCCGTGAAATGCTCCTCCTGTAATGAACTGAATCGTTCTCCCCTCCTCAGCGCTGCCAGATTACCTGTTAATGTAAACACGGTTCCAATTGGTACAGCCCACTCAAAAAATGACTTACCGACCGGCGCATAGTCAGATAGCCATTGCCGAATCACACCACCATGGGTGATAACTGTGACTTCATCTATATTTTGACTAAATGCATCCTCAATAATCTGCGAAAACCCGTTTGTCACTCGATTCTTAAAAGCGGTGATCGTTTCACCATTTGGAGGAGAGTAGTCTACCGGGCTCGTTAACCAATTTTGATAATCTTTACACCCTTTTAATTCCTCATAGCTTTTTCCTTCCCAATCACCAAACTGATACTCTCTAATCAGTCGTGATTTTTGGTAAGGTTTTGTTGGAAACAATATCTCGGTCGTTTGTTTACATCTGACCATATCACTAGAAACAATACATGTCGTATCCGCTATTTTTTTTGCTAGGCTCTTCATTTGTATAACCCCGTTGCTTGATAACGGTAAGTCAGTTGAACCGATATAGCGCCGCTCTTCGTTATACATCGTTAACCCGTGACGAATGCAAGTAAAAGTAAAAGAACGAGCCATAGCCATGTTTCACCTCCTTCTGTGCTAGCACCAATCGTATCACCTGTTACTCCACCAATTTGCTTATTACAAAATTGAAGCCAAACGATGAAAAATAGGAACCCAGCTAAAAGCAGTGCTAACATTAATGGTTGCCAGATAACTGTACAGCCGATGAAGAGCATAACCCATAAAGCGTACAATCGCTTAACGAATGGACATTTTGCAGGTAATAAAGCTCTAGCCATTCCATGTTCTCTCGCAAACCTACCAAATAAAATTTGAAAGCCCATAAATAATCGAGTCAAAAATGGAATTGTCAAAAGAACAAACACAATATTGTCACCTAGTAAGAGAATCGCTTCATACATGAACAAATAACGCCAACCTAATAAAACCAATAATGAAAGGACACCAAAGGCACCAATTCGTGAATCCTTCATAATTTCCAATTTCTTTTCACGCTCTCTACGTGAAAACACGGCATCACTAAAGTCAGCCCAACCATCTAGGTGTAAGCCACCTGAATACACAATCGAAAACGTTAATAGCCATGCTGTGATGATCATTAGTGACAAGCTCGTATAAGAAAGGAGAACGTATGCTTGAATGGCAAGCAAAAGGCCTAACATAAGCCCAGTCAATGGGTAAGCGGCAACTGACCATTGTGCCCGTTCATTATCCCAAGGAACCTCCTTACGAATCGGAATGGTTGTAAGCAATTGGAAGGCTAATAGTATCCCATCTCGAATCATAAATTTCACTGTTTTATAATCTCCCATTCATCTAGCTTCTCAAGTAAAAGCTCCACATCCAACTCTCTCTCAACCGCATCGGCAAGGCGATCATAAGCTTTACTTCTTGTTAAAGTAAAAGGCTTAACTGGTTGCTTACACCAGCCTTTTCTTTCACGCAGCTCGTTCAACCACCATGTACGCCATTGATCGTTGTGAAAGAGATGATGGAAGTATGTTCCAATCACTCGGCCATTTTTTAAACATACACCTTCTTCATCACCATTGACCTTAAGAAACGGCTTGATATCGGTAGATAATCGAGTCGTTTGTCCTAAATGAATTTCAAAGCCCTCGATCTGCTCTCCAAGAAGTTCCTTCGGGTTTAAAATACAACCTGTTGAACGAATGGTTGTTTTTTTATCTTCGAACATCGTTTCTAAAGAGACAATACCAAGCCCATCCGTTCTATTCCCTTTGATCCCCGTATCAGTTCCTGCATAATCAATTAATGTTTCACCAAGCATTTGATAGCCACCACAAATCCCAATGATTGTTCCATTCTTTTGCATATACGCTTGAATAGCTTCAAATAATCCTGATTTCTTAATTGCTGTTAAATCATGAAAGGTACTTTTTGTTCCCGGAATAATAATTGCATCTGGCTCACCTAGGTTGCCATGCGCCTGAACGAATCGAATCGACACATCATCCTCATGACGAAATGGCTCCAAATCGGTATAATTTGATATATACGGTAAATCAATAACAGCAATATCAAGAACTTGTTTATTTAAAGGCTTCGACAAAAAGGATGTTTTCATAGAAAGAGAATCCTCACCCTCAATTGAGAGGTTCGGTAAATGAGGAAGCACTGCTAACACTGGTATACCTAAATGTTCTTCAATCCAGGTGCGACCACTCTCAAATAGCGTAGGATCACCACGAAATTTATTAATAATCACACCAACTACACGACTTCGCTCAGCATCATTCAATAATTGTAATGTACCAGCAATGCTTGCAAACACTCCGCCTCGGTCGATATCGGTAACTAACACGACAGGTACATCTGCAAGCTCAGCAACCTTCATGTTCACTAGCTCACGATCGTTCAAGTTCATTTCAACTGGGCTTCCAGCCCCTTCGATAACGACATAGTCAAACTCCTCTTCTAGCTTGGCAAGGGCAATTTGAATCGTCTCAAGCCCTTTTTCATAAAATTGCTCTCTGTAAGCACGACCAGATAATGTTTGGTACACCTTTCCAAAACGAACAATCTCTGAATCACGGTCACTTCGCGGCTTGAGTAGAATCGGATTCATATAAACGCTTGCCTCCACCTCTGCTGCTTCTGCCTGTATTCCTTGTGCCCGGCCAATTTCACTTCCGTCTAAGGTCACGTAGGAATTATTGGACATATTTTGCGATTTAAATGGAGCTACTCGAAGCTTACGTCGAGAAAAGATACGACATAGTGCCGTGCATATTACACTCTTTCCAACATCTGAAGACGTACCTTGAATCATAATTCCTTTCATTTCAGACGCCACCTTTCATAATCTTTGGTAGACCAAATTCAACTAAGATGACTTCTTCTGCAAGCTTGACTAGAACTTGATGTAGTTTTCCAAGTAATTTTATATAAATCATCGAACCTTCGTTTTTCAAAGGGATATCAAAGAATATTTCGTTTGATACGATAATATAATGACATGGCGCCTCCTTCATTGTGAGAAAGGCTCCCTTTAATCTTTCAAATACGTCATGCTGATAGAATTGACTTTTCCATTTATCACCTTCTATTTCCCATTCAAAAAACAACTCATTACTAAGTAGTGTCGTTAAACAATCAACTAATACTACATCGTCTTTATGAAATGTTGTAAGAAGCTGTTCAATCTGTCTTTCTTTTTCAATGACATTCCAATAGTGAGAAGACCGCTTACGCTGGAGCTGATGAGCCGTTACACGTTTGGCCATTTCGCTATCATAAACGTGACTTGTTGCCACATAATATAGATTTCCATTTGGACCGTGATACTTAACTGCCCGTTGCTCGGCATAAGCACTTTTACCACTCCGAACACCACCTGTCACAAAAATCAGCATGTTCCTCTCCATTCCTTTAAACTTGCTAGTAGAAGGTCATTCTCTTCTTTCGTTTTGACAGCACAACGTAAATAATTGCCCTCTAGTCCGTTAAAATTGTAAGTATGACGTACAATAATCCCTTTTTTGATTAAAAATTTCATGACATGATCCATGTTCTGAAGTGAAGGTTCAGATAATAAATAGAAATTAACCGAAGAGTCAGAAACTGAAAATCCTAGTTGTTCAGCTTCCCTTTTCACACGCTCACGTTCACTTGAAACTTTCGCTACAGTCTCTTTAACGTAAGCTTTCTCTTGTAAAAGCTGTAAGCCAACTTGTTGAGCGAGTCCATTTACACTCCATGGCGGCTGTCGTTCTTTCATTTTTTTCATAAGAATTGGTGGACCTATCACATAACCGAGCCTCAAGCCCGCGATCGCATACATTTTCGTTAATGACCTTAAAATTACGAGATTTGAATACTCGCTTATCAGATTAGAAAACGTTTTTTGGGACATTGTAAAATCAAAAAAAGCCTCATCGATCACAACGCTCGTTCCTGTCGTATCTGCTTTTTTAATAATTTTTACTATTTCTTTTTCGTCATACGTAACACCAGTTGGATTGTTAGGTGTACATAAAAAAAGCAAATCCGTTCCTTGTAAATAAGGCTCAACCTCTTCATACGTAAGGATCCACGGTGGGGAAAGAATAATAGAAGTTACTTCACAGCCATAAGCAATACAAGCATCTCGATATTCGGAGAAGGCCGGTTCAATAATCGCTACTCTCTTGTTCTGGAAAACATTCGCGATTAAAAAAATCAGTTCAGCAGCTCCATTGCCAATTAACAGCATGGATGAATTTATTCCGAATGAATCTGCAAGCTCACTCTTTAACTGTGTTACCTCAGGATCAGGATAAGAAGTCAGCATTTCAATCAAAGCACCACTTTTCAAAGCCGATTTCAAACATGATGGTGGTCCATATGGATTCGTATTGACACTAAAGTCAATTACGTTATCGGGATGCTGTATTCCAAGCGCCTGAGTTACATACATTGGATTAGCTCCATGATTAGGTAATGACAACGATTATCCCTCCTAGCAACCATAGAAAACAGGTAAACGCCACAACTGTTCGCTCCATGATTGAATTTGTTTCGTATATATGTACTGCTTTTAATGGAGTTAGTGGTTCCCCCATTTTTGCACGATTTGAAATCATTCCCTTATATGTGTTCACCCCTCCAAGCTGAATCCCTAGCAACGCAGCAACTGCCGCTTCCCCCCAGCCACTGTTTGGACTTGGATGCTTCGGAGCATCCGCTGTGACTACGTTCCAACAAGCTCTCTTAGAACGGGCTAGTTTTGGTTTATTCATGACAATCATTAAAAACCCAGTTATTCGACTTGGAACCAAGTTTAATAGATCATCAATCTTTGCGGAGGCAAAACCAAATTGAACATACTTATCATTTTTATACCCAAGCATCGAATCACATGTATTAACTGCACGATATAAAAGTGCTAATGGTGCACCACCGATTAAAGCATAGAACAGTGGCGCTGTAACACCGTCACTTGTGTTTTCAGCGACTGTTTCAACCGCTCCACGCGTGCATTCACTCTCATCAAGCTGATTTGTATCGCGTCCAACAATATAAGATAATGCTTTTCGCGCCTCTAAAATATTCCCTCTTTCTAATGGTTTGGCAACAGCAAGTGCGGCTTCCTTTAATCCCTTCGTAGCAATCGTTGTTGAAATAAGAAAAGCTTCAATTAAAATGCCGACATACACGTGGATAGCATAGGCTGAAGCAATCATTACCAGGGCAATGATATAGACAGCTGTAATCACGATAACAACACAAAGCAACCCTTTTATCTTCTTGTTTTTTCCGCAATTTAATAATTTATCAAGAACTCCTATGAGCTTCCCCATTCCGATAACGGGATGAGGAAGCCACTTAGGATCACCAATAATCCGATCAATCACAACTGCAAGTGTAAGAGCTATTAGATGAAAAATCATTGAAACATTCGCTCCTTATAGCGAGAAATGGTTTTCCTCGTACCCTCATAAGCCATTCGACCAATTTCCTTTCCAAGCTCTGTGGCCGTTCCTGCATAAGGAAAACGAACTCCAGATTGTGAGGCTGCAATCATAACACTGTCGGTTGACGTGCCTGTTGCAAGACTTTTCGTTACAGGATCAAGAATCTCCTCATCATGCAGAGCTTTGACCTTCGCTTCTGTTACTGTCATAACCGCCTGAACATAAGCTGCCTCTGTTAAATGCCCTTCAATAAACACCCAAATATTAATCGTCCCTATCGAATCATGATTTTGCTGCAGGTACGCTTTTGAAATGTCAACGGCATTCGATACACCTGCACTAACCATAAGTAAAATAGAAGGGACACTAGAACTTCTTAAGATAACGGCATCCTCCAGTCTTGCAGCGGTCATCATCCCCAACGTCTCCGTCACCTCGAGCCCCTTTTCTTTTACATAATCAGAAAACTCATTTTCAACATTGTCACAATGATAATCCTTATGGACATGGCGGTTAATAAAGGTACGATACCAACCAGTTCCTGCACCTAATACAGCTGATGAAAAGGTTTTCCAATAGATTGGACTCGTAATTTTTATCCATTGTGAGGAATGGTCTACCACCAACTCCTCTATCCGAGGCGTTCGTTGTGCCTCCCATCTCGGAACAAATGTAATAAGGGGGCTAGCGACGTCAGGATGCTCATGTCGGTGAAGCTCAGCAGCATAAACACGACGTAATGCTCCCGCTTCCATTACACGACTTGGTGTATCTATTGCAACTTTTTTACCTTTTTGAAGGAAAAGGACCTGTTGACAATAAAGATTAGCCATATTTAAATCATGTAAAACGGCTAAAACAGTTAGCTTTCTATTTTCTGACCATTGCCTTAATGAGTTTAATAGGTTCATTTGATGAGAAATATCTAAATGATTCGTCGGCTCATCTAAAAGAAGAATATCGGGTTCCTGGGCTAAGGCACGAGCTAAAAGAACACGCTGTCGCTCGCCTCCGCTTAACTGATGCAGCATATGATCTCGAAATTGATACGTATCGGTTTGTTTTAATGACTCTGAAATCACTTGATTATCAGCTTCTGTCTGTCCTTGTAACCACCCTTTATGATGTGGGTACCTTCCAAGTGCAACAACATCCCAAACGGTGTAGGAAAAGGCTGTTTCACTCACTTGAGGAAGAACGGCTATTTTTTTGGCTCGCTCTTTTGACTGATATGCTCCTAACGGCTTATCATCAATGGTAATGCGACCGTTACTAGGAGAAATCCCCCCATTTATCGCATTAATTAACGTTGACTTTCCACTACCATTTGGACCAATAATTCCGAAAAACTCGCCTTTGTTCACACGGAAACTAATCGGTTCAATGATGCATTTTTCACCAAAATGAATGGATAAATCTTCAACTTGAATCAGGAAAACCCCTCCTTATAACGTGCGACGTTGCTTTAATAAGATAAATCCAAAAACAGGAGCCCCAATTATCGCCGTAATAACTCCAATCGGAAGCTCACTCGGTGCAATCAATGTTCGAGCGACCAAATCAGCTAATGCTAAGAAACCAGCGCCGATAAACATGGATAGCGGAAGAAGGTGACGATGATCCGGCCCCCATAGTAGTCTAGTAAGATGAGGAATAACCAAGCCTACAAATCCGATTGTTCCTGAGACCGCAACTGCTCCTCCAGTGACAACTGTAGCTCCAATAAGGATGAACACTTTTCTTCGTGCAATATTGACCCCAAGCTGCCTTGCAGTCTCTTCTCCAAAGCTTAATGCATTCAACTCATGACGATTAAAAAACAAAAACAAGAAGCCTACGACTAGGCAAGGAACGAGCATCCACAAATAGGCCCAGCCCCGCATCGCAACACTCCCCATTAGCCAAAAAACGATTTGCCTAAGCTCATCACCAGTTAAAGAAATCATCAGTGAGATAAATGCTCCTAAAAACGAACTAAAAATAATCCCAGCTAAAATAATGGTTTCTGTCGCCATTGAACGTTGAACAAGTTTTGCAAAGGATATGACAATAAAAAGGGTTAAAAAGCCAGTTACAATACTTATAAAGGGTAAAGTAAACCTTCCAACAACCGGGATTATCAGCCCGAAAAATAACACGATAACTGCTCCGACTGCGGAGCCTGATGAAACCCCTAGCGTATATGGATCAGCAAGCGGATTTTTTAATAATCCTTGAAAGGCGGATCCTGCAAGAGCTAGGCATGCACCAACAGTCATCGCAAGTAAAACGCGTGGAAGCCGAATGTCCATGACGATATTAACGTAAATGGGATCGATTTCAATATTAAGTGGAAGGTAAAAAACCTCACGTAATAAAATAAAGATAACCATGGAAAAGGGAAGCTCAACGCTTCCCTGACCAATACTAACAATGAGCGCAATGCTGCAAAATAATAGAACAAACAAATAGGCAAACAATTTTTTATTCGCCAAAAACCTCTGGATAAATTGCAATGGCAAGCTGCTCGACTCCTTTAGCTAACCGTGGACCTGAGCGAGTGACCATATCAGCATCCACATCATAAATTCGTTCGTTTACAACCGCTGAAACATCTTTCCATGCATCACGTTGTTTAATCGTCACACTTGGTTCTTCTTCTTCGTATCCACCGTATGTTGTGATGATAACATCTGGATTTAGTGCGACTACTTGTTCTTCACTAAACTGAACCCAGCCTTGCTCACTCCCTGCTACATTTGTAGCATTAATGATCGTAACCATTTCATCCATAAACGTACCTTGTCCTGTTGTAAACAAATCAGGAGACACTTCAATCCAAACATTAGCACGCTCTTCCTCTGGTATTTCGCTCGCCTTTTCAGCTATTGACGCTATCGATTCTTTCATCTCGTAAATAACGTCCTCTGCCTTTTCAATAGAATCTGTTGCTTGTCCGATAGTTGAAATCGACTCATACACTTCATCAATTTTTTGAGCATCATTTATAATTAGAACTGTAATCCCAGCCTGGCGCAGTTGTTCTAATCCCTCTGCTGAACTATGAGCACCTGACTCATGAGATAATACTAAATCTGGTTGTAAAGAAAGAACCTTCTCTACATCAAAGCTCATATCACCGACACTTTCAACTTCTAATACTTCTTCTGGGTAGTTATCCCAATTTGTTCTTCCAACAATAAACTCTCCTTGCCCAAGAGCATATAATGTTTCGGTAATACTTGGGATAAGGGAGACAATACGCTCAGGCTTTGCTTCTATCGTAACCTGCTCCCCTAGTGCATCTTCTATGGTCAGTGGATATGTATCTGAGTCCGCCACTTCATCAGCAATTTGCTCCTGGTCCTTTTCTACTGTTGTTTCCTCATTCTCTTGTGTTGCTCCGCATGCAGCCATTAAAATCATAATAAGAATGACTGCTAACATTTTTAGTTGCTTCATTTCCATACATCCTCTCAAGTTTGTTTACATGTTGTCTACATCAAAAAAAGCACCCCATTCGAGAGTGCTAAAATAGTAGGAAGGTCATACTAGTAGACTAGACAACTATCTACAATGACTGCTTCCCCTTTTCCTCGAAGGTTTCACATATCGATCTAGGCAGGTCTCCTGACTCATGCATCAACAGAACTTTCCCCTTCCCATCAATAGACAGTGGTTTATTGAAAGCTCCTAGCAATTACAGTGGCGGGACCGTGTTGGACTTACACCAACTTCCCTATTAACATCCCTGTGCTCCAAGGATGACCTAGATTTTTTCTATGAATATTTTGACGTATGTTTATTATACATGAATTTTCATTATTCGAAAGACATTCACTCCATTTTTTCACGTAATTGTTTCTTATGAAACAAGATTAATCGCTAAGATTTTTATCTTCATGGGGCAAAAAGAAAGAAAATGTCGTTCCCTCATTTATTTTGCTATGAACCGAAATCGTTCCTTTATGTGCTTCGACAATATTCTTTGCGATCGCCAAGCCAAGACCCGTTCCGCCTCGGTCACGAGTACGTGCCTTATCAGCTTTGTAAAAGCGCTCGAACACATAAGGGAGATCCTCTTCTGGAATACCCGATCCATTATCAATGATTTCAAATCGTACGCCCTCTTCATAAGGGGAAATTACGAGTCGAACCGTACCCTTCTCACTCGTATGACGAATAGCATTATGGAGTAAATTTGTTAGTACTTGTTCTATACGGTCAGGATCAATATTAAGTATATGATGATCAATTTGTAAGTCATAAGCCAGTTCTACACCTTGTTCTTTTGCATACCCTTGGAATTTACGGATAATCCGAGCTGAGAACGTATGGATATCAACTAATTCTTTATTTAACTCAATATGTCCGGCTTCCATTCTAGCAAGGTCTAATAATTCATTAACAAGTCGACCCATTCGTAAGGATTCATCGTAAATGATGCTCGCAAGCTCTTTCTTTTCTTCATCTGATCCTGCTATATCATCGACTATCGCCTCACTATACCCTTGCAACATCGAAATTGGTGTCCTTAATTCATGTGAAACGTTGGCAATAAAGTCCTTACGTAATTTGTCATGACGTCTTTCTTCGGTCATATCACGAATGACCGCAACAGCTCCTCTTACGTAATTATGATCATATAAAGGAGTCATTAAAACAGCCCAGCTTCTCCCTTGAACATCAATTTCCGTCATTTGTTCTCTTTCAAACATAACAACTTGTTCAAATAGCTTTTGAATGTCCTTCGGTAAAGTTTGAGTTGCTTGCTCAGTCATTCCTTGCTCATAGTACCATGATTGAAAAAAGCGTTCAGCAGGTGGATTTGTTACGATTACTTCTCCTTTTCGATCAAGTGTAATGACACCATCTGCCATACTAACCAGAATTCTAGATAGTTGTTCTTTTTCTTGATTAAGTGCATTAATATTTCGATTTAACTCTCGACCCATTCGATTAAATGCAATGGCAAGCTGCCCAATTTCATCATGGGTTAAAATGGGCACCTTCGTATTGAATTTGCCTTGGGCCACTTCTAAGGCAACTTGACGCATCTTCCGTAACGGTGCTGTGACACGTGATGATAGAAAAAAGGCAAAGACCGTTGTTAATACTAAAGCAATCGCAGCTGAAAAATAAACGATCCGGCGCGTTTCCTGAGACGTTTCTTCAATTGCAGATAGCGATTGATAAATAAATACTGCACTATTTTCTAGGCGGTCGGGCTGTAACGGCACACCAACTACCATAATTTCTGAATGAACCTCTTCTCCTCCACCTATAAACGGAAAATCCCCTTCAGTTGCAACTACTTGCTCACCGGCAAATACTTCGGAAAGAACAGGGTCCTGAAGAAATAAGTTTAGTGGAACTTGCAACGTCTCAGAGGCATCGGAGCTCCAGATTTTCTCACCTTCGACTAGTACAATCGCATGCGTATCTAATGATGTACCATAACGTGAAATCGTATTAATCGCATTATTTTGGTCATCATGTCCTTCAAAAATAGCAGCAATCATTGTTGCTTGATTGATTAGCTTTGACTCTGCCTCTTCTACGTGAAATCGTTCAAACGATTGCAATAGCATAACCATTAAAATCGTTAAAACTACTGATACGAGTAGTAATATCGTAACCCATAGCTTTCCAACCACACTACTCCAAAGCATTACTCTTTCACAGCCTCAAATTTATAGCCGACACCCCAAACGGTTGAAATCATCGTAGCTGCATCTGGAGAAACACGGTTTAATTTTTCACGAAGGCGTTTAATATGTGTATCGACTGTTCGCAAATCTCCAAAGAAATCATAATTCCAGACGTCCTTCAATAATTGCTCACGTGAAAATACTTTATCAGGGGATTGAGCTAAATAATGAAGAAGCTCGTACTCCTTAGGCGTTAAACTAATTACTTCACCTGATACCGTAACTCGGTGGGCATCATTATCTATTGTTAAATGTTGAAAGACGAGTACATCTTTTGCTTGAGTATCGGTTTGCAAAAACTTAGTAGAAGACGAACGACGTAACAAGGCTTTAACTCTTAGTACAACTTCTCGAGGGCTAAATGGCTTGACAATATAATCATCTGTTCCAACCTCGAAGCCTTGAACTCGATTTGCTTCCTCTCCTTTAGCTGTTAGCATCATCACTGGTGTTGCCTTTGTTTTACGGAGTTCCAGACATACTTCAATGCCGTCCATCCCCGGCATCATAATATCAAGCAAAATTAAATCAAAATCGTCAGTTAAAGCAAGCTCTAACGCCTTTTCACCATTTTCAGCTTCAAGTACTTCATAGTTTTCACGCTCTAAGTACATCTTCAATAATCGACGAATCCGATCCTCGTCATCAACGACAAGAATTCTAGCTTCTTTTTCCATTTAATCTGCCTCCTTATATCACTCTATATAGTGTAACATTTCCTTTAGTAAAGGATAAACTCGTAAATAAAACCTAAGGCAAAACCCTCGCATAGTCGCGAGGGTTTTCCGTCATTATGCGTAAGAATGCAAGCCGGCAATAACAAGGTTGACGAAAACGAGGTTAAACATAATTATCGCAAAACCAATCACACAAAGCCATGCTGACTTTTCCCCATGCCAACCTCGAGATAAGCGCAAGTGGAGATAAGCCGCATAAAATAAAAACGTAATAAGCGCCCAAACCTCTTTTGGATCCCATCCCCAAAAACGCGTCCAAGCAATTTGTGCCCAAATCATCGCAAAGATTAAACCGCCTAATGTAAAGACCGGAAATCCAATAGCGATAGCTCGATAACTAACCTCATCAACGGATTGTGGACTTATTCCCTTTAAAATTGGTTGAATCGCAGCACCAATTCGTTTGCGTAAAATTAGACGTAACAATCCATATAAAATAAGACCTGATAGTAGCGACCAAATGACTGTATTTAAATCATCACTAATGATAAAAGCTGGCATATGAAAGAGTGGCTTCATGACCCCTTCAGTTAATAATTCGCCTTGATGAGGACCTACAATTGCAGGTAAATGGTATGTCATTTCTGCTGCAGCTTCCTGCTCATTTATATATGAAAATGTCGCTTCATATCCCATCCCTTTAAAGGACGACACAATAAGAATAAAGCCTACAAGACTTAAAAGACAATACATAATACATTCTAAAGCCTTTGTTTGTTTATTCGATTTTGTGAAGTCGATTGTCCGAATCAAATAAACAAGCCCTGCGGCAAACCCAATCGATAAAATCCCTTGTCCTAAAGCAACCGTTGTTACGTGAATTTTTAACCAATAGCTTTGAAGCGCTGGTATAAGTGGAGCCACCTCACGTGGAAACATTGAAGCATAGGCAATAATTAACATAACAATCGGCATCGTGAATAGACCTAACACATTCGTTCGATATATTGCGAAAATAATAATAAATGCAAACCCCATCGCAATTCCTAAGAAGGTCATATATTCAAACATGTTACTTACGGGGGCATGTCCTGCAACGATCCACCTCGTTACAAAATACCCCATTGCAAATAAAAATGCGCCAATTGAAAAAATAAAACCAAATAACCCCCAACGGTTTCCCTTCATTTCTCCTTCCTTGTTGCGCCACTTCTTTCCTGTTAGAGACACAGCAAAAGCAATCGTCGCAGCAAGATAGAGGAAAAAGGCAACCAATAACAAATTACCGCTTAATGCTGCCATTGTTTAACCTCCCTGCTCTTCTTTCTTCCCTTTTTCTAGGTTTTTCTCTTCTTCATCTATTTGGTCTACAGGCGCCTCAACATTGGTACCTTCGAACGCATAATCGATATCTTTACGTAAAGCTAGATAATTTTTATTTGTATGTCCTGCAACCCATATTTCCCCGTCAATCCGTTGAATCCAAATACGTCGATGTGCCCAATATGAGCCTTGAATAAGACCGAACATAAAGACGACCCCGCCTGCAATCAGAAATGGTAACGTATAATCCTTCCTCACTGTAAGTCCCGTCACATGCTTTGTCTCAACATCAACAAATGTCATTTTGTATTCATTTTCACCTAGTGGTTCTAAGTTTGTCCGTATTCCAACAAAGCTTACTTCTCCATCTGGCGTATCAGGTGTAATCATGTTAAAAATGAAAACAGGATTATTAGGAACTTTTGAACGAGTTGACGGCTGATTTTGATCGTTCATGTAGAAATCCTGAAAATACTCTCTAATTTCAACTTGATAGCCATCTCCTAGATCATAAACTGGTTCTGGATCATATAAATCAATATCCATTCTCCCAATTTGTTCACCCGTATCCTTATGTTCAAGTGTGAAGCTCATGACATTTAACTCGTTAAGCTTATAATCAACTTGATACAAAGCAAAGCCTTCAAATTTCAACGGTTCATTGACTCTAATCTCATGTCTTTCAACCTCTGTTAAATCAAGCTCTTCCCCTACAACATTAACATTCTCATTTTTATATAAAACTGCATCTGTTTGATAGGTTTTAACTACGAGACCGCCTGAACGTTGGATTGCTTCAGAAAATTTTTCATCGCTTTCATCATAAAGTTCAACCATAAACCGTTCATTTTCCAAGTAATACTCCGCATTTGTCCCAGGAATAACCGCTGTTTCGCCTTCACGTAGCCATAAACTAGCATCAACATACATACCCGGGAAATAACGCAGCATACAACCTAGTAAAAAAATGATAAGACCGACATGATTAATATAGGGCCCCCAGCGAGCAAATCTCCCTTTTTCAGCAGCAAGATTGCCGTTTTCCTCAGAAAGATTATAGTTTTTTTCCTCTAATCTTTTTTTTATTACTGAAAAAGCCTGTTCCTCATCCTCTACCTTACTTTTCCCGAAAATGCGTTGTTTCTTTAAGAAATTTGGATGACGAGTGACCCGTTGCGCTTTTAGCGCACGGTATAGTGGAACAACTCTATCCAGACTAGCTATGATTAATGAAATACCGAGAGAGGCTATTAGAAGCATATACCACCAGGAGCCATATAGATTATGAAAACCTAATTGATAGTATAATTGTCCAAGAACACCATACTCATCTTTATAATATTGAGCTGGGCTTACCGTACGCGGGATATACATCTCTTGTGGGAAAATCGTACCTAAGGAAGAGGCGACCAGAAGCAGTACGATAATCCAGATCCCTACTTTTACAGACGAGAAAAACATCCATATTTTATCGATTAACGTTGTTGTATAAGTTTGTGAACGACGGGCTACCCCTTCATAACGCATGTTAAGTAGCTTCGATTCACCCTCTTGGCCAATCGGATTACCACAATGTTCACAAATGACTGTTCCAAATCGGTTATGATGTCCACATTCGCATGTTTGCTTACTCATTATTCTAGCACCTCAATTATGAAGCAGGGACAATTTTTTCCATAAACTCCCTGACCATCTTATCCGTCATGCCGCCTTGATGAACATGAACGATTGTACCTTGTTCATCAATTAAAATTGTTGTTGGAAGGGGGTTAATCCCATAAGCATCACTTACTTTCATCCCCTTATCAATGGCGACTGGGAAAGAAAGCTTGTAACGACTAACGAAGCGCTCAACAGTTAATTCTGGCTCACTCACATTAACGGCTACGATTTCAACCCCTTTTTCTTTATACTCTTGGTAGAGGTTTTCCATAACAGGCATTTCCTTCTCACAAGGTCGGCAGTAGGTACCCCAAAAATTTAGAAAGACGCCTTTTCCTTTCAGCTCATCTAACTCAAGCCGTTCACCTTCTAGGTCATGTAAAACAAAATTAACTGAATCGTTTCCTGCCTTAGCAACACTATGATCAGCAAAGAAATTAGAATAAAACGTATAGCCTAGTGCAGCCGCAATGACAAAGAGGATCGAAGCACGCATAATTAATCGACGTTGTTTCATATAAATCTCCCTTTCATCCTTCCCTTATCAGAGCCTCCTTGAGCTTTTTATCAAGGAGGCATACATACAGTAACATCAGTTTTTATTATACCGTTAGATACAAGTCGGTAAGGTATCGTTTTATGACGGTTTCGTGACAGCTAATTCACGTAAATGCTTGACTTCGATTGGCTTTAATGGACGAGACTCGCCAGGATTAAGGCCACGCAAATTTAAAAAGCTATACTCTTCCCTTTTCAGTTTCATAACAGGGTGTCCGATTGCGTCAAACATTCGACGCACCTGACGATTTCGCCCCTCATGAATGGTTAATCTAACAATCGCGGTTTGTTTTTTCTTATCGATTGACATCATCTTAACCTTCGCCGGTGCAGTTTTACCATCTTCTAGTACGACTCCATTTTGAAGCTGCTTTAACATCTCTCTCGTTGGAATGCCACGAACTTTTGCAACATACACCTTATCAATGCGATGCTTCGGGTGCATCAATAAATTAGCAAATTCGCCGTCATTCGTCATTAAAATTAACCCAGATGTGTCATAATCTAACCGTCCGACCGGAAACACTCGCTGCTCTAGTTGCAAGAAATCAGTAACTACCTTTCTTCCTTTGTCATCATTAACACTAGAAATAACACCACTAGGTTTATACAATAAGTAATAAACTGGTTCCTCACGATCAATTGGAATCCCATTCACTTCAATTTTATCTTTATTTGGGATAACCTTAACCCCTAATTCTCGAACAACTTTTCCATTTACTTTTACTTTGCCATCAACGATCAATTCTTCCGCTTTTCTTCGCGAAGTAACTCCCGCCTGTGCGATTACTTTTTGCAACCGTTCCATTTCGTTCACCTCATGTACAATCATACTCTTCCAATTTCTAATTAACAAGTAAATGAGGTTGCCAAAAAGGGACTATTCTCGAGGGCACTGAAAAAGGGTGCTTTTCACCTTTTTCAGTGGCTTCCTATTCTCCTTAATGAACAACCTCAAGCAACAGTCATCAAGATTATCGCTAGAAAACCTTCATCCTTTAAAGCGTATCCTCCATTTTATTACACGTTAAAAAGGGTTCTTGTGAATTGTAGCATAACCAAAATAAGAACGAAAATTTCATCTATCTTGCAAATAAAAAAGACCGGCGTGTTTTACTCACACCAGTCTACGGGTTACACTCCAAATACGAGTGTAACAATGACAATTGAAGCAATAATTCCTACTAAATCGGCTAATAGCCCTACCTTTAGAGCATCACCCATTTTCCGAATTCCAACTGCCCCGAAATAAACAGTTAACACATACAATGTTGTATCCGTACTTCCTTGCATTGTTGAAGCTAAGCGGCCGATAAAAGAATCAGGTCCAAACGTTGCAATTAAATCTGAGGTCATTCCTAGTGCACCTGTACCAGAAATGGGACGTATTAATGCTAATGGAACGATTTCAGAAGGAACCCCAACCGCATGCAACGCAGGTTTCATGAGCTCAATCATAAATTCCATTGCACCTGATGCCCGAAAAACTGAAATTGCAACTAGCATCCCAACTAAATAAGGGATGATTGATATCGCCATCCCAAACCCCTCTTTAGCTCCTTCAACAAATGTTTCATAGGTTGGTACTCGTTTATACGTTCCATATACTAATACAAATGCAATAAGCAAAGGTATAAACCAAATCGAAACTGTTGTAAGCCATCCCATTAGACGCGCCCCTTTCGAACTCGCCTATAATAAAAATAACGGTCAATTAAAATGGCTCCAATTGTCGAGCAGGTTGTTGCGACTAATGTCGTTCCAACAATCTCTGTTGGAGAAACGGAGTCATAGCTCATCCGAATAGAGATGACCGTTGTCGGAATTAAAGTGATACTCGCTGTGTTAACGGCGAGTAACGTAATCATTGAACGACTGGCTTGGTCACTACCACCGTTTAATTCCTTTAGTTGCTCCATTGCTTTAATCCCCATTGGAGTCGCAGCATTCCCTAAACCAAACATGTTAGCTGTCATATTAGAAAGAATGTACCCCATAGCAGGATGATTAGGTGGAACCTCAGGAAAGAGTCTTGTTGCGACTGGACGGAGTATCCTTGCAAGACTATTTAATAATCCGGCTACTTGGGCAATTCGCATTAAACCTAACCAAAATACGAGAATGCTAATTAATCCAAAGCAAATCGTCACCGCGTCTTTTGCACCAGAAAAAATCGCTTCGTTCACATCACCCATTTTTCCATTTATCGCAGCAAACCCAATTCCGATGACTAGCATGCTAACCCAAATTTTATTTATCAAGAGGCTTCACTCCAATTGTAAGTGAAAAAATTTCGATAAATTTTGCCCAGAAACTCTTCTTTCCTTCACGTTCAGGTGCATCATAGAACAAAGGAACCTGCCCAATCGTTTGATTATCTAGAACGAATTTCACTTTTCCTACTGGTTGAGGCGGCACATAATTTTCTGCTCGCTCCTTGCTAGGAGGACGATATAATGATATTTCTTTTTTTAGCATTTCTTGCTCGGCTTGTGTTAAAGGATATTCAAAAGAATATGGTGCAAATACTCGATTTTCATAAAAAGGATCGTTTATTTCCTTGTACTTACCTTCTTCAATTAATGTACCAATCTCAAATGTAGCAAAAGCCCAGTTAAATAGATTCATATGATCATGCCAATCACTCGGAGCGTTTAGTGTTACAGCAATTAAATTCATATCATCCTTTTGAGCTGTAGACACAAGCGTTCTTTTTGCTCGCTTCGTATAGCCCGTCTTTCCACCAGTTGAATATTTATATAGTTCCGTAAGTAGACGGTTTTTGTTTTTCCAGACACGGACTTGCTCTCCTTCAACCCGATGAGTTTTCGTTGAAGCGATTTTCTGATATGTCTCATTTTTCATTGCGTACTGCGTTAACAATGCCATATCATATGCTGATGAATAATGATTTTCATGATCATCTAGCCCATGTGGATTTTGAAACATCGTTTTACTCATTCCAAGCTCTTGTGCCTTTTCATTCATCATAAAAACAAAGCCTTCTAAACTTCCACCGACATGCTCAGCAATCGCCACTGCTGAATCATTTCCACTCCGGAGCATTAAACCATAAACCAAATCCTCGAGCTTGATTTTCTCATTTGCCCTCAAATAAATCGACGAACCTTCTGTCCCTTCAGCTCTAGAGGATATTTTAACAAACTCCTCCATTTTTCCAGATTCAATTGCTAGAATTGCCGTCATAATTTTAGTAATGCTTGCAATACGCAATGACTCATTCGCATTTTTTTCATATAAAACTCTGCCAGATTCCTGTTCAATAAGAACAGCTGCTTGAGCTGAAACAGAAAAATTTCGTTGTTCCGCTTGTCCTTGAATGGGCAAAGATGTGCAGAACAGTAGTAATCCAAGTAGTATTAGTAAACATTTTCTTATCATGCCATATCCCCATCCTGTCAAATTTGTCTTGTCCTCGAAAGCTTGGTCTCTTTATAGCCAAGTCTATGCGGGACAACCAAAGTTATGACGTTTATCTATTTAAATTCAAGGAAATAATGAGAAACAGTATTATTGGATATGAAGGAGCATATAGGATGGCAGTTATGGATTTCATCAGTATTCTAGCTAGAATAATCACGCTTTTCCCACTATTATTAGTAGTAACCCTTTTTATGGGAAGAAGATCAATAGGTGAGGTTCCTATCTTTGATTTTCTCGTTATTGTTACACTTGCTTCGATAGTAGGAGCAGATATAGCAGATCCTAATGTAAATAATATTTATACTGCATTCACCGTTATGGGAATTGGGATTTTTCAAAAATTCTTTTCGAAACTCGTCATTAAACATCGTACATTCGGAAAGTTAGTGACCTTTGGGCCAACTATCGTTGTTAAGGACGGTAAGCTGCTAGTAAAAAACGCAAAAGCCATTCGTTATTCCATAGATAACATTCTGCAAATGCTTAGACAAAATAATGTTTTTGATATTAACGATGTACAATTAGCAATCATTGAGGCAAACGGAACATTAAGCGTTCAGAAAAAACCTGAAAAGTCATCTCCGACAAATGAGGACCTTAACGTTGTAAAACAAAGCCAGTCCATTTCATATCCGATTATTATTGAAGGGATTATCCAAGAGGAGATTCTAAATGATTTTGGGTTAACGGAGGAAACCCTTCGTCAACGTCTAGAAAACGAAGGGTATATCCGCCTAAAAGATGTATTTCTTTGTACGATAAATGAGAAGCAAGAGTTACAGTTCAATTTTTCTTATTTAAAAAACCCATTGAAAGAAATCCGGCATTAGATTACGTATCTAAATAAGGTTGAACAGATTCAAGCACCTCTTGCATTTGTTCTGCACACCATTTGTAACTTTGCTTTGCTTGTTCATTTTCTGTATCAAGAACAAATTGCTCTAAATCAGCCTGTACCTTTTTTAAGTTTGCTTTTAATTGTGGCAACTGAGTCGGTTGTGGGACTTGAATCATGTCATCAAATAAATCGACGGTAAGTTGCCCATCATCATCTACTTGAGCTAAGTAAACATTTTCAACGGCAATGTCGTTTTTAGCAAGCTCCGTTTCAAGCCAATTGCGACTTAACCCTCTAGTCGCTAACGGTTCATCTAATATTTCCCCATCCATCATGACCGTTTCTGGCTCCTTAATAGGTGCAACTGTTTTCCCTAATAGTTTTGCCGTAATCGGTTGCTTGTCCTTCTTCAATAAAACATTAAGTTCACCGTTACCTTCCAGTACAGCAAATTCTACATCGGCAATTTGAAACGCGCCCTTCGTTCGAAGTTTTCTAAGCAATTCATCACCAGAAACCTTTTGTTTCTTTAAGTTGTCTTCTAATATTTTACCATCCTTCAGTAAAGGAATTCCTTTACCAAACACGATTGACCTGAATGCATTATTTTTTATGCTAACCCAACCGATTAGATAAAAGGCTGTAATCCAAACAGCAAAAGCCACTAGTAATAATCCGATTGGAATACTCAGCTGAATTGAGCCTACTGCCACGATAACCGCTAGACCTGTCATCAACCCATACTCCAGATATGAGGTTTCCCCAATTGGCTTTCTAACTAAGCCTCGTGCAAAAAAACCTAATAAAACAATACCAATCAAACTACGTAATGCTATCTCAAGCCAACCAGGCATGGGAAGCTCCCTCCTTTCTAATTACCTTTATATTGCGGCTCTTCACTTTCTATAAACGCAACACGCTTTTCCATTTCTCCAATTACTGTTCTTGTTTTTAAGGAGGCTTGGTGGTAACAATTTTGTGTTTCATGCTCTTTGGCTTGAAGAGCAAGTGTTGATAAAGTCGCCTCAATTCCCTTTAAAGTTACTAGTGCTCCTTTTACTTGTGAAGCAACGGTCATTGTTTTTCCTCCTTATCCTTTTGGTTTAAAAACGAGTGAAGCTAAAAAGCCGAAAATGATCGCGGCCGAAATCCCTGCACTTGTCACTTCAAAAATCCCAGTGACTACACCTATTAATCCATTCTGTTCAGCTTCTGCCATCGCTCCGTGCACAAGTGAGTTTCCAAAGCTTGTAATTGGCACGGTAGCACCCGCACCAGCAAAATCAATAAGTGGTTCATATAAACCTAAGCCATCCAGTATCGCTCCACCAACGACAAGTGTACTTAATGTATGTGCTGGTGTTAACTTCCAAACATCCATCATTAATTGACCAATCACACAAAAAAGTCCACCAACAATAAACGCCCATAAAAACGTCACACCACTTCACCTCCAGCTTCAATTGAAACCGCATGAGCAATACAGGGAATTGTTTCTTGTTGCTGCTGAGTAAGCGGTGATAAAAGCGCTCCTGTAGCAACAACTAACATCCGTTTGATTTCACCGCGTTTCATCCGATTTAATAGATGACCATATGCCACAACAGCTGAGCATCCAGCACCACTTCCACCAGCAAGCACCGGTTGATCCTCACGATAAATCATCACTCCACAATCGTGAAACTGGTCTCTTGAAAGCGAAATCCCTTCGTTATCAAGAATTTCTCGAGCGATTGGTAAACCGACTTTTCCTAAATCACCTGTAACGACTAAGTCATAATAATCACTCGGAAGATCTAAATCGCGAAAATGGGCTTGGATCGTATCAGCAGCTGCAGGCGCCATTGCACCACCCATATTAAAGGGATCACTCATTCCCATATCAACAACTTTACCAATTGTTGCGGACGTGATGACAGGACCAGATCCTTCTTGTGATAATAGAGCAGCCCCTGCTCCAGTGACTGTCCATTGAGCCGTAGGTGGCTTTTGTCCACCATATTCTGTCGGATACCGAAATTGCTTTTCTGTCGCTGTGTTATGACTTGAAGCTGCGGCAAGGACGTGTCTAGCTCCACGTGCATTAATTAAAAATGCACCTAATGCAAGGCCTTCCATCGATGTTGAGCACGCACCAAACATCCCAAGATAAGGAATCGCTAATGTTCGTGATGCGAAGCTAGACGGTGTTATTTGGTTGATTAAATCTCCTGCAAGCATAAATTGTATATCACCATTTTGCAGCTTAGCTTTTTCGATTGCTCGTGTTGCCGACTCTTCAATCAAGACTTTTTGTGCTTTTTCATAGGAGTCTTGCTTTAACCATAAATCTTCATGAAGAATATCGAAATCATTAGCAAGTAAACCGTTTGCTTCAAAGGGGCCGCCCACAGTACCAGTCGATGTAATAACTGGTTTATTATCAAATACCCAAGATTGATGTCCTTGTAGCATTACAGTCCCCCCCATTGAATTAATATCGTTTTTATTAGTGCAATAATAAAAGCGGCAACGGTTCCAAAGACAATAACTGAACCTGCTAATTTAAAAATGTTACCGCCAACACCAAGTACATAGCCTTCAGTACGATGTTCAATTGCAGCTGAGCTAACTGCATTTGCAAACCCCGTAACAGGAACAGCAGTCCCCCCACCTGCAAATTGTGCAAACCGATCATATACTCCAAAACCAGTTAATAAAACCGAGATAAAAATTAAGGTTGCCACTGTTGGGTCTCCCGCCGATCTTTCAGTAAAGTCAAAAAAAGTATAATAAAACATATGCAACGCCTGTCCAAATGTACAAATGAGCCCACCGATAATGAATGCGCGAATACAATTTTGCAGAACTGGGCGCTTCATTTCGTATTTATCTTCGATTTTGTGATAAGACTGCTGAGTCGGTGTCAAATTTTTCTTCTTATTTGATGACATGGTGTCACCTCCTTTACCCTTTCATGTCATCTTCTAATTTTTTTACTTTTTCCTTAAGCTGCTTTTCTGTCAATTTATTTTCCTTTAATTGTTTCTCAAGCTTTTCCAGCTCCATATAAATTTTACGGTCAGTTGACACATGAACATTAGCATCAGGGTATCGTTTTTTTATATGATCGTGACCTTCTTTCCGAATACCTTTTAAATGAAATCTGTCAAATTGCTTTACACGAGGTGCTATGTAGATATCATCATCAAGCTCTACACCCTTTACTTCTAGAACCTCGTCCATTGATAATACGATTTGTTTTGCTTCATCTGCCTTGTTTTGAGAAACCTCAGGCTTTTCACCTAACATTAAAGGACGAACCTCTTCACTTTGTCCCGTTACACCTTGACAACCCGCTAGGAGAGTTAACAGACATAAAAACCTAATTAACATTTTTGACATTTATTGTCACCCACTTTTTGATTTATTACCATTAGATAGAAAATTACTTAGCAAATAAAAACACTCAATTCTAGATTGAAAATATTAAGAAGAAAATATGTAGTAAATTTTTGTAAAAAAGGTTGGGGATTACTGAGGTTTTCACTATTTTTTAAAAACCTTACGATGAAGATTCATCGTAAGGCGGAATAGTCACAGACTAAGATTGCTTATATTGAGGTTCTTCTTGCTCAATTTGTTGCAAGCGTGGCTCTAATTGATCAACAATTGCCTGTGCTTGTTGAGCTGTTTGTTGAAATAATTGCTTTGCTTGCTGATTGTCTGTTTCTAGGCCAAATGTTTCAAGGCTTGCTTGCGCACTTTTTAACCCAGCAATTGTTTGTTTTACTTTGTTTACTACTGTCATTGCGAAATCCCCCTAAGTTGTTGTAAGAGCAAGCTCTTCACCAATATGATGGCTTAAAAACCCGAATTTATTTATCAAATTTCTGTAAAAGTTAATTCCACTTTTTAGTCATGTTATACTAAATCTAAGGGAGGTGTTGTATGTTTATTGTTTTGAGTATTTTAGTTTGTCTGACTTTTCTTGGCTTACTATCTATGCTTATACTCTTGAAGCGTCAACAGTACACTCTCCAGCTTCTACATGCCCTAAAACAAGAAATAGAAACGTTAAAAATGAATCCGTCCTCATTATCAATCGAGCATGAAGCACTATTAAACGAATCACGAAGCCATCTTTTACTATTGGCATATAGAGTGCGTGATGCGGTTTATAAGCAACAATCGACTATTCATGCCCGACTCATCGAAGAAGCACCTACGTCCCATGGGTATTCAGACAAGGAATTAGCTAAATTATTTCCCCCTCAAGCCGTCTTGGCAACCCAACAATTTTGGCACCTTTATAACGAGTATCTCTCGCACCATTGGCTTGATTCAAAAAAACATGTAAAAACCATTTTTAGTGGCAGGAAGGAAGACCACACATCAGAATTAGGACAAATGCATATTGCTTCTAATCGACTTATTACAAAGTTGGATCATCTATTGGAAAAGATGAAGTCAGCTCCTTAAAGAGGGCTGACTTTTTCATTTTCTTAACAAATTCCACTCATAATTACCTACCTTTTTGCCAAAAATAAAAAACTATCGAGACTACAAAAGGGGCATTCACTGTGAATACTAACTTTTTAGCATTAACGACAGAGCTTTTTGTAGGATTTGTAGCACTCCTTTTCCTTACGAAGATGCTCGGAAAAAATCAAATTACACAACTAACTCCCTTTGATTTCATCTCTGCCATTGTACTCGGGGAACTTGTAGGGAATGCTATATATGATAAAGATATCGGACTTCCTTATATCCTTTATGCAGTATTTTTGTGGGGAACATTAATCTATTCCGTTCAAAAATTAACGCAAAAGTTTAGAGGCATTAGACCTCTTTTAGAAGGACAGCCAGCTCTCGTTATTGCAAAAGGGAAAATTCAGTATGAAATTTTAAAGAAGAATAAACTCGATTTAAATCAATTACAACATCTATTACGCGAAAAGGATATTTTTTCCATCCGTGAAGTTGAATATGGGATTTTAGAAACAAACGGATCAGTTAGTGTCTTAAAAAAGAAACTATATGATACACCAAATAACCAAGATTTAAATATCCCGCCTAGCAATGTTGCCCTTCCGATTATGCTAATTCTAGATGGCGAGGTAATAAAAGAGGGCTTACAGTTTCTTAACAAAAACGAGGATTGGTTAAAAGAAGAATTAATAAAAAGAGGGATTCCTGGTATATCTGCTGTCCTTTATGCGGAGTGGTTAGAGGGACAAGAATTAGAAATTCAACCATACTCAAGTTAAGGGGTGTTCTCTTATGAAAAAATGGACCTTACTATTTTGTTTCTGTATCATCTTAATCGGTTGTCAAGATACACAGCCAGAAGGGGCAAGCTTACAAGGAGAGAATGCGTCCAAATTGCGAGAAGACCAAAAGAAAGTGATTGCTATTATGGTCGATTCAATGACATATGACCTTCTTGAAATGGCTGATAAAGAAGGAAAAATCCCCGCCTTATCTTATTTAATGGAACGGGGTCAAGTTCATAAAGAGTTTATTGCCCCATTTCCAACCTTATCTGTTGTTATCGAAAGTACTTTGATAACAGGTGCAGAGCCTGATGTACATAATGTACCAGGATTAGTTTGGTATAACCAGGACGAAAACCGCTTAATAAATTATGGTTCCACAACGATGGGAATGTGGAAACTCGGGTTTAAACAAGTTCTGTATGATAGTTTATACCATTTAAATAACACTCATTTAAGCAAAAATACAGAAACGATTTTCGAAAGCTTACAGCGTCATGGTTTTTCAACCGGTTCTATCAACACTCTTGTTTATCGCGGTCAAACCGAACACGAGCTCACGTTACCCGTGCCATTTAATAAAATCCTTTCAGAACAAATTCCAATAAAAACACATGGACCTGATCTCCTTTCATTCGGAAAAGTCATTCAACCGAAAGTCGTTCAAGAAAACGAATCAAAGCATGATGCGATCTACCAAAAATTTGGCTTAAATGACCAACACTCAACTGAAGTCGTAAAAAAATTAATAGAAAAACAACAGCAACCGGATTTTACATTTATATTTTTTCCAAATTTTGATAAAGAAGCTCATTATCATGGACCTGATAATGTTGAAGATTTTGCTGAGGCAGATTATTATTTACAGGAAATATTAAATAGTTATGACAGCTGGGATAAAGCTTTAGAGGAGAATATTTTTATCGTTTTTGGTGATCATGGTCAAGATGCCATTGTACATGACAAAGGGAAAGCAGCAATTGAATTAGAGCCTTTACTAGAGCCTTATTCCATTGCTCCGCTTCTAGATGACCCCGCAAGCGCTGACTTTATTGTCGCTAATAACCATCGGATGGTCTATCTATATCGAGGTTTAACAGAAATAGCTTGGAAGGATATTCAATCAAGCATATTACAAGATGAACGAGTTGACCATGTTGCCTATTTAGAAGGTGAAGAACTGGTCATTCATCATAACGACGAAATATTACGTGTGAAAAAAGACGGGGGTTGGAAAGATGAATTTGATCAAAGTTGGGAACTATCAGGAGACCCTCATCTCGTAGACGTAACCATTAATCACGATGAGCAAACGATAAGTTATGGGGATTATCCAGACGCATTTAATCAGCTTTATCATGCACTGCATAGCCATTCAGATTCCATGATTATAACAGCAAAACCTGGTTATGTTATGAAAACGGAAGCTTCACCTGTCCATCATGACGGTGGTGAACATGGTGGATTCCATAAAAATGATACAGAAGCAGCGCTCATAATAGCAGGAACTGATAAGGAGCCAAATGACAAAAGAATGACTGAATTTAAGCCTTATATCCTTTCTTTGTTCGGAATTGAAGACTAGAATTTCTAAACAGTATGAAAGTGCCAAGGGATAGTAAAAATCCCTTAGGCACTTTTTTAGCTTAATAAGGTTTCCACAGCAACTGACGAGCTTTCATATAGCGTTCATTCACTGCGGGCCAGTTCACTACATTCCACCAGTTGGAAATATAAGGAGTGCGTTCATTTTTATATTGTAAATAATAAGCATGCTCCCAAACATCTAAGACAAGCAATGGTACAATATCCTGTTGAGAAAGGTTTTGGTGTTTTTCGGCTTGAAGGATTTCGAGACGGTGGGAGCGTGGTGACCAAACTAAAAGGGCCCAACCTACACCTTCTACATTCTCAGCTGCTTTCGAAAAATGCTCCTTCATTTTGCGGAAGCTACCAAAATCTCGCTTGATTTGTGCAGCTAATTCACCACTCGGCTCTCCGCCACCCCTTGGACTCATAATATTCCAAAAAATTGTGTGTAAATAATGCCCAGCACCGTTAAACGCCGCCTCTCGCTCCCAATGCTTTATTAGTTCATAGTCACCAGATTTTCGCGCCTGTTCCATCTTTTTCTCAGCTTTATTTAAACCGTCAACATAGCTCTGGTGATGTTTTTGGTGATGGAGCTTCATAATTTCTTTAGAAATATAAGGCTCTAATGCATCATATGGATAGGGAAGCGGTGGGAGCTTATGACCGCCGATTGGAACACGGCTTAATTGCTGTCCATTCGCTTGACGATTGTCAAAAATGGATTCGAGCGTGCACCATTCGGTATAAACTTTAGATGCGAACTGGTCTAAATCTATATCTCGATATTGCTGAGGTTTTTCCACTTCATTAAGTAACTCTATAAGTGCCGTAACAAACGGCTCAGTCCGTTCATAACCAACTTGTTTTTCAATCGTAGCTCCATGTTCACTCCACATCTCCTTTAAACTCAAAGCCCACTGCTCAATAGTCTCTTCATGTTGATTCATTTATCTTCCTCCTTTTATGCAGTCCTTCTATGGTATGTAGCAAAAATAGGCAGTGTGTTTGTCTTGGTATTTTCGATTAAAAGCAAAGAAGCAGAGTAACAACTTACTCTGCTTCTAATCCTTCTTCAAATTTTTTGAAAAATAAATCCGCTTCATCCTCTAAAGATTCATCATCGACATCTTCAGGCAGTGGCGGAAGCTCGTCTAAGTGGGTCAAACCAAAGTGGTCTAAAAACTGCTTCGTTGTTCCGTATAAAATAGGCCTTCCCGTTCCAGGAGCTCGTCCTACCTCTTTAATTAAAAGTTTTGAGACAAGTGACTGAATCGCCTTTTCCGACTTCACTCCACGTATTTCATCAATCTCGACACGAGTAATCGGCTGGCGATAGGCGATAATAGCCAACGTTTCTAATGCAGCCTGCGATAATCCCGAATGAATAGGTGAGGCAGCTAATTTTTTTAAATATGCAGCATGCTCTGCTCTAGTTGTAAAACGAAAGGCGCCTGCTACTTGAACGATTTGTAGTCCACGATTCTCATTTTCATAACAGGCTTGTAGGTCAGATATCGCTTCTTCAACCGTAGTTGTTTCTAGTTCTAAAATTTCAGCAACTTGCTCTGAAGTCATACCTTCATCACCTGTTACAAAGAGCAACGCTTCTATGACTGCTTTTAATTCCTGAAGCTTCAATGCGTCGTTCCTCCCTCTGTACGATAAATTGTGATGTCAGAAAAATTTTCTTCTTGTTCACAGCGGATCGCATTTGTTTTCATTAATTCAAGAATTGCTAAGAATGTTACAACAATATGACTCCGTACGGGAACAGGAAAAAGCTCTTCAAACCGACATTTCCCTTTGAATGTCTTTAATTCCTCTAATACTTCGATCATTCGATCTTCAATTGAATACTCCTGACTTTTAACAGTTGTCATTCTCGGAGCCTTTAACGCTTTTCTCTTCACAAGCTTCTGGTAGGCCGCTAACATATCAAATAAAGAAACACCTTGAATCGCAATTTCTCGACGTTCATCATCACTTATGTATGGCTCCAAATCCTCAGGGGGGCGGGTATGAATTAAACTTCGTCTTTCTTCCTTTTCCTTTAAATCATTTGCCGCTTCCTTATACTTCCGATACTCAATTAAACGGTACATTAACTCGTCTCTTGGGTCTTCCTCTTCTTCCATCATCAGGTCTTCATCAAACAAATGCTCCTGTTGTTTTGGCAAAAGCATTTTACTTTTTATGGCTAATAGTGTTGCAGCCATAACTAAATACTCACTAGCAATATTTAGCTCCAACTCTTGCATCGCATGAACATAATTCATATATTGATCCGTTATTGGTGCAACAGGTATATCATATATATCCACTTCAGCTTGATTAATTAGGTGAAGAAGAAGATCAAGAGGACCTTCAAATGCATCAAGCTTTACACTGTAAGGATCCATTCCAACCACCACTAGTTTCTCGTTATTTTAGATGAGATTATATCATAAAATATCACGTCAGGGAACATTCTTTCGCCCTCTTGGATTTTAATAATCCTATTCTATCTTACCAAAAGAAAACAAAACATTCTTCAACAAATCAGATCCTTTTTTTACATTTTTCTACGTGAGTGTTGTTTCACTCAACCGTTCGTTTTGTAAAAGGTTATGCTACACTAGATAAGACTACCAGTGAAGGAGTTTAGCGATATGTATCCAAAAGCTTATTATGATTACCTCATCTACTTTCATGGCTATCGGGATTACTTTGAATGTCACGAGGTGTTGGAAGAACATTGGAAATTAAAACCGCGTGGTAAGCGTGATTATCATTGGGTAGGGCTCATTCAAATTGCTGTTGGCCTTTATCATGAACGAAGGGGCAATATAACAGGAGCAAAACGGATGCTAAGCAGTGCCTTAACTATTATTCAATCAGAGCGAGAAGAAATCAGAAAACTCGGGTTGGACAGTCAACAGTTAATGACAATGCTTAGTACGAGAGTGAAGGAATTGAGTGAAGAAAGACCCGTTTTTTCAGATATGAATCTCCCTATCATTGATCACGACCTTCTTATCACTTGCCAAGAGCAATGTCAGCATTTAGGGATTACTTGGGCTCACCGAAGTGATCTGAATAATAATTATCTAATTCATAAACATAAAAAAAGAGACCGTAGTGAGGTCATCGAAGAGAGAACATTCCAAATTAAAAAGCGTCATACTCAACAAAATAACTAATATTCGTTCCATAAGTTTATAGAGGTGAATCAAAGGAGTCTCTCCTTTATTCACCTTTACATTTTCGCTGTCATTTTAGACTAGTTCACTTTCACATGCTTGATAAAACGCTTTCGTTTCCTTAGTCGGTTTTAATTGGTAAGCTGTTTGCTCTTTAAATGCTTGAAGCATTTTCTTACCAATCCCTTCCTGACGATGGGATGGATTCACACAAAGATGCTGCAACAATGCCTCTTCTCCCTGAAGCTTAATCCCTAGCACTCCTACAAAATCAGCTTCTTCTTGCCATAAATACAATTTCCACTCTGGATCTTCTTCATATTGTTCGATCGTTTTTTGTAGCTTCTTTAAATCCTTTTCTTTTGGCATAAATGAAAGAAGACCCATTGCAATCTTTTGATTGAAAGGTTTATAAGCGATAAGCATAGTTTCCCCTCTTTACCATTTCTCTTCTTTTTTATTTTACCATAGGCAACAACATAAAATGGACTGAATTCAAAAGTCCTATAAAAGGCGAGTTAAATCTGTTCATAAATAGTATATGTAGAAAGATGAAAAGCGTAACCTCAATGAAGGTTACGCTTTACTCACCATTAGTATGTTTAATTTATGCGTCAAATGAACGACTTAAATTCGCCATTTCAATCGCAGCTGTTGCAGCATCCCAGCCTTTGTTACCAGCTTTCGTACCTGCGCGCTCAACTGCCTGCTCAATTGTATCGGTTGTTAAAACACCAAAAATAACCGGCTTTCCAGAAGATAATGATAGTGAGCCGACACCCTTCGCTACTTCGTTACATACGTAATCAAAATGAGGCGTTGAACCACGAATAACAGTCCCCAACGTTATCACTGCATCATATTGTCCACTATCGGCCATCTTCTTAGCTGCAAACGGAATTTCAAATGCACCTGGAACCCATGCAACATCTACATCTCCTTCAGCCACACCGTGACGCTTTAGTGCATCCTCTGCTCCACCTAAAAGCTTACTCGTAATAAATTCATTAAAACGGCCAACAACGATCCCAACCTTTAATCCAGTTCCAACTAAATGACCTTCGTATACTTTACCCATTAGTAATTCCTCCTTCTATGTAGAGAGCTTTTTTTCAAAAAAGCTCAAGAAAACTCTTTTAAAAATGAAGCATATGTCCTAATTTCTCGGTTTTTGTCCGCAAGTATTTTTCATTGTCCTTATTATGAGGAAGTTGAAGCGGCACACGTTCAACGACTTCAAGATCATACCCTTTTAACCCAGTAATTTTTCTTGGATTATTCGTTAGCAATTTCATTTGCTTTACACCGAGGTCACGCAATATTTGCGCCCCAATTCCATAATCCCGTAAATCTGCAGGGAAGCCTAACTTTTCATTCGCTTCTACTGTATCATAGCCTTCTTCCTGTAATTTATAAGCACGAAGCTTATTCATTAATCCAATTCCACGCCCCTCTTGACGCATGTATAATAGAATCCCTTTTCCTTCTCTCTCAATTTGGGCAAGAGCTGCATGAAGCTGAGGACCACAATCACAGCGATGTGAACCAAACACATCACCCGTTAAACATTCGGAATGAACGCGTACAAGGGTTGGCTCTCCATCTATAATGGTCCCTTTTACTAGAGCGACACTTTCCTTGCCATCGACGACATCACTATAACCAATTGCTCGGAAATCACCAAAATCAGTTGGGAGTTTTATTTCGACTTCTTGTTTCACAAGCTTATCTTTTCGATGACGATACTTAATTAAATCTTTAATTGTAATCATTTTTAACTCATGCTCTTTTGCAATTTTTTTCAATTCAGGGACACGTGCCATCGTGCCATCTTCATTCATAATCTCACAAATAACACCAGCAGGCTTTGAACCAGCAAGTCTTGCTAAATCGACTGCCGCCTCTGTATGGCCTGCTCGACGAAGGACGCCACCATTCTTTGCTATAAGTGGGAACGTATGACCAGGACGCTTAAAATGATGTTTTTTAGCCTTATCATCAATTAAAGCGCGGACTGTATCCGCTCGTTCCTTTGCTGAAATTCCTGTTGAATTCGTATAATGATCCACACTAACTGTAAACGCCGTACCATGTGGGTCAGTATTATGATCAACCATTGCTTCTAGATCTAATTGTTTTGCTCGTTCTTCCGTTATTGGTGCACATACGAGTCCACGACCATGTGTGACCATAAAATTAATCACTTCAGGTGTTACTTTTTCCGCTATTGCGATAAAGTCACCTTCATTTTCACGATCTTCATCATCACATACTATCACAACTTTGCCTTGCATTAATTCATAAATTGCTTCCTCAATCGGATCAAAGATGTTCTTTGTCATCGATTTCACCTACCTTATTTATTTGTTATAGAATCTCAACATCATTTAAAGCCATGCTCCTCTAAAAAGCTTGCAGATAGAGATGGGCCAGAAGTCGATTGTTCAAATCGTCTTACAATAAATTGCTCAATATATTTACCTACCATATCACATTCAATATTAACAATATCACCAACATTTTTAGAGCCGATAATCGTCTCCTCTAGCGTATGAGGAATAATTGAAATGGTAAAAGAGGAATCATCTACAGCAAAAATTGTTAAGCTCGTACCATCGACAGCTACGGAACCTTTATAAATCATATAGTTACGAAGCTCCGGAGAAACCCCTATCCGATAATAAACTGCATTATGCTGCGCATCTTTTGATAAAATCTGTCCAATACCATCGACATGCCCTGAAACAAAGTGGCCTCCAAAGCGCCCCTTTGCGCTCATCGCGCGCTCTAAATTAACGTTTGAACCACGTCCTAAGCCTTTCAGACTCGTAGATCGTACTGTTTCAGGCATTAAATCAACAGAAAAATGTTTAGACGTAAAGGATGTCACCGTCAAACAGACACCATTTACGGCAATACTATCGCCAAGCTGTACGTCCTCTAACACGTTTTCTGCTGCGATTTTCATCACGATCGCTTCTCCACTTTGGCGTATATCCTCAATTGTTCCAATTTCCTCAATAATTCCGGTGAACATCATTTATCCCTCCCTTACTGAAACAATTTTCACATCGTCTCCAATTTTTACAACGTTTTGAATAACGAACTTTAGTGCCTCATCAACTTCGGATACACCCTCTCCTCCGATTACAGACGGTGCACCAGCACCACCAAATAACTTAGGTGCAATGTACGTAATAACTTGATTCACTTGTTTTTCCTGAAGAAAGCCACCATTTACTTCGGCTCCTCCCTCAACAAAAACGGAAGTTATACTACGTCTCCCTAGCTCTTCTAAAACGGAAGAAATCGAAAACGCATCAACGCGAATAATGGTCACACCTTTTTCCTGAAGCAGCTTTTCTTTTTCCTGTGAAGCTGCTTTTGTCGTCATAATCCAAGTTGGTGCTTCTCCATCTGTTACTATATTAGCGTCTAAAGGGGTGCGAAGCTGACGGTCTAGAATGACTCGAACTGGGTTTTTCCCACCATTCGGTAAACGAGTTGTTAAAGACGGATTGTCAGCTATAACCGTTCCGCTACCGACAAGAATCGCATCATGAGTGTGTCGGTAGTGATGAACATCCTCTCTAGAAGGAGGCCCTGTAATCCATTTGCTTTTTCCTGTTACTGTTGCTGTTTTTCCATCGAGCGTCGTTGCTGACTTTAACGTAACAAACGGCTTTTTCGTTTTAATATAGTGGAAGAACACTTGGTTCAGATCTCTTGATTCCTGTTCACAAACCCCAATCTTAACCTTTATGCCTGCCTTTCTTAGTTTTTCTACTCCTTTTCCCGCTACAGCAGGATTAGGATCGACCATGGCAATAACGACTCGCTTTAAGCCTCTCTCAATAATTAAATCAGCACACGGTGGTGTTTTTCCGTAATGACTACATGGCTCAAGGGTGACATAAATCGTTGCACCATAAGCTTTATCGCCTGCCATCTTTAGTGCTTGAACTTCTGCATGACCCTCTCCAGCCTTTAAATGCGCACCCATCCCTACAATTTGACCGTCCTTTACGACCACAGAACCGACCATGGGATTCGGGGATGTTTGTCCACGAGTCCCCTCGGCAAGCTGGAGAGCCAACCTCATATAATCCTCATCTTTCATTTGGATCCCCTCGTTCTATCACAAAATACAAAAAACCCGAAGTTTCTTTCCTTCGGGTTGGTTTCTAAATAAGAGTATCACGAAACAAGCCGTTCCCTTAAGACAAACGGATTGCGTGGTAGCATCTGAAAAAGGGCATACTTACCCTATAGTTTTGTAGCATTTTTCGAAAAAAATGCCTCACATGCTCTTCTCTCCTTCTCCCATCCAGACTTTCACTGTCGGTCCCGGACTTTCACCAGGTCCACCGCTTTTGACGAATCAAAATCGGGTCACGGACTAAGAAGCCATTTATGCTTCATCACCGCCGGTCGGGATTTTCACCCGGCCCCGAAGGATACTATTTAATTATAACTATGTGTTTTTGCTATGCTCTTGATTGAATAGATATTACCATTCGTCATATAAAAAAGCAAGGAATTAATCTCCAAGCTCTTTTCAGCCAGTGACACCTTTATCTTTAACTTTTAAATATGATAAAAAAAATAAAACCGACATCCCCCTTTTAATCCGGGAATGACGGTTTAATAATGAATAGTCATTATTCATTAATCGTGTCGCTCTTATATACGAGATGTTGTTCCGGCATAATGATGTTGTTCTCGAACAAAGCCTGTGCGAATTGTTCTTTCATTTCTTGAACTGCAATGATATAATCGCTATCGTTCACAGTAGCCACAATCATAAATTTTATTCCTAACGGTGTTGTGTCTAAAGACGACATTCCATGTACACGATAAGGTTCAATAATTTGTCCTTCTTTGTCTCGTTTCAAGTAGGCATCATGACGTTCATTGAGTTTGTCACAGAGCCGAGAAAATAATTCCTTTACTTCTTGTGGATTTTGCCGAAAGCTTACAATGATACCTTCAAAAATCCGGCGAGATTCAATGTTTCCATTCACTACTTTCCGAACTTCTCCATTAGATATTGTTGTTAGCATCCCATTTAGCTTGCGAATTTTCAACGCTCGAAACCCTAACTCTTCAACCGTTCCCCCATCCAACTCATCATTTATCCGAACAAAGTCACCTTTTCTAAATTGTCCTTCAAAAAGAAAGAAGAAACCATAGAGCATGTCTTTAATAGCACTTTGTGCCCCAAATCCAATTACAATCCCGATGACACCACCTGCTACAAGCAATTCGCGAATATCTATAAATGGTCTGAGGGCCGTTAACATTATAATGAGAAATGCAACATAGTTCGATGTTGTTTTAATCACACTCTCTAACGTTTCCTCATGCTTTTTATCAATATAATCTGTTCGTTTAAAAAATTGGTGTAAACTAAAGCGCATAATGAAAATAAATCCATAGGTAATGACAGCTGTTAGAAATAATATTAAGAAATACTTCATCACTTCCTGCCAATTAATCTGTAACAATTCTTCAAAAAGAAAGTCCATCTAAATTCCGATCCTTTCATAATTGGTTTTTCTTTTGTCCCCACTTATTTTCATAAATTAGTTGCTCGAGCGATCGACGCTTTTCCCAATTCGCTAACTCCAATATCGGTTTTTCTGGATAATTTTCTGTATAACCAACTGACATTAACGCAATTGGATCGATATGAGGGGGAATCTCTAATATATCACGAACATCATTTTTTTTATAAAAGCTGACCCAGCCCATCGCTAGTCCTTCTGCACACGCAGCAAGCCACATGTTTTGAATAGCGCAAGCCGTTGAGAGACTATCGGTTTCAGGAATTGAATTACGTCCCAATACATGTGAGCCTCCCCTTGTCGGATCACATGTGACACAAATTGTTAATGGCGCTTCCTTTAACCCTTCCACCTTTAAGCTTAAAAAAGAAGACTCTTTTTCACCATCATAATGTATCGCTAACGCTCGTCTTTCTTTATCTGCTGCCCAAGCTAATTTTTCCTTTATTTGCTCGGAAGTAATCAAAACAAAGTTCCACGGCTGCATAAACCCAACGGAAGGCGCGTGATGTGCAGCCTCTAGTATATTATTTATCGCCTCTTGTGGAATTGGATTCGGTAAAAAGCTCCGAATATCACGACGCATATGGATCACTTTATAAATGGCATCTCTTTCTTCTTTTGAAAACATAATGATAACCTCCATTTTTAATCATTCAACACTCTTTACAAGATACCATAGAACCGTCCTTTTTCTTACATTTTTTAATAAAGATAAGGGATACAAATTGATTGTCTAGAACGAGCCTCATATGGTATAGTCACAACGTAACCAGTTAGTCACATATGACCAACTAGTCATACGCACAATTGAAGTGAGGGAAACGTGATGAATGATAAACAAAAGCAAATTATTAAAGTAGCGATGACCTTATTTGCTAAGAACGGCTTTCACTTTACCTCCATGCAAGAAATTGCTTCGGAAGTCGGAATGTCCAAAGGTGCTGTTTATTTACAATTCAAGTCAAAAGAAGAACTGTTGCTTTCCATTATCCGACGTTATCAAGAGGAGATGTTTGAGCAGCTGACCTTTATTGCACAGGATACGAAGCACACGCAAGAAGAAAACTTAGCGAAACAAATCTTCATTCAGTTAACGCTCTTTAAAGAAAATGGAGATTTTATCAAAATTCTTTTAAATGAGCAGCTTCATCAAAAGAGCATTACAATTAAAAAGTTTCTCTCACAAACACGGTCTACGATTAAGCATTATCAAAAACAAATGCTGTTACAGGCTTATGGTGACAAAATCGAACCTTATTTGTGGGATTTGGTTTCATTATTCCATGGAATCATGAAAGAATATCAGCATCAGCTTGTTTTTGAAAAAAAGCCAATTGATATTAAATCAGCTTCCACCTTTATTGTTGGAAGGCTTGATGCACTTGTTAAGGACTGTCTTACTAACAAGCCAACTCCGGTTATAACTGCGAGGATGAACGAGGATAAGGAGAACAAAGGAAAAGAATTATTTCATTCCCAAGAAGAAAAAATAGCCTTTGAAATTAATAAACTCGAAAAAAAAATCAATGCTAGCACGTTTGAAACGGGACATAAAGAAGATTTAATTTTGACACTTGATCATTTACATAAGGAATGGAAGAAAGATGTACCACGAAGATTTATAGTCCAGTCCTTTTTAAGTTTCTTAGCATCCGCACCAGAGCTAGAGGATGATGTATTACACCTTCAAAGACTAGTCACATTAAAAACGGAGGTTACATGATGGAACATTTAGAACAACGACAAAAAGTCATTATTATGATTGCAATTATGTCAGCTATGTTTTTTGCAGCCATTAATATGACCATTGTCGGGACGGCCCTACCAAAGATTATTTCTCAAATCGGTGGTATGGACTATTTTGACTGGGTCTTTACGATTTATATGCTATCTTCTACGATTACAGCGATGTTAGTAGGACGTTTATCAGATATTTACGGCCGAAAAGTATTTATCCTTATCGGTATTGGCGTATTTATGACGGGCGCTTTTTTAAGCGGTACTTCGGATACGATTATCCAATTAATTATTTATCGAGGTATCCAAGGATTTGGTGGAGGAATGATTATGTCAGCGGCCTTTACAACAGTTGGCGATTTATTCTCTCCGCGTGAACGCGGTCGTTGGCAAGGAATGTTTGCTGGAGTGTTTGGTCTTTCAAGTTTATTTGGTCCGACTCTAGGTGGATACATTGTTGATAATTTCAATTGGCACTGGGTTTTTTGGATTTTTCTACCGATTGGTTTTATTGCCTTTTTCTTAATTTGGAAGCTTTACCCTACTCATATACGTCAAGAAAAACAATCGATTGATTATCTTGGTTCATTCGTTTTAACACTTGTTATTATTTCATTATTACTTGGCTTTTCATGGGGTGGAAATGAATATGAATGGCTTTCCTACCAAATTATTGGGTTATTCTCGTTTACGATTATCGGTCTCGTTGTCTTTATTTTCATTGAAAAACGCGTAGAAAATCCAGTTATCCCGCTTCATCTTTTTAAAAACCAAGTATTTACTCTCTCGAATATTGCCGGGTTATTTTTAGGGATGGGAATGTTTGGTGTGATTATGTATACCCCTTTCTTCGTTCAAGGTGTACTTGGGAGAACTGCTACCGTATCCGGTCTAGTGGAAATGGCGATGACGATTTCCATGGTCATCTTAAGTACCATTGGCGGACAACTTATCACCAAAACCGGAAAGTATAAAACAATTGCACTTGTCGGTCTCGTGCTTATGGCTTTAGGCCTATTCTTGAATTCCCTACTACACCCTGACTCTAGCTTATTACGTTTAATACTTCAGCTAATTATTATTGGTATGGGACTAGGAATGGCAATGCCTGTTTTTCAAGTTACCGTCCAAAATGCAGTTAAGCATCAATATTTAGGTGTAGCAACGTCCGTTATGCAAGTGTTCCGCCAAATAGGCGGTACCATTGGAGTCGCTGTCATGGGAACGATATTAGGACAATTAATGAAAAATCGTCTTGAGGAAGTAAATACTCAGCCTGCTTCAGCGCCACTGCCAGAAGAAATGAATGAGCGTTTAGCTGAGCTTCAAAACCCACAGCTTCTTATGGATTTAGATGTGATTGAGGAGATGCGTTCAAGCTTCCCGACAGAGATGATTACGTTATTTGATCAACTAATTCTCACAATGCGCGACGTGTTAAATTACTCCTTAACAGGTGTCTTTCTGTTTAGTGCGATTATTGTTACCTGTGGGGTGGTTGTAACAGCCTTTATAAAGGAAATCCCATTACGAACAACCAATCGCGACGAGGATACTGAATAAAAGGATGTGCCGGCAATGTTTCGGCACATCCTTTTCACTACTTAACCTTCCTAAATAGTTTCCTTAATAATTGCGAGAAAGTATCAGCAACTCGATATTCCTCCCAAACTGACTCACCTGATTCTGATAAAGTCTGTTGCCAATAAACAACAGCAGGCTCTACTCCCCCACGGTAATCAAGCGCTAGCCAAGTCTCAAAATCTCCGGCAATAAGGACCATTTTAGTAGGTAAACCACATTCCTCTGCAAAAATCGTAGACAATCCCACCCCTGCATCAACCTCAAGCTCTTGAAAATATGGAATCCAGACGACATCTCCGTCTTCAAATGGGATATATCCGAACGAAAGATTGCCACCATTTTGCTGCTGCATTAGGGAAATATACTCTTTAGGTAACCTTACATCTAATTTCTGTTCAATTTCAGATAAGGCTCCACTCGTTAACGCTTCACCTGGCTTGTACTCAGTAGGTGACTTCCAAAAGCCTGTACCCTCGTAAAAAAGTATACTCATAATCTTCCTCTTTCTATTTGATGCCTTGCTAGATGCTCTAATTCCTCAAGGACATCATGAATCGATAATACAACAAATAGAATAATCGTCGATGGGGTAAAATGATGATGATATTTCTTTGTTAGTTCTTTATGAACAGATTCATTTGTATGCCAAAATAACTCATCCAAATCCCGAACCTCCCGAAGGTATTCAGGGGACATTCGGTGTGCTGGATCTTTCATAACCTTTACAACCGATTCCACAATTTTCATGATCATCTCGCGTTCTTGTTTATTAAACAGCTGGATTTCTTTTGTAATAGAGAATAGATTTCCGAGATAATAATGAATTTGCTGCAAACACTCTAACTTTTTATACTCATAAAAATAATCTCTCATTTCCCCCGTTGAATGACGATGAAATTTCCATTCGTCTCGTTGATAATGACATAATTGAAACGATTTTTTTAATTCATTTGTTAAATAACGGTGTTTATCCTGTGTTTGTTTAGATATACATTTATTATTCTTTAACAACTCACCACAACGCAACATAAATAAATGTGCCGTTTCTGTATAAAGCCGTTCATTTCTTTGCTTGATTTGCTCAGAAAATTTTGCTGGAAGTATTAAAAGATTAACGAGCGTTGACACAATTAACCCTATAATGGTCGTGCTCGTTCTTTCGATAAAAGCCAAAAAATAATAGTCATGGGTTACAGGAATCATCATGATTGCTGTCAAAGTTGCGATTAAAGCACCTGCTTCTAGCTTTAATTTAATACAAACAAAGATGGTTGTTACTGCAGCCAACGTGAAGGTGAGTGGAGTATGACCGAAAAAATATGTAAATGTCATTGATAAACTAGCGCCGATAAGCGCCGCTGGAAATCGAACAATCCCTTTTTTAATTGAATCGGCTGCAGTTGGTTCAATAGTAACGATTGCAATAATTGCTGCAAACACCATCGGTAAACCAAGTAAATAACAAAAGCTAGTTGTGAATAATACCGCTATGCCAGTTTTTACTATACGGCCACCAAACAATTTATATTTTTTTAATTTAGCCATCGTCTCCCCACCCTACCAAGCTAAAACCATATGTTATATTATTTTCATATTCATTGATTTCATTACTTATCTCTTCTTGTTAGAAAATAGCTTAACTCTTCACGAGTTGGCATTCCTGCTTGAGCACCTAATTTGGTGACGGCTAATGCACCAACCGCAACCGAAAATTGACAAGCCTCTTTTAAGCTTTTCCCTTCGGATAATGCAACTGCGAATGCACCATTAAAAGCATCACCGGCCCCGGTCGTATCTACTACTTCAACTGGGTAACTTTCAACACTTCTAATTGTATCATTTTCAAAAAAGGTAACCCCTTTTTCACCTCTAGTAACAATCAGTTTTGCTTTATCGACAATATTTAATGCGCCAACCTCATGTTCATTTGGCGTAAAATATGTCACATCTTTAAGTAGCGAGTTTGGTAAAGAGCGTATTGGAGCTGGATTGAGAATGGTACGTACCTGATGCTTCTTTGCAAGCGAAAGGGCACATTCGACAGCTTTGAGTGGAATTTCTAATTGCAGCAAAACAACATCACTCGATGCAATTATTTTTTCAAATTGAGATACGAATGGTGCTGTTACCTCTTCATTTGCACCAGGAACGACAATAATCCGATTGTCTCCTTCTGCTAATGTAATCGAAGCGACTCCTGTACTTTTATAGTGAACAGGCTCCCCTTCACAAAGCGTTATCCCTTCCTGCTCTAAATGTTTTCTTAATGACAGTCCAAAGGGATCTTCACCAATACGTCCGATTAATGAAACGTCTGCACCTAGTCTTGCAGCAGCTACTGCTTGGTTTGCCCCCTTACCTCCTGGGATCATCGAAAAAAATTCGCCCATAACCGTTTCACCTTTATTCGGTAATCGCTTGGTATCTGTCACTAAATCCATATTAATGCTACCTATAACGGTTACTTTTGTTCTTTTCATGATAAACCCTCTCTATAATAGGCTAACAATCATATATAATATCGGCAAAATAACAATTAGCAATCCTGTATTAACGAGCCAGCTCGAGTTTGCCAAGTCAACATCAAGTTTAAACAATTGAGGTGGAACAAGAGAAGATACCGCAGGCGGCATGGCTGATAAGATTAAAATCACACCTAACACCATTCCATTATGCATATCCCCAAGCCCAAGGAAATAAGCAGTCGAAGTAATTGTAAGAGGAACAAGTAAAAACTTAATCACAGAAGCCGAAAAGCTCTCCTTCAAATAACCTTTTACAGAACCAAACCTCATGGCGAAACCCACTGGTATTACTAATAAGAATGAAGACAATGGAACAAGCACCTGATTTAACGAACCATAAAATTCTGGGCGTTCTAACGGTGAAACATTTAGAGTCCCGCCAATAACAATCGCAGAAAAGGTAATCATAATAAAGGGATCTGTTATGATTTTCTTTAAGGCTGATTTTTTCTTTACATTTTCATCACTAGAACCATAAGCCTTTGCGATTGGAAACGCCACCGTATAATAAATAAGTTCTTCAAATAAGCGAAATAGTGCAGCAAACGCGACACTTGCTTCCCCTAAAAACAAAAAGCAAAATAATGTACCGAAGCTACCAATATTTACAAACGCTCCGGTTACAAACATCGATCCAGTTTGGGGACGATTCAGCTTCAACAATTTTGCTGCAACGATTCCGAGTGTCCCTCCTAAAATAAGCGTACATATTCCCAAAATCGGCAAGTAAATTAAGCTCGTATCTCCTAAATCCACAAACCAAAAAGCCCCTATTAACACAAGCGGATTAATACCTAAAAGGACGATACGAATTAAGGCCTTGATCATTTTATCTATTGGCCAAGCTAATGGTAAGCGATGAGCGTCCACAAGCAAGCGTATACTTTTTCCTAATGCTAATCCGAAGACAATAATTCCTAATGCATAAACAAACGTACCGATTGTGTGTCTCTCCTCTCCATCTCCTTACAGAACCTTTTAACTCCTCTATTTATGTAGTGATCTATGATCAACCTGATCAAGAAGCTCTTTAAGCTTTATAAATTCATCATTGTTTAACGTTATTCCCTTTCCCATCTTTTCATGATCAGGAGACCAATCACGTAAGTCATACTTTGGCTCCCTACCATTCCAACTCACTAAATTTAATTCTTTCCTCCAGCCTTTCGGGTTCTCCGACAACACACCAATCGTTTCTGTAATTTCAAATTTAATATCAGCCACTGTCATTCCTCCTTTTATCTTTATTGTAGCCTCTTTCTTTTTTAACCAAGACAAAAAAGGCTAGTTATCTGAACTAACCTACTTATTATAACACGTGATTATTTTCCGTCTGTTCTTTCGTACTTTTAATTATCATCTCACGGTAAGCTCTCGGCGAAAATCCTGTTTTCTCTTTGAATTTTCTCGAAAAATACGTAAGTTCCATCCCAATTTTATCGGCTATTTGCGAGACGGTTAAATCGGACATCACAAGCATCTGTTCCGCTTTTTCAAACCTTTGATGATTAATATATTGTATTGGAGAATAACCCGTACAGTTTTTAAACACTTTAATAAAATAATTTGGGTGAAAATTTAACATACCTGATAAGTAATCAACCGATAAATTTTCAGCTAAGTGTTCATCAATAAACTTTAATACTTTATTAATTTTACTAATGGAAGGTGCTGAGACGAGTTGAATTTCTGGTTGCTGCTGATTCTCCTTCATGAACATGGAGAGTAATTCAAGCAAAATAGCTTGACTAAGAAATTCACTATACAACTCTTCACTTTTTGAATACTGAACAAGGTTCTTAAATTTATGTTCAACCGCTTGTTGATCATCAACTGTAATAAAAATTGGAGCTTCTATTACTTGTAATAAATGAAGCTCACCTATTTTTGCAGTAAAATGACACCAATATTTTTCATACGTATGTTCTTTTACGGTTCCAAAGGATTGAGTTGCACCTGCTGGAAGTAAAAATAACTGCCCAGGCTTTGGATGATACCGTTGGCCATTTATACAAATAAACCCTTCACCATCTAAAAAATAATAAAATTTATTAAAATGCGGCTTGAAATTTTTTCCCGACCATGAACTCGATACCTTTGTATACTCGGCAATCGACAAATCCAATCTAGTGTTTCCAATATATTTTTTCCAAAAGCTAGCTCTATTCATTTCCATAGTAGCTGTCATCCTCTCTTATTATCCATAATATATACAATAAAAATTAATAGATTCCTTTATTAAGAGAAAAAATAATAGTAGAGACAGCATAAATGTTAAAAAAGAAGCCGAGCACGGGTTGCTCAGCTTCAAAAAGTTTGGACTATTCTTCCCAAACCTTTACTTCCTTCATTACATCACCTTGGTTTATGCGACGGACAGAGTCAACGCCTTCGATAACTTGTCCAAATACTGTATGCACACCGTCAAGATGAGGTTGAGGATCATGAACGATAAAGAACTGGCTGCCTCCTGTATCCTTTCCCGCATGTGCCATAGAAAGGGCACCTGTAACATGCTTATGAGGATTTCCTTCCGTCTCACATTTAATTGTATACCCTGGGCCACCTGTTCCATTACCTACAGGACACCCACCTTGTGCTACAAATCCAGGAATGACACGGTGGAACGTTAATCCGTTATAGAAACCTTCATTTGCTAGCTTCTCAAAATTTTCAACTGTTTTTGGTGCTTCCTCAGGGAAAAATTCAATGACGATTTTTTCACCATTTTCAAAAGCGATGCTTCCTTTTTTCATATGTATGCCTCCATTCAAAATGTTTCGCCTTATTGTACACTATTCTAACCGTAATGTGAAATTTTGGACTAGCTCTAATCAAAAAACTCTCTCGTCTTCTTTGTAGACAAGAGAGTTTACTTTCATTAAGGTAATTGAAGGGCTTGACCAACGAAAAGAGTTGTACTTGTTAGTTGATTCATCTCACTGATCGCTTGTACCGTTGTACCGTTGGCAACGGCTATTCTCCATAACGTATCACCAGATTGGACAGTATACAAGTTTGCGTTTGTAATCGCTCTCACTTTTAAGTTTTGTCCTACTTGTATGGATGTAGTCGTAAGCTCGTTCCAAGTCATTAAATCCTGAACAGTACTATTGTATTGACGACTAATTAGCCATAAGGTATCCCCAGCTTTTACAGTGTGTACATCACCAGTTAGTACTTGCTGTGTCAATGTACTACCTGGAGGAATTCGTAATTGTTGCCCTATATAAATCCAATCCGACGTTAAACGATTATGTGATTTAAGTGCATCAACGGTTATTCCATACTCTTTGGCTATTTTAAACATCGTATCACCACTTTTCACACTATATATTGTCTCAGATTGAATAGGCGTCTGCCTTTGTTCCGTTATTACTCTTCTAGCTGTAACAAAACGCGGTGACCAGTACGTTGTAAATGGATTCGTAAGATGTACACCTGCACTCGATGATGAATGGATCATTTCATTGGCACTTATATAAATCCCTAAATGGTTAATCTGTCCATCACCGTTTGTATCGTAAAATAAGAGGTCTCCTCTCTTTAAATTGGAACGACTCACTTCTATTCCCGTTTTAGCCTGGTCCATACTTACTCTTGGCAAGGAAATTCCATGTAAACTAAAGACATAGCTCGAAAAAGAAGAACAATCAAATCCAGTTAAATCACCAACGGCTGCCCCATACTTATACGGTTTGCCAAGTTGCTGTTTGGCTGAGTCTATTACTGCGTCTGCAATACTCGACGAAGCGAACGCTTGGCTAGGCATTAGCAAACATAATATAAACATAAAACTAAGAAGCTTTTTCATCGTTTCCCCCCCTACTAAAAATAGTAGCTCAAAGCACTATGTGCATTCATTAGTAGATAAGTAGAGTTTTTTGAATATTTTTACAAGGGAATACACTTCCAGTTTATGGTCACTCTTACCGGAAAAAAATAAATCGCCAAACCGCATAAGCGATTTGGCGTTTGAAGTCATTTACGATTGATTTACTTTTTTGGCTAGAGGGACATCAAGGCGAATAAGATCTTCATAGCTCTCACGTTTAACGACGAACTGTGCTTCTCCCTCTTCAACAAAGATCACGGCAGGCCGTGGAATACGGTTATAATTATTAGACATTGCATACCCGTATGCTCCCGTACAGAATACAGCTAAAATATCCAAATGGTCTGCTTTAGGTAGCGGTAAATCCCAAATAAGCATATCCCCACTTTCGCAACATTTTCCCGCAATTGAAAATGTATCGGTAGCTGGCTCATTTGCACGATTTGCTAAAATCCCTTCATATTCAGCTTGATATAAGGAAGGACGAAGATTATCGCTCATTCCTCCGTCAACAGCCAAGTAATGACGCACATTTGGAATTTCTTTATTTGAACCAATTGAGTAAAGAGTCGTACCCGCATCTCCTACAAGAGAGCGTCCTGGCTCAATCCAAATTTCAGGAATGTCCATTTCGAATGATATCGCTTTTTCTTTCACAACTTGAACCATTTTTCTCACGTATTCGCCAACTGGTAGCGGAGTATCTCCTTCAATATAACGAATACCAAAGCCACCGCCTAAGTTAATAACTTTTGGAATAAACCCTAGGTTATCACGCCACTCGACGACATATTCAAAGATTTTTTCGACTGCCATGACAAATCCAGTTGTTTCAAAGATTTGTGACCCTATATGACTATGAATCCCAAGTAATTCAATATGCTCATCATCCTGAGCGAGTTTAATTGCTTCATAAACCTGTCCACTCGTTAAATCAAAACCAAATTTTGAATCTTCTTGTCCCGTTGAGATGTAATCATGGGTGTGAGCTTCTACTCCAGGTGTAATTCTAAGTAAAATCTCAATTTTTTTGCCTTTTTCTCTACAAATTCTCCCTAATTCACGTAGTTCATAAAAGTTATCAACAACGATACATCCAATATTTGCATCAACTGCCATTTCAAGCTCGTCTAAACTTTTATTATTGCCGTGAAAATGAATTTTTTCCATTGGGACTCCTGCTTGCATTGCTGTATACAGCTCTCCACCAGAAACTACGTCTAAGCTTAATCCTAATTCTGTCGCTAATTGAAACATCGCTACACAACTGAATGCTTTGCTTGCATAGGCTACTTGGTAATGAACCTGTTCATCTTCAAATGCTTGACGAAATTGCTGAGCCCGTTCTCTCATCAATGCGACATCATATACAAACAAAGGTGTCCCAAATTCCTTTGCAAGCTGTACTGTGTCAACCCCACCAATTTCTAAATGTCCACTACTATTTATTCTGCTTGTTCCATGCATAAACATGTTGATCTCTCCTTTATTTTCCCTAACTCGCTGGTGGCGGTCACCTGCCGCCGCGCATAGTTCGCGCGGCTATACAAACCTTTACAACATGAGCCTCCCTCTGGTCGGCTGCCGCCACGCATAGTTCGCGCGGCTATACAAACCTTTACAACATGAGCCTCCCTCTGGTCGGCTGCCGCCACGCATAGTTCGCGCGGCTATACAAACCTTTACAACATGAGCCTCCCTCTGGTCGGCTGCCGCCACGCATAGTTCGCGCGGCTATACAAACCTTTACAACATGAGCCTCCCTCT
>NZ_MVJM01000001.1:393582-638850 GCF_002156385.1 Halalkalibacter urbisdiaboli
ATGCGACATCATATACAAACAAAGGTGTCCCAAATTCCTTTGCAAGCTGTACTGTGTCAACCCCACCAATTTCTAAATGTCCACTACTATTTATTCTGCTTGTTCCATGCATAAACATGTTGATCTCTCCTTTATTTTCCCTAACTCGCTGGTGGCGGTCACCTGCCGCCGCGCATAGTTCGCGCGGCTATACAAACCTTTACAACATGAGCCTCCCTCTGGTCGGCTGCCGCCACGCATAGTTCGCGCGGCTATACAAACCTTTACAACATGAGCCTCCCTCTGGTCGGCTGCCGCCGCGCATAGTTCGCGCGGCTATACAAAAAGCAGCTAATGTTGTTACACTAGCTGCTGTAAATTCGCACAAGAGTAACCTCGATAGAATAGTCCTCCACTGACACAATCAGTGACAGTCCGTTGCTTGTTCAGCAACGACCCAGCGATGCTGTTCATTGGCATTCACATACATGCTTCGGCAAATTGACCTTTCCACTTAGCTCATCACTACCAAACGCTCCCATAAGTGTACTCATTCGCTTTGCGCCTCTACCCCATATATTATGAGGATAAAATAAAATTGTCGATATTAACTTTAACATAATCAGGATAATGCTTCAACCCTAACTCTCCTCCTATTCCCTTCCTATTCAATCCAAATAAAAGATTGTTCCAAAAGGGTGATTTTTCCTTTTGAAACAATCTCGAAAACATTACTCATTTGTACCTGACCTTTGCTTAACCGGATCTTGAGGATTGACAATGCTTGGTCTCCAGCGCATCGACGGCACAGTCGAACGAATAAGAATCTGCCAAATAGCAGGAGGATCAAATGGTAAAAATGGCCATAAATATGGCTTGTTAAAGGCTTTAATTGATACAAGTAATAAGAAAAAGATCGTTGTGCCGATAATAAAGCCAGGAGCTTTAAATATTACAACAAGAATGAGTAGCATCATTCTTGCCACCCGTAAACCAACGCCAAGCTCATAACTTGGTGTCGCAAACATACCGATCGCACCTAGAGCTACATATAGAATAACCTCTGGGGTGAAATAACCAACTTGGATGGCGATTTCCCCGATGAGTAATGCAGCAACTAAACCTAGTGCTGTCGCTAGCGGAGAAGGAGTATGAATAGCAGCCATTCTTAATAATTCAATCCCTAATTCCGCAAAAACAATTTGTAAAAAAATAGGAATGTTATTTGTTTCCTGTGGCCCAATAAAGTCTAATCCAGCTGGTAGTATTGTCGGCTGTATGACTAATAATAACCAAAAAGGTAAAATAAATAGTGAAAATAAAATACCAATAAACCTTGTCCACCGCACAAACGTTCCAATTGCAGGTGCTTGACGATATTCCTCTGCATGCTGAACATGATGGAAAATGGTTGTTGGTGCAATAATGACACTTGGCGAAGTATCAACCATGATAAGAATATGCCCCTCTAATAAATGAGTAGCAGCAACATCTGGTCGTTCCGTATAGCGAACAAGAGGAAAAGGGTTGACACCTTGCTTCACAATATATTCCTCAACAATTTTATCGGCCATTGTTAAACCGTCTATATTAATATCCTCAAGCTCTTTTTTGATAATTTTAACAAGGTCTGGATCCGCTATTCCATCAATATAGGATAGACAAATATCAGTTTTGGAACGTTCACCGACCTGCATAATTTCATGTCGTAGACGCTCATCGCGAATTCGTCTTCGAGTGAGAGCCGTGTTTAAAATAATATTTTCTGTATAACCATCACGTGCCCCACGGACAACTCGCTCTGTATCAGGCTCTTCCGGACCACGCCCAGGGTAACTACGAACATCAATAACAAATGCCTCATCTTCACCTTCAACTAAAATAAAGACAAGCCCAGATAACATCTTTGTGATTGCATCATCCATATTATCCGTCGTCTCAACCTGGACATGGGTTAGATGATTATGAATAGCTTTTTTAACATCAGCTGTTTTTCTTCCTCTGGCGTCTAAATCCATTAGTTCCTTTAACAGCTCAATAATATACTGAATGTCACATAACCCGTTTACAAAGTAAATTTGAATTTCTTTGTCAAGTATTGAAAGTTTACGAACACCAACATCAAAGGACGTACCAAAACCGACCCGTTGTTTTATCAATTCCTCGTTCGCTTTAATATCCTGAGAAAACGGTGTTTTATTTTTTGCTTTACTCATGATATCCGCTCCGTTCTAAGATAATTTCCACGGCTTTTTTTGTTATCGGTGCGCCTTTTTCTACGGTATCCAGTCCTGCCATTTTTCCAATATCACCTACACCGACAATAACTGGGATGTTAAGTTCATCCAAAACGTAAACCGTATCTCCATTTATTCTGCCTATTTCCAAATCAGCTAAACCATCTTTGTCGACTCCAAATTCTGTTAAATGCCCATAACGGTCTAGACTGATATCTACTTTTGTCCACTCACTTGAATGAGTAGCGGATGCTACAGCAATTGCCCCTAATACGTCAATCTCTGGATGAGTAGCAACATATCGCATTGCTGCTTCACCAGGCCCTTCATTACGAAATCCACAATCATCGAACATCACAAGGACTGGGTCATGAGGAGTCTTTTGAATGTGTGAGACAATCTCCTCACCCGTTAGCACGGTCGGATTTCCCCATGATTGAGTAATACAGCGTCCACCAATTTCTTTTGCTGCTTGTTCAACGGCTTTACACGCAGATTCATCCCCATCGGTGATGAGAATCACTCTTCGTTTCGTTCTCACCTTTTTCACCCCTTTGGTTTAAAAAACAATGCCACAAGAAAGCTAAATAAAATTGCTGAAGATATCCCTACTGAAGTGACTTCGAATACACCCATTCCAACTCCTAAAAATCCGAAACGTTCACCCTCTGCCATTGCCCCATGAACGAGAGCATGACCAAAACTCGTAATCGGAACCGTTGCACCAGCACCTGCAAAATCAATTAACCGATCATATAAGTGAAAACCATCTAGTAATGCGCCTGCAACAACGAGCGTACTTAACGTGTGAGTTGGTGAAAGCTTGGCAATATCTAGTAACAGTTGTCCGAAGATACAAATGATCCCTCCAACGACAAATGCAATCACATACTCCATTATTAAACCTCCGTTTCTAAGGAAACAGCATGGGCAATACAAGGTATTGATTCTTTTTGCTGAATCATTAATGGACTAAGTAGGGCACCTGTTGCAACAACAAGAAGTCTTTTAATATTGCCACGGTTCATTTCTTTAAGCAGATGACCGTAAGTAACAACAGCAGCGCAGGCTGGACCACTCCCACCAGCAAAAACTGGTTGATCAGGAGAATAGATCATCACCCCACAATCATCGTAATTATCATTTAACTGAATACCTTTTTCTTGTAGCAGCTTTCGTAAAATCCCACTTCCTACACGAGATAAATCTCCCGTAACAATGTAATCATAATAGCTTGCATCTCTTTTCGTTTCTCTTAAATGAGCCTGGATCGTTTGTGCGGCAGCTGGAGCCATTGCCGCTCCCATATCAAAAGGATTCATGATCCCCATATCAACCACTTTTCCAATCGTTGCTTCTTTTACCCTAATTGCTGAGGAGTTACTGCCAATTAAAACAGCTCCCGCTCCGGTAACTGTAAATGTAGATGTTTCAGGACGCTGGCCTCCGAATTCAGTTGGATAGCGAAATTGTCTTTCCGCCGTTGAATGGTGACTACTAGTTGCAGCAAGAACGAGTTCCCCGTAACCTCCATCAATAAGCATAGAGCCAACTGCTAACGTTTCCATAGACGTAGCACATGCAGAAAACATGCCAAGAAACGGCGTATCCAACGTTCTTGCAACATAGTTGGAAGTGACCGTCTGATTGAGTAAATCACCAGCTAAAAAAAAATCGACATCACTTATATTGCGATTTTTCTTTTCCAAGCAAATATCGATAGACTCCTTAAGCAATTTCCGTTCAGCTAGCTCCCAGTTATCTTCTCCACAGTAAAGATTGTTATACTTACGGTCAAAGCAATCACGAAGTGGCCCTTCTGCCTCAGTCGGCCCAACGACGGTGCCTGTTGCTTGGACATAGACTGAATTCGTAAAGCTCCACGTTTGTTTTCCTAATCGCTTCACAGTAAGCCCCCCTTATTGTATAAGCATTTTAATTAAGAGCCTCGTTAAACTAACTAGGTATGCTGAAAGAACGCCAAATGCGATAACTGCACCTGTTAATTTAAACATGTTTGCCCCAATACCAAAAACGAGACCTTCACTGCGATGCTCGAGAGCAGCACTTGTCATAGCATTAGAAAATCCCGTCACTGGAACAAGAGATCCTGCCCCAGCAAACTGTCCAAGCCGATCATAAACACCAAACCCTGTCAAAAGCGCTGCAACTAAAATCAGTGTTGCAATGGTAGGACTCATTGCTTCCTTTTGCGTCATTGGAAAGTATGTGATATAAACATTGCTAATAAACTGACCAAGTGCACAAATGGATCCGCCAACGATGAATGCTTTAAAGCAGTTTTTAATGACGTGACGTTTTGGTTGATAGAGCCCTATGTTTTTTTGATATTGCTTCTGTTCATCTGTTAGCACAACCTGTCCTCCTTAATCTACAAAATAAATCCAATGAAACAAGGAGCCGATCACTTTTCCTAATACGATAGCCATTAATAATACAATGATTCTATCTACAATCCCTAATCGTTTCGCTAAAATCGGAAGGACGTTTAATACTTCCGTTAATGCTGCCGCTAGCATTCCTACAAATACCCCAGCTGCTAGTCCAACTGGAATCGCGAAAAGCGGAGACATTCCTAGATTAAACTCATAAAAGCTAAACCAGGTTCCGGCTTGAGCACCGATAATAACCGCCCATTCATACGCATGAATATATTTCCCTGTTCGAGTAAGCTGTGTTAATCTCGGAACAACACCGAGCATAGTTAAAAAAGCAACAAAGCCACTTCCAACAGCCAAGCCGCCCCCAAGCCCAATAACGATGACAGCAACGGATTCAATCACCATCTAATTTCTTTATACTCTCCTTGTTTTCATGGAGACTAACGTATTGATCGAGATTTTGTTGATAATTAAACATTTCTAGCTCTAATGGGCTTGGCTCTTCATTAATTCTTTTCCTAAATAAATGGTTAAAAAATATAATCATTCCTAAGCCGAGGCCGATCGAATACGGTATTTGCAAAAGTAGCGGTTTTGCTATTTCATTTCCAGTAATTAATTGAAAGATTCGAATTTGCACTTCTCGCATACTAACATCTTCATGAAAGTTCATCAGTGCCAATCCAGCTCCAATAAATAGAAGGAACCAAACAAACGCCACAAAAACTGGTCCCATTCGATGTTTTTTCATGTCAACTTGAATGATTGTTTGTGGCGGTCCTATCGTCTGAATATCAAGGTTTGGATGCATCTTACGAATAACAGAGATAACCTTCATCACATCAATGATAATGACATTGTGATCCTCTGTTGTGATTTGGTGAAGAGGGACCTTTGTTACGCGAGCAAGTAAACTGTCATGTGCAATAACCTGCGCAACATCGCCAATTGTAATGCGCTGCTCGTTTTTGGCCGTCACACGATGTCTCATTCGAACATACATTACCTCGTCTGGCACCCTATATCCCACCTTTCAGGAGTCTCATTTATACGTAATAGTATGGATGATCTTGGCGAATATCATTCATCGCCATTCGACCACCACTATAATAAGAAAGGACTACCCAAATGGCCGATTTCTCGACGTATTGAGTAGCCCCTTTTGCTGCATTTAACCGAAAATATGGCTAATATAAAGCATAATTAGTAGCCCGATAATAAACGAATAGGTTGATTCACGTTCAAAGCCATGACCATGACTTTCAGGAATTAATTCTTTATAAACGATAAATACCATAGCTCCTGCTGCAAACGCTAGACCGTATCCTATAAGTGGCTGAACAAAGCTTGCTGCAAAAAAGCCAATAAGAGCTGCCAGAACCTCAACAAACGCTGTAAGGGTTACAATTAATAACGCTTTTCCCTTTCTTACCTTCGAATTTAGTAGAAAGACTGCTAAGATTAATCCTTCAGGCATATTTTGAGCCCCAATTGCAATCGCGACAATTGGACCTAAGCTTTCGTTTTGACTTGCATAACTAAACCCCATACTCATGCCTTCAGGAATATTATGTATAAAGAGTGCGATGATCACTAATAATGATTTCGAATCAAAATAAGCAATACCTGATTCATTTTCAACATCAATATGAGGGATATTTTTTTCAATTAAATCTAAAATAACAACACCAATTATTAAACCAATTGTTAACACAATTAATCCTGACTCTTCTAATGCTTGCGGCATTAAACCAAAGGTTGATGCCGAAACCATAATACCAGCTGTGAATGCGACTAGAATATCCTTCCACTTTTCAGATAATTGTTTTACAAAAAAGAGCGGTACTGCTCCTAAAACGGTTGCCATCGCAGCTAAAAAACTACCATACAGTGCCTCTGTCATTGTCATTACTCCCTTTTTATCTAGCCCACCAAGAGACTTCTAGTTGCTATTATTTCATTTATATTTATTATATAGGATTGAAAATAGTTTAAATTGTCCGTAAAGTCAATCATTATTTTATTATTATGTATGCATTCCTCTCATTATGCGCCGTTAAAATTACTTCACATCATCAAAAAAAACAGTTCAGGCATGCCTGAACTGTTTTCCACAGGGGTCATTATTGATCTCCCATTTCCTGTTTCATTTGTTCGAGAATCTTTTTCTCAAGTCTTGATACTTGAACCTGGGAAATCCCTAGTCTTGCTGCTACCTCGGACTGTGTTTGATCTTTATAGTATCGTAAGTAGACAATCAATCGTTCACGCTCATCTAAGTCACGAATGGCTTCCTTTAACGCAATTTTGTCGAACCATTTCGTTTCTGTTTGATCAGCAATTTGATCTAGAAGTGTGATTGGATCTCCATCATTTTCATATACTGTTTCATGAATAGATGAGAGGGACCGACTTGCTTCACCAGCAAATACAACCTCCTCTGGTGTAATGTCTAGCTGTTCAGCAATTTCATTAATAGTTGGAACACGTCCTAATGTTTTCGTCAAATCATCCTTCATTTTCCGAATCTTATTGCTTAGCTCTTTAATAGAACGGCTAACCTTTACCGTACCGTCATCACGGAGAAAACGTTGAATTTCCCCGATAATCATCGGTACCGCATATGTTGAAAATTTGACATCATAGCTTAGATCAAATTTATCAACAGATTTTATCAGTCCGATACAACCGATTTGAAATAAATCATCAGCTTCATAGCCTCGATTCATAAAACGTTGAACGACAGACCAAACTAGACGTGTATTCTTGTTCACGATTAAATCTCTCGCCTCGACATCTCCCGCCTGACTTCTCGCAATCAATTCCTTTACTTCACGATCTGAAAAATGGGCTTCCTTCTTCTGTTTCCCTTGCTTTCCTTGTTTTACCTCGACATCCATAGGCAAAACTCCTTAATTACAAATCGCTTTGCTATTTGTAAGGTGTTTTTTTAAATACACCGTCGTCCCAATCATCGGTTCAGAGATGACTTTGATCTCATCCATGAAATTTTCCATAATCGTAAAGCCCATTCCCGAACGTTCGAGCTCAGGTTTTGTCGTAAACAGAGGTTGGCGAGCCTCATCAATATCGGAAATTCCCATTCCTTCATCACGAATCGTTAATTCGATCATTCCTTGATCAAGCGTTACATGAATATAGACCATTCCATCAGGTTGATTATGATACCCATGAATAATCGCATTCGTTACAGCTTCGGAGACAACGGTTTTGATTTCTGTCATTTCATCCATCGTAGGATCAAGTTGAGCTATAAATGCCCCAACTGTTACACGAGCAAAAGACTCATTTTGACTTTGTGCTGAAAATTTAAGATCCATCACATTTTGCATAGATTATGCCACCCCCAACGTTTGCAGAGCAAATTGTTCACTTTCTTCCAAACGAATAATTTTGAACAATCCCGACATTTCAAATAATCGTTTCACAGCAGGCGAAATTGCACAAACGACCATTTCGCCCCCATTTCCTTTTATCTGCTTATATCTTCCTAAAATAACACCAAGACCAGAACTGTCCATAAATGATAGCTGCTCTAGATTTAGTAAGATATGTTTGATGTCGGCATCTGCAAGTTGAGCCTCAACCTGTCCTCTTAATTCTTCGGCTGTGTGATGGTCTAGCTCGCCTTCTAAACGAACGAGCAATACACTACCTTTTCGCTCTAAATCGATGAGTAAACTCACTATCTTCACTCCCTCTAGGTCGTATTACAGGTATCCCTGCTATTTCTTGATAGAGAGAGTTTCGCTTTCTTTTTATCCAATCCCTTCTCGATGACAAAACTAGTGTCTATTCGTAAAATGTTGTGCTTATTCGCCTTCTGAGGCACCAAATTTCGCGAGTGCGCGTTTAAATAGCTTCCACCAAGAAGCACTATAAACATCTTCTCCAGCGACAAGTGGCGTTTCACTTAGTACATTATTTTCTTGTTCAATAAATAACGTACCGATTCGATCACCTTTTTTTATTGGCGCTTTTAAATGATCATCGATCTCAAGTCTTTCGACAACATCATCAATTTTGACACCTTTTTTCGTTAATATTGATACAGATTCAGCTGTTACTACAGGAATCTTATCTTTATCACCTTTACTTACTTTCACATCAGCCAATGCATAGTCACGATCATATAGCTTATGTGTCATAAATTGACTAAATGAATAATCAAGCATGCTTGTAATTTGCGCATTCCGTTCCTTCGGTGTAGGCGCACCCATAATGACAGAAATCACACGCATACCATTTTTCTCTGCGGTCGCCGTTAAACAATACATCGCTTCACGTGTAAATCCTGTCTTTAAACCATCTACCCCCGGGTAAAATTTAACAAGCTTATTTGTATTTACTAACCAAAATTTGTTATCCGTATCAGCACGAAGATAGTCCTCATAAATACCTGTATATTTTGTTATATCTTCATACTTTAATAATTCCTTGGATATCATCGCTAAATCATATGCAGTTGTGTAATGATTTTCCGCGGGCAACCCATTCGAATTCATGAAATTTGTATTTTCTAATCCTAACTCTTTTGCCTTTTCATTCATCATCGCTACAAATTCATCTTCCGTTCCCGCGATATGCTCGGCCATTGCGACAGATGCATCATTCCCAGACGCTACCGCAATTGCTTTTAACATATCCGAAACCGACATCTCTTCACCAGGCTCTAAAAAGATTTGAGAACCTCCCATTGATGCTGCATATTCACTTGTTCTCACCATATCATCATATTTTATTGAACCTTTATCAATCGCCTCCATGATTAGAAGCATTGTCATAATTTTGGTCATACTTGCTGGTGGGAGCTTTTCATGACTGTTTTTTTCAAATAATAACTCCCCCGTGTCTCGTTCAATAACAATTGCTGAAGATGCGTTTTCCGCTAATTTCACTTTTTTCTCTTCAGTAGCATTAGCAAATGGTGAAGCATAACTAAAAATTAGTAGTACAGCTAGTAAACTGGATAGGACTTTCCTCATCTCCATCCGACCTCCATCTCATTATCAAAGTCGTTCCTAAGGACGTAATTGAAACGTCACCTAAGTATGCTACCTACCAGTTTTACCATGTATTTCTTTTTTATACATACCTTGCACGAAGAATGTAAGCAATACTCATTCAGACTTTTTCTTTCACTTAAACATTATAAAAAAGAGTACTACAGGGCTATAAACCTTTGTAGTACTCCACTATCATCAATTATTCGCTAATTCTATAAGCATGTACACCATCGATAAACAGAGAAAAAAGAAAAAAACATGCTCTATCACACTCCCGGTTTTCGTATAAAGTGGAAGTCGAACCTTTAATTTCAATGGATAAAACATTTGAATGCCTCTTGCAGTTGCAGCATCTAATAATAAATGACTAATAAGACCAATAAATAATCCATCTCTTATCATCATCGCATTAGGTAACAGCAAATGTACCAATAAGAGAATAATGCCAATAAACAAAATGCTGTGTGTAAATGTTCTATGTCCAAACACGAGCGAAATAATCGTTGATAATAAAGGTACTTTCCGTCCCATTTTTGATTTCCGATGACATATATCAGGCAATAATGCACCGGCAACCCCAGCAAAATAAAATAACGGGCTAGCCTGTGACACTATAACAGTGTCAACGAACAGGCAAGCTGACAGTCCTCCTACAATATGCGTTTTACCAGTCATCCCTTCAGCTCCTCCGCTACAATTCGTTAATCATACCATAGCGAGGACTAAAAGAAACGTCAAACTATTAGTTCATTAACAATTTTACTGTTTTACACAAAAAGTGCCAAAAGGTTAAAAAACAACCTTTTGGCACAGCCTCTTCTAATTCTACTATTAACGTGTAAAGGCTGCTGGTACACCACCATCAACTGTAATCATACAACCAGTTGTACGGTCTGATTTATCTGATGCGAAGAAAGCAATTGACTCCGCAATATCAGCTGGATAAATGTTCACAAGAAGCGTTGTACGCTTACGGTAATGCTCTTCAAGCTGATCTGGGTCAATACCATAAGCTGCGGCACGCTCTTCACGCCATCTTGAACCCCAAATCGCAGAACCTTGTAAAACCGCATCTGGAAGAACAGAGTTAACACGGATTCCAAACTCTCCACCCTCTGCTGCGATACATCTTGCAAGATGTGTTTCCATCGCTTTAACAGAGCTATATGCGGATGCATTTTTCCCAGCATAAACGGAGTTTTTCGAACCGATGAAGACCATGCTTCCACCGATTGCTTGATCTTTCATTTGTTTGAATGCTTCACGAGCAACTAAAAAATAACCTGTTCCTAGAACGTTCATGTTTAAGTTCCACTCATCAAGCGATGTTTCATCGAATGGACTAGATGTAGCAAGCCCTGCATTGTTAACTATGATATCAACGCCACCGTAAGTTAATGCTGTTTTAGCATAAGCCGCTTGAACCATGTCTTCTTTCGTTACGTCCATTTTAACAGCTAGGGCACGTCCTTCGCCGTATTCATCGTTAATTTCAGCAGCTACTTTTTCTGCCCCTTCAAGGTTTAAGTCTGCTAACACCACATGAGCACCTTCGTCAACGAGGCGACGAGCTGTTGCACTACCGATACCACCAGCACCACCTGTGATAAAGGCTACCTTTCTAGAAAATTCCGCTTCAGCTGGAGCCAACGATAGTTTGTAAAGCTCTAATGGCCAGTACTCAATTTGGTATGATTCGTTTTCATTTAATGATACGAACTCTCCAAGAGCCGTTGAACCTTTCATAACAGCAATTGCACGATGGTAAAGAGCTCCACTTACATTTGCCATCACAAGGTTTTTACCGGAGTTTACCATACCGAGACCCGGAATTAAGATAACACGAGGAGCTGGCTCAAACATTACATCGCCCTCAGTTTTGTTGCGGTCAAAGTAAGCTTTGTACTCTTCTTTAAAGCCTTCAATACCTGCTTTAATCTTTTCGATTAATGTATCCACATCTTCATCTTGCGGATTCCAATCAATATACAATGGAACACGTTTTGTATGAACTAAGTGGTCAGGGCAAGCAGCACCTACTTGTGAGAGCTTCGGAGCGTCTTGGCTATTTACAAACTCTAATACATCATCTGCATCATCATATGTTAAGAGCATTTTCTTTTCATCGCTCACGGCACCACGGATAACCGGCATCACTTTTGCTAGAACATTTTTACGCTCTTCCTCAGAAAGTGACTGATACTTTTGACCAGCAAAAATCTTGTTTTCTTCTTGTTTAGCTGCGATATATTCAGCAGCTTCATTAATGACAGAAATCGTTTTGTCATAGCTTTCTTTCGCTGTTTCTCCCCAAACGACTAATCCGTGTTTTTCCATTAAAACTAACTCTGCGTTCGGATTGTTTTGAACGCCCTCTGCAATCATTTTTGAAAGGGTAAACCCAGGGCGTACATACGGTACCCAAACAAAACGATCACCAAAAATTTCTTTTGCTAATTCTTTCCCGTTATCCGCACAGCACAGACTAATAATTGCATCAGGATGAGTATGATCGACATGCTTGAATGGTAGGAAGGCATGCAATAATGTTTCAATAGATGCTCTAGGATGCTTGCTATCAATCATACAATGACCTAGATAAGCAACCATCTCTTCATCAGGCATTTCATCACGCTCAATTAATGGACGAATATCCTCAAGGTTTAAACCAGTGAAGTTCTTTGCTCCCATCGTTGCTAAGTCCGAGCCACTTCCTTTCACCCACATAACTTCGATATCACGACCTCTAAAGTCTTTCTCAATCGTTTTCATTGACGTGTTACCGCCACCCCAGTTACACACAGCACGGTCTGAACCAATTAAATTTGAACGATACACTAATTCATCTAAACCTGGATTTAACTTACTAGCCTCTGAATCAACCCATAGATTTTTAACCATATTAACCTCCACTTTTGTGTTTTATTGTTTGTTTATACTATATCATATACCCGTTTATTTTTGTTATTTTATTTTTATTTTTGTTTATGAACGTTTTGATAATACATCTTCTTCATATTGTTTAACATCTTCTAACCAATTTTCTTGAGTAGGAACACCCAGCTTCTCACAATAGTAGTTCCAAATGGCTCCAAATGGGTACGTTTTAAACTCTTCTATTAACGCTAGTCTTTCAGTAAAGTTTCCTTCTTCCTGAAGCTGCTTCAAGTACTCATTTGGTGTGAGCATCGCGTACAATAATGCTTTAATCATATTCCGTGTTCCGATTGTCCACGCAGCAATGCGATTAATACTAGCATCAAAGAAATCAAGTCCAATCATGACGCGATCAAGAGCATCATTGCGGACAATTTCAAGTGCAATTTCTCGTAATTCATCATCTAATGTAACAACGTGGTCACTATCCCAACGTACTGGTCTTGATACATGTAGTGCTAGTTTTTCACTGAATAAAAGCATAGATGAGATTTTGTTTGAAACCATTTCAGTAGGGTGATAGTGTCCTGTATCTAGTAAGCATAATTTATTATTTTGGAGAGCATAGCTTAAATAAAATTCGTGTGAACCAACAACATAAGCTTCAGAACCAATTCCAAATAGCTTACTTTCTACTGCATCAATGTTATAGTTTTCGTCTACATCTACGCTGAAAATCTCATCTAATGAGTCTTTTAATCGTTTTCTCGGTGTTAAACGGTCACTCGGTACATCTTTGTATCCATCCGGAATCCAAATGTTCGTTAAACAAGGATTGTTTAATTCTTTCCCGAAATACGCACCAATCTTACGGCTAGCAATACAATGGTCAATCCAATATTGACGAATGTCTGCATCTGGGTGTGACAACGTTAAACCATCCGCTGCTTTTTCATGAGAGAATAGCGTTGGATTAAAATCTAAGCCAAGTCCGTTCTTTTTTGCCCATTCCACCCATTTTTCAAAATGTTTTGGTTCTAGCTGGTCACGCTCAACGACTTCTCCATTTGTTTCAGCATAAATGGCATGTAAGTTTACCTTATGCTTTCCTGGAATAAGGGAGAGCGCCTTTTCTAAATCGCTACGAAGCTCATCAGGTGTACGAGCCTTTCCTTGGTAGTTGCCTGTTACATCAATCCCACCTGATAACTCACTTTGATTAACTTCGAATCCACCTACATCATCACCTTGCCAGCAATGAACGGAGATCGCTACTTTTTCTAGCTTTTCAAGAACTTCTTCTACATTAATTCCCCATTTTTCATACTGTTTTTTCGCAGCTTCATATTGTGTCATCATTTATCCCTCTTCCTTATTTTGATGTATATGTTCTAACCTCAAATGACTGTTTAATAATACTTCTAGCCTCATGAATGCTCTCAATTTCACCTAATGTCATTAATTGAACAGCTAGATTACCAATTGCCGTTGCTTCAACAGGCCCGGCAAACACTTCCTTTTGCGTGACATTTGCGATTAATTGATTTAATAACTCATTTTGACAACCACCGCCGATAACGTGTATCGTTTTAAATTCCCGTTCAAAGATGTCTTCAATCTCATGAACTGCTTGTTGATAACTAACAGCTAAACTATCAAACACACATTTAGCGACTTCACCTGGTGTTATTGGAACTTGCTGATGTGTTTCCCTGCAATAATCTTGAATGGCAGAAATCATGTTCTCGGGAAGGAGAAACCGTTCATCATCAACATTTACTGTTGCCTTAAACTCTTGAACATCTCGACTTAAATCAACGAGCTCTGCAAATGAATACTTATCATTGTAGTTTCGTTTTACCTCCTGAATCATCCAAAGCCCCATGATATTTTTTAAGAAGCGGTAACGGTAATCAACGCCTCCCTCATTCGTAAAGTTATAATCCAATGCTTTTGTGACACAAATCGGAAAATGATTTTCAACACCAATGAGAGACCATGTACCTGAGCTAATATAAATCGTTTCATCTAAGGCCGGAACAGCAACAACCGCAGATCCGGTATCATGCGTCGCCGGTAATACAACGTCCATATCACAACCGAATTCTGCAACTAATTCCTCTCTTAATGAACCAACCACCGTTTGTGGTGGATGGATGTCCTGAAACATCTCGGTTTGAATGCCTAATTTCGTTAAAATATCGTGATCCCATTTTTTCGTAAATGCACTTACGAGCTGTGTTGATGTCGCGTTTGTATACTCATTTACCTTTTTTCCAGTTAATAAATAATTGAGATAATCAGGAATCATCAAAAACGTTTTAGCTTTTTCCAGTACTTCAGGCTGAGTTTCCTTTAAAGAATATAGCTGGTAAATCGTATTAAATTTTTGAAACTGAATCCCAGTTTCTAAATACAGTCGTTCTTTCATAATGGTTTGAAAGACTTTTTCCATCATGCCATCTGTTCTCGAATCACGGTAAGCAACGGCATCGGTTAGCAACTTATCGTTTTCATCAAGTAACACAAAATCAACCGCCCACGTATCTATCCCGATACTGCTAGGTTTAATTCCCTCTGCTAGGCATTTTTTAATCCCTGTCTTGATTTCCGAAAATAACAGATCAACTTCCCAGCAAAAGTGCTCCCCTTTTTGAACTATTTTATTTTTAAAGCGGTGCACTTCTCTAAGTTTCATTTGATTCTTTTCCATATGACCTAAAATCAAACGACCACTAGAGGCACCAATATCAACAGCTAAACTATACGTTGTCACGTTATCACCTCTTATCGTAAACGCTTTCTTATATCGTAACGAAAAATCAACCATCCTCCTATATCGCCATTTACATTTTTTTTGTCCTTATTTGCAATCGAATCAGCGCCAGCTGATTCGATTAAGCAATGAGCGAAGCCCCTGCTTGCTTTTAATCCCCTTCAAGCTCTCTTCTTGTAGGGGCGCGCAGGGCGCGGAGCCATTGCCTTCTATGATTATTCCCTCAAGGCTTTTTGAATCAGATAGCGAAGCCCCTGCTTGCTCTCTAACGTTTAATATAAAAAAGAAGATAAAACAAGAAAATACGCTTGTTTTATCTTCTCTTATAACTGTTTCCAATTCTCTCGATACTTCTTAGGTGTCTGTCCGTACTTTTCCTTGAAAATACGATAAAAGTAACTAATATTATCATAGCCCACTTGTTCTACAATCGCTGATATGGCGACTTCACTCGATTCCAATAATTCTTTCGCCTTCAATAGCCGTCGTTCTTGTAATAGTTCTTTGAATGTATGGTTCGTTGCACTTTTTATAATTTTACTTAGCAAATAATGAGGTTGGTTTACGTTTTTGGCTAACTCGTATAACGAAGCTTCTTGATAATTTGAGTGAATATATTTTAAAGATTCAATGACAAGCATATGTTTTAATGACTGAGTTTTGGTTTGTTCTACTTTATCGGAATGCTTAATTAATTCAACTACTAGAAGACCCATATAAAGTTTAATCGTTGATTCAGACATGAAAGAGGAATGCATGATTTCCTCAATTATTTTATGAATGAGTTCCTGAATACTCTCAACCTCTGAAATTTTAAAATATAAAAACTGACCATCATGAGTATGATTATATAAACTATTGACTAAGAAATTGCTGACTCTATTTTCTGTGTTTAAAAATGAAAACACAAACTCGAAAAATTTTGGTTGAATAATAAAATTAATAACGATATCGTCTTCTTCACAAGCCTCAATTTCATGTTCAATATGCTGGTTTAGAAAGAGTAACTCACCTTTTTTGAGATGTAACTTTTCTCCTCCAACGGTTTGATGCAATCCCCCGTTAAATACATAATTCAATTCAATATAATTATGCTTGTGCTTTGGAAAAGCAATAAATCTTGTATGTTTGCGAACCATAATCATTGTATCTGGATTTAGAAATTTCTCACTTTCAATGATAAAATCCGACTGGCTCGTATACGTATCCTTTGTAATCGTTTTGTTTGAGCGCAAGATTTCTTGTTCTTCTTCTGTCAGCTCTAGTAATTCCGACAATAAACCCTCTACACTCATCTTCTCACCTCAGTGCGATCACGTTTTTATTAGTATAACATAGAAAAAGAGGATGTCTTCAATACGAGACACCCCCTTAAAAAATTACGATGCAAGAACCTCATGAACGAGTTCATGCGCCTTACGATTTGTAAGATTTTTCTTGATTAACCTTACCTTTCTTTCAAGCAAATATTTACGAAACTCTTGACTCATTTCTGAACCAACTAAATATATTTCTTGCCAACGTTGCTGGTCGGCCCTTTTCTCAATAAGAGAGGCTAGCTCCTTTAACCAGCGGTGCTGATTCGCCTCAACACGTTGGTCAAATTGGTCACGATGGTTGGCACCAGAAGCGATTCGTTCTGTTGCAGCAACACCTTCATATTGCTTCCAATCTTCGTTTTCAATATCCCTATCATATGAGTATTCAGAGATGACTTCACCTAACTTTGTTTCCACTATGCCCATGTACATTTTTTGAATCACGATTATACCCGTTAAAGGATATTTCTCAGTTAAGCTTTTTAGTTGCTCAAGCATAGGTTCCTCTTCCCAATAAAATTCATTTTCAACTGGAACCTGAAGCTTTTCCAAACGCCACTCTTGCTTTGTACCGATAAACACTAAGCTTTTTGATAACTGAGTTTGCAGATCTTCAATTGATTTCATCGCCTGTTTCTTCAGCTTTTTGAAAGTAGGAAGAGCATCAGCTTCACTTGCCTCTATATACTCTTCTAGTTTATTTAATCCATTTTTCAACCGAATTTTCCATTCTCCTTTACACTGATCGTTACTAGATTGGTCCGTATTTAAATAAATGGTTAAGCATCCTCTTTCACCATTCTTACTTTTCATTTGTTGGAGTTCCTTCATATTCAACATACTTGTCCTCCTTTGAATTGTTAGAATGATTTTTCTCTCTGTAGGATGTATAACCTTATTCTTATTCTATTAAACTTCTAAATGGTCGTAGGTGTCCAATCAATTAATGCTCCATAAAATCGATGTGTATAATGATAGAGTCCATCTTTTTCTTTTATATAAGGGAGAAGTGCTTTTTCTACTTTTTGGCTTTCAATTTGATTGTCGACAAATTTCACTTTATTTTTCTCAATTAATTCTTCGCGTGAAGAAAATGTATATGTTTTTACAAGTGGAACCATCTGACAGTTTGCATAAATGCCTAATTCATATAACAAGTGAAAAAGATGCACATAATCACGCTTCGGATAATTCAGCCTACATCCATATTCTCGCTCTAAATCAACATAATGAGGGCGCATTGGAGCCGTCGTCATCCCAATAATGGCCTTTCTCGTTGCCGTCTCATTCATCCGTTTTAAAGCCTTTTTAATTTCGAACATCCGGTAAAAGCAATTAATCCCCACAACAACATCCACTTTTTCTTCGTTATCATAATCCTCCCATTTCGATTGAATAAAAGAGAGAGATTGATCGTTTTGTTCACTGATTGTTTGTAAAAAGCGAATGCAGCTTTCTGAAGGCTCTACACACGTAATGCTCTTCGCTTTGTTCGCAAGTGCAAACGTATAGTTCCCCCAACCTGGACCTATTTCTAACACAGAATCTGTGCTCTTTATATACGACATTAAATGGTTTGCTAATTGATGCGCGTAGTCATCAACCGGTTGCTCGAATGATTTCTTCGTTAAATGACGCTTCCAAAATTCCTCTTCCTCGTTGTCATTAAGCATTCGACTAGGAATTCTTCCATGAGCATCTTTCATTCCTTCTTGCCATATTTCCTCCATCGACCATTCACGAGTAATCATGATACAACTCCCTTATTCTTGATTAACAATAACGAAAGGGTGTCAAAAAGACTTGCTCCTTCCGACACCCTTTCAACTTATTAAAGGTCATTTTCCCACCACTTTAATTGTTCCCTTAACCCAACAACATCGCCTACAATGATGATTGCTGGATTTTTTAATTGTTGTTCTTCCATCACTTGCACAATTGTACCAAGTGTTCCAACCGCGACTCGCTGCTTTTCCGTCGTTCCCCACTCAATAACAGCAGTAGGCGTTTCAGGTGCTTTCCCATGCTCGACTAGTTTTGTGGCAATAATCGGTAAATTTTTAATGCCCATATAAAAAACTAAAGAATCTATCGAATCAGCAAGTCCTTGCCAACGTGTATCTGTCATATCCGTCCCGAGAGCATGTCCCGTTATGCAAGCAAATGAAGTGCTATGCTCGCGATGTGTAATGGGAATTCCCGCATAGAGAGGAGCAGCGATTCCAGCCGTAATACCTGGAATCATTTCATAAGGAATGCCATGTTTTTTACAAAAATCAGCTTCCTCCCCAACTCGACCAAATACGGCGGGATCACCGCCTTTTAAACGAACAACGTTTTTCCCTTCCTTTGCCTTTTCAATGAGTACAGCATTAATTTCATCCTGCGTTAATGTGTGATGGTCAGGAAGCTTACCACAAAATATCGTTTCTACATCCACTTTTGCATGTTTTATCAATTCTGGATTGGCTAATCTGTCATAGACGATGCAATCAGCTTCTTGTAAACATTCTAATCCCCGCATGGTTATAAGCTTTGGGTCACCGGGACCTGCTCCAACAAAATAGACTATACCCTGTTTACTCATGAGATGGTCCTCCGTTACTTTGTACTTGATGTTAATCGTTCTTGCTGATACTCTTGGCATGCATGAATCCAATTTTGTGCTACATCAGGATTTGAACCAAAATGAAGATGTGTGTAACCCGCTACTAGCTGATTTTTATAAAAGCCTTCTTCTTTTACACCACGTAAGCCCTTTGTTTCGTAAATCGCCGATTGCTTTCCAACATATTCAGCCATAGAATAATGAAATTCATGACCACGAATCGCTTCACCCTTTTTTAGTAAAAAGGTGTCTTCAAGCAATGTAACGTCTCGATAGCCAAGAGCTGCACGTTTCTTTTGCATGGCAACATTCATCGGAATCACCCCAGCCATAGTGAATGAACCTTCCTCCGAATTCCGAAGCTGCTCACCAAGATACATGTAGCCTCCACATTCAGCTAACGTTGGCATTCCGTCAGCAAGTTTCTCACGAATGTCTTTCTTCAACTGTTCATTGGCAGCTAGTTCCTTAGCAAACTCCTCCGGAAAGCCGCCGCCTATATAGAGTCCATCACACTGTGGTAACCCATCTCCGTTCAAAGGGCTAAAAAAGACGAGTTCTGCTCCTGCTTGACGCAGCAATGTAAAGTTTTCTTCGTAATAAAAGTTAAACGCCGAATCATAAGCGACCGCAATTTTTACCGAAGCCGGCTTTGGCTTTTGCGTGAAGCTTGCCGTTTTGTACGTTAGCTCAGGTGCTGTTCGTGCAAGTTGTTTAATTGCTTCTAAATCAACCTGCTTCGTAAACACATCGGCTAATTCGTCAAAAAATGATTGATGTTCCCCGCGTTCCAATGCTGGAATTAACCCTAAATGCCGCGAAGGAATACTCGGTACATCCCCTTTTTTCAAAAAACCGATGACTGGTATATCGCATTCTTGTTCAATCGCTTGCTTACATAAATCTGCATGACGCTCACTTCCAGCTTGATTCAGCATGACACCTGCAATATTCACATTTGGGTTCAACTGCTGATACCCTTTCACAATCGCTGCCGCACTTCTTGACATACTAGCAATATTAACAGCTAGAAGCACGGGAGCTTCTAGCAGCATACTAATTTCCGCTGTACTACCATTATCACTTAAAGGTGACTTTCCATCGTAAAGTCCCATAACTCCTTCTATCAATGAGAAATCAGCACCTTGGCTAGCATCAACAAAAATATCATTTACCCAATCGGCAGATAACATCCAACTATCTAAATTCCGTGATTTTCGTTTCGTTAAGGTTGAATGATAGCTAGGATCAATATAATCCGGCCCACATTTAAAGCCTTGAATCGTATGTCCCTGCTTTAAAAGAGCAGCCATTAAACCTAGTGTAATCGTCGTTTTTCCTACACCACTATTCGTTCCAGCAATTACCATTCTCGCTTGCATCTTTCTCACCTCGCTTCTACATTTCGCATTGAAATAGACACGGTCACATTGCCACTCTTTTTCTTTTCAACTAATAATTCAGTCGTATTTGCAGTACGAAGAGAGGCCGGTTCACTTACGCCGTAAGCACCTGTATATTTAAAAACTGTATCAGAAGGATTTGGGAAAGAAACCTCGTTTAATTGCTCTGGGGAGTAGTAAATGAAATCCCAGCCATGCTTTTCACAAACAGCCAAAAGCCCTTTTTCATCCTTTTTTAAATCAATCGTACTTACACTATGTACCGAAAGAGGAGAAAGTCGCTCTTCTGCTAACGTTTCTAATATGACCGTTTCAATTTCTTCTGCGCTCGTTCCACGGTTGCAGCCGACTCCGAGACAAATTGTTTTCGGACGATATAAAACACCCTTTGTGCGAAGAAGTGTCATCCATTCTTCAGATAGCACGCGATCACTAATCACGAGAGCTGCATTAAATTGATGCTGGCTAGCCTCTTCAATTGAATTAATCACGTTGAATGTTTTTGGTAATGGTTTATCATGCTTCCACCACGTTTTTTCACCTGCTTCTTGAACGATTAATACCGGCTCCTCATTCACAACTGCTGCACTTACAGGAGTAACCGCTTGGTCATCTTCAAGTGTCCAACCAAATTCACGGCCGAAAATATCAACTGGGATCGTTTTTTGCACGTCAGACGCCGTCGTAATAACTGGCGTTGCTCCCATCAAATCGGCAAGCTTCGCCGTTAATTCATTCGCACCGCCGACATGACCTGATAATGCGCTAATCACAAATTGACCACGGTCGTCTATGACCACAACAGCAGGGTCGACTTTTTTTCCTTTTAAAATTGGCGCCACCATGCGAATGACGGCACCTAGTGAAATGACCATGACGATGCCATCATATTTTTCAAATAATGCAGGTAACTGTAAGCGAACAGAACCTTCAAACGTCGTAAAACCATTTTCAGCTTCATCACCATATGCATGCTTGCTCATATAATATACATCAGCAGTAGGAACCTGCTGATGTATATTGCGAACCATTTCTGTTCCATGCTTTGTTATCGCAACAAGTGCAATGTTATCCATTGACTGGCTCCCCTTTTCGATAGCCGTGTGTAAATGTTTTATCATAAAGCTTCGATTCGTATTTTCCTTCTTCGTCAAGCAATTCTGGATTCGCAGCCTTACTAATAATCACCATCGCCTGTTTACGAATACCCGCTTTTCGCATTTCCTCATCGACCGTACCAAGTGTTGCACGAACAACCTTTTGATCTGGCCATGTTGCTTTATAGACAACAACAACAGCGTCTGACTCCTTCCAGCCCGCTTCTAAACACTCACGAACGACCTTTTTCATTAACGTCGCACTTAAAAACAGAGCCATTGACGCTTGATGCTTCGCCAAATCAACAAGCTTTTCACCGTCAGGCATCGGGGTACGACCTTCTGCTCTCGTTAAAATGACCGTTTGAGTTAATTCAGGAATCGTTAATTCAATTCCTGCAGCAGCCGCTGATGCAAAAACAGAGCTAACGCCTGGAATGATTTCGTAGCCGATGTTCAATTTTTTTAAATACGTCATTTGTTCAAAAATTGCACCATAAACAGCAGGATCACCTGTATGAACACGAGCAACGCTTTTTCCGTTCTTGATTTCTTCATGTATAACGTCAATGATTTCTTCAAGATTCATTCCTGCTGTTTTTAGTACCTTCGCATCCGGCTTTGCTTGTTCAATTAATTCAGGATTCACTAATGAATCAGTATAAAGAACAACATCCGCTTGCTGTAAAATTCGTAAACCTTTTACAGTAATTAAATCAGGATCCCCTGGTCCAGCACCAACAATGTATACTTTATTTTCAAGCATTCAATTTCGCTCCCTTCCGAACGAGCATTAGCGTTAAGTATTCAAGCTCGGCTGTCTTTAATTCGTTTACGTTTCTCCAAATATATTCTTCAGATGAGGTTACCTTCGTAACAACAGCTGCACTATTGACAAGATTTAATTCTTCTAGAAGTTCAATCATCATTGGTAAAACTTTTGCGACTTTAATAAAGACCATCCCATCATGATCAAGCAATGCTTTTCTCATTTGCTCACGGTCGTCCGTTGCAGGAATAATCGCCATCCAATCATCACCATCTGCTAAAGGTACATTCAATTGAGAGGCTGCACCATTAATCGATGAAATGCCTGGAATTGACTTCACCTCTACTTCCGGATGTGCCGCCGCCATCGTGCGCTGTAAATGAATAAACGTACTATAAAGCATCGGATCACCTTCTGTTACAAAGGCAACATCCTTTCCTGCCTGAACTTTTTCAAATACGTCCTCAGTAATTTGCGCCCACTGTTCTTCTAACACATCTTGATCTTTTGTCATCGGAAACACTAACCCAAGCATATCCTTTTCCGTCGGCTCAACGAATGACTCAATAATTTGATAAGCGTAGCTTTTACTACCACGTCTTTTTTTTGGGTAAGCAATTACGTCTGCTTCCTTTAACATGCGATAAGCTTTTAATGTAATTAATTCAGGATCTCCTGGTCCGACCCCTACTCCATACACGATACCAAGACTCATTGGTTCGCCTCCTCTTTTTCTGCGCTTATAATATAAATCGGATTCAGTGCATCAAATCTCGTCATATGTAAAATCGGCTTGCTTCTTGAAAGCTGAGCTAATGTAATCTCGACTTTCATTCCAGCTTGCTTAAAGGCTTCTTGTGCGGATCCTAGCGTCTCGATCGTTACCGCATTTAATACGATTCGACCACTCTGTTTTAATCTTTTAGCACAAAGGTGGATAATGTCAGTCATTTCACCACCGGTTCCGCCGATAAAAACAGCATCCGGATCTGGCCATTCATCGAGATAATCTGGCGCTTTTCCGTGAACAGCTGTAAAATCAGTTCGAAATTGTTTCATATTTTCAAAGCAGTTTTCTAAATCTGCTTCATTTTTTTCTATCGCATAAATTTGCCCTTCCTTAGCAATCTTCGCTGCTTCAATTGAAACAGAGCCTGTGCATGTTCCGATATCCCAAACCGTACTCGTTTTCGTGAGCTTCATTGCTGCAATACTAAGGACACGAATTTCTTTTTTCGTGATTAAGCCTTTATCCGGCTTTCTTTGCTTAAATAGATGGTCATCTACACCAAGAGAATAGTGAGGAGAATCGCCTGTTCGTTTTAAAATGACGATATTAAGAGGATTGGATTCATAGCTTTTCAATTGTTCAAGCGTAAACCAGCCTGTTTTTTCGTTTTCTCCACCGAGAGCCTCTGCCACAAATGCCTCATATTCGTTCATATTGAACTCTAATAAATAACGAGCAATTTTTGCAGGGGTATGCTGCTCATCCGTTAATAAGCACACTTTATCAAGTCCATCTATCTTCTGAGCGAGCCCTTTCATCGTTCTCCCGTGAACACTAATAAACGTCGCATCATGCCAGCTTTCCTTCATTTTTGCAAACCCTTCTTGAATGGAGCTAAGCGAAGGATAGATTTCAATGTTTTCTAACTTACTAGCCAAATAGCGGCCGATTCCAAAGAATAGCGGGTCGCCCGATGCCAGTACTACGGTTTTTTTATCTGATTCTAAAAGACGATCAATCGTTTCCTTTAAACCACCTTTAAGTACGATTTTCTCACCTTGATAATCTGGAAATAGGGCGAGATTCCGCTCACCGCCTACTAGCCGTTCACTTCCTTCTATCCACTTTATGTATAAAGCAGGTAAGGCAGCGGGGCCTTGTTCACCGATGCCTACAACCTTTATTGCTTGTCCCATGTTACAGCCTCCCTACCGAGTAACTCTTTTTTCATCGACATAAGAATCGTTTCGATCGTCATGCCACCTCTTACTTCTTTTAATCCTTCCTCTGAAGCGTACTGACAAAGTCGTTCAAAAAATGGAGTGTAGCCATGCTCATACATGTTCGTTCCAACCTCGGAAGCTGTATTGGCACCAAGAATTTGCTCATGAAACTCTTCAGGCACTCCAGCTTGTTTTGCCACTTCTGCTAAAAACTCAAAGCTAACAGGTGCACTTTTTGAATGAACATTCATCACACCTTGTGCCACCTTCGAAAATTTCCCCATCATCCCAACCAGAGTCACTTTCTTCACTTTTTTCGCCTTACATTGCTTTAGTGTAAAGCCGACAAAATCACCCATTTCAATAAAGGCTTCTTCAGGTAGATCTGGAAACAGCTCCATCGCATACTTTTCACTTCTTCCACCAGTTGAACAGATAAGATGATCACAATTCCCTTGAACCGCAACAGAAATTGCTTGAGCAATACTTGCCCGAAAAGCAGCAGTCGAAAACGGCACAACGGTCCCTCTCGTTCCAAGAATCGAAATGCCGCCGATAATCCCAAGTCGAGCATTCAATGTCTTCTTCGCAATTTCCTCTCCATCCGGAACAGAAATGACAATTGATATTCCCCTTCTAGAACCAGCTTCCTCTAATACAGCTCCTGCCGTTTCAAGCAGCATCTTTCGAGGAACAGGATTAATTGCCGCTTCTCCAACCGCAACCGGAAGGCCCGGTTTTGTCACTCGTCCTACACCGATGCCGCCATCAAGCTGAATTCCTTCTTGACTACTCCATCTAACAGTTGAGATGATCCTTGCTCCATGAGTCGCATCGGGGTCGTCACCTGCATCTTTAATAATCGATACCTCAGCTTGATTCTCAGTAAACCGAACAGACTCCATCGTAAATGTTACAACATCACCATTTGGCAGCGTAATCGTCGCCGTATTAATTGGCTCCTGACGAATGAGGGATAGGAGGGCAGCCTTTGTTGCAGCTGTTGCATTAGAACCAGTCGTATAGCCATGACGCATATCCTTCGGGTCTTTTGTTTGTTTTTTCATCGCTTATCCTTGCTGCTGAGCAATAAGAGAGAGGGCATTAACAGCTGCAACTGTAACCGGACTTCCACCTTTACGACCGACATTTGTAATAAACGGAACATCTAGCTTAGCAAGCTCTTCCTTAGACTCAGCCGCAGAAATGAAGCCAACCGGCATACCAACAATTAATGCTGGCTTTGCTTCCCCAGTTTTGACAAGACGAATTAGTTCAAGTAAAGCGGTCGGTGCATTCCCAATTGCAAAAATTGAGCCATTTGCCTCTTTGACCGCTTTTCTTGTTGCAATAATTGCACGGGTCGTATTTAAACGCTTCGCTTCCTCCATAACATCTGGGTCTGAAATGTATACTTCAACACTTCCACCAAATGCCTCAATACGAGGTTTACTAACGCCACCTTGAATCATTTGCACATCTGCAATAACCTTTTTTCCAGCACGAATTGCTGCTACACCAGCACGAATCGCATCTGGATGAAACAATACACTACGACCTAATTCAAAATCCGCTGACGCATGAATAATCCGTTGGACAACTGGATATTGTTCAGCCGAAAAATGATGCTCCCCGAGCTCTTCTGTAATAACCTCAAAGCTTTTGCCTTCGATTTCTTGTGGTTGAACCGTTAATGGTTTAAATTCTGTTTGAAAATCCATTTATAATGCCTCCTTTAGCTTTTTAACTGTTTTGATAACAGCTTCTTTTGAATCAACAACATAACCTTCATGTTGCTTCGGACGTTCGATAACAACAACGTGAAGATGAAGCTCTTTAGCGGCTTCAATTTTATCGTCGACCGAGCCGATTTTGCCACTTTCCTTCGTGATGACAAGCGTGACTCCATATTGCTTATATAAAGCGACATTTAATTCTTTTGAAAAAGGTCCTTGCATTGCAACGATATTTCTTTGCTCAACACCAAGTTCGTCACAAAGCTCCATATTATCCTTACGTGGCAACATCCGGGCAATCATTCGAATATCCGGTAAGCCCAGTAATTTTTTTGCAAAGGTTGCTAATGTTTTACTACCAGTTGTAAGCATAACAACCCCTTTATGCTTTGCTGCAAACTCAGCAGCCTCCTTATACGAAGATACAAAAGTGATATTTTCATTTGTCTCAATCGCTGATGACTGACGCTCATAGCGAATATAAGGAATATTAGCCGCTTTTGTCGCTGAAACTGCATTTTTAGAAGCCTCCTCTGCAAACGGATGAGACGCATCAACAACAAACGCAGCCCCAATATCATGGAGAAGCTGACCCATATCCTCTGCCGTCAGTCGTCCAACTCGTGCTTCAATTCCTGCTTCTTCTAGACTCTTTGCGCCACTTTCTGTAACGACACTTGCTAATACTTGAAACCCTTCATCTTTTAAGGAAATGGCTACTTCCCTTGCATCACTTGTTCCCGCTAATACAAAAATCATCTCCTCTACCTTCCTTTTACACATGGTGATGATGTTTATGGTCATGATGATGGTCGTGGTCATGGTGATGGTCGTGATCATGGTCCAAGTCCAGATGTTCTTTCGCAAATAATCGATACTGACAGTTATCACAGTTTAACGCCGCTAAACCTGCTAAAGCTTCTTCTGCACGTTCCTTAAAAATATCCGCTAACTGTGGATGGAACCCAATAAAATTAGTCATTGAAAAAGAAATTGCTGAATGTTCTACTTTAAATCCTGCTAATTTTTCATTCATCCGATCCATTAAAACTCCTGAGAAGAAAAAATAAGGAATAATGTAAATGGAAGATGCACCAAGCTTAATACAGCGTTTAACCCCCTCTTCAACCGTCGGCGTCGTTACACCAATAAAGGAAAGCTCAACATTGACGCGATTTAATCTCTCACTTAACAGTCTAGAAATCTTATATAATTCACTATTTGCATCAACATCGCTACTACCTCGACCAACTAATAGCAAAGAGGTTTGCTCATCATTTCCTACATTCTTGTACTCTATTTCCTGAAGACGATTTTCTAAAATATCAATCATCGTTGGATGTGATAGGATAGGACGACCGTACGTAAAAGTAATGAGAGGATACTTACTTTTTGCTTTTTCAATTGTATCCGGTATATGAATCTTTGAATGCCCTGCTGCAAAAAACATCATCGGTACAAGAGCTACACGAGTCGCACCTTGTTCAACACAAGCTTCGATTCCTTCTGAGATTGTCGGTTTAGCAAACTCTAAAAAACAAGTTTCAACAATATCAGCCTTTATGTCAGCCTTCATTGCTTCAACGAATTGGATTAACTGTTCGTTCCCTTCATTTTTCCTACTGCCGTGTCCTATGAATAATACTGCATTCATAATCACACCTCCTTATAAATTTGGCCCTACTTTAATTAATCTCCGCACGCCATGTCTACTGGAATAGGATCAGGTACCTCTCGAAAACGATAGCCTTCAATAACCTGCACGCGTTTAAAGAATTTGTGGAATCGTTCATTAGGTAGCCCACGCTCTTGAAAATCTCGTACGACTTTTACCACCATCCGAACAAGTTCATCACCATTCATACCTTCTGCAACAAGTTGTCCAACATGGGCATTTCTCCCTGTTGTTTTTGCCCCTAAAAATAAGTCAAAGCCTTTTTTTCGATAAATGACTCCGATGTCATTGGTAGGTGCGCCGTAGCAGGCCATCCCACAACCATTAAACCCAATCGACAAACGTTTTGGTACTTGCTCACCACCAACTAATTCATGAATGTCATTTAATTGAGGAATCGATTCACCTTTATCACCATCACAAAAATCACACGCTTTAATCGTTACGACATCTCCAACCGGATGAAGCATAAAGCCTTTCTCTTCAAGCTTCGCTGTTACTTCACTCGGATTTGACGTTTTCATCTCAACTTTTAACTGATGGTCTGTTGTATATTCGACCTCACCATCTTCACCAATAATTTGGACAATTGTGAGAAGCTGCTGAGATGTTATTTTTTTATTTGCTAAGCCAGGGGAAACCGCAAACTCGAAGATAGCCTCTTGCTTAAACAGATCTTCTTTCTTGTCAATAGCTTTTGGAGGTTTGGCTGGGACATTCAATTTCCCTAACGCCTCTTCTGCTAAACTACGTAAGCTTTGTGGAGCTTGCTCTTGTTCACTTCCATTATGTAATGCCCACGGCTCATTCTCTTCTCTAAGGCGTTGGTGAGGCTTAAGTGGTTGCTTGTCCGTTCCTAGTGTATATTTACGCTGATATCCCCTTGGCGTAATCATCTTACCGTCGTACATAAAGGTCGAGCCATTCCCGATAATGACCGTTGTTAGCATCCCAATCTCGTGTTCTAGCATCTCACTTAACTTGGTCATGACAATATGTTGCCGGTCGCGATACGCACTTTTCACTAACCCTACAGGTGTATCAGGAGAACGATGCAATAAGAGAATGCGTTGTGCTTCTTCAATTTGCTTTGTCCGTCTTCCGCTCTTAGGGTTATATAAAGCAATTACAAAATCGGCTTGGGCTGCAGCATCAATCCGTTTTTTAATTAATTCCCAAGGGGTTAAATGATCACTTAAGCTAATGGTACACGCATCGTGCATAATTGGTGCACCAAGCAATGAGCCAACCGAATTAATTGCCGATACCCCTGGAATAATTTCAACCTCAACACCTGTTTTTTCCTTCCAGCCCTTTTCAATCAACACTTCATAAACGAGCCCAGCCATACCGTACACTCCCGCGTCTCCACTAGAAATAACGGCGACCTTCTTTCCTTGCTCCGCTTGACGTACCGCCTCTTGAGCTCGACTTACTTCTTCGGTCATTCCTGTTCTTACAATCGTTTGATTAGTTAATAAAGGTCTAATTAAATCGACATAGGTGTTATACCCAATGATAGAATCACTCTCTAATATTGCCTCTTTTGCTCGAATGGTCATATGCTGCTCATGTCCTGGACCGAAACCAATGATAAGCAGTTTTCCTTTTTGACTCATTTTATCTCCTCCTACTAAAACAGCTTCACCGAATACATACATCGGTAATGTTTATTCCTAGAATCACATCTCATTCCAATTTATTTAATAAAAAAAGTCTCTAACCCATACCAAAACGGGTTAGAGACTAGTATTATCGCAATAACAACGAAAAATCTAGTAGAGACTTAATAAATCTCCTACTCTAACACCTCCCTATTTCCCGTAGGTCAATCAGTGCCGTCAGAAAAGGCAGGTCTCCTGGCTAAAGGTCTACTCTTTTGTTCCTTCCCGTTTATTCAAACAGTGGTATAACAAAAGAAACCCTATTACAGTGGCGGGTCCGCGTCGGATTTGCACCGAACTTCCCAATTAGAGAGTTTTTACTCTCACCTTTTCCCAACTATCAAATTGTTTGTCTTTAACACTAAGGAATAAGTTGACAAAAGTCAACGCTTTTCTGTCCTTTCCCCTATAAAAAACATGATTTCTTAAATATAACGGTTGTAGGAGTCAACTTTCTTTTCCTGTTTTAGGTAAAAAAGCCATGCTAGCTAGATTAACTAGTGAACATGGCCTCGTTTATTTATCAAGTTGAACATCATCTTTCTTCATTAAGCTTGTATAGATCTTTTCTATCTTACTAAAAAGCCACTGTAACGTAATCCCATGAAGTAAAACCCCAAGAACGGTAGTCATTGCAAAGAACAGCAATGTCACTCCCTCAGTAACCTCTATCGCTCGATGTCCAAAAAATAAAATATGACGACCAAGAAGCAGAAAAGATTGCAAAAACGTCATAACCTGTGTTTCTAACAACAAAATTACCCATGATTGTAAACATAAAAAGATAATAATAATGGCTATAATCATAAACCTGGCACGATATGTGAGCTTCTCAACTGCATCGTGAAGATAATATTTGGCTATCGTTTTTATCCGAAACAAATAAATAATTCGAACGATTCGCGCAACCTGAAAAAATTGGTCCACCGGGATAACAGCAATAATTAGAAAGGGATTACGCTTCAGGAACCTCCACTTTTCTTTCGACTTGTAAAAGCGAATCACAAAATCAAAAAAGAAAATCAGCCATACCCCAAAATTGACAAACGAATTATAGGCATGCTCCGTCCAAAGGGTAATGATTGTAATAGCAACAAATACTAACATTATCCCTTCATAGAAATACTTGAAAAATCGCATGTCTGAACTCCTTGTTCGAATCAGATTAGTGAACATTCCCTACCTATCGTTTGGTTCTTAAAAAATAGGGTAAGACTCGCTTTTATTACCTATTATAACTTTGCTGATACCCGTTGAGTGTATTCTTCAATGGCTTGCTGTAATGTCCCCATCGTTTCAACTTTTTTATGTAATTCGATCCCTAACTCAACCATTGCATTTGTTATCTCTGGTCGTATCCCCGTAATAGTTGAATTACATCCTTGAATACTAATCCCATTAATAATTTTAAAAATATGACCAACAACTGCAGTATCCATGTAAGGAACACCTGACAAATCGATAATGATATGCTTCAATTTCAGCTCATACGTTTGCATTAACACATTTTCTTGAATTTGCTTTGCACGCATCGTATCGATTGTCCCCACAATTGGTAAAATCGCCATCGTATCGGTTAACGGAATAACAGGAACCGATAACTCGTTTATAAGTTCACGTTGTGACATCAATAATTCATTTTTATATTCATGGAAACTTGAAGAGAAATGTTTTAAAAACGTGTCCAAATAATAATTAATGTTCCGCTCTAATTCAAAAAATTCCTCTTTATTTAGTTCAATATGCTGATAGTAGTTAAATAGAATATCCCAATAAGCTTTTCTTAATAGTTGCAACCAATCAAGAATTAAGATTAACTCTAAATCATGTTGTGCCCAAATACGCCCCTGCTCTTTTGCATGCATTGTCAACCCATATTCGTTCTGTTCATTTAATAATGAAATAATCGTATTTGTACTTTCCATGATTAATTTATCATCAACCTGGTTTGATTCTTTAAGGCTTTCTAAAAGCTCTTTACCTTGAATATAAAGAAGGTTGTCAAACTCCTGTTTGTTATTTGTAAAAAACTCACTAAACGTCTGATTTTCGATATACGATAAATCCATATAATTCACTCTTTCAATAGTTTTTAGTTGAACAGGAAAATAAATTTGAAATGTTGTCCCTTGCCCTAGCTCACTCGTTACCTCGATTTCACCAGAGTGATCGTAAATCGTTGAAAACACTTGAGTTAAGCCCATCCCTGTCCCCTCGGACTTTGATGTGAAAAAAGGGGTGCCTAATAAATTTATTTTTTCTTCTGGAATGCCTACACCCGTATCACTAATTGTAACGGCCAATTTCTCATCATGCAGTTGGTAGGTTACTATAATTTCCCCTTTATCCGGGATTGCTTCAAACGCGTTTTTTAACAAATTAAAAAACGCCTTTTTTAATAGATTCCGTTTTCCATAAATAACAGTATCTGTATCTCGAAACTTCTTCTTTACTTTTACACGATACGTTTGATCTTGAAATAGGTACAAGATAGATTCAAGTTCAGTACAAAGATTTATTTTAACGATAGGCTCGTCCTTTAAGTCTGGTTTTGAAACATGTAGTAAATTCTCCATTGTAGTGAGGGCGTTTTCTAATTCAGAAAAAGCAACATCAATATAACGGTGAGGTGATTCCTCTTTTAATAGTTGCAAGAAACCTTTAACAGAAGTTAAAGGGTTCTTCACTTCGTGTGCAATCCCTGCTGCAATTTGACTAATTGACACTAAACGATTACTAGTTGTGTGTTCTTTTTTCTTTCCTCCTTCTTCCTGTTTTCCATTTGACTGCAACAATTTTAGTCCCTCCCTTTGATGACTCAATCGTAAAATCATCCATCAGTTTTTTTGAGCCGGCAAGTCCTAAACCTAACCCTTTACCTATGTATTCTTTTCCACTTAACACATTCTCTAATTCTTCTATTCCGTCACCATGATCGACAATTTCAATCCGAATCGCTTCGTTAAAGATGCCTTCGCAACAGAAATAGCCTTTACTGTTTGTATGGTCCAAAATGTTACGTGTTAATTCAGCAACACTAACAAGAACCTTTTGTTTGTCCATCTCAGAGAAAGCTAAATCGTCGACAACCTTTGAGACATAATTTAGGGCAATATTAATATCTTTTTCTGAATAAATGTCAACATAATATTTTGACATACGAACCGCACCTTCTACTAGGAAAAATGAAACTACTCTACTAACTATCTATTATAAGGAATCACTTTCACATGATCCATCTTTACTTTTTATCATAAAACTGTTATGAGGTCTATTCATTTGGATATTAAAAATAAAAACGAATGGGCAAAGTCGCAAAATCACTTTTGCCTTTAAAGGGTTCGGTCGAAGAGTCTTAGTTTTTATTCTAGGACACTTTCTATTCAAAAAAGAGAGGAATTACCACACACTGGATTATGATAACATTATGTGTGTGTTTTAAAATTTGTTATCGTCAGGTGTGAATACACAATGAACATAATTGAGAAGTTATATACATTTATTATTTTCTTAGCAGTCATCATTGGTGTAAGTATAGGAGAAATAGAGCTAATTCAAGCAAGTGCAGAACGCTTTATTGTTCCTTTATTAGTAGCGATGCTGTTTATTACTTTCTTACAAATTCCTATTGAAGAAATAAAGAAAGCTTTTAAAAACATCAAGTTTACTTGCACTGCAGCCATCATTAATTTTGTCTGGACACCTATTTTAGCATGGCTACTTGCAATGCTTTTTTTAGGTGATAGTCCAGCATTATATATTGGATTTATTATGCTGATGGTCACACCATGTACTGATTGGTACTTAATCTTCACAGGGATAGCAAAAGGAAATGTTGCATTATCCACGGCTATCTTACCTCTTAACTTACTCTTACAAATTATTTTACTACCTATTTATCTTCTTATTTTCGGTAGAGCGACTGGAGTTATAGAACTTACGTTTCTGGCGGAAAGTATTTTTCTTGTTTTATTCATACCGCTTGTTTTAGCATTTCTAACAAAACTATTCTTGAGAAACAAGCAACAGTTAACAAATAAATTCATATCCAATCTTAGCGTGTTACCGATTATTTTTCTAAGTCTCGCAATTGTTGCAATGTTTGCTTCACAGGGGCAATTATTATTAGATAATTTAGATTTACTATGGCAAATAACAATACCTTTCCTTTTATTTTTCATTGTGAATTTTTTCGTTGGTCAAGGAGTTGGGCAGCTTATGAGGTTCCCGAAGTCCGACAGAGCTAGTTTAAGCTTGACTATTTTAGCAAGAAATTCACCAACCGCTTTGGCAATTGCTATGACTGCATTCCCAGACCAACCTTTAATCGCCTTAACATTAGTGATAGGTCCCTTATTGGAATTGCCTATTCTTGCGATCATAACTCAACTATTATTTTTGATAAATAAAGGTAAACATCGCTAAAAACGAAAGAAAGAACCTACCAGTTTTTGGTAACTTTTTGGTAAAAGCAAGATATTATTGAAAGCTTGTTTAATATGACATTTCATAGCCCTTTTTCAATAGGCTCTTTTGTGAAATCTTCATCAGAAACTAAATGGAAAGAATGCTTCTAAGATCAATTTACCAAAGTAAACAAGAATAACTGAAAATAGGAGAGACGCGAAAGCGCCCCTCCTGTCATAGCATTAAAAAACTGTTGTATAAATTAACGTCGGTGTATCCACTGATTGATCCGAGAGTTTATAAGCATGTTTCACCATATCAATAATATGTGCAATATTCTCTCGATTAGTATGAATCGTCGCTAGGGCTTCCCCCGCTTGAACCGTCTCACCAATTTTTTTATTCAATACAATTCCTACTGAAAGATCAATCACAGATTCCTTTGTTGCTCGGCCTGCACCTAAAATCATTGCTGCTGTTCCAATCCTATCAGCAATAATCTTTTCAACAGTACCAGACTTTTCTGCCTTTACTTCTATTTGATATTGAGCTGTTGCTAGCTTTGATGGATCATCAACAACTGAATCATCGCCTAGTTGAGCCGTAATAAACGTTTTTAATGTTTCTAATGCTTTACCAGAATGAATGATTTCCTCAAGCTTCACTCTCGCTTCTTCAACTGAATCTGCTTTGTTAGCTAGGAACACCATTTGGCTCCCTAATGTTAAACAGAGTTCTTTTAAATCTTCTGGCCCTTCTCCTTTTAACAAATCTATGGCTTCCTTTACCTCAAGTGCATTCCCAACTGTTCGGCCTAATGGCTGATTCATATCGGAAATAACTGCAACAGTTTTCCTTCCAAGGTTATTACCAATCTCAACCATAGCTTTTGCTAACTCAACAGAATCAGCTAACTCCTTCATGAAAGCACCTGATCCTGTTTTTACATCGAGAACAATCGCATCTGCACCAGAAGCGATTTTCTTACTCATAATTGAACTTGCAATGAGAGGAATTGAATTAACCGTTGCCGTAACATCTCTCAAACTGTAAAGCTTCTTATCTGCCGGAGTTAAATTTGCTGTTTGTCCTACGACTGCAAGTTTATTTTTATTTACTAACTCAATAAACATTTCAGTCGTTATTTCGACGTTAAATCCAGGGATTGATTCTAGCTTATCAATCGTCCCTCCAGTATGCCCTAATCCCCTTCCAGACATTTTGGCAACAGGAACTCCTAAGGTAGCAACGAGAGGAGCTAGAGCTATCGTTGTTTTATCTCCAACTCCTCCTGTAGAATGCTTATCCACCTTTATCCCTTTGACACTTGTTAAATTAATTTGGTCCCCTGATTCAACCATTGCCATCGTTAAATGCGCACGTTCCTCAGGAGTCATGTCCTGAAAATAAACAGCCATTGCAAAAGCAGCCATTTGATAGTCTGGAATGCGCCCTTTAGAATAATCATGGATTAAAAAATCCAGTTCTTCCTTGCTTAAAGGCAACCCATCCCGCTTTTTTTCAATTAAATCAACAACACGCATCATAATCACACCTCTCAAGGCTTAAAGCTGAACTGTCGCAACAATTTCCTTTACTAACGAAATAAACTTCGGCTTTGTTCGGTTCGCTACTTCAACAACCTCTTCATGAGTAATCCCTTTTATGTCCTCACCTATGGCCATATCCGTTACACATGAAATCCCTATCACGTTCATGTTCGCATGTCGTGCTACAATAACCTCGGGAACAGTAGACATTCCGACAACATCGCCACCTAGTTCTCTTAGCATGATAAGTTCTGCCCCGGACATATAGGTAGGTCCGCTCACCCCAGCATAAACCCCTTTTCGAATTGGTATCTCAAGTCTTTGTGCAACTTCTTCAACGAACGTTACATAGGTAGGATTATATGCGTGACTCATGTCAGGAAAACGCGGTCCTAATTCCGCAGCGTTAGGGCCAATTAAAGGATTTGCTCCTGTCATATTTAAGTGGTCCGTTATTACCATCAAATCACCAGGCTGAAAGGATTTATTCATCCCACCGCATGCGTTCGTTACGACGAGAAGCTCAACACCTATTTGCTTCATCACCCTTACGGGGAAAGTAACTTCTTGCATGGAATAGCCCTCATAGTAATGAAAACGACCTTGCATTGCTACGACTGGCTGACCATGAAGCTGTCCAATTACGAGTTGTCCTGCATGTCCTTCAACTGTTGAAACAGGGAAGTTCGGGATATCCTCATAACGGATTTTTACCGAATTCTCAATCTCATTAGCCAATTCACCGAGCCCCGATCCAAGAATTAAACCGATTTTAGGAATCGTCGGTAATTTGTCAGAAATATACGTTGCAGACTGTTTTATTTTTTCAAGTAGATTGTCCAATTCTATACCACCTTTACATTTTTTCAACAATTGCTTTTACAAGTGAAAGGAAGTCTTCTTTGACTTTTTCGGTCGTTTCAATAACTTCTTCATGACTTAATGGTTGTGGTAAAATCCCTGCTGCCATATTCGAAATACACGATAGCCCTAACACTTTCATATCAGCGTGCCGTGCCACAATCACTTCCGGAACTGTTGACATGCCGACAGCATCTCCACCTAGCTTTCGAATCATCTTTACTTCGGCTGGTGTTTCGTAGCTTGGGCCCGTATTAGCAACGTACACTCCTTCCTGTAAAGAAATGTTTAATTGTTGCGCTAATTCCTTTGCAACTGTCCTAAGCTTTTCCGAATAGGCATTAGACATATCTGGAAATCGAACACCCATTGCTTCATCATTTGGACCAATTAGCGGATTTTGATTCATATTATTAATATGATCACGAATAAGCATTAAATCTCCCGCTTCAAATGATTCGTTTACTCCACCAGCAGCATTCGTTACAATTAATTGTTCTACGCCTAGTTTCTTCATAACACGCACGGGAAAGGTAACCGTTTCAAGAGAGTACCCTTCATAAAAGTGAAAGCGTCCTTGCATAGCTACAACCTGTTTCCCTTTTAAAGTCCCGAAAACTAGCTGTCCTGCATGTCCTTCAACTGTAGAGACTGGAAACTCTGGAATTTCTGTATATGGAATTTTCTTAGGGTTTTCGATTTCATCAGCTAATACCCCTAACCCCGACCCTAGAATTAACCCAATTTGTGGGGGTGATGATAATTTATCTTTTAAAAACTGAATGGCTGTTTCTAATGATTGTTTGTTCAAAAGATCCCCTCCTATACTCATTTACTTCGTTGTTTCGTCTAGTTAATAGTCATACTTAGATTTGATTTAAGAAGCTTTGTCCATGCTTTGGCATGTTGACATTGAAATTGTCAGCTATCGTTGCACCAACGTCAGCAAAGGTTTGTCTAATCCCTAAGTCTCGCGCATCCTTCAATTTTGGGTGATAGACAAGCAGCGGTACATATTCTCGGGTATGATCCGTTCCGTTATGTGTTGGGTCATTCCCGTGGTCAGCTGTAATAATAAGCAAATCATTCGCATCTAACCTGTTGATAACCTCCTCTAATTGTTTATCAAATTGTTCTAGGGCTTTTCCGTAGCCTACTGGATCGCGTCGATGCCCATACTTTGCATCAAAATCGACTAAATTTAAAAAGTTCAAACCGATAAAGTCCATGTTCATAGATTCTACAAGTTTTTCCATTCCATCATCATTTGAAACCGTTCGAATCGATTTTGTAATTCCTTCACCATCATAAATATCCGATATTTTCCCTAGTGCAATTGAGTCAAATCCTTTATCCTTTAATTCATTCATCACCGTACGCTCAAAAGGCTTTAATGCATAGTCATGTCTATTTGGTGTGCGCTCCCACTTTCCATTTTCACCAATGAAGGGTCTCGCTATAATTCTCCCTACCTTATACTTCGGCCCTAGTGTTAAGGAGCGGGCTTTTTTACAAATATCATATAATTCATCAAGAGGAACAACCTCTTCATGAGCGGCGATTTGTAATACCGAATCTGCCGAAGTGTAAACGATTAAGGCACCCGTTTCTACATGTTCTTGTCCCAACTCATCGAGGATTTCTGTACCAGAGGCAACCTTATTCCCTATAATTTTCCGCCCTGTTTGTTGTTCGATCTCCTTAATTAAGTCATCTGGAAATCCATCAGGGAATACTTGAAATGGCTCTTGGATATTTAAGCCCATTAGCTCCCAATGTCCAGTCATCGTGTCTTTTCCTAGCGAGGCTTCCTGCATCATTCCATAATGGGCTAATGGCTGTTGAACTTTTTCAATTCCTTCAATTCTATGTATATGACCAAGACCGAGCTTTCTCATATTTGGCATAGATAAGCCATCCATTCTTTCGGCAATATGCACTAGTGTATTCGAACCTTTGTCACCAAACTGCTCTGCATCTGGAGCCTCTCCAATTCCTACGGAGTCCATGACAATTAAAAAAATACGTTTAAATGTATACATCATCGTTTAAACCTCCTTTTCCATCTCTTACTATTCCCTTTTACTTATAATAATTATGTTGGATAAATAAAGCTCTTATGACTCTCTACACTAGCTAAAGTCACTCTACTGCTTAAACAAGAAAAGTTTATGCTCTTGGGTGATAGAGAGCATAAACATCCTTTAATCTAGCTTTTGATACGTGTGTATAAATTTGCGTGGTTGAAATATCTGCGTGCCCAAGCATTTCTTGTACGGCCCTTAAATCTGCACCATTTTCAAGTAAATGAGTAGCAAACGAGTGACGTAAAGTATGGGGGGTTAGTTCTTTTTCAATATTAGCTTTAATCGCAAGCTGCTTTAAAATTTTCCAAAAACCTTGTCTCGAAAGTGGCTTTCCATGATGGTTAACGAACAATACTTCATGTTGTTGTTTTTTCAACATTTTCCCTCTAGCTGATTCTATATAATGTTGTAAAGCCTTAGTCGCAGCGGTTCCTAAAGGAATGATTCGCTCTTTGTTCCCCTTCCCAACACAGCGAATAAAACCCATTGTTAAATGAGTATCTGCTAATGTTAAACCAATCAATTCGGACACACGAATTCCCGTCGCATAAAGCGTTTCAAGCATCGCGCGATTACGGATAGCAAATACATCCTCTCCTTTTGGTGCCTCAAGGAGTGCCTCCACTTCTTCAAGAGATAAAACCTTTGGGAGACGTTTAACTGTCTTCGGTATTTCTAAGTGTACAGATGGATCATGCTCTACGATCCTTTCCCTTAGTAAAAACTGGTGTAGCGCACGGATCGAAGCAATCGTTCGTGCAATCGTTGTTTCTGCACGACCTTGTTGCTTTAAAAAATATAAAAATTGAACAATGTCCTGTCGATTTACCTTTTGTAAGGTAGGTAATCCTTCTACTTGTTGTATGTAATGAACATATTGTAATAAATCTCGACGATATGACTGGACCGTATTCTCAGCCAGTCCACGTTCAACCCGGATATAATGTAAGAATTCCTCCACATGCGTATGCAATGGCTTTCGCTCCTATAATAGAGTCACTACTCACCCACCCGATAAAAGAGTAGTAGCCGGTCAATCCACATGACTTCTTGATCCTCATGTTCCATATTAATAACCTTGACTGCTTTCCCTTTTGGCTCATCGTAGCGATGGTAGCTTTCATACTCTGCACTTATCCATAGAATACCATAATAAAAGAGGATTGTGCATCCGGTAAACAAGAGGAATACTTTTATTGATTGCAATATAATGACGAACCATGATTTCATGGAGTTTCTCCCCCTAAAACGACTTAACTATTACAAGCTATGCCAAAAACACAGTAGATTATACCTCTTCCCTTTTATTTAATAAGATTTCTTTATTAGCCTCTCTGCGTTCGGCTGCCGGCGCAACACAAACCGTTTCGCCTTTTAAACCCTGAGCCTCTCTGCGTTCGGCTGCCGGCGCAACACAAACCGTTTCGCCTTTTAAACCCTGAGCCTCTCTGCGTTCGGCTGCCGGCGCAACACAAACCGTTTCGCCTATATAAAAAAACCTTCTCACTGTGTGGGAAGGTTTTGTCTTATTCCGCTTCTTCTTGTTCGTTGTCATGACAGCGATGACAAATGCCGTGAAAAGTTAAGCGATGGTCTTTAATTTTAAAATTCCAGTCTGATTCGACGATTTTTTCAACATCTCCAAGTAAATCTTCTTGTATTTCATCAACTGCACCACATTCTATACAAACTAAGTGATGATGAAAATGAGCTGCTCCTTCTTGACGTAAGTCAAATCGTGAAACCCCATCTCCAAAATTTATTTTATCGACGACCTTTAATTCCGCTAAAAGCTCAAGTGTACGATAAACGGTGGCTAGTCCAATTTCAGGAGATTTTTCTTTTACAAGGAGGTATACATCTTCTGCACTTAAATGATCTTCCTCATGCTCAAGCAATACACGGACTGTTGCCTCTCTCTGTGGTGTTAGCTTGTAGCTTTGTGAGTGTAAGTGCTTCTTTATCCGTTCCAATCTGTTTTCCAACTTCTAAACCTCCCTTTCTCGCCATTTACCTCCTCTAATTATAGTCATCACTTAAAACAGTGTCAATTGATAATTATTATTATTTAATACCAGATAATAATTATTATATTAGAATTATTACATTGTATAATCGATAACAAACTTCATTAACGTAGGAGAAATGTAAGCTTCGAATCCCGATGCAAATGCTAAGGCAGCCCCTACACAAAGAATGAGTAGCGAATATTTGATAAACTGTGGAAAAATCGGGACATTCGATTTTTTCATAAATTGCTGACGAATCATCTTTAAACAAAAGGATACACTTGCTGTTCCTACGATGACGAATGCCGGGACGAGAATAAAGTTTTGTGGCATTATCGATACAAAAGAAAGAAAAAAACCCGCCATTCCCATTTGGTTTACGAGGAATCCGACGGTAAAACCGACAACCACTCCTTTTAAAAATAGTAAGATTAAAATTATTGGTAAACCGATAATCGACAATCCTAAAATCCACATTAAACCGAAATACTTTGCGTAATGAGCAAAGCTCTGAGTAAACATCTCAGAGGAATTTGCAACCTGTCCTTCTGATACTTGTCCAAAAAATTGACTTAAATACTTATATAGATCATGCTTCTGTGTCAGACTTAAGCTATTAACAACAATGGCACCAAATACAATTCCAATTAAGAACAAAACCGTTGTAAAGATATAAATCGAGCGGTTTTCTTCAATATGTCTTAAAACGGTATCACGCAAACCAAATCTCACCATGTCTTGCCCTCCTTGTCTACTCTTACTTCACTCTATGAGTAGCAAGGAGAATCTATGACTGAAAAAAATACTAGATTTTTTTAGGTTATTTTACCGTACTTGCCTCCGCCCCCTGTTTGAATGACCACCTCTCCTTTTCTTGCTGCAAGAATCATTGCAGCCACACTAGGAGAGACGATTTCTCTTAGTTCTTCTTCTGTTGCATGGTGAATCATATTCATATCCGTATGGAAACGAGTACGAAGCTTTTCCAATGTTTTTTTTCCGAGCTTTGGAATAAATTCTAACGGAATTTGGTGTATATAGGGAGGCCGTTTAACATTTGCTAAACGCTCTGATGCTAGCTCCTGTAAACGTGAAGCAACACCTTTGATGACTTTGTTTGAACCACATCTCGTACAAGCCCCCTCCGTAACATAGTGATGACACTTTGCACATGTTGTTTGATGGTACTTTCCTAACTTTGGATTCAATCCGTAATTAGCAACGATCTCTCTACCTTTTACTCTTTCCAATGCTTTTTTAAATTCCTCAAACGTCGGATTTTGCATCCGGATTATCTGATACTCCCTAGCCATTTTCTCAAGTGAATGAGCATCAGAATTACTTAAGAAGGGGTAGCGGTGTAGCTCTTCTATCTGATCAGCCATTTCTGTGTCAGAGCTTAACCCAAGTTCAACCGCATCAATTAATTCTGGATCAAAGACCTCTGTCAACGATTTCTTGACCCCTTTTCCGTACAAACTTTTAAATGGGGTGAAGGCATGAGCCGGGATAAACAGCCCTTCTAGCTCACGCACCTTTTGTTGGATCACAATTGCCTTTTCATATATTCGCTGCGAGCTTAACGTTCGATTTTTCATCCGCTTACTAAGCCAGTCACTAAATTGACTCATCCGTTCAAGAGTTGGAAAAAAGGCTAAAACATGAATAAGTCCGTGACTGTTTTCATCATTAATCTCAATTTCTGTTCCTAGTAATATTGTCACATCGGGGAAACGTATCCCCCCTTCTTGAAACTCAAAAGCCTCACCTTGTATGATTGCTTCTTGTAATTGAGTTAGAATTTCCGGGACATGACAATCAATAATACCGACTATATCAATTCCTTTTTTAGTTACCGCATAATCAATAATCGTATCAAGCGTTAATGAGCGAGCAGCTGTAATTTTTACAGCTGCTCCAGATTTTGTTCTTCCAATATGTATATGAAGGTCTGCCACATAATCGTGGAGCTGGCTCATTTCTTTATCAACTCTCTCATTTTTAGAAATTGGACAGCATAGGCTGTTTTAGCATCATGGATGATTTGATCGTCTATCATTTTTTCAGCTTCTTCAATGGACACTTCTATTACGTCCAAAAATTCATCTTCATCCGTATTAACCACACCCGCTTGCAAAGTATCTGTGAAATATAAATGAATAATCTCATCAGCAAACCCCGGCGATGTATAAAATGAGATAACAAAATGTAAATCGGCTGATTTATAGCCGGTTTCTTCTTCTAGCTCACGTTTTGCACAATCTAAGGGATCCTCATCCTGCTCGAGCTTTCCTGCTGGGATTTCAACAATTACTTTCTCTAACGCCTTTCGAAATTGTCGAACTAGTACTAATTTCCCTTCCCTTGTAACAGGTATCACTGCCACCGCACCTGGATGCTTTATGATTTCTCTAGTGCTTGATTTTCCATCAGGTAACTCTACCTCATCCACCCGCAACTGAATAACCTTCCCCTTAAAAATGTTTTTTGTCTGTTTTGTTTTTTCATATAAATGGTCCAAGATATTCACTCCTCTGTTCTTTTTTTCTCGTTTTCTACATAGAAGTGTACCATATCCAGATGAAAGGACGGGTATTCATGAAAATCTACGTTCATCAAAAAGGCATTATTCTAGCAGGGAAAGCCTGGGAAATCAAGGCTAAATTAAAAGAAGCGATGAGGTCCTATCATCATGTAGAGGATTGGAGTAATTCGATTTATCAAACATCTTCCAGGCAGACTCGAACCGCCTCTGCTACTGCTAAAAAGAACGTTGCATCATCGGCATACCCTCTTCCCATCGTCCGTATTGGTAAGGGCGATAGCTGAAGTGCTTTTTCAACAAGGATTGAGGCATTATCACGCTCTGACCACCGTAACTCATGGATAATATCGTTGGACTTCACTGCGTTTAATTGTCGACTTATATATTCTTTTTGGGCATCTTCTAAAAAGGGAAAGGGGAGCAGACAGCGTGTATACGTAAAGTCAAATAAAGGAGTTAATGTATGGTGACTTAGACCCACATGTCGTTCCCTTTTTTCCGAAAAGGACAGCCTTGGAATCCAAACTGGTGTCCCCTTAAAAGCCCCAACGATATTTGCCCAACTTGCGAGAGTCATACCCGTAAAACCATACATCGTTCCCGTCCCTACAACTCCAGGACCTACAGAAATCATAATCAAATCAGGCTTTAATTCTTGCGAAGCAAATTGAAGAGCAGAATGCATCGTTACTGCTTCAAACGTCCCCCCAAAAGCTTGGCCAATGGTTATCGTTTTAAATGCAGGGTCATCTTTTAACATCCGCATCTGTTCACTTACCATAAGAGGTAGCGCCGCTTGGTCATCAATAATAACGCAGCACGTGAAATCTGGCTTTAATACCTTACCTACATAATAAGCGAGTGGGACCATACTATGTAATTCGGCAAGAAGAACCGGTTCTTTATCGAACGAAAACTTTTCTTTAAATAATGAATGGTATGGACTTTCCTGAGCTTCTATCGCTAATACACTATGCTGATTTGGTGTGTAGCGTAGCTTCATAATATGTCCATCCTCCCGATGAGTCTGTTCAGCCTCCAATCGTGCTGAGGACTTTACGATATCCCAACCACCTGTTCCCAATTTTAGCTTTGTTGCTGTAATATTGACAATAACAGGATCACCAGGTTCGACGCGGGCCGTTAAGGTTTTATAAAGGACTGCTTTTTTCGCACCAATATCAGTTGTTATTAATTGAATAGTCTCATCTTCATATGTTACTTCCCTTACATAGGTTTGTTTTTCCGCATACATAGCTGCTCACGCCTTACATTGGACTTTATTCCCATTTTAGTTTAACCAATTTAACAAGATTATAAAAATAGACCCCTTATTATAAAGGAGTCAAATCATAATATTATTACAACAGGGGAACGATGAGAGCCTCTAGCCCTTCATAGGTTGCCTCCCCAGGAATAATTTGCTCAATTGTTCCGTCACGTTTTAATACATACGTCGCTGGTAAGTTACGAACTTGGTAACGGTCAGCAACATAACCTTTCTCATCAAAAAAAACTGGTAAACTAATGTCCATTTCTACTATAAAAGCAGGTGCATCTTTTAACGTGCGTTCAAAGGTTTGCATGTTAACCGTTACGACAGATAGCCCTTTTTCACCATAGTCATCTTGTAGCTCCATTAAAGCAGGCATTTCATCACGACACGGCCCGCACCATGATGCCCAAAAGTTTAAAATAATGACGTCGCCGAAGTAGTCACTTAACTTCCCTACTTTTCCTCCATGCATTGGTAAAGAAAAATCCTCAGCGACCATTCCACGTTCATTCCCGATCTCTTTACCATTATTTGAAAATAAAATTGTTATAGTACTCGCAACAGCTACTACTAGAACGAGTAAGGTTATATTTCGTTTCGTCATTGTACATCTCCTATAAAAATTCAGCTTCTATATATCATTATAGAAATGATTTCGTCTTCTCTCAACCATGAAAGGTGAACAACTCGTTACATTCCACGAAGCGATCTTTTCCAATTGTCAAAAGTTTGCTAGAATAAAACAGTTATGAACTCGATAAATGTTACGGTCTCTATTAACAATTGTCTTATTGAAGGGAGCTTTTATGTCTATTATTGAAGCGATTATTTTCGGTATTGTTCAAGGAATTACAGAATTTCTACCAATCTCTAGCACCGCCCATATTGTTATCACACAGCTATTATTAGGGTACCCGTTTCCTGGGTTTGGCTTTGAGGTTTTCCTCCATATGGGTTCAGTATTGGCTGTTGTGATTTACTTCCGTCGTGATTTACTAGAGGTTATTACTGGTTTTTTTGCCTATTTCACTAACCGGTCAAAAGAAAATCGGACACAATTCTTTTTCGGCATTTATATTATTATTGCAACGGGGATTACAGGTGTTATCGGCTTGTTATTTGAAGACTTTATCGGGTCGACGTTAAAAACACCACCTTTTATCGCTTTAGCCCTTGCAATAACCGGATTCTTTTTAATTGTCATTGAACGTTTTCATAAATATGGAAATCGCACTGAATCAGAAATGACGTTTGTTGATTCAATTATTGTTGGTCTTGGACAATCACTTGCACTTGTACCTGGTATATCACGTTCAGGTTCTACGTTAATAACAGCTCTATTTGTTGGGTTAAACCGTGAAACAGCAGTGAGATATTCATTTTTACTCTCAATACCCATTACGCTAGGAACATCAGTACTTGCAATTAGCGATCTAGCAAATGGTTCATTGATTTCTGAAGTGGGAGTGATTGCCCTTATCATTTCGTTTATTGCTACGTTTATCTTTTCATGGCTAGGGATCGTATGGCTTATTGATTTTCTAAAGAAAAGCAAGCTTGTATACTTTGCTATTTATTGTTTCATCGCTGCCCTATTTGTCTTTTTCTTTTTAGATTCAAGTACCATAATCGAGCTTTAAACCAATTTCATTATGAAGTTGGTTTTTTTTATAAATAAACCTGTCTTAACCAAACTATTAACCTGACCCGAGATTAGGTACAATATAATATAATATAATATAATCACATCACCTATGGGAGTCGATTTATTTGGTTATTCTTTCTTTCTTTTTTAGTTTTTTACCGTTTTTATTCATGTTTGCCATGGCGTGTGAAGTTTATTTCCGTTCAAGACGCAATCGTTTACACCGATTAACCGCAACTTTATTACTATTCCTGAGCATTATTTTTTTATCAGAATTTCTTATTAAACTCGTTCCACAACAGGAAGCATACTATTTTACGTTAGTCCTTAAGTATATCAATGCTTTCATCCTAATGACTTTGTCTATATACTTTTTTAAAACGATTTCGAAAGTGGAGGTTCCATGCTGGTTCAACATCTTTTTTTTACTTCCACTAATTAATATTTTTCTATTATTATGGCCTAATCTCTTTTTCTTTACTTTACAAGAAACAGCGGTTGGGAATATAGAAAACCTTAGTACCCCTTTTTTACTCGTAATTTTAGGATTCACATTATATACATTTTATTGGAACCTCTATTTTTTAATAAAAGGATACAGAAAAATACGTTATAGCACGACTAGCATTCAGTTTCAAAAAAGACTCCAATACATTGTAAAAGGATGTGTCCTAACAATTATAGCTATAAGCATTTCGCTACCAGTTATCTATATTGGTGAGCGCTTCGGAGCTCATTTATCGTTCTTATCTCCTTACGGAACATTAATATTTGCTTATACACTGCGACATTCAATGATTCATTATGATTGGCTAGCCTCATCAGGTCATCGCTATGAGCTACTGTTTAAAATGAGTTCAAATGGGATTGTATTGTTAGATAAAGAAGGAAGAATGATTGATGCAAACCCAGCCTTTTGTGAAATAGTTGAACAAAAAAAAGCGGATTTATATATGAAAAACTTTATCGACTTTCTTCTAAGTGAGAAAAACAATGACTTTTTAGATTTACTCAAAGCCTCATTTAAAGATGCGATTCCAATGAAGGAGGAGTTATATTTACTTACTGCTAACGGGCAAACAGTCGTATTAGATATGGTTTCCGATTATATTGATATAGAGGACACGAAGCATGCTTATTTAATGTTAAGAGACATCACTAGTCAAAAACAATATGAAGAAAAATTAAAGTACTTAGCTTATCATGATCCATTAACAGGTCTAGGCAACCGAACATTTTTTTACGAGAAAATAAATGAACTACTACTAGATATAGAGCAAACAAACTCAGTTCTCGCTGTTTTCTTAGTCGACTTAGATAAATTTAAATGGATTAATGACACATACGGTCATGCTGCAGGCGATTCCGTTCTTCAGCATATTGCCAAGCAAATTCGCCTTTCCCTTCCAAAACAAGCATTTGCTGCAAGGATGGGTGGAGATGAATTTGCCATGGCTATCCCACAACCCGATGATAGTCAAATTGTCTCCATTGTTGAAAAGCTATTAAATAATTTACGCGTTCCTATTAACATTAACGGCACCGATTTTTCCATTTCCGGAAGTATTGGAATAAGCATTGCACTAAAGGATGGGCGTGATGTAGATACATTGTTAAATCATTCTGATAAAGCCATGTATGAAGCAAAGAACAAAGGTAAAAATCGCTATTGTCTATATTCAACCGGAATTGAAAAAAATAATCACTTGCAATAACGTTCTATTGCGTGCACAGTAATGGCTCCGTTCACTACGCGCCTTACGATGAGTGGAGCCGTTGCCATCTTTTTAAAAAGCCTGCTATGAGTAGATTTCTCATAGCAGGCGAACAACGTGTGGAGCCATTACTACTTCTTTGAGTTACAAGAAGTAGTTTTTCAGTGCCCTCTGGTTTTTACCTTTTTCAGTGGCTTCCTCATCGTCAGGCTTTTAAAAGATGTAGAGATTACGCACATTACAAGCTGTACCAAAAGTGAAAAACAACCTTTTGGCACAGCCTCGTTTTTTTTTACCTAAAGCTGATTTAATGCTTCGTCAATCGGTGTCGGTCCATTCAAAATTTCAAATGTTTTATGGAATGTATTTTCTCTTCCAACTACCTCCGCTAACACGTGTGCCACATCAGCTCGAGTAATCGTATTATCTCTAACTTGAATTTCTTCTTCAAGCTTAATTTTTCCTATTGCTTCATCATTTGTTAAACTGCCCGGTCGTACAATCGTATAATTAAGAGAGGATTGTTTTAAATAATCATCTGCTAATTTCTTTGCGACTAAATAATGTCTGATTCGCTCACTTTTATCAGGGTCAACCGTTCCCATCGAGCTTAGCATAACAAAGCGCTTTACCCCTTGTTTTGTGGCAGCATCTATTGATTTCATTGCTCCCCATAAATCAACAAGTATCGTTTTATCTCCGCCTGTTTTCCCACCTGAGCCTGCTGCAAAAATTACGGCGTCCACATTGTTAAAGGCGTGTGTAATATCCTGTTCTAAATCAGCAACAACCGTTCTTGCTGCACCTAGCGCTAAAAGGGCATCAGCTTGCTGTTCATCTCGAATCATTGCAATTGGCTGTTGTCCCCGTTTTGCTAGCTCTGCTATGGTTTGTCTTGCCACTTGTCCATTTGCTCCTACTACAAGTACGTTCATTACATACCACTCCTTTTATTAATTAGTGTATTCGTATTATCACTTACATGCAAAACAAACGCACAATCAGATGAAAGATTATCTATCAAACTATTAGGTGTTTTTCAGAAACTGCTCTGTCAAACTTTTTATTTCCTTGATAAAATTAAGTATGAGTAAAGAAACGGAGGTATTACTTTGTCTTCGATTTTTAAAAATACGATCCAAACCGAAGAACAGCTTAGAGAAATCGTTGGGTATAAAAGTCCTTTCCTCTCACAAAAAGTAACGGGGTATTTAGATGATGAAATAAAGGAGTTTATTTCTCTTTCCCCGTTTATTATTATTGCTTCTAGTAATATGAATGGACACTTTGATGCTTCTCCAAGAGGGGATGCACCAGGCTTTGTTCACATTATTGATGACAAACATTTCATTATTCCAGAACGAACTGGTAACAAAAGAATTGATTCAATGGTTAATTTACTGTCAAATCCGGGAATTGGATTAATCTTTTTTATTCCTGGTGTTGAAGAAACATTAAGAATTAATGGAAAAGCAACTATTACAAGTGACAGAGAGCTACTCGAACCACTCATTATAAAGAATAAAACACCTTTAGTTGGAATCGGTGTTAAGGTGGAGGAATGCTTTATCCACTGTAACAAAGCGTTTAAACGCGCTGCTTTATGGAATTCTACATTATATTCAGACAACAAATTCCAACGTTTTACCTCCGCGTTAAAATATAAGAGCTATAAGAAATAAGCCGTGTACGATTCCACTATTGGTTTAAAAGAAAAAGCAGGATCCGTATAAGAACGAATGCCTGCTTATTAATCTTAATTAGATTGCTACTCTTCCTTCTCGTAAACTGGAACCCAGCCCTCCTGTGTAATAAAAATACGTATTGCTACAACTTTACGATCTTCCATTAACGTAAAATAATGACGATAATATTCTGGAACAGAAATTAAATCACCCGGTCCAAGTTCAACATCAAAAAAGCGTCCATCTTTCCCTTCAATCGCAAAAACCCCATGACCACTTACAATAAAACGAACTTCATCATCTGTATGGTGATGCTCTTGAACAAATTTTGTTAATAGTTCTTCAAGATTCGGTGTGTTAGGGGATAATGAAATAACATCTGCTGTTTGATAACCACGACGCTCTGAAATATCTTTAATTTCATCTGCATACACAGCTAAAATCTCTTCTTTATTCTCATCTGTTAAATTGTAATTCTCAACTAAATGACTTGGAAGCTTATCCGTTCCCCATTTCTCATAAATAACTCCCTGATCATTTAAATACGAAATAACGTCTTTTCCTGTTAATCGTTCATTATTATCATGAAAACGCAACTCTGCCATGCTTTCATTCCCCCTTTATCGTTTTAACATCAATTGTCTTACATGAAAAGAACAAAGAAATTCAAATGCCTCAAGATGTTTTTTCGCCTCAAATCCATTACGACCCCAGACAGTAATCCCATGGTTGCGAATGAGCACACCCTTTGTGCCTTCAGTAATCGCATTACCAACTGCTTGCGCAAGCGTTGGAATATCTGCGTAATTCGGAACAATCGGTAAGGTCATCTCTCCATCTTCTTTCCAAATATTAAAGGCTTTAATAAGTTCTTGTCCACGGAAGGTAATTGCTCCTTTCTCTCCATATAAATCGGAGATAAGATTATTGTCAAGTGTATGAACATGGAGACTACAACCAGCCTCTGTTTTTTTATAAATTTCTGTATGTAGTAACGTCTCAGCAGATGGTTTTAACGTCGTTTCTTCTGCTGGTTTTCCATTTTCATCAACAAGAAGAAAGTCCTCCTCTGTTCGCTTCCGCTTATCTTTCCCACTAGCTGTCACTAAAAATGTGAGGGGGGAATCACTCACTTTAATTGATAAGTTTCCGCTCGTTCCTGGGAACCAGTCACGTGCCGCGAGCTCATCCTTAATATCGGCTAGCTCATTCCACCGTTCCTCTCTCACCCTTTGACACCTCTATTCTTTAAATCAGTGATAACATCGTGAAAACTAGTAAATGGCGTATACGCTATTGAAAGCTCTTCACATTTTTCAATAAGGAAATCTCTTGCATAAACAATATCAGCTTGCTTGGCTGCTTGTAAATCAGTAATAGAATCTCCTATAACAATTCGCTCATATTCTTCAGCTGGAAAGCGTCTCATAATACTTGGCTTACAACAGCCGCATCCATTGTGACATTGTTCATCACAGGAGTTAGGCCAGGTAATTGTTATCGTTTCCCCGCTGAAGTCACTGCCATTGCAATAAATATGATTATTCAAAATAGCAAATGGTTCTAACAAAGGGTATATAAAGAAGTCAATTCCTCCGCTTACTACATAGAATTCAATGTTTCGTTCACCTGTGAACAGTAATATCTCTCTGAAGCCATCACGAATTTCTGCCGTTTCTAACAAGAAGCTAATTAAATCTTGCTTGAGCTCTGTTGATAATAGAGAGAATAGATGACTAACCCCTTCTTGAATCGTCACCTTTTGACCAAGAATATCATCTTTTATCGCCTCCCACTCAGGAGGCGCAAACCGTTTCATTAATACAATAATGTTATCATTATTCGTTATCGTACCATCAAAGTCACAAAAAATGACAGGTTGCTTCATACTCATCCTTTTACATACCCCCATGTATCAAGGGCTACTTGTAACGCTTGACTATCCTTTGCAACCTCATCTAGCTTTTGACCAGCTACAACCCCTTCAATTGCATCACGAAATGCTTGACCTCCCTTAGCTGCGCCATCGGGGTGTCCATGAATCCCGCCGCCGGCATTTATGACTGAATCAAGACCAAAATCTCGAAATAAAAGTTCAGTCATACCAGGATGAATACCCGCAGATGGAACCGGAAAGGCGGGCTTAAACTGTTCATCATCTTTTCGTAATTCATTCGTAATTGCCAATGTTTCATTTTTATTCATGGCTACGCCTCCATACGGAGATGGGAATAAAACTAGATCAGCTCCTGCCATACGCAGTAATTTCCCCAATAATAGTTGATTTGAAAACCCATGAATTGGAGACGATGTGAATGCCCCCGCAACAGCTGGGTGCGCCAAAATCGGTACATCAATATCCTTATCCTCACGTAATGCTTGCAAGACATCAAGCCCATAAGCAAAAACATTAAACAATAATGCTGGGGCCCCAAGTTCAATCGCTTGCTTAGCTTGTTCCTTTAACTCATATGTTTTTCCGGTAATATTTACTGCATATAACGGCTGATGACCTGTTTCCATCGCAGCTTCAGCAATTGCCGCAAGACCGACAGGAACACGCTGCTCAAGTGGGGTTAACTTATTTTCAAATAGAATTTCATCATCTTTTACTAAATCAACCCCTCCTAGTGCTTGAACAAGCATCTGCTCATGCAATGAGTCCAATGAACGGCCAATTGCCGCCTTAAAGATACTCATTAATAATGGTCGATCGTAAACCCCAGTTATTTCCCTGACCCCTTTGATGCCATGACGCGGACCTGGAAATTGCTTCTTTAACTCAGACGAGAACTCCAAATCGATTAATTTAATATCGCCATCCAATGAGAGCTTTCCAAATGTTGTCGTTATTATCGCCGGTAAATCTGCACTATAATTTTCACTTGGATATGAAATTGTAATAAGTCCGCTTTTTCCACTAGGATGATTGCGAAGAAACGCCTCATTTGCTGGAACCTCTTTTATTGAAACAACAGAGCCTTTATGTGCCTTTAATTGCTCTTTCTCTAATTTAGGTAAATTTGTCCAAGACCCTACCGTTAATCCAATCGCTATTCCTTCAGCTTTTTTTTCGAGTTGGCCTTTTGGATCATGGATTAAATAGGTTGCCATCACCTGACTCATAGCTTTTCCTCCCTTTTTAAAGAAAATCGAGCCTGCTTTTCTATCTTCAGCTCGCTAGGTTTTGTGTTGATTTATCATAGTCAAACCAACGTTGTAAACACTTTAATCAGTATTATAAAGGAAGACCCCCCACAATCAAAACTGCTCGAATAAATGTTGTAAAATAGTCAGGGGAGCTCGTTTGTATATGCTCTAGGTTTAAATAATGGTTGACGTTCATAGTTAATTCAGCTATAGTTTTGTTCGAGTATTCATACAAAACATTCTCTTATTACGAGTAGGCTGAGGGATTTGGCCCGATGACGCCCAGCAACCGACCCGTCACAAGTGGATCTTTTATCCGCACAATAAAGGCACGGTGCTACTTCCAACAGACGAAAGTCTGGCAGATAAGAGTGGCGAAGCTGATCCACTCCACCTCTTTCCTGCCGTGAAAGAGGTTTTTTACTATAAGGGGGGTTATGTTAGATGCAAGCAAGAGAGTATGAAGAATTAACCTTAGAAAAAGCCGCCGCATATTTAATAGAGCTTGGGCTGTTCAGCTCTAAATCTATATTAGAAACAAAGGAAATCGGAGACGGAAACTTAAATTATGTCTTTCATGTTAAAGATCGTGAGAGTGGACAATCTTATGTTATTAAGCAGGCACTTCCATATGCAAAGGTCGTTGGCGAAAGCTGGCCTCTAACATTAGACCGTGCGCGAATTGAAGCTGAGGCACTAAAGCAAGCAGGCGAATTTGTTCCTCACCTTGTCCCAAAAGTGTTCCACAATGACCAGGAAATGGCGATTACCGTCATGGAGGATTTATCCGATTTTATGATTTTACGAAAAGCATTAATTGATGGAAATACGTACCCAAACCTAGCAAAAGACATCGGTACATTTCTCGCACACACGCTATTTAAAACATCAACCTTTGGTTATAACCAACAGGCGGCAAAGCAGCTTGCAGTACTATATTCAAACCCCGAGTTATGTAAAATTACAGAAGATCTAGTTTTTACCGATCCTTATTTTGACCATGATACGAATAATTTTTCTGAAGCATTACAACCGACTGCTGAAGTTCTTTGGTCCGATAATGAACTAAAACGTGAGGTGGCAAAGCTTAAGCACGCTTTCCTAACGAAATCAGAAGCACTGATTCATGGCGACCTTCATACAGGAAGTATTTTTATAACAAAAGAAAAGACGAAAGTCATTGACCCTGAGTTTGCCTTTTACGGTCCATTCGGTTTTGATGTAGGAGCGTTTATTGCAAATATTCTTCTTAACTTTGTTGCTCAAGCAGGTCATATTGAGGACGAAAACGAACTTACTACGTTTAGAAGCTATCTTTTATCAGTGATTGAAGAGACATGGACTGTCTTCGAAAGCGAGTTTAAAATTCTTTGGGAGAACGAGTCTGTTGAAGTTTTCCACAAAGTCCCTAATTATGTCGATGATGTTCTCGCAACCATTTGGGAGGATGCTCTCGGTTTTGCTGGTTGTAAAATGATTCGGCGAATTATCGGACTAGCCCATGTTGCTGATATTGATAGTATCGTATCAGATTCGGCGAGACTGTCTGCTCAACAAACCGCAATAAAAATGGGTCGAGCTCTTATTGTAAAACGAACAAAATTAAAAACGCTGAATGACTTATTGAACATCGTCAAGGAGGTTTAACTATGAATATATTGCCAATTGAATGGAAAGGTGACCATGTTGTTATTCTTGACCAACAACAGTTACCACACTCAACTTCATATGAAAAACTGAAAACCATTGAGCAAGTATGGGATAGCATTACGTACTTAAAGGTTCGTGGTGCACCTGCAATCGGTATTGTTGCTGCTTTCGGTCTTGTCCTTTGGGCGCAGTCTAAGCAGTCGAATACGCTTGAATTATTTTTAGATGAGTTTCATAAACAGGGTGACTTTTTGGCAAGCAGTCGTCCAACCGCGGTTAATTTATTTTGGGCGCTTGATCGAATGGTTCGCAAGGTCGATACGGCGTTAACTGTTGAGGAGGCTAAAGAATTGGCGCTTCAAGAAGCGCTAGCCATTCAAGCTGAAGACGAGGAAACTTGCCGAAAAATTGGTGAGTATGGTTACGATCTCTTTGACGATGGTGACACTTTATTAACGATTTGTAATGCTGGAGGAATTGCAACCGCACGTTACGGGACGGCACTTGCACCTTTTTATATCGCCAATGAACGAGGAACGACATTGCATGCATATGCTTGTGAAACACGTCCTGTGCTCCAAGGGGCACGCTTAACAGCCTGGGAATTGCAGCAAATAGGTGTAGATGTAACATTAATTACAGATAATATGGCAGCTCATGTCCTGAAAACGAAAGACATTGCAGCAGTCATTGTTGGTGCTGACCGGATTGCAGCAAATGGAGATGCAGCAAATAAAATCGGTACCTACGGCCTCGCTTTACTTGCGAAAGCTCATGACGTTCCATTTTATGTCGCTGCACCGTTTTCCACGATTGATTTAGAAACGACATCAGGTGAGGACATTCCAATCGAGGAACGTCCAGCTGAAGAAGTTACCCACTTATCCGGAAACGCCGTCGCTCCGATTGGAACAAAAGTATTTAATCCAGCATTTGATGTTACACCATATGAACTAATCACTGGTATCATCACGGAACGTGGTGTAATTTCTGGTAACTATGTAGAACAACTAAAAACATTTGCAAATAAAACCACACCCGTGACAATCAAATAAATAAGATATGACTACTTAAAAACCGAAGTGACTGGCTAAAGCCAGTCGCTTCGGTTTTTGACTTCCTTCTCAAAGGATTCCCTTATTTCTTTTTCAATTAAGCCTGTCCCGATAAGGATGATGCACATTTCCATATCTTCCTCCGCTTCTGAAAAATTAATTTGTTTAGAGGCATATTGAAAGGAATACAAAGAATCCGAATGTAGGATTCGAACAAAACCTTTTGCCCGAAGCAATGTTTCTCCTTGACGTTTTAACCAATGTTCAAACTTTTTTTTATCAATTGGGTCGGTAACAGAAAGCTTCAACGCTTGAAATGGATGATGGTGAGAATGGTGGTGATGAGTCTCTTCATTTGTAAATGTTACCATTCGGCGTTCTAACAAATAATGAGGATCAACTTCTCCATACTTACACTCAAGCATAGGTGCCTGCTCTCGCTTGAGCGAAGATATTTTTAATTTAACTTTTTCTAACTTTTGATGATTAACTAAATCTATTTTATTTAGCAATAATAATGAACTAAACGTAATTTGCTGTTTTAACATCCTTCTAATTTCTTTAGAGCTTGAAAATAAGCTTTGATATTCTAAAAAGTGACTTACATCAATTAAGCTAATGACTGACATGAGATCAACCTTCTCAATTAATACCGGATGAGTAAGTGCTTCAATAACTTCAACGGGATTGGCAATGCCTGTTCCTTCAATAATTAAAACATCAATTGCTTGATTCGTTTTTAAAAATTGCTGCAACTCCATTCTCATATCATCCTGTATCGTACAACAAATACAGCCATTTAAAAGCTCTAACATCGTTTCATCTGAGAAATAATGCTTTTCAACATTTTCCTCACCAAGCTCATTGAAAACGAGAACTACTTTTTTTCCTTCTCGCTTCAAGGTCGTAAGTAACCGTTTCAGCACTGTTGTCTTGCCACTTCCAAGAAAGCCTGTTAAAAGATATGTCGGAATTGGTTTTACCATATTCTCGCTCCTTTCTCTATCAAGATAGCATATTCGCTTCACTCTCTCAATTAAGAAAGATTTCGATTTGGTTTTTTCTATATTTTTATACTTTTTGCTGTAAAGAAGAAGCAGGGGAAAACCGCCCCTGCTTTCAAAACATGACGCAAGGAAAGTCACCTTGCGTTTCAAGAAGAAGCAGGGGAAAACCGCCCCTGCTTCTTCTTTTATATATTCGCTTTTTTTAGTAGTTTGTCTTTGCGCTTTTTCATAGATTTTGTGATGTAGCCACCTTTGAAGTTTCGCGGTTCAAAGGAGACGATAAATGCACTCGGTTCATATGCGCTGACAATGTCGATAAATTCTTGTTCCCGGTCTCTTCTAGCTGTACAATCAAGGCGGTAGCGGGTAGAGTTCATTCCTTGAACCTCTGCAGTAGAAACACTAAAGCCAACGTCACGCAGGCGTTTAGTAAGTTGTTCATTTTTTTCCATAATATTTACTTCAAGTGTAACGTAACCAATTGCTAATTTTTGTTCAATAATTGTTCCTATATATAAACCTACACCAAAACCTACAGCGTAGGCAGCCATATTCAAATAATTTGATAAGTCACTAAACACGAGCCCAAGCGCACCAACGTAAATAACGCCTTCGAGTATCCCCATTGCCCCTGCTTTTTCCTTCATCCCTTTTACCATCATGATTGTCCTTAGCGTCAACACCGGCACATAGAGCAGCTGAGCAACAAAAATAATTAGTGCTTGAAGCATCTCAAACCACCTTCCTTAAAAATATGCAACTACCGTAGTGTAACAGGAATTATCAGACCTTGCTAGTATTTTTCGCACATATTTCATTCCTATGACGAAATGATGAAATCGTCCCACTTTACCTTGGCTTATGTTAAAATAGAGAGACTGTGTTTAGTTTTGACTAACTAGTTAGGAGAATGATAGGAATGAAACTTTCTGTAACTTCTTTTGCTAAAGACTTTCTTGGATTTGTTCTTCTGATTATGTTTTTAGGGCTCTTTTTTACGATTGATTTCTTTAAGAGTGACGAGAGATTTATTACAATTCCGGAATCATGGCTAAGTGTGAATACAATCTTCCTTAGCATTGTACTAGAGGCAATTCCCTTTATTCTATTAGGGGTCTTTGTTTCTGCCCTTATTCAAATTTTTGTAAAAGAGGATTTACTCCACCGCTATTTACCAGCAAATGCTTATATGGCATTAGTACCCGCAGCGATACTAGGTGCTATCTTTCCAATATGCGAATGTGCGATTGTGCCCATTGTACGTAGACTAATAAAAAAAGGAATGCCACTACATGTTGGAGTAGTCTTTCTTGTAGCAGCACCTATATTAAACCCTGTTGTTGCTGCATCAACATACTTTGCTTTTCGAACGGACTTAACAATTCTCTATACTAGAATGGGACTGGCTTTTGTTCTAGCAATTGTAATCGGCGGCATTTTATATGTCATATTTAAAAATTCTGATCAGCTAAAATGGACGAAAGATGAAATGGTCGGTAAACAGATTATTATTGATGAGAATGGTCCTAAAAAAATGAATCGACTTAAACAAACGCTATATCATGCGTCAGATGAGTTCTTCTTAATGGGGAAATATTTAATAATAGGGGCTTTTATCGCTTCTTTATTTCAAGCCTTTCTTGATCGAAGTGTATTGCTTGCCATTGGAAGTAATGAGTGGTCATCTACTGCGGTGATGATGGCCTTTGCCTATTTACTATCCCTTTGTTCTGAAGCGGACGCTTTTGTTGCCGCCTCATTTGGAAGTACATTCTCGACAGGCTCACTCATCGCCTTTCTAGTTTATGGACCAATGCTCGATTTAAAAAATACGATTATGCTTCTTGCCTTTTTCAAGACGAAATTCGTGCTTACTTTTATCGCTGTTGTAACTGGTGTGGTCTTTGTCTCAGTTATGATTGTACAATGGACAATCTTATCATAATAAGGACGGAAGGAGACGAATATGAATAAACAAACGGATCTTGGTTTTCATGCCTATATTCGCGGGATTATATTAATTGGCTTTGCATTATTAATGCTTGCTTTTATCATAACTGGAAACATCCGCTACTATATTGCACCTTCTATGATGCCTTTTATTTATTTTGCAACCGGGGTATTTCTATTCCTCGGGGTTATCCAGATTTTACGTAGTACATCAAAAGGACAAGAGGAAGAACAGCTTTGTGATTGCGGGACCGACCATAATATGGAAGGGAATTCAGTAAAAAAACTATTCATTTATTCGATTTTCGTTGCACCCATTATTTTTGGCTTTGTCCTACCAGATAAAGTACTAGATAGTCAGGTTGCTGCTAATCGGGGAATTCAATACGGTTCAGGAATTTTAAAGAAACCAACCGCTGTTACAGATTCGACAAATGAGATTTCTAGAGCTGAAGCTTATTTAAATGATCCAGATAAATATCTTGAGAATTTAGAGGCATCCTCTACCCCCGAAGAACATTTCACAGTTGAAGACTTTTATACAGAGGAAGGCTTTAATACGTATTATAAAGAACTAGCAAATGAACTACTTGAAGATGAGGTTATTATTGTAAATGAAGAGAATTATTTAGACATCATGACCGTTTTAGATATTCACCTCGACCAATTTGTTGGGAAACAAATCGATATTCAAGGTTTTGTCTATCGGGAACCTGAATTTGCTGACAATCAATTAGTTGTTGCACGCTTTGGCATGACCTGCTGTGTTGCAGATGCCTCAGTCTATGGAACGATGGTCGAAGCTGACGATGCGAAGCAATTTGAAAATGATACATGGGTTCGTGTAAAGGGAATACTTGATAAATCAGAATATAACGATTTTCATATTCCAACCGTTAAGCTTCGAGAAATTGAAATCGTGGATGAACCAGATAACCCTTACGTTTTCCCTACCTTTAATTACTAATATTTTAGGATGTTGAAAAAGGTCGATTTTCCCCTTTTGCAACATCCTTTTCTTTTATCAACAATTATGGACGTCCATTTTTAATTTGGCCATTTTCAATCGTAAAGGAGCAGAGCCTAGACGATAATCATTTCCGTTATTGTTATCCCACTGACCGTTTCCATTATTAAAGGCTGCCGCCAACTCCGAATCAGAACCAAGCTCAATCGTGATGGTGGCGTAGTCGGGATAGCGACTAGAGCGTTCCATTACTACACCAGGTACAGAAGTCCATTCACCACTTCCTATCGCATAATGGATATGAGGTGTCTCCCATGATGTTTGATAATAAATCGTTGTTACTGAGTTAGGTTCTCCTTCAGTAATTTGACCGTCTCTAAATGTATACGTTCCACCTGAAAAGTGATAATTGTTTCCGTTATTATTATCCCATTGTCCATTACCATCATTAAAGGCTGCAACCAAGCCCTCTGCATCTTCTAAATCAATCGTTATTTCATAATAGCCCTCATAGCTTGAAGAGGGGCTTAACGGCTTACCTGGCACTTCCGTCCATTCACCACCCTCAGGTTGATAGTGAATATAAGGTGTTGAAAATCCTTGATAATAGATTGTAACAAGATTTTCACTAGTTCCTTCGGCTCTAGTTGTTACTGAAATAGGCTCACTTTTTTCAGAGGTACCTACGTCATTAAAAGCAGTTACAGTATACGAATACGTTGTTTCTGGTGTTAAATAACCATCTGTAAATCGAGTTGATGTCGTTTCAGCAATTTTTTCACCATTTCTAAACACTTCATATCCATTTACTTGTTGTGTAGGGGTTCCCCAAGTTAGTGTCGTTTCAGTATCCGTCGTATTTGTGGATTGTAAATTGTTTGGAGCACTTGGTTTAACCGGCTCTTTAGGCTCAGAATCACCTTCTCTCTCAATCAAGATTACACCGGTGGCATGGGCGTCAAATGTTACTGTCCCTTCTTCAACAACTGAGGAATTCCCCGTATAAAAGTCTTGAACGGTCTGACCATTAGCAAAAACTGACGATACATCTATATTTGTCGTACCAGATGCTCCAACGACGACAACAACCTTATCTTCTCTCCCATTTGCTTCAAATGTACGACTAAATGTATACGGTTCAGATTGAATTTGACTATGTTCACCGGCACCGATTGCTAGATGATTATTTCTAAATTGCCCTAGCTTTTTCCAGTGATTAAGTACTTGTTCATTAGGAGAGTCCCAATTCATTGGTGAACGCGTTCCTTGATGCGAATCAGAACCTGTCGGACCAAATGGACGTGCTGTTTCATCCCCATAAAACGTTTGAACACCACCAGGTAACATTAGTAAATACGTTCCACCGTCTATAAGTCTATCGCGATTATAGAGCGCAGTATCGTGCTGCGAAAGGTAGCTCAACACATTGAATTCAGGATCTGAATTAATATCACTAGCATAAGAAGAATAGACCTCTTCCATTCTATCCAAATCGTATGCAGACCCATTTCCGTGTTCACCTTGGAATGTAAAATTAATGACGGAATCGAATCCATGCTCGAAATACTCACTTTTGCCAACACCATGACCCCATACTTCACCAACCATCCAAAAATCGTCTGACCAATTTGCACCTGGTTTATTTGGATTACGCTCTCTCCATGTCCATAATGCCTCATTAACCGAATGTTTTAATTGCTCCCAACGTGAAAGTTCAACATGCTTTGCCGTATCAATTCGGAAGCCATCAATTCCGAATTCCTCAACCCAAGCTGATAACCATTCAATAATATAATCAGCAGGTGCAAGACCAAGATCCTGTCTTAACCCTTCGGCTGCTGGAACAATCCACTCATCATAGCCACTCTGTTCTTGCTTCCATTTTTCCTCAAGTAATGGTGGTAGGCCGACACTATTTGTAAGATCTGTTCTGAAATCAGGCAAACCGGCTAAGCACATTTCTTTTTCACTATTACCACATTGCTCATAACCAGCAATATCTGCACGTACCCAATCTCCCCACCAATTCGACCATGCCGATGAATCGTCGTAATTAATATAATCATGATGTTCATGCCACGTTTCTCCATTGCTAGGTGTCCAGTTTGCATCAAGTCCCGGATTTCCAAAGTTGTAATTTTCCATATCCATTAATGTATTATAGCCGGGGTGATTCATAACGATATCGAGTACGACACGAATGTTATTCTCATGAGCTGTATCAACAAATTCTCTCATTTCTTCAACCGTCCCCATATTTTGATCGACAGTCGTATAGTCAAGAGCATAATATCCATGGTAAGCATAGTGAGCAAAATCACCTGCTTCACCACCACCTACCCAACCGTGAATTTGTTCGTAAGGTGCCGTAATCCATATCGCATTAATCCCTAAATCAGTAAAATATCCCTCATGCAATTTATTTGTTAGTCCTTTTAAATCGCCACCATGAAATGTCCCAATATTATGACCGTGAGCATCTTCTTGTACTCGACCATATGATTGATTATTGGAAGGGTCTCCATCTTCAAAGCGGTCTGTCATCACAAAATAAACATTCGCATTATCCCACGAAAAGTCAGAAGTGGCCGCTTGGGCTTGTGCTTCATCACCAACTGGTGGTAGGGATAAGTGCTAACAGAAAAATTAATCCGACAGAAATGAGTTTACTAATTTTAAAATACATAAAAACCTCCTTAAGAAATGCTTTGATTCACTCAAAGTTTTCTGTTTATAGGAAAACGATTGCACTAATTAATTTCACGTTATAACCAAATATAACACCTCTCTTTTTATTATTAGTGAAATCGATTGCACAATTGTTTTCGTTAAAAACGATAGCACACTGTTTCTTACTGAACAATGAATACTTTAACTTTTTAGAAAATTAAAACTAAAGATCTGTGTCGTTTGTATGAATTTACCTTCAAATCCAAAAAAAGAGTGCGCGGTGTTTGAGCGCACTGAAAAGGGGAAAATCAGAGGGCTTTGCGCAATGAGCGGAGCCGTTGCCATCTTTTTAAAAGCCTGCTATGAGGAGGGCTCTGAAAAAGGGTGGGTTTCCCTTTTTCAGTACCCTTTTTGCACACTTTTCTTGATTATTATATTCGCTTTTGAACTTCCTCAAGTGTCGGTAAAGCAGTCATTGCACCATGAGTTGACGCTGCAAGAGCACCTGATACAGAAGCAAATTGGACAACTCTTTTCCATTGCTCTACTGACAATTCTTCAACCTTAGTATTTATTTCACTTAACTGATAGAGAATTCCTGATACATATGCATCTCCTGCACCTGTCGTATCGATAGTCTGCACCTTTAATGCGGGTACATGAGCAATCTCATTTCCAATACAAATGTAACTCCCTTTTCCACCAAAGGTAATCAGTAAAACAGGTATTTGAAAGGTGGAAAGCTTTTCAACCGCTTTTTCGATTTCAGTTTCTCCCGTTAAAAAGGTCATTTCTTCATCCGAAATTTTAACAACATCTGCTTCCCCAAGCATTGACATAATCGTCGTTTTTGCCTGTTTTGCATTCGGCCATAATCCAAGACGCAAATTTGGATCAAATGAAACGATTAAAGCATTCTCCTTTGCCAGCTTGACTGCTTGCTTTGTTGCTGAATGACTTGGCTCACTAATCATAGAAATTGAACCAAAATGAAAAACATTATGCTGCTTAAAGATATCTAAGTCTAGATCTTCTTTTGCCAAAAAGCGATCAGCACTTGGGTCGATATAAAAGCTGAAATGACGTTCACCGGTCTCATCTAGGGTAACAAACACTACCCCCGTTCTCGCTTCGTCTGTTAACAGCATTTGTTGAATATTTACACCGTGCTTTTGTAAAATGTTTCGCATAAATTCACCTAATACGTCATTGCCTACCTTACCAACAAAGGTTGATTTTGCCCCCAGTTTTGCAGTAGCAACAGCTACATTTGCTGGTGCACCGCCTGGACTCTTTTGATAAGTTACGTTCTCTGAGTCTAATGGTATAAAGTCAATAAGTGCTTCTCCTAAACTAATAATTCCTTTCATCTGCTCACCTCTATCTAGTTTCGTTGGATACGTTGAATATGCAAGGTCAAGTAAACGATTTCAGAGTTTGGTAAAGTCATTCCTTCTTTCTCGTAGAGAAACTGTGCCAACTCGACCGCCATTTTATATGCATCAGCATGTCTTTCGCGAACTAACTTGTACATCTCCTCATCAATATCCTCGAATGCCTCACCCTTGATTACCCGCTTTAAAGCAAAATTTAAATGCGTAATCAAGCGTTGATACGAAATCGAACTTTCCGCAAGTTTAACAGATAATTTCTCTTCAATCCTTTTTATTAGTTCATTAATGATTACGGTTGTATTCAAAGTTTCAGACATGGTTGACGTATTCATTTTCGCTGTATGAAGATGAAGAGCAATATGAGCAGCTTCATCCTCCGGTAAAGTAATACCTGTTTTTTTCGATACAAGTTCAAGCGCCCATAAACCTATATTAAATTCCGCATCATACAGAACCTTTATCTCATGTAGCAATTTATTTCGCAACTCAAACCCTTGGCTAACCCGCTCAATCGCAAACGATAAATGATCAGTTAAACCTACATGGATATGTTCATTTAGTTTAGTCCGCAATTGCTTTTCAGCGTGTGTAATAATTTCTTCCGCTAACGAAATATGTTCTTCAGGGAGCATATCAATAATTTGTGTAAATTTCTCATACTCCTTCTCATCTTTCATGACAAATACTTTCTCGATTTTGTCAGAGTTAATGATATCGTTTTTTCGTTTCCCAAATGCAATTCCGGGACCTATGACAATGATCTCATCATGCCCCTCTTTTACGACGACTACGTTATTATTTAAAATTTTATTAATTTTCATCGGTTAAAGCTCCATTCATGATAAACACTCTAAACAGCATTAAAATAACGTGATTTCGACGATAATAATAGGATGTACCCAAACGACACTCCTCAGGAACACCCCTTATCATATAGTATTGTAACTACCTTTTTACTTTAATTGTTAATACCGTTTCTCCAGCGGTTAACTGCTCTTTCGATATTTTTTCAATAGAAGCAACAGCCTCATCAATGTTTGTAATGATAACAGGAGTAATCGTACTTGCTGCCTTTTCTTTTACTAATTCTAAATCAAAATCGACTAACGGCTGTCCTGCCTTAATAGAGTCTCCTTCTTGTACATGAGCAGTAAAGCCCTCTCCTTTCATATTAACTGTCTCTAGTCCAATATGAATAAGCACTTCAAGACCACCCAGTGTTTTAATCCCAATTGCATGTTTCGTAGGAAAGATTTGAATGATTTCACCAGTTGCTGGAGAAATCACCTTCCCGTTACTTGGTTCTACCGCAAACCCATCCCCCATCATTTTTTGTGAAAATGTCGGATCAGGTACGTCTTCAATCGAGACTACCTTTCCATCTAACGGTGACAGAATTATTTCCTGTTCTGGAATGTCTTGAGTTTCAACTTTCTTATCAAGACCAAATAGTTTTTTAAACATATCGTTTCACCTCTTTTAAATAATAAAAAAAAGACCTAAAAAAGATAAGATTATAAAATCTCACCAATTTTAGGTCTTGCCTGAGTTCACTCAGTGACAATCCTTCATATCCTATTGATGAGATAATCATAATACGAAATTATAACGCTGTCAAACATACTTACCATTCCCCATTATTGATTTAAAAACCACCAATCATTTTATTACTTTTATAGAAAAATACCCCAGAAAATAGATATCCAACCACCTATATCCGAATATTATTTAATAAATAATCACACTTTGTTCGCTTTCTTTGCAAAAAGGGGTTCTCAAATAGGAAGGAATCGTCTATAATTCAGAACATACTATATTTTACTCATATAATCGTGGGGATATGGCCCACAAGTTTCTACCAAGCCACCTTAAATGGCTTGACTATGAGTGATTGTTTTGTTCGTTAGATTTTCTTACGAGCGTTAAGGATCACTTGTATGATCCTTAACGCTCGTTTTTTATTTTTTGTGGAGGGATGCACATGGAACTATTGAAACAAGCGATACGCAACAGAGGAAACGTTCTTTCTAACCAAGTGCTGAAAGTTGACTCTTTTCTAAATCATCAAGTTGATACGAAATTGATGGCCGAAGTCGGAAAAGAATTTGCACGTCTATTTCAAAGTGATGGGATTACAAAAGTTTTAACAATCGAATCATCTGGAATTGCTCCAAGCTTTTTAGCAGCAACGGTTCTTGATGTCCCATTAATCTTTGCTAGAAAGAAAAAATCACTAACGATGACTGATGATGTATACGTTTCTCAGGTTTATTCTTTTACGAAACAAGAAACGAACGATATCACCGTATCAAAGAATTTTCTTTCTGCCAAGGACAATGTCTTAATCATTGATGACTTCCTTGCGAATGGGCAAGCTGCGTTAGGCCTAATCGATATTGTTAAGCAAGCAAATGCAAATGTAGCAGGACTTGGGATTGTGATTGAAAAATCGTTTCAAGATGGCCGACAACGTCTCCTTGATTTAGGGTACCGAGTCGAATCATTAGCTCGTATTCATTCACTTGAGAACGGAAACGTTACCTTTGTCGATGAATTAGCTTCAATCAAATAAAGAAATGAGGAAAAAAGCATGTCAACAAACACTATTCACTATCCACTTTATAAACGTGAGGATACGGACGCATTTTTTGCGCTATTTCAAAACAACCTTGCAAATTTTGTGATTATTGCTGTAACGATGCTTGGTATGGGTTTTCCTGCAAGTATTGTTTTTGGAAAGGTTATTCCTGGTGCAGCCGTTGCTGTAATGGTAGGAAACTTATACTATGCGTATATGGCTAAACGTTTGGCACTTAAAGAAGGAAGAGCAGATGTTACTGCTCTATCATATGGCATTAGTACACCTGTAATGTTTGTATTCTTATTTGGTGTTCTTGCACCTGCAAATGCTCTAACAGGTGACCATGAACTAGCGTGGAAAATCGCTGTAGCTGCCGCATTTCTATCTGGTTTAGTTGAGGCACTAGTTAGCTTAACAGGGAATTGGGTGCGCAGTCATTTACCACGTGCAGCCATGCTCGGAGCTCTCGCCGGTGTCGCGATAACATTTATTGCTGGTGAAATGCTGTTTAATACATTTTCAATTCCAGTTGTTGGTCTTGTTTCCCTTGCAATTATTCTAGTAGGTGTCATTGGTAAAATCGTGATGCCATTTAACATCCCAGCTTCATTATTTGCAGTCATTATTGGTACGATCTTAGCATTTGCTCTTGGTTATCAATCTCCAACTAATATCTCAGAAGGCTTAGCTAATGTTGGCTTTTATCCACTTCTTCCTACATTAGCACCTTTCGAAGGCATGACTTACCTATTCGGTGCACTTATTGGGTTACTCGGGGTTCTTATTCCTATTACTATTTATAATGCCATTGAAACGATGAACAATGTCGATGCCATGGCTGCAGCTGGTGATAGTTATGATGTAAGGGAATGTCAAGCGGTTGATGGAGTAGGTACAATGATTGGGGCCATTTTCGGTGGACTGTTTCCGACTACAGTTTATATTGCGACTGTTGGCTCAAAGCAAATGGGTGCAGGTCGTGGATATAGTATTTTAAATGCGATTGTTTTTGGTATCGCTGCTATGACAGGAATCATTGCTGCTTTCTCAGCGATTATTCCCCTCGCTGCAATCGCCCCAATTCTCGTCTTTGTCGGAATGTCGATGGTTGCAACACCATTTTTAACGAACGACAAAAAATATTACCCAGCGGTTGCGATTGCGATGCTCCCTTACTTTGCGAATTATGTAATGACTCGCTTCAATAATGCTGCTGGTGAAGTTGTAGCTGGGATTTCCGAAGGGATAGTTCCTCTCGGTCAAGGGGCGATGTTTACAGCCATTTTACTAGGGGCCATGACAGTTGCTATTATCGATAAACAATTCAAACAAGCAATTATTTTTTCATTAATTGCAGCATTCTTCTCGTTTATTGGTTTAATGCACGCACCTGCTTTAGCCATTAATGCAGCTGGTGAATATACAATAGGGTACATTTTAGTAGCTGTGTTTTTCATATATTGTTTCGTAAAAGAATCACAGCAACAAAATACAATGACAGAGGATTCATTAAAACAACAAAAAACTGCCTCATAAGAAAGATAACAATCGCTTTTAATTAGGCAAATAAAATAGGTGTCGCCAGAAGGCCACTGAAAAAGGGAAAAGCACCCTTTTTCAGTGGCCTCGTCGCAAGGAGGTTGTTCCAAAAAGGTAAACTCACTTTTTGGACAACCTTTTTCTTTTCTTATTAATGTTCATAAATCATTTTCTTCGTCATTCCCCCGTCGATCGTAATATTCTCCGCTGTAATAAAATCATTATCTGGATTCGTTAAAAACAAGCATGCTCTTGCAATGTCACTAGGTTTACCAACACGCTTAGAAAAGTGTTGGTCATGGTCGATGGCCCGTAATTCCATTTCATCTCCTGTATGAATCCAACCTGGACTTATTGAATTCACCTGTATACGGTCTTGTTGTAAGGATGCTGCCGATGCATGAGTTAAGGCAATGAGCCCACCTTTAGAGGCTGCATATGCTTCAGAATCTGGTTCTGACATGAAAGCCCTTGTTGATGCAATGTTAACGATTGAACCCTTTTGGTGTTTTTTCATAACTTTAGCAACCTCTCTTGTACACAAAAACGCCCCCCGTAAATTTGTATTGATAATATTATCCCATTGCTCAAGCGTTATGCCGTTTGGATAAGAGGCCCTTGCGATTCCAGCGTTATTTACGAGGACATCAATTCGCTCAAACTGTAATTCCACCTGACGAACCAGTTCAATAATATGTTCTTCTTTTCTGACATCACATACAACTGCATGTGCCTCACTACCTTCATTCATCATTGCTTCTGCAGTTTGGTTTGCAGCCTGTTCATTTAAATCAGCAACAATAACACAATCTCCATGCCTTCCGTATGCCTTTGCAACCGCTTCGCCAATTCCTTGCCCTGCCCCGGTTATGATTACTACCCGTTTTTTCATAGTCTTCCCTCCATTACGTTAGAGCCACGTTTTTATCCTTCAATTTGTATAAATGCATCTTAATAATAATTATATAGATTAATACAATTATATAATACGAACATACACATTTTGTCTTTCTGAGTCACATTATAAAAGATCTTCATTTCCTGGGAAAGTTCGTTCGGTTAAACTACAAATAAAACCATCCCTAATTTATTTAAATAAGGATGGTTTTATTTCTATAGCTTAAATCGTCTTATTAATTGATTTAGATTTTCTGAAAGCTTTGCTAGATGCTCCGAGCTACTTGAAACTTCCTGCATAGAGCTACTTGTCTGTTGAATTGAGGCTGATGTTTCCTCTACCCCTGCAGCTGCCTCTTCTGATATTGCAGCAATGTCTTCAATGGATTGCTTCATATGGTGGCTCGTCTGTGTCATCTCTGCTAAATTTCTTGAAACTAATTGAATGCTTGATACCATATCTGAAACGGATTGGTGAATCGCCTTAAAGGTTTCACCAGTTGATTTAATTTGTGTTGTTCCACGTTCAACTTCTGCATAACCATTTTGGAGAGAGTCTGTCACAATATCCGTCTCTTTTTGAATATTATTTACAATACTAGTAATGTCTAAAACAGATAATGAAACTTGCTCAGCTAACTTTCTTACCTCATCTGCTACAACTGCAAAGCCTTTTCCATGCTCCCCTGCTCGAGCAGCTTCAATGGCTGCATTCAATGCTAACAAATTCGTTTGTTCTGCAATATCGTTAATCACAGATACGAGCTTCGTTATTTCTTTTGATTGGACATTTAGATGCTGAACTTTCCCAACGGAATCTTGAACAATTTGATCAATCATGGCCATTTGCTCTACTGATGAGTCCATTAATGTACTACCTTTAACAGTCATCTCTAAAACATGATTGGACGTTTCTTGGACCTGTTCTCCGTTCTCATTCGTTTCTTGTACACGCGTTGTAAATGATTCCATACCACTTGCTAGCTCGCTTGAATGGTTCGCCTGTGACTCCGCCCCCTGTGATAATTCTTCCATCGTCGAAGCCACCTGCTGTGAACCTGTGGTAACCTCATTAGCCGATTGAGTTAATTCCTCACTCTGAGAAGAAACTGATTCAGATACTTGTTGAACTTCAGCTAATATCAGCTTCATGTCATTGCTCATTTTATTTGTCGCTCGAATCAATTCACCAGCTTCATCTTTTAATTTCGTATGTAATGGCTCTTGAGTCAAATCACCACTAGCAATTAGATTCATCCGGTCCTTAACAGCATTAATTGGCTTTGTAATTGTACTAGCTGTAACTACCGCAGCTACAATCCCAAGGATAACAACCGTAACTGAAACAGCAAAGCCAATTAACAAAAGTGATTCACCAATTTCTATTAAACTTTCACCTTCCTGCTTAATCATATGTTCACGCTTAGCAGTCATTTCAGCAAACCCATCCATAATATTATGTGCGATAGGCTGGACTTCATTCATTAAGATCGCTTTCGCTTCCTCGGTATTTCCTTTATCGTATTCAGTGAATACCTTGTCTTGGGTAAGAGCTGCCCATTCACTACTTTTAATGATTAACTCTTTTACTTCTTCAGAGTCTGTTGCTGCAAGAATCTGCTCCTCGATTACAATACTCTGGTCGGTATATGCATTAAATTTATTTTTATAATCAACATAACCATAAAGGACATACCCACGAGTTAATGCAATTCGCTCCGATATATTAAACGCTAGCTGCTCTTGTGCAATTAATAACGGCAAATGCTCATGAACCATTTCATCGGTATCGCTATTAATTTTGTTTACCGAAATGTAATTAAACGCTCCTAAACAAAGTGTTAACAAAATAACTATGGAAAAACTTAATATAATTTTTAACCGAATGCTTTTAATGTTGAATAAACGCATCATTTTATTGCTCCCTTCATGAAATCAAAAACCTCTTTTATGCCTATAAAAAATAAAAAAACTATTCTAATAATAGAATAGCCAAAAATCACTTTTTTTTGGTAACCAGGCGATCGTAGTAATACCATTACCTTAGACCCTAGGCTTTGCGTCCTTATTTTTCAATAAGTTTGCCTTTTTCATTTTAAAAAACATTATATATTATTCATTTTTATTCTCTTACTATATTTATAGTATAAGACTTTATTACTAAAATCAAGATGTTTTATTGTAATATATTTATCTAAAAAAAGTAGAAATGAAGCTCGCACTTTTTTTAACCCTTCCATAAAAAAAGAGATTGACTCCTGATCATTTCAGGAGTAAATTAATCTTGTTAATTAATTAAATACGCCTTTTATTCGCTGAATCTTTAATAGAACGGGGGACCCATTTTGGCATGGTAACATGTCTTGGGGTGAATCTTATGATCAAAATAAGAAGGGATACTCTCAGTCCCTAATCCGACAGCTAACTCCGTAAGCGTTATAAAATACGAGAGAAAGGTCTGCGAGCTAGGCCATTCTTTGTGATGGTCTTTTTTTGGTGTATAAAAAGGAGAGAATCAACATGAAAAAACAATTTGCCGTTATCGGTCTAGGTCGTTTTGGGGGCTCTGTTTGTCGCGAGTTATATCGAATGGGGCATGAAGTTTTGGCGATTGATAACAGTGAGGACAAAGTAAATGAATTTGCCAATTCTGCTACTCACGCAGTTATAGCAGATGCAACAGATGAACGAGTCCTTAAAAATTTAGGAATACGTAATTTTGAGTTTGTCATTGTTGCTATCGGCGATAATATTCAAACGAGTATTCTAAGTACGTTATTACTAAAAGAGCTTGATGTAAAAAATGTCTGGGTAAAAGCACAAAATCATTATCATCATAAAGTATTAGATAAAATTGGTGCAGATCGGATTATTCACCCTGAATACGATATGGGGATTAGAATCGCACAGCATTTAGTTTCGGAAAAAATCATTGACTATATCGAACTATCCGAGGAATACAGCATTGTCGAATTAATTGCTACCGAAAAGGTCGCAAATAACTCCCTTATTGAATTAGATATTCGTGCAAAATATGGCTGCACGATTTTAGCGATAAAACGCGGAGAAAATGTTATGGTCTCACCCTCTCCTCATGATTTAATTTATGAAAAAGATATTTTAATCATGATTGGTCATAAAAACGATTTGAAACGATTTGAGGAAGAAGGATTATAAGATGAAAGCTCCTAAAAAAACGAACTTGATTAATTTAACATCTGTTCAATTAATTGTTCTTTATTATCTCGGTGCAGCAATTTTATCAACAATTCTTCTGAGTCTTCCTTATACACATAAACCCGGGGTAGAATGGACATTTATTGATGCACTCTTTACAGCAGTTAGTGCCATAAGTGTAACTGGTTTAACTGTCGTGTCAACTGCTGAGACGTTTAGTACATTTGGTGTCTTTGTCCTTGCCTTTATTCTTCAATTTGGCGGGGTTGGAATTATGACGCTCGGGACTTTCATTTGGCTCATGCTCGGTAGAAAAATCGGTTTAAGAGAACGGCAATTAATTATGACGGATCAAAATCGCGGTACCTTTTCAGGGTTGGTTCATTTAATGAAGCAAATCCTGTCTCTAATCCTTATTATCGAGGCGATTGGGGCTATTATTTTAGGTACTTACTTCCTAAGGTATTTTCCGAGCTGGCAAGAAGCCTTCATCCAAGGTTTCTTTGCTTCGGTTAGTGCCACGACTAATGCCGGTTTTGATATTACTGGTGAATCCCTTATTCCATTTGCCCATGATTATTATGTTCAAACCGTAAATATGGTCCTTCTTATATTGGGAGCGATTGGATTTCCTGTATTAATTGAAGTAAAAGAAAGTCTGCAAAAGCGCAGCAAGGTTCATGAGCCTTATAAGTTTTCTTTGTTTACTAAAATAACGACAATCACCTTTTTCTCATTAACAGTTATTGGTGCCCTGTTCATTTACTTATTTGAGCGAAGTCATTTCTTTGCTGATACAGTCTGGCATGAGACGTTGTTCTATTCCATTTTTCAGTCAATCACGACTCGAAACGGTGGACTAGCAACGATGGACGTTAGTGACTTTACGGTCCCCACTCAGCTGTTGTTAAGTACGTTAATGTTTATTGGCGCATCACCGAGTAGTGTTGGTGGAGGGATTCGTACAACGACCTTTGCGATTGTATTATTAGCGATATTTTCGTTTGCTCGTGGTCGTCAATCGGTGAAAGTGTTTCATCGCGAGCTTGACCCAGAGGATGTTTTAAAATCCTTTGTCGTCATTAGTGTTGCTGTTTTTATTACAGGTTCTGCTGTTATTGCTCTGTCAATTATAGAACCATTCCCATTGATCGCGGTTATTTTTGAAGTTTGTTCTGCCTTTGGAACCACAGGCCTATCAATGGGTATCACCCCGGACTTAAGTACACCTGGTAAATTGATTATCATCTTTCTCATGTTTGTAGGGAGAATTGGTGTCTTTTCATTTTTGTTTATAATAAGGGGGAAAACAACCGAAGATTTGTACCATTATCCGAAAGAGCGTGTAATTATTGGATAGCAGGTGCCTTACCTACTGAGTTAATTCAGTAGGTGTTTTTTTCCTGACAATGAAATAAATGGTTCTTCCGACGGATTATCCCACTCATTCATTTCCACGTTATTTCACAAAATAATGATGAATGACCAAAAGGGAGGAAATTATGATGAAACGAGATAAACAGAAAAGAAATGAACCAACAATAGCACCTGGTATCGACAATGATGAGGAATTAAGTCAAGAGGCTACACCCGAAGAGATCGAACGTGGTGACTATACCAAGGTAGTATCATTACGATATGATGAGAATCCAAGGCTTTAATAGAAGTAACGTAAAGGGAGGAGTCGCAAAAGGTAAATTTTTACCTTTTGCGACTCCTCTAATCTCATAAAAGCCTTATCCTTTTATTTTGACATCATACTCATTCATCCAATAATCCATTTGAATAAAGTGAGCGAGAAGCTGCGGTCCGGCCATCAGTTGACCAAAGTAAGGATTTCCTGTTGTTAATCCATTACTTTCAGCGATTTCTTTAAGCTTATCTTTGTTAATAAACTCAAAAATTGGAGCATCCTTCTGAGCAAGCACTGCCTGCATTCCTTTTTGTACAGCAGCCGTATACTTTGGATTATGTGTTTTCGGATACGGACTTTTCTTGCGATATAGTACATCATGAGGAAGGAGACCCTCTAATGCCTTTCTCAAAATCCCTTTTTCTCTACCTTCTAAACGTTTCATTTCCCATGGAATATTCCAAACATACTCAACAAGGCGGTGATCAGAGAAAGGTACACGTACCTCTAAACTTGCCCCCATACTCATACGGTCTTTTCGGTCAAGCAAGTTCGTCATAAACCAAATCATATTTAGGTAGGAAATTTCACGCCTTCTCGCTTCCTCAGGGTTATCACCATCAAAGCGAGGGGTTTCATTAATCGTTTCTTTGTATCGATCATATATATAACTTTTTAAATTTAATTTACTCTTCCATTTATCATTTAAAAGAGCTTCACGTTCATCCATTGAACGCATCCACGGAAAGCCATCAATATACATAACTTCCGGTTTATGAAACCAAGGATAGCCACCGAAAATTTCATCTGCACATTCCCCTGATAAACCAACTGTTACGTCCTTTTTGATTTCTTTACAAAACCAAAGAAGTGACGAATCAATATCTGCCATCCCTGGTAAATCACGTACTAATACAGCTTCTTTAAGAAGATGTACAAGTTCGTCAATGGTAATCACAGCATCGTAGTGGTTCGTACCAAGGTCCTTAGAAATCTTTTTAATCCAAGGGGCATCCTCATTTGGCTGGAAATCGCTTGCTTCAAAATACTTATCATTCTCATCATAGTCTACTGAATAGCTACGAATTGGACCTTTGCCTTGCTTTTCATAAACTTTCGCTGCTATCGCTGTTAAAGCACTTGAATCAACACCACCAGATAAAAACATACCTACAGGTACATCCGCAAATAATTGACGCTCTACGATGTCTTCCATTAACTCACGAATGTATTGTGCCGTTTCATCAACATTATGCTCGTGCGGCTTACATTTTAATTGCCAATATCGCGTCACCTTTGCACCGTTTCGATCATAAATGAGCGCATGGGCTGGACGTAACTCATGAATATCTTCGTAGACGCCATGACCAGGTGTTCTTGAAGGGCTTAAGCCCATTATTTCAGCTAACCCTGATTCACCGACAACAGGATCAATGTCGCGATGAGCAAGCAACGCCTTAATTTCTGAACCGAACAATAAACGTCCATCTCGAACCGTGTAAAACAATGGCTTCACACCAAGGCGATCCCTCGCCATAAAAAGACTTTCATCCTTATCATTCCAAACCGCAAAAGCAAAAATTCCATTAAGCTTTTCAAGGCATTCCTGCCCCCACTCGATGTATGATTTTAATAGAACCTCTGTATCAGAATGTCCTTTAAAATCGTGTCCACGAACTAAAAGCTCCCTTCGAATGTCCTCCGTGTTATAGAGCTCTCCGTTGTAAACAATAGTATATGTTTTATCCTTATAGGTTCGACTCATTGGCTGAATCCCATTCTCTGGATCGACTACAACTAGTCGTGCGTGACCAAAACCGACGTGCTGTGAAGTCCAAACGTTTAAGTCGTCAGGACCACGGCGATTTAACGTCTCAGCCATTTTTCTAATTTGTGTCCCTTCTTTTCGTAAATCGTTTCGCCAATCTATCCACCCAGTAATTCCACACATGCATTATCAGCCCCTTTTGGGAAGTTTTTATCTCTACTCACCCCACGGAAGGGTCAACACTTATAACCTATCGTATTCATTAGCCTAGGCAGATGTGCTATTTTTTTCTGATTACCGTTGTCCTTTTTTCTCTTAACCTAAATAAAAGAGTGTCTTATAGGCTAGAAAACCTACTAAGACACCCTCGTTCATTCTAACGATTCATCTCTCTTAACCGCTGATCAGATGGGAGAAATAATGTCAATATACCAATAAAAGGAAGAGACGCAGTTAAAAGTATCGTATTCGTTAATCCATATAAATCAGCAAACCATCCTAATACGACTGATCCAACTGCCCCCATTCCGAAGGCTAAGCCAACAATTAGTCCGGAAACCATTCCAATTCTCCCTGGAACTAGTTCTTGAGCGTAAACGACTGAAACAGAGAAACTCGATAAAATAATAAAGCCGATCATTGTAATAATTGGATATGCTAAAAAAGGGCCAACATGAGGAAGAATAATAGCTAATGGTGCGGAAGCGAGCATTGATAACATAATAATGTTTCGTTTACCAAAGCGATCAGCTAATGGTCCTCCACAAAAGGTTCCAACAGCACCAGCAGCTAAAAACAAAAATATATAAATTTGCGCTTGCGAAATTGATAACCCATATTCTTTTATAATGTAAAAGGCATAAAAATTTGTGAGCCCAGCATGAAACCACGAGCGAGCAAAAACTAAAAAGACTAGAAGACAGATAGCAAATAAAATGAGTTTCGGAAATTCTTTCTCCTCTTTCTCCTCTTTCTTCACTTGCTTCATTTTAATATTCGTATGTCGTTCTTTGGCAGCATACCACTTTGCGATGTAAATCAATAAACCAACAGCTAAAGCTGCCACGAATGTAAACCAAATTGCCCCAAATTGACCAAATGGAACTAAAATTAATGCAGTAATTAGTGGGGCGAGTGCCTGCCCTGCGTTTCCCCCTACTTGGTAAATCGATTGAGCAAGTCCTCTCCTCCCTCCAGATGCCATATAAGCAACTCGGGAACCTTCTGGATGAAACGTAGCGGAACCTAGTCCAATAAAAATAACAGCAATAATGACAAACAAGAAGGATGGAGCAAATGCAATCCCTAATACTCCAATAAATGTAAAGCAAAGGCCAACAGGTAGAGCATAGGGGGAAGAGTGCTTATCTGTATAAAGCCCCACAAGTGGCTGAATAAGTGAAGAAGTGGCGTTCAACGCAAAGGCGATAAAGCCCAATTGCGTAAAGGTAAGTCCCATTGACTGTTCTAATACTGGAAACATTGCTGGTACAAGCGCTTGGATCGCATCATTTAAAAGATGAACAAACCCGATAATGAGCAATATTCGATACATCGTCTGTTCCTTATGGGCTTTTACAACTTCAATTTTTTGAGCCTGCATCATGCTACTCCTTCCTATTTCATACATATTCTTTTTTTTGTTAGGGAATTTTAACTTTAGAGGTGATAACCATGGACTATCATGTAGCAGAACTTGATAATCAAGAATTAGAAAAGTTACGCTTATTAGAACAGCAACTTGGTGTCGTTTTAATTGCCTATAGTGGCGATGAGAAAGGTAATGAAGAACATCCAAACCATTCCTAAAGTGTAACCTACTCCTGTTTAGTCCATCTACAATCGATTTGACTTGTAGATGGACACCTCTTATTCGACTAGTTTAGGTTGATGTGATAATGTTACAGTTACATTATACTAGAGGTGGATAACATGGATCATACATTTCTCGCTAAACTTATTGCTCAAGTTAGTAAATCATACACGCACGGAGAGACTCTTCCTTTAACAAATGAAGAAGAACAACAGCTAATTCATACGATACGTGAGCAGCAACGAGCAGAACCTACTAGTGATTTAATTGATATTATCCATGATGTTGTTTACCGTTTTTTCACAGACCAACCTGATTAATAAACGAAAGGGCTGCTATTTTTGATGAAGTTTTTTTCCGGCTATTTTTTCCACAACTGAAGGCATCAATTGATATAGTCTTGAACCCATATCCATCCAGCGTGGTAGGTTTAATTCTCTTCTTGGCTCGTCAATTAATTTAATCATCTGCTGTGAAACATAGTCTGGAGATAACATCCACTTTTCTACATTTTTAGCGTAACTCCCACCCTCATCAGCCCGTGTAAAAAAAGGAGTCCGAATTGGTCCAGGGTTCACCGAGCTAACCTTTATATTTGAGTGTTTTAATTCCATTCTTAAACTATTCGTAAACCCTAGAACGGCATGTTTTGTTGCTGCATAAACACTGGCTTTTGGAGTCGGAAATTTTCCTGCTTGTGATGCAATATTAATGATATGTCCGGACTCTTTTTCAAGCATAGACGGGAGCATAAGTTGGGTCACTTTTATTAAACCTAGAACATTAACATCGAACATCTCTTTTGCCTCTAGGAAGGAAGCTTCTTTTAAATGTTGAAAGACAGCAAAACCAGCATTATTGATTAGTACGTCAACTCCACCCACTTTAGTTAACATTTGTTTCAACACAGGTTCAATTGTCTCAAACTTACTTACATCTAACTTTGCATAAAATGCTTTTCCTCCAAAGGCTATAATCTCATCATAAAGCTCCTTTAATTTCGCTTCATTTCGAGCAAATACTACCGGAATATCCCCTCGTTTAGCTAAATCGATTGCAAGCTGACGTCCTAACCCACTTGAAGCACCTGTAATCCAGATTTTTTTTGCTATCATGATTTTTATACTCCCCCTATTCCATTCCTATTTATCATACACGATTGCTTTTATTGCTAGCAAAAAGGAAAGCTTCTCTCTTATGTCTTGCTCTTGACGTAGTGCTAATTCGACCTATATAATAATAGAAATTATAATGAAATGTGATGAAAGGGATTAGTAAACAAACATTATGTGCATAGAGAGTGGCACCCACCGGCTGAAAGGGCCACCGCCTCTAATTTTGTTGAACCTGCCCTAGAGCAACCAGAACAATATCTGGTCGGGTTTCCTACGATACGGGAATGAGTTGGGCATATGCTTATGCCAATGAAGGTGGTACCGCGGATTAACTTTTCCGTCCTTTTAATTGAGGATGTGAAAGGTTTTTTTATTTTTTAAGACTTTTTCAGATAATCTTTTAGAAAGAAGGCTTGAGGTACAATGGGACGACAACGAATTGTCGTAAAGATTGGTAGTAGCTCCTTAACGACAAAAAACGGAGCATTAAGTATGGAAAAGCTTGCTGAACACGTGCAAGCTTTAGCCGAATTGAAAAAGCAGGGACATGAAGTACTGTTAATTTCATCTGGAGCTGTAGCAGCGGGATTTTCTGCACTCGGTTATCCATCTAGACCTGTAACAATTGCTGGTAAACAGGCCGCAGCTGCAGTAGGACAGGGTTTGTTAATGCAAGGCTATATTGACCAATTTAATCGTTATGACATTACCCCTGCTCAGCTACTTTTAACGAGACAGGACTTCGCCGATGAATCTCGCTTTAGTAATGCTTATTCTACGATTAGCGAATTGCTAAAGCGTAGGGCCTTACCTATTATTAACGAAAACGATTCCACATCGATTGAAGAGTTAACCTTTGGGGACAATGACATGCTTTCTGCTCTCGTAAGTGGTTTTATCCATGCACAAACCTTATGTATTTTAACTGATGTTAATGGGCTCTATGATGCGAATCCGACAAACAACCCAAACGCAAAAAAATTCCACTATTTACCTGAAGTGACCGATGAGCTAATAGATCTTGCTGGTGAATCTGGGACGAAGGTTGGGACTGGTGGAATGAAATCAAAGGTTAGTGCTGCAAAAACCGCTCTTTCACTAGGTGTTAATGTTTTCATTGGAACAGGAAATGGTCCACAGAAATTAGTTGACATCCTTTCAGGAAAAGGGGACGGCACTTATTTAGGTTCGTTTCAACATGACCCTGTGATGCCAACAACGAAGCAATGGATCGCTCTTCATTCAACAAGCGCTGGGCGAATTATTATCGACGATGGCGCAGAAAAGGCAATTACTGTGTTAGGGAAAAGTCTTCTCCCAGCAGGTGTCGTCGCAGTAGAGGGGAGCTTTTCGGAACACGATGTTATCGAGGTGTTCAACAGAAATGGACTTATTATTGGAAAAGGAAAGTGTAATGTTTCTTCCCAGGAACTCGAGCAAATTAAGGGTCTTTCTAGTAGCGTAGCAAAGCAACAAACCGGACGACCGAAACCCGAAGTCATTCACCGCGATAACTGGGTATCTTTAAAAAAGGAGAGGATTAATCGATGAATGAATTACGTACAAAAGCAAAACGTGCACAACAATTAACGTATGAACTTGCAGCCAAAACGACGGAAGAAAAAAACAACGCCTTGCTTGCAATGGCGTCCCAACTTGTAGAGGAAGAAGCCTTTATTATTCAAGAAAACAATAAAGATATTGAAGCTGGTAAGCAAAATGGAATGAGTGAAAGCTTACTTGACCGCTTAACTTTAACATCTGCAAGAATTAAAGATATGGCTGAAGGCTTAAAGCAAGTAGTTGATTTACATGATCCAGTTCGGGAGGTCATGACTTCTTTTGAACGTCCTAATGGGTTAAAGATTGAAAAAGTTCGTGTTCCTTTAGGTGTGATCGGAATGATTTACGAAGCACGTCCAAATGTAACGGTGGACGCATCGAGTCTTTGCTTAAAGACTGGAAATGCCGTTTTATTACGTGGCAGCTCAACTGCGATTCATTCTAATAAGGCTATTGTCCAAGTGTTACATCGTGCTTTACAAAAAACAACCATACCTTTTGAAGCAATTCAACTTATTGAAGATACTAGTCGCGAAACTGCTACTGAAATGTTTACACTTAATGAGTATTTAGATGTCCTTATTCCACGCGGTGGGGCTACACTCATTCAATCAGTAGTCAAAAATGCATCTGTACCTGTATTAGAAACTGGTGTTGGCAACTGTCACGTTTATATTGATGAGTCTGCTAGAGAGGATATGGCGATTGCAATTGCTATTAATGCAAAAACACAGCGTCCTTCCGTATGCAATGCAGCTGAAACGATCCTTGTTCATGAAAAATGGGCAAATGAGCATTTAAACAAGCTGCTTGAAGAATTAACAGCTAAAAACGTAGAGCTATTTGGGGATGAACAGCTTTGTGAGAAGGATGCACGTTTTAAGCAAGCACAGGAAACAGACTGGGCAGATGAATATTTAGATCTTAAAGTTGCATTAAAAGTTGTTTCTTCAGTTGAGGATGCGATTGAACATATTCATCAATATGGCACTAAGCATTCCGAAGCAATTATTAGTGAAACGGAAACAAATGTTGTTAAATTTTTAAATGAAATTGATGCCGCTGCTGTTTATCATAATGCATCAACACGGTTCACAGATGGCTTTGAATTTGGATTTGGTGCAGAAATTGGTATCAGTACACAAAAGCTACATGCTCGTGGACCTATGGGGCTTGAGGCGTTAACTTCGACGAAATACTTAATTCACGGTGAAGGACAAATTAAAGGATAGGTGATCCTATGATTGCGAATAAAATTATTACCTTTTTAGGGGCAGGATCTATGGCCGAGGCCATAATTGCTGGCCTCGTTTCTCATAACATTGTAAAGCCAAGTCAAATCATTGCAACAAATCTAGCTGATAAACAAAAGCTCGAGGAATTACAACAACGTTACGGTATCCAAACAACTTCAAACCGTAAGGAAGCCGTTGAAAAAGCCGATATCGTTATCCTTGCAATGAAACCTAAATCTGTTAATGATGCGATTAGTGAAGTAAGGGAAAGAACTTCAGTAAATCAATTATTCATTTCTGTTCTAGCGGGTATTACAACAGCGTACATTGAAGATTTACTCGGTCATCAAGCACCTGTCATTCGCACAATGCCAAACACATCTGCCAAGGTTGGAGCCTCCGCCACAGCCATTTGTAGGGGAGAACATGCTAGCGACATTCATGTAGAAGAAGCAGCTACATTATTTGCAGCAGTTGGCACCGTCTCGATTGTACACGAAGATAAGATCGATGCCGTAACTGGAATTGCTGGTAGTGGTCCAGCGTACTTTTATTTTCTAGTTGAAGCGATGGAGAAAGCTGCAGCTGAGGCTGGCCTTACTAAAGAAGAGGCCTCGGCCTTCATTACTCAAACAATCGTTGGAGTAGGTAAACGTCTTCAAACGACGACTAAAACTTCCCGAGAGCTTTACGAAGAAGTCATGAGTCCGAACGGTACGACTGAGGCTGGAATTAATGTATTACGCGAGCATCACACTCAGGAAGCGGTACAAGAAGCTATTACGAAAGCCATTGCTCGTGCAAAGGAACTTGGCGCTATTCTAACAGAAACAAAATCATAAGTTAATAATTTGAGGAGCCACTGCCTATCAGTTAGTCCGTTACAAAATTTCTTGTAGCGGGCTCGCAGTGTCTCTCATGTTTTTAACCCTGTTTTCGTATCCTCTCACCCATCCATTCACCAGCCTCTAATCCTGATAATATCGCACCCTCTACTTTCCCTTCCTTAAAACAATCTCCAGCAAAAACGATGGGCGCAGGCTGTAAGGTTGCTAAAATACGGTCAGGATGTAATGTGATCGGTTTAGCATATTTCCACTTCTTCACTTTTGCATCAATGATGGCTATGTTTCCTAATAAAGGCTTTACCTGCTGAACTAGCTCCTCCACAATCCATTCATTACACTTGTGAATGTGCTCTTCACTCCATGAGCCTGAGGCATGAATCGTTACCATTGGTTTTTTCGAAATTCCTTTTTGCTTATTATCAGCAATAAACGCAATATCTCCCTCGCTCTGAATCCCACCTTTTTTGGGGATTTTACTAGAACGGTTAAGCGTAATAGTCACTGCTAAACAAGGCTCATATTTAAGTTGTTGTAGCTCAAAATAAACATCACTTTCTAACTGTTCATTTTTTATAAATGCGATAGCTTGTGGGATAGGAACGGTTGTAATTAATCCATCAGCCTTAACGAACATTCTCTCTGACGTTTCCTTATTGAGAATTTCTACGAACCAAAACCCGTTTTCATACCGTGCTGACGTGACTTCCTGGCCTGTTGAAATATTCAAATCTACACTCAGCCACTTTGTAAGCGCATACATTCCGTTCGATGCAACAAACCGAGGATAGCCGTCACGTACAAGTGTAATCTCTCCTGCATGATTACGTTGATGAAAGCCTCTTGTCCACGAGCGAGCTTTTTCTTCACGGACCCACTGTTTTACTAGTTTTTTCATTTTTTCACTTCGTGCTGTAAAAAATTGTGCCCCATAATCAGCAACTCCCTGACTACTAGACACAGTTGCCATTCTCCCCCCTACCTTCTTCCCCTTCTCGATAATTTGATAATTAATGCCAAGCTCGGCTAGTTTTTTAGCCGCGTGAATTCCAGCTAGCCCTGCTCCAATTATTAAAACCGATTTATATGACATCTCGCTCCTCCATTCTCTCCAATAATTATATGATACGAAAATTCATTTTTTGAAACTAGAAAAAGAAATCTTTTACCTTATTCATAGAATCTTGTAGAATAGTAAATGTTGACGAAAATGTTATATCTACGAAGGAGTTAAAAATGGAAAAACAAAATAACCTCTTACCCCCCAATACATTAATTGGTACTATTCAACGCATCGTCTTTCACAGAGCGTTTTCCAGTACGATAATCTTTTTTATTCTTATCAATGCCTTACTCGTTGGGCTTGAAACCTACCCTGTTCTTTCTCAATCCTATTACGAGTGGTTTCACATTGCTGATATGATCCTTTTATGGATTTTTACGATTGAAATTGCAATGCGGTTTATTGCAACAATGCCTAAAAGGAATTTCTTTAAAAGCAGCTGGAACTGGTTCGATTTTATCATTGTTGCAGCAGGACATCTTTTTGTTGGCGCCCATTTTATTACTGTACTAAGAATATTACGTGTACTTAGGGTTTTACGTGCGATTTCTGTGATTCCTTCTTTGCGACGTTTAGTTGATGCCTTACTACTGACCATTCCAGCCCTTGGAAATATTCTTATTTTAATGAGTATTATTTTTTACATTTTTGCCGTCATTGGAACGATGTTATTTGCCCAAATTGCTCCTGAGTATTTTGGGAATCTTCAGCTTTCTTTACTTACACTATTCCAGGTCGTAACATTAGAGTCATGGGCTAGTGGTGTAATGAGACCAATTTTCGCTGAAGCTTGGTGGTCATGGCCCTACTTTGTGGTATTTATCCTAGTAGGTACATTCATTGTATTCAACTTATTTATTGGTGTCATCGTCAGCAATGTTGAAAAGGCAAACCAAGATGACATTAAGGAATCCGAAGGGACTTCAGATGAGGACGAGACAAGAGTAGAGATCCAGGCTCTTAGAAAAGAAGTAGCAGATTTAAAAAAGCTGTTAAAAGAAATTCATCAGCAAGGAAAGATATAAAGAAAAACGCCAGTAGAAACTGGTGTTTTTTAATTTATAGATTCTCTATTAAGCAGGTCCTGCAGCTTTATTCATGAATTTATTATTTCTCTCTTCTTGTGCCTGAACTACGAATGCCGAAGCTAAAAAAGCAATTAGCTTTTCTTTCTTCTCTTCATCCGTAGTAAGGTGCGATAAATGCAGCTGTTTATTTTGAATCTGATGGCCTTCAAGCTCATAATGATTATATTTCGTATATTTCGCTTCTTTCATACTCTCATAATAGCGTTTATACGCTTCAAAACTTATCTCAAGTCGAAATTGATGAATCACCGACTGCCATTCCTGTTTTTCACTATCGATTTGATAGGAAATGAATTTTTTAGTTAACTCTTGAATGTTAAATACGATCATCGAGAAGTTATCGCTATTAAACACATCCTCGCCGTAATACGAGGTTAAAATGTCATGAAGCTTTGGTATGTTGTTTTGTTTTTTTTCCTCTTGTTGCTCTTCTAACCGTTTCTTTTTGAAATTTTTCGCTTCTTCTGTTTGTTTTTTCTTCTCTTCCTCAAGCCTTAGCTGTCTTTCCTTCGTTTGGATATCACCATATACATCCATTTTATAAGGATTTCCTCTTCTATTTTTGCTTTGACCAGACGGTATCTGTTCTTCTTTGATTTTAAAATTAGGAACAACTAGTGTCTTAAACTGGATACTCATCGCCCTTTAGTCCCTTCCAACTATACTAATTAGATTATTTTCTAAATTCATCAAATAATCAAGGGACTTTTTGCTAATATATGAAGAAATATTCGATTTTTTTCAATAATCTTCAAAAATTAGCGACACTATCCTTTGACAAGAATACTAGTAATCTTTAAGACAAAAAGGATGCTTCGCTACAGCGAAGCATCCTTTCTATTATTGAACTGTTTCATCTGCCGAACCGAAGAATTCCTGATAAAGCTCTTGGACGGCGCGATCAGCATCTTCTGAATGAATTCCAAGGACTAAACTAACCTCGGATGAACCTTGGTTAATCATTTCAATATTCACATTCGCTCTTGCAAGAGCTTGAGTTGCTCGCGCAGAAACCCCAACAGTATTATGCATACCTTCACCAACAATCATAACCATTGCAAAATCACGTTCGATATAAACATCATCAACAGCTAGTTCCTCACGAATACGCTGAACAATTCGCTCTTCAATTTCAGCTGTAAGCTGCTCTTGTCTTAAAATGACAGACGTATCATCAATTCCAGAAGGGATATGCTCATACGATAATCCTTCATCCTCTAAAATTTGTAGTAATTTACGTCCAAATCCAACCTCTCGGTTCATTAAATACTTTCGAACGTAAATTGTTGAGAAACCTTCATCCGCCGCTATACCGATAACAGGATTTAGAAAATATTCGCGTTCAGAAATAATCATCGTTCCAGTTGAGGAAGGATTGTTTGTATTTTTCACACATACTGGAATATCATTTCTAAAAGCTGGAATTAACGCTTCATCATGAAATACCGAGAAGCCTGCATAAGATAATTCACGCATTTCACGATAGGTCATTCGCTTAATTTTCACCGGGTTTTTAACCACATTTGGATTTGCCGCAAATACTGAATCTACATCTGTAAAGTTTTCATATAAATCAGCTTTTGTACCCGCTGCTAAAATAGAGCCAGTAATATCAGAACCACCGCGCGGAAACGTTACTAGTGTCCCTTCCTTTGAGTATCCGAAGAAGCCAGGAAAAACAATCACTTCTTCTCGGTCTCTAAGTCTTTTCAAATTATCATAGGCCTCGGAAAGGACTTGTGCATTACCAGGCTCGTCACTAACAAGTAAACCTGCATCTTGAGGATTCACATAGACAGCGTTAATACCTTCCTTTTGTAAAAATGCCGCAATTAATTTTGCGTTATTATCCTCTCCACTCGCTTTAATTAAATCCATAAAAGAACCTGGTCGATTACGGTCGAACGTTAAACGCTCACGTAAATCAGCCTCAATTGTCGCTGTAATTTCGCCATCTAACCCTAATTCAGTAGCAATAGAATCATATCTAGAGACTACAGCCTGTAACTCCTCCTCCGCTTCTCCTTTAGTTAAATATGTTTCTCCTAATTTAATTAGTAAATCTGTAACTTTCGTATCATCACTGCTTCGCTTACCCGGTGCAGAGACGACGATTAATTTACGCTCTTTATCTTCAGCCACAATTGCTGCAACCTTACGAATTTGTTCAGCACTTGCAACTGATGTTCCTCCAAATTTAGCTACCTTCATCTTTTTTTCCAGCTCCTATCATTCTTGCTTTCTGTCAACTAATTTCACAATATTATTATGAGAACATTCCAACTATATCATAGGAATCTTACTTTGGCAAAAGAGGTTTAACCCCACTATTAGCGGGATTTATTGGCTACTCACTCTTACATCCTGTCACCTATTTGTTCCATCAAATACGCACTATTTTGAACGAATGCCTCCCTTACTCACCTGTCGAAAGCTAAAACGGTCGAACTATATTATCGAGAGCTAAACCAAGAGACAAGGAGAGACTTTTTTACTCCTTCAAACGCTGCCATTGTACATTCAGATTCTGGAGGATAATTCATTTCCTTTGCAGCCTTCCAAGTTGTTTCTTCTAAATTATTCGTTAAATTAGCTTGATCAAAACACTTTGGAGAAGTATAAACATCTAGTGTGTGGTCAACGATTACCCGTGAATTCTCTGCTGGAAAAACCGTTGTTTGAATAGAAAAACCAAGTACGACTAGAAAAACAGCTAAACTAACAAAAAATAGCGTTCCTTTCTTCATTTCACGCTCACTTCCTTGTCTATTTTTCACTAAGTAGTGTAATATGAAGAATATAGATTTGCAACAAAGATTCAACAAATAACCGCAAGTGATTACATCTTATTTCTATCTATTTCTACAATAATAGATAATGAAAAAAATACAGGAGTGATAGCGATGAACAAATCTTTACCACCAAAGGCAGAAAGACACCGCCATTTTGGATCAGTTGACCCTATACTAGGGACAAAACCAACAGAAAAGGATAAAATGCCGGATTTACAAAATAAGCCTGCCGATTATTATTTTCCTATTCAACAGGTCGGGATTTCAAAAGTTAAATACCCGGTTATGATTGAATCAGACCTAGCCCCGACAGTTCAAACGACAACAGCTGAATTTGCGTTAACAACAAGTTTAGCCGCTGAATATAAAGGAATAAACATGAGTCGTTTAACTGAGCAGCTTCACATCTTTTATCAATCTCATATTCTTTCGGTAGAAACATTACGAGAATTTGCAGCGATTCTAGCTAGAGAAATGAAACAACAATCATCGAATGTTCAAGTGAGCTTCCCTTGGTTTTTCACAAAAGCAAGTCCTGCCATGGGAAAGGAAGGAATGGCTCATGCTGACGTAACTTATAATGTCACATTTGATGAAGCACAAGGATATTCAACTCAAATTATACTAACAGCTGCAGTTACTACATTATGTCCTTGCTCTAAGGAAATAAGCGAATACAGTGCCCATAATCAGCGTGGATTTGTAACGATGACCGTAACTCCAGTAGAAGGCGATCAAACTGATTGGAAAGCAATACTACTAGAGGCCGCTGAAAGCAACGCAAGCTCAATTTTATATCCTGTCTTAAAGCGCCCAGACGAAAAGGCTGTAACGGAACGTGCCTATGAAAATCCACGTTTTGTCGAGGACTTAGCTAGACTCGTTGCAGCCGATTTATATGAAAACGAAAATGTCGTTGCTTTCGAAATTGAATGCCGGAATGAAGAATCGATTCACCAGCATGATGCGATTTCGAAATTGGCCTTCACTAAGCAAGACTAATAGATAGGGACTACTCCCCAAAAATAACTTAGTGCCCCAAAGGTCAAACATACCTTTTGGGGCACTCCCTTTACTCATATCTATCTTTTATAAACCAATATCCTTAAACGTCGCCATTTCCTTCATTACTCGCGACGCTGCTTCTAACAAAGGATAAGCTAAAGCCGCTCCAGTCCCTTCCCCAAGTCGTAAGTTAAGATGTAAAAGTGGTGAAACTCCCAAGTAATTTAATAACAGGTGATGACCGGGTTCAGCCGATTGATGTGCTATCAGTAAATATGGTCGGACCTCTGGAACAAGTTCACTCGCAACAAGTGCAGCAGCTGAAGAAATTAGACCATCAATAATAACGGGGATTTTCTTCTCGGCACCTTCTAAAATCACTCCCGTTAATGCTGCTATTTCAAGTCCACCAATCTTTGCTACAACTTGAATCGGTGATAACGTATTTGTAATTCCACGTTTATGTAAAGATTCTTTTATAATGGTGATTTTCCGCTGCTTCCCAGTTTGATCAATACCTGTACCAGTGCCAACAACCTTTTCAACATCAATTCCTGTAAACGCTGCAATTAACGCACTCGATGATGTTGTATTTCCAATCCCCATCTCACCTGTAATTAACACTTTGTGACCTTCAGAGATTCGTTTTGAGGCAATTAAGCGTCCAACTTCAATGGCGGCTTCTACATCTTTTTCACTCATCGCATCTTCTTTATAAAAATTATTTGTCCCATATTTGACTTTCTGATGTTCAATTGGTTGATGTTCGAGATTTGCATTTATGCCGACATCAACGACATAAACAGGAGCACCGATTTGTCGTCCAAAAACATTAATTGCCGCCCCACCTTTTACGAAATTATCAACCATTAAGGCAGTAACGGCTTGAGGATATGCAGAGACACCTTCTTCAACAATCCCATGATCTGCTGCTGCAACGATAATGGCTGGTTTTTCAATCGTTGGTCGCATCTCCCCCGTTATTCCTGCTAATTGAATAGCCAACTGCTCAAGCCGTCCTAGACTTCCTACCGGTTTTGTTAATTGATTAAGATGATTGCTCGCTTCAGTTATAACTTCTTCATTAAATGCTTGTATTGTCATTTTCCTTTTCACCCAATCTCATAAATTAAGGAGTAACCTGTTCATTTATTCGCTAATGTGAAGTTCGGAGGTGCCCCATTAGGTCAAGAATCACCTTTTTTAAATACCTCTTATAATCGTTCACTTATTAGCTTTTTTAATTTCTGCTGAAACTTGAGAGCACGCTTGTCATCTTGTAAAAAGGACTCCGTCGAAATCTCTTGAAGAAGTTGCTTTCTTTTTTGTGAAGCCAATCCCGACGCTAGTACAGCTTTTCTTGCATTCTCTAGAAATAGTAAATCATCCTCTATCTCCGTGCTCAACCAGTTTTCCAGATTTTTCTTTAATCGTTTGGCATAGGTAGGACTTGCCCCTGCTGTTGCCAAGGCAATCGTTAAACGCTGCTTTTCGATTACAGCAGGAAAGTGGATGTCACTTTTTTCCGGATCATCAGCTATATAAACCCACTGGTTTCGGTGTCGATGCTCATATAAAGACTGATTCAACGTTGAATTATTGGTAGTAATGAACAAAAGATCCGCATCAAAAGAGTCTGTCATTTCTACTGCGACTTGTTTCCAACTAACCCCCTCCATTTGGATATACGACTCAAGAGTAGGGTGCAGAGTCGGTGAATATACTGTTATCACGGCGCCTGCCTCATATAACCGTGGAATTCTTCTTGCTGCTACTCCCCCTCCACCAATTACGGCCACGTGACGACCATTGAGCTGTACCATCATTGGGAGCCGCTTCATGTAAATGGCCCTTCTAAATGGTTTAGTCGAAATTGACAGGCATCACAGTTAATCTTGACCTCACTTCGTAAAAGCTCTTCAATACGATTTACTAAAACATTAACTAACTCATCATCAAACCCAAGGTAAGAGCATAGAATAAATTCTTTCTCTGTATTTTGATTCCATGTATGAAGCATTTCTTGTAGCCCCTTCATTAATACGCCTGTAAATAAAAGATAAGGAAGCACAAAAACCTTTTTATTCGGAATCCGATTAATTCGCTCAAGTCCTTCATTAACCGTCGGTCGTGTTGCTGCAATATAACACACATCTACATCTGAAATCGGTGAGTACTCCCATAGCAAGCGTGAAATCTTTACTAAATCGCTATTTGCATCTGGATCGCTACTTCCCCTTCCGACAAGTAACACTGAAACAGGTTCTCGTTCATCATACTCTGGCCGACCTTTACTTGAGTACAGCCCTGCCGACTCTAGCCGTTCCTTTAAAATACGAATTATGGTTAGCTCAACTCCGAGAGGACGACCATACGTAAAGTTCACATGTGGATAACGTTTCTTTGCTTTATCTATTTCAATCGGAATATCCATTTTCGCATGATTAGCCGTTAAAAGAAGGACTGGAACGACAGCGACTTCCGTTGCCCCTTGATTGATACAGGCCTCAATTCCGGCTGCAATTGACGGATCCGATAATTCAATAAAACAGCTTTCTTGAATAGGGATAGAGCTTAATTTCTTCTTTGCTTTTTCGACAAAAGTAAGTAGCTCCTCGTTCCCCTCTTTTACCCTACTTCCATGTCCAACATATAGTATAGCTTGCATTCCTCTCACCAACCTTTATTCGTTACATAATGCTTTTAGCAAAGCATCCGCACTTGGTTCAGGCAATGTGTCATCAACATGATAACCACATTCAATAGCAGCAGTTCTAGATTTTTCTCCGAAACAAATGATTTTCGCTATCGACGATAACCGTTCGGGAGATTGTCCACATGATTCAAGGCTTTCACTTACAACACGGACCGACTTAGCACTAGGGAAAATGATTGTTTTAATCCGATCCTCATCTAAAAGACGTTGAAACGTGCGTTCAGCTTGGCTTACCTTTGTTGAAGAGTGAGTCATAACGAAATCATGTTGCCCGTAAGCTTCATGCCTTCCTGCATTTTCTGCTTCCCACGTATCATCTCCAAGAATAAGGAGCTTTTTATCGTCAATCATCGCATGTACTGGTTCTGCAATACAAGCAAATTGCTCGATAGCTCGAATTGACTTAACCGAAGCCCCGTAAAACCTTGCTTTCACAAACCTTACATCAATTCGTTTCTCCTTTAACCACGCAAAAAAACATTCTACACTTTTAGGTGAAGTGAACAAAATTTGTTCGTATTCCTCGACATTCATATCCATTAATGTTGACTGACTTCTCCAGCGCGGGAATTCAAATACGTCAGCCCCATATTCTCGTAATCTCTTTGCAATGAGGCTAGGTTCATCACCCGTTCGCCCGAGTAAAATATGCTGATTAAAAAGTGGCTGTCGTTCAAACCAACTTTTTCCTTTTCTTAACTTTACAACATCCCCCACTAAAGTTATTGCTGGGTTTTTAAAATTTGTTTCCATAGCCTTTTGAGCAATGGAATCCAATGTCCCCTCTAGCGTTTGTTGCTTTCCAATTGTTCCCCATTGTATTAAAAGAACAGGTGTTTTCGGATCGCGACCGTGTTTAATTAATTGATCAGAAATATACTGTAGATTTCCTACTCCCATATAAAAAGCAATCGTATCAATTGCAGATGCTAACCCTTTCCAATCAATAAGAGGATGACCAGATTCTGATTTATCATGTCCAGTAATAACAGCGAAAGATGCTCCGTAATCGCGATGTGTAACAGGTACACCAGCATATGTAGCGGCTCCTATTCCTGCTGTTACACCTGGAACAATTTCGTAAGGAACATGATTAGCTTCTAGTGCTTCCGCTTCTTCACCAACTCGACCAAATACACTAGGGTCTCCTCCTTTTAACCGCACCACTATTTTCCCAGCCTGTCCATACTTCACGAGTAATTCATTAATGGCGTCTTGTCTTAAAACGTGTCGCTGCGGTAGCTTCCCACAATAGACTAGTTCAGCCTCTGGCTTCGTCCATTCTAATAAGAGAGGATTGACCAAACGATCGTATAAAATCACATCGGCTTGCTGTATACACTCTAAACCTTTTAATGTCATTAATCGAATATCCCCTGGACCTGCTCCAATGAGATAGACATACCCTTGCTTTTTCATGATTTTCCCTCAACCTTCCCCTGTTGCTGCCATTTCTCCAACTGCTGTTTCGCCTCTCCTTGGTTAAGCAGATACCTTGCTTCTTCTATCCCTGCTTCGATACTAGAGACCCTCTCCAGTAACCATAACCGAATCCCTGCATTGAAAATGACTTGGTCACGAAAATAATGGAGATACTCATTCTCGGAACCAACTATAATTTCATTTATTATCGAAACTTGCTGCCTGAGTGTTAGTTGCTCTTTTTCTTTGTCCTTTTGATGCTCAAGCTGATAATCCTTTGGTCTTACTGTTAGCATTTCTTCTCCATCCTCAGTAACCTTGTATATAAAGCTACTATGACGGTGAACAGGAATATCTTCGGATCCTTCAATACCTTGAACAATAAACATTTGCTTGTAAGGTAATTTTCGTACAACCGGTATAAGATTATTTATTGCAGTTTTATGAAAAACACCGAGCACCACAGCTTCCCCTTGTGCAACTCTTATTAATTTTTCTACTGTATTTAGTAATGAGCGAACACCAATTTCCTCCCGTATTTCACGTAAGCTTGCCAATGGACGACAATGAAATTCCGTATCAGCAAACCCTAGCTGTACCGTTGATAACGAGCGTTCTATCCCCTCTACAGAAGCCATTGTCTCAATTCCAAGTTGCTCAAGGATCGCTTTAATTGTGCTCCCGTATTTCGGTGGGAGTGAATCGCTACTATGTAAGAATACAGGGATTCCTATAGCTGATAATAGTAAAGCGACGGGGATAGTTGCAACGAATGAGTTTCGTCCAACATAAGGTCCTGCACAATCGAGCATTCCTTTTATGGGAGCGTTAAGGTGATTGGTTTTTTCGTGAAACGCATGAATGAACGCTAATAATTCTTCAGGTGCTTCCTCCTTCATCCTTTCTGCAATTAAAAATGCAGCAATTTGTGCAGAAGATGCTTTCCCTTCCGTTATATCCATAGCCGCTTCGTACGCTTCCTCATATGTTAAATCACGAGAGTTTTTCTTTCCTCTCGCAACTTCCTTTAACCAATTTTGCATGCTCTCACCTCTTCCAACAATATCCGACCACATTCCTAAGTTTTATAAAGTATAATACAAGTTTCTATTAGGAGGCAATGTCTAATAAGTTAAATTTCTGTCGCAGTTTTACTTTAGGTCGTAAATTTATTGATTACTAGATACGGATTCTTTTTTATTTGAAAAATCCACCAAGAAAAAGCGTAAGATTATCTAACAATATCTATCATGAACATTAGCAGCTTATGTTATAGTTAAAAAAAGATTTAACATTCTAACTTAAACATCTGTGAGGTGGAATGGGTGTCCTATAAAGATAAAAAGGTAATCACGATAGGAGTAGTGAGTGAATTAACGGGGTTGTCGGAGAGAAAAATACGCTATTATGAGGAACGAAAATTACTTTTTCCGGAACGTACAAAAGGAGGGACTCGTAAATATTCATTTTTAGATATCGAACGCCTAATCGATATCGCAAACAAAATGGAGGATGGGATGCAAACCTTCGAAATTCGGAAAATGGAGCAAAAAGCAATTAAAAAGCAAGAAGTTCGCGAACGTATGCTTCGTGGTCAAATTAATGCAGCCTTTAATATAAGAAAGTAAACACACGGCTAACGAGTTTCGTTAACCGTGTGTTTTTTTGTTTTTCAGTCATAGAAAGACAAACGATTGGCAAACTAATTATACACGATTCTCAACTAATGAAAGGAGGACTTTATGATTAAAAAAAGTAGCATCCTATTCATCCTTACAATATCTTGTCTTCTACTATTCAATAGTTCTACATTTGCCAAAAATCAGCCGTTAGCTTCAATCATAATAGACGATTTTGGTGGTGATGTAAACGGTGTAGATGAATTTCTGACTGGAGACATTCCCGTTACGATTGCCATTATGCCTTTTAAGGAACAATCAACAGAACAGGCGGAACTAGCGCACAAAGCCGGTCATGAAGTCATGATTCACTTACCAATGGAACCAAAAAAAGGAAAAGCATCATGGTTAGGTCCAAAAGCGATTACTTCAACCTTAATGGACAATGAAATTCGCCAAATCATTGAAGATGCAATTGAAAATGTCCCGCATGCTGTTGGCCTTAATAATCATATGGGCTCTAAAATAGTTGAAAATGAACGCATTATGCGGACTGTTGTTAAGGTCCTTAAAGAAAACTCCCTTTACATCATAGATAGCGGAACTAGTGGAAAATCGGTGATTCCAGAACTTGCCGAGGAGCTAGGAGTTCGATATGCCACTCGTAATGTTTTTTTAGACGATACTTTTTCTTCTAGGCACCATGTAAACAAACAAATGAGAAAGCTTTCGACGATTTCTTCTGAGGACGGTAAAGCAATCGGAATTGGACATGTAGGTATAAAAGGAAAGGAAACCGTAGCAGGGATATGTAATGGCTTATCCTTCATGGAAGAGAAAGGGGTTAAGCTTGTTCCTATTTCACACCTAATCAACTCCAAAATTGAAGAAGACCCTGAACATTTTTGGGAAGCAGAGGGGATGGACAGATGATTACTACTGAAGATCAACTTATTATGACATTTACTGCAAAGGATGAATCAATTGTCACACTTCGCCCAGTACAAAAAAGCGATGCCTATGACATTACCGATTCCGTCTCTTCAATAGTATCTAATGGAGCATTTATTCAAAAAGAACGTCCGCGCACACTTGAAGAAGAGTACGCTTTTATTGAAGAGATGAAAGAAAAAGATAACATGTACATTGTCGTTGATGTTGATGGGAGTTCTCGTGGAATTGCTAGAGTGATTCGTGGCGAGTTAAAAATGAAGGAACATACAGGACTTTTTCGTACATGGCTTCATCCTGAAGCCCAGGGTAAAGGTATTGGTAAAAAATTAATGGAGTATACGTTGGAATGGTGTCGCATTCATCAATTGCGTAAATTATGCCTAACCGTCTTCTCTTCAAATCAGATCGCTAAATCGCTTTATGAAAAATACGGGTTTATCGTAGAAGGCATTCAAAAGGAGCAAGCTTTTCTTAATGGTGAATATGTAGATGAAATTTTTATGGCTTATTTTTTTAAAGAGAATAACTAGTAGCAAGGAGGATTTTACATGTCATGGCGTATAATAAAGACTGTCACTATTTTAGCTGGTGTTGCTCTAGCGCTTACGTTTATCGCTAACATTTTAATTGAAGATCAGCAGATTACAATCCAACACAAAGATATTCCGCAAACATTGGAAGCCTCCGCAATGGATAAATTAACAGCAGAAGATTTATCTATGACCACATCGATGTTTATTAAGCAACTGTCAGCTCAAATGAACCGCTGGGCTGAGGCTGATTTATCAGAGCAGCAATTAAAGCAACGTTTTGAAGAAGAACTAGGGGAACATTCACATTTTCACGGATTTGCTATCCTTGAAAATAACGAAAAAGTATTAGAAGTCGGTGAAATGTCTCAGCAAGATGCCTCATTACTAAGCCATCATCATATGGAGAGCGAATTCTCCGATCCATATGAAGTAGATGGTGAGCAATATATGTTAATGGGTGAACAGATTAATGATCATAAAAAAATGATTGGAGAAATTAACTTATCATTTGTAAAAGAGTTCGTAAAAGATATGGCTTCAGTTGCAGATGCTAATGGTAATTTCTTCGTCTCGGGACAAGATCCGAAAGTTCAATGGGAAACAACGAAAGATATGCCGGAACATCTTCAAGCACAAACCGTACCAGAGTTAGGCTGGCAAATTGTTGTGCATTCTAAAGAGCAAAAACCAGAAAAAAATCAAGTCCATTATGAAGAACAACAGGCTGTTATTAAGTTTAAGCATCCAGAAACAGCGGATGCTTGGTTTGCAGATCATCCCGAACTCACTCTTATCGACCATACTGCTCCATTTTATGTCGTAAAATCTAAGGTCGATTCAACAGAAACGCTAATTGAGCGGCTTCAGCGTGATTATGATCTATCCTTTGTCGAACCAAATTATGTTTTTACAAAACAAGGTCTTGAGATGCAAACGATCCCAAATGATGAATTTTTTGAACCTTATCAATGGAACCTGACACAAATTGAGGCAGGCAGAGGCTGGAATTTCTCTAATGGAGCAAATGTAAATATTGCCATCCTTGATACAGGTGTCGATCCTGATCATCTTGACTTAAAAAATAAAATTAAACATGGATACAATGCATTTGATGATTCATCTGAGTTCACCGATGAACATGGTCACGGGACACATGTTGCAGGGGTAGCTGCAGCACTTACAAACAATGTAACAGGCATTGCAGGTGTTTCCTGGAACAGTACGATTTTACCTGTAAAAGTACTCGACAAGGACGGTGCCGGAACATCCTATGAAGTAGCAAAGGGGATCTATTGGGCAGTAGATCATGGCGCACAGGTTATCAACATGAGCTTAGGTGACTATTATCATGCTGATGTCCTACACGAAGCCATTAAATATGCTTATGACCATGATGTGGTCCTAATTGCTGCTTCTGGTAATGACAATGTATCTGACCCGATGTATCCAGCAAATTATGAAGAAGTCCTTACTGTCGCTGCTGTTGATGATACGAGAAATCGGGCATTCTTTTCAAACTATGGCCCACATGTCGATGTTACAGCACCAGGTGCCCATATTCCGAGTCTATTCCCTGATAATAATTATGTTGTCATGTCTGGGACATCAATGGCTTCACCGCATGTAGCTGGCCTAGCTGGGTTAATTCGTGCATTAAGACCTGATTTAAACGTTGAGGACGTCTACCATGTTATACGTTCGACAGCAAAGGATCTTGGTACTAAAGGCCACGATCAATATTATGGATTCGGTGAAGTTGATGTTGCAAAGGCACTTGAATCCATTTCCGAATAAAGAGTGTGTGTCTCAAAAGAGAAATAACCTTTTGAGACACACACGTTTCATTCTTTATACCCCTGCATATGCCATAAACCCACCGTCAACTGGAACAGTTATACCTGTTACAAACTGACTTGAGTCCTCGTCAATTAGCCATAATAATGTTCCTAACAAATCTTCAGCCTTTCCAAGTCTCCTCATCGGTGTATGGGCAATAATCTTTTCCGTTCGCTCCGTATAACTTCCATCTGGATTCGTTAATAATTTTCGGTTCTGCTCTGTTAAGAAAAAGCCGGGCGCAATCGCATTGACTCGAATACCAGCTTCGGCCATATGAACAGCAAGCCATTGGGTAAAATTATCAATTGCTGCTTTTGCTGCACTATAAGCTGGGACCTTCGTCATTGGAGATGGAGCACTCATTGAAGAAATATTAATGACGGTTCCTTTAGTATGAAGCATTCTTTTCGAGAATATTTGAGTTGGAATCAGTGTACCGATCACATTTAAATTAAATACAAATTCAAAGCCTTCTGCTGTTAAATCAAAAAAACTCACCATGTCATCACGATCGATGTCTTTCAAAATTAATGTCTCATTTGTCGTACTACCTTTTGGGTGATTCCCACCAGCTCCATTAATTAAAACATCGACACGACCATACGTATCAAATACTTGCTGTTCTGCTTCCTTCACACTCGCGACGTTCGTTACGTCGCATTGTACTGCCATTGCAGTACCTCCAGCTAGTTTAATTTCTTCAACAACAGAGACCGCTTTTTCATACGTACGATTTAAAACAGCTACTTTCATTCCCTGTCTTCCTAACTCTTTTGCCATACAACCACAAAGAACTCCACCGCCGCCTGTAACAACTGCTACTTTGTCTTTTAATCCTGAATGATTTACGGTCATGTCGTACTCTCTCCTTACTTATTTGTTTTTTTCTAAGCTATCCCATATTCCCCAAATGTACATGATACCTAATGCACGATCATATAAGCCATACCCCGGTCGGGCATTTTCACCCCAAATCATTCGACCATGGTCAGGTCGAAGATATCCTGTGAAATCCGTGTCATGCAACGCTTTCACAATTTCATATAGATCAAGAGAGCCATCACTGCTTCGATGAGAAGATTCAGCAAAGTCACCATTTTCCCCGAACTTTATGTTTCGAACATGCGCAAAAGGGACCTTGCCCATTGCCGAAAAATATCTAAAAATTTCTGGGATGTTATTATTTGGATTGGCACCCAACGAACCTGAGCATAAAGTTAATCCATTTGAAGGACTGTCGACCATTTTAACAATTCTCTCTAAATTTTCTTTATTTATAACAATTCGCGGTAAGCCAAAGACAGACCATGGTGGATCATCTGGATGTATAGCCATTTTAATGTCACATTCTTCTGCAACTGGAATTACCCGTTCGAGAAAATATTGCAAATGATTAAAGAGGTCTTCTTCTGTTACTCCTTGATATTGTTCAAATAGCTTCTTTATTGTTTTCAATCGTTCAGGCTCCCACCCAGGTAAAGAAAAACCGTTGGAATTCTGCTCGATTTGTTCTGCTAACGTATTTGGATTAGCCTGGTCAATTTTTACTTTTTCGTAAGCTAGAACAGTCGAACCATCTGGTAACTCCTTTGCTAAATCCGAACGGGTCCAATCAAAAATCGGCATAAAATTATAGCAAATCACTTTTACTCCTACTTGTGCAAGGCGTCGAATCGTTTCTTGGTAATTTTCAATATATTCTTCTCTTGAAGGCAGCCCAAGTTTAATATCCTCATGAATGTTTACGCTTTCAATCACTTCAAGCTTTAACCCTTGCTCCGTTACTTCTCTCTTTAACTGCTCGATTTTATCCCTTGGCCAAACTTCACCAACAGGGACGTCAAATAAAGAGCCAACGATTCCATCCATACCGGGTATTTGTTTAATTTGTTCTAATTTAACACTATCATCATGTCGACCAAACCAGCGGAACGTCATCTTCATCTTTTTTCTCTCCTTGTCTAACATTTTTTACTACATCTTCAGTAAGTAATCCTTTCTTACATTTGTATACTAGTATGGTAGTTGTAGTATTACTATATATGAAACTTATTGTTCCTTCAATAATTAATTAGAAATTCTACTTAACTATTTTTAGGGAACGAAGAGATTTCTACACATGCGATTCTTAACGTCAAAAAAAGACCTTGGAAACCTATCCAAGGTCTTTTCATTATTGGTCAATTACAAAACCAGCTGCTTTACGAATTGGTTTTTTTTCTAAAAGCGTTACATTCTTAATGTCTGGAAACTTAAGAAAGCTACGCTCAACTTCAGTTTCAGCTAATGTAAAAGCGGTCTCTTCATCAACCGCAGCTACAACAACATGTAAGTTCTTCTCTGTTGTTTCTACTTCAAAACGATATAATATCATCATTTATTAAGCCGTTTCAAGAATTTCGTCTAATGCTGATTGAAGTGCTTCTAACCCTACACGCTTAGCAAAATCAAAGAATACTTCATTGGCTTCTTTGTTCTCCTCGTAATAACGTAAAAAGGCTGCTAATGCAGGAGCTAATTCTTCAGCATCAATTTTCCCTTTTAATTTCTCATTAAATTGAGCAATATCCTTTTCAAGTGTGCCCCCAACATAAAGTTCAAAGGCCTCAACCATACCTTTATCCTTCGTTTTCATCTTGACACCTTGAAGGCCAATATCAGCAATTTGACGCTGACCACAGGCATTCGGACAGCCAATCATATGAATTCTTACAGGGACGTCAATTGATACATGCTCGTCTAAATATTCTGCAACACGACGCATTCTTTCCTTCGTTTCAACAAGTGCTAGATTACAATATTCAATTCCCGTACAGGAAACAGAATATCCAATAAAGTTTTTAGGCTCTAGCTTAATTCTTTCAAATAATTTTTCTTGTAGTAACGCATCGACTTTTTCATTCGGTACATTAGGAATGAGTAAATTCTGAGAATTGGACGTACGGATTTCACCATTTCCATATTCCCTTGCGATACGAGCTAGGTCAAACCACTCTTCAGAATTCATTCGACCAACTGGTACGTTGAATCCAACATAGCTTAATCCTTCTTGCTTTTGTGGATGAACTCCATAAAAGTAGCCGCCATTCCATTTTTCTAGCTTACAAGTTCCTTTTGAAGGTAATTCGCCAGTATATTCTAATAATTTTTCTTTAAACTTTTCTACACCCCAGTCAGCAATAAGGAACTTAAGACGGGCACGGTGACGTTTTTCACGATAACCAAAATCACGATAAATCGTCGTAATCGCAATCGCTACATCCTTTACACGCTCTGGCTGAACAAAAACATCAAGTTCTTCTGCTAAATAAGGTTTTGCCGAAAGTCCTCCACCTACTTTTACATGGAAGCCAATCACTTCTTCACCATCAATTTCCTTTACAGCTGGTGTAAATGCAACACAGTTAATGCGATCATGACCAGCATTATGAATATTAGCAGAAATAGACATCTTAAACTTTCTAGGAAGGTTAGAGAAGTCTGGGTTACGTTGGAAAAAGCGATACACATCCTCGACAATTTCGCGAGTATCCATTAGTTCATTCGGATCAACACCTGCTAATGGATTTCCAACGATTGTACGAGGAATATCACCACAGGCCCCAACGGAAGACAGGTTTACGCTCTCAAGACGCTTATAAATATCCGGTAATTGCTCGATTGTTAACCAATGATATTGAATGGCTTGACGTGTTGTAATATCAATGACATCACGTCCATAATCTTTGCCAATACCTGCCAGCACTTCTGCTTGCTCATTTGTAATAATCCCTGAAGGAATATTAACACGCATCATAAAGTAGCCATCTTCTTTTGGTTTTTGCAAATAAAGACCAGCCCATTTGAAAAGACTCCAATCCTCCTTTGGAATCGATTCAAACCCTTCTTTTGCGTATTTCTCAATATCATTTAAAATTTCAAGTCCGTCTTTTTCTAATTTACGAAGTTCATCTTTATTTAATTTATCAGGCTCATTTGCCCAAATTTTCTCGTAGGCCATTGAAATTTAAGCCTCCTTTACAAGGATATTTTGTTCTACTAAGTATTGAATGATTTTTTCAACAGATTCTTCAATTGATAATTTATCTGAGTCGATAATTAGTTCAGGGTTTTCTGGTTCTTCATAAGGAGAACTAATTCCTGTAAAAGATGGGATTTCACCAGCACGTGCTTTTTTGTAAAGCCCTTTTGGATCACGACTTTCACAGGCTTCAAGTGAACAACGAACATAAACTTCAATAAATTCACCTTCTTCAACCAGCTCACGAACACGATCGCGGTCCTCTTTAAAAGGTGAAATAAAAGCAGTACATACAATCGTTCCTGCATCAACAAATAATTTGGCAACTTCACCAATACGGCGGATATTTTCTTTACGGTCTTCATCACTAAAGCCTAAACCTTTATTAAGACCATGACGAACATTGTCACCATCTAATACGTAACTTTGAAGTCCACGATTAAATAATGTATACTCAAGCGCATTTGCTAGTGTTGACTTGCCAGCTCCCGATAACCCTGTAAACCAAAGAATACAGCTTTTATGTTTATTTCGAGCTTGACGCTCCTCTTTTTTAACTGTTGTCTCATGCCAAACAATATTTTGATCTTTATTAGACAAAATAGGTTCCCCCCACCCAATCTTTTTTCTGAAAAATTAGTTCTCTACTATTCTATCATATCCCGCCACCGTCATCATAGGTCGTTCTTCGTTCCTGACGTGTTGACTGATATAAGCTATATGAACCAATTGTTGCAATAAACACACTAACAATCACAACAAATGTATAATAGTCTGCTTTTATAAATAGCAGAATTAATCCATATGACATCACAAGTGAAAAAACCGGTGATACGATCCAAACTTTCATAATTTGTTTCATTATACTTTTTTGCCAAAGACGAAACCCATTATCTGCCGTTCCTATTCCAACAATTGCCGATGTCGTTACTTGTGTTAACGGAATCGGAAAGCCGAATAGAGAAGCAACAATAACGAGAGAACCACCAGTAACAGAAACAGCACTTCCCTGTAAGAGTGAAAGACGAGTAATTTTCTTCCCATTTGTTTCAATAACACGTCCTCCTAGGAGAAATGCACCTAGACCTACAAATAGTCCGCCTACGAGTACCGCTGTTGTTAAGTTAATGAGTCCTGCTCCCACTAATGGGCCAACAGCATTCGCAACATTATTCATACCTGCAGCATAAGCTTCCAAGCAACCACTTATAATTAACAAAAGAATCAGAGGGCGTCGCCATTTACCCTTACCGGTTAAAGACGACCATCTGCCCTCTGCTTTGCGAACAAGTTTTCCTACGAGTAAAGAAAGACCAAATGCTATAATCGGGACAATGACCCAAAACGAGACGATGAGAAGGACCTTTTCCAAATATAATGCTTGAAAGGCAATTCCCGCCCCAACAATCGCCCCGACTACAACTTCACTTGTTGATAATGGAATCCCAATTAAATTTGCAATAAATAATGTTAAGCATGCTGCTGCTAAAATAATTATCACGATTTCAACATCAACGATATGACTCGGAATAATCCCGCTCCCTATCGTTTTAACAACCTCACCACCAGCGAGGGCACCAAGAAAGGCAAACACCCCAACAAGTAGCATCGCAACCCGCTTATTCGGAACGGCTCCGCTCCCATAAGCAGGTCCCATTGCTGCAGCCGTTCCACTTGCTCCAATATTCATTGCAAAAAATAAAGCAATGGTAAAGGCTGCAATTGTTAGCATGTCATTTCATCCTTTCCTCACAGTAAAGCTTTAAGCTTCAACCTTCTGCTTCATCCCACGAATCAACACTTCTACTACCTCTTTACGACTAAATTCAGGTGGTGGTGTTACACCGTTTGAAAGCATTTCACGCACTTTTGTTCCTGATAAAATCACACGATCCTCTACGCCATGAGGACATGTCTTTGTTGATGCCATATTTCCGCATGCTTTGCAGTAGAAACTATGTTCAAAGAATAACGGTTGAATACCAAGCTCTCCCTCTTCAAATTCCGAGAAAATAAGTTGAGCATCATATGTTCCGTAATAATCGCCAACACCTGCATGGTCACGACCAACGATAAAATGCGTACAACCATAATTTTTTCGAACAGTTGCATGAAACACAGCTTCACGAGGACCAGCATAACGCATTGCCGCTGGGAATACAGCTAAAAACACACGATCCTGTGGATAATACTTTTCTAATAACACTTCGTAGCTTTCCATACGAACATCAGCTGGGATATCATCTGACTTTGTTTCACCAACTAATGGGTTTAAAAACAAACCATCAACGATTTCTAGTGCAGACTTTTGAATATACTCATGAGCACGGTGAACAGGGTTACGTGTTTGGAACCCAACAACACGCTTCCAACCAAGCTCTGCAAACTTTGCACGTGTTTCAACTGGGTCTAAATGATATTCTTGGAAACGGTCACGCTGTAAACGCTTCGTTAACGTAATTGGTCCTGCCACATAAAAATCAGGACGTTCGAATAACTTCTTTACACCTGGATGAGCTAAATCATCCGTTCTGTATACATTTTCAGCTTCTTCTTTTTTATTCGGCTCATAAACTTCTGTCACTTCGATAACACCGTATACGTCACCATTTTGAACTAATTTAGCTTTTTCTCCAGTTTTTAATGAGTTTGCCACTTCAGCGGTAACAGGTAACGTAATTGGAATACTCCAAATGGTTCCATCTGCAAGACGCATATTCTTAACAACTGACTCATAATCACTTTTTCCTAAGAAACCTGTTAACGGGCTAAATGCACCAATTCCAATTAACTCTAAATCTGATAAAGCAAACGAATCTAATTCAATTTCTGTCGTAATTCCTGCTACATCATAATTTGGTTCAAAACGTTGAATAAGTGTTCCTCCATGTGGCTGAATCGTTGTCATTATAATATCCTCCTATTTTTACGTGCACATTGCACTGTTATTCATACTAATCAATACTTAAATACCACTACCATTGCTAAAGCTTAAGTGTAAACCACACTCTGTCTTTTCAGAATTTGCCCATCTTCCACTTCTTGGGTCATCACCTTCTTTAACAGGCTTCGTACAATTCTCACATCCAATACTTGGATAATTTTTGTCATGAAGCTCATTATAAGGAAGTTTATGAAGATTGATATACATCCAAATTTCTTCCTCTGTCCAATGAATGAGTGGACAAACCTTTATTGACTTAAAGCGATTATCTTTATTTACAAATTGTGTATTTGCTCGAGTTGGCGACTGCTCTCGACGTAAGCCTGAAATCCAAGCTGTATACTTATCAAGTTCACGTTGAAGCGGAATTAGTTTACGTAAATCACAGCATTTATCTGGATTAAAAAGCCACAATTCCTCTCCATGCTCTTTTGCCTGTTCTTCAGGTGTTAAATCAGGTTTGATTAACTGTATGTTCATCATTGGGTAACGAGCTTTCACCTTATTAATTAATTCATACGTTTCTTTAAAGTGAAAGTCGGTGTCGAGAAAAATAATCGTGGCATCTTTCTTAACCTTACTAATAAGATCGATCAACACCATTCCCTCGGCACCGAAGCTACAGGAATAAACCAACTTATCTCCAAACGTTTGATAAGCCCACTTTAACACCTCGATGCTATCTTTTCGTTCCAATTGCTGGTTCAATATTTCATAATCCTCTTCGCGCATCGTCTTAAATGTATAATCCACTGATTCACCCTCCCTTTATTTCCATCGTTTTTATTTTTTTACCCTAAAAACCGTTAATTCCTTGTAATTTGATATGATTTATTAGTTTAATAGTATTCTATCCATGAAACTCAATTATGTCAACGTTTTAAGAAGATTTTATTCCAAAAACCGGGTACAAAAAAATCAGCTAGCACATCCTTCTACAGCTAGCTGATAGATGAATCACCAATTACATATTACGCATACACCTATGGTTTCGTAATTGTCCCAGAAACATTTTCTATATTTAATTTTCCTGAAGTATTTCCCAAAACCAAAACATCTCCTGTAATTTCCTTAATCTCAATATCACCAGAACCACTTCGAATCGAAACAGGCCCTTCAAAATGAGTAACTTGAGCATGCCCCGAGCCCGCAACAATACTCAATTCCCCTGTACTTTCTGTCATATTTAACGTTCCTGCACTATTATGAATCGACATCAACCCTGTTGCTCGTTCAATCGTGATTGTACCTGAACCATCTGTTATGTGAAGCGAACCTGTTAAATTAGCTATTTCTATATCGCCTCTGCCATGTTGAATCGTTATGTCATTTGATAAGCTTTGAACGATGAGCTTACCTTCTTTCTGCTGGTGGTTAACAATTAAATGATCAGGAACACGAATATTTAAATGAATGCTTCCTTGTTCTTCTTGTGTACCTCGTTTAATTTTAGAATTTAAAACTGCCTTTTCACCTTCTGTCTTAAAATCAAGGTTCGTATTATTTTGTTTAAAAGCCTCCGCATCAGCCATTTCTTCCCCAACTACACTATATATGACTTGAACCTCGATTTCTTCTAACCCTGGCTCCCCCAAGATCGTAACATCCCCTTCTTCATGTTGAATTTCGAATGTTGTGATCCCTTCACTTGGAAGTGCTAATACTTCTTCCTCCTCATATGTAACTAAATTACAACCAGTTAGAATAGCAACCGTCAGTGGAACTGCAGCCCACAATCGTTTTTTCATTTTAATGCTCCTGTCTTTTCTACCTATTTAAATTCATCCTCTAAGTTTACCTAATCTTCTTCAAGAAGCCAATAAGCTTATCCAATCCTTTTGTTCGTTCACGTTTTGTTCATATTTAGCTGCTGTTCAACCGTGCCTCTTTTAAATGGAATAATCTTTGCTGGTTGTTTTGTAAGTACTCGTTCTTCGATTTTATAGCCTTCTTTTTTTCTCAAAAGATATGTTCGCTTTGATATCGGACGAGGCGTAGACCAACAAATTGATCCTGGATTATCCCATGAATCATGTGTAATAAGTTCTTGTTTATAATAATAACAATTTCCCGATGGATAGACTTCGCATATATATTTTACTGTTACCTTTGAATGCATAAAAATCACCTCATTTCGCTAAAAAGTCTACCCAGTTCTTTTTCATTTTATTAGTTTGAAAGCGATTCCATTTTACTTGACAAAACAATTCGTCCACTTGTACGATGAAATAGAAAAGATGTTTAAAAATTTTCTATAAAGAAGTGATAACCTTGATCCAACACTTAAAGAATCAATCATTAATGGACAAAGAGATTCAATCAATCATTATTCCTGTAGAGAAAGTAGCTCATGTGCAGCTTGCTAACCCTCTGGAACATGCCTTACTTGTCCTAATCAAGTCAGGTTACACAGCAATCCCCGTTTTAGACCCCACTTTTAAATTACACGGATTAATTAGTAAATCGCTTATTCTTGATTCCTTACTAGGTTTAGAGCAAATCGAAGTTGAGCGTTTAGCCGGGCTAAAGGTAGAGGATGTTATGCAGCCTTCATTACCGACCATCCATAAAGAAGAAACATTTGCTAAGGCATTGACTCTCTCAATCAATCATCCATTTATTTGTGTATTAGACGACGATGGTTCTTTTTTAGGTATTATCATAAGAAGTTCAATCCTTAAATTAATTAGTAAATACATGCACCAATAGGCATAGGATTTCTTAATCGCGTACTTCACGTGGTACACTTTTGGTACAACAGAAAAAAGGAGTGAAGTCCGTTGAATCCTATGCTTTTTTCTCCTCTCACCTTTGGAGATGTCGCACTAAAAAATCGGATAGTTATGTCGCCTATGTGTATGTATTCCTGTGACACAAAGGACGGAAAGATTCGTCCATTCCATATTACTCATTATGAATCAAGGGCCATCGGTCAAGTAGGATTAGTCATGCTAGAAGCTACAGCCGTCCAACCCGAAGGACGAATTTCAGATTTCGATTTAGGAATTTGGCAAGATGGACACATTGAAGGATTGAAGAAGACAGTGGAACGGATAAAAGTACACGGTGCTAAAGCAGCGATTCAACTCGCACATGCTGGTAGAAAGGCAACCGTAGACGGCCCTATTTTCGCTCCATCCGCTGTACCATTTGATAATATGAAGACACCAGTTGCAATGAGTGAAGCAGATATCACAAAAACGATTAAGGCGTTTGCATTAGGAGCTCAACGTGCCAAAGAAGCTGGTTTTGACATTATTGAAATCCATGCTGCACACGGTTATTTAATTAATGAATTTCTTTCACCACTTACAAACCTCCGAACAGATGCCTATGGCGGGAATTTACAAGGGCGTTATCGTATTCTACATGAAATTATTGAGGCCGTTCAAGCAGTCTTTAATGGCCCTTTATTCGTACGTCTCTCAACAGATGAATATGCAAAAGAGGGAAATACACTTGATGACTTTATCCAAATGGCTACTTGGTTAAAGGAACAAGGAATTACATTAATCGATTGCAGTTCCGGGGGAGTCATTCCTGCACATATTCCTACCTATCCAGGCTATCAAGTGCGTCGAGCAGAAGCCATTCGAAACCAAGTAAATATCCCTACTGGAGCAGTTGGTTTAATTACTACAGGTATTCAGGCGGAAGAAATATTACAAAATGAACGAGCAGACTTAATTTTTATTGCGCGTGGACTACTACGTAATCCATATTGGCCAGTGACAGCGGCAGATGATCTTAACTATCGAATCGAAGCACCAAACGATTCATATCAGCGTGGCTGGTATTAATATAAAAGCGTCCAAAAACCGTTAATTCACTGCTTTTGGACGCTTTTCATCATTAATTCAAAATATAAAGCATGTACACGACTTTTATACATCGTATTTGCATTGGCTCTGCTCATTTTATGTGCCTTCTCTCCTTCACTTTCTTATATTATAATAGACGATATGACAAAATAATAAGGAAAGAGATTAATGATCGATGATGTTTCTCTTTGGGCAGGAATTTTTTTAGCGGCTTTATTACTTGCAACTAGTTTCATTTGGCAGCCATTAGATTTTTGGCTCCTGTTTCCGATATCCCTTCTCATCTTAACATTTTACGCTAAGCTTTTTGTAACCTTTGAGCTTAGAATGTTTTCGAAAAAGGAATGGTTATATAGCTTGTCAAGTGGTTTGATACTATATTTACTATTTGCATGTGGCAAGTGGCTCATCACCTTCCTCAACCTCCCACTTATAGATTCCCTAGTGAGGTTATATCACACCGTACAACCAGAAGGCTTTTTTCAATACGTACTGTTATTTTTAATCGTAATCCCTGGAGAAGAGTGGTTTTGGAGAGGGTTTGTAGTCAAACGTTTACTAGCGAAATGGACAAACTTACAAGCGGCCTTCATTGGCACACTCCTTTACGCTGGAATCCATCTATTTTCAGGCAGTGCTTTACTCGTTATCGCAGCTTTTCTAGCAGGTCTATGTTGGTCTTATCTATATGTAAAAACACGTAATCTAGCGGTCGTCATAGTTTCTCATCTTATTTTTGACTTATTCCTATTAATTATTTTTCCGCTTATTTAGAAATGAGGTGTGTCAATCTTCATGACACACCTCTTCTTACTAAGCATAAATATTTACAAGTAAGCCTTTAATCTCACCAACCATATTCAAGATATCCAAACCCTTTTTCTGTTTTTCAAGAACGGCATCAGTTAAGTCAAGTAATTTCCGATCCACCTCTTGAACAATCTTATAGATTTTTGTTCGACCACGACGGTTGAATCCTCTTCGCTCCTCAAGACTCAATCCAAATTGAACCGCATCCTCCATAAATTCCTTGACTAATTGTTTATACTTACGAAGCTCATCTACTGTACGTGTCTCAGATAACACTTTCCCCTGGTCGTCAATCTTTTCCATTAATAGAGAAAGTCGTTCATACGCTTTTTCATCCCGCTTCTGCCCAATCACTTCGGAAAAAGAGACTCGTGCAGTCGGTTCCTGCTTCTTTGAATCAACTTTCCCTAACCCTATCTTTCCGATTCTTTGAACATCCATCTTACATCCGCCTTCTTTCTTAATGGAAACTGTTCTTTTGAACATCCATGATTCGATAATTTATTTTAGCATATTCCGGTCCAGTCATCATCCATCTATAAATTGGAAATTAGCTCCCTCTATCTTGCAAAAAAAAACGAAAAGACCGAAGCCTTTTCGCTTTTATCATTTATTGAAGAAGTTGTAAAACTCCTTGTGGTAATTGGTTCGCTTGTGCAAGCATTGCAGTAGCGGATTGATTTAAGATATTGTTACGAGTAAACTCCGTCATTTCAAGAGCCATATCTGCATCACGAATACGTGATTCTGATGCGGTTAAGTTCTCATGCGTGACTTGCAAGTTATTAATGGTGTGTTCCATACGGTTTTGAACAGCTCCAAGCTTAGAACGAGCAGATGACACTTTATTAATTGCTTGATCAAGTGAAAAAATCGCTCTATTTGCATCAGCATTTGAAAGGACACTAATTTCTTCAATGCCAAGAGTTACTACATCCATTCTTGGAATATCAATCATCACGTTCTGTTTTGTATTTGGTCCAATTTGGAAAGATAAAGCATTATTTGTAATTGTGAAATCTAGAGTCTCATTATTTATATTTGTAAGGAACTGATATTCAACTCCACCATGTTTAAATAAACCATTTACAGAGGTTAAGCTACGCTCAGCTTTTATGGCAACAGGAGTTCCGGTAGAATTATCTAGCAATTCAATTTTTGCTTCAGCTTCCATTTTCACTTTAACAGTACCTGCTGAAACAATATTCGTTGTATCAATTGTAATCCCTGCAACATCAGTATCACCAGCAGAAGCATGGGTTCCAATGTTAACTACTTTCGAACCGATTGATAGTCCATCCGGATCAAGAATTTCAATTTCAGCATCCTGATTCGTAGTATTCACATCTCTTACTCTAATTGTATATTCTCCTAATTTCATTTCATCGGTGGCATTAGGTGGTTCATCAGTAAATCTTATATCAGTTGGTGGGTTTGCCGAACCTAATCCTGCTGATGGTTGAACAACATTGTAAGCTGGCTTCGCCTCCGATACCTTAACTTGGTACTCTCCAGACTTCAAGTTAGCGTCAGTAACAGTAGGGTAACCAACTAGATTAATAGGGTTTGTTCCATCATGTGTCGTTAACACAGCACTAAATCCGTTTAGCAACTTTCGTGTATTAAACTCCGTCTTTTCAGAAATATCGTCGATTTCTAGCTTTAATTGATCAATTTCTTTTTGAATTTGATCTCTGTCGTATTCGGTATTTGTGTCATTTGCAGCTTGCACTGCTAGTTCACGCATACGCTGAAGCATCGTGTGTACCTCTTGCATAGCGCCTTCAGATGTTTGCATAAGGGAAATACCGTCTAAGGCATTTCTTTCAGCCATCTTCAAGCCACGAATTTGCGAACGCATTTTTTCTGAAATTGCTAATCCTGCTGCATCATCAGCAGCTCGATTAATTCTAAGACCAGAAGAAAGCTTTTCTAAGTTTTTAGATGTAGCAGATTGATTTTGATACAAATTTCGATATGAATTTAGTGCTTGAATATTGTTATTAATTTTCATTTTGATACCCCTTTTTGGTTAATCTCCATACACTGAAGTATTTTCGTATACATTCACCTTTTGCTTGATGCTTTTCGGCTGAACATCACGTTTCGTTTTCATCGCTTCATTCCATGCTGAAATAATGGGTTCTAAGAGCTTTAATACTTCTTCTATAATTGTTTTGTCCTTTTTAAAGTTCGCTTCAACAATTTTATCCGCAATGTAGTTATATACTTGTTCAAGCTGATCAGCGACAATACCAGCTTCATAGTTGATGCCTGCACCAAGTCTATGTAGGATGTCACTTGCTTTTTGCAAGTGATCATTTGCTTGAACGAAGTTTTTTTCATCTATTTGGATAATCGCTTTTTCTAAATTGTTATAACACGCTTCATAAAGGAGTGTTGTTAACTCCTGTGGTGTTTTTTGGTGAAGAGCTTCATTTGTTAGGAACGTTGTCATGGTTTCCACCTCCGTCTCCTTATCTCCTAAATTTTATATCGGACTTTGTCTAAGATTGTTTAATAGTTTTTCTCCATTTCCTCAATTAGCAATAAAATTTCAGCCATGACAGAATACAACTGGGGTGGAATATTATCTCCTAAGTCCATATCGAGTAAATTTTCAACAAGCATGGCATCCTCTTGCATGGCCACATTATTCTTTTTTGCTAGTTCAATAATTTGATTTGCCACCTGGCCTTTACCTTGAGCAACAATTTTAGGTGCATGTCCATTTTCTTCATCGTAACGTATTACAGCTGCTGTCGGTCCATTCATTTGGCGACGTTGCTTTTGATTAAAATGCTTAGTAACCATCATACTTTAAAATCAAATCCTTTCTCAGAGAAAATAGGCTGCTGTTTTTCTGTAGTGGAAGTTGATGTTGTTTGTTTATCTTCCATTGATAAGGTTGCATATTTTATGCCATTAATGGAATAACCAATTTCCGACAATCGTTCGACCGCTTTCTGAACAAGAGGCTCCATCCTCATTTGAAAATCAAGTTGATCATTTTTTAAAGTTACAGAAAGTTGCCTCTCGGTTGCATTAACCATAATTCCAATTTCACCCATTTTTTGCGTTTCCATTAAAAAGTATAGACTACAATTTTCCCAATCTACTTTTTGTCCTTCATTACGTGAATTAACATATACTTGTAGATTCTCGACCTTTTCCTGCAATAGAAATGGTAGGTTAAAAAACATACTTTGTAAATTTGCTTGCTGGTCCGACCGACTTAATAATTGCTGTCCGGTAATATTATTTAACGCTTGTTGAGCTAAATGGCTTGCTCGTGCCCCTTCTTCCTCTCTAACTATTTGCATTAAAGCAGATTTTAAGTTTCGTTGACTGTTTTCTTGCTGTTGTTGGTCACGACCTAATGCCAATTGTTGCGCAAGCTCACTGTCCCGATTAAGCCCAATCCCTCTTAGCGTCTCAAACATCGCACGAGGCCCGCCGTCCTGAGTATTTACTTTAACTGTTTCCGTATACTGCTGGCTATAAGTTTTAGCAGGCTGCTGTTCATTCATAGCAACGTAATGTTTCACCTTTGTTTCAGAAGGCTGAAAATTTAATCGTTCAACAAGCCCTTTTACGTCTTTAACAATTTGATTAGCTGCTTGATGCTGTCCTTTTGCAAGTAATTTCTTTGCTTCGGCAAGTTGACTACTCGCTTGCATTAAGCTACGTTCCGTTTTCATATCAGTTAGGAGCATCATTTCACTCCGTAAAATTGCGTTATCAAGCTTTTTAATGGTCGTTTCTAATAACGGTTTAGCTTGAACTTGGGCTTGAGAGCGAAACTGGTCTACTTGTCTTACCACTTGATCTAATGTCCGGGATATATCACGCTGCAGTGATTTAAAATCGGCTGCTGCTTTGGCTAGCTTTTCAGTAATCGTCGTTACTGCAATGTTTTTACTTGCCAGTTCAATACTCGTTTGGAACTCCTCATTCTGGACATATGCCGACGCATCAGAAGAAACTCGGATTAATTCGGTTGCGTTTATGGACTGTTCAATTTTTTGGAGCGTGTTCATGATCTGTTCTCTACCAGCCAATTCTCTCCCTTGGTTCATTCTTTCGGTAGCTTGCTCTAGTGACTGAAGTAACTCACTTTGTATTTCTCCCGTAACCGCTGGGTGATTAAGCAATTGTGACTGAAGTTGCTGGATTGCACGTTCAAAGCTAGCCTCCCGTTGCAATTGGCTTTGGGCATGCTTTATCACTTCCGCTAATGTACTTGAACCTGACTTGTTTCCTTCAGGAGGCCCCTGAATTGCGTTCTCGGTCACTTGATTCTCAACTTTTTGTAACGCTTGATTTACTCTCTCTCTCCCAACCTGTTCTAGCTGCTGAGCCTGTGAAAATACTTTTTCAAATGCCCTTTTAGCAGAATCGTCGATTGAACTTTGTTGAAGAACCGTTCTGCCCTCTTTTACGATTTGAGAAAGTGATTCTGTTTTAAGTACTGCTCTTAAATCCTCACTTGTTTCTTGCTCAGCAGGTGATGTTGCTTGTCGAGCTAAATGTTCGATAGCTTGTTGGATCCTATCTCTTCCAACCTGCTCTAAATGACTCGCTTCGTTCAAAGCTCGATCCACAAATTGGCCTGCATCGCGATTAACTTGTGGATTATTAACAACTTGCTGCCGAACATGTTCGACGGCTCGTTGGATGTTCGCTTCAGGTACTCTCACCTCATTAGATGTCTGTCCACTTCGTTCAAAACGATTAGATTGTCCGATTTGACTTAACTCAGATTTAGATGCCTGATTTAACTCACGTGCTAAATCTTCTAAAACACGATTAAGTGGACGACCATGTAACGCTTCATGTACAGAATGTAAATGACTCGAAGTTACGTCTAGCCGTTTATTGGCTAAAGCTTGAACGGTTTGCAATCGCTGTTCTAGCTTACCTTCTCCTAGAAATCGTTGTAAATCCTGTACGGACTCTTTTGTAAGGGGCAAACCTTTATCCATTAACGTTTGAACTGCTTGCCGCAGCTCTGTTGAAGACTGAGTCACACCTAGTTGTCGAAGAGTTTGACTCATGTCACGCTGCGTTTCATGCCGCGTTTTTGCAGCTGAGGATTCCTCACTTATCGCTCGAACCTGGATAGAATCACCTTTCGTGGATGTAACCTCTATTGTTGTACGCTCCCCTTCTGGTACTCGTCCATCAAAGGTTGCACGAACCTCACGTCCACGAATCGATAGTATTGCCTCGTTTTCCCCTGTTCGCTCTTTTATCGTTGCACGATATACTTCTCCTTCGCGCATCGGACGTTCGGCTTGTTGTGATTGTGTTTGTAGTAGGTTTTGTATCTGCATGCCATTCACGCTCCCGATCATTTTCATTATCTTTTATATCGACCGGCTTGCTACTAATCTTAATGGTTGAGAGGATTCAATTTTTGCTCATTTTTTGGTAAAGCAATAGTAGCCGCTAGAAACGATAAAATCGAAAAGGCATCTTTAGCAGCGCTTGCTAAAGATGCCTTTCTGTTATTCAGTCGGATAATAACGTAACAAATCGCCATAAAGGACTTTATCAGAGTATTCTAGATCCTGTGTTGCCTTTGATATATAAGGCTCACAATGATTACTCTCTATTTCAGATCCCGTACTCTTATCATAACATGTGTTATTCGTAAACACGTACTTATCGGTTACAAAGCTTCCATCGCGAAGCACGACGAATGATCGGCGATCCGGTGAGAATAAATCCGTTCCAAATTGAATATCCTGTTTTGCTTCTATTCCTAATAGATGCATTATCGTCGGCTTAACATCTATCTGTCCCGATACGGTATCAAATACTTTGTGATTTGTCTGACCTGGGATATGAATGATCATCGGAACTCGTTGCAGCTGAACTGAATCAAACGGTGTAATTTCTGTCTTGTTAAGGTACATACTCATTGCTTTGTTATGGTTTTCAGAAATGCCATAATGGTCACCATATAATATAAAGATTGAATCTTCATATAGACCTTCTTCTTTTAACTGTTCAAAAAATAATTCTACTGCATGATCCATGTAACGAACTGTTGGAAAGTAACGGTTCAACGTTCGACTATTCGAGTTGTACTCTTCAATCATGCGATCCTCTTCTTCTAATTCAAAAGGAAAATGGTTTGTTAGAGTTATAAATTTTGTGTAGTATGGTTCAGGTTGTGATTTTAATAAATCAATCGATTGTTGAAAGAAATCTACATCCTTCAATCCCCAGCCAACAGAGTTTTCTTCATTCACATCAAACGACGTGATATCAAAGAATTGATTATAACCTAATGATTGATACATCATATCGCGGTTCCAAAAGCTTTTATTGTTTGGATGCATCACAGATGTAAAATATCCATTACCATTTAAAATTTCAGGTAAAGCATGATACTCATTCCCTGCATGTGTGAAAAAAACAGCTCCGCTATCTCTTCCAAACATCGAGTTTGCTACTAAAAATTCTGAGTCAGACGTTTTCCCCTGCTCTGTTTGGTGATAGAAATTATCAAAATAGTAGCTTTCATTTATTAATTGATTTAAGAACGGCGTAATTTCTTGCCCATTTACTTCACTGTTAATGACAAAGCTTTGCAATGATTCTAATGAAATGACAATAATATTTTTCCCTTCAGCAATTCCAAATAATTCAGGATTCGGCTTTTTATACTTTGCAGCCGTATAATTTTTTACATCAATGATATCAGAACTATCTGCAAAAACACGCTGAGCCTTAGATTGAGATTGAATATAAGCATCATATATATGATAGTTCAATAAGCCAATATTCTTTACAAGTAAATCTCGATCAAATGACCTCGTTAACAATTGCGGACGCTCCGCTTGAGCAATTCCTAAATTTACAATAAATAAGAGCAAAGCCAATGAGAAAATAATCCCCGTCTCTTTCTTACTTTTTTGATGTAATGGAAATTTCTTTTTGACATACAAGATGATGAGGATCAACAAATCCGCAACTAGTACTAAATCTGCTACATTCATTAACTCTGTGATACTTCCCCCAACATCCTTTGCATTACTTGTTTGGAATAAGACTGGCCAAGTAATAAAATCTGAGAAAAAGCGAAAATAAATCATATTAAAGTAAAGAACCAGTGTTGCTAAGAAACTTAACACGATCATTATCACTTGTCTTCGTTTTTCACTAAAAAATAAACTAATACCAATGATGAATACTGCTGAACTTAACGGATTAATCATTAAAATAATTTCTTGTAGTATATTCACCGTGTCAATTTTAAAGGCTACTTTGTATAAAAGATACGTTTTTATCCATAAAAAAAAGACTACTAGCCCAAAAAATTTAAACCTACTAAATACGGCCTTTAACGTGCCCATTCTAAAAAGACCCCTCTCTTTTCATTCCTTCTCTATACTGATAATATATTAATCCTTTCTAAAAATAAGTCAATACCATATTTTTTCATATTTCATTAACTACGTCGGCTCAAAGGGACATTGTTTAGCTTTCATCAAGAAAATCACGTTCAAGACTGGTCCCTCTTTTGTTCCGATCCGTAAAATCATCATGTGCTTCATGAATCTGATAACCTTTTAAAAGACTATTTTGCCCAAAGCGTAGATGAATGTCCTCAATTGTCTTTAATAAAGTTTCATTTTTTTCATCTTCTTTATATGAAAATAGATCTAATTGTTTGTACGCATGCTGCTGTTCAATTAAATCATAGGTACTAATACCTACTAGGCGAATAGCTTCGCCGTTCCATGATTTCTTCCAAAGTTCCAGTGCCACCTTAAATAAATCTTCGTCATACTGCAAAGGATTAAGCGTCTTTTGGCTTCTCGTTACAGTTTTCCAATCATGATATTTAATCGTAATTTGAACACCATTTGCACAAACCTTTTTCTTACGTAGACGTTGACTAACTGATTTTGCTAGCTGTTGAAAGGTAGCCAATATTTTTTTTTCATTTTTCGTATCTTCACGTAATGTTGTTGAATTCCCAATGCTTTTAAATTCATAAATAGCATCCGGATTTACTTCACTTTGATCTATACCATTTGCACGTTCATGCAACCTTACACCATTAACCCCAAACCGCTTCTCAATTGTAGCGATGTTACCTTTTGCAAGGTCACCAATAGTGTGGTAACCATAGTTTTTCCATTTATCAACTGTTCTTTTTCCAATTCCATGCATCTCCCCTATCGGAAGTGGCCATAGCTTTGATTTTACATCTCGCTTTCTTAATATCGTCAGCCCATTAGGCTTCTGCATATCACTTGCCATTTTAGCCAGAAATTTATTTGGAGCAATCCCTATGCTACATGATAAATTTAGTTCCTCTAGAACTCTTCTTTGGATTTCCAAAGCAAGTGTAACAGGATGCACCTCTTTTAAGTAAGAGGTTACATCAAGGTAACCCTCGTCTATTGAAACGGGCTGAACTAGGGGGGTATAGCTTTGTAGTAATGCGAACAGTGCTCTTGATGCAGCTCGATATCGTTCAAAATTAGGAGGGAGAATAAGTAAATGTGGGCACAGTTTTTTTGCTTGCCAAATAGGCATAGCCGTCTTCACACCGTTCGCCCTTGCTTCATAACTGCTCGTAACAATAATCCCTCGACGTTCTTCAACGTTCCCGGCAATCGCAATCGGTTTTCCCTTTAATTCCGGATTATAGGACATTTCCACAGAGGCATAAAATGAATTCATATCAATATGAAAAATCACTCGTCCCTTTGCCATTTAATCACCTCAACTCCATTATACGAAAATACGTTCGTAAATAAAAGATTCTAGTTATTGCACGGGTCTAAAATTTACGATATTGTAAAGGGACCTAGGATTACCATTTCCTAAACTAGGAGGTAAGATGATGTATATTGATTCCGAAAAAAATATTGGTCTATATTCAGATATATTATCTAAAATTCTTAATACAGCTAATTGGTATCGCAAACATAAAAATCAATCATTAACGATTCCTGAATTATCTATAATACTTGGCAATTCAGAAGAATTGATTTTAGAAAGTATGGAATTTGACGTTCAGTCGATACAACCTTATTCATTATTACAATAGTGTGTTATAAGGGATTCACTTAGCTCTAAACACTACGCTATTTTTGCAGTAAAAAAACCGATTGTCACAGAACAATCGGTTTTTTAAATCATGATTGTGCTGCTTCTTTAATAACAGCGACAACAGCTTCTGATAATTTAACTAATTCTGAAATCGGCATCTTCTCATTCTTTGTATGAATGTCTTCATAGCCAACAGCTAAATTAACCGTCGGAATTCCAAACCCTGCAATGATGTTTGCGTCACTGCCACCACCACTTTTTAGGAGCTTTGGGTTACGTCCAACTGATTTGAGTGCTTTCTTAGCAACCTCCACCACTTGGTCACCATCTTGAAGCTTATAACCCGGGTACATCACATCTACCTCAACATCAACAGTCGTTCCCATGTCTTTAGCAGTGGTTTCAAAAGCTTCCTTCATCTTCGCAACTTGCTTTTCCATTTTTTCACTCATCAGAGACCGTGCTTCAGCTAAAATTTCAACATAATCACAAACGATATTCGTTTGGGTTCCTCCTTCAAAACGTCCAATGTTTGCTGTTGTTTCCTCATCAATCCGTCCGAGTGGCATTTTTGCAATCGCCTTTGCGGCAACGGTGATTGCTGAAATGCCTTTCTCTGGTGCAACTCCAGCATGCGCAGTTTTCCCATAAACAGTTGCTTTTATTTTCGCTTGAGTTGGTGCAGCAACGATAACATTACCAACTGGTCCATCACTATCTAGGGCAAACCCATATTTCGCCTTTATTAAAGATGGATCGAGCACTTTTGCACCAACTAATCCAGATTCTTCGCCGACTGTTATGATAAATTGTACTGTGCCATGATCTAATTTTGATTCTTGAAGCACTTTAATTGCTTCAAGCATTGCCGCAATTCCAGCTTTATCATCAGCTCCAAGGATCGTTGTCCCATCAGTTACTACATACCCTTCCTTTATGCTTGGCTTAATCTCTTTACCAGGAACGACTGTATCCATATGCGATGTAAAATAGATAGGCTCAGCAATTTCTTTCGTTCCAGCTAGTGTACATATTAAATTTCCTGCTGCATGTTCTGTTTTTTCTGCTGCATTATCCTCATAAACCTCTAACCCAAGCGAGAGAAATTTTTCTTTTAATATCGGGGCAATTTTATCCTCATGTTTTGTTTCTGAATCAATTTGAACAAGTTCCAAAAATTCGTCTACCAATCGTTGTTCGTTTATTTGGAGCATCTAACTGTTCCTCCTTTTTTATTTTTGCTTTTCACATAATTCATATAATACACCAGCTGTTGATTTAGGATGAAGAAAGGCAATTAGCGCATCATCAGCTCCCTGGATCGGCTCTTTGTTTATCATCTGAACTCCATTTTCGATCATGTCATTTATTCTAGTCTCTATGCTTGTTACTCCGATAGCAATATGATGTAGGCCTTCACCTCTTTTTCTTATAAACCTAGCAATTGGACTCGTGTTAGAAAGAGGCTCTAATAGTTCAATCTTTACATCCCCAATTGATAAAAAAGCAACACGAACTTCTTGTGTTGGTACCTCTTCTATTTTTTCTAAAGAAAGTTTTAAACTCCCTATATAAAAAGGAAGTACTTTATTTATTGACGTAACAGCAATTCCAATATGATCTACTTTTTGAGATATGTTATCTTTCATACTGATCTCTCCTCTAACATGTCAATATTGAATTCGATAGTCCATCCTAATTTTCCTTTTTCAAAAATTGAACATTGTTACCACTTGTCCCTAACTTAAAATCAAAGTAAAATAAATAGTAGTGATAAAGAGGAGGTTTCATCATGCCACGTAAATTTCAAAAAGCAATTATTTATCTTATGATTATTACAATGGTTCTTGGGACTGTTTTAATGGGTGTTTCCATTTTCTAATAGCTCCGTATGTAACATGACATATAAAGAGCCGACAATGTAAACGTGTCGGCTCTTTCTGCTAGTCAATGGCGCCATATTTCCGAGCTAATTGCTCAAAACTCTCTTCACCATCAGTAATTAGAATCTTTGTTCCTAAAGGGACCTTGTCAAATAATGCCTCAACCACTCTGTTCGGTAAACGAATACATCCTGCAGTTACAGAGTAGCCGATTGAGTTAGGTCGATTCGTTCCATGTATTCCATACGTGCGTCCATCGGTGTCGTTTGCGTCAAACCCAATCCACCTACTCCCTAATGGATTTTTCGGATCGCCACCTCGTATATCACGTTTTCGGTAATAAGGATTCTCGGCTTTTACAGTTACTGTGTATAAACCAATCGGTGTTTCATCTCCTTCTTTCCCCGTTGCAACCGAATGATGCAAAACTTCACCATTTTGAAAAAAAGCCAACTGATTATCTTTAACATTTACAATAATAAAGGGATCGCCGATGGTCGGATTATCACCAAGAGGCCAAATTGGTGAAGATACAAGAAAGAAAAAAGAGAAAAGAAGCTTTAATACCATTTTTTTCATCCTTCCCTTTTTCCTGTAGTTTACCCTTATACTTTCCTCTTATCCACGTGATTCCACAAACGGTCCTTAATAATCAAATATTGCTCCAATTCATGCATAATATAAGATAGGGACGACCGTAATTCAAACTCTTCTCTAGTTTCAGGTAAAGGCATCTCCTTAAAATCCTTCTTCATTAAACGAAGACGTTCAAGAAAATAGGGTACATGATTCGTTGGACTAACGGACTTACTTAACTCCTCTAAAAAATCAGCAATAACAATCCCCTGTGGAACAGAGCGATGGATTGCTGAAACAAAGGGCATAACTCTTTCAATAATCTCAAATTGTTTTTCGCGCATTTCAAAGTAATGGTAATATTGATCTTCATAACGAACAATATGATTATGTATGTTTGTTAAAGCTAAGTCTTTTCCTTTCGACAATAGTTCCACTGTTTCCGGGATTTCTTTTCCATCCCAATGACTTTCCCCATTTCGTAAGTAAGAACCCATTTCATGTAAAATGGTCTTAAAATGTTCTTCGATATCTTTCCGAAAAAGACGAAGAGTCTTTTCATGGCTTGGCATATATAAATTCATTAATAAAGCGACACCAACCCCAATTACAATAAGCAAAAGTTCGTTTATAATGATTGAAACAGAAACATAACCAAGTATATATATATGTAATAATATAACGCAGCTTGTCACGATTCCTTCAGTCACCTTTAGTTTGACCGTAGCTGGGATAAACAAAAGAAGCAGTAATGCTAAAGTAAATGGATTATAACCTAATGTTTCAAATAAAATGACACTCATCGTAAGTGCAATCATACTGGCAGCTATCCGTTCCCATGAAATAAGTAGTGACTTTCGACGTGTAATCGAAATGCATAAAATCGTAATAATAGCAGCTGATGAGTAAAATTCAAGCTGTAATGCATTCGCAATAGAAATTGAAATCGCAGCACCTAGAGCCGTTTTTAGCGTTCGATAACCAATTTTCAGATTCATGTAATCCCTCATTCATGCTGATATTTGCCTTTATTTTACCATACTAATGAAACAACTGTACCAAGGCTGCTTTTCTATTCGAGTGAATCCTTTCTAAAGACCTCCATATTAACTTATCATAAAATAAAGGGTGACTACTTTATATAAGTAGTCACCCTTTTAGAAGGCATTATTCAGCTACAGGTTCTTCTTCAATCTCTAATGCTGGGTCTTCTTCTGGTGCAGGTTCATCAACTGGTTCACCACAGGCTGCTAAAACACTCATTGATAAAGCTCCAGCCAATACAGTATAAAGTAGTTTTTTACTCATTGTAAACTCCTCCTTTAGTATCGTTGGTTTAAAGTTAAAATGCTAAATCCAACTAAACTAATCATACTAAAGCTTCCTTTGAATTATAAGCTGATTTCCTATTTTTACATTTTTTCACAAACACTTTGAGGAATTCACATATTATCTGCTTCTATCATATATTGAAAAAAATAAGATAGACTATTTTACTCAATTATACTATTTTTAATATATAGATTATCGATAATAATAAAAAGGGATGAGGCTAATGTTATATCGACGTCAGGACTCTTTTCGTTATGAGTTTAATGAACAACTTACTGGGAAGCTTCAATTGCTTCAAATAGCTGATAAGAAAGTAACTAGTTCAATAGGTACAATGCAGTTGTATAATATTAGCCCTGGCGGATTAAAAATTGAAACGACGCTAAATTTTCCTGACCCCAAAAAACAAAAGATTATCCTTAATCTTTCATTTTACTTAAACGAAGAAGAAATCGAACGCAAAGGAGAAATTGTGTGGAAAAAAATATTAGCAAATCGATACCAGTACGGCCTTATTTTTAATCAATCAGACCATGATAAAGATGAACTTATTGGTTTCCTAAAAGACTTTGCAAAAAGGAATTTTAGGAAGCAACTATAACGCACAATGATGCTATTTACTGTAATACTTTTTCGGTAAGTTTACTAGCCTCATATACAGGTAGGATAACATCCATCCTAGTACCTGTACCAACTTCACTATGAACCTTGATGGCTCCACCATGATGTTGTAAGATTTTATAACAAACCATTAATCCTAAACCTGTCCCTTTCTCTTTTGTAGAATAAAAAGGTTCACCTAAACGTTCCATTCGTTCTTTTGAAATACCACACCCATTATCTTCAACCTGTATACAGACTTTGTTTTCAGAATGTTTTAATAATCGAATTTTTATTTCTCCTTTTGGCTCAACAGCATCTAGAGCATTTCGAATAAGATTAATTAACACTTGCTTTAATTGCTTCTCAGAGCCATAAACGGAAGGTATATTTTCAGATTCAAGCTCTACACTTACATTTTTCATAATGGTTTGTGTCTCTAATAGCGTCATAACTTGTTTAGCTAAATTGTCTAAATGTACCTGTTCGAATCTTGTATCATGGTTTGGTTTAGCCAGAGTTAAATATTCATAAATAATTGATTCTACGCGTGCCAGTTCTTCCATTACGAGACTAAGGTATTTCCCATTATACTCCTTTTCTCTTTCAAATAATTGCAGAAAGCCCTTTATAGAAGTAAGAGGATTTCTAATCTCATGGGCAACACCGGCTGCTAGCTGCGCAACAACAGATAATTTATCTGATTTTCTAATTAAATCATCCATATGCTTTCGTTCTGAAATATTCTTGAGAATGGTCCGAAATGCACGTTTCCCTCTGAAATGAATAAGCGTTGTCGTTGCTTCCACCTCAAGTAATTGTCCTGTCAAACACCGTAATGTAAATATGGAAGATAAGACTCTATTCTTTTCATCAAGAAGCAACCGTCCCTCCTCTTCAATACGTTTAGCATCGTCCAACAAAAATAACTCGGATAACCTTTTTCCAATCAACTCTACCTGCCCTTGGGCACGAAATAACTTTTCACCAGCAGGATTTATATAGATAAGCTTTTGACCGTCATGCACTGATATTGTTTCTGGCGTGTGTTCAACTAGACTTTTATAACGTAATTCACTATCACGTAATTCTTGCTCCATTTGTTTTCGATTCGTAATATTAATAAAATAAAGAGTCACTTGGTCATCAGCTCTATAGGCTCTGACATCATACCAGGTTTGTTTATTCTCTTTAAAATATTCAACTTCTACGTATTCCTCACCAGCTAGAAGTGGATAAATTCTCTTTGATAACTCATGCTTATCTCCTTGCAAAAAGGTCCAGAAATCCAACCTTTGAATCTCTTCCCAGGAAAGGTCAAACATTCGTTCAGCTTCATCATTTACGTAGAGAAATTGTCCATCAAGAGAAATCGTAATAATCGCATCTTTAATACCATCTAATATCTTTTTCGGAAGTCTAACCTCATCACGACCACGAATACTAGCTAAAAGAGGCGAATTATCCTCAGACTCAGCTGGTAATGATAGACGGTCCAATTGAACTAAAAATAAGGATTGATCGGGAGAGATGTCATCAATTGTAAATGTAATTGATTGTAAATACCCTTCCCCATGTAATATCATTTTTTCGATCTGAAACCCTTTAATCCCTTTTTTTAGAAAACTACCTGTTTGCTCATATCCTTCTTCCTCTCCTAATATAACGAGCGATTGTAAATTAAGAGTAAGAAGATAATCCCGAGCATAACCAATAGATTCACAAAACGATTGATTTACATAGATAAACTCTCCATTCTCATTTAAAAAAGCCTGTCCCAAAAGAGAAGCTTCCATACTTGAATATAATAAGTTTGGCTCCATCCTACTCTCCTCTTCCCTAAAAAAATCGCTTTCCAGTTACTATTCCCTAGCTTTCGTGAAAATCCTTCATTTTCAACGAATTTTATTGTCGATCTATATGCTTTACAACTAATGACTAGCTACATAAGAAATGAAAAGAGGGTGCTGCAATGAACAAACCTGCAACACCCTTATCAGTCATAATATTAATGTCCAGAGCTGACTCCGCTCATTTTTTCATTAAACGAGAGCTGTCTGAATTTATACCATCAATTGTTACATCGATATTATTTTTGCTCAAATTTGACTTTGATTTTTTCAATTGCACCAACTGCTGAATCATCCCAAGATGAGCTTCACGTAAATCAATAATAACTTGATTAGCATCTGTCTTATAATCAAATTGATAAATTAACTCACTAATAGATGCAAAGAATATCCCACTTAAGATTACACCTGCAAATACACCAATTGCTAGGTTATGAGTGACAACAACAGTGACGACCATAACAGCCGCATTAATACGTGGAACCACGACTTTCCTTGTTCTTATCACTATCTGTATCTGTAAGGCTTTTAAAAGATAGCGACTACGCTCATTGCATGAAGGCTGTGCCAAAAGGTTAAAAAACAACCTTTTGGCACAGCCTCCTTCACAAAATTAAAATTCTATAATTGTTTCATGATGTTCGTGTACGTTCTCATCTTGAGCATGGACAATGACGTTATATGTGCCAGAAAACGTTTCTACATCCTTTAATATATAGATTCCGGGTTCAGTCATCTTAACATCAATCCATTGGTGTTGCTCTTGCCCTTCTTTCCATAATTCAAGTGTGATATGATTCGCTAGAAATGGCTCGTCCTCAACCTGTACTGAAAGCCGTAAATCTTCAACTAATTCAATAAGAATCTTAACCTGATTATGGTGTTGGTGGGAATGTTCATGCTCGTGTGGATTCTTTGTTTCCACTTCTTCTTTCTCCCCAACTTGGATTTTTATAGTTGGCATCCGGTGCATCTCTCTTGCTGTCACATGAACTTGAATGTGATATAAACCAGCTTCATCAAAGGTATGATGCAAACGATAGATATGGCCTTCTATCTCACTTGGCTCTAGCATAACGCTACTACCCTTATCTTCTTCCTTCCAAACTTCATACATGACTTCATTTGCATCCTCGACTACTTCCTCACCTTGGCTAATTACACTTGTAATCGTAATATTCTCACCAACTTCAGCCTTTTCTACTGAGTCAACTTCCACCTCAATTGGCTGAACAAGTTCCATCTGTCCCCCACTATTCTTTTCATTACTTCCACACGCAGAAATAATGATGATTATAAGTAATAGACATCCTAACTTTAATCCTTTCATCTTAAACACCTCTTAAACTGTTGACTTTAGCTTTTCATTGATTAAACCTAACCAAAACGTATTCCAGACTATTTTCAACCTTTTTTCGTAACCCTGATCATGATAAAAAAACATTTGAAACACGTTCCCATCTAAAATGCAATAAAAGCTAGCAATGAGTTCTTCAATTGGTCTTTTTTGAATTAGTCCTGCTTCAATCGCTTCCTCAAAAATTCGTTCGAGCATTGAATATTGAAATTGTTCAAATTCAAGCGTTTTCTTTACTATCTGTTCTTTTAAATGAGTAGGCGGAAAAAAATGGTTCGTTTAAACAAGGTCAATTCCATTTTATGACGAGCTATATGTTTACAAGTTGTTAATAAATAAGTATAGAGTTTTTGCTCAGGGGGCAAGTGCCCCATTTGCTTATATGCATCTTCTAATAGACTTATGTACCGGTAGAAAACATCTTCAAACACTGATATGTACAAATGATCTTTGCTCGAAAAATGAGCATAAATTGAAGGCTTCTTAATCCCTACTCCTGCTGCAATTTCAGAAAGTGAGGTACCTTCATAGCCCTTTTCAGCAAATAAGGCCAGCGCAACTTGTTTAATTGTTTGGATTGTCATTCTTCTCCACCTGTTTCTAACTTTTTCTATTTGCTAGTATATCATACTCCCACTTCCCCTTTTATGAAACTTCAATGTCTTTTATCAATGTGGACAACACACTATACTGTTTGCTATTCCTTTCTTTACATCTTCACCCTAGTAACTTTTTTTCAAACTTTTTTCTCATCTTTCTCCTCGTTTATTACTCCTCATATCTATATATATAACGAAGGAGGTGAGAACATGAACGGACAACAAACACGCTTAACCTTAAATTTTATAACTGGTGTCAATGAAAATGGCGAAAATATTATTCGCTCTAAAAGCTTTACTAATGTGAAGGGTGATGCGACAGATGAATCACTAGTCGCAGTAGTAAATGCTCTTCAATCTCTTCAAGTACATTCACTCGATTCTGTTACTCGTACCAATAGCTATTCATTAAACTAAAGGACAAGGTGATGCAAAATGAGCAAAAAACTTGAACTTCTTTTTGAGAACACGGAAGGACGTCTTGTTACGATTTCACTTGATGATCCCGTAGAACCTGTCAATGGGAGTGAGGTTCAAACGGTCATGTCCACGATTATTGAAAATGCTGCCTTTCTTTCTAGCGGAGGCGAAATTGAAACTATTCGTGGAGCGAGAATTGTCGAAAGAAATGTTGAAGACATCAATCTACCGTAATGAATCCCATTGAACTTTGGATTCCACTGATAGGTGAATATGGTTTTCCCATTATGGTCACTCTATATCTACTTCATCGCTTAGAAAAGAAACTAGACCGCGTGACAGAAGCCGTTGAAAATCTATCAGAATCCTACCGACCACATATGAATAAAATGAATCGTTTATAAGAGAGAAGGGTGTTCAAATAAGGGTTATCCCTTATTGAACACCCTTTTCTTTATTTTTTTGCTGTTAATGATGAACATGCTATAATACGGATACATCTCCTTCTATGTTATGAAAGGGTGAAAAAAATTTGTCTAATTTAGAAAATGCAACGTTTGCAGGTGGATGTTTTTGGTGTATGGTTAAACCTTTTGATCAATATGAGGGAATAGAGCGTGTTGTATCTGGTTATACCGGTGGGCATGTTGAGAACCCAACCTATGAAAAAGTATGCTCCGAGACAACTGGTCATTATGAAGCTGTACAAATTACGTATAACCCCGATATTTTTCCATTTGAAAAATTGCTCGATATTTTCTGGCAACAAATTGATCCTACTGATCCGGGTGGTCAATTTTTTGACCGCGGGGAATCTTATCGTACTGCGATTTTTTATCACACAGGCCGACAAAAGGCTGCTGCAGAATTATCAAAAGAAAAATTAGCAGAAAGCAAACGATTCTCCAAGCCAATTGTCACAGCCATCCTACCAGCTAAAACATTTTATCCAGCTGAAAATTATCATCAAGATTATTATCAAAAAAACCCCTTACGCTATGAGATGTACCGCAAAGGTTCAGGTAGGGACACCTTTATTCAAAAATTTTGGAGGTAGCCGATGAGTAAAGAAAATGATAACCTACGTGTTAAATTAACGCCTCTTCAATATGAAGTGACACAAAATAATGCAACCGAGCCACCTTTTAAAAACGAATATTACGCCCTCGAGGATGAGGGGATTTACGTCGATATCGTTTCAGGTAAGCCTTTATTTAGTTCCAAAGATAAATATGATGCCGGATGTGGGTGGCCTAGCTTCACAAAGCCGATTTATGAAGATGAGATTGTTGAAAAAGAAGATCGAAGTCATTTTATGATAAGAACTGAAGTACGAAGTAAGGAAGCCGATTCTCATTTAGGTCATGTCTTTAATGATGGTCCCGCACCGACTGGATTAAGATATTGTATTAACTCAGCCTCCCTAAAGTTTATTCCAAAGGAAAACTTAGAAAACGAAGGATACGGTGCGTTTCTTAAACTATTTGAATAAGATCAAAAAAGCTGAGCTCAGCGAAGCGACTGAAAAAGGGAAAAACCAAAGGGCATCGAAAAAGGAAAAGCACCCTTTTTCAATGCCCTCAGCTCAGCCTTTTATTCTTTACGAGAATTCAGCATTTCACCTATCACCTGTTCTTACTCGTACACATAGCATATTAATGCCACACATTGTAAGTTTGTATAAGAAAGGAATGTGATCCGAGTGGAACAACACCAGAAGCATTTGATTGACATGGTTGTTGGAAAAGTTTTAAATAAACATGATGTTAAGCCTTCAGAAGAGTTATCAAGAGAGCAAAAAGAAAAAATTAAAGAGGTTGTTGGTAATATTCAGTCAGAGGTTGAACGTTTTTTAGAGAATCAACAAAAACAAGTAAGTGAACGAGACTTTCCAAAACAACAAACAAATGCAGAAAGACCAAGTGAGGCATCTGTCAAACTTCAAGAACAGCCACACTCACGTCCGGTAACACGACCAAAGAAGAAAAAGTTTTTCCAAGATCCGAATAACGTTCAATATGCAAAAACTTTTACTAAGAACCGCCGTGTATAGTAGTTTGAAACCACCTGATAAAGGTGGTTTTTTTTAGTAAATGAACTTCGTTTATAAATATATGTGAACGCCCTAAGACATTTGTCCATTCCAAAATTCCTAAACTAACATAGGTTGAAGTATAACCCGAAAGGAGGCATTTAGCATGAATCAAGAAGTTTATTATTCAAATGGAAATGCAGAATCAAAGTGGTCAGCTCTTGATACCAATTCAAAACACCCTTTATGTGGAGAAGTTTGCGAAGAAGGAGATGATGTCGTGCAAAACGCAGAACAGTTAAATAAAACACTTCAGCTTTCCGAAGAGTATATCCTTATTAAAGACTCTTGTGATGTGACTGTAACAACAACAGACACAAAAGCTGCTGTTAACCTTCAAGCTTCATTACAAGTTGTAATCGCACTTGTAATTAGCATTGCCGTTGCTTCAAGCCAAGAGGCAGAGAAAATCACACAAGAATTATTACAACACTCTAAAGTGAAGCAAGTTAATTATCAGAAAACCGTCATCGAAAACTCTCGTAACGTAGATGTCTCAACAACTGACACTCAAATTGGTGTAAACATCCAAATTCTTTTACAAATTTTACTAGCTTTACTTGTTCACCTAGATATTCTATAAGTCAGTAACCTTTCTCTATAATGCCCTTATGTCTAATTTTAGCTTAAGGGCATTATTATTTTCACACTATTTATAGCCACATTTTTTTAATTTGAATATAAACCTCTTACATATTTTCATTCATGAGTTCAAAACTATGTACGCACCCAAAAACTAACCATCAAGGAGGATGCTTTCTTTGGAAAAGCATAAGCAAGCTCAAACTGAACAACCTTTTATTCCTATGACTTCACTCACAAGTGGTCTTTGTCAAAAGGTTACAAACGAAGTTTATTGTTTAAATGTTCAAATTGTAAATGTATGTTTTGTCGGTAATCCAGTTAAAGAGAAGGGCTGGGTTTTAGTAGACGCCGGAATGCCAAAATCAACAGAAATGATTATCGATGCATTGAAGAATGAATTTGGTACCGTTCAACCACCAAGTGCTATTATTCTCACTCATGGCCATTTTGATCATGTAGGTGCTGTGAAAGAGTTAGCAGATAAGTGGAATGTTCCAATTTATGCACATGAATTAGAGATCCCTTATTTAACGAACAGGAAAAGCTATCCAGAGCCAGATCCTAGCGTAGAGGGGGGGCTTATTGCTAAAATGTCGTCCCTTTTTCCTAATGAACCTATTCAACTTGGGGAACGAGTGAAGGCCTTACCGGATAATCATGAAATACCAGGAATGAAGGGATGGAGATGGATTCATACACCAGGTCATACTCCTGGTCATGTTTCCTTTTACCGCGAGAAGGATCATGTTCTAATTGCTGGAGATGCTTTTGTTACTGTTAAGCAGGAATCTTTGTATAAAGTTTTAACTCAAGAGCAAGAAATTAGTGGGCCTCCTCGTTATTTAACAACAGACTGGAAGGCCGCTTGGGATTCGGTTAAAACATTACAAGAACTCTCACCATCACTGGCCATAACTGGACACGGTTTACCTATGTACGGTCAAGAATTAACAAACAATTTGGAAAATCTAGCTAATAAATTCGACCAAATTGCAATTCCGGATTATGGCCGCTATGTTAACCAATAAATAATCTAAGAGTGACTCAGCCTTATTGGTGCAATAAGCTTAGCCACTCTTATAAAAAGGGGGTTCCAAAGGGATCTGTTTAGATCATCTTTTGGTGCCCCTTTAATTGTGATGGTTTACAACGTACTTGGTGGCTGATGTGGAGGATTCGGTAATACCGTGTTGTGAGTGTAAAGGGGAGCGGGACGAAGACGAGGTTTTTTTCCATACGCTACTGGTTGTGAAACATAAACAAATTCACCTAAACCATCCATACTTCTACCTTGAGCCCATCTTCCTGCTTGACTTTCATTTCCTCCAGATAAGTCATAATAAGTATAAGCAACCTCAGATTTTTCTAATTCGCGAGGGAATGTACTCGGCACAACGATGTTTTCTTTTTCCTCTAATTCACAAATTGCAGCATACCATTGATTTTGGTGCATTGTGTCACGTGCGATAAGCCACGAGAGCATATCTTTAACACCAGCGTCTGTAGTCATTTCATATAACCTTACAGCTTGAAGACGGCCTTGTGATTCATACGTTAAGTTCATCCTAAAATCAGCTAACAAGTTTCCGCTAGCATTAATATATCCAGCATTCCATGGATTTCCCACACTATCTACTGGCATGGCTCCTAAACCGGATACAATAGCATGTTGTGGATTCATCCCCCCAAGAACTGCACCAATTACCGGATCTTTTGCAGCAACCTCTTGATCACCAACTGGTGCATTTTCTAGTAAGCGTGCAATCATCGTTGCTAACATCTCAACATGGGCAAGCTCCTCCGCGCCTGTAGCCATTAACAAATCTCGATATTTTTCATCCCCCCGAACATTCCAACCTTGAAATAAATACTGAAGTGCCACAGAAATCTCACCAAATTGTCCACCTAGAATCTCTTGAAGCTTCTTAGCATAAACTGGATCCGGACGCTCAGGTTTTGCTTTATATTGAAGTTGATTTAAATGATAAAACATATCCTTCCTCCTTAGTTATTGACTTAACCATTGACTCTTTAACGTATTCTTTTATCGCTCGGCCATATTCCATTTTTTTGAATGTTTTTAACACCATTTACCGCGTAAGTCTTATATTCGCTTACACACAATAGTTAATGGTCAATGAGATACAGAAGCATTCCTTCTGTAAAGAAAAAAGGAGACCAACAATTATGAATTCAATTAGGGGGATTATCATGGGAATCTTAAGCGGCGACCAAAAACAACAACCAATGCATTATGGAGAAGTTTTCTCAGCTTGGACTTTTCTTCAAAGTGCAAATGGAATGATTTCTGGGTACCAAACATTCCAAAATCACGCTGGGGATGGAGATTTAGATAAGCTGTTACAAAATTGCATTGACCAATTACGTACAGAAATCCAAGAGGTTGAAACTTTGTTAAAGGAAAATGGTGTTGCATTACCATCCGCACCACCTGAGCGACCAAAAGCTCAAGTCGAATCAATCCCTGCAGGTGCACGTTTTACCGATCCTGAGATTGCGGCAGCAGTCAGTCGTGATCTTGCACAAGGACTTACTGCTTGTAGTATGGCTATGGGACAATGTACAAGAGAAGATATCGCAATGATGTATGGTCAATTCCATGTTCAAAAAGCACAGCTAGCCGCTTCAACTCTTCGTTTGAATAAAGAAAAAGGCTGGTTGATTGTCCCACCACTTCATCAAGGAACACCGGAACCAGCTTATTCATAACAAAAAGGTGCCTCAAAGGTTTACTAACCTTTTGAGGCACCGCTATTATTTGCCTTTAAACATAATATTCATCGTAAATAATCGACGAGTCATTAAATAGCTAAGAAACATGAAGAGAAACGCTCCACTCCAATAAAAAATGATTTTTGTTGTATCGCTTAATGTATAGGGTACTAGACCTGAAACAATCATCCCTCCTAATAAAGCAAAGCATGTTAATATTCCGAAACGAAAGAATGCTTGTAGTTGTTTAAAAATAAGAAATTCACCATTGTATTCACTATCATTGCGTTCATAAAGCCATTGACTTAGTAAAATTAATATAATTATCGCTAGTGCTGGAATCCACCACGTAGCTAAATCTTGTTCGGTGTAGGGCTTTATCACATATAATGGCCATATTAGAAGTTCAAAGATGTTTGGAGGATGGATGTAGCTTCTAAAGTGAAGGTCAGTAAAGTGATTAATTAAGACAAAAATACCAAACGGAAAAACTATAAAAATAAAGGTCAACGCTATCTGTGAAATCATTTCCCCAGTAATCGTTCCAATAAACAACGCAAAAGTATAAGTTGCAAGGTATCCTAACCACGGAAGTAATACAAAAGAGAGTAAGTTATAACCTTCTAAGTGCGCAGAAAATTCAGAACTACGAATTAACCAAAACGCTATAAAACTAAAAACAAACATGAAAACTGTAATAAAGCCCGCACCGAGCGCCCATTTTGTAAATAACATTGATCTTCTTGAAAAGGGTAGAGCAAACGAAAAATCATGTTTACGTGTATTTCGCTCTGTTCCAATAAATTGAACCGCTAATAATACGATAAAAATAATCGCAAGCATTCCAGGCATGCTCGGTCCAAAAAATTCAGGTACAGAATGTGGCATAAAATAGTCTTGTTTTATAGCTTCGCGCCAATCCTCAATAGCGATAATCGCTCTAATTGGATAATGAAACAAAAGTAATAGACCCACCATGAGAAGCATTATTTTACCTTGCTTCCATTCCTTTTGTAGTAATGCGTTAGCATGCATATTGATCCCCTCCAAGCTTGGCAACAAATAAATCTTCTAAAGTAATTGGCAATTCCTCATAAAAAATGGGGCGTGCCTGCCTTATCATCTCCATCCCTTCTTGTAAATCACCTTCTAATACAAGGATAAATACTTTGCCTGTTTGCTGAAGAATGGTTGTTTTTTCTTGAATGGAACTTGGTAAGCCTGCGGGAAAAACGGCCTGAACTTTCTTATAAGAAACCTTTAAAGAATCTAACGAATAAGATGAGGCCACTTTTCCTTCCTTTATCATTACAATGGAATCTGCTAAATACTCTAATTCATCCAGTCGATGAGATGATATAACAACAGCAACGTTATAGTCTGCGACTGCCTCAACAATAAACTGCAACATCTGTTTTTTTACGATAACGTCCAAACCGTCTGTTGGCTCATCGAGTAAGACGTATTTTGCTCTTGTTGAAAATGCTAAGACTAATGCAAAGAGAGCTTTCATTCCTTTTGAGAATGAGTTAATCTTTCCGTTTTGAGGAAGATTAAACTGTTCAATTAATTGATAAAACAACTCTTGGTCAAATTTTGGATAGATAGCTTTGTACAAGTTGACAATTTCTTTTATCGTATACGTTTTTAGAGCCTCTGATGAATCTGGGACAAAAACGATATCTGCTTTTAATTGAGGGTATTGGTAGATGCTTTTACCATCAAGCTTAACATCACCCGCGCTCGGTTTTAGAATCCCAACCATAAGTCGTAATAACGTCGTTTTACCTGCCCCATTACGGCCTATTAAACCGGTAACTTTACCAGGCTCAATTGAAAAATCAATCTTTTCAATAATCGTTTCGCCATGAATTGTTTTCGTTAATTGATCAATTCTCATCTTTTTGCCCCTCCAATGCTCTATATTCGGCCTCGACCCAAGTTAGAAATTCATTTTTTGTTATCGATGCGTAGTTTGCTTCAATTACTAGTCGCAGAAGCTGCTCTTTAATTAAGTCTCGTTTTCCAGGGTCCACCAATCGGTTAGAAGATTCCGCTATAAATGTCCCTTTTCCCCTCAATGTCATAATCACCCCTTGGCGCTCAAGCTCCTTATACGCTTTACTAACAGTGTTTGGATTTAAAACAATTTGACCCGCAAGTTCACGTACAGAAGGTAATTGTTCTCCTTCCTTTAAAATACCTTTAGCTACAAGTTCCTTGACTTGTTGAACAACTTGTTCATAAAGCGGAAGCTGACTTTTTGCTTGAATTGTTATGAACACGGCTTCACCACCTTACTGTATTATGTACTATATAACATAGTACACTTGGCACAAGATTAGATTATCCATTTTTATCCTAATTGTCAATCTTTTTTCTTTTATAGGGTTTAAAGGATGAAGAAGACGTGTAATTCTAATAATAACGATACAAAATCCATTAGAAGGGGATGTTATTGTGGAAATAAGAGTTGAAAAAGATACGATTGGAGAAATTCATGTGCCAGCTAATAAGTTTTGGGGAGCTCAAACCCAAAGGAGCTTAGAAAACTTCAAAATTGGAAAGGAAAAAATGCCAATTGAAGTCATTGAAGCATTCGCTTATTTAAAAAAAGCCGCAGCCAATGTAAATGGTTCTTTATCTAATTTGGAACAAAAAAAAGTAGAGGCAATTACATATGCAACTAACCGAGTATTGCAGGAAAATTTAAGTGAGCACTTTCCACTAGTTGTTTGGCAAACAGGGAGCGGTACACAATCAAATATGAATGTGAATGAAGTGTTAGCTTATATTGCGAATGACTACTTAAAACAACATGGTATGACCACTATTCAGGTTCATCCAAACGACGATGTCAATCGCTCACAAAGCTCTAATGATACGTTCCCAACAGCGATGCATATTGCTGTTTTGCTCCACGTAGAGAAACATCTCCTTCCGGCACTGAATAAAGTACACAAAACGTTGAAGAAAAAGGAAAATCAATATAAGGACGTTATCAAAATAGGTCGGACTCATCTTCAAGATGCCACTCCATTAACATTTGGGCAGGAAATTAGTGGTTGGGTTCATATGATTGAGCTTTGCACAACGATGATTAAAGATAGTTTAGAACCCGTCCGACAATTGGCCATCGGAGGGACGGCTGTTGGAACGGGCTTAAATGCCCCAGAAGCCTTCGGGGAAAAAGTTGCTCAAGAACTGACAAGATTAACTGGAACCACTATGCATACAGCAGAAAACTATTTTCATGCCTTGACAAGTCACAGTCCACTTGTCCACTTCCATGGGTCTTTAAAAGCATTAGCTGGAGATTTGTTCAAAATCGCGAATGATATTAGATTACTAGCAAGCGGTCCTCGCTCTGGGATTGGAGAATTACGGATTCCTACCAACGAACCTGGTAGTTCTATAATGCCTGGTAAAGTAAATCCAACACAAAGCGAAGCACTTACAATGGTTGCCTCACAAATTTTCGGTAATGATGCAACGATTGGTTTTGCTGCTAGTCAAGGTCACTTCCAATTAAATGTATTTAAACCCGTGATTATTTATAATGTCCTTCAATCGTTACAACTCCTTTCTGATGGTTTAGTGAGTTTTAACGACAACTGTCTTGAAGGACTTGAAGCCATTGAGGAAACGATGACAAAACATCTACATGACTCGTTAATGCTCGTTACAGCGTTAAATCCACATATCGGGTATGAAAAGGCTGCACTAATTGCTAAAACAGCCTACGCTGAAAACACTACATTAAAAGAAGCTGCTGAAAAATTGGGGATTTTATCTGCAGAACAATTTGATACACTTGTAATACCTCAAAATATGATCAGTCCTTTAAAATAAATTAACCTTAAATGGGCGTCGAAAAGGTATTCCATAATCTTTTCGACGCCCCTCTTATATAGACTCATCAAACGTATAGCGAACTACATACTTATCTGTTTTTAACTTTTTGATTTCGACAAGTGGACCAATTTCATAACCGTTGTGCCAGTTGTCTTCAAGTTTTGCTTTTATACATCCAGCTTGAAACTTCGAACGAAATGTTTGCTTATAATAGATCCAGCGCGGCAATTGTTTCATCGTTTTTCCTAACCTTTCTACTAGTTTCCACCTGTTTTTATTGTACGATATTTTTACCAAATCTCAAATTAACATTCAAAAAACAATGACATTCCCCTGCTGAAGATGTTCATCTCCACAGAAGAATGTCATTCTCTCTTTTATCCAATTAAATCTTCCGTTTCTCTTTTTTTTATCTCATCTAACCGTCTGTTTTCATCTCGATCACGAAGCCGATGAGCAATCCTAGCCGCAGCACTAGCAGCAATACTTGATACTAAATCATCTAAGAATGTATGAATTTGTGGTTTTCGTTCATCCAATTCTTTAATAATCCCAACTTTTTGTTTATCTAAATAACCAAACGTCGTTACAGCAATGCTTCCAAATCCAAATACCGATCCTAGGGCAATTGTTTCATCAACTCCAAATAATCCTTCATCTGATTCAACTAGAGATTGAAGTGGTTCAGATAGTTGCTTTTTCTCCGCTAGTTCATCTAATTCAATTCCAACTAGTATAGCATGCTGAATTTCTCGCTTACATAAGACCGCATCCGTACTTTCAATACACTCTTCCATTTGGATACTTGGATAATATGGACGCTGTAAATCAAAAACAATACTTGCGATATCCTTGATTGTTACGCCACGCTCTTCAAGCTTTTTTCGAGCGGCTTGTTCAACAATTTTACACGGAACTGGTTTTTTCATAACTGCCCCCTCCTCACCCTATATTTTACCATAATTTGCGATAGTCGTGCTTTTCTACCTACCTATGTTAAAATAAAGAAACAGTTTGGCTAGAAAGGACTTGAAAAATGGTAAAACGTTATGAAGGTACTTTATCAGATAGGACGATCACTAGTAAACATCTGGGTGAGGACCAAAAACTACTTATTTATACCCCACCAAATTATACTCCACTTTCAACGTATGATTTACTAATTTGCCAGGATGGGAATGACTATTTTCAACTTGGACGTATCCCGCGACAAGTAGAAGAACTGATCGAGGAAGCAGAGATACGTGACGTTATCGTTGTCGGTGTTCCTTATCCTAATGTTAATGAAAGACGAAAACGTTATCACCCAAATGGAGAAAAGGTTGAAGCTTATCTTCGCTTTCTTTGTGATGAACTTGTTCCATATCTAGATGCTACATTTTCGACACATCAGCTCGCTTCAGGTAGAACACTTGCAGGTGACTCGCTAGCCGCTACCGTTTCACTATTTGCTGCAGTAAGGAATCCTGAATTGTTCGGTCAAGTGATGATGCATTCTCCATTCGTAAATGAAACTGTCCTTGATGAGGTTAAACAATGTTCAAAACAAGAAAGCCTGTCCATTTATCATGTTATCGGAAAAGAGGAAACAGCTGTTAAAACAACCGATGGGCACATTCTTGATTTTTTAACTCCTAACCGTGAATTGCAATCGTTAATGGAAAGGATGGCTTTTACTTATACATATGATGAATTTGATGGAAACCATACTTGGACGTATTGGCAAAAAGATTTAAAAAGAGGACTTACAACCTTAATTCCTTATTAGATAGTGGAGGGATTTTTTCGTGATACAAATTAAAAAAGTTGATACAGCAAAACAGCTAGAAGACGCTTATGAAATTCGGAAGCTTGTCTTTGTAGAAGAGCAACAAGTACCGGAAGAAGAAGAGATTGACCAATATGAACAAGAAGCCACTCATTTTGTTGTATATGCTGACAATCAAGTAATTGGTGCCGGAAGAGTACGCTATGTTAACGGATTCGGAAAAATTGAACGCATTTGCCTTGCCAAAACAGCTCGTGGAAAGGGCATCGGTCAAAAATTGATGAACGCCATTGAATCAGAAATTATACGAAATGGGTATACAATGGCAAAATTAAATGCACAGCGTCAAGCTGAAGCTTTTTACACACAGCTTGATTACCAAACGATATCCGAAGAATTTTTAGATGCAGGTATTCCTCATGTTACGATGAAAAAAAAGTTACAATAAAACACTGTACAATGTCTGCTACTAGTTTTAAAAGCCTTACGATGATAACTCATCGTAAGGCTTTTTAGCGTGTGAAGTCAGTACTGCAGCAATGAGCGGGTTATAGTTTAAACTTTTTAACCATTTCCTGTAATTCTTCTGCCATAGATGTCAATGATTTTGAAGCGGATGTAATCTCCTCCATTGACGCAAGTTGTTCTTGTGTAGTTGCTGCTACAGTTTCCGAACTAGTTAAGTTCTCTTGCGCAATAGAAGAAATCTCGTCTGCAGAAGCAGTTACCTCTTGGACACTAGCAGTTATATGTTGCACCGTCGCGGAAACCTCTTCGATTTGAGGGTTCATGTCTTTTGTACTTTTAATAATAAGTGAAAATTTCTCTGCTGTATCCTTAGAAATCGCTACACCCTCTTCAGCGTTACGAGACACCTCATTCATTAGCTGAACCGATTGTTCAGTATCATGCTTAATACTTTCTATTAACTCAGCAATTTGTTTGGTAGACCCTTGTGATTGTTCAGCTAATTTTCGAACTTCGTCTGCAACAACTGCAAAACCCTTTCCATGTTCCCCTGCTCTTGCTGCCTCTATCGCTGCATTTAATGCCAATAAATTCGTTTGGTCAGCAATTGAATGGACTACGCTCAACATTTCACCAATTTCTTGTGAACGATCTGATAAGGTTTGAATGACCCGGTTCGATTCTTTTACAGAATGATGAATAGATTCCATTTGATTAACATTGTCTTCAACTGCTTTCCCGCCATCTTCCGCTTGCTTTGTAGAGTCCTTCGATAGACTAGATACGGATAATGCCCGATCGGAGATTTGTTGAAGTCCTTTTGATATGTCTTGAAGAGCTTTCGTGTTATGCTCAATTCGATTCGTAGAATGCTCTGTTCCACTTGCAATTTGTTGAATAGATTCAGACACATGTTCGGATGCAACCGTTGTTTGATTCGCACTTGCTAATAGTTCTTCCGAAGAAGAGGCAACCTTTTCGACAGAAGAATTGAGATTTGTAATAATCGATCTTAAAGCATGAATCATTGCATTAAAGCTTTGACCTACTTGACCAATTTCATCCTTTGATAGAATATCAATATTTTGTGTTAAATCTCCTTCTTCAATTCGTTTCGCACTTGTAATCAAGCGTTTTAAAGGACGAATGATTGAAGAAATAATAAAGAAAATGATAATCCCTCCGATAATTAATGATGCGGCAATAACAATGATAGTAGTCATAAGAATACTAGATGCTGCATCTTTTAGTTCACTTGAATACATGGTCCCTGCAATCTTCCAGCCAGTGAGCTCATTTGTCACAAAGTCGATTTTCTTCTCACTACCTTCAAACAAATAAGAAAACTGTCCTTCGTTTGAAGCGAATAACTTCGATAACCAATCTCCTGTCGCTTCACTTCCACTTTCACTTTCACTTTCACTTTCACTTGTAGGATGGACTAGAAATTTACCTTGAGCATCAATGATAACAACATAGCCTTCTTCTCCTACTTTAATATCGCTGGTCATTGCTTCGATTTCATCGATTGTTACATCAATACCAATGACTCCTGAACCATCATCTGTCGCTTTTGCAATGGTCACCATCGGAGAATCTGACAAGGCATCAAAATAAGGCTCCGTTATAATACTCTGTCCTTTTTTATTCATTGCAGCTTGATACCATGGGCGATCTCTAGCGTCTAACCCCTCCGGTAAGTCTTGCTTCGGATAAATGAAGATCTCTCCAGTCGTTGTCCCAACATAAATCGCCTTTGTATCTGTATTCATATCAAGATATTGTGTAAATGATTTGTCGAGTTCGGTCGTTTCCTCATAATCCGCTTGGGTGACCGCCTTGCCTAGCACATCCAAATCATTTAATTTCGGACTAAGCATCCGATTTATTTCACGATCTACTTGTTTCACATTATTATGAGCTGAATGTAATATCTCTTCTCCTAACTGCTCCTGTGCTTCATTATAAGATATTAAACCAATTGATATACTAGGAATTATCAAAATAATAGCAAAAGAAACAATTAGCCGGGTCTTAAGTGTCCAATTTTTCATAGTCTTTTTTTCCTCCTGTAAAATTACTATAACATTTTTTAGTATAATATTTTTACCGCTATATTTAAATAAAAATCATCCATAATCGATTGATTTCTTCTATTTACATAATATTATAATTTATTATAGTTATCTGAATAAAATAAAAAAAGTCTGAATAGGATTCCCTACTCAGACACATTTAAAGTTAACTTATATTTCTTTTTCAGCTTCAATCAAATGTTTATTAACAGCTTCTAGCTTACCAGCCATTGTCGTTGCTTTGTCACGTCGATCATCTATACGAATATTCGTTGCCACTCGATTGATTCCGTGTTTAAAAGGTACTTCATGAATTTCTTGAATAACCTCAAATAAAACAGGTAGTTCTCCTTCGATTATGGTACTCATTGGGGTTAGCTGGTATTTCACTTTTCCTTCATACGTTTTGAGAACGCTTTGAATAGCTGCAACATGTTTACTTACACTTGCAGTCTCTGTTCCAATTGGAATAATAGTAATATCAACAATAGCCATCTTTTTCTCCTCCTTCTTTTTCACGATAAGATGATCCGGAAATTCCTTCGCCGCAAGCTTTCGATACGATTCAATCGCTGCAACTAAGTGTAATCGCTCCGGCTCCGTTGTTGTTATGTGGGTTTGGAGCCAGTACGAAATAGATAAAATTAGTTCACGAATCCAGGAAAATCCTATCAGTTTCATTAGTCTTTGCACTATCGGAACGAAAATAACAGACCCGTATGAAGCAACCGCAAGTGCTAAATGAAGCGGTAATGTAAACGACAAAATGATCGTTCCAATAAAAACGCCTAAAAAGTAGATTACAACCATATTAGTTGAACAATGTCGATTGGTAATAGCTGCTTTCTTAATTCGATAAATTCGAGAACGGCTTTTTATGCCACGATCACTAAAAACCTTATGCTCGGCTCCATGATATTGTCGAAGTTGTTTTGGAAAAATAAAATGCGTTCCAAACATCACATAAAAAACGGTATAATACGGCAGACCTCCCCATTCACTGTTCATTAGTTTTGGTACAATAAGCAGGGCAAAATAACCCATCATTAGCCCCTTAAACCATAGTGGCATCGACACAATTACTTGGTTTAGCATCGCAAACAAGCCAGAAGGACTAATCGGCCTTATCCATGTTTTCAATCGACCTTTCTCATGATAACCACATGCTATATACTGCTTTCCGATAAAGAATACACCCGCTTGATAAGAGAGACCCCGGATCACTTCCTTCAGCTCCTTCTGTTCTTCATTGACCATCCTTTGAAATTATCCAATAAGGTACATTGCGTGCATGCTCAAATTCTGGAGTTCTGAAAGTAGCATCTGTCATTGTAAGGGGACTGTGAGCAACCCATGTGTGAAGAAGCTGAACTGAAATATCTTCAAGACTGATATGTCCTTCCCCTTTAATCGTGATTTCAGCCCTACCTCTATTCCCTACTACTGTATTTTCTGCTATTTCATTTGGAAAAGCAAAAATCACACCGTTTTCTATAACCGTTCCTGTGCTTTCATAAACAATTTCAGATGCATGGTATACCTCTAAATGTGCCTCGATAAATTCAGCATTGGTCTGAAGAGTACCACCTTCTATCGCGAATCCTAAATAATCTTCACCATAGATTCCGTCTTCCGGCATGACGGTCCAGTCCCATTCTGAAACGACTTTTAATCCTTCCTTAACAGGATGGGCATCAAGACTAAGTTCAACAAACTCTTTCATCTCTTCATTTGTTACAGTCTCAGTATGATTTAAAAAATAATAGCCTCCGAATACCATCAAACCTACTAGTATTCCTGGTAGTATTAATACAAGTTTATTACTATGAAACATTTTTGCACCTTCTTTTTAATTCTTATAAATATAGTAAGCGAAAACACCAACAAGAGCAAAGCCTTGTTGGTGTTTTTCACTAAATGTTTCTCTTTTTGAATGCACTATGATTAGTTGGACCGATTCCACCGCCTATTTCTAGTGATTCACTAATTGCAGCTGTAATAAAAGTCTTGGCTGTTTCAACAGCTTCTTTTATTTCAACACCCTTTGCAAGCTCAGCCGCAATAGCCGCTGCAAATGTACACCCCGTGCCATGTGTATGTTTTGTGTTAATCCGTTCAGTATGAAGTGTATAAACTGTTGTGCCATCATATAATAGATCAACTGCTGGTCCGACTTGTAAGTGACCGCCTTTTAATACGACATACTTTGGCCCTAGCTTATGCAGTTGCTTAGCAACTTCTTCCATTTCATCAGCTGTTTGAATTTCATCTTTACCTAAAATCTTTGCCGCTTCAGGTAAATTTGGAGTGATTACGGTGGCAATCGGTAACAATTCTTCTAGTAAAGCTTGTGTTGCTTCTTCCTGTAGTAAGGAAGCTCCTCCTTTAGCAACCATCACTGGGTCAACAACAATATTTTTCACATCATATTGCTTTAATTTTTTTGCCACTAAAGAAATAATCTCTGCAGAAAATAGCATACCTGTTTTTACAGCGTCTGCACCAATATCCGAAAGAACGGCATCTAGTTGTGCTTCAATCGCTTCAATTGACTGTGGAAACACTCCATGTACACCTAACGTATTTTGTGCGGTGAGTGCCGTGATTACTGTCATCCCAAACGTATCTAACTCTTGAAATGTTTTTAAATCTGCCTGAATTCCAGCTCCCCCACCACTATCAGATCCTGCAATACTTAACGTCTTGGCGATTGTCATAGCCTTCCTTCCTTTCATTATGTAAATCGTTCAGGTTTAAAGAGATGTAAAGGAACATGGTTAGCCATACCGTCAACTAGGTTAGCGACAGAGACAGCTGTAACCGGACTAAGCAAAATTCCATTTCGGTAATGTCCTGTTGCAAAAATAATATGAGGCGCCTCTTCCAGCTTACCTATTAACGGATAACCGTCCTGTGTTGCAGGTCGCAATCCAGCCCACTTATGAAAGGGAATTCTCTGCTTCAAAAAAGGGAAAATTTGATAATTCCAATTGGTTAATCTCATGATTCCCTTCTCAGTCACATCTGTAGCGAATCCGGCAATATCCTCTGAAGCACCGTTTACAAGTGTTCCATTTCCTTTAGGAACGAGATATCCTTGACTTGTATAAACAATATGCTTCACTCTCCCATGAAGATTGTCGTAGGCACATATCTGTCCTCGAATGGGATAGACCGGTATTCGAATTGAAAATATTTCTTCTAATTCATGTGACCATGCACCTGAAGAAACAATTAGACGCTGCCCAGTAAAGGTTTTCCCGTACTTTGCTTCGAGCTTAATTTCATCTTTCCACTCAATAATTGCAACCTCTTCTAATTCATCTTCTATTAAAACTCCAAGATTACGGCAAGCCTGTTCAAGTGCTTTTACATAGTCTGGTGCAAAAACATGACTTTCTTCAGGATAGTGCATCGCCGCAATAATATCAGTTGAAAGCTCCGGTTCAAATTGATGAAGCTGGTTTGCACTGAGAACCTCTGTCTCCGCCCCCCATTCTCGTTGCCAAGCCTGTCGGGTTTCAAGAGCTAATAAATCAGCTTCGTGATAGACCGCGTGTAAACTTCCACTATTTGTGTACTCAAACTCACATTTTGATAAGGATTTAACTTCTTTCTGCCACGTTGGATATAAACGCAAGCTTGCTAAGCATAGCTGAAAAAAATCATCAGGATCTTCACCAATTTCTGAAAAAGGGGCTAGCATACCAGCTGCAGCACCTGAGGCTTGTCCCCCGCATTTGTTTTTCTCTATTACTGTTACTTGATGACCGCGTTTACCAAGTTCAAATGCACTTGCAAGTCCAATAACCCCGCCACCAAGAATAAGAATTCTCTCTCCCATACTCATTCACTTCCTCTATGTTAGGTCGATATCAACGATGTTAATCCACTACTTGCTGTTGCATATTTCTTTTTTTGAATACGACCTGCTTCATATGACAAGCGACCTGCTTCGATTGCATATTTCATCGCTAACGCCATTTTGACAGGATCCTTTGCTTTTGCAACAGGTGTGTTCATTAATACTCCATCGACCCCTAGCTCCATCGCTTTTACTACATCTTGAGCAGAGCCTAATCCAGCATCGACGATAATTGGAACATTCGATTGTTCAGCAATCAACCCAATATTATAAGGATTTAAGATTCCTAATCCGGTCCCAATTGGTGAACCTCCTGGCATTACAGCTGCTGCACCAGCTTCCTCTAATCGCCTACAAAGAATCGGGTCATCAGATGTATACGGCAAAACAGTAAATCCTTCTTTAACAAGAGCCTCTGTCGCCTTTAACGTTTCAATCGGATCAGGTAATAATGTACGTTCATCTGCACTGATTTCAATTTTTATCCAATCACTCAACCCCGAAGCTTTTGCTAATCTAGCAATCCTAATCGCTTCTTCGGCATTTGTTGCCCCTGATGTATTAGGTAAATACGTAAATTCCTTTCCATCCAAATGCTGTAAAATAGCATCTTCATTCGGTTCATTTAGGTTCACACGCCGGATCGCAAACGTTAAAACTTCTGATCCTGAAGCCTTAATTGCCTCATTTTGAACAAAAGGGTTCGGATATCGTCCAGTCCCGATAAAAAATCGTGATGATAATTCTTTCCCCCCAATAATTAGCTTTTTCCGTTTCATCATTAACCGCCTCCTACAAAATGAACAAGCTCAATTTTCATTCCTGGTTCCACTTCTGTTTGTTCCCATTTATCTCGATCAATAATCTCTCCATTAACTTCCGTAACAACTAAATGCTCTTCTAAATTAAAATGAGCAACTACTTCTGCAAGCGAGTTTGCACTTAGATTATGCTCTTCACCATTTATAACTAAAATCACTTCGTAACCGCCCCTTTATTTGCAAGGATTTTTTTGAATGTTTCACAAACACCTTTTACATCTTTCGCCCCTACAATCTCACTAATCATACAAATTCGTGTTGCCCCGGCTTCTAATACTTGTTCCACGTTATGAAGCTTGATCCCACCTATTGCAACAAATGGGATCTTAATTTCCTCAACAACCTGTTTGATGTAAGCTGTTGTTACTGGGTCCACGACATCCTCTTTACTTTTTGTTTCGAAAATAGGACCGACTCCAATATAATCAGCTCCTCCAGCTTCCGCCTGTCGGGCCTCTTCTATTTTATGTGTAGATATCCCAATAATTTTGTTTGGTCCAACAATCTTTCGTACATCTTCGAGTGGTAAATCATCTTGACCAACATGTACCCCATCTGCATCAACAGCTAATGCAACATCAATATGATCATTCACAATAAAGGTTACATTATATTTTTTTGTTAATTCACGTAATGCTTTTGCTTTTTTTAATACTTCAAGCTTTGTTCCCTTTTTATCACGTAATTGAATAATATCAGATCCACCGAGTATCGCTTCTTCTATTACATCAACTAAATCACGACCAGGGTGAAATTCCTCACCAGTGATAGTATACAGATTAAATTCACGCATGCCGAAAACCCTTTCTCTTTTTAAAATATAAAAACCGCATTCCAACGAACAGAATACGGCTACAATGATAAAGTCATTGGTAGTCGACTTCCCTACGCTGGTTTTAACCAGATCAGGTACGAGGGTAAAAGGAAAACCACCTTTTTCTCAGTCTGCTTTTTGCAAACACCCCTAGCCTTCTACTACTTATAGTGAACTATCTATTATTATGACAGAACGGAGAAGAATTGCAAGAACCTCAATTGTTATACAAGGAGAAAATTGTTTTCGTTTCGAGATCAAGAATTCGTTCATACCGTGCCCCTAACAACAGATATTTTTCATCAGGTGAAAGAAGGAGCGGTACATGTTCCTCTAATTCAATGAGCTTACTTTCAGCATTAGCCTCTATTTTAAACGCCATCAATTCATAACCATCCTCATAGCTAAAATAATCGCCACTATACTTTGGTCGTAAATAATAAAAGATATCGTCCTTTTTTCCATAGGCATGAAAGGGAATCCACCATTGATCTGAATACGTATTTAAAATTGGGATTTCAAGCATATTTAACACGGTCCTATCTTTAAGGTTAAAAAACGTATAGACTGAATATAAATCATAAGCGCTTTCCACACTTACAGCGAAGGACCGTTCATCTGATAATTCTACAAATGCTATCGTGTCCTCTTTCCAGAGCTCCTCCTCCTCTGTATTCAGATTAAAAGTATATAAAGGCGCTTGAAAATTCGGTTCTAATGGATCCCATTTTAAATAGGCAACGGTGTTTTCCGATATCCATTGTACATAAGACTCGCTTATTTCTAACTGTTGTAATTTACGTTCTTCAATATCTACATATAAAACCTCTAATTCCCAATTAGGTAAATAAGCAACAACAATTAATTTGTCTTCTTCAAATGGACTCCAAATCACCGAGTACTCTTCACCAAATCCCTCCACTTTCATCATTGTCTGTCCTTCTTTGTCAGTGAAGATTAATTTCGTTTTATTTTCACTAGTAACAATTTGAATTGCAAAAATAGAATGATTATGATTAGCTGTAACATTAATAATCCAGCCGTCCGTTTTAAAAAAGAGTGTTGATTCTCCTGTAAATAGATCATGGATAAAAAGTGATGATTTCTCGTCTTTCTCATATAAATACAGGACAGACCGTTCATTGAACCACTCACTGATTTCTGGCGCAGTGGAATGTTCGGGTGAAAGCGGAACGATAGATGCCTCCGAAAGAAAAGTAGGGGGGGCGTCACGCTTTGGATGGACATCTAATTGACTTCCCGGAGAAGGATGACTATTCTTCTTTTCATGAATACAGCCTGTACAAAGTACGATTATTAATGCAATGTATATCAACCTCATCATTCCCACTCCCCCCCTTCACTATAATAAATGAATAATAACCGTTAATTCTACAATCTAATCCCCTAAAATGTCATTACATCCTTTTAGAAAACTGAATTCTTTTTAAACAAAAGAACAGTCTTCTTATTAAACGTATTCAATGACAAAATGTTTCACTTTTTAAAAAAATTAAGACGAAAAAAGCAATGGCAAAGCCTACTTCGTTGTAATCATAAAGTGGCTTTACTCATTGCTTAGAGGATAGCTGAATTTGCAACTACCCTACTATTCTTATCCGTAAATAAACCGTGCACCTGCTATTCCAGGGTTTGTCATCTCTTTCGGATCAAGTATCTCATTCAACTCTTCCTCAGACAGTATCCCTCTTTCTAAACAAATTTCACGAACCGACCGTCCAGTTTGAATAGCTTCTTTCGCAATTCTAGACGCAACCTCATAGCCGACATGCGGATTAATAGCAGTAATAATTCCAACACTATGTTCAACCATTTCTTTACATCTCTCAATATTTGCCGTAATTCCTTCAATCGTGTATTTTCTAAATACTTCAAGACCATTTTGAAGGATCGATAGCGACTGAAGTAAGTTAAAGACAAGAACTGGTTCCATAACATTTAATTCAAGTTGTCCTGCTTCAGATGCTAAACTAATCGTTTGATCATTTCCGATAACTTGGAAAGAGATTTGATTAATAACCTCCGCCATAACAGGGTTTACCTTTCCAGGCATGATGGAAGAACCAGGCTGACGTGCTGGTAAGTTAATTTCATTCAAACCTGTTCGTGGTCCAGAACTCATTAATCGTAAATCATTAGCAATTTTCGAAAGATTAATTGCCATAATTTTTAATGCACTTGAGACTTCTGTATAAGCATCCGTATTTTGGGTTGCATCAACTAAGTCATCTGCAGTTTTGAACGGAAAACCTGTTATATCAGCTAAGTATTCAGCAACTTTTTTAATATACTCTGGTTTCGCATTTAATCCAGTCCCTACTGCAGTTGCCCCCATATTGATTTCGTATAAATGATTAACAGATCGCTTGATACGTTCTAAGTCGCGCGAAAGGACACGACGGTATGCACCGAACTCCTGCCCAAGTCTAATGGGAACCGCATCCTGTAAATGTGTTCTTCCCATTTTTAAGACATTATCAAATTCCTTTTCTTTGTCTTGTAAAGCTTTGATTAGCTTAGTTAATGTATCCGTTAACCCGCTAGCTAATCGGAGACTCGCAATATGAATAGCCGTCGGAAAAGCATCATTTGTTGATTGAGCCATATTAACATGAGTATTGGGACTCACTCTCATGTACTCTCCTTTTTCACCGCCAAGAAATTCAATTGCACGATTGGCAATAACTTCGTTTGCATTCATATTAAAAGACGTTCCGGCACCACCCTGAATCGCATCGACAATAAATTGGTCATTTAGTTTTCCATCAATTACTTCTTCTGCAGCCTCGATAATCGCATCAGCAATATTCGTTTGTAAAACCCCCACATCTCGATTCGCCATAGCTGCAGCCTTTTTCACATAACCAAAGGCACGAATCAATTCTGGGTGAGGCGGATATCCGGTAATCGGAAAATTTTCTTTTGCTCGCATCGTTTGAATACCATAATAGGCATCTTTTGGAACATGTTTCTCACCGAGTAAATCACGTTCTATTCGATAGTCTTCCATGTTTGCAGTTCCCCTTCTTTCTGTCATTTCATTATTATGGTTTCCTTTCAAACAAACTATCATGTAAAGAACGAAAAAGGCTTACTATAGTATATGACTACGTAGTAGGACATGTGAGATATTACTGAATTTGTTTAGCAATCCAGGCTCCCCCAATTACTCCTGCATCATTCCCTAACGTAGCAATTTTAAACTCTGCCCCTTCAGCCACTCTTTTAAGAGCAAACTTCTTGAAATGGCGTTCTAATGGATCAAGAATTAAATTCCCTGCCTTAGATACTCCTCCACCAATGACGATTTTATGAGGATTAAATGCATTAGCTAAATTAGCCAAAGCCAAACCTAAATGATAAGCAGTCGTTTCAACAACTTCGTTTGCATATGTATCACCTTTTTCTAAAGAGGCAAAGATATCTTTTGTCGTTAGCTTTCCGTTCTCTTTATAGATTGTAAATAATGCACTTTGAGGATGACTTGATAATTGTTCCATAGCTAGACGAACCATCCCTGTTGCCGAAGCGATCGTTTCTAAGCAACCAGTCTTTCCGCAATTACATGGAGCCCCACCTTCTGGAACGGACGTAATATGCCCAACTTCTCCAGCCATTCCATTAATACCATGTAAAATTTGCCCATTTGCGATGATTCCGCCTCCAACACCAGTTCCAAGAGTGATGCAGAGTAAATTCTTTGCTCCATCACCAGCACCTCGCCACATTTCACCTAGCGCGGCAATATTTGCATCATTATCAAGCTTTACTGGAAGACCTGTTTCTTTTTCGAGAATTTCCTTTAATGCAAAGTTCTTCCAGCCTATATTTACAGCTTCATACACGAAGCCTGTATCCATCTCAATAAACGCGGGTGCACCAAGTCCAATAGCACCAAGCATTTGCCTTGATTCACCTAGATTCTGAAGCTTTTCATTAATTGCCTTTGCGATGTCCGAAGTGATGTTTATGCCACCATTTTCGGTATTCGTCGGAATTTCCCACTTGTCAACAATATCCCCGTTATTCGTAACAAAAGCCATCTTAATTGTCGTTCCACCAATATCAACACCTACTAACCACTTGTTTTCCATAACCCACACCCTCTACATTTGTCCTTGCCGTTCTTTTCGCAAAATGAGTATCGCTTGTTGGAACACATTTGTTTCAATCATTTTCCAACTGTGTAATTCCCGCAGCTCTTCCTCTATCAATTCTAAATCAAGCTGCCTGTCACCTGTATAAATGATCGTTCCGTGTTTTTTTAGTAACTGCAAAACCTCATAAAATGTGTTCAACCTACTCACCTCACCTCTATTATAACAGCTTTAGGATCGTTACGAAAAGTAGCCAAATAAGAGGTGTAAACGCATGATAAGGGTAACGCCATAAAGTGGCCCTTACTTGTTGCTGAATGTACATTCCGACAAACAGAGCTAGAAAAAATATAGCTGCTGCAAACAACGTGAAAAATGCACGCCAATCTAAGATTCCCCATTCAAATCCCATAAGCAAAAACAGGCAGCCAAGAATAGCAAGGACAATTTTATCATCACGATGAAAAAAACCAAATGTGGGGTGGAACCTTGAGATCGCTGCTACAATTAGCAATAATGCTAGGATAGAAAGCATAATTTCAATAAAACGGAACCCAAACCATCCACTTAAAAACATTCCTAAAATCATTCCAATATAAGCCAAAAACATGAAAAAAATACCGACTAACATGATTTGAAACGGGCGAGGAGGAATACGAGGTGCAGCAAGTAAGCCCCCAACCGTCATACCAACTGTAAACACAAACAACAGAATAATCATGATCGACCACATAACATCAACCCCTTTGTCATGCTTGTTTTCTATAACGTATGTGGACACCATGTAATTAAGGACAATAATTTGCTTTAAATACCTCAAGAATGTTGCAGTTGTTTCAGATTGCTCGCTCAACGATGAGAGCGGTTACGTAAACCGCATAGAGGCCCCTAAAAAGGTAAAACCTTTTTAAGGGCCTCGTCAAGTTAATGTTTCTAAATCCTAACTCGAATCCACCTACCGGTCAGGGTCCTGAGGATGAACTGATGAGGGACGTTTTGATTTTAGTGGCATCGGTGCACGGATTAAAATATCGCGAAAGGCACGTGCATCAAATGGTATAAACGGCCACATATATGGTGTTTCAAATACTTTAATTCGAACAAGTAAAATTAACCAAACAGCAATACTAATAATAAAGCCGACCAAACCGAAAAAAGCAGTACTCAATAGAAATATAACACGAACCAATCGATTTGCTAGCCCCATTTCATAACTTGGTGTAGCAAAAGAGCCGACTGCTGCAATCGCAAGATAAAGGACGACCTCCGGTGAAAATAGGCCAACGTTTATTGCTACATCACCAATTAACAACGCCGATACGAGACCGAGTGCTGTCGCTAGCGCATTTGGTGTATGGATCGCAGCCATTCTTAGCATCTCTATCCCAATTTCAGCAATGATAAATTGCGAAATTAAAGGGACGCTCCCTTTTTCACGTTCACCGAGATAAGATAATGCTTCTGGTACGTACGTATCATTTGTCGCTAATAAATACCATAGCGGAAGTAAAAATAGCGAGGCAAACACAGCAACAAACCTAACAAATCGTAGCGCTGCGCCAACAATCGGCTTTTGGCGATATTCCTCTGCATGCTGAAGATGATGCCAAAATGTTGTTGGAGCAATTATAACACTTGGTGAGCCATCAACAATAATAATGATATGGCCCTCAAATAGATGACTTGACGCTACATCAGGTCGTTCTGTATACCTTACCATCGGATATGGATTATAATGATGACCAAAAACATATTCTTCAATTGTTTTATCAGCCATTGGCAGACCATCGGTATCGATTCTCTCCAACGCTTTACGGATATGATTAACATAAGCTGGATCGGCGATGTCCTCAATATATGTGATTGCCAAATCTGTTTTAGAACGTCTTCCTACATTAACAAACTCTACTCTTGTCGTACGATCACGGACTCTGCGACGGATTAATGCTGCATTCATGACGATAGTTTCCACAAAACCATCTTTTGAACCGCGAATAACTTGTTCTGTATCAGGCTCTTCTGGACCTCGCACAGGATATTCACGAGTGTCCAATAAAATGATCGAATCAACGCCTTCAACTACTAATGCAGTTGGTCCCGCTAGAACTTGATCAACAACAGCGTCCAAATCCCTTTCAGTTGCAATCTCTACATATGGAATTTTTGATTTAATTAATGTGTCAAGAGGCTCTTGATCTAGCTCCTCGTCCGTTAAAGAGGCAAATTGCCTTTGAATTTGCGTAAGAGCTTGATCCTTGCCAAAGCCATCAACTAAAAACAATCCCATTCTACGTCCGCCATGCTTTAATTCAAGAAATATTAAATCAAAGCTTTTATCAACACCTAATTCTTTCTTTAAAAAAGCCACATTCTCATTAAAGCTTTTCGATACTTTATGTTTTATCTTCTCTTTACTCACTCATATTCACCCCCCGCCTATCTGTCATTATTTACTTTAGGGAAGAATCCCATGCATAAATGAACATCATATTTAATAAATCGATTACATATACATGTGGCATAACGTTTGTCCAATGGAGGGACTTCGATGCGGAAAAACATTTATATTACTGCATTTTTAGCTTTATCATTTGCCGTCGGTTTATTATTAACGAACACATTAAAATCAGAACCTTTAAAGGAAGCGTTAACCTTTTTCCCTTTGGATCCAAACGCATCCTTTGATGTAGCCTTTTCCTTAATTGAACTTCAATCAATGGAGGACGACGATGAATACATTCTTAGATGGGGGACCGAATCAAAGTTAAATCAAAAAGCATACTTAAGACAGGATGTTTCATTATTATTTGAGGATGGCAACCTAAAGGATACTCTTTCATTTTGGAAGGAAGATACTGATACTATTAAACAAAAGAAACTGGTAGAAGGTGAGGACAGTGGTCATTACAAGGTTGTAACCTTTCATCATGCTGAATTGCACTATCCAAATGATATAATTAAAAGTGCACAAACGTTAAGTTTTGATGAATTATATGTAATTGACTCACCCTTAAGCCCTCTACGCGCGTTCCGGACTCCTGAAACTGATGAAGATAAGGAAAGTAAACGAATTCTTGATCATATTTTAGAGCAGCAACAAAAACATGATTGGGACGACCTATTTGCTTATTATAATATTCCTGAAGATAAGTATTTACGAGTCCCACTTACTCAGCTTGACCGTTTTAAAGATAAACCTATACCTGGGCTCAATCAAGAAGAGACCGCGAAATTTCTCGGCGGCCTCTGGGAAGGGATCTATAAAAATTATGTGCTGAGTATTCAGAAAAAGGACGGATCTATTGTAAGCCCAATCGGAACAACGACTCCGCTCATATTAATACCAGAAAATCCAGACCATTTTATTATTATCTTTCGTACAGCAGATGGTGAACCGATTCAGCTATTACAAACAATTAGCTATTGAGCTTCAATCCGCTCTTTTACCTCTTTATATGATTCTTCATCAGGATTAAGCTCAACTGCTTTGGATATGGAGGCTAATGCCTCCTCTTCTTCACCAAATTCCAAGAAGACGAGCGAAAGATTATAATAGGCTTCATGAAAGGTTGGCCGAAGCTCAATCGTTTTCAATAAAAGCTGCTTAGCTTCTTCATAATTTTCAAGACTAGCCTCAGCATAAGCGAGCAAAAAATACGCTTCAGGTAATTCCGTACCATGATCAACGACCTTTTTTAAGTACGGGTACGCCTTCCTAATCTCTTCCTGCTGTAAGTACTCTTGCCCGATTTTCAAAGCCATTAATTCTGATACAGCTTTATTATCATTGGTTAAACCAAAGATAAATAATGATCCCCCAATTAAACACGTTAAAGCGAACGCAATAAATTGGCGAGAATTCTTACGATGTTTTGGCAAATGGACAAAAGCAGATGCTAAAAAGCCAGCGACTAAACCTCCTAAATGAGCTCCGTTATCAATCATCGGAATAGCAAATCCTATCATTAAGTTTAAAACTAAAATAACAATAAGGTTTTTTCCCATTGTCCGGAAAAACAATTTTTTATGAACGGTTCCAAAGTATAATAGCGCGCCAAAACAACCAAAAATCGCCCCAGAGGCACCGGCTGCGACCTGTTCATTAAAAGCAAAACTTGCAATCGAGCCAAACAGTCCTGCAATCGAATAAATGACTATAAATCGCCAAGTACCATAAATTCGTTCTACCGCAGCCCCTAAATAAAAAAGGGCAAGAGAATTCATAAAAAGATGAAGGAAGCCAATATGTAAAAACATAGATGAAAAAAAGCGCCACCACTCCCCCTCTAAGATAAGAGGGTTATATTTTGCTCCGAATTCAATAAGTGTCAATATTGAAGTACTCCCTCCATTCCTCTCTAGGAGAAGGTACATCATAACAATGGCAGCTAAAAGTACATAGGTAGCAAAAGGCTTTCCATACAGAAATAAGGACCGCTCATACTGATGTTGTTGTTCCACTCTTTGTTTGATTCTATGTTGAATTGCCAATATATCGAGTTCTACTTTTTCTAAGAGAAGCTCATTAAGAAATCGTGGTATTTGTAAAGATGATAGCCTTTGTGAAATCATTTCCTCCTTAGAATGTTGATTTTGGAGAAGCAACGTTGTATGCACTCTTGTCTTTTGACGCTTACCAACAGTCATCGTATCTTGAAGATGCTCCCAAGAATCAACTGGGGGCCATAGCGTTACATATATATTTTCACCTTCGATTGAACCTACACGTAGATGTCTTCTTATTAATTCGAACTTTTTAACAGAATCGACAATATCTCTTTTTAACCAGTTTGCCCAATCAATATCCGCTCGTACTAAACGAATAATTTTACGAGGTTTCGTGTTCTCTTCCTCTAACCAAACTTCTCTCCCCTTTAACTCTAAAACACGACATTCTCGTTCAAATACGAAATAATGAACAAGCTGCCAAAAGTAATGGTCATGTCGTAATGTGTCCATGAACTCATCCTTTCTAACTTTGATCCAATAACCAATCAAAAACCTCACCCAAGCTATCACATATCTTAATAGGCTTGTCATTCGTTGTTGGTGACTTCTTTCTCGAATTTAAATAAACGACATCCCAACCAGCATTGCACGCTCCAATAACGTCCTGCTCCCACGTATCACCTATAAATAGACACTCTGCTGCTTTTTCCCCTAATTCCTGTTCCATAATTTTAAAAATATTTGGATCTGGTTTTGAGAATCCAACCTCTGCTGAAATTACAACTCCATCTATAATGTTTTCAGTTAATCCTAGTTTTTTCATTTTACGCATTTGAGTCTCAACTGCCCCATTAGAAATGACTCCAGTTTTGATATTGTGCTGTTTTAGCCAGGTCAGTAATGGGAGTAACGCTTCATCAGGTTCGCTAAACGTATCAACAATTTGGTCATACCGTTTGTGAAAGCGATCGGCCTCAATATCCTCACTTGGTAATGAGAAACTGTGCATCGTTTCTTCATACCTTAATCTACGGTATGTTACTGCGTCTACGTTTCCTTCCTCATAAACATTCCAAAAACGGTCACAATTCTTTTTAAAAGCGGTAAACCATATCTCAAAGGGGACTTCTTCAATACCTTTTTCTTTTAGGTAAGGAACCACTTCATGACTATAGCAATATTCAATTGCATTCTTAAAAGCCATCTCATGGCTATATAATGTGTTATCCAAATCAAAACAAATGACTTTCCAATTCATTAGAAATGCCTCCGTTATCGTTTTATTATATCAATCAACTAGCGCTTTAGAACAATGATTAGCATTAGAAAAAAAGAGCAACACCACTATGAGTAGGTTGCTCAATCATTACTATGACATTTGATTGGAACGATTAAATTGAAAAACAGAACCCATCATTTTATCGCGGACCATCGGAATCTGCATGGCTAGACCGACAGCTAATTTACGTAGCCATTTGCGGCCAAGCATAGCATTGATTACTCTGTAACGATACCGATAAGCAAAATAAAATGATACAGCAAGTGATATCATAGAAAATAATCGATTAATCAACTAAATCCCTCCTTCTTTTTATTTTGTGAATTGAGAGGACATTTTATCCATCCATAACTAAAAAGCTGCCCCAACCTGTCAGCAATGACCGATGGGGCAACCTTTACTACTTCATTAAATTTTTCAATCTAAAACAAAGGATAAATATTTGTTAACCATCTTAGCCATTTGTGCACGGGTTGTAGGCTTTTTAGGATTAAATTGATCATTTTCATTAATAATACCTGCTTGCAGAAGTAATTCTACATTATTTTTCGCATAATCACTAATAATGTGATGATCTTTAAATAATTGTAATTCCTTTTGTTGTTCGAGCATTTCGTGATTATATGTGACAAAATTCATTGCCCGGGCAATCATCGTTGCAGCCTGCTCACGTGTAACAGGTTCATTCGGTGCAAAACGCCCATCCCCCTTACCCTTGACGATTCCCACTGACACTGCAGCATTTAGTTCATTAATAAACCATTCATTGCCTTTGACATCTTTAAATGTTATCTCAGTCTCCGTTGATGGTACTAATCCTAAACTCCTTGTAATTAGAGCAACCATCTGAATTCTTGTCGTTGCTTTCTGTGGATGTACAAATCCAGCTTCATTCCCTTTGAAAATGTACTTAGAACCTAACTCATCAAAGTGAGCTTTTGCCCAGTGTGCTTCCGGAACATCTACAAAGTGTTTTTCATTTTCAACGACTACGTACTCACTGTTTTTCACACTCTTGATTGTTGCTTTGTTTTCATTAAACTTTGTCGGCACTGGTGTAAATGTTCCATCATTATTTAATTTTACTGCAGTCGAACGTTTAGGATTGAATTCTATTTCACCGACAATATCGCGTTCAACATATTGTGAAAATTGATTAATATTAAGTTTCTTATCACCTACTAAAGCGTTAACCGTAAATTCAACAATTGGCGACACTAATTGTAACTGATTATTTGTGATAACCTTATTCTGATCCTTTCCTTCATTCACCTGAATCGAAATATGAACGTTATCAATACTTTCCTCCAATTGCTGTGCCAATTTATCAACATCCAATTGCTGTACCGGTAGGCGATAGGCAACACCATTGTTACTCCTAACCTCTAAAATTCCATTTGGATTCTTTGCTTTTAAAGTTTTTACCACCTGTAAAGGAATGTCTACCTCCCTATTTTGAGCATCCTCTACTTCAAAGGTAAGTATTTTAATACCGTTTGACAGATTAATTCGCTCAATCATTTTTTCAGCTTTTACAGTTATTTTTACTTTATCCCCTTCCTTGACCACGTTTACAACATCATTATCAACAAGGATACGTCCATCAACAGGTGAAGGCGCTGGTGGTTCTGGTGTTGGTAAAGGAATCGGTTTTGGTTTAATATTACTATCTTTATCTACTTTAATTATAACTGTAGATAATGGCTCAATCGTAATACTATTTCTAGTTAAAACAAAGCCTGATTTAGTCGAAACCTCCGTTACCCCTGCCTCATCGTTATCAACCAGCACTTTTCCATCTGTCAAATCTTCCTCTAGGGAAAGAACTCTTTCTTCATTGTCTGCATTGACAAATACATAGTAGCCTGTATGATCACTTGATACATTTTTATACCCAATAACCAAATCTTGCTCTTGGATTTCAGGGGCATTAATCAACGTCACATTAGCGTCAATTAACTCCTTAGTTCCTAATCTAAATGCGTCTGTCGATCTTCTGAGCTTAATTAACCCTTCAGTATATTCTCTCGTTGTATTGTTAATTGGATAGACATCTTTATTCGTTGCCTTTTCCCAATCAAACATATTTATAGCATCTGATGAATCATAAGAATCATGAATAAAGTAGCCAAAAGTCTTTCCATTTTCGTCCTCTAAAGCATGGTACTTTTGTTGAGGGACACCTTCTGCCTTCCATTGCTTCGTTCTACCATACTCTTGGCCAGCATGAATAAATGCAGTACCTTGGGACGTTAATACCATTGTATTTCCAATGCGAATTCTTTTATGAATTTCTTCGTTATTCTCTTGAATTGCTGGGTCCTTTTTAATTGATTGTGCAATCACATCGTATAATGGTAAATTGTCATGTGCCTCAATGTATGGAACCATATCCCCAGGATCATCAGCTGGTGTATTTCCTGGCTGTGCCTTAATATTATTAAAAATCACATCGATATCTCTAACTCCACCTGTAATAAATCGAGCTTCACCTTCCGAACCAAAGCCAGATTTCAATTCATTTCGGAACTCATCTGAGAATACCCCTACACTATCTGTTTTATCCATCCAATCTTGGTCTGCACCCTTACCTTGTAGTTCAGGATCAGCTTGATCACCCGCAAAAGTCCTCCAGCCTTCTCCGATGAATAAAGCATTCTCGTTAATTTCTGCCGCAGCATCGTATGCCTTTTGAACGGATTCATACGTTGCATCACCCATCATATCCCATCTCATACCGTCGATTTTATATTCCTCAAACCAATACTTAACAGAATCAATCATGAGCTTTTCAGCCATTTTATGATTTGTTGCTAAGTTACTTCCAAAGCCCCCTACAAATTGTCCGTTAGAATTTTTCCAGAAATAATAGTCAGGTACAATATCTTCGAGTAAACTTGCAGATGCCATGTGAGTATAGACATTATCAAGGATAACCCCCATACCAGCTTCGTGAATCTCATGAATTAACTCTTTTAACTCAACGATTCTTAATTCAGGATTCCCAGCATCTTCTGAGTATGCACCGTCTGGTGTGAAATAACTGTGCGGATCATAGCCCCAGTTATATTGATTATTTGCAGCTGAATAATCAAGTTCTCTTTCATTCATGTTTGTTTCATCACCGTAGTACCAAGCCATCACCGGTAACAACTGAACATGAGTAACACCTAGTGACTTAATATATTCAAGCTTGTCAACAAAAGATGTATACGTCCCCCATCTTCCGTTTAAATCTCCTTCAATGGATGGATCAGAAGTGAAATCTCTTACATGAACTTCCCAGATAATCGCATCTTCTCTCTTTTCATACCCTTCAATATTAGCAAAACCAAAGCCCTCTGGATTTGTTCCAGTTAAATCAACAATTGCTGCTTTACCTACTTTGTCACCATCTGCTCCTACTTCTCCGGATGAACTTACCATAAATGGAGCCATTGATTTTGCATACGGATCGAGAACTTGTTTTGTCACGCCGTTATTTGTTACCTCGTATTGATAATAGTAGCCATTAAGATCGGCAACACCTAAGTCAGCTGCCGTTAACTGTAAAGACCATACACCTTTTTCACCTTTTGTTAAGCTTAATGAACCGATCTCTTGAGTAGCAAAATCTTTATCAAAGAAATTAACAACTACTTCACTAGCTAATGGGGCCCAAAGCTTAAGAGTAACATTCCCATTTTCGTGATAGGTCGCTCCAAGGTCATTTTCCTCATAGTGATACATTTCATCTAACATTCTCCAGCCAGCCTTTGCTGAAACGGTTTTATTAGAATAGGTCACACTATATGGGGTTTTTTCAGTATCGAATGCTCCGATTACTTCAACTGTCGTCGATCCAGTAATTTCCACACTATCAACTTGAACAATAGTTGCGTCCTTATTTTCAATCTTTAAACCATCAAGCAGTTCATCTTCCGTTAGACCTTCTGTCATTGTAAAGTCTAAAAGCATTTTACTATTAGAAAGTAGTTCTGCATTTCTTAACGCAATCGGAACTTCCCAGTAAGGAGAAGTGTATACCGTATCGTCGTTATTTTTAATCCAAAGTCGTTTATAACGGTCCACTAATGAAAATGTTTTATTATCACCATCTTTCGCCTCCGTTTCTCTATTCACGATAAGGAAATGAATATTTTTTGCCCCTTCCTTTACCTTTATATCAACATAAGCACCGTAACGGTCCATTTGTTGATCAGTAAATGGAATTGCACCACTTGGCCAATCATCTGAAGGAGAAACAACATCATCCCCCCACACCCATACACCAAGGTTAGCAAAATTATGATCAGCTCTATCATAATGAATTCGAACTGTATTCTCTGGAAGGTCAACCGGTTCATACGTAAAAACATCATCCGAACCTTGTCTTATCCAAATTTCATTCATGTCTGGTGAAGTAATCGTAAAGACTTTATCACCACCATCTTTTTCCCCAGTCTGACTATTTACTACGAGAAATCCAATTTTTTGTGCATTCTCTGTTAATTCGATATCAAGGTACGCCCCGTAACTATCAACTTGTTGCTCAATAAACGGAACCCCACTAGGCCAAGTCGTTGGAGGATTCGCAACATCATCCCACATCCACAAACTAAGATTTTTAAAGTTATTATCTGTTCGTTCATAATGGATACGTATATGATTATCAGGGATTTCAGTAGGCTCATTTACTACTGGCTCACCTAATTCACCTTTTAATTGATAAACAGAAAAGTCGCTTGCTGCTATTGTGATATCGATTTCCCCATGTTCATTTGGGGTTAATTCTTCACTGTTTAAAACATTGGTAAGCGTTGCACTTTTTGCCGAGCTGCGTCCATATAAATCAGCTAACCCAAATTGTTTATCTTCTGCCGACTTATTGATTAAAACTAGATATGTTCCGTTATCATCTGAACGTTCATATGCCATCACATCACGTTCTACATGAATATCCCGATACGCACCATCACGAAGAGCACTGTGCTCACTTCGCATTTTTATAATCTCTTTGTAGTGTTGAAGTATATCAAGGTTTTGCTCTGACTCGTCCCACGGCATCATTTCACGATACCAACGATCCTGCCATTCTGTATATTGCGTATGATCTTTACTTTGCGACAGACCTACCTCTGTCCCGTAGTAAATGACTGGTGACCCAGGTAATGTGAACTGAGCAGCTGATGCTAGCTTTAATTTATTCACGTCATTGCCTGCTTCATGTAAAAAACGTGATACATCATGATTATCTAGAAATGAAGTCATAATATATTCAGGGTGATATGTTTCAAGATTTGCTTCAATCATTGACTGTAAGTTAGTAAATGAGCTATTTTTAGCAAACACATCCTTAAACGTATCATGGAAGCCAAAATCAACGGCTCCATCAAGTTTACCTGAATATGAATTAATTTTTTCTCTACTATCCCAAACTTCTCCAAAGATATAAGCCTCAGGATCTGCTTGTTTTACAGCGTGACGAAAATCAACCCAATAGCTGTAGCTAGGTCCCTTGGCATAGTCAAGACGGAACCCATCAAAGTTAAGCTCTTCTAACCAGAAAGGAACAACATCCTCCAAAATATAATCACGTGTTCCTCTGTTATCATTATTTAATTGTGGTAACTCGCCAATTCCATAAAATGTTTCATAATCACTTGGCCAATTAGTAAATGTGTACCAATTATAATAAGGACTTTCCGTTCCTTTTTCATAGGCATCTTGAAAATATGGATGTTGATTCGATGTATGATTTGGTACAAAATCATAGACAACTTTCATACCTATTGCATGAGCCTCAGTAATAAGCTCTTTCATAATCTCAACCGTCCCAAAGTTGCGGTCTATTGCTTTAAAATCTGCTGGGTGATAACCATGTGAGTATGGCCCTTCGAAAACAGGTGAAATCCATAACGTATTTACACCTAATTCCTGCAAGTAAGGTAGCTCTTGAATAACTCCTTCTAAATCTCCTCCCATCCAACCTTTTAAACGTTCTTCAGTAGGTTGACTTTCATCTACATCGTAGTTAATACTTTCATTCCCATCTTTAAATCTATCAACAAAAATATGATAGATCGTTGCATCCTTTGCCCAAATAGGTGTTGTAAATTCATCAACATAATAAGCAAACTCTGTTGCCTCTTCAGCTGTTTGACTATTTGTATCCGCAAATTGAGATTTTTCACCATTTGTGTCCCAGACATCTACTTTATACTTCACAGGAGTTTGATTGGTTTGCTTAGGAATCACCCCTGTTAACATTGATGTGAACAGCCCATTTTCTTCATTTGTAGACACGACTTCCATCGGTACAAATTCACCATTTGTTGCTACTCCCCGGTTACCATGAGGAGAGGAACCATCTACTGTAAAATAAATTCCTCCATCTGTTATCGGACCATAGTGTTCGACTGTAGTCGTAATCGTTACATCATCAGTACTAGATGGAATATGAGGTTTAAAGTCAAAATCATGCGACACATTTTTTGCTACTGGGATTGCCTCCCATTTCGAAACAACGTCTTCGTACAGTTTACCATTCTCTTCAAAACTGGCTTTTCGATTTTCAGGAATCAATTCTGCATACTTTTTATCACCTAAAGCATAGCGGTATGTAATTTCTTCTCCTACATCGCCAGCTAGTTCCACACGCCATTTTCCACCTTCTCCTTTTTGCATTGGCGTGACCGTATAGTTGAAATGATTTAAGCTTGAAGCAACTGTCGGTGTAATCCAGTCAGGAGTTTCAGGTGGGAGCTCGACTTCCAAAGTCAAACTACCTGTAAAGTCATCTAGATTTAATCGAACATCTACTGTACGTTCGTTTTCCGGATGAAAAACGAAGAAATAATGACCTGATTGTGGTGGTGTAAATACTAAATTACTCCCTTCCATCCAATTATCATCCATCACAAACTTATATTCTACTTTTTGACCACCTGTTAGTGGAATACCTTCACTAACCCATTTGTTCTCCGTATTATCATAGGTTAATGGGTTATCATTGCTTCCCCAATCAAGAGCAGCTGATCCACTACCACGCAAAACAACAGTTTCATATGTTTGCTCATTTGCTTCAGCTTGCACGACGCATGCAAACGTTTGCATAAATGGTAAAAAAATAAGAACAAACGCCGTTATTAAAGAAAGAAATCTGTTCATACTTATCCTCCTATTTATTTATTATGCAAGCGCATGTTAACGCTTACACTTCGTTTTATTATAAAGTAATTTATTTCGCTAGTCTAGTATGAATTTTCATATATAATACAATCATTTATGCAATTATAGCTATAAATAGGCAAGCGATTGCTTTCTTATAAAAAAAGAAACCATTACAAAATCAACACTTTTGCAATGGCTCTACTCATATTAGGTTAATCGCCAATATATTTGCTATACAAACTTCTTGCTCTTGTTAAGTCTTCTGTTCCTTGAACGAGGATACGTCCATCTGGAAAAATAACGAGACGCTCTCCTTCATCTAATTGCACTCTTAAGAGAAAAGGTGTTTCCTTTACCTGCGCTACTCGCTTTAACCGTTCACTCCACAATTTTAAATCATTTTTCTGACCTCGGTTAATTTGAACCGTTTCCCGTCCACATAATGTCGTTACCTCATCCTGTTCAGAATGCAATGATGGATATTCTTTTAATTGACATGTCGGACAGTCTTTCTTCGGTAGTTTAAACTTCATATCAAATTGATGATTATTCCATACATCAAACGTTCGCAGTGTTCCTCTTAACGAGTCGATATCTCCAACTAAATATTTCAGCACTTCAATTACTTGATAAGATGAAACAATATCTACAACTGGGCTAATGACCCCAATTGTATCACAGGTTTGCCCCTGTCCATCACCATGTTGTATAAAACAACGCAAACATGGGGTTTTACCTGGAATAAAAAGAGCAGACATCCCTCTAGCACTTACAGCCCCTCCATATGCAAAGGGAATTCCTTTTTTAAAGCAAGCATCATTTAATAAAAAACGAGTCTTGAAATTATCAGTTCCGTCCAATACTAGATCGACACCTTCAAGAAGCCGGTCCAGATTCTCAACAGTCACATCACCAACTATGCCCTCTATTGTAATATCCGAATTAATCATCCGCAGTTTACGTTCAGCTGCTACTGCTTTTGGTGTGCTTTGTTTTACATCTTGCTCGTCAAATAACATTTGACGCTGCAAGTTACTTGCTTCTACATAATCCCGATCAATTAGCCTAACATAGCCAACACCTGCACGAACTAAATGATTGGCTATCACTGTCCCTAATGCTCCAATTCCAACAATTAAGACCTTACGCTTTGAAAGCTTTTCCTGTCCCTCTTCTCCTATTGGACTAAAAAGCATTTGGCGCGAATACCGCTCGAAACTCATGTAATCCCCCCTTAGACGAATACAATGCCTAACCCGATTCCAATTAAGGCACCAGAGGCTGTACAAATTAAATTAACAACATCATTATTAATCCAAGAAACTCCAGAAATTCTTTCCGTTTTTTCCTGACAATGTTCTAATTGTTCTGTTTCGACTGAGCACTCTTTACATCTATAAACAACTTGAATAGAAGCACCTGCTACTGTATCAATCAAATTCCCCGCAAAGCCAGCAATCGTTAATACTAATAGAAGAACATGGCTATGAGAGGTGTTGCTCCACCAAAAGAAAATCGAACAGACGACAATTAGAAAACTGCCCGCAAATGCGGCTGCTGAACCGATTGCGGTTACTGCACCAGAAGTACCGGCAACTACTCGTTTCCATGTAATAATGTGCAAGGGACGTTGCTTGCTTAACGTTCCTATTTCTGACGCCCAAGTATCTGCATTTGCAGCAGCCAAACTCGTAACAAACCCAAAAATTAAATATGGTGACGGAAATAAACCGTATAGGATGGCCATACAAGCTGCAATTCCACCGTTTGCCAACACTTGTCCCCCATCTCGCTGTTGTCCCTTCTCAACAATCCCATTACCCTTCTTTTCCTTTTGAAAGGAACTCCACATTGTTGAGCTTATAAAAAAAACAGCTAAAAGGAAAAGACCTTGAATTCCAAAGCCGAATAGAGTCGAAGCACCAACAAAACTAGCCATTATCAATCCTGACTTTGTTAACTTCTTAAATAGGTAGGCTAATAGAGCAAATAGAATAACAGCTATATAAGACATGATTGTCATCGAAGAGCTCCTTGTGGTGTAATTAAATGCTCAATCGGAATATCGTGTTTTTCAGTAGGAATACTAGGGACAATTTGACAATCAAATGCAAGGGCAACGGTCGTTCCTTTGAAGCTAGGTAAATAACGATCATAGTACCCTCCACCGAACCCTAAGCGAGACCCTTTTAGGTCAAAGGCAAGTCCAGGAACAATTAAAGTGTCAATTTGATCCGGTGAAACGAACGGACATTCTTCAACTTTAGGTTCTCTTAATTGAAAAAAAGTTTCCTCTACCTCATCATAGCTAGTAATGAAATAAAAATCCATCTCATGAGTTTCCACATTTACTCGAGGTACGGCTACTCGCTTGTTACTATTCCATGCATTCTTTATTATTGCTTCGGTTGAAACCTCTTTTTTTCTCGATAGCGTAATCCCAATTACATGAGCTTCTTTCCAGTAATCTTGCTTAAAAAGTTGTTCTGCAATATTAGCTGATTGTGTTAAGTAAACATCATTAGATAATGCATTTAAACGAGCGATTGTTTTCATTCGTAACGATTTCTTTTCGTCCATAACCCCTCTCTCCCAGCTTTTCAAAACTTTATGTATAAGTTTTAATCAACGGCGTAACGTGACTCTGATATATTATACTTTTTAAATTTTTAAATAAAAAATAAGCAGTGGAAAATCCAGCTGCTTATTTTGTCTCACGGTGAAGAGTGTGGCGCTTTAATCTTGGGCTGTATTTTTTAAGTTCAATACGCTCAGGATTTGTACGCTTATTTTTTGTTGTAATATAGTTACGATCACCTGTCTCAGTGCAAGCAAGTGTGACGTTTACACGCATTCATTATCCCTCCAGACTATGCTTTCTCATACTTGAATATGATAGCAAATCTTTCGAGACGAATCAAGTGTTTTTTCTTTACAGCTATAATGAATAACTTTCCAAGTCATAAAGTAACCGCTCATGCTCCTTGTGTAATTGCTCAATTGATTGGTCGTGCAGCATCCACATGCATCCATGCTTTTCCCCCCATGGGGCTAAACGGAGTCTAGCTGTAAACATACTTTCAGTTGATTGATGACTTATTGGTAATAAATGAAGCGTTCCTTTTGCTTCATTCCACGTGGACTTTGGATCACCTGCAGCAAATTGTTGTTTGCTCTTTGAACCAAACGAGCCTGATACCATTGTATATTCACCATCAAAATGATGAATTAACGCTTTTGATATCGGTGAATAAAAAGTAACTTTCTCTGAACCGCTTTCCATTCCTGATTTCTGATAAAAAACAATACGAACCTCGCGCTCAGAATTAGATTGATTTTTAATAAGAATTTTTCGTAAAATTCCTTTACCCGATTCATCAGCTTGGTCTAACAAGGTGATGTGAAGATTGCTCTTTAGATGATAGGCCAAACTAATTGTCAAGTCACCCTTTTCATAGTAAGACGGAAATAAGTCCCATTCCTTTTCAGTTAACCATGAAAGATGTCCATCCATCCAAACACCAATCTCCGAAAAAATTTTTCCTGTTTTCGAAGAGCTAATACTTAGCTGGATCCCGAGTGACGATGGTAAATGACGATCATAATTGCTTATATTGGTTAATTTTTTCAATGTATTCATCGGCGAGTTCCTTTGCAAGTAATTCTTCTCCAGCCTGTGCATAGATTGTAAATGTTGGTTCATCTTGATTGGGTACAATGAATGTCCAACTCCCTTCTTGATGTCGAATTTTCATTCCATCATTCAATTCAACTTCTTTGCCTATGAAACTTTCCATCAACTTACGCATAACCGTTCCTTTTTGCTCTGTATGACAAGAAACACTCTCCTTATACATTACATCGGTAGGTAGTACATGTAACCGTTCTGATAACGTCACTTGACCCTTCGACAAATCATGAAGTAAATGAGTCAATGCAAATACCGTATCATATAAATATAATTGTACCGACCGCTCTACCTCCATCATTGCTCTCGCTGTTCCCTTCGTCCGAATCAACTCGATTTCATAGCCAGCAGCTATTTCTTCTAAAGCATTCCCACCGTGTAGCGGAATCGCAATTTGTTGCTTATTTCCATTACATAGCTGCATTGAAACAAATAACGCAAGCTGTTCTTCTTCGGAAACAATATCCCCTTCTTCTGAAACTAGTGACATAAATTCTCCACTTTCACCAATAATGACACCAAAGTCAGCTCCTTGACATTGTATAAGCTGTCGAAATTGTTCAACCTCCATATGACTGTAAACGTTCTCTACCTCACAATTCAAATCGGATAACACCGAGAAAAGGAGCTGATGATCTTCGCTTCTTTCATCAAGTACAGAGATTTTAAAGGAACGAGCACGAATTCGACTTTCATTAATCGAACGTATTAATTCATTTTTATAAATAAATTCAACTGTCTCGTTTTTCTCAAAGCTTCCTACATAATCGAACGCAACTCTACGATAATTTTGAAATACTACTTTCTGTTCTAACTCTCTTTGAATATTTGAAGAAATCGGCAATCCATTTCCTTCAAAAAACTCAACTATTGCTTGCTGTTGTTGTTTTCGGTTTGACATTCTTACGAAAATTCCACCTTGGACTTGATGTTTCTCCAATGCATAGCGCAACACCGGAAGCATTGTTTCGCCAACATCAATGATATTTACCCCTGTTGCTTGTAAGCTTTGAACTAATGTTGTTTTTAATAATTGTGTATATGGATGTTTATCTCCACCTACATAAACTGTATCTTCTCGTTTCAATAATGAGCCAAAGGCGGCACCAAGCTTTGCAACCTGCTCCGGTGTCATTTCGATATTTGCAACTCCAACTGCTTGATGTCCTTGTAAAACAGGTTGCGCACTATTACTATCATTCCAAACAATAGATTGATGAATAGTCGTTTCAGATTTGATTGTTTTATGTGGCCAAAGCTTTATGCCTGGCTGAATTTTTGCTTCTTCACCGATGATGCAATGATGTCCAATGACAGCCTCTTCATATACAACCGATTTCATCCCAAACGTTACTCCTTGGCATACTGTCGAACCTCTTAATTCACTATCATCCCCTACATAAACACCATCCCATATAATTGTTCTTTTTGTGGATGCCCGGTTAGAAACGGTTGAATCATTTCCTAATACAGTATGTGCTCCTAATACCGCATCTTTACGAACAATGGTTTGATTCCCAATTGATAAAGGTGCTTCAAGTTTGACCCCGTCTTCGATAACAACATCCTTACCTACCCATATTCCTGGCTCTATTTCCTCACCAGCAATCGCTACTTGTACATCTCTATTTAAAATATCGATTTGTGCTTGGCGGTACTGCGAAAGATTACCAATATCGGACCAATACCCCTCTGCCGCATAACCAAACAAACCACTACGAGATTCTAATAATTTAGGGAAGACATCTTTACTAAAATCTGTCACCTTATTTTCATCGATAAAGGAAAAAACGGATGGATCCATAATATAAATTCCTGTATTAACCGTGTCACTAAATACTTCGCTCCAGCTTGGTTTTTCTAGAAAACGAACAATTTCGTCCTGTTCATTCGTCATAATGACTCCAAACTCTAACGGACACGGAACCTTTTTCATGAAAATCGTCACTACGCTGTTCTTTTGTTCGTGAAAGGCAATTCCTTTTGATAAATCAAAATCAGTTAATGCATCGCCACTAACGACCACAAATGGTTCATCGAGAAAATCTTGTGCTTGTTTCACACTGCCAGCCGTACCTAGCGGTGTTTCTTCTTCAAAGTAGTGGAGATTTACTCCAAACTCTTGACCATCTCCAAAATAATCTCGAATAGCATCAGGCAAGTATTGAACCGTTACAGCAATATCGGTAATTCCATACTTTTTTAATAATTCAATACTGTACTCCATTACAGGTTTTTGAACAAGCGGAACCATTGGTTTTGGTAATTGACAAGTTAGTGGGCGCAGGCGTGTACCCTTTCCCCCAGCCATAATGACACCTTTCATCTATTAGCCTCCATTTCTTATTCACTTACTACTAGTAGTTTTTTATCTAAACATCTATCAATAACGCGTTGTGTTTGCTCAGCAATCGTATTCCAATTAAACTTGGTCTTTAAATCACGAAAGCCTTGTGTAGCAAGACCTTCCCTTAAAATTGGATGATTGTATAAGTAAAGCACCTGTGAAGCGAGGCTCTGAGCATCTCCCGGAATCATTCTTAGTCCATTTTCACCGTGCTCAATAATTCCTCGTAATCCACCGGTATCTGAAACGATTGTTGCTTTACCAGCAGCCATTCCTTCTAAAGCAACAATTCCAAACGGCTCATATAAACTTGGAAATACAGTTGCGTCACAACGTTGAAACCATTCATTTCGTTCATCATCTGATATATAACCGAGAAACTGAATATACTCTTCTAATCCGCGTTCCTGTACTTGCAGGCGGTATTCTTCGAGCATAGGTCCCTTCCCAGCTATAACAAATTGAATTTGTCTTTCTCGCTCACGAATAATTTCTGCTGCTTCAATGACTGTTTGATACCCTTTTTCCTTCACAATACGTCCAACTGAAAAGACTGTGAATTTATTATTTAGCGGTAAGTCGAATTGGTTTATTTGCTTCGGCCGAATTAGTTCCTCATCGACACCATTAGCGATAATCGTTATTTTCTCTTCTGGTAAATCGAAAAGGGTTTGGACTTCTTCTTTCATATAATCACTGCAAACGATGACACGTTTCGCCTCATACATAAGTTCCCATTCTTTTTGATGAATCTCATGTTGTAAACTTGAATGGATCCCATCGTTACGGCCATGTTCGGTGGCATGAATCGTCGCAATTAACGGAAGTTCTAAATACGCCTTTAATGATTTTGCGGCGACACTTACAAGCCAATCATGAGCATGTATTAAATCAAATGTATGCTTTCTTGCTAATTTTTCAACATACTTAGCCATGGCTACATTCAAGCTTGCAACCCAATCATAAAATGAAGCGGCTTCTGGTTGGAGACCACGAATTCGGTGAACATGAACCCCTTGATTCACCTCATATTCTGGATATCCATCAACAAAGGAAGTAATAACATGAACCTCGTCCCCTTTGCTCACCATTGTCCGAGAGAGATCGAAGACATGTCGTGATAACCCACCGACAACCATTGGAGGATACTCCCAACTAAGCATTAGAATGTTTCGTTGAGGAGGTTTCTCTGCATGATACATTTCTTGGACATATCGGTCATGAGGAGAAATAAACAAGGTTTCGTCTACATCCTCTAAAAATGGGTACGTCCTTTCCATATAAGCAATATCGTCTTCGTGGCAATTCTTTTCTAAAAGTTTTTCCTTTAAATGATCAAAGCGTGTTACATGAGAACGAAATCGTTCATCAGCATACTGTGCAGCACTTTGGTTATCTAAAATAAAGGCCCAATCACTACTCACAGCTAGCATCCATTCGCGAACCATTTGTTTCAACATTCGTTTTTCAATTGGACTAGGTGCACAATGAACAGCTGTGGCAACAGCCAAATCTTGCTCCATCCGATGAAGATGACTATAAATGTATGCATTGCGCTCGTTTAACCAGACGTCACCATATCCATCCCGTCCCCAAGTTGAAAAAGAGACATGACAAGTATCAAAATCTTGATAATGACGGCGCAGATACTCTTCAGGACTTATAAATGAAATCGAATCCTTTCCTTTTAACAAAATTGCTTCAATCCATTCCGGTCCTTCATACCACCAATGTCCAAATAATTCAGCATCAAAAGGGGTTACCATTATGTATGGAGGGAAGCATTGCTCTCCGTGTTTCTCAATTTCTTTATGAATAGATTCAATAAAATGTGTGGCATGAGCGTGAACCTTATTTAGCGCCCAATTACGGACATAGATCTCTTTCTCCTCTACATTCCCCGTAATACGCTTATGCTTTAAACCTGTATCAATCCGAATCCCTTCTGGGTGGACGTAAGGCTTAATATAATCCCATTCTCGCTCATAAGCGATATCTCGGTAAAATTCACGATAATCGACATCACCTGGATAACCTAGTGTTGAACTCCATACATGACTTGATAAATCAGTATGTCGTGGAAATAGCAAAAGTCCATGTGGGGAGTAAATAGGGGCCCCACTTTTTTTAGATGGTGTTGGCTCTGCATGCAATACAGAATGTTCATCTACAAACGTGTACCGAATCCCTTCCTCGATTAAAATACGGTCAATTCCAGGTGCAATCGCACACTCAGGTAACCAAAAGCCGAGCGGTCTCCAGCCGAAGTGTTTTTCAAATGTTCGGATCCCTTCAACAACCTGTGAACGAATGGCTGCTTTCGTTTTGACATAAGGCAAAAATGCGTGAGTAGCAGCTGATGTCATTAGCGTTACTAAACCTTGTTCTGCTAAGTGCCGAAAAGCTTGTAGTATATTTTTATCCCATTCAAGAAAAGTTTTTTTAATCTTCTGATAACGCTCTTTGTAAAAAGAAACCAGTTCACTCATTGACTCATCTTTAGCAAGTGTTTCTTCCTTACCAATTAACTCTTCCGTTTTTAACAAGTAATCTACATATCTCTCTTGTAAAATCCTATCTGCCAACATTTCCATCAATGGAGGAGAAAACGAAATTGTTACGGCTCCTTTAACAGAAGCCGATTCTAATGACCAAAGGAGCGGAATATATGTTTCTGTTATAGCCTCAAACAACCAGCGTTCTTCTAATCGGTTTTCCTCCTCATGGCGCACAAAAGGTAAGTGTGCATGTAGGACTAATGAATAGTAGCCTTCCTTCAAAATAGCTTCCCTCCTACTTAACTGATTCATAGTATGAATACGTACTGAAATGCTCTAGCCACTGAGGCTCATGTTGATTTCCTTCACGCCATTGATATACAGCCTCTATACGACTCCCTCCATCTTCACTTCTCATCCTAGGCGTATCTATCGGATTAGAGCGAAGTATACTTAAAAAGGTTTGGTCATTTGTATAAATCCCAAAATCCACAATATATGTGCGGTTTGCCTCAAGTCCATGAAAATACCAATTATTTGTCATTTCTGGGATATTAACATCCAGATAACGATGCGCGTTATGACCATTAAACTCAATCAACGTTACATCATAAATACGTAAACATTTTGGTAATTCTGACCATGCTTTCCGGCAATGATGCTCTAGCATATTTCTTGTCGACGTTTTAGTGTCCCAAAAGGCAAAAACACTAGTTGGTCCTTTCGATAACAATGTTAATTCATCGTGTTCATAGCTGAGGGGAAGACTACATTCATTGTCACATTCCTCTGTTACAACTGTTAATTCTTCGTGTTCAACATGCTGTTCTTCTTGATATTTTTGATACCGATATTGAACTTTGCCGACGGTTGTGTTTAACTCCTTAGCTATCTTTCGGAAGGAGAAACCTTCTTCTCGCAGAGCAATTATTTGTTCGATCATTAAGTACCTCCCCATATTTCTTTCTTCAAGAGTTTTCTATTTTTATAGCGTCTATCTATCAATCATTTTTTTGATAGTTTTATCATACCTTCCTAAAAATGAAGGAACAAGAAGGTGAAATTGTCTCAATTTGTCAGGAGCGCACAAGAACAGAGCAAACGATACCTAAAAAAATCTTTCGCCTTATTTCGCTAGCAGTTGATGTCAAACATTTGTGTCGGAATATCAGGAATTGAAGATTTTTTAAACGACTCGATTGCTAAATTCAAATGCTGTCGAATGACTGAAATAGATTTCCATTTCGTTTCGGGGCGTCTGGCGTGTATAATAGAATAATCATTAGTTCGATAGAAGGAGAAGGGTTAACATGCTAGAATGGACTCTCATAATTCTTCTATCTGTCTCTATTCTTCTTTTTATCTTGTCTTTTTTTCAAAAGGACAAATCCAAGGAAGTCGAACGGCAGATGGAGAATTTTTCAATTACACTTATGCAAGAAATTTATCAATTAAAAAAGAAAATCCGAATTTTAGAAGAAGAGCTACTTCTCGGGCCTGAGCCAGTTTCTCAGAATTCACCACAGAATAAACTTTCCCAAGATGTGATTCAATTTTACGAAGAAGGATACTCAATTGAGGAAATTTCAGACGCAACTACACTGACACCTATGGAAGTTGAGCGAATACTAAGACCTTATTTAAACGGTGAAAGTGGAAGGGGATCTATCTGATGAATCGATATGTCTTAAGAGGGCTTGCTAGCGGCATCCTCCTAACAACTGTCCTTTTCGGTTATTTGTACGTATCTGGCACTTTTATAGATACATCTCTACAAGTCTCTGAAGATCCCTTAACCGTTGATGAAATGATTGTCGAATTAGAAAAAGAGGGATATTACGTATCTGTCGAAGCTCCAATAGCCAACCCTCCAACAGAAGAGACCGTTGATGAACGTCCAAATCATGCTAGCCCAGAGAGCGTTACTGTTTATACAACTGTTCTTCGGATAACATCTGGAATGACTAGTAGGGATGTTGCAAAACAACTAGTTCGAGGTCAAATTATAGAGGATGAACAAGCTTTTCTAAACTACATGCAATCCACCAATCGAAATAAAATAATTCGTACAGGCGAATACGAGATTCGCAGTAATATGTCTGTTGAAGAAATTGCAGACATCATCTCATAAACATTTTTACATGCAAAAAAACAGCGTGCCTCTATTGAAGCACGCTGCTTTTTTATTCCGTAATATCTTCAAGAATCGGTTGGTCTTCGCTTATTGGACCGTTTCGTTGTTCCTTTAAATCAAAATATGCATCAAGCATTGCCTTACTAACATTTCTTGAAAAAGAACCATTTGCACCAGATGCTGAATCTCGTTTTGCATATGGTACAACAACAACAAAGGATACCTCCGGATTATTATACGGAGCATAACCTATAAGTGTTTGTGTGTTTCCATCTACCAAACGACGGTTATCTCCTTCGCCAACAGCTACTTTCACTTGAGCTGTCCCCGTTTTTCCAGCAGGTTGATAAGGCGCATTTGCAAAGGTACCGCTTGCAGTACCATTTGTCATTACTCCACGCAATCCCTCTTGCACGCGGTTAATATACGTATCACTCATATCAATACGGTTAAGAACGGTCGGCTCAAAACGTTGAATAACTGCCCCTGGCTTTTCTTTATTAATTGTCGGTTCCCTTATTTCTTTAACAAGACGTGGTTGCATCCGATAGCCATCATTTGCGACAGTTGAAATATACTGAGCAAGTTGTAGTGGTGTATACGTATCAAACTGGCCTATAAACAGGTCGAGTAGGTTACCAGCACGTTGAATTCCACCACTTAAACCAGATGATGCAGAGGGAAGATCGATCCCTGTTTCAGAGCCTAACCCAAATTGACTAAAATAATAACGAGCGTCATTATAAGCTTTTTCGATCGTTGCCGAGTTCCAACAACATTGACTCTTTGAATTATAATTCGCCATTTTCATTGCAATTTCGAACATATACACGTTTGAAGAAACTTCTAGCGCCCGTTTATCATCAATCCACCCAAAGTTACGAACTGATTTCTTTTCTTGTGTTCCTGGTAATTTTATCGGACGATCATGGAAGCGCGTATACGGACTTGTAACACCAGTTTGAAAACCAGTTAAAACGGAAGCCGCCTTAACCGAAGACCCCATTTCAAATGCTTTATTAATATTCCCGATATGATCGTCATATTGACTCCGCTCTCGATCAGCAGGGTCCCAATAGCCGACCATCGCTAAAATATCGCCTGTTCGAGGGTCCATCATAATCGCATAAGCTTGACGGTCTTTTATAAATGCATTTGGAGATTTTTTCATTTCTTCTTCAATCGCAGCTTCTACCTTTTGTTGAAGCTCCATATCAACGGTCAACACAAGGTCATTTCCTCTTTGTCCAAGCTGCTCATTAATTGAACGCTCAATGGATTTACCTCCAGTCGAAGTTGTAATGCTTTCAACAATAGCTTTTTGACCACGGAGAACATCCTCATATTGATATTCTAGAAAGCTAGTTCCTACTATATCTGATCGATCGTATCCACGAGATAGATAGTAATTTAACCGTTCGCGAGGAATCGATCCTGTCGATCCAAAAATACTTCTTAATGAGTTACCGTAAACATAGCTTCTTCTCGAATCTCTTAAAATATCAACACCTGGCAATTGATCTAAGTACTCACTCAAAATATGAGCCTCTTCATCGGTAATTCCACGTTTAATTCGTTGAGGCACGTTAGCATATCCCCTAGACATTTCACGAAAGATTGCTAATACTCTTAAGTCTTGATCGGATAATTGCGCCAAATGTTCCTCTGTTATTCGATTAAGCTCGAGCTGATATTCTTCGCTAGGCTCTAAATCACTTCTTTCTTTCTTTGAAACTAGCTCATATTTTACTTCTGTTGGTTGCTTTATTAGCCAAAAGTCCTTTTTATCTCGTTCGGTAATTTGACTAGTGTCAACATCTATTAGCTTTTCTAATTTTTCCGCTATTTTCAATATCTCTTCTGGTTTCGTTTGTTGTGAAGGATTCGTATAAGTGACTGAGAGCTCAAGTTCATTATCTACAATTACATGATTGTACGCATCGTACATCAATCCACGTGGAGCATCAATTCTAGCTGTCGTATTACTTGTTCTTTCTAAGTCTCTGACAAACTCTTCCCCTTGAACAATTTGAACGATTCCTAAACGGAGAATCAATGCAGAAAACAAAATGAAAACAGCAAAAAATAGTACGTTTAATCTTAGTGGAATGTGACGTTTTTTTCTTTGTTTGTTTTTCCCCATCCCAATCGTCTCCTCTTTAATATGCAAACATGACAATAGACACCCAGTTGGGTGCCTATGAACTTAAGTACGTTGTAACCCGCGTATGCCGTTACTTCAATTGTTTCATGAACCTACTCTCGTAGGTGGGTGCTCGCAGAAAATCATTCAGCTTCCAGCATATACTGGCTTGCTGGCAGATTCTCAATATAAAGCTCCCTTTAAAAATTCAAGGTTCGAAACAAGTAGAAGCTCACTAACACGGCAGGCATTTTGTTTAAAATTATTATAGCACAACAAAGTGAATTGTCAAAGGAAATCCAGTTTAAAACCTTCTTAAACAGAGGTACCACCTGAATCTCCTTCACCCTTCTTTTGTCTGGCAAACATATGGCTCTCTCCACCATGATCATCTTTAAATTGTACATGCCGAACGAAGAAATAAATCATTGTATGTCCAGCTCCTAAAATGAGAAGTAAAATCGGTATTGCTTTATCCTCTGGAAAAATCAGAATCGTAAAAAGAAACGTTAATACCGAAACAATCCGCCCACCGTTTAAGAAGAGTTCACGGACGACAATATATTCGATTCTCATTTCAGCAGCCTTCCATCCCTTACCAATTACGTCATATGTAAGGGAGACATAAGGAACAAGTAACATTGGATAAGCAATGGATGTAGCGACACCATACATAATTAAACGAGTAAAATTTAACTCAAAGACGATTATAAAGATTGCAGCATAAACAATGATCCCACCAATAAGAATCATCTTTTTTCGAAAACCTGGCTTTATTAATCGCGTAACACAGTAATAGGTGACAAATTGCACCGCCGAAGCAACCAGTCCAAAGGTACCGATTGCTAGTTCACTTCCCGTAGCAATATAGACCCAGACAACAATAACAAAAACAAATGTCCCTTCACGAAGCCCTTGAAAGAAATGAGCATGTAATATTCTTTGCCAATTTTTATCTTTTTTACGTTGTTGAAAAACCTTTTTAAAATAAAATTGGCCCTCTGCCGATCGACGTTTTAACATAAAACTTGTTAAAACCGCAGCAACAAATAATCCAAGGGATATTGTAAAAATAACGGTATACCCAGTAAACTTCTCCATTCTAGTAATGATAAAACCTGATACAATCGGGCCTATCATCCCTGCAAAAGAAGTCAACAAACCAAGAAACCCATTAAAGAAGTCTCTTGTGTCTGGTTCTGTTATCTCAAATGTTAATACATTAAAAGCAAGCCAATAAAAACCAAAGCCTGTACCTATAACAGCTCCTAATATAATGAGGTAATCATTTGCTAGGTCACCAAGTAAAAGAACTGTCGAAAAGAACACAGCTAATGATATAACCCCTGCTCTTAAAACAATAACCCTGTCAATTTTCTTTGCCCATTTACCCGCAAGAAGAAAGGCAAATGGCTGCAGAACGACAGATGCCAAGTTGTATAAGGCTAGGTCTACAAATTCCCCTGACTGCTTCCACAAGTACACATTTACAAATGTATTGGAAAGCGCAATACTTAGGGCATAAAGCCCACCTATTATAAGTAATAATTTTAAATCTCTTGTAACTTCTATATCACCAATCACTTTCTTTAGCACTGTTTTTTTCACCGACTCCACCACCCTCATGAGTAGTGTGTCTCCATGAAAATTCGTTATACAAAAAAGAAAAAGAGCTAAGCAAAAAGTGCTTAGCTCTTTCAAAAAAGTGATTTCAAAAAATTATTTTGCTGCGTTGAAACGTTTTGAAACCTCATCCCAATTTACTACATTCCAGAATGCACCAATATAATCAGGACGACGGTTTTGATAATTTAGGTAGTACGCATGCTCCCAAACATCTAAACCAAGGATAGGTGTTTTTCCTTCCATTAAAGGTGTATCTTGGTTTGGTGTGCTAGTAACAGCAAGTTTACCACCATCAACAATTAACCAAGCCCAACCTGAACCAAAACGAGTAATAGCTGCATTAGTAAACTGCTCTTTAAATGCATCAAAGCTACCAAACGCTTCATCAATTGCAGAAGCAAGTTCTCCAGTTGGAGCTCCGCCACCGTTTGGACTCAAAATTTCCCAGAATAACGAGTGGTTAGCATGCCCACCACCGTTGTTACGTACAGCACCACGAATGTTTTCAGGTACTGCATCAAGGTTACTTACAAGTTCCTCAATACTTTTACTTGCTAGTTCATCATGACCCTCTAATGCGTCATTTAGCTTAGACACGTATGTAGCATGGTGCTTCCCGTGGTGAATATTCATTGTTTGTTCATCAATGTGAGGCTCAAGTGCGTTAGCTGCATAAGGTAATTGCGGTAGTTGATATGCCATTTAAATCTCCTCCTAAATGAATAATAATAATTTTATAAAGAAATTGGAGAGATTCTCCAAATCCTAACAGACTTTTGAAACAGAAATGTTTAAATAGTGGTTCGTTAATAAGATACCAAATTCTTCACGTTCTTGCAACGATTACATCTTGCTTTTCTCTAATTAACATAGACATCTTATCATATCCTTAGATTTAGCTTTTTAAACTGTCATAACCTCTAACATCGTCCCATAAAATGGACAGATAAAACAATAAGGATTGGAGGTTAGCCCCATGAATTGGTTTGAAGCTATACTCATTGGTTTTATTCAAGGTATTTCAGAATTTCTCCCGATTTCAAGTACAGCACATTTGCTCATTGTCGAGAAGCTCCTATCGATTCAAATAGGAGAAAACAGTCTTACTTTTGAGGTCTTCTTACATTTTGCATCATTATTAGCTGTTTTTTATTATTTTCGTGACGAACTTAAACAAATCCTGCTAGACTTCTTATTATTTACCTTTAAAAGGAAACAGCGTTCAAGACAGAATTTTCGTTTTGCAGTACTTATGCTAGTATCAACCCTTGTTACAATGATTGTCGGAAAAACAATTGAAGAAGGATTTGGTGAAGGTCTTACTAGTACAGCAACGATTGGAGCATCATTAATTATTACAGGGATTTTTCTCGTACTAGTCGAACATGGAATGAATACGGGTAAACGAGGGTTATCCGAGCTCACATGGAAAGACGGTATTCTAATTGGACTAGGTCAAGCACTTGCAGTTATCCCAGGAATCTCCCGTTCTGGAAGCACGCTTGTTGCAGCATTATGGTGCGGTTTAAAAAAAGAGGTTGCATTACGTTATTCATTTCTTCTTTCAATTCCAATTATCGGTGGGCTCACTCTATTAAAACTACCGGAAATTTCCACTAACTTTTTTCAATCTGAAGCGATTATCCCTTTAATCCTTTCCTTTATTTCTGCATTTATTTTCGCCATTGTCGGGATAAAGTGGTTAATATCTATGGTGCAAAACACAAAACTAAGCTATTTCGCTTGCTACTGCATCGCTCTAGGCGTTATCACCTGGACATTCATGTAAAACAAAAAAGGCTCACAAAAGCTTATATATCTTTTGTGAGCCTTAACATTTTTAAATTCATAGTGGCGGAGGAAGAGGGATTCGAACCCCCGCGCGGTTTAACCCGCCTGTCGGTTTTCAAGACCGATCCCTTCAGCCGGACTTGGGTATTCCTCCGTGTTTTAGAAGTGAGAGTCAGAATTTTCTTTTCCTTCTAACTTCAAGTATGGTGGACCCTGTAGGACTCGAACCTACGACCGATCGGTTATGAGCCGACTGCTCTGACCAACTGAGCTAAGGGTCCTAAAATGGGGCGGCTGATGGGAATCGAACCCACGAATGCCGGAACCACAATCCGGTGCGTTAACCACTTCGCCACAACCGCCAAAAACTTTAAATTACTAATATAGCGGCGGAGGGAATCGAACCCACGACCTCACGGGTATGAACCGTACGCTCTAGCCAGCTGAGCTACGCCGCCATGATATGGCTCCACAGGTAGGACTCGAACCTACGACCGATCGGTTAACAGCCGATAGCTCTACCACTGAGCTACTGTGGAACAATAAAGACAAGAACAATAATAACACTTCAAGAAGAACTTGTCAACAAAAAATAAAAAAAGTAAATCATTACTGCATACATACTTTAACATAAGATCTAATTAAGAAACAAGCAGTTTTTTTTATTTTGTTAATAGGAAAGCAGGGGCTTTTATTCGGTCATAGCACGAATAAAAGCCCCCGCTTCTTTTAATGATGTTCTTCACCAAGGACCGCCTCAGCAATATTAACCGAGTGGTCACCAATTCTCTCAAGATTACTTACGATATCAACAAACACAATTCCTGCCGAACCAGAGCATTTCCCCTCATTAATTCGTAGAATGTGCTGCTTACGAAGTTTTCTTTCCATTTTATCGATAAGCTCTTCCTTTTGGATAACAGAGCGAGCTTTTTCTAAATCGCCATTCTCCAAACAGAAAATCGCTTCCTGAAGTGTCTCAATAGTTAAATCAAACATTTCACTCAAGTCAGCGACCGCTCTATCGGATATCGCTACTTTGTTTGCTTTTTGATAATCTTTTAATTCGACAATATTCTCGATATGGTCACCAATTCGTTCAATATCGCGAACCGTATCAAGTAATATTGAATGTAATTTAGAATCTTGTCCCGATAACGAACTAGATGAAATTTGGATTAAATATTCGGTAATTTTGCGGTCTAAATTATTAATTGCATCTTCGAATTGAATAGCCTTTTCAGAGTGCACCTTTTGACCATTTACCAAATATTGACTAACTTCTATTAAACCTTTTTCTGAAAACTCTGCCATTCTTAACACTTCTTGTTTTGCTTGTCCTAAAGCGACTGCTGGTGAGCTTCCAATAAACCTTGGATCAAGATGCTTCGTCTTATATTCAATATTAAATTCCTCACCTGGAACAATTTTCGTTACAATTAGTGCAAGCAGTGCAACAAAAGGAAGCTGAATTAACGTATTTGAGACGTTAAAAATTCCATGCGCAAACGCAATTGTCATCGGACGATTTAAGCTCAATTCTACTGCTAAGTAAGCAATAAAGTTTAAGAAGAATGGATAAATAATTAAAACAATGATTGTTCCGATTAAGTTAAAAATAACATGTGTTAAAGCCGCACGCTTTGCAGCAACTGAAGCACCAATTGCTGCTAGAACAGCAGTAATGGTTGTCCCAATGTTATCACCAAATAAAACAGGAAGTGCAGAATCAAGTGTCATTGCCCCCTGGTCATATAACTGCTGAAGCATACCAATGGAAGCACTAGAACTTTGAACAATGACCGTAAAAATAGTCCCGATTAATACCCCTAGTAATGGCGTTTCACTCATGCTTAAGGTTAAATCTTTAAAGGCCTGCAAGTCACGTAGAGGCTTCATTCCATCACCCATAAGCTCTAATCCGTAAAATAGAGCACCAAAGCCGAAAATAACCTGACCGAAATTATTCATCTTCTTACTCTTCAAGAAGAAAATAAAACCAGCACCTACTGCGATTATCGGTAATGCGTATTTTGATATTTTGATCCCGATAATGAATGCAGTTACTGTTGTTCCAATATTGGCACCCATTATAACACCAATGGCTTGCTTTAAGGTCATAAATCCTGCATTTACAAGGCCAATGGTTAATACAGTTGTGCCTGTACTGGTTTGAAGTAGAATTGTTACGAGCAAACCAGCGAATACTCCCATTACCGGGTTTGTCGTAAATTTGTCTAAAATGTCACGTAAGCGTTCACCTGCAACCTTTTGAAGGCCATCCCCCATAAATTTAATCCCAAATAGGAAAATCCCTAAGCCCCCAAAAAACATAAATAGTAAAGTCTGTAAATCCAAATCCACCATTTCTCATCCCTTCAATTTTAAAAGTTAGTCGTTCGGTATTTCTTCGACAAACCTCAACAATAACGCCCTGTCTATTATTATTCATTCCTAGCTTATTTGTAAATAAATTTTTCGAAATTTCTGCCTTAGGTCATAAATTCGTCAATTTACGAGACATTTGTTAATCTTGTTCATTTTTTAAGCTTTCGTTACAATATAAGAGCTTACTTATCATAAAAGAGGTGTATCATGAAGTTCTTTCACTCATTTTTCAATAGTTTATATAACCTACAATTCCTAGCCTTAAGTCGATTCCAACCTATTACGAAGTCAATTGTTCATGTCCTCTTTTATCTTATGATTGCATGTCTTCCTTTTGTTATCGTTCTAAGTATGACCTTAACAAATGGTGTGAAACAATTGCAATCAATCTTAATTAGCGATTTACCTCCTTTTCATCTAGAAAATGGAAAACTTAGGACTAACAGTGCAGAGCCTTACCTTAATTTTGAAGTCATTGAAGGTGTGTTTATCCTTGATCCAGCCAACCATTACAGTAAGAATGCGCTGTTTGAACTAGGAGAAGGAATTGCCTTTCAAGAACAAGAGGCAGTTCTATTTAATTATAGTGTTTCTCAAACAATACCTTATACGATTATTGGAGACCTAGATAAAGAAGCATTATTAACATGGTTAAATAACTTGGAAGGGTTTCTTCCGCTTTTAATTATCATCATTTCGTTACTAAGTTATAGTGCTGTTGCTGGAGTGGCTTTTTTAGGAATAACCCTGCTAGCAGCTATTGGACTCCTTTTACGGGGGAGAAGGCATAAGCTACATTATCGACATTTATGGTTAATGTCAGCATATTCGACAGCATCGCCAGTAATTGTCTTTGCATGGCTTGATATAATAGCACCCGTATCAATCCATCCCGTTTTTTTAATACTGGTAACTTTATTTCTCCTTTGGCTTATTATCATGAGAACGCCAAAGGGTAAACCTAAACTTTGAGAAGTCAATTAGCATTTCGATCAAAAAGAGAGCGAGTTTACGACAACTCGCTCTCTTTCCTTTTTACTACAATTCTAGTTCCGTCTACGGAAACCACTTCAATCTCAACGTCGGCTTCAAGCCATTGCCCACCGCTTGTAGCACTATACTGTTCACCATCAATAACGATCGTTCCGGTTGGTCGAAATGCACTTAAAGTCCGCCCTTGTTTGCCGATAAGCTTCCGATACGTGTCATTTAACGAATTATAACCTAATTCACTTGTCATTCTGTCCTTTAAGGTCATTTTATCCCACATTTTCCTAGAAGGAAAAACTTTAAGGAACAAACTTGAACTAATGCCACCAACTAAAAAGCCCATTGAAACAAGTACTCCGTAAATGAGATCAGGCGCAGGCACTGCCAACCCTGCAATCATTAAAACAATTCCTAATAAAGAAACTGTTCCATCTGTTATGACCTTTCCATCTAAAATAATCAAAGCTAAGCCTACAAGATAAAGAATTATAACCCAAAGTCCGACATCTGCGGATAAATGGTAGGAGAAGTACAGCGCCATAATAAGCACACCTAAAACTGCAAACAGCCCTTTTGCCCGTACTAATAGTTCCCCAAATAAAAATAACGTACCTAAAAAGACAACTAAAAAACCAATTGTTGCTGAATCAAGCCAATCCATTTAGTTTCACCCCCTCATATTTTATACGTAATAAACTGATTCTTTGTTTCAGAATTCATAAGAAATAACATTCACTTATAACAAAATAGAGGGGTGCTGCTTCACATTATGATTTGAATAAATTACTAATTGATTCAATAAAACGATTAAGAACATCCAGCAACGTTCTTATAAACGATTGTGTGTCTTCCCTATTTAAAAACTCATCAAGATTGTCACGAACATAAGAAATTTGTTCTTGAACTTGATTCCAGTCAATATTCAAGTCCTTCATTCTCATAAATAATGAGACAAGGCCATTTAATTCTTCTTCTGTTAAAGTAATTCCAAGCTCCTGGGCAATTCGTTCAATAAGAGCTCGTAAATCTTCTTCCGTTTCAACAGGATTAGCTGCAAGCTCCTCTTTGATTCGATTCATTAATTCCGTAGCTTCTTCAACACCAATTGATTCAGCCAACTCTCCAGTTCGAACCATTTCCTCGTTTGCAATTTGCTTTTGCTCTTCAGGTATTTCAATTTCAGTTGCGATTTCATATGCTTTAATTAAGCCTGTTAACCCTGCAGTTCCGGATACAGCCATAGGAGCTGTCACATACACATCCGCATCTTCAACGCCTGCAGTAACAAGTGCATTCGCATACATCCCTTCAGATACCAGTTTAATGTTATTTGTTTTAACATTTATACCAGACCCGGCTTCTGTCAATGTAATTTTTGACGAAGAGAGTGCTCTTGTTCCAATTTGATTCTTATTAACATAATTCCCTAAATATTTATGCTCTTCTTCATTTGAGACTGTAATTATTTCAACGTCTTCTGTTACTCCCATTTCATTAAGAAGCTGTTGCTTTTGTTCCTCAGATAAATCTTCACCTAAAGTAACGATTACATCTCCTGGTGCTGCATCGGCTAATGCTAGCGTCGGCACAATCATTGTAAAAACGAGTAATAGCCATAAGCACTTTCTTATTACATTATTCAACTTCATCGACTCCTTTTTTCAAACATTCTTAAATGAAACGATTGTTATACCTAATAAGAAACATAATTTACTAAAAAAAGAAACTGACTTTTGTCTTAAATTAAAATAAAAAGCTGACTCATCTCGTTGAACATGTTTTACCAACCGGAAAACATGACCAACTATATAAAAGCGTTAACACGATAAGGTTAAGAAGAAAAAAAACTGAAAACATCATTTGATCACGATTGTTCATCCAAAGTCCGAAAACTGCTGGTCCGAGGGCGACTCCTAAAAAACGGATCATCGCATAAAAAGAAAAAATTGAACCTTTTTCGTTAGAAGGTACAACGGCAGCTATCGCTCCACTAGCAGCAGGAAGTAACATACCTAAACCAATACTCACAAGGGTTGTACCAATTATTAAGATGAATGTACTCTCTGTAAATATCAACAAACAAACTCCAATGAATTTATAGATAACTCCATAAATAATTCCTCTTTTATAACTATCCTCGCTGTCCAATAATTTTCGAGCAGTTAAATAAGAGACCAACGTTAAACAGCTTAATGGGATAGCTAAAATAAGTCCTTTCTCCAATCCTCCCAATAAATAAGTCCTATCCAAATCATAGGACAAGTAAAATAGCAAACCAAATAATATAAACATCCCGATACCGCCAGCTAAATAAATCGGCACTAGCCATTTCCAGCTTAATGAAAAAACTAATTTCACTTGAGAAATTGTTGTTTTAAACCGTAACTTACGTCTCGTTTGAGGTTTTAGTTTAATAAAAATATACATCCCAAAGAAGGCGAACAAGGCAAAAGCGAAATAAACAACAAAACTGTAATACCAAGAAAAGGAAAGAACTATACCACCAATAACCGGACTTATCACTTTTCCTACTCCATTAAATACCTCCAACGATCCAAGTGCTCGATTTCTTTTTTGCCCAGAAAATAAATCTGTAATTAGAATCATGGCAATAGGAGTTATTCCTCCTGCACCAATACCTTGAAGCAACCGAGAAATTATCATCCATTCAAAAGCACCCTGTACCCCTGCAATAGCAGCCGCAAAACATCCAATCATAATTAGAGTAAGCGAAACTAAGGTTACTTGCTTATTCCCGTATCTTGCTGATATAAATCCACTTATCGGAATCATAACTGCTGCCGGAATGGAAAATGCAGATAAAATCAGTCCTCCTTGAACTGGTGAAAGATTCATTGCTACTTGGATATCAGGAAGAATTGGAATGAACATGGAATTACCTAACACCATAAGTAGCGGTAGCATACCTATGATAAAAATGATGATACTCGGCCTTGCTTGGCTCTCCAATTGTATTCACCTTCTTTAAAAAATAGACTATTCCCCAAAAAATGAATAAGCTTGTCATAATTGTCCAGCGTAAGCATATACTTTATTTGGAAGGAACTTTAAAGGAGGGGTTTTACATGAAGCGAGCTGGACTATTTTTAATCATTCTCATTATTTTATACAGCACTTATTATGACCTAACAATCGGGACCTTACCCAATGGATTGAATAATACAGCCCAAGCCACTAAAGGGCATGATGAAACGGAAAGTATTGAAGACTTAAAACCAACAGAAAACACTATCGAACCTTTCCAAGAAGTTGAAGTCGAACCTGGATATACTGTATTATCGATTGTTGAACATTTACATGACGGACCTTTATCTGCTTCGATACCAGAAATTATTTATGATTTTGAGCAACTGAATCCAGGAGTAAAAGCTGATGCTATCCAGGTTGGTGAGATCTATTTATTTCCTCTTTATCTAAACGATTGAGTTTGTTCTTGCCAAATGAAAGGTCTGGTTGATAAAATGAAGACGTATCTGTAAAGAGTCTAACGAAGCCCAATCGGTTTCTATAAAGGAGCGAGTGGTCAATGACCGAAATTACACATCGTACAAAGACTCGACCAGTAAAGGTTGGAAATTTGACGATTGGTGGAAACAACGAAGTAGTAGTGCAAAGTATGACAACAACAAAAACGCATGACGTTGCAGCGACAGTAGCCGAAATAAAGCGTCTTGAGGAAGCGGGTTGTCAAGTAGTACGTGTCGCTTGCCCTGATATGCGTGCTGCTGAAGCCATCGCAGACATTAAAGCGCAAATTTCAATCCCATTAGTAGTTGATATTCATTTTGATTACAAGCTTGCCTTAAAAGCAATTGAAGGCGGTGCCGATAAAATCCGTATTAATCCAGGTAATATTGGAAAACGACACAAAGTCGAAGCAGTTGTTAAGGCTGCAAAAGAAAAAGGTATTCCGATTCGAATCGGTGTAAACGCAGGTTCCCTTGAAAAAAGAATTCTAGAGAAATATGGTTACCCAACGGCAGATGGAATGGTTGAAAGTGCCCTTCATCATATAAAAATTCTAGAAGATTTGGATTTTTATGACATTATTGTCTCGATGAAAGCATCTGATGTTAATTTAGCTATTGAAGCTTATGAAAAAGCAGCAAAAGCATTTGATTATCCACTTCACCTCGGTATTACTGAGTCTGGTACCCTATTTGCTGGTACAATAAAAAGTGCAGCGGGACTTGGTGCGATACTTAATATGGGAATTGGAAATACCGTTCGAATATCGCTAAGTGCCGACCCTGTTGAGGAAGTTAAAGTTGCTCGTGAATTGTTAAAGTCTTTTGGACTTGCCGCTAATGCAGCAACGCTAATTTCTTGCCCTACTTGTGGTCGAATTGAAATTGATTTAATTAGCATCGCAAATGAAATTGAAGATTATATTTCCACAATCAAAGCTCCGATTAAGGTCGCCGTTCTTGGTTGTGCCGTGAACGGGCCTGGGGAAGCACGTGAAGCTGATATTGGTATTGCAGGTGCTCGTGGCGAAGGTTTACTTTTCCGTAAAGGTGAAATTGTAAGAAAAGTACCAGAAGAAGTCATGGTAGAGGAATTGAAAAAGGAAGTAGATAAAATCGCTGAAGAGCATTATCAAAAGCAACGCGAATTGGAAAAAGCATAAGCCGCTTAGGCTCATGCTTTTCTTCTTTCTCTCCCCCTGTCTCACCATTATCTAAAAGAATGGTGAGAAAAAGACGGTCATGAGAATCGAAATAGCACCAATCCCGATCGCCCAATTACCTAGCGATGTGGAGCCATAACGACGTGAAACGAAACCAACTACTATCCCAGCTGCCCCTAGCAATACTGGTAAGAAAAACAATGACAAAATGGAGAGAACAATTGCAAATGTACCGACACCGCGGCCAGCTGCAACATCATCCTCATTCATAGCATCCGTTGTTTCGCGCTCCTCTGCTGCAAAAGGACGCGCTCCACCCATGCCATTTACCGCTGGATACTCAGCAGCTGTCTCTTCCTCAAAGGTGGCAGGATTGTCAAGGTCTCCTTCATTTGTGTTCATTTTTGTATTAACATCACCATTATCAGCTTCTGTATTTAAAAATGTTAAGGAACGGTCGTCTTCATCCACTAACCGTATCGGTTCTTGTTTCGGATCTCGATTTTCTGCCATACGAATCCCTCACTTTCTTTTGTTTCGGGGGAGTAGTTATAGTATGACTCCACTGTTTGTTTTTATTGGAGTTAAAGATTTCTTCTTTAGGAATGTCCTAGACCAATCAGCTTATTTCGTGTATTCTAGAATGTATGATCAATTTATTTGGGGTGGAAAGTATGTCAGCAAGAAAACGTTTTGGTTTAGATATTGATGGTACAGTAACAGATCCAAATACATTTGTTCCTCATCTGAATAAACATTTTAATCGCAATTTAACTTTGGATGACTTGACGGAATATGATTTAACGTCAATTTTGGACATTTCTGAGCAAGAGTTTTGGGAGTGGATGGGGAAACATGAAGGTTTAATTTATGAACAAGCAAATCTCGCACCGTATGCTGAAACTATTCTTCACGAATGGACTAAATATCATGATTTAATTTATATTACGGCTCGTCGCGAACATCATGCTAAACGAACGAGAGAATGGTTTGAGACAAAAAAACTCCCTTTTGACCATATTGAACTTGTCGGCAAACATGATAAACTTGAAGCGGTACGCGCTCATGACATTGACATTTTCTTTGAAGACAAGCATGACAATGCAGTTGCGATTGCAGAGGAATTTCAAATACCCGTTATATTAATTGACACTCCATACAATCGTCTTCCAATACCGGAAAATGTCATTAGAATCTATAATTGGAAAGAAGCGAAAGAGTGGGTAGACGAATGGATTATGGAAACCACATAAAAAAATGAGAGTGCCGTTACAGCACTCTCATTTTTCTATTTCCTTTCGCGGAACGTATGACAGCAGGTTTGGGAACGTCTCTCCGCTTTATCCTCATGCTCAGCTTTTTCGTAAGGCTCTTCTCCAGCCTCCATGGAAAAGTCCATATTTGAATGCGCATCAATTTCTACAAGAATGGATTCTGCCTGACATTGGTTCCCTTCTCCCCAATACGTACAATTTGCTACATTACATTTTACGATTGGCTTTGCCATTTGTCATCCCCTCCTGAATATTAGTGTGTGAGAAATCAGTAGGGGCAAACATGATAAATTTTGGTTTACTTACTTTAATAAATTATTTAACACTACACTCTTCGCACTTACCGTATATTTCGAATTTATGTCCAATTACTTCAAAATCGGGAAACTGCTCATGTAGTGTTTCCATTGGACAATTATGAATATGTTTCGTTTTTCCACAATCTAAACAGATAAGATGATGATGATGCTCTGAAGTTGAGCATCTAAATCGAAAGCGTTTTTCACCCTCTAATTCAGTTGTCTCAAGAATATCGAGTTCCGTAAACAGAGATAAGTTCCGATATATTGTGTCAAAGCTTAAACCAGGATAATCATCCTGCATAGACTCAAGGACATCTTTTGCTGAAATATAACGTTTCTCTTCAGCAAAAAGCCGTAGCATATCTTCACGTTTTCCTGTGTATTTATAACCTTTTTCTTTCATTCGTGCTAATGCTTCTACAACATTCATTCCCATTCCTCCTTAACATACCTTGAAACACGGCTCTTTAAGGTATTCCACAATAAAAAAGCACCCTTTTTTAGTACCCTCTATTAAACAGCCTCTTTTTTTGTTTTCTTCATACGAATTTTTTGGAAGCCTTCACGTATCTTTCCAATATAGATTGAACATAACAAAATAATAACAGCTATTATCACAATTGTACCACCAGGTGCTAAATTAAGGTGATAAGCAGAAATTAGCCCTCCAAAAACTGAAATTTCTCCAAATACAATTGAATAAACAAACATCTGCTTAAATCCTCTTGACAGCCGCATGGCTGCCGCAACTGGCAATGTCATAAGTGAGGAAACAAGTAGAATTCCAACGATTCTCATTGAAGCAGCTATAACTAGAGCAACCATAATAATAAAAATAAAATGGACGAGACGGCGATTAATTCCTGATACTACTGCTTGCTCCTCATCAAACGATAGAAAAAATAATTCTTTATAAAATAATAGCAATACGATTAAGACGATCACTGTAATGCTCATAATTGTCCATAAATCTGAACGACTAACAGCAATGACGCTGCCAAATAAATAATTAAATAGGTCATTATTAAAACCATCCGCCAATGAAATGAAAATAACACCAACTCCAATTCCAGCGGAAAGAATAATCGGAATAGCTATTTCTTTATAATGCTTGTAGACAGCACGAAGCTTCTCAATGATTAATGACCCTCCAACCGAAAATAGCATCCCGATATACAATGGATTTAATCCTTGAAAAAAAGCAAATTTCTTAGCCAATAGCAAACTAGCAGCAATTCCAGCTAAAGTGATATGCGACAATGCATCGGCTATAAGAGAAAGTCTTCTTACGACTAAAAACACTCCGAGCATAGGAGCTAAGAAACCGATCATTAATCCGGTAAACAAAGCATTTTGTAAAAACTCATAACGAAAAAAAGCATCTAACATGTTTAATGGCCTCCATGGCTATGATTGTGCGTTAACAAATGAACATCATGACCGTAAAAATCAGATAAATTTTGATTTTCCCCAAATTCTTTAGAATTACCGTGGAAATGCAAATGCTTGTTTAAACAAGCTACGTCAGTAACATGATCCGTCATTGCCCCAATGTCATGTGTAACAAGTACGAGGGTTATCTTTTTTTCCTTGTTAAGTTCACTGAGCATGTCGTAAAAATTCCGAACACTTGAAGCATCGACTCCTACCGTCGGTTCATCCAAAATCAATAACTCTGGTTCACTAACTAACGCCCTGGCAATAAATACTCTTTGTTGCTGCCCGCCAGACAATTCACCAATGTTCTGATGAATGTATTCAGTCATTCCAACACTTTCAATGACCTCTTTCACTTTTTCTTTATGACTGCGGTTCAAAAAACGAAATAGCCCCACTTTCCCAAATAACCCCATAGATACTACTTCGAAAACAGTCGCTGGAAAGCCTGAATTAAAGCTATTTGCCTTCTGTGAGACAAAACCAATTTTATCCCAGCGTTGAAATTTATCAATCCTTTCTCCAAAAAGCTTTATACTTCCTGTCTGTGGCTGCAATAAGCCTAACATGATCTTAATTAGCGTTGATTTTCCTGAGCCGTTCGGACCAACTAAACCAAGAAACGAGCCTTTATTTATCGAAAATGTAATCTCCTCTAACACTCGGCGTGTCCCATATTGAAACGAAACATCCTTTATTTCAACGGCAAGTTGTGTTTCTTTATTATCCACACATTCCCCTTCTTTCCGTATCTATCTAAATATTTTCTAAGAATCATTCCGATTTACCTTTTACCTTCCTATTATAAATGTTTTTTCTTGAATGTCTACCCTTACGAATTCGTGCATTTTCGACTAAGAACCTGTACTATAGAAAATACTATATTGCTTAGAAAAGGAAGTGGCAAACATGAAATCGCAGCGGTTTGCAATTATTGATATTGGCTCAAACTCCGTTAGACTTGTAATTAATGCCATTTCTAAAAATGGCTGTTATAAAGAGTTGTATAATTTTAAAACAGTAGCCAGACTTAGTGCTCATATTGATACTACGGGACGTTTAACAGAGGAAGGCATATTCGTAATTACAGAAACTTTACAGCGCTTTAAAAAAGTAATTTTATATCACCGAGTACAAGAGGTATTAGCTGTAGCCACCGCGGCAATAAGAAAGGCTTCAAATCAAAAAGACGTTATCGAACATGTTTATCGAGAAATCGGATTTAATATTCGTGTCCTGTCTGAATACGAGGAAGCCTATTATGGTTACCTAGCTGTAATTAATTCAACTACCCTTGAACATGGAATTACGATCGATATCGGAGGTGGAAGTACGGAGATAACCCTTTTTGAAGATAGGGAGTTAAAGCATTTTCACAGTTTTCCATTCGGAGCTATTACCCTCCAGAATGAGTTTATTGAAGGCGAGCAACCAACAAATACCGAATTAGACAACCTAAAGCAATATATATTGACGCAATTTAGTACATTACCTTGGTTAAAAATGGATTATACTTATCCTGTTGTTGGTATTGGTGGTAGTGCGAGAAACCTTTCACTTATTCATCAAAGAAAAATCGATTACCCTTTAGCAGGGTTACATCAATATGAAATTCCAACTGAACAACTACAGCTTGTAAATGATGAGTTACAAAAATTAACGCTTGAACAACGTCAAAATGTTGATGGTCTCTCAAAGGATCGAGCTGATATTATTATTCCTGCTTCTCAGGTTATAACATCACTCCTTAACTTTGTCGGCACAAACACATTCATTCTTAGTCGAAAAGGTTTAAGGGATGGGTTATTTTATGAGAGCGTTTTAAAACCGATGGAAACCGATCGCTTTCCTAATGTGATTGAAGAAAGCTTTTATCAACTTTCTCATAACTATGACGTTCAACTTGCTGACGTTAATCACCTGTCTTTACTCGCATCACAATTATATAGTGAATTAAAATCAGCCTGTCGTGTTGAGCATTCTGAAGAGGAAGCTTTACACTTACTTAAATCAAGTGCTCGTGTTCTATACATTGGAGAATACATTAATAATGAAGCAAGCAGTCAAACTACGTTTTACTTACTGACAAATATGACAATCGAAGGCTTAACTCATCAAGAACGACTCGCAATTGCCTTAATTTCTTCATTTAAATCAAAGAAACAGCTCAATCAATACGCTGGTCCATTTAAACGAATCCTTAAGAAAAAACAGCTTAAGCTTTATGAATTTTTAGGAGCAATTATGAAGTTTGCTTATTGCCTTGACTATACTCGCAGAAAAGCAGTGACTGAAATTGGGAAAGTAGAGCAAACTGAGGAGCAATGGGTTATTCCTCTTTCTTTTCAAGAAGAATATCACTTTGAAGCAATGCAAGTAAATAAACATAAAAAACATTTAGAACGAGCGATTCGACATCCAATTGAAGTTACCTATCAATCTAATGCTACTTTTACTACGTAATCTTAACATAAAATTTACAATTAGCTGATAGAATGTAAAAGAGGACATTAATTTAGTGGATAGAAAGGTTGAGGTTTTATGCATATCGACTCTAAATCCAACGAAACAATTGATCTAAATAATCCAACCTTTTACAACAACCGTGAACTAAGTTGGCTTGCTTTCAATGAGCGCGTTCTCGAGGAAGCGATCGATGAACGCAATCCACTATTAGAGCGATTGAAATTTTTAGCGATTTTCAGTTCAAATTTAGATGAATTTTTTATGGTGAGAGTAGCTGGGTTAAAAGATCAGGTGAAAGCTGGCTTTAACCGTCCAGAAAATAAAGCCGGATTAACTCCGAAACAACAATTATCAAAAATAAGCGAAATGAATCACCGACTTGTTCGTCTTCAGGATAATGTCTATACCGAAACACTCGTTCCTATGCTTTACCATGAAGGCTTTCAATTCTTATCTATGGATGAATTAAACAAAGAACAGCTTGAATTTCTAAAAGAAAGGTTTAGTCATTATATTTTTCCTGTTCTAACGCCCATGGCCATTGATGCTTATCGGCCATTTCCAATGCTTTTAAATAAGAGTCTGAACTTAGCAGTCGTTCTAAAAAAAATGGGCACTATGAAGGAAAAAGATCGACTAGCTATCGTCCAAGTACCTGCTGTACTTACTCGATTTATCAAGCTTCCTTCGAGCAATGGTAGTATACAATATATCTTACTTGAAAATGTTATTAGTCATTTTATTCATGAGTTATTTCCTGGTTTTAAAGTCAAATCGGTCTCACCTTTTCGAATTACTCGAAATGCTGACATGACTCTTCACGAAGAAGGTGCTCGTGACTTATTACGCGAAATTGAAAAGGAATTAAAAAAACGAAGATGGGGGGCTGCGGTCCGCCTAGAAATGCAAGAAGGAATGATGGATCCGAATGTTTTAAATTTACTTTTAGACGTTCTCGAAATTCATAAAAACGACGTATATTCGTTTAATGGACCATTGGATTTAACCTTCCTTTTTAAATTGTATGGCCAGCTTTCCGTAGAGTATGAACATCTTGCAAACGAAACGTTAATCCCTCAACCACCTGGTGATTTAATTGGGGAAGAAAACATCTTTCAAGCCATTTTGAAGCGCGATCTGTTTTTTCATCATCCATATGAATCCTTTCAACCTGTAGTCGATTTTATCTCGAAGGCAGCGGATGATCCAAGCGTCCTTGCGATTAAACAAACACTTTATCGCGTTAGTGGTGATTCACCAATTATACATTCCTTAGCTCGGGCTGCCGAAAATGGGAAACAGGTGACGGTGTTAGTTGAGTTAAAAGCACGGTTTGATGAGGAGAATAATATTCAATGGGCAAAAAAACTTGAAAAATCAGGTGTCCATGTTATTTATGGTATAACCTCACTTAAAACACATAGCAAGATTACTCTCGTCGTTCGCCATGAACGCGACCAAATCCAACGCTTTGTTCATTTAGGGACAGGCAACTATAATGATTCTACTGCGAAGCTATACACAGACATGGGTCTCCTAACTGCGGATGATAAGTTTGGAATTGATGCAACAAATTTCTTTAATCATCTCAGTGGTTACAGTGAAAAACCACAATGGAATCACTTATCAACTGCGCCCTTTGATATTCGTGAACGTTTTTTAGATTTGATTGATGAAGAAATTGAAAGTCATATACAGTATGGCAATGGGAGAATTATCGCTAAGATGAATTCTCTTACAGATAAACCGATTATTTTAAAGCTTTATGAAGCTTCTCAGGCAGGAGTAAAAATTGATTTAATTATTAGAGGGATTTGTTGTTTACGCCCAGGTCTAGAAGGAGTTAGTGAAAACATTCGTGTTAGAAGCATAGTTGACCGTTTTCTAGAACATAGCCGAATCTTTTATTTTCATCATGCTGGTCACGAGAAAATATTTCTTTCCTCCGCTGATTGGATGACACGTAATATGGAAAAACGAATAGAAATACTCTTCCCTATATATGATATAAACATTAAAAATCGTATTAAACACATTTTAGATATTAGTTTACAGGATAATATGAAGGCACGAGAGCAGGGCCCAGATGGCAAGTATCACTATGTAAAACGTGAACCTTGTGAGCAACCAGTTCAAAGTCAGCTTTATTTTTTTGAAATGGCTTGTAGCTTATCTGAATCAGAGGAACCATAGGGGTTGCCTTAAAAGCTTAAAGCGTGCAAGGCTGTGCCAAATGGTTAAAAAACAACCTTTTGGCACAGCCTCTTCTCTTTACTAATTATGCTGACGCTCTTTGAATTTTGCGAGTCCGCAACATTCGTATCACCAAGCCTTGTTTTGGTGAGAAAAGAAAAGCTAAACCAAATAGAAATGACGCAACTAACACAATTGATGCACCCGAGGCAACATCATAAATAACTGAAAAGTAAATCCCAATAATTGCTGAAAGCACCCCGAATAATGATGATAGCATTAGCATTCTCGGAAGCCGATCTGTTAATAGATACGCCGTTGCTCCTGGTGTAATCAACATTGCTACAACAAGAACAATTCCTACCGTCTTTAAAGATGCGACTGTAACTAAAGATAAAAGTAACATTAATAAATAATGAACTAGCTTTACACGTACTCCTGTTGCCTGTGCCATAATTGGATCGAAAGTACTAATTAAGAGAGGTCGATAAAATAAGACAATCATCCCTATTACAAAAATCCCTATTCCAACAGTCACCCATAAATCATTTCGTGAAACTGCAAGGACATTACCGAAAAGAATATGCCAAAGGTCGACTCCCGTCCCACGCAAACCTGTAATCAGAACAATCCCTAAGGCAAATGCAGCGGTAAACATAATACCAATGGCAGAATCATCCTTAATCCGACTGTTTTGTGAAACAAAGCCAATAGCCAAGGCTGTTAATACCCCAGTCACAACTGCTCCAATAAAAAAACTCGCTCCAAGCATATAAGCAATAACTACACCTGGTAAAACAGCATGGGAAATTGCATCTCCCATAAGAGCCATTCCTCTTAAGATAATAAAACAGCCAATTACCCCACAAATAATCCCCACCAATATTGCAGCGATTAAACCTTGCTGTAAGTAAGAATAACGTGATACTTGGTCAAAAAAGAAAATTATATTTTCCATTAGTTATTCACCACCATTATATCGTCCTTGTTACCAAATAAGGCGCTTCCTTTGTAGGTCCGTGATAGCGTTTCTGGCTTATAGACATGCTCTACTAAGCCATACTCTACTAACTCCTTGTTCATTAATAGTAGGCGATCGAAGTATTTTTCAACCTTACTTAAATCGTGATGAACGACAAACACTGTTTTATTATCTTCCTTTAATTGACGCAATAATTGAATAATAATCTCTTCCGATGTCGCATCGATTCCAACAAAAGGTTCATCTAAAAAAAAGATGTCTGCTTGTTGCGCCAGTGCCCTTGCAATAAATACTCTTTGTTGTTGACCTCCTGATAATTCACCAATTTGTCGCTTACGATATTCAAGCATTCCTACTTTTTCTAAGGATGCTTTAACAATTTCTTTATCGCTTTTACTCGCTCGCATAAACCATGGTATATGCTTAAACCTACCCATAATTACAACATCTTCAACGAGAACTGGAAAATCCCAATCAATTTGGTTTCGCTGTGGGACATAAGATATTCTTTTTCGAACATCCTTTACTCGTTTTCCAAAAATCCGTACGGTTCCTCTAGCCTTTTCTAAACCTAAAATAGCTTTTATTAATGTAGACTTTCCTGCTCCATTCGGTCCGATGATGCCGATTAAATGCCCCTTGTCAAAAGTAAAACTAACATCTTTAATCGCTTGTTGATTTTCATAATAAACTGACAGCTCCTTAACATCGATAACCTTATTCATTTTATTCCCCCCTATGTGGCTTTAATTCCCCTTATTTATAAACTTAAATAATCGTTCTTCGCTTTACAATATGGCAGCAATGCACAAAATGTGTATTCAAGAACAAAAGTTTCCTGAGGTAAACTTTTGTTCTTGAATACAATTATATAGGTTCGATTCAATTTTGTAAATAATGTCCACAAATATAAAAAAGCCTCTGCGTCTATGCAAAGGCCGTCAATCTGAAAGTGGTAATGTTAGAATTACAGTCGTTCCCGTATTAAATTGACTTTTAATTTCAAATGTTCCACCGTGATCTTCAATAATTTTTTTACAAAGGGGAATTCCAATTCCAGTTCCTTTATCCTTTGTAGTGAAAAATGGTTTACCAAGCTGCTTTAAAACATCCTCCGGTATTCCTTTACCGTTATCCTGAACATACACGCAATATTTGTTACCGATTACCTTTGTTTCAATCCAAAACAAACGCTTTTTAGCGGTATCTTCAAAAGCTTCAACTGAATTCCGAAGCAAATTCAACATAACTTGCTTGACCATTGATTCATTTACATGAACCAGCGAAGTCGTTCTTTCAAGTTTTATTTTAAACTCAACATTATGTAATAAACATTCTGCCTTCATAATCTCTTCAAGAGACTCCATAATTTGTATTGGCGATTGTGGCTTTCGATCTATTTTTTTTCTAGAAACGGATAGAAAATCTTCTATTATGCCATTCATTCTATTTAATTCAGACAAGATTGTGTCGTAATACTTTTGAAAATCATTAGTCAATTGGGCTAATTGTAGAAAACCTTTAATCACGGATAGTGGGTTCCTTAATTCGTGAGCAACACCCGCTGCAATATGAGAAACAGCTTCCATTTGATGGTGAAATGTTAGTAGGTTTTCAAACTGTTTTTGGAGAGAACGATCTTCTAACATGACATAAACAGACTTTCCATCTATTGTAGGGAGCGAACGAATTCGAATGAGAGCATCCTCTTCTTCGTAAACGCCTTCTTGAACAGAATGATCATCAAATCCTTGATGAACTAGGTCACTGATTGTTTTAAACATTGGGGAGCAATCAACCAATTGTTCAATTGTACATTCATTCAATTGTTCCTCACTTACATCCATAATCTCTGGCAACGAATCAGTCCATCGTTCAATCATCATTTTCTGATTTACTTTTAAAAATGGGATACCTAATTGCTCAATATAATACGTAATTTCGTCAGTTAACGAGCAATCTTTTCTAGCCCAAAAGGTTTGATGAAATTCTTCCCCACTTGCTGGTAAAACTGAATCTACTGACATACCATTTCTCCCTTTAGGGGCTAATTGCTCGAGTGATTGACGCTTTTTCATAAAGCCCCTCCCATCTTGTCTAGCCATTTAATCCTTATCTATTCACCCCGGCCATTAACATTTCCAAATAATAACTTAACAAATTCTCACTTTCTACTGTTATTCGAGGGTTGTTGCTAGTTTTCCTTTTTTTCTGCACAAATTCTTCAATTGACTCATATACTGCTAGCATCTTCTCTAGTGAAAAGGAGTGCATGAGATGAATGCAATTATGCAACAATTAATTAATCAAAAAGTAAACTCGCTCACACCTCAAGATTTATTAGACCTCGCCTCACAGCACCAAATTCAATTAAATCAACAACAAGCTGAGAAAGTTGTTTCCATTATTAAATCAGAAAAAATTGATGTCGCAAATCAAGACCAAATTCATCATGTTCTAAATCGACTCCAAAATGAAATTGATGAGCATGTCTCAAATGTTATTAATCAATTACTTCAACAATTCAGTCATTATCTTTCTTAAATCATTTGATTAGAAAGAGACCAGTCTATAAAACAATAGATCTGGTCTCCTTCGATTATGCTAAAATCTGTTCCCTTAGCTTCTCATCGAATTCGCCTTCACGTAGCATCAATATTTCATGCTTATAAGGAGGTCGTTTATCCTTCTTGTCTTCACCTACAAAAGGGGTCTCGAGTATTTTAGGTACATCCTTAAGTTGTGGGTGATGAACGATATAGTGCAAAGCTTTGAAGCCGATATGACCAAATCCGATATTTTCATGACGATCTTTGGCTGCTCCACGCTCATTTTTACTGTCGTTAATATGCAATACTTTTAAACGTTCAATTCCGATAATTCGATCGAATTCATCTAAAACTTGGTCGAAGTCCTCAACAATATTATAGCCTGCATCATGAGTATGGCAAGTATCAAAGCAAATACTTAGTCTCTCATTATGGGTTACTCCGTTAATAATTGTTGCAAGCTCTTCAAAGGTACGTCCGCACTCTGAGCCTTTCCCCGCCATCGTTTCTAAAGCAATTTGAACATCATTTTTTGTTTGTAATACTTCATTTAATCCCTCTATAATTTTTGCAAGTCCAGCGTCCGCACCTGCTCCGACATGTGCACCAGGATGCAATACAATTTGTTTTGCTCCTAACGCTTCTGTCCGTTCAATCTCGGAACGAAGAAAGTTTACTCCTAACTCAAATGTTTCTGGTTTTGTTGTATTTGCAATATTAATAATGTACGGAGCATGAACGACAACATCCGCCATTCCATGTTCCTTCATATGTACAAGTCCCGCTTCAATATTCAAGTCCTCAATTGCTTTTCGTCTTGTATTTTGCGGTGCCCCTGTATAAATCATAAAGGTTGTTGCCCCATAACTTGCAGCCTCTTCGCTAGCACCTAAAAGCATTTTTTTACCACTCATTGATACATGCGACCCTAACTTCATAATTAAACTCCTCTCCCTGTTACGAATCTTTTTTCTTTGTACGTGAAGCGATTCGGCGTTGTCTCTGTGCCTCTTTTGCCTGTTTAAAGCGTTCCTTTTTCTTATATCCTGGCTTGACTCTTTTAGGCTTCGCTTTTGCTTTTCCACTACCTGTGGAGGTGCTTGGAGTCATAGCTGTTTTTATTGTCGTCCCTTTAGGTCGTCTTTTGCCTGGTACGCCTAAAGGAGGTTTATCAAGCTTTTGCCATTCCCCTTTTTTAAAGTCATAAAATGTGAAGGTAATTCCCCGTTTTGTCAACTTTTCAATAGCTTGTTGATCACTTAGCTCATAAAGCGTATAAGCGATTCCTTCAGCTCCTGCGCGTGCAGTTCGTCCAACACGATGAATATAAAAGTCTAAGTCCTTTGGTATTCCATAATTAATTATATGTGTGACACCTTTCACATCAATGCCACGCGCCGCAAGATCAGTTGCTACTAAGAATTGGACTTTAACCTCTTTTACTTGTTTCATCACTTGTTTCCGTTGACGTGGCTGTAGACCACCATGAAGCCTGTCCACATTTAATCCAGCTTCAAGCATAGCATCTGCTACCTCATCTGCTTGCTCCTTTGTGTTTGTGAAGACAATTGCTAAATAAGGGTTGATAGATTGAGCAAGCTCTACGACAAATGAGAGTTTATCCCTATGACGCAGTGGGACAATTCGATGTTCAATTTTAGTTGCTGTGACATGTTTTGGTTCTACATGAACATGTCGGGGGTCATTCATATATTTTCTTAAAAATGGCTGGAGCTTTTCAGGAATTGTAGCTGAAAACACCATCATTTGAAGATTTTCAGCCATTCTTGAAGCAACCTTATCTACATCGGCAATAAACCCCATATCAAGCATCTGATCTGCCTCATCAACAACAAGCATCGCAGCTGTATACACTTTTAAAGCTTGATCTTCCATTAAATCGCCAATTCTCCCTGCAGTCCCGACAACAATGTGAGGTTGGACTTTTAACTTGTCTGCTGAACGAACTCGATCAGTTCCTCCGACTAATAGCTTTGCCTGAATCATTTTATCCTCTGGGCAATGCTCAAGCAATTTTTTAAGCTCATCAAATATTTGTGACGCTAGTTCACGAGTTGGCGCTGTAATTACTGCTTGAACTTCATCTATCTTATGATCGATCCGATCAAGGATAGGCAGTAGAAACGACAACGTTTTCCCAGTTCCTGTTTGAGACTGACCAATGACGTCCTTCCCATTTCGTATTGCTGGAATAAGACGTTCCTGAATCTCTGTTGGAAGAGAGAAACCTTGTGCTGATAGAGCTTCAATAAGGAATGGTTTTAATTCAAAACGTTTAAAATTATTTGCGATCATATATCTTCCTACTTTCATCCGTAACTTTTCTATGCAATGGTTCATTTTATCATATATTGTTACATATTGGCTAATTCCCTAAACATTCTATTTTAACATTTACTTATTTGCTATTAGCTAGATGGTTTTTCAAGATCTACTTTCTTACGACACCATTTAATTAAGTGTGCATATAGCTATCATAAGGGAATTTGAAATAGAGGAAAGGAGATTCTCTCATGCAACAATTTATGGGGCCACCTATGGGCCCACTTCCAATACAACCAATGCAAGCAGCAATGCAGCAATCGCTGTACTCTAATGCTCCTATTGGTTCAATGGGCGGGTTTAATCCAACCATTGGTCAATCAGGCCTTGCAAGAGGCGGTGGTCTTCTTGCAAGATTGTTCGGCAGAGGATTTGGTCAGGCAGCTGGTTCAGCAGCCCCCATGGCACAAGGATTTGGTCAAACGGCTAACTCTGCATTTTCCGGTCTGAATTTATCTTCTCTTTTGACCAATACTCAACGTGTCCTAGGCATTACACAACAAGTAGTACCAATGATTCAACAATACGGGCCTCTCATACGTAATATGCCAACTATCTGGAGAATTATGAGAAGTAGTGCTTCAACATCAACTGAGCAACAAACTGAAGCTTCTCCTGTTGATGATCTGACGGAAAACAATCAGGATAATTTTTCATCTAACCTAGATGAAGAAGAAAATAACGTATTAAACAAAGAATCTACAATCGCGATAGAATCAGAAGAGTTCGATGAAAAACAGTCTCAATTACAACAAACAATTGTTCCAGAGAAATCGAAAACTATAAATGGTATTCCCGGACCTAAACTTTATGTATAAAAATATTAATTTTTAGTATTTTTTAATTGACAACCTTCAATCCTGGATAGTACAATTTTATTTTTGATTAAATTTATGATATACTATTGGTATTACTCGATTGGAGGAATGCCCATGTTTAAAGTTGGAGACCACGTAGTCTACCCCTACCACGGTGCTGGAACGATTCAGGATATTGAAGAAAAGGATGTGTTAGGTGAAACTCATTCCTATTTTATCCTTCATTTTCCACTCGTAGATGTAAAACTAATGCTACCAGAAAATCGAATTAATGATTCGGGATTACGAAAAGTAATCGAGCAAGCCGAACTCGCTGAACTCGTGGAAGCACTTAAAAATGGACCCGAGATTCCGCCATCAACGAGTCATTTCTCTCGTGAGACTGAAAACCTTTTGAAAAGCGGTAGTATTATTGACGCAGCTCATTTAATTTGTTCTCTTTCGAAAAAACAGTCGGAACGAGCAAATGGTCTCCACATCCAGGATCGTAATCATTTGCAAAAAGCTAGACAAATGATTGCAAGTGAACTCGTTTTAATGAATGACATGACGGAGGAACAGGCTTATGAGTTCATCGATAACACTTTACTCGAAGCCAATGTCAATTAACAGGTTTTAATTGTCACTCCTTCTTATCTCCTTTATAATATAGGATGGATATTAGCGCTCCTGTTTCGCAATGGTCGAAATAGGAGCGCTCACTTATAGGAGGTCTTCCATGAAAGTAGTCAAAATCTCGCCACGTGGGTATTGTTATGGGGTTGTAGATGCAATGGTACTTGCAAGACAAGCTGCCCATAATTTAGATTTACCTAGGCCTATTTATATTCTTGGGATGATTGTTCATAATCAGCATGTTACGGATGCCTTTGAAAATGATGGTATTATTTCACTAGATGGACCAAATCGTTTAGAAATCTTAAAACAAGTAGACAAAGGGACTGTTATTTTTACTGCTCACGGAGTTTCTCCAGAGGTACGAAAACTTGCTCGTGAAAAAGGGCTAACAGTTGTTGATGCTACCTGCCCTGATGTGACAAGGACTCATGACCTGATCCGCGATAAACAGGCTGAGGGATACCAATTTATTTATGTAGGGAAAAAGGGACATCCAGAGCCTGAAGGTGCAATCGGTGTCGCTCCTGAATCCGTCCACCTTGTTGAGTCCGTTGAGGATGTCGATGAATTAGCTATCAATACCGACAAAATTATTATTACAAACCAAACAACGATGAGCCAATGGGATGTTGCAGATATTATGAAAAAAGCGATGCAACGTTATCCAAACGCTGAGGTCCACAACGAGATTTGTCTCGCAACTCAGGTTCGCCAGGAAGCAGTTGCTGAACAAGCAAAGGAATGTGACCTCGTTATTGTTGTTGGTGATCCGAAAAGTAATAATTCGAACAGATTAGCACAAGTTTCTGAACAAATTGCGGGAACAAAGGCCTACAGAATTGGTGACGTTTCTGAATTAAACCTTGACTGGCTTCAAGGCGTAGATGTTGTTGGTGTAACGTCTGGAGCTTCTACTCCAACACCAATAACAAAAGAAGTTGTATCATTTCTAGAAGCATATAATCCTCAAGACGAATCGACATGGACACGTAAACGAAACGTAACGATAGAAAAGATATTACCTAAAGTTAAGGTTAAATAAGTCGGCATGCCCTATATATATTTGTACCAAAGGGGCTGTCTAAAAAGCGTAAAGCGTGCACAGCAATGGCTCCGTTCGTTACGCTCATTGAAGGCTGTGCCCAAAGGTTAAATAACAACCTTTGGGCACAGCCTCTTTGGTTACCTTCTTATACAAATTGAAACGGGTCAGTATGAATAGTTGAAATCATAATTTCAGTATCATACCCCTTTTCATTCACAAAGTTTTGTAAATACTGTTGAACTCCGACCTTCATTACCTTTTCAACATTATGACCAGGATCAACAATATTCAGCCCCTCCATCATTGCATCATGAGCAACGTGATAATACACATCGCCAGTTACAAACACATCCACTCCTTTAAATATGGCTTGAGACATGTATTTATTCCCGTCTCCTCCTAAAACGCCAACTTTACGAACAATAGTAGCTAAATTTCCAACAACACGTGCACCTTTCACATCAAATGTTTGTTTAACATGTTCAGCAAAAGCCGCTAGACTCATCTCTTCTTTCAAATATCCTACTCGACCAAGCCCAAGAACCTCACCTCTATTATCAAGAGGATAAATATCGTAAGCAGGTTCCTCATAAGGGTGTGCTTTCATAAGTGCCGCAATAATTCGACCTTGTAAATGAGCCGGGATAATCGTTTCAATTTTCTTTTCCTCTACATATTCAAGCTTCCCTGCTTCACCAATAAAAGGCGAAGCCTCGTCCTCAGGTCGAAAAACACCGACTCCATTACTCGTAAACGCACAATCACGATACGCGCCTATATGACCTGCTCCTGCTTGACCTAATGCCTCTCTGACTTGTGTTTCATGAGACTCTGGTACAAATACAACTAGCTTTTTTAAAGATATGGACTGAGTCGGTGCAAGAACTTCCAAGTCGGTCAAACCGAGTGCATGAGCCATCATATCATTTACGCCGCCGATAGCAACATCTAAATTTGTATGAGCAGCATAAATAGTAATATTGTGCTTTATCGCCTTTTCAACAATTCGACCATGTGCAGTATGAACATCAATTTTCTTTAATGGTCGAAATAATAAAGGATGGTGGGCAAGAATGAGATCAACCTTCTCCCGAATCGCTTCATCCATGACTTCTTCAAGAACATCGAGTGCAATCATGACTTTTTTTATTGGTTTATTTAGTGTTCCAATCATTAACCCATTTTTATCACCTTCGACTGCATAGGCTTTAGGTGACCATGTTTCAAAATGTTGAATGAGTGTTTGTGCATTTAAAGTTTTTCCCATGATAGGACCTCCTCAACCATTTGAATATTAGACTCTATTTCTTTTTGTTTATTGTCTCTTTCTTGATTTTTCTGTGCCTGCTCCAACTGTTTTAAAATCCGCTTCCAATTATCAAGTTCGTACTTCCACTTTTTGCGAAATGCCTGATTTCGTTCTTTCATTAAATACGGCCCGAGTAAAAGTTTTCGATCCTTGTCCTCGTTATAGAGTTCTTCATCGTTACCTTTTTCTGCAACAAGAATTTCATATATCTTCTCATCTTCCTCAAGAATCTCTTCAAATAGCAAAGTCCATTCATGCTTATATAGCCATTTCCTAATATCTTGTGCTGAAACATTCGGCTGTAAGATTAGTCTTGAAACGCCTGTTAGTTTTTCTTTTCCGTCTTCAAGAATACTCGCTATTAATGAGCCACCCATGCCCGCAATTGTAATTACGTCAACCTCATGTGCCTCTATAACTTCAAGTCCATTTCCTTTTCGTACTGATATTCGGTCAGCTAACCCTACTTTTTTTACTTGTGCCAATGCGGACTGATATGGCCCCTCATTCACTTCTCCTGCAATAGCCTCACGCATATCGGATTGCAAACAAAGATAGCATGGTAAATAAGCATGATCAGAGCCTATATCCGCCACCTTTGCCTTATTAGGTACATAATTTGCTACACGTACTAGTCTTTCTGATAGCTGTCGTTCGTTCATTTTACTCACCTATGTATTCATGATAATTCCATCTTAGCGACTCTCTAATAGACATGCAAGCTTGCTCAATCGTCCATATTAATAAAAAAAAGCGAGAGTCCTTAAAAACTCCCGCCTTTTTTTATTCTGAAATTGATAGTAAATATTGAGCAACTGCATCGGCATCTACATCATTAAGGCCTGTAGCTGGCATTGCTCCTTGTCCATTTTGAATAATTCCAACGATCTCATCATGGTCATATTTTCCTTCAAGGGCAGTTAATGCAGGGCCACTAGCGCCTCCTAGGTCACCACCATGACAACCAATACATGATTTCCCAGCAATTTCTTCACCAGCAGCGATTGGATCTTCATGCTCTTCTGGTACTTCTTCCGTCTCATCTGCGTTCATTTCTGCACGCTGGTCCAAACCAACAAATGAAAGTGAAATCATAAGAAGGATACCGATAATGGCTGTAATAGCGAATGGTACAAGCGGTCTTCCTTTCACGTTGATGTCCTCCTTTACGGTTATGTTATTCAAGTCTCGTCAATTATGTAGACGGTTTAAACATTCCTTACCTATTTTACTTGATTTCAATCAAAGTGAAAAGGGATTAATATAGTTTTGCTTTTTTTGTCACTCTTTTAATTCCACCAAAACCACGCTAAAACCAGTATCCCTAATCCTCCTCCAATTGAAAAGTAACTCATTCTCCATTTTAGCCCAACGATGATCCAAATGCCACAATGGATCATAACAGCCATTGCCAGAGCATTCTGATTGTTATTTGTATAGGTGACGACTCCATGGACCGTTAATAAAAATAAAATGAGTGCACCCGTTAACATATAGAATACGGCTAATTTCCTCATACTTTGAAGTGTTTTTGTCGCAATATAAAAAACAAGAACTGAGAAAATAAAACCTAGGATCATTTGCATTATGAAAGAGAAATCAGTAAAATAAATCACAAGAACAGACATTACTAGTAAAAGCTGGACAGCAATAAATAAGAAGATTGCTTTACTACGTTGAACTAGAGATTTTGTTGACGATTTATTTCCTTCTTCAACTTCTCCTTCTGTATAAAGGGATAACAAAAAATCACAGTAATGTTCTGGTAATAATTTCGACTTTTTCCAATAATGAATTTCATGAATAATAATATTTTTACGTTTCGGATCCATCCTTTTCCCCCAAGTTGTTTAGGTATGGAAAAATGGTTTACCTCAAAAGAAGTAAACCATCAACTCATCCTCTACAAAGAATAACCCTTACTTTATTCTAAGAAATCTTTTAGACGCTTGCTTCGACTCGGATGACGAAGCTTACGTAATGCCTTTGCTTCAATTTGACGAATCCGTTCACGCGTAACACCAAATACTTTACCTACCTCTTCAAGTGTTCGAGTGCGTCCATCATCAAGACCAAAACGGAGTCTTAAGACATTTTCTTCGCGATCTGTTAATGTATCTAATACATCTTCTAGTTGTTCCTTTAATAGTTCATATGCAGCCGCATCAGAAGGAGCAAGCGCTTCTTGGTCTTCAATAAAATCACCCAAGTGCGAATCATCCTCTTCACCAATAGGAGTTTCAAGTGAAACCGGCTCCTGAGCGATTTTTAAGATTTCTCTTACCTTATCGGGTGACAATTCCATTTCTTCTGCCACTTCTTCAGGAGTTGGTTCACGCCCGAAATCCTGTAGAAGCTGACGTTGAACACGAATAAGTTTATTAATCGTTTCAACCATATGAACTGGAATCCGAATCGTTCTTGCCTGATCTGCAATCGCGCGTGTAATCGCCTGCCTAATCCACCATGTTGCATACGTACTAAATTTATATCCCTTTTCATAATCAAATTTCTCAACGGCTTTGATTAGTCCCATGTTTCCTTCTTGAATAAGGTCTAAAAAGAGCATCCCACGACCAACATAACGCTTCGCAATTGAAACAACAAGACGTAAGTTCGCTTCAGCAAGTCTACGCTTCGCCTCTTCATCTCCTTGTTCAATCCGCTTTGCCAATTCAATTTCTTCTTCAGCTGAAAGAAGGGGAACTCGGCCTATCTCCTTTAGATACATACGAACCGGATCATTAATTTTTATCCCAGGCGGAACACTTAAATCATTTAAATCGAATTCTTCTTCTTCTTTTACAGCTTGTTGAAGATTTACGACTTCATCTGACTCATTTAATATTTCTACCCCTTGCTCTCCAAGGTATTCGAAAAACTCATCCATTTGGTCAGAATCCTGGTCAAACGCTGCAAGTTTTTCTGTAATTTCTGCATACGTTAAAACCCCTCGTTTTTTTCCAACCTCAACTAATTGTTCTTTTACTTGATCGATCGACAATTCACCTTCCGCTAATGGACGTAATGGTTTTTCTGCCATTCGATCCCCTCCTTCCATTGTTCACAACCCTACTGCCATCACTACTGTTCTTGAAGCTCCCTTTTCATTTGGATAATTTCCATCTGAAGTTTTGCTGCAAGGACAGGATCACGCTGTTGTTTCATTTCTAATTCTTTTTGTTGAATCGATACCAATTTTGGATGTTTTTCAATCTGCCTCATATAATCAATTAATTCTTGTTCGCTGCAATTTTCATTTACAGGTAACATTGCAAGTTCCGAAGCAAGTTTGATCAAAGGCTCATCATGTAATCGTTGAATAAATTGGCTTGGATTAGGTTGATTCCCTTCACCATAAAAAGCAAATAAATGAGCTGCAAGAGCATGGTGTTCATCTATATTAAAGTTTCCACCAATACGCTCTTGAACACGTTCTGCTATTTCAACATCCTTCATCATATGAGCGAGTAGTAACCGCTCAGCATTCTGATATGCTGGTAGTAATCGCTTTGAACCAAGATTTCGTTGCGGCTGATTCACTGCCTTTATTTCTTTGGTGTGTCCAGGCTGTCGCTGCCGTAGCGAACGATATATTTGAAATTGTTCTTGTTTAAGCGCCTCAAGTGATAAAGAAAACTCTTCAGCTATTTGCCTTAAATAATGATCCCGCTCCACTGCACGAGAAAGTGAGGCAATTTCAGTAAGAACTTCTTTTATATACTGCATTCGCTCTGCTTCATTTTGCAAATTCTTGCCTTTGCGTAAAAAACGCATTTTAAATGCCATTAATGTTAAGCTTACCCCTAATACATCCGTTTTAAAGCGTTCTGCTCCAAATTTCCGAATGAAGTCATCGGGATCTAGTCCTTCAGGCATTAAGGCAACCTTTACATGACAGCCTGCTTCTTCTAATGTTTTTGCTGAGCGAAAAGCAGCTTCTATTCCTGCGCGATCGGAATCAAAACAGATGATAACTGTTTCAGCATTACGTCTAAGCAGTTTTGCATGCTCAGGCGTTAGCGCCGTACCAAGTGTAGCAACGCCATTCTTCACTCCGGCGCCCCACGCAGCAATAACATCAATATATCCTTCGAAAAGAACGGCAACATTTTCTTTTCTAATCGATGGTCTAGCCAAATGAATTCCATATAACGTACGACTCTTATGAAAAATCGGGGACTCAGGACTGTTTAAATACTTTGGATTTTCATCCTCTATGGTCCTGCCGCCAAAAGCAATGACTTTTCCTTGCCCATCCCAAATCGGGAACATAAGGCGGTTTCGAAAACGGTCATAATGTCCACCATCTGAATCCCTTTGTCCAAGCAAACCAGATTTGGCCATATGTTCTAACGATATGTTTCTTTTTTCAAAAATCGTCGTTAAGGCATCCCAGCGATTCGGCGCAAACCCAATTTGAAAATGCTCAATCTGTTCCTTCGTAAATTGACGTTCTTTAATATATTCACGTCCGCCTGCTCCTTGTTCTGTTAACATAAGGACATGATGATATAATTTTGCTGCAAGCTCGTGCCCTTCTTTCATTAACTCACTCGGCTCATCGGACCGCGAACGCTCCACCTTATTAAACTCAGGCAATTCAATGTTTGCTCGCTCTGCTAAGTGCTTTACCGAATCAATAAATGAGTACCCTTCATGCTCAATAAGAAATGAAAACACATTCCCTCCTGCGCCACAGCCAAAACAATGATAAAGCTGTTTTTCAGGAGATACAGAAAAAGAAGGCGTTTTTTCACCATGAAATGGGCAAAGACCAAGATATTGTCTACCTTGCTTTTTTAACTGAACGTAGTCACTAATAACCTCTACAATATCTGATGATTGTCGAACTTGCTCGACTTTTTCTTCAGGTATGCGGTTGTTCATTTGCATCACCATTCTCTGTAATTCGTGACCAGTCTCTATAATTCGAGTTTTTTTCTCAAATTCCTTCTTTTTTTGCAAGAATTTTTTCTAACTGCATTGAAAACTGCTGACGATCCTCATTTGTAAACGCCTTTGGTCCCTTTGTTCTCTCTCCCATCCGACGTTGTTTTTGAGAAAGATACCTCATATCCAACATTTGTTGGATATTTTCTTCTTTATATTCTTTCCCACGAGGTGACAAAATTTCCGCACCTTTCGGGAGCAAGAGAGAGGCTAGTGCATGATCTTGCGTTACACATATATCGTTATGTTGAATATGATTTAAAATATACAAATCAACAGCTTCTTTGTCAGTATCTACAGAAACTTGCTTAACTGAAGAGGGTAGAGTCATCTTATGAGCATAAGAAGATACAAAAATCATTTCAACCTTATACTTTTGACAAAGTCGAATTATCTCCTCCTTAACTGGACAGGAATCTGCATCTACGTACATATACACTTTGTTCATTATATTTGAATTCAACATCCCCTTCTAAATTCCTGCTTCATATAAAAAGAAATTCGCAGATTTTTGTCGAACGATAAAGTCTTGCTTTTTTTGTTCCTTTGAAATTTTAATGGCTAATGTTTACCATTACTATCATTACCAAAAAACACAGAAAAAGTCTTGACTTTTTAAATTTATTTGTTCTTTCTTTTAAATATACCTATTTTACTAACTTTCCTTGAAGATCACAATTCTTTATTATACTTAATTTTTCTCATTTTGACTAGTATATTGCATTATCACCAAACTTCAGTCATTTACACTGAAAAACCCCAACAATTATTATAGAGCCTTTTTTTTTATCTCAATGGCTTCTCTCGTTGCACGCCCAGCTATGAGAAACCCACTCATAGCTGGGCTTCAAAAAAAAGCAACGGCTCGCTCATTGAATAGAGGCCACTGAAAAAGGTAAAAACCGACCTTTTTCAGTGGCCTCTTCAAATAAGGTTTATTTTCGGTGGAACATGCTTGAAATTAGGTTGGCTGTTTCTTCTACTGCTTTGTTAGAAACATCAATAATTGGACAGCCAATTCGCTTCATAATCTTTTCGGAGTAAGCGAGTTCCTCTTTTATTCGCTCAATATTCGCGTAATTTGCTTGGGACTTTAACCCAAGGGCCTTTAAGCGCTCCGATCGAATATCATTTAGCTTTTCAGGGCTAATTTTTAAACCAATACATTTTTTCGGCGATACCTTAAATAGTTCCTCTGGCGGCTCAACTTCAGGTAATAATGGAACATTTGCAACTTTTAGACGTTTATGAGCTAAATATTGTGAAAGAGGTGTCTTAGACGTCCTAGAGACCCCGATTAAAACAATGTCAGCTCTTACAATTCCACGTGGGTCTCGACCATCGTCGTATTTAACAGCAAATTCTATCGCCTCTACTTTACGGAAATAATCTTCATCTAATTTGTAAATAAGACCAGGTTCATAGCGAGGTTGTTTGCCTGTTAAATTTCCAATCTGGAATAGCATCGGCCCAATAATATCCACCGTTTCTACATTTAACTCTTCCGCTTTTTTCTTAAGATAATCCTTTATTTCAGGAACGACTAATGTATAAGCAATTAACGCCTTTGCTTGCGAGGCTAGGTAAACAACCTCACTAATGGTTTCTTTATCTTCAACATATGGTATACGTCTCACTTCGACCCCACTGCCGCTAAATTGACTTGCAGCTGCCTTAACGACAAGCTCTGCAGTTTCTCCAACAGAGTCTGAGACAACGTACACTACAGGACGTTGCATAATTTCCCCCATTTTTCTCGTCCTCCTCAAACCCTTATTAGATAATCTCTTCCTTTGCTAAATCTACTAGCAAGGAAGTGATATTCGTTTTAGTAATACGACCAATGACCTCATATCCAGAACCAAAATCGACTTTTCGAACGATAGGCAACCCATCAATTTGTTTATTTATGAGCTTTCTAGCTACATCGATTATTAAATCATCTTTCTCACAAACAGTAATATTCGGCATTCTCGTCATAATAATACTTACAGGAATCGCTTCAAGCTCTTGTTTCCCTAAACTTGCACGTAATAAATCTTTTCGTGACAATACTCCAACAAGGGTTGCATCTTTGTCGACAACAAATAATGTGCCAACATCCTCTAAAAACATTGTACAAATTGCATCGTAAACAGAGGAAGATTCCTGAACGATAACTGGACGAGATTTGTAATGGTCAACTGTAATGTTCTTCACTTGTTCAGCAAGCATTTGTGAACCTGATTTTCCAGTATAAAAATAACCTACGCGAGGTCTAGCATTTAAATACCCTGCCATCGTAAGAATTGCTAAATCAGGGCGGAGTGTTGCCCTGGTCAAATCAAGGCGCTCGGCGATTTGTTCACCTGTAATCGGTCCATTACTTTTAACAATTTCTACAATTTGCTCCTGTCGCTTCGTGAGTTCGATTGGTTTCACCGCCTTTAAATGCAAAATGACACTCTCTTTACTTCACTATTATATACAAATCCTACTAACGTTTATAGAAAAATGTAATTGCCTATTTTTAAGAAAAAACAATCGACTGAAAGTGAGCAAAGGAATGAATCACATCCGCTAACGCCTTCATCTGAGCAAGACGATTTTTCTTAACTTTTTCGTCATCAGCCATAACCATAATTTGATCAAAATACGCATTAATCGTAGGTTCCATATTAACCAATGCTTGATACGCTTGGGTTACTTTACTATTTTCAAGAGACAACTTAACCGTTTTCTCAAGCTCTTCATATGTTTGATATAAATGCTTTTCTTCATCTTTCTCAAATAAAGCACTATTAATTTTCTCTTTTTGTTCGACCTTTTTCGAAATGTTCGTAACACGGCTTAATGCTTCTACAACCTTTTTAAACGCAGGTTCCTCAACCTGTTCCATCAACAGTTCAGCCTTCTGAATTACGGTTGGCACATGAGAAATGGAGCTAGCTAAAACAGCATCAACAACATCATAACGAACCCCCTTCTCTTGTAATACATTCTTTAATCGTAATGTAAAGAATTCATAGAGTTCTTTTTCTATTTCTACACGGTCACGTTTTAACAGTTGACGCTTTTCTGCTAAATTAAGGCTAGTCTCAAACAAACCTTCTAACCTAATCTCTAGTTTATGATCAACAATCATTTGAACAATACCAGCCGCTTGTCGTCTTAATGCATAAGGGTCCTGAGATCCTGTTGGAATTAGGCCAATAGCAAAGCATGTCACAATCGTATCGATTTTATCTGCAATACTTACAATCGTTCCAGTCAACGTCGAGGGACTTGTATCCCCTGCAAAGCGTGGCATATAATGTTCTTTTATAGCTATTGTAACAGTATCAGGTTCTCCCTTTAATTGAGCATAAACCTCACCCATTCTTCCTTGTAATTCTGGAAACTCATAAACCATTTGTGTCACCAAATCGAATTTACAAATTTCAGCTACTCGTTCAACCTCTTTTTTCATCTGATCATCAATGTTTAAAACGCTTCCCAACGTTAAAGCTGTTTCACGAATTCGTCTCACTTTGTCTCCAATGGAACCTAGCTCCTCATGATAAACAATATTCTCAAGTTGCGATAGTGCTGATTTAATCTCTAGCTTTTGGTCTTCAGCAAAGAAGAAGTCAGCATCCGATAAACGTGCACGAAGAACCTTTTCATTTCCTCTTGAAACATTGTCGATATGCTCGTCATTTCCATTTCGAACCGTAACAAAATGTGGCAATAACGTTCCATCTTCTTTTTGCACCGGGAAATAACGCTGGTGCTCACGCATGGATGTAATTAGCACTTCCTGTGGAATTTCTAAAAATTCTTGATCAAAACTGCCGTAAAGAGCTGTTGGATATTCAACTAAGTTCGTTACTTCCTCTAATAAATCCTCATCAATTGGAATAACCCAACTCATTTTATCTGCCATTACTTTAAGCTGTTGTTTAATCGTTTGCTTTCGTTCAACTGGGTCCACGATTACAAATTGCTCTTTCAATTTTTTAACATATTCCGCTGGTTCGTTAAACTCAACTACATCTCCAAGAAAACGATGTCCGTAACTTTTATTTCCTGTATGAACGTCTGTAATCTTGAACGGAATAACATCTTGACCATATAGCGCCACTAACCACTGAATCGGTCGAGCAAAGCGTAAATCATATTCATTCCATCTCATGTTTTTCGGGAAGTGTAGAGATGTGATAATATCTTCAAGCTGTGGCAAAAGTGCCTTTGTTTCTTTTCCAGCTGTAAACGTATTTGCAAAGACATATTCAACACCTTTTATCTCTTTGAAAAATAAATCACTTGGCTCGACACCTTGTCCTTTTGCAAATCCTTGTGCAGCTTTCGTCCAGTTACCATCTTCATCCTGGGCAATCTTTTTTGCCGGTCCCTTTGCTTCATCACGAACATCTGGTTGTTTTTCACTAAGCCCTTTAATTGAAATGGCTAAACGTCGTGGCGTTGAGAAAGAGCGGATATCATCATAAGTAAGGCGTTGTACTTCTAACCAATCACGTACTTTTGATTCCAACTGATTCATTGAGTCCGTTACAAAGCGTGCAGGAAGCTCCTCTACACCTATTTCTAACAAAAAGTCATGCTTACTCATTGACTGAATCCTCCTTTTTTAACATAGGAAAGCCTAAACGTTCTCGTTCCTCAAAATATAGTTTAGCTGCCGACCGAGCTAAATTACGAACACGTCCAATGTAACCCGTTCTCTCCGTAACTGAAATCGCACCTCTTGCGTCCAATAGATTAAAGGTATGAGAACATTTCAGAATGTAATCATAAGCTGGGAATACTAACTGTTCATTTAATGCTCTTTTTGCCTCCTGCTCGTACGTTCCAAATAGTGAAAAGAGCATTTGACTGTCGGAAACCTCAAATGTATATTTTGAATGTTCGTACTCGGGTTGTTTAAAAATGTCTCCATATGTAAATCCCTCAACCCATTCGAGATCAAATACATTTTCTTTATCTTGGATATAAGAAGCCAAACGTTCCAATCCGTAGGTAATCTCAGCTGAAACAGGGTTAGCCTCCATTCCACCGACTAGTTGAAAATAAGTAAATTGAGTTATCTCCATTCCGTCTAACCAAACTTCCCATCCAAGACCTGCACAACCTAGAGTCGGATTTTCCCAGTTATCTTCAACAAAACGAATATCATGTTCTAGCGGATTAATCCCAAGCGCTCTTAAACTATCTAGATATAGGTCCTGAATATTTGTTGGGGAAGGCTTCATAATGACTTGAAATTGATGATGCTGGTACAAACGATTTGGGTTTTCACCATAACGTCCGTCAGCTGGTCTTCTTGATGGTTCAACATAAGCGACATTCCAAGGCTCAGGACCAATTGTTCGTAATAACGTAAACGGACTCATCGTCCCTGCCCCTTTTTCAGTATCGTACGCTTGCATAATCATACAGTTTTGTTTTGCCCAAAACTCTTGTAACGTTAAAATCATTGTTTGAACGTTCATGTTCTATAATCCTCCTTCATATTCTTTTACGGTACAGTCATTAAACTAGAAAAAACTCTCGTCTCTATGCTTACTAGCATAGGGACGAGAGTTATCCCGCGGTTCCACCCTATTTATTCAAGATAATAGTCCATAACATCTTGAATCACTTTCACGACCGTGCTCAAGAGCGCCCTTCCACACCATCTAATACCTAGCTCCCACCATCCTAGACTCGCTTTCTTAGAGGGGGTGTGTACTCCTCTCTCTCACTGCACCATATTTTATTACTTGCATCATACTAAATAGTTAAATCTGCTGTCAACTTGAATTCGGATCCAAGTTAAGGTTCATACGTTCTAGCTGTTCCAAAAATCGTTTTGATTTTAATGTCACGCCAGAATATTCATCATAATAGGAGGAAATCACCGATTTTAGTTCAAGCTTTGTTTCCTGTTTTAACGAAATTTGACCAAGTCTTTCGAGATCTATGTAATAAAATAATCGTAATAATCGAGCAGTATGTGCGCTAATCTTTAACGCGCGCTCATCTCTATGAACACAATGATTACATAAAAACCCCGCATGGCGGATAGAAAAAGCTACCGGTAAGTCTGTTGTTCCACAGCTAATACAAGCGTCTAATTGAGGCGATATTCCTGCTACTGACATCATCTTCATTTCAAAAATTCTAAGTAGAACATCTGGATCCATTCCCTCATTCAAATAGTGTAAAGTGTTTTTTAACCATTCAAATATTTTAGGGTGTCTTTGCCTCTCTTCTGTTAACTTATCTGTTAATTCTACGACATATGTTGCATAAGAGGCTCGGAATAAATCATTCCGAACCTCACGAAAAGAATCAATAATCTCTCCTTGGTTTAATGTTCCAAGTCCAGTGCTTTTTTGATAAAGGAATGTTCCGTAAATAAACAACTGAGAGATAGCCGTTAGTCGACTTTTCGGTTTTTTTGAACCTCGTGCCATGACGCCTACTTTTCCTAATTCTTTAGAGTAAATCGTCACAATCTTATTCGACTCTCCATAATCTGTTGTACGGATTACTATCCCTTCTACTCTTTGTAACATACTTTTCACCACACCTTCGATTTGCAAGGTGCAAACATGCTAATGAGTCGCCGCGTCTTGATTTTCACTCATTTCAACGTCTTCTTGTCCGAATTGCTCATCTGACTCGCGCTCAAGCTCCTTAATTAATAAATACGTATCTACATTACCGGTTTTTGAAAAGACTTTCCAGGATAAATCGAGCATATCAGAATCCACCTTTCTATCAAGACTTCAACGTTCCATACTAATATCATGACCTTGTTTGCACGTTTCATGTTAAGGAAATATTGTTAATTTACAGTGCTTGACATTTAAAAAAAAGAAAATTAATGACTACATACCTTTAGTCAATAGGTTTAGTTATTGGATACTTCGATATAAAAAGCGTTTACAGTTCTATTATTATCATATACGTTTGATAAATAAAAAACAATGGCTATACGCCTAGCCATTGTTAAGTCTCTGTTAACGGTATCTTTCATTTTTATAACAAATTAATATTCGTCTTCCCTAAAGCCATAATCACGTAAATGAGCTGGCTTATTTCGCCAATCCTTCTGTACTTTCACCCAAAGCTCTAAAAATACTTTTGAGCCAAGTAAGGATTCAATATCTACCCTCGCTAGCTTACCTACTTCCTTTAACATACTACCTTGTTTTCCAATAACAATCCCTTTTTGTGATGTCCGTTCAACAATAATAGTTGCCCCAATATATACCGTATCATTCCGTTCACGATGCTTCATTTGCTCAATGACCACTGCTACCGAATGAGGGATTTCTTCTCTTGTTAAATGTAAAACTTTTTCCCGTATTAATTCGGCGACGACAAAACGTTCAGGGTGATCCGTTACTTGATCGGCTGGATAATATTGCGGACCTTCATCCAAATACTCTACAATCTGTTCCATTAATGTCGGGACATTGTTTCCATTCAATGCAGAAATAGGGATTACTTCTTTAAATTCATGCTTTGTACGATATGTCTCGATAATGCCTAGTAAATCATCAGGATGAACCTTATCAATTTTATTAATAACAAGGAATACTGGTGTCGATGTTTCCTTTAAACGCTCAATAATAAACTCTTCACCGGAGCCAAAGGCCTCACCTGCGTCTACAACATAAAGAACTAAATCAACTTCACGTAACGTATTTTGTGCAACCTTCATCATAAAATCGCCTAGCTTATGCTTAGGCTTATGAATACCTGGTGTATCAATAAATACGATTTGAGTTTCATTTGACGTGTAAACACCTTGAATTTTATTTCTCGTCGTTTGTGGTTTGTCAGACATAATCGCAATTTTTTGACCAATTACATGATTTAACAATGTTGATTTTCCGACATTTGGTCTTCCAATAATTGAAACAAAACCTGATTTAAACTTAATATTATTCATCCATATCCTCCGCTGTAAATGCTCCAGGCAAAATTTCCGCAACTGTCGTTCTTTGAATATCGCCTTTTAAATTTGATAAAATAACCATTGTTTCCGGTCGACAAAGCTCTACCATTACCTGACGACAAGCCCCGCATGGTGGAACTGGACGGTCTGTATCAGCCACGACCGCAATTGCTTTAACTTGATGACTTCCTTCTGAATAGGCTTTAAATAAAGCCGTACGTTCTGCGCAATTTGTTAATCCATATGACGCATTTTCAATATTAGCTCCTCGAAAGATTGATCCATCTTCCATTAATAAGGCAGCGCCCACTTTAAACTTTGAATAAGGTACATATGCTTTCTCCCTTGCCAATAATGCTTCCTTTATCAATCCTTGGTCATTCATCCAGATCTTCCTTTCTTTTTGAACGGACATGTACAATTAGATTAGATTCATCAATTTCTACTTCTGAATGCTCAAGTTTACTTTTCCGGTCTGGAGGCACAACCACCCCACCCGATATAATAAATTTCAATCCTTGTTCTACCGACATATTTAAAATAATTACTTCGTCTCTCGGAACTAACACAAGCCATCCTGACGTTGGATTAGGTGTTGTAGGAAGAAAAACATTAATACAATCTTTGGAGGTGACTCGTTGAACCTCCCCTTTCGATTCACCTGTTTGAAATCCTACTGTATATAAACCTTTTCTTGGATATTCAACTAAAACAACATTTTTAAATGAAGTTCGTTCCTGTGCAAACGCATGAATAACCTGTTCAACTGATGTATAAATTGAATTTGCAATAGGAACACGTCGGAAGGCCCGGTCGATAGAATTAAAAACACGCTCGCCCTTCCCTTGAATCCTCATGGCACCTACCCAAGTTACTAAAAGGATTGTTAACACAAATCCGATTCCTAATAAACGTTCTGAAAAAGGAGTATAGACACCAAGAAAGAACATTCTACCATCATCAAATGTAATGACATTCATGCCCTTTAACACATTCGTTATAAAAGAACCAAGAAAAGCATCAATCAACGTAAATAAAAATTGAATGACATAAATAGTTATAATTGCTGGTAGTAGAAAGATTATACCTGCAATGATATTTTTTTGAATTCTTTTCCACATAACGAAGAGGTTCTCCTCTCATACAAACTCCCTCTACAATAAACTAAGAAAACATACGGATTAGAGGTGGGACAAAAATAATGCTTCCAATAATAACAGCAAAGAAACAATAGATGAAAACCGCCGCCGCCGCTATATCTTTGGCTCTTTTTGCTAGCGGGTGATACTCCCTTGTTACCATGTCTACCGTACGCTCAATAGCAGTGTTCATTATTTCTAATGAAAACATTCCTGCAATTACGAGCAATAATATTAACCAGTGTGCAAGCGGAATTTGTATAATTGCCGCCAGTGCTATAACCAAAATAGCGGTAATCAAATGTACTTGCATATTTTGTTCATACTTACATACATATTTTAGCCCAGAATACGCGTATCCAAACGACCGCAAGAGGCGCTTAAACCCCCGCCGATTTCTATCTTGTAATCCCATACTCGGTTAAGATGTCCTCTTGTCTAGCGAACATCTCCTTTTCTCCATCTTCAGTTATATGGTCATAGCCTAGCAAGTGCAAAAAACCATGAATTGTTAAAAAAGCAAGCTCCCGCTCAAACGAATGACCATATTCTTCTGCTTGTTCGTGGATACGCGGAACGGAAATGATAATATCACCAAGCATATTCGGCAATTCATCTGATAATATATCTAATTCATCTTCACCTTGTTCATTTAGGGCAAACGAAATGACATCTGTTGGTTGATCTTTATCCCGATATTCTTTATTGATTTCTTGGATCCTGTTATCATCAACAAATGTTACGGAAAGTTCAACTTCACCTCGTAAGCCTTCCATTTGCGACGCTTTTTCAACGATTTGATTTACTAGTTGTTGATGGTCTTCACTTAAAGTATCCGTTTCATCAACTAAATCCACAGTTAAATTTATCATTACTGCTCTTCCTTTCCTTTCTCATCCTCTGGATACTCGATTCTTTGGTGGAATGTTCCCTTTAAAGTTTCACAAATCGATACAGCAATTTGATCAAGCTCACGGAGCGTCAAATCTGATTCATCAAATTGCCCATCTTCTAGCTTATCATTGATAATTTTTCTAATAAGGTTCTCAATTTTATCCGGTGTTGGCTTTTGCATTGACCTGACAGCTGCTTCAACACTATCAGCTATCCCTACAATTGCCGCTACCTTTGTTTGCGCCTTCGGACCCGGATAACGGAATTGTGATTCTGGAACAGGCTTTTCTGCCTCTTGATTCGCCTTATGATAAAAATATTTTAACAAGGTCGTACCGTGGTGCTGCTCAGCAATATCAACAATTTCCTTTGGCATTTTATATTCTCGCAACAATTCCGCACCATCATAAGGATGAGCAATAATGATTGTTTTACTTAATTGCGGCGAAATTTTATCATGAGGATTATCCATTTTCATCTGATTTTCAATAAAGAAGTGCGGTCTTCTTGTCTTACCTAAATCATGATAATATGCACCAACCCTAGCTAGTAAGCCGTTTTCTCCAACTGTCTCACAAGCAGCCTCCGCTAGGTTTCCGACAACAACGCTATGATGATACGTACCAGGAGCTTCTGTTAATATTTTCCGTAACAGAGGATGATTTGGATTTGACAATTCAATTAGCTTTGAAGTTGATAAAATTCCAAATCCCGCTTCTAGAAAAGGTAATAGACCAATCGTAATTACTGCAGCAATAAAACCAGATAGTACCGCAAAGCCAACGTGCATCCCAATTTCAATCCATGTGCTTTGGACTGATTTAATAAACAAAAGTGATACCACAGCTAAGATATTAACACCGCAGACAAAAATTCCAGCTCTAAGAATACGAGAAATACGATTTGATTCACTTAGAAAGTACGCACCAGAGACTGAACTAAAAAGAAGATAGAATCCATAAGAAAAATTAAAAAACCCTACAGAATCATTACTATAAAAGACACTTCCAATTAAGGCAAAAACAATACTTGTTAAAATTGCTACCCTCGTATGAATTAATAAAGTAAGAAGCATAGCACCAATTGACACAGGAACAACATAACCTAAACCGATAATCCCCATGCCTTCAAGTAAACTTGAAATTTTTATAATCACAACCGTTACAATAAAAATTAAAGTAAACATTAATAAATGACTATTGTTTTTTTGAACGGACGTCTTCGATTCATTAACAAAATACGCGAGCATTCCAATTATTAATAGTACAAGAATAGCTAAACCTATGTAGGGATAGATGTTAAACGAATCATCAAGCAATCCGACAAGTCTTAGTTGCTCATAGATTTCATGATTGACCATATCGCCTTCCTTCACAATTAACTGTCCCTCACGTATGATTACTGGTTCAACTGTTTCAGCAGCTTCCTGACGAAGCCTTTCAGTTGATTCAGCATCGTATATATAGTTAGGAATGATTGCGAATTGAGCAATTTCAACCATAGCATCTGATAAACGGTTACTTACTGTTGATATCGCAAACTGATCCTTTACGGAATCCTTTGCTTCTGTTAAATTTCGAATCGTAATTGTTTCACTCATCACTTCATGAACTGCATTTGTTGTTGCTTCTTTTGCAATTTTAAGTTGTGCTGGTGATGCCTCGAGCAACGTTACAATCGTTTCTTCAGACAGATCATTGCTTGTCCCCGAAGATAAAACTTCTTGAACATAGGCAAGTTGTTCTTCTAATAGCTTATCCTTACTCTGCTCTTCCCGTTCTTCCGCCTCAAGCTGGTTCACACTATCAATTAGTTCAAAAATATCATTCACTTTTGCTACCTGTGCTTGAGAGTATTCTTGCTTTTGTTCATACACAGGACCAATTGCATTAACAGCCTCGGTTCTTTTTTCTTCCGTTGCAACTTTATTTTCAATTGTAATCGGTGAGCGAATGTCCTGTTCGGCGATTTGGGATAAACGTATATCTAACGTTTCAGGAAGAATATTATCTAGCATTAAAAGATAAATAAAAATACCTAGACAAAAAAACAATACACCTCGAATATATTGGTGGTCACTAATTCTCTTCCACCACTTCATTTGATCAATTGGTGAGCGTTTTCTCAAGCTTGTCACCTCATTTTAAGGCTTATTTGAATAGATAAGACCCTCATCTTAGGAGGGTCTTATCTGCATATTTCCCGTGGTTGTAAAGAATTTGCTTACTCCTCGTCCTTTTCCGACGATTCATATGCACTTAAAATTTGTTGAACAAGAGTATGACGAACGACATCAGATTGCTGAAGATAAATAAAACCGATGTCTTTCACATTCTTTAAAATATCAATGGCTACCTTTAGCCCTGACTTTTTTCCACGTGGTAAATCAATTTGCGTTAAATCCCCATTTATCACCATTTTAGAACCGAACCCAAGACGTGTAATAAACATTTTCATTTGCTCTTGTGTCGTATTTTGAGCTTCGTCTAAAATCACGAAAGCATCGTCAAGTGTTCGCCCACGCATATAGGCGAGAGGAGCAACCTCTATCGTTCCGCGCTCCATTAAACGTGCTGTTTGCTCAGTCCCTAACACGTCATGAAGAGCATCGTAAAGAGGACGCAAGTAAGGGTCTACCTTTTCTTTTAAATCACCGGGCAGGAAGCCTAAACTTTCGCCGGCCTCAACAGCAGGTCGTGTTAAGACGATTCGTTTAACATACCCTTCTTTTAATGCCGTAACGGCCATAACCACAGCTAGATACGTTTTACCCGTACCAGCTGGTCCAATTCCAAACACCATGTCTCTTTTCCGAATAGCAGTGACATAATGTCTTTGCCCTAATGTTTTTGCAATAATCGGCTTTCCTTTAACACTTGTTGCAACTTTTTGATCATACAGCTCATATAATTCATCTAGCTGATTCCGTTCAGCCAATTGAACGGAATATACAACATCACGTTCAGATATTGAAATACCTTTTCTTATTAATTGAACTAGGGCATGAATCACTTGCTCTGCTTGTTCAATACTTTCCTGTGCTCCACTTACTGATATGGCTCCTCCCCTTGTTACAAGAGAAACATTTAATAATTCTTCAATTCGCTTCAGATGACGATCATGAGGTCCGATTAAAGCTTGTGTTTCATTGGAATCTCTGACTTCTAGCTGAATCAACTTCATTTCCGACAATAGACTCAATCTCCTTGAATAATCGGCTGCTCCGATGTAATATCTTCTATTACTTGGTAGTGAATCTGTAATTTTACTTTACCATTCTCCACAGCTTCATGCAAAACTTTTTCACCAATTATCTCTGCATCCAATGGAACTCTTCCCTTTAACTCATGACGAGCCATTTCCTTGGCTGCTTCAATGGCTTCCTCTTTTTTATACGTTCGATTATAGTTTGAAGTTTCTTGAATCTCTATACGTTTATAATGGACAGGAAGTGACCACTTTAAAAGTTGAAATGCTTTTTTTTGTTCAAAAGCTTCGTATTCTGAAAACTTATTTTTGCCAAAGCCCCAAATTGGTATAGCAATATGACCAAAAGTTATATAATGCTTCGTTTTCTTTTCACCAGTCAATGTAGTAAAGACACTTTCCAAAGGCACGGTAACATTTGACTTGTACCAAATTTCCCCTAGAACCTTTGCTTCGGCAGGAACAATTTCTGTCTTTCCTTCTTTGCCAATAAAACCTGATACAAGCATATCCCCTTTTTGTACAAAGTCATTTGGCTTCACCTGAGCTTGACCATGTTCAACATAAATATCATGGATAATCGCCTTTTTTTTCGCAATAAGATGCCTTGGACTATGTTTTTCTGCTTCCTCTGGAAGTTTTTGTTCTACGACTTCAAACTCATAGGTCGTCCCTTTTTGACGCACACCTACCCAAGTTGCACCAGATACCTGTTCTGTTACATTCCGTTGAATCAATTCAACACTTGGAAGAGAAAACTGAAATCTTCCACGTTTAATTCCCATTTCTTCTACAACTTGTCGAAGCTCAAGTTCTACCTGAGGTGACGCTCCTTTTATCTCAATATTCCAAACCATATTTGATAAAATAAACATAACAATAAAAAAACCGGTGATACCTGTTACAAAGCCAGAACGTTTTATCACTTTCTTCATAAAGAATGGCAATCCCCGCCGAGCAGTAAATGTCACTTTACAGTTCGTAACCCTAAGCAAAGGACGAATACGATGAACATCCTCAAGCTCCATAAAACAAACAATTCGTTCGTCACCCACACGCTTTATATTCCAGATCTCAACTCCACTTTCAATACACCGATTAAGAAAACGCTCCGGGTACTTCCCTTCGATGCGCAATCGAACATATCCCCGAATCGCAGGCATCCAATTATTTTTCATTTTCTATCCCCCTACTTCAGTCCCTTATAAAGTTTTTTCAAAAAGGTAAGCACCTTTTTGAAAAAACTTGTTTTATGTATGTTATTCGTTGATGTATTGAACATAGTCGATTCGTCCTTCTAACAGAATTTCTTCTGGAAGAATCGTTTTAATAACAAAATGGTCCCCCTTAATAAGCAGCTGACCCTGTTTTAAAAGAAGACGTAATTCTTGATTAGAAAAACGTAAAACTCCACGATGATTTTCTATATAAATGTGAAGTTGACCTATCATAGTTATCCGGGGTAAATCCATCATTACATCAGCAGGAAGCTGCATCTGCTTTGTCATCCATGATTTCATTTGTTGTCTGATTTTTTTCATGCTGTGATACCCCCTCTACTTCATTTTTATGTAGGAGTTCTCTTTCATATCACAACTATTGTAGGGAGATTTAGAAAAGGGACATATCTGTACTTTTTGAAATGTAGATTTCAAAAAGAAGAGGCTGTGCCAAAAGGTTGTTTTTTAACCTTTTGACACAGCCTACAATGAGTGTAGTCGCTACATCTTTTACAAGCCTACGATATAACGACCGGAGCTATTGCTGTGCACGCTTTTAGCTTTTGAGACAGACTCCATCTTCATTCATTAACGAATTTTTGTTCTTTGATTAAAGCTTTGATGTGGTTGTCTTGAACGAGGCTTTCCAAGAACTTCAGCCCAAACCACTGCTTTCATAGCCTCTTTATTCGATAATCGGTTTAAATGTAAATCTAGTCGCTCACGTTTTTGTTCATTTACTCGTTTACTAGGCTTAGAACCTTCCACGTTGTCTTCAACCTGTTCACGACGTTTTCGCATTTCCTGAAGTTGCTCATACAACTTTTCATTTTCCGTTTGAACCTCGGGTGTTTCAACGGGTTCAAAACGAACAATTTCAGGTTCTTGACGCTTTTGTTCTATCGGTTCTTCTTGTTTAAATATTTCTTTCCAATCAACCTCAGATTGCTGTTCTTCACGACCAGGCCAGCCCATTTGCTTTCCTTGTTGTGCTTCTCCACCTTGTGCGGCTCTCTTAAAAAAACTAAGTAACCCTCCCACGATTAAAACAACCAAAAAGAGATTTGACATAATAAACTCAAAAATTTGTTCTAACGACATTGTTTTCTCCTCCTTCCTTTGTAGAAGGATTCATTATTAATCATGCTTCTCGTCTTGATCTTCGCCTGTTGCTTTACTAATTGAACCACGCATATCTGTATCGGCCATGACATTTTGATAGTTCATGTAATCCATAACCCCCATATGTCCTTTACGCAATGCATCTGAAAGGGCCATAGGAACTTCTGCTTCTGCTTCAACAACCTTCGCACGCATTTCCTCAACTTTAGCTTTCATCTCTTGCTCCTTCGCAACAGCCATTGCACGACGCTCCTCAGCCTTTGCTTGGGCAATCTTCTTATCCGCTTCAGCTTGATCTGTTTGTAGCTCAGCACCAATGTTTTTACCGATATCAATATCTGCAATATCAATGGAAAGGATTTCAAATGCTGTTCCTGCATCTAATCCTTTGGAAAGAACGGTTTGAGAAATCATATCTGGATTCTCAAGAACTTTTTTATGATTATTCGCGGAACCAATTGTTGAAACAATCCCTTCACCAACACGAGCGATAACCGTATCTTCTCCGGCCCCCCCAACGAGTCGGTCAATATTTGCACGAACCGTGATTCTCGCTTTCGCTTTTACTTCAATCCCGTCCATCGCAACACCGGCAATAAAAGGGGTTTCGATTACTTTAGGATTTACACTCATTTGAACAGCTTCAAGTACGTCACGACCAGCTAAATCAATAGCTGCTGCACGCTCAAAGCTTAAATCGATATTTGCACGTTGCGCTGCAATAAGTGCATTTACAACACGATCAACATTACCCCCTGCAAGATAATGCCCTTCTAGCTTAGAAGTACTCAGGTCTAGACCAGCTTTAACTGCTTTAATTAATGGATTTACAACACGAGCAGGAATAACTCGACGTAGTCTCATACCGACTAACTCAAATATTCCGATTCGAACCCCCGCTGCTAGTGCTGAAATCCACAGCATAACTGGTACAAAAGTGAAAAGTACTGCTAAAAGAACAATGATGAGCCCAAGGCCAATTAATAAACTAAGACTTCCTGGATCTATTGGCATATTAAAAATCCTCCCTTTATTTATCTTCTTTTATTTCACGCACAACCGTCCGCGAACCAGATGTATGGACAATCTGGATTTTCCTTCCTCGTTCAATATATCCTCCTTCAGTTACAACGTCAAGACGCTCCTCACCAAAAACAGCTGAGCCCGAAGGACGTAAAGGTGTAAGTGTCTCACCAACTAGCCCTATTAACTCATTTCTTGTAGCATTTGAAATATAGCCCTTTTCAGTACTAGTTGAATCTGTTAAAATCATTTTCTTCCATGGTCCTCGGTGACCAAAATAGCGAAAGACATATATCATTACGATTGTAGTTACAATAACAGCTATTACGATGGACATAAGCATTGATGCGGTTGAAAATGAAGCTAATAGCATCCCACCAATAATTGCCCCAACCCCTAGTAATCCAAATATCCCAAATCCAGGTATGAAAATTTCAATTAATATAAGAACAAATCCAACAACAAATAGAATCAAGGATTCCCATCCAGCAAACCCAGCAAATAAGTGCCCGAAGAAAAAGAGCAATAAAGCTGATAACCCCATAATTCCTGGGATTCCAAAGCCCGGTGAGTACAGTTCAAGAACAAGACCAAGGCTTCCTATAGATAATAAAATCGGAATCACTACAGGGTGCGTAACAAATCGAGCAACCTGTTCAGAAAAGCTTACCTCCATATCCCGCTCAATCACATTCTCTAGTCCGAGGAATTCCACTAACTCTGCCCTATTTCCAGCAATTGCTTCAGCATAGCCAACCTCTAATGCTTCACTTGCTGTTAGGGTAAGAAACTCATCACTAGTCAAACCGAATTCCGGGATTTCAATCGTTTTGTCAGCCATAGCTAAAGCATATTTTGGGTCACGATCGTTTAGTTCAGCTGCTGTTTTCATTCGACTAAGCCAATAAGATTGTGCCTTTTCCTCCGCAGCATTTCCAGCCCCATCAATAACACCTGCAGCACCCATGCTTGCATTAGGCACCATGACTATTTGATCTGCATTTAGCGCAATATAAGCACCTGCAGAAATCGCATCTGTATTGATAAATGCTGTAATCGGGATTTCAACACGTTGCATGAGCTTGGCAATCTCACCAGCTGCATCGACCGCTCCACCTGGAGTATGAATCTCTAGAACAATATGCTCAGCACCTTCAGCTAACGCTGCATCGAATGAACGCTCCATAAAGGCAGCTAAACCCCTCTCAATAGTCTGTTCAACAGGGATATAATAAATAAGCGGCCCTTTAGCTTGTTCATTACTATGTACATACATTTGAATCGGTATAAGAAAAAAAGCAAGAACTATAAACATAAAAGAAAGCTTCCTACTGAACGATCGACGATTCATGATTTCTCCTCCTTCCTTCATAGTTTATTTACTATACGGATGATTAAGTCAGTAGGTTTCAACTTTTTTAACCGAGTTTCTTCGGATCTTAACATAAGTACCTACCATTTAGCCAGCTTTACATGATAAAACCAACTCTGAGGCTCCTATTAAAAAACGTCTTACCTTCTAAATAATTTAGAAAGTAAGACGTTTGTGTCATTTATGATAAGTGTTGTTGCACGAGACGATTCACAAGACCACCATCAGCTTTTCCTTTAACCTTAGGCATGATTGCTCCCATGACCTTACCCATGTCTGCTTTGGTTGAGGCACCTACTTCAGAAATCGTTTCTTTTACAATTTCAGTAACCTCTTCTTCAGAAAGCTGCTCTGGCATATAGTCTTCAAGTACTGTAATTTCATCACGTAGCTTGGAAGCTAAATCTTCACGGTTTGCTTGTTCAAACTCATGGAGGGAATCCTTGCGTTGTTTCAGTTCGCGATTAAGCACCGTAAGGCTTTCATCGTCTGTTAAATCACGTCCGAGCTTAATCTGCTCGTTTTGCAACGACGACTTTACCATACGGATGACAGAGAGCTTTTGTTTATCCTTGTTCTTCATCGCATTCTTCATATCTTGGTTCAACCGTTCAAGAAGACTCAATGAATCCACCCTCTCAATTAGAACTTACGTTTTCTTGCTGCTTCAGATTTCTTCTTACGCTTTACACTAGGCTTTTCGTAGTGCTTACGCTTTTTAACCTCAGCCAACGTTCCTTCTTTAGAGAGTGATCTCTTGAAGCGACGAAGTGCAGCATCAATCGATTCGTTTTTGCGAACACGAGTTTCTGCCATTATATTTCCCTCCCTCCGAAACAACCAACTCACGACGCACAATCAGTTTCGTGCACGTCTTTTTAGATTATAATATATCTCACTAGATTAATCAACTGAAAATCGACATTATTTAGCTTTTTTAAAATAAATTATCAAGCACTATTTTTTTCTGTCATGCTTGCCCACTCTTGTCCATACATTGGTACAGAGGTGGGTCGCCATGTTTAAAGAATTGTTTTCATTATTTGTTGTGTTTATAGCCCTTTTCTTATTTGGTATGGTCGTTATGAGAGTAGGGCTTTTAGAGCTAGGACAAAAAAAAATGAAGGAGAAGCTTTACAAATTAACAAGTTCACCTTGGAAAGGTCTTCTTGTCGGTGCTCTAGCAACGGCACTTTTGCAAAGCAGCTCCGCAATTATGGTTATGACTGTAGGCCTTGTTGCTGCAGGCTACTTAAGTTTCAGACAGTCTATTGGAATTATATTAGGGACAAACATTGGAACTACGGTAACAACTGAACTAATTGCATTCGATTTGTCAACTTTTATCTTTCCAATGTTAGCCATTGGACTTATCATGCTCCTTCTACCAACAGTAGTCTGTTATTGTATCGGATGTATTTCTTTTGGGCTAGCATGCATTTTTATTGCGATGGATGGTTTAGAAACACTCGCTTACCCACTTGCATCGTTACCGACGATTCATTCTTTTTTCGAGCTTACAAATAACAATGAACTCCTTGGATTAGGAATCGGGACAATATTAACTGCCATCATCCAATCAAGCACTGCAACGACAGCTATTGCGATGGGGTTTATGAATGATCATGTGTTAGAACTTTCTGCTGGAATCGCGATTATGCTTGGAGCGAATATTGGTACTTGCATTACAGCATATTTAGCAAGTATTGGCTCTGGAGCAGCCTCGAAGCTTGTCGCCTTTGCACACGGTTGGTTAAATTTACTTGGAGCAGTCTTGTTCTTACCGCTTATCCAATGGCTAAGTGCCGTAGCGATCTCGTTAACACCGATACCTATGATGCAACTGGCACATGCAAGCATGATATTTAACATTACTTGTTCACTACTCATGCTTCCGTTCGTTTCCCACTTTGAGCGGTTTGTTAAATGGATTCACACAACAAGTCCAGCTAAGTAATTAGCTGGACTTGTTAATGAAACGATTTTGTTTTAACGCGATTGAAGAACTTGACCTTTTCTTTCGCGAAAGAAAACTATGGATAACCATTCCAATCACAATGCACACTAGTCCGAATATTGACCAGGAAGATGGTAATGACCCTGATAGTAAAACGAGTTCCCCTAGTAATGCAAACATCACTGCACCGGACTGAGTTGCTTCAACAGCTGCTAGCTTCTGCGGTGATTCTCTAACCATATCTGTTGCCCAAAAAAACAAAACGGTAGCAATGACACCTGAAAATAATGCTACTAAAAAGGATTGGAGAACTTGGGTAGGACTAGGTATACCTGAAAAGACCAAGCCAAATGCTGCAATAACAAACCAAAAAGGCAAACTCGCTAAGGTCATTCCGAGTACACGTTGGAATGTATCGATTTTCCCTCCGTACATTACGAGCATTTTGCGATTCCCTAGTGGGTATGCAAATGCCGCAATAATAATTGGCACAACACTGATTATAATCATCATTAGACTAATATTGTCACTTTGCTGAAATTGAATTACCGCAACTCCACTTAAGATAATAAGAGAAGGCCAAAGAGACCTTAAAGGAATCGTTTGTCTTTGTTTAATTGTTCCACTGTCCGTCTTAAGATACTCGAAAAAAAATGGTGTCAACAATAATCCAGCTACAATGGTGATTTGCCACGTACCAGCCACAAGCCAGCCTGGTCCAAATGATGCTACAAATGTAATTGGAGCATAAAATAAGACAAACCCAACAAAGCTCCACTTCACCCAATAACGTGGATTCTCTTTCATATGGATATATAACGTAAATACCCCTCTACGCATCCATACAATAAAAAATAGTAATGGTACCATAAAAATAAAACGCAACGATGAACTCCAGTACCAGCTTCCACCTTCAAGTTCCATTGACCGATTTAGAATAAAGGTAAAGGAAAAAAACATTGAGGCGATAATCCCAATTAATATTGCCTTCATTTTAAAGGACCTTCTTTCTTAAATAAAACATCCTAATCAATACTCTGTATTTGATTGTTCTCCTTTTACGATCGAAACACCTGCACTTGCACCAATTCGTGTAGCTCCTGCTTCAATCATTTCTTTTGCTCCCTTTAAGTCCCGAACTCCTCCTGATGCTTTCACACCCAATTCTGGCCCTACTACTTTTCTCATTAACCTAATATCCTCTACCGTTGCCCCACCTGTTGAGAAGCCTGTTGACGTTTTTACAAAATCAGCACCGGCTTTTACAGCCAATTCACAAGCATGTTTCTTTTCATTATCTGTTAAAAGACTTGTTTCAATGATGACCTTCGTTAAAGCCTTCCCTTTTGCGGCCTCCACAACCGCACGAATATCTTGTTCTACTAACTCAAAATTTTGGTCCTTTAAAGCCCCGATATTAATAACCATATCAACTTCAGTTGCCCCTTCATCAATAGCATGCTTTGTTTCGAACGCCTTTACTTCTGAGGATGAGGCACCTAGCGGAAAGCCGATAACAGTACAAACTTTAACAGCTTCCTGGTCGCTTAACAGTTCCGCTGCTAGCTTCACCCAGGTTGGATTAACACAAACTGAAGCAAATTGATATTCCTTCGCTTCTTTACATAATGTTATAATTTGCTCCTTTGTTGTTTCAGGTTTTAATGCTGTATGATCAATATATGATGCAATAGCTTGGTTCAATTCCAACATCCCTTTCCTTCTGTAAGTTAGTATACATATTTTACAATTTATTATTTACAAAGAAAAGCAACATTCAAATCTTTTCTTTGTAACATATGAAAAGTAATATTCGCTAAAAAAATAGGGTCTGATTCGTTTTAGTGCGATTCAGACCCTTCCACTTATCCAAGAATAGTTTCCTTCTGTTCGACATCTTCTAACACTCGAACAAATTCACCTTCATTATAAGGATAACCAGCTTTTATAATTTTTACTTTGATAAGCTTGCCGACCATCTCTTCAGATGCAGGGACCTTTACTTTTAAATAATTGTCTGTGTATCCGATATATAAACCGTTTTTTGGCTGCTCTTTATCCTTTTCCTCAGGAATCATTTCAAGAACTTCACCTTCAAAGTTAGATGCATATTCCTTTGCTAATTGATTCGAGAGCTCAATTAATCGATGGACACGTTCGTTTTTCACCTCTTCTGCAACTTGGTCATCCATTCGTGCAGCTGGTGTACCTGTTCGTTTCGAGTATGGAAAAACATGTAGTTCACTAAACTTATGCTTTGCGATAAAGTCATAGGTCTCTTGAAACTCATCTGCAGTTTCGCCAGGAAAACCGACAATTACGTCAGATGTCACAGCTAACCCAGGCAACGCTTCCTTTAGACGTTCAAGTCTATCTGCAAAAAATTCCATCGTATATTTTCGTCGCATCCGCTTCAAAACAGAATTTGAACCTGATTGAATCGGAATATGAAGATGACGAACAACCTTTTCTGATTTATTAATTACACTTATAACTTCGTCCGTTAATTGACTAGCCTCAATGGAAGAAATACGTATACGCTTTAATCCTTTAACATTTTCTAAATCCTGCAACAGACGAGCTAAACTGTATTCTTTTAAATCTTCACCATAACCACCAGTATGAATACCTGTTAAAACAATTTCTTTATACCCTGCTTCGACTAATTGATTTGCTTGTTTCAAAACCTCTTGCGGATCACGTGAACGCATTAATCCACGTGCCCACGGAATAATACAAAACGTACAAAAATTATTACAACCCTCTTGTATTTTTAACGAAGCCCGTGTTCGATCTGTAAAAGCTGGAACATCAAGTTCTTCATAGATACGCGACTTCATGATGTTTCCGACACCATTAATCGGTTCACGCTCACGCTTAAATTGCTCAATATACATGAGCATTTTCGAACGATCTTGTGTACCCACAACAATGTCTACACCTGGAATAGCCATAACCTCCGCAGGGGACGTTTGCGCATAACATCCGGTTACGCAGATAACAGCATCTGGATTTTTTCTAATCGCTCTTCTGATAACTTGTCTGCTTTTTTTATCGCCTGTATTTGTCACCGTACATGTATTGATTACATACACATCAGATGTTGCTTCAAATTCAACCTTCTCATACCCTTCCTGTTTGAAGAGCTGCCAGATGGCTTCCGTTTCATAATGATTAACTTTACAACCTAATGTTTGAAATGCTACTGTTGGCATCTTCTTCACCCCATTAATTCGAAATGATACGAAACAGTCGATAGTACGTATAACGATGCTGTTTCTGTTCGTAAAATTCTCGGTCCAAACCCCGCTAATTTGGCTCCGGCTTCTTCTAGCTGCTCAATTTCTTGCTCTGTCAAACCACCCTCCGGACCGATTACGATAAGGAGAGAATCACCCACTTTAAGATTACGTAAGCATTGTACAAGCTGAGAACGTTCCCCAGATTTCCCCGATTCCTCATAAGCTACGAGACAGCTCGAAAAAGAAGAAACCTGCTCTACTAAGCTAGAAAACGTCATCGCTGGTTGAATCGTTGGGATTCGTTCTCTATAAGATTGCTCCGCTGCTTCCTTCGCAATTTTTTCGAGCCTTTCTATTTTCTTTCTCGCTTTTTTCTCTTCCCATTTTACAACTGAACGAGAAGCGGAAAATGGAACAAACGACGTTGCGCCAAGCTCTGTTCCTTTTTGAATGATAAAATCAAGCTTGTCCCCTTTCGGTAAGCCTTGTGCAATGGTAACAGAAATCGGAAGCTCTGTATGAGGATGAAGAATTTCTACAATTTTTGCCGTTACCTGTTCTTCTCCTAGTAATTGTAAGGTGCACCGAACTGTTTTGGAATTGTTATCACTACAAATGATTTCATCGCCCTCTTTCATTCGCATCACTCGAACGATGTGCTTAACATCATCACCTGTTATCGTAACTGTATCCTCTGTCATTGCTTCAGGCTCAACAAAATAACGTTGCATCTGTATCGTCCTCACTCTTCTTATTTAGTCGCAATAATAGCTACCCAATCCTCCAGCTCGATGACTTCTTTAATGGAAAAACCACCTTGGATAAGGGCGTCTTGGACATCCTGCTTTTTTCGTTTAATAATACCTGATGTGATATATGTCCCCCCAGGTTTAAGAACCGCTGCCGCATCTTGGACAAAACGAACAATAATTTCTGCTAAAATGTTTGCAACGACAACATCATATTGCCCTGCTATTTGCTCAAGTAAATTATTTTGCTCAACCGATACAACATCGTCTACTTGATTTAACATAACATTCATTCTCGCACTTTTTACAGCGATATCGTCAAGGTCTAGCCCAAGAACAGTTTTCGCCCCTAACTTTGCCGCAGCGATACTTAATACGCCTGAACCAGTCCCAACATCAATGACCTGTTCTCCACCTTTTAGCACCTTCTCGAGTGACTGTATACAAAGGATCGTCGTTGGATGCGTTCCTGTCCCAAACGCCATTCCAGGATCTAATTCAATCGTTGTCTCGCCCTTCTCAGGTTGATATTCTTCCCATGTTGGCACAATCGTCAATGAATTTGAAACCTTTACTGGCTTATAGTATTTTTTCCATGCTGTTGCCCAATCTTCCTCATGAACCTCTACTAGCTGGACTTTGTTATGTCCAAGATCAATATCATGTGTGACCAAAGTATTTATTGCTAATTTAATCTCTTCAATCGTCCTATCAAGAGAGTGATTAACAGGAAAATAGGCTTTAATCATGACTCCCTCTTCAGGGTAATCATCAGGAGAGAGTTGATAGATTTCACCATAATGAACGCCCCATTCCTTCACAAGGTCTGTCGGGTCTTCAATAACAACCCCACTTGCACCAGCCTCATGCAAAATGTGACAAACTGGCTCAACAGCTTCTTGCGTCGTGTGAATACTAAACTCGGACCACTTCATTATCTCTCCATCTCCTTTTGACAGTTAAAAAAGGATGACTTCAGTCAGATTAGTTACATAAAATCGATTTTCTACATTCTCCAAAACCAATTAATGCTTTCCAAGTTATCCGACTGAAGACATTTACTTTTCTCTTAATATTTACTTTCCTACAAACTTAATATTAATAACTAATAATGCTTATATTGTATTGTTATCCTTTAAAAGCACGCTTTACCTTTGCAAAGAAACCGTCATTTTGCTCGTCCGGTTGCCCACCAGTCATTTGAGAAAACTCGCGAATTAATTCCTTTTCTTTATCCGTCAGATTTTTAGGCGTAACAACACGAATCTTTACATGCTGGTCCCCTTGACCTCTGCCATGGACATTCGGAACACCTTTACCTCGTAATCGAAAATCAGTTCCCGTTTGCGTACCCGCAGGAATTTTCAGCTTGATTTTTCCATTTAATGTTGGAACCTCAATTTCATCCCCTAACGCAACTTGAGCAAATGTTAATGGCATCTCACAATATACATCGTCACCATCGCGTTCAAAAAATTCATGAGGCTTTACGTTGAACACAACATATAAGTCACCCGCAGGACCACCATTCACTCCTGCTTCACCTTGACCTGGCACTCTTAGTTGTTGCCCGTGATCGATACCAGCTGGTACGTTAACCTTAATTTTCTTACGCTTACGTACTTTTCCTTTTCCACCACATGTCGAGCATTTCTCTTTTATAAATTTACCTGTTCCTTCACAATGCTGACACACACGACGATTTACAACACGACCAAAAGGTGTATTTTGCTCTATGTTGAGTTGACCAGAACCTCCACAATGGGAACAAGTTTCTGGCTTTGTCCCAGGCTTAGCACCAGAACCCGTACATGTTTGACACGTTTCTTCCCTTGGAATTTCAATCTCCGTGTCTTTACCGAAAACAGCCTCTTTAAACTCAAGCGTCATTGTGTATTGAAGGTCGGCACCTTGTCGTGGGGCATTTGGATTTCTTCTACCAGCTCCACCTCCAAAGAACATATCGAATATGTCTCCGAAGCCACCGAAATCTCTAGCACCACCACCACCAAATCCTTGATTTGGATCTGTATGACCAAATTGATCATAGCGTGATTTTTTTTGAGGGTCGCTTAATGTATCATACGCTTCCTTTACTTCTTTGAATTTCTCCTCAGCATCCGCGGCTTTATTTACATCTGGATGATATTTCCGTGCAAGCTTCCTGTAGGCTTTTTTCACTTCATCAACCGATGCATTTTTATCAACACCAAGGACTTCATAGTAATCTCGTTTACTCATGTCATCCACTCCCGATTCTATTACATAACGTTCATCATACCATCTCTATTCAATATTACGCAAGATGAGGACATATTTTTCCACCATCCATTAACTTGACATATTCGTAGAAAAAGTCAAAGCCATTTGATTTGACTTTGACTTTTTCGTACATTCCTTCGCATTAAATTGAATCATTCAATTTAGTATTTTTCTTTATTTCTTTTCTTCTTCTTTTACTTCTTCGTATTCTGCATCTACAACATTATCTTCTTCCTGTTGGTTACCTTCTCCTTCAGCGCCTTGAGCCTGCTGTGCTGCTTGTGCTGCTTGCTCATAAAGCTTTGTAGAAAGTGCCATAACGATTTCCTGTAACTCGTCCTTAGCTGTACGAATCTCATCAAGATTATTAGCCTCAATTGCCGACTTAAGCTTTTCTTTTGCCGCTTCAGCCTTCTCTTTCTCCGCTTGGTCAACATTGTCACCAAGATCCTTTAATGTTTTTTCTGTTGAGAAAACTAGCTGATCAGCTTCATTGCGAAGCTCAACTTCTTCACGACGCTTTTTGTCTTCCTCAGCATTTGCTTCTGCGTCTTTCACCATTTTCTCAATCTCTTCATCAGAAAGACCAGAAGAAGATGTAATTGTAATCGATTGTTCTTTATTTGTACCAAGGTCCTTCGCCTTAACATTTACAATCCCGTTCGCATCAATATCAAATGTTACTTCAATTTGTGGAACGCCACGAGGTGCTGGCGGGATATCAGATAATTGGAAACGACCAAGTGTTTTATTATAAGCAGCCATTTCACGCTCACCTTGTAGAACATGAATGTCAACAGATGGTTGATTATCCGCTGCTGTTGAGAATACTTGTGATTTCGACGTTGGGATTGTTGTATTACGTTCAATTAACTTTGTAAATACGCCCCCCATTGTTTCGATACCAAGAGAAAGTGGTGTAACATCTAGTAAAACAACATCTTTAACATCACCAGTTAATACACCAGCTTGAACAGCTGCCCCTAGAGCTACAACTTCATCAGGATTTACACCTTTATGTGGCTCTTTACCAGTTAGCTTCTTAATAGCCTCTTGAACAGCTGGGATACGAGTTGAACCACCAACAAGTACAATTTTGTCAATTTCATTTGCAGAAAGACCAGCATCTTGCATCGCACGGCGAGTAGGCCCTAATGTTCTTTCTACTAAATCTGCAGAAAGCTCTTCAAATTTTGCACGAGTTAAGCTTAACTCTAGATGCTTAGGTCCTGTTGCATCAGCTGTAATGAACGGAAGAGAAATTTGCGTTTGTGTTACACCTGAAAGATCCTTCTTTGCTTTTTCAGCGGCATCCTTTAAACGTTGCATAGCCATTTTATCTTGAGAAAGGTCAATTCCATTATCCTTTTTAAACTGCTCAACAAGGTAATCAATAATGACCTGGTCAAAGTCGTCTCCACCAAGCGCATTATCACCTGAGGTTGCTTTTACTTCGAAGAAACCATCACCTAACTCAAGAATCGATACGTCAAATGTACCGCCACCTAGGTCATATACTAGAATCGTTTGGTCTTCTTCTTTTTCAAGACCGTAAGCAAGTGCTGCAGCAGTAGGCTCGTTAACAATACGCTCTACTTCAAGACCTGCAATTTTTCCAGCATCTTTTGTTGCTTGACGCTGAGAATCGTTAAAATAAGCAGGAACTGTAATTACTGCTTTTGTAACTTTTTCTCCAAGGTACGCTTCTGCATCGGATTTTAGCTTTTGCAGAATGATAGCTGAAATTTCTTGTGGAGTATAGTCCTTACCATCAACAGACACCTTATGATCCGTCCCCATATGGCGCTTAATTGAAATAATAGTATTAGGGTTTGTGATTGCCTGACGCTTTGCAACTTCCCCAACTTGACGCTCTCCATCTTTAAACGCAACAACAGATGGTGTTGTACGATTTCCTTCTGGATTTGGAATAACGGTTGCTTCTCCACCTTCCATTACTGCAACACAAGAGTTCGTTGTACCTAAATCAATACCGATAATTTTACTCATTTTACGTTCCTCCTAAATATCTAGTTTATTCAATAACTTCTCTATCGAAAGGGTTAGGCGTTTACCTTCACCATTGAAGGTCTGAGCACACGATCCTTTAATTTATAACCCTTTTGCAACTCTTCAACAATTTGGTTTGATTCATACCCTTCTTCCTCAACCTGCATAACCGCTTGGTGTAAGTGAGGATCAAATGACTGCCCAACTGTTTCAATTACTTCGACACCCTCATTTTTTAGAGTATCCTGTAATTGCCGATAAACCATTTCCATCCCTTTTAATAGAGATTTCGCTTCTTCCTGTTCAGGGTTAACGAGTAACGCTCGTTCGAAATTATCAATTACAGGTAGTAGTCCTTCGATAAAACTTTGTGCTCTATATTTTGCAGCCGCTTCTTTTTCTTCTCTTGAGCGACGACGGAAATTATCATAGTCAGCTTGCACACGAAGTAATCGGTTCGTTAAATCTGCAACTTCTTTTTCTAACGAATTTTCTTCGCTCTCTTCTGATTGTCCTTCCTTGTTGGCATCAGCCTCTTCAACATCATTTGCACTTACTTCTTCAACTTCTTCCGTTACTTCCTCTTCGATTGTTTGCGTTTCTTTCTCTGCCAACTTACTCACCTCCTACTAGATTTTCATTGCTTATGTATATGACAAAAAGCTGTTGAAGCTAATACTTCACAACTAATTGTCAATATTACCATTTCTACCCTTGTTGATACAAGTTTGTTAGTAGCTTCGTTAAATCTTTTGATAAAGAATCGACGACACCGATCACACGACGGTATTCCATTCGTGTAGGCCCTAAAATCCCAATTGTCCCCATATGTTTTCCACCAATTGAGTAGGTTGCGGTAATCATGCTACAGCTATCGAAGGCCTCGAGATTATTTTCTTCGCCAATTCGCACTTGAACCCCATCATGTTGCGCACGAAGAATTTGATTCATTACACGGTCTTCTTCTAGCATATTTAAGAGCATTTTTACTTTATCTATATCACGAAACTCTGGTTGACTCAGGAGATTTGTTTTTCCGCTATAGAAAACTTTCTCTGACTTTTCAACATTAAATGAACTTGATAACACATTTAATACATGCTCATAGTTATTGACATGTACTCTCATGACATCTGCAATTTCTTTTTTTAACTTGTGTCTAAGTTGGTACAGCGGCACTCCCATGAGCCTTTCATTTAATATGTTTACTGTTCGTTCTAAATCACCAGGCTCCATCGCTTCAGGGATATTGATAGTTTGATTCTCCACGTGTCCCGTATCAGTTACCAATATTAGAATAGCGGAGTGCTTTGTTAATGGTATAATTTGAATTGAACGTAGTTTCGCCTCAAACATTTCGGGCCCAAGTACGATAGAAATATAGCTGGTCATATTCGATAGAATGCGTGCTGACTGTTGAATAACATGTTCAATTTCCTGCATTCGTTCCGTAAAAAGCGTACGGATATCTGCTTCTTCTTCGTCTGTTAAATGGTGCGGGATTAATAGGTGGTCTACATAATAGCGATACCCTTTTTGAGACGGGATACGTCCTGCTGAACTATGAGGCTTTTCAAGGAATCCCAACTCTTCTAAATCCGCCATATCATTGCGAATAGTCGCAGGACTAAATGTTATATCTTCACGCTTAGAGATACTACGTGAACCAACGGGCTCTGCAGAACGAATATAATCATCAACAATAGCATGTAAAATCGATAATTGTCTCTCTGTTAACATCCCATATCACCCCTGTTAGCACTCAAGCAAAACGAGTGCTAAATCTAAAGATAAGTTATCAAAAAGGTCTCATTTTGTCAATATCTATTGCTATCTTGTTGTATCTCTAAACAATATGTCCCTCTTCAAGAACCGCAATAAACTGTTCAAAGACCTCATTCCCCAATAATAAACCTTCATTTGTTAACCTTATCCAACCTTGCTTTTTCTCCAATAGTCCTCGTTCAATAAGCTTATCAATTTGATGCTGATATAACTCTTCGGGATTGCAATGATAGCTTTTTTTAAACTGTTCAATAGAGATGCCTTTTCTTTTTCTTAACCCCATAAACATTGCTTCCTCAATTCGTTCAACAACAGTCACATTATGCTCATGAAGATACGGAAGTTCGTATTTTTTTATCGCTTGAATGTATTTGGGGACAGGCCCGTAATTTTGATTTCTAACACCTTGTACATACCCATGTGCCCCCGCTCCAAACCCATAATATTCTTCGTTATTCCAATAAACTAGATTATGTTTACTTTCAAAACCCGGTTTAGCAAAATTGCTTATTTCATAGTGAGTGAAACCTGCTTTAGCTAATTTTGTCCGGAGAAGGTTATACATCTTCACTTCATCATCTTCTGGAGGGAGCGATAGCTTTCCTTTACGAAGTTGGTTATAAAATACTGTTTTTTCTTCAACCTTTAAAGAGTATGCTGAAATATGGTCAACATTTAATGCAATTGCTTCTTTTAACGTTTGCTCAAAATGGTCAGGTTTTTGATGTGGAAGACCAAACATTAAATCGATAGAAATATTTTTGAAACCAACTTTCCTACTTCTTTCAATTGATTCCTCAACACTTTTGCGAGAATGTGTACGACCAATTCCTTTGAGGAGGTCTTGTTCGAACGTTTGGACGCCAATACTTAAACGATTCACTCCCGCATTTTTCATTACATTCAGCTTATCTAACTCACTGCTATCTGGATTTACTTCGACGGTAAACTCTTTTACTTGTTCAAGCGGGAAAATCTGCGCCATTCCCTCAAACAATGTTTGAAGTTGTTTTGCAGTTAATGCCGTTGGTGTTCCCCCACCTATATAGATCGTTTCTAACCGGTCAGGTAATGTACGTTGAGTCGCTAACTCCATTTCCATCAGGAGGGATTCTATATAGTCGTCGACAGGCTGATTTTTTAAGAATACTTTATTAAAATCACAATAATGACAAATATGTTCACAAAAAGGAATGTGAATATATGCAGCCTTAACCATGAAAAAACACCCCCAAACCTTTTTTATTATTTAAATAGAGCAAAAACCGCAGGAGCTTCCCCTGCGGTCTAACAATCTAATCATCCATTCGAAGAACGGCCATAAAGGCTTCCTGTGGCACTTCAACGTTCCCAACAGCTTTCATCCGTTTCTTCCCTTCTTTTTGCTTCTCAAGAAGTTTACGTTTACGAGAGATATCTCCACCGTAACATTTAGCTAATACATTTTTCCGGATCGCCTTAATCGTTGAACGAGCAATGATTTTTTGGCCAATACTTGCCTGAACTGGAACTTCAAATTGCTGACGCGGAATTAATTCCTTTAGCTTTTCAACAATTTGCTTTCCTCGTTCATATGCAGCATCGCGATGGACAATAACAGAAAGGGCATCAACTGTTTCTCCGTTTAGAAGGATATCCATTTTTACGAGCTTCGAAGGCTTGTATCCGATGAGTTCATAATCAAACGATGCATATCCCTTTGTATTCGATTTTAATTGATCAAAGAAATCATAAACAATTTCTGATAATGGGATTTCATAAACAATTTGCACGCGATTTTCATCTAAATATTGCATATCAATGAAAATCCCACGTTTCCCTTGACATAGCTCCATAACGGAACCAACGAAATCATTCGGTACCATTATAGTCGCTTTGACATAAGGCTCTTCAATTTGTTCAATTTTCTGCGCATCTGGCATATTAGCTGGGTTATCAATTTGGATAAAGTCACCATTGGTCATCGTTACTTTGTAAATAACACTCGGTGCTGTTGTAATTAATGTAATCCCAAATTCTCGCTCAATACGTTCTTGGATGATTTCCATGTGCAGCAGACCTAAGAAACCACAGCGGAAACCAAAACCTAATGCTTGAGATGTTTCAGGCTCATATTGTAGGGACGCATCATTTAATTCGAGTCTTTCAAGTGCTTCACGCAAATCATTATATTCACTCGTATCGACAGGATACAATCCACAATACACCATTGGGTTCATACGACGGTAACCAGGTAATGGCTCTTCAGCAGGTTTTACCGCACTTGTGATCGTATCCCCAACTCGTGTATCTGCTACATTTTTAATGGCGGCCGTTAAAAAGCCTACATCTCCAACCGTTAGCTCGTCACGCATGGATGTTTTTGGAGTAAATACCCCAACCTCTAATACTTCAAACTCTTTTTTCGTTGCCATCATCCGAATCTTTTGTCCTGGTCTTACTGTACCTTCAACAATCCGAATGTAGGCAACAACACCACGGTATGGATCATACAAAGAATCGAAAATTAATGCTTTCAACGGAGCTTCTGGATCACCAGTTGGAGCTGGTACTTTTTCAACTACTTGTTCAAGAATATCCTCAATTCCAATCCCGTTTTTTGCCGAAGCAAGGACCGCATCTGAAGTATCTAGACCAATTACATCCTCTACTTCCTGTTTTACACGATCTGGTTCCGCACTTGGCAAATCAATTTTATTTATGACAGGCAAAATTTCTAAATCATTATCAAGAGCGAGATACACATTTGCAAGTGTTTGTGCCTCAATCCCTTGCGCTGCGTCAACGATTAACAAAGCTCCTTCACAAGCTGCTAAACTCCTAGACACTTCATACGTAAAATCGACGTGCCCTGGTGTATCAATCAGATGAAAAATATATTCTTCTCCATCCTTCGCCTTGTACGTTAATTGTACGGCATTAAGCTTAATCGTAATCCCGCGTTCACGTTCAAGATCCATTGCATCTAATGTTTGTTCTTTCATTTCACGTGCCGTTAAAGCACCCGTCTTCTCTAAGATTCGATCGGCCAAAGTCGATTTCCCATGATCTATATGTGCAATAATCGAGAAATTACGAATTTTCGATTGACGTGCTAAGCGTTGTTCATTATTCAATGTAATCACTCCTACTATCGTGCAAAATACACTAATTTCAATTATACCAATCGAAGAACACCTATTCAATAATAGATTCTTTCTCATGCAGCTTGACTAATAAAAAAATATATTTAAACCGATTATTATCGCTTAGTATAGGCAACTAGTCCGTAATATAAGCAAAATAAGTCATATCACTACCTAATCGAAAAACAAAAAGAAAAAACCAGTAGAATAGAAACTCTACCAGTTTTTCAGTCCTCTTGCTTCCCTTCACCGTTTAAGGTTTGGTGAACAAACGTCATGATTTGTGAAAGAAGGGAACGACTTGCTACATTTAAACTTTCAGCTAACTGACCACCAATGTCTGAAAAGAAATTAAACCTTCCAATCTCTTCAACCTTTTGACGCTTTTGTTTTAATTCCTCCATAGGCTTTGGAGAAGGCTCTGGCCTCTGTTCTGGTTGAACCTTCTCACCATCAGTTTGAACAAAAAGTGGTTCTGGTTGCGATAGTCCCAATTCTTCACTCATATGCTGCATTCCAACTAATGAACCTAGAAAGAGTAGAAGTACTATACTTATGAATATCGCAACAAACCGTTTCATTTTAATTCTCCCCTTTTTCTCCATCTACCTTTTGTTCATCCCAATAAAATTCCGAAAACACTTCTGCAATAGCTTCTGCCGAACGATACGTTTCATCAAGTGAGTTATAGACTCCACCGACTTCAATCAAAATCGACTTTTCAGAAAGATCTTGATTAAAGCGTCCATTTGTTCCTTGGCCTGCTTTAGTAATAACCCCACGACTCAAGCCGGGATAATGCTTTTCTAATAAATTATGAAGCTCTTCAGCTAAGTGCAAATTATGCTTATAATTACTATGATTTCCACCAATGACGAAGAATGTTCTTGCGTATTCAACACCATTAATCGTAACTGTTGTACGATCGTAAGGTAGCGTATCACGGTGTAAATCAAAGAAAAACTCTAAATCTTCATCTTGAGTCATTGCTTCTTTCACATATTCACGTGATGCATCATAGGATTTCCCATAGCCCCAGTCACGTTGATGCAAGTTTGCTTGAATATCACGCTTTTCAACTTCAGTACCAATCCCTCTTTTTTCTAATTCCTGGGATAGCTTCTCACCAACTAATGTAATATTGATTTTGTTATGATGCGCCTCATTCGGTTCATCCGTATCTAATTCTGGCAAGAATGATTCATAATTATGAGAGTGAATAATGTGAACAACTTTTCTACCATTTGTTGTTTCACCTATTTTTGCGCCTTCCTTTTCTAATTCCTCTAACTTTTCTAAACTCTCTTTTGTTGCATCACGCTCTGCCATAATCACTTCCATCGGTGGAGCAGATTCTACTGGAAGATTCGTGTAGTCTGTTCCTTCACCAGCGACAACAATATGCCCATCAAACAACGCAAAACCTGGTAACTCTCTTCCTAATAAACTTCTAGGATCGTCGGGATTTATACTCGTTGTTAACTGGAAAGCCAGCGAAGATAAGCTTAATGGCTTACTGTCTTCTGGTAATGATTGTTTTAAATACGGGTTTTCCGTTGCCATTAAGTGGACAAAGTGTTCTCCTTTCAAGTCCGTTGCCCACTCATGAACAGAGGAGGACGCTAAGCCATATCTTGGTTCAATTGATGTCAGCATTCCTGTAAAAATAAATAACGCCATAATCCCTAAAATAACAAATACCGCAAGACGTTTAATGCTCGTCCTATTCAAATGGATCGTAAATCCGCGAACTTGATTCCGTCTCATGTTTTCACCTCTAACTATATGCTTGTCCTTTACCTTATGAGGTCTTGTCCCACGATAGAACCAAAAAAACCTCTCACTTTTTTTGTGAGAGGTTTAATAACTATTTCTTTTTAAAATTTAATGAGTATAAGCCCCAACATTTCCTTGGTCTACTTGCTTATGCAATGCCGCATTTAACCCTTCAGCGATGACATTGGCCATATCATCAATAAATACATCAACTTCTTTTGGAGTGACCATAAGATTGTGACCTAACGGGGCCAGAACTTCGCGAATAAGTTGACGTTTTTCATCTTCGGGAAGTGTCCCAATCATGCCCATGATCGTTTGTCTTTTTTCTTCTGACGGCAAATCCTCATCTTTAAGTTCTCTTCTTTCTCCGAATGTCATTCCTGCTGGTACTAATGAGCGTGACGGTTTATGACCTTCCTTCATTTCTCTTCCAAAATGCTTTAATACATAATCAATGGTATCACTTGTAATGGATACTGCATCGACGACCGTTGGAATTCCTACGGCGATTACTGGAATCCCCAGTGTCTCCTTACTTAATTCTTTTCGCTTATTTCCAACTCCACTGCCTGGATGGATTCCCGTATCCGAAACTTGGATCGTTGCATTTACCCTTTCAATTGAACGAGAAGCAAGTGCATCGATGGCAATAACAAAATCAGGTTTTGTTTTTTCAATAATTCCATGAATGACATCACTTGTTTCAATCCCTGTTAACCCCATCACTCCTGGAGCTAACGCACTTACCGGACGAAATCCTTCTTGAACTTGTTCAGGCGCAAGTTGAAACAGATGTCTTGTGATGAGTAAATTCTCAACAGCTATCGGTCCAAGCGCATCTGGGGTGACATTCCAGTTTCCTAAACCAACAACTAAACATGTATCTGTTGGTTTAATCCCAAGTCCAACAATAAATTGGTGAAAAGCATCTGCAAAAACCTGCTCCATTTTTTGTTGAGCTTCTGTATCTTTTTTTCTTATCCCTTGGGACTCAAATGTTAAATAGGAACCAGCTTTTTTCCCAAGACGCTGAGCCCCTTGCTCTGTAACTTCAACTCGGGTTATTTGTACCCCTTCAATCGTCTCTTCCTGAACGTTGACACCACTGACTGAAGAAGGGGTAGCGTTTTTTTTCTTTTCTTCTTCTAGAACCATTTGATGTGCTTCTAACGCGAGATCAGTTCGAATTTGAAAGGCATCTAAATTCAATTCATCAGTCACCATAATCACTCTCCTCGTATCATCTTTAAATTTAGCGTGTCCCATGCGTTTAGTTTTCATTCTTCTATTGCAATTCCTGGCGCTTTTTGATAGAATGCAGATTGTTGTATTGATGATATAGAGAGTCATCATTGCCCTGAACAAAGAAACGAAACCGTTCATATTTTATAGATGGACTGGTGAAAGTGGACAAGTGAATTTTAGGAGGTGAAGATATGCCAAATATTAAATCTGCCATTAAACGTGTAAAGACAAACGACAAGCGTCGTGCACAAAATATTTCTGTGAAGTCTGCTTTACGTACTGCAATCAAGACGTTTGAAGCAAAAGTAGAAGCAGGCGATGCTGCAACAGCTCAAACTGCATTTGTTGATGCTATTAAGAAACTTGATAAAGCAGCTAGTAAAGGTCTTATTCATAAAAATGCAGCAGCTCGTCAAAAGTCTCGCCTTGCGAAAAAATTAAACGGGTTATCTGCATAATTGCAGAACATAAAAACGACTCCTTCATAGGAGTCGTTCAGACCGTAGACAAAACGCCTTTGAGAAATGACTCTCAAAGGCGTTTTCGCGTATTTCCGTCTATTGTCTGTTGGTGACGCTGGAGGATGGGTGTTCCTCCAGTGCCAGTTGGCTAATTTTTTTAGGTTCATGGCAGCGAAAACAAGCATCGCCTGCATTGAGTTTTTTTCCAACCCTTTTAGGTTGGTCCAACGCATACCATGCTTTTGTTTGAGATCGGCAAAGACACGTTCAATCGTTTCTTTACGCTTGGCGTAAATCTCTTTATTTACCTCTGTGTGTCGTAAGTGTTCGGCTTCATCCAAAGCATCCTGCCAAATGTGTCGTAAAACCAACTTCTGCTGGTTTTTACTCTTGGTACATTGGTGTAAGACCGGACAAGCCTGACAAATGGATGAATCAGATATGTACTCCCGATAGCCTTCTCGGTTCGTAGTCCTATATGGTAGAATCTGATT
>NZ_MVJM01000001.1:638860-1042171 GCF_002156385.1 Halalkalibacter urbisdiaboli
TTATTTGCATTGGCCTTGACGTGCGTTGAATCAATGAAGGCAATCTCTGGATTAACGAATCCCTTGTCCATTGCATTCCGAAGAATGCGGTAAAAGATCTGTTCAAACACATCACTTTCCCGGAATCTGCGAGCATAATTCTTTCCGAACGTAGAAAAGTGAGGGATTTTATCCTCGAATCCAAATCCTAAAAACCATCGATAAGCCACATTAGTTTCAATCTCTTTGATGGTCTGACGCATCGACCGAATGCCAAAGATATATTGAATAAAGACCATTTTCACTAAAACAACTGGATCGATACTAGGACGTCCTTTGTCGGAAGAATAAAGATCTTTCACCAAATCATAGATGAAATCAAATTCCATAGAGTGATCCAATTTACGAACAAGATGGTCTTCTGGAACTAGCTTTTCAATCCAAACCATCTCCATTTGCATCCGCTTATCTTCCAACTTTTTTGACATCATTCCCCATTCACCCCAGTCTTGTTTTCATTCATATTATAGAAAAAAATCTGTAAACTGTCTCCTATTTGCTTCGTATGAAGGATGGTTGAAGAGTAAGGGGATTCTCATGTCTCCTCTAAAAAAGCGGACGGGATGGGAGGGCCGACTCCTGCAGGAGGAAGGGCAGGTGGAAATCCATCGGCGGAGCCGGTTAGTTCCACGCCCGCCTGCGGAAAGCGTGCCCCCCATCCCGGGAGCGGATTCGAAGCGACTAATCATGGCAACCCCCTCTCTAATCACAAAAAAGCCTGTCGACGCGAGACTTTGTCGACAGGCTGAACGACTCCTTCATAGGAGTCGTTTTTATGTTGATAACCTCATCAAAAAGAGCTCAACGGCAAGGACCTTATCCATTGTCCCCCTCTTTATGGCATAGTCCGTCTCAGCTGCTTGATTAAGTATGTATAGTAATCTTTTCTCATCAAAATGTTGAATCTGTGCACTTGCCAACTTCACCACATATGGATGCAACTTCAACTGAGCTGCCATTTGTTTTTGTGAATAGGCCCTTCTCGTCATTTCTTTAACCTGATAATAAATCCTAAATTGGCGAGCCAATAAAGCCAAAATTTTAAGAGGGTCTTCCTTTTGCTTTAATAAATCATGATAAATAACTAAGGCTTTGTCTAATTTTTTCTTCACGACCAAATTAATTAGTTCAAAAACATCTTGCTCCAACGTTTTTGATACGAGTAGCTCGACCATGGTTTCATCCACAACGCCACCCTCGCCTGCATAAAGTGAGAGCTTATCAATTTCAGAAGAAAGTAAAAGTAAATTGGTTCCTTGCCTTTCTAGTAAACGCTCCTTTCCTGCTTCTGTGAAACGTATCTGCTTTAAATTAGCTTGCTCCTCAATCCAAGCTTCTGTCATCTTTTCATCAAAAGGATTTGCTTCAACCACAACGGTTTGCTTCTTTAATTGCTTTGTTAATTTTTTTCTTTCGTCTAACTTTTCATAAGGAGCCAAAATAATAACAACTGATTCAGGAAGAGGATTATCTATATAACGTTCAAAGGAAGTTGAATCATGCTCAATTTTACTCTCGTTCCTTTGACTTGTAACTAAAAAAAAGTCCTTAATAATGACTATTTTATTCCCTCCAAAAAAAGGTAATGTTTCTGCTTCTTCAGTTATGACTTCAAGAGGCGTTTCCATAAGACTAAATACATTCAAGTTTACTTCTGCTTCTTCACTTGTCATCGTTTTTTTAGTAATCGATTGGACTAGATCCTCCATCAGAAAGGTCTGAGTACCATATATAAAATAAACAGGTTCAATATTCCCTGCCTGTATTCTCTTTTTCACTTGTAAATAACTCATATTAATCTCCACATCCATACGTTTGTCTTTTTATCACTCAAGTATAGCTTAGTTAAATAATAGCCATCTGACAAGAATGAATTGGAGAAAGGGGCCTAGTCACCAGAAATATACCAGACCCCCATTTATGATAAACGTCATGAAACGAGACCCCGGGTATTCCCGTTCATAACGATAACCATGACCGCCATGTATTAGTTATAGTATCCTATGCATGTTTGAACTATAGGTGACAACTCTTTACAATGGTGTCAAGAACTTTTTAACCCATTACAATTTTTTGAACAAACGAAAAAATGACAGGACTGGCTTGTTAAATCGTCTAGCTTTTTCAAAACGCATCACGTATACTAAAGATTGTTAAGGAGGGGTGCCAGATGAATCATTACGAAAAAGATGTGCAATGCAAACGAAATGACGCCATCGATTCTGGTGTTGCCTTTGTCGTTTCTTTTGGTTTTTTTGCCTTTATTTTCATCATCGCTTCATTAGTTGACGTATTTGGAAGCATGTAACCAATTGAAAGACTTTAGGTATAAAAGCAGGATGAGCGTTTATCGTTCATCCTGCTTTTTCTGCTACTTAGTTGAGTAGATCTTTAATCGCTTCTTTTTTAGTTTTAATTGTACGGCTCCTACTTTGTCTGTCCGCAAAATCACTATCCCTCTTTCTTCAAGTTCATGAATAACTTCTGGGTGTGGATGACCAAAACGGTTGTTCCTCCCAGCTGAAATAAGGGTCAGTTGCGGCTCAAGAGAATCGATAAACCAATCGTTTGATGAAGTCCGACTACCATGATGACCTGCTTTTAATACGTCAACTTTAAGACTCGGATAATTTAGCATGAGCTTTTTCTCTCCTTCTTCTTCCAAGTCGCCAGTAAATAACCAATTAATCCCCTCAATTTCTGCAAACACAACGATAGAACGATTATTTAACCCTTGCTCTTGACCTTGAGGAGCTAAAATTGCAAAATGATTATTTCCTACGGTCCATGAGTCCCCTTTTCTAACGAAAGAGATATCGGTACCTGTTAAGTAAAACGACTTGAGGAGAGCTTTTTCAACTTCCCCCTCTACTGCCCCCGTAGCGTAAAGAATTTGTTTTACTTCAACCTCATCTACTAAGGCTGAAGCCCCACCAATATGGTCGTAATGTCCATGGGTTAAAATCAATTTGTCAACTTTACGAATGCCGCGAGCTTTCAAATATGGAAGTACCACATCTTCTCCAACTTCAAACCTGTTTTTTTTCTGGCGCCATTTATCCTCTTCAAATCGGACAATCCCCCCGGTATCAATAATATATACGTGTCTTCTGTGAGGTAGCTCGATCACAAAGCTATCTCCTTGGCCAACGTCTAACATCGTAATAATAGCCTGTTGCTGAAAATAAGGAGTGATACATTGCATAAATAAAACAACTAGAAAAATTGAACTTCCTTTTATCCACCAGCCTTTCTTACCACTCTCCCAACAAAAGAACCCCCATCCAATTGCCAAATAATAACCAATCATTTGTATAAGTGACGGCTTTCCCAATACGATACTAGATGACTTATGTTCAATGAGTAACAGTCCTTTATGTACAATTGGAATAATGTTTGACAGCACCCATAAAGGTGGATTAAACTCCGCGAAAAAGGAAAACATTAGAGAAAGAAAGCAGAGGGGAAGAATCAAAAGGCTAATAAAGGGGATATATATCAAGTTTAAAGGTAGACTTACTAGTGACCATTCATAAAAATGAAATAACAATAATGGGAAAGACAGGATTTGGGCGATGAAGGTTACAGCAACTAACTTCACAAACGGTGTTGTGTAACACTTTTGTATTTTTGCTGAAGACACTAATAATCCAAATGATATTAAAAAGGAAAGCTGAAATCCTAGTTGAAAAAGAGCGTATGGAGAAATAGCTACATACACCAAAAACACTGTGTAAATCCCTGTTAACGGCGAAATACTCAAACGAAAGCGTAGACAAATAAGCACGACAATACTCATAGAAACTGCACGAATAACAGAAGGGGAACCACCGGTAATCATCGCATATAGAGGTAAAAGAATGATTAAAACATCCATCGCTCGCTCCCTCGTTAAACCGATGCGAATACATACATAATAGCTAGCTGCCACAATCATACCTACATGAAGACCAGATATTGCTAGTAAATGGATAACCCCGAGTTGTTGATATGCATGTAGCACTTCTTGTTCTATATAGCCTCTTTCACCAAAGAGCAAAGCGTTCATCAAGCCTGATAACGTATTGTCAACCCGCTCATCTAAACGTTCTAACTGTTGCTTTCTCCACTGTTCTAAGCTATAAACATTTGTTTTATGGGTTACACAAGGGAATGAAGAGGTTTGCGGAGTTAATATCCAATGGATTTTTTGCTCATATAAATAACGCTCATAATCGAATTGATAAAAATTGGTAGGGGGAGTAGGTGATTGGAGTGAGCCTTTTATGTTGCAAAACGCTCCAGGTTCTAGAGCACGTAAAAGCTCTTGGTCTTTTTGCGTTTCTATAAATGAGTGAACTTGTACATATTCGCCTGTTCTAGTTATAAATTTAGCTGAAAACGAGTCTCCGTCAATTTTTGGAATAGACACAATGGTTCCAGCTATATTTTGTTCACCCTCATTCAAGGAAGTCTGGTTATAAAATTCCGTTAAACAACCGATTACAAAATAGAAGGAGAAGGTACAAAAGATAATTAGTAAAATGGTGCGATAGTGGATTCGGTTAAGAAGGCTGATGAGAAGGAGACAGAAAAAAGCTAGAAAAAACGGGATACTCGGACCCCTAATCGAGAAGGAAATACCGAGTATCGCTGAAACAACAAGATACGGACCATAATTAAACACGTTCTTTATTTTCCGGTAAAGAGTATAGTGCACGAGCTTTCTCAGCAAGTAAATCTACTGTTTCTTTACTTACACCGGCCTCTTCTAAGTGATTTAATAAAACCTTCGTAAACTCTTTCTTTTCCTTATCTTGCTGTTCAAACATCAGCGCTTCTAGTTCAACTTGTACTACTGCAATGTTTGCCTTTTGAAATAATTCAATCGCATATGGATGATTCTTATAATCCTTCGCATAGAAGACCTGCTTGATACCACTTTGAATAATCGCTTTTGCACAATTCAAACACGGAAAATGGGTAACATATATTTCCGCACCGTCTGTCGGGACTCCAAACTTTGCGCATTGCAATAAAGCATTAACTTCAGCATGGATTGTCCGTATACAATGATTATCGACTACATAACAGCCTTCATCAATGCAATGGTCCCCTCCTGATACCGAACCGTTATAGCCTCCCGCGATAATTCTTTTATCTCTTACAATCGTTGCCCCGACCATTAAACGAGTACAAGTACTACGAAGGGATAGAAGATGGCTCTGCGCCATAAAATATTGATTCCAAGATATACGATCCATTTCTTTTCATCCTCAATTCTTATTACTTTTAACTCTAGTTTAGATAATGAGGGCAAGCTAGGTCAATGAATTGTTTCTAATTGAAAAATAGTTGCTTATTATTTTTGACTCTTTAACAACGCTTGCTCTAAATCGGTAATAATATCCTGTATATTTTCAATACCTATTGATAAGCGTATTAAGTCTGGTGTTACACCAGCTGAGCGTTGTTCTTCCTCCGAGAGCTGCTGATGTGTCGTACTTGCAGGGTGTATAACTAAAGATTTGGCATCTCCGACATTAGCGACATGAGAAAACAATGTTAACGCATCGATAAATCGTTTTCCTTCTTCTAGTCCTCCTTTTATTCCAAAAGTCAAAATAGCCCCTTGTCCATCTTGTAAGTAGGTTTGCGCTAGTTTATAAGAACGGTGAGACGGGAGACCTGAATAAGAAACCCAATCGACTAATTCATGCTTACTTAAATACTCAGCCACCAGCTTAGCATTTTCACAATGTCGTTCCATTCGCAAGTGAAGGGTTTCAAGCCCTTGTAAAAGTAAAAACGAATTAAATGGGGCTATCGCTGGACCTAAGTCTCGTAATAATTGGACTCTTGCCTTAATAATATATGCAAGCGGACCAACTGCCTCTGTATAAACAAGACCATGATAGCTCGGATCTGGTTCAGTTAAACCTGGAAATTTCCCGTTAGTCCAATCAAAATTACCACTATCAATAATGATACCACCTATTGATGTACCATGACCTCCAATGAATTTCGTCGCTGAATGAACAACAATATCTGCTCCATGTTCAATCGGACGGCAAAGAGCTGGGGTAACGAGAGTAGCATCAACCATTAGTGGAAGACCATGTAAATGGGCTATATCACTAACTGCTTTAATATCAAGTACATCACCATTAGGGTTACCGATGATTTCAGCAAAAAGAAGTTTCGTCTTTTCGTTTATAGCAGCTTCGAACGCTTGCGGGTTCGTACCATCCACTAAGTGAACCTTAATTCCAAGCTTTTTAAATGTATGGACAAATAAATTATATGTACCTCCATACAACGCACTTGAAGCTACTACCTCATCACCATGCTCACAAATGTTCAAGATAGCTAAATGAATGGCTGAACTTCCACTCGCTGTCGCTAAAGCCGCAATCCCACCTTCAAGTTCAGCCATTCTTTTTTCAAAAACATCCTGTGTTGGATTCATAATTCTTGTGTAAATATTCCCAAATTCTTTTAAACCAAAAAGATTTGCAGCATGCTCCGTATTTTTAAATTCATAGGATGTTGTTTGATAAATTGGGACAGCCCGTGCTTGCGTTGTTTGATCTGCTTCTTGTCCACCATGAACCGCTATCGTTTCTAATGCCCATTTCTTCTCCGACAATTTACACCACACTCCAAATATTGTAGTTTATAACATTTTATATCATAACAGAATTTTCGGAATCTTTACATTATATTTTACAGTTAATTCACTTTGATTTTATCTTTTAATTGTTCAAAGGACTTTGGGCCAATCCCTGATACTTGTAAGAGCTCCTCCACTCCCTTAAAATCTCCATGTTCTTGTCGATGTGAGATAATTGCAGCGGCCTTCGACGGGCCTATTCCGGGTAGCGTTTCTAATTCGCTTTGAGTTGCTTTATTTAAAGAGATTTTCGCATCTCCCGTTTCTTGTTTCGACTCAATTGTTGAAATGACCGTTTTTTCCTCACCTATCTTTGGAACATAAATCAACATTTCGTCTACTAACACACTTGCTAAATTTATTTGTAATTCATCCGCCTCCTCTAAAAAGCCACCAGCCTCCTCCACTGCTTCAAATACACGACTTCCGGGAGATAAATAATAAACTCCTGGTTTTTTTACAGCTCCTTTAATATCAACAACAAGCAAGGTTTCTTGGGTTTCTTGGGTTTCTTGGGTTTCTTGAGTTTCTTGAGTTTCTTGGGTTTCTTCAAAAGCGTTTCTCTCTTCCATTCCCTCCTGTTCAACTTCCTCTAAAAACAGTAAAGCTTGTTCCTCGCTTTCTTTCTTTGAGTAGTTGCCAAAACTCAGAAACAACACTACACTAACTAGGAGTACACTAATCCCTAACAGAGTCACGAGAATGCGTTCTCGTTTCGAATAGTTCATTTTGACTCACTCCAATATTTTCAAATAAGAAAGGGGACTTCACCTATGAGTGTCCATTTACAAATCGCAGAACAAGTAAAAAATCATCGCCAAGCACAAAAAGAGTTTCTTAAATTAGATGCTGTACGAGAACAAATCATTGACCAATTGCTACAACAGGCTAGCGTGTCTGAGGATATCTCCGTCCAGCAATTGAATGCTGTAACGAAGCAAATGAATCAAATTGCTTCAAAGTTTCAATTTCCACTTCGAAAAGAAGTAACAAAAGAAATGGTTCTTTCCTTCGCGAAAAAATAATCCGACATTTCTATACATATTCTTCCTCTTTGATTCATACGTATAGTCACAGTGATGTTTTAATAAGGAGTTATAGTATGAAGAAGGAGGGAGAGCCTGTGAAAATCGGGATAATTGGTACGGGGAGTATGGGCACGATTTTACTTGAATCCTTTATTGATTCCGGAGCTATCCAAGAAAACCAAGTGTTCGTTACAAATCGAACCTATGAGAAAGCACGCAAGCTTCAAGAACGATTTCCAACAATTAATATTGAGGAAAATCCTATTGATGTGATTCAAAAAACAAACATCGCCTTTCTTTGTGTGAAACCTTTGCAGTTTCCAGAGGTCATTGACCAAATTGCTCCCGTTTGTTCAGCTGACAAAATGATTGTTTCAATCACAAGCCCGATTGCTGTTCAGCAAATTGAAGACCAGGTTGATTGTAAAGTTGCAAGGGCGATTCCAAGTATATTAAACCGAGCGCATGCTGGTTCATCGCTCCTAAGCTTTGGAGAACGTTGTTCAAAAGCGGACCGTGAATTACTGACATCCTTAATGTCTTCCATTTCAGAGCCGTTAGTCATTGAAGAGAACATCACTCGCGTTTCGTCTGATATTGTTAGTTGTGGTCCGGCCTTTTTTAGCTATCTCATTCAGCAATTTATCGATGGAGCTGTGCGCCAAACGAAAATTACTAATGAAGAAGCAACCTTTCTAGCAACAAACATGATGATTGGTATGGGTAAACTATTAGAAAAAGGACATTATACATTACCTACTTTACAAGAGCGTGTTTGTGTTCCTGGAGGAATTACAGGTGAGGGAATAAAAGTACTTGAGGAAGAAGTTGGTTTAATGTTCGATCACCTCTTTCAGCAAACGCATGCGAAATACGAGCATGAGCGAGTAAAAATTCTACAACACTTAATGAAACAACCATGAAAGGGGCTATCCCAAAAGCAAAAAGAATGCTAGGCAATGGTTCCCTTCGTTAGCCCCTTGCGATGAAAAACCCAATCATCGTAAGGCATTCAAAGATATAGAATTCTGCTCATTGCTTCGAGGGTGTCTCAAAAGGTCATAAACAGCCTTTCGGACACCCTCTTTTTATATTTTCTAACATTTTTTTACTTTTTTCAATCTTATTTATTCTTTTTTCTTGCTTTTATAAAAATTCGTTCACTCTCATCATGAGGTGGTTGTTCCGTAAAATCGGCTGAAATATTTTCAATTACAAATCCAGCATCTTCTAACCACGATTCATATGAACTAACCGGAAACGTCCGTTGTTTATGTAACTCATCATATCGATCGTAAAGTCCTGAATCATTTTGTACAAAAAATCGAAGCTCATGCTCAACGCTATTAGGGAACTCTCCTTCAAATGAAGTCCATATATATGCAATATCCCCTCGATCATCTGCAAAAGTTTGCCCAATAAATCCATCATTGATTTTTGATATCGAGTGTACATCAAAAAGGAGAAGCCCATCTTTACTTAACTGCTCAGCAAAGCAATGAAATGCTCTTTTCACCTCATCTTCTGTCGTTAAATAATTTAATGAATCACAAAAAACCGTGACAACATCAAATTCTCCAAGTCGCGGCATCTTACTCATATTTTGTTGGATGAGAAGAGGAGTGTAACCGGCACGTTCACATTTTTCCTTAGCGACAACAAGCATATCAGCAGATAAATCAACACCCGTTACAGTTACTCCTTCATCTAATAACTTAAGTACTAATTCACCAGTACCACATCCAACATCTAAAAGGGAAAGTTCTTTCATTCGGTGAGGCCCTACTGAGTTTATAACAAAGCGTTTCCACTCATCATAGGGCGCTTCTTCCATTAATGAATCATATAATGTTGCAAATGCTAAATAATTCATCGTTACTCCTTTGCATATGTCCACCCATCTCGTTGTTCAATCTTTCCCTCTTTCATGAGCTTTCCTAAGGCACGTTTGAAGGAAGCTTTACTCATTGAAAAACGTTGTTTAATGTCCTCGGGTGGAGTTTTGTCCCAATATGGCATCGAACCACCGCGTCCTTTTAAATATTCAAAGAGTTTACTGGCGTCATCCTCTTGTTGCTCAGAACGTAATGGTTGCATTGTTACATTTACTCTGCCATCCTCCCGAATGTAAATAACACGAACTGTTACATGCTCTCCATATCGAGGTTTGCGAGTCATTTCATCTTCATGAAGAAAGGCGATATACCCTTCATCACTTAATAGGAGTCCACCTTCGTCCAAATAATGATAGAGATAACCTTGAATTTCTTTATTCTTTAATTGTTGATTCGCAGGCTTTGAATGTTCTTCAATCGGTGCACCCTTAACCAACTTCGCCATCATTCTCCCTCTTTTATCCCACGTTATAGATACAGGAAGTTTATCTCCAGGCTGTGGCCAAAGCTCTCGGTTAAAAGGAAGCTCATCCATTGATAAAAATAAATCACGCGAAATTCCATTGTGAAGAAAAACACCATGGCCCGTTTTAACCGAAACTGTTTCTAACCAAGCCACCTCTCCTACCTTTAATAGAGGGGTATCCATCGTTGCGGCAAGACGACCTTGGTGATCATGGTATAAAAATACATTTACCTTTTCGCCAATTTCTAAATCGCCTGTTGCTTCACGTTGATGAAGCAACACATCCGTTTCACCATCGTTCAGAAAGTAGCCAAAGCTTGCTTTTCGTGCAACAGGTAATGTCACAGTATAGCCTGGTTTTAGTTCCATTAGCCTAGAACTCCTTCGATTTCAACTGTTTTTGCATCTCCCCAAAGCTTCTCCAGATTATAGTACAAACGCTCATCCTTATGAAAAACGTGGACAACAACATCGCCTAAGTCAACCAAAACCCAGCGTGCTTGGTCGTACCCTTCTAATCGTTTAATGTCGAGTCCTTCTTCCTGAACTACTTTTTTTAGTTCATAAGCAATTGCCTGAACTTGCTTCTCTGAATTCCCACTACAAATAACAAAATAATCTGCAATTAATGAAATACCCTTCATATTTAAAGCTACAATGTTATCGGCACGCTTATCATCAACAACCTTTATAGCTAATTCTAAAATCTTTGATTCCACTCACATCACTTCTCCCTTTTTTTATCTTTTACTAATGAATTAAATGTTGCAACTGTTTCAGGAAAAATCAACTGCCTTCTCTTCATTAAAAAAGCAATTGTATTTTCTATAGCTTGCACTACTGCAGCGTCTAAATCATTTTCTGCAAGTTCTCGAACGTGCTCGACCCCTGGAAACGTTCGGCCAGGCTCAATGTAATCCGCTAAAAAAATGATTTTATCTAATAGGGTCATACCTGGTCTTCCTGTTGTATGGAACCGAATTGCATCAAGAATCTCAGAATCGTTAATTCCTACTTCATGTTCTACATAGTATGCTCCACAAGGGGCATGTAATAATTCAGTTCCGTATTCCAAAATTAACCTGTCAGATAATACGTTCTGTACAAGAAGCCGCATTTCCTCTTTGTCTCTAAATTTTGCATAATCATGGAAAATAGCAGCCAGTTCTGTTTTTTTCTTATCTGCACCAAATCGTTCAGCTAAACGAATCGCTGTTTCCATTACGCCAAGTGTATGTTCATAGCGATGCTTAGTAAGGTGCGGCTTAACAATTTCTAACGCTTCGTTCCTCTCCATACAGGCCCCTCTCCTTAATATAGGCTTCAACCTCTCTCGGTACCATAAAGCGAATAGGTTGTCCTTGACGAACCCTCTCTCTAATCATTGTTGAAGAAAAGTCCACCTGGACGACATCCACATACTCAATCCATTTGGAATACTCCGACTTAGAAATGGCACCAGGTCTTTTCGCACCGATAAATGTGACAAGTGTCATTAGCTCGTCAATTCTTTCCCATTTAGGTAAATAATCAATCATATCTCCGCCTATTAGAAAGAAAAATCGATGTTCCGGATACTTTTCTTTAAGTAATTTAACGGTATCAACTGTATAAGATTTCCCATCCCTATCTATTTCAATAGTGGATACTTTAAAACGCGGTTCATCTTTTGTCGCTACATGTAGCATTCCTATACGGTCTGAACCTGAGGTTAAGGATTGTCTCTGCTTATGTGGTGGTACATGCACTGGAACGAACCAAATTTCGTCCATTTCAAGCTCGTATAATACTTCCTGTGCAATTAACATGTGACCTAAGTGAGGAGGATCAAAGGTTCCACCAAATAGCCCAATTCTTTTCATAAAGTTATCCTTTCTCCTTACGGTAACTCAAGGGTCTTCTTTTCTCTTGATTCCTTATAAAGAACAATAATGTTACCAATAATTTGGACAAGTTCAGCCCGCGTACCATGAGCTAGCTCCTTGGCAACCTCTTGTTTATCATACTCACAATTTTGTAAAACAGTTATTTTCATAAGCTCCCTTGCCTCTAATGCATCCGAAACTTGTTTGATCATATTTTCATTGACGCCACCCTTTCCTACCTGAAAGATTGGATTTAAGTGGTGTGCTTTTGCTCGTAAAAATCGTTTTTGTTTTCCTGTTAGCATGATTTCCCTCCAAGTTTTTCATATACTAATTGTGCCATTCTCTCTCTATTCGGCTTTTGCCCCGTCCAATATTCAAAGGATAAGGCCCCTTGATTTACAAACATTCCAACCCCATTTAAAGTATTTGCTCCTTTTTGAGCAGCTTCTTGTAATAATCGAGTATTGATAGGATTATAAATAAGATCGCTTACAACCGAATCTTGTCTCAACTTCTCAAGAGAGAGAGGGATTTCCTCTATATTAGGGCTCATCCCAACTGATGTTGTGTTAATTACAATATCAAATGCATCCAATGTTTGTTCAGCGTTCTTAATTGAAGTCGCCTTAACCCCTTCGATTACGTTTGCCAATTCTTCAGCCTTTTCTACCGTCCGATTAGCAATAACAATCTCTTCAGCCTTTTCTTTTGCAAGTACTGTAACAATGGCTCTTGCAGCACCTCCAGCACCAATAACAAGCACCTTATGCTGTTCTAATGGTCTTGATAAAACAGATAGTAACGACTCAAAATAGCCTCGACCATCTGTATTATAGCCAATTAATTTACCATCATCGTTTACAATCGTATTTACGGCACCAATAGTTTTTGCCTCTTCATCGATTTCATCTAAATAATCCATTACTGAAACCTTATGAGGAATCGTGACATTACATCCAGCTATATTTAATCCTCTAATTCCCGAAACAGCATCTTTTAAAAACTTTGGCTCTACATTAAATAAACGGTAACTTGCATTTATCCCCAGTTGAGCAAAGGCATCATTATGCATCATCGGTGACATTGAATGCTGAACCGGATGCCCGAATAAACCAAACAGTTTCTCCACTCTTTTTCCCTTCTTTCTATATAATTGACTCTCGAATTGAAACACCTACACCTTTTGGTGCATAAGCTTCTACTTTAATATTCTCTCCATTGACTGTTACCCAACCTAATCCTGAAAAGACAATATCACTCTTGGTTGTTTTAATATAAAATTCATGCTTTTCTAATGACGGTAACTGGTCTTTCGTTTCTTCCCCTGGTGGTGTAAGTAACTCTCCTAGATGATTTTCGTAAAGATCATCTGCTTTCTCCATTTTCGTTCGGTGAATCATCAATTCATTAGAGACATAACAAACAAAAGACGTACGCTCTCCCTTTACAAAATCAAAACGAGCTAACCCACCAAAGAAAAGAGTCTGACCTTCATTTAGTTGAAAAACCATTGGCTTAATTTCTTTTTTAGGCGTAATGACTTTAAGCTCTTTTTTATCAACATAATGCGCCATTTGATGATGGTTAATAATTCCCGGTGTATCGTAGAGAGCCTGTCCGTCGTCTAAAGGAATATCAATCATGTCAAGAGTCGTTCCCGGAAAATGGGAAGTTGTTATCAATTGCTCCGTGTCACCTTCAAACTCTTTAATAAGTTGATTAATAAACGTTGACTTACCAACATTTGTACTACCAACTACATAAACATCCTTTCCATTCCGAAGCCGATCAATTTCTGCTGCTACATCCATAACTCCTTCTGCTTTCCCTGCACTCATAAGTAATACATCTATCGGCTTTAAACCTAATTCTTTTGCTGATTTTTTCATCCAGTTAATAAGGCGATTTTTATTTAATGATTTTGGTAGGAGATCAACTTTATTCCCAACAAGCAAAACATCATTTTTCCCAACAAATCGATGTAGACCTGGAAGCCAACTTCCTGTAAAATCAAAGATATCAACGATTTTTACGATAAGTGCTTCCTTTTGCCCTAACGTATGTAGAATTTTTAAGAAATCATCGTCTGTTAAAGAAACGTCTTGAACTTCGTTATAATGTTTTAATCTAAAACAACGTTGACATATGATTACCTCTCGAGATAATGATGACTTAGGTGCATACCCAAGTGTATCCTTGTTTTCTGTTTGAATTGATACTCCACAACCTGCACAAATGACTTGCCTTTCTTCCATATTATTTAATCCTCCCATTTAATCATTCCTTTTTTTCTCATCCAGCTTAAAATGAACCGCTCCATTTTCCTATTTAATTTTGTAGTAATACCATCTGTTTTTGCTACTGGTACAACCAAAAGTGTATATATACCAGCTCTATTTCCTCCGAGAATATCGGTAAATATTTGGTCCCCAATGACAATCGCCTCACTAGAAAGAACGTTCATATCCCTGCACGCTTGATTAAATGCTCGTCTCATTGGTTTATTGGCACTATGAATATAGATTATACCTTCGGGTTCTGCAAAAGCCTTTACCCGCTTGATATTATTATTAGACACGATCGTAAGCTTCATGCCCAATTCTTTGACCTTTTTCACCCATTCACGAACCTCGGGTGTTGCACTTGGTCTATCCCATTCGACTAGCGTATTATCTAGATCGGTAATAATTGCTTTAATACCCTTCTTTTTCAAATCTTCAAAATCAATATCATATATACTTTTCACATATTGATCCGGTAATAGATTTTTGAGCACGTAACACACCCCACGCCAGTTATCTTTATTGTCTAATCCAAACTTTAACTATACCTTTAACTATGTTTTTTTTCAATTCATAATGGATATTTTTATTAATAAATGGTGGAATTCGAAAGTACAGGAAAATTTTAAAGTTTTTTTTCGACAAAATGACACACTGATCAACAGTTGTGGATAACGTTATACACGTTTTACACGTTGGTTTATTTACACTTCTTTACATAATAAACAAGTAACCCACAGGTTATCCACTGGAAAATGTGGATAAATCGAACGGTTGTTCTCTTTCTCGTGTCATGATAGGATATGAATTAAGAACAATTTATAACTTAATAGATTATGAAAAACGCAATTTAAATAGACCATATAAAAAAATATTTTTATTTTTTAGGAGGTGAACCTGTCAATACGACAGGGTAAAATGGAGAAACTATCTGATGATCTTCTTATCGAAACATACTATAAAGCTGTGGAATTAAATCTTAATCATGACTTCATTGAGCTTATTCGCGTAGAGATAAATCGTCGCTCATTAACTGATAAAATTAAATTATCTTCGTAAAACATAATACACAAAGCAAAAAACGAGAAGGGTTTAACTCTTCTCGTTTTTCTTATTTTGCTGGTATGGTTCGATTCCCGATACGAATGTATTCCCTCGGCTTAAATGGTGTTGTAACTGGAATATTATGATCATCTGTTTGAAGGATTCGCATATTATCTATTTCATCATAGCCCTTACTATGAATCGTTCGTTGATTATAATCATTTGCATACCAAGCCCCCGAAAATAGGACAAGGAACAAACTAATGCTTGCAAGAATTTTTTGTTTTTTATTCATCTAGACCACCTCTACTCTAATGGTGAGTGTTATGAGCATAGGTTGCCTCTTCTTAGATGATTTATACACTTTTTTAGCAAAAACTTACATCAGAAACTACTTTTCCTTTCGTCAAAGAAAATTCACAAATTTTTTTTCTATCTTTATTATCACCTTTCTTCATATTTAATAAATACTTTCAGTGATGGGAAGACTAAGCCCCTCATGGATGCATACCCATAGAAATTAGGTTATAATTTGACTTGTGTTTCGTATACCATATACACATGAGATGAAGGATTGATTTCTAGGCCCAAATTCAATTTAGAACTATATGAGGAGGTATGTGTTTTGACTTTATTACATTGGGCTACTATTTCGCCTCTATTATTAGCGATTTTAATACCATTTTTGTATAAGTACTTAAGGTCTGTACATACAGGTTGGTTCGTTTTAGCTTTACCACTTGTTTTATTCTTTTATTTTATTCGTTTTCTTCCAGAAACATCAGATGGTGGTGTGATTGAACAAACGGTTAATTGGGTTCCATCACTTGACATTAATTTCACAGTATTTATAGATGGGTTAAGCTTATTATTTGCATTGCTTATTACAGGAATCGGTTCCTTAGTCGTTCTTTACTCGATCTATTATCTATCTAAAACAAAAGAGCAACTACACAACTTTTATGTTTATTTATTAATGTTTATGGGTGCAATGCTAGGGGTTGTTCTTTCAGATAACCTTATTGTCTTGTACGCTTTCTGGGAGCTAACAAGTTTAGCATCATCATTACTTATTAGTTATTGGTATCATCGTAAGAAATCTACATACGGAGCGCAAAAGTCGATGCTCATTACTGTATTCGGTGGATTTGCGATGCTTGGTGGATTTTCACTTCTTTATGTAATGACAGGTACGTTTAGTATCAGAGAAATTATCGGCAATGTTGATACGACGTCCAGTTTGTTTATTCCTGCGATGTTATTAGTGTTACTAGGTGCCTTTACTAAATCAGCACAATTTCCATTCCATATTTGGCTACCTGATGCCATGGAAGCCCCAACACCTGTTAGTGCGTACTTACACTCAGCGACAATGGTTAAAGCGGGAATTTATTTAGTAGCTCGCCTTACTCCTGTATTCGGAGGAGTACCAGAATGGTTTTGGCTCCTTTCTGGTTTTGGAATCGTGACATTATTTTGGGGCTCTCTCTCAGCAGTTCGCCAAAAAGACTTAAAAAGTATTCTTGCCTTCTCAACAGTTAGCCAATTAGGGTTAATTATGTGTTTATTGGGTTTAGGCTCAGCATCCCTTTATTTTGGTGCTGGAACCGATACGACAATGTATACTACAGCAACACTTGCAGCTGTTTTCCACTTAATCAACCATGCAACCTTTAAGGGTAGTTTGTTTATGACTGCTGGGATTATCGATCATGAAACGGGTACTCGTGATATCCGTAAACTTGGTGGTCTTATGACGATTATGCCAGTTACCTTTACGATTTCATTAATCGGGACAGCGTCAATGGCTGGACTTCCGCCCTTTAACGGGTTTTTAAGTAAGGAAATGTTCTTTACAGGTGTCCTAAATGCAACCGAATTAGAAATTTTTAATATGAAAACATTTGGTCTTCTTTTCCCTGTATTAGCATGGGTAGCAAGTATCTTTACGTTTGTTTATTGTATGATTCTTTTCTTTAAAACCTTTACAGGTGAGTTCAAAAAGGAAAACTACGATAAGCATGTGCATGAGGCCCCATTTGGTATGCTCATTAGTCCAATTGTTCTTGGGTCACTTGTTGTTGTTTTTGGTTTCTTTCCAAACCTATTATCCTACACGTTGATTGAGCCGGCCATGAATGCAATCTTACCAACGGTGTTAGGACCTGACGAACAGTTTTATGTAAACATTTATCATTGGCATGGCTTTAATACGGAACTCTTTATGACTATCGGTGTTATATTGTTTGGAACCTTTATCTATTTAATGATGAAAAAATGGGCAAAACTTGAGATTTATTTACGTGAACGTGATCCTTTAAATAAAGTATATGATGGATCGTTAGTTCTACTTGCTAGTGGAAGTCATACTATCACTGCATCATTCATGCGTGGAAGTATTCGTCAATATCTTATTTACATTTTCTCATTTATGGTTCTCTTTATCGGCTATATGCTTTTCAAACTAAATGCTATCACATTCACTGGAGAAGGTAGTGCTCCAATCACCTTCCATGAAACAACGTTAGCGCTAATTATGTGTATTGCAGCAATTACTGTTGCATTTGCCCGTACAAGATTAACGGCCATTATTAGTTTAGGAGCAGTAGGGTATTCTTTGGCACTGTTCTTTGTTCTATTTAGAGCACCGGATTTAGCATTAACACAAATGGTTATCGAAACCGTATCTACTGTTCTGTTCTTGCTTTGCTTTTACCATTTACCTGTATTTAAAGAAAAATTTGAAAAGGTCCCATTCCGTCTCACGAATCTTGTTGTAAGTATCGGAGTAGGGGCATTAGTCACTATTTTCGCGATTTCTGCTCATTATTCAAAAAGCTTTGAATCGTTAGCTAGCTTTTTCGTCGATGCAAGCTACAAAGAAGCAGGCGGTAAGAATATGGTTAACGTCATATTAGTAGATTTCCGTGGATTTGATACGTTATTTGAAATTCTCGTTTTAGGAATTGCAGCTGTTGGAATTTACTCCATGATTAAGTTACGTCTTCAGAAGGAGGGATCATAATGCGTACAAATGATGTAGTATTAAAAACTGCTACACAGCTCGTGACATTTATTATCATTATTTTTTCAATTTATGTATTCCTCCAAGGACATCACAATCCTGGTGGGGGGTTTATCGGAGGTTTAATGACGGCTGCTGCGATTATCTTAATAGGAATTGCATTCGATATTAAGACTGTTAGACGAATCCTACCATTTGACTTTAAGCTTTTAACAGCGACTGGGCTATTAATTGCTGTGTTAACAGGTATTGGCGCTTTTATCTTTGATGCCACCTTTTTAACACATACTTATGATTACTTTTATCTTCCTTTATTAGGAAAAACGGAATTAGCTACGGCCTTGCTATTTGATATTGGGGTTTATTTTGTTGTTATTGGTGTTACGTTAACGATTATTTTTACGATAGGGGAGGATAGCTAATGGAAATTATTATCTCCATCGTTGTAGGCATACTTTTTACAGTTGGAACGTATCTCATTTTATCTAAAAACATGACCCGTATCATTATCGGAACCGGTGTTTTAAGTCATGGAGTTCATTTACTACTTCTAACGATGGGTGGATTAAAAAAAGGGGCCGCTCCACTTCTTGGTCAGGAAGCACCTTTTTATACAGATCCATTACCACAAGCATTAATATTAACAGCGATTGTTATTAGTTTCGGGGTTACGTCATTTTTTCTAGTTTTGGCGTATCGAACGTATAAAGTGCACGGAACGGATGACATGGAAAAGTTGAGGGGAATCGATCATGATTAATCATCTCATTATTGCACCACTTCTAATTCCATTAATTGTAGGAATTGTCCTTTTGTTTTTAAGACATAACGTAAAAACCCAAAAAGTAATTAGTGTATTATCTCTTACTGCCATGCTAGTAGCTACTGTACTCCTTTTATTTAGTGTATTAGAACATGGAGTTCAGACTTATCAATTAGGAGGATGGCAACCTCCTTTCGGAATCGTTTTAGTAGCTGATTCACTAGCTGTTCTACTCGTTTTATTTACAGCAATTGTTGCGTTAGCCTGTTTGTTATTTTCTATTCGTGGTTTAGATCAAGAGCGTAAAGCTTACTTTTTCTATCCATTGTTGCAGTTTTTAATTACAGGTGTTGTTGGTGCATTTTTAACAGGAGATATATTTAACCTTTTTGTATTTTTTGAAGTCTTACTAATGAGTTCCTATGCCCTTATCGTATTAGGTGGGGAAAAGGGCCAACTTCGAGAGTCTTTAAAATATGTCTTAGTTAATGTGATTTCATCTGCGCTATTTGTAACAGGTGTTGCCTATTTGTATTCTGTAACCGGTACATTAAACATGGCTGATTTATCAAATCGTATTGCGGAAATCGGCCAACCTGGATTAGTGACTGTCATTGCGCTTTTGTTCTTAGTTGTCTTCGGGATGAAAGCCGCAATTTTCCCACTCTATTTCTGGTTACCAGGATCTTATTCAGCTCCACCACCAGTCATTTCTGCTTTATTTGCTGGACTTTTGACAAAGGTTGGAATTTACGCGATTATTCGTATATTTACGATTATTTTCTATCACCATCCGGACATTACTCATCAAATCTTAGGTGGGTTAGCTGCAATTACAATGATTGTCGGCGTAATTGGCGCAGTTGCCTATCAAAATTTACAAAAAATTCTTGTCTATAATGTTGTTGCAGGTGTAGGTTATATTATTTTCGGGTTATCTTCCTTCAATGAACCTGGTTTGTTTGGTGGTATCTTTTATTTAGTCCATGACATGCTTATAAAAGCTGCATTGTTTTTACTTGTTGGTGCAATTATCGTGATAACACGCACACCAAAGATGAATGAAGCAAGTGGACTAATCAAGCATTATCCATTGCTTGGATGGGCTTTTCTAGCTGCAGCTCTCTCTTTAGCAGGTGTTCCTCCATTCAGCGGGTTCTTTGGGAAACTGATGTTAATTCAAGGCGGATTTTATGCTGAGCAATATTGGACAGTAGGGATTCTTTTACTTTCAAGCTTACTTGTTCTCTATTCGGTTATGAAAATCTTCTTTTCTGTTATCCTAGGTGAAGAGAAACTACCTACGTTAAAGGAACGCCCGAACATAAAAGGCCTTCTCTATCCTAGCATCATTCTTCTTTTCTTATCCTTTATTATGGGAATGGGTGCTGAATGGGTCTATCCGTATGTTGCTGATGCAACAACAACACTGTTAAACCCTGACATTTATATTGAAGCGGTTTTAAAGGAGTAGATGGTATGGCCTTTCAATTAGTTATAAACTTTATCATTTCATTTGTTTGGATGTTTCTCTATAGTTCTTGGGATTTACCAACGTTTATCATCGGTTTCTTTGTTGGGATGATTATTCTCGTTTTAGTAAGACGCTTTTTTCATGAGCCTCTTTATTTAATTAAAGTGTATGCGATTGTAAAATTAATTCTTCTCTTTTTAAAGGAATTAATTTTATCAAACATTACGGTTATCAAACATGTTTTAAGTCCAAAGCTTGATATTAAACCAGGGATCTTTGCATTGGAAACTGAGCTGAAGACAGATTGGGAAATTACCCTTTTAGCAAGTCTCATTACGCTAACGCCTGGTACTCTTGTAGTCGATGTGTCTGATGATCAAAAAACATTATATATCCATGCAATGAACATTGAAGACATTGAGGAATCAATCTCTGCGATAAAAATGACGTTTGAGCGTGCAATTATGGAGGTGAGCCACTAATGTTCGGATTTCAGTTATTTGATACCATCCTCTTGATCTCTCTTGCGATTTTAGCCATTTCGTTATTAGGAAGTATTTATCGGATCATTAAAGGCCCCTCCCCTTCTGACCGTATCGTTGCTTTAGATACTGTCGGAATTAATATGATTGCAATTGTTGCTGTTTCTTCCATTTTACTACGTACCTCTGCTTTTTTAGAGGTTATCCTTTTAGTTGGGGTATTAGCGTTTATTGGAACTGTAGCCTTTGCAAAGTTCATTGAAAGGGGTGTTGTTCTTGACCGAGACCGAGATCAGTAGTATATTTGTAAGCATTTTTGTACTTTTAGGCTCCCTGCTAAGTCTTGTAACAACAATCGGGCTATTGCGGCTGCCTGATGTCTATTCGCGTACCCATGCTGCATCAAAAAGTGCCACATTAGGTGTTTTGCTCGTCTTATTAGGTGCTTTACTATTTTTCTATAAAGATTCTGGTCTTGATGCCAGGTTAATTCTTGGGATTGTCTTTGTCTTTATCACTTCTCCTGTAGCAGGTCATTTGATTAGCCGTGCTGCTTACTATACGAATGTTCCTCTATGGGACAAAAGTGTTCGAGATGATCTAAAGAACGTCTCGAAGGAGAAGCGAAATAGAAGCGCCGAACGCTAAAAAGAAAAGGAGTTAACTTGAAAGATGTTTTCATCTTTCAGTTAACTCCTTTTTATTGAATAAATGTTCCAAGCTTTTCCCCCATTTTAAATTCCCGAGGGGTCTTTTGTTCATCAAGCGAAACTAATCCTTTTTCTATTAATAGGACCACTGTAGAACCGAAGGAGAAATAACCAATCTCTTCTCCTTTATTTAAGCTTTTCGTTTGATGAGTTAATTCAATCGTATTAACGTTCATCGCTCCTACCTTAACAACTGCCAGCTTTTTCCCCCTACTCAACATTTCTGTAATGACCCGATAATTGCGAGATAAGGGTCTTCTTCCTAATGTCATTCCTAACTCATTAACAGGGTAGGAGCGCCCTCCTAACGTCCACTGCTTTAATACCTCTCCAGAAATTGGGCTATGAATACGATGATAATGACTTGGACTTAAGTACAGGATAAGAAACAGGCCTTCTTCATATGTTTTCGCTGCACTTTTTGATCCTAACATCTCTGAAACAGAGTACTCTTGTCCCTTGACGCTAAAACGGACGTTATCTTTAATTTTTCCAAAGTCAGCCAACACCCCATCAACCGGACTGATGAATGAGTTTGTATCACTTTCTATTGGGCGACATCCGGGCTTTAGCTGCCGTATAAATAGTTCGTGAAGACTACCATATTCACGAATCGAACGCCCCATTTCTTCTTCATTCAATTTAAAGGTATTCACAAATAGCGGAATGAGCGGTTTACTTATTTTAGATGTAGCAAATGCCTTTAGTAGTACAGACTGAATACGATGATTGCTTAATTCAACGAAAGAACGAAATAAAAGTTTCTTAATCATGATACCTCCAACATTGTAGTTTGCGACGCTATCCTTATCTAGTGCAACTTTTCATCCTATGGTATGATTATTATTTAAGGTAGCCAAATTAGTTCGAATTTGATAAGGAGTGAACATTATGTTCCTTTTACACCAATTAGATCATACTGTAAAAAAGATGAAAGGACAAATTGCAAATGCCTTAACGATCATTAATTTAGCATTAGGGACTTTTGCAATCATATTTATTATTCAAAATGAGTTACGAATGGGGTTATTCTTTATTACCATTGCAGCGGTATGCGATCGACTCGATGGAGCTGCTGCAAGACGATTAAATATCTCTTCCGAATTTGGAAAACAATTAGATTCATTAAGTGACCTTGTATCATTTGGGGTTGCACCCGCACTTATTATCTATCAAGCAGTTCTATTTGAGTTTGGATTTATAGGCGCCTTTTTTGCAATATTATTCATTTCATGTAGCGCAATTCGTTTGGCTCGTTTTAATGTAATAGAGAGCGACGGTTACTTCATCGGTTTACCGATAACAGCGGCCGGATGTATTCTCACTTTAAACATCTTAATGGTGGAGTATGTTCCAAATTATATTTTTATGTTTGTGACAATGCTTCTCTCTATATTAATGATCAGCTTATTTCGAATAAAAAAGATGTAGTGATTTGCCCCATAAATGTCTCACATCCATCATTATATATTTTACACAAATTGACTAATGTTGAGGGAAAATCATTAATTTTGACGAAGAAATGACGGAAAACGTGAAAAATTTGGCTTAAAATGCTTTAATTTCCCCTGAAAGTATTGACACGACTGGGCTTAATGAGTAAATTTGAATTGCAGGTTATTTTTACTTGTCATTAGTAAGACGAAAACTAAAATCCGAGAATGAACATCTTCTCAGAGAGAAGATGAATTTCTAAACAAGGTATGAAAGGGAGTTTTTTTCATGAACAAGACAGATTTAATCAATGCAGTATCTGAGCAAACTGACCTCTCTAAAAAAGATGCTTCAAAGGCAGTTGACGCTGTTTTTGATAGTATTACAAACGCATTAGTTGAAGGCGGTAAAGTTCAACTAGTTGGTTTTGGTAGTTTTGAAGTTCGCGAGCGTTCTGCACGTAAAGGTCGTAACCCACAAACTGGACAAGAAATTGAAATTCCTGCAACAAAAAACCCTGCATTTAAGCCAGGTAAACAGTTGAAAGACGCTGTAAACTAAGATGTCATTGTAAGAAGCGAGGGACAAGCCCATCGCTTCTTTTTAACTTTTAAATTGTTTCCATTACTAACTGACGATGCAGCAACATTATATTTCTGAATTGATTTCTAGTAAGATTTGTGGTAGTTTGACATAAGGATACATAATTCCATAATGATTAACCACTAGGGGTGCTTTATAGCTGAGAGAGGACATGATAATCCTTAACCCTATTACCTGAACTAGATAATGCTAGCGGAGGGAAGTGGATAGACGAAAAGCACCAAGAGATAGTTCATTTTCTTTTTGCCTTTACGATATCTTATACACTTTTACCCACTTCTGCTTTCTGAAGTGGGTTTTATATTTGTTAAAAGGAGTTACAATATGAATCCAAAATTACTCGAGAGTATTGAAGAAAGGGAAAAGGAGCTAGTCGAGCTACTTTCTACTCTTGTTTCATTCCAAACCCCTAGTCCTCCTGCTAGAAATACAAATGAGGCTCAAGAATATATCGCTTCGTACTTAAAGGAGATTGGTTACACAGTAGACAAATGGGATGTCTATCCAAATGATCCGAATGTCGTTGGAACTTTAAAAGGTACTGATTCTGATAATTACCACAGTTTAATATTAAATGGTCACATCGATGTAGCTTCAATTGAAGAAAATGAGCCTTGGAATTCCCCGCCATTTCAGGCTGTTGTAAAAGAAAACACCATATATGGCCGTGGTGTAGCCGACATGAAGGGTGGTATGGCTGCATGTCTGTTTGCTTTAAAACTTCTTCATGAGAATGGAATTAGACTGAAAGGAGATGTTATTCTTCAATCTGTCATCGGTGAAGAGGTAGGGGAAGCTGGTACAAAGCAATGTTGTGATCGAGGGTATAAAGCTGATTTTGCTATTGTTGCTGATACTAGTCACTGTGCCATCCAAGGACAAGGTGGTGTCATTACTGGTTGGGTAACGGTTAAAAGCCCACAAACTCATCATGATGGGACTAGAAGACAAATGATTCATGCGGGTGGTGGCATTCATGGGGCAAGTGCCATTGAAAAGATGGCAAAGCTGATCACCGGCTTACAGGAACTAGAGCGCCATTGGGCTGTTACGAAGACATATCCAGGTTTTCCTGCTGGGATGAATACGATTAACCCTGCTGTCATTGAAGGTGGCAGGCATGCTGCTTTCATTGCCGATGAATGCTCACTATGGATTACGGTTCATTTTTACCCAAACGAATCGTATGAGTCCGTAACGAAGGAGATTGAAGAGCATTTACTTGCTGTTGCCACTGCCGACCCATGGCTCAGAGAGCATCCACCTCTATTTCGGTGGGGAGGGACCTCGATGATTGAAGAGCGTGGAGAAGTGTTTCCATCATTAGCGCTTGATCGTGATTGGCCTGGTTTACAACTTCTGACCCATGTTCATGAAGAAGTTTTTGAAGAACGTGCAGAAATTAGTATGTCTTCTACTGTAACAGATGGAGGTTGGTTAGGAGATGCTGGTATTCCGACGGTCATTTATGGACCTGGGAAGCTCGAACATGCCCATGCAGTGAATGAACAACTCTCTATTGACGAACTCATTACATATACCAAAACCCTCGTACAATTCATATACGAGTGGTGTAATAGTAAAAAGGAGGAAGGATAATATGAGCTTTTCACAACGATTGCATGAGAAAGCGAAACCGATATGGGAAAAAAGCCACAACCACCCTTTTGTTCAAGGTATCGGCAATGGAACGCTTGATTTGGAGAAATTTAAATTTTTTATGCGCCAAGATTATGTTTATCTTATTGATTTTGCACGATTGTTTGCTTTAGGAAGCTTAAAGGCTCCAGATTTACAAACAATGTCAACTTTTGCAAAGCTATTAGATGCTACATTAAACGAAGAGATGGCTCTACACCGAGCTTATGCAGAACGTCTTGGAATTACAAAGGAAGAATTAGAAGAAACCCAGCCAGCATCAACGACACTCGCATATAGCAGTTACATGCTTAATCTCGCACAACGTGGTTCACTTGCTGAGCTTATAGCCGCAGTCCTTCCCTGCTCATGGAGTTATTATGAAATTGGGAAGGAATTAAGCCAAATCCCTGGGGCTATGGAGCATGAGCTTTACGGTGAATGGGTTACCATGTACCAATCAGAAGAATTTGGTGAACTAGCAACATGGTTAATTGAGCTTCTTGATGCCTTAGCAGAAGGAAAAACCGAAGAAGAGCTTAAACAGCTAGAGGACATTTTCCTTAACACCAGTCGCTTTGAATATATGTTCTGGGATATGTCCTATCACCAAGCGATGTGGCCTTTTGATGAATAATCAAGCTGTCACTTTTAACGGTGTGACCTTTACATATGAAGAAGCAAAACCACCTATTTTAAAAAATGTAAGTTTTAGCGTCCACAAGGGGGAATTCATCTCTATTTTAGCGCCAAGTGGAGCAGGAAAAAGTACGATTTTCCGGTTGCTAACAAAGCTAGAACAGCCTAATAGCGGTTCTATTTTGTTAAATGGCTCACCACTTCAACATATAAAAAATGCAGTTGGCTATATGCCACAGCAAGATCTTCTCTTAGATTGGAGAACGGTCGTTGAAAATGCGGCACTTCCATTAGAACTTCATGGATTGAAAAAGAAAGCAGCTCGGGAAAAGGCATTCTCCTATTTTTCTGATTTTGGATTAGCAGGAACTGAGCACCAGTATCCTCATCAGCTATCTGGGGGAATGAGACAACGAGTATCCTTTTTAAGAGCGATGCTTAGCGGTCGCGAAGTTTTACTGCTTGATGAACCATTTAGTGCCTTAGATGCAATGACAAGATTGTCGATGCAAGAATGGCTACTCTCGATATGGAAACGACTTGATATGACGATACTGTTTGTAACTCATGATATAGATGAAGCACTGATACTTTCTGATCGAATTTTTCTTTTTAACGAATCACCCTTAAATGAATTTGTCACTTATAGCATTACTGATGAACGACCTAGATTAATTGCGGGTGGGCTGTTTGATATAAAGCAGCAAATTTTAGAACATTTAAGAAATAAGGTGAAGCAATGAGGAGAAAACTAACTTATTTCGCACCGTTTTTGCTTAGTGTATGCTTTCTTATTAGTTGGGAAGCCATAGCACGCTTAATCGAAAAGCCTTATTTATTTCCTAGCCCCGTTGCGATTTATTTTAAAATGGTCGATCTACATGATATTTTGTTTTATGTTCATTTACCTGCGACACTTACAATTATTGTTATCGGGTTAGGGCTTTCTACTATTCTAGGTGTTTTACTAGCGATTTTCATGCATAAGAGTCGCATTCTAGAACAAAGTATTTATCCGATTCTTGTAATGTCTCAAACAATTCCGATTATTGCCTTAGCTCCGATTTTTGTTCTATGGTTCGGCTATTCCATTTGGAGTAAAGTTGTCGTAACGATTTTGATAACCTTTTTTCCGATTACGGTAAATACCTTTGATGGATTAAAAGCAACACCACTTGAATTAAGAGAATTATTTCGGACGATGCAAGCAAATCGATTTGATACGTTTAAAAAGCTTTATATCCCTTCAGCCCTCCCTTCCTTTTTGTCAGGGATGAAGGTCGCTATTACATTAAGTGTAATCGGTGCAGCAATTGGAGAATGGCTTGGAGCAAATGCAGGTCTTGGCTACTTTAGTCGGCGAATGATGAATCAATATGATGGACCTGGTGTGTTTGCCCCGATCGTTTGGCTATCTCTTATTGGGGTCATTGGATTTTTACTTATAAAAGCAATTGAAATTTATTTACTACGATGGAGGAAGACAAAATGAAAATATTAAAAGGTTTGGTATTGTTAAGCTTGCTGTTATTCATTATGGCAGCATGTAATTCAAACGAAGCGGAAGAAGGAACTCAGTCTCCTAATGTGGATGAAGCAACTGATACACCAACTGAAGTTCCGAACGTTGATGAAAATCAAGAATTAACTGAAGTCGAGGTTATGCTCGATTGGTACCCAAATGCGGTCCATACTTTTTTATATGTAGCAATTGAGAACGGTTATTTTGCAGAAGAAGGGCTAGATGTGAAGCTAGTATTTCCAGCAAATCCAACTGATCCTATTAATCTTACTGCATCTGGTGCAAATGATTTCGCTTTAAGCTACCAGCCTGATATTCTTTTAGCTCAAGAGCAAGGATTACCATTAGCAAGTGTCGCTCCGATTGTTCGCTCCCCGTTAAATCATGTTATGTTTTTAACGGAGAAAGGCTATACGCGACCAGCTGATTTAGAAGGTAAAACGGTTGGTTACCCTGGAATTCCGTTAAATGAAGCCATTTTAAAAACAATGGTTGAATCAGATGGCGGTGATTTCTCAAAAGTTGATATGATCGATGTTGGCTTTGAACTTGGAGCTGCCATTACTAGTGAACGTGCTGATGCGATTATCGGTGCCTATATCAACCACGAGTATCCAGTACTTAAACATGAAGGATACGACATCTCTTATTTTAATCCGGAAGAGTTCGGTGTCCCTTCCTATTATGAGCTTGTGTTAATTACAAATGAGACGATGATGAATGAAAATAGCGACCTTGTTGATGCCTTTTGGCGTGCTGCTGTTAAAGGATACGAGGAAACAAAAGCGAACCCTGAAGAAAGCTTACATGTCCTACTATCCAATCAAGACCAAGCAAACTTCCCACTCATTGAAGAAGTGGAGAAAGAAAGTCTTGAAATCTTACTAAGCAAGATGGAATCTGCAGATGAAGCTTTTGGCTCTCAAGAGCAAGAGCATTGGGACGAAGTAAAAACATGGCTTGATGAAACAAAATAAAAAAAGGGAGTAGTGATATCAATATCACCTACTCCTTTTTTTATTCATATTTATACAACCCGATAGACGCTCCCTTTCCCCGTTAAAGCATGTACGAGATTACGAGCAGCAAGCCACGCCATTTCCTCTCGCGTTTTTAAGGTAGCCGACCCGATATGAGGCAACGTCACAACTTGTTCCATCTTTAGTAATGGGTTTGTTACATCAACCGGCTCCTTTTCAAAGACATCTAAGCCTGCCCCACGAATTTGACCTGTCTCAAGCGCTTCAATCAGTGCTGGTTCATCTACAGTCGCCCCTCTTGAGGCATTTATAAAGAAAGCAGACCCTTTCATTAAGGAAAACTGTTTTTTTCCAAAAAACTGATAGGTATCCTTTGTTAATGGTGTCATTAATACGACAAAATCGGCAGACTGAAGTAATTCATCCAATTGTCTATACTTAACGCCTAACTCTTTTTCTACCTCTTCTTTTCGATTGCGATTGTAATAAATGGTGTTCATATTAAAACCATGGATGGCTCGTTTAGCAATCACCTCACCAATTCTCCCCATACCAATCATTCCTAGTGTTGCTCCATGTACATCAGTACCAAACAGCTGCTGGTCAATGCTTTTCGTCCACAGCCCCTGTTTTACATACTGATCAAGTTCGGGAATTCTCCTTGCAACAGATAGCATTAAACCTAAAACTAAATCAGCAACAGTATTATCCAACACGAAAGGTGTATGCGTTCCAATCACCTCTCTTTTCTTCATCGCGTTAATATCGAAATTATTATAGCCAACTGATTTATTACTAACTACCTTTAATTGTGGTGCGTTATCCAACAAAGAATCATTTATCGCAAGTCCACTCGTGAGTAAACCTTCAGCCTTGGGCAAATGAAGGTGAAGGTCCTCAGCTCTCGGATGCAGCTTTTTAATCTCACAATACTGTTGTAAATACGTCTGAACATCTTCTGGAATCGGTACAGTAACAATAATATTTTTTTTCATTAAACGACTCCTTCTTTTTTTATTATTATAACAGGAGAGTTTAGTAAGGTTAATCCTTTATCCAATTTCGATTCCGTTCATATTCCGCACTTACCTAGTCCATCAACAGATCCCTATGCATATCCTGTAGTAAACCTCCTTGAAAGGTGGTGTCACTATGGGTTACTTCGGTCCTTGGTACGGTGGATACGGCTATTATTGTCCTCCTCCAGTACCTCGTCGACATGGTAGCGGCTTTTTCTTTGCCCTCATTGTCATCATTGTCATTTTGCTCATTATTTTTGGAGCAAGACGGTATAGGTAATCCCTGTTATGTGAGGGCGCCTGCTATTAGGCGCTATTCATCATTTTTCAATTTTAAAAAAAGCTTGCACGCAAAAAGAGGTGTCCCAAAAGGTAAAAAAACTACCGTTTGGGACACCTCCATGCAAAAACCGTACGATAAATCGTACGGTTTCACTACTTAAAAAGACATTATTTAAATTTTTGAAAAAGATTTTTCCTCCTACTTTAAAGTTATTTTAGCCTGTAAACACTTCGCCCTCAGGATAACGAATCATTGATTTTTGTGCTTTCGCTAAAGAAAACGCAAACGTTAATGGTCCAATCCTACCAAGAAACATTAAAACGATAATAATTTCCTTACCAATATCCGATAAGTCTCCTGTTAACCCCATTGATAATCCTACTGTCCCAAAGGCTGAGAAAACTTCAAATACAATCATCATAAATGGGGCGTTCCTTTCCGTTATCGTTAAAGTAAAAATCCCAATAAACACTAATAATAAACTTATCACGCCTATCGCTAATGATCTAACGATTAAATGATGTTTAATCGTTCGTTCAAACACAACCGTTTCAGTTCTACCTCTTAAAAAAGTCCATACGGCCATGACAATAACTATAAATGTTGTTAACTTAATCCCGCTTCCCGTTGAGGCACTCCCAGCTCCTATAAACATTAATAAGAGCATAAAAACAATCGAACCCGGGTTCATACTCCCAATATCGAGAGAATTAAAACCTGCTGTTCGTGGTGTTACAGCTTGAAAATAGGAAGCCCAAAGCTTATCTCCAACATTTAATGATGCTAATGTAGCAGGATTTGTGTACTCTAAAGCAAAAATAAACAGCATCGCAATACTGTTTAAAATAAGCGTTCCAACAATCATCAATTTCGTATGCAGTGATAATCGATGGAACTTTTTCGTATTCCATAAATCAGCCAATACAGTAAAGCCGATACCGCCTACAATAAATAAAAAAGTAATGATGATGTTGATCACAGGATCTCCTACATAGCCCATTAAACTATCGGACCATAACGAAAAACCAGCATTATTAAAGGCAGAAATGGAATGAAAAATACTCGTATATATCCCAAAAGCCCAACCATACTCTGGGATCCATCTTAAGGATAATATAATTACTGCAATTGATTCCATGACAATCGTAAAGATTAATAGAATCTTTACAAGCCGGATAACACCGCCAATTGATGTTTGATTGAATGCTTCTTGTACGAGCATTCTTTCCTTTAAACCTATTTTTTTACCGAGAACAAGAACGATTAGAACCGCGAACGTCATTAACCCTAAACCACCAATTTGCATTAAGCACATAATCACAATTTGACCAAAGATAGTTAAGTCAGTCCCCGTATCTAAGACGACAAGTCCAGTTACAGTCGTAGCCGATGTAGCAGTAAATAATGCATCAAGCCAGCGAATCGGTACCGTTGCTGCAATCGGTAATTTTAATAAACACGTACCGATTATAATCGCAATTAGAAAACTTAATGCTAAAATTTGTGGCGGCGACATTTGAATTCTTCGGTGAAGCAATGATTTATTTCCGATTGACATTATTATAATCCCTCGTCTTCAAAACGCTTTAAGTCGTTTTTATGACCGATGACGATGAGTAAATCATTTTGGTAAATAATTTCATCAGGAACTGGAGAGACGTTCACATCTTCTCCTCGTTTAATTGCTAAAATCGTACAGCCATATTTCGCACGAACATTGAGGTCAATTAATGAACGGTTGTCTACCTTCTTCGTTGCTAACAATTCAACGATACTATACTCATCAGAGAGCTCAATATAATCAACGATTTTTTCCGACGTTAAATGTTGTGCAATTCGTATTCCCATATCTTGTTCTGGGTGAATAATTCGGTCTGCCCCGATTTTATCGAGCACTTTATGATGGTATGCATTTTGTGCCTTTACCCACACTTGGGGTACTTCCATCTCCTTTAATACTAGGGTAGTTAAAATACTCGACTGAATATTATCACCAATTGCAACAATAACAAAATCAAAATTACGTATACCTAATGATTGTAGCGCCTTCTCATCAGTGGCATCTGCAATAACAGCATGAGTTGCAAAGGCTGTAAATTCATTCACCTTTTCATCACTCACATCAATGGCTAACACTTCATGTCCCATGTTGTATAGTTCTCTACAAACACTTCCACCAAACCGACCTAAACCGATCACGGCAAACTGTTTCTTTTTATCTGCCATCCTTTTTCCACTCCTTTATTTGAAAACCATCTTCCAATCCGAATCCGCTCAATAAAAAATGACCATCACAAAGAATGGCCAAATGCGACCTTTCTCCCTTAACGCTGACGAGGTTAGCTGTCGGATTAGGAATTTGAGAGTATCCCCTCTTACTTAGTAAGATTCACCCCAAGACGATGGTTTAATCGTCGAATCTGGTTCCCCCGCTCAAAATTTGATTAAGCGACTTAAAGGTAAATATTTAGTAGATATAGAGAATTTACTCCTCTTCATTGCTTGTGTCAATACCTTATTCATAATTTTCACAAGAAGATAAGCACATGTTAAGAGCAACGATCGAAGCCGTTGCTCTTTGTTCTTATTTTTTTCCCTGACTTTGTTTGTAAAATTCATGAAACAGTTTCATTAGCGCACGCTTTTCAATTCGTGACACATAGCTTCTTGAAATTCCAAGTTCCTTCGCAATTTCACGCTGTGTACGCTCCTCAAGATTTTCAAGCCCAAAACGAGCAATAACGACTTCCTTTTCACGCTCATCTAACACATGAATAAACTCGTAAATTTGCTTTTTTTCCATTTTTGTGTGGATAACATCCACGATGTCATCAGCTTCTTCCTGTAGTACATCGATGAGTGTGATCTCATTTCCTTCCTTATCTGTTCCAATCGGATCGTGAAGGGAGACATCCTTTTTAACCTTTTTAAGTGCTCTTAGGTGCATAAGAATTTCATTTTCAATACAACGTGCTGCATAAGTTGCCAGTTTTGTCCCTTTGCCTTCTGAATAGCTTTCGATAGCTTTAATTAAACCGATTGTTCCAATCGAGATTAGGTCTTCTGTATCTTCTCTTGTATTTTCAAATTTCTTAACAATATGGGCGACAAGGCGTAAGTTATGCTCGATTAGTCGGTTTCGTGCCTCTTCGTCGCCTTCTTGCATGAGCTTTAAGTATTTACGTTCCTCATCTTTCTTAAGTGGCTGTGGAAACGCGTTGTTTTTGACATATGATACGAAAAGAATCACTTCTTTAATTAAATACGAAATGGTTGCTAAGATTCCGGACACGATCTCACCCCCAAATATGTCTATATTCATCCTTATGTAAGCTTGGGCTTGGCTGTGTCTGTACATATGAAAAAGATTTTACATTCTTTTACACAACCAAACGCGCTTCAACCGAAGATGAAGCGCGTTTGGTTACGATAACGTTTTAAACTGGTAACCTTTTTCTTTCATTTGTTTAATAAGAGAAGACAATGCATCGACTGTTACTTTTCGCTCGTGTAAAAGAATGATGGCTCCATCATGAAGTTGTTTTAAGACATGCCTAATAATATCATTAGATTGGCTCTCATTCTCCCAGTCAAAGGAATGAACGGACCATAGTACAGGGATAAGGTTCAATTGTTTACATACTTCAAGCGTATGTTCGTTATATTGACCAAAAGGAGGACGAAACCAGCATACTTCAGTGTTTGTTAATCTCTCAATCAATTGTTTACTTTTACTAATATCTTGATATTGCGTTTCGAAAGAGGCATTCTTTAAATTACGATGACGATGTGAATGTGTTCCAATTCGATGTCCTTCTTCAAGTACCCGTTGCCAGGGACGTTTATGATGAAGCAAACGTGTCTGCCAAAAAAAATGAGCGGGTACCTTTTCGTCTAATAAAATATCAAGGATTTCAGGTAAATAGCGACTAGGTCCATCATCGAATGTTAAGACAACCTCTCGTTTATTTGCTGGAGTTTGAGTCACTACCCGATTATCATGGAAATCGAACTCGACTTCCCATTTAGGTACTACTCATGGACTTGTCACGCTAGCCCCTCCTTTCCTTTAACTATGGTTTATGTTATTCAAGAATGTTCATAAGCATTAATAAAAATATAGTACTGCGATAACAAGAAAAGACTTACGCCCCTGCGTAAGCCTTATTATCTTGAATTTGAACTAAACGTTGAATCACTTTAGCCAGAAGTAATGTTCGTTCGGTAAACGATGGTATTTCTAAGTACTCTTTTTCACTGTGGGCATTACCTCCAACTGGTCCTAACCCATCAATTGTTGGGATGCCAAGAGCTGCAGTAAATGACGCATCGGAGCCTCCACCTGTTTTTGTATCTTTTATTGTTAAGCCAAGCTCTTTTCCAACATTTTGAACAATGTGAAATAGCTCGGAAATTTTTTCATCTTTAATCATCGGTGGTCGGTTAATGTCTCCGGTTAATTCTATAATGGTCCCTCTTACATCCGATGATGCGCATACCTCTTCAATTTTATGAGCTAATTCCTCTGCTTGCTCCTGTGTTGCGACACGAACATCAATATGCCCTACCGCTCGTGAAGACACAGTATTGACAGCGGCACCACCTTCAATAATTCCAACATTAATAGATACCCCATGTTCATGATCATTTAACTCATAAAGCTTTACAATTTTATGGGCAAGCTCCTCAATCGCACTACGGCCTTTTTCCGGTTCAATTCCAGAATGGGCAGCTCGTCCCCTTACCTTTAACGTAAAGCGGCCGTTTCCACGACGTTCTGTAACAACGGAGCCATCTTTTCTAGCAGGCTCCATGACAAGTACATAAGACATTCCTCTTGCTTCCTGTTCAATTAATGAGCGAGATGTGATTGAACCAATTTCCTCATCTGTTGTTAGTAACACCTTCACATGCTTGTACGATGAATCACCTTGCTCTCTTAATGTTTCAAGCGCGTAAAGAACGGCCACAAGACTTGCTTTCATATCTATGACTCCTGGTCCGTATGCCCGATTCCCTTCGATTTTAAATGGCCGTTTTTCAGCTGTTCCTTCTGGAAAAACGGTATCCATATGCGCAACAATTAAAATTGAAGGCATCGTAACTTTAGGGTGGCTAATAATTAAATGATTGCCCCGTTTTCTTTGTTCAATTTCTTTTATATCATAGCCAAGAGTTTCAAATCTTTTACGTAATATGCTTCCTACTTTGTCAATCCCTTTTTTTTGATAGGAGCCACTGTCAATATTAACGAGTTCCTCAAGTAACATCAACATATCTTTTTCTTTAGACTGAACGTCCATCGTGCTTCCCCTTACCTTCCAAACAATTTTTACTTGTTTTAGATGTTACACTATTTTTCATGAACAATCGACATAAATTGATGATTTTCTACTCCTATTATATCTTATGTTCGAAGTCAATACACGGTTTCTATTAAATAAAACCGAACAAGCCCTATTGGACTCGCTCGGTTAACGGGACAAAATGATGATAGCTTCCAACACGCTTCGCTTTAACGACAAGCCGATGTGTATGTGTTTGTTGTTCTCGATTATAGTACCCTTCACATGTTACGAGCGTTAACGAGGAGGGGCCAGTTACTTGATATACTTCCTGCAATGGAGCTTCTTCTCTTCGATAGGAAGTTACTTCATCCACCTGAAACATTAACAATTGATAACGACGGTCGATAATATAAACCATATCACCAGGCTTGATGTGCTTTAATGAATAAAAGATTGCCGGTCCTGTATAATCATCAAAATGACCAGCGATTACTGCACTTCCTCTGCCACCTGGATTCACTCCATCTTTGTACCAAAATACTTTTTCTCCATCAGGAGGAATGTTGGTAAGTTCTTGTCTTCCTAAAGCCTCCACCGGTGCTTCAATGTTTAATGAGGGGATTTTTAATAAAATGGGTTCTACTCCTGTTTGACTCGGTTCTGCGTTAACTGTATTCACCGAAAGGAATGACGTCAAGATAACAATCCCAAAAATGAATCGACTCATCTTTTTATTGGACTGGGGATGCCCCACCAAGACCAGTCTTCGGGATATCGTTTGGCATTGGCATATAATCTGTAAGAAGAATGACCTCAAGCTCGGGAACACCATTGACCAACCCCATAACAAAAGCAGTAAAAACAGCCCCTTCTTTCATATCCAGATCATAAATCTCAACAACGGCGTCATCCGTACCCGCAATATGCAATTCAAAATCGTGTAACCCTGCATCTAATTCCATATAATCAGTTACTTCGGTGAACGTTACTTCTTGGAATAATTCATTTCCAATCGGTGTTGCAAGCTCGAGAGCGGAGGCATCAGGGGAGAAATGAGCTAAGCGAATCTTTGTTTTTCCTTCTAGCGTTTCCTGATCATCTGTCATCGTTGCTAGCTGGATAGTTTCAAGATGACCGACAGCAGCTAATGTATAATTAGTTCCCTCTTCAACGAGAATCTCCTCACTAATAAGAACGGTACTCTCATCATCAGCTGGTTTAATTTCTAGCTTATGAGTAGATGGAGGAACGAGAAAATATTCGCTAACATCTGAATAATCTAACCCCTGGATGATACGTTCATCATTTGCATAAACATCTAGTGGAGGAGCATCTGGGGAAGCATGAATAATTCGGACAAGGCTCTCTGTTTCTTCTGCTGCATGTCCAAACCCGGCAAATCCTAACAACATCAAACTGCAAAGAAACAGTTTTAGCATTTTTCTCATGTTTTCATCTCCTTATAATAATTTCTTTCTTCTTCGTTATCTTCCCCATAAGGAAGAAAGAAGTATACAATATGAGTGCTGTAAGAAGATGTAAATCCTTGTTTTAAATTAAACCAACAAAAAAAGCCAAGCAATATGCTCGGCTAACGTCGCTACTGCGACAACAATGGGGGAGAGTAGAGAGAACTTTTTTGGAAGCTCGGTCTAAGACCTTTCCTGTCTCTAATGTAACGTAGTCATCATTAAATGACATTAACTTTGTTAATTCTTCTTACAAAATAATTAGGTTATGGAAGAAATGAATGGGGGGTTTTGTCTATTTTACGGGAAGTATCCATCCTTTTCTTCAATCTCTAAAACATGCTGAAGTGTTGTTACTAAATTCGAAATTGGTTCATCTTTCGTTTCTCTAGCCAATTTTTCAACGTCCTCGTATAATGCAAGTAATGTCGTTTCAATATTTTCGGTTTGAACGCTTTCTGTAGCTGGATGTGTAACGACATGTGAATGACTCACACTTGTAAAATCTGAATCACCTATCATTTCTTTTACGTTTCTTATTTTTTCTGCAACTTCTTTCGTTAATGAAGATTCCATGGTGTTTATTTGGGATAAGAGATGTTCCACTTGTTTTTTGTTCATTTCCATCCCTTCCTTTTCGGAAATGTTACATATAGTATGTACAACTACGTTATGATTATGATGAAAGGAGTGTCGTATGGAACATATTTTCAACCTATTAAAGGGACGAGAGCCTGGTATTCTTGGACAGAGTGAGCAACGACAATCTGCTGTTGTGCTACCACTTGTTCTAAATAATGATGAGTTAGGTATATTATTTGAGGTTCGCTCTCATTCTTTACATAAGCAGCCCGGTGAAATTTGTTTTCCTGGTGGAAGAATTGATGCTAAGGATGGTTCACCTCAGCATGCAGCGATTCGTGAATTAACTGAGGAAATTGGAATTCCGGCAAATGCACTAGAAATTGTTGCTCCTCTTGATGTACTCGTAACACCATTTCGTGGAGTTATTTATCCTTTTGTCGGCTATATTCATGATTTATCACATCTAAAACCAAATCATGAAGAGGTCGACCATGTATTTATCGTCCCACTTTCTTATTTATACGAAAACAAGCCAGAACGATATGATATACAGCTTCAATTTCAGCCTAGTGAGAATTTCCCATTGGACGTTATCGCAAATAAAGAACGGTACAGTAAGCGAGTTCATCAGATTCCACAATATTTCTATTACTATAACGATTATGTTATATGGGGGTTAACTGCACAAATCTTATACCATTTTCTAGAATTAACAAAACCGAGATAATAATTAGTTATCTCGGTTTTGTTTCAGATTATCTTTAGGCAATAATAAGACTAAAATAAAGCTTAATATCGCAAAAAAACATATACCTAGAAAAACTGCTCCTAATCCACTAGAAAGAGCTGCTTGTAAAATCTCTAATTCAATACTTGGAAGTGTACGATCTTGTCCCGTTTCGAGTAATGAATTTACAGCGTCTAAGGTCGGAGCAAATGAGAGTTCTCGTTCAAATTGTGATAAATACTGCTGTAAACGACTGTTTAATAACCCTCCTAGAAAAGCAACTCCAACCGCCCCGCCTAGTGAGCGCATAAACATGTTCATTGCTGTCGCTTCCCCTCTAACATTCCAGGAAACTGTTGTTTGAATCGATACAACAAACGTTGTTGTTGCAAAACCCATTCCTACCCCGATAAAGAAAGAAGCCATACCAGCCCATACCGGATGTAAAATAATAGGTAGCATTAAGTAACATATTGAACCTACTAAAAGAGCCGTCCCACCAATAACCGCGGTCATTCGAAATCCAATTTTTAGCATCAGTTTTCCGGCAATTGTTGATGATACCGGCCAACCAATTGAAATTGCTGTTAGCGTTAATCCAGCAATTAGCGGGGATTGGTTTAACACACCTTGGACATAGGTCGGAAGGAAACTCGAAATAGCGAGTAACATAGCGCCCGATGTAAATGAGGCAATATTAGCATAGCGGAGTCCCTTTTGCTTCCATAAACTTAAGGTCATCATAGGTTCCTTAGCCCTTGATTCCTGTAAAATGAATAACACAAAGCTAAACAAGCTTGTGAGCACTAACAGGATGATCGGTCCTGAGTTCCAGGCCCATCTGACTCCACCTTGGATCAGAATAAGCATTAAAGATGAAACGCCAATAAGTAGAAGTAATGCACCTGGATAGTCAATATATCGCTTACGTTTTTCAATCGATTCGTTTAAAAAGAAGATAACCCCAAGCATAGCAAGTACCCCAAAAGGGATATTAATCCAAAAAATCCATGCCCAATGCAAATACTTAATAAAAACTGCACCAAGTACAGGACCTAAAATGGCTGAAATTCCCCATACACTAGCCAAATATCCTTGTATTTTAGCTCGCTCTTCCTTCGTGTACATATCACCTACAATTGTCGTAGCAATCGGTTGAACAGCCCCTGCTCCTAATCCTTGAATGAATCGGTAAACAATTAATAACTCCATTGTTGAGGCAAACCCACAAAGTAAAGAACCGATTAAAAATATGAAGATACCAATGGAGAAAATAAGCTTTCTTCCAAATAAGTCAGAAAGCTTTCCATAAATCGGTATCATAATGACCTGCATTAATAAATACGCGGAGAACACCCAGCTAAATAAAGAAAATCCCCCTAAATCAGCAACAATCCCGGGAACTGCGGTTGCGACAATCGTTGCTTCAACTGCTGCCATAAACATCGCTAAAATGACAGCCACTAATACAAAAGGACGATGCGTTTCCCGTTGTTTTTTCAATTTTGTTCCCCCTACCACTATTCACAACAATCTTTCCTTATTTTAACACAAGAAATGAAGAGTTACCTTTACTATGTATTAGGAGCCTATATACAAAAAGAGAATGCAGGACTAGTTTAGCCTAACATTCTCTTTAACATTTATGATTCATTTTCATCACTATGCATCTGCTGTTGTATCTTCATCGCCATCCTATGACAAATGAATGCTAATCCAAGCATAATAAAAACTCCTGCCACTACAAAACCTTGTAGCTCTATTTTAATCGCTGTAGTCGGAACAATTAACCCGATAAAAAGAAAGATACTTAACGACAAAAGAATAAACGCAAACCTTTTGTAATCTAAAATCTTTGACTCAAGATCTTCTACTAGTTTCTCTCTCATGAATCTTCCTCCTATTCTCTTACCTTATTCTATCATCTTTCAACAAAATAGGAGGATGTAATGTTTATAAGGAGAGGAAATCCTCTCCAATTACTTCAGACCCTCTAGCATGAGAAGTACCTGTTTGGCTGAATGGACAGACGCGGTCTCTAAAAATTGGTCATATGATACTTTCGCATCTGATCCTGCAATATCTGAAAGTGAACGAATGATAACAAATGGAATATTAAATTGATGACATACTTGAGCAATCGCTCCTGCTTCCATCTCAGCGCAATAAGGGTTAGTAAATTGTTGCTTTAAGCTTTCAACCCGTTCGTGATCACTCATAAAGGAATCTCCAGATAGAATAAGACCTTTTACTGCAGTTACGCCGACCTTCTCTGCAGCCTTTTCTGCAAGGTGAATAAGCTCTTCATTTGGTGTATAACAAGCAGGCATTCTTGGTACTTGTCCAAATTCATATCCAAAAACAGTCGCATCCACATCATTATAACGGACCTCTGTTGATATCACGATATCACCAACCTGTAAGTCTTGATGAAACCCACCAGCTGAGCCCGTATTTATGATCTGATCCGGCTGAAATAATTGGATTAATAAGGTTGTACCAATCGCAGCATTCACCTTTCCAATGCCCGACTTTAAAAGAATAACCTCCGTTCCATCTATCGTGCCTTGATGAAATTCACACCCCGCAATCGTTGTATCTTGACGATGATCTAGCTTCTCTTTTAACAGTTCTACTTCTTCATCCATTGCACCAATAATTCCAATCTTCATTTAAACTCCATCCTTTCTTCTTTCCTTCTCATCTATGTACCTGTTTATTTCCTTTCCTAGTATACACATCTAACAAAGTTAATTCACTTGTTTTTTACTAAAGGCTCTTATACGATATGGATACTAAGATGTTGGAGGTGAAATTATGACTATCCATTTAGAACGAATCGAGGACAAGATTGAATGCTACGAGGAAACAAGCATGGAAGCTCTCGAGAAAAAAATCAATGACCAGGTTGATGTAAATAAAGTGCTCATGCTTGAAGTAAACCGCGTTGATTATCAAATTTATCAACACCCTAAATCCGGCGCCCCGATTTATACTGCCATTGTCCATTTCAAAGCAAAACGAGCCTAGTTTGAACTGCGGCTCGTTTTTTAACATTATCCTTTATAAGGATTAGATTCTAATTCCACCTTTTCAACGGGTAACCATCCTTGCCCATCAATCCACTCTAACCTCACTTGGTATGGGGTATCTTGTTTATCAGGTGCACTTACAGTCCCTAAAGCACTTGTCGCACTCCCGCCATTTTCTAAACGCCAAACAATCATATCGTCTCCAAGACCAGTTGCATATTGAATGGCCTTTGTCATTTCGTTCCAATTGACACTATTTTTCGTAAAATCATGGGAAAACTCGCCTGTTTGCTCTGTACCAATTGGTTGCCACTCACCGTCTGGAACCGGTTCTAACTGCTCTTCCTCTTGCGGGTCTTCCTCCTCGACATTGTTGAGATCTTCTTCAACATTAGAAGCCTCGTCGTTTTCGTCTTCATTCACTGCTTGATTCGGTTCTTCTTGCTCTATTTCTGTTTCCTCCGTCTCTGATTCTACGGATACTTCTTCTGATTCAGACATTCCTAAAAAGATCTGAGCAGCAAAAAATAGAATAAGAATGACGACTACACCAATAGCTACATTTAACACACTATTAATTCGTTTTTTCTTTCGATGTTCAAATCGAGTTCCTTGCATTCCTTTCCACTCCCCTTCTCCCTCTATCTATCCTAACATTATACAAAAACTTTGTGAGGAACGCGAATCAGTCTATTTTATCATTTTCAAATTAAACGTTCATTACAAATTCACCCTTTTTTGAAACTTTTGTTTTTACTCTTCGTTATATAGAGAGAGCCGAAGATTTAGGGAGGGATTTCATGACTGAAAAAGGTTGTATAAAATGTGGTCATACCGAAGCGGAAACGAAGGAAATTGCGACAACTGGGACTGGTTTCTCAAAAATGTTTGATATTCAACATAATAAGTTTTTAGTCGTTTATTGTACAAATTGTGGTTACTCCGAGCTTTACAATAAGAATGCCTCAAATGCTTCCAATGTCATCGACTTCTTTTTTGGTTAACAAATAACCCGAAGCTCCATAGTGGAACTTCGGGTTATTCTTGTACACATTATTTATAAAGTTTAGGAATAAAACTTTAACGAATTTCTAAAATCTCGATTTCCATTTCGCCACCTGGTGTATTAACAACTACTCTGTCATTAACCGCTCGTCCAAGTAAGCTCTGTGCCATCGGAGAATCATTCGAAATTTTCCCTTCTGCCGGATCTGATTCAGCACTACCTACGATTGTATATTCTTCCTCATCACCATCAGGTAGCTCAATAAATTTCACTGTTTTTCCTAAGGAGACAACGTTTGCAGAACCTTGCTCTTCTTCAATAAGAACAGCATTTCGGATCATTTTCTCTAGCTGAGCAATACGACCTTCTACAAAGGCCTGCTCTTCTTTTGCTGAATCATACTCAGAATTCTCAGATAAGTCACCAAAGCTACGAGCAATTTTTATACGCTCAACGACTTCCTTACGTCGTTCAGTTTTTAAGTACTCTAGTTCTTCCTCAAGCTTGTGTTTACCATCCATTGTCATATAATGCTTTTTTTCTTCAGCCATGTCATTCACTCCTCAAATATAACTACAAAATAATTGCCATGTATAGAGATTATCAATACATATGTAGAAAAAGAAGCAAGGTTTGAAAACCTCGCTTTCCTTATGCTATTACAAAATCGCGTTCTCTTCAATAATTGTACGAATTTTTGTCACCATTAAATCAATTGCGACACGATTTTTACCACCTTCTGGGATAATTACATCTGCGTATCGCTTAGTTGGTTCAATAAATTGAAGATGCATCGGACGTACAACATCCGTATACTGCTCGATGACCGATTCAATAGAACGCCCTCTCTCACTTATGTCACGGGAAAGTCTACGAATAATGCGAATGTCCGCATCGGTATCTACAAAGAGTTTAATGTCCATTAGATCACGGAGACGCTCATCTTCCAAAATAAGAATCCCTTCTAAGATGATAACATCCTTCGGTTCAATCCGAACGACCTCGTTTGATCGTGTATGTTCTTTATAATCATAAACAGGCTTGTCAATTCCGCGACGATTTGCGAGCATTTGCAAATGTTCTAGCAATAATTCACTATCAAAAGCCAGTGGATGATCATAATTCGTTTGTAACCGTTCTTCAAAGCTCAGGTGACTTTGATCTTTATAATAGGCATCCTGTTCAATAAGTACAATGGATTGCTCACTAAATTCCTCAAAGATTTCTTTTGCAACAGTCGTCTTACCAGAGGCCGTACCTCCAGCAACACCGATTATTACCGGTTTTCTTGCCATTATCTAACCTCTTTACGCATCATATTTTGCGGATAAACCTTCTCAGCCACCTTAAATTTCACAATTTGTAAAGGATGGCGAGCCGCATCAAGTTCATTTCCATCTTCATCCCAAATCGTTCCTACCGTCTGAATAAAGTTTGCCCGTTCAGGACCAAAAAATTCTACCTCATCACCTGGTTTAAAATGATTACGTTGCTGAAGCGTAACGATCCCTGTTTCTTCATCATAATCAAGAACAAGACCTGCAAAGTCATATTTTGTACGTTTTGGGTGATTTCCATACATCTGTTCTTCATAGGTTGGTGTTCCTTCAAAGAACTGTGCTGCAAAGTCACGATTTGCACATTTTTCTAATTCGTCTAACCACGCTTTATCAATTTGGAAATTATCAGGATCTGCACAATAGGCATCAATGACTTTGCGGTATACACTAGTCACAGTTGCAACATAGTGAATCGATTTCATTCTACCTTCTACCTTCAAACTGTCAATGCCAGCCTCAATCATCTTTGGAATCCCTTGAACTAAGTTTAAATCCTTAGGACTCATCGTATAAGGTGCATCATCTTGAGAAAATAATGCCTTTTCTCCTTCACCATTTGTTTCGAATAGGTCATACTCCCATCGACAGGACTGACAGCAGCCACCTCGGTTAGAATCGCGGGCCGTCATGTGATTACTTAATACGCATCGTCCTGAATAAGAGATACACATTGCACCATGTATAAACGCTTCAATTTCAATATCGACATGTTTTTTAATTTCAAGCATTTCTTCAAGCCCAACCTCACGAGCTAGTACAACACGATGAAGTCCTTCTTCTTTCCAAAACTTTACCGCTAACCAGTTACTTAATGACTGTTGTGTACTTAAGTGGATTTCAAGCTTTGGTGCGGCCTTTTTACAGGTTTCAATAATAAGAGGATCTGCAACAATTATCCCCGTTACGCCAACTTCCTCAATAGCCTGTAAATATTCTTCTAACCCGTCCATGTTTTCATTATGTGCATAAATATTCGTCGTAACATAGATTTTCGCACCATATTTTGTGGCAAATTCTACACCTTCTCTCATTTGTTCAATGGAGAAGTTATCTGCACTTGAACGTAAACCAAATTCTCGCCCACCAATAAAAACAGCATCCGCCCCATAATGAACAGCTACTTTAAGCTTCTCAAGGCTTCCAGCAGGCGCTAGAAGTTCAGGCTTCTTCGTTATCACACGTTTTCCCTCAGCATTACGCTCAGCAATCAATTGCATTGTTATTTCCCTCCCTTAGTAAACCGTTTCTTTAAAGAAAAAGCCTGTATCAAGTTTCCGGTTGATTGGTTGAATCTCTTCTATTTGCCGAACATAGCTATCTTTATTTTCCTCATAGGTATCCCGGTCTTCTACACATAAATCTATTGCATCACGGTAAAGTGCAACAACCTTTTCCATATACTCTGTTGTTTTTAAAATACCTTCAATTTTAAATGAATCCACTCCTGCATCTACCATATCCTCTAACTCATCAATAATGCAAATGTCATTTGGACTCATAATGTGAGTACCGTTTTCATCTTCAAAAATCGGATACTTTGCATTTCTTTCAGCATCAAATAAAAAGAGCTGTCGATCTTGGCTTGTCCGTTCTACCTCTAAGTTTTTACCTTGAAACTGCATATAATTCCCAATTAGCATTCGTTTCGATTGGAACATATTTGTCATCCCATGGACTTGAACTTCCACTTCGACGTCAGCATTCTCCTTTATTTCAACGATTGCATCCATATTAATTTCTCTTGCTAAAACAGCACGCTTTGCCCCTTTACGTCCCCAATAATTCGCCGTAAACCAATTTGTTGCTGTCATTTCTGTATTCCAATGCAGCTTCATTTGTGGAGCTACTTCCCGAACAGTCATTAATACAGCGGGGTCCCCAAACATAATTCCATCAACCTCAATGCTACTTAAAAAGCTAACATAATCTGCTAACTCGTTAACCTTATGATTATGAAAAAGTGCATTCATGGCGACATACACTTTTTTTCCGCGTTGATGCGCTATTTCCACTGCTTCCCGAAGTGCAGAACGATTAAATTCCCCTGCTAAGCGTAACCCATAGCGTTCTTCTCCAATAACAAACGCATCCGCTCCAGCATCACTTAATCTCTTTACTGCTTCAATATCTTTTGGTGTGACTAATAGCTCAGGTTTTTTCATTTCGTCACCCTCCCCCTTACCGTTTCTTAATACTAACTGCTAGTCCATCACCGACAGGTAAAATTCTCGTTTCATAATCGGAATGGTCCATAAGCCATTTATTATATGTTCGAAGCTTTTTAGAAAGGCTCCGCAATCGTTTATTCTCAATTTCTTGTTCTGCCACAAGCCCTCGAAATAACACATTATCCGAAATAATAATACCACCTATGTTGACACGATTGCTATATAAATCAAAAAATCGCTGGTATTGACCTTTTGCAGCATCAATAAATAATACATCAAAAGGGGGTTCTTCTTCAAGTTTTTCAGCTAATTCAAGCGCATCTCCAAATAACACGTGAATTCGACCTTGCAATCCATTTAATTTAATATTTTCTAAGGCAAGCTTGTAACGCTCTTCATCACGCTCAATCGTCACGACGGTTGCATTCGGAAGAGCTACAGCCATTCGAATGGCTGAATAGCCAATTGCTGCACCAATTTCTAAAATACGTTTTGGTTGAACTATTCTTAATTGCTGAAGTAAGCTTTCCATTCCAACTAGGTCCATGATTGGTACTTCATGTTCTTTTGCGTACCGTTCCATTTCTTCTATCCGCTCACCTCTTGCAGGAACAAGTGTTTTCAAATAGTCTTCTACGTGAGAATCTAGCATGGTTGTTTCCTCCAATATTTTTCGATAAAGAGAGGGAATGTGCCTACGTCACATCCCCTCCTCTTTTACTCTTGTTTTTGTTCTGCTTCAATCCATTCATCACGGTACATTTGATGAGCTCGATTATGCTCTTCATACGATTCATTATAAATGACTTCTCCATTATATCTTGCGTAAAAATAGAGATAATTTGTTCTTTCAGGTTTTACAGCAGCTTGTACAGAATCTTTTCCAGGATTGGCAATTGGACCAATTGGTATACCTTCATAACGATACGTATTATAAGGAGAATCAAACTCTAAGTCCTTATACGTTGTCATATAACGGTGTTCACCAATCGCATATGCTACCGTTGGATCGACTTGAAGCTTCATTCCTCTATCTAAACGATTATGGAGAACACCACTGATTAAATAGCGATCTTCTGATGTTTGTGCCTCTCTCTCAATAATAGAAGCAAGTGTGATAATCTCATGAACGGTATAACCACTCTCTTCAATTTCCAGCGCTAATTCATCAACAACAAGTTGAGTACGTTCTAGCATAACTTCAATGATTTCCTCGATAGAAGGATTTTCATTAACAAAATCATAACGCGAAGGGAATAAATACCCCTCTAACGGATAGCGAATATGTACATTGAGGATCGCTTCTGTCAGCATTGGAAACTGTTCAATTAAACCTTCGATATATTCGCGATTAGTTAGCACATCCATAATCTGTTCTTCGGTATGGCTCGTTTCTTTGGCAATAACAGAAACAACATCTTCAAGCCATCTTCCTTCTGGAACGGTGAAAATCAATTTAGCTTCCTGCAGGACCTTTCCTTCCTTTAATTCACTAATCATTTCATCCATTGTCATTGATGGAGACAAAGCATAATCACCGGCTTGAAATCCGGATTCATTTTTATAGCGTACGTAGTAACGAAACAGTGTACCATTTTTGATTAACCCTGACTCTTCAAGAATTCGTCCAATTTGAGTAGAAGATGAACCAATCGGGATCGTTACCTCAATCATTTCCGTACTTTCTTCATCGATTGGGCCAAGCGCCTTTTTAATATAGGAATACCCACTTAATAAAACAATTGTACCTATTATAATAATCGCAATTACACAAAAAAAGACGATTTTTCTAACCACCTTTGCCTGTGAAACTCGCTCTTCTAGTAATTGATTTCGTGATTTTTCATTGGAATCAGACATTTTTCTCCTCCTTACCCCGTACCATTATACTACATTTTACGAGATTATTAGAGGAAATTTATCAATTATTTAAATTGCATGGAAAGAAATTCGTCCTACCATCGTTTCCACCTATATATTACATGGAAATAGTGACTATCTTTAGCCTCATTCTTTATTGGATAAAAAAAATACACCAGCTTTCAATAAGCTGGTGCATAAAGTTTATTCTTCTTCTTCAGAGAATGTATTTAACATTTCTTCGACCATTTCCCATTCTTCATCAGTTTCAACTGGGAAAAGTGCAATATCGTTTTCTTCATCATCACGATCTTCATAACGGAAGGCAAATACTTCTACGTCTTCCTCGTCCTCTCCCTCTTGTTCACCAACTGGTGTCACGAGAATGTAGGACTTTCCAGTTTCATCAACCGTAAATTTAAACAATTCATCAAATAAATGTTCATCCCCGTTTTCATCAGGGATTACGATCCGTTCTTTTTCTTCTTGTGCCATTGGTTTTGCACCTCTTTCTTAGTTTCCTTTGTGGTCAAGATATCCTTGGAGAATCATCACGGCAGCCATTTTATCAATGACTTTTTTCCGTTTCTTCCGACTAACATCAGCTGTTATTAGCATTTTCTCTGCTGCAACTGTTGTTAACCGTTCATCCCACATTTTAATTTCACATGGGACATACTCTTTTAGTTTATCCGCAAATGCCTGACAACTTTCACCGCTTGGACCAATTGTTCCGTTCATATTTTTTGGTAGTCCAACGACTATAGTCTCAACTCCGTACTCAGCGACGATTTTTGCAATGAATTCATAATCTTTTAAAGGATCATCTTCATTTCTCTTTAAAGTCTCTAACCCTTGTGCCGTCCAACCTAACTCATCACTTAAGGCGATACCGACTGTTTTTGTACCTACATCTAATCCTAATGCCCTCATCTATTCTCCCTTACGGTGCTGTGACAAATATGATTTGACTAATTGTTCAATCAGTTCATCGCGCTCCAGCTTTCGTATTAAAGTACGTGCATCCTTATGACGTGGAATGTACGCAGGGTCTCCCGATAATAAATAGCCAACAATTTGGTTAATCGGATTGTAGCCTTTCTCTTCAAGAGCCTCATACACCGAAAGTAATACCTCATGGACATCAATATCAACCGAGTCATCGTGAAAATTAAATTGCATCGTTTTGTCCATAGAGCTCATCACGAACACCTCTTTCTTACATCTTTTAACAATGGGCTTGTCTACTTCCATTGTACAACATAAACCTATGATTAGGAAATTGTATTTACATATTCCTTCACATAGGCCAAAGCTTCTTCTAGTTGATCTGGATTTTTACCACCAGCTTGAGCCATATCAGGGCGACCACCGCCACCACCACCGCAACGGGTTGCTACTTCTTTCACTAATTTCCCGGCATGATAGCCTTGACCAACTAAATCCTTTGTAACACCAGCTACTAAGTTCACTTTCTCTCCAGAAACGGCTCCAAGTACGATGATACCTGAATCTAATTCTAATTTAAGCTTATCAACTATCGCTCGTAATGCATCCATATCATTTGCATGTACTTGTTTAGATAATACAGATACACCATTTAATTCAACGGCTTCATCAATTAGATTTCCAGCTTCCATGTTACCCATTTTTGCAGCTAAAGATTCATTTTCTCGTTGAAGTTCTCGAATTTGTTGCTGTAATCCTTCAATACGGGCAGGAACATCCTTTACATTTTTGGCTTTTACCATTGTTGCAGTGTCCTTAAGAAGCTCAAGCTGACTGTTCATATATTCATATGCACCTTTTCCAGTTACAGCTTCAATTCGTCGAATACCTGCCCCAATACCTGACTCGGATACGATCTTAAATAGCCCGATTTCCGCTGTATTATTAACGTGGCAACCACCGCATAGCTCTAGACTATACTCACCTACTTTAACAACACGTACGGTTTCGCCATATTTTTCACCGAATAATGCCATTGCACCCATTGCTTTTGCTTCATCAAGCTTTTTCAAGGAAATATCTACAGCTAAAGCATTCCAAACCTTTTCATTCACAATCGCTTCAACTTTTGCTAACTCTTCTTGTGTTACTTGACCAAAATGCGAGAAGTCAAAACGAAGGCGCTCCCCTGAAACAAGAGAACCAGCTTGATTTACATGTTCCCCTAGTACATCCTTAAGTGCTTGATGGAGAAGGTGAGTCGCTGTATGATTTTTTACAATTCCGATACGTCCCGTCTCCTCAACAATAGACGAGACAATCATTCCACTTCTAAACGTACCTTCCTTTACAATCGCTGTATGAAGGTTTTGTCCATTTGGAGCGTTCTTCACATTTGTTACTTCAACAACAACACCCTCACCACGAATGATTCCTCTGTCCGCTACTTGTCCACCACTTTCGGCATAAAACGGTGTTTCACTTAAAATAACTTGAATCTCATCTCCAGCTTGAGCTTCTTCTACTTGCTGTTTATCTCGAATAATGACTTCAACCGTCCCCTCAGCTGATAGCTGATTATAACCTACAAAGGAGCTCTCAACTGTTAATGTACCTAGTAACTCATCTTGAACCTGCATAGAGCCGGATTCTTGTCGAGCTGAACGAGCACGCTCACGTTGACGATCCATTTCACGTTCAAAGCCTTCACGATCAATTGTTAAACCTTGTTCCTCCACATACTCTTCTGTTAAATCAACTGGAAAGCCATACGTATCATACAAACGGAACACATCTGCCCCATCAATAACCTGCTTATTGTTCGTTTTTGCATCGTCTAATATTTTCCCAAGGATCGTTAACCCCTCATGGAGTGTTTCATGAAAACGTTCTTCTTCATTTTTCATTACTTTTTGTACAAACTCGGTTTTTTCTTTAACCTCTGGGTAGAAATCAACCATAATTTCACCAACCACTGGGACGAGCTCATACATAAATGGACGATCTATATTAATAAGTTTCGCGTAACGGACAGCTCTTCTCAGTAGGCGTCGTAATACGTATCCGCGCCCCTCATTAGAAGGAAGTGCACCATCGGTTACCGCAAATGTTACGGTACGAACATGATCAGCAATCACTTTATACGCTACGTCCTTCTCTGGATCTTCTCCGTACTTTACAGAGCTTAACTTTTCTGTAGCTTGAATAATTGGTAAAAATAAATCTGTTTCAAAGTTAGTTGGGACATCTTGAATTACGGAAACCATTCGCTCTAGTCCCATTCCTGTATCAATGTTCTTCTTTGGAAGCGGTGTATACGTTCCATCAGGATTATGATTAAACTGTGAAAATACTAGGTTCCACACTTCTAAATAGCGTTCATTTTCTCCACCTGGATAAAGCTCAGGGTCATTTGGGTCATTGCCATACTCCACTCCACGATCATAAAATATTTCGGTATTCGGTCCACTTGGGCCTTCCCCAATATCCCAGAAGTTCCCTTCAAGACGAATAATACGTTCTTCAGGAATACCAATTTTCTGATGCCAATAGTCGTACGCTTCACTATCTTCTGGATGAACAGTAACTGATAATTTATTCGCTTCAAAGCCAATCCACTTTTCACTCGTTAAAAATTCCCACGCCCATTCAATTGCTTCTTCTTTAAAGTAGTCGCCAATTGAAAAGTTCCCTAACATTTCAAAAAATGTATGATGACGTGCTGTTTTCCCAACATTTTCAATATCATTTGTTCGAATTGATTTTTGTGCATTGGTGATTCTTGGATTTTCCGGTATTACACGACCATCAAAGTATTTTTTTAATGTTGCAACCCCACTATTTATCCAAAGTAGTGATGGGTCCTCATGCGGAACAAGCGATGCACTTGGTTCGATATCATGCCCTTTTTCCTTAAAAAAGTCTAAATACATTTGTCTCACTTGAGCTGATGTCAGCTTTTTCATGATACATTTCTCCTTTATCTTAGTAATTATTATTAAAGTAATTAATCTAACAGGCGCCGCGTTCGTGTCGCCTTTTAAACCTTGAGCCGCCTTACGTCGGCTGCCGACGCCACGTTCGTGTCGCCTTTTAAACCTTGAGCCGCCTTACGTCGGCTGCCGGCGCCACATTCGTGTCGCCTATACAAAAAAACCCCCATCCCAATAAAGGGACGAGAGCTATAATCACGCGGTACCACCCTAATTATGGACTGGTTGTCCATCACTTCGGAGCCTTAACGCGGCTTACGGCAGGGTTTACCTGCACTCAGGAGTAGCTTTCTGTAACACTTCACTAGGCTCCTTTCAGCCAAGGGAGCACTTCTCTGAACAGTGGGCTGTTACATACTCTTTCCGTCTTCGTTTTTCATTTCTAAAACTGCCTTTACTATTATAAAAAAACCTCAGATCAATTGTCAATGTTTCATCACATGATATCGAACATGTACGAGAATAACTTTAATTATCGCTAAAGTTGGTACCGCAAGTAAAAGCCCAACAATTCCTCCGATTTCAACACCAGCGAGTAAAGCAAGAATGATAAGTAACGGATGAAGGTGTAGCGTTTTTCCAACGATAATAGGGGATAGTATATTCCCTTCAATCTGCTGAATAACAAAGATTAGCAAGACCGTTAGTAATCCAAGCTGCCATGATTCAAGAAACGCCACAATAACCGCTGGAACCGCACCTAAAAAGGCACCAAAATAAGGAATTAGGTCCGTTGCAGCTATAAATAACCCTAAAACAATGGGATAGGGTACACCAAGAAACCATAATCCTGTTATCGAAATAATTCCCACAGAAAATGCTACTAATAATTGACCTCGAATATAACGTCCAAACGTGACATCTACATCTTTAATAAAAACCTTTAAAGGTTCTCGCCATTTACGTGGTGTCAAATACCAAGCTACTTTTTCTATTTGGTCATAATCCTTCAAAATAAAAAAGATTAGAAACGGGATGACAATAAACGCAACCATTGATTGAAGTAATACGAGCATAACATACTCGATTTGATCCAAAGCCTTTTTACTATACACCTCGATTTGCTCCGTCCAGCCTTGGAAATGTTCTTGAATCGGATAAGGCATCGTCTTAACTTGCTCCTGTGCTTGAACGAGCAACGCCTCTATTCCTCTAATTTGTACTGGTAATTCCAGTAAAGCTCGCTGAATTTGTTGAATTAATGCTGGAATCCCGACGATTGCTGCAAAGCAAAAAAACGAGATAATTCCGATAAACACTAAAATTACCGCGAGTGGTCGAGAGAGCCCCCGACTATGCAGGTCCTCAACAAGCGGATGTAGTAAATATGTAAATAACGCTGCAATACTTAATGGTATAAGAAGTGCTTTAAAAACCTCATAAATAGGTACAAAAATTGGTGTGAGCTTCAGAAGAACAAAAACATTAAGCAATAAAAGTAATATCAAAATAAGACGTATTAGCCATTTATGCTCTACTTTTTTCTCCAACACACCCACCTCCATATAGTTAGGGAACACTGAAAAGTTCGGTTTAGCTTTTTCAGTAGCCTACAATGCACATAAGCAAGGTTGCCTAGCCATCTCCTACTCCTCAAAGTCCTTAAAAGGTTAGGTTTACTTATTTCAGTGCTATCCATTTAGTTAGGTTGTGTGTTTTTTTTAGGTTTTATTTAATTCTCCTTCAATTCCCTAAAAATTTCAGAATACATTTGCACCAATTAGGTGTTCACCTCATAAAGTTATGTATTGAAGAAGGAGGAAAATGAAATGAAATCTTATCAAGAAACAGCTTGGTTTGAACACCAATTTTGGTTACAAGTGCTTGGTGACCATGCACGAATGATTCATGACGCTTTAGCTCCAGATGAACAGGATTATGTTAATCGGGCAAGTGAATTTATTGAAATATTTGACCAACTTCTTACTTCGGCACGTTCCAATCCAACAGGAACTGAGCTTGATAGACTAAACCGAATTTCATATGAGCAAGCCAACAGCATTAAGGAATACAAACTTAATATTGTGAAAGATCATCTTGTAGGGGATATTAAAATTGAGTTGTCTCCAACCTTTATAAATCACATGGTTAATGAAGTAGAGGAGTATATTCGAATTCTTCCTTATTTAATTGAACAGTCAGTCCCACCTCGCTGTCATCCTTTGCACCACCATTTAGTATGGCTATTAGATGCTGCTGGTCATGCTGGGGGTATTAGTGACTCCTTAGATTTAGTTGAGAAAAAACTTAATCTAAAAAGTGAATATTTTACTGAAACCTTTGAGCAATTTTATATAAAAGCAGTTGAAATGGCTGGATATCTTCGTTCCAATGTGGAGCAGTTCCCCGCTCTCTCAAGATTTAACGAGGATGTTAAACTTGAAATTATCTTATTTAAAGCCTTTTTAGATGAGCTAGAAGAATTAGAAATGACGAATAAACTGTTAGGAACATTATCCGAATTAATGGCTGACCATATGGCCCGTGAAGAATGCTATTACTTAATGAAGCTTGCTGAATCGTCAGAAATGGATGCACCAGAATGTAATCCATTAAGTCCTAGGCCAGAATAAAGAAGCTTCAAAAAAAGAGTGTACAAAGGGATTGGAGACCTTTGTACACTCTAGAGTTATTAAGAAAAAGCGCGTGTAATGTTACGTTGCATTTTTTTCCACGCACGCGTATTCATCCATTTATTTAAATCCATCTTCATTATCGGTTCTATCATTTGGTTCATTTTTTGCTTTGTACGACGATTACTCATTGAATAAGCAGCCGCACCAATGCCGATTGCCAATAGTGAAGTCATTGTTCTTCCCATTTGATGTCACCACCTGATAGATTTGGGTTTACATCTCAACATGTAGGTCCTGTTCCTCAAATAAATCATCTAGAGAACTAAGTGAACCATCTTCCTCCACTTGGTGTAATGAAAGCTTCCCTTTAACTAAACTCATTTCCACAAAACAATTCCAACAGTAGTACTGATTTGTACCAATTTTTCCTATGTCTTTATTTTGGCAATTTGGACAACGCACGATGAGGGCCTCCTTTAAATCGACAGGATTGCTCTATCCTCTCCAATCGTTAATTGACCTTTACTTTTAACTACTTTCCGTCCTTCAACGATATCGGCCAGCAACCCATCCGTCACTTCATACCCTATAATCGTGCCCACTTCTTCGGAGAAATATACATCTTCTACCAAGCCAATTTTTTCTCCTTCAGTAGTTAATAATGGCTTCCCTTGAAATTTACGTTTTCCGAGCTTTAAAGGAAAGGCTTCTTCCTTATACTCTTTTTTATATGGGTGTAATACCTTACGTTCTTCAACCATTACCCCATCATTGCCAAAACTTGACACTGCTGAAATTGGGAGGAAAAGATGATGATTAAACCAACCCTTCTGATCAATTACAAACCCTATTACTTCCTGACCGGAAAACAGTAAGTCTAATACATGCCCACATTCATTTCCAGATGATAAATCGATAACAGGAAGACCTTCAATGGTTGAAAATGTCCGCAAAGTGATCGCCACCTTTCCGAACATTTATAGGTTGTGAAAAAGCTCGCTCTTTATGTTAGTTGACCATTTCCATTCTCATCAAGTTGTTTGAGTTTCTCACAAAGCATGGAATGTCGAATAACCTCTTCTTCCTTTGCAATCGCTGTATGAATGGCTTTTAATTCACCACATAAAATTAAAAATTGCTTAGCCCTAGTTATACCAGTATAAATTAAATTTCTTCTTAACATCCTTGCATAATTTCGAACGACTGGCATAACTACTATTGGAAATTCACTTCCTTGAGATTTGTGAATCGAACAGCAATAGGCTAATGTAATTTGATTAAGGTCTTTTTTATTATAAACTACCTCTGTTCCATCAAAGGAAATCACCACCTGATCTTGGCGTTCCTCGTTTTCCTTTGCATAAAAAATCGCAACAATTTCACCACGGTCTCCGTTATATACGTGTTCCTCGGCGTTATTCATAAGCTGTAATACAATATCGCCTGTTCGATAAGTAATGTCTCCAAAAGTTAACTCACGTCGTTGTTCACTTTTCGGATTAAACAATTGTTGAAGCATCGTATTAAGTTCAGTTATTCCTGCACTCCCTTTATACATAGGTGCTAAAACCTGAATCTCTTTTGCCGTATAGCCCTTTTTAATCGCATTTTCACACACTTGCCGAACAACTTCTTGGACATGTTCTGTCTGACAAGGAAAAAAACGTCTATCTGCTTGTGCTTCTGTTAAGTTAGCTGGGAGCTTTCCTTCCTTCATCTCATGAGCTAGCTCTATAATGGATGAACCTTCAGCCTGTCGATAAATATCTGTGAGTGGAACCGTCGGTATGATACGAGAGTCCAATAAATCTCTGAGCACTTGGCCTGGTCCAACTGAAGGAAGCTGGTGCTGGTCCCCTACAAAAACGACCTGCATTCCCTTTGGCACTGATTTTAATAGTTGATTCGCTAACCAAATATCAACCATCGATACTTCATCAACAATTAGTAATTCACCTTGTAATGGCTCATATTCACTTTTTTCGAATCCACCACTTCCACCCTTCCACCCAAGTAAACGGTGTATCGTTGTCGCGGGAAGCTCTGTTGCCTCACTCATCCTTTTCGCGGCCCTTCCTGTCGGTGCGACTAGCAAGATTGGAAAAGGATTACTTCGTGTATAAGCTCTTGGATCGAGCGACAATCCGTGAAGTCGCGCATAAACCTCGACGATTCCTTTAATGACAGTTGTTTTCCCTGTCCCGGGTCCCCCGGTTAAAATCATGAATGGTGACGATAAAGCCGTTTGGATAGCCTCTTTTTGAGAAGTAGCGTATTCAATGTTAAATGTTTCCTCAAGCTCTCCGATCGTTTTTAAGAACTCTGCTTCAGGAAACTCTTCTTTCACTTCCTCACTCATTAAGCGTCGAACGCTTGTTACAATCCCTTTTTCTGCATAATATAATGATTTTATATAAATACGCTGATCCTCGATGACGATTGTGCCCTCTTCATCCATTTGCTGTAACTGAACCTCAATTTGTTCTATAACTATTCCGATTTCTGGTGATGACAAAAGCTGCTGAACATGAGGGATGAGGTCGGTAGCTTTGATATAGACATGGCCCTCCTGTAAACAAAGCTCGTGAATTAGAAATAAACACCCCGCCTTAATCCGTTCTGGATGACTACCTGTTAAACCAATCGCCGCTCCTAACTGATCAGCACGACGAAAGCCAATCCCCTCTATATCGGCAATTAATTGATACGGATTTGATCGGATAATATCAAGTGCTTGTGATTTGTAGGTTTGGTACACTTTCATAGATAATTCTAATCCAAATCCATACTCGGATAATGTCATTAATACTTGTTCGACCCCTTGTTGGTCAATTAATTGTTGGTACAGCATGTCCGCTTTTTCCTTTGAAAGCTTTGGGACATCATTAAGCACAGCCCGATTTTCGACGATTCGGGTAATCGCTCTCTCACCCAACGCATCGACAATAGTTTCTGCTGTTTTTTTTCCGATGCCAGGGAATCGATCACTCGCTAAATAAAGAGTAATTCCTTGCTTTGTTTGTGGTAAATCACGGCGAAATTGTTCAACCTGATATTGCATACCAAAGCGCGGGTGTTCAATAAACCGCCCAAAAAAAACAAACGTTTCATCAGGCTCAAGCTGTGGAAGTACACCGACAATCGTCACTTGCTTTTCTTTGTAATCCTCATTTGTTTTCCGAATTCGTATAGTGGCAACAGTATAATAGTTTTCCTCATTACGAAATACAATATGAAGGACTTCACCTTTCACATACCCACGTTCGATTTCAGGTGTTTGATCAGGCACCATTCGTTCTTCGCTCATTTCCTTATCACCCTTACTTCAAGGCTTGCTCAATCGCCCTTTTGCCATTCGCTGCTAATACATGATCTGGTTGGACTTGTAGAGCCTGATTAAATGCAGTTAATGCCTGTTCTGTTTTCTCTTGATAAGCATAGGCCACGCCCAGATTAAAATAAGCATCTGCATGGTTCTCGTTTTCGGCAACTACCTGCTCAAGTTGAACAACTGCTTCATCAATCTGTTCCAATTGAGCTAGGCAAAGCGCATATTGAAAGCGAGCATCAACATCCGCTTCATTTAACTCAATCGCACGTAAAAACATTGCTTGGGCGTGCGGCAACGCTCCAAGCTGATAATAGCTCATACCGAGCATAAAATGAACATCAGCTTCATCTAAGTCTTCTGCTAAAGCTTGCTTAAACATTTTTGCAGCTTCTTCAAATTGGTCCTGTTTGTAATAAATGGTTCCAGCGCCATAATAAGCAGTTGCAGCATGTTCATTTAACTCAATTGCCTTATCAAAAAATTTTAACGCTCGCTCATATTCACCAATCATTCCTAGCAAATTTCCAAAGTTTATGTAGCCAGTCTCATCTTTCGGCGCTTTTTCAATTGCTGCATTGAACGCTTTGGCAGCTTCTTCATAGTTTTGTTCATTCATATAGGCAATCCCTTGTTCATTTTCGTTCATAACTTCATACCTCCTGCTACATTTTCATGAAAGCTTTCCTTTTGAATCATACCATGTTTACTAAAAAATTGGTTGGTCACAAAAGAGAAAAAAGGAAAATACCAAACTAGGCATTTTCCCATTTTTTTATAATATGGTCAATCGTTCCTCCGCCAAGACAAACATCTCCATTATAGAGCACAACAGCTTGTCCTGGTGTAACAGCTCGTTGTCGTTCGTGAAAGAATATTCTTGCTCGACCATCTTCTTTTGGGTACACCGTTACCTTTTGGTCAGGTTGACGATATCGGAACTTTGCTGTACATATAAATTCAGTGTTTATAGGCGTTTCCGAAATCCAGTTCATCCCAATGGCATCAAGTCCCTCCGAGTATAAACCTTCATGATGGAAGCCTTGCCCAACAAGTAATACATTACGTTCTAGGTCCTTTCCTATAACAAACCAAGGTTCCCCCGATCCACCAATTCCAAGTCCCTGACGTTGGCCAAGTGTATAATACATTAAACCATCATGTTTTCCCTTTACTTCGCCTTCTACTGTCTCCATATTTCCTGGTTGAGCTGGTAAGTATTCACTTAAAAACTCTTTAAAATTACGTTCACCAATAAAGCAAATCCCTGTACTATCTTTTTTCTTTGCCGTCGCCAAATCAGCTTTTAGAGCGAGCTCACGGACATCTTTTTTCGGCAGATGCCCGATGGGAAACATCGTTTTTGATAGTTGCTTTTGGGAAAGAGCATTTAAGAAGTAGGTTTGATCTTTATTTTCATCAACGCCACGTAAAAGAACAACCTCACCTTCCCGCTCTTCAACACGAGCATAATGACCAGTTGCCACGTAGTCTGCTCCTAAGGTTAATGCATGGTTTAAAAATGCCTTAAACTTAATTTCTTTATTACACATTACATCAGGATTTGGTGTTCGACCAGCCTTATATTCTTCAAGAAAGTACGTAAAAACTTTATCCCAGTATTGCTTTTCAAAATTGACAGCATAATAAGGAATGCCAATTTGATTACATACACGAATAACATCTTCATAATCCTCGGTTGCCGTACAAAATCCATTCTCGTCAGTATCATCCCAATTTTTCATGAAAATTCCAATCACATCATAACCCTGCTCTTTTAACAACAAAGCGGTTACAGACGAATCAACGCCACCAGACATTCCGACGACAACTCTCGTATCTTCAGGACGCTTACTCATTTATCTGATTCACTCCTTTCCTTACTGTTTAATCAATAAACATCGATTGCTGTTGTAACCTTTTTACAATCTTAGCAGTCTCACTCGCTGCAAAGTTTATTTGCTTAATTGTATTATTTAATCCAAAGCTAAATCGAATCGCAGACTCTACTCGTTCCTTTTTATCACCATGCATCGCTAGAAGAACATGGGATGGCTCAACCGAACCAGCAGTACAAGCTGAACCGCTTGAAGCAGCAATCCCAGCCAAATCAAGATTCATTAATAAAGACTCTATATTTATATTCGGAAAGCTAACATTAAAAATATGTGGCAAACGATCAGACTGATGACCATTAACAAAAAACTCCACTTGTTCTTCCTCTAACCGTTGATAAAAAAGATATGATAATTGTTGATATTTTTCCGTTTTTTGTTGAACAGCTTCGTTCGTTAATTGCATCGCTTTTGAAAAGCCAACAATGCCTGCAACATTTTCTGTTCCGGCACGACGTTTTCGCTCCTGTTCTCCACCGTATAAACTTGGTTGAAGATGAATCCCCTCTTTGATATATAGTAAACCGATCCCTTTAGGACCATTGATTTTATGTGCTGAAATAGATAACAAATCTACGGGTAGCTCATTCATATTTAAAGGTATCACTCCGCAAGCTTGTACAGCATCACAGTGAAATAACGCTTGATGCTCCCGTAAAAGCTCACCAACTTGATTGATTGGTTGAACCGTTCCGACTTCATTATTTCCATACATTATGGAAACGAGAATCGTATCATCACGAAGTTCATTCTGCAAACCTTGCACACTGATTTTCCCTGTTTCATCAACTGGGAGATATGTTACCTCAAATCCAAGCTCTTCTAATTGCTGACATGTATGCAATACGGCGTGATGCTCGATTTTCGTTGTAATAATGTGCTTCCCTTTTTCCTGTTGTGAAAAAGCCGCACCAAATAGAGCTAAGTTATCCGCTTCTGTCCCGCCACTTGTAAAAACTAGAGATTGAGGCGTTGTTTGAAGCAGCTTTGCAATAACATTCCGTGCCTCATCCACCGCTTGACGAGCTCTTCGCCCGATTTGATGAATGCTCGATGGATTGCCGTAATGTTCATTAAAAAATGGGAGCATTTCATTAATAACATCTGGATGAACGGGTGATGTGGCTGCGTGATCCACATAAATAACCTCCATGCCTTTCACCTTCTTTACGGTCTTAATGCTATGATAGCATGATGACTATTGTATACGGAACCGATAAAAGAGTCAAAAAATTGTGCCTTAAAAAATAAAAGCAATGGCACCTACTATTAATGATGTAATAGTTCGATGCACATTGCACGATTAAATATAAAACATATAGTATTCCTGGTCACCTTTGTCTTCAAAATTTGCCATATCCTCTAATGTTGTGTTATCAAGAACCTCCTTGACCGCATCACGGATTTTAATCCATAAATCCCGCTTTGCCGGTTCCTCATCATCCAGTACTTCTACTGGACTAATTGGCCCCTCAAGGACACGAATAATGTCACCTGTTGTAATTTCACTCGGCTCTTTGGCAAGCATATAACCGCCATATGCTCCACGAACACTTTTAACAAGCATCGCATTACGGAGCGGCGCGATCAATTGTTCTAAATAATGCTCGGATAAATCGTATTCCTTTGCAATCGATTTTAAAGAAATAGGTCCTTCTCCTGATCTTTTCGCCAATGCCATCATAATTGTTAGCCCGTAACGTCCCTTTGTTGAAATCTTCATTATGAACCCCTCTTTCTAGTATAAAATCAACGACTCACTGACATAGAGGCAACGCACCCTTACACAACAGAGCCGATTCCTAAACAAATATGTACCATCCACAAGCTAGTACGATCTCCATTACATTACACTCCGAATCCATTAACCAGTCGGATCTGGAATAAGCATAATAATAAGTCAATAAACAGCTCAAGAAAATCACCTTTAAAAATACACCAATTTTTGGACGTTCTTTTGTTAAAATCCAATAGGAATTAATTATTCTTAGACCAACCTTTATCGTTCATATCCAAGATACAGTACATCCATGGGGCCCTTCCGAGTTCAAGCTCGTATCATAAACGCAAATTCAAGCGCATTACAGGTATAAAGCATCCACCGACATCTATTTCCTTTTGCCATAGTATGGATTTCTTTCTGTAATTCTTTGCTATTATAGCATGAATTTCTCCCCGAATGGTGTGATATAACGAAATGCTTACAACATTGGCTTTTCCAAAACGAATCTATTACACTAATGGTACATTAGAAAGAGATGGAGTTGAGCTCATGAGAAAGCAGCCATTAGCTTACCGTATGCGGCCAACCAAAGTTGAAGATGTGATTGGACAAGAGCATTTACTTGGAGAAGGGCAGCTTCTTCGGAGAATGATTGATGCCAAGCATCTTTCATCAATGATCTTATACGGCCCACCAGGAATCGGAAAAACATCAATTGCCCGTGCCATTGCTGGAAGTACAAACACCCCATTTAAAATGTTAAATGCCGTTGTTAATAATAAAAAAGATATGGAAATTGCAGTAGAAGAGGCGAAAATGCATAAAGGCTTAATTATGATTCTAGATGAAGTTCACCGTCTTGATAAAGGTAAACAAGATTTCCTGCTCCCATATCTTGAAAGTGGTTTAATTATATTAATTGGGGCAACAACGGCAAATCCCTTTCATTCTATTAATCCAGCAATCCGCAGTCGCTGTCAAATTTTTGAATTAGAACGTTTAAATGAAAAGGATATTGAGGCTGCATTAAGGCGCGCATTAAATGATAAAGAGAATGGATACGGAAATGAAAAAATCTCCATTACTACTGAAGCAATTGAACATCTTGCCTTTGCCTGTGGAGGCGATGTTCGTTCAGCTTTAAATGGTCTAGAGCTTGCTGTTTTATCCACTTTTCCAGACGAAGATAAAGTTAAAACAATCACCTTAAAAACCGCAGAATCTTGTATTCAAAAAAAGAGTTTTCACCATGATAAAGATGGTGATGCACACTATGATGTACTATCTGCGTTCCAAAAATCAATTCGGGGAAGTGATGTCAACGCCGCTCTTCATTATTTAGCAAGATTAATTGAAGCCGGAGATTTAGTAAGCATAAATCGACGTTTATTAGTCATTGCTTACGAAGATATAGGTCTAGCGAGCCCACAAGCAGGGCCGCGAACTTTAGCAGCAATTGAAGCTTCTGAACGTTTAGGCCTGCCAGAAGCGAGGATTCCTTTAGCCAATGCTGTTGTAGAGCTTTGTTTATCCCCTAAATCGAATACAGCCTACAAAGCGCTTGATGAAGCTCTTGCGGATATTCGAAACGGTCATATCGGGGATGTGCCAAAGCATTTAAAGGATGCGCATTATAGTGGAGCAAAACAGCTTGGTCGCGGTATCGAATACAAGTATCCTCATGACTATGAACACGGCTGGGTGAAGCAGCAGTATTTACCTAATTCAATAAAAGGAAAACGGTATTACGAACCAAAACGAACAGGAAAATTCGAACAAACTTTAGCAGAGGTCTATGAAAAGTTACAAAAAAAGTAAATTAATTTAATATTTTTTCTATCATACTTGTATACACCCTCCTCATTTTGGAAAGAGTAGAAACTAACAGGACAACATAATCGAAATGAGGAGATGAAAAGAATGAAAGTTAGACAAGATGCATGGTCACATGAAGATGATGTTTTACTAGCAGAAACAGTGTTAAAGCATATTCGTGAAGGTAGCACTCAATTACGTGCGTTTGATGAAGTTGGGGATGAATTGAATCGGACATCAGCTGCTTGCGGGTTCCGCTGGAATGCCGTTGTTCGTCAACGTTATATTAAACAAATAGCAGAAGCGAAAAAAGAAAGAAAAGAAAGAAAACGTGCAGCTTCTGTTAGCTATTATACACCTAATAAGCCGATGTGGAGTATGATCCAGCAACAGCCTTCTTTTCAAACTGAGGCTTCATCCGAATTATCAATTGATTCAGTGATTCAATACCTTCAATCACTCTCTCAATCGGGTCAATCGCAAACACGCCTTCAGAAGGAAAATGAAGCACTACTTAAAGAAAATATGGAATTAATGACAAGAAACCGTGAGCTTGAGAAAGAATTACAAAAAATCAAGCAGGATAATAGTATTATTGAAGAAGATTATCAGTCTCTTATCCAAATTATGAACCGCGCTCGCCGAATGGCTATTTTAGAGGATGAAGAGCCTCTCTCAAACGCTGCTTTCAAGATGGATAAGAACGGCAATTTAGAAAAAATCGCAAAATAACAACGAAAAAGCTGCTTCCAATGTTACTTGGAGCAGCTTTTTTCTATTGATCTTCTACAACAATATAACAAGCACGAACCGGACCATGTACACCAACAACCAGATTCATTTCAATATCGGCACTGTTACTTGGCCCTGATATAAAGTTAACACAGGAAGGAAACCGACCATCTTCTAAAGCTAACTCATGTAGCTTTGAAGCAGCTTGTGTCATCCGAGGTACTATTGTACTTTTTGGAATAATGGCAATATAACTAGTTGGCAATAAACTAACCGACCTTCCTTTATTTGAATCACTTAAAAGGACAACCGTCCCTGATTCAGCAAGTGTCATATCCGAAAACGTAATTCCGATATCTGCTTTTTCTGCAATTTCAATATTCGCTCTACCTTTTTCTACATCCCAAAAGTGAATAGATTTCCCTTCATGTTCTAAACCTTCAAAGAAAGAACTTAAACCATATTGTTCAAATCTTTCATCCTTCCAATTAACAATCCGCTTTCCCTCGAAATCTTCAATAATATCTCCAAGCATTATTGGTAGGTTTTCTAACGTTGTCTGTTCAAACCGTGTGTGAATTCTTTTACACTGTTCTTTTAGCCGTTCAACTAATTGTTCTTGAGTCTCTCCTTTAAATACCTCATATTGCGGCTGCTTCTTCCATACAGGGCGTTCAACACCAGTTTTGCGTCGCTTGCGACCAAGGCTTTTTGCAATTTGATTTAAAAACTTTTCTTTATTTTGAACTGTTCCTGTCATGAGCGGTCTCCTTTCCCACGCTTCGAAAACCATCGACTAAACGATTCCTTGCTTGGCTCTGGAAAGTCACGAATATCCGTCCAAGGTTTAACTGGGCCAGGTCCCTTTGTGATTTTTCCATCCTTTACAAGCGGTCCCATCATTGTTGGTGCAAACTTTGAACCAGCACTATAGAGCTTCGGATTTGACATCGCCATTGCAAAGCCTTTCATCGCTAACTTTTCACCAAAGGAACCTTTGCCTTGTTCTTCAACCATATTCCGACGATGTCTAACGAGTAAGTCATGCAACGGAATTTTAACCGGACAGGCTTCTGTACAAGCTCCACATAAGCTTGATGCATAAGGAAGTTCTTTATAATCATCATAACCGCCTAATAGTGGTGAAAGTACCGCACCGATTGGGCCGGGATAAATCGAGCCATACGAGTGGCCACCGATATGGCGATAAATCGGACATACATTAATACAGGCTGCACAACGAATACATTGAAGTGCGGATTGAAATTCTGTCCCTAAAATATCAGATCGACCATTATCAACTATGACAAGATGAAATTCCTCAGGTCCGTCTATATCTCCTTCTTCTTTAGGACCTGTCAATCCTGTAATATAGCTCGTAAGCTTTTGTCCGACCGCACTTCGACAAAGCATACTGACGAGCACTTCTAATTCCTCCCACGTCGGCACGATTCGTTCCATTCCCATTACAGTAATTTGCGTCTTCGGTAATGATGAGGCTAATCGGGCATTTCCTTCGTTCGTGACAAGTGAAATACTACCTGATTCAGCAACCGCAAAGTTACAACCTGTAATGCCAAGATCTGCATCCAAAAATTCTTGCCGTAGCTGCTCTCGCGCAAATAGGGCGAGCTCCTCCGGTTTTGAGGAATTCTGATAGCCTTTTTTATCGCGAAACGTATCACGAATTTGGTCTTTATTTTTATGAAGCGCAGGCGCTACGATATGCGAAGGTGGGTCATGGTCATCAATTTGAAGAATGTATTCACCTAAATCCGTTTCAATGACTTCACAGCCAAGCGATTCAAGTGCTTCATTCATACTTATTTCTTCTGTCACCATCGATTTAGATTTAATGATTTTTTTTGCCTGTTTCTCAGCAGCAACATGTTTAATATAGTCATTTGCTTCTTCAGCTGTTTGAGCAAAAAAAACATGACCACCTTTTTTAATAACATTATCAGTAAGTTGCTCTAAATAATAATCAAGATTCTCTAACGTATGCTGTCTAATTTCCTCTGATAAATCTCGCCAATCTTCCCAATTACCAAGCTCTTCTGCTGCGTTTAAACGTGCATTTTTTAGCCGCTCTTGTGCAGAAACCATTGCATTTCGCATAAATTCGTTTTTGAGGCCTTTATCTACACGACCGTGAAATTCTATATCTCCTATTTTCATTGCCATAATCCATTCACCTCCTATTTTGTTTCTTGGTTTAATACTTGGGCAATATGCATAACCTTAATTGGCTTTCCTTGACGGTCAATTCGTCCACCAATGTTCATTAAGCAACCGCAATCTGCTCCAATCAATACTTCAGAATTTGTTTCCTCAATATGACTTATTTTTTCATTCACCATTTGCTCTGAAATCGGAACCATTTTTACAGAAAACGTCCCACCGAAACCACAACAAATTTCTTTATTAGGTAAGCTTGTAAATTCAAGACCTTCTACATTTTTTAATAATTTGGACGGTGCATCTTTGACTCCAAGAAGTCTTGTCATATGACAGGAAGTATGATAAGTCGCCTTTACCGGTAGACTTGCTCCTACATCTTCCACTTTTAATACATCAACGAGGAATTGCGTAAATTCAAACGTTTTTGCCTTAAGTGCCTCGGCTTTTTCTTTCCATTCAGGGTCCGCTTCGAATAAATGTGGATATTCATGTATCATCGATGCACAAGATCCCGATGGTGCGACCACGTACTCGGATTGTTCAAATACACGGATCATATTTTTTGCTACATCTCTTGATTCACGATGATAACCACTATTATAAGCAGGCTGGCCACAGCACGTTTGTTGTGCCGGAAAATCAACCTTACACCCCAATCGTTCAAGAACTTCAACGGTATCTTTTCCTACACCTGGATAGAACACATCCGCAAGACATGTGATAAATAACGAAACATTCATCTATCTTTCCTCCTCTAAGAGATAAGGTCATCAGATCACTTAATAAAACAAGTATAGTAGATTTATGTTTTTTTTACAATGAAGCTTTTTACATTTACAAAAAGTTCTTAATAAACCTATACACCTTACACATACTACATATGAATACATTTTGGAGGTGACTTAATTGGGAGACTGGAACGAACAAGCCTATCGAAACAACAATGTTCAACCGGATTTAAATTTTAAAAAAGAGGCGTTAACAGAAAAGAAAATCCAATTAGATGCACAAGAGCAAATAGGAATCGAAAAGATTGGACAAGGTGAAAGAGATGTAAGGCCACAAGGTGGTCAATAGAAAAAATGAAAAAAGGCTTGCCCTAAGTTTTACACTTTTGAGCAAGCCTTTTTGTTTTCATCTAGAAATCGTGATATCCTTTAACAACTTTGTAATGACATGGCCAGCCATAATTAAACCAGCTACCGATGGCACAAATGCATTTGAAGATGGGGGCATTTTCGCTTTACGAATGGTTCCCTCTTCTGCAGCATCAGGAACAATTTCTTTACGAATGTCTTCCCTGATTTTGATTGGTTGTTCATCGGAGAACACTACCTCGATACCTTTACGAATACCTTCTTTTCTCAACCGAGTACGTATGACCTTTGCAATTGGATCATAGCTGGTTTTGGAAATATCAGCAATTCGTAAACGTGTCGGATCCATTTTATTTGCAGCGCCCATACTTGAAATGATCGGAATCTTCCGTTCTAGGCATTGCTTCATTAGGTGAATTTTATACGAAATTGTATCACTTGCGTCAATTACATAATCCAAATTATAGCTAAAGAATTGTTCATACGTTTCTTCCGTATAAAACATTTTTAGCGCAATTACTTCACAATTTGGATTAATATCGGCAATTCGTTCCTTCATCAATTCAACCTTTTGACGACCTACTGTTGAAAGTAAAGCATGGATTTGCCTATTAACATTCGTAATATCAACATCATCTTTATCAACTAAAACGAGTCGTCCTACTCCTGAACGTGCAAGAGCCTCTGCAGAAAAAGAACCAACGCCACCAATTCCTAATACAGCTACCGTACTATTCTTTAACTGCTCTAAGCCATCATGGCCAATCGCTAATTCATTTCGTGAAAATTGATGCAACATGATTTACTCCTCCTACACGTATGGTTTATTCAATGAGACTTACATGAAAGTTAGGAGCATTTAACATGTTATTCCATCCAATTTGTATGGAATGTTCCTTCTTTGTCAATTCGTTGGTACGTATGTGCACCAAAATAGTCTCTTTGCGCTTGTAATAAGTTTGCAGGAAGAGTTGCTGTTCTGTAGCTATCAAAATACGCTAATCCACTTGCAAAACCTGGAACTGGAATACCGCGCTTGATTGCTTCTGCAACAACTTCACGCCAAGCATCTTGATATTCTTCCACACTCTTTTGGAAATATGAATCTAATAATAAATTAGTTAAACCTGGATTCTTATCATACGCATCCTTAATATTTTGAAGGAATCGAGCACGAATGATGCATCCGCCACGGAAAATCATCGCAATATCCCCATAGTTTAAATCCCAGTTATACTCTTCAGATGCTGCTTTCATTTGAGCAAAACCTTGGGCATAAGAGCAAATTTTACTTGCATATAGAGCTCTTCTAATTTTTTCAATAAAGTCTTTCTTATCACCATCAAAAGGTGTTGTCTTCGGTCCGTTAAGAATTTTGCTTGCTTTCACACGCTCTTCCTTCATTGCTGAAAGAAAACGTTGGAAAACTGATTCCGTAATAATGGAAAGAGGGACACCTAAATCTAATGAACTTTGGCTTGTCCACTTACCTGTACCCTTTTGACCAGCTGTATCTAGGATTAAATCAACTAATGGCTTACCAGTTTCTTCGTCAACCTTTGTAAAGATATCCGCTGTGATTTCAATTAAATATGAATCAAGCTCGCCTTTATTCCACTCAGCAAATGTTTCATGAAGCTCCTGAGCATTTAAACCAAGAACTTCCTTCATAAGCATATACGCTTCTGTAATTAGCTGCATATCCCCATATTCAATTCCGTTATGAACCATTTTCACATAGTGCCCTGCACCATCTGGACCAATATATGTAGAACATGGATCTCCATCTACTTTTGCAGAAATATCAGTAAATATCGGTTTTACAAGTTCATACGCATCCTTTTGACCACCTGGCATAATTGAAGGTCCTTTTAGCGCTCCCTCTTCTCCACCAGATACACCTGTTCCGACAAAATTAATACCTGCTTCTTCTAACTCTTTGTTACGACGGATTGTATCCTCAAAATAAGCATTACCACCATCGATAATGACATCACCTTTATCAAGAAGTGGCTTTAATTGCTCAATTGTTGCATCCGTTGGTCCACCTGCTTTAACCATGATCATAATCCGGCGTGGTTTTTCTAAAGAATTAACAAACTCCTCAACTGAATATGTACCTACGACGTTTTTTCCCTGAGCTTCTGTTAAAAACTCCTCTGTTTTTTGAGAGGAACGATTGTATACGGACACACTGTATCCTCTACTTTCAATATTTAGGGCTAAGTTTTTCCCCATGACTGCTAAACCAATGACACCAATCTGTTGTGGCATGTAGCCTCCACCTTTCTTTCTTTTTAGTAAAATCCCTGGTTTTCCACTTTAAAGAAAAATAAGTTCCCATTCGATTCGACTCTTATGGTTACCCAATTCTATGTCGAGTTTTTCCTGCTTCGGCAAAAAGTATGAAATCATTATTTCTAGGTTTAACCTTTAACCATGCTATTATAACAGTCGAACACGCTAAAATTTTCAGAAAACCAGTCATTTATGACATCATACCAAAAACTTTAAAGTAATGCACTCGTTTGAACACGACAAAAAACAGCCTAATACTGTGTTAGACTGTTTTTTTGATAGATTTTACAAAGGATGTAGTCTAAGAATCCCAAATATGCCGTATTTCCTTCGTTTTGAACCTGCGCTAGCAGGTGGGTGCTTTGCAATGATTTTTTTACGTCCTCTACGCAATGAAGGCTTGTAATCCAATCACTAACGTTAAGCTCCCGTTTCAAAAGTGTTGGCTCAAAACTGATAGCGTTCCACGTACATCTCAGGACTCTTATTTGCTTTTTATGTTATCATAACAAAACCACACTTGCAAGCGCTTTCAGTATTTTTTATATTTTTACTGTTCTTGGTGTTTCTATTCTTCATGTGATACAGTTTTAAGAAAGAGAGGTTATCCCCAAAGTCGATTTTTTTCTTTTGGGATAATCTCGAAGTAATACGCAAAGTCGCTACTACATGAGTGGGGTTCTCGTAGTAGTAGCGTACGGAGCTGCGATTCAGGTCTCTATTAATTAGACACCACTAACTATCTAAAAAAAGAGGAGCTTTTTCATGGATATTCTTGCGACTCAAACTTGTATAGAAGTAAAACAAGAAATTGGTTGGACAGAAAAGCGTATTGTGGAAGAGTCTTACAAAATGACTCTGTTTTCAGATAAATTGACAGTCAAAAATGAAACCTATCCAATTGCGGCGATTTTCGATATTTCCTTCCGAAAAAGGCCAGATAAAAACGCAATGGGTTTTCTATATTTACATACATCAAGTGGTGTTCGAACATTTTACATAAAAGAAGAGCCTCTTAAGCTGATAGAGGCTTATAAACAATTAAAATTAGAACGTCCCGATTTGCGTTGATTGATAGCTTCGTCGAATTTCACCGAATACCTGGTAGCTAGGAATATGTGGGGCGATATCAAAAACAGACGGTACAAGCCACGCTTCGCCCTCTGGATGGGAATATGTATCGACCACCTGGATGAATTGATCCTTTACCCACTGTAATGCCTCTTCACGCTCTGCTTGTTTTACAAACAGAAGCGTATAACTTGATGGCTTTTCAGTTGCAAGTTCTCCTGCGGTAGAAACACGTCCACCTTGATAGCATGTATGAAAAAGAAAATCTTCAACCATACTATTTGCAGTCGCTTCCTTTCCTGCTCCAGGTCCAATTAGTAACAACTGGTCAATATCGCTTCCTTCTAATGCGATTCCATTTGTTACACCCGATACATTTGCAAGAGGCTCACTTTTCGTTAAAAACGCAGGAGAAACTGAGCCTTTAACCCCATTATTAAAATACACCGCTTCACCAATTAGTTTAAGTTTCAGACCAATTCGTTCACCAACCTCAGCATGCCAATCTTCTAAGTTAGATAGTCCCTGACAAGAAAATGAATTTGCTTTAGGCCAAGTTCCAAAACATAATCGACTTAATATTCTAATTTTGTACCATGCATCAAAGCCTTCTACATCATCGGTCGGATCTGCCTCCGCATACCCAAGCTTCTGGGCTTCTATAAGTACATCTTCAAAGCTGCGATGATTGTCAATCATTTCGGTTAGCATGTAATTCGTCGTTCCATTAAGAATTCCAGAAACACGGGAAATCCCTGTCGTTGTTAGCAGTCCCTTTAATGTATTAATAATTGGAATACCTCCTGCAACGGCAGCCTCAAAACCGTAATATGTATCATTATGTTCAGCTAATGCTTCCAGCTCATGACCATGTTCAGCTACTAGCTTTTTATTGGCAGTAATGACAGGTACACCTATTTCAAGAAAGGATGACGTATAGCGGAATGCTGGTTCAATTCCACCAATAGCTTCAAAAATGATATCAAAAGGCCCTGCTTGTTGAAATTCCTCCCAATCCACAGTAACAAGAGCATCTTCTAATTTAACCTCTCTCTTTTTTAGTTCATCCTTAACTAGAATCGCGACAACCTTACATTTTTCACCAAGGCGTTCCTTAATCACATCACTAGACCGATTGATTCGTTCATATACACCACTACCAACTGTTCCAAATCCAATGAGTCCAATTCTTAACATGTTCCACTCTCTCCCTCTTTAAAAGAAAAAACCTCTCCGCTTGGAAAGGTGTTTATGCCTCTCTTATTTGTTTGTTTAGAATGACTCTTAGTTACCTTGTTTGAGCAAGAAATTTTCTTTATTCTACACATCTTGCCATTCTAAGTTTATTAGTGCCCTATTTCGTTTGAAGCTGATTATACGTCTGTTTTTATTTGTTGTCAAACGAATAAAAACAGGCTTAGCTACTCATTTTATTTAAAGCTACTACTCGCTTATTTGATTCGAACGAGGTCATGAAAAGCATAAAATAAGGTGTCTTAAAGGGACCCCTTTAAGACACCACCAAAACATTTACTCTGATTTCTTACCAATAATAGAAAGGTTTAGCTCAAGTAGTTGATCAACACTTACTTCACCTGGTGCATTCGTTAATGGATCGCTTGCACTTTGAGTTTTCGGGAATGCAATCGTGTCTCGAAGATTTGTACGACCAGCTAGTAACATAATCATCCGATCAAGACCTAGTGCAATTCCACCATGTGGAGGCGTACCGTATTCAAACGCATCTAGTAAGAACCCAAATTGCTCACGTGCTTCTTCCTCAGAAAAACCTAGAGCCTTAAACATATGCATTTGAATATCTCTTTGATAAATACGCTGTGAGCCTCCTCCAAGCTCATAACCATTTAAAACGAGGTCGTAGGCATCCGCACGGACGCTTGCCGGGTCTGTTTCAAGTAATGCCATATCTTCTTTCTTAGGACTTGTAAACGGATGATGTAGGGCTACAAAACGTTTTGCATCTTCATCATATTCTACAAGAGGGAAATCAACGACCCAAAGGAAATTAAAGACATCCTTTTGAATTAAATCAAATTGCTTTCCTAGCTTTAAACGTAGTGCACCTAAGCTATCAAACACAACTTGCTTCTTATCCGCTCCGAAGAATAATAAGTCTCCAGCTTCAGCACCCATCGCTTGAACTAAAGCGTCACCTTGCTCACCTTCAAAAAATTTAGCAATTGGTCCTTTAAGTCCATCCTCTTCCATCTTCAACCATGCTAAGCCCTTTGCACCGTATTGCTTAACAAAATCAGTTAATGCATCAATTTCTTTACGTGATAACAGCTCGGCGCCACCTTTTAGTGTTAGACCCTTCACGATGCCCCCACTCGTTAAAGCACTTTGGAACACCTTAAATTCTGTATTTTTAACGACATCAGAAAGGTCATTTAACTCCATTCCAAAACGTGTATCAGGCTTGTCCGAACCATAACGATTCATTGCTTCATCATAGGTTAAACGTGGGAATGGAAGAGAAACTTCTACACCCTTCGTTTCTTTTAACACTTTTGCCATCATTTTTTCCATCATGCTAATTAAATCTTCTTTATCCATAAATGACGTCTCAATATCGACTTGTGTAAATTCTGGCTGTCTGTCAGCACGAAGATCTTCATCACGGAAACAACGAACAATTTGATAATAGCGCTCAAAACCAGAAACCATTAATAGTTGCTTAAATAACTGTGGAGACTGAGGTAAAGCATAAAACTCACCATGGTGTACACGGCTTGGCACGAGATAGTCACGTGCTCCCTCAGGTGTACTCTTAGTCAACATTGGTGTTTCAATTTCAAGAAAAGCCTCTTGATCTAGAAAATCACGAATAAGCTTTGTTGCACGATGGCGAAGCTTAAATGTCTCTTGCATATCTGGACGTCGTAAATCTAAATAACGATATTTCAAACGGATATCCTCAGATACTTCTGTCGCATCTTCAATCGCAAATGGCACAGGTTTTGAAGCATTTAAAATATTTATCGTATGTGCTTGCACTTCAATTTTTCCTGTTGGAATTTTTTCATTTACTGTTTCTTGTTCACGTAAAACCACGTTACCTTCCACTTCAATAACATATTCATTACGAACTTTATCAGCCGTCTGTAATGCTTCCCCATTAATTTCTGGGTTGAAAACCACTTGAACGATACCCGAACGGTCGCGAAGATCTAGAAATATAACTTGTCCTAAATCACGTCGTCTTTGTACCCATCCCTTTAACTGAACGGTTTGTCCTACTGTTTCTTTACTAAGTGTTCCACAATGATGTGTTCTTCCTAACATTATGCGTGTCCTCCTTCAATTTGTTGTTTCATATGGTCAATAAACGAATCAAGCGTAATTTCCACTTGCTCTCCTGTCTCCATATTTTTCACATTTATACGGTTATTGGCCAACTCATCATCACCAAGAATCGCTGTATATGAAGCTTTAAGACGATCTGCTGCTTTAAACTGAGCCTTCATCTTTTTATCCAAATAATCTTTGTCTGCACTAACTCCAGCAGCACGAAGCTGATAAAGTAGTTCAACAGTTTTATCTTTAGCCTGTTCGCCTAACGAAACAAGATAGCAATCAACCTTTTGTTCAAAAGGCAACTCTAGCTTTTTAGCCTTTAATGCCATAATCAAACGCTCGATACTAAATGCAAAACCGATACCTGGCGTCGCTGGACCGCCAATTTCCTCTACAAGACCGTTATAACGCCCACCTCCACATAGTGTTGTAATGGCGCCAAAGCCTTCCCCTTCGGCCATTACTTCAAATGCAGTATGATTATAATAATCTAGTCCACGTACCAACGTTGGATCCACTTCATAACGTATCCCAATTTGATCTAAGAATCCTTTAACCTTTTCAAAATACGCTTTTGATTCTTCGTTTAAATAGTCAAGAATAGAAGGGGCTGTTGCCATTAATGGATGCTCTCGGTCCTTTTTACAGTCAAGAATACGCAATGGGTTTTTTTCAAGTCTTCCTTGACAATCTTCACAAAACTCTTGAATGCTTGGTTTAAAATGATTAATCAAAGCTTGTCGATGTGCTTCACGGCTTTGTTTATCCCCTAGACTATTAATAACAAGCTTAATATCCTTTAACCCTAGCTCATAATAAATGCTCATCACTAAGGCAAGTACCTCAGCATCGATAGCAGGATCATCACTACCTAAAGCTTCAACACCAAACTGGACAAATTGACGCATTCTTCCTGATTGAGGGCGCTCATAACGAAACATGGGTCCCGTATAAAAAAGCTTAGTTGGTTGGTTTGTATTACCATATAACTTTTTCTCAACAAATGAACGTACGACCGCTGCTGTTCCCTCAGGACGAAGGGTAATACTTCTTTTTCCGCGGTCCTCAAACGTATACATTTCTTTTTGAACGATATCAGTCGTATCGCCTACACCCCGTTGGAATAAATCAGTGTGTTCAAAAATCGGGGTACGAATCTCATGATAGTTATAACGTCGACAGATATCCTTCGCTTTCGCCTCTATGTATTGCCAAAGCTCTATTTCGCCAGGCAAAATATCTTGAGTCCCACGTGGAATTTGAATTTGACTCATGCACTTACCTCCTACCTTTTTTATTCAGGTGACATAAAAAAACTCCCATCCCTGATGTCAAAACATCAGGGACGAGAGTTAACCCGTGGTGCCACCCTAATTGGAGCAGAATGCTGCTCCCACTTAAAACAGTTAACGCCTGCATACGACTTTCCCTACTAGTAATATACGTTCAGAAAAACTCCTCAAAGGTGTTTGTTCACCAAGTCAGAAATGGAGGGCTCCCAGCCACGACCTCTCCTCTCTTAAAATTCTGTTTTCTTGATTACTTTGCCTTCTCACCGGAATTGTTGAATATTCGTTTATCGTTTATTATCATACGAATGAATTCACGACATGTCAATAGCTCAATTACGTGATAATTTATGTTTCAAGACTTTTACATCACGTAGCGATAAACCAAATTCAGTCGCTAGTTCAAAATTGCTTTGCATGTTTTCCCTCTCCATAAAACTATGAAAATCAACCTGAAACAAAGGTTGTGATGCTTGTTGATGCATTTTTTGATTCATGCTACTGTTCATATTCACCGTTCCTTCCAAGTGTTGTACTACTAGCATGACCAAATTTCCTAATTTCTTTCATCAATACAAAAAAAAAGATGGAAACCAAAGGATAAAACAATCCTTTTGGTTTCCATCATCATTTACTTTCTAAAATGAGTGTTACGGGCCCATCATTTATGAGTGACACATCCATCATCGCCCCAAATGTACCAGTTTCAACTTGTACCCCTTTTTGACGGAGAACGTCGTTGAACTTGTTATACAACTCACTTGCAACATCTGGTTTTGCTGCATCCATAAAATTAGGACGTCTTCCCTTTCGACAATCACCGTATAACGTAAATTGTGAAACAGATAATATCTGTCCGCCAACATCTAGAAGAGAATCATTCATCTTGCCATTACCGTCTTCAAAAATTCGAAGATTCACGATTTTATCTGCAAGATACTCTAAATCGTCACTCGTATCTTCATGAGTAATTCCGACAAGAAGGACCAGCCCTTTCTCTATTTGTCCAACTACCTCATCCTTTACTGTAACTGTTGCTTTTTTTGAACGTTGTAATACCACCCGCATTTGTTTCACCTCTAAACCTACATCGTTGCTATTTTAACCTTGGGCCTCCTGTCGTCGGCTGCCGGCGCCACATTCGTGTCGCCTAGTGCAAAACCGGAGCCTCCTGCCGTCGGCTGCCGGCGCCACATTCGTGTCGCCTAGTTAAAAACCGGAGCCTCCTGCCGTCGGCTGCCGGCGCCACATTCGTGTCGCCTAGTGCATAATTCTTCGGACGGAGTAGATGTCTCGAAGTTGTTTTATTTTTTCGACGACCTTATGAAGGTGGTCGATATTATGAATGGAAATCGTTAAATGAATCGTTGCTACTTTATTTCGATGGTCGGAACGACCTGAGACCGCATTTATCATTGTTCGTGATTCGGTAACAGTTTGTAATACTTCATTTAAAAGTCCGTGTCGATCATAACCCGTTACTTCTATATCAACGTTATATGATTTATTCGGTTGCAGGTCTCCCTCCCATTCGACTTGTAAAAGTCGCCCCTTTGCTTCCTCATTCTTTACATTTTGGCAATCTGCTCGATGAATAGAGACCCCTCTGCCTTTTGTAATATAGCCAATAATGTCGTCACCAGGGACCGGGGTACAGCAACGTGATAGTCGAATTAATAAATTATCGACTCCTTTTACACGTACGCCTGAATTTGTTTTCTTTTTTGGTGCTATTGTTTGAACATCTGATAACGCAGCAGCTAATGATTGCTCTTCTTGCTCCTGATCGAGTTGTTTCCTTAGCTTTTCCGTTAAGCGATTGACAATTTGCTTCGCACTAATTCCTCCATAGCCCGCAGCTGCAAACATGTCCTCTTCTCCGGCAAAACTAAATTTTTGAGCTACTTGCGCGATATTCTCCTGAGTTAGAACATCTTTCGGATTAAAATCAAGCTGTCTAATTTCCTTTTCAACAATCTCACGGCCTTTGGAAATATTCTCCTCCCGGCGTTCTTTTTTAAACCATTGCTTGATTTTATTTTTAGCATGAGAGGATTGAGTAATTTTAATCCAATCTTGGCTCGGTCCATAGGAATGTTTTGAGGTCATCACCTCAACAATATCCCCTGTTTTTAGTTCATGATCTAAAGTTACCATTTTCCCATTCACTTTTGCACCAATACAGCGATTTCCGATCTCACTATGAATTCGATAAGCAAAGTCAAGCGGGACAGAGCCACGCGGAAGTTCAATAACATCTCCTTTTGGTGTGAAGACAAAGACCATGTCTGAAAATAAATCTGTTTTTAATGATTCCATAAACTCTTGTGCATCGTTCGTATCATTTTGAGATTCAATGACATCACGAAACCATGTTAATTTATCTTCAAAGGAATGTTTATTATTAGTTGATACAGCTTTCCCTTCTTTATACGCCCAGTGAGCAGCCACCCCAAATTCAGCAACTCGGTGCATTTCCTCCGTTCGAATCTGCACTTCAAGCGGATCTCCTAATGGCCCTACAACAGTCGTATGAAGCGATTGATACATATTCGCCTTTGGCATTGCAATATAGTCCTTAAATCGTCCAGGCATCGGCTTCCAAATCGTATGGATTACCCCAAGAACCGCATAGCAATCTTTAATATTCTTTACGATAATTCTCACTGCCAATAAATCATATATTTCATTAAATTGTTTATTTTGCAAAACCATTTTACGATAAATGCTATAAATATGCTTCGGGCGCCCCGATAGTTCTGCTTTTAAATGGACGTCCTCTAAATTGTTACTAATCGTATTCATAACGTCAGATAAGTACTGCTCACGTTCCGCTCTTTTTCGTTTCATTAAATTAACAATACGATAATATTGCTGTGGATCTAAATACCGAAGTGCAATATCTTCAAGCTCCCACTTAATTGTTGAAATCCCAAGTCGATGAGCTAACGGAGCAAAAATTTCTAACGTTTCATTCGACGTTACTCGTTGCTTCTCAGGAGGCATATATTTTAACGTACGCATGTTATGGAGCCGATCAGCAAGCTTAATTAAAATAACTCGGATATCCTTCGCCATGGCAACAAGCATTTTCCGATGATTTTCTGCTTGCTGCTCTTCTTTAGATTTATACTTAAACTTTTTTAACTTTGTAACACCGTCAACAAGGAGTGCTACTTGGTCATTAAATTCACGCTCGATTTCTTCAACAGTTACGTCCGTATCCTCAACGACATCATGAAGAAAGGCAGCCGCTACTGTATTCGGGTCTAGTTCTAACCCTACAATAATCCCAGCTACTTGAATCGGATGCAAAATATACGGTTCGCCTGATTTACGGTATTGTCCACTATGAGCTTTTTCCGCAAATTCATATGCCTTTTCTAAAAAAGCGATATCCTTTTCATTTAGATAACGACTCGCTTTTTCTATCACTTGTTCTATGGTCATGGAATCACCTATTTACGATTCAATATTTCTTTATATTATCGTTAAGTTTCTCACCTATGTAAAGGGAAATAAAGCAATTTACATGGTTCAAATCATTTCTTTTACCTTTTCAACCAATATAACACAAAAAGTGCTCATTAAAGTGAGCACCTTTAACTTAATTATAGGTCATTAACGAAAAAATATGATAGTCTTTTAAACGGTCACGGCCATCTAAATAACCCAGTTCGATCATAAAAGCAATGCCGACAACTTCTCCACCAAGCTCTTCAACCATCTTGATCGTTGCTTCGATCGTACCTCCCGTTGCCAATAAATCATCGGCAATTAAAACACGCTGCCCTTTTTTGATTGCATCACGATGAATTGTCAAGCTATCCTTACCATACTCCAAGCCATAATCAACAGAAATTACGTCACGCGGAAGCTTTCCTGCTTTTCGAACAGGTACAAAGCCTTTCCCTAACGAATAAGAAATTGGACAACCAATGACAAACCCACGAGCCTCAGGACCGACAACGACATCTACATCCTTTTCGCTTGCAAAAGCAGCCATTTCATCTATTGCTGCTTTATATACTTCTCCCTCTTGCATCAGAGTTGTAATATCTTTAAAGCGAATTCCTTCTTTTGGATAATCCTCTACAATCGTAATATATTTTTTAAAATCCATCATTACACCGTCTCCTTGAGTACTTGTTCTTTTTCATTTTTTTCTTCCATTGCCTGGTCAAACCACATTTTCAACTCGGCATAGGAAGAATAGACAAAATCATTTTCTAATTGGGCCTGTGCCTTTTTTCTACGGTACGTGGTCGAATCTTCTAAGCGTTTCTTCTCTGGGCTTTCTGTAACGATAATCATTCCTTGATCAACCGTAATAAACCCAAGCTCTAAAAAGACTCGTGCCATGAACTCGACCGTTTCTGGTGACCATCCTTTATACTTCGCTAATTCTTGTCCTTTGTTTTTCACATCAAACGATTTTCGTTTCATTAAAAAAGCATAAAACCACTTAAACTGTTCTCGATTAGGGTCGCTCGTAAAAAACGAGTCTTCTTCTTGATGGAAAACGGTATACACTCGCTCCGGTACTCCTGCCCCTACGAACAATTTTGTTAACTGCTCTTTCTCACTTGGTAGATCGAGGAAAACGGCATATTTCCCTTGCAACTGAGTAATCGATTCCGGTTGAGTAATCGTCCATTCATCTAACTGAAGTCTTTTAACGGTTTCCTGCTGAAATGCAATTAGCATGCGTTTTTCATTTGGTAAAGAGGATAGCCTGTCCACTATTTTATGTTTTTGAATGCTACGCCAATCAAATAACTGCCATTCATCGACAGCTAAATCTTCGAGCATGATTTGCGGCTTAACATGCCCGTTCCATTCATTAACGGACAGTGTTCCAACTGCAGAAACTTTCGCTGATGAAGACATTTCATCCTGTAAATGTCCAAGATGAAAACCGATTCCGTCTAACGTATTCCCATTTTGAGAGAAATTAATTTTTAAATGGTTCGATTCACTGCCAATTCGTCGTATCTGCGCAAGGCTTACACCATTTAGCATAACCTTCGGAGTTGGATTACTTACACCAAATGGAGCAAGTTCATCAAGCTGTTGAATCACAGATAATGATAATTCCTCGATATCAGCAACCAAATCAATATTTGATACGGGAATAAAATCTTCATCTGATAACACTTCCATCGCTTGCTCGTTCAACCGTTTTCTTAATATATCAACATCATCAATTTTCATTGTTAACCCAGCTGCCATCGGGTGTCCACCAAAATGAGGAAGGATTTCACGATTTTTCGAAAGCTCTGCAAACATATCAAAGCCTTCAATACTTCTAGCTGATCCTTTTGCTACGCCTTTATGGCTATCAATGCTTAAAACAATAGTCGGGCGATAAAACCGCTCAACTAACCGTGATGCCACAATTCCAATAACCCCAGGATTCCAGCCTTCTTTTGCTACAATTAAAACCTGATTTTCACTTGGAGGATAAAATTGTTCCACCATTGCGACTGCTTCTTCTGTAATCCCATTGACAATCCCTTGTCGTTCTTTGTTTAATTCATCAATGTTCGTAGCAAGCTGTTTTGCTTCATCTCGATTATCGGTAATTAGAAGTTCTACAGCAGGATCCGCAGCTGCCAGTCGACCAGCAGCATTGATTCGAGGACCAATTCCAAACCCGACATGGTCAGCTTGAATCATTTCACTACCAAACCCACAAACTTTCTTTAATGCTATTAATCCCGGCTTCTCTGATTCTTGTAATGCAAACAAGCCCTCTTTAGCAATAAGACGATTCTCATCAACAAGTGGAACTAAATCCGCGATCGTACCAATAACTGCAATATCAAGCAGTTCAACTGGAACCCGCTCTAATAATGCATGCGCAACCTTAAATGCAACCCCAACTCCTGCCAAACCTTTAAAAGGATACGTACAGCCCGGTTTTTTCGGATTCACTATCGCATACGCATCAGGTAAAACGGGCGGCGCTTCATGATGGTCGGTTACGATAAAGTCTAAACCAATTTCTCTTGCTACAGCAGCTTCATGTACAGCAGAAATTCCAGTGTCTACTGTTACTACTAGACTGTAGCCATCTTCCTTGGCTTTGCGTAAAGCTGGCTCGTTTGGTCCGTAGCCTTCAGTAAAACGATTGGGAATATAATAATCAAAATCAGCCTTGAGATAGCGAAGTGTATATACCATAACTGCTGTGCTACTAACACCATCAGCATCATAATCCCCAAAAACAAGGATTCTCTCTTTATCATCAATCGCTTGTCTTATTCTCGCAACTGCTTCTTGCATACCATCAAGTAAGAACGGATCATGATAATCCATATTCTCTTTGTAAAGAAACGTTTTTGCTTCTTCTATTGTCTCAATGCCACGATTAAGTAGTAGCTTTGCTACAAGTGGGACAATATTTAAATGTTCTACAAGCGTCTCTACTTTCTTATTATCTTGTTCCTGTATATTCCATCTAGCCCTAGGTTTTAGCATAAAAACACCCCTTGACCATCCTATTATACAGGAGCAGTCAAGGGGTGACAATGAATAGAATATGTTAGTTATTTATCTCGTTTTTTTCAATTTCCTTATTCTCTTTTTCTTCTCGTTCAGAGGCTGTTTCTTTTATTTCCACATCTGGCTTATCTTTTACCATCTTAAGGCGCCTTATTTCAGCTTTTAATTGATAAAACCTGACCATTCCCAATGCACCAGCAATGATTGCACCCATGAGTACAGAACCTAAAATCACAAGAATTAATGGCCATTCAGCAACTCCAAATAAATAATTTACTCGAACAGCATCAACATTAATAATAGCAAAAATCGATATGATAATTGCAGCAATTAAACCTAAAATTAATCCCCATTGCCCTCTCATATCTTTCCCCCTCTCTTTTAAGTAGGACGCTTCTCACTATATGGATTAATGTGAACGAGAACATCCTGAACTTGCTTTTCCTCTAAAAGTCTTTCTTTTACCTTTTTCCCAATTGCATGTCCTTCTCTTACTGTTATTTCTGGATTAACAGCAATTTTAATATCAACAATTACATAATGCCCATGCTCACGAGCTAGAAATTCATCGATGTTTAATACTCCCTCGACCTCGGCAGCTACCTTTTTCATCTCCATTGTATCCTCTTCATGTAGTACATGATCAAGGGCATTATGAATCGACTGCTTTCCTAAACTCCATGCCATTTTCACAATAAGTACTGCTACAAAAGCACTTGCTAGAGCATCTCCATAAACGAGCCAAGAGATATTCAACATGCCACCTAAAACCGCTGCACCTATCCCAATCAATGCAGCAACAGATGAAAATACATCAGAGCGGTGATGCCAAGCATCCACCATTAAAGCTTCACTCTTATACTTTTTACCCAAGTTATACTTATATCGAAACATCAATTCTTTTACTATTATTGAAAATAATACAGCATAGATTGCCATAATTTTTGGTACTTGAACTGGTTCAAAGAAAGACTTAACTGCATTTAACGCAATCTCAAAGCCAACAATGATAAGAAGAACAGCAACAATAATCGCCGCAACCGATTCAGCTTTTCCGTGTCCGTAGGGATGATCCTCATCTGGAGGCATTTTAGCCGCCCGAACGCCAATTAGGACAACGACCGAACCAACAACATCCGATGCTGAATGTACGGCGTCTGCAATCAAGGCTCGACTGTTCGCCATGATTCCAATGACTGCTTTTATGATCGCTAATATAATATTTCCTATAATCCCAACCCAAGCTGCAAAACGCACTTTTCGATAACGAATATCTGTTTCTTCCACGTCAACACCTCTTTTTCCAATAGATAGCCTCTTTATTTTACCAATAACTAGACCAAGCTATGCAGTGCGAATGATTTCAATGACAAAGAATAAGAGGCTGTGCCAAAAGGTTTTTCTTTAACCTTTTGGCACAGCCTGCAATGAGCGTAGTCGCTACATCTTTTAAAAGCATTACGATGATTGGGGCTCTCACCGTATAGCGAACGCTCATTTGCTGTGCACGCTTTTAGCTTTGAGACAGCCCTATTCCCTTACGAAGTCGGTTCACTTTCTGGTTGGGACTGGCTTTTAAAGCTCATCTTCTCCAGCTGCTTATGCTTCCATATTAACCAAAGCTGTGAAGCAAGAAACATTGACGAATAAGTTCCAGCTACTAGACCAACTAATAAGGCAAATGCAAAGGAACGAATCGCTTCCCCACCAAACACCATAATTGCTGCAGCAGCAAATATAACAGTTAATACTGTATTAATCGACCTAGCTAATGTCTGTACAAGACTCGTATTAACAATATTAGCTAAATCGTCAAACGTCTTCACTTTCTTTGCAAACTTCATATTTTCACGAATGCGGTCAAAGGTAACAATCGTATCATTGATTGAATAACCGACAATCGTTAACACTGCTGCAATAAACGGAACATTAACCTCTATTTGCAATACACTGAAGATCGTAATAATGAAAAACGCATCATGCAATAATGCAACAATAGCAGCAATTCCATACAATAATTCAAATCGGATCGTAACATAAATAATTATCCCAACTGATGCGATGAGCACTGATATAAGAGCATTTCGTGCCAGCTCTTTTCCAACTGTCGGTGAAACCGTACTCGTACTTGGTTCGAAACCATATTTTTCAGAAAAGAAGGTCTGAATTTGCGAAATTTCATCTGATTTCAAGACGCCAACGAAACGAGCAGTTGCATATTCATTCCGATCACCAGCGAGGGTCACATCATTTGGATTAAACCCTTCACCAATTTGCGCAAAATCATCTCGAACCTGTTGTTCTGTTAATGGTTCCGCTGAGTGAACTTCAATCCTTGAACCACTTTCGAAATCAATACCTAAATTTAATCCTAACGTTAACAAGAGAATAACCCCGAGTAAAGCGAAGGCACTTGAAAAAATAAAATACTTTTTCCGATGCTTCACGAAATCAATATCGCGATTTGCAAAATTAAAGCTCACTGATTTCACCTTCCTTTACGCCAAACAAACGTGGTTTTTTGTTTAATACTCGACTGTTAATCCATAATCCGAGTAAAAGTCTTGAACCATATACTGCTGTAATAAAGCTTGTCAAAATACTAACAATTAACATTACCGCAAAGCCCTGAACCGAGCTTGTCCCATAAAAGAATAACACCGATGCAGCCAAAATCGTCGTAATGTTTGCATCAAGAATTGTTGAGAGCGAACGTTTACTACCAGCTTTAAAAGCAGACATGATGGACTTACCAGAGCGAATTTCATCCTTGATCCGTTCGTACGTAATAATGTTTGCATCGACTGCCATCCCGACACCTAATATAAGTGCTGCGATACCAGGTAGTGTTAATACAGCGTTCATCCAATCGAAAACGAGTAAAACGAGATAGATGTATACACTCAACGTAATCACAGCAATCATACCCATAAAACGGTAATAAAAAATCATATAAGCAAAAATTAATGCGATTCCAATAAATCCTGCATATACCGTTTTCTGCATCGCCTGTTCACCTAAAGAAGCACCGACTGAATTGGAGTATTCCTCAGTTAATTTCACAGGTAATGAACCAGCATTTAGGACTTCTGAGATAATTCTAGTTTCTTCAATTTCAAAATTACCTTCGATCATGACATCTCGTGATGGGATAACGTGTCCTACACGAGGTGCTGATAAGTATTTTGGATTTTCTTTAAATCTTTCCTCAGCAAAAGAATCTACACCCTCTTCAAAATCAAGCCATATAACTAACAGGTTCTCCCCTTCTGGTCTTTGGGATATTTCCCGTGTTACCTCCTCAAAACGTTTCGCATCCTTTAGAGTTAACGTTACAATAGGGTCATTCGTGTTTTCTTTAAAGGATGGACTTGCGCCGTTCTCTTGTAAATCACTTCCATCTAATAAAACAACATCATTTACGTCACGAAACGTTAAATTAGCTTCCGTTGCTAATAATTCACGCGCAGTCTGCTGATCTTCTACCCCTGCTAACTGGACACGAATTCTATTTTCGCCTTCTATTTGAATATTTGGTTCGGAAACACCAATAACGTTGACACGCTGGTTGAGTGCAGCTACAGTTGCATTCAATGTGTCTTGAGTAATTTCTTCGTCATCAACTATGGATTTAACGTTATATAAAACTTCAAATCCACCTTGAAGATCAAGTCCGAGCTTAATTTCTTTCGTAACACCCATAACAGTCTGGCTAATGAGACCCGCAAGGATAAATACGATGAGAAAAAAAGCAACTATCCGTCCTTTTTTCACCATGTTTCTAGAAAGCCTCCTTCATTTAACGCAATGATGCTTGCCTCTAAAAAAAGTAGTACGACAGAGGGCACTGAGAAAAACCCCTTGAAAGTCACGCTAAGAAGCAGCAATGGCTTCACACGTTGCTTCAAGGGCATCGAAAAGGGAAAATCACCCTTTTTCAGTGCCCTCGTACGACACCTTTTCTTTAGTGGACAAGCATTCACGTATACAATAGTCCTATTATATCTGTCAATGAAAATTCCTGTCAATTTAAGGTGTAAACATTTATTAACTTTCAAACGAAGCAAACCAGTCCTCTGGCTTTTTATATGCATTAACTGTGAGCCAAGTCATATAATCTTGCGGCTTTAATCTTAAAATTTGATTAACAAATTCATGTAAGTGGATGAATTCTTTCTTTTTTCTAAGACGATATAAAACACAATCCCATATTTCTTCTTTTTTAGCTCGGTCATAGCCTAGAAAGTGGAACTCATCTACCTTACTTTGTAAAGCAGGTTCCACCTCGCTTTTCCACACTTCAAATTGTTGTTTTTCATTCATTTTCACAACACCTCTTGTTTAAAAAATCGAGTAAACAAAAAGAGTAACGCCAACACCAGCGACTACCACTCCTGTTGAAATCGCTATAAAAGCTGAGCGAAATGGTATGAAAAATAATATCGCTGCTAAACTTGCTGACCAAGCCCCTGTTGTTGGCAGTGGAACTGCAGTAAATAAAATTAAACCGATAGCTCCAAATTTCTCAACATTATTACTCTTTTTCATGGTTCGATTATACAACCAATCATAAAAACGCTTATAAAGTGAGAAGCGTAACATCCATTTACTTACTGGTCGAAACAATAATAAAATCGGAATAATAGGAAGGATATTTCCAATAATTCCATACAAAAATGCCTCGGTCGCAGTTAACCCTAACGCAGCTGCAATTGGAATACCAGCACGTAACTCAAGAATCGGAAGTGCTGAAATAAACATTACCAACGCCTCTTGTGGTAAAAAACCAAAATGATCCAAAACAAACTGCTGAATTGTTTCCTTCAACTCTCTTTCCTCTCCTTTATTTATTAATTTCAAAACCGATGTTCTTAACGTTGTCAGTTATTTAGTTTAGACAACACTAGAGCTTTTCGAGCATCTCATAAACTACTTGTCATGCTTGACCCATTACTAAGCATATAGATAATAACAGAAAATATCCATCATTTTTTTACGAAAGTAGGGCCGTTCTATGTCAAAGCAGACCTTTCTAAAAGGTACCTTTATTTTGATTATGGCAGGTCTCGTTACGAGACTTCTAGGATTTGTTAATAGAATTGTAGTGGCGAGAATTATGGGAGCTGAAGGAGTAGGCCTTTATATGATGGCTGTTCCAACTTTATTACTCGTTATTACCTTGACACAACTCGGTTTACCGGTAGCTATATCTAAGTTAGTGGCCGAAGCAGAAGCTATCGGAGACCGTCTTCGAATTAAACGAATTCTCGTCGTTTCATTATCTGTCACGAGTGTACTAAGTATCATCTTCACAATTGCGATGATTGGTTTTGCTCCCCTTGTTTCTAATTACTTCTTAACGGATTCAAGAGCTTATTACCCACTCATTGCAATCGCACCTATCGTACCTATCGTAGCACTTTCCTCAGTGATGAGAGGCTACTTTCAAGGTCGTCAGAATATGAAGCCAACCGCTATTTCTCAAGTCATTGAACAGGTCGTTCGAATAACGCTCGTAGCAATTATGACAACTGCCTTTTTACCGTTAGGCCTTGAGTATGCTGCAGCGGGTGCGATGCTATCCGTTGTTATCGGGGAACTCGCTTCACTTATGTACATGTTCTTCATGTTTAAACGAAACAAGAGGTTGAGAATTAGACAAGACTTTTTTGCTCATTTAAAAGAAGGCAAGAAAACCTTTAACGACTTAATGAGAATCTCTTTACCAACTACCGGAAGTCGCCTTATTGGGTCACTCTCCTTGTTTTTCGAACCGATCGTTGTTGCTCAAAGCCTAGCATTAGCAGGTGTTGCAACTGTTGTTGCGACTCGTCAATATGGAGAGCTTACTGGCTTCGTTATTCCAGTTCTCCTATTACCAACATTTATTACGTACTCGCTCTCTGTCTCACTAGTACCAGCTGTAAGTGAAGCTGCTGCCCAAAATCAATATAAATTAATTCACCATAGACTAGGGCAAGCTTTAAGAATCGCCTTAATTTCTGGGGGGATTTCAGCAGTTGTTCTCTATATTTTTGCTGAACCAATCATGACATTAATGTACGATGCTCCTACGGTGGCATCTTATGTAAAAATAATGGCGCCTTTTACGTTATTTTTATATTTCCAAGGACCACTCCAAGCTACATTACAAGCCCTTGATTTAGCAAAAGCCGCTATGATGAATAGTTTATTTGGAGCCGTTATAAAAATTGCAGCCATTTTTGTCTTAGCATCGCGGCCTGAATTTGGAATAATGGGAGCAGCGCTCGCGATTGTCATTAGTTTTATTCTAGTTACACTTCTTCATTTTGCTTCAATTGTAAAAACGATTAGCTTTACGTTAGACGTTAAATTCATAAGTAAATCAGTTTTATTAATTGCTGCTTCCGCTTGGCTCGGCTACCTCCTATCTACTTACGCTTTTCAAGAGCAGCCATTATTACTAAAAACTTGTTTATCGATTTTAATAACTGCACTCTTTTATGGAGCAGTGACAGTACTACTTGGCCTAGCTCTTCGTGAGGAATTAAGACGGATTCCCATTATCGGTAACTGGCTTAGCCGTTTTGCACCGAATTAATAACAGGTTGCCCTAAAATCCTATCCATTCTAGGGCAACCTTGCTCTATTATTTTATTGGCGATACTAATAAGACCTCCTTTCCACAAAATAATGGAATGGAGGTCTTTCTTATTCATATTCATCTTTCAAATCAATAAAAAATGTATTGTTATCTTTTAGTGAACAGTACGATATTTTTTTTATGTCACGATACCCGAGTTTTCTCATTTCCTGTCTTAGCCAAAGAGAGGTTTGGTTTATCTTCTTTAAATGCTCCTCCTGCACCTTACCATCTAAAATTAATGGTAAAGGCATAGAGGGTTTATGTTGCGCCTCATCTTTTCTTTCAATGACAGAAAGCTTACCAGAAGGCTCCAAAATTGCAAATTCAACATCGGATATATTAGAAATTTTATTTTGTCTTAGTTGAATAAGCAAATCGTCAAAATTGTATCGCTGTTTCCTCATTTCATGCTCATCAATTTTACCTTCACTAATTAAAACTGAAGGTTCACCGTCAACCAGGTCCCTTACCTTTTCGCTTTTTAATGAAATGAAGGCAAAGAATATTTGAATGAAGGACAACATAACAATAGGGACGATCGTATTCATCATTGGCACTTGAACATCTTCGATTGATATTACAGCTAACTCAGCAATCATAATCGAAACAACAAAATCTAACACCGACAATTGACCAATTTCACGTTTCCCCATAAACCTTAACACAAAGAGGAGAATGAAATAGATGAAGATTGTTCGTAAAATTATGGTCATATAGTCCATGATTTTCCCCCTTCATCCAAACCATTGCACACGGTATGCTTTTAGTATGACCGGGGGACAAGTACACATGAATTGAAGCTTTTGGTAACTCCGTTTAAAAATAAATTAAGTATCTAATATATAAGTACACAGTGGAAATAATAAATGAGATGATCGCTATTGGTGTTCCAATTTTCAAAAATTCCCAATAGCTAAATCCTTGTTTCTGTTTTAAAGCCATTCCTGCAACAATTACATTTGCACTAGCACCAATTATTGTCGCATTTCCACCAAGACAAGCCCCTAACGCTAAAGCCCACCATAATGGGTCCAAATTTGACATTCCATACTGCTGAAACTCTAAGATAACCGGAATCATTGCTGCTACAAATGGAATGTTATCAACAAATCCAGATAAAATTCCAGAGCCCCAAAGAATGAATATAGCGGTTTTTGGTAAATCTCCGTCCGTATAATAAATAATCGATTTAGCGATTTCATCAATAATGCCCACTTCTTTTAAACCGCCTACAAGTAAAAACAGACCAACAAAGAAAAAGAGTGTTACCCACTCAACTGATCGGAATACTTCTTCCATGTCTTGCTCCTGATGTGTGATAAGCATTAATAACAGAGCACCAACCATAGCAATACTCGTTAAGTCGATATGAATCAATGGTTGAACAATGAATCCAATGGTTGTTGCACTTAAGACTGAAACCGACTTAATTAAGAGGCGCTTATCTTTAATGTAATCAGTTGGGTTAATTGCCAAGAGCTTTGCCTGATTTTCTTTTCTTACATACAATTGCCTTCTATAGAACAAAACAAGACCGCTCATCACTAGAAGATAAATAATAATAACAACTGGGCTTAAATGTACAAGAAAATCATTAAAGGTTAAATGGCTAACCGCCTGACCGATCATTAAATTTGGTGGGTCCCCAATAAGTGTAGCAGTTCCACCAATATTTGATGCCATCACTATTGACAATAAAAAAGGGACAGCATTTAACTTTAATAAAGAAGTTAACGTAAAAATAATTGGTACAATCAATAACACCGTTGTTACATTGTTTAAAAACGCCGAGCCAATTGCTGTTAGCGTTGAGATAACTAATAGCAATGGAATTGGTTGACCATTAACCCTCTTTGCTAATGAAATTGCTACATATTCAAAGAAGCCACTTTGACTTGTAATTGAAACAAGAATCATCATTGAAAGCAATAACGTAATCGTATGCCAATCAATATGATGTAAAAACGCGGCATCAATTTCATAAATGCCAAAGACAAGCATTAATACACCGCCTAGGCAAGAAATCACAGCGCGATTTAGTTTTTCAGTTATGATAAAGAAGTAACTGATGATAAAAATGATTAACGCCAAGGTCACTCCCATTTCTGTTCTCCTCTCATCCACATTTCTACCATCCTATGACAAGCTTCAGTGAAACATGTCCATTACAAATGACAATAAGTACGTCTATTTTAAACAAGCCTGAATAAGCTTTAGTAAGTTATCTATTTTTCAAGAAAAAGGAGGAGAGGATTTTGGCTTACCGCGGTTTCTTACCTGCTGTATTCTTTGGACTTGGAACAATCCTTGTCATAGCATTATCCTTTAGCTTTTTAGTCTCACTCGTATTATCGCTAACGTCCTTAACCGAACAATCCGTCCACTGGGTGATTTTAATTGTTGCATTTCTTGCAATGTTTATCGGTGGGCTTGTTTCTGGCGCAAAAGCAAAAGAAAAAGGCTGGATTGCAGGGATAAGCACAGCGCTTTTATTTTCATTTTTAACGTTCCTTATTCAATTTTTAGGGTACGATAGTGGATTCACATCAGAACAATACTTATTTCACGGTGGGTATCTTCTTGTTGCTGCATGTGGTGGAATTATTGGAGTTAATCTTTCAAGCGGAAAACAAGGGTAGAGTAACGATTTCTTTCCTAGGATATTTCGTTAATAAAAAAACTCGGCTTAAAACCCCGAGTTTTTTTATTGTACGAAGAAAAAGAGGTGTCCCAAAAGTTAACCTTTTGAGACACCTCCGAAGTAATGTGCGCGTGTCGCTTCATCTTTTAAAAGTCTTATGAGGAGCAATTTCCTCCTCATAAGACGCGTGTAGCGAACGGAGCCATTGCCTCTGCTTCATTATGATCAATCAGGATTCACAACTTCACGAACAGCTGATTTATCAAATGTTAATTTACGATTGTCATTTACAAGAATAACCATTGTATCCTCATCGATTGAATCAATCGTACCGTGAAGCCCGCCAATTGTGATAATTTTATCACCACGCTTAAGCGCAGCGTGCATATCACGTACCTGCTTTTGTCTCTTTTGCTGTGGACGAATAAGCAAGAAATAAAAAATTGCAAACATCAATATTAGCGGAAGAATTGTTCCAAGTACCTCCATTTACTTCCCCTCCTTTCTGTAGTAAACGTTGTATGATTAGAAATTTTTCGCATTTGGCTTGTTGAAACCATACTGTTCGAAAAACTCTTCTCTGAAATCAAGCAATCGATCCTCTCGTATTGCCTGTCTCACTTGCTCCATTAATTTTAACAGGAAATAAAGATTATGGTAAGATGTTAACCTAAATCCGAACGTTTCTTCACATTTAACGAGATGACGAATGTATGCTCTTGAATAATTTTGACAGACGTGACAATCACAGTGTTCATCTAACGGTCTAAAATCGCGAGCATATTTTGCATTTCGAACGACCAGTCTTCCTTCGCTTGTCATACATGTCCCATTTCTTGCTATTCGAGTAGGTAATACACAATCAAACATATCAATTCCTCGAATCGCTCCATCAATCAGTGAGTCTGGAGAGCCTACACCCATTAAGTACCTAGGCTTATTGGATGGCATTAATGGTGTTGTAAATTCTAACACACGGTTCATTACATCCTTTGGTTCGCCAACGGATAAGCCACCAATCGCATAACCAGGAAAATCAAGAGAGACGAGATCTTGGGCACTTTGCTTACGTAATTCTTCGTATTCCCCACCTTGAATAATTCCAAATAATCCTTGATCCTCTGGACGCTGATGAGCCGCAATACACCGTTCTGCCCAGCGACTAGTTCGTTCAACAGAATTTTTCATATATTTGTATTCTGCAGGGTACGGAGGACATTCATCAAAAGCCATCATAATATCTGAGCCAAGTGCATTTTGGATTTCCATAGCGCCTTCAGGACTTAGAAAAAGCTTCTCTCCACTCATATGATTTCGAAAATGGACTCCCTCTTCTTCTATCTTACGCAGATCACTTAAACTAAAGACCTGAAATCCACCAGAATCAGTTAAAATGGGGCGCTCCCAATTCATAAATTTATGAAGGCCTCCCGCCTCCTTCACAATATCATGGCCTGGTCGCAGCCACAGATGATACGTATTACTTAAAATAATTTGAGCGTTCATATCGTATAAATCTTCAGGACTCATTGTTTTTACTGTTGCAAGCGTACCAACTGGCATAAAAATTGGCGTTTCGATTGAACCATGTGGTGTATGAACACGCCCAAGTCTTGCTCCAGATTGTTTACATGTTTTGATTAATTCATATGTGACCGCAGCCATTATTTTTCCTCCTTAACAATACAGCATTAACGAATGAGCATTGCATCTCCAAAGCTGAAAAAACGGTACCGTTCTTCTACTGCATGACGATATGCTTTAAGAATGTTTTCTCTTCCTGCTAACGCACTAACTAACATCACTAAAGTTGATTTAGGTAAATGGAAATTTGTAAGCAAACCATCTAACCCTCTATATGTGTAACCCGGGTAAATAAAAATAGAAGTCCAACCAGATGCTTCACGAAAAGACCCATGCTCTTTTACAATCGTTTCAAGCGTACGTGCTGAGGTTGTCCCTACAGCAATAATTCGCTTTCCTTTTTCTCGTACTTCCTGAAGTAATCGTGCCGTCCCTTCACTCATCTGATAAAACTCAGCATGCATCTCATGTTCCTCAATCGAATCAACACTTACTGGTCGAAAAGTACCTAATCCGACATGAAGAGTAATAAACGCAATATGAACCCCTTTTTCTCTTATTTGATTAAGTAATTCTTCTGTAAAATGTAGGCCTGCCGTTGGTGCAGCAGCAGAGCCTCTATGCTTTGCAAAAACCGTTTGATAACGCTCTTGGTCGTTTAATTGTTCCTTTATATAAGGAGGCAATGGCATTTCACCTAGTTCATCTAACACTTCGTGAAAAATACCTTGATAATTCATTTGGAGAACTCGTCCTCCATGCTCTGCTTCATCGATGCATGTTGCTGTTAGTTTACCATCACCGAATGTAATCGTAGTTCCAACCTTTACACGCTTTCCTGGCTTCACCAACGTTTCCCATTTGTCATCTTCTAGTTGTTTTAAAAGAAGAACCTCAATGTTTGCACCAGTGTCCTCTTTTATACCATACAAACGAGCTGGCATAACACGTGTATCGTTTAAAACTAAACAGTCCCCCTCATTTAATTCATCAACAATTGATGGAAACTTGCGGTCTTCGATATCACCTGTTTCTTTATTTAAAACAAGCAAACGAGACGCCGTTCGATCAAGAAGCGGCGTCTGTGCAATCAATTCTTCTGGTAAATGAAAATCAAAATCACGTACATCCATTGGTTTATTCACCTTTTTTTCTAAATTATGTCCATTATCCTAACATAGCATACCGAACCTAGACATATTAATCAAGCTACTTCCTGTCACATTTAACGAAAACGACCGATAATAAAAAAAATAAGCGAAAGTACAACACTTAGTACAATTGATGTCATAATCGGAAAATAAAAAGTTGCATTTTCGCGTTTAATTAAAAGATCCCCCGGAAGCTTTCCTAACGGTAAAAATCTCCCACCTATTTGCCATATCACACCAATCACAATACATACAATACCGATTCCAATCAATAGCTTCGGTAATGAATTCATTGATTTGGCACCTCCAAATTAAAATGCTGATAACAGCTATGGGTGACCATTCTGCCCCTCGGAGTTCGTTGTAGAAAACCAATTTGTAGAAGATATGGTTCGTATACATCTTCAATTGTTTCTGCTTCCTCACCAATGGTTGCAGAAATCGTTTCTAGACCTACTGGGCCTCCGCGAAATTTTTCGATCATCCCTTTTAATAATTTATGGTCAATATGATCAAGTCCCAAACGGTCTACTTGTAAATTTTCTAATGCAGATTGTGCTAAAGCTAGCGTAATAGTTCCGTCACCTTGAACTTGAGCAAAATCCCTTACTCTTTTTAACAGTCGGTTCGCAATACGAGGTGTCCCACGTGAACGTCTTGCTATCTCCACTGATGCCTGCTCTTCTAATTCAACTGAAAAAATATCAGCCGTACGTTGAACGATTATCGCTAATTCTTCTTCAGTATAATACTCTAATCGGGCTAATACCCCAAAACGATCTCTTAATGGTGCCGAGAGCATCCCCGCCCTTGTAGTAGCACCAACTAATGTAAAGGGAGGTAGATCAAGCCGAACTGACCTTGCTGTTGGCCCTTTACCAATGACAATATCCAAGCAAAAATCCTCCATAGCTGGATATAACACTTCTTCAACCATGCGATTTAGTCGGTGAATTTCATCAATAAATAATACATCACCAGGCTCTAAAGCAGTTAAAATTGCCGCTAAATCACCTGGTCTCTCAATCGCCGGTCCAGACGTTGTTCGCATTTGCACTCCCATTTCTGTGGCGATAATACCAGACAGTGTTGTTTTACCAAGCCCGGGAGGACCATATAAAAGAACATGGTCAAGACATTCTTCTCTCATTTTTGCGGCTTCAATAAATACTTCTAGATTTTTCTTCACTTTTTCTTGACCAATGTAATGTTTTAGTTCATTTGGGCGGATACTTTGTTCAATCGATTGATCATGCTCTTGTGCCTCCGCCGAGATCATCCGTTCTTCCATGGCTATCCTCCAAACTTATCCCTTTAATAGCAGCTGTAATGCCTTTTTAATATATCCATCAGTCTCAAGCTGTTGCTCTTCTAATTGTGGACGGATTTTCTTTAGTTCCTTCTCAACATAGCCTAACGCTCGGAGCGCTTCCAATGCTTCTTCAAGTTCTGAATTTAATCGACCTGAGCCTGCATGTGTTTTAGAATTAAGCTCTGCATAGTTAAACAAATCATTTGAGAAATCATCTAATTTCCCTTTTAAATCAAGAATAATTTGTCTTGCTGTTTTTTTTCCCACACCAGGAAATTTTACAAGGTATGTCTCATCTTCTCCTTCAATTGCTGCAACAACATCCTCAGGCTGACCTGATGCTAAAATAGCCAAGGCTCCTTTAGGGCCTATTCCAGAAACATTCAAAAGTTTCTCAAAAAGTGAACGTTCACTCTTTGTCTTAAAACCATAAAGTCGTAGAATATCCTCTCGTACATATTGATAAGTATAAATCCGAATTATTTCATCAATATTTCGCTGAAAAACATACGGGTTAGGACAATATAACTGATAGCCAATCCCATTATTATCAAGCACTGCGTACTGAGTCTCTATTTCCACAAGCTTTCCCTGTATAAAATCAATCATCCTTTACTTCCTCTCCATATACGAACATTCATTTCTATTTTAGCACAATGGTGTCAGCACGTCATAGACCATGAATAACTAAATAAAAAAGAGTGAGCCAAAAGATTTTTACTTTGGCTCACTTCTGTTTACATTTCTTTTCTTTTATATTGACTAAAAACATGGAGAACTTCTTCGTAATGTTCTCGGCTCTTTACTGGAATGCCTTTAACGAGTTCTGTATGCTGCTTACTTTTTAACTTACTCGTATCAACCTGAAAAAACGACTGAATGATTTGAGACTCAGTTGGCTCCCCTTCATAAACATTTAACGTACCATCCTTTGATATTCCAAAATAGCCATTCATCTTCAATAAAGGAGAAATGTCATTTATTTGCTTGCGAAAAATCATTCTTTCCTCGTTTTGATCGATAAGAGTCCAATCATTGTAATAAGCCCAAAAATCCTCCATTGACCAAATTGTTTCTTGGACTTTTTCTTCGCTTATCTCACCGTCGAGATACTCTCTTTCAAGAATAACATTGATTGTCATTGGAGCCATGACATCTACAGCCTCAGTTTCATTCAAGTCGGTTTCCTGAACGTCTTCTTGTGCACTTGTATCATCGGAAATAGGTAAAATCATCATGGTCCCTAATCCTATAATAATAATCATAAAAATCAGCAAATATTTTTCAAGAAAACGTTGAAATACCATCATTTTTTTCACCACCATAACCTCTATTTCATAATCTTTTTTATGATGCCATTTTTAGTATGCTCGTTATTTTATAATCCATAACCCCGAAATTAATCAATTTGGTAATAATAACGAACTCCTTTCTATTATTTTACAAAAGATTTTTTATTATCCATAAAAAAAACCCAAAGGAACTCCTTTGGGCTAATTAAAAACCTTTATATTTTTCTCTCTTAGCGAGAACGCTCGAAAGGTCGTTGGACAGCACGAGCAAGGTCATTAATCATATCATTAAATGTTGCACCAACCTCTTCAAATGCTGCACCTGTTCTCAGACGATCATCCATTGTACGGATTTGACCTACTGTATCGTTATCTGTAACAACGTGTACATCCTTACCTTTTACAAGACCTTTCACTTTACGCTCTACTTTTTGTTCAACTTGTTGAGCATTGTTGTTATCTGAATCGATACCAACAACTACGTCATTACCGTGAACAATAACACGTACATCATCTACTCCATTCATGTTTTGAACACGACTAACAATTTGTTGTGCTGTACGACTATCATAATCGCGGTGATAGTTAGCTGTACCTTGACGACCTTGAGTACCATTGTTTTGAGCACCCATGTTAGTACGGCCCGTGCGATTAGTTTGACCTACAGTTTGGTTACGAGTTGTTTGACCGTCAAGAGTTGCTTGGCGTGTCGTTCGATTATTCGTTAATCCTGCTCGATCACGAGCATTACCACGTAATAACCCATCCTCATCAACCATTCCAGGACGGTTGTTTCCTACAATTCCTGAATGACCTGTTCCAGCTCTTTGTTGCGTACCGAATAATCCTCGGTTAGTATCACCGGTTCTTTGTGTTCCGAATAATCCTCGGTTAGTTGTTTGGGCACCATAATTAGCTCGGTTACTCTCAGTTATTCTTTGTTGGTCAGCACGAGTACGACCTTGTTCACCTGTAACCGTGTCGTTTGTGAACAATCCTGTTCTACCTAACCCAGTTGTCCCATTATTGTTGCCTTGTGGTAAAAACCCGGTTCTTTGCCCATAATTTGTTGGACCAGTTGTTGTATTAAATCCTGTACGATTTTGCCCAAGCTGTCCTTGATTTCCACCACGCGTGTTCGGTGTCATCATATCAGTTACAGGTCCTTGACCTCGATGACCAGTATTGGTACCTGTCATTTGCTGTGCATCAAACCCGGTACGATTATAATTTGCATTCATGTCTGTGGCTTGGTTATCCGTGCCACAACCAGTTAAACCACCCATAAGCATTGTTGCTGCTGCTACTGACATTGCGATTTTTTTCATATTTGAAAGCCCCCTTTCAAACATTATGGTGTCTGTATAGAGCTTTCTTTACACTGTTACTTCCTGGTCATAATGGAAAATGTACAGGTCTATACTATAGAGAAAACAAGATAGTCTTACTATCATGCCTCAACAGTGATTGAGTTTATTTTTACACACACAAAAAAGAGGCTTGAGTATGCTCAAACCTCTAAATTAATCCAATCAAGTTAGTTTTTTAGTCATCGTAATCTGTTTCAGGATAAGAATGTAATGGTACCTGTTGTTCTAAGTCATTAAATGATACCATTTCCCCATTTGGCCCATAGGTTACTGGCTGTGTCGGTCCACAGCAATTACTTGTCGGAAATCCACTTGTTGGCATTTGCGGTGGCATCGGATACCCTGTTGCTCCTTGGGCTCCTGCTCCATATCCACCTGATGGTGCTTGCGGTGGCATTGGATACCCTGCTGGTGCTCCTTGGGTTCCTGCTCCATATCCGCCTGTTGGTGCTTGCGGTGGCATCGGATACCCTGCTGGTGCTCCTTGGGCTCCTGCTCCATATCCGCCTGTTGGTGCTTGCGGTGGCATTGGATACCCTGCTGCTCCTTGGGCTCCTGCTCCATATCCTCCTGTTGGTGCTTGCGGTGGCATTGGATACCCTGCTGCTCCTTGGGCTCCCGCTCCATATCCGCCTGTTGGTGCTTGCGGTGGCATTGGATACCCTGCTGCTCCTTGGGCTCCCGCTCCATATCCGCCTGTTGGTGTTTGCGGTGGCATTGGATACCCTGCTGCTCCTTGGGCTCCCGCTCCATATCCGCCTGTTGGTGTTTCTGGTGGCATTGGATACCCTGCTGCTCCTTGGGCTCCTGCTCCATATCCGCCTGTTGGTGCTTGCGGCGGCATTGGATACCCTGTTGCTCCTTGAACTCCCGCTCCATATCCACCCGTTGGTGCTTGCGGCGGCATTGGATACCCTGTTGCCCCTTGAACTCCCGCTCCATATCCACCCGGTGGTGCTTGCGGCGGCATTGGATACCCTGTTGCCCCTTGAACTCCCGCTCCATATCCACCCGGTGGTGCTTGCGGCGGCATTGGATACCCTGTTGCCCCTTGAACTCCCGCTCCATATCCACCCGGTGGTGCTTGCGGCGGCATTGGATACCCTGTTGCCCCTTGAACTCCCGCTCCATATCCACCCGTTGGTGCTTGCGGCGGCATTGGATACCCTGTTGCTCCTTGAACTCCCGCTCCATATCCACCCGTTGGTGCTTGCGGCGGCATTGGATACCCTGTTGGCTCGTAAGTTGCTCCATAACCTCCAACAGGAGCACAGCCTGGGATAAGTGGACTTACTGGTTGTATACAATCAGTAATAGGTGCTTGTGGTGGTTGTGGTGGAATATAAGGCGTTTGTTTCGGTTGATATGGCGATTGGACTTGTGGAATGTGTGGGACAGTTGGTTTTGGTAGTGGTTTTGCTTCCTGTATAGGTTGAGTGCTGCTTTTAGGTGCTTCTTTTTTTACATTCTCTTTTATAGGCTGTTGCTGTTGCTTTTCCTTTACAGGCGGTTTATTAACATTAGGCATTGGAGCATGCTCATTCTCCTGTGGTTTATAAAAATATACATTGTCGTTCGGTTCATACTTTTTCATTTCTTTTGGCTGCTTTAATGGCTGATTGGGCATCTTCGGCATTTGCATATTAGGTACTTTAGGTTGTACTTGTTTTTCTTTCATTTCTTGCTTAGGTACTTCTTTCTTTTGTTCTTTAATGAAATGCTGTGGTTTAACCTGCTGTTCCTTTTTAACTGGTACGCCGTTCGTCGGGATTTTAATTTTCATCCCAGGCATAATCATATCTGGGTTGGATAGCTGTGAATTTGCTGCTTTTAGCTGTTCAAAATCCACCCCATACTTTTGTGATAACTTCCAAAGCGTATCACCTTTTTGTACAATATGAATTTTCACGTTTAATCTCCCTCCTCTTACCATTCGTTACATCCTATGATTACATAGGCGAATTGACACTATGTTTTTCATTTAGTTTAGAAAGAATTTGGATCAAACGCCTAATCTCAAAGGTTCTCAAGACAATGTATGTTTACAAAAATAGGTTTATGCCTAGTTAGAATAAGGAAATACCTTTCATAAAAACAAACAAAGAAAAACCGTCCTTATTAAGGACGGTTCAGCATGCGTTCTAATGCGAGTCTCGCTTCTTTTGTTGTTTGCTTATCTACACGAATCGGATGATGTAACGTTCCTTCTTCCAAAAGCTCCAAAGACCATGTTAAGTGATCTAAGTCTATCCGATTCATCGTTAAACAAGGGCACATATTCGGATTCAAAGATTTGATTGTTTGCTCAGGATATTGTTGCGCTAAACGATTTACTAAGTTCATCTCTGTTCCAACTGCCCATACTGTTCCTGGTTCAGCTTTTTTAATCGTCTCAATAATATAATGAGTTGATCCGTTTAAATCAGCTTCTTGAACAACTTCGTGCGGACATTCAGGATGGACAATTATTTTTGTATTCGGCTCTTCTTTTCGTAATTGCCTAATTTGTTCAACTGTAAATTTCTCATGAACCGAACAATGGCCCTTCCATAATATAACCTTAATTTCTTCAATTGGTCGTGTTGTTTCAAGCTTATGTTCAATCGGGTCCCAAACAGCCATTTCTTCTAGAGAAATTCCTAGGTCAAACGCAGTATTTCTTCCTAAATGTTGGTCAGGGAGAAACAATAAACGAGGTTTTTGAGTAAAAGCCCATTCTACCATTTTTTTCGCATTTGATGACGTTACTGTTGCTCCACCATATCGACCACAGAAAGCTTTAATTGCAGCTGTACTATTCACATATGTTAAAGGAAGAATCGTATCACCAAACATTTCCTGTAAATCAACCCAAGCCCGCTCCGTTTGCTCTATTGTGGCCATATCGGCCATTGAACAGCCTGCTTTTAAATCTGGTAAAATGACATGTTGATTGTCATTTGTAAGCATATCTGCCGTTTCCGCCATAAAATGAACACCACAAAAAACGATATACTCTGCATCCGAATTATCCTGTGATAATTGAGCTAACTGCAATGAATCTCCTGTCGAATCTGCAAACTGAACGACTTCATCGCGTTGATAATGATGCCCCGGAATATAGAGTCGTTTTCCAAATTTAGCTTTAATCTCAGCAATGCGTTTTTCTTTTTCTTTATCAGACATTAACGCGTACTTTGCTGGTATACGTTCCATTTGATTTAATTGATCAAGTAATTTCATGATTGTTTCCCCTTTCGTAACAACATACTTAAATCAACGGATTGAACAGAATGGGTTAGGAATCCAAGCGAAATGTAATTTACGCCACATCCTTTAAAAGATGATATTGTGTTTAAGTTAATTCCACCTGAAGCTTCAGTTACGATTGAATCCGGTACAAGCTGACTTAATCTTTTTATCTCTTCTGGTGGACAGTTATCAAACATAATAACATCAGCCCTCGCCCGAACCGCTTCGATTACTTCCTCCTCATTAGTCGTCTCAACCTCAACATTTACCATGTGCCCGACCTGCTGTTTTACTTTTTGGACCGCCTTTTCAATTCCTCCGCTAGCAGCAATATGGTTTTCCTTAATCATCACTGCATGATCAAGACTTTTTCGGTGATTAAAGCCACCTCCGCAACGGACAGCATATTTTTCAAACATTCTTAAGCCAGGTGTTGTTTTTCTCGTATCACAGATTCTTATCGTTGGATCATTTAAAGCTTTTACTGCTTTAAATGTAGTCGTAGCAATTCCACTCATTCTTTGGACTACATTTAAAACAACTCTCTCTCCCGTCAGAAGGCTTTTTACTGGACCCTTTATTACCGCAATTTGCTCACCTTTGTTGAAGGACTGACCATCTTGTATGAATACATTTACTTCCACTTTCTTATCGATAACCTCGTATCCAAGTTCAATGATAGAGCGACCTGCCATAATTCCATCATCTTTTGCTAAAATAATGGCCACACCTTCTTCATTTGAAAAAATCGCTTCCGTTGTTAAATCACCTTCCCCAATATCTTCAATAAAGAATTGCTGAAGCTTTTCTTTAATTAATAACGGATTCATAACGCTTCTCCTTTTTTATATCTGCACGTGAGTGAACTTCAATAAACGAATCTTGCTCAAGCGAAGATTTAATATATGTTTTTAACCATTTTTTATCATCTAAGACAGGATAATCAGAACGAAAATGACCTCCACGACTCTCTGTTCGTGTAAGTGCTGCACATGTCATCAGCCATGCGACAAGTAACATGTTTTGCACTTCCACTTTTTCTTTACTTACTTTTTCTGAAGGGGAAAGCTTAACAATTGGTATATATGGGAGAAGCCATTGCTTCATTTCCTTTAATGTTTGTGCATTCCTTTCAATTCCTACTAAAAGCGTCATTTTCTCTTGCAGTTCTTTTTTTGATGGAAGCATATGCTCCTTAATATGATTCGCAACTTTCTTATCAAATTTCATATAGTCTATTGTTGGTTTTGAATGAAGAATGTCCTTGGCCACTGCTTCTGCAAACACAAGTCCTTCTAATAATGAATTACTTGCCAAACGATTCGCACCATGAACGCCAGTACAAGCTACTTCTCCAATTGCATAAAGATTATCAACCGTCGTCTGCCCTCTTTGATTAGTCCATACTCCCCCACTTACAAAATGAGCACCTGGTGCGACTGGTAACAATAATTGTTTCAAATCTATGCTCGCTTTTTCACAAATACGGGAGATCCCCGGGAAACGTTTAGAAAAATTAGGAATACTTCGACAATCTAAGAAAACACGCTTCCCTTCACAATACTTTCGATGAATTTCTCGACTAACAATATCTCTAGGTGCTAAATCTTTGAGAGGTTGGTTTGCCATAATCGGCGTTCCCTCCTCATCAACTAACACCGCACCTTCCCCACGAACAGCTTCACTTATCAATCCATGGGCATAGCCCTCTCGGTAAAGAATCGTCGGATGAAATTGAACAAATTCCATATCAGCCAAGGTTGCACCAGCTCGATACGCTAGAGCAAAGCCGTCACCAGTCGCCTCAGGAACATTTGATGTTCTTTCATAAAGCTGACCAGCTCCGCCAGTTGCTAAAATCGTTTTCGGTGCTTGAAATACACCTTTATCTGTAAGAACACCAACTACTTTATCCTCCTGTTTAAGTAATTGGATAGCTGTCGTTTCTTCAAGAAATGTTACTCGATCTTTAAGTACATGTATTAATGTTTCTGTAAAAGCCTTTCCTGTTTGATCCCCGTTAGCGTGGACAATTCGTCTTCTGCTATGAGCCCCCTCCATTCCTAGAGAAAGTGTCCCATCCTTACTTTTATCAAAAGGTACACCAATTTTCTCCATCTCTCGAATTAGGCTTGGTGCACGTTTCACTAATATTTCAACATGCTCATCGACGTGATGAGAAAGCCCAGCTAATAATGTATCAGCAAAATGCTTACGCCAATCATCATCCGTACCTAGAGCCGCAGCGATACCACCTTGGGCCCAACTCGAATTACTCCTATTAACGTTAGACTTTGTGATTAAAATCACATTCTTTTTATCAGCTAATAAATGGGCAGCCATTAAGCCAGCAATACCACTTCCTATAATGAGAACATCTGCATCCCATGATGCCATGATTATTCCTCCAAACACTTTACAGTTGTCTTGACACCTATATTTACATAAAATAATACATGTGACAAGTGCTTTTTTATTGTCAGTAAATGAAAGAAACGAAAAATAAGTGTTCATTCATTTATCGGTTCTTATTTTTATCCTTATCTAAACCCAAGTAGAAAGTCGGTAGATACAATGATTTATCTAGATTATAGCGCCACAACTCCAATGTCCGATGCAGCTTTATTTGCTTATCAAAAGGCCGCTAAAAATTATTTTGGCAATAGTAATAGTCTTCATCAAATTGGACAAGAAGCTGAGCATGTTCTTTATTTGAGTCGAAAATCTATCGCATCACCGTTACAAATTCAACCTAATGAGCTTTATTTCACTGGATCTGGCTCCGAGGCAAACTTTCTTGCGTTAACGAGCCTTGCAAGTGCAAATAAACATAAAGGAAATAATATTGTAACAACTCGTTGCGAACATCATTCTGTCTTACAGGCGCTTCATTATTTACAATCACAAGGCTTTACGATTACCTATGTACCAGTAAATGAACAAGGATTAGTTACGGTTGAGGCTTTAGAGGAGGCTATTTCAGAAAATACAATATTGGCAACATTTGCTCACGCAAACTCAGAATTAGGAACCGTTCAAGATCTAGTAGCAATCGGTCAACTATTATCCAATCACAAAGTCTTATTTCACAGCGATTGTGTTCAAACTTATGGAAAGTTGCCAATTCCTGTTGATGTTCTTACGAGTTTAAGCATATCTGGTCATAAAATTTATGGACCTAAAGGCATTGGAGCGACATTCATCCGTTCACAATATCATTGGAAATCATTTTTAGAAGGGACAACTCACGAATTTGGATTTCGCCCGGGTACAGTGGATGTTCCAAGCGTCGTATCATTCGCAACAGCTGCTGAAGACATTCATACAGAAAGAGAACAAGAAATGAAACGCTTATCGTTATTACGAGAACGTGTGGTAAAAGCATTGTGCAATAATTCTTCAGTTGTTTTTGAAGGGCATCCAACAAAACGACTCCCATTCCATCTAGGTATTCGACTTAAAGGGATAGAAGGGCAGCTTGTCATGCTTGAATGTAATCGCAAAGGAGTTGCAATCTCTACTGGGTCTGCCTGTCGCGTAGGTCAGTCTTCACCTCCACAGTCTTTACTTGCGATTGGACGAACACATGAGGAAGCACATGAGTTCATTCGCGTGACCTTTGGCAAATGGACGACTGAAAAGGATACTGATACACTTGTTGAATGTATACAAAGTATTGTCTCTAAGTTTAGGAAGGATTGAATGATATGAATGAGGGGAAAAAAATATTAGGGGACGAGCGGAGACGAGTAATCATTGATTGGTTAAAAGAAAGCCCCCTTCCAATTACGGGAAGCGAATTGGCAAAACGAGCAAATGTTAGCCGTCAAGTCATCGTACAAGATATCTCAATATTAAAAGCGAAAAATTTACCAATACTTCCGACCGCACAGGGGTATTTATTATTACAAAACGAACCTCCAAAACGAGTAAGTAGAATTATCGCTTGCAAACATGATAGCACGCAGGCTCAAGAAGAATTATTAACGATTGTTGATCATGGAGTCACAGTCGTAAATGTCATCGTAGAACATGCTATCTACGGTGAGCTAACAGCCTCGTTAATGATCTCTACAAGAAAAGATGTAGAGCAGTTTTGTCAAAACCTTTCCAAAACGAAGGCTTCATTATTATCCGATCTTACTGAAGGTGTGCATCTTCATACCATTGAAGCAAATTCAGAAAAGCAATTAGATGAAGTTGAACAAGCTTTAAGTAACAAAGGAATCATTCTTAAGTAAAAACTAAAGCCGATTTGCTCTAAAAGGAATAAGCCAGCTCATCGAGATGAGCTGGCTTTCATATGCAAGTCAGTTAAAGAATAGCATGTATAACTTCCTAAAATATCAACTCCACAACCTAACGCTTCTAGCTCGGAAATCACGCCTGGAATAAGGACATCATCGACAAGTTGATCCACATCAATGACAAAGAAGTAGTTTCCAAGACCTGTTTTTGTTGGCCGTGATTCAATTTTCGATAAATTTAATTTTCTCCAAGCAAAAGCGGATAATACTTGATGAAGGGCACCCGAATAGTCTGAAGGCAGCGTAACCATTAGGGATGTTTTGTCACTAATGACATAAGGTCCTGATACTTCATCTGCTTTAATGTTCTGACTAAGGACTAGAAATCGGGTACGGTTATTATCATAATCATGAATATTTCGATGTACAAATTCAAGTCCGTATTCCTTTGCAGCTAGCTCATTCGCAATTGCAGCTACAGGTTCATTAGGATTGTCAGCAACCCACTTTGCAGCAGTCCCAGTTGAATTCATATAATCGATTTCAATATTTTGATATGTCATTTGTAGAAAATCATGGCATTGTGCTATCGCATGTGGATGCGAAATGACCTTTTCCGGCTTAAATCCTTTTGCAATTTGAGAAGGATGTGCAAGAAAATGTTGCTCAATCGGAACTGTTACACCACCAATAATCGGCAGTCTTTGCTTATGAATTAAATAATCTAACGTCAAATTAACTGATCCTTCAATCGCATTCTCAATCGGTACAACAGCAATATCAACATCTCCTGATGCGACACGATCCATACAAGTTGGAATTGTTTGATATGGTACATGTGTATCTGAAGGAAAAAGTGTTCGTGCTGCTACCTCTGTAAATGTGCCCTTTGGACCTAAATAACCAACCCTTTTCATCTTATCTCTCCTTTAAAAACCCGAACCAACTAGCTCAACCTTTTCAACGGCATCGCCTTGTTCAATACGAATCATTAACTCTTCTAACTCCATCCTCATTGGTGCCGTATCAATCGATATAGTAATATGGGCTCTACCTTGTAACGGAATTGTTTGATTAATCGTCAATACATTGGCACCCGTTTCTGCAACCTTTGCCAACAGCTGAGATAACGTTCCAGAACGATCAACAAGGTTTATTGATAGGGTGACAATCTTTTCCTTAACCATCGTATTAAACGGAAAAATTCCGTCCTTATATTTATAAAAGGCACTTCTACTTAAGCCAACGAGGTTTACAGCCTCATTTACCTTTTTTGTTTTGCCGGAACTTAACAATGCTTTAGCTTCTAACGTTTTTTGCATTGCATCCGTTAACATATCTTCGCGCACGAGATAAAAAGGCTTTCGTGACATTATTTTCACCATCTTTCAATAGACACCAAAGTTCCTTTCACTTTAAGAAAGCGGATAAATTACTTTTCCTTTCTTAATAAAGCCATCATCCTATTATAGAATCGGGCATCATTTTTGACAACCTATCCTATAAAAATTGTACGTATACAATAAAAAACTGTCCCTATGTATTGGACAGTTTTTATTGTCTTCCTTATTCTATAAATTCGAACTCAAATTTCATTAGTCGAACAAGGTCGCCATCCTTTGCGCCTCGTTGACGAAGGGCTTCATCAACCCCCATATGTCTTAACTGACGTGAAAAGCGGCGAATCGACTCATCTCGTGAAAAGTCGGTCATCTTAAATAGTTTTTCAAGTTCAGCTCCTGACAAAACAAAGGCTCCATCATCATCACGAGTAATGACAAAAGGAACTTCCTCTTTTTCATGGCGATACATAACTCGAGTTGATTGCTCCGTCTCCTCATAAAGTGGAAATTCTGGTGTTTCTTCGATTTTATCAGCTACTGTAAGAAGAAGTTCTCTTACTCCTTTACGAGTAATGGCAGATATCGGAAAAATTTGCACATCATCCTCAAGCTGCTCTTTGAATTTTTCTAAATTCTCATCGGCACCCGGCATGTCCATTTTATTAGCAACAATTAACTGTGGACGTTCCATTAAACGGAGATTATATTGTTTCAATTCCTCGTTAATTTTCAGATAATCATCATAAGGGTCGCGGCCTTCTAAAGCTGACATATCAATCAGGTGTACGATCACACGGGTACGCTCGATATGTCTTAAAAATTGATGCCCAAGCCCAACTCCTTCATGTGCTCCCTCAATTAGTCCAGGTAAATCTGCCATGACAAAGCTTCGACCATCATCAGTTTCAACTACACCTAAATTAGGTGTGATTGTAGTGAAATGATAATCAGCAATTTTCGGTTTTGCAGCAGACACTACTGAAAGTAATGTTGATTTACCAACACTCGGAAAACCTACTAATCCAACGTCAGCTAGGACTTTTAATTCAAGAATAACATCGCGCTCAATACCTGGCTCACCATTCTCGGCAATTTCTGGTGCTGGATTAACAGGAGTCGCAAAGCGGGTATTTCCTCGTCCGCCTCGTCCACCTTTTGCAATAACAGCTCTTTGTCCATGCTCTGTTAAATCTGCAATTACTTCTCCCGTTTTTTCATCAATAACAGTAGTTCCTGGTGGCACCTTTACGACCATATCTTCCGCATTTTTCCCATGCTGATTTTTTGGGCGACCGTGTTCTCCACGTGGAGCTTTAAAATGACGTTGATAACGAAAGTCCATTAACGTTCTAAGTCCTTCTTCAACTTCAAAAATAACACTGGCTCCACGACCTCCATCACCGCCGGCAGGCCCTCCATCTGGAACATATTTCTCACGACGATACGCAACCATTCCATTGCCACCGTCTCCACCTTTTACATACACTTTAACCTTATCAACAAACATGATTTTTTCACCTCAATTTAGTGTGAAACAAGTACATAGAACACATTCATGTTCGTCCCATTCTACAAGATTCACCTCAGGATCCAATTTTTTTAAAACCGGTTCCCAATCACTTTCTTTCATTAGTAATTTCCCATGATAATCAAATGTAATCTCACATACATTATCTTTAAATAAAAAAGTAAGTAATAATGTATTTTCAAAATCCTTTGAACTGGACGCTGTTAATTGCTTAATGATGCTCTCGCATAAATGCAGTAATTGAGGCTCATGTGAAGCAAAACTTTTGACCTCTCCAATGATATCAATATCTAAGTTTAACGCATGGCAGTTCCAATTGTACGTTAATAAATAAACTGCTACAGCAGGAGCTTCCATACTAGAAAGCTTACTTTCATTAATTGATTTCTGTGTGACGGTCTCGATGATGGTTTCAATTCGATCATACCGTTTTAACGCCAAATTACCTTTTATTAATTGCATAACGTTTAGCCAATCATGACGAGTATGACGAAGTGCTTCTAAGATATCTTTTTGATTAGTCATCTTGGCTCTCCTCGTCTTTTCTTTGGATTCTGACATGTTTCAACTACAACGATTATCTTACCATAACTTGGTCAAGACAGGAACATTAAAGCAAATTTACAACAAAATCTTTAATATATCCAAACAGTTTAAGGGTTGTTCTAAGGCTTTAGCAACCTTTCAGAACAACCCTAAGTAAAATAATTTAAGACAGCTTAAAGCGTTTGACAATTCGATTTAATGAGTCAGATTCGGTCGAGAGTGTATTCGAATCCTCAGCTAAGCGATTAACACCTTTCACATGTTTATCTAATGAAGAAACAGTTTCAACGACTTGTTCAGTAAATTGCTCTGCAATCTCATTCACATCTTCAATGATTTTCTCTAATTGCTCACCATCCTGCAATACACGACTAGCAAAAGTACGGTTATTCGTAACCGCATTCATCGTTTGTTCGGCTGAATCATTTAGTTTTCGTATAGCTTGTCCCGCCTGACGAACTACGGCAACCCCATCGTTTATATTATCGCGATTTTCTCGAACTTGTAAGGCAACTTGGTTAATTTCATTTCTTGTTATATCGAGTGCCTCTAGTATATCGTTAGCAAATAAATTTGTATTTTCCGCGAGCTTCCGAACTTCATCCGCAACAATTGCAAAGCCACGTCCGGCTTCGCCAGCACGTGCTGCTTCAATGGAAGCATTTAACGCTAACAGATTCGTTTGTTCTGCAATTTTTGTAATTGAAGACACCTTCTCCATTACCTTATCAGTCCCTTGTGATAAATGAAGCATTTTTTGAGATGAATCTTCTATAACCTCTTTCAATTCATTCATTTTCTTTTCGGATAAATGAATCGCTTTTGTCCCATCATCTGCAGAAGCGGAGGCATCCTTTGCCATAGATAACGTTGTATTTACTCCGCCTTCCATTTCACGTACATTTAATAACATCGTATTGACCATTGCATGAGCCGACTGTAATGATGATAGCTGAGTTTCAGAACCAGCTTGAAAATCTTGCATTGTACTAGCAAACTCTTCAAATGCTTTTGATAACTCAGTTGCTCCTACAGCTTGTGTTTCTGATACTTGATGAACTGAATTTGCTGAATGCTGTAAGTCACTTAAAATATTTCGCATTCCTAGAACGACTTTATTTATCTCAAATCCAATTTGATGAAACTCTGTACGGCGGCGATTTTTTATTTCATCGGTTAAATCACCAGCCGATATTTTTCTTGTCAATCGATACCATGAACGAACCTCGATAGTGATTACCCTATATATCCAATAACCAATGCTCCCTGTGATCAAAAGAGAGAGAATTAAACTAAACAATAGCGTTTGCGAAAATAGGCCATTCATCCAAGAAATCAAGCCAACTAAAAGAATTGGCAATGTTGTTAAAGCTAGGAAAGCAGGAGCCAAAAATGGCCGATGAACAATACGCCCTAGCCTTAAATTAAAGCGCTTCCCCCCTACCTCTACAATAGGACATGAAACATCAATTAAAAATTCCCCAGTATTTCTTTGATAAGGCTGTAATAAGGTTTCATTAGTATTAGCCGCTTTTAGACCTACCTCATCTACAAACGCAAACCCCTCACGCAGCCGGTTTGTATGTATATGACTTAATCCAGTCTCGTCGACAATTAATAAATATTCATCTTTACCGAGTTGTTCATCTAGAAGCGAATGCAAAGTATGATAATTTGTTTCTATTGAATCAATGCTTTTTAAAATTGGTTCTAATTGCTGAGCGATTTGTTCAACTTTTCTCTTAGCATGCTTTTCTACTGCTCTAGTTTGATTACTCACAATAAACTCCCCTTTCTTCTTCCTATTATTATATCTAATATTCGAAATGTTTTAAATATAATTAATCATTAGTTTGAAAAGGGGATTGTATAACAATTACAAGCAAGATGAAAAAACCCGTAATGAAAAATTTTCATTACAGGTTGAATATTACATATTTCGTAAAATGGAATCTACTGCGTCTTCACCTTGGTCAATACAATCTGGTAGCCCAATTCCTTCAAATCCAGCACCAGCTAAATGTAGTCCTTGTAAATGACGCGCAATATCCTCTTTTATTTTTGCCAATTTATATGTATGACCAACATGATACTGTGGCATTGATTCTTTCCAACGAGTGACTTTATAAAATAACGGGGAATCATTAATCTCCATAATCCCTTGCAAATCCCGAAGAACCGTCGCAACTATTTCCTCATCGCTTTTATCAACAATATCAGCATCATCCGGTCTCCCTACGTAACACCTTAATAGAACATGACCTTCTGGAGTTGAATGTGGCCATTTTTTATGTGTCCAAGTACATGCCGTAATACTATAATCGCTTTTTCTTGATACAACAAATCCAGTTCCCTTATAAGGATTGTGAACAGCTTCTTTTTTATAGGCTAATGCAATCGTTGCAACAGAGGTTGCCTCCATATTCTCTAGATACTTAAAAAACGGATATGTATTTAATAAGCTCGCTGTAATATGGGGAGCTGTGGTGATAATGACATCATCAAATTCCTTACTAGTTCCATCCTCAAACAAAAGCTCAAAGACGTCTCCCTTTTTTTCTACTTTTTTAATCGATGTTTGCAAATGAATAGCTGTCGGACTCAATTGAGCTTCTATTGCATCTACAAAAGACTTCAGACCGTGTTTAAAAGTGAGAAACATCCCTTTTTTAGGTTTTGACTCTGCTGAATTTTCCTGTTGCTTTCCACGCGTTTGTTTCATTCCTTTAATGAGGCTCTGGTGCTTTTCTTCAATTTGTTGAAATTGAGGAAACGTAGCCTGCAAGCTTAGTCGATCAATATTCCCTGCATAAATCCCTGATAAAAGTGGTTCAATTAAGTGATCAACGACTTCATTTCCAAGACGTTTCCTAAAAAAATGGCCCACAGATATATCTTCATTTTTTTCAGTAGTCTTTGGCAAGATAAAATCACCAAGGGCTCGAATTTTTCCAAGTGGCGAAAAGAGCTTAGTTAGGGCAAAGGGCGTCAGTTCTGTTGGGATACCCATAATGGCTCCACCCGGAATTGGATGAAGTATCCCTTCCTTTAAAATATAGGCTTGACCTGTGTCATTGTGAATAAAATCATGTTCTAATCCAACTTCACGTGCCAGTCTTGACATACTCTCTTTTCTAGCAAGAAAAGAATCAGGGCCTTTTTCAATTACAAACCCATCTGTATAGTCAGTTTGGATTTTTCCGCCTAATTGATGACCTGCCTCATATAGTTCATATTCGATTGGTAACTGAGATTCTTTTATTGATTTCTCAAGTTTAAACGCCGCAGCTAGACCCGTTATCCCGCCACCAATTATCGCCACTCGTTTTTTATCATTCACAGCGCTCACTCTTTCTCTGTTAGCTTTTTCTTAACTACTGTAGCTAAACAATCAAGAAATTCTCTTTTTGCATTTGGCATTTCAGGACGATAATAGTTCATCCCAAGTTCATCCGTTACAGCCTTACATTCAATATCGTTATCGTATAGAACTTCAAGATGGTCTGCAACAAATCCGACTGGGCAATAAACGATTGAAGTATATCCATGTTTTTCATACAAATCACGTGTCAAATCTTGTACATCAGGTCCGATCCAAGGCTCAGGTGTGTTTCCTTCACTTTGCCACCCAATTGTATAATTCGTTATACCGGCTTCTGCAGCAATTAAGTCAGCTGTTTCCTGAAGTTGATTCGGATATGGGTCACCTGCTGCAATAATTTTCTCTGGTAAACTATGAGCTGAGAAAATAACACATGCTTTTTCCTTATCCTTAATCTCTTTTACTGTTTCTTTAATTTGTTCTGCCCAATACTGAATAAACTTTGGCTCTTTGTACCAGCTCTCAACGCTATGAATTACTGGTCCACCAATCTTTTCTGACTCTTCATGTGCACGGCCATTATATGACTTCACACTAAACGTCGAGAAGTGTGGGGCAAGCACAATACTGACCGCTTCCTCTATCCCATCATCTTTCATTTGTTGGACCGCTTCTTCAACAAATGGCTCAATATGTTTAAGACCTAGATAGGACTTAAACTCATAGCCAGCCATTTCTTCATTTAGGAGAGCCTCAAGACCATACGCTTGGTCTTCGGTAATTTTCGCCAATGGACTAATACCACCAATTGCTTCATAACGTTCAGTGAGTTCATCAAGTGCCTCTTCAGATGGTTTTCTTCCTCTACGAATATGTGTATAATAAGGCTCTATTTCTTCCTTACTTCGTGGTGTCCCATATGCCATAACTAGCAGTCCATATTTTTTTTTCTTCACTTCTACTCCACCCCTTTTTATTTACATATTTCTCGCAGAATACTCATGAACAAAAGCCGTTAATCGCTTTAAAGTATCAGGATTTACTTCAGGAAATACTCCGTGACCGAGATTAAATATAAAATGATTTGATTGTAGTCCCTGGTCTAAAATCTCTTTTGTACGTTCTTCAATAACAGACCATGGTGAAAGTAAAATAGCCGGATCTAGATTCCCTTGCAAGGTCTTCTTAATCCCAAGATTACGAGCTTCGTTTATTGATAAACGCCAATCTAAGCCAACAACATCTAATGGGAGGTCATTCCACTCCTGTGCAAGATGACTTGCACCTACTCCAAACATAATAAGCGGAACATTCTCTCCTTTTAGTGCTGAAAATATCTTGTTCATCACAGGCTTCACAAACGTTCGGTAATCCGTTACATTTAACGTCCCAACCCAAGAATCAAAAATTTGTATTGCTTGTGCTCCAGCTTTAATTTGAGATTTTACATATGTAATCGTCATCTCACCAAGTTTATCCATTAACAAATGCCATGCTTCTGGTTCAGCATACATAAATGCCTTCGTTTTATTGTAATTTTTCGATGGACCTCCTTCTATCATATAGCTTGCTAATGTAAAGGGAGCTCCTCCGAAACTAATAAGCGGAACTGTTAATTGTTCACGCAGTAGCTTAATCGTATCAAGAACATAAGGAACATCATCCTCTGGAGTAATCGTTCCTAATTTTTCAACATCACCTTTAGAACGAATTGGATTCTCAATAACTGGTCCAATTCCCGACTTAATTTCAACATCAACCCCGATTGCTGGTAATGGTGTCATAATATCTTTATAAAGAATCGCCGCATCATTGTTATATTGATCTACCGGTAATTTTGTTACATACGCACAAAGCTCAGGCTGATGAGTAATTTCAAACAATGAATATTTTTCTTTTATTTTTCGATACTCTGGTTGGGAACGTCCAGCCTGTCTCATATACCAAACTGGTACTTGAGATTGCGCTTCCCCTCTACAAGCCTTTAAAAAATTATCATTAAACGTCATTTTGCCACACCTTTCCTACCTCATATGTCCTATTCTAATCGAAGCTGTACAAAAAATCATTTTTCACATACTTCTACTATAATGACCGACTTTATCACTGTATAGAACTCAAATCAAACTGTCATAAATTTGATGAAACTTTATGACCAATTTTCACTTTTGTTTTAAGGAATAACGTAAGACCTTAAACAATATTGTAAAAAAGAGGTAACCGAAAGAGGCTACCTCTCTGAAAGTTATTTCCACATTGAACGAATGAACTTATTCAAACATTCTCATTCACACTATAACACTTATCTCTTTATGGTTTTACCCTTACGTACGACTGTTAAATCTCAGTCCATCAATTTAATGAAAGCCAAACCGAAACGAGACGTCAGCTTGATTTGACGCTTCTCCCGCTCGCCTTGTTGTAGAATCATAGGGGACGACTTCATATGTTTTTGTTAAAAACGGATTCGGGCGCGGGACGATAAATTGATGATCGCCGACTACTGTTGCCAATTGTTGGCGTTCCCCTTTATAGACTTCATAAACGTTGTAATGGACACGAGTATCATTCATGCCTGTCCATGTTAGTTTTACACTCATGAGTCCTTTTCCTCCCATTGAAAGGGTCGCAGTTAAATCATCAATCTTCGTCATTCGGACAGGTGGGGAAAGCTCATCAACGCCATCAGGTTTTTGGAACGAAACTTCTCGTTTAATGGCTTGGTCCCCGTTAAGAATATCCTTAAATAATACAGTAGGATACGAGCTTCCTCCGCTTAGAAATTGCTCTGACGTTGTTGTATCATACCCCATCCATACCGCACCAACTACTGAAGGGGTATAGCCCACAAACCAGGCATCCTTGGCACCACCTTTTACGCCTGTATATGAAGTTGTTCCCGTTTTTCCAGCTAACGGAATATCAATATTGCCACTTTTCCCAGTTCCTTCTTGAACAACCGCTTCTAGCATTCTCGTCATATTCCAAGCGGTTTGTAGAGAAATGACCTCTTTTTCCTCTTGGTTTACTCCTGCCATCCACTTTCCTTGCTGGTCATAAATAGCCGTAATAAAATATGGTTCGATCATCTTTCCCTCATGAGCAAACGCACGATAAGCCTTTGTCATTTCCAAAGGTGTAACACCCTCTTGTAATCCACCTAAGCCAAGTGCCAGCCCTCGATCTGGGATAGCAAGCTCAAAACCCTCAAGCTGTTTAATTGAACGGTCGATTCCAATTTCATTTAACAGCCATACTGTCGGGGCATTTAGTGAATGCGTTATTGCATCATAGAGTGTTACTTCCCCAGCATACGTATCATTGTAATTTCGTGGAGAATATCCAGCGTAGTCCAATCGTTCATCTCGGAGTAAAGAATAAGGATGGAATGCGCCTTCTTCTAGTGCAGGCGCAAAAACGGCTAACGGTTTAAATACTGAGCCAGGCTGCCGTTTTACATTTACTCGATTTATGCCACGTCTAACATAATCTCTGCCCCCCTGAGCAGCAAGCACCCCTCCTGATTCAATATCCATTAACACAAAGGCAGCCTCTGCGTCCTGATTATCTACAGGAAAATATTCATTGTCCCTTATTAATGAGTACGAATGCTCTTGTAATGACTGTTTCATCGGGATTACAATGGTATATCCACCTGTTAGGAGCTCTTCATTTGAGAATTGATAGCGCAGTTGTGCTTCATCGATGACCATGTCAATATAAGTTAAATAGGATTTCTCCTCGGTAAAGCGATTCACATCGATCGAAAGTGTTCTACCACGGTATCGTTTCACCTGCTCAGCTGTTAAATTGCCTCTTTTCTCCATAGCTCCTAAAACGACATCGCGACGTTGTTTGCTCTTATCCGGATGATTAATAGGAGAATACGCATTTGGTGCCTTCACCATTCCAGCAAGGAGTGCCCCCTGCTCTACTGTTAACTCATTTACACCCTTGTTAAAATATAGAGAGGCCGCTGCTTGTATTCCATAAGCTTCATGACCAAAATAGATCCGATTTAAATACATTTCTAAAAGTTCATTTTTACTGTAACGTCTTTCCAGATTCATGGCTATAAGCACTTCTTTTGTTTTACGAAGCCACGTTTTATCATTTGTTAGAAAGACATTTTTAGCAAGCTGTTGTGTAATCGTACTTCCACCTTCAACTTTTGCCCCTGCAACAATATCCCGATAAAGGGCACGTGCAATTGCTCGTATATCAATTCCTTGATGGTTGTAGAACCTTGTATCTTCGACTGCAACGAATGCTTCTTGAACATGAACAGGGACTACGGCTAAGGATATCTTTTCTCTGTTCTCTATAAACAATCTTGTAATGATATTCCCTTCCTCATCAACAATTTTTGTTGTTGTATCCATTACTAATTTCTTATCATCAATCACATAGTTCCCTAAAAGAATAATCAAAACGAAAAGTACTAAACTTACAAACACCATACCTGCTAAAAAACTTGTACCAATTAAAAGCTTCTTCTTCAATCTACCACCTCCATATAGGTGATTCTTAATAGTATACCCGTTAATTCAGAGTGAAAAACCAAAAACCTCATTCTCTCGAGGGTATTCGACAGCTCCATTCCTATTTACGTCTATATTATGAATTAGTTACGTAATCAACAGAACTTCACCTTTTTATCTTCAAAAAAAAGAGTATTGTAGTAGGGTTTAACCCTATACAATACTCTTAATATGATTCAACCTTAAAATAATGAACTAATTTCCTCTGGTGTTTTCCCTTTTGGAAAGACACCGTAAAACTCCTCACCATGTACAGTTTTAAACAGTACATAGTACTGCCCAAAACTGTAGGAACTGTAGTGATTTAAAGCTAGTTCAACAATTTCCTTGTCCTTGACCTCAATCTTTTGCTCATCTTTTACTGGAGAATGTCTATCTGGATTAAAGACTTGACTCGGATGTAACCATAGCTCGTTTCCTTCAGAAATATGAGCAAACGTAACAGATTCAATATCTTCCGGTAAAATTAGAATTTCCTCGGTATAACCCTTCTCATCTAACCAGTTATTCACCAGATTAAATGATTTTTCTAAAGAGTAGGCCCGAACTTCTTCATTATACATCCCGTGTTGGCTTGCAATATTCTCGACATTAGCAGGTAAGAAATAGAAGGTAGCCCAATCAGCAGTTTGATCCATTATGTCATCGTAGCTCATAGCTCGAAGCTCTTCTTTTAAAAGCTGCTGTAGCTCTTCAATTTCCTCTTTATCAGTAATCACGACGCGTCGCTCAATTTGGTTAGATGAGATCGTTAACTGGTCCATTTCCATGTCAAGCTGTTCTAAATGAAAATGCTTGTTCTTGTAATAATCAGATTCAATTATAGTGGCAAGTTCCTCTTTAATCATATCCTTTTCTACTAAGTACTCTCGAATAAGAGTGCCTCCATTTTTCAGCTTGTAGGCAATAACATTACTATAAAAATTAGGGTTATTCGGACTGGGCGTTGATGGTCTATTCGTTACGATTGACTCATGTAACGTTCTAACGTTTTCCACCAATTCAGGGTCATCTATAAACACCGATTCCCCCCTTTTTTCTGCTTCTCGTAATTCATAGAAATGTTCCCCATAATACACACTTTCTATCTTTTCAAGTTCTGGCACTCTCGTTTCAAACCCTACTATATCCATTTTGACAGCTACACATAGAATAACTACAACAACAGCAAAGCTCCCATATTCAACTAAAGAACGTAATGAGAAGATTCTCCATGTTTTCTTTAAAATCATATCAGCAACGAAGTAACCTAATATCGATCCGGTAATATAACCAAATACAATCCAACCAATATGATTATTCATTGAGAAATAAGAACCCGCTACTAACATCGCACAAAAAGTCACACCATACTTAAATACAGGTCTTAACGGTTGAAAGGTAATCGTCTGGGTAGCCATTTCAATATGTCTAAATCGATAAAGCACATAACCCAAAACTACAAACACTACTAAAAATACTAGATAAAGAACTACATCCATTCCTGTTAAAGGATTTCTCTGTATTTCGGCAAGATGAAGTAGAGGTGACCATGTCGTTGCACCATCATAAATAAAATGTTGCTCTGAATAACCATATAAGAAAATCTTTAGATGCTGATTAATCAAGACAAGGAAACCTGCCGGTAATATTAAGAAAATAAAAGTTAGAATACCTTGAGCGACAGAGACGCCCGTTAGCATCCCAACAAAAGTTGAAAAGACGAAAATAAAAACCGTAAACAAACTAACAATTAGGACCCAACTCCATACATCCTCCTGTGTTAGTAAACTTCCAACTGGCGCGACATTCATAACAATCGCGGTAATGAGTGCAGTTAACCAAACTGGGAAAAGGAGCATAACAAACCCACTAAAAAGATGATTAACATATAAGGGACCTCTCCGAATAGGCAAACTATGACTCAAATCTGCAGATGACTTTTGCTGCATATAACGAAACAGAAAAATTCCCGCAATGATAGGTGTACCAATAATAAAGAGGACTTGAATTTCCCATTCAATCATAAATAGATTTTCGATATGTGCATATCGATATTTGATTCCTTCTTCCTCCATTCGTAGCATTTGAAGAGGAAGAGAGAATAGGAGACCTATTAAAAAGATAATACCTATCCAGCCATGCTGCTTAAAATCCTGCTTAATGATTCCTAGGTTAAATAAGGATGTTTTCGATGGCATAGCCAATTCCCCCCATCTCATAAATAAAAATTTCTTCTAAGGTCAGGGGCAAGCTATCAAAAATAACCGGTTTATATAATCTTACCTTTGCTTCAATTTCATCTTGCTGACCTTTTACAATAAAAACAGAGACACTGCCACGCTGTTCACTATGTAAAACATGTAGCTGGCTCTTTAACTGTTCAACATCCGTTGTATTCCGAAATGCTACCTGAATCTTATGAGTATCTGATTTTAAATCGTCCAACTCTTTCTCAATAATTAATTTCCCATCATGCATAATCCCGATATGATCACAAATATCTTCTATTTCTCTAAGGTTATGGGAAGAAATCAAAATCGTCATTTCTCGTTCAGCTACATCTTGAAATAATAAATTTTTGATTTTTTGACGCATAACAGGATCTAACCCATCAATTGGTTCATCAAGAATTAGCACATTCGGCATACAACTTAAAGCTAACCAAAATGCTACTTGGCGTTGCATTCCTTTCGAGAGTCTATGAATCTTACGTTTCGGGTCAATTTGAAATACTTGCTTTAACGTGTTATACCTTTCTTCGTTCCACGAAGGATAAAAGTGTTGATAATAATCTGCCATCTGGCGAACCGTTGATTGTGGTAAAAAATAGAGAGCATCAGGAATAAAGACAAGCTGCCCCTTTATCGAAACATTCTCATAAACAGGTTCACCTGCAATTAAGACTCTTCCATCGTCTGGTCTGTAAATACCAGCTAATGTTTTCATAAGTGAGGTTTTACCCGCACCATTTGACCCTAGTAATCCATATATGGTTCCTTTTTGAACATGTAAGTCTACGTAATCAACGGCAAACTCTTTTTCAAAAGACTTCCTTAACCCTTCTACTTTTATCATTCTCCCCCACCATCCTTTGCCTCCTCAAACCACTGAAGAAGCTCTTCTTTCGTCAAACCTAGATAAATTGCTTCCTGGATTAATTGTATAAACTGAGGTTTCAGTTCTTTTACGATTTTTTCCTCATTCGACATTAATTCAATAGGTGCCACAAAATACCCCTTTCTATTAGAAGAGTAGACATACCCCTGTCTCTCCAATTCACGATATGATTTTTGGATTGTATTCGGATTAATTGTTAAGTCGTTTGATAAAGAGCGAACAGAAGGCAGCTTTTCGTCCGGTTTAAGGACTTCTGTAATAATCGCTTCTTTAATTTTTTCCATTAGCTGCTCATAGATCGGTTTTCGACTACGCAAATCTAATTCAAACATTTCATCCCTCCTCATCTGTGTTATCTGTATTATTTGTGTTAATACAGTTATTATAGATCTGCTTCCTCATTTTGTAAATGGTTTAAAAAAAAATAAAAACATGCTAAAGTTTTTTATCTTTAGCATGTTTTATTTCGCTAAACCATGTCGGTGTGCGTATATTGCAATTTGCGTTCTATCATCTAAATCAAGTTTTTGTAAAATATTACTTACATGTGTTTTAACCGTTTTTATTCCAATATATAACGCATCGGCGATTTCTTGATTACTTTTTCCATCACCTATTAATTGCAATACATCAAGTTCACGAGGTGTTAAATCATTATGTGGTTCTTTGTCCTTCGATGTTCGCATTTTTTGCATCATTTTATTCGTAACTTGTGCTTCAACAACCGACTCACCTTTTGCAGCAGAACGAATCGCCTTAGCAATCTCTGAGGCTGGAGATGTTTTCAATAAGTAGCTAAATGCACCCGCTTCAATAACTGGATACACCTTCTCGTCATCAATAAAGCTCGTTAACACAATAATTTTCACATCAGCCATTTGCTTCGTAATTTCTGAAGTAGCGGTTATTCCATCCATCTTTTCCATTACTAAATCCATAAGAATCACATCTGGCTTTGTTTCTAATGCTAGCTTTACTCCTTCTTCGCCATTTGCGGCTTGCCCCACAACATCCATATCCGATTGAGTCGATAGAAATGCGCTTAAACCCATTCGTACCATTTCATGATCATCAACGAGAAGCACCTTAATCATTCCATTTCCTCCCCTTGCCAAGCAATTGGCACCTTTGCCTCAATTTGTGTTCCTTTACTCGGGACAGACACCACTTGTAGCACTCCACCAACTTCATTTACTCGCTCCCTCATCGTTTGCATACCATATGAGCCGTGCTTGATTGTATCAGAATGAAACCCTATCCCATTATCAATAATTTTCACTTTAATTTCTTGTCTTGTTTGCTTCAATTGAAATTCTACGTGAGTTGCCTTAGCATGTCGTAAAATGTTAGAAATCGCTTCCTGAATTAGACGGAAGAGCTGGTCTTCTATCCCTTTAGGAATCGATGTATCTGGATCCATCTCACAAACGATATTAATGTTTTGCTTTTGTTCAAGCTCTTCAAATAAATTCCGAACACCTTCTCGGAGGCTTTTTCCTTCTAAATGAGCAGGACGTAAATGAAGAAGTAAGGCTCTCATTTCTGCTTGAGCCGTATTAGCCATTTGTTCAACTAGCTCCATTTGCTGCTTCGATGTCTCATCTGCATTGACAAAACCTTGCTTAATCGCAGCTGTCATCATCGAAATCGCAAATAGTTGCTGGCTAACAGCATCATGAAGATCACGCGCTAATCGCTGCCTCTCCTCTGTGACCGCTGCCTTTTTGACTGTCTCTTGCATCATCGCCCTTTCAGAGGAGAGCCGCTGTAATGAAGCCACTTGCTCTTCAATATGAGCAGCCATTTGATTCATTCGCTCCGCTAATTCTGCAAGCTCATCCTCCCCATCAAGCGCTACGCGATGCGAAAATGTCCCACGCTCATAACGTACCGCCCCATGTAAGAGTTGATCAATTCGTTTTTTTATCGGATCAGCTTGAATATATCCTCCTGTAAAACCCGTTAACAAAATAAAAAGAATGATCCATATAATAACGGGAATCCCCACAAGTTCATTGTCATAAACAAGCAGTAACCCGCGGGGGTTATCGTACGTCATCAAAAACAAAATTAAAATAGAGGTGATCATCGTTATAAAAAAGCTATGACGAATAAACTGCCATTGTAAACGGGCCATCCGCTTTTTCATACAGCTCTCACCTTCACTTCCCCAATCACGGTCGAAAGTATAAATTTCACTCGACGTGGAGCTTGCTTATAGTCTTGAGAAGAGACATTTAGCTGTTGATTTAAACCGCTATGCTTTTCATGAAATAGCGATATTTCACCAATCATGGAACTAGCTTGAACGGAAATCGCTAAATCATCTGGGACATAAACATCGATCTGGCCAATCAGCCCTTGAATAATGACAACTGTTTCACCTTCAGGAATAATTGCCTTTGATACATCAAGCCGAACATCGCCTAAACCGTTCCAAATTGTCATATCACGGAGTTCAAACTGCTCTCTCGTATAATGAATATCTCCGATTAAACTTCGTCGAATAGACGGTGTTGAAAAAATCCTCTCTTCATGGCGTTTTTGTTGAGTGAACTCTTGTTCCTTATCAGCAACATCATTCTCACCTTGATTCGGTGTGACATCCGTAATCGCTACCTCTGGCTTGTTTTTCGTTACATGTTTTGTCTCATCTCTTTCTTTCTTATCCTCCTGCTTAACCTGATGGTTTTCTTGACGAGTCTCCTTCTTCTTTGCTTTTTTCTTATCCTTCATTAATTTCAACCCATAATAGAGAAAGACAATCCCGACTAAAAGAGAGACAAGGTTTACACCTAAGGTTTGGTCAAAAAAAATACTTGCACTTAATATAAAGAAAATGGTTGCTAATAGCTTTCTTTGTCTCTGATAGAAAAAGAGACCGAGAACGAAAAAGATAATCGGTGCAATAAGTGAGCCGGATGATGGAAATATCGAGTTCCAAAAAATATTTACACCAATAATGACAATGATGATACCGAAAAGTGTTTTTTTAGACACCCTTTTCGTCCTCCCTTCTGTTTAAGCTCCTCGAATGATAATATCACCTGAAATAGATTTTACGTTTACTTTATATTTACCTTCACCTATTTTACCAGATAATTCACGTTTCTGGTTTGACTGTTCACTTAAGGCAGGCTCTACAAGAAAATCTCCTGATGTTGTGTTTAGTGTTAGCGTGGCATTCCCATTCGGAATAACCATCAGAATATCGCCCGATGTGGTGTTAAGAGTTACTTCCTCATTTTCATGAGCAAACTCTATGAACATATCCCCTGATACGGTGTTAGCATCCAACTCTCCAACCATCGATGAAACTTTTATATCACCGGATACGGTCTTTAATGTTGTTTGCTCGCTAATCACCTCTTCTGTTATTAAATCACCTGATGTTGTCACAATGTTTAACTCAGATACCGTTAACAATTGACTCTTTATATCTCCTGATACCGTTTTTAATACTAACTCTTGTATGTGTAAATTCTCATTAAGTAAAACGTCCCCTGATATCGTCTTTAGTTCAAGTTTTTGCTCGTATTCTTTCGGAATTTTTAACGTGACAGAGGTTCCTTTAGAAAATAATTGAAAGGAGAGCCAATTTAACCTTTTTTCCTTTACATCAATTGACAAATGACTTCCACTCCTTTTAAATTGGAGTGATTTTTTATTATCATCTATAAACGCAGTAACTTCATTTCCTTCGTACGTTTCAATCACCCAATCCGACGACCCACTTGATAGAGTAATTGTTTCAAGACCTTTCATCTCCTCAGCGACTTCCTGCTGTCCGGCAGCCTCTTTTTCATTCGAAAAAAAGGTAGGAGTTGTAGACACAATCAGTAATACCCCAAGTATAACAAAAAAGAAACCAATTACTTTTTTCATCTTCATCTCCCCTTACATTCACATACTTTCTAATATATAGGAAATATAATGAATGGCAAGATATTAAATAACCTTTCTCACGTTCAAATATCGCCTAAACTATCCTCGCTAAATAAGAGGAAGCGAGGGAATTAAACCTCGCTTTTTTCCTTTATGCCTGTTTGAGTTCTATTATTCTTTATCGCTTCAAGTTCATCCTCAATCTCTTTTGTCGTTGTTATTTCATGTGAATGTGCACGGGTACGTAGCTCCATTTCAGCGACACGGTCTTCCACCCTCTCAAATCCCTCTTCAATGGAACGGCTGATGTTATTAAGATTCACTTTTTTCATTTGTTCACTTGCCTTACTCGCTTGAACACGTAATAATAATTCGATTTTATCTCGTAAGCGTACGTACTTTTCTTGTAGCTGTTCTAGATATACACGATATTTCTTTAATTGCTCCTCACTCGTTTGCAGAAGTCCTTCATAACGTTGAATTTGTTCAAAAGCTTGTTTCTTGCTTACTAGTGCTCTTCTTGCTAAATCCTCTTCTCCAGCTTCAACAGCGATCACTGCTTGCTTCTCACGTCGTTCCATCAATTCAGTTGCAAGCTTCTGATCTGCTAACAATTTGTGATGTAGTTGCTCCTGTTTCAGGATTTCTTTTTCAATTTTTTCAATTTCTTTCTTCATATCACGCATATATTGCTTTACCATCATGACTGGCTCTTCTAATTGTTCAAGTCCTTCATGAATTGTTGCCTCTACTAAACGTTTAATTCTTGTAATCGCCATTTTACATTCCTCCACTTATTTATTTACTAAGCGTGCAATTTCTTCGTCAATTGAATCATAGGTTGAGTTTGACTGAACATCATAATCATCTAGCTCAAACTTTGTTTCATCTTCCTCTTCACTAGGTTTAAGTAAGCGATAACCACCATAGACTAACCCAATACCAATTAGCAGACTCATAATTCCTCCAAGTCCACCAAATAGGATGATTGCGCCCAATGCAATCAGAGCAACACTAGAAAACGACCATCGCCCCCTTTCTTGGTAAATGTTATAACCCCAATAAACTAAGGCAATCCCTAAAATCACCCCTAGCAATCCACCTAAATGAATCCCCAGTAAGCTTAAAACTAAGCTGGCTCCTATTAAGATAAGGAGAAAACCTCCTACTGCTTTCCCTGTTCGTTTCATGTATCTTACCTCCTTTTTGAACTAACTTTATTGTAAAAGACTGGTCCACTTTTGCCGACTCGCTTGAGTATGGTTTTTTCTCAGCCTCAAGACTGATTTTGAATTCAGACCTTTGTCCTTTCCGTGAATTTTTCCACTTACAGCCTTCTTCCTTCCCGCAATTCGCTATAATAAAATCAGCATGTTAGAATAAGCTATATTGTCCAAAACATTATTAAATTCTAATAGAGAAAGAAATTACCTAATCGAATGGAGGTGCTGAACTTGGGAGAGGTTACAATTTGGTTAGCCTTTTTGGCAGGAGTTGTTTCGTTCTTATCTCCGTGCATATTTCCACTTGTCCCAGCTTATTTAGCGCAATTAACCGGAGCAACCATTGATGGAAACATAGTCGCTGCTGAACGTAAACTTATTCTTTCGAGAAGTATTGGATTCATCTGTGGTTTTACCTCAATATTTCTTTTACTCGGGGCATCATCGACCTTTATTGGTCAGCTTTTTTGGAGTCATCGTCAACTCTTTGAACAAATTGGCGGGATTATTATTACTGTTTTCGGGCTACAAATGATGGGAATTATTTCAATACGGATGCTACTAAGTGAAAGGAAATTTTCAAAAAAACCGAAAAAGACAGCAAGCTTTGCAAACTCAGTTTTACTAGGCTTTTTATTTGGGACAGGATGGTCCCCATGTATCGGACTCGTTTTGTCCTCGATTTTAATTTTGGCGAGTCAATCAGAGACTATGTGGACCGGAATGTATATGCTATTGATTTATTCAATCGGTCTTGGACTTCCTTTTATTGGTGTTGCCCTTCTTTGGTCAAGGTCCCTTCATAAAATGCGCCGTATTAATAAATGGCTTCCTAAAATCCAAAAGGTGAGTGGCGGAATAATGGTTGCACTTGGCATCTTACTTTTCACAGGTCAGTTTAGTGTCATCTCTGCTTATCTTGCCCGCTTTATTCCGTTTGGACTTTAAAGAAATTTCTAAACCTTTACTTTATAGTTCACAAACGATAGAAACTATAGCTATCTCGTACCTTATTAAAAAAGCCCCTTTTACTTTTAAGTAAAGGGGCTTTTATTATGTCCAATACAAAGGATACTTTCGATTCTTTAAACAGATTATTATAAAAAACAGATAGAAGAACTAGTAGTGTTACACAAATTATGATCGTGAGTAAAAACCCCCACCCAGCGAGGGCACTGAAAAAGGGTGGGTTTCCCTTTTTTCAGTGTCCTTTACGTAATGTGCGTAGCCGTTGCCCGATTTTGCAAGCCTTGCTACGAGTGGTTTTTTCGTAGCAAGGCTTGCAACGTGCGAAGCCATTACTTCTTCTTTGAGTTACTTAAGAAGGTTTTTCAGTGGCCTCGCTATGAGTGGTTTTCTCATAACAGGGCGCTCCACCCAGCCTGCGTATTAATTGCAACAATAACAGTTGCGACGGCTGGTGGATGTACTGTTTTCGTCATAACCATCACATTACGACCGCTAAGGTGATTCCAATCGTAAAGGGAGTCCTCCCAAAGAAGTCCCATATAGCTAAAGCTGTCCACCTAGTTTATGAACGTTTTTTGGACTCAAACCATCTTATTCGATAACCATTCATAGCTGTTTCCCCTAGAAGGTCAAGAAACCGGTAATTTGCCGTCGCACCTACGATTGCCCCAAAACCCGGTATGAGCTGAAGCATTTTCGGCAAATCAATATAATCACGATAATTGATTTGGAAGCTTCGCCAATCAACATCAGCTAAGTATGCCTCTTTATCCGGAAGAAGCTCCCGTTCACGCTCCCAGTTTTCCAATCGTTCTAACAGTTCTAAGCGTTTTTCCTCACTTGTAAAGGCGAGTTGAAATAACAATAATACAAACAAACGCTCACGATAATCACGGACATCAAAGCCATATTGGGAAGCAGTATCAAATAGAAATTTCATTTTTATGCTTAAAAGCAAAGGAAAATCGGCTACCCCAAGCAGAAAGCCTCCAGCCCCAGTTCCCGCTCCTTCTAAAGCGGCAGTCCTTTTGTATCGTTTTATCAATTGCCTAACATTTTCTTCGCGCTCAACAAAGCTCAGACCTGTGACAGGCTCTTTCTTCGATGTATATTCTGAACCAACGAGAGTTGCGTGAACCATATGCTTAATACTCGTTGTTACGATTGAATGAATCTTTTCTGGGACATACGTATTCATCTTTGTTTGCCATTTCTTTGCGTATCGCCCCGTCAAAGATTGTCTTTTCCTCATCTTACGCTTCCAACGTTCAAGTTCCTCCAACACTACCGTTTCATCCATTAGTATCCATTCCCTCCTACATGCATCTTCCCTTTCATTACATGTTCTAACATTCCGTTCCATTACACCTTTTTACGCCGATGGATGAGGGTCGTACTTCCAAAATAACCAAACACTCCTCCAAGGACGATAGAGATACCTGCAATTTGTAAAGAGGAAACAAAAAGAAGAACGATGACCTGTACGCCAAGCATAAGAAGTAGCAATCGCAAAGATAGAAAGGTTAACGCCCCTTTTTTTGAAAGTGAATCAATAGGGTACAAATCAACCCACATCATCACATCATAGTGATACCATAGCGTAGATAATTGCATCATCACCATATGCATGAATAAAATCAAAACAATAAGCTGAAGCCACCCAGTAGGCAAAACATATAAGAGAAGGGCACAAACAAACACTAGTCGCAAATAAATCCCAAAATAATCATTTGAGCGAAGAAAGGAACGAGCAAATAAATAATGAAAAATCGATTGCTGCTTATCACCGAGGATTGGTAATAGTCCGTTTAAATAACGACGCTCACGAATTTGTCGCTTTAATTGCGGAACATCGGTAAATGCATTCGCAATTCGATAAAAGAACATGACCATTTGCTGTTCGACATTAATTAAGTGCTCCCATTTTAATGACCGTCTTCGTGCTAAAGGACGATAGTATAAAAACAACAGTCCTGCCATAATACCAAACAACGCAGCGACATATCCAAACCCCGCACCTGTAAAAAGAAGATAACAAAACACGCCATTAACCATACCACGTAATAATAGGTGTCCACGACGCTCTTCTTCACTTGGTAATCGTTGCTCATTCCAACTCGTTATGACATTCCAAGCTTTAACAATAAACAGTAAAGCAAGCGTAAACCAAAAATCCTCCCCGATTCTCAGAAAAAATAATGGGCCTAGAACAATCATGACGACCGAGAGCACACTAACCTGTAGAAGAAATGAATACAAAAGGGATGCTCGAAAATATGAAGTTAGCTTTGCTTCATAAGGGAGAAGAAACACAAGGTCGGCATGTTTCACAAAAGTCCGAACCCGACTACGTGTCAATAACCATGTAAACACAATGGTAAACACCCACACTGCTGGGAAGGTCTCTGGTAACCAATCGAGCATCTGACTATAATAATAACTACCAATGATAATTAACACATAAATCGTGAATAAAAAACCACTATTAAAAATTAACCGCAAGTAACGGATCGCTTCATTCCAATAAGAACTTACTCTCTCACGCCAAAGCATCATTCCATCCTTCATACGCTCTCGTCCCTTGTCATTTCAATATAGATGTCATCAAGCGTAGCGGTAGGCATGTTAAGGGCTTCTCGCATTTCAACTAATGTTCCCGACAAAACGACCTTTCCTTGATGCAAAATCACAAACCGATCACAATATCGTTCAGCAGTTGCCAAAATATGAGTGGACATTAAAACAGCCGCACCGCGTTTTTTCATATCTGAGATGAAATTTAAAAAAGACTGAATGCCTAAAGGGTCGAGCCCAACAATCGGTTCATCCACGATATAGACAGAAGGTTCAACAAGAAACGCACTCATAATCATCACTTTCTGACGCATTCCTTTTGAAAAATGACTCGGAAACCATTTTTTCATTTTCACCATTTTAAACTCTTTTAATAAACGTTCAGCCCGCTCTTCAAATACTACTTGTTCCATACCGTAAGCTAGTGCAGTTAATTCCAAATGCTCCCATAATGTCAGTTCATCGTATAAAATCGGCATTTCAGGTATGTACGTATACGACTTACGATACTCCACGGAATCATCTTGAAATGATTTCCCGTTTATCGTAATCCTTCCCTTCTGTGGCTCAAGCAAGCCTAAAATATGTTTAATCGTTGTACTTTTTCCCGCGCCATTCAGACCAATTAAGGCAACAATTTCTGATTCCTGAACAGAGAAATCAACATCATGTAGAACAGGTCTTTTCGGGTGATAGCCACCCGTTACCCCTTCTATTTTTAACCGTTCTGTCATACTTGTAGCTCCTTTGTATGTAGTGTTCTTAACAAAGTATAGTGCGATCCATCTATAATTGCTTCTCTATAAATGAGAATTCTCCTGTATAAAATCTGTGAACATCAGATTAAATTCTGCATAGGAGTAATTTAACATTTCATGTAAAATAATGACATACCATTATAGAAGGAGGTGTATCCATGGAACAAAAAGATGAACGAATGTATGCCATGCTCATTTATGTCCTTAGTTTTTTCACAGCACTCATCGGTCCACTTATCATTTGGCTATTAAAAAAGGATGAATCCGAGCTTGTCGATTATCATGGCAAGGAATACCTTAACTTTTTCATCTCGTATTCTGTTTACGGGATTGGTGCTAGTATCCTCATGCTTTTACTCATTGGATTCTTACTTTTACCAGTTATCGGGATCGCTGCACTCATCTTTACAATTATAGCTGCCATCAAAGCTTATGAGGGAGAAAAATACCGCATTCCACTCATATTTCGAATCATTAAGTAAAAAAATCAGGTTAACATCGGCTCGTTCTACCGTGTTAACCTGATTTTTATGTTAGATGAGCAATTCATCTGACCATTTTTTAATACTTGTCGTTAAGAGGGCAATGTAAAAAGGGACAAAAAGAAGATTTAATAAGATTGACGTTCCAGTGATCGCTAAATAACTATTTGTAATTCCCATAATACCGTAGGAAGTTGCAAATCCAATCACAATTTCAATCAACCCTAATACAAAAATAATCAAAAAGAAACGAAAAAAACGTTTTTTTCCGATAAGAATTGCAGTTGATATCGTCTTACGAATCGGTTTGTTCTGGATAATAGATAAATAGGGAACAGAAAATAAAAGCACGAAAAGAATCACACCTGGTATAACCAATAAACCAAGACCAAGTAAAAAGAAAGCTGTGAAAAGTATAGCAAATCCATAAAAGGCGAATCCTCGCTCAAAAAAAGCAAGAAAGGCTCTCTTTAACCCGTACTCTTCTCCTTCTAACTCACTATTAAAAAATTCGATAAAGGGTATCTGTACAATTAAAAAGAAAAATACCATTAAAAAGGCATTCGTGACATCGGCTGGAAACGATGTCGGATAAAACTGGGCAAAGGTATAAACATAGTTTGTTAAAAATAAGTGAAGAATTAAAAAGGGCAAAATCACAGTAAAGCAAAGAACCAACAGCTTTGCAATATTTTGTGTATACAATCGAATCGATTGTGAGAGAATATTCATTTTTTCACTCCTTCCCTTAAAAATATCGTTCTTGCTCTAACCAAGTTAAGTATTCTACGAAAGAAAGTGCAGGACCAAATCCTTCGTCCATCATATTTCGTTGACTCTCCTCTAATAATGAATCGAAAATAAACGATTCGAACCTCGCCGAAGCATGGACTTCAATCCGGTAATCTGAATTAAAGAAAATCAATTTCCCACCATTCGTTTCTCCACCATTTGCTAATATCACGCGTTTCGCCGCATCAGTCGCATTTTGGACAGCACTTGACATTTTATTACGTAATATCATTTGAAGTTGAATATTATAAACTCTTAATTCGGATGACAACACTTCGTTCATAGCTATTCGTTCTTTCTCCGAATCGGAAATTGGCCTAACAATCGACTGTTTATGTCTATCTATCTTTTCTTGCAACGTTTCTGCCAACACATCATCTAACGTTAATTGCGCATCATATTCCGCAATCGCTTCTTTAATAGCTCGATACATCTCTGCTGTAGCCGTAATACTTGCTTGCTCCGCACTATTCGTTGCCTTTCCCTTTACTAGAAACGCGTTCGCCATACTAAATATAATTAAAAACATGACAATCATTGCCCCCATTGAGGCAATGACGACAAGTGAAATATTGCCTTCTTCGGAGTGAATCACCTTCATTCTAAACGTCGTCCTTTCACTTCTCGTTGAATCGGAATGGTGGCATTGTATCCAAGAATTTCATCAGGTAGAAACAATATTTTCAGCTGGACGTCTATTCTTGAAGTAAAAGCACTACTTCCTAACGTAGAAATCGTCGAATAATTCCCACTCGGTGTGTAAAGATTTGCGTTAGCGGCTAAAATCTCCTGTGCAGCAATCTCTGCTTTTGAACTGTCATTTGTAGCAGCATATACCTTAGCCGCTTCATTAGCAGCCGTTTGAATCGAAAACACCGCAAAACCAGCCACAAAAAACTGCCACACAACAAGTAACATCATAAACACAAAGGGCACCATTCCGATAAATTCAATCGTAGCTGAACCACGTTGGTTTTGTTTTATTAAAACCTTTAATTTGGGAATCATGTAACTTCCCTCCTATTTAGGAACTGTTGATTTAAATAATCTTTTCTTACTGCTCGTTTTTGGCAAATAGATTGATAACGTAATTGTTCCAAGAATTTTTACGCTACACCAGTTAGTGATTCTTTCTATTATTTTTCTGCTATTTTTAATTTACTCTAATCCCAGGATTTACAAATTTATCCTACTCAGGATTTCGAACTGTTCTTATTACATCTTGAAGAAGTCTAGCTTTTTTTTCCGTCCTCTTTTGAATAAATTCTTCTACTCTCTCTTCTAAATTAGTCTTATTTAAAATTGGCACATCTTTTTCAAAGTTTTTAATAGATTCTCTCAATGTAGATAAAACAACCTTTTTTTGAGAATACCTCAATAATCTCTCAGACTCTTGAATGTTTGGCAAATCACTTAATAATAATTTTTTCTTTATAGTTTGGATCCAATTTAAAAGTCTTTCTCTATTTTTAGTTGTTTCATCCATGTATAAGGCCTGTTTGTATACAATAGCTGCAAATTTATTTTCTAATTTATCTGCTTCTAAAACATCCTTTTCTGTTAAAAGATTTGTCTTTCTAACTATTTGAATATCTAAGTAGTCGTATTCATTACCGATTTTATTCAATAGTTCTTGCCCTTCGATATGAATGCTATAAGCATTAATTATGGCATCAATATCATTTATAATTTCTTCATCTACTCTACTTAAAGTTCTTAGATTTCTTAAAGTCCTTACTGTCTCATTTGGTAACTCTAATTCTTTTGCTCTCATAATATCTAACCTTGCTGAATTTAACATGCTACTGTTATAACGTAAAAAGTATGTAGCTACTTTTTTAGCTATATTGAAACCAATTATTTCTCCATTTTCATTTAATGCCAATGTACCTGTCGGACTATTAAAACGAAAATACTGCACAAATTTATAATTCTCACCATTTACTTCTATTGAATAGGGGACTATTTCATATTTTTCGAAAAGTTTCTTATACTTTATTATTGTCTTATCTAACATGGATTTCCTCCATTTAAATTTAGAAGTGGATAAATGAACATAAACTTAATTTCTTAGTCAATCTTCAAGATTCAGGTCACTCTAACACTATCCTCCAAAAAAAGAGGTCACTTTGTTAAACATTGTACCTACACCTTTTCTAACTGTATCATAGGTTTTAACAGCAGAATTGATAATCTTCTTCCCATCATTTATGATTTTCTTTCTATTTCTCCAGAGCTTCACTGCCCCTGCTCCTGCTGACAACAGGGCACCTGTAGCAACTAATCCTGCACCAATTGCCTGACCACCAGGAATGGCTAATGCCACTGTCCCGGCCCCCATTAATGTATCTCCAAAACTCCCTATTGTTTCTAGTGTTTTCCCTTCTCTGAAATTATTTATTGTGTCAACAGCTGAAAAGACTGTTCCTATCGCGGCCCCCGCGGCTCCTAATCGACTTACAGCTTTAAAAGCAGTTCCCACTTGCGTTGTAGCTTCCGCTGCACTTCTTGAAAATACTGCTCCTCTTTGAAGTAGTTCTGGTTTTAAATAATTCATCAACTCATTCGCACGTCTAGTACCTTCAGCTAAATTTTTCCCTGTCGATATGACATCAAACGTACCTTTTACTGCATCGTTATTTTGACCTGTCACTAGCTTCATAGACGAATAAAGAATGCTACGTCCAATTTGACCATGTGTATAGTTATCACTATCAACAACACTTATAACCCCAGTTAAGATGTCTTTGCCGAGAAACTTTTGCCAGTCATAAAGATTATTCGGTGCACTTAATTCAAAGTAGCCTGCATCCGCAAAGGGAGGCGTAAATTCATTTGCTGTAAAAGCTGAGCCCGTACCTGCAATTCCTTGCCAAGGGGTGCCATTCCCACTGTTTTGATTCCACGGATTTCCTTGTGCATAGTTTCCATTCCAGGGGTTTCCTTGCCAAAATGAATTATCCCAGCCATTTCCATTAAATGTGTTTCCATCCCAAGATTGACCTAAGCTAGGTTGATTCATCCATGGACTTCCCTGCCAATTGGGATTATTCCATTGATTCCCTTGCCATGATTCACTTGAAAACCGATTCCCATTCCACTGGTTTCCTTGCCATGATTCACTTGACCACTGACTACCTGACCATGACTCACCTTGCCACGGTGTCCCAGTCCATGAATGTCCTTCCCAAGGTGTTCCTTGCCATGAGTTTCCTTGCCACGATTGACCTTCCCATGAATTACCAGACCACGGAGATGCAGCAATAACTGTAATCGGTGCAAGAAAATTAATAATGATAAAAAACGTGGCTAAAAATAAAGCAACCGCAGAACGAATTTGCCTACCTTTCATTCACTTTCTTCTCCTCTCAATGTTTAGTTATGCATTGAGCAACAAAGCTGACTTTTTATCCCATTAGTTTTGAACTTGTTTCTCGTACATGTTTTCGATTTCTTCACGCATGCTTTCATATGTTTCTCTATTACTGTCTCTTAACCCGTCATAAATAGAATTTCCTATATTATGTAGCGATTCTTTCCTATCATTTATAATTTCAGTCATATAAAGTTTATGGTCTAATGTTAATTTCTCTTCTTCCAACCACAAGTATTTTGCGCAAAAAATGACATTGTTCCCTTCCTGAATTACTTTCCCTTTCCAATTATATTTTTCATCGAATATTTCCCCCTTTTGTTCATGGACAGTTTTTAATGTCGTCTTTATAGCATTTGTTTTCCAATCCCTCCATAATTTCGCCATCTCATTCGTCCGGTTAAGCTCTTCCTTTAACTGTTCTTGATTCTCAGCTGATGCGTACACCCCTTCTGCTGCTTTTGCCATATCCTTCAGTTGTTGCTGCTCATCGCTTGGTACATCAAATCCTATGACGTTTACGATCGGCATGATTTCTGATTCTCCAAGCTCCTTCGCTACTTGAACTGGATCACCATTACACGTTTCGATTCCATCACTCACTAGATAAATCACATTCGTGTTGTTCTCACCCTTTAATTCCGCAAAATCCTTTTTCGTTTGCTCAAGCGCATAGGCGATTGGTGTCCAGCCATTCGGATAAAACTCTTCTAATGTTTCTGTAAAATCGGCTTCATGATAAGGCTGTAAATCATAGACTCTATCAGCTCGCTTACAGGAAACCTCTTCGCTTTCACCAATATGACCGTAAACACGAAGTGCGACATTGGCCTCTTCAGGCAACTGTTTCATGAACTCCTTAATCGCTTCTTTCGCAACATCTAGCTTTTGTCTTCCACCTATTTCTTCCTTCATACTGCCACTTGAGTCTAAGATGATTTCAACATTGAAATTTTCTTTCACTTCATAACGAGGATCCTCCACTTCGGGTGAACCAAAAGAGAGTTGTTCCCATCGGTTCACTAATGCCGTTGGATCTGGGTAATCCTCAGCAAAAAGAAGTAGGAGGTTATATAAGTATTGTTCAATTTCCTCATCACTCGCATCTTCATCAAGGACAGGTAATTGCTTTAACGCCTCAATGACCTGTTCATCTTCTTCGTCAAATTCTAGTCCTGCAAACGGGCCGACTGGGAATTCTAGTACTTCTTCTAAAGATGAGGGAATAAGGTTCTTCTCTATACTAGCTAAGGCTACTGTTGAGGCAACTTCCTCAGTTTCATCTATTTCATCAACTTCCTCTACTTCTAAATCTCTATCCTGTAATATCACCTGTTCCTCATTTATTGCATCTGTATTTTCCTTTGAGCATCCAATTATCGCTCCTAATACAACTAAATAAATAAAATATTGAACAAACCAAAATTTAACCATGCTCTCTCCTATTCTATTAAAATAAACTTATTTAATTGTTTTCGACATTCGCATTAAAAAGGTTATCGATCTCTTCACGTAGCTGACTGAAACTTTTTTCGTTATCTTCCTGGAGTTTCTTATAAACCTTTTCTCCAATAACCTCAATTGCTCGCTCTCTTTCATCCATTATTCTTTTCAGTTTCTTTTGAACTTCAGACGGTAGTTTATCAGTATTTTGTGATAAGTATGTGACTGTAAAAAAAATATTTTGTGCTTCAAGGGTCTTCTTTTTTTTCCAAAGATTATACTCATCATGTAATTCCAAGCTCTGTATATTTTTCGTATGGGTTATTGATAATTGTGATTTATTTCTCCATTCACTCCATTTTAAAGCCATCTCATTCGTCCGGTTAAGCTCTTCCTTTAACTGTTCTTGGCTTTTAGCTGATGCGTACACTCCTTTTGCTGCTTTTGCCATATCCTTCAGTTGTTGCTGCTCATCGCTTGGTACATCAAATCCTATGACGTTCACGATTGGCGTGATTTCAGACTCTCCAAGTTCTTTTGCCACTTGAACAGGGTCGCCGTTACACGTTTCGATTCCATCACTCACTAGATAAATTACATTCGTGTTGTTCTCACCTTTTAATTCCGCAAAATCCTTTTTCGTTTGCTCAAGCGCATAGGCGATTGGTGTCCAGCCATTCGGATAAAACTCTTCTAGTGTTTCTGTAAAATCGGCTTCATGATAAGGCTGTAAATCATACACTCGATCGGCTCGCTTACAGGAAACCTCTTCGCTTTCACCAATATGACCGTAAACACGAAGTGCGACATTGGCCTCTTCAGGCAACTGTTTCATGAACTCCTTAATCGCTTCTTTCGCAACATCTAGCTTTTGTCTTCCATCTATTTCTTCCTTCATACTGCCACTTGAGTCTAAGATGATTTCAACATTGAAATTTTCTTTCACTTCATAGCGTGGGTCTTCCACTTCGGGTGAACCAAAAGAGAGTTGTTCCCATCGATTCACTAATGCCGTTGGATCTGGGTAATCTTCTGCATAAAGTAACAGAAGATTATATAAGTATTGTTCAACTTCTTCATCACTCGAATTTTCATCAAGGGTTGGTAATTGTTTTAATTCCTTAATTAAAGGTTCATTGTTTTTATCAAATCTTTCTCCAGAAAAGCTTCCTCCTGGAAAATCTAGTACTTCTTCTAGCGTTGTAGGGATAATCGGACTACCAATTTCAACAAATGAAGATAAATCTTTTTGATTTTTAATCTCATTTACCTGTCTAGGTTCCTCTATATCTAACTCCCTTTCTACTAATGACTCTGGTTCATTATGTATTTTTTCTGAATTCTCCTGATTACAACCAACCAAAAATATTATTAACAGAGTAGATAGAAAAAGAGCTTTTAGTTTAAAACCTACAGAGTGAAGCATAAAATCTTCCTCCTTTTGAATTTATATATGTATTAAATCCGATATTTTCATTATTAAATAATAGAAGTGAGGAGAGAAGGTTCCCCCCTCTCTCACCCACCAATGTTGCTAACAAAATCAACTAATTTACCTAGTATTGCGGATGCAAAAGATTCATCCTCAGCAAAAACAGAGGAAATCGTCCCCACCAATATCACAACCACCGCTGCAATCCCAATCCACTCTAACGATTGAGACCCTCTTTCGTTTTTCGTATAGGATGTGAGCATTGTGTAAAATTTAATGAATGTTTTCATAATTTTTCTCCTCCAAGTTATAGTTTTAAAGTTTTATAGTTAAAGAGAAACGTTGTGCTTCTCTTTACTTCTACAATAAATCGAATAGATTGTTCTCACCAAAAAACATGTTTAGAATCATTAGTCCGGCTATCATCATAATCACGGTTGGTGCTACGATGAAAGTGGTGATTAACGTTATTTTCGGTGCTGCTTTAGCTGCTTTTTCCTTTGCTTGCTCTTTCCGAAGCGAGCGTAAGTCTTCTGCTTGTAATTTAAAGGTCGTCGCTACAGGAACCCCTAAATTCATACCTTGAATCAAGGATTTTATGAGCATTTGAAACTCTTCATTATCATTGCGTTTTAATAAGTCCCGATAGGCTTGCTCACGGGGAACACCTAGTTCAATTTCTTGATTAAATCGCGAAAATTCTTCGCGAAGGGGCCCGTCAAAATAGTGAATAACCTCCCGTAATGTTTGATCGAGCCCACCTCCCGACTGCAACGTGACACTTACCGTGTCTAAGAAATCAGGCAAATCAAACCGTAATTGCTCCTGCCTTGTTTTCGCTGCATTTTTTATCCAAAGTATAGTTCCGAGATATCCAAGTAACGGAAGGAAGATAATTAAGTATTGAGAAAATGGAAAACCGAGCATGAAAAGAATAATACCGAAAAACAGTCCAGCGAAGGTAAAGAACATTTTTAACCCTTGAAACTTTTCTATTGTGATTCTTTTCGTCCAACCTGCTTTCTGTAATAATGCTTCAACCTCATGTGGTTCACTAAAGAAATTAATTCTTTGACCAAGTCCGGTGAAATCATCAGCATAGTTACTAATCCGTTCAAACAGCTTTTCGGACAGTTTTCGTCTATTTTTGGTCATTGTAAAACGTTCACCGGTTGTTTGTGTTTGAACATGGGTGACAACTCTTTTTCTTTCCATTAGATAGCCGTAAATATCTTTTAATCCTAGCCCTAAAAAGAATAGAGCTAGAAACACACTGATAATAGCCAATGCATCCATATGCTACACCCTTATATCTGTTACTTTTTTAATTAAAAAATATGTAATAATCGTACTTGCTACAAAAATCACTAATAGGAAAGCACCTACTACACTGAAAAGCGGTTCGATAAAGCCTTCAACGATAGAGTTCATAATAAAAATCACCAAAATTGGCATTAACGGAAGAATCCAAGCGATATATCGTTGCTCAGCAGTCATTGTCTTAATCGTTTGATGTAGGATTTTTCTCTCCTCCAAAGTGATTGACATCTCTTCTAACACTTCTGAGAGATTGCCACCTGCCCGTTTTTGGATTTGGAGCGTAGCAATGAAGAGTTTAAAGTCTCTTGAATCAACACGATTCTGGAGCTGAATCATCGCACGGTCGAAATCAACACCTAATCTCATTTCATGTGAGAGTCGTTTAAATTCCTCATTTGCTGGATAATTCATTTCTTTTGCAACTAAATCAATGCCCTGCTGGACTGTCATACCTGAACGTGTTGCATTTGCAAGCAATCGGCATATCTCAGGTAATTGGCTACTTAACTGATGTTGATATTTATTACTTCGGGCGATAAAAAGCAAGAACTGAATGCCTTGCACGAGAATAATTGAAAGTAGAAAGGATAAGAAGAGACCGGTATGTAATACATTGTTTACAATGAGCGTCAGTGCCAAAGCAACAACGAACAGCAATCCATAAAATTCTGACGGGGTTAAAAATAGGTTGGCTTTCTTAAGCTTCTTTTCCATTTTCGCTGCAAAGGGAGTTTGGTCGAAGCGATCACCTAAAAGAACGATAAAACTTTTTCTTTTCTGTCCACTTGTATACCAGCTCTCCACTTTTCGTCGCCAAACCTTTTTTGTCGCCCGGTATTCTAGTAAGTAGTAAATCCCGACAAACCCTAGAAAGAGTGCCATCGTTAGAAGAATCGCTTCACTCACTTCCATCACCCCGCGGGTCAAAAATGGCTTCATCTATTTCAATTCCGAAGGCTTTTAAACGGGGTAAACAATCTGGTTTCGTCCCTGTTGCTGTATGAAATCCTAAAACAGCACCATTTTCTCCAACACCCGTTCGCTTATAAGTAAAAATCTCATTAACTTCGACATGCCCGTCACCATCAGACTTTATTTCACTTATTGATAAAATTTTTCGCTTTCCATCAGATAATCGCTCACTCTGAACAATAAAATCAAGTGCGCCAACAATGTATTCACGAATGACCGAAGACGGTAAATCCATTCCGGCCATTATCACCATTCCTTCCACCCTTCCAAGTGCATCTCTAGGTGAGTTAGCATGAACCGTTGTAAGTGAGCCTTCATGTCCAGTGTTCATCGCTTGCAACATGTCAAACGCTTCTGAGCCACGAACCTCACCGACAATAATTCTGTCCGGACGCATCCGAAGCGCATTTTTGACAAGCTGACGGATCGTAATTTCTCCTCGACCTTCCACATTAGCTGGACGTGCTTCCATTCCAACTACATTTGCCCGGTCTAACTTTAGCTCTGCCGAATCTTCTATCGTAATCACCCGTTCTCCAAATGGAATTGCGGTTGCGAGTGCATTCAGTAATGTCGTTTTCCCACTTCCGGTTCCCCCAGAAATGATCACATTTGTTTTCGCTTGAATGATGGCTCTTAAAAAGAGTGCCATCTCCTCACTCATTGACTTAAACTCTATTAATTCCTCAATCTTAAATGGCTCTTTCCTAAACTTTCGAATCGAAATGAGCGTTCCACTTAAACTTATCGGTGGAATAACTGCATTGACACGACTACCATCTGCTAATCGGGCATCAACCATTGGTGAGCTTTCGTCAATCCGCCTCCCTAGCGGTGCAACGACACGGTCAATTATATGACGGAGATGACTTTCATTTCGAAATTTCAGTTCAATTTGTTGAAGCTGGCCATCCTTTTCGATATAGACTTGATTGGGTCCGTTTATTAAGATTTCTGTTATCGTTTCATCATAAAGAAGGGATTCAAGCGGTCCATATCCAACAGACTCGTCAATAAGCTTAGTTAAAAGCTGGTCTTTTTTGTGGCGTGTAAGGATGACCTTCTCTTCACTCATAAACTTTGAAATGAATCGTTCAATTGCTAAACGCATGTCGCGATGGTTTAAACTCGTTAATTGGTCTAAGTTTGCTTCTGCTAATAACCTGTTTTTATAATGATCCACCAATTGATTTAGGTAAGGGTCTTCCTGTTGGTATGTAATCTCTTCTTGCCTTATAGCAGTTGCGTCTTCTCGTTGATCCAGCTTTCGTTTAAAAAGCGACATTTTCTTTCACCTCACATGGTTTTATTCCATACAACTGGAGAATGTTAGGCTAAAAGTTGCTTACGGCCCCGAGGAGAATTACTTCAAAAATGCCCGTATCCATTTGCGTATATCCTTTGCTGGAAGGGGAAGTTTTTTATCTTCGACCGATTTCTGCAACGGTTCACCGACATTGACAGCTGCCTGGACACCTTTAATGTCCTTTCTTGCTTCAAGTGCAATTGGATATTCGACGAGACCTTTTAAATCAACAGGTTTAAGTTCATTATCCTTACTTACTTGATTGACGATAAATTCCAATCTTTCTTCTGTTTGAACAGTTAAGCGTTGAAACAATTCCTCAATGCGTTGAAAAAGTTTAAAAGAAGGTGTATCAAGCGTTAAAACATAATAAATTTTGTCAGATTCCTCCAATGCGGTGTATGTATTAACACTCATTGAATGTGGTAAATCAATAATGACAAAATCATAAAAACGTCGGCACGTCCGAATCAGCTTCGAAATAAATGCCTCATTCATTTCTTCTGCTGCCTCTGCATCACATGGACTTAATAGCAATTCAAGTTTAGAATGTTTTTCAAACTCCAGCGCATTGCGAATATGCATTTCATTTAATTCATTCATAACTGGTACAAGATCGACTAAAGAACGATGACCTTCAATTCCTAAAAACGTTTCAGCCCCACCGTATTGCAAATTCAAATCTATAAATAGAACACTTGCCGTTGATTCAAGCTTTAAGGTTTGCGCAAACGATAGAGATAAGAGTGTTGTACCACTTCCACCTTTACCGCTAAAGAATGAAAAAACCTTCCCCTTCCCACGACGAAAGGCCTTAAGACCAACATCTTCCCCTTGGCTAACAGCTGTCTCGACAATTGAATTGAACTTTTGAGCAAACATATCGATTTCCTCAGGTAGCACGAAATAATCATTTGCTCCAGCCCGAATAACCTCTCGCAACGCAACGAAATCTTGATTATGACTAAAATAAATAACGTACGCCGCCTCATACTCGGCTTGGATTGTCTGAATAATTTCAATCCCTTTTGCATCATCTTCTTCAATTACAAAAATTAAGTCAGGAGATATCCGGTCAATTTCCGTCCCTACATCGTTTTTCGAGACGAGATTTACTTTATGTTGTTCTGGTAACGACGCTTGAATTTGCGAGCTTGCATCTCCCTCATCACAAACGATTAAAATAGTTAGAGAGTTCATCCTATCTTACTCCTGTTCGCTCTTAGCATTGTTTTCAGGTTTAGCCTCTTCTTTTTTAGGCTTGTTCTCCTCTTTTGTAGCCTGTTCTTCATCTTCTTCAAGAGCTTCCTCCACCCCATCGTCTTCTACTTGGTCGCGCCCGATATTAGATTTTAATAATCGTATTTGGTCTGCATAGTTTTGACGGTGAATAAAAGGCTGTGCCTGTTCAATTGACATTTCAAGTTGAACCCCTTTAAACTCTCCCCCTGAGCTAGCGACTCTTGCCACGAGGACGTCTTTCATAAAGAGAGAGGTATTCGGTTTTCCTTCAAAGTTCTCTGATACGATAATATCGACTCTATCCATTGCTTCAAGCTGTTGATCAAACACCACATTCTCTCCTGCCATTACTGTCACTAAACGATGCTCTTCATCCTGCAGCTGTGCATAATCCTTTAGCATGTTTTTCGTAATCAAATCACCTTTTGAAAGAGGAACAATTGAAACCTGGTTTTGAAGGTCTTGATAATCAACAATATGAGAATCTGTCACAAATCGATTTGGAATACTCATGATCGTTACATCATCAGGTGTAATCAAGGCTCTAGAGTATACCTCCTTACTTGCAACAAAAACGTCCGTCATTCCCCCTAACTCCGAATTAATAGCTTTCACTTTTTGCAAAAATACAAATCCGGCCACTACCGCTAATAAAAAGGCTAGTATTAAAAAAATGATGGCTCTTCGTTTTGATTCAAGCATGCATGGCCCTCTCCTTTTAAAAAACTACAACAATATGAATCGGTTTATATATATATAATAGATTCTCAATTATTTTATAAAATTACAAATAACTGTCAAACACTTCCTAATTTTATGTAAGCGTCTTACTTACTTTTCCATATTTAAAAAGGTCTAGTGTCCAGTGAAGATAGTCACAGGTCTTGGAATCCTACTATTAAACGAGCAAGCAGTTGACTATTTTCAACTGCTTGCTCATAAAGGTAATATTTTCAAGGTGTTTTCACCCCTTATTCTTCTAAAAACTCATAAATTGTCTCCTTTTTTTCTCTCTATCAATTTGTAAGCGTATAAAAATTAGGTCTTTTCTATCTTTTTTAAAATAGGACATTGATTTTTCATTTAACCTTATCAATTTAGGACTTTCGACAATTTTCTTCATTCATTCCTAGTTCATTTATAATATTTGCAGAACAGTCAACCTCTAAATTCGACTTTCTTTGCGATTTAAAATTTACGACTTATTGTAGAACGAGTAAGACAATCGTCATCGTCTTTTCTTTCCTTCTGACATTGTCCATAGGAACTTGCATCCATCTAAATCACTCGTATATAGTAGAAAAAAGAACCATTTTTGAAAGGGTGATTCCATGACACATGATGAAAACTGTATTTTTTGTAAAATTATTAATAACGACATTCCTGCTTCAAAAGTTTATGAGGATGAGCATGTTTTGGCTTTTTTAGATATTAGCCAAGTTACAAAAGGCCACACATTGGTCATTCCAAAAACTCACCAAGCTGATATTTTTGAACTAACTCCAGAAGTAGCAAAGCAGCTCTTCTCTGTTGTTCCTAAAATTGCAGCAGGGTTAAAAGCAGCTTACAAACCACTAGGCTTAAATATTGTTAACAATAATGGGGAAACGGCAGGACAAACCGTATTTCACTACCATCTACATCTAATTCCTCGGTACGGCAAAGGTGATGGCTATGGTGCTGTTTGGAAAGAGCATGGCTCTGAGTATACACAAGAAGACCTCAAATCGATAGCTGAAGCAATTTCTTCATTTATTCCAAGCTGAACGATGCATCGTTCAGCCCTTTTTGGTCAAGAATAGAGCTTTGAGTGTAAAATGGTATTGACTTGCAGTCATAGGTTTGTAATTGAGGAAAAAATATCTTAAAAAGCTGATCTTTTTAAATAAAATTATGATACGATAATCGTATTCATAATAGAGATTGAAGGAGTGTAGAAGAGATGGCACATGTCTATAATTTTAATGCTGGACCATCAGCCTTACCTAAGGAAGTACTTGAAAGAGCCCAAAAGGAATTAGTGAACTTTCAAAACACAGGAATGTCTGTGATGGAGCTAAGCCACCGCAGCAAAGCATACGAGGATGTACACAACGAGGCCAAAAGTTTATTAAAAGAGTTACTTACGATTCCTGATACATATGAAATTTTATTCCTACAGGGTGGAGCTAGTCTGCAATTTTCGATGATCCCGTTAAACTTCTTACAGGAAGGAAAGGTTGGGAATTACGTCCTTACTGGAGCTTGGTCTGAAAAGGCGATTAAAGAAGCAAAGTTAATTGGTCAAACAGCCATTTCTGCTTCTTCAAAAGAAAGTAATTATAAAACGATTCCAGCTCTCGATGAGCTAACCTATAATGAGCAAGACGCATATGTTCATATCACTTCAAACAATACGATTTTTGGTACACAATGGCATTCATTTCCTACTGTAAGTCATGCACCATTAATCGCTGATATGTCTAGTGATATCCTCTCTCGTCCTTTAGATGTGGAGAAATTTGGGTTAATTTATGCAGGGGCGCAAAAGAACCTTGGTCCTTCTGGTGTAACAGTTGCCATTATTCGAAAGGATTTATTGGAGACGAATGTGGACCATGTTCCTACCATGCTTCGCTACAAAACACATTCTGAAACGAATTCTTTATTTCATACACCACCGACATTCGCAATTTACATGTTAAGAAATGTGTTAAGTTGGGTAAAAGAACAGGGTGGAACAAGTACAATTGAAGCAAAAAATGCAGAAAAAGCGAAAATAATTTATGATGCCATTGATGAAAGTAATGGCTTCTACAGCGGGCATGCCCACAAGGATAGCCGTTCATTAATGAATGTAACCTTTAACCTTCCAACAGAAGAAGATAATAAACGTTTCTTAGCAAAGGCAAAAGAGCTCGGCTTTGTTGGTTTAAATGGTCACCGCTCTGTTGGAGGATGCCGTGCTTCTATTTATAACGCAGTACCACTAGAGGCTTGTGAAGCTTTGCGTGATTTTATGATTTCTTTTAATAAGTAATAGATGTTGCAGAGTAGGAGCTTTTTAGCTCCTATTCGCGATTATCCCCCCAAAAAGAAAAGACTAATTGCACTTACACCACTAAAGAAAGCGATACTTAGCATGAGTATAACGCTTTTCTTCATTACTGTTTTATCTGCATCGTCCATTCCTTTGCGCATACGTAGTAGAATGTAAACCAAACCATAAGTCGTAACTAAGCAAATAGACATGAGCAAAAGAATTAATGCATCCATGGGACTCCTCCTTTTCATACAAACTATGTTGGATTGTTTTATAAAATAACTAAAATTTTTTAAAGGTGGTTTTTTCGTGAAGATGAAATCAATTTTATATGGAATCGTAACCGGTGCAGCCATTGCCAGTATCTCTACCCTTCTTACGGCGCCTACTTCTGGAAAAGAGCTTCAGCTAGAATGTAAGAAAAAAATCAAGTCCTATCGTCATACGGTTCAACAAATCTCTAATGATACGATAAAACTGACAGAACAAGTAAAAAACACGACAAAAGTCGGTGTTAATAGTGTTAAAGAACTACAAATTGAATTAAAGGATTCAATAGAGGATTGGAAAAGGGATGTAAATCCAAGTATTAACCAACTAAAAGAAGATATCAATTCTTTACAACAAAATGTTAAAAACCTAAAGCAGCTGTCATAATTGCTGCTTTTTTCTTTTATCTTTCCAAAAAAATTTTCAAAAACTTTCAAAAAAATATTTTTTTCTTCCTTTTTTTGATATTTATTGTCATAATGTAGACAAGAATTATATTCAATGATAGTAAAAAAATAATAATAGTTTGAAATTCTTTCTGAACGGGAGGAGTACGATGAATCAGCATACCCCTAATTCTTTAAAACAATCAGTTATTTTCAGTCATAAAGTCGCTCAACTCAGTAAGGCATTGTGGAAATCGGTCGAAAAGGACTGGCAAACATGGATTAAACCTTTTGACCTAAATATTAATGAGCATCATATTTTATGGATTGCCTATCATTTAGACGGTGCTTCAATTTCAGATATTGCTAATTTTGGTGTTATGCATGTATCAACCGCTTTCAATTTTTCGAAAAAACTTGAAGATCGTGGTTATTTAACGTTTTCAAAAAAAGAAAATGACAAACGGAATACGTATGTTTGTTTAACAGAAGAAGGAAGAATTCTCTTATTAAAAACATTAGAGTCTTATGAACCTATGACCCATAGCGTTTATGGTGGTGCACTGCCAATCAAAGATTTGTATGGTAAATTCCCCGAATTCTCAGAAATTATTAGTATTTTGCGTCACATTTATGGTCCAGACTTTATTGATATGTTTGAAAAGTCATTAGACAAATTGGACGAAGATTTCGTCGAGGAGAATGGTCGTCTCCAATTGAAAGACATTCCAGATATTGAAGTAAAAACTTCATAAATGTAATAAACGAGATATATAGCACGGGTATAAGTACCCTTGTTATACGTCTCGTTTTTTTTATATTGGAAACCACTTAATAAATTTTATTTTCTAAATCATTCGACTTTTTCAGAAGATATTGATTTCTGACCAAAAAGGGAGTAGATTATTCAAGTAGATTGAGGAGGTGCAACAATGAACTGCTGGAAAACCATTAATATTTCTCGTGATTATGGCACGTTGCGCCTAATCATGTTTTCAGGCTGCACAATGTTATTTTCATTTTTACTTTATTATTTAGTTATTAGTACGTTTGTTCATACTACAGCATATTCCATAAAAATTAGTTTTAGTTTATTTATAGCTGGTATTCTAGCAATCATTATTATTCATAAATGTTTACATTGTCTTCCTATTTGGGTTAGCGGAAGAAAAGGTACACTTACATGGAAATGGATGTACGGATTTCCTGTCATGACGTTATCGCTTTGTACACCATTAACAAAAAAATTATACGTCATTTCATTACTAATGCCAGTTATCGTCATAACAAGCTGCACATCTTTAGCTTCGATTGCGTTCCCTACCTATTTACCACTTTTTTCTATTTTAGCGGCGGTTAATTTTGGATTGTGCTTTTATGATTTTATCTATGTTTCCTATATACTGAAAGCCCCTAGACAAAGTTATGTAACTAATCATTCTGAAGGGGTTCACATTCTAGTTAAACAACAAATCATACACTAAGAAAGCCAAAAAGGAAAAGTCCCCTTTTTGGCTTTTGCGATTAATTAATCGTCATATCTAAGCTAATTTGATCATTTACTAAATCAAAGGAAGTTATTCGCAAAGTAATATCTTGTGAAATCGTCAGCGCTGTTACTTTTGCATGAACAAGCCTATCTGATGGATAAATCTCTACCCATTTGGGAAGTTCAATGAAATCCTTAATCAGTTGAAGAACACGTACTTCAGGTACCCTGATTCCACCAAGGGAAAAAGTGTCCATATGCAACAATAAATCCCCTTGAGCTGTGACGGTAGGAGAAAAATTTATTGTAACAGGGACCTCTTGGCCGAGCACTAATAACGATGTTCTAAATTGAACATGTTCATCTGTCAATTCAACAATATAACGAAACGCATGGTTTTCTTTCTCAATTTGTTTTGCAATAAATTGATTTAGTTGTTGCTTCCCTGTCCTAATCTCAAATAAAGAGGCAGCTGGCTCCGTTCCAGTTTTCATCTCAAAATGAGAATCGTCTACCTCAGGAAAGTAACGCGCAAGCACGATACCTACCATAAGGATACAGATAAGAATCAACCCTGCTAAAACAAAAAAAGCTCCCTTCCATGACAGCTGCTTTTTCATTTTACGTACACTCCATCTAATCATTTACTATTATTGTACGTCTAATTGGGAAACAAAACAATTCATTTACATTTTTTTGCTAAATAACCTTAATAAAATCTTGCATTCTTCTATCTTTTTTAGAAAACTTTTGATAAAGTTTAGAGTAAGACTTTGCTAGACTGGAGGCAGATGGATGGTCTTCTTTATTGTATTATTCGCTCTTGTTATACTGTTTGTCATCAATTCAATGACTGATGCCCTCTGTATTCGAAGGGAAATCCCATCAGAAAAGCAACCAAAACTATTTCGTACTATTAATATACTTATGACAATTTTGTTAACCTCTACATATGTAAAAATCCTTTTTACATAACCGACAGACAGAATGAAGAAAAGAGTGAGGCCACATCCTCACTCTTTTCTTCGTTATTTTAATACGTCCAAGATGCACCGATGATGATTAGTAAAATAAACAACACAACAATTAACGCAAAGCTGCTACCGTATACGTGACTCATGAGAAATTCCTCCTTACATATAGTTAAGTTAATGAAAGGTTTATAGCCAAGCTGCACCTACAATAACTAATAGAATGAACAACACAACAATCAACGCAAAGCCGCCGTGATATGCATGAGACATATTGACACCCCCTCTTTGCTTTCTTACTTCATCCTATGCAGGTATAGCACAAGCGTACTAGGCGCTTTCACTAAATCCCGAAAAAAAGTTCCACCAATTCTTCTGCGCCGAAATTAGCGATTTTACCTTTTAAGTGGTATCTAATTCCAAAAAGCTTTTTATTCCGCTACTATTTATGGTATAGTAATCTCTGTGTAAAGTTTTCAAAAAAAGGATTTCAAGCAAAAGTGACTTTCTCACTGACTTCTTAGCTCATCCATTTTATGGACAAGCTAAATGCAGAGTCACCTTGAAAATCCGGAACCGATTTGTTATCCTTTTGTCAACATTTTAGTAAAAATTGAGGAGTGTATGTAATGAAAAGACGTTCATTTGCTGCTGTAGGAGTTGCATGTTTGATTGCACTTACAGCTTGTAACAACGAAGACACGGCTAGTGATAACACAGCTGTTGTTGTCGTTGATGGGAAAGAAATTACTGAGTCAGAGCTCGTGGGAACTCTAAAAGATCGTTATGGTGATGATACGCTTAGAGAAATGATTCAGCGACAGCTTGTAATGGAAGCAAAAGATTCTGTAGAGCTTCCTCAAGAAGAGATTGACGAGGAAATCAATAAGTTAAAAACGCAATTTGTTCTTGAAACTGATGAAGAATTACTTAACCTTCTAGAATCACAATACAACATTGAAGTTGAATCGATTGAAGCTTTTGCTGAAGAATATATTATCCCGCAGCTTGTCATTCAAAAACTAGCTACAGCTAATGTAGATGTTACAGAAGAACAAAAACAAGCCTACTTTGAAGAGCATAGTGACGAATTTGGTGAGCAAGTTGAGGCCAGCCATATCTTAGTAGAAGATGAGGAAACAGCTAATGAAGTAGCTGAAAAAATAAATGCAGGTGAAGACTTTGCTACCCTTGCGGAAGAGTACTCAAAAGATCCTGGTTCTGCAATGAGTGGCGGAAGCCTTGGATTCTTCGGAAAAGGAAGAATGGTAGCAGAATTTGAAGAAGCTGCATTCGCCTTAGAAATTGGTGAAGTAAGTGAGCCAGTGAAATCTGAACACGGTTACCATATTATTAAAGTGACAGATCGCAAAGAAACATATGAAGATTTCCAAGAAGATGTTGAAGAACGTTTAGTTCAAGAGCAATCGAAATCTAACACTGATGTCTTATCTGATTTGATGGATAATGCAAAAATTGAGTTTAAAGATGACCGATATAAGGATATCCTCGATAACGCAGATCCTGCACCTGCTGTACAATAAGTATAACGTCAAAGACCGGTATGGGTTCCATACCGGTCTTTATGCTTATTTAAAAATATCCGCAAACGCCTAGAACAAAAGAAATAGCAATGAATAAGCTAACACTAGGTACGTACCTATATTAGCTTCGAAAGGATGATTTACATGTCAGGTAAGGTTATGACAACTCCTTTAACTAGCTTTACTCTTATCGTTGTATTGTTTATTTTATTAATTATTGTGGGAGCGGCTTATTTCTGCTAATAATGAAATAAAGAAAAATCCTAAGTATCAGTCTTAGGATTTTTCTTTTCCTCTTTTTTCTCTTTCAGCAACAAGTCGTTCCATGTAGACATTTCCTTCTTGTTCAATCCATTCCTCTTCCATTTTTCGCTCTTCACGTGCATACTTCATACTAAGATATCCACTTAATACGATGCCTGCCAGAACAAAATAAACCCACCAAGGACTAGATAAAAGGATGGAACCAACGGCCGTTTGTGTTAGAATTAACGCAAACGCCATGACGATTAAAAGGCCTGCTGAAAATTGTTTACTCATCTTCGTCTGTTTCATCTGTATTCCCCCTACTTAACTACTTACTAATCAATATGTACAAGCAATGGGGATTAGAACTAGTTAAAGAGACTTTTCACCATTATATATCGAGTGGCTTTTCATGAAAGCTAGGTTTATAGAAACTTCTATTCTCTAATGCCATCACACGTTCAGAAAAGTCTCCTGGTTGAACACGCTCAAGTGCTCGATCCATCATATTTATTTTTGCATCAATATTGTCAATCATATGAAGAACTTCAGCTTCCCGTATAACAGGGGCCTTAGGACTTCCCCATTCCCCTTTACTATGATGACTCAAAACGAGATGTTGAAGAATAAGGACCTCTTCTCCTTCAATCCCTAGCTCTTTTGCAGCCTCTCCTATCTCATTGACCATGATCGATATATGTCCGAGTAACTTCCCCTCTAAAGTATAGGTTGTATCAATGGGTCCCGATAATTCCTTTACTTTCCCTAAATCATGCAATATAACACCCGAAAATAGTAAGTCTTGATCCAATGAAGGGTATAACTCAACTAAACTACGGGCGATCTTTAACATAGATACAACATGATAAGCTAATCCCGAAACGAATTCATGGTGATTTTTAGTCGCAGCTGGAGACTCTAAAAATGCTTGTTGGTGCTTTTTTAATAGGTGACGAGTAATTCGTTGGATATTTGGATTGTTCATATCAAAAATATATTGCTGCACTTGATCTAACATATCTTCCGGAGAAAGTGGTGCTGAACGAACAAAATCAGCCACTTTGACATTATCCATCGTACTTGTCGGTCGAATACTGGAAATTTTCAGCTGGTTGCGTCCACGATATTCAATAAAGTCACCTTGAATGTGCACAATTGCTTTACTTACAAAAGCTGCTTCATCATCTGGAGAGCACCCCCATAATTTAGCTTCAATTTCTCCAGTTTGGTCCCCTAATATTAACGTTAAAAATGGTTTTCCATTACTAGCAATTGCTTTCGTAACTGTTTTAATTAAAAAATAGCTTTCGACATTGTCGCCTACCTGATGGTATCGAATCCCCTTGCTCATCCTTTCACCTCAATCATGGTTTGTACTATATACAGTATAGCACCCCTCTTTTCTCTTGTAATGAAATACACTTAAACTATATGAAAAAAAGGGGAAGATTAGTTTTTCTTCTCCTTTTTTTTCATTTTATTAGGCTTTTCAACAGTACTAGGAAAAGTAATCGTAAATTTCACACCATATTCACTATTTTCTACTTTAGGACAAGCTTCATGTAATTCAGCAATTCTTTTAACAATTGCAAGACCTAAGCCAAACTTACCTTTATTCCCTTTATAAAATGGGTTAAACAACTGGGGTAAGTCATGCTCTGGAATAGACTCTCCATTATTTTCAACAGTCACTTCAACACGATCCTCAAAAGAAGAAGCTTTAACCCAGATTTTGCTTTCTGCATAACGAAGCGCATTTTCTACAAGGTTCTCTAGCAACACTTCCAATTGCTCGGGATCACCATTTAATTTGGTTTCAGCACCAATAATAATTATTTTTACATCTTCTCGCTGTACTCTAAACCGTTCCTCAATTTGAAAAGCGATAGAACCAAAAATGATTTCCTCATGTTTTGGACTTTCTTCCTGCAAAGAGTCAAGCTTCGTGTAATAAAGCATATCAAGTACGCGACGCTCCATTCGATTTGCTTCCTCAACGATGACATCCATTGTCTGTTCTATATTTCCCTTCGGTAATATTCCGTCTTTTACAGAGTGGGCATAACTTTTTATGACCATAATCGGTGTCTTTAATTCATGAGAAGCATGTTGAATAAACGTCTTTTGTGCTCGATCGTAACTATTCAAATTTTGACGCATTTTTTCAAATTGATCGGAAAGTCGTTGAAAGTCCTCATCACCTTGCCACTTGAGTGGCTCCTTCCAATCTCGATTTGCAATTTGCTCAAGGTGATTACCAAGTATGATCAATGGCTGTCTTAAATAATGTTTCAGCCAAATAGCCGGTAATAAACTTAACCCGCTCGTTAAAAGCAGGAGGTACATGAGTCGCTCCCACAAACGATTTACCATTTGATCCCGATACGTGTCCCACATATAGGAAATATGAAATGCTGGAGACCCCGAAATCTGTGCCTTTTGGACAACATAAAAAACTGTCGCCCCACCATACTGAATTTCATAGCGCCCCCGTATTGCTTCCTGCCTGTAAGCATTTCTAGCCATTTCCTGCAACACCTCTGCAGGAGGCAAAGAGACCCCTTCAGGTGTTTGTCCTAACGTTTCATATATAAAAAAATGTCCAACCGAACGTTCTGCTTCTCGTCTTTCAATAAAATCTAGTTCGTTTCGAGGCGGATTAAATAAATCTAGAAGCGGATAAGCCAGTCTATTTTGTTCTTGTTCAATAATCGTATATGTTTCTTCTGTTAAAGTTCCCTTTATAGAGATTGGGTAAATAATCGTCATCGACAACCCAACAAGAACAATAAGAGAAATAAACGCAAGCCAAATCCGCTGCGTTAAATTTACTTTTATCATGAGGAAAGTACCCTATATCCATATCCGTACAATGTTTCTAAATGGATACGGGGCATTTTTTTTCTAACACGCCTAACAACATCATCGACAGCACGTTCAGAACCGAAGTAATTTTCACCCCAAACATGTTCAATAATTCGTTCGCGCGATAATGCTTTTCCTATTTCAGTCGTTAATAGCAAAATCAAATCCATTTCCTTTGTTGTTAGATCAATAATTTCATCATCTCCCACTTCCGCATCTACCACGGTTCTACCTACTGGATCAATGATGTAGTGATTAATTTCAATTTTTTTCTGCTCTTGATTTGCCAAACCATAAATTCTACCCAATAGTTTCTTTGCGCGAATGATTAGTTCCTGAGGTAAGAAGGGCTTCGCTAAATAATCATCACTGCCCATTTCCAACCCAAGAACCCGATCTAAATCCTGATCACGTGCAGAAATAAAAATTACAGGAGTATCCTCATTCTCCTTAATAGCTTTCAATAATTGATAGCCATCCGTCCCCGGAAGCATAATATCTAAAATCCAAAGGTGTGGCTTGTCATTAATAGCATCTCTTGCCTCATCACCATCATGAAACACTTTGACTTTCCAGCCTTCTTTTTCAAGATACGCTTTAATTACCTCTGAGAGGTTTTTTTCATCTTCAACTAGATAAACGAGATATTCACTCATTCTAGCACCCTCCTACATATCACTTATGTAAAATTTACACCTATTTTAACAAAAATTCCACTTCCGAATCTTAATGAAACATAACTTTTTAAAAAAGCTATTACACCTATTATAACATTCCTTTACGGTAACTATTGGGACTTGGATTGTGTAGAATCTTGTAAATGTCCCCTCTATTCCCTAACTATTCGACGAAATCATTTCCCGGGTAACAATTTCCAAAATGAGGCTGCCACAATCGACAGCCCCCTTCTCGTTTCGTTCTTATAATGCAGCAATCGCTGTTAAAGCAGCTAATGGAAGGATGATTCGCTCCCACCCCCAAAACCCTGGTCTTGGATATGGAGCATACCAAGGGTAGCCTGGATAGATTGGGTAGCCTGGATAGATTGGATAGCCTGGATAGCCTAGATAGCCAAACGAACCTGGAAAGTAGCGTTCATCCACGGGGCCTCGTTGTTCGAGAGGAAACTGTCCTTGCATTGGCGGAGTTGCCATCAACTCAGCTAGGTCCATGTATTGCCCTTGTTCATCAATTGGAACCATTATATACACATGTTCTTCATCGATATGCTCAAGAATTCCATTGTATCCCGCTTGATTATTTACTTGCATTTGCACTGGCTTATTTAAGTATTGTTGGCAAAGAGATTTCATTTGATGGTAATGATTCATGAGATTCACCCTCCTCTTTTTCATTTGTATCCTATTCAGGAAACGAAAATGGGTGAATGCGTAGTTTATAAAAAAGCCCCCACTGTTAGTTGTACTTAACAATGGGGGTGTCATTTACTGTGTACTTTATTTCCCGATTTCTGTTGTAACATATGGTGATTTGACTACTGTAAAATACGTTTGAATAATCATAAAAAGGTTTCCTACAACCCAATATAAAGATAAAGCTGACGGAAGTGTTATACCCGCCACAATAATCATGATAGGCATAATGTACATGACCATTCTCATCGGCCCCTGTAACTGGTGGGCTGTCATTTTCACCTGTAAGAACGTCGTTAAGCCTGCAATAAGTGGTAAGATAAACAACGGATCTGGATTACCTAAATCAAACCAAAGGAATGTGTGAAATGCAATTTCTTCTGTCCTCATAATCGCAAAGTAAAACGCCATTAAAACAGGCATTTGAATAAAAATCGGCAAACAACCTGCCGCCGGATTTACACCATTCTGCTGGTAAAGTGCCATCAATTCCTGCTGCATTTTTTGAACATTCTTTGGGTCCTTTTTTTGTTCTTCTTGTCCATATTTCTTTTGTAACGCTTCTATTTCTGGACGCAGTGCTTGCATTGCCCGGCTGCTTTTTTGTTGCTTTAGCATAAGTGGTAAAAGCATAACACGAATAAGGATGGTTACGACAATAATAGATAACCCGAAATTCCCGTTTAACAAATCAGCAACAGTAATGATAATCCAAGACATTGGATAAACAAAAAAATGATTCCAAATTCCTTGAGAATCTGCCGTAATTGGCTGCTGTGACGCCCCACATCCCGACAGAGTAATCGTAATTACGATTAATATGATAAATAGTGAAGTTTTTTTCAAGTTAATAGCCTCCTAGTGGTAAAGTTTATCTACGCGTAAACTCTAACCAGGAAAGGCTCCTCATCATCTAAGACGCTTTGATCAAGGAAAGAAGGGATTTTAGGGTGATAGCTTTTAGAAAACAATCGACCTGTTGGGACAATGATTTTATCATGTGGCTCTATTTGTTTGAATTGGTTTTTCCAATTTGCACGAATCGTCCATTCACAAACAGACATACTTGCTCTCGTGAATGCAGCAACTAGTAGAACCGTAACTACAACACTAATCCATAGCATCGTCATATCAGAAATTATTTCTAACACGATAATCATCCTCCCTATTATTCACGTACATCATATCATAAGATGATTTTGTATCAAAACGAATTATCTGGAAGTTATTTTACTTTAGTTTCATACAACATTGATAACTTTTCTAGTTTTTCATGCGTATATTCCTTAAAACGCTCATTATATGAGCGCGGGTCCTTCGGATTCGCATAACGCGTTATCTTTCCGGTACCTGGCTCAACGAATTTACTTGCTGCGCCACAACCTAATCCAATAATCGTTTGGCATTCCTCCATTATAATAATATTGTACAAGCTTTCTTTTGAAGGTAATGCATAACCTACATTTTCCAAGTTACCTAATATATTCTTTTGGCGATATAAATAATATGGGGCATACCCCTGCTTTGCAGTCCATTGACTAGATAACTCCATCATTTGAGAAATTTCTGCCCGGCTCGCTACTTTATATTTTTCTTTATTTTTTGTCATCGTTGAGGCTCTTTTGAAAGACAAGGTGTGTACGGTTAATGATTCTGGGTGCAGCTTTCCCGTTTCCTTTAAAGTGTGCTCCATCTCTTTCAGTCCTTCACCAGGAAGCCCAATAATTAAGTCCATATTAATATTTTCCAAGCCAAGTTTTCGAGAGAGTTGATATTTCTCAATCGTTTCCTCGACGGAGTGATGTCGACCAATTGCTTGAAGGGTTTCATTTTCAAATGATTGTGGATTAATACTTATTCGATCCACCTTCCAATTTTTCATAACGGCAATTTTTTCAGGTGTAATTGTATCAGGTCTACCCGCTTCAACAGTTAATTCGCGTACCCCTGTAATGTCCGGAAATGATTCATACATCCTAGAATATAAGTCATTCATCTGCTCTGCACTAATACTAGTCGGTGTCCCCCCGCCATAATAAACCGTTGTAACATCGATCTTGTTTTCCTTTAGCCACTTACCTGTCTGTTCAATCTCGTAATGAAGACCTTCTAAAAAGGCCTCAACCGAACCATTTTGTCCATTAATAGCGTAAGCAGGAAACGTGCAATATGCACATTTTGTCGGGCAAAAGGGGATACCAATATAAATGCTTACCGCTCGATCTAGTTCATCTAAGTCAGGAAGAACGGCTAATTGTCTCGTAACAATTCGCTCAAGGAGATTGATTTTTTCTGTTGTTACTAAATATACTTCCTTTAATTCTCTTCGAATCTCTTCCTTTTTTAAACCGGCTCTTCTCATTTGATGCATCAGCTTCGTTGGGCGAATTCCAGTTAAAATCCCCCATGGTTGCCTTACTCCAGTATAAGATTGAAGTAATAGCAAGTAGACATGGTTGACGGTCCTTTTCTCAACTTTCTTAACATCCTCAGTTGCAAAGACACTCGTATTCGGGTACGTATAACTAACTTGATTTGTTTCGTTTGTTTTTTTATCAATAAGACTAGCCTGAGCAAAGATTTGATTACTAGGAGTCCTATTCACGTTAATTGTTATAGTTAAATCAGCTTCTCTTTGTTCCTCATTCCAATAAATAAGTGGATCTTCAAAAAATAACGCACTAATATGCTCTATATTTATTTTATGACGTTCGTCTAATTGGATTACAGATATATTCATATGTCTCTCCTACGTTTGTGAATTTTCCTTCTTAGTTTATCGGAGCATTTAGTATGAATCAACTCGAATAAAAAAAACAGCCTCATCTGAGACTGCTACATTTGTAAACGTAATTGTTTTCGGAAGACTTCCCGAATCATATATGACACACCGTTTTGGTTATTAGAACGAGTGATCCAATTAGCTGCATCTTTCAATTCATCTGATGCATTTCCCATTGCAACGCCTAATCCTACTTCAGAAATCATTTCAATATCATTATTATAAGAGCCGATTGCCACCATTTCATCAAGAGAAATTCCTAAGTGCTGCCCTAGAGTTTGAAGACCTCTAGCTTTTGAAATTCCTGAGCCTACGATTTCAACTCGACCTGGTAATGAGTCAAAGAAACGAATTCCTTTAACAGTTTCTCTTACTTCTTCTAATGCATCTCTTTTTTCCTGTTCATTAAAGAACTGAACTTGAAGCTTTAGAGGTGAAACAGGTTCTTCCATTAAATAATCGCATAATGAATCTACGAATGTTATGGGATAAAATAACGGGTCACCTACACCAATTGTCATTTTTGCGATTAAATAACTTTTTTGACGAACTTTATTTCCGATCGAATAGTTTTCGCTAAGAATGCGAACATGACAATGATACTGCTCGAGTATTTCCACTACTTGCAAGGTGGTTTCTTCAGAAATATGACGTGTAAAAAGTGGTTCTTCACTCTCTTCAGCGATAAACGCGCCATTACTCGTTATTAAATGACTATCCAATTTTAATGCTTTCGCTATTTTTTTAGCTGCCGGGAATGGTCTAGATGTGGCTAAAGTAACATACACTCCCTTCTCTTTCACGTAATCAATCGCATCTTTCGTCTGCTTACTCACTCGTGAATTTGAACGTAAAATAGTTCCATCGATGTTTAGGGCTAATAATCGATATGTCACGCTGTCTCCCCCTTTAATCTAGATGTCAGGGCCTGCCTGTTCTTTTTTAGCCTATGTTCATAAGAATTTTGTTAGAACTTTAGATTAAAGTTGTTTATACTTTTATAGTGAATAAATCGTCACCTAAAACACATTAGTAAATAGGAGTATTTATGAAGACGTTCTTTAATTTTTATATCATCCCAGCTCTTATCTTTTTATTACTTACGACATCACAATTACGTGAACCGACTCTTCAAGAAATAACCATGGCTGCTCTTGGTGGAATTTCTGTTGGCTTGTTTGCAGGACTCGTCCTTCATATGGCAATATTAATCGGCAAAAAAATGAAAAAGTAGACATTCGATTAATAAAAAAGAGCTCGAAAGGTAGATATAAACAGCCTTTCGAGCTCTTGCTTTATTTATTGATTTTCTAGTGCGCCATAGATTTCCTCAAGTGGCTCGGTAATAATTTTGTTAATATCGCCAATAATCGTACTTAATTGTTGTTCTGCTTCCATTAGCTTAGAAACTAACTCATTTTGCTGAACAAGTTCAAACTGTTGTTGCGCTTTGATGGCTTCTTCTTCTGTAATCTGCATCCCTTGCATTTGCTTTTGTTGAAGCTGTAATTGCAGCTGACGGAAGCTGTCCAATAACGTTTTTGCTGCTTCATCACCTTCAATTTGTTCATGCAACGCCTTTAATTGTTTAAACTCGTCACTTTCTCCTAGTGTACGTTTCATCTCATGGGCCTTATCATATACATTTGACATTTTGCCGTCCTCCTAAAAAAATAGTCTTTTCGACTATAACATGTTCATTGTGACAATTCATCCAAATCGGCAAAATCAAACAAAATTCTTACATTATCTTACCGTTAGCACGATAAATGCTTGAATAAAACCAATCATCCCACCAAGAAGTGCTCCTAAATACGTAATCATTTTAAATTCCTTTTTGGATATTGACAACACAAGATCTTCTAGTTTATCAACTGAAAACGTTTGAACCTGCTCACGGACAATTTCTTCTAAATGGAGCCGTTCTAACAATGCCTCTAAATGATCAAAGAGCAAATCACTAGCTAAATGGACTCCTGTCGGGACCCACTCATTTATAACGATTTTTTCAAAGTTACTTGTCCATGCCTTCATTGGCTTCTCAAACCATTCAAATACAGGAACATTTTTGTATACAGTATTTACGATTAACGACATAACTTCTTCTTTATTAACATGTGCTTCAATTTCTTCAAATTTCCGTTCTTTCAAACGTTCCCATTCATTCGTTAGTACATCCTCTAATAGTTTTTTCGTACCGGTATTTTTTAAGAATTTCACTAATTCTGGTTGAACTTTATCAACAAGACGTTCATTCCCAAGAAACATGGAAATCATGTTTACGAGCGTCCCTTTGTCAAACAAAAATCGTTCAATCATTTGACTTAATTGCTGTTTTCCTTCAGGACTATTTAAAAAAGCTTGTCCACGTTCTAGTATAAAATCAGCAAGCTGTGGAATTAATTGGTCTGCTTTAGCCAAAAAACTCTCAGGTACAACCTCTCCAATTTGTTTTATTCTGTTTTCCTTAAAAAAGCGTTCAAGTCCATTTGCGATAAGGGCTTCAGTTTTTCCTTTTAATTTTTCTTTCGGTTGCTGAACATGAACCTGCTTTTCTAAAAACTCAGCAATACTTATTTCACTGTGTAGCATTTTCAATACTTCCCCTTGAAGCCAAGCTGTTACACTAGAGACGAACGCCGTACTTTTTAGTTTTTTTCCAAGACCTTCGGCTGTAAGTAAGTATTGAACGACCATTCTACCTAATTGGGTTGATAGTTCATCATGTCTTTTAGGGATTAACCCAGGCGTAAACGGAACACGCCATCCACCAATTCGAATTTCTTTATAAGGACGAAATAGCATTTTTATCGCTAAAGAGTTAGTCATTCCACCAATGACAGCCCCAATCATTACCATAAATCCGATAAACCACAAACTGTCCACCTTTTTTCCTCCTTCTATTCCTCACAAAATGGGCATTTGTCACATAGTATACGATATAACGTAATCTCATCGCCAGTGTTCATCCCTCGATAGTATACTTTTCTGCTTTACCTCTATAAAGACATGCTATGTTAAGGAGGTTTTATCCAATGAATTTGATTACAATCTCGGTTAACACATGGGAGAAATATCGACGCCCTGTTATGGATTTTGTGAAACGTTATGATACTTCAGAACAGAGAGTATATAAACGATTGTTTCGGATGAGAAAACACCATCTTAACGAACCTGGTACGTGTTTAAAGGTAGTATATTGGGAAGGAAAAATTATTGCTGTTGCTGCCGTCACCAACTATGGAATCAGTTTTTCTACCTTATTAGTTTCCCCAAAATATCGTCATAGTCATATTCAAACAACCTTACTATCTTCCTTTGTCGATGATCTAGGTGTCTGCTACCAAAAAATTAGGTATGATGACGAAGTCGCCATTAAAATGGCTCTACAGGCCGGACTTGTTTGCTTTTCTTATATTAAAGGGAACGAGGAGAGTGTTTACCTCTGGTTTGGAGGAGGTCATTGGCATTCAGACGATGTCACCGAAAAGGAAGCATAACCGAGGGCACTGAAAAAGGGTGGGTTTCCCTTTTACTGTGCCCTTTAAGTAATGTGCGAAGCCGTTGCCATTTTTTAAAAAACCTAGCAAGGCGCGTAACGTGCGAAGCCATTGCTACTGAGGCACTGAAAAAAATGGGTTTCCCTTTTTCTGTGATATGTTTGTTTTTTGCATAATTTAACCTATATTTTGTTATCCTAATAATCAGTAAGCTACAGCATTGGAGGTAGATCAATTTGGCAAAAAAAGATCAACTTCATCAAGGACGTGAAGATTACTTTGTAGACGAAGAGCGAATGCTAGATGACGGTCTTTCTGGTGGAACAGTAAGTAATGATCAGGCTGGTAAAATTGAAGAAGCCAGACCATTCAAAAAAGAAACTCCCCCAAATAAGTAAAAAGGTAAACCATCTCTTCTTTAAGAGATGGTTATCTTTTTACTTATTGTCTGCAATAATTTGTTATAATTTTAGAAAAGGAAATTGTAAAAGGAGTGAGCATGAACATGTACCAAACGTTAAAACATCATTTTGCAGATGCTATCGTAAATAACCTACCTGCTCATCCGCATCCTGACATTTTATGGTTACAAGACGAACATAAGGAGCCGATTGGCTTTTGGAAAAGTAAATTAACGGAAAAAGAACAAGCCTTACTGACAATGCTTCTTGAGAAACATCAACATACTCCTCAACCTTCATCTAATGTTGAGAAACGTTGGATGTCATGGCTATTCCAAGAAAGCCCAAACGTTCCCCAAGGTAAAACAGTACGCTTTATCCATTTTCATTTAGATCGATCCATTGATGATTATGAATCGTTTCAAGAAGTTTGGGCGAGTATTGCAACCAATGAAACGGCCATTCTATGGATTGATCAACATAACGGATTAATCGTGACCGAGGAAACCGAGGAAGAAACTCCGGATTATATCGGTTTCGTCGAAGCTATTGCCTCAGATTTTTACATTGATCTTTCCTTATTAATTGGCTCCAATGTTGAGGTAGAGCTATCAAAATCCCAATTTCATTGGGAACGCTCTTGCTTTCAAGCAGCTATCGCAGCAAATCCTAGTAAACAAGTTTTCCATGAACATGAAGCCATTCCCTATTTTTTACTAGACCATTTGCCATTTGAGCAAAAGCAGTATGTGATAAATCAAATTATTACCGCTGAGATCGCTGAGGATCATGAACTACTAAAAACTGTTTCTGTTTATTTCCAACAAAATCTTAATATCTCTGCTGCGGCTAAGGCATTGTTTATGCATCGAAACAGCCTTCAATACCGAATTGATAAGTTTGTAGAACGTACTGGTGTAGATATAAAGCAATTTCCTCAAGCGGCTATCATGTACTTTCTTCTTCTACTTATCGAGCGCAAATAATTCTATCATTGTCAGTCTGCACAAAAAGAATCATAGATATTTGTGCAGACTTGCCATAGATTTCAACAAATGAAAAGGGTTACAATTTGATTAACAAATCAAGGAGGTAACAAACATGGCAGAAATTCAATTAAAGAATATTTATAAAATTTATGATGGTGATGTAACAGCGGTAACTGATTTCAATCTACACATTGAAGATAAAGAATTTATCGTATTCGTTGGTCCATCTGGTTGCGGTAAGTCAACAACTCTACGTATGATTGCAGGTCTTGAAGATATTTCAAAGGGTGACCTTGTTATCGGAAACAAGCGTATGAACGATGTTGCACCTAAAGACCGTGACATTGCGATGGTATTCCAAAACTACGCTCTTTACCCACACATGAATGTATATGACAACATGGCGTTCGGTCTTAAGCTTCGTAAATTCCCTAAGGCTGAAATTGACCAACGTGTTCGTGACGCAGCAAAAATTCTTGGTTTAACTGAAATGCTTGATCGTAAGCCTAAGGCAATGTCTGGTGGTCAGCGTCAGCGTGTAGCTCTTGGTCGTGCAATCGTTCGTGACCCTCAAGTATTCTTAATGGATGAGCCATTATCAAACCTTGATGCTAAGCTTCGTGTACAAATGCGTGCTGAAATCACTAAGCTTCATAAGCGTCTACAAACAACAACAATTTATGTAACGCATGACCAAACTGAAGCGATGACAATGGCAACGCGTATTGTTATTATGAAAGACGGTTTTATTCAACAAGTAGGTTCACCTAAAGATGTCTATGACAATCCAGAAAACGTATTCGTAGGTGGATTCATTGGCTCACCTTCAATGAACTTCTTAGCAGGTACATTAGAAGGCGACTCCTTTAAAATTGGAAACAAGAGCGTAACAATTCCTGCTGCAAAGGCTAAATTACTTAAAGATAATGGATACGATGGTAAGGAATTAATTCTAGGTATTCGTCCAGAAGATATTCATGATGAGCTTGTATTCATTGAGTCTTCTCCAGGTTCAAAAGTAAAAGCTGATATCGATGTAGCTGAATTATTAGGTGCTGAAACTATTCTTTACTCTACTGTTGAAGGTCAAGATTTTGTTGCACGTGTTGATTCTCGTACTGATATTTCTAGCGGTCAATCAATTGACCTTGCATTCGATATGAACAAAGCTCACTTCTTTGATAAAGATTCTGAGTTACGTATTCGCTAATATAAAAAAACCGCTCCTTTTCGATATAAAGGAGTGGTTTTTTATTGTTCTTGAATAAGATATACGACCGAATAAGAACATTCAATACAGGTTAAATAATGAGCACATAGATGATTGCGTTGATCATATTCAACAGTATCACTTTCTTTTTCTACTTCAATTTCTTCATATGCACTGTAATCATCTAAATAATCCAAGATTCGTCCATAATCAATTAGCTCGCTATTACATTCATTGCAGTGCTTGTTTACCTTTGTAAACCCATTACATACTGGGCACATTTTTGGCATTTTGTCACCTCATAAAAATAAAATTATCTTTTATTAAAGAAGAGGTGAGGAGCCCTCACCTCTTCAAGCCATATATATTATTGTTGTTGGAAGCCACCCATTTGTTGTTCAGCCATTTGAACAAGACGCTTAGTAATCTCTCCACCTACAGAACCGTTTGCACGTGAAGTAGCATCTGCCCCTAATTGAACACCAAATTCTTGTGCAATTTCAATCTTCATTTGATCTAATGCTTGTTGTACACCAGGTACGAGAAGTTGGTTGGAACTATTGTTGTTTGCCATTTATCTCACCTCCTTGTGTACTCATAGTGTGGGTTTATTTAAGCTAGATATGTATTTTATTTATTAATAATTTTTGGTAATATCCATTCTTAAAAGCAAACTAACCTGTATAACGGTAGTTTCTTTTTATGACTGTCAACAAGCATCATCGCTTGTATCAAGCTTTTTGCATTTGACACACCCTTCTCCTGGATCATCGTTCAATTTGTGGAATGCTATTACTGAAATGTTTCATCATTAATTCAAATTCGGAAAGACAATTTCTCGAAACTTTTCTGCTGAAGCGAACGTATTAATAGTAAATAGACCAAAAAGGAGATTCATTTTATGATTATTTTTTTTATTGGAGGATTATTTATTCTTATTGCTATATTCTGGGTTACAAGTTATAACGGATTAATTAAGTATCGAAATTGGGTAGAGGAATCGTGGGCCCAAATAGATGTACAGTTAAAAAGAAGATTCGACTTAATCCCAAACCTTGTCGAAACGGTCAAAGGCTATGCCAAGCATGAACAGGAAACCCTTAGTAAAGTTGTTGAACTTAGAAATCAAATTACAGCACCTGGAAACTCAAGACAAGAACAAATTGATGCGAATAATGAACTTTCTGGTGCTTTACGGCAATTATTTGCTTTGAGAGAAGCTTATCCAGATTTAAAGGCAAATGAAAATTTTTCAATGTTACAAGAAGAACTAGCTGGTACAGAGAACAAGATTGCCTATGCGAGACAGCTATATAATAAAACCGTGATGGAATATAATACAAAGATTGAATCAATTCCAACCAATATTGTTGCATCTGTTCACCACTTTACTCACAGAGATATGTTAGAAACACCAAAAGAAGAACGCGAAAATGTTAAGGTCCAATTTTAATGAAGGTGGGGAATGATTTAGATGATTCTCTACAAACAAATTGAACGAAATAAACGAAACACTTTCTTCATTGTTACAGGATTCATACTGTTTGTGTTAGCCGTTGGTGCCTCTTTCACGTATGTCAGATCAGGAGACTATTATAGTGGTATGCTAGTCGCCGCCTTTATTGGTGGTGGTTACACCCTGTTTATGCTTTTATCAAGTACGAATGTTGTTATGAGAATGAACCATGCTAAAGAAGTTCGCTCAAAGAATGAACATCCCTTCCTTTGGCATACAATAGAGAACTTAGCGATGGTAGCCAGAATTCCAACGCCACGCATTTTTATTATTCACGATTCAAGTCCAAATGCGTTTGCCACTGGTACTTCACCCAAAAATGGAGCCATTGCTATTACAACTGGGTTACTTGATATTCTTAACCGGGAGGAAATTGAAGGTGTAATGGCTCATGAGGTTGCCCATATTCGGAACTATGATATCCGTTTAGCGACCATTGCCGTCGCGCTTGTATCAGCTGTTGCCATTTTAAGTGATCTTGGAACAAGGATGTTATTCTTTTCACGTTCGAACAGAAATCAGAAGCAGCATCCTGCAATTTTAATCATTTCACTTGCTTTACTTATCTTATCACCTTTTATCGCCACATTAATACGCTTAGCTATTTCAAGAAATCGTGAATTTCTTGCAGATGCGAGTGCAGCTGAATTAACTCGCAACCCTATTGGGTTAGCTTCTGCATTAACGAAAATTACCGGTTCTTCAACACCTGTAAAGGAAGCCTCCAGTACTTCAGCTCCGTTATACTTTGCTGATCCACTTAAGAAAAAAGTGACGAACCTGTTTTCAACTCATCCTCGTCCTGAGGAACGAATAAAACGTTTAAAACTGATGTAAAAAAGCCAACATATTATTGTTGGCTTTTTACTTTAATTATGTAAACGTTTACCATCGTCTTTTTTTTCGGTTCATGATATAGTAGTTTAGAAAAAACTTTTTTTCTAAAAAAGGGGGAATTTCTTGTGCCAGAACAAGGACGTGAACAATGGGCCTCAAGGCTTGGATTTATTTTAGCCGCGATGGGTTCAGCTGTTGGCTTAGGAAACGTTTGGCGTTTTTCCTATGTCACTGGAGAAAATGGGGGAGCTGCGTTTCTTCTTATTTATCTCGCATGTATTATTTTAATTGGTATTCCGATTGTAATGGCTGAATTTACAATTGGCCGTAAAGCACAAAGTGATGCAGTAGGCTCATTCGAAAAATTAGCACCTGGGAAACCATGGAAGGCTGCAGGATTGATGGGTGTTGCTGCCGCATTTATGATTTTATCATTTTATGGAGTTATCGCTGGTTGGATTGTCTATTATTTCATAAATTATTTAACTGGGAATCTTTGGACAGCTCCAGCTGAAGGATATGAAGGTTTCTTCGTTGATTTCATTACAAACCCTTGGCATCCGCTATTATGGCAATTTATTTTTATGGCATTAACAATTGCAATTGTTTACGTTGGGGTTAAAAAAGGAATTGAACGAGCTAATAAAATTCTTATGCCTTTACTTGGTATTTTATTAGTTGTACTTTCTATCTATAGCTTAACACTTGGTGGAGCGTCAGAAGGTCTTGCATTTTTATTTACACCTGATTGGAGTGCATTAGGCGATCCTTCAATTTATATTGCAGCATTAGGTCAAGCCTTCTTCTCTTTAAGCTTAGGAATGGGTGCCCTTATTACTTACGGAGGATATCTTTCGCAAAAGGAACATCTTCCTGGCGCAGCTTATAGTGTTGCAGGGTTAGATACGCTTTTTGCCATTGTTGCCGGGGTCATGATTTTCCCTGCAGTATTCGCATTCGGTATTGAACCAGATGCAGGTCCTGGACTGGTCTTTATGATCATGCCAGACGTTTTTGATAGCATTGGATTTGGAGGCGGATTATTCGGTTTAGCATTCTTCTTCTTATTAGCAGCTGCTGCATTAACATCTGCAGTATCTCTATTAGAGGTGGCAGTTGCTTACTTTATTCGCAAATTTTCTTGGTCTCGTAAAAAAGCAGCCTTTATTATTGGTGGAATTATTTTCTTAATTGGTATTCCATCATCTTTAGGTAACGGAATCTTAGGCAATGTAACCATTATCGGTGATAGAGGAATTTTAGACTCAATGGATTATGTTGCATCAAATATTTTCTTACCATTAGGTGGCTTAATTATTGCCGTATTTATGGGTTGGGGTTGGAAGAAAGCTGATGCATTACGCGATTCAGATTTTGGTGATACGGTTCTCGGAAACCTATGGCTATTTCTATTACGTTTCCTTGCTCCAATCGCTATTTTCCTTATTTTCCTTAGCTCAATTGGCTTATTCGGCTAAAGAAAAAAGCGTGAGTTGTTTAACTCACGCTTCTTTTATTTTATGAATGAATTTGAGCCTCAACGGTATCTGCGATAAGTGTAACTAATAGTTGCATTCCTTTTTCAATCTTTTCCGGAGTGGAATGCGTATAATTTAACCTCATTGTATTACGTTTAGCTGTTCCAGCATAAAAAGGCTCCCCAGGTACGAACGCAACGCCTCGCTTAACTGCTTCATTTAACAATTCTGTTGTGTTGATGCCTTCATCAAGTTCAACCCAAAGAAACATTCCTCCCTTTGGTTTAACAAAGCGAAGGTTCGGTAAGTTTGCTTCCTCAAGACAACGAACCATTATCTCCATCCGACTCTGATATACATTTATTAAATTTTGAATATGACCATCTAAATCATAATGACAGCAAAGCTGATAAAGTGCTTGTTGAGCAAGAGAGTTTGAATGCAAATCATTTGCTTGCTTTGCCTGTGACATCATTCGTATCACTTGATAAGGTCCTGCGATCCAACCAGTCCTTAATGCCGGTACTGCCGTTTTAGAAAACGTACTAGTATATAAAACATGTGTTCCATCATCAAGTGCCGCAAGTGGTGTATAGGTTTCTTCTTGTAAAAATTGAATCTCACCATATGGATCATCTTCAAAAATGACAATATGATGTTTATGTGCAAGATTGACTAGCTGACGTCTTCTTTCTAAAGACCAAACTCGTCCTGCTGGATTAGAGAACGTTGGTACAACGTAAATGCATTTTGGCTTATGCTCCTTGATTTTCGTTTCTAAATCTTCTGGTAACATCCCATCGTCATCAGAATCAACAGGAATTACGGTAGCTTCATATGATTTAAATACTTGTAGTGCTGCTAAATAGGTTGGATCTTCCGTTAAAATAATATCTCCTGGTGTAATCATAATGCGTGCAAATAAATCAATCGCCTGTTGGGAACCTGTCGTTATTAATACTTCATCTGGGGAATAGCTATCAATGCCCTTTCTCCCCATTCGGTCTAGAATGACCTCACGTAACGGTCGATATCCTGCTGTTTCAGCATACTGCAAAGAACCTTTCCCAGTTGCAAACACTCGTTCAAATGCATCCTTTAATCCATCCATTGGAAATAGCTCATCATCAGGTAAACCACCCGCAAATGAGATAACATTACCTTGACCGACAACTTTTAAAATATCACGAACAGCCGAAGACTGAAGATAACGTACACGGTCTGCAAACCCATATTTCATAACCTACACCTCTATTATCTTAAATTTTTGAATATTAGTTCAATACTAACTGATTCCAGTTTAAAGTCAAATACTTTTATTTCTTACACTCCCTATATTATAGTAAATCTATTCATACAAGTGAACACCCGCTCAGGAAAGCTTTTCTACTATTAAAATTAAAATTCACCAAAAAAACCAAGCTCAAAATTTCTTGAACTTGGTGATCGCTCTCCATCATAAAATAGGTAGTCTTAATGAAATGGTTGTTCCTTCTCCTAATGTGGAATCGATACTAATGCTACAACGTTGTTTGTAGAAAATTTGCAGTCGATCAATGACATTCTTCATGCCAATTCCTGTAGAATGCCCCTGACCACTCTGAGGTGAATCAGTCTCCTTTTCGTCAGTTGCTAATAATCGTTTTTGTGTTTCCTCATTCATTCCTACACCATTATCACTTACTTCTATAACTACATACTCCCCGTCTCGAAAAATTCGCAACCCGATTTTTGCGCCTTCTACAAGCTCTTCAATACCATGAATAAACGAATTCTCAACAATGGGCTGAAGCGTTAAACAAGGAATCGGTAGTGTTAGGCAGGACTCTTCTACTTGCAAATCAAACTGTACTCGATCTCCAAAACGTGTTTTCTGAATAAAAAAATAATCCTGTACGATTTTCACTTCGTCCTTTAAAATAATCGGTTTATCTATATTTCCTAAATTATAGCGAAGTAAGGATGATGTTGAAATAATTAGTTCATTTGTTCGAGTAGCCCCTTCAAGATACGCCGTTTTCGAAATCGTATTAAGAGTATTAAAGAGAAAATGTGGGTTAATTTGGTTTTGTAAGCTCCTTAGTTCCATTTCCTTCAATAATTGAGCAAGCCTTGATTTTTCTTCCATCTCTTGAACTAAATGATGAATGTTTTGCCTCATATGATTAAATGTTTTCGTCAAAAACCAAAGTTCATCCTTTGTTGATACTTGGACATCTTCTCCTGTAAACGTTCCTTTTGATATTGCTCGCGCTGCTTCGGTTAACCCCTCAATCGTTTTCGTTATTCCATTTGAAAACCAAAATGCGAACAAGGTACTAAATAAGATGATAACCGAGAATATTAGTAATCCGATTTTTTTAATATTTGAAATGCTCTCTTTGACCTCAGGAAAGACTTCTTTATACTGATTTAATTCGTCATTTATTAACGATAACGTCGTTTCATGAATATATTGGGCGATTTTCTCAGCTTCATTTAGATGATAGGAATATCGGCGAATTTCTCCTTTTTGAATACCTGATACGGATTGTTCAGCTTCTTGAAGAAAGCTGGAAATCATTCTTTCATAATTTTTTAAGGGAAGATTTTTATCCTCTTTTGAAATTAAGCCGTGCAATGAGGTTAGTTCCTCTTTATGTTCTTCATATTGTCGATAATTTTCAGATACCGGCTCTAATGCATAGATGGTTAACGATTGAACAACGCGATTCGTTGACTGACTCACTTCGTTTAGCAATAAAAATTGCTCTAGACTATCATCATATAAATCAAAGACTTTTTGATTCCCTTGAAATAATAGCAGTGAAATAGCGATAATCAAGAATACGATAACAGAAAAATAAATTAGTAATTTAGAGCGTATTTTTATCATCGGCTTTCACCATTTAGTTCCTGTTGAATATCTGATTTTCTGATGATATTTGTCCTTGTATAATTTATCTCCACCACCGTTTTCCCTTGTAATACATCTAAAACCAACTCCATCCCCCTTTTCCCCATTTCAAAAGGCTCTTGAGCAACGACTGCATGAATTTCGCCAGCTTGGAGCAATTCTATTGTTTGTGGTAATACGTCAAAAGCAATAATATAAATATCATCTTTCTTACCAAAACGTTCAATTGCTGCCTGAATGCCTAACCCATCAAGTGCACTCGTACCAAAAAAGGCTGTAATTTCCTCATATTCGGTTAAAATTTTATTCGTCTTTTCCTCTGCCTCAATTCTTGTAATATTTGACTCCTCTATTGCTACAATGCTTATACCTTTATATGTTGCTGTTGCATCTTTAAAACCCTGTACGCGTTGCTGCATATGAGAGGAAGTAAGACTCCCTGTAATAATACCAACAACCGCTTGTCCATTTGTGTCTTGAGCTAAAGCTTTCCCCGCTTCCCATCCTGATAAGTAATTATCAGTACCAACATATGCACTCCGTTTACTCTTTGGCGCATCTGCATCAATCGTAATAACAGGTATTCCTTTATTTACAGCTTTATCAATTAACGGAGTGAATTCATCCTCATTTAATGCTTGAACTACGATCCCATCGACCTGCGCAGCGATCGCCATATCCATAATTTTCATTTGTTCATCAAGATTTGAGCGTTGTGGCCCTCTATACTCAACAAGAAGTTTAGTTGATTTCTCTAATTCTCTTGCCCCCTGTTCCATCAATCTCCAATAGTCATTGTCTACTTCCTCTGAGATTAATACAACATGGTAGTCTTTTAATTCTTGATTCGGCTCTGAGATAGACGGGGGTAATAAAAGCGTTTTCATTAATAATTGAAATAATAAAATCAAGACAAGTATACTTGTAAATACAGTAAAGACATAAAAAGGCACGGTTCTTTTTCTTTGCACTGTCTAACCTCCCAAATGAAGACTATCCAAAATAAAAGGACGACAATCTCCTTTATGCTGTCATATTCCCTTATGTTATTATACTTTGAGTACACATAAATGCAATGACTTAGAGGCTGTTCTATATTTTGGGTTGGTTTTACAAAATTCTCTTTAAACAGAAAGAAAACAAGCACTCACAAATTGATTGCGCTTGTTTTCCATTCAATATTGTCTATAGATATTTTCTGTGAACCTTTTTTCCATCATATATAAAATCAATCTTCTTTTCATTTATCGTCGTTTCTAAATGAACAGGTCGCCCCCAAAGCTGATAAATATATGGAACAACCTTCTCAAGGTAACTTATATCAAGCTCTGTACCTTCATAGGCATGAGTAATGTATAGTTCTCCATTTTTTAAATAATCACCATCCGTTACAACTAAATATGGAAAGCCTCCATTCACTCGTGATTGGGCAAGTTGGTCGCGAATATGTTCCCATTCTTTATCTACGACCTTATAATCCGGCCCTTGCTTCTGGAATAAATACATATCCTCACGCATAACTAAATCCTTCGTCATATAGTTACGAATAAAAGAAATATCAGATTCAATTTCACGAACTTCAAATAGTTTTTCTCGGCCACTTCCCGGCTTAATTCCTTGGCGCTCTTGCATCTCTTCTGATGGGTTATTATAACGCTCTTCAATATCTTCAAAAATTTTCAATCCAAGATAGTATGGATTAATTGACGTTTTCGATGGCTGAACTACTCCTGCATTAAGCTTGGCAAATTCTATCGTTTCCTCACTTGTTAAGTCCATTTCACGAAGAATTCTCGCATGCCAATATGAAGCCCATCCCTCATTCATAATCTTCGTTTCTAGTTGTGGCCAAAAGTAAAGCATCTCTTCTCTCATCATCGTTAAAATATCTCTTTGCCAAGGTTCTAGCTCTCGGCTGTATTCCTCAATAAATAAAAGCAGATCCTTTTCGGGATTCGGAGGGAATTTTTTCTTTTTCTTTATATTTTCTTCCTTTTTAGGCTTACTATCTAAATCCCATAAATCTTCATACTCTCCAACCCGATTAACTCTCACCTCTTCTTCCTCATCTTCCATACTCCAGGCAAGTTTCGGCCTTAGTAAGCTTGGATCTATATGCTCCTGAATCGCAAGTACTGCGTCTAGAAATCCTTCCACCTCTTCCTTCCCATACACATGTTCATAATGAGCGATTCGTTCTGCCGTTGCACTCATGCTTTCAACCATATCCCTGCGCGTATTGGAAAACCTAACATTGTTTTTAAAGAAATCACAATGAGCGAGAACGTGGGCTACTATTAATTTATTTTGAATTAACGAATTGCTATCAAGTAAAAATGCATAACATGGGTCTGAATTGATAACAAGTTCATAAATTTTACTGAGACCTAAATCATATTGTAATTTCATCTTATGAAACTGTTTTCCAAAGGACCAATGACTATAACGTGTCGGCATTCCATACGCTCCAAAGGTATAAATAATATCTGCTGGACATATTTCATAGCGCATCTCATAAAAATCGAGTCCGAACCCTTCGGCAATTTCCGTAATTTCACCGATTGATCGCTCTAATTGCTTCCATTGATCTGTCGACATCGAAACCCCTCCTTGAACCTGCTTATTACACTTTATGTACAAAAGCGATGATTCATGAGCAAAAGGGTCGCTCCAAAGATTGATTTCCTTAAGAGCGACCCTTAAAAGTTCTATTTATTTATAGACTCCATAAAACGTTTAAACGCCATTTCCCCTTCAAGGTTACGCTTGAAGACACCTGCATGTTCAAGAATTTCTGCAAATACTTGACCAACCTCATCGCGCAAAATTTTTAAGACGTTGTCACAAGTCATTTCTGGATGACTTTCTTTTACTTGCAATGCCCAACTGAGGTGTTTAGCAATCTCCTCATTAGAAGAAATCTGCTCCTCTGCATTAGACTTAAGAAGTACATTAGCAAGCTCTTTCAATTCTGTTTGCAACCGCCCAGGTAACACAGCTAAACCCATAACTTCAATTAGTCCGATATTTTCTTTCTTAATATGGTGTACTTCTGCATGTGGATGAAATAATCCATCCGGATGTTCATCCGTTGTTCGATTGTTTCGTAAAACTAAATCAAGCTCAAATAATTCACCACGACGCCTCGCAATCGGCGTTATCGTATTATGTGGTGTCTCATCCGTGAAAGCGTGAATTTGCACAGAACGATCCTCGTAATTCTTCCATTTTTCTAGAATCATATTAGCAGCTTCAATGAGTTCTTCCTGTGACGTACCTTGAAGACGGACTACAGACATTGGCCATTTTACAATACCAGCCTTGACTTTCGGGAATAATTTAAGTTCAAACTGCTTTTCAATTGGCGCCTTGGCCATTGGAAAATCGTGACTTCCACCTTGAAAATGGTCATGACTTAAAATCGAACCACCTACGATAGGTAAATCTGCGTTCGAGCCGAGAAAATAATGTGGAAACTGTTCTACAAATTGAAGCAATCTTGCAAACGTCTTACGAGAAATCTTCATCGGCTTGTGCTCTCCTAAAAAGACAATAGCGTGTTCATTATAATAAACATATGGAGAGAACTGTAAATACCATTGCTCTTGCGTCAATGTCAAAGGAATCACCCGAAGGTTTTGACGTGCTGGATGATTGACTCTTCCTTCATATCCAACATTTTCTTTACATAGTAGGCATTCGGGATAATAACTTGATTTTAAATTCTTAGCAGCTGCAATCGCCTTCGGATCCTTCTCAGGCTTGGAGAGATTAATTGTAATTTCAAAATCTCCATAATCTGTCGGCGCATACCAATGTTCATTTTTTGCAATTCTATCTGTACGAATATAATGCACATTTTTGGAAAATTCATAAAATGCTTTTGTTGCTTCCTTTGGGCTTTCTTTATCATATTTATGATAAAATGCTTGAATCACTTCAGATGGTCTTCCCGTCAAACACCCCATAATTTTTGTATCAAGCAAATCATGATAGGTTACAGTATCCTCTTCAAGACGCCCATTTGCTCCAGCCCATTCCATTATCTTTTCTAATATCTCGACTGGTGTCTCAAGCTTTTCATTCTTTGCCTCTACAACTTCAGGTTCATCAAGCTGCAACACTTGTAATAATTGATTTCTACTATACTCTAAGTCCCAAGGTGAAATAAGCTCTTTTTGTAATCCATATTGCAGGAGCCGTTCAATTTGTTCATGAATGTTTACACCCATGCAAGACATCCTTTCTTCCCTATTCTCCCAAGTTGGGGGGCTTTTCTTACTTCTATCTTACATGATTTCTTAAAGTTAGTAAATTAATTTAATAAAGTTTTGTTTCTTTCTTCATTTGTAAAAGAGGTGTTCAACAGTTGCTCTGTTGAAAACACCTCTAAAAAATTTTCTTTATGTTAATTGCTGGACTTGATTCATCACTGCATCTTTTAACGACTCAAGTGCTAGCTTACTTCCTTCATATGTTTCTTTATTTACACCAAAATAGAACTTAACTTTCGGTTCTGTCCCAGATGGGCGTATACAAAACCATGAACCATCCTCAAGCTTATACTTTAATACATTTGATTTTGGAAGTTGAATCTCTATTCTTTCCCCCGTAAGAAGGTTATGAGCCTCGCTAGATTTATAATCTTCCACCTCGACAATACGTGTATCATTTAATGTAGCCGGAGGATCTGCTCTAAAAGAGGTTAAAATGCTGTTAATCTTTTCAACACCTGCTTTTCCCTTTAGAGTTAACGATTCTAATCCTTCAAAATAATAACCATACTTGTCAAATAGCTCAAGTAATCCATCATAAAGGTTCATATTTCTTGATTTATAATAAGCAGCAAGCTCGGCAGCAAATAAACAAGCTTGGACAGCATCCTTATCGCGGACAAAGTCGCCAATTAAGTAGCCATAGCTTTCTTCATAACCAAATAAGAATGTATTCTCTCCAGATTGTTCATATTGCTTCATCTTTTCACCGATAAATTTAAAGCCTGTTAACGTATCGACTGTCATTAAATCAAATTGATTAGCAATTGCTCGACCAATTTCAGACGTAACAATTGTCTTTAAGACTACACCATTTTCAGGTAGCGCATGTTGCTGTTGCTTTTGTGTTAATAAATAATCAAGCATAAGCGCCCCCGTTTGATTACCTGTAAGCACGACATACTGCCCATCGCGGTTCCTTACTGCTACACCAACACGATCAGCATCCGGATCCGTCGCAAGTAACACATCCGCATTTTCTCTTTCTCCATATTCAATGGCAAGTTTAAATGCTGCATGTTCTTCAGGATTAGGAGAAGATACCGTTGAAAAATCGGGATCAGGTAGTTCTTGCTCAGCAACGACCGTGACGTTAGTGAAGCCAACACTTTCAAGTACTCTTCTTACCGGAACATTCGCTGTACCGTGTAAAGGTGTAAAAATAATCTTCACGTCTTTCCCTTGCTGTTTCACTAAATCTGGTTGTACAAGAATCGTTTGAAGTTTTTCATTATACGCCTCATCAATTTCTTCTGAAATAATTTGTAATAAGCGTTCACTTTTTAGCTCATTCTCATCACCAATCTCAATACGGAGCTCGTCTTCTATACTATTTACATATTGAATCAGCTCTTCGGCTGGTTCGGGAGGAAGCTGTCCTCCATCAGGTCCATACACTTTAAAGCCGTTATATTCAGGAGGATTATGGCTTGCTGTAATAACAATTCCTGCAAACGCGTTTAAATGCCGTACTGCATATGAAAGTTCTGGTGTCGGTCGCAAATCATGGAATAAGTATGTTCTTATACCATGTTTACCGAGAGTTAAAGCTGATTGCATCGCAAATTCAGGGGATTTATGTCGGGAGTCAAACGCAATTGCAACACCTCTTGCCTTCGCATCTTCTCCTTGTGCTTCAATATAATGTGCCAAGCCCTCAGCGGCACGACGAATCGTATAAGTATTCATTCGGTTGGTTCCTGGCCCAATTTCTCCACGCATGCCACCAGTACCAAATTCTAAATTTTTATAGAAACAATCTTCAATTTGCTGATCATTTCCTTTTATTCTCTGCAAAGCCTCTTTTAATTCAGGTTCTAACGCACTATATGTATCCCATTTTTCATATAACTCTTTCCAACCCATTTAATCTCCTCCTACCAGCCTCAATTTTCTATTATTAATTCTACTTTTAGTCAGTAAAACCTTTTCATTTTACGCAACAATTACAACATTCATGACAAATTGCTATCAACAATCGCTTTTTTAGCAAAATATAATTCCTTATTTAGCTCTTCTTCATGCTTCGCTGTTGCTTCTTCACTCCACTCAAATAAATCTCTCAAATACCGGGTAATTGGTTCCTGCCATCTTTCAACCCAAGAAATGTTAAACAGAATAGCCCCAGTACGTCGATGGAAAAAATCGAGTGGCGTAACAACCATTTCTTCTTCAATTCCATACCTTAATTCCGCAAATAGAGAAGTCGGGAGATGAAAAGCTTCAGATTGTCGTTTACTCGTTTTCATTCTAGCAAATATTTTAGACACATTAGAGCCATAGCGTTGTACTAGTTCCTTCGCTCGTTTTTCTTCTAACCCAAGCGCAAGGCCTTCACCGATTTTTTGATGTTGAAATGCTTCAAAGCCTTCAGCACCACCAACATGACCTCCGGATAACGTAATTGAATCGGTTTCACATCCTTTTTTATTACCAAAATCCTTTGCCATTATATCAACGACACGTTCAGCCATTTTGCGGTAGCCTGTTAATTTCCCTCCAGCAATGGAGATTAATCCAGACTCAGAAATGAAGACTTCATCTTTTCTGGAAATTTCCGATTCCTTCTTCCCTTGCTCATAAATGAGTGGTCGTAGCCCAGCCCAACTTGATTCAATATCTTCAGACGTTAAATGAAGCGATGGGAACATGTCATTAACTGAACTAAGGATATACTCTTGGTCAGCAACTGTCATACGCGGATGAGCAATATCCCCTTCAAAAAACGTATCAGTTGTCCCTACATACGTTTTTCCCTCTCTAGGAATGGCAAACATCATTCTTCCATCTTTCCCAACATCAAAATAAACAGCCTGTTGTAGAGGGAACCTTGCGTGATCAAATACAAGATGAACCCCTTTTGAAAGTTTTATTTGCTTTCCTTGTTTTGAACGGTCTTGTTCTCTAAGAGTATCCACCCAGGGGCCAGCAGCATTTACTATTTTTTTCGCATACAGCTTATAAGCTTCCCCACTAAGCTGATCAACAACGATAACCCCAACTGTTCGTCCGTCCTTATAAAGAAAGGACTCAACCTTCATGTAGCTAACTGCCTTCGCCCCATGACGTACAGCTTCCTTCAAAATTTCTAAGGTTAATCTTGCATCGTCAGTTCGATACTCTACATACAGCCCACCTCCCTTTAACTTATCTTGTCTTAAGAGGGGCTCCTTTTCGAGTGTCTTTTTTTTATTTAACATATATCGTCGTTCTTCCTTGCGAACATCTGCTAAATTATCGTACATTCGTAACCCAACAGAAGTAGAGAGCTTACCAAACGTCCCATTTTTATAAATAGGTAACAGCATCCACTGAGGAGTTATCACATGGGGGGCATTTTCATGAACGATCGCCCGTTCTTTTCCTACTTCAGCGACTAACTTTACCTCAAACTGTTTCAAATATCTTAAGCCACCATGAATAAGTTTCGTTGAGCGACTCGATGCTCCAGCTGCAAAATCTTGCATTTCCACAAGTCCAGTTTTCAAGCCACGGGTTTGTGCATCTAAAGCAATCCCTGCTCCTGTAATCCCTCCACCAATAATTAGTACATCCAATTCACTTGACTGCAATGACTGAATATAATTGCTTCTTAATTCGCTTGAAAACGTATGAGCCATCCCCATTCACTCCTATCTATAAACACATTTAAACAAAGAAAGACTACAACACCTTACTGGCTGCTGCAGTCCGTTCTTATTCTCCGCTCACATATAGCTTCCTTTATTATAACGGAGTCTAGAGAGAATGAAAAGATATCCCTAACCAAAATTTTCAAGTACACTTTGGTAAATTAATTCGTTTCATAGCCCTTTGGTTTTGCTTCATGCCAATTCCAAGCATGTCGAACAATCGCTTCAAGCTGAGGGTATTTTGGTTTCCAGCCTAGTTCTTTATTGGCTTGCTCAGCCGAAGCAATTAATGTTGCTGGATCCCCAGGTCGTCTTGCTGAAACGACAGCAGGAATTGGATGTCCAGTGACAGAACGGCATGTCTCAATAACTTCTTTAACAGTAAAGCCTTTCCCATTACCAAGGTTGTAAATCGCCGTCTTATCATCACGACGTAGCTTCTGTAAAGCTAAATAATGAGCTTCAGCTAAATCCATAACATGAATATAATCGCGGACACAGCTGCCATCCTTCGTATCGTAATCACCACCAAATATTTGAACATGCTCACGCTGGCCTAGTGCCACTTGCAGAACAATCGGAATGAGATGTGATTCTGGCGTATGATCTTCACCAATTCTTCCTTCAGGATCTGCGCCTGCCGCATTAAAATAACGTAAGCAAACCGATTTTAAGCCATATGCTCCATCACACCAATGAAACAACTTTTCAATCGCTAATTTCGTTTCACCATATGGACTAGTTGGGGAAGTCGGATCCGTTTCTTTTATTGGAATCGATTTTGGTTCTCCATACGTTGCTGCAGTAGATGAAAAGACAATATGCTTCACGTCATGCTTTACCATTTGTTTAACAAGTTTATGTGTACCTATCACATTATTTTCATAATACTCAAGGGGCTTTTCTACACTCTCACCAACTAGTGAAGAAGCTGCAAAGTGAATGACAGCATCAATTTTATGCTTTTCAAATAGTTCAGTAAGTAACGCTTCATCATGCAAAGACCCTTTATAAAAAGTTGCACCAAGAATTGCTTGCTGATGTCCTTTTTCAAGATTATCAAGAACAATAACTTCCTCACCCTGATTAAGAAAATAGAGTACAGTATGACTCCCGATGTAGCCCGCTCCACCAGTAATTAAAATGGCCATTAGTTTTGTCCCTCCAATTCACATTCATGAACTCCATTACCTGCTTCACATATATAAAACGTTGGTTCCAGTCCTGTCGCTTTTTCGTATTCTTTTGCGACCTGTAATTGAAATGTTTCAACTACTTCTTCCTTTACAATACTAACGGTACAACCACCAAAACCAGCCCCTGTCATTCGAGTCCCGACACAACCCTCTACCTTTCTTTGAGCCTCAAATAAGGAATCTAATTCTTTTCCTGTTACCTCATAATCATTCTTTAAGGAAAGATGTGAGCCGATCATTTGTTCACCAAATATAGTCAGATTCCCCGCCTCTAACGCTTCTTTTGCGTTAGTTGTGCGATTATTTTCTGTTACGACATGTTTTACCCGACGATAAAGTCGCTCGTCATTAATGAATTCTTCAACCTCAGATAGCTCATTAACGGACAAATCACTCAACGTTTGAATCATCGGTTTTTGCTTTTGAATTCGGGCTAACGCTTCTTCACATTCCGCTCTTCGCTCATTATATTTTGAATCTGCCAGTCCTCTTCGTTTATTCGTATTTGTTATCACAATTTTATGTCCATGTAACTCTAATGGCACGTCTTCAGCATGCATTGTCATTGTGTTTAAATAAATAGCGTGCTTTTCTTTACAAAGGCCAACCGCATACTGGTCCATAATCCCACTGTTTACTCCGATAAAACGATTTTCCATTCGTTGACACAGCTTTGCAAGGTCTACACGAGTAATCTCTGCATTCCCTAAAGTAGCTAAGCCATAAGCTGTGACCATCCCGATAGAAGCAGATGATGAAAGTCCTGCTCCATTAGGAATTGTACCCTCATATAAGATGTCAGCTCCTTTTAGCCCGACACCTTCTGCTACAAGCTCTTTCACTATCCCTTTTGGATAATTGCCCCAATCATCCTCCTTTTGATAGGTCAAATTTTGTAGCGAAAAAGAAACCCGCTGCTCAAAGTTTCTACTTGCTAAGTGGAACATACCATCCTCACGTTCACGTACAACCATATAAGTTCCAATCGTTAACGCGGCCGGAAATACATATCCACCATTATAGTCTGTATGTTCTCCTATTAGATTCACGCGTCCTGGTGCAAAAAACAAACGCGGTTTGTGACTAGAACTCTCAAATAAAAGATTAAAATCCTTTAGTAAATCCGCCATCAAATCCACCCCACTCTAACTTAATTAAATTAATTTATTAAGATTATACCACAAAAAAGCCCTTTAGGAATGGATGATTTATAAAAACTTTTCTTACCTAGATTTTAAATTAGGAGAAAATATATCTTTTAGCACAAGAGTAACTGCTCCAATTACAGTTCCGTACTCCCCAAGCTTCGAAACGACAATATCTGTTTCGCGCGCTTTCGGTGTTAATGCACGCTGCTTCACTACTTCCCGAAGTGGCTCGATAACGAAATCACCCGCTTTAGATACTCCTCCGCCGATGATAACGCGAGTCGGATTGAATAAATTTATTAAATTAGTTACACCTATTCCTAGATAACGCCCTGTCTCCTCTAATATTTGCGCTGACAATTCATCGCCTTCCAAAGCACATTGATGGATGAGTGCACCAGTTACTTTATCTAAATTAGTACCCATTTTCTCAGTCAGCTTCGTCTTTCTCCCTAACTCAATTTCTTTAAGTGCCCGCTTTCGTAACATTCCGCCTCCAGCGATCGTCTGTAAGCAACCATAGCTACCACATGTACACTTTTCCCCATTTAAATCAACTATCATATGACCAAATTCTCCTGCGATTCCATTTTGGCCATGAAACAATTCATGATTTAATATAATCCCCGCTCCAATACCAACACCAACGTTGATACAAATTACATTATCTAACTCGCGCCCATTTCCAAACCATGCTTCACCTAAAGCAAGCGCTCTAGCGTCATTCTCAACAAACGTAGGTAATTGAAAACGATGCTCCAAATGAGCCTTAATTGGAATATCTGTTAATTTAAAATTAGGTGCAAAAACAGAAACACCCTTGATATGGTTAACAATCCCATGCATTCCAACACCAATACCTAATAATTTATCAGGAGGAACACTTCCTTCAGCAATAATCTCTTCAATAACCTTCGTTAAGCTCATTAATAGTGATTCATTATCTAGCTCATTCGGTAAATCTACCGTTTTTTGTGTTTTAATATTTGCATTTAAGTCTGTTAATACTGCTCGAACTAGAAGTCCACCTACATCTAATCCAATAATAAAGGAGTGATTTGGATCTATCGTTAATAAAATAGGCTTACGTCCTCCCCTTGATTCACCCACTTCACTTTCCTTTACAAGACCTACTTCTATAAGTTCACCTACAATATTTGTAACCGTTGGTGGGGTTAGTTTTGTCTTCTTTGCAATATCGGCTCTAGATATTTGCTCATACTGCCGAATTGTATTTAAAATAAGTGAGCGATTTAGTGACTTCATTAGTTGAAAACTACCCGTTACCTTCGAACTTGACAATTGACTTCTCTCCCTTACACAATCATTACTTCTATCATAGCGTATTTTCCCGATTATTAGAAAGGAACTTGAAACCTTCGTTTAAATAAAAAAGACTTAATAGCGTTGGAAGCTTTTAAGTCTTGATGACATTCTTATTTTAACTCTCTCTTTATGTCATTCGGTAACGGTTGGTCTAATTGAAAAACATCAGCTGGATCTCGATTTTGTTTAGAAACAATTCGTCCGTTGACATGATATAAAAATTGATTCTGGTAATAATCCTTTCCTCTGTTTACTTCAACTATGCCAATCCATGTCCCTGGCAACGAAAATATTACTTCAGATTCATATAAGCCGTCTTCAACATGATGCATAACTTTCTCTATATTGTGTACTGTACTAGGACGATCCATTATTAAAGTAATGGATGCATCCTCTATTGGAACCCCCATTTCATCCCTTAAAAAGAGCTGAATATCAACAGCTTTTCCTGTCGGATGATGTTCATCCGTACCTATTACCTCTAAGGTCCAATTGGTCACTTCCTCTTTTTTTTCAAACGTTTGAAATAATAAAACCATTGAAACAATAAACATTAAGGTTCCGATAAAATATAAAACAGATTGACCTCTCTGCTGATGTTCGACCTTCATAGTATCTCCCCCTTCTGGCTGCTTTTTCTATTTTTTCCACCCACCCTGCTGGATAAACATATTTTTATACGAGGATAGATGATGATCAGTCCTGAACCGAATCCACTTTAAGGTTATCCTCTATCTAAAAACGAAAAAAATAGCTCCAAAAAGATTAAATCTTTTTGGAGCTTCATTAAACTACTTTTGTTTGTATGTTATACCATAAATGTCATGCCTTCTATCTCTCAATTGATTCACACTGCCAGCTCGTCGATGTCTTCTTAAACTTTCAAGATCAACATCACCAACAACGACCGTTTCTATATTCGGATTACACTCACCAACAATCCCATCACGGGCAAAGGTAAAGTCAGACGGACTAAAAATACCAGACTGTGCATATTGAATATCCATATTTTCAACATCCGGTAAGTTTCCGACAGTTCCTGATAAGACAGTAAATACCTGATTCTCAATCGCTCTCGCCTGAGAACAATAGCGTACACGTAAATAACCTTGCCTATCATCAGTACAGAAAGGAGTGAAAATAATATTTGCTCCTTTATCGACGGCAATACGTGCTAACTCAGGGAATTCAATGTCATAACAGATTTGGATCGCAACCTTTCCACAATCTGTATCAAACACATTGACATTATCACCACCTGTAATTCCCCAGAATTTACGCTCGTTCGGTGTAATATGGAGCTTATATTGCTTCTCAATCGTCCCGTCGCGACGGAATAAATAAGCAATATTATATATTTTCCCCTCTTCTTCAACAAAGTGAGAGCCACCAACAATATTAACATTGTATTTAACAGCTAAGTTCGTAAACAACTCAATATAATCTTCCGTAAATTCGGTTAAACGACGAATCGCCTGACTTGGGCTTTTCTCTGGTAGAAACGATAACAATTGCAGGGTGAAAATTTCAGGAAATACAGCAAAATCCGAATTATAGCTAGCAGCTACATCCGTATAATACTCACACTGTACAGCAAAATCCTCAAATGAGTAAATTTTCTTCATTTCATACTGAATTGTTGTAATCCTTACAGGAAAAGACGTCTTAAATTGTCGCTTAGGTGTAGTTGGACGGTAATCAATGTTATTCCACTCCATCAAGGTAGCATAACGCATAGACGCCTTATCGTCCTCTAAATAATTTTGATTAATACGTTTTAACGTAAAACCATTCATTACTTGGAACGTCAATACTGGATCATAAATGTTATGAAATGAAACTTCTTCAACATATTGACGTGGTGTTAATTTGTCTGCGTATTTATAATAATTCGGAATTCGCCCACCGATTATGATACTTTTTAAATTTAATTCACGTGCTAAATCTTTTCTTGCCTCATATAACCGACGCCCAATCTTCATGCGACGGTATTTAGGATGAACCATGACTTCAATTCCGTATAGATTATACCCTTCTGGATCATGGTTTGTAATGTATCCATTATCAGTTACTTCATCCCATGTATGCTGATCATCATACTCGTCAAAGTTAATAATTAAACTTGAACATGAACCAATAATCTCACCATCATATTCAACACAAAATTGTCCTTCTTTAAAAATATCAATGTGGCTCTTTAAATGCTCGCGTTCCCATGGTTCCATGTTCGGGAAACATAATTTTTGCATTTCTATAATTGCATCGAAATCTTTCTCTTCGATGTTTCGAATAATCATTTTTTTCTCAAATTTTGATACATCCACAATCTCAGACATTCACCCATCTCCTTTGCCTGGTCATAATTCTTTTCAAATGTAGCACAAAATAACAAGAAATTCTGAATTACTATTTTACATCGTTTATTATTGGTTGTATACTTTGACCGTTTTCCACGGGATACAATTTTTTCAAATAAAAAAACGGTAGAAGTCGATAGTAAACTCAACCCCAACCGTTATTCGTTACATTTCTTTTACAGCAATATGAACATCAATTCCACCAATAGGACTATCTAGTGGAACTGTAACAAAAGGATTACCTGAATGATACTTTGACTCCCCTTCACTGATAATCGGTGTCGTAACGTCAATAATACATTCCTCTTTTGAGAGTTCCGTTGCTGTCGTTCCAGCAACCCAATTTCCAAACTCTTGAACAGCACTCCAACCCATTTCATCTAACTGCTCTATTTGCATTCCGCCCATCATAATCCCTACAATCTTCTTAGCCGTATCTTCAGAGAAAGAGCAAACAATTTGACCTGTTAATTGCCCTTTTACACCTAAAATAACAGAAATATCATTTGAAGGGACACTCCCTGTACCTGCACTAGGAGCTAAAGGAGTTACCTCTACACCAAAATGACTAGATAATATTTCTTTCGTAGCTCGGCAAATAGCGTTTATATGTTTCACATTCACTTCTATTCCTCCAAAGCTTCTCGCTCAGTAAAATCCTGTCGAAATGCAAATTATTTTTATATAAGTTTACCATAGCTCGCTTATAAATTGTGACTTTTCTATCAAATTGTAGCTTCTTCATCGTTTTTTTCACGAATAAGATACCATTGTTCTCGAGCCATTTCTACAATTTTCGGTTCGGTCGCTTTATGCTTATGTTGAATGACCCGGGAAAAAAATTGGATAGCTTCCGATTGATTTCCAATACGCCGATGTAACTCACCTATTAAATAAAGTAGTCGCATATCAGTCATTTGTGTATCTTTATAATCTACTTCCTCGTAAGACTTAGCATAATGCTCTTGTGCCTTTTTAAGAAATCGAATCTCCTGCTCTTCACTCGAAATCAACCGAAATAACCAAGCTAACCTTAGACATAACCCACCAATCACGACATGCTTTTCTCTTTTTAACATAGCCGACAAAATCCCCAATTTCAAAGCGCGAATGGCATCCTCAACCTTTCTCTCATTCCCAAAGTCTTGCATTTTCCAATCCTTAAACTGTTCCGCGATAACATTCGTAGTTCCAGAAGGAAAATTCGACGAAAACGTATCGGAGGATGCGAAGCCACAATGAGGACAAACACTTACCTCATAAAAAAGCGGATTTAAATCCGGATCTTTATATTCAGTATAAAAATCGCTATGAACCTGTTTAACACGAACAAACTTTGAACGAAGTCGTTTTGTTTGGTAGATTTTTTCACAAAATAAGCAAGTTTGATCTTTGTCGTAAAGTGGTTTCAGCTGCACTGACATAAGCCTCACCCTAGTCTTTTTTATTTACTTATATTTTAGTACATTAGTGCCTATTTAGACTACACCTTTTTACATAATTTCTGATTTCTCCTGATTCTTTTTTAATTTACCGTTCCTAAGTAGAGTCTTTTTTACTATATCTGCCATTTTAAATCTATACTTTATCGGTTGTTTATAACTTCTACAATAACTTTTCATTATAAGAAGATAATAATATATCTTAAAAAACCCTATTAACACGCGATTTCACGCAATCCTAATCTTTCTAGAATAAATTAAATTAAAAAATAAATGAAAAGACCGGAATGGTAAACGCTCTCTTAATCATATACATACATGAATTCGTTGTGACAAACACTCGTATTCATGTAGATAAAATTAAATGAGAGTGGGGCATGTATGTGAAAAAAGAATGTGTTGCTATGTTATTAGCTGGTGGTGAAGGAAAGCGATTAGGGAGTCTTACAACAAAAATAGCTAAACCTGCTGTTTACTTTGGAGGAAAATACCGGATTATCGATTTTCCACTTAGCAATTGTACGAATTCGGGTATCGATACGGTTGGCGTCCTTACTCAATATGAACATCTCGTACTCCATCGGCATTTAGGAAACGGAGCGTCATGGGATTTAGATCGAGGAAAAGGAGGGTTAACTTGCCTACCACCATTTGTTGAAAAGAAGGGGGGCTCATGGTATCGAGGAACTGCGGATGCGATTTACCAAAATATTTGCTATATTGAACAGTTTAATCCTGACTATGTCCTCATTTTATCTGGTGACCATATTTATAAAATGAATTATCAAGCAATGATAGATTATCACAAGAAACAAAACGCTGAAGCAACGATCTCTGTTATTGAAGTTCCATGGAATGAAGCCTCACGGTTTGGCATTATGAATACAAATATCGATGGTTCCATTTCAGAATTTGAAGAAAAACCTCCTTACCCAAATAGCAATCTAGCTTCAATGGGGGTTTACATCTTTAATTGGTCTGTACTTAAATCATATTTAGAAGTTGATGCGTTACTCGAACATTCTAGTCATGATTTTGGTAAAGACATTATTCCAGCTATGTTAGCTGATCAACGTAAGTTATTCGCCTACTCTTTCAAAGGATATTGGAAGGATGTTGGAACTGTAAACAGCTATTGGGAAGCAAATATGGATTTACTAGATGAGGCCCCTACACTTCAACTTCACGATGGAGATTGGCCAATTTACTCTAAAAATCTTAATCAACCACCTCACTATCTTTCCCAAGATGCTTTTGTATCTAATTCGCTCATTCACGAAGGCTGCATCATAAATGGTTCAATTACTCGCTCTATTTTGTTTAATAATGTTGAGGTTCAAAGAAATAGCTTCATAGAGGATTCTGTCTTAATGCCTGATGTCATAATCGGCAAAAACGTGTCACTAAATAAAGTCATTGTAAAGGAAGGTACCTTCATTCCTGATGGTACAAAAATCACCTCACAGGGTGATGACATACTCGTTATCAGCAAAGAAACCCCCTTACAGGAAATGTTCTATTCACACGGCTAATACAAGTTTAAATATGAAAGGATGACATGAATGATGAAACAATTAATGGGGGTTATTAATTTAGATGGTGAACAGGATTTACTAAATGAGCTTACCTATTTCAGATGCGGGGCATCCGTACCATTCGGTGGTCGTTATCGCCTTATTGATTTTGTTCTCTCTAATATGGTGAACGAGGGTGTTCAAGATATTGCAGTTTTTACAAGAAAAAAATACCGCTCATTAATGGATCACTTAGGAACAGGAAAGCCATGGGACCTTGATCGCAAACGTGGCGGCCTCTTTATTCTCCCTCCAGATTGGCATGACCCAACAGATATATCACAAGGAGAGCTTCAGCATTTTCATAATAATCGTGATTTCTTTTCACGTGGTCAGGCAGAACACGTCCTAATTTCCGGAAGTCAATTTATTTGCCACATTAATTATCAAGATGTCTTTCAACAACATCTTTTAAACAAATCAGATGTAACTGTTATTTATCAACCTGTTTCTTCAGCAACCCTCCCAGACTATGAACAAGAACCAAAGCTTCAATTTAATGACAAGGGAAATGTCATTGGCATGCTAGAGGACAATAAAAATCAACATGTTTTTATGAAAATGTATATTATTCGAAAGGATTTGCTTCTTAAGCTTGTTGATGATTGCATTGCAAGGAAAAAACAAAGCTTATTAATGGATGGGATCTTTTCGAATTTAGATAATTTGAAAGTATCTAGCTTTGCTTATGAAGGTTATCTTGCTTTTGTAAATTCCCTCAATAGTTACTATACTCATAGTATGTCACTACTAGATATTGACGTTTATACACAATTATTTTTAAACCGAAAACCAATCTATACGAAAATAAAGGATGAGCCACCCTCTTCTTATTTAAAAGGTGCAAAAGTACAGCGTTCTATTATAGCAGATGGTTGTATTATAGAAGGAACCGTTGAAAATAGCATTCTATTCAGAGGGGTTCATGTTCATAAAGATGCAATAATTCGAAACTCAATTATCATGCAGCAGTGTCATATACATGAAGGGACAAAAATTGAGAATGCAATTCTAGATAAAGATAGTTTACTTTCACCACAACGATCATTTATTGGTCTACCGGAGAAACCATATGTCATTGCCAAGAGAAAAGTAATGTAATCATCCTCGCTTCGTCGAATCAAATCATGTGATTTGATTTGACGAACCTGCAATAATTCTTCTTCCTAGTTTACATAATTTTATATAAAAGGAGAGCATTTTTTATGGACGTAGTCATGGTTGCTTCAGAATCGACCCCTTTTTTTAAAACCGGAGGATTGGCAGATGTCATAGGTTCCTTGCCAAATGAAATCGCAAACGCTGTAGATATCAATGTTAGCGTAATTTTACCAAAGCATTCAGCGATGCCCTTAGCTTGGCAAGAACAACTAGAATTTATTGGTTCCTTCCAAGTTAACGTTCAATGGAGACAACAATATTGTGGGATTTTTAAATTAGCGTTATCGGGAGTTACTTATATTTTTATCGACAACGAATACTATTTCAAGCGAGACTCTCTTTATGGACAGTTTGATGATGCTGAACGATACGTCTTTTTCACCCATGCCGTCTTAAGCACGCTCCACAACTTACAGCTCAAACCTGCCGTTCTTCATTGTCACGATTGGCAAACAGGACTACTTCCTGTCTATATTAAAGCATCCTATGACCTTAACTCTATTAAAACCATTTTCACCATTCACAATCTTCGTTATCAGGGAAATTTTCCGTTGTCTATATTTCATGAACTCATCCACCTTGATGAGGCCTATTTTAATAGCCTCATCATGGACGAACAGATTAACTTTTTAAAAGCCGCACTTGTTCATGCGGACTGGGTTACAACTGTAAGTCCAACCTATGCAAATGAAGTCAAATCTACTTATTTTGGTGAGGGCTTGAATGAAATTTTATTAACGCGTGAATCGGCCATGACTGGTATTCTTAACGGTATTAACAATAACGAATTTAACCCAGCGACTGATCCAGCCCTTCCTTTCAATTACCTGAACCAACCTGACCAGAAACGCTTAAATAAACAAACTTTACAACATCAATTAAACTTAACAACAGACGTATCAATACCTATGTTTACGATTATTACTCGACTTGTCCCTGAAAAAGGGATTCCACTAATCCTTCATATTCTTGATGAACTACTTGAATCGGAAAACATCCAATTACTTGTACTTGGGACTGGAGAACATGAATTAGAAGAAGCCTTTTGTTTTTTTAAACAAAAGTATCCAAATAAATTTCATATCGAACGAACATTTAACGAAGATTTAGCAAGGCTTTATTATGCTGCCTCCGATTTTTTCCTCATGCCATCTCAATTCGAACCTTGTGGCTTAAGCCAGCTTATAGCTTTACGTTATGAGAGTGTACCGATTGTACGGGAAACGGGAGGTTTAAATGATACGATAAATTCATATAATGAATTTACCGGTGAAGGAAATGGGTTTAGTTTTACAAACTATAATGCTCATGATTTACTCTATACCATTCGCCGCGCCATATACTTCTACTGGAACAAAGAACATTGGCAAAAAATCCTGCAAAATGTCTACCAATCTGATTTCAGTTGGAAGGAATCCGCAAAGGAATATGTGAACCTCTATCGTACATTAGCGAGTAAACAAGGAGCGTTGGTAACATGACGATGACGAAAGAAGTCTTTCAGAAAGAATTTTGTGATAAATTAACAACTACCTTTGGGAAGAATGTTGAAGAAGCAACAGATAAAGAAGCCTTTCAAGCGATCAGTCTGATGCTAAAGGATGAGCTACACCGAAAATGGCAGCGAACACAGCAAGCCTATCAAGACCAGGACCATAAGCAAGTCTATTATTTTTCAATGGAATTCTTATTAGGTCGACTAATCGAAACAAATCTATTAAATGTCGGCTGGTTAAACATTTGTCGTGAAGCCTTAACTGATTTTGGCTTTCATAGCGAGGAAGTCTTTTGCGAAGAACATGACGCAGGACTTGGAAATGGTGGGCTTGGAAGACTAGCAGCGTGCTTTCTCGATTCTTTAGCCTCACTAAAGCTTCCTGGACACGGTGTCGGAATTCGGTATAAATATGGCTTGTTTCAACAAAAAATGGTGAATGGCTATCAAGTAGAGCTTCCTGATTATTGGTTAAAGGATGACTATATGTGGGAAACAAAACGTGAGGAAGAAGCCGTTGAGATCCGATTCGGTGGAACCGTACACACGATTCAAAGAGACCAAAAGCTTTGCTTTGAACATAGGGATTATGAACGGGTATTAGCAATCCCGTACGATGTACCAATTGTCGGCTATCAAAATGATGTCGTTAACACTCTGCAGCTTTGGAGCGCAGAATCGATGAGTAATCATTTTCATTTTCAATCACCAAACGGACATGATTATTATCACTATTTAGATTATAAGCGTTCTGTTGAGCAGATTTCTGAGTTTTTGTATCCAGATGATTCTTACTATGAAGGTAAGCTTCTAAGATTAAAACAACAGTATTTTCTTGTTTCCGCTGGACTCCAGAGCATTTTACAAAAACATAAAAAGTCTAATCTTTCAATCCAACAAATTCCTGATTATATTTCTTTACAAATAAACGACACCCATCCAAGTTTAATCGTTCCAGAATTAATGAGACTCTTACTTGATGAAGAAGGATTAGGGTGGGATGAGGCATGGTCTATAACGACATCTACGGTGGCTTATACAAATCACACGACACTAAATGAGGCGCTCGAAACTTGGCCACAGGAAATGTTCCAGACGTTGCTGCCAAGAATTTATATGATTATTGAAGAGATTAACGAACGTTTTTGTAGAATGCTTTGGCATGACTTTCCTGAGCTTAGAGATTCTATACATCAAATGGCGATCATCTCCTATGGAACCATTCATATGGCTCATTTATCAATGGTCGGTAGCTATAGCATTAATGGGGTTGCGAAACTTCATACAAATATATTAAAAAAACGAGTAATGAAGCCATTCTATACCGTTTTTCCAGAAAGGTTTAATAATAAAACGAATGGGATAACGCACAGACGCTGGCTTCTTAATGCGAACCCAGAGCTTGCAAATCTCCTTTCAACTACGATCGGGAAAGGCTGGATTAAAGAACCAAAAGAATTAATTCAATTGTTAAAGTTTGCCCATGACTCGAGCTTCCAAGAAGCTATTTCTAATGTAAAGCTTAGAAATAAGCAAGCATTTGCCTCATTTATTTATAAACAGTATGGTATCGTTATTGATGAACAATCAATTTTCGATGTACATATTAAACGACTTCATGGCTACAAAAGGCAATTACTAAATATTTTTCATATTTTGCATTTATACCACCTTTGTCGAGAGAATCCTCATTTGCAAATGACACCGAGAACTTTCATTTTCGGAGCAAAGGCTGCACCTGGATACCATTTTGCTAAAAACGTTATTAAATTAATTACATCTGCTGCAGAAAAAATTAATAATGATCCAGTGGCAAAGGATAAAATCAAGATTATCTTTTTAGAAAATTACAATGTTAGTCTTGCTGAACGAATCATTCCAGCAGCGGATGTCAGTGAACAAATCTCCACTGCAAGTAAAGAAGCCTCGGGCACAGGTAATATGAAGCTCATGATGAATGGGGCTTTAACACTTGGTACACGTGATGGAGCGAATGTCGAGATAGCCGAGATGGTTGGCCCAGACAATCTATTTACGTTTGGTTTAACATCCGAAGAAGTATTTGAATACCAGAGGAACGGGCAATATCGAGCACGTGACGTCTATAATTCTGATCAACGTTTACGAACAGTTTTAGATCAATTAGTTACACAATTTTTCAGTAATGATGACGTAGAGTTTAAAGATATCTACTACTCCCTTCTTATGAAAAACGATGAATTTTTTGTTCTAAAAGACTTTGATAGTTATGTGGAGGCGCAGCAGCTTGTTGACCAAACCTATCGTCATCAACAAACGTGGTTAAAGAAGAGCATCACGAATATTGCCCATTCAGGAAAGTTTTCAAGCGATCGAACCATTTCTCAGTATGCTAATGAAATCTGGGGCATTCATCCAGTAGAAATTTAAAAACCTCTCTTTTTATTAACTGGTGTCCTGAAATAACACTATTTCTTTCAGGACACCAGTAACATTGCTTATTCTACTGATCGATTAGCTCTTCTCTAACCTCAACTGCAATCTGCGGGTAATCGGTGAAAAATGCATCGCACCCTATCTTCATTATTGAGACCATTTCATTTTTGTCATTAACCGTATAAGGTCGTACCCTGACCCCTTTACTCATCAAGTCTATCATTTCCTTTTCTGACATCGAAGCAGAATGGCAGTGATAACCTTCAACCGCTGCATCAGCAAGATATAGGTCTGGACTTATTAAAGAAGCTACTACAATTACTGCCGTTTCTAGCTTCGGCTCTCTCCTCTTAATCAACCGAATAAGGTTATGGTCAAAGGATGATACAATTACCCTATGAAGCAACTCATACTTTGAAATCAACGGAAGAACCTTTTGTACTAATAGCTCCCTTTTTAAGACGTCTGTCTTGATTTCAATATTAATGATGATCTTCTTTGACTGTGCCCATGCTAACACTTCTTCCAAAGTAGCAATTTTCTCATGTTTAAATTCTTCCGAAAACCACTCCCCTGCCGATAATAGTTTTAATTGGTCTATTGTGTCTGATTTGACTAAACCCGTTCCGTTTGTCGTCCTCTCTAGTTCACTATCATGAATGACAACAGGAACCTCATCCTTGCTTAGTTGTACATCAAGTTCAATTCCTTCTATTCCTAGTTCAGCCGCTGCTCGAAAAGCTGCCATTGTATTTTCTGGATACAAGCTCGATAAGCCACGGTGAGCAAAAATGTTTGTCCGGGTCATTTTCCTCTCCTCCATTCAATTTTAGTTTTAAATTCTTTCTAAGAATATATAAATTAAAATATATTTCATATCAGTGACATCTTTGTTCAATATCGTTATATTATTAATTAAAGGAGGTTGAATGCTAATGGGTGAAAATAGCCAATTAATGCAAGTGATCAATCAAATTAGTAGTTTTATTTGGGGACCACCCCTGCTTATTTTATTAGTAGGTACTGGGATTTATTTAACATTTCGTCTTTCATTTTTACAATTTTCTACTTTGCCTTATGCTTTGAAACTCGCTTTCAGCCGTAAGCAAGATAAGAATTCTGAAGGTGATATCTCACATTTCCAATCACTAATGACTGCTCTTGCTGCGACCGTCGGAACTGGTAATATTGCTGGTGTGGCTACAGCAGTCGTTATTGGTGGACCAGGTGCTGTCTTCTGGATGTGGCTCTCTGCTCTATTCGGAATGGCAACAAAGTATGCTGAAGCTATCCTTGCTGTAAAATATCGTGAGAAAGCAAGCAACGGAGAAATGGCTGGAGGACCAATGTATTATTTAGAAAAAGGTCTCGGTCAAAAATGGCTTGGCGTCATTTTCGCCATTTTCGCGGCAATTGCTGCCTTTGGAATCGGAAATACGGTTCAATCAAATTCAGTTGCTGCCGTTATCGAAAGCAATTGGGGCATTAATCCATGGATAACAGGAGTAGTACTGGCTGTATTTACAGGACTTGTTATCTTAGGTGGTATACGTAGCATTGGGCGTACTGTTGCCTTTATCGTTCCTATTATGGCTCTCTTTTATGTTATCGCTGGTCTCATTTTAATTATAAGCAATGCATCACTCGTGCCTAGTGCGATCGGACTTATTTTCTCAGACGCTTTCACTGGTCAAGCGGTAGCCGGTGGTGCCATTGGAGCAGTTATTCAATATGGGGTTGCGCGTGGAGTGTTTTCAAATGAAGCCGGTCTCGGTTCAGCTCCAATTGCAGCAGCTGCTGCAAAAACGGATTATCCTGGGCGCCAGGCTCTTGTATCTATGACACAAGTATTTATTGATACGATTGTCATCTGTTCAATTACTGGTATTTCGCTTGTTATGGGAAATCTTTATATGGGTGATGTAACAGGAGCAGCTTTAACATCTGCAACCTTTGAATTTTTCCTTGGTCCGATCGGTTCGATTATTGTTGCAATTGGGCTTATCTTTTTTGCCTATTCTACAATTCTTGGTTGGTCCTATTACGGAGAGAAATGTTTTGTATACTTATTTAAGTCAAACCAGGCCATTAAGGTTTACCGAATTGTCTTTGTTTTAGCTGTTGTATTAGGGGCTGGATCAAGTCTTGACCTTGTTTGGGGTGTCGCCGATATCATGAATGGCCTTATGGCGATTCCAAACTTAATCGGGCTTCTCGGTCTATCTGGCGTTGTCATTGCAGAAACACATCTATTCCTTAAACATATGCGTGAAGAAAAAGCAGGACAACCGACGATCGACCACTCAAATTAATTGAATGAAAATCTGATAACACGTTAAACGAGGCTGTGTCAAAAGGTTAAAAAACAACCTTTTGGCACAGCCTTTAGCATTGAAGTCGCTACACGATGAGTGGGGTCTCAACGTATAGAGAAACGAAGCCATTGCTGTGCACACTTTAAGCTTTTGAGACAGCCGCGCTTTTGATTGCTCACTATTTAGTAACCAATCAAAAGAAAGCGTTTGCACAAAATAGTAAAATGGTGATATTATGAAATAGCGGTTAATATAACCGTAGCAATGCAACCTTTTCACAACAAAGGAGGTGTCATTGTATCTTATTTTGCAAACGGTTGCATAAATTGTGAATGGAGGGATTTTGATGAGGAAGAATTTTAGGTTTATCATCAGCACGTTTTTAGTGATTTTATTAGTCTTTTCTTCAATCCCATATGTACCTAGCAGCGTTGTAGCTCATCATGACGGAACGAACGGGACAATGATGCAGTATTTCGAATGGTACCTACCTAATGATGGTGAGCATTGGAACCGTCTTCGAAACGATGCGACCAATTTAAGAAACAGTGGAATTACAGCGGTTTGGATTCCGCCAGCTTGGAAAGGTTCAACTCAAGGCGATGTTGGTTACGGTGCCTATGATCTTTATGATTTAGGTGAATTTAATCAAAAAGGAACAATAAGGACAAAATACGGAACAAAAAATCAGTTACACTCTGCCATTTCATCCCTTAAAAATAACGGAATTCAAGTATATGGCGATGTTGTGATGAACCATAAAGGCGGAGCCGACGGAACCGAATGGGTTAGAGCAGTTGAAGTAAATCCCTCTAATCGAAATCAAGAAATTACCGGTGATTATGATATTCAAGCTTGGACAAAATTTGATTTTCCTGGTCGCGGAAATACCTACTCTAGCTTTAAGTGGCGCTCGTATCATTTTGATGGTACAGACTGGGATGAATCTCGTAAACTTCAAAATCGGATTTATAAATTTAGAGGCACAGGAAAGAATTGGGATTGGGAAGTAGATACTGAAAATGGAAATTACGATTATTTAATGTATGCGGATATCGATATGGACCATCCTGATGTTGTAGACGAATTACAAAATTGGGGGGTATGGTATACAAACACACTTGGACTGGATGGGTTCAGAATTGATGCTGTAAAACATATTAAGTATAGCTTTACAAGAGATTGGATTAATCATGTTCGACAGGCAACAGGAAAGGACATGTTTGCCGTTGCTGAGTTTTGGAAAAACGACATCGGTGCTCTTGAAAATTACTTAAGCAAGACCGATTGGAATCACTCTGTTTTTGATGTGCCTTTACACTATAATCTGTATAGCGCATCAAAAAGTAGTGGAAATTACGATATGCGTAATATCTTTAACGGTACAGTCGTTCAACGTTATCCTTCACATGCTGTAACCTTTGTCGATAATCATGATTCCCAGCCCGAACAGGCTCTTGAATCCTTTGTAGAAGAATGGTTTAAACCATTAGCGTATGCATTAACGTTAACTCGCCAACATGGATATGGTTCTGTATTTTATGGTGACTATTATGGAATTCCAACTCATGATGTACCAGCGATGAAATCAAAAATAGACCCTATTTTAGAAGCCAGACAAAAATATGCTTATGGTACACAACACGACTACTTAGATCATCATGATATCATTGGTTGGACACGTGAAGGAAATAGCGCACATGCTAATTCAGGACTTGCGACGCTCCTCTCCGATGGACCTGGTGGAAATAAATGGATGTATGTTGGTAAACAGAAGGCTGGCCAAGTATGGAGTGACATTACAGGAAATGTTTCAGGTACAGTTACAATCAACAATGATGGTTGGGGAAATTTTTCTGTTAACGGTGGTTCCGTTTCAATTTGGGCAAAGAGATTAGAAACTTACGAAAACCCACGAGTCGTTGTGGGTTTTCTTTAGCTTTTATGTAATAGCTTCACTTCGAAACTCGAAAACGTCCCTTCTCCTCTCCCCCCCAATAAAAAATAAATTCATCCCCATCTGCAATGGGGCCTACACCTTCAGGAGTCCCAGTATAAATGAGGTCCCCCTCCCCTAAGCCAAAGACATCTAAACACTCATGAATAATCGCTTGAAAGTTAAACATCATATCCTGAATGTTTCCTTTTTGAACAGTAACACCATTTTTGGTTAACGAAAATGTTTGTTTTTTACAAGCCTCTTCCCCTGGAAAATCCCATAGTTTTGTCATAATTGCAGAGTTTTTAAAACCTTTTGCACGTAGCCATGGATGCCCTTTATCTTTTAAAGCGGTTTGTACATCACGTAGTGTTAAATCAAGTCCTAACGCCATTTTTCCTACGACGTCATCTACCCGATCCCCTCTGTTTACTTCGCGGTCTATATAGAGCACAATTTCTAATTCATGATGAATGTCACCTTGGCCATTAGGAAAACAAATGGTCTCTCCATCAGCATATGTAAGAGCATGAGTCGGCTTTGAAAATAAAATAGGTTCTTTCGGAATTTCATTTCCTAATTCGGACGCATGATTGGCATAATTTCGACCTATACAAAAAATATTCCCTACCTTTTCCATGTTTTTTCCTCCTTCATTTTTTACATTTACACTTTCCATCTTAGCTGAGCCGAACATTAATCGTCTAGAACTAATGTACGAAAAAAAAGAGGACACCCTTTTAAAAGTCTCCTCAATTCTTATCATTTCCTTTATCTCGCTGTAATACGCTCAAAAATATTTAACTCTTCTATACGTCTCATTGCTGTCCGTAACTCTACTTCACTCGTTAATAATCCTATTCGAACGTAACCCTCACCGTAGGTACCAAATCCAACCCCTGGAGCAACGACAACTCTTGCTTTTTCTAATAAAAGGTCTGCAAACGTCTCAGAGGTATAGCCCTTTGGAACAGGAAACCAAGCAAAGAAGGAGCCTTTTGGTGCTTGAACGTCCCAACCAATCTTATGAGCAGCATCTAGTAGCGCATTTCTTCTAGATTCATATGTGTTAACAAGCTCCTCTACACATGTCTGATCAGATAATAACGCATGCGCTGCTGCCTCCTGAATTCCACCAAACATACTGCAATAATAATGCTCTTGAATAAGCTCGATTGCTTGAACAACGCTAGGGTTCCCAACAACAAAACCGACTCTCCACCCCGCCATATTATATGTTTTTGATAAAGTAAACATCTCGACGCCAACTTCTTTCGCACCAGGAATCTCCATAAAACTGAGTGGCTTATCTCCGTCAAATCCTATTGCCCCATAAGCAAAATCATGAACAATGCAAATATCATGCTTTTCCCCTAACGAAATGGCTTCCTCAAATAATTCCCTTGTAGCAATGGCACCTGTTGGATTATTTGGATAGTTTAAAAACATTAATTTCGCTAAATTGAGAACTTCTTCATTTATTTCGGAAAAATCTGGGCGGAAATTATTTTCGACACGTAAGGGCATTTCATGCATTTTCCCTCCAGCCAAAGCGACACCAGACCAATAATCTGGATAACCCGGATCCGGAACAAGTGCTATGTCACCTTCATTTAAGTAACATTGACTTATTTCTACAAGTCCTGTTTTTGTTCCAGCAAGAACCGCTACCTCTGTATTTGGATCAATGTCTACGTTATATTCTCTTTTATAATAATCTGAAACTGCTTGCTTTAAAAAAGGATATCCATCAAATGGCGAGTATTTATGATAAAGTGGATTATCAGATGCTTCCTTCAACTTTTCAACAATATGTTCCGGTGTTGGTTGGTCCGGATTTCCTTGTCCTAAATTAATCACATCATCATGTTCTCTCTTTAAATCAACAACCTTCTTGACAAGATTTGCAAAAAACTGCTTCGGAAGTCGGTTTAATGCATCAGATTGCTTAAATGTTTTCATCCTACACCTCATTCACAAAAAGCCCCTTTTTCAAGAAAAGGAGGCTTTTTTTTCTCTAAATATTTACTTCCTTTTTTACTAGTTGGTCAGAAACATATGCTGAGAGTTTATAGAAAAACGTTATTCTTGTCAAGACTAGGACAATCAGCTTTGCTACTCTTTTTTAAGAAAGCCTTGGTTTTTGAGAAACTCCCCGACCTGCGGGCGTTTCGGCGTTGTAAAATGGTTAGCCATTTGAGAAGTCCACGTTTCTATACGCTTTCCTTTAGTACGTTTCCTATAATAGTCACTCATGACATCATCATATTCCCGCAACACTTGATTTAATTGAACCGTATTATATTGTTCATCATGAACAACCGCCTTTAGTGGAAGTCTAGGTTTCTGAGCTGGGTCCTGATCTGGGTAGCCGATACAAAGTCCCATGACTGGAAATGTATATTTCGGGAGGTTAAGAAGATTCGCTACTTTTTCTGGTTCATTACGTATCCCTCCAATCATTACTCCTCCCATACCGTTTGCCCTTGCAGCTAACAACATATTTTGAGCAACAAGTGCTGCATCCACTGCACCAACAAGAACCTGTTCAATTTCACCTACCTCAAATGGCTTATTAAGTAAGGTACTAACTTCGTGTAAACGATAAAAATCAGCACAAATAACAAAGAATACCGGACAACTTTCAACATAGCTTTGATTTCCAGCTAATGACGCCAAATTTCGTTTTTTTTCCTTCTCGTTTATAACTACAATGCTATATGCTTGAACATGGTGAGAGGACGGAGCCCACCTACCTGCCTCTACAATCATGTTAATTTGTTCATTAGAAACCTTTTCATTTGTAAATTTCCGTATCGAACGGTGACTTTGAATTAACTCAATCATTGTATTCATAGCAGTATCTCCCTTTCTATAAATGCTTCTACTTTTATTTTACCTAACTCTTTTTAGATTCAAAAGAATTTGGGTTGTTCATTTTAGTTTCGACTATTTTCAATTTTAGTAAATCGTTCTTGTGAAAAAAAAGACAATAAATTACAATGGCAAAGAAAGTAAACATTAAAAGGAGGAAACTATGACACATCGCCCTCAATCTATTTTAGAGCAAGAGAGAATAGACACACTCGATATGATGAGAGGCCTTGCATTACTCGGTATACTTCTCTCAAACAGTATGAATTTTCAATATGGTCTTTTTCTTATTCCGGATTTGCATAATTATTATCCGTTCGGTCTGCTCGATAAAATTGCCGAAAATTTCATTCTTATCTTTGCCAAAGCTAGCTTTTATACTTTATTCTCATTCTTATTCGGCTATGGAATGGCCTTCTTGAAACAACGGTTAGAGCAACAAACGCTTCCATTTTCACTACTTTATTGGCGTCGAATGTTTATCTTACTCATTGTTGGTTATCTTCATGGTCTATTTATTTGGGATGGAGATATTTTGTTTATGTACGCCCTTTCTTCGTTTCTTCTATTTTTCTTTTTGAAATTAAGTGAACGCGGATTACTTATCTGGTCCTTTTTATTCCTAATGCTTATGGCTTTATCGATTGCCACACCTGAAGAAGACGATTCTATGGATGATATAAATCAGTCTCTTACAACTTACTCTATCGAGGAGAAAGCTGTCCTCGCTACAGGTGCATATACAGATGTTATTTCATTCCGACTTCATGCGGATCCATTGGGGATGGGATGGATTGGAGACATTATAATTTTCGTGCCTTCTATGATTTCTGTTCTCGGAATGTTTCTTTTAGGTGCTTATGTCGCACGAAAAAAATGGTTAATAGAACCGACTAAACACCTTCCCATGTTTAAGCGGATTTGGTGGATTACACTTTGTGTAGGGTTTCCTAGTAAACTGGCATATGTTATTAATGATACAGACCAAATGGAAATGCTCCATTCCATGATCGGTGGACCGATGATTGCGATGTTTTACGCTACAAGTATTGTCCTTATAGCAACAACAGAAAAAGGGAAAAAGTGGCTAAAACCTTTAACTTACGTTGGAAGACTTTCTCTAACAAACTACCTACTGCAATCCATCGTGTTTACATCCTTATTTTACGGCTACGGCTTGGGACTTTTTGGTAGTATCGGTTATTTCTTCGGTGTCATAATAAGCTTACTTTTCTTCACATTACAAATTTTAGGAAGTAAGTGGTGGTTACACAACTACTACGTTGGCCCCTTCGAATGGTTTTGGAGAGCTGGGACATATTTAAGATTCCCTAAATTAAAACGCTAATATTTAGTATGAAAAAAGGAGAATGAAAAGGTTTATAACCTCTCATTCTCCTTTAATATTAACCATCTTTTTTCATCGTATCTATAAGCTGTTGAATAACTTCGTCTGCTTGATCATACGGTACTTGGCACGTACCAGCTGCCTCATGACCACCGCCACCATACTCTCTCATTAGGTGCCCTACATGTGTATTTGAAGTTTTATTAATAATGCTATGCCCGCAAGCTATTGCACAATTTTGGTTGCGAAAACCATCAACAATCCATAGGGAAATATTTTGCTCTGGGTAAAGAGCATATATTAGAAAACGGTTACCAGGATAAATCTCTTCTACGCCTCGTAAATCCGTTATAATAACATTTCCATCAATTCTTGAATGCTCCTTTAGCATGTCTTGAAACACTTTATTTAACTCAAAATAACGCTTTACGCGTTCTTGAACATCAGGATCCTCAAGAATTTCAATTCCGTTTTTCTCAGCACATAAATCTACAAGCTTTTCCATTAGTTGATAATTACTAATCGTGTAATCATGATACCGACCTAAACCTGTTCGCGCATCCATTATAAATGAGATTAAGTCCCATCCTTTTGGATACAAAATATCCTGTTTACTAAATCTTGCTGAATCGGCTTTATCTACACCTTCCATAATATCTTCTAGATGAGGTCCAAACTTCTCACGACCACCGAAATATTCATAGACGACTCGTGCAGCACTATCTGCCAATCGGACTTCGCCTTTAAAGGTAAATACCTCTTCTTCTGCTCGCTTTAGTTCACTCGCATGATGATCAAACCACATTCCGCAGCCTTCCACATAAGGAACATTCGTTAATATATCATTTTCAGTAATTTCTACTTTACCATCCTGCATATCTTTAGGATGAACAAATTTCATTTCATCAATTATATTTAACTGTTTTAATAGCATTGCCGTTACAAGACCATCAAAATCTGAACGAGTGACTAATCTCACAATACTTTCCCCCCTAGTAGATGCTAGTACTTCTTTATTTTATCACCTGATTAGTTTCAATGACAACCTGCCTTATTACGAAATGCAATCGATTTCATCTTTTTCTTCTGTTTTTCATCAAAAAAAAGAGTGTCTTATTCTAAGGAGCACTAAAAAAGACGGATTTTCGAGGGCACTGAAAAAGGGAAACCCACCCTTTTTCAGTGCCCTCTAATGTCTTTTATGCTAATGGAAAATTCAATGTTAACTTTCCTTTCATTTTTACAGACAGCTTAAAATATCCATGCAAAAATAACAACATCAAAGATGCATTTCTAAGGAGGGTTTATATGAATGACTCATCTTTACTTGAAGCACCTATAATTACGTTTTATTGACCATGACAGTTGTGAACGTATCTAACAAAGATTCAGACAAATCAAAAAACTTAATGTAAAACTAAGAAGGAAAGTAAAACATGTATTTTCTAGGAGGGTTTCAAATGACTGTAACAGATTTATTTAAGTTCAAAAATGATCGTATCAAGATGTTACATTTTGCATGGTTTGCATTTTTTGTTTCTTTCTTTGCTTGGTACAGTATGGCACCTTTAGCGACGACAATGATGGCTGACATGAATTGGCTCACACCACAGCATATTGCTGCTTTAGGTATCTGTAACGTTGTACTAACCATTCCTGCAAGGATCATTATTGGGTCATTATTAGATAAATATGGCCCTCGTGTTGTCTACTCTGCATTATTAATTTTAATGTCTGTTCCCGCAATTACCTTTGCATTTGGAGATACTTGGACACAATTAATGGTTTCGCGTTTAATCTTAGGTAGTATTGGCGCTAGCTTTGTCGTTGGGATTCGAATGGTTGCTGAATGGTTCCCTCCTAAGAGTGTCGGTTTTGCTGAAGGTGTTTATGGCGGTTGGGGGAATTTTGGTTCGGCGGCGGCGGCTATGCTACTACCATGGTTTGCTTTAACGATTTTAGGTGGCGACAATGGCTACCGTTATGCTCTTGCACTAACTGGTGTCGTTTGCTTCGTTTATGGAATTATCTTTTACATTTTCGTTAGAGATACACCTAAAGGGAAAGCATTAGTAAGACCGAAAAAGGCTTCAGCTTTAGAAATTAGTAGCTGGGGTGATTTAGTTCAACTAATTGCCTGGACGTTACCACTTGGTGGTGCACTTGCCGTAAGTGCATGGAGACTCGAAGGACTTGGGTTTATCTCTGATGAAGCACTTTATATTATTTGGACTGTTATTAGTTTAGTCGTAGTTTATCAAATTTATAATATTTTAAAAGTTAATGTCCCGCGTCTTAAAGCGGGTGTTCCTGAAGAAGACAAATATAAGTTTAAAAATGTAGGGGCTTTAAATAGTACGTATTTTGCAAACTTTGGTGCAGAATTAGCGATTGTATCAATGCTTCCTATGTTTTTCCAATTAACTTTCTCTTTAACTCCAGCTACAGCAGGGCTGATTGCTTCTTCTTTCGCTTTCGTCAACCTCGTCGCTCGTCCTTTAGGTGGGGTATTATCTGATAGAATGGGAAGCCGCCGCAAAGTCATGCTAGTCTATATGTTTGGAATTTCAGTTGGCTTAGTTTTAATGGGATTAATGAACTCTAGCTGGCCATTAATATTAGCTGTTGCTATTACAGTATTAACATCGATGTTTATCCAAGGGGCTGAGGGGGCAACATTCGCAGTTATCCCAATGATAAAGAAGCGTGTAACGGGACAAATTGCTGGGATGTCCGGAGCTTATGGAAATGTTGGTGCAACGATTTACCTTACACTATATACATTTGTGACACCACAACAATTTTTCTTCATCCTTGCTTCTGGTGCTTTCATTAGTTTTGTTATTTGCTACTTAACATTAGAAGAGCCACAAAACTCATTCAGCGAAGAATATTATTTAACTGATGCAGAAAAACAACAGCAAGCAGATGCAGATGCTGCTCTTCAACAAAGAAAAGCACTATAAATACAAATAAGGGTGCCCTCCCAAAAAGGCCCTGCTTTTGACCATTTGGAACACCCTGCAATGCTCAGAGTCGCTACATCTTTCAAAGTCATACGATGTGGGTTTCCATCGTATGACGCGTAGCGACTCGTGCCATTGCCTTGGACTTTGTTTTAAAGGAACTACTCTGCTAAAAATTAGAACTAGTAAATTTGTCTACCTTTTTCATCATCTATTCCTGATTTACGATAAAAATACGTATTGATTTTGTCACGCCACTCTTTGGCATGTTCACTTTGTTCTTCAAGTCTAGCCAGCACATCCTTATAGCGCGTTTCATCAACTTTCCCTTCTAACTGCTGCCAACGTTTTTTCAAACTTAACGCCTGCTCGACACCTTCAAAGTGCGTATCGTAAATATGCTGAATAACTGTCTTTCCCGATTTTAACTTATGAGTATAAGGAACATGGTGGAAAAAGAGGAGAAGCTCATCAGGACATGTCTCAACTGAGTTATACATCTTTGCATTCTCTGGAAAATATTGGTCTGTATAACCTGTTCCGGTCTCAACAGTTCGATCTACTCCAATTCCTTTCCAATCTGCAAAATGATACGTCCCCCAGGGGGAATACTCATAACCATCGACATCTGGGCCATAGTGGTGACCTGTGTTAACCATCCAACCAACCCCTAAAGGAGCTGTGTAATTTTCATAAATAGACCAAGAGTCAAGAAGCATTGAACTAATTTGCTCAACAACGAAATCGTCATGTCCAAATGTTAACCTTACCCATTCATTCGTGATCGTTTCAGAAGAAAGATCGGGATCCCAAATGAGTCGACCATAGCCAAACAAGTTTGCCTGCGCTAACGTATGTCCAGTCCAATTATCATTATTGCCGACATTTGAGACCGCTGTAATTCCACAATACTTATAACCAAACTCGGTACCATCAACAACTGATTTTACTGTTGAACCCATGCCTTTCGCATACGTATCAAAATCAAGAACTTCTTTCCATTGCGGAACTAAATAACAAAGATGTCTCTGTTGCCCAGTGTACTCTTGTGTTACTTGAAACTCTAATACTTGATTTGTTTTTGGCATCGCTCCAAATAAAGGTGAGACCGGCTCACGAACTTGAAAATCCATCGGACCATTTTTAATTTGTAAAATAACATTCTCGTTAAAATCTCCGTCTAATGGTTTAAAATGATCGTAGGCAGCTTTCGCTCGATCGGTCGTGCGGTCACGCCAATCCTGATGACAATCATAGACAAAGCACCTCCATAACACAATTCCCTTAAAAGGCTCCAATGCTTCTGCTAGCATATTCGCACCATCTGCATGATTTCGACCATACGTAAACGGACCAGGGCGGTTTTCAGAATCAGCTTTAACTAAGTAGCCACCGAAATCTGGAATATAATCATAAACTTCTTTCGTTTTCTCCTGCCACCATCTACGAACATTTGCGTCCAACGGATCTGCGGTTTCTAGACCGCCTATTTCAATTGTGCTAGCATAATTCACACTTAAAAACGTTGTAATTCCATAAGCTCTAAAAATATCAGCTATTTTGGCTACATCTGGAAGATACTCCGGCGTGATAAGTTTTGACTCAACTGCATGGACATTGACATTATTTATAGCGATACTATTCATTCCCACCGAAGAAAGTAAACGCGCATAATCCTTAACTCTATCTAAATTTGAAACGAATTGGTTGTTTTCAAAGAATATTGATTCCCCCGCATATCCCCGTTCAATACTACCATCCATGTTATCCCAATGATTAAGCATTCTTAATGAATTCTTAGGATTTTCAACAATGTTTAGATGCTCCAAGTTTTCTTCCATTTGAATTAAACGCAATAAATGAAATACTGCATATAGTACACCTTTATCCGATTTCCCTACGATAAGAAGGCTGTCCTTCTCTTCGGTTGTTTTAACGATATATCCATCATCTGTTAGTTCATTAAAAGTAGCTCGCTCAATTGCATGATGAACGTCCTCATAATGACTACAGGTAGCTAGAATCACCACCTGCTCTTGATTAGTAGCATCAACTAAGTTCTTATTTAGCATAGCTGCAACGCCACGTAACAATTCTTCTTTTGCAGTATGTAACAGCAAACTGTCGTCTAGAGTTACCACACCACGAAAAAATCGCTCATTTTTTTTTAACCAAGCTTCATTAACTACTTTACGGTAACGAAGCCAACCTTCGTATCCGTGTGCTTCTTTCGTTTTTATAACCATGGTGCGTTTCCCCCAATCTATTTCTGATTAAAGTTTACGATTTTCCAAAAGGAGCCCTTCGCATGGTGCTGTTCGTTAAAAACAAACGGCCAGTTTTTTCTTCCTCTTACCGGAAAATCATCTAACCATGTGTAATCATCGGCTACTCCCCAAAATGTGACACTTGAAATGACATCGCGGTATTCCCTAAACAGTTGAAAGATTTGTTCATAAAGCTGCTCTTGACGTTCTTTCATTTCCTCTGTTGGTTGAGTTAAATCTGTTCTTCGGTCCTCCCAATCATATACAGAAACGTCCATTTCAGTGATTTGAATTTGCAGCCCAAGAGAAGCATAACGCTCAATGGCTGCTCTTATCTCCTCTAGCGTAGGTCTTGATAGATTCCAATGAGCCTGCAAGCCAACACCATGAATTGGTATCTCTTTCTCGACCAGTGACTTAACTAAACGATAAATTTTCTCACGCTTTTCAGGGTGGCTTTCATTATAGTCGTTATAAAAAAGTGATACATTCGGGTCAACTTTGTGGGCAACTTCAAACGCTTTAGCAATAAAATCCTCGCCGATAATGTCTAACCATTTAGATGGTCGTAAAAATTCTGAAGCATCATCAGAGATTGCTTCATTTACAACATCCCAGCTATAAATCTGCTCTTTATACCGCTCCATTACTGTTGTAATGTGGTGCTCCATTCGCTGAAGAAGAAGCTCCCGACTTGCTGGGGCCCCTGCTTCATTTGTAAATACCCAATCTGGTGTTTGATTATGCCAAACAAGCGTATGACCACGCATTTTCATTCCATTTTGTTTTGCAAAAGCGGCGATTTCATCCGCTCTTTCGAATGTATATTGATGTTCAGTAGGATGAAGCAGTTCAAATTTCATTTCATTTTCGGCAGTAATACTATTAAAGTGCTTTGCTAGTAAACTCTTTTGAGAGTCAATTGTTACAGAATTAACGGCCGCTCCAATTTTAAAATAATCTTGATAGACTGAATGGAGAGATGGAACTGTTGGGGAATTTCCAATCATGTTACAGACCTCCTTTTGATTCTTCTAACCATAAAATACTCGTTACACCACGAGGGTAATATTTACTTCCAGCTATTTCACCAGAAATGATTTGATCACTCCAGCTCCAGATTGAAAGTGTCGGGTGGGTAAGCCACTCAACATGAGCTGCATCGGCCTTTGCGCCTTTTTCATCCCAATCCCATCCAAGAATTTCTCTAGCAATAAATTGACTTAAATAAATTTTACTGAGCCATGAGTTATTACTTGTTGAAGAGATTTTCCAACCTCCATCTTCAAACAAACATACACCATCTGTTAGCACCGTTTTCAAATGTGTCTTTAATACGTTAATATACCGACCAAATCGTCCATTAGGATCAAGAGCTTCTTTACAGTTTGTATAGTAAGGGAAAATGAGCCCTTCAATCGCTGGAATGATTCTTGAATCGTTCCCTTCGCCTATGACAGCTGGAATATATCCCTCTGGAGTCATATGACTAACAATGGTTTGCGCACATTTTTCCGCTTGTTCTCCAGCAACCTTTGCTAATTCCTCTTTTCCGTTCTCATTAAATAGTTTTTCTAAAGCCACATAAGAAGCCCAGCTTTTTCCCGCTAAATAAATATTATTTCTAGCCTGACCAAGAGAAACGTCAAGGCTGTCATATGTTGTGATTTCTGCACCACCCATAACGCGCGTTGAATCTAATCCCATTATTCCATTACGCTCCGCTTTGTCTGGATGGTCACGGTTTAACATGCTCTCAAAGCAACGTTCAAAAACATCCAAATTCTCATTCAACCATTCTTGATCACCTGTTTGCTCAGCATAAACAGATGCACAAAGTAACCAGTTGACTAGTTGTTCATGTGTCATATGAGAAAAACAACCATCTAACCCATACAATTCATAAGAAGAGTAATGTGGACGAGAAATCGTATTTGCCACACCCATATCATGTGTAAAACTAAGACCACCAGGATATTCAGTCCCGTCTCCAGGAAAACGCACGCGATCTTCATAGCTAAAACGCTTCACAAACATATCAAGCTCATTTTTGACCGTCCACGGATTCATCTTTAACTCAAAGAAAAGCTGGTCAACCGTTAAATCAAACGTATTCATCATGCGGTATTCGCCTTCATTTACAACCCAAAATGGTTGACCATCTACCTCTAAAAATTGAGTACAACCATAATAACTGCGAATTGAATGTGCCATCATAAAGGCTTGGTCTTCAGATAACCGAGCAGCTTCAACGAGTGCATTTGCCTCCTGTGCTCTTTTCTTGATAGATTCAAGATTTTCTAACGTGTACGCTGCAACAGCTTCAATATTTGAAAAATAGTGGGTGTAATAGTACGATGCATCAAGACCCGCAGTTACAAAACCGGAACGGTGAAAACAAATAGCAAATCGATATGTTTTTCGTTCACCTGCTGGCACATCCATAATAAGTGATCCGACAGGCCCTAAACCAAAGCTCCAATTCTCCTCCAGTGGTGTCGTCAAAATATTCTCTAGACTAAAATGAAGGGCTGATTTTACACCCGGATCAGCAGAGGTAATGGCCGTTAGCCTTCCTTGACCCACACCTGAAATGCCTTCACAAGTATCATCTAAACGGCGCATTGAGCTATATGGATCACTTCCCTGGTAACCAAAGAAAGCGCGACGGCTGTTCAAACCGTCTGTATTATCAATCGTAAGTTCCGCAACGATCGCTGGTACAATTGCTAGCTTCATCTCTTCCTCAGACGCTGTTGCTGGGTCGGGAACAGAGTGCGTTTGTGAATAAAGTGTAAATGATAAATCCCCAGCCTCCCACGTATCTGTTCCTAAACGGAAATTGCGTGTTACCTCCTCCTTTGAAAATGGGAAGATTATTTTCGGTTTATTTTGATCAGGATCAGGATTTTCGATATCATAGCGCTTGCTCTCATCATCTGCACTTGCAAAAAACGGGAGAGCATCATACTCCCCTGCCCTTGTTGCCGATTCAACCCCGATAAAGATATTTTGTCTCGGGGAACGACCTAATTCTAAATCTAAACCGCCTCCTGCACCTGGAAAGCCTAACGTAAAGCTAGAATATGAACCGATTGGTGAATGATGAGCGTTAAAAAAGATATTTTTTGGCATAAAAACCTATCCTTCCTGTTAATAGCGTTAAATCAATAAATGTTAGCCTTTTACTCCACCTAACGTTAGTCCTTTAACAAAGTACTTTTGTAAAAACGGATACACCAAAATTATTGGTACACTTACGACTATCGTCATCGCTGCCCGTACAGAGGTTGGACTGACAACATTTGCTGATGCATTTCCAGCATTAGAGAAGGCATCCGCTGCTGACCGAGAAGACATCGATGCATTTGAGTTTTGTAAAATTTTCATAAGTTCATATTGTAATGTACTTAAGCTTGGAAACGACGAATTGTATAAAAACACATCAAACCATTGATTCCACTGAAACACGGCAACAAATAATGAAACGGTTGCAATAACAGGTAGAGATAGCGGTAAAACAATTTTAAAGAACTGTGTAAACTCCCCTGCACCATCCATACGAGCAGATTCAAAAATACTATCAGGAAGTCCTTCAATAAATGAACGAATAACGATTAAATTGAAAACTCCGATAATTCCGGGCAAAATGTAAACCCAAAAGCTTCCGATTAATGACAATTCACGCATTAACAAATACGTTGGAATTAATCCCCCGTTAAAATACATTGTGAGAACGAACACAATCGTTACAAACTTGCGTAACACAAAATACTGACGGCTAATTGTATATGCCAGCATAGCGGTACAAAATACTGAAGTTGCTGTCCCGATTACCGTTCTTAATACCGAAATCATCGCTGAATGTAGAACAGCTGCCTGAGTAAATACATGTTCATAGTTGTACCACGTAAACTCTCTAGGTAGGAGGAAGATACCACCTCGGACCGAATCACTTGCGCTATTAAGTGAGATTGCTAACGTATTCAAGAAAGGATACAGCATAATCACACATAAAAAAATCATGAATGTATAGTTACAGATATCGAAAATTAAATCATCGTATGATCTTCGTCTTCCAACTAAATTAGGTAATTTCATGTTGTTCCCTCCTTAAAATAATCTTGCCTGTCCTAATTTTTTGGCAATATGATTTGCTGCAAAAAGGAAAATAAAGCTGACAACGGTTTTAAAAATCCCTGCTGCAGTTGCAAGTGAGAAGTTGCCCATCGACATCCCATACTTCAACACGAAGATATCTAAATTTTCTGCATAATCCATATTCATTGGGTTCATTAATAAGTACTGAGCTTCGAAGCCTGACTCTAAAATGTAACCAAGGTTCATAATCAACAAAATCACAATTACTGGTTTCATTCCAGGAATCGTAATATGCCAAATACGTTGTAGTCTTGATGCACCATCTATTTCAGCTGCTTCATATTGCTCCGTATCAATCATAGCAATCGCCGCTAAATAAATAATCGTATTCCAACCAACGTTCTTCCAAACATCTGAGGCACCGATAATTCCCCAGAAATACTCCCCAATCCCTAACCACATTATCGGTTCTTTAATAATTCCTAGATTCGTTAATATAATGTTGATAATCCCGTTTTCCATAGAAAGAGCGTAGGAAACGATACTTGCTGCAACTACCCACGATAAAAAGTGAGGCATATAACTTATTGTTTGAACGACTCTTTTAAAAGGCATATGACGAAGCTCATTTAATAAAACAGCTAAACCAATCGCGGTCACAAAGCCTAACACAAGATTAATCCCACTCATTGCTAAAGTATTTCGTAAAACTAAATAAAACTGTGGATCTGTAAACAAGAAGCTAAAATGTTTAAATCCAACCCAGGTTTGCTCTAGTATCGGTCTAGCAGGTTTAAAATCTTGAAATGCCATCGTCCAACCGTATAAAGGGATATACTTGAATATAAAAATCCAAATAATAAATGGAACACTCATCGCAAGAAGTGCTTTTTGTTCAGAACACTTTTTAAAGAAATATTTAATGCCTGGCTTTTTCTTTCTTTTACTCGGTAACGGAGTTTGTACTGGTGTTGGTGTTTGATTTACAATACTCATGCGCTTTCCCTCCTGTTCTACACCTTTAAACCTTTTTTAAAAAAGAGGAGGCGTGACCATCACATCCCCCTCTTAACCTTTAACTGACCTTTTTTTTACTGTGCTGCTTCCATTTTATCTGCTACAACCTGGGTCATCGCTTCTTCAAAAGCGGCTACATCTAATTTCTGATATTCTGTTACAAACGTTTCCCACTCTGCTTCAAATTGAGCTGGGTCCGCAAGAACTATACGTGGAAAATGCTTTCGCTTTAAATCTTCACTTCTTTGAGCAAAAATATCGGCTGGAGATCCTTGTTCAAGATTCGAATCCCATGCAGGGTACCAAGGACGCTCATCTGGTTCTGCAAAGAAATCTGCGAATACTTCTGCACCATATTGTTCTAACAATTTCTTATCTCCATCTGTATAATTTGCACGAGCGACCTCAGATTGCCTTCTTGGTTCAACTGCGTTTCCATCAGAAAAGGTTCCGTTAATACGAGGCCAGCTCCACTCAAAATAAGCCATACCCGATTTTTCTCTTTCCTCTTGTTTTGCCGTTAATGATAATTGCTCATCAGTACGGAAGAAACGACCGTCTTCACCAACTTCATAATGCTCTCCTTCAAAGCCCCACATGATTAAACGTTGATTCTCTTCTTTAATCATGTGATCCCAGAACTGAACAATTCTCTCTGGATTTTCGGCACTTACTGTAATTCCAATTCCACGGTTAGCGATAAACGCAGGAGGATCAAGATACTGATCTTTAATTCCTTCATCTAAAACGATTGGTAATGCAACAAAACGCTTATCATCGTCGCCAGCTTCCAATAAATTATTTAGCGATTGGTTTACTTGCCATCCATAGTCAAAGAATCCAAGCACACGACCCGAAGCTATTTTTGCTAAATATTCATCATAGTTTGCAACGAAAGCTTCTTTATCGAATAAACCTTTTGCATTTAGTTCATTTAACTCTTTTAAGTAACGTTTAGTAGGTTCTTTATCCGCATACACCGTTGCTTCATACGTTTCCATATCAACAATAACGTCACCATCATTTGGGTAACCTGCTAAGTGCATTGGGGCATTAGCAAATGCAAAGAATCTCCAATCATACGTTAAAGCCGTAAAGCCAATTGTTTTGCTCCCATCAACTTCTGGATACTTCTGTTGATATTTTTCAATTAAATCCATGTATTCTTCTAACGTAGTGATTTCTGGATAATCGAATTCCTTTAATACTCCACGTTGAATCCAGAACGCCCCTTGGTCAATGTTAGGATTAGGAATATAATTATGAGTTGCACCAAAAGGAATGAAATAAATATTGCCATCTTCATCTTTCATTCGCTCTAAATAAGGGCCATAAGCTTCAAGTAAGTTTGGCGCATGCTCCTCAAGTAAATCATTTAATGGAATAAAGGCTCCTGCATCTAATATCGTATCAATGGCTGTGTCAGGACTAATAACATCTGGATATTCGCCACTAGCAACCATTGTCCCTATTCTCGTATTCACATCTCCTACAAGATGTTCGATTCTAAAATTAACACCTGTTTCTTCTTCAAAAATCTTACCAATTTTTGTGTCTTTCGTATCAACATCATTTCCTGCGCTACCAGCATTAAAGTATGTATACGTTACTGGCGACTTGTCTACTTCTGACTCTACATTCGAATCATTCTCATCACTTGTGCTTTCATTACTTGAACAAGCTACAACTGTAAATAGAATGAATAGCATGAACAAACAATTTAAATATTTTGTCTTATACAATTTACGTCCCCCCCTATATTTAATCGCTTTCATTCTTTGAAAGCACTTTCATTATAACGTTGATTTTTAAAGATCATGACTAGGTAAACTATAGTTCGAATTTAGGAAAACTTATGTGATTTCTTTCTAGTAGAAATATTTTTTCGACATTAATAGTGAATCAACTCGTTCATTCTAAAAAAGAGGCTGACTCAGAAGGCGGATTATAACCTCTGAAATCAACCTCTCATCTATATAGAACTCTCTTCTAAACTACTCTGAATGATGTTGACCAACGTTTTTACACGGCAGGCTTATTTTTACAGTTGTTCCCTCCCCAGGGGAGCTTTTTATTGTAAATTCAAAATCTTGCCCATAATACATTTTCAAACGATAGTAGACATTTTTCACACCAACACTCGTCCCCATTTCCTCTTCATTCTTTAAAGATTCCATTAGACGATGAAGCGTTTCTTCTGTCATACCCATCCCGTTATCAGTTAATGTATAAACGATACTATCATCAATTAACTGAATTTGAAGATTAATTCTCCCTATCCCTTTAATAGGTTCGACTCCATGAATACTAGCGTTTTCAACAAAGGGTAAAAACGCCATGTTAGGAATTTTATAGTTATATACCTGATCTTCAATATCTATATGATACTCTAGTTTATCTCCAAAACGATATTGTTGAATCTCAAGAAAACAAATAATTAATTTCATTTCCTCTCGAACAGTTACCCAATCTTTCCCCCAAGTAAGTGAGTTCCTAAAGATTTTCGCCATATTTTGAATAATCTTTGCAGTTTCCACCTCTTCTTTAATAATGCTTCGCATCCTGATTGTCTCCAGTGCATTAAACAGAAAATGAGGATTTATTTGACTTTGAAGAGCACTAAGCTGTGCTTGTTTTTCTTTTATTTCTAAATCCTTTTTTTGAATGTTAGCTACGTAAACATCGTTTATTAACTGGTTAATTGTTCTAGTCATTCGATTAAATTCACTTGTTAGTTCACCAATTTCATCCTTATCCTTCTCGCCTTGTTTTATCGTTTCAAAGTCTTGTCGTTTCACTTTTTTCATATGTTTTACAATACGTAATATTCGAACATGCAAGGATCTAGATATTAGAATAATAATTAAGGTAGGAATAAAGAAATTTAGAGACGCTAACACAATGATAAATCTCCCAGATTGATATACTTCATTTAATATTTCTTGTTCTGTTATCGTTCCAACAACTTTCCATCCATTTAAATAATGTCCTTTAAAATGATTTTCGTCAAAGATGATCGTATCTGATGATAGCTTTAATGAATCAAAGGCTGTCGTGCCAGCCCGCCAATCAACATTTTTGTCAGCAGTATATTCGATATAGTCTTTTTCATTTACTAAATAGACATTACCTTGAAACGTAACACTTTCAAAGATTTCCTTTATCGTATTTGGGTTAAGATCAATTTTAATAATTTTTTGATATTTCCTTTGATTTGGATAATAATCCAATTCTCTTATAACACTAAAGGTGTTGCTAAATTTTGTTCTCGTGACAATCGGATGTGATGTTGATGTCACTTCATCGTACCACTCCGGCTCGATAATAGGATGAATGCCACCAGCATAGATGACAGAAGGGTTGTCCGTATAAAAGTTGATTGATTGAATTGAATAGTAGATTGGACTATATCTATTAAATTCTCTAATATACGAATCATAGGCTTCAATATAATCGATAATCCTTACATAGTCTTCCTCAAAGAAGTCATAAAGATTTGCATCTGTATACAATCCTGATGAGATCCCGCCTGCATGATCGACTACGTCTAAAAAATCATTTGTTATTTGTTCCAATGTTAACGAAAGGTCCTTCATCTTCTGATTTCTAATATTTTCAGTCGTCACTTGATAAAAGATTACATTCGTTAAGATGATTGGAAGAAACACTGAAAAAATATAAAGAATGAGCAATTTTTTACTTAATTTTATATTGTTAAACTTAAATTTAGATGGAATCATTGCGCTACACTCATTGGTTCAGTAACTGATTTCGATATTCAGTCGGAGTCATTTTTGTCATTTTTTCAAACTGAGTTACGAAATAATCTGTACTACCGAAGCCCACTTTTTGTGCTACTTCGTATACTCGTAAGTCCGTTTTTCTTAAGAGCTTTTTTGCTTCCTCTATTCTCTTCGTTAATAAAAATTCTTTGAAATAAACCCCAAATGTTTTCTTAAATAGCTGTCCCATGTAGACTGGATTCATATAATATTTTTTTGCAATACTCTTTAAGCTAATATTTTGATCATAATTTAGTTCTACATATGTTTTAATTTTATGAATATCTCCTTTTAAATTGTTTTTACGTAAATTATGAATAATAGATGAACCTTCTAAAACAAAATCTGTAAAAAGCTTTTTTAAGTAGGTCGGCGTTAAATTACAGCTTTCCCACTGTGTAATGATGTTTTGTGAAATCGTTTCTTCCTTATCGCTCATACTAGTAATCGTTTGAATTATCCCATATATGCAGCGATTTATTGATGTTACAACTGCTTCATTTGAAACATGATCATCTTTAAACTTTGCGAAAATTCCTTCGACGGTTTGAATAATCTCTGTTGTTCGTCCTTCCTCAATTTGTTCCATTAGTGCTTGATACAATTCATGATTCATTTCAGAGTAACTAAGTTGGATTTTTTTTAAGCTTTCATAATAGAGCGGCTTGCCTTCACAGAAAATAAATTTATATTTTCTTAATAGAGATGCGGTATCGTATCCTTGTTTTAAAGAAGGAAGACCTAAGAAACATTCACTAACATACAACGTGATCGGTTTTGGTAGCTTTCGTAACAAAGAATCTTGAATCCTATCGACAAGGATTTTGATATTTCCTTGAAAGGCTTTTAAATGTTTAGGAGTAATGAGTAGACCATATATATTTTTTTCTTGTTCAAACAGAAGCTGTTGATTTTCTCCAATAACAAATTGCACCGTCTCGGATAGTGTTTGTTTAAGTTTTTCAATATCATCCTCTGGAAAAACATTATTCACTTCACAAATACAATAATAAAGTGCTGTTGAATCCGTTACGTTTAATAAGGAAGACCACCGCACAATATCGGATTCATTGAACTGATTTCCAAGTAAGCTTGTAAACATCGTTTCAGCAAGTGCATTTTCACTTTTTAGCTGCTGTTTTTTTTCTTTCATTATATAATCAGCTAAGTTTTCGAGAACTTCCTCAAACTCTTCTTTATCTACTGGCTTTAGAATAAAGTCAAATACCCCGTATCTTACCGCTTGTTGTGCATAAGAAAAGTCATTATAACCACTGATAATGATAAAATTTATGTGTTCATTCATTTTTTTTACTTTCTTTATTAATTCTAAGCCATCAACGACTGGCATTCTAATATCCGTTATCACGACATCTGGCTTTAAGTCATTGATTATTTTAATCGCATCCTCACCATTATCAGCTTCGCCAACGACTTCATACCCAAGTTTATTCCAATCAATTAAATTAATAATTCCTTTACGAACGAACATTTCATCATCCACAATGACAACTTTATTCATAGGACCTCTCCCTCCTAGAATGGTAAACGCTTTCAATACTATTCAACAAAAACGAATGATCGAAAATTCCTAAAGAAGTGAATATATGTGAGTAATAAAATCTAGTATTTTCAATACTTGTATAGTATACCATATTAAATCAACCATTATTTCCAAATAACTCCACATTGATTGCATTACTCTTTTACTACCTTTAACGCTTGCTCTTGATTCGAACGATTCACCACGACTGCTGCTAAAGGGGATGAACGTTCAATTCCTGACCGACGAAAAAGACTAGAATCAATTCCAAGAGGTACCGTTATAAACGTGTTCCTTCCCCGTTATTATGAGCTCAATTTCTAATAGAAAGTAGCAAAACAACGTTATTTAATCTTCATATTTAGGGTACCGAACCCTTTCTCTTTTTTAAAGAGAAGAAACTTTAGATCTCCCCCTAAAAACTTTAGATCCACTCATTCTCTTTACTTTTTTAAATAAGTTCTTTACTTCCCCTTATTACAAATCTGTTTTTGGACTGGTAGACTACACAAAATCACTAATTTGTAACCGCTTTAATAAGCACGAGCAAAAAATTGTACAAAAAAGGAGCAAAAACATGGCTAACAAAGGTGCATTTTATACCGGAACATATCGAAACTTTTTCAAAGAATACGGATATTCACAACATGAGATTACTAGAAGAGTAGAGGACACTTGGGAGCAAATCTTTTTTGGTGATGATGACACAAAAATTTATTATCCTGTTGGCGATGACCTAGGATACATGCTCGATACAGGAAATCTTGACGTTCGTACCGAGGGAATGTCATATGGAATGATGATCGCTGTTCAACTCAATAAAAAGGATGTATTCGACAGACTATGGAAGTGGGCAAAAACTTATATGTACATGACAGAAGGGGAAAATGCCGGCTATTTCGCTTGGTCATGTAAGCCAGATGGCTCCAAACTTGCTTATGGGCCTGCTCCCGATGGTGAAGAGTATTTTGCATTAGCATTATTTTTTGCTTCGCATCGATGGGGAGATGGAGCGGAGGAACCTTTTAATTATAGCCAGCAGGCAAGAAAACTATTAAGTGATTGCTTACATAAGGGAGAGAATAACGACGGCTATCCAATGTGGAATCCCGAAAATAAGCTTATTAAATTTGTCCCAAGTGTAGAGTATTCGGATCCTTCCTATCATTTACCACATTTTTACGAGCTTTTTAGTTTATGGGCAAATGAAGAAGATCGCACATTTTGGACGGAGGCAGCAAAGGCAAGTAGAGAATATTTAAAAATTTCCTGCCATCCAAAGACAGGATTATCACCTGAATACGCATTTTACGATGGCACTCCAAATGATGAAAGAGGCTTTGGCCACTTTTATAGTGATTCCTATCGTGTTGCAGCGAACATCGGTCTCGATTATGAATGGTTTAGAGGAGACGAATGGGAAATTGAAGAAGCTACTAAAATTCAAGCCTTTTTTGCTGATAAAGAACCAGAAGACTATCGCCGCTACACAATTGCAGGAAAGCCTTTTGAAGAGAAGTCACTTCACCCTGTCGGCTTGATTGCAACGAACGCAATGGCCTCATTAGCTTGCATTAATGGTCCTTATGCTTCCTGGCACGTTGATTTATTTTGGCGTACTCCAGTTCGAAAAGGGGTAAGACGATATTATGACAATTGCTTATATATGTTTAGTATGCTTGCATTAAGCGGTCAGTATAAAATTTGGATGCCCCAAAAATAAGAGCTATTCTTTTCCTTAGAGCTAAACAATAATTCCCAGCCAAAGGGGTTGTCTCAAAAGCGTAAAGCGTGCGTAGATGTAGCGATTATGCTCATTGCAGGCTGTGTCAAAAAGTTAAAAAACAACCTTTTAGCACGAGGGCATTGAAAAAGGGAAAAGCACCCTTTTTTCAATGCCCTCTTTCGTATAGTTTATTACTTTGTTGCTGCAACCTCTCGTTGCTCCTCTTTCTCAGAAACAAACGACATTCGTTGCCACTTCCTTCCCCGCCACCTCCAGAGCATGAGTAGTCCACGGAGCCATTCGTCTGCGGTGAAAGCAATCCAAATCCCAATTAACCCTAATCCAAACTTAATTCCTAAGAGATAGGAAAGTGCTACACTTACTCCCCACATTGAGACTACACCGATATAAACTGGAAATTTCACATCACCTGCAGCACGAAGGCCATTAAGCACAATAAGGTTAAACGCTCTACCAGGCTCTAATAGAAGTGATAACAAAATAAGGCTCGTACCTAATGCAATGATTTCTTGATTATCGGTAAAAATGCCAAAAAACGGTCCGCTCATCATATAAAATATAAACCCTATGATTACTGTTAGTACAAGTGCAATGTTTAAACTACGAATACACTGTTTATAAGCGTCTTCATATTTTTTTGCTCCAACTTGATGTCCGATTAATATTTGTGTTCCTTGACCAATGGCAAAGGAAAATAACAAAATAAACATCATGATGTTTTGTGTATAGACCTTAGTTGTGAGAGCTTGCGTCCCCATAGAAGCAATAAAATACGTAATCACAATTTGAGAGATATTGTATGAAAGCTGTTCAGCAGCAGATGGCACACCGATTTTCACTAATGCTGATAGCTCTTTTTTAGGAACTGTAAATAGATAAGATAATGGTAGTTGGTTGTCCATACGTTTATATAATAGAAGCACAAATATAATTAATCCAATTGTTCGACTTGTAACTGTTGCTATCGCTACTCCCGTTACACCTAAAACTGGGAAACCAAAAGGCCCGAAAATAAAAAGATAATTTCCAACGACATTTATAATATTCATGCCGATGGTTATATACATGGCATCTTTTGAAAATCCATAGCTTCTTAATACTGCACTTATTGTCATAATCATCGCTTGAACAAACGAAAAAGCCCCAACGACCCTTAAATAAATAACAGCTTCCTTCATTAGTTCATTCGGAATATTCATTAATTGCAATAATAATGGACTTAAGAAAAAGAGTCCTACGCTTAAAACCAACCCAAAAAGTAAATTAGTTGCCAATGAAACAACGACAACATGCCGAGCTTCCTTATAATGTTTGGCCCCTAATTGCTGAGAAATTAATATGCTTGTCCCCGTTACGATAAAGCCTAACATCACAATGACAAAACTAAATAATTGATTGGAAACTCCTACTGCTGCAACTGAATTATCGGAATACTGACTTAACATCAGCGTATCAGCATTACCCATTAACATATGCAAGAGTACTTCAATAAGTATCGGCCATGTTAGTGCAAACAAGGTTAGTTTTTTATTCGTTTCCCGCTCTCTACTCAATCTTCTCTCCTCTTCCTCACTCCCAGTGTAATAGGCCGAATAATTCTACTTACCTTTTTCCTCCCTATCTAGTAGTTGAATTTTATCATAATCTCCTCAACGATACCTGTCGTTGAGATTGATTTAATCGAAGTTGTAAATTTTTTTAAGAAAGCTCTATACTTTTTCGACACCAGCTCAATTTTTTTGTAAAAAAAAGCCTTCTCGATTACGAGAAAGCTTTCATTTCAGTTTTACTAGTCTCTTCTTTCCATAATGGTAGCTTAATGGTCATTGTTGTTCCTGCTCCTACTTGACTCTTTATTTCGAGAAAACCATTATGTGATTCAATAATTTTCTTAGTAACCATTAATCCTAATCCAGTTCCTTTTTCCTTTAATGTATAAAAAGGTTCGCCTAAACGACCGATAATCTCCTCAGGGATACCATTCCCTTCATCCATAACGGATATCTCCATAAACATATCGTCTGTGGCTACCTTGACGATAATAGTCCCACCATTCGGCATGGCCTCCATCGCATTTTTTATGAGATTAATAAATACTTGTCTTAACTGATTCTTATCGCAATAGATGAGGGCTTTACTCTCTGTTCCTTCTTTCTTCATTTCTACATTCATTAGTAGTGCTTGCGGCCCCATAAACTGGAGAACCTCTGTTATTATGTTATTAATATTCTCCCTCTGATACTTGATTGCTTGCGGCTTTGCCACAACCATAAATTCATTTGTAATCATCTCAAGTCTATCGATCTCTTGATGCATAATCGTCAAATACTCTTTATTCTTAATTTCTGACGTTATTTCTAATAGCTGAATAAAACCTTTTAAAGTAGTCAGTGGGTTTCTAATTTCATGTGCAAAGCCTGCCGCTAACTCTCCTACCACTGTGAGCTTTTCAGTTTTCCGGAGTAATTCTTCTGTTTCTATCAATGTTGTAATATCAGTAATCGTTCCAAATATTTCAACCGTTTGACCGTTATACTTTTTCGGAATGAGAGAAATTAATAAGATGATTCCATCGAAAATATTCGACTGATATGTAAGTGGCTCACCTTTCCATGCTTGTTCATAATGCTCCTCCATGACTGACGCGATTTCAGGAGGAAAAAAATCTCTCGCGGTGCGACCGATAATATCTTCTGGTGTATCACAATACTTTCGCAATAGTTTTCCATCACATAATGTAAAACGATACTCGCCCTCTATTTTTTTCACTTTAAAAATCGTACCTTGGTGATGCTCAATCGTCTCCTGAAGCTCTTGCCTCGCTTTTTTCATTTCCTTTTCTACTTTCTTTTTATCTGTTTCGTCTCTAATAATCGCCGCATAAACGACTTGTTGATTTTCTAATTTTATCGGAGAGATTGTTACACTTACTTCAATAAGTTGCTCATTCTTCCGTTTTAATTGTGTTGGGAAATTAATAAGAGAACGGCTCGGATGTAGCTCTTCTACATATGATGTTATCTCATCGTTCGTCTGTGGAACGATTTGTTCAAGAAATACAGGTCGCTCTTGATCAAAGCCGAACATTTCCTTAAACGCAACATTGCTCCGAAAAATTAACCGACTTTCCCGATCAAAAATCACGATTGCATCTGGAGTATATTTAAAAAGTGATTCTAATTCACTTGAAACATCCACAAGTTTCTTTTCCGTAACCTGTTTTTCTTCTAAAGGCACTTTAAGATTTTGATAGTAAAAAGATTTCATAATGTAAAAATACCCCAGAACTTTAAACACATGTGCAACAATAACAGAGAAAGAATGAATGCTTGTATAAAGTGTTACGGTTAAAGCACAAAGAATTAAAAAATAACAGGCAAGTAATAAGTCAGCGTGATACGTTTGCTTCGTTTTCTTATAAGTACGCCAGAAGTAAATAAGCCCAATTAAATGAATACCTGCACTTACATATTCAATGCTATTTTTCAGTGCGGTTGTTCCTTCACCTTCAACGATAAGTAAAGGAAAACGATCACTATATGTGATGACGAGATAGGAGATAGCTACAGTCACAATGAGCGAGAAAATAACATAATATTTAGCATAATGAATGCCCTGTTTCACTTTATCTCTATTAAAATAAACTAAGCCAAATAGAATGAGCAATGTATCAGTGATCCGGGCAAGAACCCAAAACCAAACACTCGTTTGTAAATGTTCAGCGACTGTAAAAGGCATTCCATCATAAGATAATGTATGTAATATATCAAAAACCGACACAATCATGAAACCTAACGTTACGATAAAATTAGTCATATTTTTCGTATAAGGAAGTACTAACCAACCATAGATAAAAATCGAGAGCGTGATTGATATACTCAATAATTCTAATATCGTGTGCCAAAACAAGTAGTCTGAAATCCCCAGGAAATAAGTATGTATATTAAAAAAGTTAGAGAAAAACAACAAGATACCTACTATAAAAAAAAGAAGAATTCGGCTTTCTTTAAGAGTAAGCAAACAATTCCCACCTTATATATTAATTTAACAATTAATTTAATTGTAAAGGTTATTTACAAAAAAATGAACAAAAACTCAGGAATGTTATCAAATGAAATAGAGGGTATCACAAAAAGGATAAAAATCAACCTTTGTGACACCCTCATATAGTCGAAATTATTTCTGTTCTTCCCGAAAAGTAGACCTTACTACTTTGAAAGAAATCCTCTTAATGCAAAGGACACATTTTGAGGTCTTTCTGCCAACCTTCTCATAAAGTAACCATACCAATCTTTCCCGTAAGGAACGTAAATTCGCATCGTATAACCTTCATCGGCTAGTTGCTGCTGCAAGTCGGTTCTAAACCCATAAAGCATTTGAAATTCAAATTGTGTCCGTGGAATATTCTCTTGCTCACAAAACGCTTTTACGTAATCAATAATCTGATGATCATGAGTAGCAATCGCCGTATAGCTTCCACTTAAAAGATGTTCTTTAATAATTTTAATGTAATTTTCATCAATTTCCCTTTTATCTTGGAAGGCCACTTCCTCTAACTCCTTGTATGCCCCCTTTACAAGTCGAAGAGAAATCCCTTTTAGTTCTTTTACATCTTTTTCAGCACAATGTAAATAAGCTTGAATCACTGTTCCAACATTGCTATATTTCTTTCGTAATTCTTTTAAAATTTCTAAGGTTGCTTGTTTACGCGAGAAATCTTCCATATCGATTCGTACAAAGATATTGTGCTTATTTGCAACTTCAACGATATTTAGCATATTTTCCAAGCAAAAGCTTGGAGAAATATCTAACCCTAGCTGAGTTAGCTTGACAGATAGATTACATTTTACACCGGTAGCTGCTATTGCTTCTACTGTCTTTATACATATGTTCGTTGATTCAAGTGCTTCTTCTTTACTTAAAACAAACTCTCCTAAATGATCAACGGTACAAACTAGGCCCCTTTCGTTTAAATTACGAACGGCATTAATGACACTATCAATTGTAACTCCTGCGACAACTTGCGAAGCACCTAGACGTAGTCCCCACTTCCTCGCGCCCTTATTTAGTATTTTGTTTTTAGATAATGATAGAAAGAAGTTTTTTGATATTTTTTCAACGACCATAATATCCCCCTCCCTACTGTAAGTAAACTGGAGGTGTCCCAAAAGAGCTTTTTACCTTTTGAGACACCCCTGCTTCAATGACTTTTAAGATAGGCTCCGTTTCCTACTTCATTAGTACATTTCCGAAATTGTTTTTGCTTGCATATGAAGAATTAAATAATCAGGTCCCCCTGCTTTCGAATCCGTTCCGGACATTTTAAAGCCACCAAATGGATGATAGCCAACAATGGCACCCGTGCAATTCCGATTAAAATATAAGTTTCCTACGTGAAAATCTTGTTTAGCCTTTTCGATATTGGCACGATTATGACTAATAACTGCACCTGTTAACCCATATTCAGTATTGTTTGCAATGTCAATCGCATCTTCAAAATTCTTCGCTTTACTAAAAGCTACTATGGGACCAAATATCTCTTCCTGCATTAATCGTGACTTCGGCTCTAAATCAGCAAATACTGTTGGTTGAATAAAGAAGCCTTCTGAATCATCCCCTTGACCTCCAGTCATTAAACGACCTTCCTCTTTCCCTATCTCTACATAGCTCATAATTTTATTAAATGCACCTTGATCTACAACTGGACCCATATACATATCATGAGTGGTTGGTTTACCGACAGTTAATGCTTCTGTCAGTGCGACAACTTTTTCTAAAACTTCATCGTACACAGCCTCATGAACAACAGCTCGTGAACCTGCAGAGCATTTTTGTCCTGAAAAACCAAAAGCAGAAGTGACAATTGATTGCGCCGCCAAATCTAAATCGGCTTCACAGTCAACAACAACGGTATCCTTCCCACCCATTTCAACGATAACGCGCTTTAAATGCTCCTGGCCTAAATGAACCTTGGCCGCTCTTTCATACAATCGAACACCAACATCTCTTGAACCTGTAAACGTAATTAAGCTCGTTTTCGGATGATCTACTAAATAATCCCCAACCTCTGCACCACTTCCAGGAATATAGTTGACAACTCCTTTTGGCAAGCCTGCTTCCTCAAGAACCTCTACAAATTTATAAGCGACGATTGGTGTCGTGCTCGCCGGCTTTAGTAACACGGTATTTCCAGTTACAATTGGGGCAACAGTTGTACCGGCCATAATCGCAAATGCAAAGTTCCAAGGTGAAATCGTAATACAAACCCCAATTGGCGTGTAAATATAACGATTGTTTTCACCGACACGACTATTAATTTGCTTCCCATCCTTTAGAACAATCATTTGACGACCATAGTATTCAAGAAAATCAATCGCCTCAGCTGTATCAGCATCAGCTTCTTTCCATGGCTTTCCTGCTTCTTTGACGAGCCAAGCTGAAAATTCATGTTTACGTCTACGAATCATTGCAGCTGCACGAATTAATATGTTTGCTCTTTCCTCAGGATTAACTTTTCTCCAAGTATTAAAGGCCTGATCGGCTACCTGAATCGCTTTCTCAGCAATGTTTTGGTTCGCCTTCGAAACAATTCCAACTACCTCACGCTTATTTGCTGGATTAATAGACGTTATTTTCTCCTCTGTCGTTATACGCTCTCCACCTACGATTAATGGGTACTCTTTTCCGAGCTCGCTTTCGACTAACTGTAATGCTTTTTCAAACGCTAAACGGTTCTCCTCAATTGAAAAATCAGTAAATGGTTCATGTTGATAAAGTGGTAACATATAATCTCCTCCTATAGCTTTATTAGTCACAACCAGTTGGCAATGTATCTTCTTTTAAAATTGCTAATGTCATATTCAAACAAACAGGCTCTCCCTCTAGTACCTTTACAATCCCAATTTCACCACTAACTCCTATTTCTATCTTTTGCTGTGAGCCATTCATTGTTCTTATAAGAAATAGCGGCTCCCATTCATGAACAAACATTCCTTCTCGAATCAAAACTTTTTCAATAACCCCATCAATCGTACTATCTATCGTTCGATAGCTACTCACTTTTAACTCCTCCCTATATCCAACCTCTAAACCTAGATGCCTCGGCCGTTTTTCGAACCCCAACCATATAAGCCGCTAAACGAGTATCTATCTTGTGCGACTCCGCAGTTTGTATGACATTATTAAACGCATGAACTACTTTATTCCTTAATTTTTCTGCAACCTCTTCTTCTGACCAGTAATACCCAAGGTTATTTTGAACCCATTCAAAATAAGAAACTGTGACACCGCCAGAGCTCGCAAGTACATCTGGAACAATTAGAACACCGCGTTCCGATAATATTTTAGTAGCTTCCATTGTAGTTGGGCCATTGGCTGCCTCTACAATAATTTTTGCTTGAATGTCATGAGCATTTTCTCGTGTAATTTGATTCGCAATGGCAGCCGGAACTAAGATGTCACAAGGCCGTTGTAAAAGCTCCTTATTCGTTATCGTTTGTTTGAACAGATTTGTTACAGTACCAAAAGAGTCTCGTTTTTCAAGTAAGTAATCAATATCTAAACCATTTTCATCAAACAGAGCTGCATAAGCATCAGAAATACCAATGATATTTGCCCCGCGTTCTTTTAAAATTTTCGCCAAATAGCCCCCTGCGTTACCAAAGCCTTGAATAATAACGTTCGCCCCAGCTAAACCCATTTGTTTTTTCTTGGCTGCTTCTTCGATGCAAATAGTGACCCCCATTGCTGTAGCCATTTCTCGCCCGTGAGAGCCTCCCAAAACAAGGGGTTTCCCTGTAATAAAGCCTGGTGAATCAAACTCGCGAATTCGACTATATTCATCCATCATCCAAGCCATTATTTGGGAGTTTGTAAATACATCGGGTGCAGGAATGTCTTTTGTAGGACCGACAAGCTGACTGATAGCCCGAACATAGCCTCTGCTTAAACGTTCGAGCTCAGGAAAGGACATTTGTCTCGGGTCACAAACAATCCCGCCTTTCCCTCCACCATAAGGAACATTAACAATTCCACATTTTAAGGTCATCCACATAGACAAAGCTTTTACTTCATCCTCCGTCACTTCCGGGTGAAATCGAATGCCACCTTTCGTGGGACCCACTGCATCATTATGCTGAGCACGATATCCTGTAAAAACCTTGATATCACCATTATCCATACGAACTGGTATCCGAACCGTTAGCATCCGTACAGGCTCTTTTAGGAGCTCATACATTTCCTCTTTGTAACCTAACTTTCTCAATGCCTGTTGTACGACATGTTGCGTTGATACAAGTACGCTCGATTCTTTCCCTTTTTCAACAACTGCTCCCACGGTTATCCACCTCATTCATGTTCTTTACAAGGCTATTATTTTCCCAATACTTTATAGATCTTTTCAATTGCCCAATCTAAATCTTCCTTTTTTATCACTAACGGCGGTGCAAACCGAATCACGGTTTCGTGAGTTTCCTTACACAACAACCCTTCCTTCTTCAATTCCTCACAATACTTTCTAGCTGGTTCGTTAAGTTCAACTCCAATAAATAAACCTCTACCACGAATATCAATAATGTTTGGATTATCAATTTGCTCTAATTTTTCTTTTAAATAGCTGCCAAGTTCTAATGAGCGTTGGACGAGGTTCTCCTCCTCAATGACCTCCAGTGCAGCAATTGAAACTGCACAAGCAAGTGGATTTCCTCCGAACGTTGACCCGTGCGAACCAGGCTCAAACACGCCTAAAATATCGCTGTTTGCTGCAACAACAGAAATCGGGAATACCCCACCACCTAACGCCTTTCCTAAAATATACATATCAGGTACCACATTCTCCCAATCACATGCAAATCGTTTACCTGTACGCCCTAGGCCCGCTTGAATCTCATCGGCAATAAACAAGACACGTTCCTGCTTACATAGGTCATATGCTTCTTTTAAGAAGCCGTCTCGTGGAATAATGATCCCCGCTTCGCCTTGAATCGGTTCAAAGAGGAATGCCGCTGTATGTTTCGTTATTGCTCCCTTTAGTGCATCAAGATCTCCATATGGAATCACCTTTATCCCTGGAAGCATTGGCCCAAATCCACGTTTATACTCATCATTTGAAGAAAGCGAAACTGCGGTCATCGTACGTCCATGGAAATTATCTTCACAAACAATAATCTCAGCTTGATTATCTGGTACACCTTTTATGTCATAAGCCCAGCGCCTAGCTGCTTTCACAGCTGTTTCAACCGCCTCTGCTCCTGTATTCATTGGAAGAATCATATTTTTCCCTGTTAACTTTGATACCTTTTCATAAAAGGGAGCAAGCTGATCATTATGAAAAGCACGAGACGTAAGTGTGATTCTATCTGCTTGTTTTTTTAATGCAGCGATAATCTTCGGGTGGCAATGTCCTTGGTTAACAGCCGAATATGCACTCAACATATCAAGATATCTATTTCCTTCTGGATCCTTTACCCATGCTCCCTTTGCTTCGGAAATGACGATTGGTAAAGGGTGATAGTTTCTTGCCCCTAAGCTTTCTGTCTTATTAATAATTTCCATTGTTCTCTGCATAGTCCATCCTCCTCTTTTGATACTTACTAGAAAGCGAGTTTTCATTATTTACTTTCTCATTGATTAATAATGCAAAATCCGTGCCAATTTTAAAAAGCCGTACACTACGTAATAAAAGATAGATCACCCGCAAATTTTTTTATCAATGCTTATTTTTTTGCAAGATAAAGCAAATTTTTTTGTCTTTTTTTTTACGGTATTTAACTTTTCACTGAAAAATATTTTCTATTAATGAGGAAAAACACAAAATACAGAAAAAAATATTTGCTATTTTTAATTTTTGCTTTTAGACTATTAAAAAAGTGACAAAGGAGTTTTGTTATGGAGCATCCTAAGCTTGAACAAGTCAAAACCCTTAATAAAATATATGAAACATTATTAAATAAAATTGATGACGTTGGAGTTCATGTCATTAATGATGTTGGCAAAACCATTATTTATAATGAAAAGATGATGGAAATAGAATCACTTTCAAGAGAAGATGTTATTAATAAGGACTTCTTAGATGTATTTATGTTTGAGGACGGTCAAGGCAGCACATTACTTGAAGCGTTACATGAAGAGAAAGAGTTTCGAAACCAGAAACAAACGTATTTTAATAACAAAGGGAAAGAAATTAAAACAATTAATCACACTTTTCCAATTTATGATAACGGTAGAGTTATTGGTGCGATTGAAATAGCAAAAGATGTGACCAAACTAGAGCAGCTAATTAGACATAATATGCAAAGACGCGGTAATACACGTTTTACCTTTGACAGTATTATTGGTAACAGTCCAGCCATTCAAGAAGTCATTGAAAATACGAAACGAGCAACACGAACGCCATCTTCGGTTCTAATTGTAGGCGAGACTGGAACAGGAAAGGAACTCTTCGCACAGAGTATCCACAATGGAAGTGAGCGCTCCTCAGCCCCGTTTATTTCACAAAACTGTGCTGCAATACCCGACACATTAATCGAAGGACTTTTATTCGGAACGAAAAAAGGTGCATTTACAGGAGCAACTGAACGTCCTGGATTATTTGAAGAAGCAGAAGGTGGAACGTTACTACTTGATGAGATTAACTCACTTAGTCCTATGCTCCAGGCTAAGCTTTTACGCGCTATCCAAGAAAAATCAATCCGCCGAATTGGTGACACTGTCGAAAGAAAGATCAACGTTCGTATTCTCTCAACAATGAACGAAGATCCAATAGAAGCTATCGCGAATAATCGACTTCGTAAAGATTTATATTATCGTCTGAGTGTTGTATCCTTATTTATTCCAGCTCTACGCGAAAGAAAGGATGATATTTTTCTACTCGCTGACCACTTTATAAGTAAATACAACCACCTCTTTCATATGGAGGTTAAAGGACTAAGCGCAGAGGTGATCCATCTTTTCCAAAGCTACGATTGGCCTGGCAACGTTCGGGAACTTGAACATGTTATCGAGGGAGCCATGAATTTAATCGTAGATGAAGAAATAATAGAGCCTATTCATTTACCTTATCATTTTCGGAACAAATCACAGTCCCCTCACCTGAATCCTGTCGTTAGCGTGCATGGGAGCTCGACCGAGGATAAAGCTCAAACGCTACGTAATTTAAAAGATTATTTACATGAAGCTGAGGAGTTTTATATTAAGAAAGCATTACACCGTCATGATTATCATATTACGAATACAGCAAAAGAGCTTGGGCTTAGTAGACAAACACTACAATATCGTATGAAACGATTAAATATCGGCACAAAATAATTAAGCTAAAAAACCCGTACTCAGAAGAGACGTTTCTTCTAAGTACGGGTTTTGCCATTTAAAATATGATATGGGCAACCGCTACGATAATTGGTAATGTTATTAATGTGCGAATGATAAAAATCAATACTAAATCCAAAAATTTCACTGGTAGCTTTGATGCTAATAATAAGCCACCGACTTCAGACATGTAAATCAACTGAGTCACAGACACACAAGCAATAACAAAACGGGTAAAATCACTTTCAATTCCACTTCCAATCACAGCTGGTAAAAACATATCCGCAAAGCCAATAACCATTGTCTGTGCTGCTTCGGCAGCTTCTGGCACTTGTAACATGTTTAAAATTGGCACAAACGGCATACCTAAATATTCAAAAACCGGTGTGTTTTCCGCAATGATTAAAGCGAATGTCCCTAATGCCATCACGACAGGAATGACTCCTAACCACATATCTAGAACGTTTTTTACGCCCCCTTTTGCCGTCTCTCCAAAACCCTGATTCATTTTCGCACGTTGGACAGCCTTCATAACCCCAAATTGGAATCTGCTCAAACCTCTGAAATCGCTTTCATTTATACGAGCTTTATTTTCTACCATGTACGTATCCGCCTTACGTGATAGTGGCGGAATCCGTGGACATATAACAGCAGCAACAAATCCTGCTAACACAATTGTAAAGTAATATTGAAGAAATAAGTGTTCAAGCTCTAGATATGCAAGAATAACAATACTAAAAGTAATCGAAACAACAGAAAATGTCGTCCCAATGACAGCAGCCTCTCGTTTCGTATAAAAGCCTTGCTCGTACTGGTTGTTCGTTAATAAAACACCTATCGTCCCGTCCCCCATCCAAGAAGCTAAGCAATCTATCGAAGAACGACCTGGTAATGTAAATAAAGGCCTCATCACTTTATTTAACAAAATACCACAAAGTTCAAGTAAACCGAAATTCAATAACAAAGGTAGAAATAATCCTGCAAATAAAAATACCGTAAATAACAATGGGATTAACTCATATAATAGCAAACCACCAGTATATTCACTCCAAATCCATTCAGGACCAACTTCCCATAGCGTCATCACTGCAAATATTGCACCAAAAATCCTCACGACTACCCAAACAGGATGAGTGACAAATAACCGATGTAAAAATGGTCTGCTTACAATCCAGTTTGGTTTAACAGCCAAAGCCAAAATTGATAATACTGCGACAACCATTAATAGAATCGTCATCGTCGCAGGTAAGCCTTGATAGAACAAGCCTTCTACCTGTTTTGCCATTAATGCAACAGGGATTGAAATACCATCACTCGTTTGAATCGGAACCATAAATAATAAAATACCGAGTAAAGATGGCAGAATAAACATTGAATAATCTTTCGCTGTAAAATGTTGTTTATTTTCCGGTTGTTCCTTTTTCATTCCTTCAGCTGTCATATCATGACCTCCTCTTTTTAAAACCTCAGTCATTATAAACTAGAGCAACTTTTTCCCAACAAGTGATGTAATTAAAGCTACTGCCACATCAGCGGTTTGATTTTTATGGTCTAAGATTGGATTAACTTCGACAAACTCTGCTGAGGTAATTAATTGAGATTCAGCAAGCATCTCAAGAGCAAGATGACTTTCTCGATACGTAATCCCTCCCAAAACTGGTGTACCTACGCCAGGAGCATCCAGTGGATCGATTCCATCTAAATCTAAACTTAAATGTACTCCGTCCGTCCGTTCCGAAAAATAATCTATCGTTTCCTGCATAACTGTGGTCATCCCTAAACGGTCAATTTCATGCATCGTGTAGACCTTAATTCCTTGCTCCTTGATTAATTCTCTCTCACCGGCATCAATCGATCTAGCCCCAATGATAATAATATTTTCGGGCTTAATTTTCGGAGCGTACCCAGCAATATTGGTTAGCATTGGGTGTCCAATCCCTAAATTGACCGCTAACGGCATACCATGAATATTGCCCGATGGTGATGTTTTTTCTGTATTTAAATCTACATGGGCATCATACCAAATAACACCTAAATTTTGATGCCTTTTACTCATTCCCGCAATCGATCCAATACTTATACTATGGTCTCCTCCTAAAATAAGAGGAAAACTGTCCTCCTCCTGAATTTCCTCGACTACCTTTTGTAACTCTTCACTGGCATGAATAACTTCATGTAAGTTTTCTAGATTTTCTATTTTTGTATTGCGATTAATGGAACGATTAATTGAGATATCGCCGTAATCACGTACAGAAAATCCTAGCTCCTCTAATTCTTCAATGAGACCAGCATACCTCATTGCACTAGGTCCCATATCGACACCACGTCGTTTTTGACCTAAATCCATCGGTACACCTATAATTGATATGTTCTTATACTTCATCATGTTGAAAACCCCTCTCTGTTAAATAAGCTATCAACCTACTACATTGCAATTTCCATGCCAAAAATACTTGTATCCTATTATTATAAAATGCAAGCGTATCCTTAGTAATACCTTACTCTCTCAAAATAAACAATGCAAAAATTTTTTTCGAAAAGAAAATATTTTGCGTTTAAAGGCCAATTTTCTTTTCTGAAATATAAGAACCAATGTGTACAGACTCTGTTTCCCTTCCAATTGTAAGAGAATTGTTCAAAAATACAATCTTTTTTCTTATCTAAATCTTTCCACCTTACAAAACCCCTAATGTATGACTTATAAAATATATAACCATAATGGATACTAACGAATAATAAGGGAAGGTATAACATGCTACTTATTTTAGACTTAATGAAAATCGTTGTGAAAATTAAAAACATGACTCTCTTTTTTATTACCGCCATTTTTTTAATTCTTAGCTCTTTTATTATACATTGGCTTGAACCAGAGGTATTCGTCAATCCTTTTATCGGATTTTGGTATGTTATGACAACCGTTACGACTACTGGTTATGGCGACTTTGTTCCACAGACAACCATCGGAAAATTGTATGGACTCTTTCTCTACTTTATTGGGATTGGATTAATTGGTATCGTTATCGGCAAAGTTGTGGAGGGGTTTGGGGTTTATAGGAGGTTAAAGGAGGAAGGAAAATTGCGGTTTAAAGGAAAAGACCATTATGTCATTATCGGTTGGTCCAGTAAAGCAAAACATACATTACATGAGATAAAGGCTATTGATGATAAAGCAGCCATTGTCTTAATTGATCAGGCTCCCACATCACCAGATGACCAGGACCAGCTTCATTATATTAATGGTGATGTTACAGATAAAGAGACACTTGAAAAAGCTAACGTTCTTCAAGCAAAAGCTGTATTAATTTTCACGAAAGACCATGAACTCGACCCTATATCCGCCGATGGAAAATCACTACTACTTGTATCAGCAATTGAAAGCTATGCAACAGAAATGAAAAAGGACATTTATACAATAGTCGAAATATTAAAGGAAAAGCATATTACAAATTTTCAACATGCGAACGTCGATGAATTTGTACTAGCGGATGAAGCCTTATCAGACTTAATGGCTAAGTCGGCCGTCCACCAAGGGTCAAGTAAGCTTATTATGAAGCTGTTAAGCCGAAAAAGCGGCGTCGACTTATGGAAAATTAAGAAAAACCAAATGTGGAAAACGTACAATGATGCCTTTGAAGACTTGAAAAATCTTGGTGCAACCCTGATTTCAGACCGAAACGATTTTACTATTCTCTCAAAGCTACAAGAACCAATCCCTGATCAAGCAGAGCTATTTATTATTTGTGATAAACAGACCTATAAGAAGGTAATACAATAAAAGAAAAGCCCTCCTTTTATTTTAGGGGGCTTTTCTTTTACTACAAGTTTATAAAATTAGCCATTGATTGAACAGAAAGTTTCGGTTGACGGGTAGCAGTAAATGGTTTTACACCGTGAGAATCTCTTGCTAAGAAATGTACTTTTTTCGGAATACCTGGAATGATATCGAAGTAGTTATCAGTAAAAATCCCTTCAATATCGGTATCAAGCCACACATTTTTAGCCAAAACATCCGTTTCAAATACGAATTCCGTGTATTCACCTTGTTGTATTTCCTGTACTGAAATCGTTGGCACTGAAAGCAAAATGTCCTTTAGCGAACTAAAATAGTGCTCCTTGCTATCAATTACTTCACCTTGTTCCGTTAAAGTTACATAAAGGACAATGTTATTTGGCGTTTGCTCTCGAAGTAGCTCCTTTGTAGAAAATGATGCAACAAGCTGACTTGAGTTCGCCTTAACATCTATTTGCTGTTCTTTAGAGAAATGCTGTTCGCCATTGAAATCAAGTACTTGGACATGTAGCGTTCCTTGAATTGGTTCAAGTACATCCGTTATTGCGTAAATTTCTGTTGAATCAGAAGTAGCTGTAATCGATAATGACTTATCTTTGTAAGATTTCTTCGTGTAATATTGAAGTGCCTTCCATCTTCCATAATAGTCCATGCTTGACCAAGATGCTACTGGCCAGCAATCGTTCATTTGCCAATATAGCGTTCCCATACAATAAGGTTTATTTCTTCGATGTGCCTCAATCGCAACCTTAATTCCTTCAGCCTGAAGAATTTGACTCATATATAAAAATGCCGGGAAGTCTTTAGGTTCCTTTAAATACATATCCATATAGTCTTTAATTAATTGATTTCCACGACCATTTTTTTGATGCCATAGCATCACTTCAGATTCTAGTTCCATTTCCTTCTTATCCGCAAACAATCGAACCGTTTTTTCTTCAGGGAATGATTGAAAGCCATATTCACTCATAAATCTTCCTACATGATTCGTATATTCCTCAAACGGCTTTAATCCATGCCAAACATCCCAGTAGTGGATATCGCCAGTTGCCGAGTTTGAGTTTGAATGCTGACTCTTATCCCCTGTTATTTCAGCCATCGGTGAGGAAGGCCAGTATTCTGCACCTGGTGCATGTTTCGTAACCTCGTTAGGAAGAATATCATGAAAGATCTTTTCATAATCACTCCACATTTTCTCACGTATTTCTGGCGTATACTGTTGCTTCCAGCCCCAGCCTGCGTCTTCATCATAATGAGCCCATGCTGCATCAATTTCATTATTTCCACACCATAAAACGATACTTGGATGATTTCTAAGACGCTTAATATTCTGTTCAGCTTCATATTTTACATTTTCTAAAAAAGCTTCATCCCCAGGATACATACTGCATGCAAACATAAAGTCCTGCCAAACAAGAATCCCATATTCATCACATAGCTCATAAAATTCATCGTACTCGTATATTCCCCCACCCCAAACTCGAAGCATGTTCATGTTTGATTCAACAGCACTTGCAATTTCATGCCTGTAACGCTCATATGACACTTCTGTTTGAAAGCTATCGTTCGGAATATGGTTTGCCCCTTTAATAAACACTGGAACACCATTTAATTCAAAGTAAAAGGTCTTACCTTGTTCGTCTTTTTCCTTTACTACCCTTACCGTTCTAAGACCTGTTCGTACTTTTTTTTCACTGTGTACTCGACTATTTTTGATAAGTTCAGCTTTACAAGTATACGTATGCTGCTCACCTAACCCTCTACACCACCAAAGTTTAGGGTTTAGGATTTTCACATCAACCTCAATCTGATTAATCCCTTTTTGAAGTTCGACCTCTCTCACGATCTCCTGCTCGCCAATAGTTAATTTAATCGTTTCCTGACCTATATCTGCAGCCTTTATTTCTACGACTGCCGTTACTTCGGCATATTCAGAGGAAAGCTGATTTTGCTTAATAAAAAGAGATTCTATATGATAGTCGGACCATCCCTCTAGTTTCACCTTTTTCCAAATTCCACTTGTTACAAAACGCGGTCCCCAATCCCAACCATAATGATAAGGGGCTTTACGCGCGAAAATACTAACCTTCTTATCACCAAGACCACCATCTTCTGAATGATCATTTGTAGCTGGGAGAGGATATCCTAATTTCTCAAGCTTTGGTAAATCCTCATTAATCGGTGATCGAAACACAACCTTTAAATGATTGTTTTCTAGCTTAAGTAAGTCACGAACATCTCGTTTCCACGTTCTAAACATGTTGTCTGCTGAAAGAATCAATTTATTATTTAAATAGACATCAGCATACGTATCCAGACCTTCAAATATTAAATCTGCATGAGAAAAGAGGAGAAATTCTTCCGTTACATTAAATGTCGTTTCATACTCCCAATCCTTCTTATCTATCCATTGTAGCTCACGCTCATTCGTCCCCTCAAAAGGAGCTACTATTTTTCCATTCGATAGTAAATCCGTATGAACACAGCCAGGAACTTTAGCTGTCATCCATTCCTTATCTTCTTTAGCTTTAAACTTCCAATCTTCCAAATACAAAAAGTTCTGTTCCATATTTACTCTCCTTCTCCCGCTTTAGAATAAGATGCTTCACTTTAGTTATTTTTGTTATTTTATTGTTATTAAAATAATATAACAAAATCATGTTTTTGTAAATTGTTTTTACTTAATTAAACAGAGTTTATTAGTTAAAAACATACTTTAAAAACTTTAATACCTGAGCTAACAAGACGTTAGAAAGGGGATGTCCAAAAGGTTCATTTTTAACCTTTTGGGACATCCCCCTTATTTCTTATAATTATTGAACAACGCGAGCTCTACCCTCAGCCCATTTTTTATTTAAATCTTCCATAATTTCATCGTATGTCATTGATACATTTCCAATTCCAGCTAGACCCTACTCGATTCCCGCTTTCTTGTAAAGTTAACCCTTCATCTGTTGCATGCTGTTGACCGAATAACACCTGTTGACCACTGACATCCTGTAAAAACGCAAATAGTTCTTTCGTATACTTTGAAGCATTCGGATCGGCCATCTTAAGCTCGACTTCAGCAGCAGAAGTACTTATAGGATCAGTAAAAGATACAGCTGGAAATACTAGTAATATTGCTAAAAAACATATAAAACACTTCTTTAACCTGTTCATTATGAACCCTCCTTTTCTTTGAAAACGCATCCATAAAATAACTGGTTTCACTCCAATCTGATTAAATTTTCCCTTTGGAAGCGCTTTGATAAATTCAGTATACCTGATTTAGGTAAAAATTAAATATAGATTAGTTTATGTAATATTTATTTTAAAGTTTACGATTACTTAATAAATTGTGTAATCTGTTTAAATCTAGTGAGCCATTTATCTTCACATAAAAAAACCACCTGAATACCGTTCAGATGGCTGAAATAATTTTTTTTTATTTTTCGTTGTTTACTTGAATTTGTTTAACTGAACCACGATGAATAATCTCACCTTTAATTAATACTCGTCCATAATGTTTTTTACTATTTTTTATTTTTTCAATAATAAACTTTACAGCTACTTTTGACATTTCTTCAATATCCACTTGTACTGTTGTCATTGGAGGGTTAGAAAGTGTTGAATAAATATCATTATCAAATCCTACAACCGAACAATCGTCTGGTACAGAGTAACCCATGCTTTGTAGCTTTCGTATTAATTCGTAGCCAATTTGGTCGTTATTGCAAACAAAGGCTGTCGGTAGCCGTTCTGGAATCTCTAGTTCAATGAATTTCCCACGTTCATCCCGGTCACTAATAATGTATTCTTGATCTAAAGATATTCTGTGCTCTAATAACGATTTATAAAAACCTAAGAAGCGATCCTGTATACTGCTTGTTGAATAAATATTCCCAACAAAGGCAATATCTCGATGTCCACAGTTTATTAAGTAATTGGTTAACTCATAAACTCCATAAAAGTTATCCGTTACAATTGAGTCAATATCGGTCGAATCCGTGTAAAAATCTAAGAAAACTTTAGGAATTTCATTTTCTGTTAACAAATTGATATATTCATTACTAACCTGTCCTAAAATAATAAAGCCATCTACCTTATTCTCATAATACGTTCTTGGCAGATTAAGTTGCTTCTCATCCGTCTCAGATAAGATTTGAAGGATCCCATAATAGTGATACTGCTCTAACATCTTCGAGATATGCTGATGAAACTTCAGATAAAAGGATTGTGCATCCCCTGTAAAGCGCTCAGGAATAATTATACCAATATTATAAGAAATGCCTTCCTTCATTGATTTAGCTGCCGTGTTGAAGCGATACCCCATTTCTTTGGCAACTTCTTTAATTTTTTCTTTTAATTCGATGCTCACGCCTTCTTTATCATTCAAAGCTTTAGAAACTGTTACACTACTAACCCCAAGTTTATCTGCTATATCTCGCATCGTTACATTTTTCAAGTAACCCACCCACTCGCTTTTCATTATTCAAGCTGTTCTTCTATAATTAAATTTAACTATCATTATGACCAATTATATCCACAAATAATCTTAAACAGCCCTATTTGACTAAATCATTGTGAAATATTTTTCATTATTACGTTAATATTAGAATTTGCTAAAACGATTGTCAATAAACAATGGCAATTAAACCACTTCTATTGCTATAACGAGCCTAAATTATTTAGGTCATAGAAAAAACGGTAGCTATTCTAACATTTCGCTACCGTGTCATGCTGTTAATAACGAATACCTACAAAATCTTCTTAAGCCCTTCCCATTTCACATTCCAACTACCATCCGTTGGAAAAAGTGAGTAATCGGTCTCCTTCCCTTGCCAGCCACAAGCCATCATCGCTACTGCCGTTAGCAGCCCACCATTACCAGGTAGATAACTAGTTAACCCTTGACGTTGATAGTTATGACCATTTTGTAAATAAGTATTTTTCGTTGCATCCATTAAGAGAAATTCTACAGCTAACTCTGGTTCATTTAACCTAGCTGCTGTCATTGCACACATTGGAAAATCCCATCCCCAGGCACTTTCCCAATCCCATTCCGCTTTTACTTTTCGTAATGTTTGCCTCATAATGGTTTCATCTATCAATGTCCCCGGCAATAACCCTAAAGCCCCCACCATAGAAGGATGATCATGATTATACAGTGTAAAGGTATCTAAGCAATTCTCATGGGCCAAATACACACCTTGCTCATGCCGAGGCTTCGCTATCCCTTGAGCTACCTCTAGCCACTTCTGTGGAATTGGTTCATTTAGACGTTTTGCCCATTCACTCGCAATTTCAAGACCATATTTCCAATATTCCAGCTCATAAGGCGGATTTAAACTTTCCTCTGGCTTGTGACATTCCTGTGCCGGAATTAAAGGAGGTCCTAACATATATTCTTTTCTTTCTTGATTCCAAACCGCGTAAGAAGCCATAAACGTTGCAGACTGAAACACCATTTCTTTAAATTTCATCAAGAACTCCTCATTTGGCTCAGAAGTGTAGCAAAGTTCGGCTAACATAATCGGATGTGGTTGCTGCCAAATTAATACAGGAGCAATAGTAGAAGGACTTTGTTCCCCATCGTGTCCGACCATTTTCGGCCAACGTGCCCCTTCATATCCTTGAGAAGCTGCTAAATCCTTTGCCTTAGGTAAGATTGAATTGTACCAGTCCAGACTCTTTTGCAAAAGCTTAGTCCTATTCCAAATCGGAAAATGTGCAGCATGCCACCAATGCATTTCCAAATGAAATTTTCCGAACCAGCTATTATACATTAAGCCAGTTTCTTGTGGCGGAACAGAGCCACTGCAATGAATAGCTGTTAAAAATTGTGATAAAACGACTCTCCGTTCTAGTTCATGTGCTCTCACATCTCTACTTTCCGAAAAATCAATTGCAGCACCATCTATCCAAAACGTATTCCAAAACGTACAACTATCTTGCAGGATGTCTTCATACTTACTAGGAATTGGTTCATCTGCTGCAAATGAAATAGAAAAAGTTAAATGCTCGCCACTGCTCGGTATGAGTGTATACTCATGTGTTGCGGTTTCCACGATATCGCCATTATCCCAAGTTAATGCTACATTATACTGATCCTCATCAAGGGTTCGGCGTAATGTTATTGAATTACTCGATTTCCTAACAGTTGACGTCTTATGACGAAATGGAAATTGCCAATTCAGGTCTGTTGCCTCATCCCACTCGTCTGAAACGATGTCAGGGTTCGGAAATGATAATTGAACGTGTAAACGTCCTTGTTCTATTAAAGGGGAAACGACTTTCACTCCAATCTCATCTTTGTTCGAATGACAAGCTGTGATTACAAACACAGGCTTACCTTCTAATGAAAAATGACTAGATACATAGCCCTCCCATAAATTAAGCGTTTGTTTAATATCTTGAATATCTACTATTTCAGCATTTTGTCCATTTTCTTTACGTAATCGAAAGGAGAGTTGACCTAGTTGTAATCGGTGTGGATTCTGTCTAAGCCAATGATAAGCCTCTGATTTTTCTTTAGGATGAAGTGGATAGTCGATTGCCCTTCCATAGGTGTCAAGCGATTGTAATGTTATATCATTAAAATCAAATAAATTTCGCTTTTTCGTAGAATGCCAGCCCCAATTAGATTGTGTTCCTAAAGGTACATCATAGGCTTTAGGAAATGTCTGTAATCCAGTAACATCTACAGTAAAAGCAAACTCTCCATTCCCAACACTTAGTGGCGAAAGTGGATCAACCTCCGTTAGTCTAGGAAAATGTCGATGAACAAGCTTCCGTCTATCAATACTCATTGCTTCACTCCTCACATATTGATACAGTTACTCTGTAATCAATTTTCCGTTCATTTCAGACAGTGTTATAAAAATCGGCCGCTCTAACGGTGTTTTGTTTGGGGTATGCAACGTTAAAATTAATTGATTAGCGAACGTTCTAAATATCATCCCGTGTCCACCATCATTTAAGTAGAGCGGATGCTCTTCATGTACCCACGGTCCTGTGACATTTCCAGAGACCGACCTTGAAATCCCTTGGGCATATACATTGTTTACGAAGCTAGCCCAAAGCATAACGAGTTCATCATTCATCGTTTTAAACATGAACGTTCCATCCGTAACATAGTTCTCTGAATCTGGAAATCTCTTATGTTTGAACGAAGTCGGCCATGGTGCATCAGATGCTCGAAATAACACGACCGGTTCACCAGTTGCTTTCTTTAAATCCGTTGATAATCTTTGGGCACAAACCTCTCCATCGCTAACTTGAACCCATTCATGACAAAAGACGATCCAAGGGTCCCCTTCCTCATCAACATATAATGTCCCATCAAGAGAGAACCACTCTCTTGGAGTCACAGGCTCTGGACTGTGAGGAACGAAGGGTCCTGTAACTTTATCTGAAACTAATATTCCTGTCCCTCGTTTTTGATTATCTTTCCGCAAAAATGTAGCAAACATATAATATTTCCCTTGATAGTAATGGACTTCGGGCGCCCAAAAATTTTCGTCTGAGTAAAAGCTTTCTTCTGGACGAAACACGGGAAAGGGTCCATCCCACGTTTCTAAATCTGTCCCCACGTACATATCAAAGCCGGTACCTGGTCCCCAAATATTTTTATCGGTACTACCAAACAGATAGTATCTTCCTTCTGCTTCATCAACATAGACAAAGGGATCTCTTATTTGGATTTGGTCGTTCGTTACCATTCTCCGCATCCTTTCATAAGTTAATCTTTTAATAAAATTCTGAAGGACTCATACCTGTTACTGATTTGAAAACTTGACTGAAATAAGTTGAGTTTTGATATCCAACCATCTCACTCACTTCGTAAACCATATATTTCTTTTCCCTTAAACGCTCCTTTGCTTTCTCTATTCGAAAGCGATTCAAATACGTTACAAAGGTTTCACCAGTCACCTTCTTAAATAATTGTGATAAATAGTTACGATTGACATATAACGTATCTGCTATTTCAGCTAACGTAATTTCTTGATCATAGTTTTCTTTTACGTAATCTTTCACAGCTACTATCAACTTGTGACTCTTTTTCCCATTTAACTCTTCTTTCGTTTGACCGACCCAAGTATCTATTCGCTCCCCCATCCAAGACGTTAATTCCCTTATCGTTCGCTGTGAATAAACCTTCGTTAATAGCTGTGACATATCTAGTGTTTCATTCATTAGTTGCTCTTTCGAGTGAGAGTTCATCAAAATAGCATTTAGTGTACTTATACAAATGGTTTGAACGATATAGAGAGACATGTTTTTCTCTGTCTCAATAGTTTTAACAAAACATCCCCAAATGTTTACTAATCCTTCATAATCCTTTAGTAGAATAGCTTCATGAATGTCTTTTAACAGTTCAAAAGGATAATAAGAACATTCAACTTCACTTTGCTCTTGAACCTCCTCGAATGTATAAACACGATTAAATTCTTGATATTCCGCAGCTTCTAAAGCACGTTGACTCTCAAGATATGAATCGATAATTTCATGAACACCCGTTTTCATTCTTCCTATACCTACAACGATTGAAAGTTTTAAGAAAAAAAGAATCGTCCTCATTAACTCACTTGATAGTTCATAGCTTACGTCGCGTAAATGGCTCGTGTTTTCATTTTCAAAAAAAACGAGTACAAATGTTGAATCCGAGTAATCGACAACGTGAATATCAACCTCGGAAAACCTCTCATGAGTTTCGATCATTTCTAAAATAATATTTCCGGCACTAAATTTCATAAGCTGCCAGTCTCGTTCATGGGCCTTCGTTAAATATGGAGGTCGGATCACAGTAAGTGTACTTACAATAACATTTTGCTCTTTAGACAAATTAAGTAATGCTAACTTTTCACTAGGAATGTCAGAGGCTTTATACCTTGTATTAAGCAGTTCTCTTACTAGTGCATCCTTCGTATAACGTAAGTACTCATTTCTTTGAGTTTCATAGTTCTTTATTAATGTTTTTTGCTTTTCCTGTATATCAATTTCTTGACTAATATCGAGTAAGACGGTCTCAATTTCCTGGATAGGGGATGGCTTTAAAAAGAAATGCTTCACTCCATATCGAATCGCTTCTCTTGCATTCTCAAAGTGGTCATAGCCACTATGGATAACAATATGGATATCTGGAAATTCTTCATATAGTCGTTTAATTAATTCCAAACCAGTCATTTTCGGCATATAAATGTCTGTAATCAAAATATCTGGAGGACTTAACCTAATCTTCTTTAACGCTTCAAGCCCATCACATGCCGTATCCTTAACGGTTAGATTTAATTTCCTCCATGGTACATGGTTGATAAGACCATTCCTTATTTCTTGGTCGTCATCAATGATTAATACTGACTTCATGATTGACCTTCCCCCTTCGTACCATCAAACCACTTATGCTGTTTTTTAATCCAAACGTCTAGCTCTGCTTGCTCTTTAATAATTGGAAGAACAATGCGGACAGCAGTCCCTCCGTCTTGATGATTAAATAATTTAATTCCGTACGGATGTCCACAATACATCCAAATTCTTTCTTGAACATTTTTTATACCAATCCCTTTAGAATCGTGCAAATTCCAATTTTCAGGTAATCCACATCCGAAATCAGTCACTGTAATTTCAAGACAGTCATTATTCGTTTCTTTTACGATTTTCGCAAAAATGATAATGCGGACAACCTTTTTAGACAGGTCAATATAGCCATGCTTCATACTATTTTCGATAAATGGCTGTAAAATGATTTTTGGAACATATAAATCCTTGAGCGAAGCTGGTATTTTCACTTCATAGATAAACTCTTCCTTTAATCTCGCACGCTGAATATCAACATAGCTTTTCGCATGCTCTAATTCGTCTCTTAGTAGAATAAATTGCCTGCCCCCACTTAAACTAATTCTTAACATCCTACTTAACTGATTGACCATATGACTAATATCATCAGCACGGTGGTCCATTGCCTTCCACCGGATCATATCTAACGTATTGTATAGAAAGTGAGGCATTATTTGACTTTGCAAAGCGCGTATTTCAGCCTCTCTTCTGAAACCGTTTTCTTTTTTTAGATTGTTTAATGTTTCATTTAACTGATTTGTCATATGATTAAAATTATTAGCCAATGTATCATATTCTTCAATGTAATAAGGACCGACCTTTTTATCAAAGCGCCCTTTTTCTACATATTTCATTCCTGTGATCAGCTTTGAAATCGGTCCAGTAAATCGCTTCCCTACCCAATAAACGATAGGAACGGATAAAACTAATCCTAAAAGACCCATTAATAATATAGTAAAGCCGATTTTTCTAGTTTCTTGATATAAAGGGTCAACTGGTATTAATTGCACTAAGCTCCATTGCTCATAATTCGGTTCCGAAATTAATAGGAGAAAGAACTCATTCTCATGTTTAATTAATTCATGGTGATTAGAATACTGATTATAAGTTTCCGTTAGCATCATATACGGTTCTGAAGGTGCTGAGATCGTGATCTCATCTAATACTTGAAAACTTTCCGGAGAGTGGGTTTGAGCAATAATCTTTCTCCCTGTATTTAAAAGGATTAATGGTTCATCCGATTCTTTTAATAACTCTTTATTAGACATATAGTCAAAGAAAGTCTCTGCCAAAACATTTACTTTTATATAGCCAACAGTCTGGCCACGTTGATTTAGGATTCGATGAACATAACTAATGAACTCCTGATTAGAAAATGCGGATTGATGTTTAGGAACCCACCCATCATCCATCTTATTAAATAATTGTTTAAACCATCTTTCATTCTCAATGTTCTCTTTGGACTGAACGATTTTTCCAGGAATTTTAGGATAGTTCTCATAACGATCCGTATAAATATCAATGGAATGAATATATGTCTTTAAGCTTGTCACACCATTTACTAGCTGTGTTAATTCGCGCTGTTCAGCAATGGCTTCATAAGAGCTAGCAGGTTCATCCGAAAACATTTGAATGACGTTTCGATTTATCGCAATATACATCCCTGCCTCGCTTACACTTGTAATAAAGCCCGACAGCTTCTTTGCACTTTCATTTAACAGCGTTAGCCTCGCTTCACTGATTTCCTCCGACGTAAAATTAAAGAAATACTTATACGATACAAAGCTGAGGCCAGATAAGAAAAGTCCGTTGACCATAACAAAGCTGATAACCATAATTGTGGTTAATTTTCTAAACATAGTAGATGGCCTTTCTATCAATATAGTTGTAGAAACGTTGCTAGCATTTTACCCTTTTAACCCTGTAGTAGCAATCCCTTCAACAATATACTTTTGGAAAATAAAGAAAACAGTTGTTATAGGCAATAACGATAGGACAGACATCGCAAATACAGAGCCCCACGAGGAATCACCTTGCGAATCTAAAAATAAACGAAGTCCTAAAGGTACTGTAAATTTATCAACAGTATTTAAATAAAGAATTTGACTAAAAAAATCATCCCAAGTCCAAATAAAAGTAAAGATTGCGGTTGTTATCAAAACAGGTACGGCTAAAGGCATAATAATCCGAGCATAAATTTGGATGATACCACAGCCATCCATTGTCGCGCTTTCATCTAATTCTCTTGGAATCCCACGGAAAAATTGAATCATTAAGAAAATGAAAAAGGCATCCGTTGCTAACAGCTTTGGGACAGTTAATGGAAGAATGGTGTTTATCCAATTTAACTGATGAAAGATTGTATACTGCGGAACTAATGTAACATGTGCCGGTAGCATAATCGTCATAAGCATACAGGCAAACCATAGTTTTTTTAGTGGGAATTTTAATCTAGCAAAAGCATAGGCTGCCATTGAACATGTAATCAAATTTGCTATCACACTAATGGAGCTAATCATAAACGAATTTTTAAAAAAGGAACCAAATGTAATATCGCGTACAACGTTCCAACCCTTAGTATAGTTCTCAAACGTCATCTCCTTTGGCCACAAGCCTGGAGATGAGAATATAAGATACTCTGGCTTTAAAGAACTTGAAATCATCCACAGCACTGGGTACAGCATGAGTATACCGCCGGAAATTATAAGTAAATGACTACTCACTTTTTTAAAGGTAGATTGCCGATTCATTATAATTTCCCCCCGTCTTCATAGTAAACCCAGTACTTTGATGTCACGAATAGAATAGCTGTCATCGTCCCTAACACGATGACAAGAACCCATGCCATTGCAGAAGCATACCCCATTTCAAAATGAGAAAATCCTTTCTGATACAAATATAGGGTATAAAACAAGGTTGAATTTATCGGTCCGCCTGTCCCTTCACTAACAATATATGACGATGTAAACACTTGTATTGATTTAATTAATTCAATGACTAAGTTGAAGAAAATAACCGGAGATAATAAAGGCAGTGTAATTTTGAAAAACCTTCTCATATTACTAGCCCCATCAACAGAAGCAGCCTCATATAACTCTGTTGGAATTTGTTTCAACCCCGCTAAAAAAATAACCATCGAAGCACCAAACTGCCATGTTGCTAAAATGATTAACGTATTTAGTGCATAGTCAGGATGAGATACCCAGCCCTTCCCAGCAATGTCGAAAAACGCTAATACTTGATTAACCAATCCATCAAACCCGAATAGATTTTTCCAGAGTAAGGCAATAGCCACGCTTCCGCCTAATAAAGATGGTAAATAATAAACCGTTCTATATATTCCGATCCCTCTCATTCCACGATTTAAAAGCAGAGCTACCAATAATGCAGCCACTAATTGAGTGGGTACCGCAATAAAGACAAAGGTTAGTGTCACGTGAACCGCATCCCAAAAACGTTGGTCCGAAAACATTTGTTGATAATTTAATAGACCAATCCATTTAGGTGGATTCATTAAATCAAAACGTGTAAATGATAAATATAACGAACTAATCATTGGCCCTAATACTAATCCAAAAAAACCAAATAGCCATGGCAGAAGAAACATATAGGCAATCACAACGTTTTTCTTCATTCTTTTCTCTTTGCTTTGACTAGGCTTTATTTCAAGCACGGTATTGCTTTTCTCCGTATAGTTATCCACGTCCACCCCTCCTATTAAAGGTTAAAAAAGCCGGCATCATCATCTGATGATGATAAGAAAAGTGACTCACATTCACTTAAATAAGCAATCACGAGTCACTATTCTCATCCTTACTCGGAAAACTTTTCTATATTTTCTAGTAACTCTTTATAATAGGCTTCTGCTGCTTCATCAACAGTTGCTTGGTCGAAATAAATTCTCTCACTTGTTTCTTTAAATAGTTGCGTATTTTCATTGTATCCTGGTAGATTTGGAATATAAGGAGCATCCGATGTACTACTTACCCAATCAATGTAAGCAAAAATGGCCTGATCGATTTCATCTCCTGAATCAAGTAATGATGCTCTCACTTCCGAGTTCACTGGTGCACCTCTATCATTTCCTAAAATGGCCGTTGCTTCTAAATCATTAACAAAAAAGTCTAAAAACTTAGCTACTTCTTCCGGATGTTTCGTGTCTGCAGTTCCCGCTAAAAATTGACTCGGTCTTAAGCCAACACCATTTTTTCCAGTTTCACTATGATAAGGATTAATATATAAAACAAATTCGTCCTCACTTGCATTTGTGTAAGCTCCTAATTGATTGCTTGCAATGGCCTCCATTGCCACAGTTCGTTGGACAATAAGCGACTGTTCTGGTGTTTGCGATGCGGATACTTGAATCTCTGCAAGAGCTGCTCCACCACTTTCTCTTAACTCCTTCCACATTTGAAACCAATCCGCTGTATCTTGAGCTTCAAACCCTACTTCTCCATCAAGGTACGTATACTTATCCTGCTGTGCTAAAAATGTTCCAAAGCCATCCTCTTGGAAATCGCTCGTTCCATAAATACCATCTAAATTAGCAGAAAGCTGATTCGCTATTTCTTTAAAGTCCTCCCAAGTCCACTCTTCACTTGGTAAAGGGACATTGGCTTCTTCAAATAATGTTTTATTAAGAAGCACCCCTCTAGCGTTAGTCCCAAGTGTGACACCATAGAACTTGCCATCAAAGGTTGCAGCGTCAATCATACTTTGATCGTGTTTACTTAAATCTAGTGAATTCCCGACATACTCATCTAATGGTAAGACTACACCACGATTGACAAAATCATTTAAGTTTCCACCGTACTGAACAATATCAGGGGCATTCCCTGCTGCAATTTGAGTAGATAGTTTATCAAAATATCCATCAAACCCGGAATATTCCGCTACAATTTTGACATTTGGATTCCGTTCCTCATACAATTCAATGACTTTTAAGGTCCGATCATGGCGTTCCTGCCCACCCCACCAGGCCATGCGTAATTCGATGTTTTCTTCATTCTCACTTTGAGGTTCTTGACTGGTATCCGATTTTGCTCCTGTTTCCTCCGTTTTTGAACTACATCCAACAAACATAAACATAAGAATAAGAGTACAAAGGGCTAAAAATGATTTTTTCATGATACATCTCCTCTCTGTTAAGATAGTATTATCTTATTATGTAAGCCCTTACATCTTAATAAAGAAAAGTAAGGTTAACATTAAAAAAAATCACCTATTTATCGTAAGCCAATCTAGAATGGTTTAGCAATTACGTTTTGTAAAGTTTCCACCCCTGTATTCTAAAGAAAAACCTACATAATCTCTGCATGCTCATTTTGATATTGGCTTGGAATAAAGTTTAATCAAAAACTTACCAAGAACCTTGATAAACAATTAAAAGAAAAGAGCGTGTTTTGATAAAAGTTTGATCAAAATGTATCCCTTCTTCAAGAAAAGAACCCTTTACCTTAATAAAAAAGCTGAACAAATTTATATATTCAGCTTCAACTTGGTATTGTTTTTCGTCTATGTAGTTGTCTTTGGGTAAATAAAAATTGGCAACGGAATTGCAATCCATCCAATACTTTTTATCAATTCATTAAGTGCTTGTTTTTTATAAGGCTTTACTTTCGCATCCGCAAAGTCTTTATATATTTCTTCCCGATTAGAAGTCTTATTAGATGACCAAATAATAGAAAAACATATATCACTATTTTAGTTTTACATAGTGATATATGTTTTTGTTTTCCTTATTTACGTCATATCCATCCGCTTTAAGTGTTTCTTCAGTCCTCTTTTTTTGGTTAAGTTTTATTTCCCCTTTAATTTACCGGTGACATTCCATTTTCTTACCTAACCCAATCTAACCACATATTACAGTAATGGATTATCCCATCTCACCCCTTGCTTTCCCTCCCAAGAAAATCGTAGTCTGCCTTATCTTATGAGAAGGCGAATTCGGCCATGCATATTAGAAAGCTACTGGTAGTCTTTAGACATGTATTTTGTGAATTAATTAAATTTAAGCGTACACAATATTTGAGCAACGAATAACCCCAATTCTTTAGTTTTAATTGGGGTTATTTCAAACGATAATTTGTTAGTTATCAACTAAATTATTTAAAGCATTTTCAATGAGCAAAAATTGTTTCTTTCTACTTGACGGTCACATTCCTCCATTATCCGACCTCTTTGTTCAATAATTTGTTAAAAGCTTTACAACTAGTACCTTGTAATGAGATAAAAAATTGTATAATCTAATCATAATAGTAAAAAAAGTTAAAAAAGGAAGTGATTAGGTGGTTTCGAATATTTCTAAAACACAAACAGAACATAGTAGGATTACTTACATGGATACATTTACAAGAGATTTTGTTATTGTAATAGCAATATTATTGGTTTTTATTTCATGTCTAATTTGGTTTAGCATTATTCAACATGAGAGAGATTTAATTGCAAATATACAAAGTGAAACACAGTGGGAACAGTTTGAACTTAACTACGTAGGCAAAGAAACTAATGGTCCCAGTGAAATTTATAAGGTAAGTTATAATGGTGAAGATTACATTTTTAATGTTTATCAAGATAAAAGAACAATTAATGATTATTTTAATGTTACCTCAGATCCCGAGTTAAATCAGAGATTGATGAATATATATGCGCTAAGTTGGTGAACATTTTATCAACGACCGAAATAGAGGTTCAAATGTTGGGGTAGTGAGGAGAGGATTGCTTTCTTATCCTACCCCGAATTGATAATGCTTGTATTGATGATGCAATAAAATCCGATGAAGTAGACGATCATATCGTCGAAAACCAAAAGCATTTCGCTTATTAACTTTAGTTTGATTGTTTAGCCCTTCAATAAACCCATTATTTATTCCAAAGGCAAAGCTATTCAATACTTCCTTTTGCCAATTCTTCAACGTTTGAATCGCTCGATGAAATTCCTTAACTCTAATCGCCTCGACCTTTTGATAGAAAGCGTAGAGTCCCTTTTCCACCATCCGACCCTGCTTCCCTAATTCCTTTGAATGAGAGAACCGTTCTCGAAATGACTCTTTTAACTGATACGCTTCCCGCAATTCTGAAGACATCCTTAAGCACCGTTCGAGATACCATTCCTGTTTTGTACTTAGCTTCTTTCTAGGCGAACACTCTCTAAAGGTCAGTAGATATACCGATCAATGGCGATACATTGCGGAAGTTCCTCCCCCTCTTCGCCATCGGTTTCGCTACCTGAACAAACCGTCGCATAGCCGTGTCACAGACGTTACACATCGCCCTTTCCCTATAGGAATAAATTGACAACCGTCATCCTCGTCAATGGCAACTTATTTGAAGGAACATCTATTTTAATCCTTCTCCTCTGAGGGTCCGGCACTTGGCATATTATTGCTTAAAATAAACGACTTAAAATCGATCTTACCAGACCCTCTATAAGTGAAATATAATGCTTGTTTCCCATTTGGCATAGTTACACGCGTTTGAAAATACGTATAGCCTTTGGTTTTCGTAATTTTTATGCTGGCAATCGGTTCTGAATGGAGTTCGGTTGACACTAGCATTTCACCAACACCTGTTGCGTTAACTTGTACAGCCATTCCCTTTACATCCTTGATCATAAAATATTTAAAACCTGCAACAGCTCCATCTTTCATGTTGGCGATATATTGTGTCGGATGATGTTCTCTGTCCTTACCCGTTTGTGTAAAATAAGGATGGTTCTTAAATGTTATATTCCCGAAATATGTACCATATCTTCCTGCCCCTTTTTTTGACATGAGGTGGCATGCAATTCGTGCCTCATACTCACCGTTTCCGGATAAAGGACCATTATTCAGCCCGCTACTCGTCATTTCCACCTGTGGGATTGAACCATCCTCTTTTATTTCAATAGGTTCCGCAAGTGCTTGCCTGGAGAAATGATGTCTGTTCGTTTGTCTGTGGTAGAACACATACCATTGCCCCTTAATACAAACAATACTGCCATGGTTATTCCCTATATAATTATAAGCCTTGTTATCTTCTGAAAAACCGTTAATAAATAAATCGCCATTGCTTATAATCGTTCCACCATACTCGAATCCCCCAATAGGACTTTTGCTCGTTGCATAACATAATTCATGTCCATTTATCGATGAGTAGATAAAGTAATACGTATTTTCTATTTTTCTTATGGAGCTGGCTTCAAAAAATTCATGTCCTTCAAGACCAGTCCCTTCCGCTTCCCCTACTTTAGGAAAAATCAGTTTGGGCTCACCTTTCACTGTCTTCATATCAGGTTCTAACTCGATGACGTATCCACCACTAAAGGTTCTCCTTTTAAAGTTAGTAAGAATGCTAGGAACTCCTTTCTTTGGTGCAAACCCTGAATACAAGTAGACCTTTTTATCATCGTCAACGAAGACGCCTGGATCAAACAAATACGGGTCCCCTTTTTTATTCCATAAAAGTTCTCCATTTGGTAGACTGATATAACCATAAAACTCAAATGCTCCATTCGGCTTATCACAAACAGCAACGGCCATGATACTACGGAAGCCAAGTGTATAATACAAATAATACCTTCCATCTACTCCTTTCGTGACATCTGGAGCAAACATTTGATAAAGCCCTAATCGATTTTTAGGATCCTGAACCTTTCGATAGATGACCCCTTCGTATGTCCAATCCGTTAAATCATCAATTGGGGCAGACCAACAAACATAATCATTCATACAAAATAGCTTTCCGTTAAACCTGTCATGAGAACCGTAGACATATAATCGTTCTCCAAATACGTAAGGTTCACCATCCGGAATATACTCATAGCTTGGTAAAAATGGATTAAAAGCTTGTTTTTTCATTGATTAATATCCCCTATTCTTTCAAATAATTTGACCTCCTGGATGAGAATGCAGGATAAAAAACTACACCTTCATTTCATATAATTAAGGTGTAGTTTAGAAGCCACTGAAAAACTACTTCTTGTAACTCAAAGAAGAAGTAATGGCTCCGCACGTTACTTAAAGGACACAAAAAAAGGGAAACCCACCCTTATTCTGTGCCCTCGTAGTTTAAAGGTTTCTAACACATTTAATCGTCTCTCTAGATACATGTTAAAGTTTGAACTTAGAAATGCTTTCCTGCATCGTTTCTGCCAGCTTCGCTAATTCTTGGCTGGATGTTGCTAGTTCTTGCATCGATGCGGTTTGTTCTTCCACTGATGCAGACGCTTCTTCTGCACCTGCAGCATTTTGTTCGGCAATAGCGGAAAGACTATCAATGAGTCCAATGAGTTCATCTTTTTTCACTTGCATTCCTTGTCCCGATTCCGTAATGCTAGCCATCGCTTCCTTCATGATTTCAATGGCTTCATCAATACCAACAAATTTCGTATTCGTCGCTTCTAAGCTTTCCACTTGGGAGCTTGTATTCTCGACAACAAGATTCATTGTCGTCACGGCACTTTCCGTTTTAGTCGTTAATTCTTGAATAATTTTAACGATATCTTCGGTAAACTCGTTAGATTGTTCCGCAAGCTTACGGACTTCATCCGCAACTACCGCAAATCCTTTTCCTGCTTCACCAGCTCGAGCGGCTTCGATCGCTGCATTTAAGGCGAGAAGATTCGTTTGTTCAGAAATACTTTTAATCATTTGACTAGCAGAGGAAATTTTCTCAGCGCTTTGGTTCGTCGTCGTAATAATATCCTTTATTTCCTCAATGGATTGCGTGTTCACATTCGTTTTATTAATTAATTCTTTTAAGCTCGCCAACCCTTCATCCTTCAGTGAGCTAACTTGGTCTGTAGACTCAACTAAACTAGCGACAATTTGCTGATCTTGCTCAATCAAACCTGCTAGATCTTGTATTTGAGCGGCACCCTTTTCGGTATCATTTGCTTGACTAGTTGCACCAGATGCAATTTCTTCAATCGTACTCGCCACTTCCCCCGCAGCATTCACCGTTTGTTGACTTGTAGATGTTAACTGCTGAGAAGACGCGGAGACCTGACTTGCAATATCACCAGTCGATTGAATTAAGCGTTTAAAGTTTTCTCGCATTTTTTCTAGCGCAAGTGTAATTTTTCCAATTTCATCTTTTCGTTCCGAATATTTTTTGAAACGTCCATCTTTCGTTTCGGTTAAATCATAATTTGATAGTTTATCAATTTCTTTAGAAACGACTACTAATGGTTTACTTAACGAGTTACTCAACAAGTAGGTTGCAACAACTCCAACTAGTAAGAATAAGGTGATTACAATGATTAGTCCAGTTCTCATAGTATTTAAAGAAGACATCACTTCTCCTTCATCCACCTCAATCGTCATTACCCAGTTAGTCCCTAATATAGGTGCATAGCCAACTAGAGTATGAACACCACCAAAGGAATGAGATCCAAATCCCTCTTCCCCTTGACTAATACGTTCTTCAAATAATGTAGCTAACTCCTTCAATGATTGGTCCATTTCTTGAACTTGTCCTGTTTGCGATTCTGGATTTACTAGCTCAAGTAGATTTATTTGATTTGCGATGAAAGAAGGATCTACATGATATTGATACGTTCCGGCATTGTTAAGAATAAATGTTTTTGCTGAATTGCTTTCTCCATATCCTATCTTTTTAGCAATTTCTGTTAGATTAACCGCTTCTCTAGTTCCCATAATGACTCCGACCACTTCATCCCCTTGCTTCAAAGGTGCTGAAAAGATCAAGTACGGTTTGTCCTCAATAATGACTACGTCCGAAACAACTGAATCACCAGCCAAAGTTTGATCATATTGAGGGAACCCCGCCATACTGAATTTTGCGTTATCACTATTTAACGTTTGAACATCTCCGTTAACATCACCAACAGTATAAGAATCAAAACCGGTTCTTTCTGCTTCACTTTCAAAAAATGCAATTTTCTCCTCTAAGGGAACGCTTTCATCTAAGACAAATCGATTTGCTGCCAAAGTCTCGATGTATGACTTTTGTTGTGATATATGGGCTTCAATAAGTTTTGCTCCTTGCACTGCAGCACTTTTCAATCCTTTGTTCGCATCGTCATGAACGATATTCGAACTTACGATTAAAGACAATCCTCCTACGCCCATAACCGTTAATAAAATGAGCCCTATAAAAAATAAAAGCATCCTAGTTTTAATTGATTTCATACTCTGTTCCCCTTTTTTCTTTGCTAGACTATGATGAATGCACTCCTGTAATATAGAGGTGGATTCCGTACATATACATTCGTTCTCCAAATAGATAAAGTTCCCCACCATTGTCACGTTCTATATTTTATTCTACAATACTATCAAGACATCACAATGAACCAAAAGTTCAAAGGATAAACAAATTGTTTATAGACAAAAAAGCCGTTTTGATGCTTCATCATCAAAACGGCTTTAGTCAATGCTCAACTATGAATGGAGCTTTGCCAACTTTACTTTCTTTTTTCTTTCCTTTAGTACATAACGCAAACCTTTAAAGAAATGTCCATTTACCATCATTAATATCCCATCTAACATTGGCATATTCACGATACCGCCTGTTAATCTTGCAATTCCTCTAAACGGCATATGATAGATGGACATCATAATCAGGTTTGCCGTACTTCTCTTCCCTACCTTCCATAGAAGCCAATGAGCAAAAACAATTGAGTAATACACTAGTCGCCCAAATAATCCCTTAGCATACTGACACTGTTCAATCGTGTCTGTGTACCCAAGTGGCTTACTTCGGTCCCAAGTCGCTACTGGCACTTTTCTTTCAATTAACGTCTCAAATTCATCTTGGCTCACATTGTTTGCTTTTGCCGAATAATAGGAAGGTAACAATTCTTTATTATACGGGAGTGGCGCCCCTGTTCCTTCAACAAAAATCGTCTCCTTCAAACGAATATCAGCGATCGATGCACCAATCATGATTTCATATTCTGCCTCTTCAATTTCCCATTGATTGGTTTTAACATTAAAATACCGAAACGTCTTATCATCAAACGGGATAGCCACTGTTTTTGTTTCGCCGGCATTGATAAATATCTTATCGAACCCTTTTAATTCCTTCTTAGCGCGGAAGATAGCGTCCGATTTACAACCAACGTACAACTGAGCAATCTCCATGCCTGCAACATGCCCAGTATTCGTCAATTTAAATGTGACTCCATCTTTATCAACACGTATATTCGAATATTCAAAAGTGGTGTAGCTAAGTCCATAACCAAATGGGAAGAGGACATCTACATCCGCCGAATCATAATAACGATAGCCTATATATATTGCTTCTCTATATTCCACGCTTGCTTCGTTACCAGGAAAGTTGCAGTAGGAAGGTGTATCCTCATAGCTGAGTGGATACGTCTCAGCCAATTTACCTGAAGGATTCACATCACCTGAGAGAACTCTTAAAATAGCCCGTGCCCCCGCTTGTCCACCAAGGTATCCATGCAATAATCCTTTCACTTTATCGATCCATGGCATTTCGACTGCAGAACCACAGGAAAGGATAGCAACGATGTTTTGATTCACTTCATATAAAGCATGTAACAAATCAATCTGGTTAGAGGGGATCTTCATACTTTGTCTGTCTAAGCCTTCAGCCTCTGTCACTTCATCTAAACCAATGTAAAGAAATACAACGTCTGCTTTTTCAGCAAGTGAACACGCTCTAGTGATTAGTTCTGCGTTTTTCTTTCCATATCGGTCAAAGCCCTGCTCATACCCAATACTAACAATACCTGATTCCTCAAAACAATCCATTGTATGGTCAAGTATTGTAGGGTTCACAATGGAAGAACCTGCGCCTTGATACCGCGCATCCTTGGCAAAATCACCGATAACGGCGACCTTTTTACCGAATTTAAGTGGTAACAAATTATCCTCGTTCTTTAGCAGGACAATCGATTCTTCCGCTACTTTTTGAGCTACTCGATGATGTTTCTCGATGTCAAACTCTTTTTTATACGGTCTTTCAAATACTTCACTCGTTGAAAAAACTAAATCAAGTAGTCTATCTACACTTTCATCAAGTAGTACTTCTTCAATTTTTCCGGATTTAACCGCTTCAATAATTTCTTGATCCGTTTCGCCTGCTGTTGTGGGCATTTCAAGTTCATTTCCTGCGAGCAAACCTGCTATCCGATCATTACTTCCTCCCCAGTCGGTGACAACAACCCCACTGTACTTCCACTCATTTCGAAGAATGTCTTTCATTAAATGCTGGTGCTCATTCGTATAATCACCATTTAATCGATTGTAGGAAGACATAATCGTTTTTGTTTTTCCTTCCTTAACTGCGATTTCAAAAGCGGTTAAGTAGATCTCTCTAAGCGTTCTCTCATCAACGATCGTATCAATGGACATTCGTCTTTCTTCCTGATTGTTCACTGCATAATGCTTTACACAGGCAGATACCCCATGAGATTGAATTCCTTTTATATAACTAGCAGCCATTTTCCCTGCATGGTAAGGATCTTCACTAAAATACTCAAAATTCCGTCCACATAACGGGTTTCTTTTCATGTTAATTCCTGGTCCAAGTAAAACATTTACACTTTGGGAAATGGCCTCTTCACCAAGATAATCTCCAACCTTTTCACCTAATTCAGTATTCCAGCTATTGGCTACTGTGGACGCCGTTGGATAACATGTTGCTGGTATACCAGCATTTAATCCTAATTGGTCCGCTGCTACCTCTTGTCTTCTAATTCCATGTGGTCCATCAGCAAGAAACATACTATTAATTCCAAGACGCTCTATATCCTTTGTTTGCCAAAAATCTTTCCCTGACATCAAAGATGCTTTTTCTTCTAACGTCATTTGTGCAATTAATTCTTGATATTTCATTTCAATTCCTCATTTAAATTTCAGCGGCACTCCACCAAAGAGATACTTCCGAAAGCCTTTTTTTGTTTTACCATTTAGCCACGATAGAGCTATTTTACAATAGATTCTAGCTATTTTCTAATATTAAAATTTACAAGAGATTACATTTGATCTTTTTTACCCACCCATATATTAACAGAGATAAACACTTAATATCCATAATTAAAACAGAAAACCTCAAATTAGGCTCCCTGGAATAGTGATTTCCAGGGAGCGTCTTTTCTTTGCTAATTTTCATATAAAAACAATGAGAACATCATGATGATATTCTCATTGTTTTTATATTAGATTTTTAAGTCCGTCGTTTAATTAAATCCAACTAATTTTTGAGAGATTTTATATGCTCCAACAGAAACCTTTCGACCTGCACTCCCTGGAAGGTTAATTAAATTCCCCATAAACCCGTATTTCAAACTACGATACAGTCGGGCGTCTTTCTCTTTAATATACTTCCATAACTCCGTTTTCTTCTGAAGGTTTTCCGCCGTCCCAGAACGGATTAATAGGATCGATGATACAACTGTGACAATTTCCAAATGTCGTAACATGTAGTGTCTTAAATTCTCGTTATGAATCGAATCGATATCTACATGCTCAATCATTAGCTTATTCACTTTGATCTGTTGGTCGATACGTTTTATCATAATATTTTCTTGAACCGATTGATCTTCTCTTCCGATGAAATACCTATATAAATCAACATTAACATAGTATATTCTCTTCACATGTTCCAGTGGTGCATAGACATACAAGTTGTCGACATAGAACGTGTGCTTTGGAAGGACTAATCCACAATCTATCAATAGTTGAGTTCGGTAGATAACAGAGTGCATTAAGATATACTGACCTTTACGAAATTGTTTAATATCATCCCAACCAAAAATAACATCTTGTGGAAGGACATTATCATATTTCATAATTTTCTTGTATTTCGCACCCTCTTTTTCATAAACAAAATTACTTATGACCATATCGACCACATTACCGTCCGTACTTAATTCTCGTAACGCTTTTAAAACCTTCATGTAGGCCCTGATATCAACCCAGTCATCACTATCTACAACCTTAAAATACAGTCCGGATGCATGTCGTATTCCTGCATTGACAGCTTCCCCATGTCCACCATTTTCTTGATGAATGGCCTTAACCATGTTGGGGTACTTTGATGCATACTCATCAGCAATCGCTGCTGTTTGATCAACTGAGCCGTCATTCACTATCAGTATTTCCACGTCATCTCCACCAGGCAATAGGGATTCTATACAATAACTCATATAATCTTGTGAATTATAACAAGGTATAACTACTGATAATAATTTCATTTTCACACTACCTTTTCTAGTCCTGCTTTTCAGGCTCTTGTTTAAAAATTATTTTAAATATTGGGAAGAATACCCAGAAGGCAATTGCACTATTAATAATCATCGTAATGACATCCGCTGCAGTCTCACCAAATGAACCCATTCCCCACGTATTCATAAACAAATCATAGATAGGAGCCTTGTAGAAGCCTTGAGCTACAGCAGCACCAATCGTGATTAAGATATAAGCGATAAAATACCAGAAAGCAGCCTTCCAAATGTTACTGTTCGATTTAAACGTAATGCTTCTTTGGGCAAAAAAGTTAATAATTTGTGCAATCGCAATCGTGATTTGGACTGCTAGGAAGTAGGCTAACCCACCTCCACCACCTGCTGACAGGGCACCTGCTGCATAATCGAAAACATAATAAGGACTGCCATCGAAATTTTGCCCAACCTGCAAGATTCGGAAACTCGTGTCTACTAATGAGGTTTGTGCAAAGATACTTTTAAATACTGGCATTAACACAAGTTGAAGCACAGTTATCCCATTACTCAATACAAAGAATACGAGAAACTGTGCAATAGTAGGATGCTTTTCTTTATAGTTTGCCCAGAACCTAAGAGGCCCTGAAGCTGGCTTTTTTTCTGTTACTTTTTCTATACCCATTTTACCTCTCCTTTGTCACTTACGGCTGTGTTAATTATTGCCTTTAGCAACTTTCAACATCTTACTTCTTTCTCTTAATACGTGACGCAAGCCTTTAAAGAAATTTCCATTTACAATCAATAAGATCCCATCAAGCATAGGCATATTAATCACGCCACCCGTCATTCTAGCCACTCCTCTAAATGGCATATGATACACGGACATCATGATGAGGTTCGCTAATTCTCTTTTTCCAATTTTTCTTAGGAACCAATGGGCAAAAGATATAAAACGAAAAGCAAATCTTGCAAATCCTCCCTTTGCATACTGGCACTGGGCAATTGTATCGTTATAGCCTAGAGGCTTCGTTCTGTCCCAAGTAGAAACAGGAACTTTACGCCCAAGAAGAGCTTCAAATTCAGCTTCACTTACGTTATTATCTTTACCAGAATAATAGGTAGGTAGCTTCTCTTTGTCATAAGGAAGTGGTGCATTTGTACCTTCAACAAAGATCGAATCCTCTAGTCGCATGTCCACACTTGATGCCCCAATAATAATGTCATAGGTTGCTTCTTCAATTTCCCATTGATTTGTTTTTACGTTAAAGTAACGGAATGTCTTATCATCAAAAGAAATGGTGACTGTTTTCGTTTCTCCTGGATTTAAAAATACTTTTGTAAATCCTTTTAATTCCTTCTTCGGTCTGAAAATAGCGTCAGATTGGCAAGCTACATACATCTGTGCAATTTCCATACCAGCGACGTCGCCTTTGTTCGTTAATTGGAATGTCACGCCGTCCTTTGTAACTTGAATATCAGAGTACCCAAACGTAGTATAGCTTAATCCAAATCCAAATGGGAAACGAACATTGATATCAGCTTTATCATAATAACGGTATCCGATATACATGCTTTCTCGATATTCAACACTCACTTCTTTACCAGGGAAATGGTGGTAAGCCGGTGTATCCTCATATCGAATCGGGTATGTTTCTGCTAATTTCCCAGAAGGATTTACCTCTCCTGTCAAGACCCGTAGAATGGCCTTAGCTCCTGCCTGGCCGCTTAAATACGCGTGTAATAACCCTTTTACTTTATCGACCCATGGCATTTCGATTGCCGCCCCGCTTGAAAGAACCGCTACAATATTCGGGTTCACTTCATACAAAGCATGTATTAACTCTATCTGATTTGCTGGTAACTGCATATTTTGTCTATCAAGACCTTCAGCTTCAGTCGCTTCGTCTAGACCAATATATAAAAGAACAACATCTGCTTCTTTCGCTAGTGCACATGCTTGATCTATTTTTTTCTTGCTCTTTTTTCCGTAACGTTCAAATCCTGGTTCGTACCCAATGCTCACTAATCCAGCTCCATCTAGGCTTTCCAACGTATTATCTAAAATAGTAGGATTAACGATCGATGAACCCGCACCTTGGTATCTTGGATTTTTGGCAAAATCACCAATTGTAGCAACCTTAATCCCTTTATTTAACGGTAGTACGTTTCCTTCATTTTTAAGGAGTACAATTGATTCTTCCGCTACTTGTTGCGCAACTTTATGGTGCTCATCTTGATCAAATGTTGTATGATGCGGCTTGCTATATACTTCTTCTGTTGAAAAGATTAAATCAAGTAATCGATCAACACATTCATCTAATACATCTTCTTTAATTTTTCCTGTTTTAATTGCTTGAATAATTTCTTGATTTGTTTCTCCAGCTGTTGTTGGCATTTCTAGCTCGTTGCCTGCTAGTAATCCTGCAACACGGTCATTACTTCCGCCCCAGTCCGTGACAACCACTCCATCAAAATTCCACTCATCACGAAGAATCTCTCTCATTAAATGAATGCTTTCATTTGTATAGGCGCCATTTAACATATTATAGGACGACATCACTGTCTTTGTTTTTCCTTCTTTAATGGCAATTTCAAAAGCTGTTAAGTAAATTTCTCTTAATGCTCGTTCGTCAACGATGGTATCAATCGACATCCGTCTTTCTTCTTGGTTATTTGCAGCAAAGTGTTTCACACATGCTGAAATGCCATGTGATTGAATCCCTCTTATATAACCAGCCGCTAGTTTCCCTGCATGGTATGGGTCTTCACTAAAGTATTCGAAGTTTCTTCCACACAAAGGATCCCTTTTCATGTTAATACCAGGACCAAGTAAAACATTAACCTTCTGAGCAACTGCCTCTTCACCAAGATAACGTCCGATTTTCTCTCCTAAATCGGTGTTCCAGCTATTCGCTACGGTTGCTGCAGTTGGGAAACAAGTTGCCGGAATGCTTTCATTTAGACCTAAGTGGTCAGCTGCTTCCGCTTGCTTTCTGATTCCATGGGGTCCATCCGCAAGAAAGATACTATTAACTCCTAGTCGATCGATTTCTTGCGTTGTCCAAAAATCTTTCCCAGACATTAAGGATGCTTTTTCTTCCAATGTCATTTTTTCAATTATCTCTCTATATTTCATGTCGATGCCTCATTTGCAATTTCAGCGGCACTCCTAACAGGAGTACCGCTAAAATATATTTTTGTTCATTAAGTTTACAAGACTTACAATCTAAGATTCCTGATGCTACTTATGCTAGTTGTTCTTCGTCTCTCTTCCTGCTGTTACGGAAGGTAAAGAAGAAACCAAGTAGAATAGCTAAACCTACAAGTACATCAATAATAATTGTGTTGACAACCCATTGTGGTTTATCTGTGCTCATTCTATCATCGATTGCATTCGTGTTTGCTACTGTGTAAAGTACATTTTTAGCAGCAGCTCTCATCGCCCATAAAGTGTCATTACTTTCTGTATTCACTTCTGGTGCGCCGAATGGTGCAACACCCGTAAGAAGGATATCGTTACCTGCACGAACCGCAAGTTCCGAATTCATGTAAGGATATGCATCTTGGATAAAGAAGTCCGTGTTAACCAAACCATTAAAGCCCCACTCGTTACGTAACACTTCTGTAAGAAGACTCTCATCAGCACCAGCCCATACGTCTCCAATACTGTTGAATGAAGACATCATTCCTAATGCTCCACCTTCTTTTACTGCAATCTCAAATGGTTTCAAGTAAATTTCACGAATCGTTTGTTCATCGCCCCATGTTAAGACACCATACGTACGATTATCTTCCTGATCATTTAATGCAAAGTGTTTCATCACAACGAATCCACCTTGACCTTGATACGCTTCAGTCGTTGCAGCTGCCATCTTACCAGAAAGCAACGGATCTTCAGAGTAATACTCGAAGTTTCTTCCAGCAAAAGCCGTACGGTGGATGTTCGCTGCCGGAGCATACCAACCAGTCACACCATAAGTTTGTGCTTCTGCACCAATCGCTTCACCCATTGCAGTCGCAAGATCTAGGTTCCAAGTAGAAGCAAGCATCACGGTTGCAGGGAATGGAATACCTGAGAATGGCGTACTTGAAATGAAATTACTAATCCCTGATGGACCATCGTAATCCCTAGTAACTGGTTTCTCAACAGATGCAATTTCTGCCGTTTTATACCCACCGTGTTTAAAGACATCGACTAATTCAGCTACCGTTAATTGATCAAGCAACGGTTCCCAGCTTTCGTCCTCATAAGGTACATCTACAAAATCTTTTAACACTAAACCATTTTTTGCACCAGTCGTAGGCGGAGTTTCATGTGTATCAGCTGGTACATCATAACGCTTGCTATTTACCATATCAACAAATGCCGCATCGACTAATGTACCTTGCACTTCTCTCGTGCTGCCATCTTCATTCGTAACAGTAAATGTTTCATGTTGAGCAATCGTATCTAAATTTGCAAAACCTTCTGCTCTAGAAAGATAGGTTTCAATACTTCCTTCACCCGTCACTTCTTCATCAAACTGGTTAACCGCAATTTGCTGGTCCGAAGAACGTCCAGTTTCGTCATAAACTACTTCTGAAAGAGTTTGTGATGCTACATCAGCGATTTTTTCGTGAGAGTTTTTCATCAACATCAGGTTATATTCGCCTGCTTCAAGTACATACGCACCGTTGTCACTGAATAATTTGTTGTGATCGTATGCTGCCATCTCTTCTACTGGGAAGGATAACGTAACAACCTCTGATTCACCTGGTGCAATTTCACCTGTTTTTCCGAATGCAGCAAGGTTAACAGATGCTTTTTCGATTTTTCCAGTGTACGGTGCAGAGTAATAAAGCTGTACGACTTCTTTCCCTGCGACAGAACCTGTATTTGTAACCTCTACATCAACAGAAATTTCTGTTTCATTCCAAGTGACACTGTCAGCTACCACTTCTTGTTCAAACGTTGTATAGCTTAATCCGTGACCAAATGGATAAAGAATTTTTTCATCGTAATTAATGACGCCTTCCGCGGCTGCTGTTTCATAGTAACGATATCCTACATAAATCCCTTCAGTTAAATCCACATATTTGAGTGGAACACCTTTAGCGTCTGTTGCAGTTGAGAATGTTCCATCCGCATTTTCAAGCACGTAATCAAAATCACCAAAATTGGCTGCTGCAGGTGCATCTTGAAGATCATTTGCAAAGATATCAACTGTTTTACCAGACGGATTCAAATCACCAGCAAGCACTTGACCTAGAGAACCAAATCCACTTTGTCCTGGTCCTGCGATATTAATTACACTTTTGATTTGGTCGTAATCGTTAACCCAATCAAGTTCAAATGTATTTGCACTGTTAACAACGACAATAATATTTTCAAAGTTATCAGTAACAGTTTCTAGCATTCCTAGTTCTCTGTTCGTAAGTTCAAGATAATGTTTATTCGGATCTTGGTCGTCTTCAAAACCAAATCTTTGTCCAGTAGGTGAATGTGGGCTACCTTCTGGGTCATACGTATCTGGTCCAAACAAGCTTTGTGGAAGATCCGCACCTTCACCACCAGAACGAGCAATAAAGAGAACAGCTGTGTCAGAGAATTCTTTCGCTTGAGTTAATAACTCGTCTGTGTAAAATTCTTCTGGCTTAGGCTCTGGAACTGTCCAGTCTTGACCTTCAATTCCGAGTACTGGTCTTGTTAAATCTGTTTCTGTATAAGCATTATATAATTCCTCGTTAATCTCAATTCCAGCTGCCTCAAACCCTGCTCTAGGTGTAATGGCAGTTGATGCATCTGTCCCACCGGAACCAGTTCCACCATAAATCGGTGCAGTAAAGCTCCAACCAAACACGTTAACTTTGCTTCCTTCAGGAAGAGGTAAAGCGTTTTCTTCATTTTGCAAAAGAATAATACCTTCATCAGCAATATTTTCTGCAACTTCTGTTGAATATTCACGTGCTGCAACTGACTCATTACTCGTTACGTCAATTTTAGTAAAATACGACGTAATGACATCTGAGTAATAAGCTAATGCAATGTTCGTACCAATTGCGATCACTAGCAAAACAGTTAAAATCGAACTCCACATAATACGAAATTTTTTCTTGCTCATTTTTTTTCTAGCCATGCTTCTTCTAACCCCCAGTTAAATCAATAATTTAGATAATAATATATTTTGTTGCAAACGATTTAAAAATCCCCCTCCTTCATCAAGTAAAAGCGCTAACAATCTGGAAAGAAAAATTGAAAACGTTTAATAACTACACATTAAACTTACTTCACATTTGTCGATTGCACTATAAACCAAAAGTTTAGGGGTAGTAACTTTTCGTTTGTCGTCACGAAAAAAGTCGATTTAACGGGCTTTTTAGCACATCAAATCGACTTACTTATTCTCTGTTTTATCTTTAATATAACTTTTAAATAATAAAATAGCCTTTGATTGAATACCTCTTTTTCGAGAAACTAAGTAGATATTTTGTGGAATTTTCTCTGCTAATTTAATGACCTTTAAGTTATTTTGTTTCAAGGTTGCTTCAACGAAATCAACCGATATGGCTACAAATCCATTCAATTCGCATAACCTGTGAGCTGATAATATACTGCCAAATTCATGAACCACATTTGGTGTAAAGCCTTTATCTAAGCACATATCAACAAAACTATGGTCCTTCCCCTTACCAACAGATTTGACAACTAAAGACTCTTCCTTCAGATCCTCAATCGAAATTTCGTCTCTATCGGCCAAACGGTGATTTTCCGAGACAACAGCTACAGCTTCTCCTAAAACAATTAACTCATGTTCACAGTTTTCAATATCTTCATAATCCGTGACTAATCCAATATCTACTTCCTCTTGAAATATTTGATTTAGGTAAGAATCATCTGGCAACTCCCTAATCTTAATTTGGATATCAGGATACTCCTTAGAAAAATCATATAAAAGTTCAATAGGTATCACAGCTGTGGATGAATACGTGACTACAACATCTAACGTTCCTTTACTACCGCTAATAATACTGATTTCTTTTTTTAGATCCTCCATCAGATAAACGATATGCTGAGCTCTGGCATATAGTAATTCGCCAGCCTCTGTTGCGACCATTCCTCTAGGGCCACGATCAAATAACTCAGTCTCTAATTCCAATTCAAGCTGTTTAATCGTCTTGCTAAGACCTTGAGGGGTAATAAATAGTTCCTTAGCAGCAGAGTTGATACTATTCATCTGATACACCTTATTAAAATGTTGCAGTGCTTCTATATTCATAATTTCACCTTTTTTGTATTCCCTCTACATTGTAAATCCGTTTTAAAATTCAGTATAGCACTTTATTAAATCAATTTGCAATAAACTCTAAATCTAGCGTTTGATAGAACTACTAACAAATAACTAATAACATTAATGACTTTTTCCTAATCTTTATTTATTAGATTTCCTTTGTTATAATGCTTCCATCCCTGCTTTATCTTTGCTTGAACTTAGGGAAATTCATTTTAGATAATACAGTAAGTAAGGAGATTCTACATGTACGATTATCTAATAGTAGGTGCTGGTTTATTTGGATCAGTATTTGCTTATGAAGCAAATAAAAGAGGAAAAAAGTGTTTAGTTATTGATAAAAGAGACCATATTGGAGGCAATGTCTATACAGAGCAGATTGAAGGGATAAACGTCCATAAATATGGTGCTCATATTTTTCATACAAATGATAAAAAAATCTGGGATTACGTTAATCGATTTACGGAGTTTAATCGATATACGAACTCGCCAATTGCAAACTATAAAGGCGAACTATATAACCTCCCATTTAATATGAACACATTTAATAAATTGTGGGGTGTTGTTAGTCCTGATGAAGCCAAAGCGAAAATCGAACAACAAAAAAAAGAAGCTGGTGTCACAGAACCGAAAAATCTTGAGGAACAAGCCATCTCCCTAATCGGAACAGATATTTTCGAAAAATTAATTAAGGGGTACACCGAAAAACAATGGGGAAGGCCAGCTAAAGAATTACCTGCTTTTATCATTAAAAGACTACCCGTTCGGTTTACCTATGATAATAATTACTTTAATGACCGCTACCAAGGAATTCCAATTGGTGGTTATACAAGTATTATTAAAAAAATGTTAGAAGGCATTGATATAAGGTTAAATGTTGATTTTTTTGAACAACGTAAGGAATTAGAAGCATTAGCAAACAAAGTCGTTTATACAGGGATGATTGATCAATATTTCAATTATACATTCGGTGTACTAGAGTATAGAAGCCTTCACTTTGAAACAAAGGTATTGGCTGAAACAGATAATTATCAAGGGAATGCTGTGGTCAACTATACAGATAAAGATACTCCATACACACGAATTATTGAGCATAAACATTTTGAATTTGGTACACAAGATAAGACCGTGATTACAGAAGAATACCCTTCCGAATGGAAGCCAGGTGATGAACCCTATTACCCAATTAATGATAATAAGAACAATGAAATGTATAGAAAATACAAAGCGTTAGCTGATAATGAAAAAGATGTGATCTTTGGCGGTAGACTGGCTACTTATAAATATTTTGACATGCATCAGGTCATCGGAGCTGCTTTAGCTACGGTTGAGAAGGAATTTGGAAATAAATAAAACATACATGCCCCCCCACCTAACATATAGGTGGGGTTCTTTAACGCTTACGTTGGGACAATGCACACAAAAAAAGCAGTACCGTGATAACAGTACTGCTTCTTTAAACGTAAGCGCCACTTTTGGCTACACCATTGCGCCCTCTTCTTCCTTCTTAAAAAACGTCTTCATCGCATGGTACACGTCGCCTTTCTCCTTCAGGATGTAATGGCGAAAGCGTGGATCTTCGATGTTTTTGTATGCACTCATTAATGTGGAGTGGCGGCTGTATTGATTCACCTCACCATACCCAAACATACTTGATACGTCCATTAGCTTCTCGACAAGCTTTAAACAGCGTGCATTATCGGATGTGAGGTTATCGCCATCTGAGAAGTGAACGGGATAGATGTTATAGCGCTTTGGGTCGTATTTCTTTTCAATTAGCTCAAGGGCTTTTCGGTAGGCTGAGGAGCAAATGGTTCCACCGCTTTCCCCTTTTGAAAAGAAGTCTTCTTCTGTAACGACCTTTGCTTCTGTATGATGGGCAATGAACTCGATTTCGACTGTTTCATATTTTGAACGGAGAAAGCGCGTCATCCAGAAGAAAAAGCTTCGTGCCATATATTTTTCCCAGCGTCCCATACTTCCACTCGTGTCCATCATCGCTAGTACGACTGCTTTTGATTCAGGGCGGGTGACTTCATTCCATGTTTTAAAGCGTAGGTCATCATTATAAATTGGGTTTAACCCTGGTCTTCCTTCTAGTGCATTACGTTTAATTGCAGAGAGAATTGTACGACGCTTATCGATATTGCCCATTAAGCCTTTTTTGCGGATATCATTAAATGAAATATCCTCGATCACAATTTCATCTTCTTCTTTCTTTTGCAGGTTTGGTAGCTCTAACTCACGGAATAGCATTTCTTGAAGCTCTAAAATCGATACTTCCGCTTCAGTATAATCCTTTCCAGCTTGGTCTCCAGCTCCTTGGCCTTTTCCAGGACCTTGTTGCTGCTTTGCGTTTGGGTCACTCGCAACAACATCTCCGACCTTACTATCACCATTTCCTTGGCCAACATGCTTGTTTTTATCATAGTTGTAACGGATTTTGTATTCATCTAACGAACGAATTGGAATTTTTATTACATCACGTCCATTTGACATGACAATGTTTTCTTCACTAATCAGGTCTGGGAGATTCTTTTTTATCGCTTCTTGGACCTTTTCTTGGTGACGACGTTGGTCTTGGTACCCCTTGCGATGGAGGGTCCAATTCTCCTGGGACACGACAAAGGTAGGTCTGTTATTTTTTTCCATTGTTTTCCCTCCCTATTCTAGTTGAATATTGCACGTATCGGAACCTATAAAAGTTCGATTATGCGATTCACATTTAGACTGGGTAGTGCATATAATGGTTTCGAGCCGTGTGATGTAAGAAGTGCCATTTAGGATAGCTTACTTTATCCTATGCAGACAGGGGAGAGAGTTGCTAATAAATTCTGACAAATTGTTTACTTTTTAACGGGACAGGCTTTTTCCGTGTATTGAATCATATACCAAAAAAAGCAGCCACAAAAAAGGTGTGACTGCTTTCTTATATGTTTATTCTTCAGTTAGTGAACAGGCCCTACTTCCTTAAGTGGCCAGAATCGCAAGTCAACTTTTCCGACGATTTGTTCCTCACTTACAAAACCGATTCTTCGGCTATCTAAACTATTTGGGCGATTATCCCCTAATACAAATACATGGTTTTCGGGGACAACATCCGAACAGACAAAATCATTTGTATAAAGCCCTTCACCGTATTCGGCTTTTCTTTGGTCTAAAAAAGGTTCTTCAATAGGCTCGTCATTTACATAAAGAATATCATTCTCATAACGAATAAGGTCACCAGGTAAGCCGATCACACGTTTGATGTAATCATCCTCATTGGTCGCATTAAATACAATCATATCAAAGCGTTCAGGCTTAGAGAATCCGTAGCCAACTTTATTTACAATAAAGCGTTCTCCATCATGAGCGTTAGGCATCATTGATTCGCCTTGAACCTCATAGCTCGTAAAAAAAAACGTTCTTATAATGAGGGCAAGCATTAAAGCAATCACGATTGCCTTGATCCATTCTAACCATTCATTCTGGTTTGTTTCCACTTTATTTCCTCCGGGTTCTTTTTTTATAATTTACCATTCTTCCCTCTTATCTACAAGTCAAAAGGACGACTGTCTTTTAGTGACTAGACAAAAAGAGAGATTCTGTTTTGACAAACGAACCCCGATGCTTTATATGATTCTATTTGACAGTGGATGTGCGAAGTCGCTACATGTTGTAAAAGCCTTACGATGAGAGAGGCACTGAAAAAGGGTGGGTTTCCCTTTTTCAGTGCCCTATAAGTAATGTGCGAAGCCATTACTTCTTCTTTGAGTTACAAGAAGTAGTTTTTCAGTGGCCTTACGATGAGGTCTTTCTCATCGTAAGGCTCGTAGCGAACGGAGCCATTGCAAGCACGTTTGTGCTTTTGAGCTAATTAACGGTTTAACAAGCTGCCAACATATCGAAGCAATTCATTTGCAGACGTTGAATTATAGCCATGTTCGTCGATTAATCGTGCGATAACCTCATTGATTTTCTTCAATTGAGATTCATCAGGTGTTTTTACGGACGTTGTAATTTTGACAATGTCCTTCAGGTCGGCAAATAATTTCTTTTGAATCGCTTCACGTAAGCGTTCATGTGAATTGTAATCAAACTTCTTCCCTTTTCGTGCATAGGCGGAGATTCGAATGAGAATTTCTTCACGAAACGCTTTCTTGGCGTTCTCCGAAATTCCGATTTGCTCTTCAATTGAGCGCATCAGCTTTTCGTCTGGAGATAATTCGTCCCCTGTTAATGGATCACGAAGTTTATTCTTATTGCAGTAAGCCTCAACATTATCTAGATAATTATTCATTAACGTTTTCGCTGACTCATCATACGAGTACACAAAGGCTTTTTGAACTTCTTTCTTTGCAATTGAATCGTATTCTTTTCTTGCAATTGCAATAAAGTCCATATATCTTTCTTTATCCTCTTGAGAAATAGACGCATGTTGGTCAAGACCTTCTTTAATGGAACGGAGTACATCTAATGCGTTAATAGACGTCAGCTGTTTTCGAATAATTGCTGAGGAGATTCGGTTAATGACATAACGCGGGTCAATGCCCTTCATCCCTTCATCTGGGTGCTCATTCTTTAACTCCTCTAAGTCTTGGGCGTTAAAACCTTCCACACTTTCGCCATCGTATAAGCGCATCTTTTTCACTAAATCAATGCCCTGCTTTTTCGGCTCCTCTAAGCGGGTTAAAATCGTAAAGGTTGCAGCAACCTTTAAGGCATGAGGGGCAATATGGACATGTGATAGATCACTTTCTTGGATCATTTTCTTATAAATACGCTCTTCCTCACTAACTTTAAGATTGTAAGGAATTTTCATTACAATTATTCGTGAATGAAGGGCTTCGTTTTTCTTATTTGAAATAAATGATCTATACTCCGCTTCATTCGTATGGGCTACGATTAATTCGTCAGCGCTAATTAAAGCAAATCTTCCTGCTTTAAAGTTTCCTTCTTGGGTAAGTGATAATAAATGCCATAAAAACTTCTCATCACATTTGAGCATTTCTTGGAATTCCATCATTCCACGATTCGCCTTGTTCAATTCCCCATCAAAACGATACGCCCGCGGATCTGATTCTGAACCGTACTCAGCAATCGTCGAAAAATCAATACTACCTGTTAAATCGGCAATATCTTGGGACTTTGGATCAGATGGACTGAAGGTACCAATCCCTGTTCGCTTATCTTCTGAGAAAAAGATTCGCTCAACAATGACGTCTTCAATTCGACCACCGTATTCCTCTTCCAATCTCATCATATTTAATGGAGACAAATTCCCTTCAATCTTAATGCCATACTCTTCGAAAAAGTCATCACGCAGGTGTTGCGGAATTAAATGAAGCGGATCCTCATGCATCGGACAACCTTTAATCGCATAAACCGCACCGGCATCTGTACGTGAATATTGCTCTAAGCCTCGTTTTAGCATCGTCACAAGTGTAGACTTCCCGCCACTAACTGGTCCCATTAATAATAGAATCCGTTTACGCACATCTAATCGTTTGGCAGCTGAATGAAAATACTCCTCTACCAGCTTTTCAATTGAATCTTCCAAGCCATATATTTGGTCACTGAAAAACGAGTATTTCTTACTACCATTCTCCTCTTCAACGCCAGCATCCTTAATCATATTATAGACACGAGAGTGCGCTGTCTGAGCAACATAAGGTTTTTCCTTTAATAGCTCCAAATACTCCCTAAAAGTCCCTTCCCACTTCAATCTTTCTTCTTCTTCTCTGTAATTTTCAACCTTTTTTAAAATATCCATGTGACGTACCTCCATTCTCGTGATCAACCGCGAGATTATTACAACCTATGCGAAAGATTGGTTGAACATGCGTCTCTTTTGAATTTTCAGAAACTTCAAAGGAATCTTAACCTCTGTTCAGTCTATTAGTTTCATATATAATCCATTCCTATTGTAATGAAAATCGTACTATTTCCAGAAAAAACTACTGATTTTCGTACACGCAAAATCTATCCGGAGGGCTTCTATCAGTGGTACAATAAATTGAATTGTAGAAAGAGAGTGTTGCTGATGATAAAAACTAGTACAGGCTGGTTATTTATTGGACTGCTTTTTTTATTTTTTTCGTTTCTAATTGTGGAGGTTACCGCTGAAGTAAAAGACGTTCAGACACTTTCTGAAGTATTAGATGGACATGTCAAACTTAATGATATTACCCTCTCTACCAATAGTACGATGTATGATCGGAATGGTCGTCTTATCTCTACAATCTATAAAGATGAAAATAGAATTTACTTACCTTATGATGAAATCCCTAAATCGGTGATTGATGCTTTTATTTCAACGGAGGACAAGCGTTTTTTTGAACATAAAGGATATGATGCTGCTGCAATTGTCCGTGCCTTTTTAATCAATGCCGAAAAAGGCACAATTGAAGAAGGTGCCAGTACAATGACACAGCAACTTGTCAGAAATGTTTTCTTAGGGCATGAGCAAACCTATAATCGAAAAATGAGTGAGCTCCTCTATGCACATGAAGTAGAAAAACATTATTCAAAGCAGGAAATTTTTGAGCTTTATGTCAACTCGATTTATTTTAATAATCAAGTATACGGATTTGGAGCAGCAAGCCATTTTTACTTTAATAAGAAAAGTAAAGATTTATCCTTAGCTGAAATTGCGTTTTTAAGTGCCATTCCTAATAATCCTACCCACTATGATCCTTTAAAAAATAGTGAGAAAACGAAATTAAGGCAACAATGGATTTTAAATAAAATGCTTGAAGCAGGAAAAATTACAGCTGACGAGCATGATAAGGCAATTGCTGAACCAATTGTGTTAAACATTCAAAAGCGTGTCGATAAGTATCCTGATTACGTGACATACATTCACTATGAGTTAACCGAGCTTGTTTCCGTATCAGAAGGTTTTGATCTTCAATTATCACAAGCCGCATCAGAGGATGCTAAACAAGCGATTAAGCAAAGGCTAGATGCTCGCGTCCAATCCTTACTTGAACAAGGATTACAAATTGAAACAGCACTCGAACCATCGATGCAACAAAAAGTAATTGAATCGTTTAATCATCATTTACGGAGCGATGTTCAAGGATCCGGGGTCGTCATTGATAATCAAAACGCCGAAATCATTGCGATTTCTGGAGGGAAAGATTTTAAGAAGTTTGATTTTCATCGCGGGTTTCAGAGCTATCGCCAACCTGGCTCAGCAATTAAGCCATTACTCGTTTACGCTCCTTACTTTGAAGAATTAGACATTCCCATTCAAAGTAAAATTAATGCAAATAACTTCTGCCAAGGAAGCTATTGTCCAAAGAACTTTGGTGGAGGTCAGTATGGAATGGTTTCGATTTCGACAGCCTTTAAAAACTCGTATAATACACCAGCTATTCGAATTCTTGACCGTGTCGGAATTGAAACGGCATTTACCTATTTAGAAAAGCTGCCTTTTAAACGTATAAGTACAACTGATTATCAGCTCCCAGCTGCTCTCGGAGGATTAACCCATGGCTTCTCACCACTTGAGCTTACTCGTGCCTATACGACGTTTGCTTATAATGGGAGCTTTATTCCGTCGTATGGGATCCGACAAGTCAAAGATCGAAACGGGGACATTCTTTATTCGTGGGATAAAACCGCTGTTACCATGTGGTCACAAGGGACAAATGATAAAATGCGCCACTTGTTAAGCACGGTTGTTGATAGTGGTACTGGAACAAAGGCACGTATATCTGCCCCATACGTTGGCGGTAAAACTGGGACAACGAATGACTTTCATGATTTATGGTTTGTTGGGTTGACCGACCGTTTTACAGCAGGTGTTTGGATCGGAAAAGATACTCCTAGTGAATTATCCTCACTTTATAAGCAAGCACCTCATTTACAAATTTGGAAAGAGATTATGCAATAATAAAGCAGCAAAGAGGGGTTGTCTCAAAAGCATAAAACGTGCACAGCAATGGCTTCGTCCGCTACGCTCATTGCATGAAGGCTGTGCCAAAAGGTTAAAAAACAACCTTTTGGCACAGCCTCCCTCTTTTTTACAAAGGTAAACTTGCCACTAAGCTATTGTAAAGTTTCACAAGTGCATAAATAACAGCTAGAATAAACGTACTCCAAAAGATCGTATGGAAGAAGACAAGGCCTATTAAGCCGGATGCTGAAAGGGAATCACTTACTTTATAAACAAAGTAAATAAAATAGATTAAACTTGCAACAACAAAAGCAATACAAAGCAAAACAATTTCTTGTGAAAGAACAAGAGCCAGAATGCTGGCTATTAAATAAATCCATGAACCTGCCTTTACTTTATTTAGTTCGAGACCTTCCTCATCCTTTGAAAAAAAGAGCATCGACAACTCTATCGTCGTATCCGCAATTAATTTTAAGGCTGAAAACACCATAAAGAAAAAGAGAAGCAATAAAAATAACAGTGTTAGCTTTATTCCATTCTCAGAAAAAAACTCACGCATCCCTTCATATAAACCTAAGTCCATAAGCTGTTGAAGAAGAAAAAGCTGCGTGTATAAAGCGAAAGCTAGGCTAAATAAAACGATTGATATAAGTGGAAAATGACTTGTGATATACCGATTAGACATGATACTGCGTCTCCTGTTCTTTTACAAAAAGCAATTAAATCGGAGGGCATTGAAAAAGGGAAAAGCACCCTTTTTCAGTGCCCTCTTAAATCGTAAACCCTTAAGCAAACGCATGAAAACCAAAGGGCTCATTCTCCTGTTGGTTTTGAGTGATAAAGTACTGTATATGCATTTAACTCATTGCCTGTTGCCGGTCCTTTTTCCTTTGATTCTCGTTTCTCCTGGTGAGCACGTTTAAATGCATCGCTATGTAACCAGTTTTCATAATCTGCTTTCGATTCCCACTTTGTAAAAACCACTTGCTTTCCATCTTCATTTTCATTATTTAAAAACATAAACTCTAAGCACCCAGGCACCTTTTTCATATTATCTGCTGCTTTCCCAAATCGACCTGATAAGTGTTCCTTTGCTTCTTTTGGTACGTGTAATTCATTCATAACAACATACATCGTTCGTAACCTCCCATTTTCTTTATTATCCAAATTATACAGCATGTACTATTAGAATAAAAATTGCAGGCTTCATCAATAATACGAAAGAATTGACATGACCTTGTCACGATTTTCTTGTACTTTTGATTTCTTTCTTAGGCGCTTTGTTTTATAATATACGTTAGAGTACCACAAGGAGGATGTTAACATGAACCTTTTACTTATCCTTGGTATCTGTGTAGCCTTTTTATGTGCTATTTTTACAGCTGGCTACGAAGACAATCCACATAAGAACTAATCAAAAAAACGACCTATCTCTTAGAGAAGGTCGCTTTTTTGATTTAGGAAAGACCTTTAAATCCTTGTTGGCGTATCGCTTCATATATAATGATCGCAGCCGTATTCGACACATTTAATGAGCGGACTTTATCTGTTTGTGGAATTCGAAAGCAACGTTCAACATTTGCTGCTATTAAGTCTTGTGGTAACCCTGTCGTTTCACGGCCAAATACAAAGAAATGATCCTTTTGCTCATCTGTATAATCAAATTCACTATAATTTTTCGTTCCAACGGTTTCAATATAATAAAATTCACCGTCTGGAAACGTTTGAAAAAGCTCGTCCATTGAGTCATAGTAATGAATTTTCACATTTGGCCAATAATCACATCCGGCACGCTTTAACATTTTATCGTCTGTTGAAAAGCCTAAAGGGCGAATTAGATGTAATGCTGTATTTGTTCCAGCACATGTCCGAGCGATGTTCCCTGTATTTGCTGGAATTTCTGGTTGGTATAAAACAATATGTAATCCCACAATTGCACCTCATTATCTAGTATAAAAATTACTTGTCATCGAGGGCACTGAATTTTCAGTGCCCTCGCATGTTCTATTATAGCAACAAAGAGGCGTCTCTACCAATATAGGGTAGAAAACGCCTCTACAATCGAGCCCACTGAAAAACTACTTCTTGTAACTCAAAGAAGGAGTAATGGCTCCACACATTACTTAAAGGGCACTGAAAAAGTGAACTGCACCCCAAAAGTTAGAGTTAACAATCTGACTTTGGGGTGTGTTTTTTATGGCTAAATATAGTGACCAATTTAAATTAATGATAGTACATGAGTATCAAAAAGGACATTTATCGTTTGACAGGTTGGCAAAAAAACACGGTATGAATGACAGCACTGCCATAAAAAAATGGGTGAAAGTTTACGATAAATTTGGGACGACAGGTTTGATGAAAAAGAGTAAGAGGGAAACTTTTTCTGTCCAATTCAAACTCGATGTATTAAGCTTTATGAAAAGAACAGGATCTTCAGAGATGGATACCGCTATTTACTTTGGATTGTCCACCCCTTCGATGATAGGTGCATGGAAGAAAGTTTTTTTGGAAGATGGTGCTGAAGCCCTGGATAGAACGAAAGGAAGACTACCCATGTCTGATAAAGCTAAAAATATAAAAAAACAACGTACAGAAAAAGAAATGACGTATGAACAAAAGCTTGAAAGAGAGAACGAGCTCCTACGTTTAGAGGTAGAATACTTAAAAAAGTTGCGAGCTTTTCAGATGGATCCGGAGGGCTATCTCGAAAAGCACAAGCAGCGTTATCATTCGAACTCAAAGAAAAGTTCAAACTAAAAGATGTTCTACAAAGAGTCGGAATTCCTGATTCCTCCTACCATTATCATATAAAAGAGATCAAGAAGGAGAATCCGAATCAGAAACTCGAGGAATGCATCCAATCCAAGTTTGAGGAACATAATGGGAATTATGGGTATCGTCGTATCTGTTTGGAGTTAAAACAAGATGGGCTCAAAGTGAATCACAAGAAGGTTCAACGCATCATGAATAAACTTGGGCTTAAATGCAAGAAATTTAGTAGAAAGTCACGAAAATATAGTTCTTACAAAGGAACAATTGGAACTGTTGCCAAGAACCTTATCAATCGTCGGTTTCACACAAGTGTGTGTCATCAGAAATTAACAACAGATATCACAGAATTCAAGTGCTCAGATGGTGTAAAACTGTACCTAAATCCAATTATGGACTTGTTTAATGGCGAAATTCTTTCTTATGAGATAAATATGCGTCCAACCTTAGAATTGGCTCTTAAACCTCTTGAGGAAGCTTTAGAAATAGTAAAAGATTCAAGGTATAGAACGACTGTTCATTCTGATCAAGGCTGGCATTATCAACATAAAAAATGGGTAAAAACTCTAAAGAAACATAAGGTGTTCCAGAGTATGTCACGAAAAGGAAATTGCTTAGACAATTCACCTATGGAAAGCTTTTTCGGATTATTAAAACAAGAAATGTATTATGGTGAGGCACTCTGCTCATTTGAGAAATTAAAAAAGAGAATTGAAGACTATATCAATTATTATAATAACAAACGCATAAAGCAAAAATTGGCAGGCATGAATCCGGTTCAATACCGTATTCATACCAGCCAATTAGCAGCTTAATATAAAACTCTAACTTTAGGGGGTCACATCAAAGGGAAACCCACCCTTTTTCAGTGCCCTCCTACAATCTACGCATTTACAATGTGAAAAAATTTATATTTAATATTTGGTGTCCAGGCTGTTGAATCTTCATATTTCCAGTAGCGCATTCTACTATTGGCGGTTTGGGCATTGACTAACGGTTCTCCATTTCCATCCTTTGCGACGACTATCGTGGAATGCTGAAATCTACCATCACCATCAAAGTCATAACAAATGACATCTCCTAGCTCAAGCTCCATTGCGCTATCTCGTTCTTCTCCTTTTAACCCTTGCTGTGCTCCACTTAAATACCAACGTAAGGAATGAGCCACTGACCAACTAAAACTCCAATTTTCTCCACGATACCACCAGCCCTTAGATCGATTTGGATATCCCGTCATTTGAGCCCCACCTGCTCGTAGGCATTGCGAGATAAAATTCGTGCAATTATCAGTAAACTTTTTATATTCTGGATTATAATCATTCCACCACCGCTCCGCATAACGAACAGCCTCGCGCCGATCATACCCAGAACGAAAACTTTGATTTCTTAAAGGTTGCTGTCTTGACTCAAGCCATGGCTCAGGGGTAATGACTTCGCGCTCAGATGACTGCTTATCAATTAATTCCTTGTCATCCTTTAACTCACCGTCTTGAAACGTAGCCCGCCGAAGCTGAGCGGTTTCTTCTAAGTATAGTTTCCCTTTTATCCCGATTAACTGCTCATACTGGACTACATAATCAATCTGTGTTGTATGATTCATATTCTGTGAACGTATAACATCGCCCCTCACAGTCGATTTTACAACTTCAGCTCCGCGTTTTTCTAAAGAATTCTGCTTCCGTTCTATACACGCTTTTTCATCCTGCCGACAAAAAAAGGCATTTCTATGACCAACAAAAGAAGCGTTTCTCTGCTTAACTAATTCATGAATTTGTTCAATCATTTTAGCATTCATTTCAATTCCTCCTTTCTCCCCTCCTAAGCAGTCTATGACATAGAGCTTGGCAAACATGATACAACTACAAATTACAAGCAAATAAAAAAGGAGATATCCTAAAAGGCTCGTTCTTAACCTTTTGGACATCTCCTGGTTGATTCGTTTATGAGATTTTCTCTATAGCTCCTTCTAATGAAAGAAGCTGTTCTTTTTTATCAAGTCCACCGCCGTAACCTACCATCGCACCATTACTACCTATTACACGGTGACATGGAATGATAATCGGAATCGGATTTTGATTGTTTGCTCCTCCGATTGCCCGAACCGCTTTTGGTGCCCCGATTTCTTGAGCAACCTGTTTATAAGAACGCGTTTCTCCATATCCTATTTTTCGTAGCGCCTCCCAAACCTTTTTCTGGAATGCTGTACCATATAAATCAATTGGCACATCAAACGAGAAGCGTTGACCATTAAAATATTCTGTCAGCTGTTGCTTTACTGGAGTTACGGTATGGTTACAACGTATAAGTTCACCTTTCATCCCTTGCTTCTTCAATTTTGCCTTTAACGTAGCGGTACACTTTTGGAGTGAACCGAAATGAATATGACAAACGCCATGGTCCGTTGCAACGATCGTAAGAGTTCCAAGGGGACTATCCATTTCATCAACAAAAAAATATTGCGTTGTCATGTCAACCCTTCCTTCCGATTGTCCAGTCTTTTTCATCATCTTACATTAGACAAAGACCTTTTTTCCAACTAATTAATGCTTATTTTCGAGCATTTTCAGCCCTCTATCAATTTCTCGTAGTACTTCCTCATCCTTTTCCTGCTTTTTCGCAGAAATAAGCACCGATTCCTCTTCTTTGCTACCAATTTTGCCAATTGCCCAAGCTGCAGTTCCTCTAATGACAGGTCTAGGATCACTTTTTACGATTTGTGATAAATTTGGCAATGCCTGTTTATCCTTAAAGTGGGCAAGGGCAATAATGGCATTACGTTGAATAGGCTTTTTTCCACGCCACGATCCCGATACATGACCGAACTTTTCCTTAAACTCACGGTTTCCTATCGTTAAGAGCGGGATCAACTTCGGCTTTGCTAGTTCAGGATCTGGCTCCATTTCAGGATGATGGTGGAAGTCCTTCCCCTTGTTTTCTGGACACACTTGCTGGCAAGTATCACATCCATAGAGACGATTTCCTATCTTTATTCGGTATTGTTCAGGTAAGAACCCTTTTGTTTGTGTTAAATAGGCGATGCACTTCTGAGAATCTAATTGCCCCCCTTGAACAAGTGCTCCAGTTGGACATGCCTCCACACATTTATTACAGGTTCCACACTGTTCAGTGAGTGGCTGATCCGGTTCAAATGGAAGTGTAGTAATAATCTCACCTAGGTAAACATAGCTCCCGAATTCGGGTGTAATAATCGCACAGTTTTTCCCACTCCAACCAATTCCCGCTCGTTCTGCAACCGCTCGATCTGAAAGCTCCCCTGTATCAACCATTGAAGCCGTTCTAGCTTCTGGAGCTTTTTCTTTAAGAAATGCCTCGAGTAGTTGCAATTTCCCACGGAGAATATCGTGGTAGTCTTTCCCCCAAGATGCCCGACAAAAAATCCCCCTTCGTTCTTCTCGCGTACTTTTTGGTGGGTTCTCCATTTTAGATGGATAGGCCAACGCAATCGATATGATTGAACGCGCTTCCACTAGTTTTTTCTGTGGGTAGACACGCTTTTCAATGTCTGGTTCTTCAAAGCCTGATTGATACCCGAGCTGTTGTTGTAGTTTTAGTCGATCCTTTAATTGTAAAAACGGGTCTGCAGAAGCAAAACCAATTTTATCGACTCCGATAGTCTTACTATATGCAACCAGTTCCTGTTTTAATTGGGCGAGTGTCATTAAGCCCATCACCTTTCTTCAAACTTTTCTTTTTTTTATGCTAAAATAAACAGAAATTAACGGAGGAGGCGCAAAACATTGGTTCACATCCAAATCGATCCATTTATTTCTTCTGTCGTACCTAAATTAAAGCTTGGCCTTATTACTTATCATGATATCGTGATTAGCGATTCTCCACAAATGTTAAAGGGGCGTTTACAATTTTTTCAAGAAACATTAAAAGTTGAGCTTGAGTCAAAAGACTTATCTGAGTTTAAAGGAATTGCCGAATGGAGAGAAGTATTTAAAGCTTTTCATATCTCACCATCGAAATATCGCCCTTCAGTCGAATCGCTTTATCGACGAATAAAAAAAGGGGATAGTCTTCCGCTTGTCCATTCTGCAGTCGATTTGAATACATTTTTTTCCTTGCAATACGAAATCCCATTCGGTATTTATGATTTAGATTTAATTGATGGAAATATCAGCCTACGACTTGGTCGACAACATGAAGCATACGAAGGTATAAATGGACGTGAAAACTCACTTGAGGGAAAACTCATCACATCCGACTTACAAGGTCCTTTCGGAAGCCCGATCGTTGATTCGCTAAGAACTAGTGTAACCCCTACAACGACCAATGCCGTTCACATTCTTTATCTACGTCCTTCAATGACGAAAGAAGAAGCAGAGCAGTTAGTGAAGGCCGTAGCAAAAATGTTTACGCAAATACATGGTGGAAATGCTTCGAGCGATATCATTTAACTCTATAGTAGAATTCCTTACTGACTATTTTTTTAGTTGTGTTTATTCTTCCTTCTAATAGGGAATTAGTAAAATGAAACCATTAAAGGAGGAAGGTACGTGAGTCAAGAAAAAGTTTCCGGCATTTTAAATAGGCAAATTGCAAACTGGAGTGTACTGTTTATTAAGCTTCATAACTTTCATTGGTATGTAAAGGGGCCACAATTCTTTACGCTACACACAAAATTTGAGGAATTATATAACGAAGCCTCGACACATATCGATGAATTAGCAGAAAGACTTTTAGCACTAAAGGGAAGTCCTGTTGCTACGATGAAAGAGTTTTTAGAAACAGCTTCCATTTCAGAGGCAAGTGGAAAGCAGACAGCTGAAGAAATGGTCTCACAACTTGTAGACGACTTTAACATCCTTATTGACGAGCTAAAAGAAGGGATGGAAGCAGCTGATGCTCTTGGTGATGAAACAACTGCGGACATGCTTCTAGCGATTCATCAATCATTAGAGAAACATAATTGGATGCTACGTTCATTTTTGAAATAAGAAAAGCGGCTATGCCGCTTTTCTTATTTTCTGCCCCTAGCGTAAAACTAGAACGCGACAGATATATATTTGACCTCTAAATATTCCTCTAAGCCATGATGTCCTCCTTCGCGTCCAATCCCACTTTGCTTCCAACCACCAAAAGGGGCTTGTGGCACAGAAGGCAACCCATCATTGACACCAACAATTCCATATTCAAGCTTTTCACTTAAACGAATCGCTCGACCAATATCACGAGTCATTATGTAGGCAGCTAATCCATACGGTGTATTATTGGCCCGCGCGATAACCTCTTCCTCTGTCTTAAAAGTGAGGACAGGTGCTAATGGGCCAAATGTTTCTTCCTGGATACAAAGCATGTCATCCTTTACGTTATGAATAATGGTCGGTTCAAAAAACAGCCCTTTTACATGATTACCACCAAATCTTATTTTAGCTCCTCTTTGCTTCGCATCGTTAATATGTCGATCCACCTTTTTTATCGCCTCTTCATCAATAAGGGGGCCAACTTCCACTCCGTCTTCTAATCCGTTTCCTAGTTTCAACGCATGAACAGCCTTTTCAAATTTCTCTAAAAACGCCTCCTCAATTGATTCAGCGACATAAATCCGATTTGCACAAACACAGGTTTGGCCTGCATTACGAAATTTAGAGCCTATTACTTGTGAGACAGCTACATCTAGATCAGCATCATCCATAATAATAAACGGAGCATGTCCACCTAATTCAAGTGAAATCTTTTTCACCGTTTGAGCCGCCCCACTCATAAGTAATTTGCCAACCTCCGTTGAGCCAGTAAACGTTAGCTTCCGAACTCTTTCATCTTGCTGCCAAGCTTCAGCAATTCCTCTCGCATCCCCTGTCACTATATTCAACACTCCATTTGGCAAACCAGCCTCAACAGCCAATTCTGCAATTCGCAGAGCTGTTAATGGCGTTTGTTCTGCTGGTTTCACAACGGCTGTACACCCAGCGGCTAAAGCAGGCGCAACCTTTCTTGTAATCATAGCGGCCGGAAAGTTCCAAGGAGTAATCGCTGCAATTACGCCAACAGGTTGCTTTTGCACAAAAAGCCGTTTATTTGCAGCCGAAGCAGGAATCGTTTCTCCATATACCCGCTTACCTTCTTCTGCATACCATTGAATAAAAGAATTAGCATATGCAACTTCTCCCCGTGCTTCTTTCAAAGGTTTTCCTTGCTCTCTCGTCATCAGCTTCGCAATTTCTTCTTCATGTTCCTGAATTAAGTAAAACCATCGCATCAAAGTTGCACTACGTTCTCCAGCTGTTTTTTGTGACCAGTCTGTAAAAGCAGCGTAAGCCGCATCAACAGCTGCAATAGCTTCATCTGTACGACCATTTGGAACGGTTCCTACTAATTCACCATTGGCTGGATTAATAACCTCTATAACTGGAAGATTGCCACCTATCCATTGACCATTAATTAACATCTCCACATTGATTCTCCTCTCTCATTCTAGTTAACTACTTTTTCGCCTTCTCTCTTCTAATCCCCTTCTATAATTGCCTTTACAATAACGGAAAAACGTCCCCTCTCTTAAGTGAGGGAACGTTAAAGGCTATCCTAAATATGCTCTTAGCATCCAAACATGTTGTTCAAGTGATGTTTTGATTTGGATAAACATATCAGCAGTTGACTCGTCTTCTTGTTCAGAAGCAATTTGGATTAATTCCGACGATTCATTAATAATTTGTTCAAAATCTGCAGCAATGGCTCTAACCATATCAGCAGGACTTTCATTATTCGTTGCCTCTTGAATCGTTGCTAGTTCAAGATATTCACTTAGTGTAGCAATAGGTCTTTCCTTAATAGTAAGAATTCGTTCGGCAATTTGGTCAATATAGCCTGCCGCTTCTGTATAATACTCTTCAAACTTAGTATGCAGCGTAAAGAAATCAGGTCCTTTGACATACCAATGAAAGTTATGAAGCTTTGTATTTAGAACATTCCAGTTTGCTAATTGCTTGTTTAATGCTTGTTTTAAAGTCATGAAGATTCACTCCCTTTTTTTCTATAATCCTATTATAATCTTAATTATAATAATTATCAATAGATAACTAATATAATTTAAATTCAAGTAACCTTGTTCTTGCATCGATCTTCATTACACCAGCTCCTCTTTACTTACTCTAAAAAAACACAAAAAAAGAGAGTGGCATTGCACACTCTCTTTCCGCTCTTTTTACCATTCATTATTTATTCTCTTTTCAACAACCTCTGTAAAGAATTGCTCATATCCTTCAATATCCAATTTATTATACTCAGTTACAAACTCTTCCCACTTGCTCTCGAACTCATCTGGAGAAGCTAAAACAATCATTGGATAATACTTTCTCTTTAAATCCCCTGCTTTTTGAGCAAATAAATCCGTTGGTGAGCCTTGCTCAACATTTGCACTCCACGTCGGGTACCACGGACGCTCTTCTGGCTCTGCAAATAAATCAGCAAATACTTCAATATTGTACTTTTCTAAAAGAACTTTATCGCCGTCTGTATACGCAGCACGAGCAACCTCTGCTTGTCTTCTTGGTTCAACAGCATTCCCATCAGAGAACGTTCCATTTAGACGCGGCCAGCTCCAGTCGAAATAAGCCATGCCCAATTCTTCCTGATACTCTGTTTTAGCCACTTGTTCGATTTGCTCCGCTGTGCGATAGAAGCGGCCATTATCATCGACTTCGTAATGCTCACCTTCAAATCCCCACATGATTAAACGTTGATTCTCTTCTTTAATCATATTATCCCAATACTGAATAATACGCTCTGGGTTCTTTGCACTTACTGTAATCCCGACACCACGGTTTGTGATGAATGAATTAGGATCCAAATATTGATCCTTAATGTTTTCATCAAACGTAATTGGTAAAGCGACAAAACGACGATCATCATCACCAGCATCTTGTAAATTAACGAGTGCTTGGTTTACTTGCCAACCATAATCAAAAAATCCTAACACACGACCTGAGGCAAGCTTTGCTAAATACTCATCATAGTTTGCAACAAAGGCTTCTCTATCAAAAAGTCCTTTAGCATTTAAGTCATTAAGCTTCTTTAAATATCTCTTTGCATAATCACTGTTAGCATAAACCTTTGCTTCATGCGTTTCCATATCAACTATCACTTCACCGTCATTCGGATATCCTGCTAAATGCATTGGTGTATTAGAGAAAGCAAAAAATCTCCAATCATATGTTAAAGCTGTAAAACCGATCGTATTGCCTCCATCAATTTGTGGATATTTTGCTTCATATTGCTCAATTAGGTCCATATATTGATCAAGTGTTTTTACTTCTGGATAGCCAAATTCCTTTAGAACTCCACGTTGAATCCAAAATGCACCTTGGTCAATATTGGGGTTTGGAATATAGTCCTTTGTTACTGAAAAAGGAAGGTAATAAATATTTCCATCCTCTTTTTTCATAGCATCTAAATGAGGACCGTAAGCTTCCAATAGGTTTGGACCATGTTCCTCAAGTAAATCATTTAATGGGATAAATGCTCCTGCGTCAAGGACTTTATCAATTGCGGCATCAGGTGAAAGAAGATCCGGATATTGACCACTTGCAATCATTGTCCCAATTTTTGTATTCATATCACCAACCAGATGTTCAATTCTAAAGTTCACACCCGTTTCTTCTTCAAAAATTTTACCGATTCGCGTTTGATTTGTTTCAATATCGTTTCCAGCACTACCAGCATCAAAATACGTATACGTAATCGGTGATTTATCAACTTCTGTTGTTGCGTCATCTCCTGATTCGGCTGGTTCTTCCGTCGTACTATTATTACTAGTACAACCTACAATGACAAAGAGTAATAGGGCAAAAATAAAGAATAAACTTTTTTTCTTTAACAAATCGACAACCCCTCTCATATTGTGTCGCTCACGTGAAAACCCTTACATGTAAGCCCTTTCATTATATAGTTTACTGATACGTTGTCAGGACCCTAAAAACTATAGTCCAAGTTTAAAAAACTAAACATCATAAGACGTTGCGTGAATAAAAAAGGTATTCTCTAGTCCCCTGACTAAAGAATACCTAAAATAAAGATTAATACGGATCTGAAGGCTGACTAAGCTCTACTGCCTGCTGTACTGCCTTTTGTGCATCATCAGAACCGATTGGATTTTGAGAAGGCATTGCTTGATTAGCTTTTTCTAAGCCTTCTTTCAGGCGAGTCCCATAATCCTTATCACATTGCATTAAATGATTCACCATGATATCTTTTATCTTTTGATCACACGGCTTCAATGTATCCACTAAATTCTTAATTAATTCATCCCGTTCCCAATCTGAAAAACGACGATACGTTTCTCCTGCTTGTCCATAATCATTTCGACGATCAATCGTTTCTCGTACTAAATTACCTTCAATACGAGGTGTGTATTCTTCGCCACCATTTTCCGCTTCTTTTAAACCTCCTAAAACAGAAGGCTCATAATTGACGTGAGGATTTTGGTTCTTTCCTTTGTCTACATGATATTCCATTTGACCACCACGTTGATTCGTCGCAACATGCTTTTTCGGAGCATTAATTGGCAACTGTAAATAGTTTGAACCAACACGATACCGCTGCGTATCTGAATAAGAGAACGTTCTTCCTTGCAGAAGCTTATCATCTGAGAAATCAAGTCCATCTACTATTACACCTGTACCAAAAGCAGCTTGTTCCACTTCAGCAAAATAGTCTTCCGGGTTTTTATTGAGCACCATTTTACCAACAGGAATCCAAGGAAACTCATCCTTATACCAAAGCTTTGTCGGATCCAGTGGATCAAAATCTAATTCTGGATGTTCATCATCACTCATGATTTGAACAAATAATTCCCATTCAGGGTAATCACCATTTTCAATCGCTTCATATAAATCTTGTGTTGCATGGTTAAAGTTTTTCGCTTGAACCTGTTCCGCTTGTTCTTGTGTTAAATTGCGAATTCCTTGCTTTGGTTCCCAGTGGTATTTAACGAGGACCGCTTTCCCTTCTTTGTTTACCCACTTATATGTATTCACGCCAGAACCTTGCATCATCCGATAATTTGCTGGAATTCCCCAAGGTGAGAATAAGAATGTGATCATATGCATCGCTTCAGGGGTATTTGAAATAAAGTCAAAAATCCGTTCACCGTCCTGTACGTTCGTAACAGGATCTGGCTTAAACGCATGAACTAAATCTGGAAACTTTAGTGGGTCACGAATGAAAAAGATTTTCAAATTATTTCCGACTAAATCCCAGTTCCCGTCCTCGGTATAAAACTTGACCGCAAACCCACGTGGATCACGGAGTGTTTCTGGTGAGTGACCACCATGCACTACACTTGAAAAGCGCACAAAAACAGGGGTTTTCTTCCCTTTTTCTTGGAATAGTTTTGCCCTAGTATATTTTGCAATCGGCTCGTCACCAGCTGTTCCGTAAGCTTCAAAATAACCGTGAGCTCCTGCACCGCGTGCATGTACGACACGCTCAGGTATACGTTCACGGTCAAAATGACTGATTTTTTCAAGAAAATCATAATTTTCAAGAGTTGTTGGGCCACGATTCCCAACGGTACGAACATTATGATTATTTGTAACAGGATGACCTTGCCGATTCGTTAACGTTTCTTCTTCAGATTTTGCTTTTGGGCGAGAGTTCAGATCCTTTTCATTTTTACTCAATGATTTCACTCCTACTTTTAGGGAATAAATGTACACCTCCATTTTCGACGAATTTATTCCAAATTATTCAATAACAATAATTCACATTTTCTCTATTAACAAACCGTAATGCTATTTCTAACACAAATAAGGAGGTGCCCCAATCCATTTGGGACACCTCCGAAGTAATGTGTGTAGTTAGGAGCGGTTTGCTCCTCATACAGGCGCGTAACGAACGGAGCCATTTCCCCTTTTGAGACAGGCCCTTTAAAATCAGCTTTGTTCGAATGCTTCCTCTTTTTTCTTTACTTGATTAAATACTCTCTGACCAATCCACATTAAAATGTAGCTCAGCACGCTCACAGTGAAAAAAGGGATAAGCCCTGGCACGTACATGAGAATCGTTTGCAATAATAAAACTCCTACGACCATGAATAGAGTATAGTGTGGATAAGCTAGTCCTAATAAAAGGGCTGTTTTCAACAAAACGGGAGCTCGCAATTCATAAGTTGCATAGGTTGGAAAAAGGAATAAAACCATAACAAGATAGAAAAGACTTACAATTAACAAGAAATATCGAACGACAAGCATAATCGTTCCTGGTTCTTGCACAAACATAAAATTAATATAAAGGATTATTCCTAATAGCATTAACACGATCCCAATTACATTTGATTTAACAAATTCCTTTTTATATTCCATCCAAAATGTTCGATAAACCGGAATTTCATAATCACCAAGTACCCATTTTCTAGTAATCGTAAAAACAGCTACTGTTGCTGGCATAAACCCAAAAATGATAAGTCCCATTAGAGTAAAGAGCACCCAGAGGACATTAACGTAGGCGAATCTAGCGATCCAAATACTGATCCGATAGAAGCCACCCATGATTCCTCTCATTTCCATTGCAGTTACTCCTCTCTCTTAGAAACATGCTGTAAAAACTGTAAAGCTTGCTCCTGATTATCACTGTAAATTGGAACAAATGCTAACAGCTGCTCCTCCACTTCGACCTGTAGATGGCGTAATAACAGCGAATCATTATCTAAGGGCAGAACATGAACATGAACGTCACCCGTTTCATCATTTTCACTTTTATATTGAGTCGGAATTGACTCTAAATCGGCCTCATCAATAATTCCGTCCAAAGGGATAAGCCCTTCCTCATCAAATGCAGCATTAATTAATGCCTGATCAACGACAAAAACATCCCCTTCATGAGCAACAATATCGACAATCATCTTTTCAAGCACCGTTGGATGAAAAAACAATTGAACATCCTCTTCCCCTAGCCCGTGAACACTATCGAAAACAAGCTCTTTCGTATCTTCTTGTAATTGACTTGATAGCTCTGAATAGAAAAATATATCAAAGGTTTCCCTCTCTTGTTTGCTACATCCGCTAAGGGCAATGAAAACGACGACGACTAAAGCATATTTCCAGTTCCAAACCATACTTTCACCTTCTCTTCTTTTGCTACTATAATTATAATACCTTGGGAGACGAAAAATCTAGGATTCTCGTCTTCCAAGGTAAAATTTAGAAGAAGGTCTCGATATTATCCTTTATGATTGTGAATTTGCATGCTTGCTAAAACAAAAGCTCCGACACCATGTAGGTCATTCTCACTCGTTTCTCTTTCTACATAATAATCATAAACGCCAATCGACGTTCCGATACAAATGCCGGTAAGTGAGAGTGATCCATCTTCCTGTTCTTCAATTTTATGATTAATAATCCCTTCATAGCCTTTTTTGGCAGCTGCGAAATAAGATTCATCAATATAGCCCTCATTTACTGCTTTAGCAATCGTATAAACGTATAAGCTTGTGCAAGAAGTCTCTAACCAGTTATCTTCACGCTCTCCTTTATCAACAACTTGATACCATAATCCTGTTTCTTCGTCTTGATATTTTACGAGACTCTTCACATAATCCTCAATCACAGTGATTAATTCCGCGCGCTTCGGATGATTTTCTGGTAGTAACGAGATAATATCAACAACCGCAAGCCCGTACCAGCCTAATGCACGGCCCCAAATTTCAGGTGCAGCGCCAGTCTCAGGATTCGCCCATGGCGCTTTTTTGCTTTCATCCCAGCCATGGAAATAAAGACCTGATTTTTCGTCCTTTGTATGTTTTCTCATTAATGATTCTTGATATAAAACCAAATCAACTAATTCTGGCTCATCAAATTGCTGACCATACTGAAGTGTAAACGGACCAGCCATATACAACCCATCTAGCCACATTTGATATGGATATTTATCCTTGTGCCAGAAACCTTGTTCCGATGTTTTATTGATTGTTTTTAATAGGTTACGTAGTTTCTCAGCTGCAACCTTGTAACGCTTTTCTCCTGTCAATTGATATAAAGGAAGAAGTAGAAGCCCAGGCTGGATCGCATCAAGCTGGTCACGTTCAAAATAGAAATTCCCTTCCTCATCAATCAGCTTATCAACATATTCTTTAAAATAAGCGAAATACTCATCATTTTTTGTTTCTTGCCACACACTATGAACACCGCATAGAAAAACCCCTTGATGGTAGTGCCAACGATCGGCCGGTGGTAGTTTAACAGGCTCATATTTTTTCATTAAACTTTGACAAGCTTTTTCTGCCCATTCTAATGCTACTTTTCCTTTTACTGCTGTACTCATACTAAACATCATCCTTTCAATTTATACATTCTATTGAACGTTAAACCAATCAACATCAACGAAGCCCTTGCTAGTTTGCTTACCTCTGTTTAGACAGAAAATCCCGACTTGAGCACCGATCCAGCGGGCTATCGTTGCGGTAAAGGGGCCGCCAACGTTCTCAAAAGATTCTCCATCTACACTAAAGGTGAACTGGCATTTAGCTTTCCCCTTCTCTTCGGTAACATCTACACGTAAGTAAAACGTTTCAGCGTCAATCGTTTTAACAACTTCTTCTCGTTCCGCTGTTATATCATCATCTTGTTCACCACTAAAATGGACAAGCTGTAACCCGTCTTCTCCCTTTTTGACCATAAGACCCGCATAATGAAAACCAACAACAATTAATCCCGCGACGTCGGCCATTTCTTCCGGGTGAAACTCCATTTTGCTTGTAGCTGTAAAAGCAGGAGCAGGAAACTTTTGTGTCAATATTTGAGGTGTATCATAAAATGTTTCGACACCTTCAGGTAATTCCTTTGCAAATAATCTAAGGTGATTCTCTTTTTCACCTAATGAATACCAGCTGTGCTGAATGTTCGCACGCCATTGCCACTGTAAGCCCAATTTCTCCCCTTCGAAGTCATCGCTCGTTTGTGGATTAAAAATCTCATTTTGTACAGACTCAACAGTTGGCTTTTTCCACGTGAGTACAGGCTCACCTACACCATCCTCATTCTGATTGTGGCCCATTACTGGCCAGTCATTTTCCCATGTCATTGGCTGCATATGAACAATTCGACCATAGGCATCTTTGTCCTGAAAATGGAGAAACCAAGACTCTCCTGACTCGAGCTCAACCCAACCGCCTTGGTGTGGCCCATTAATGTCTGTATCCCCTTGATGAAGGACAATTTTATCTTCATAGGGACCGTAAATAGTTTTTGAACGTAATATCGTTTGCCACCCTGTCGTCACTCCACCTGCTGGCGCAAAAATATAATAGTAGCCATTTCGTTTATACATTTTTGGTCCTTCAATTGTTGGGTGGTGTTCTGTTCCATCAAATATATAGGTTCCTTCATCAAGTAAGGCGGTTCCATCTGGTTTCATTTTCGCGATATTTAAAATATGTTTAAATCCGATTCGACTTCTTGCAAATGCATTCACTAAATATGCCTGGCCATCGTCATCCCAAAATGGACACGGATCTATCCACCCTTTTACTTCCTTGACTAAATGAAGCGGTGACCATTCACCAAACGGATCCTCGGTATGACTCATGAAAATCCCTTCATCAGGTGCACCGAAAAAGACCCAAAACTTTCCGGCGTGATAACGTATACTTGGTGCCCATACACCTTCACCATGACGAGGTTTGTTGTAACGGTCATAAGGGAATGTTTCACTGACGTGGTTGACAATCTTCCAATTAACTAAGTCTTTTGAATGCAACAAAGGCAAACAAGGTGACATATTAAAGCTCGACGAAACCATGAAGAAGTCTTCTCCGACACGAATAACATCTGGGTCCGAATAATCGGCATGAATGATCGGATTTTGAAATGTGCCATCTCCTAAATCAGCCTTCCATACATCTTTGGTTTTCTTCATCTTTTCACCTCTTCCCTTAGTTATAAAATCTTTTACTTACGTAATATCCGTTCTTTTTCTCTCCACTGATATCTCTATGCTCTTAATTGGTCTCGCAACCAATCATACGATTTCTCTCCACTTACCTCATGGCCGCCTGAAAAGTAATGTGTATCCAATACATCATTTGCCTCAAATGCTTGATACGTATTTCTCAACTGCTCTACCGCCACCTTAACCTCTTCAATCGGAAAAAGATGATCGTCCTTCCCAGATTCAATAAATAACGGTCGTGGTGCAATTAATCCAATGAGCCGTGGCATCTCACCTAGCTGCAACACACCTGGAATATAGTTATCAAGACAGTGGCTTCGGTCGATAATACTCCCTTTAAATGTATTCGTATATCCACAAATGACCGTTGCTTTTATCCTCTCATCGACAGCACTTGTAAAGGCAGCGACAAGTCCACCTCCAGACAGCCCCATTATTCCAATCTTTTCAGAATCAACATCAGGTAATTCAGTTAAGTAATCAATCATCCTCTGACATTCAGCCACCCGTAAACCAGCGAGTGTCTTGCCAACGAGTAATAGTTGACTTGCTAGCCCAAAACACGAATTATGATTTGGCGGGGCCTCGCTATTTTCGTCTCTCGTTAATAGTCTCTCTCCAAATCCAATAACCTCAGGTGCAAGCACAATGTGCCCTCGGCGAACGAGCTCTACCGCAAAGTTTTTATGAATGCCGGGTTTTTCATGAAGGTTGTCGGTTCCATCCGGATTTAATCCTACAATTTCTTTACTTCCGTATCCATGTCCATGTAAGGCTAGCACAGCGGGCCTTTTGCTTTGTGATTGATCCTTTGGCTTCAACACATATGCAGGCATTCGTAAAGAAGAAAACGTTGTTAATTCAATCCGAATTCGCGTGAAATCGTCAAACTCCACTCTCTCTATTTCTTCCACATCAAAATCCTTTTGAGTAATAGGGAACTCCCCTAACACTCGATGAAATTGCTTTCTTAATTGTCTATTAGAGTTCTCATCTACGGTCTCAACGGTTCGTATCGTTCCATCGTAAATCTCTTTCATAAACAAATCAGGTGACCACATCGTTATTCCTCCTAAGCCAACACGGCCCCATTCACGTCAATATCTTTGTTACGACCCTCAAGCACGTTAACATAGCTCTCAGGTAATGCACGTACTTGTCGGCCTGTAATAAACACATTTTCAACGTCTTTCAGTCGAACAACAGGAGTATTTGCATGTACTTTTTTCATTTTGACACTATCGATTTCAACATCGTTCGAACTCTCAATTGCTAGTGCCGGACCTTGACGTGTTTCTACATTTACACGATGAAACTCTAAACCTTCCACGTGTTTGCAGAAAATCCCTTCACCAGCCATGATGATTTCTTCTTTCACCATATCAGGCTCTCCGCCTTGTTCAGATGGATCTTCTGTCATTTCAAATGTCACATGACGAAGATAGACGTCCTTGATTGGCATTTCAGGCAAACCATAAATAAACGAAGCTGCAGCACGACAGTTTTTCGCTGTCACATTGCTAATATGAATGTGCTCAATTTGTGGTGTTTTCTCACTAACTGGAATCGCTTCTGGACTCGTCATCGATGGGTCATTTTCATCGACGCCGTAGCGATAAAATGAATTAATCGCAAACGGACAGAACACATCTTCCATATAGATGTTATTAACAAGTAAGTTTTTTATATAAGCTCCACGTGCACGGTTTGTTTTAATACGGATGCCACGATCTGTGCCAATAAAAACGCAGTTGGTTACGGTCACATTGCGGATACCACCTGAGTTTTCACTCCCCATCACGACTCCACCATGACCGGCCTTCATCGTACAATTCGTAACCGTTACATGCTCAGTTGGCTTATTAATTCTTCTTCCATCCTCATTGATTCCGGATTTTAAGCATAGGCAATCATCACCAACATCAAAATGACAATCTGTGACACGCACGTATGCACATGAATCGATGTCGAACCCATCACCATTCGGTGTATCAGAAGGGTTTTTAAAGGTAACTCCTCTAGCACTTACATGTTCACAATAGACGAGATGTGTATTCCAGAAAGGTGAGTTTTGAAGAGTAATTCCTTCAAGCGTCACTTTCTCACAACTAATAAGCTGCAATAAAGGCGGACGTAAAAATTGAGAATCCCACTCTAGTAAGTTCGTTTTCAGTTTCATGTTAGCATTTAAACGGCGGATTTCCTCTGTACGTTCCGATGAGTAAGGATTACCTGCTTTTAAATCTTTAATCGAATCCCACCATACTTGACCTTGGCCATCAAACGTCCCTTCTCCTTTAATAGAAACATTGGTTAAATTCTCGCCAAAAATGAGTGGATGAAACCCGTAACACTCATAACCAGACCATCTTGTTTTAACTGCTGGATAAGCTTCGAAATCATGTTTAAATAAAACCGTTGCCCCCGCTTCGACCTGAAGAGTCATATGACTTTTAAGTGTGATTGGTCCTGTTACGTAGGTTCCGGCTGGTACCACCACAGTACCACCACCTTGCTTCGAACATTCTTCGATAGCTGTTGCAAAGGCTGACGAGTTATCCGTTACGGCATCTCCTTTTGCTCCAAATTCAGTAATGTCAAAAAACGTCATAGTGTCCCCCTATAATTGTCGGTATCGAAATTCCGTAAATGTTGCGTTCCCTTCCCCAATCACATCAAGACCGATCCGTAAGCTTAAAAAGCCTCCGAATGTATTATGATGAAAACCTGAAGAGTCGATCACTTTGTCATATTTTAGCCAATCGCTGCCTTCCTCTTGAAAATAAAAGGAAACGATATTATCAATATTACGAATTTTTAAGCGAATCGATATCCCTTTGTACGGCTCGACTCGATATTTTTTAAAGGTACGAAAATGCTGCACGCCTTCTTTAGACACTGAAAGTCCGAAATACGCAGAAGGATCGTAGAAAAGCATAAAACGTGCTTTCGCTCCTTCATCGACTTCAACAGCTATCTCAGTTTCGTAATCCCGATCCCCTGTCATATATAACAATGGAGAGGCGGGGGCATTTTCTGCCCCTTTTCCCTGAACAACTAATCCACTGTCTTGAATGGAAAAGCGTTGTCGATCCGGTTCCCCAAACCATTGCCAATGAAGACCTAATTTTTCTGAATCAAACGAGTCTTCTGTTGGAAATCCGTGGTTGACCGCTTCCCCTTTTGGCATCGGTAACGGTTGTTCGGTTGTCATACCATCCGGAACCTTAAACCATCCATCCTCCGTCCATTCAATCGGAATCAGTAATGTTTGACGACCGATTGTATGAAGATGATTCTCATAGCCATGAAACACCATCCACCAATCGCCATCCGGTGTATCAATAAGCGTCCCGTGTCCTTGAGACCACCAACGTTCTTCCTTTGAATTCGTTTTAATAATCGGGTTGTAAGGCGAATGCTCCCAGGGCCCCCACGGTGTTTTGGAACGAGAGGTCGCAACCATATGACTTGTTGGTGGTCCTGCTGTTCCACCAACGGCTACCGTTAAATAATAATAGCCGTTATGGTACGTTAATTTCGGTCCCTCTGGACTAAAGGCTTCCACTTCCCACTCATCCGGATAACGCCACGGTTCATACACATGTTTCAAATCACCTGCAACCGATAAACCATCATCAGATAGCTGAACCATATTTCCACCTGATAGATGCATATATCTCTTTCCATCGGGGCCAACAACATGCCCCGGATCAATATGTGAGGTTTTAAGATTAATTGGTTCACTCCAAGGACCTTTTGGATTCTTCGCTGTCGTCACCCAATTCGTTTTATCAGCAGGAAAATAAATATAATAGGTTTCCTTATAATAAACAAACTCTGGAGCCCAAACATCACCATTCAAATGCTCAAGGGCTGTACCAATCGGTTCCCAATTGACTAAATCCTTCGAATGCCAAACAATAAGTCCAGGAACATACTTGTATGAAGTATGTACCATATAATAGTCTTCCCCTACTCTTATAATAGAAGGATCCGCGTAGTTCCCCTTAAGGATCGGATTTAAATACGTTCCATTTTTCAAATCTCTACTTACCTGTTTTACTCCTTCGTTTTGTGTGTTCATGAACTCCTCCTACTTCAATAGGTCTTCACGAAGAGGTGTGAATGTATCGAGAAGTGCACTTGGCTCAAGTGCGATAACACCATGAACAACATCACTAGGTATATGCAGCGTATCACCTTTTTCTACAATGACTTTCTCCCCAGCAACTGTGAATTCTAGCTTTCCTTTTAAACAATACGTAAATTGTTCATGTGGATGACTATGTTCATCACCAATCCCACCGGTATCAAACTCTACTTCCATCATCATCAACTTGTCTCCAGGTTGATGAATCTTACGTTTTACCTTCTCGTTAACTACTTCCCATTCTCCTACATTTGCCATATTATCTTCCTCCTTTTTATTATAAAGATGCTCCTTTTTTTGTCGCATCTAGTTGTACAGTGATTGGTTGTTCTTTCTTTTCCTCTTTAGCTAAATATGGAATAAGTAATTGCAAAGCCATAACCGTGACGATAATCCATGGTATTGTCGTTGTGTTGATTTCTTGTGAGAAAATCATAAATACGACGATCCCTAGACCACGTCCGACGTTGATGATTGCTTCACGCAAAACGACTGATTCGACCCGAAAGTTTTCTTGTAAAGGAATAACATCAATCCATTTAAAGAAATAAGCGGCATACGTATTCGCTTGGATTGGCTTAAATAGTGAACTGAACGACATGAATAATACAACTGACCATATTGCGATTTCCCACATCAAAAATACAGAAGAAACCGTCATCCCTACAGCCGCTACGAGAAGATATTTTCTTGTTGAGTCAATATTGGCCATTCTCGCAAACACATAGCTTGCTAGAATTGAAGCCGCCAAGAATATGACATTCATATATCCAACAAAGCCCTCATTTGGTAATATATTATATAGTAGAATAGGTGGGATATACATAAGAATCCCTTGAGGGAAACCGATGATAAACCAACCTAATAGTGCGTTAAAGAACTTAGGTTTCTTTTTGATTATTAGCGGCAGAAATTTCATATAGTATTCTTTATGATGCGAGGTTTCCTTTTTAATACGAAAACTATTTAAAGTGGCTATTAAGAACATGATAAAAGCCAATGAGAAAACAATAATATACCCGCTTAACTCACTATTAATGCTTATAATATAACCTGCGATAGCTGGACCAATTAAGTTCGCACTTGCCATTGTAATCTGGTTCCAACCTAAATAACGATGACGGTTCAGGTTATTAGACACCTCGTGAACTAATGTAAAATAACCAAGCCAATAGGCCGCTTGCGAAATTCCTTTTAGTAGTGCAAACAAATAGAAATATTGAACAATTGATTCTTGAGCAATAATGATACATAAATAGAAGAAAGCCGTTAGAAAAATACCAAAACGGTAAGCAGTCAAACGGCCTTTTTGTTTTGAGAATTTCCCCATCAGCATCGTGCCGCAAGCCTGTGACAGAAGAGCAATTAAATTGAACAAACCATTTATTAATAAACTATTCGTTAAGCGCCACAAGTATAAGTTAATAAAAATTAACGATAATGAATTGCCAAATTGAAAGATGGATTGATTAACAAGCGTAATAACTGCTTGTTCTGAGAGTCGCTTTTCTTTTGATACTTGAAATAGTTTCATGTGAATTAAACACTTCTCTCACTACAAAAATGTGTAAAACGTTCGTGCATTCTTAATTGGCTTTACTGGAATTCCAGCTAGTTTATGACACTGGATCCGAATTAACGTTGCCTGTGTACTCGCGTTCATATCACCCTCAACTAATCCCTTCCCTAAATGAACGGCTTCAGGCATGTCTGGATAAAATTCACCTTTTTTCACTTGAGCAACGTTTGGTGCCGGTGGCGAGTGTTCAAGCTCACGTGAGAAACCACCGTCATCTCTCTTTAACTTTTTCATATTTCCAATCGTAATTTCAATAATCTCTTTTAAATCTTCTTCTGGAATCGGAAGCTCCATGTAGGACAGTAAGTCAATTGGGTTACGAATATAACACATATCAACCGCTTCTTCTGTTCGCAAACAGGTTAAGATACTTTGATAGATTCGATCCGTATTTGGCATTGGAATATTAAAACGACTATAAAACGTATGAAGTTTAAAGGTTCCGGAAATCTTTACATATAAACTCCCTTCTCCCCATAACCCCGTTTCTGGGTCCTGAATGCTAGCTAAATAACGAATAGCCTCCTGAAGAAAAGGTTCACGCTGGTCTTCTGGCATCTCTCCAATATAAACACAAGAGGTAGCAAGTAAGTCACAGCCTCTCCAGCTATTTCGAAGATCGATACTACGCCATTTTTCTAAATAGGTTTCAGGTGTTCTTACATAATCAGGCGCAGACTTCGCTTCTAACGGTAATGGAAAAAGTGGAGTGCTCCCTAACTTATTTAGAGAGCCGGTTGAATAATTGATTGCACGATGGACCATTACTTCATCTTTTTTCATTAAAGGATTCTCATCTAAAAAGTATCCCGTCGTCTTCTCTTGTTTTCTTTGAAAAAAATCAACCATTTGCTTTCTCATTGCTTCAGGCATATCTTTTACTAAATCATTTCTTAGTAAAATATTTAAAGCCTGAGCCGTCGATTCAATGTCCGGTTTAAAATGGTGATCGTTTATCGAGCTCTTTGCATAATAAAAACCACCACTGGCCGGATCATATTGTCCAGCCAGCCATTGAAAAAATCCATCAAATACAGCTTCCATTTTTGCTAAGCTTTGTTGTACTTCTTTTTTACTATCAGCTATCATGTTTTCACCATCTCCGTCGTTAAAGACTTATTTACATCCTTCTTTAACCTTTCATTGAACCGATAAGTGCACCTTTTGCAAAATACTTTTGTAAAAATGGATACACAATTAATACAGGAATTGTTGCAACAACGATAACAGCCATTTTAACTGTGATTTCTGGTGGTGGTACATCTGTATATTCGCCACCATCATAGTTTAAACCACTTGCTAAGACAACAATTTGACGAAGTAATACTTGTACTGGCCACTTTGATGAATCACTTAAATATAGAATCGCGTGCATGTACGTATTCCAATAGGTTACTGCATAGAATAGTGAGATTGTTGCAATTGCTGGCATCGAACATGGAATAACGATTCGGAATAAGATTCCAAAATCACTACAGCCATCAATTTTCGCTGATTCCTCTAACCCGCTAGGTAGGTTTTGGAAGAAGCTCTTCAAAATAATCATGTTAAACGCATTAATAGAAACTGGAATAATTAATGCCCATAAAGAGTTAAGTAAACCCGTATGCTGAACAACTAGGAACGTCGGAATCATCCCACCATTAAATAACATCGTAAAGACGATAAAGAACATAATATAGCGACGACCAACTAAATCTCTACGTGATAGCCCGTATGCTGTAAGCGTTGACAAAAACATGCTCCATAATGTACCACCAACTGTAACGAGAATGGAGATCATCATCGATTTCATAATCGTATCTGTTGAAAAAATGTAGCGATACGCATCCAAGCTCCAAACTGTTGGGAAAAGTAAAAATCGTTTATCAGCTAATTCAGCCCCAGTTGCAAACGAAGCTGCGATAACATGTAGAAATGGTAGTACTGTTAGTAAAGCAACAAGTCCAAGTAAAAATGCATTCACACCGTTAAAAATACGGCTGCCTAATTGTCTATCTCCAACCATAACTTTATCCTCCTTTAAGTCTAATAAATACCTTCTTCGCCTGCTTTTTTCGCTAGTTTATTTGCAACCATAACTAGGATTAGACCTACAATCCCTTTAAAGAATCCTACTGCTGTACTGTAACTAAATTGACCTTGTTTTAAACCGGCAGTATACACATACGTATCAAAAATTTCAGCAACTTCACGGTTTGATGCATTTAATAATAAGTAAACGTGTTCAAAACCAAGTTCTAATACATCACCGATTTTTAGAATTAATAGAACAACGATAACACTTCGAATTGCCGGTAATGTAATGTGCCACATCTGACGGAAACGATTTGCACCATCCATCTTTGCAGCTTCATATAATTGAGGGTCAACTGCTGCAATAGCGGCAAGGAAGATAATTGTTCCCCAACCAGCTTCTCTCCAAATAACTTGTAAAATATAAATTGGACGGAACCAATCAGCATTCATTAAGAAGTTAACCTTTGGTAATCCAAGTCCCTGTAATATTCCATTTATTAAACCATTATCTAAAGTAAGAATGACATAACCAATGGAAACGATTACAACCCAAGACATAAAATGTGGAATATAAATTAATGTTTGTACACTTCGTTTAAAAAACATATGTCTAACTTCGTTTAACATCAATGAAAGAATAATAGGAATCGGGAAGAAAATAAGTAACTGTAACGCAAATAGCATTAATGTATTTCTAAAAATCATCCAGAAATCCGGGCTCGTAAATAAACGTTCAAAATGTTTAAATCCAACCCATTCACTCCCCATAATTCCTTGATAAGGCTTATAATCTTGGAAAGAGATGATAAGTCCATACATTGGTACATATTTGTAAATTAGGAAATATAGAAGTCCAGGTAATATCATTAAGTAGATCATTTTGTTCTTCTTAATATTTTTTATTAACTCGGCCCTTCTCTCAGCTTTCGTGACGACTTCTGTATTATCCGTAGCCAGATTACTTTTCATTTTCATCTCCCTTTCTAAATAAGTTTACAAGTTTCATATTCTTTATCCTTTCTTTCAAAGTTATTTCTGTTTTCACAGATGTTTTGTGTTATCCACAGATTAGTTCATTAAGCGAATAACGTCTATAATCATCCCGTTATAACGCTTGAAAAGGCTTTATTTTATAGGGTTTTTATAGATAACCTAAGATGATGATTATCTAGATAACGAATAGGATGTAAGGGTTTTCACCTTTGGTAATGAAGATTATTCCAACACTATCCTTACAATAAAGAGGTTGTCTCAAAAGCAATCGCTTTTTCCGCTACGCGCCTCATTGCATGAAGGCTGTGCCAAAAGGTTAAAATCAACCTTTGGCACAGCCTCTTTTCCTACTTATTGAATTTCCTGATAGTGCGCATTAAATTCTGCAATGACATCGCTGCCGCCTTGATTTTTCCAATTCTCTACAGCTTGCCAGAAGCCATCCTTATCAATTTGTCCTAAAATATATTTATAGGTTGCATCAGTAATAATTTGTTGAAGTGTTTCTGAACTTCTTATATACGTCTCAGAATCAAGTGTAATTGCTGGGTTATGAATTAAGTAATTTTCGTTATCCTTTACTAGTTCATCTGCTTTCGTTTTCACATCATAATGACTGTAACCTTCAAATCTACCAGAGGTTTCCGGCTCACCAATTTCTAAAGATAATAATGGGCGAACTTCATTATCAATTGCACTTTGGTTTTCAGGAATATTAGCTGCACGTCCATCAATTATTTCATAGTGCTCTCCTTCAATTCCCCAGACTAGTAAATTCATAACTTCCGTATCCATTAACTTGTCATAAAACTCTAAAATTCTCTTTAGTTCAGCCTCTGATTTGACTGATGATTTCGGGAATAACGTTATACTACCAAATCCAGGAATAGCCCATACACCAAACTCACCATTCGGTCCTTCTACGTAGTTATGAACATCATATTCTAAATCAGGATTTAGCTCGATTGCATCATTATATAAACTAATAACATCTGCCATCGAACCTACATACACACCAGCTGTACCATTTTTGAACATGTCTTGTTGGTCGGGTTTACTTGTTACAGGAAAATCTTGATTCATGTAACCATTGCTATGAATTTCTTTCATGTAATCTAATGTATCCATGTACTCATCAAACATAAATTCTGGCAAAAGCTCGCCATCCTTTTCTCCCCATTCGTTTGGCGTACCAAACCAAGAAGCAATTGTTTTAAACGATCCATACACTAAATCACTGCGATCCGTTAAACCAATCGTATCATCTTTGCCATTTCCATCAGGATCATCCTCAGTGAATGCTCTTACCATTTCATAAAATTCTTCCGTATTTGTTGGCTTTTCAATACCTAAATTATCTGCCCAATCTTTTCTGTATATATACCCTTGACGTGACAACGGACGCCCTTGATAAAGCGCATACACTTTTCCGTCTACCATTGTATTTTTTAGGACGTCATCTTTTAGCTTACTTAAGTTCTCATACTCATCTAAATATGGTCCAATCTCCCAAAACTGATCATCACGGATGGCATCTTTAAATTTTGTATACATATCAAAACCCATAGGTACCGCTTGTGGTAATGAACCAGTTGCAAATGCTGTGTTTAACCGGTCTTCATAGGTACTATCAGGAACCCATTGAATATCAAGCTCCGTATTTGTTTTTTCTTCAATCATATTCAGTATCTTATCACTAGGTGTTTCAGGTGTATGCAAATTAGCCATCATTTCGATTTTATAAGGACCATCCAAATCAATATCCTCATTTGTTGCACTTTCATTACTACATGCTGCCATGACAACTCCTAATGACAGAACACAACTTAGTGAAATGAACTTTTTAAACTTCATGAATTAACCCTCCTGTTTTCTGAAAGCAGCTTACTTTTTTTCATCGACACCGACATTATCAAACTAAAAAACTATATAATAGACACCCTCCTCCTCATCTAATTTCTTTTAGTTTCAACTAATCTCAAGATGGTACTTGATGTCTATATTGACTATACGGCTGGCTATTCATTCTGCCAATAATCACTATGTTCAGAGCTTTGAAACCCTATATCTGGTAGGGAATTTACAGTTACTACTTAACGAATACCCAATTAAATGATTATCTATTTAACAATTAAAGCGATTTCACCCTTCTTTTTCTATGTTAAAATGTTGCTTACAAAACTCGTTTTTTTGAAAGGAGTATTTTCATGGAAACCATTGTAGTCGACCTTAACGGCACAGGAAACTTTACTAGTATTCAAGAAGCTATTGATTCTGTAAGAGTTTTACCACTTAAACCAGTCACCATTTTCGTCAAAAAAGGCATATATCATGAGAAGGTGTGCATCCCTGATACTAAACCAACCCTTTCAATAATTGGTGAACATCGTGATGAGACGATTATTACTTATAATGATTATGCAGAGAAGCTTGACGCAAATGGAAAACCATTAGGAACATTTCGCACTTCAACACTGACTGTTCATGCAGACGATGTCCAATTAAACAATATAACGATTCAAAATTCAGCTGGTTATGGAAAAGGGATTGGTCAAGCAGTAGCTTTATATGTAGCTGGTGATCGTGGTATCTATAAGAATATTGCATGCCTCGGAAACCAAGATACGCTTTACACTTCAAGAGGGAGACATTATTTTCTTGACTGCTATATTGAAGGACATGTTGACTTTATCTTCGGATCGGCGACAGCCGTTTTCAATCGTTGTGAAATACACAGCCTACGAAATGGATATATTACTGCTGCTTCTACACCAGCGGATTCTATACATGGGTTTGTGTTTTTCAATTGTAAATTAACTGCCGAGGCGAAACAGCACAGTGTCTATCTAGGTAGACCTTGGCGACCATATGCTAAAACAGTCTTTATTCAAACATGGATGGGAGACCATATTATCCCCGAAGGCTGGGATAATTGGAGAAATACAGATAATGAAAAAACGGTGTTTTACGGTGAATTCGAAAGTGATGGCCCAGGATTTCATCCAGAAGAAAGGGTAAACTGGTCTAAACAACTTTCCCTTCAAGAAGTAGAAAGGTTAACAGTTGAGAACATTTTTAATGAGGTACCTTTCTGGTCACAAGCAAAAGGATGACTCTTAATGAGTCATCCTTTAAAAAAATTAGTTATTAATTTCTTGGTTATGAGCGTTAAACTCAGCAATTACATCATTACCACCCTGGTTCTTCCAATTCTCAACTGCTTGATTAAAGCCGTCTTTATCGATTTGACCAAGGATATATTTGTAAGTCGCATCTGTAATAATCTGTTTTAATGTTTCTGAATTTTGAATGTACGTATCTGAATCTAACGTAACCGTTGGGTCAAAGATTAAGTAATCTTCGTTATCAACAACTAGCTCATCAGCCTTTGCTTTCACCTCATAGTGGCTATAAGCATCGTAACGGCCATTTGTTGAAGGCTCACCAATTTCTAATGACATTAATGGTCTTACTTCATTATCAATAGCAGCACGATTATCTTCAAGTGCAGCTGCACGTCCATCGATAACTTCGTAGTGTTCACCTTCAATACCCCATACAATTAGATTCGCAATTTCAGGTGTCATTAAGTGGTCAAAGTACCCTAAGATAGCTTTTAATTCTTCTTCAGTTGCAATTGCTGATTTAGGGAATAAGAACACACTACCATAACCAGGAATTGACCAAGTACCATACTCACCATGTGGTCCTTCAACGTAGTTCTGAACGTCATAAACTAAATCAGGATTTAATTCCTTTGCATCATTGTATAAGCTTTGAACGTCAGGCATTGAACCTACATATACACCAGCAGTACCGTTTTTAATCATAGCCTGTTGGTCTGGCTTACTTGTTACAGGGAAGTCTTGGTTCATATAGCCATTGCTATGAATGTCTTTAAAGTAGTCTAATGTTTGCATATACTCATCAAACATAAATTCTGGTAATAATTCGCCATCCTTTTCGCCCCACTCATTTGGCGTACCGTGCCATGAAGCAACTGTCTTCCAAGCACCATATACTAAATCACTACGGTCCGTTAAACCAATTGTATCGTCTTTACCATTTCCATCTGGATCATCTTCAGTAAACGCTCTTAGCATTTCATAAAACTCTTCCGTATTTGTTGGTGTTTCAATTCCTAGATTGTCAGCCCAATCTTTTCTGTAAATAAAGCCTTGTCGTGATAATGGACGACCTTGATATAAAGAATAAATCTTTCCATCTACTTTCGTATTTTCTAAAATATCAGGATTTAATTTGCTTAAGTTTTCGAATTCCTCTAAATACGGTCCAACTTCCCAAAATTGGTCATCGCGAATCGCATCTTTAAATTGAGTAAACATGTTGAATCCCATTGGAACAACCTGTGGTAATGTTCCTGTTGCAAAAGCTGTATTTAAACGATCTTCATACGTACTATCTGGAACCCACTGAATATCAAGCTCCGTATTCGTAGCTTCTTCAATCATATTAATAATTTTATCGTTTGGTGTTTCGGGAGTGTGAAGATTTGACATCATTGTAATTTTGACCGGTTCATTAGAAACATTTTCTGTGTTGTCACTATCATTATTGTTACTTGGTTCCTTTTCGCTACCGCTTGAATTGCTGTTACATGCTGCGACTAAGATAAGAACAAAAGAAAGAATACAAACCCACAATAGTTTACCAGTTTTCTTCATTGTAACTAACCTCCACTTTTTTAGTTTTAAAAAACACAAGCTCGGTTGACAACGCTTTCAAAATACATTTTAAAATAAATGGTTATCAAGCTGAACTATTTTCCCACTCATTTCAATGAGAGAATAATAGATGTAAGCGCTTAAAATTTTCTGATAACCTTAATCTCTATTTAATTGTATTTTTTGAGAGCGTTATCATTATTCTTTCCCTCCTTTGTGTCAATGTTATTGGCCAAGACTGTTCTGTGGCTTAGCTCAACTATACTTCGTTTTTATCGATTTTGCCTATAATCACTATCTCATGTCATTCGTCGAAAGTCTTATTATTAAAGGGTTACCGTCTATTTACTACTTGAGATCTAATCAAATGATTATTATATTTGTTAAAGACACAAATAAAGAAAGAAGCCGAAGAGATACAATCATCACTCTCCAGCTTCTTCAACGTTTAGTATATTAATTTTTCTTAAACTTTTGCCTATATTGTCCAGGTGTAACTTCTTCTTGTTTCTTAAAGGAACGAATAAAGTTCTGAGAATTTTTATATTGGAGCTTATCGGCAATTTCTTTAACAGTCATATCCGTTTCAATTAACCATTCTTTCGCTATCTTAAATCTGTACATCGCAAGGTATTCACTAAAAGTGTAATTCGTTTCTTGCTTAAACACGCTGCTTAAATAATTCGCATTATAGTGAAGAATAGAAGCACATTCTTCTAACGTAATTTCTGAGTCATAATGTTTATGGATTAAATCAATGATTTTCTCCGATAAGTTATGAAATTGCGAGTCGCGTCGGTCTTTGAAAATATTAATTAATGGTAAAATTAGCCTATCCTGAAACCAGGTTCGAATTTCATCCTTCGTTTGTAATCGTAGTAATTCCTCATATAAGGATGAGTGATATACCTCTAACTGTTGAAAGCTTATTCCACTTTCCTGTTTAGTCATTAATAAATTATTCAATAGTCGCATCATCGAGATTTGATATTCCCTCGGAGATTGTGCATTTTTGAAAACCTTCTCCATCCAAGCATCAAATATATCTAATGCTTGATCCTTCTCTGCAACTTTAATGGCAACAATCAGCTCTTCCTCGGTCCTTTGTGGGTAATCAAATATAACAGAATGTTTTCCAGAATTAATACTGTTAAAGTGAATAATCACTCCATCACCTAGCTTAATCCGATGCTTAAGAGCTTCAATTCCCTCAAAATATCCCCGGTTTGCATTACTTAGCTCCTTAAACGGAAGACTTATACCGATATTCACTGAAATCGCTAACCACTTCTCTAAATTGGCTTGAATCGTCTCCGTTATATCATACACAAAGTTTTCAATTTCTTCGCGGTTTTCTTTCTCTACCCCAACAAGAATAACCAATGTTTGATCAATCCAAACAGCAGGAAAACGATTATCTTTATCGATCGTCTCCTCTACAATATTTTTAACGGCAAAGGTTAATAATTCCATATCCTTTGCTTGATATTTCGTTTGGTCCGTTCTATCAATATGCAAAGTAAAAACGGTCATCTGTTTCCACTTCTCCACAACGGAGTGAAAATGAAAGTACTCAACTCGTTCAGCAATTTCTTCATTACTTAGTTTTCCTTGAAATAAACGGGTCAAGAACAAGGACTGCACCTGCTGAGTATGTTCTCTCAATTCTGACTCTAGTGTAGAATTGGAGGAAAACAGCTGATGAATATGTTCCTCAATAATTTGAAGTTCATTTTTCTTTTTTTCTCTTTGGTCAGGCCAATTTGCATCAATATAGTTCATTAAATTACTGACAGGTGTATATAATTTCCGACTTAATAACCAGACATAGAGCACACAAGAAATAATGATAAAAAACGTAATAAAAAACGTAAGCCAACCAATTTTCCTAGACTCAGCTGTTAAATGGTCAATCGACGTAAACGATAAATACGTCCAGTTGTTAAAATCAGATTTATAATATGTTGCTGTAAAACGTTGATTATTTAATACCGTATCAAACTGACCAGAAGTCCCCTCAAAAGGATCAAAGTCCTGTACATAACCGGTATCTAATAAGGATTGTCCAACCATTTCTTGATCGCGGTGTACGACAATTTTGTAATTTTCATCAACAATTAATACATCAGATGTATCATCGATATTAACTAATTCTGTTAAACTACATGTTGGAATATTAGCAAATGCTAATCCATATTTTTTGCTTATTTTCAAAGGAAGCTTTCGAACTAAACTAATTGTATAATTGCAATGATTATTCGTGAGCGATGCTTCAAATTTATCATTATTTAATAATAGCCAAGATGAATTATGCTCCAGCCCTAAATATGATAAATATAAATCCTCATCTGGATGCCCTTCCAATCGATACAATCCAGAATTATTAATGAGCCAATCTTCCTGGAAGTTTAAGAGCACTAGATCGCCTACTCGTGAATCAATCGTTTGAACTTTGCTCATTTCTTTTCTTAAATCACGATATAATTTAAAATCTTCACCTTCCAAGGAACTTCTTATCGCCAAGTCTAATTCAGATGAATCAATGACATTTGTTAAATTCTGATAAACCGTAATTAGCGTTTGTTCTACATTTGTATTAATTTGTCTTATCACTTGCAATCTTTCTCGGTTCGTTTTTTCTTGGATTTGTGCGGACGATTGACTATATGAGAATATTCCCAAAAAGACGACGGGAAGGACCGTTATAATACAACCAAAAATAATTAGTTTTGTTAATAAGCTCTTACTACGCATGTTAACCCACCTCCTTGTTCGTATGCTCTCTCTATTTTAGTGAAACGAACAATCACAATGTAAGGGCTTTCGAATACCTACATTCTACCATTATACACAAAGTAAGCGAATAATTCTGCTTTGCTTCTAGGAAAACTAGAAAAAACATGGAATAAGAAGATCACTGAAAAAGGTACGATTTTAACCTTTTTCAGTGGCCCCTAAGCAATGTGCTCAGCCGTTGCCATCTTTTAAAGCCTCAGTATGAGTGGGTTTCTCATAACAGGCGCGCAACGAACGAAGCCATTGCTACTTCCTGGAGACACTTTCTTGGTGCCTCTGAAGAAGTTTTTTCTCCTGAGTTCGAATAATGGATGAACGAGTAAATACAAAAAAACCTCCTATAATTTAAATTATAGAAGGTTTTCATGTTATTTATTATTTTTTTCTTGATAAGAATTATTGAACTCTTCAATCATCTTGCTTCCGCCTTCTGACTCCCATTCTTTAATTGCATCATTAAACCCATCCTGATCAATTTGACCTAATATATATTTATACGTCGCATCATATATCATTTGTTGTAGGCGCTCACCATCAACTAATTGAGTGTTCGAATCCAAGGTTACTGTCGGATTTTGAATAATATAATCTTCATTATCATCAATTAACTGTTGGGCTTTTAAAGCTGGTTCATATGAATGATATCGTTCATATCGTCCATTCGTCTTTGGCTCCCCAATTTCTAGTGATAAATAGGGTCTAACTTCGTTGTCAAAAATCTTCCGGTCTTCTGCAATAACTGCTTTCCCGTCTTTAACCGAGTAATGTTCTCCCTCAATCCCCCAAATGAGTAAATTCATATTCTCAGGCTTCATAAGTTGATCGTAAAAATGCAAAATTTGTTTTAACTCCTCTTCCGTTTTAATAGCCGTTTTTGGAAACAGTACGACGGTTGAAAAACCAGGAATTCCCCACACTTGATACTTACCATTTGGCCCTTCAACATAATGATGAACATCATATTCAACATTAGGATTAATTTCTTTTGCTTCTATATAAAGTCCCTCAACATCCTCCATCGACCCTACATACATCCCAGCTGTTCCATTTTTAAACATCGTCTGCTGATCCGTTTTACTTGTAACAGGGAAGTCTTTATTCATATATCCTTTCTCATTTAATGCTTTAAAGAAATCCAATGTGTCCTTATATTCGTTAAACATAAATTCAGGAAGTAAGGTTTCATCTTTAAAACCCCACTCGTTTGGCGTTCCAAACCAAGAAGCGACCGTTTTAAACGCACCGTAAACTAAATCACTTCGATCCGTTAAACCAATCGTATCATCCTTCCCATTGCCATCTGGATCATCTTCCGTAAAAGCTCGAGCCATCTCAAAAAATTCATCCGTCGTCGTTGGAGCAGAGAGACCTAAGCGCTCAGCCCAATCCTTTCGGTAAATAATTCCTTGACGTGATAAAGGTCTCCCTTGATAAAGGGTGTAGAGCTTATCTTCAACGAGCGTTAAATCTAATATTTCTTGATTTAATTTCTTTAAGTTATCATAATCCTCTATATAAGGACCAATCTCCCAAAACTGACCATCTCTAATTGCATCTTTATACTGAATAAACGTTTGAAAGCCCATAAGAACAACATCTGGTAACGTTCCAGTTGCAAATGCAGCATTAAGTCTATCGTTATAATTGCTATCTGGAACCCACTGTATATCTAAACTCACATTTGTTCGTTCCTCCAACATCTCTCTAATTCTGTCATTAGGAATCTCCGGAGTATGAACATTCATCATGATTGAAATTTCGGGCATATCCTCTGTCGCTTCTTCGCTTCCTTCTTCAGGTGAAGTACAAGCTACAAGCATTAGCAAAACCATCATCGTGATGATAAAAAATATCTTATTCTTCATGATAGTTCCTCCTATATTTTCCATCCTTACAAATCAAATCAACAGCTACTCTCTCTTTAATAGTAATAAAAAAAAGGATATTGTCTATAATCCGAAGCTTATTAGACCGTTAGCACAATGACGAACTAATGAAATGATTATTCGAATTATTAAGGTGATCTTCTATATTCTTTCGGTATAATTCTCGATCTTATGCTATATTATTATTGAAAGCCTTTACATTAAGGTTACATCTTCTTTACACTATTGATGTACTATAAGACTATCATACTTCATCAGCACGTTGAATTTTTTATTTAATACAACCTGCTCTAATGGCAGTAGAGGGGATCTCTAGAATGAGAATGAAAACGACATCCTACTATTTTAGAATCATAACATTTGTCCTTATATTAAGTACGGTTCCAGTTATCATTGTTGGATTGTTTTCTTATTTAAAATCATCTGAGATTATTCAAGCCAATGTTGCAAAGGAAAAGCAACAAAGCATGTACCAAATTCAAACAAATGTGGAACAAATTTTAAAAACAGTTGATCACTCACTATCAAATTATGTAACTTCTTTTCAGTTAAATCAAACACTAAAAGAACCTTTAACACCCTTACATTTTCAACTTATAAACCAAGTTAAAAAAGAATTAAATTATTTACAACGTTTTGATACTGGAATTGAAGATATCGTACTTGTCAGTCTTCAACATGATTGGCTTATCAATAACAACGGCTATGGACGTCTAACTAAAAAGCATGTTGATTCTATTTCTGATTACATGAATTTACCAACTAAATCAAGCTGGTTATTAGAAGAAAGAAACAATATAATTTTTAATTCTGATTTAAAAAACACTTGTCCTTATTATATAAATCTTGTAAAGAAACTACCGCTTGATAGCTCATATAAAACGGGCTTAGCTGTCGCGAATATTCCAACGTGTGAATTGACACCGTTCATTGCTTCAAATATTGACATTGAGTCGATTATCATATTAGATGAAGATTTAAACGTAGTTGGTCATAGTGACAAATCCTTTATTGGACAAGACTTTTCCGAAGTCGAATATATCAATTCATTAGACAATAGTAAGCGAGCCGGTCAATTCAATACCGCTATTAATAATACAAACTTTAAAGTCACTTTCCGTAAATCAGAATATAATGACTGGACTTATTTATCCGTTATAAAAATTAGTGACTTATACAAACAATCGAATGCCATTGGTTGGTTTACTTTCTTTATTTGTGCTGCATTGCTAATATTATCTCTAATTGTTTCATATTTTGGTTCACAGCGTATTTATAAACCAATTCAACAACTTAAAGAACTGATACAAACTTCAATATCTACTAAGCATTCAGAAATCACTCATCAAGATGATTTCAAACTAATTAAGAACCAAATTCAGCACATGATTGTCCAAAATGATCAGCTTGAGAAACAGCTTCAAGGACAAATTGGACAGCTTCGGCAATTTTTCATTTTAAATTTAGTACAGGGAAAAGTTTCGACTGATGAAATCCCTATCAAACTGGCCTCTTTTGGACTTAGCCAAAACTGGAAAAAACTTTGTGTATTCACCTTGCAAATTGACTCATTAGAGGGGACAACCTTCGAGAAAAAAGAAGAGGATCTTCTTCTTTTTGCCATTAATACGATGGTTGATGGTCTTTTACCTACAGAACAAAAGCTGACGCCGACTGTCTTGAACCGTTCTCAGGTAACAATCATCTTAAGTGAGCACAGTGATGATGAAAAATATAATTATGAAATTACTCAATTAGCGCAGACAATTCAGTCAAGTGTGAAGGAAGAGTTAAATATTCCAATTAGTATCGGAATCAGTTTGCCTTTTTCGGATTTATCTTTAACACATTACGCTTATAAAGAAGGGTTAGAGGCTCTTAAATACCGCTTAAAATTTGGTACAGAGTCGATCATCTTTTATGAGAATTTAGAAAGGGGCGGCAGTTTCCATACCTTCTTTCCAAAACAAATTGAAAATGAACTATTTGATGCGATTAAGGTTTGTGACAAAAGTATTGTCTCTGAAAAACTAGAAGTATTGCTTCAATCGATTTTTGAAAAAGATTTGAACCACACACAATATCAAATCTCGATCACTCGATTCTTTTATGATTTGCTTGAGTTAATGCAAATGTTAGGAGTCGATATTATCGAGATTGACGATGGCCGTATTTCACTATTCGATCAGCTTTATGAGCTTAAAACATTTGAGGAAGTTCAGAATTGGTTCTCATATAAGATTATTTATCCACTTCTTTCAAAGATTGAAGAACGAACAGAATCACAGTATAAAAGTCTCTCAGATAAAATTATTCATATTGTCCAACAGGAATACGACTCTGATTTAACGCTTGAATCGATTGCAGCTAGATTGCACTATAACCCGAACTACTTAAGTAGCATTTTCAGAAAAGAAACAAATATCTCTTTCAGTGAATACTTAGCGCTATACAGGTTAAACATTGCCAAGAAGTGGTTAATAGAAACAGATATGTCGGTTAAAGAGATTTCTGAAAGATTAATGTACAATAATTCACAAAACTTCATTCGCTCGTTCAGAAAAACGGAAGGAACAACACCAGGTAAATACAGAACGATAAAGAAGGCGGAATAAAATCAGACTGAAAAAGGGTGGGTTTCAAGGGCACTGAAAAAGGATGGGTTTCCCTTTTTCAGTGCCCTTTAAGTAATGTGCGGAGCCGTTGCCTGGTTTTGAAAGCCCTGCTATGAGTGGGTTTCGCATAGCAAGGCGTGCAACGTGCGAAGCCATTACTTCTTCTTTGAGTTACACGAAGTAATTTTTCAGTGCCCTTGCTATGAGGGGTTTCTCATAGCAGGAGGGCAACTTGTAAAATTCCTAGCCCTGACTTTCAAGAGGGATTTCTTGCCCGCGTGTTCTAGTGTGCGTTAATGTAAAATATCACTTGTCGTTTCTTTTGATTCAAACCCGAGCTCAGCTATCGCGTTTGACATATCCCACGGTTTATCTGGATTATTCGAGACACCATAGTACGTTCCAAACTGAACATCAGATTCAATCGCTGCTTGAAACAAATTAACTACATCTGTTTGTGATAATAATGTTTTCTGAAGACGGTGATTTTCAACAACATCCTCATAGGTAACATCTTTCGGTACGGATCCGATCCGAATATTAATGACAGATAAAGAACTGTGAAGCGAGAATAAAAAACCAGCCTGTTCAGAAGCTAATTTTAACAAGCCATATAATCCTTTAGAATAAGGATAATCATCAACTTTTATCTCTCGCCCCAATAACGATTTCCCGTCCTTTTCATAATAGTCGGTCACGTGATTGCTACTCGCAAAAATTACTTTCGGAATATTCAACTCCTTAGCTGCCATTAAAATATAATAAGATGCTTTAAAAAACACATCTGTCATTTGCTCAAAGGTAGCAATTTCTTCAATGGCATCATCCGTATCCGTTTTTAGCAAATTAATGAGTGCATCCGCATCTTTCGGAATTTGTTGAAGTAATTGTTGATAATTCGTTGCGTCTACTTGAATTGTAGTCACCTCTTCAAGGGGGAACGATTTTAGATTCTTATCCATGACGATCACCTCGTATTGTGAACGTAAACCTTTAGCAAGTAACTGGCCAATCGTCCCAGCACCGCCTAATATCGCAATTTTTTTCATACGATACGTCCTTCCTTAACTAAACGTATGTTTAATTATCATCATGTAAATATATGACTAATTTGTCCAAAAACAGAATAAATATGTAAAAAAAAAAAAGACGTGTCCCAAAGTAGATTCACCTTGGGGACACCTCCCTTTTATTTAATTTCAAAGTAATTATCGGCATTATGATAACAAATATCTTGAATCATGCTTCCTAATAATTTATAGTCTCTTGGCGCTTCTCCACTTTCAACCCAGCCACCAACGATGTCACATAAAATACGTCGGAAGTATTCGTGTCTCGTGTATGATAAGAAGCTTCGTGAATCAGTTAACATTCCTACAAAGCTACTTAATAAGCCTAGGTTGGCAAGGTCTGTCATTTGTCTAATCATGCCATCCTTTTGATCATTAAACCACCAACCAGAACCAAATTGGATTTTTCCCTTCACTCCACTTGCTTGGAAGTTCCCAATTGCTGTACCAATCACATAGTTATGAACAGGATTTAAATTGTATAAAATCGTTTTTGGAAGTTCATTATCTTGGTCAAGCTGACTAAGGAATGCATTCAATGGTCTAGCAAGCTCAAAATCAAGAATTGAATCAAAACCAGTATCTGGTCCGAGCGTTTCAAAGCGACGCTTATTGTTGTTACGGATTGCACCAACGTGAATTTGCATTGCCCAATTTAAAGAATGATAGAGTCGGCCTAAAAATAATAGTGTCGCCGTCTTATATTGCTCCTCTTCCTTCTTCGTAATTGATTGTCCACTCATTGCCTTTGCAAAAATAGCTGCAGCTTCCTCTTGCGTACAAGGCTCATTTGGAATCGTTTCAATACCGTGATCGGAAATACGGCATCCCACTTCATGGAAATAGTTTGCTCTCGCTTCAATCGCCTTTAACAAATCATCGTATGTGTTAATTTCCATGCTTGCAGCTTGTGCAAGCTTTGCAACATATTCAGGAAACTCAGGCTTTTGAACTTCATACGCTTTATCAGGACGGAACGCAGGTAATACTTTTGTTTCAAAAGTCGTATTCTCTTTAATTGCCTGATGATGCTCTAATGTATCAACTGGATCGTCCGTCGTACAAATAACATTTACGTTAGAACGCTCAATGATTTTTTGCGTTGTATAATCATCTTGTTGTAACAGCTCATTACACTGATTCCAAATCGCTTCACTCGACTCTTCATTAAATATCACATCAACATCAAAGTAACGTTTTAACTCTAAATGAGTCCAGTGGTAGAGTGGGTTTCCGATTGTATGAGGAACTACCTTAGCCCATTGTTGAAATTTCGTCTTGTCATCAGCGTCACCCGTAATAAGAGATTCATCGATTCCTAGAGTTCTCATCGCACGCCACTTATAATGGTCACCATGCAACCAAATTTCAGATATATTTTTAAATGCACGGTTTTCAGCAATTTCCTTTGGACTTAAATGACAATGGTAATCGAAAATCGGCATATCCTTTGCATACTCGTGATATAAAATTTTGGCAGCTTCACTGTTTAATACAAAATCCTCATGAATAATTGATTTCATCTATTTGCCTCCTATTCATTTATGACAACGTTGTTATTTTTCTATAAAAAAATATACTTAGTGCAACGTTGCTTTTCTCTCCTTAAGTATAAACGCTTACAAACGTGTCTTGCAACCACTTTCTTTTAAAAAAACCCGATTCTACACTACGTAAAATCGGGTTTTTAGTAGAACGATTATTTAAGATCTTCCATTTTAATAAAGTCCATATCTGTGAATGTATAGTTTTCACCAGCCATTGCCCAAATAAATGTATAATTGTTTGTACCGACACCAGAGTGAATCGACCAAGGTGGTGAAATAATCGCTTGCTCATTTTTCACTACTAAATGACGAGTTTCATCTGGTTGCCCCATAAAGTGGAACACACGAGAATCCTCATCCATATCAAAATATAAGTAGACTTCGTTTCGACGGTCATGAATATGTGCTGGCATTGTGTTCCACATATTATTTGGCTCTAGTAGCGTCATTCCCATCATTAGTTGGCAGCTTTGTAGGCCTTCTGAATGAATATATTTATAAATCGTTCTATTATTTGATTCAGCATCCGAACCAAGCTTCGTAGGAACAGCATCCTTAATGGCAAGCACTTTTGTAGGATATTCCTTATGTGCTAATGCTGATACTAAATATAATCGTGCTGGGTTTGCAGGGTCTTCACTATGGAACGTAACTTCCTTCTTCCCAAGACCGATATATAAGCAGTCACGCTTATTTAATTCAAATTCTTCACCATCAACAATAACCTTCCCTTTTGGTCCAATATTAACGACCCCAATTTCACGTCGCTCTAGGAAGTATTCTGTTCTTAAGAAATCTCCTGCATCAAGCTTTAATGGTTTATCTGTCGGAATTGCTCCACCTACAACTGTACGGTCGTAATGTGTATAAACCATGTTGATTTCGCCTTCTACAAATAATGATTCAATTAAGAAATCTTTTCTAAGCTTTTCCGTCGTGTAATGCTTAAAGTCCTCCGGATGTGCAGCATATCTATTTTCCATTTCAAATCGCTCCTTTTAATCTAAGTTTTAGCTTGTCAGTATTCTTGCTCTCTTTTATGAGCTCATCCATCCGCCATCAACACATAAAATATGCCCATTTACATAACTAGAAGCATCTGATGCTAAAAATACGACAGGTCCTTTTAAATCTTCTGGAGTTCCCCACTCGCCTTTTGGAATACGTGATGTAATGTAAGCATTTCGTTGTTCATCAGCACGTAGAGCAGCTGTATTATCTGTAGCCATATAGCCTGGTGCAATGGCATTTACATTAACCCCTTGCTTTGACCATTCATTAGCTAATGATTTTGTTAAACCAGCTACTGCATGCTTACTTGCTGTGTAAGCTGGAACTCTTAAACCACCTTGGAATGAAAGCATCGAAGCAATATTAATAATTCGACCTGAACCGTTTTCAAGCATGTGATTACCAACTTCACGGCAGAGCTGAAAAACAGAATTTAAGTTTACATCTAAAACAGCAGCCCAATCCTCGTCTGTAAAATCTGCTGCTTCAGCACGACGAATAATCCCTGCGTTGTTTACTAAAATATCAATCTTCCCTGCCTGTGCAACTGCATCAGAGACTAGTTGTTTTGCAGCTTCGGTCTTTGATAAATCCGCTTTAATTTCATAGAATTTTCGACCAAGTGCCTCAATCTTCTGTTTCGTTTCAGACATATCACTTACGCCTGCTCCAATAACATCTGCACCTGCTTCTGCAAGACCAACAGCCATCCCTTGTCCTAACCCACGGCTTGCCCCTGTCACTAAAGCTACCTTTCCCTCTAAAGAGAATAATTGCATCGTGGAAGCCCTCCTCGTTCACAATTTAATCTTTTTTGTTCATTTAAGTTCGTTATGGTTTGATTATAGCACTTAAACGAACCCGTGACAATAAAACTTTCAATTCATTTCAGCATAGGTTGTTCTTTTTCCCATTTTAGTTAGCTTATTTCGAACATCCACTTCCAATTTAGAATCCGTAATAATTTCATCTACATCTTCAATACTTGCAAAACGGATTAACCCTACTTTTTCAAACTTAGTGGAGTCCGCAAGCAAGGTTACACAATCTGCACAACGGATAATTTGTTGTTTCCAATCAACATGAAGACTATTTAAAACGGTTAAACCGTGTTCCAATGAGATACCGGTCGCACCAAAAAACAATCGATTCACTCGAATCCTTTTTAATAGGTCTGATGATTCCGGTCCAAATAGGGATGAGGATGTTCCAATACGAGTTCCACCAAGAACCATTAGTTGAACCTTTTCTTTATTTAACAGTTCATTGGCAATCTTTATATCATTCGTAATAACAGTAACAGGGAAATCGCCTAACAACCTTGCTACTGCTAAGGTTGTACTTCCTCCATCCATTAAAATGGTTTCTCCCGGCTCAATTAATTTTATCGCTTCTATCGCAATGGCCTGTTTTACATCATTATGTTTTGATTGTCGCTCATCGACAGGGAATATGCGTCTTTCTTCCTCTTGCAGTACAGCCCCTCCATGAATCCTTTTTAACAAACCTTTTTGTTCTAATGTCTCTAAATCAATTCGTATCGTTTTTTCAGTTACACCGAGCTCTTTACTTAATTCAGAAACCTTTATAATTTTATGTTTATCTAGCTGTTCAAGTATCGTTTCATAGCGTTCGACGGAAAGCATAATGTCCTCCAAATAATATAGGTATACCTCTATTATCAAACCAAAACGAACATTTGTAAACCTGAAATTAAAAGAGGGATGTCACAAAAGGCTCGTTCTTAACCTTTTGCGACATCCCCCTTACATTATGTTATCCTCTTGCCTTCGCTACTTCTGCAACAAACTGCTTCGCCTTTTCAGTGATACTTTGGCAAACTGCTTCATCGACTTCTGAAACCGCAGGAACAAGTGTACTTCCTACACCTAATCCAACAGCTCCAGCTTTAATAAAGCTTCCGACATTATCCACATCAATTCCACCTGTTGCCATTAGGGGAATATGAGGAAGTGGGCCTTTGACATTTTTAATAAATGACGCGCCAACAACATTCGCAGGGAACACTTTAATTAAATCCGCACCATGCTCATACGCAGTAAGAATTTCTGTTGGAGTCATCGCACCCGGAATACTTAATACGCCATAACGTTTAGACATTTTAATTGTTTCAGGATTAACTGTCGGTGAGAAAACAAACTTAGCACCAGATAAAATAGCCGCTCGAGCTGTTTCAGGATCAAGAACTGTACCAGCTCCAATAATAACATCCTCACCATCTAGCTCTGAAGCAACCTTTTCAATGATGGACATTGCTTTTGGCGTTTCCACCGTAATTTCAAGTGCTTTTACTCCCCCTTCACTTAGAGCCTTTGCAATTGAAACAATATTCTCAGGCTTTGAACCACGAATAACAGCGACAATCCCACTTTGTGTAATTTGTTCTAATAGATTCATATTTCTTCCTCCATCTTTTTTCTTTTTATGTATTTGCATACTAGTATACTTCTATATTTATTTTTTGAAAACGGAGAATTAAAAACACTGTTCTTTTCCGATAATTTTTAATAAAAATAAGAGGTCCCCTCCTAAACTCGGAGGGAACAATGTTCTTATTTTGCTTTAGCCCCTACAACTCTTTTAACACTTTCCTTCATTCCCACTTTTAAAATGCTCTCAACATCGTCAACAACCATTTCGTTAAGGTTAGAAATCGTATTTAAATCCATTCCCCAAAGCTCTGTTTGCTGTAAGACTACATTAACAAGATTGTTTACATTATTGTCGTTCTCAAATTGCTGCCACACTTGCTCAAAGACCGTGATCGCTTCCTTGTTATCACGAATCGTATATTCAGTCTCTCCACGTTTCCCTACTAAAAACTCTCCATCCCTACGAGCCGGGCGATAATACACCGTTAAAGCCGCAAGAGCAAACACAATCGAGCGAGGTAGCTGCTGTTTTGCTTCAATATAATCGAGTAACGATGGAATTAAGCGAGACTTATATTTATAGACTGCGTTCATCCCAATATCCGCTAAGAAATGACGATTATACGGATTTAAAAAGCGCTCAATAACCGAATCAACAAAGCTATTTTTTTCAGCTTCATCCATATTTACTGTAGGTAAAATTTCTTGATAAAGTCCTTGTTTAACAAAAGCAACTAAATCTTGGTCTTCCATTGCTTCAAGAACCGTATCAACCCCTGAAAGATAGCAAGCCGCAAACATCATCGTATGAGGTCCATTTAATAGTCGAACCTTTAGCTCACGAAATGGTGTGACATCTCCCCATTTCACATTCAAACCTGCTTTGTGAAATGGAATGCGTTCGGCCACATCATCACCTGCTTCAATAGCAAACATATGATAAGGCTCTCCTGCTGTTAAGAGAACATCCTCATAACCTAGCAGTTGATTAAATTCTTCAATGTTATCTTTAGGATAACCAGTTACAATTCGATCGACGAGAGAATTACAAAATTGGTTATATTCCTCAACCCAGCTTGTAAACTCGGCTGGGTATCCCCAATCCTTTGCAATTTTTAACACGATCTCTTTTAACAGGTCTCCATTTCCTTCAACTAGTTCACAAGGGATGATTACCATCCCCGCATCAGGAGCTGCGTTCATTACTTGATAACGGTGGTATAAAAACGCAGTAACCTTTCCTGGAAAGGATACTGGTGATGTTTCCCCGTCATAGTCTTCCTGCTGATACGTTAATCCAGCTTCTGTTGTATTTGAGAACATAAATTGAATCTCTTTTGACTCGGCAACCTTTAATACTTCTTTCCAATCAGTATAAGGATTAATTCCTCTTGAAATAGAGGATACAATTTCATTTTTCTCAATCACTTGACCGTTTTCAATTCCTCTTAATGCTACTGTATATAAGCCATCCTGAGCATTTAGCTTTGGCACAACCTTTCCATGAGGGGTAGGTTGAATTGCTACAACTTTCCCGTTGAATAACCCTTGTTTGTTCATTTCATGAATCATCCAATCAACAAAACCTCTTAAAAAATTCCCTTCGCCAAACTGGATGACTTTTTCCGGTAGCTCTTGATACTCATACGTAACTTTTTCTGAAATGTCCTCTTTCTTTAATGCTTTACTAAGCTGAGCCATTCCTTTCACTCCTTTGCCAATTTAAAATCATCACACATTTAATTTAAAGAATGACCCCATCCTTAAAGATTGAGATTTCTTTAAATCCATTCTTTTCATTGTTTGTTCGAACATCTCCTGACGCTAATTGAATAATGTATTCGAATAATTCATCCGTAAGCTGATTCATGTCTTTGCCTTGTACAAGCTCCCCTGCATTGAAATCAATCCAGTTTTTCTTTTTCTCGGAAAGTGGCGTGTTTGTTGACATTTTTACAGTTGGTACAGGGCCACCAAATGGCGTTCCACGTCCTGTTGTGAAAATCACAATGTGGGCTCCTGAAGCTGATAGCGCAGTCACTGAAACTAAATCATTCCCTGGACCTTGTAATAACGTTAATCCAGGCTTTGTCACACGACCTCCGTAAGGTAATACATCAACAACTGGAGAGAAGCCACCTTTTTGTACACAGCCTAATGATTTTTCTTCTAACGTTGTGATCCCACCTGCTTTGTTTCCTGGAGATGGGTTTTCATAGACTACTTGATCGTGTTTAATAAAGTATTCTTTGAAGTCATTAACTAAATCAACAATGCCATCAAAAACCTTTTCGTCTTTTGCTCTTCCCATTAAAATCGTTTCAGCACCAAACATTTCAGGAACTTCTGTTAAAACGGTTGAGCCGCCATGAGCAATAAGCTTATCTGAAAATGAACCGACGAGTGGATTTGCTGTAATTCCTGAGAAACCGTCTGAGCCACCACATTTCAAGCCTACTTTTAATTTCGAAATCGGGACTGGCTCACGTTTAAACGTTTTAGCATAGTCAACTAGCTCTTCTAATAATTGCAATCCTTCATCCAATTCATCCGTTGATTCTTGAACACTCATAAACTTCACACGGTTCTCGTCATATTCGCCGATGACCTTTTTAAATTCGGCAATATGGTTATTTTCACAGCCAAGCCCTAATACAAGAATGGCCGCAGCATTAGGATGATGAACCATGTTACTTAAAATCTTCTGTGTATTATGAAGGTCATCCCCTAGCTGTGAACAACCGAATAAATGTGGATAATGGAAAACGCCATCAAAACCATCATCTTGAAATTGCTGGTTTGCTGTTTTTGCTAATAATTCTGCCGTTTTATTAATACATCCAACAGTATTAACAATCCAAATCTCATTACGAATACCGACTTCACCATTTGCTCTTACATATGCTTGAAACGTTCTTTCTTCTGTTGGTGCTGGTTGCTTTACAGCCTCAGACGGTGAATAAGAATATTCAAGTGTTCCCTCTAAATTTGTTTTCGTGTTATGCGTATGAACCCACGAACCAACCTCAATGTCTTCTGTCGCATGTCCAATCGGAAATCCATACTTGTTAATATTTTCGCCCTTTTTAATCGGTTGAATCGCTATCTTGTGACCAACCGTTACATCCTCTTTCAATGTTACCGTTTGCTCAGCAATCGAAATTTGCTCGCCTTGTTTGTATTCCTTTAACGTCACGATGACGTTATCTGAATCGTTCACTAAAATATAATCCGCTTTCATTACGTCTCCTCCTCTAATTGCTATAATCCGCAATCACAATAACAACGTTGTTATTTTTATTTTAACGGAAGTTACCATTCCTAGTCAATGACTAATTAACATTGAAACTCAAACCCATTTTTATTATTTCATTGAGTTTGAGTTACATTTTTCTCTTTATAAAGATATTGATGCAGGAGATTACCATAGACAGCTGCTAGTGTTTGTTGAAATAACGTCCCTAGCACAATCGGGAGAGATACCGCCGCTGGAAAATAGATAATCGCTATCGTCGCTCCAACACTAATATTTCTCATTCCACTATGAAAAACGAGACTGATGATAAGGTCATTCTCTAATTTCAATACCTTTCCTATTACAAAACCGACTACATATGCTGATGAAGCGATTAGTAATACAAACAACGCAACGGCGACAACCTTCCAATCAAAGTTTTTGAAAAACGGCGCCACTACTGAACTATTAATTGTAATCACTAAAATTAGACATATCTTTGACAATGGAGATAGCGTTGCTTTTAAATTTACGGTTTCCCTCATAGGAATGTAGTTTAATCCAATTCCGATTGCCGAAGGAATGACAATCATAATCAATAAATTAGTCATTAGGCTTAAGATGTTGATTTCTACATTTGCCCCAACAAATAGCTCTAATGAAAGTGGAATAATAAATGGTGCTAACATCGTATTAACAATAACGGTTAATAGGGACATTGAGGCATTTCCTTGATATATAGACACCCATATTAAACTTGCCACACCTGTCGGGATAACAAAAGCAATCATAATACCGACAACCGTTAAAGGATCATTAGGGAACATCATATTCCCCATAATATAGGCAATTAACGGGATGATCACTTGGATAATAAATAAAGCTACCACCAATGGCTTCGGGTTCATGATTGCTTTCTTGAGCTTCTCGATTCTAACACCTAGGCTACTTGACAGTGTGATAAACGCAAATAACCAAGGAACGATAACTATCCATGCGGTTAAAAAATCCGCAAGAAGTACTCCAATAATTACACTAGCCGGTGTAATAAAAGGCATTGCTTTTTCAAGTATTCTGTTCAACTGTATCATGTGTTTAAGCTCCTTTTATTCAAATCACTATCTACCTCTTATCATTTCTAGCTGACTTTGCTATAATAATGTCTATTAACAACGTTGTAAATGACAAGTTTCGATATGGAGGCCTTTCTATGGGTGTAACAATTAAAGATATTGCAAAACAAGCGGGTGTAAGTTATTCGACAGTTTCAAAAGCTCTTAGAAACAGCCCCCTTGTAAAAGAACCAACGAAAAATAAAATCCATCGTATCGCCGAAGAATTAGGGTATCAACCAAATGTTGTTGCTAGAAGTCTCGTACAAAAAAAATCATATACAGTCGGCGTCATTTGGCCATCGGTTGAACGCGTGGCACCTTCAAAACTAATTACAAAAATTAATGATCTTTTAGAAGAACATTCCTATACCACTTTATTATCAATTAATAAGCTAGAATCTGCCGTTGCGACCTTTAACCGTCTTCAAGTCGACGCTATTTTAGTCTTTGGTGAAAATGAATTTGATTTAAATGACAGTGAACGTTTTCGCTCCATGGTTCCGATCCTTTATTACGGTATTAAAGAAAACTCGATTTACCCAACCATTGACGTAAACAGACGCCTAGCAATTAAATTAGCCGTTGATTACTTGAAGCAAATTGGCCATACGAAAATTGCATTTCTAGGTGATCTTACCGAATCTGAAACACTTCAAAAAGAAAAGTTTATTGGTTACCAGGAAGCGATGGATGAAGCGATAGTGAAAGCTAACCCGGAATTAATTATACCGACAAATGGTCTTGAAGTATATGACGGTTACTTAGCGGCTAAATCATTTTTCTCTAAAAATACGGGTGCAACTGCCATGGTAAGTGGAAGCTATGATTTAACAAGAGGGGTCTTGCGAGCAACCTCTGAACTACACATTGATGTTCCAAAAGACCTTTCCCTGATTAGCTATGATAATATTCAACAATTTGAAAACATTGAAGTGCCCTTAACAACAGTTGGTGTACCTTTAAATCGAATCGCAAAACGAGTTACTGAAGTTTTATTAAATATTATAGATAAAGAAATTCACGACTCGATCATCTTAGAGCCAGAATTAAGCATTCTCAATTCTTGTACCCCAAGAAAATAATCTCTTAAAGCTGCAGTGAGAGACACCACTATCCGCTTATAGCGCTCTAAATCACTCTTCATAGTAAAGCAAAGCTGATAGGAGCCCCCTCCTATCAGCTTTGTTACTTTTTATCGATTAATATCTTCATCATCACTTGAATTCATAAAGCTTTCTATTTCGCGTAAAGTTGGTAAGCCTTCAAAATCTCCCGGTACAATCGTAGCCATTGCCCCGACAGCATTCCCTCTCTCAACACAGTTCAAAAGTGGTAACCCTTCAAGTAGTCCTGAAATTACCCCTGCTGCAAAGCCATCACCTGCACCGACAGGATCAATCACTTGTTCTACTATAAAGCCAGGCACCAGTACATGCTCATCCTTTGTAAAATAATAAGCACCTTTTGCACCAACCTTTAATACAACAAGCTCTGCTCCCAATTCCAAAAAGTGTTCACCAAGCTTAAGAGGATCCTTTTCCCCAAACATAAAGTCACCCTCAGCCACTCCAGGAAGGACAATATCAGACAGTGCAGCGATTTCAAGAAGAACCGTTCTTGCTCGTTCCTCACTCCACAATTTTTTCCGTAAATTAGGATCAAATACGACTTTAACCCCTTTTTCCTTTGCAATCGCAATCGCTTTCATAACCGTTTCATAACAGCTATCACTTAACGCTGGTGTAATCCCTGTAATATGTAAATACTTTGCCTGACCAATATAATCAGCATCTAAATCATCAATCGTTAACGTACTAGCGGCCGATCCTTTTCGATAATACTGTACTTGCACATTCCCCGCATGTCTTACCTCTTTAAAATATAGGCCTGTTGGGGCTGATTCTGATTTTTTGACTTGACTGACATCAACACCTTCCCCGCGGATAAAGGAGACCATTGCTGTCCCAAACTCATCATTACCAACCTTACTAATCCAGCCTACTTGATGTCCAAGACGCGTTAAACCAATGGCTACATTAGACTCTGCTCCGCCAAACTTACGTGAATACATAGCTGAATATCGCATTAAAGGTGATGATTCAGGCGTAAAAAGTACCATTGTTTCACCAATTGTTACTACATCCATATGGATCCTCCTCATTTAAGAACATTCTATTGTTCTCTGATTTTCATAGTTTCAGAAATAACAACGTTGGTTTCAATTTTAAATGTTCCCGAATAAAAGTCAAGACTTCTTACACCAGTTCTCATCAAAGTTTGGACAACCGTCTATAGCTGGTCAATCAGTGATTTAAAAATGCTTATATTCTCTTTAAGGGAAGCCTCTGATGAACGATCGCCGCTAAAATCCTCCATTCCAATATAGCCATGATAACCAACGGCCTTTAAATCGGTTAATACCTGCTTCCAATCAACAACTCCGTCCTGAGCAACAGACCACTGAACCTGCCATTCCCGGATTCCATCTTCTCTTCGGTCGAGCGGTTTAAATGATGCATTCTTAGCATGAACATGCGCTAAATAAGGACCTAGTAACTCAAGGCCCATCCGATAGTTCTCAAATCCCTCATGAACCATATTGCCTGGATCATATAAAACGCCAATATGCTCAGGGTCAAATTGATTCACAAGTCGATAGGCAAGCGAAGCACTTGGAGCAATCGTTTGATGGTGCGTTTCGATTAAACCTTTAATCTTATATTGCTGACACAACTCTTCAGCCGCTGATAGATATTGAACAGCTTTTTCAAACAGCGTATGGTAATTCGCCTTACGATCGTATCCAGGAACGCCAAGGCGGACCATCCTTGCCCCCATTGTTTGTGCAACTTGTAAAACTCTTTCCGTTTCTTGTAAATCTCCACAAGTTAAATAAGGGGTAACGCTGATTGTCTCAATGTTTTGCTCTTCTGTTTTTTTAGCTAATTTTCGTAGTTCTTCGTCTGTACTTTGTGGATCAATGGTACAAAGATTATTCCTCCAAAAGCTAGGCTTCTCCTCTTTAACATCATCCGGCGTCTCTTTATATCTCCATTCAACACCGTCATAGCCATATTTATTTAAATTGACAAGTACATCCTCTTTCGTCATATCCGGACACATAACAGTAAAGACCGAAAACTTCAATTCCATCTCTCCTTTTTAGCCGTTTAGATCAGTACGGACGGTGTAATTTTTTATAGTGCTCAGGAGTTACTCCAGTAATTGCTTTAAACATCTTACTAAAATGAGACAAATGCTTAAACCCAACACGGGCACTCACGTCTGTCACGGTTACTTCCTCTTCCATCATAAATTCAACCTTTGCTTGATTAATTCTACGATGATACAAATAGGTAAAAATCGTCACCCCTGTAACATCTTTAAAGACCTTTGACAAATAGTATTTATTTAAATGAAGAATGTTCTCAAGGCGTTCGAGAGTGATATCCTCGTTGTAGTGCTGATCAATAAATGCGATGATCCGATGAACATGCTTCTCTTTTTCCGACTGCGGCTCTTTTGTAAATGATAGATTCTGCTGACAAAACGGATACAAATGAGCGAGAATGTCAATAAAGGCTAACTCAAATCTCGCTTGAGAGGCTGCGTCCTTTTTTCCGTTAAAATCATTCATTCTTGCAAAAAGATGTTCCATTTCCTCTTTCAAATCACCACGAAACGGAATCAAAAAGGATTTCAATAAAACAAAGGGCTCCAATAAAAATTCCATTCCGATTTTTTGAAGAGTTCCCCGATAATGAACGTGATCAAAGTGGAGCGTTGTCCGTATATAGTCAGCATCATCAACTATTTTCGGGCAATGCAAGGTCAAGCCATGCATGAGAATCAAATCCCCAGGTGAAAGGACGTGAATTTGATCCCCTATTAAATACGTACATTTCCCCTTATGAAAATAATAGATTTCGTACTCCTCATGAGAATGAACATTCATCTCCAACCTTTGATCCATACGATAGGCCAAGCTTAACTTTCCAGAAATAATCGATGGGATTGACATAATGCCTCCAGTCGTGCAATGTTTACAGATTTCGGCCTATTCGACCTTTTCGGCCACCTTCTGAGCGATTAAACACAGTTCTGCCGCTTTGAACGCATGTTCTTGCGTCATCGCTTTTTCGGTACGGTTTATACAATCAAGAATAAGTTCACCAAAAAACGGGAAGCCTACTTCACCTTTTAACGAATAGTGCTTCTCGCCATGTTCATTGACAAGATACAGTTGATCTCCTCTATCATCACGCGCCACATCGATATATTTGCGAATTTCTATATAGCCGTTCGTCCCAAGGATAAAGGTTCGACCATCTCCCCATGTCCGTAAGCCATCTGGTGTGAGCCAATCAACTCGAAAATAATTTGATGCACCATTATCACCAATTAATGTAGCATCGCCATAATCCTCAAGTTCAGGATAGTCCTTATTTGCATAATTAGCTACTTTACTAGATTGCACTCTAGCATCTTTACACCCTGAGAAATAGAGAAACTGTTCAATTTGATGGCTACCAATATCACAAAGAATTCCCCCGTAAGAGTCTTTTTCAAAAAACCAGGCTGGACGCTTATCCGCTGACAAACGGTGAGGCCCAAACCCTGTCACTTGAATGACTCTTCCAATCGCACCTTCTTCAATTAATTGCCCAGCAAACACTGCACTTTCAACATGAAGACGTTCACTGTAGTACACCATATACTTTAAACCCGTCTCTTCGGTCCTTTTCCTTGCAGCTTCTAATTGTTCCAACGTTGTAAAGGGGGCTTTGTCAGTAAAATAATCTTTTCCGTAATCAAAAGCACGTAAGCCTAGCTCACAGCGTTTCGATGGAACCGCAGCTCCCGCAATTAATTTCACCTCTCTGTCTATGAAAATCTCATGTTCAGAAGAAGCTACTTGGACATGTGGAAAAGCTTTTTTAAATGCGTCTACCTTTGTCGGGTCCGGATCGTACACCCACTTCAACTCAGCCCCTGCTTCGATTAATCCCTGACACATGCCATAAATATGACCATGATCTAACGCAATGGCAGCAAATACAAATTCCCCTTCGTTCACGACCTTGCTTACTTTTCCTTTAGGTGCGTAATTCATTCCTTCTTGTCGGCTCATCCTTTTCCCTCCTTTTAGTGCGTTCCGGATACGTCCAAGCGAATGTTATTCTTTTCTTTTTTTATCGTTGAGGCATTGATTTTCTCTTGTAACTGTTCATAATATCGTTCTTCATCTATCGGCAGTTCTACCCAATCATCCAGCCATGTTGATAATTGCATCGCATTTGAGAGCATAAGACCATGTATCCCCTCTTCACCTGGAGCAATGAGCGGCGTATTCGAAATGATCGCATCCACAAAATTCTGCGTGATTCCGATATGACCTGTTTCTTTCCCCTCAACCGGTATCTCGCATTTCCAACATTCAGGTGAACCAAACCCACCTTTATACTCTTTGTTAAATTGTGATTCAGGCACACGAAGTCTCCAAAACGTTAACGTCCCATCCTCGACCACCACTTTTCCACGATCAGCTGCAATCTCTAGACGGTTCGTTCCAGGGGCTTCACCAGTCGTCGTTATAAATACGCCTGTTGCCCCATTTTCATATTCTGCATAGGCGGTCACATCATCTTCTACTTCAATGGCACGGTGCTTTCCAAAATAACAAAACGCTCTCATTCTCGTCGGCATCATCCCTGTTAACCATTGCCACAAATCAAGCTGATGCGGGCATTGATTAATAAGTACTCCTCCCCCTTCGCCTGACCATGTCGCACGCCAGTTAGCGGAATCATAATAGCTTTGAGAGCGGTACCAATTGGTGATAATCCAATTAATCCGGCGAATGTCACCGAGTTCACCAGTTTCAATGAGGTCTCGGAGCTTTTGATAAAGTGGATTTGTTCGTTGGTTGTACATCATTGAGAAGGTTTTGCCACTCTTTTTGGCCGCTTCATTCATTTCTCGCACCTGTTTCGTATACACGCCCGCTGGCTTCTCGCATAGCACATGAAGGTCATACTCAAAAGCCTTGATTGCTAATCTCGGATGATCATAGTGAGGAGTTGCTATTAACACCGCATCCAGCAATCCCGATTGAAAAAATGGTTCTTCTTCGCTAAAAACCTCAACATCACCATAGGTGTCTTTAACCGAAACTGCTCTTTCTTCATTGCGCTCCAATACAGCCGTTAATTTAGCACCCTTGACCACATTGTCGTATAAATACCTTATATGAGCACTTCCCATAGAACCAGCACCAATGACACCAATACGAACTTCCTTCATTCGCCTCACTTCTTTCTACAACGTATTTATTTCTACCTTCATTTTATTAAAAATTTTGAATGAGTGCTTTGTTCATATTTATCAAACACGCACGCCATTTATACGTGGTTGGTGTCTTCTTGAACGCTCCGTTTTACTTGTAAAAAAAGGTCAGAGGATTATCATGAGTTCCTCTGACGACAAGAGGGCACTGAAAAAATGATGTGACCCCCTAAAGTTAGAGTTTTATATTAAGCTGCTAATTGGCTGGTATGAATACGGTATTGAACCGGATTCATGCCTGCCAATTTTTGCTTTATGCGTTTGTTATTATAATAATTGATATAGTCTTCAATTCTCTTTTTTAATTTCTCAAATGAGCAGAGTGCCTCACCATAATACATTTCTTGTTTTAATAATCCGAAAAAGCTTTCCATAGGTGAATTGTCTAAGCAATTTCCTTTTCGTGACATACTCTGGAACACCTTATGTTTCTTTAGAGTTTTTACCCATTTTTTATGTTGATAATGCCAGCCTTGATCAGAATGAACAGTCGTTCTATACCTTGAATCTTTTACTATTTCTAAAGCTTCCTCAAGAGGTTTAAGAGCCAATTCTAAGGTTGGACGCATATTTATCTCATAAGAAAGAATTTCGCCATTAAACAAGTCCATAATTGGATTTAGGTACAGTTTTACACCATCTGAGCACTTGAATTCTGTGATATCTGTTGTTAATTTCTGATGACACACACTTGTGTGAAACCGACGATTGATAAGGTTCTTGGCAACAGTTCCAATTGTTCCTTTGTAAGAACTATATTTTCGTGACTTTCTACTAAATTTCTTGCATTTAAGCCCAAGTTTATTCATGATGCGTTGAACCTTCTTGTGATTCACTTTGAGCCCATCTTGTTTTAACTCCAAACAGATACGACGATACCCATAATTCCCATTATGTTCCTCAAACTTGGATTGGATGCATTCCTCGAGTTTCTGATTCGGATTCTCCTTCTTGATCTCTTTTATATGATAATGGTAGGAGGAATCAGGAATTCCGACTCTTTGTAGAACATCTTTTAGTTTGAACTTTTCTTTGAGTTCGAATGATAACGCTGCTTGTGCTTTTCGAGATAGCCCTCCGGATCCATCTGAAAAGCTCGCAACTTTTTTAAGTATTCTACCTCTAAACGTAGGAGCTCGTTCTCTCTTTCAAGCTTTTGTTCATACGTCATTTCTTTTTCTGTACGTTGTTTTTTTATATTTTTAGCTTTATCAGACATGGGTAGTCTTCCTTTCGTTCTATCCAGGGCTTCAGCACCATCTTCCAAAAAAACTTTCTTCCATGCACCTATCATCGAAGGGGTGGACAATCCAAAGTAAATAGCGGTATCCATCTCTGAAGATCCTGTTCTTTTCATAAAGCTTAATACATCGAGTTTGAATTGGACAGAAAAAGTTTCCCTCTTACTCTTTTTCATCAAACCTGTCGTCCCAAATTTATCGTAAACTTTCACCCATTTTTTTATGGCAGTGCTGTCATTCATACCGTGTTTTTTTGCCAACCTGTCAAACGATAAATGTCCTTTTTGATACTCATGTACTATCATTAATTTAAATTGGTCACTATATTTAGCCATAAAAAACACACCCCAAAGTCAGATTGTTAACTCTAACTTTTGGGGTGCAGTTCAAAAGGGGGCTTTTCCCTTTTTTCAGTGCCCTTTAAGTAATGCGCGGAGCCGTTGCCCGGTTTTGAAAAGCCTAGCTATGAGTGGTTTTCTCATAGCTAGGCGCGCAACGAGTGAAGCCATTACTGCTTCCTCGAAATGCTTTCAAAGGGTTTTTCAGTGCCCTCGACCACAAGTGTGTTATTAAATGACCTGAATAACCTCGTACGCCTTTCCTTTTTTCGTCTCAAATTCATAAACAGAGTCACCTAAAGATTTAACATGAATAGGATTCTCTTCACATATAACCGAAATCTCATCATGAATCCTTACCGTACATTGGTTGCCATTCATTGAGATAATTTTTGCACGCTTTAACGTATTCTCCTCCCACTCAATATCGACTTCAAACCCACCTCTGGCTCGCAAGCCTTTCACCTGGCCCGCTGACCACGCTTTAGGCAAAGCTGGAAGAAGATGTAGCTCATTCATATGACTTTGTAAAAGCAGTTCTGCCATCCCTGCCGTTCCTCCGAAGTTTCCGTCAATTTGGAAAGGCGGATGGTTATCGAATAAGTTTGGTAACGTCGAGGATGTTAGCAACCCGAGAATGTTTTCATAAGCTAAATCGCCTTCTGAGAGTCTCGCCCACATATTAATAATCCACGCACGGCTCCAGCCCGTATGTCCGCCACCATGTTTCAATCTTCGTTCGATCGTAACCTTCGCCGCATACGCAAGCTCTGGTGTATGTTTTGGCGCAATTTGATTACTAGGGTGCAAGGCAAACAGCTGAGAAATATGGCGATGACCAGGCTCTGCCTCTTCATAATCCTCCCACCACTCTTGAATTTGCCCATGTTTGCCGATTCTAGGCGTAGGTAGCTTCTCTCTTAATTCAAGCAACTCTTGACTGAACTCCTTATCTTTTTGCAAGATGTCACTAGCCTCAATACAACTACTGAAAAGCGCATAGATAATCTGACTATCCATAGATGGCCCCTCACATAACGTTCCCTTTTCTCCATTTGGTAAAATGTACGTGTTTTCTGGAGACACGGATGGAGACGTTACGAGGAGACCTTCTTTGTTTTCAATTAAAAAATCTACGAAAAACAAGGCTGCTTCTTTCAACGTTTTATAGGCTCTTTCCAAAAAGGCAACATCCTCGGTATATTGGTAATGCTCCCACAGATGCAAGCTTAACCAAGCTGCCCCTAATGGCCAAATTGTCGCAGGCATGTATATATCTTGAGGTGCCGTGTCCGCCCAAATATCGGTATTATGATGAGCTGTAAACCCTCTGCATCCGTACATCTCTTTTGCCGTCTTACGTCCAGGCTCTACCATTCTCTCAATATGTTCAAGCAATGGTTCATGACATTCAGAAAGGTTGGTTACTTCCGCCGGCCAATAGTTCATTTGCGCATTGATATTAATCGTATATTTACTATCCCAAGGTGGAAGCATATGGTCGTTCCAAATCCCTTGCAAGTTAGCTGGTAATGAACCTGGCCGACTTGATGAGATGAGCAAATAGCGTCCAAACTGAAAATATGTGCTTACCAAATCTAAATCCTCTTCACCTTTTTTCACTAACTCTAAGCGTTCATCCGTTGCGAGAGCATTTTTATCATTTGATGGAGAAAGCTTAAACGAAACACGGTTAAATAATGATTGATAATCATCTAGATGGATTTGACGTAAAGCATTGTACGATTGATTTGCTGCCTCTTCAACTTTTAGAATGCATTCTTCTTTTGGGTTCTCATATCGGAACGATGTAGAAGCTGATAGGAGAATCGTTACCGCATCAGCATTTTCAACGAGTAACCGATTCCCAATTGTCGTTACTGTTCCATTTTCAGAAATGGCTTGAACAACACTGCAAAATGTAATCCCATCTCTTCCACCGGTTTCACCTTGCATCAGTAATTGATTAGAAGATATCGCCTTCATATCGTCATAATTTCGCATTTTAGTACGGTCCAAAATAAGTTTGAATGAAATCGCATTCTTTTTAGATGCTGTTAATCTCATCACCATAACTTGATTCGGAAAACTCGCGAAAAGTTCCCGCTCATAAGTAACACCGTTTATATCATAAAAAACACGCGATACACCTTCGTCTAGGTTAAGTTCACGCTGGTAGTTCAATACCTCTCCCTCATGGTTAGCAAATGTCATAAGCAAATCGCCAAGTGGCTCATAATGTCGTTGAGCACCAGGAACACCAGTAAATGCTAGTTCAGCTAAAGCCTCTGCTTCTTTTAACCGTCCTTCTACTAGCAATTGTCGGACTTTTTGAAGGTTTTTTAGCGCATCTGGATTATTCCGATCCCTTGGTCCACCATACCAAACTGAATCCTCATTCAGTTGGATTCGCTCCTTTTCAATGCCCCCGAAAATCATTCCACCTAAGCGCCCGTTCCCAATTGGTAACGCCTCATTCCATTCTTGAGCTGGCTTTTTATAAAATAATGTAGACATATAATCATTCCTCCTTTTTTATCTATGAAAATTCAACAATCGCCTTAATGACATTTGATTCTGGAAGAAGCCATTTATCAAACTGCTCAGTCAAATCATCAAAATGACACCGATGAGAAATGTATTTATTAATATTTAGATAGTTAGAGGATAATAAGGACAATACATAATCAAAATCTTCCCTTGTCGCGTTTCGACTCCCCATCAATATCATTTCCTTTTTGTGAAAATCTGGATCGAAAAACTGAATATCACTTTTAACTAGACCGACATAGACAAGCTTGCCACTATGTGAGACATAGTGAAACGCCTGCGTCATTGATTGCACATTCCCTGTCGCATCAAAAACAACCGATGGCATATCACCATTTGTCAACGCTTCTACCTTCTCTACCGGGCTATTCAACGCCTGCACGGTATGTTCAACCTTTGCCCACTCTTTACAAAATTTCAGTCTATCTTCATTTACATCCATGGCGATGACCTTTGCTCCCTGCTCTTTTGCAAATGCCATCACTCCAAGGCCAATCGGTCCCGCACCAATAACTAGAACGGTGTCGCCTTTTCTTAATTGGGCCCGTCTTACAGCGTGTGCACCAATTGCTAACGGCTCAACCATCGCTGCCTGATCCAATGAGACACCTTCTGTCTTTATTACATTGGTTAAAGGAACTGTTATATACTCTCTCATTCCCCCGTCACGATGAACACCAATTACTTTCAAATCAGAGCAGCAATTTGTTTTTCCAGACCTACATGCAAAGCAAATACCACAAGCAACGTATGGAATAATCGTAACTTGGTCTCCACACTTTAACCCCGCATTATTGCCACTAACATCTTCAATGACACCTGCAAGTTCATGACCGAGGATGCGCGGATATGTAAAGAAAGGTTGAACCCCACGATACGCATGCAAATCAGTTCCACAAATCCCGACTCTTTTAATACGAACTAATGCCATCCCATCCTGTATACTCGGAAGGTTTTCCTCACGATACATAAACTCTTTTGGTTGGAGACAAACTAGACTTTTCATTAGCATTATTCACCTCAACTTGTCTTACCTCATTTTTATGCTTTCAAATCAAATCTTATAAAATATCTTTGCATTATCACCAAATAGGAGCTCTTCTTCCTGATCTGTCATTGTAGGTAACGCATGTGTTAGAGCACCCATCACATCATCATAACTTCCTGCTAGATTACAAACAGGCCAGTCGCTACCGAACATGACACGCTTTGAGCCAAAAGCGCGTAAGACAACCTGGATATACGGAATAAAATCCTCCTTCTTCCAGCTCTTATGGTCAGCTTCGGTAATCATCCCAGATAGTTTGCAATATATCGTTTCAAAGGTTGCAAGTTTTTGGATATGTTGTTTCCACGTATCGATTTCCTTTGCGGCGATCGCTGGTTTCCCAATATGGTCGATAACCCCTCTAAGAGACGGAATTTCTTCTAATAATTTGATAAGCACAGGAAGTTGATGATGCACGACCAACAAGTCAATAGGTACATCTTCCTCAGCAAAAAACGTCAGCGCATCAATATACGGCTTCGTTAAAACGACCGATGCATCCTCCATGTCCTGAATCATCAATCGGAATCCAATAAACTTAGGATGCTTGCGAAATGCTTCATACTGAGTCTTATAATGGGGGTCTTCAAGGTTAAGCCAACCAACCACACCCGCAATTGACTCATTAGACTCACTTAGTTGAAGAATATATTCCGTTTCTTCTATTGTAGGGGCCGCCTGGACTAGAATCGTTTGATGGATGTCATACTTATTTAAATAGGGTTGAAGATCAGAAGGAAGGAAATCTCGGTAAAGCGACGTGACTTCAGGTGTTATCCAACTATAATCTCCCCGTTTAATCTTCCAATAGTGTTGGTGGGCATCAATTCTCATCGAGTGAAAACCTCCTACATACATTTATTGTATTTAAGTTTTCATACAAAAAAAAATTGTTTCATTCAACTGATTTATAACTTATTTTGATAAAAAATATAACTTAGGAAATATTTCCGAAATGTATAAATTTAATGGCATGCCTCATTTTTATAGTACATAAGAAAAAGGGCAACTTCTTTCCAGGAGTCACCCCCTAAATTTTTATGCTTTTCTTGTTAAATTCTAGTAATCACAAAGGTCTTTTAATTAATTGTGCCTTTTTTTAATAATATGTTTGCATATAGAGCTTTCTCACCTGTAGCAACGATTGCATAAGCAGACTTTGCTCTCTCATAAAAAGCAAAACGCTCCATTTTCTCAAATCTAACATTCGTATTGCAAGCCTCTGCTACCGTGTTTTTATATACGTCCCAAATAGACGGAATAAAATCATCTCTTGCTTCTACCGCCATAAGTGCCACTGGTTCTTCAACATAGCTATCTAATGGAAACAGTGTTAAAATGTCGTTCAATAGCTCTGGTATACCATGCCCATCGCATCTAATTACCCGACTATTATGACTTGCTGCTGGGAAATTCCCATCAGCAAATACAATTTCATCACCATGCCCCATCTCCATTAGTACTTTTACTAACTCTGGTGACAAAAGCCTTGGTATTCCTTTCAACATGTTTATCAACTGCCTTTATTGTATTGTTGAACTTTTGATAGAAAACTGCTCATTTTTACTCATATAGAACCGCTTGAATTTTTTCATCGTTAATATTATTTTTATCATACCAATAAAATCCTGTATCAATTGACTCCTCCACTGGTTCACCACTTGCTGCTAATACCGCTGCTTTTACAGTTTCATACCCAATTCCAATCGGATTTTGCGTAACAGCCCCAGCCATAACTCCATTGTTTATGGCCTCTACTTGCAGGGATCCAGAATCAAAACCAATCACAGTAATATCTCCTGTTTTATTTAGTTCCTTAACTGCATTTATAATCCCTATAGCAGAACCTTCATTAGCACCGAAAAATCCTTTTAAGTCAGGGTAAGCTAGTAGGATTGTTTTTGCTAGGTCAGTAGATTTAAGATGGTCTCCTGCACCATATTGAATATCGACAATTTCAATATTAGGATGATTTTCCTCGATATATTCAACGAATCCATCCCGTCTGTGAACTCCTGTAATACTAGTTTGATCATGAACGATCAATGCGATTTGACCTTCACCATCTATTAATTCTGCCATTTTCGAAGCGGCTAGAGCGGCTGCTGCAATATTATCGGTCGCCGCAGTAGTTACAGGGATGGTACTATCTACTCCTGAGTCAAAAGCCACAATCGGGATGTTGTTTTCCTCCGCTTGTTCTAAAAAAGGAATCGATGCCTGGCTATCCAATGCGGCAAAACCAATCGCATCTGGTTTGTTATCTAATGCAGCTCTTAACATATCAATTTGTCTATCTACGTTAGATTCTGACTCAGGTCCCTCAAACGTAATTTCTGCTCCATATTCTTCTGCTGCTTGCTCTGCCCCTTCTCTTACCGCTTGCCAAAATTGGTGTTGGAATCCCTTTGAAACAATTGGAATAAACAATTTGTCTTCAGATTTCTCCCCATTGATTTCATTATTTGCCCCCTCTTCACTAGATCCACAAGCTGAAAGTGCTGTTACAACAACTAACAAAATCAAAAATATAGATAATTTCCTCATATTCATTCTCCTTTTTTTATGTTTATTTTTATAAATCCGAACATAGATTATTAAGCCTTTTGTCTTCGTAAATTATCAGCATAAACCGCTAAAATAATCACAAATCCAACAACGACGGTTTGCCATTCTTGTGGCACAGAAAGTATACGTAATCCATTTGTTAAAACACTCATAATCAGTGCTCCAATAACCGTTCCAATAATCGTACCTTTTCCTCCACTAAGAGAGGTCCCTCCTATTACAACTGCCGCAATTGCTTCCAATTCATACCCCATCCCTAAAGCGGGTTGTGCCGAATTTAATCGAGAAGCCATAATGACACCAGCTAACCCTGTAAAGACACCGGCTAATGTATAAATTTTAATCTTCCAACTGTTTACGTTTACACCTGATAATCGAGTCGCTTCCTCATTACTTCCTAAAGCAAATGTGTATCGCCCAACAATGGTTTTAGATAACAACAGTGCCCCTATTACAGCCATACTGAAAAAAATAAAGACTCCATTCGGTATGCCAGGAATCATTGTTCCTAATGCAATCTTTGAGAAGTTTGGTGTATTGGTAAAATAAATTGGCGAAGCTCCAGATACAACCAAAGCCATCCCTTTAGCAATCATCATCATTGCCAATGTAGCTATAAAAGGAGGAATATTCATTTTTGAAATAACCAAACCGCACAATAAACCACAGAAAGCACCAGTGCATATCCCAACTACGACCCCAATAATGAGTGGCAATCCAAGTGTCGTAATGAAAAGCGCAGTCATTACTGAAGAAAGTGTCATAACAGTGCCTACAGATAAATCAATTCCTCCAGTGATAATAACAAACGTTGCACCTAAAGCAAGGATTCCAATTACGGCGGTTGACAGTAAAATCCCCACAATGTTTGAAAATTGCAAAAAATTCGGAGATGCTAATGAGAAAATGGCTATTAGAAGAATCAAACTTGCAAATGCAAGTAGTTGTTGAATCGCACCTGATTTAATAGGAATAAATGATTTATTAGGTGTATTCATGGTTGTTTCTACTTTCATGTTTATTACCCCCAATCGTTATTTAACTTATACGTTCACGCTTTGTTGCGTACCTCATTATTAATTCCTGTGAAGCGCTTTCATGATTGAGTTCACCTGTTATTCTTCCTTCACACATAACCATGACTCTATGACTCATCCGAAGTATTTCAGGTAATTCTGATGAGATCATTATGATTGATTTTCCTTGCATTGCTAGTTCGTTTAAACGTTTATAGATTTCTCCTTTTGCCCCAACATCAATTCCACGAGTCGGTTCATCAAAAATTAATATCTCACAATCTCTATTTAACCATTTTGCCATAACGACCTTTTGCTGATTTCCTCCTGAAAGAAATTTTACTTCTTGATGAATGCTAGGAGTCTTTATGGATAACTTTTCAACAAGTTCTCTAGAAACCTTTGCAATCTTTGAATCTTTCGCCCAACCAAATGGATTCAAGAATTGATTAATAGAAGAAATGGCAATATTCGTTTTTACATCCATTTCAACCATTAATCCGTACCTTTTCCTATCTTCTGAAAGATACCCGATTCCATTTTTTACAGCATCATTTGGATTTTTGATATCAATTTTCTTTCCATTAACGATGATTTCTCCGAAGGTTATCGGATCTGCTCCAAAAATGGCACGTGCCACTTCGGTTCTACCGGCCCCCATAAGTCCAGCAAAACCAAGTATTTCTCCTTTTTTCAGTTCAAAATTAATATTTTTTAATACACTGCTATTTAGATTTTTCACCTTCAGTACAACTTCATTCGTACACGTATTTACAATTGGTTTTGTGTTATCATAGATTTCTCGTCCTACCATCATGGTAATAATTTGGTCTATTGCCACCTCCTTAGTGTTAACGGTATCAATATAGGTGCCATCCCTCATGATTGTTATGCGATCAGTGATACGCTTTAACTCTTCCATTCTGTGAGAGATATAAACGATCCCGACACCGTTTTTTCGGAGGCGATTGATAATATCAAATAATGTATCGATTTCACTATCTGTCAACGCGGCTGTTGGTTCATCCATGATTAAAACATTTGAATTAAAAGAAAGTGCTTTTGCAATCTCAACCATTTGTTGTTTTGCAACCGTCAACTCAGAAATCAACGCTCTAGGGTCTAAATTGAGTTGTAACTCATCAAATAATTTCTGGGTTCGAATGTTCAATTCATGTTCATCTAAAAAGAATTTGATTTTACTACGAGGCTCACGACCAATAAAAATATTTTGGGCAATTGTAAGATCGGGCATCAGATTAAGCTCCTGGTGAATCATACTTATTCCTAATTCTTGAGCTTTTTTCGCATCAGTGATATTGACTTTCTTACCTTGATACGTAATAGTTCCTTCATCTTTCTGATAGATTCCGGTTAGGATTTTCATTAATGTAGATTTACCAGCGCCGTTTTCTCCTAATACTGCGTGAACCTCACCAGCACATAATTCAAAATCTACATTAGACAATGCTTGAACACCGGGAAAACCTTTTGATATCCCTTCCATCTTCAGTAGTACGGTACTCATTGTTTCCCTCCTTTTCAATTTAGAAAAATAAACAATAACATACCCTGAGGAAACCACTTTCGTTTTGTTTTGGACTGCCACCTTCAAATAGAAAGTGGCATGATCTACACATAGCTTAAAAAAGGTCGGATAAACCTAGTTTTATTTCTCTACAACAAAACGGTTTGTTAAAGCCCCTAGTTTTTCAATTTCAACAGTAACCTCATCACCAGGTTGAATATATATTTGTTCAGCTTCAGGGTATCCTAAGACGACACCTTCAGGGGTACCGGTGAGAATGATGTCTCCTGGGGTTAGTGTCATATGCTTAGAGATATAACTGATGATCTCATCGACATAAAAAATCATATCTGATGTATTAGAGTTTTGACGAACATCCCCATTTACATAGGTTTTTAAGTTGAGGTCATTCGGATTCCCTACCTCATCAGCAGTCACTAAATATGGACCGACTGGACTAAAATCATCGCATGTTTTTCCTAATAACCATTGTGGTGTTTTCATTTGTAAATCACGTGCTGATAAATCATTACATGTCGTATAGCCAAATACATAATTTAAGGCCTCTTCTTTGCTTACATTCTTTGCTTTTTTCCCAATCACGACGCCTAATTCTACTTCATAATCTAACTTTTCTGTGACGTTTGGTACCGCGATGTCGCAGTTATGCCCAGTTAATGTATTATTGAATTTATTAAATAGGATTGGTACTTCAGGGTAAGGTGCATTTGTTTCATCGGCATGCTTACGATAGTTCAACCCGACACAAATAATTTTATTTGGTTCTGTTACACTTGGACCCCACTGAATAGCTTCTTCATTCAGCAAATAGGAAGCATCATTTGCAAGTGTGGTTATGTATGCTTCGATTGCTGAAACTGCAACTTCTCCTCCCTTAATAGCATCCATGACATTTGTCGGGATATCCGGGTTCGGTGATACCGTCAAGGCTGCTTGAATATCAATGATTCCTTTCTCTGTTCTCACTCCTAACGTTTGATTTCCTTTTTTCAAAAATGTTACTAGTTTCATTGTTCAGTCCTCCTCTAGTTTGATTACGCATTTTTTCCAAACACAACTCCACCATCAATATAAAGTGGTGAGCCCATCATGAATGTCGATTCATCCGATGCAAGGAAGAGAGCAGCGTAAGCTACATCTTCGGGTTTCCCAAGATCTCCACTTAATTGACGTGTCTTGATTTTTTCGATGGCTTCTTCCGGATTATTGTACGATGTTTTTAAATAGTTCTCCACAAACGGAGTAAAGATCGTACCAGGTAAAATCGCATTCACGCGAATATTATATGCTGCATAATCGACCTGCATTGATTTTGTTAAGGCTAAAATGGCTCCTTTTGTTGTTGAATACGAAGCGCGATTCGCAAGCCCCATTTCTGCAATACAAGAAGACATATTAATGATAGCTCCATTTTTCTGTTCCATCATATGCGGAAGCACGTATTTACTTGGTAGCATCACCCCATTGATGTTGACATTCATCGTTTTATCCCAAGCGTCCAACTCTATTTCATGAAGCTTTCCCACTCCGCTTATGCCCGCATTGTTAAACAAAACATCAATTCGTGAATATCTTTGAACCGCTTCAGTTACCATCGCTTTGACAGACTCTGAATCAGTCACATCGGCTTGAATAAAATGTGCTACCCCGTTTTGGGCACGAATGTCTTGTACGGTTTCCTCTCCACCCTTTTCGTCCAAATCATTCACAATCACTGTTCCGCCTTCTTTAGCAAAAAGGAGAGCCGTACTTTTGCCAATGCCAGATCCTGCACCGGTTATGAGAATAACTTTATCTTTTAACCTCATCTTTATCATTCCTCCCTCTTAATGTTCAAGATGATCCTCTGGTTGAGCAGCCTTCACGGTTAATCCCCCATCCACCATAAGCAAATGTCCGTTTATTTGCATTGCTTCATCCGATGCTAAAAAGACAACCGCGTCGCCAATTTGCTTAGCTGTGCCTAAACGCTTCATCGGATTCGCCTCTTTTTCCTTGCGTCTTATTTCAGGGTCAGCTAGAAAATCGGTACACATATCGGTATCAACTGTGCTAGGACCGACAGCGTTGACATTTATGTTATATGGCCCTAATTCTATCGCCATTCCTTTAGTCAGCATATGACCGGCTGCTTTCGATGATTGGTAATGTGGGATAACTGGACTTGTTACCATTAAACTAGCGGTAGACAACACATTTATTATTTTCCCGTATCGTTTTGGAATCATTTTTTTGGCAGCAAGCTGCGATGCTAGAAAGATAGATTTTACATTTGTATTATAGGTCCGATCCCATGTCTCCTCTGATACCTTCATAAATGGTTCAAATGGTGCAATTCCTGCATTATTTACTAAAATATTAACCTCGCCTAATTCTTCCTCAACTGTTTGCATCATTTTTTCTACTTCTGCTTTATTCCCAACATCGGCTTTAATAACAATCGCTCTTCTTCCTAATCTTTCAACTGCGAGTTTTACTTCCTCCGCTTGGGCTTCTGAACGCTCAGAGTGATAGTTAATCGCCACATCCGCTCCTTCTTCAGCTATCCTTAAAACGATGGCTTTACCAATCCCACGACTGCCACCTGTCACTAACGCTATCTTTTGTTGCAAGCGATTCATTTTTCATCACTCTCCTTATCTCATTTGCTTCTAAGAGATTTATAAGCTGATTCCAATGCGACTTATACTAAACTCTTGATGTCCTAAAATCTCTGCTTTCGTTTCTTTCCCTGATGCAACCTTGACTATTTCCGTGAAAATTCGTTCACCTGCTTGCTCGAGTGTCTCTTTGCCTTGAAGTATAGGACTCGTATCGACATCAATATTGTCCGCCATTTTTTTAGCTGCTAGTTCATTTCCTGTGATTTTGATAACCGGAACGATCGGGTTTCCAGTCGGCGTTCCGCGTCCAGTTGTAAAACAAACAATATGAACACCTGCAGCAGCCATGCCTGAGACACATTCGATGTCATTCCCTGGAGAGTCCATAAAGTAAAACCCTTTCCCTGGAATCCGGTCTGCATATTCGAAAACTCCTTGCAATGGGGCAGTCCCAGCTTTGCTAATGCATCCTAGTGATTTTTCCTCAATACTTGAGAGTCCACCCTCAATGTTCCCAGGGCTTGGGTTCCCACCACGCATATCGACACCCATTCGTTCAATTTCTTTCTCAAATCGCTCTATGGATGTGAAAAGCTTATTACTAACCTGTTCATTCACAGCTTTTTTTGCTAAAATGTGCTCTGCACCAATAATCTCCGTTGTCTCCCCCATAATAATGCTTCCACCTTTTTTAATAATCAGGTCAGACGTTCTTCCAAGAGCGGGATTGCTGCACAGACCAGATGTTGCATCTGACCCTCCACATTTCACCCCGATAGCTAATTCTGATAAAGAAATCTCCTCAACTTGTAAACTAGAAATTTGCTGATGGAGTTCATTTGCCACTTCAATCCCTTTTTTGATTGTATTGACTGAACCACCCTCATCTTGAATATCAATCCAAACGACTGGCTTTCCCGTTTCGGCGATTTCATCGCGAATTTGTTCTGCATTCATGACTTCACAGCCTAGACTTACTACGAGCACTGCTCCAACATTCGGGTTCTTTCCCATACCGACAAGTACTTTATGGGTCTGTTCCTTATCGTTGCCAACCTGACTACACCCATGCTGATGAGGAATCGCTACAGCTCCTGGTACTTGTTGTTGTATCCGGTTAACGACTTGATTGGCACAAACAACTGTTGGTAACAGTAATAAGTGATTACGAATTCCCACATTCCCGTCTGGTCGGCGGTATCCTCTAATCATTGTCATTTCTCTCACTCCCCTAGAACTTTATTGATCACCACGGCCTCGCACTCCACCGAGATTATGAATATGGACATGTTCTCCAGCTTGAATGGTCGTCGTTGCCACCCCAATTGACTCACCATATTTGAATATCGTCTCTGCTTTTTCAATTGTCCTCAGCGCAATCTTGTGTCCAAAGTCAACATCTTGCTTCACGATTAGCTTCTGTTCCCTACCATTCAACTCAAAACTGATGTGCTCATTTTCTTTTACATCCCGTAACAATGTGACAACATTATCCTTTTCACTCATGACAATACATGTAATACCTGAATTAAAAGTTTTTCTCACGAAATTAATTCCTCCTTTCCCTAAGCTAACATCAAGAAATCGCTTACATAAGAATGTTCATAATCTAAAAGCCTCATTCCTCAAGTGAAAGTCTATTCATTACTAACCTATGTTATTTTTATGTTACCGATAACATAAAAATAACAGAAACTTCTTTTTCTTGTCAATATAAACTATAATGGAGTTGTTGTAAGTTTAAGAAGGGACGTATTTTTATGGCAACCATTTATGATGTAGCAAAATTGGCTGAGGTATCTCCAATGACCGTCTCAAGAGTCATTAATCAAAAAGGCCCTATTAGTGAAGCAACAAAACTTAAAGTAGAACAAGCAATCGAAGCGTTAAACTATATACCTAACAAATCAGCACAAAGTTTAGTCTCCAAAAAAACTAAAATTCTTTCTCTTTTAATTACCGATATTAGCAACCCTTTTTTTACCAAGGTGGCCCGTGGTGCCGAAGACAAAGCACTTCAACTTGGTTACCAAGTGATATTTAGTAACAGTGATGAGGATATCGAAAAGGAATCAAAATACATCCAAATGCTGTTGGAATCAAGAGTTGATGGTGTATTAATGGCGCCTTCAGGCGACCAGTCACGTAAGAATGTGAAAAAATTAATTAAAAGTCAAATACCATTTGTCCTGCTTGACCGAGAAATTGATGGGGTGGACTCTGATATTGTTTTAGGGAACAGTTATGAAGGAACACGAAATTTAATCGACCACCTTGTTGAACAAGGACATAAAAAAATAGCACTTATTAATGGACCTACCTACATCTCAACTGCTAGAGAGCGAAAACGGGCTTACATCGAGACCTTACAATTTTACAACCTGCCCATTGATGAGGCCCTCATATTTGAAACTGATTATAAGCAACAAAGCGAAACGACAATTATTGATAAACTAATGGTACTTCCACCTGAGCAAAAACCTACAGCCATTTTTGCAGCCAATAATTTTATTGCTGTTACTATGATGAAAAAGCTTAAAGAACGGGGCGTAAATGTACCAAATGATATTGCGTTTGTTTGTTTTGATGATTTTGATCCGGTCATGGACTATCATCCTTTCTTTACTGTTGCTGCCCAACCTGCTTATGATTTTGGTTATTTAGGCACTCAAATCTTAATAGATAAAATTGAAGGGAATTCGAGTCAAACCAATAGAAGGATTGTATTGCCGCCTGAAATTGTGATTAGAGAATCATCGTTACGGCATAACAAAAACCCAAGCTAGTTTCCATTCAACTAGCTTGGGTTTTAATCATTAATTCTCCTTCACCGACACAATCTCTCAATGTGGAATGAAGGTGCGACTCCCTCATTTTTAAAAGATGTATGGAACGCTCCCGCAAACTTCTTAATATGCCTCTCTCTTTAAGTTAAAGCGACAACCTGTCTTCTAATTTTCTTGCAAGTTCATCGTTGGTTAAAGGTTCTCGGTGCGTATTCTCTAAGTAAATATATTTCTCTGTTTCCGGCATGACATACTCCTTATACCAAGCAAAGAAATGAGGACTATCGCCGTGCATACGAAGATATCTTCTTAAAGTTTCTAAGCTTTCTAGTGTCCATTCAACATTCGTCAGCCAATCAGCTCGGTAAAAATCCTTCCATTTTCCATGTTCAGATTTACGCAAAGCTTCAAAGCCCTTTTGATAATCCCAGATGGCCTGTGACGCTAAGACGAATGCTTCCGGGTATTTTTCTTGCCTTGCATACTCATATGATTGACATAATTTTATTAACCCTGCACACCCTGAATAATGCAATTCTATTTGAATAAAGAGCTGGTCTTCCAATCTCTGTTTATCATCCTCACTTAATTTCTCGAGCAACTGCGTACATTTCTCCCTAAGGGCCATCCATAACTCTAAGCTATTTTCACACTTGCTTTTGAACCATTGCATTTGCTGTCTAAAAGGAATTCGCCCTGTCGCCCAATTTAACTTATCAAGGTTTTCGGAATGCTTCCCTTGTATCCAATGACTTATCATTCGTCTTGCTGGGTGGTGATAAAATTGCTCACCTGCTCGATTATCAGCATGTTTCCCGTACTGAATCGTACAATGAAAGTATTGATTATAAACATCCACAATCTCGGTATGGTGTGATGCATAAAGTCTAGCCACAAATTGCTCGATATGTTCGCCAACATCAACCCGACCCTTGTTCCACATTTCACTTACAATATCTAAAGGATAGAGATGCATCCGTATATTTCCGGAGTTTAGTAATAGGTAATCGTCTCCCCCGGCTTCAAGTACCTTTTCTAATTCATCTACAAGTAAGGACGGTGATGCAGGAAACATTGTTAAATGGTTAGAAGCTTGTAAATCGTGGAAGGTGACATGGTAGTAAGTCCCTTGTTCCCCTTTCTCTTTTCCTTCTGGTAGCGAATTGATCCTAAAATCTTCGTTCCCATTTCTTCTCGACACCATTTTTCCATACCCATTGTCAGCCCAAACCTTTATTACACCCTCAGGAACTTCGATATTTCCGCTTTTATACAGCTCGGAAATTTCACCATATAATGCAACGCAGCATACGGGATTGTCTACGTATGTTTTTATCATTTCAAATTGTTTCTTAATCACATTAGAAATTAGTCGTCCACGCTTATGCGGTGTATCATATGAAGGATCCTGCTTCCAAAAAGGTTCATCCCCTTGCCCCCGGAACGATAAGACCCAAATGACTTTTTTATCTTTTTGTTTTTGGATAGCTTCTTCCCACAAGTCTTCATATAAGTCGCCATGACTAGCGTAACTCGCTTGTTTATCGGGATATGCACGTTTAAACATTTCAGCACCTAATGGTTCGGCATGATGATGCGTAATCCACAACCCCATTTCAGATGCTAAATCCCAATGGATGCCCTCCTTTGGTAAGTCCGTCCCTGGTATGACCATATTTCCTCCCGACCTAAGCAACGCTTCAAAAACGGGATACCATACCTCTTTCGTTGGAGGATATTCTCGTTTCCAACCAATTAAACAAACTTCATCATTCACAAACCAGCCCCTATATCGAACAGCCGGTCTCGGAGAATCAAAATCCTCGATAGGTATGTAAACGCTATCTTTCTTTTCTGCTTTTAGATCTGCCCAATACCAAAATGGATCAATGCCTAAATACGTTTTACTAATATGCAAAAGTCCGTACACCATTCCAAGGTCATCACTACCCTTTATCGTCATAACTGTTCTTTCATCATGCTTCGTAAACCTTATTGAAAAGGACTCCAACTTGTTTCCGAGCGAGCCTTCATCATAGCTAAGAAGGATCACATCACCAGTTTCATTTTCAGCATTTACTAGAGGTTTACTTTCAAAGACGTTTTCCATATCTCGAACAAACATATCTAACGCATATTGAATAGGCGTATTTAGTTGTTCTGGTACTTGTACAGTCGTATTTGCATTTAACGTAAAGAAATCCAATTTGACAACCTCCAAATAGTCATGAATGATTTTAAAATCTAAAGAAAGAAAAGACAAACTAGCATACTAGTATTCAAATGTACCTGTATACTATTACTCGTAAATGTTCAAAATGGCGTTTTGGTTGTGATTAATTTCAAATAAAGTTTGAGCTCTTATTAAACTGTGAAAAAGCCCTCCCCTCACCACACATTCAAAATAGCCAAGAAAACATGAAACAAATACCTAAATACAGGCAAAGAGGGGTATAAAGTCTCGTATCATACTTTGAGAAATTCGTATTTTTTACCTTCTTAAAGAAGCCATAATATTTAAAATCACCTATTGCTCTTAACAGAAAAATGATGGTAAGGATAGTACTAGACCATTTTGTAAAGGCATTTGATGCAAAAAAAGGAATCAAGTCATTCTGTGCTAACAATATAAATCCCACACCTACTAAGCCGACTGCGACAATGAGGGTTTCAATCCGCCTAGGAGTAAACGCTAAGTTCCCCTTTACTTTTTCAGGTAATGCTGCACGACCCCCCCATGTTCCGCCAATGACCCAATAAAAATGTAAAATGCTTATTAAACCTAATATGATAACGGATGAGTAAATGAAAAATAGTTGCACCTTAATACCTCCTGTTATATGATTCTTAATTTGAATCCTGCTCTATGCCTTCCCAAATAACTTCAAATTGATTTTCAAAAATAGTGACGATATCGTTACTACCATCTTCACTTATAGACCAACTAATTAAAGTATTAAAATAAATTCCAACTAGAACAGAAGCAATCGTTATTGAGTCATGTCGAGTACTTAACGTTTTATTTGTTATTGCTTCTTCAATCATTTCGGATAAAGTGTGTTTAAATAAGATAATGTTTTTTGATTCATCCTTTAATGCAGAGCGAATCGTCTCAGATAATGTAAGTTTTAAAAGGTCTGAATTTTCTAGGTAAACGGATAAAAGTGCTTTGAAGTTGAGCAAAAGCTTTTGTTTGATTTTTTCATTCTGATATTTTTGTATGTTCTCTTGTAGAAAATCATTTTGTGAATTGCCTAAATACAGTAAAACGTGTTCCTTCTTAGGAAAATAGTTGAAGAATGTCCCTTTGGCAATCCCACATGAGGATGCAATCTTCTCAACGGTCACATTGTCATATCCATACTCTTTAAACAATTCGATTGATTTTAGGAATATTTGTTTTTTTAGTTCCTTTTTTCTTTTTTCTCGTAACATAGACGTTTCCTCATCTCATAATATGACCATGGTCACTTATTGACTACGGTCATTTTACCATTATCCTCCTGTTTTGACAATGTACTTTTTCTAAAACGAGTTACTATTTTCTAGTTATTGTCCGAAATGTAATGGAAGCACCTAATTCTCCAACAAAAAAAGAGCCTTCTTCTTATTGAAGAACTGCTCCTATTCTAATCATATTCATTATAACTTTATTACTCTAAGTGGTAAGCGACCGCTCTTATTGAACATTCGCAGCCCGTTTGTTTAAGAAAAACTATTAAGAGGTAGCGGCCCTTACTAACCCGTACATTTCAGGGTAATTTCTTATTTGCTGTACCTCAGTAATCCGTTTTGGAAGAGGAGGGTGTGTGGATAGAACTTGGCTTAACCATAGGAAAAGGCCAGTTTCCTCCCGAGCAGCATTGATAAATTCCTCAATATTTACTTGAGTAAATAGTTTTTTACCGACTGCTAAAACCGTTAACGCATTGATTGCAGCAGTTGGGTTATTAATATACGACGTCGCCATCCGATCACAAGTAAACTCACAGGCTCTTGAATAAGCATCTCCTAAAAACGGAATCCATCTTGCTGGTAAAATCAGCAAATTCTTTGTCAGGTGCTTTCTTTGAATATGAGCCAATTCATGAGCAATCACAAAGTCTAATTCAGCATCATATCCTTCTTCGGCAAGCTCAACAATATCAGAATAAAGGACAATAAAATTTCTCCCGAAGAAGCGAGTAGCAAATGCATTAAGAATTCCATCTGACTGAATGATATAAATAGCGGGAATCTCTTTGACATTCATTTTGTCCGCGACCATTTTTGTTCGATTATAGATCAACGGAAATTGCTTCTCTGTCAGCTTGACCCCATTGCTTCTAATATGCCCAATGGACAAGCCATGGAGAAAAACACTAAAAACTAGTCCAATTAAAACGTAAAAAATCCCAATAATTGAAAGAATAAGTCCAATATATGTTAGTACACTAATCACGAGACAAAGAATATAGTATCCCTTTTCATTATCATGAATTAAACGGTGGTTCATCTGTTTACCCCTCCACACTAGCTGCTACTTCTTGGCTTCCAGTAGCTCTTATTGCTCTAACTTCACTAATGATCTGTCTTTCTACCTCTGTATTCTTCTTCTGAAGCATCTTGTTAATTAGAAAAATATCAATTAACGCCCAAATTCCGAGTCCACCTATTGTTAGAGTCATCGCAATGCCTGTTCCAATTTTACCCAAGTAATAACGATGGCCACCCGCTGTACCTAAAAAGAACCAAAGCAGCCAGGTTGTAGTGGTAGATTTTTTTCGCTTATCCATTTCGGATGCCAATAATTGAAGTTCTTGAGACGTTAATTCCTTCTTTGAAACCAAGTTTTCCATTTTTCTTCCCCCTAATAATTAAAAATAATTAAAAAAGACTATCTCTAAGAATAGAGATAGTCAAGAATCACCATGTAAATATATCTAAATACGAATGGCAACCCGACTATCATAGCTCTACACATAGAACCTTAGATTCGTAGCTTTGCGTCCCTATGTTTCCATAGGTTTGCCTTTACATATATAAGCATATGAGTATAGTAGCATATTAGAATAACGAAAAGAATGGGACTATATGACTAATATATGGTTATTTCATCCTTATACTAGAGAAGAATGGAAAGTGAATATGAACATCATCTGAATTTAAAAGTAGAATCCTCCTCTTATTTGTCCTAAAAAAATAAAAAATAACCTCTGACGGACATCATACCTAGAGAGGTTGCTTTTAAACAAACTTGGTTTCAAATGAGCAATTTTTAGTCTATTTCCATTTGTAGCCTTGTAAAAAAGTTGAGTATAATGGATTTTACAGTACAGCCGGAATTTTCTATTACAGAGTTTCATCTTTTGTGCTACTTGTACTTATTGTACTATCCTGCTCCTTTACTTCAATAAGCCAGAGCATCCTTATTCAAGGATCACCCGTTAGTTCGATAAGGTTTGTACAGTGAGTTATTTACATTTCCCATTTTAATTGTCGACCTCCAATTATATGATAATGCATATGGTAAACCTCTTGTTGACCATGTTTTCCAGTATTAGTAATTACTCTAAAACCATCATTACTTACACCCAAAATTTCTGCAACTTCTTTTAATCCTTGGTGAATTTTATATATGATTTTTTCATCATCTTCTTTTATGTCCATGATGTTTTCAATATGTTTTTTAGGTATTACTAACGCATGAACTGGAGCACTAAAATGCAATCCGTAAAAGGCAATAACATCTTCATCTTCAAATATGATTTCTGCTGGAGCTTCTCTATTAACAATCTTACAAAAAATACAATTCATCTTTGTATTCCTCCACAATATTAAACGTTCTATAAACCTTTTTCTTTGATTAACCTGCCAGCTTGTTCAATAAAAAAAACAGCATCCTTTGTTGAAAGAACGCTCCAGTTAGTAGAACAAGTCAATATTAAGATAGTGACTTGCTAAATTTAGTCAATTTTTATTTCGTATTCCATTCCACGGGCTGTATTTGATGTTACTTCTTTTCCAAGAAGACGATTTACAATATGAAAAGACATATTTATTCCCGCCGAAACCCCCGCTGAAGTCACAATATTACCTTGATCAACGAATTTTACATTTCTTTGAAGTGTCACCTTTGGAAACTCGTTTTCAAATCTATCATAGGTAAACCAATGTGTAGTCGCCGTTTTGCCGTCAAGCAATCCAGCTTTGGCTAGTAAAAATGCACCCGTGCAAACCGAAGTCATTATATTAACATTAGTCATTTGATTAGCTATCCATTCTATAACTCGTCTATTGTGTATTTGTGTTTCTCTTGCTCCAGGTCCACCTGGAACCACAATAATATCAAAAGAAGGTGCGTTATCAAAGCTGTATTCTGGTTGAACTTTCAATCCGTTTCTAGCATATATCATTTCTCCAGTTTCTGAAATAGTACTTACAATGAATGCTCTAGTTGTAAAGTCTTCATATGTAGTAACGGAAAAAACTTCAAAAGGTCCTGCAAAATCGAGCACTTCAATCTCGTCAAACAGTAAAATCCCAACAGTCCATTGTTTCTTAATCGACATATTATCCTCACCCCTTAAAATAATAAAAAGCATTTGGATTTTTCCAAATGCTTTGCCCAGGCGTACGGCTATATAAGTATGTATTCCCTCGTGGTAATCCACGTTACGCCAGTTATACATACCAAATAATGTTATTATTATTTCTGTAATTTCTCATTGATTTGTTTTAAATGATGTGAATCGTGCTTAATGAATATTTTTATAAAACTTTCTCCAGAGAATTTTCTTTTTCCACCACCAATAGTAAACCTAACATCTTTCCCAACTCTTGAAATTCTTTCATTAAGTTCTTTTCGAGTGATTATAAAACTCTCAATGAGAGACTCAGCTGAATACTCTTTAATAAAAGACATAGCCTCTTCATTATGTTGGTCATGGTCTGGGAACTTTGGTAAATCAACACCATCAGCCATATATGGTATCATCTTTTCAAGATTGAATTTATCCCAATAGTATAGATGCCCCACAATTTGTATGATTGACCATTTTCCTTCTTTAATAGGTTCGCATAGTCTTTCTTCAGATATTTCTTTTAAATCCACAATACTATCAATCATTTTTTCAAATTGACTTAATGTTTTATTCAATTGAATACCACCCTTCAAAAATTAATAGAGTATTCAACTTCAATTATACATTAAATTCCAAGAAACATTTGTTCTTATTTGTTTATTATTTATTAAAGGTTGTTCTTTAACAATCCTGCCCTTTACTTCAATAAGAAAAACAGCATCCCTTGTTGAAGGAATGCACTCAATAGTTGAAGAATACTAATTAAATAAAATGTTTTTCAATAATGAACTTCGCTCTCTCATCAAGCGGTTGAGGTAACTTATTTAAAGAGAAATATCTCAAGTTCAAGCTTTCACCATCATTTATTGTTAACTCACCACTTACATCGTCAGCTAAGTAAACACATATAACGTTATAGACTTGATCGCCATTAGGATATTTAAAATAAAAATCTTTACCTGATAGAATATCAACAAATGTTAAAGTTTTTGCCTTTAATCCTGTTTCTTCATAAAGTTCACGTTCAGCAGTTTGTTCTAAACTTTCACCCATTTCCATTGCCCCTCCTGGCAATCCCCATTCTTTTGTATCAGAACGATGTTGAAACAAAATCTCATTTTTTAGATTCACAACGACTATGGTTGAACCTACTAAAATAAAAGGTCTACTACCAATGAGTTCTCTTATTCCCTTTATATATTCAGCCATACTTTCCCCCTAATGATTTTATTTTCTAATCCACTATATTCAAAAGTAACAGTAAAAAAGGGCATTAACCCTTCATCTGGATCAATGCACCTGGTTAATTGAAGAACAATCTAATTAAGTTAATTTTTCAAGGTTTCTTACCTTAAGAAATAAAATTGTACCACAATCAAAACAAAAACAAGCGTCTACAGGAGAACTTTTCAAAATAGAGTTTTTCTTAAAAACAGAACCATAACCTTAAATTCCCCGGTTTTATTTCTTTTGGACCCACACTCAGGACAAGTTCTTTCTTCTTTCACAGTGCCCCTCCTTTATAGAAAATTTACTGTTCATTTAAATGAAGCTGATATGCTTTATATGCACGTAATATGGATATAAAAAGTGTACTGATAAGGATGGTAAAGAAACTAATCAACATAAGACTTCCTTGAAGAAGCCCGCAAAACAACATAAGCAAGCCTCCTACAAAAAGTGGATAAGAAAATGGGCGTAATATTATATTCCATACTTGATTAGTTGAGTTCATGAGGGGTGAAGAGCTTTCTAAAATATCTAGTTGGAATCTTGGGAGTGTATTTGCCGTGGAAATAAGGACAGTCCCTACAAGAATAGGAATTAAACGTAATAAGTCAAACTCCGTCCCGATAGCCATACATGAAGCGAACTTCACCAAAGATGATGTAAGATAAATTCGTTCTTACATGGGAGTTACAAGAAGTAACCCACAATGCAGTATAAAAAGAATTACAGTAAGGGACAAAAAAATGTCATCAATCCCTTTTCTAAACCTAGAGTAGGAGCCCTGCCGTTTAATAAATTTCTGTAGAACGAAGAGCTGAGTGTTTAATAAAATCATTGTTAAAGGAATAGTAAGTAGGATAACTTCACTTGTTCCATACTTTGGTTCAACCATTTTAATCTTTGTGACATATAAAAAGATACTTACACCGAGAGTAAAAATAGTTAAGCAACTAATAATCAGTTTTCGGACCACTAGTTCTCCCCCTTAGAATTAAATTGAATGATCCACTTCATAACATCCTGAAAGACCGTAGAATTTAGAGAATAATAAACATACTGCCCCTTTTTAAATGCATACACTAAATCAGCATTTTTTAACACAGATAAATGTTGTGAAATCCCTGGTTTACTGATATCAAAATGATTAGCAATTTCCCCTGCTGTCAATTCTCCATTCCGTAGGAGGTCTAAAATCCTTCTTCTATTCTCATCGGATAATGCTTTAAACAGCTCGTTAATTGACAAAAAATTTTTACTCCTTTCATTTAAGTATTTACTTAATTACTTAAATTATATGCCATTGGAACAAAATGTCAACATCAATTTGAATTACCGCACCACCTGGTAGTGACCATCTTATTAACCATTAAAATTTTTTCATCATAGATAAACGCATAAACAACATCCACTTTCTCATAGTTTCCCCCTTTATAATAAGTGTTTTTAGTACAAAGTAGCACAACATTATTCAACTAACCTGCCAGTTAGCGCAACAAGTGTCATAACAACAGCCCTCACTTTTCATGCCTTACTACCCTTTTGTTGTAGAAAAACTAATATATAAATGCAGGATTTTCTCTTATATTTAGAAGAATTTCATCTAAATCGGATGGTTTTAAATTAGTTGTATTAAATATAAAGCGTTTTTCTAATTCTTTACTTTCAAATTCCTTCACTAATTCTAAACACCTTTCACCCATCTGATGTTCTTTAATCCTTAAAGCGTCTCTTTTCAGTAGTTCATCTCTATCCGCCCACAAAACAACATAGATAACTTCTATATCATTTACTTCGGCATAAATCTTCTGTGATAGCTTTTCAACTTCTTCTGGAAAAGCAACATAATCAATGATCACATTCTTATTGGCTTGAACAAAATTAATACTTAAATCCGCTATATTTTCCCAAACAAGTGATAGGGATTCTTCACTTTCCCAAGGCGGAAGGTATCCACCAATAACCATATGATTTATTAAATCACCTTCAATATAAGCACTATGTTCAAATAATTCAGCAAGTCTTTTTGAAGTTGTAGATTTACCAACTCCTGCTGGTCCAGATATAATATAAATTCTATTCATTGTTCCCACCTACTTTATCTATGTACATTTCTAATTCAAGTTAATACCTTTAAATCCTTCTTCCACTAACCTTAGTACAAAAAGCGATAGGATCTGCCGTTACGACAGCTCGCATTCTTTCGTTCAGGCACCCGTTACTTGAATAAGCTAAAAAGGCGGTCACTAATTGACCGCCTTTTACTCATACATTAACTTTATAATTCAGTGCTAACTCATCCCCAGGTAATCCTCTTATTCCCCAGTTATGTTTTGGTGTTTCAAAAATTGTAATCTCAATATCTTGAGGGGATATACTCAATTCACCATTTATACGCTCGAATAGTAGCTTTAATAATTGTTTTTTAGCTTTAACCGTTCTACCTTCAAACATACTAACCTCAATTACGGTATATGCTTCAGTTCTCCCACCTGCAAAATAAAAATCTTCTTTCTCCATAGGGAAAAAGCGATGAAATTTTTTGTCCGAAGGAAATCCAAGTGCTTCCACCATACACGAATGAATAACATTCGATAGTGTTTCCTTAATTGGATTTAACCTATCCTTAACCCCATAAATTTTAATTTGTCCCATTCTCATCTCACCTTTCTCTTCTCAACTAAACTAAACTCTGCTAACGATATACTATATTCTATAAAGAAGTTAAAAATTCCTTCTACAAGTATTCTGCCACGTTCGTGCAATAAGCTATAGGAGCTGTCGACTCCTTATTTCGTTAAAGCACCCTTAACTTTAAGTGCCATTTTTCACAATCCTGTAAACATCTTTAAAAAGAAAGAAAAGTCCTGCTATAATTAGTTTTTTCAACAAAATATTTCGTGAATATTTCCATCAGGATCTGCAAAAAAAGCAGTAGTTTGACCCCAAGGCATTTGTGTAGGTTCTTTAATGGGAACTGCTCCTTTTTGTATAATTTCCTTATAGGAGTTCTCTACTTCTTCTGGTGTATCGCAAGGAAATGCTAATTCAAAAGATTGTCCCATTTTACCTTCTTTAAAAGAAGGATGTCCTCCAGTTATATCAGACATTATTTGTCGGGAACAAATTGAAAACCTAACTCCTTCACTTTCAAACTCTACATTTTGTTCAGAATCACCTTCTATATTAAATCCTATAACTTCTCGATAGAAATTTTTCATTTTTAAAACATCATCTGTAACTATTGTTATAAGGCTTATTTTAGATTTCATGTAAATCCAACTCCTATTCACATTAATTTTTGTCAATCATATCGTGATGATGTAATACCCTCAAAGCGTCCATAGTCCAAATACTTTTCCATACTCTACAATCTTCTTCATCATCAACATGCCAATTCAAAATAAAATGTCCATCCTCCGATTGTGTATATATTTCGTTTTCTAAACTTCGGATAACATACTCTTTAATGGATAAGTACATTGGACTATCTGGTGAATGCGCTAACAAAAATGGTTTAGCACAATATGTAGTTGCCCATTTGTCTGAGTCCGTTTCAATAATTTGAAGAATGTCCTCATTTAATTGTTTCAAAATTTGTGACTTATATGGTTCGTCAATTCTTTCTGACAAACGAAGTAAACAGAGAGCAGATAAAAAATAAAATTGTCGTGGTTCTTCTGAAGTTCGAATGGTAGTCATAGAAGCCATTGCATGTTCGGTAACATTCCTTAGAAAACCTTTTGGTACTAATTGCCGATACTCATATAAATAACCTACTAATTCAGCACATGGATTATCTAACCAGCCATTGCTTCTTTGGTTAGGTCTTGCATGCCAACATTTTAGTTCATGATCATATGAGTCTACTATGTATTGAATGCCTTTTTGCACAATCTCATCTTTTGATGTAGCACCAACTTCACTAAGATACTGAAAAGCCATACTGGTATCCATCTCATTTGGAATATCACTATGTCCTTCTCCCATATTTCTAAAACCATCATTTTCTCCTTGATACTGTTTTAATAAGAAAATTACGTTTCGAGGATTCCCATTTTCAAAATGAAAACGGAACAATTCCTGTTCCAAATCTCTTCCGTAATTCATTAGATAACTTCGAGCTTTTTGGAAATTTTCAAAAGATAATGTACTAACCATAACCCATTCCCTTCAATTTATTATTTTTAATACGACAAATAGACTCAAATTCCTTTTTAGTTTTTGTTTTCATAAAGTAAACTTTAAAAACCCGTATTTTTCATTCTTCATTTCTCCTCACGTTGAGTTTATAAAACTCCATCTAAATTAGAATTATTAAATCAACGCTCTCCTTTAGCTAATTAAGCAAGCTACAATACAGAATTTTATTGAATATAATATATTCATTTAGAATTTTCGTTATATTTAACCATAAAAGGTGAAAAGAATGAAAAGAATATAGAAATTGAAATCATAATTAATATAGTTATAAAAATATTTAAGTTGAAATAATTAGATAAAAAAGGACCTAAAAATACCATAGGGGTAACAATCCAGAAAGATACCACACCTCTTGAAGAAAAAGCTATTTTGTGTTCTGTATTACATTTTTCACAAATAACAGGTTTGTATCCTAACCACAAAGATTTAAAGATTTTTCCCCATTTCATTTGTACACCACACTTATTACATCTTGGTAAACTCATAATCTCCCCCTCAAATTGAAATTTACATAATTATTTATTACCCTATATTTTTTAGTAAACTGCCACGTTCGTGCAATAAGACAAAGAGCTGCCTTTACGACAGCTCCCACTCTTTCTTCGTTCAAGCTCCCGTTAGCTTGAGTATAATTATTCACAGTTTTATCCTGAATAATAAAGAATAAAACTTTCCATAAGAACACCCGTAATCTAATTTTCCTCAACTACCCTAACATGACAAGTTGAAAAATTGTCGGTATCCCAATTTTCAATTATGTATTGGTACCATTCAAGAAAATCGCTCGAACCGTTAGAAGCTTTATTACCTTTAGCTCTATCTACTCTATTAAAAACACCAACATATCCCTTTAACTCCTCTAGAATTTCTTCTTTTGATTTTATTGTAATTCCATCACAAGAGTTAAGTTCAAAGGGAGTACCCTCAATACTAGCTTGAGCCAAAAAAGACCTTAAGTTCCTTGAAGTTCTTTTTATTGATTCTATAACAATTCGTTCTTCTTTAGAAAGATTAGGATTATTCGTTAAAAAACTACTTAACACGTCAATCGATTCAAGTTCCCTATAGATTTGATTTAGTGTACTTCTATCAATTTTTTCATCTGTTAGTAAGTCTTCATATTGAAGTAAATCACTTAGGCTACTATTTAAATCTTCAATATCAAGCGCAAATGTTGTAATTATTTCTTTAATCATGCGGTCTCTTTCTTTGACAACTTTATAAGAATGATATAACGATATTGTTAAAGAAATAGTAAGAATCATTATTATGCCGATTATGATTGGTTTATATAAATTTTTCACATCACGCACCTCTATTCAAAATGATCATAGATAAAAATTTCTGTCACCTCATAGACCTTGTGCAAAAACATTAAAGCACTATATACCATATCATCCAAGGAAATATCCAGTGCTTGTTTAATTATCCTTCGCCTTTAGCGCATTAAGCAAGGAGCTGCCGAATGACAACTCCTGTGGTTTAACACATGCCACTGTTAGTAAATACCATTAATGATTTACAACAATCTTTTCTGCAACCTCTTTATCTTCGCCTTTTTGTTTAACCCAAACTTTAACGTCGTCGCCTTTTGTTAATTCATCAAATTTATCTTTAAGCCCCTCTATCTTAGTCGTTTCATCAATGAATATCTCATATACGGGATATGATGCTTCTGGATCAGTAGCAGGTGGAGCAATAAAAAGACTCGTTTCCTTAATCTCATAGATAAAAACATTTTGGTACTCTGGATTTGTATCTTCCTATTCGAGTTTTACATTTTCTTGTGTGTTTGAAGGAGTATTAACCTTTGTTTTTTCTTGATTGCAACCAACTAAAGCTATCAATAAGACAAAAATGAGTGTAATTTTCCTCATAGAAATTCCCCCAATAATTATTAAACAATCCTGCCACTTTACTTCAATAAGTGCAATCCCAGCTTTTTCATGGATTGCACCCGTGTGTTAAAAAGAAATTATATTATTTTTATCATCTTTTATATCAATTCCGTGTGCTGGTTTATTTGTATAGGCAAACCAAACTTTATTTTTTGGACTAACTTGTACGAGTTTTGCATACGCCCACCAACTGTAATCCCTTTAATATCAACATTGGGGTTAACAACAACAAGTTATGTAAAAGGGAAGCCAAGTTTTTGCCTTTAATCCTGTTTCTTCATAAAGTTCACGTTCAGCAGTTTGTTCTAAACTTTCACCCATTTCCATTGCCCCTCCTGGCAATCCCCATTCTTTTGTATCAGAACGATGTTGAAACAAAATCTCATTTTTCAGATTCATAACGACTATCTCCTTTAGTTTAACATTTATTTACTTTTCACTGACATAAAAATGCGTCCCTGTTGTAGGAACGCACCCGTTAACCGAAGAAGAAACAATGTACATTTATTTCTTGATGTCCTCTTCTAATAATTCTCTTTCAATTTCTTCATTAGAGATAGTTAATATTTCATCGGTAGAATTTCCTTTATTTAAGAAAGCTATTACTGTAATGATAAAACCAATAATTCCAAAAAATACTTCGTAACCATAAAAGTTAATTCCTTCCTCCCCTTGAATGTATAGCCCCACTAACATAATTGCCACTCCTAAGAGCATTGTTTTGACTGAACGTACCATTCCAACTCTCCTTACTTCTTTCATAGTTATCAATACGCTAACTTACCACTTTATAAACAATTACATTAGCCTGAGGTAACGCACCCGTTAGCCATCCATAAAGAGCAGCTTCACCACAGATAATGTAAATTAAATTCATTCTTACATGGGAGCTTAATCAGATTTTCTATTCCTTCTTTTAATAATCCACAACAATATTTGTTGAATCAATATGATAATCGCACCTACTATTAAAACGAATGCTTGTCTTTCATTCCGTTCAGCAAAGTAATTAATACTGATTATACCAATAACCATAATAAACAACCTGGATATTTACTATTATTTCATATAAAGTAAAACCATTAAAACATTTCAACGAGATTTTAGATTCCCTACTTGATAAAAGGCCTTTCTCCTATAAACACTCAACATCAAACCAATTAGTACACTATAATAGATTTTCTCGCTTCCTCCATAACTAATCAACGGAAAGTTCACATCTATAATCGGGATAAAGCCTAGAAACAAAAGAATATTTAAGACAAAAGGTAAAAAGAGTAATAGTAACCCACCTGACATAAGAAGGCGAGCCCGTATATCGTTTACTTTGAAGAAAGAAACACATAAACGACCTATGATTAGTAAATAAATGAATACAATAAATATCGTTAATAACCATCCACCATTATAAGAAAGCATCACTAGTACAAATGTAGTATGAGCCTCAGGGATAAAATCTAGGTAAGGGATCGATGGTTCGCCAAACCAACTTGATGCACCTATTATTTCTTTCATCTTCATATACATGTAACCATAAGAGGAAGCGTGATTTTCAGGAAATAGAAATCCCTTAAGTCGCTCTACTTGATAAGGCTTAATCGAAAAAAGAGAGAACATTATAAATAGAATACAGGCTCCTCCATTTAATGCTGCGATCCATTTTTTCGTTTTCTTCTTGATATTTGATAGATACATCATGATAAAAAACAGGGATACATATTGGATAATCAGAACCCATTGTAAATTCCATTGAAATGTAAAAATAGGAACCCACAACAATACTAAACTTAAACTGATTAATTTCAATTGTGAAAGTTGTTGATAGGTAAAAAAACCAATTAATCCAATGAACAGGATCAACAGTAAAATTTGATGAGGTACGGTGATTCCAAATACATGAAAATACTCTTTTCCATTCAACATAACTTTAAAAGGGCCATGTAAAACGAAATAAGCTACTATGTAAATAACAGCACTAGCTATAAACCATTTCCATAATTTCACCCATCTCCTGAAGTCAATAAACATGAAGGCAAACATAACGATTAAGGACAAAAGCACAGAAGCTATTTGCATTTGAACGCGAATCGATTGAATATCTATGAACCATACAGGAGCAAAGCTAAATAAAAGCAAACACGTCACTAAAAGGATTAACCACCAATCAATTTTTGGACGATGAAGCCTGTTCATTTGCTGACCAAGTTTGACTGCACTTCCCATTCGTTCTACAGCAGCACGTTCAGCCTCTTGTTCTGTCTTTCCAGCGCGAATGTCAGCAGCTTTGCTTTTATGTAAATGAGAAAGCAACTCTTTTTCTACGAGGCTTCGACCTTCTTTAGATCGTATCTGCGCCTTTACTATTGATAGGAAATGACGAAAACCATTTGAACTCATGTCCATCCCTCCAGTTCATTGTAACGGTCCTCCACCTTGTCTCTTACTCTAAAATTTTTTAAATAGTTTTTCCCTTTATTGGTTAAGGAGTAGTATTTTTCTTCGTTTATCCATTCTCCTCTTATAAGCTGGTCGAACTCCAGCTTATGTAGTACTTGATATAATTCACCTTCATTTGATGTAAAAACCTCTTCCCCCATCTGTTCAATGTTAAGTAACACATCATATCCGGTTTTCGCTTCATGTACCAGTGAAGATAGAATAAAAAGCATCACATCATTAGAGTCATAAGTAGCACGTTGAAGTTGGGAAAGTACCTTTGATTGAAGAGTCGATGAAAATGTAACATTTTTAAATACGGTACGGTTCATTGTTTGTTTGATGTTCTTCAATTCGTCTTCCATTTTCTAGCCCCCTATTTCCTCATTTTTAATTTTAGTTTTTTTCGAGCCTGAAATAATCGCGTTTTAACTGTGTTTTCATTTACTTTTAACAGCTGGCTAATCATTTGGGTGCTGCATTCTTCATAATAGAAGAGATAAATCACTTCGCGGTATTTTAATGGAAGACTCAATATATAATTCACAAGCTCCTCTTCATCTGATTTTACAAGGACCCTGTCCTCTGGTGTTTCACTATGTTCATCACTTGCAGCATTTATATAATCATTTGCTTCCACATGGCGAACATGCCAGCTTTTTATATAGTCTTTACTAGAATTGATCGCAATTCTAAACAACCACGTTTTAAATGAAGAACGATGCTCATATTGTTCAATTTTCTGAAAGACTTTCAAAAACACGTCCTGAGCTAAATCTTCCGCAACATCTTGCTGTTTAACATAAGAATAAATCAACCGTAATACATCATCTCCGTATTTGTTCATAACATCTATGAGGAATGCTTCTTTATTCAATTCTGATTTCATTCTTTCCTCCAACACAAATTCCATAAAAAATTCCCCTTTCATTAATTAGACGAGGGAAGTGGAAAGCTCGTTTTATTAATTTTCTTTTTTTTACAGTGCAGGCTTTTGTTTATAGTTCTCCACGAAGTTTTCGCTCTTCTCCAAATAAAAAATCAAATTTCACTGCTAAGAAAAAAATTACTTTCTTCCCGATTCCGATAAAAAGAAAGAGGTTAAAGTAATATATGAATGTTTGAAAACATTAGACTACGAGTTAAATTTAATAAAAATCAAGAAAATAATTAAAACCTTTTATAGTGAGTTCAAAATAAAAACCATTATAAAAGGATAGGAGAGCAGTGATTAAATTTGCTCTCCTATCCTTTTTTGTACTATAAATGTCCAAATTTATCCAATTAACAATTATTATGTTGTTAATCTAATGCTACCCTGTAGTTGAATTAAATATTATTTGCTTCTACCCTTTCACTATCTGGTAATGGCATACCTTTCATTTTTAATTCATCTTTAGGATTGGGCAAAGGTAAAAGTTCGTTTGGTTTTACCTTTTTTTCAAGAAATATTTCTAGTTCCTTTTGCTGCTGTTTCTTTTCATTTTGGGAAGGTTGATTGTGATATATTTCTTCTTCCATCACCTTATTTTTATATTCACTTTCACTACTTTGTACAACTTGCTGAAAAATCCCACTAAAGCTAAACCCTGCAACTAAAACAGCTACCAATAAAAATAATCTGAAAGATAACCTTTGCATAGTTCGTCTCCTTTTCAGCTTTGATTTCACTTTAATTATTCTATGTGTTTGTACTTCATTGTTTGTCCTTGAATCTCCTTCTTTCATTAAGCTGCCACGATACACTTATTGTAGAAGCGCGCACCCGTTTGTTTAATAAGAGCCAATTTACCTTCAACTTTAGTCAAGCGTAATTCCTAAGCAATATAAGATTATTGCTTGTTGAACATATAATAAATTCTTCTTAAAATCATATCCAACAAAATAATTTGAAGAGATAGCATCACTACTTACTTCTTCGTTTCTAAAAAATGGTGGACACGGATTTAACATTGCATTTTTATTAGCTTTTTTCATTCTTTCTAAAGTAATTTGATATTGTTTTATGTACTTTTCTGTTCTTAAATCATTTGGAAAAGAGTCAGTTAAAACTATATCACTTATTGATAAAACAGGTTCAAGTTCAGTATGAAATTTATAGTTTCGCGAGTCTGTCCCTAACTCAAAACCTGTCATACAAACTTGATTAAATTTCAGGTCCATTATTTCTGAAATACTTTTCCAAGACCTTGAAATATTACTCTTTGGCCCAACAAACGTATAAACTAAATCTCTATAATTCTCTTTTTCTTCACTTATCGAAAACAAATCAGATAAAATTTCACAAGGATGATTTTCCGAAGTCATCGCATTTATAATTGGGATTGTCGAATACCTTGATAATTCACGTACCTTAGAAAAATCTGAATGTCTAACAATCACTCCATCTGCCCAATTTGAGATATATTGTATAACATCCTCTAATTCTTCTCTTTTATCTAAACTCTCTGGAGGAAATAGTATTAATTCTCCACCCAAATCTTTAATTCCTTTTTCAAAAGTTATTCTTGTCCTTATACTTGATTCTGGGAAAAATAATACGAAGTGTTTTCCATTTAAAACATTAATATTATCTTGATGTTTTAACTTTGTGGCTAAACTGAATATTTCATTTACTTGCCATTCAGACAATTCATTTGTACTTAGTAAATTCATAAAGACAACTCCTTTTGTTTCATATTAAATGCGCTGTAAACAATTTTTTATTAAACTATCCTGCCACGGTCGTCTAACAAGGAAAGCGATGTTCTTATTATTCAAGCATCACACCAAGTTAGTTAAACAAAAAATGCCACCAATCAACAGTAATTAATGGCATAATAGAAATTTTATTTTTCTATAAACAAAAAACGATAACCACCTTCATAGAAATCTTGTTCTAAAAAGTGACCATACTTCTTTTTCCATTGTCCATTCCCCAGATCATATTCTAGTTTTTCTAAGATAGGGATAAGAAGTTCTGTTGGTGCATTTGCCAATGGTGAAACTCCAGCTCGGAAAGTCGCTTGTAAATATAATTCGGGTTTTCTCCATGCTGAAACAAAGAATTTATCTTCAATATCATGAGGGATAAGAAAAGGTATTATCTGAACCTTGTTCTTAAATACATTACTCAACGTGCCTGATACTTCGTTTAATGGTTTATAAACTTTATAGGCTTTTTTAAATATCGGCGAGAAGTAGTCAGCTAACCAACAATCGTTACCACAAAAACGTGGGTCGGCAACAAACATGATTAACTTCCCATTTTCTTTTAATATTCGTCTCATCTCATAAAAGGCTTTTTCTAAATCCTGAAAGTGGTGAGTTGCAAGAATACATATGACCGCATCAGCAATAGCATCATCAAGGGGAATATCTTCTGCAACTCCATTTACCCACTTCATATTTGAATGGAGGTTTGTTTGGTTTCTCATTACTTTTGACGGTTCTACTGCCACAACATTGAAACCACTCTCAGCAAGTTCATAACTATAATTTCCTGTACCTGCTCCTATGTCTACAACTGTTGCAGGAGGATTAAGATTCAACTTTTCCTTTATAGTGTTTACTATTCTCTTATCTGGTCTTCTTGTAAGGTTATAAGTTTTTCCAATCAAATCATATTTGCTCTCTTCTCTACTCAACTAATCTCAACCCTTCTCTTCTCAATTAAAAATTCTTAATCACTATCTATATAAATTCCTATAAAAAACTTCACATATCCTTCTTGAATTTAAACTGCCATTTAGTCGAATAATCTTTAATCAATAATTTGATTTTAACATTATTTTACTTTTTAAAGTCTGCAAATAAATAAGCATTCCTGCTTTTATAGCAGAAATGCAACCAGATAGCAGAATAAGGAATTTACCGTATTAGTCCCCTTGCTCTAGAAATTTAAAAAAAGCCATCCCTAACCTGATATGATCCCATTTACCTGTATATATATTTTCTAATATAAGGTGGATAGGATAAGATTGTACATTGATAATTTCATCTTTGTCCAAGTTTTGTTTTTCAATTTTTTTTACTTGGTTTGTAAAAAATAAATTGACTTCAACACTACCAACGCTTAACGTAGCTTCCTAAATTTATATATTCATTACTTATTATTCCTGTTTCTTCTCTTAATTCTCTTTGTACAGTGTCTTCTGGAGTTTCTCCATTTTCGATATTTCCACCTGGTAATTCAATTGTTGTTTTATTTATTTGTTCTCTAAACTGTTTAATGACAATGATTTCTTCATCTTGTACTACTAGAACTTTCACAAGCCTCTTCAATTTACACTCCTTTTCCTTTATCTCCTTTAGCTAATTAAGCAAGCTACAATACAAAATTTTATTGAATATAATATATTCATTTAGAATTTTCGTTATATTTAACCATAAAAGGTGAAAAGAATGAAAAGAATATAGAAATTGAAATCATAATTAATATAGTTATAAAAATATTTAAGTTGAAATAATTAGATAAAAAAGGACCGAAAAATACCATAGGGGTAACAATCCAGAAAGATACCACACCTCTTGAAGAGAAAGCTATTTTGTGTTCTGTATTACATTTTTCACAAATAACAGGTTTGTATCCTAACCACAAAGATTTAAAGATTTTTCCCCATTTCATTTGTACACCACACTTATTACATCTTGGTAAACTCATAATCTCCCCCTCTAAACTTACAATAAATTATTTATTACCTAGATTTTTTAGTAAACTGCCTCTGTTAGTGCAATAAGCCAAAGAGCTGCCTTTACGACAGCTCCCACTCTTTCTTCGTTCAAGCTCCCGTTACTTTAAGTACAATGTTTCACATAAATTTTATTTCTTACCTTTAACTACACTTAAAATCTCAGAAATACCCATTGCTATACTTGCATTTTGCATACCAAACAATGTCCAGCGCTATTTTACAATTTTATCCTTCGTAAATTAACCTGCATCATCACTCTTCCACAAACTTATTACTAGATTATTACAGAAAAAATAGAAATTCCGTTTTTTCACCAATCTTAGTAAAACCATTTTTTTCATACATTTCTTTAGCGGAATCCGCATTGTTTGTAATTAGATATACAATCTCTACGTTATTGTTATAAGCGTTTTCAATTAAGTATCTTAACACTGATGTTCCAAAGCCTTTTCTCTGGTGTTCCTCTATAATATCGAAGTCCTCTAATTTTACTATTTGATTCAACTGCATATACTCAATATTACCAATAGGAACCTTATCCAAATAACAAACAAATAGTTGTAAGGCTTTATTATCATTATTATAAATTTCAGCTTTTCTATTAATTCTTCTCTGTGCGAAATCTAGCCCCATTTCTTTTTGATTCGCAGTTATATCAACGATTATTCCATCTTCTAATACTTTATTATTGTCCGCTCTTACTATCCTACAAGTAGTATTTCCTTTAAGTTCTGCGAATTTCTTAGCTTCAATATACATTATGTCATATGTACATACTTGGGGTTTTACGGGCAAGCTCTCGAGAAGTTTACTACTAACTGGGTAAGATGTCTCCACTCTATAAAAACCTTTTTCTTTCGTTTCCTTTTTCTCAATTTCTTTCGTAATAAAATCAAGCAATCCTTGATTTGACTTATAAAATGTAAAATTATGAGTGAACATATCTGGTAGAGCAGAATCTACAAATTTTATCGTATCTTCGTTTTCAATGACATCCGAAAACAGGCTTACATAATTTACTTCCATATTTAACAGTTGTTTAAATAATGTGCTTTTATCCATTTGTAGACCCCTTCGTTTTCTGATTTTGTTGCGTTAACCTGCCATTACTAGGCACGTTCTTCTTTTATCTACTAAATAACTTTCATCGATTTTAAATATTTTTCAATTTCAAGTTTCGTTATATGAAAATACTCATTCTGATGTCTACCATAATTAAAAAAGCCATGCTCCATACCTTCAAATGTTTTTAGGGTTATATTATTTCCTTCTTGTTTCATGAGTTTAATAAAATCTATATTTTGTTCATAAAGGTCGTCGCCTGTACCACAAAGCCACAATGTAGTCGGTAAGCATTTTTTAATATTATGTATAGGTGAAAGTTCAGTTGCATTGTCGAGTAACTGAGGATACCGTCTTTTCATTATGTCAACACCATCCATTCCAGCAGCAAAAATAATTAAAAAATTTGGAATATGGTCTGTGTTTTGATTATCATATTCGTTATCATCGTTTAAATTTTCGAACATAATTGAGGAAACAGTAATGTAACCCCCTGCTGACGAACCACATACTACAATTTTGTTCGGATCTACTCCAAAATCAGAGGAATTTCTCCTTACGTATCTAACAGCAGATTTAACATCATAAATCGCTTGAGTTGGTAAGAAACCTTCATCTGACCCGTTTCGATAATCAACACATATTGCAACCATTCCCTTAGAAGAAAAGTAATCTGCTTGATGTTGGAATTGAACTGGAGTTTTTGGTTCCTTTTTAAAGCTACCTCCATTAAAAAATAGAATAGCAGGTCTATCTTTTTGATTTACTTTCGGCTCAAATATATACAATTTTAGGTTTCTTTCCTCTACTTCTTTATAGGTTTTTCTGATTACTGGAAAATCAAACTTTAGATTATTCATTGCAGTATAAAACCTCCTTAAAATCGTTGATATAACAACGTTGTTAATTATTTTTGTTTGTTGTTAAACAATCCTTTTTAAACTCTTCTTCCAGTTACTCTATCCTTCGATTACAAAACGCTACTTACAGTATTCTGCCCCGTTATTGAATATGAAAAAACTTGCTCGCTTATTAAAGCAAAGCACCTGTTAGTTAATTTTGTCACCCCATCTGATGATCTCAGCATTTGAAACATTTACTTTACCTAAACTAAAAATATGAGGAATAAATTGAAACATTCCGAATCTGTTTCCTTTACTATGTTGCTCCTCATAATAAGCAATAGCATCTGATGGAACAGTGGATAATTCTTCATATTTATTTATATCAAGCAAGTGTATAGTATCATTTTTCATCTCTACATCGGGTCCCTGATAGTTGTCTTTATTGTATATATAAATTGCATTTTTATTATGTTGTAAATTTGTAATCGGAATCTTATAAAATTTCCTATCACTGTTTACATTAACACCAATTTTGTTTAACGCGTCGTAAACCAATGATGGGTGTAGTGGTAAAAAGTGAATAACATCATTCCACAAGCAATTTAGCTTAGGTATTCTTCTTTCCAGTAACTTGGCACGAGCTGGGTGGTCATTATATTTCTTCGCATATGCAATATACAATTCTTCTTGCCTTGTTTTCAACTGATTTAATGGAAAGAGTTCCTCACCTATCATTTTTTTTGGAACCATATGATAAATGTAATTGATCATGTCTCCCCCCTTTATACAATTCCATCGTAACTACTATTTACTGAACTTCTTGTTCCAAAAACCTGCCTCTTTACTTGAATAACACCTTTAATTTTAACATTAATTTCCTTCTATGTGTGTAAAAGACAAAGAAAAGCGTCCCTGTTGTAGGAACGCCCCCTTGGTTGAACAACATTTTTAAATTATCCACCTTGTCGGTCTATTACTTCCCCTTCTTCAGATAAACCCCTTACAATTTTGTGGAATCCGATATCAAAGTAATATCGCTTGTGATTATGTTCGATAATAGCGACCTCATTAAAGTTTTCGCTATTCTTTTCTTTTGTTTCCACTCTCCGTATTGATGCATTCTTAATTTCCCCAAACGTTACAGGTATGTATTTAAGCAGATTTCCTTTGTTATCATACTTACGAACATTCTCATAATTAACAGTCATATTGTTATTATCGTAATGAGACCACCCGTTCGGACCAATATTTTCCCAACCCTCATTGTCATTACCTTCCAAGAACGCAACTGTAAGTGCCTCGGTATTCATAGAAGGAAAAGCATCTTGATTAGGTTCAGTCGTATACATGACGACTGTTATACCATCTATGTTTTCAGTATGAAGAACATCTTTTACTTTATACGGAATACCTTTTTCGACTACCTCTTCAAAGCTATCGTATTTCCCAAATTCAAAGTCAGAGAAGATAATCCAAGAAGTTGTAATAATTGCGAGTAAAGATATAATGACTATTTTTTTCATAACCGCCTCCGCTGCAACAATGACATTCTATCTTTTCTTGCTTAATGCTACTGACTTTAAAAAGCGATCTTGCTGCTATTTTAGGAACACACCCTTTAACTTCAGTTTAGAAATTCACTATTTGCTCACTCCTGATTTGTTTTTTCTAATTTTTGAAGTCTACTTTCAAGTTTTTTAATTTCCGGTTCGTATTCTATTTCTATAAAACGCTTTAATGAACGGTCAATTAAACTTTGAATAATAAGCACTACTACCACAAAACCCATTAACACAAATAGAATTTCCAAAAGATCCAAACCAATTCACCCCATTTCAATTCAGAATTAAAATAACTCTAAAAAGACTGTTCGTTTAGAATTACAATGTTTGTTCTATTTTATCATTTTTTACCTTTTCTTTGTTTAAAGGAAAGAAGATATATCCTTGTTTTTATTCGAGGAATGCACAGTGAAATAATAACATTAAAAAGGTGCTAACCTCTTAGAGATAGCACCTAATTTATTTACCATTTGATACTTTATTAACTTTATTCGAAATGAAAAAGGCTAAAGTTGCTACCAAAAGTCCAATCAAAATAGGAAAAGATGAATGTGTGCCAAAAGCCACTTCTTTACTTAAACCACTTGCCGTAATTGAAAAATCAGGAGTAAACATAGATGTCAAAATTATACCTGATAAAATTTCTATAACGATATATAGTAGTCCAAAACTAACTATAAAAACCAAGTATTTTTTCATTTTTGTTCTCCCCTTTCTTATTTCAGTAATTGTCCTCTTGTAAGCCTAACTTTAAAAAGCACTAACTTGAATGTTAAAAGGTTTCTTCCATTATCCTGCCCTTTACTTCAAAATAAAGGAGCTACCGAAACCACTCCATAGTCTTAAACTCTGAACCTTTCAATAAAAAGGGATTCAATTCGCAATAAAGAAAGGGTGCTTTATGTATATACTTTGAACTTTTTATTTAGTTAATCCAAAGGAGCTGCAGTAAAATTCACCACTCAACTATCACGTTATTTTTATCGTCTAAAATTTTATAATGAAGAGTGGCAGTCTTATCATAAATTTCTTGTGATAATTTTTCATATACAATATTTGTTTCTGTTATTTCAACATTTGAAGTATATAGAACATTTCCGTTTTTATCTTCTAATGAATAACTAACAGTGGCAGCATTGGGGTAATTAAAAACGCCTCCCCATAATGCACCAAAAGAACTATTACCAACCGAAGTAACTCTGACAATTTCATATTTACCTGATAAATCTATACTTTGTGCATCTCCTCCAGTACCAGGGTTATATTTATACCTCGAATTTTCCATTGTATAAGTATTTAAAACTAACATTGGTTTACCTGTGTAATCTTCACTTAAGAAAAGAACAACGTTATCGTTATCGTCCTCAAATAAAACCTCAACAATGCTAGTCTTCTTCCCTATTGCATCAATAAGTGTTGGTGAAGAACACCCTCCTAAAATGATAAATATGATAAGTAGTAGATAAATAAGTTTCATAACCATCCCCTTAAAGATTTAATATTAGTTAATTTATTCTAGTGGCTTCTTCAACTAACCTGATCCGTTACTTTAATAATGCTATTTTAATTTTAACATTTATTTCCTTCTGCGTGTGGTGAAGACAATAAAAAGCGTCCCTGTTTTAGGAACGCACGTTTAAGTATTCGAAGCGGATTAAAAACACTGTTTATCTTTGATGTTATGGGCGTTTCTGCTAGAGATATGCTTCGAGCTATTGCTGATGGTGAAGAGGATCCAGAGAAGTTAGCTGGCTTTGCTAGACGAACGATGAAACGGAAAAAGAACGAGCTGAAGTTAGCGCTTAAATGGCTACGTTCAATCTCACCAACGCATGATGGTAAAAACGATTCTGCTACACATCGATTTCTTAACAGAGCAGATTGATAAACTTGACCAAGAAGTAGAGAACCGAGTATCAGATTATCAGGCAGATATCGAACGATTAGACTCGATTCCCGGAATTGTGGTTCGTACTGCTGAACAAATCTTATCGGAAATAGGAACAAATGTAGCCGTACAGTTTCCTACTGCCGCTCACTTATTTTCATGGGCTACCTAGTTCCTGGTCACAATGAAAGTGCAGGAAAGCGAAAAGCCTCGAAAGCCAAGAAAAGGGCAATAAATAATTAAAATCCGCTTTAACTGAATGTGCTCACTCTATTCGCGGTTCCAAAACCTATCTTGGTTCCCTTTATCGAAGGACTTTAGCACGAAAAGGCAGAAAGCGAGCAGCCATCGTTGAATCGCCTATTACCTCTTAACCCGAAAAGAAATGTATGTAGACCTTGGCGAAGACTACTTTGATAAACAGAAACAAGTATCCATTGTCCAGCACTCCACCCGTCAGTTGGAAAACCTTGGTTATACAGTGACAGTAACTGCTCCCGAAGCTTCTTAAGCCTTTCAAGTAACTTCGTAGAAAACTAACCCATTTAAAAAACGATAAAGATGGGTCTTATTTAGTGTTGCCTTTAATCAAAATGCAGTGAGTTTAAATTTTCATGGTAGTTCAACAAAACCTATCCTTAAATCCACTCTTTTCCATGTTCACGAATGAATTGAAGTTCCTTTTGATAATGTTCAAGATGCCCTTCATCTATCATCTTTTGAAAAGCAATATCACCTTCACTAGCTTTTTTTATCATGTATTTACATAATCCTTCTACTCGTAGCAATACCATCTCTAAAAAACCTTTTTCCATTCCTTCAATACCATAGGATTCAAAAAACAATTTAACCCTTTGTTTTATTCGGTCGGCATCCTTTAATGGATCGTAATAAACGGCCTCACCTGTTTCAGTATGCCAAAGTCTACTTAAAGGAACGCAAGTGTAAAGAGTATAAGCTATGTCCCAAAGTCTTGGACCGGGCCCTGCAAGATCAAAATCAATAATCCCTACTGGTTTTTTGTGATTAAAAATAATATTGTATATGGCAAAATCATTGTGGCATACAACCTCTATTTTGTTTGGAGTATTATCCATCGGTTTCCAATCATCTGATAACGGAAAGTCACTCACAGCATCATGGTAAAGACGAAGCATTTTCGCTATTTCTTTTAAGGCATCATGAGACCACATGTATTCTTTTAAAGGATAATTACCTGCGTCTCCTTCAATAAATGATAAAATCTCTCTTCCTTTTTCATCAATACCTAAAAACTTTGGTGCGTAACTGAAACCTTTGTTCTCCAAATGCTTTAATAATTTATGAATTTTAGGACTATCTTCCTTTAAGTCTCGTCGCACAGTATCTCCCGAACGGTATACGTTTGAGACATTCCCACCTGATAGCATTTCTTCGTTTGAGTACTGACTTGTCATTTAAATTCCCCCAAAAATAGGGACGCTATGATTGTGCCAATAGAGATGTATTTTTACCCATAATTAAAAGCAGATATACAAAGGTATCTGCTTGGTAATGGGAATTTAATTGTCCACACCATGAATCCCTTGAATGATTTAAGATAGACAATAAACGCATCCTTAAAAATCAAGGACCGCAACTGCCTCTATCCAATTAACTAATCATTTCAAGGTATTCCACATGCGTAATCTAGATTCCCCTTTCTTTACATCTCTAATTACACATTACCAAAGATTTCTAAATAAATAAAGATGATTTGTATACTTATTAAAGTATTCTGTCTATTTTAAATACCTCAAAAGAATACATCATTCCTGAACAATACAACAACAGTATCTTGTTCAACTAACCTGTCCAGTTACTTGAATAAGAAAAAGACTTTACTTCTATTAAAAGTAAAGCCACCCAATAATACTAATATTCTGTTGCAACGGCCCCTAATGAAATTGCTCTAATGTGTTTATCTTCTTCTAGTTTTAATAACTCTTCCTTGGTTCCAGTTACCACAACGCCAAGGATTATCCCTTCGTTCTCGTTTTGTTTCGTACTTTCTAGAAGTTGGTCTATTATAAAGTCATAATTTCCTGTACTTTTTAGTTCTTCTAATGTAGCGCGAAAATCCTTTTCATTCTGAGCTACAATGTCCACTGCGTCTCCTTCCACTTTATGTCTAGTAGCATTAAAACCATACACATATGATGCAGAATCACCCGATTCATGAAGTCCTTTCAACTGCTTTTTCGCACGTTGATTATAATTATTAACCCTATACCAAGTTATTTTATTATTTAGATTAAAAAATTCTTGTATTTCACTAACTGAATAAGGTTGATCGAACGAGATGGCTACTTCCATTACTGCATCATTAGGAGCATTTTGTATCAAGTCTAAATCGTTATGAATAAACCTGTATTCAAACCATGGATGATAAAAGTGCATCGTTCTCTGTCCGTTTGTAGTGTTATAATGTCGATACTCTTCTTCGGGTTCACCTACTCTAACTTCATCGTATACCTCTAATGCTGACGATTTATTATTATGTCCTATTGCATTAAACGTTCGTAAATCTTGCCCCCAAGGGATTACTCTATCTTCAATTAATTTATATTTATTGTAGGTGTAAGTTCCTGATAGAATCCCATAATCAAACTTTCCTCCTCCAATTTGAATATTGGGTTGCGAAATTTTAAATAATAACCTATTTGACTCAGCTGCTTTATAATGAGCCTTATTTACAATCTGACCATTAATAATTATAAATAGTGCCCCTACAAGAAGCAGTGAAATAGTGGAGATGACTATATTTCGAATAACACTTTTTCTTTTTGCTTTTTTAACTATTCCTTCAATATCATTAGACTGGAATGGTTCATTTTTCATTATTATCCCTCCTAAAAAGTTTTGTAAGCTTCTTCCTAGCACGATATAAATAAGTTTTAACATTACTTTCTTTCAAACTAAGGTACTCAGAAATTTCTTTATACGAAAATTCATCTTCATATTTCATTTTTATTAATTTTCGTTCAAGTGGTTTTAATTTGTGTAATACCTGTTCATACTCTTCTTTTGTTTCTTGTTTAATCACGGTATCTTCCACATGATTTTCTTCCGATTCCAATAGATAATCCTCAAACTCGATTATTGAACGGTGGTTATCTTTTCTACACAAATCGTAATATTGATTGATGGCAACCTTGTAAAGCCATGACTTAAATGCCTTAGAATGAATACCATCGATATTCAGAAATCCACGATATAGAGATTCTTGAACAATTTCTTTTGCATCTTCTGGATTAGCCCCCATCGAGCAAAGCTTTTGATATATATCGTTACTTAATCTAGTTATTTCTCCATTTGAGGGCTTACTCATTTCTTCATCTCCTTTCACAACTACTAAAACGAACTAAAGGTGATTATGTATACAAAAAATTTTAAGTTTTTTTATCAGGCATCTTTAATATAAAAAAGCTCTACTTCCTACTTGGAGTAAAGCTTGTATGAAGAATTTCATTATTATTTTTACCAAAATCATATCTTTTCCTTCTTCAACATAACTGCTCTTTACTTCAATAAGAAAAAGGAAGCCTCTTCCTATTTAAGGATTGCTTCCCGTTAGCACAATTAAAAGTCGCTGTGGTTTATTGAATAAAATCTTAGTTTGTAAAATATCATCCTTTTTCTTTTTGAATTATTATCCATAAATCAAAAAGAAGAATTAATGCACCAATTGAAATAAATATAATACTTAATACATAAGGACCCCAACCAATTATTTCAGTTAGCACTGTTGCTAGTTTACCAGGCGGGTCACTCCAACCTCTCAAATTAGGAATGAATAAAGCAATCGCTACATGCATTAAACCTAATAATACAGTACCTGAAAGAAACAGAATATAACCAAACCTTTGTAAACTTTCTTTCATCTAACTTCCCCCTAATATTACTTTGGTAAGTGATCAAGATAAAAAATGTATTCCTTCTTGTAATAACCTAGCGCGATAAACTATCGGATCTGCTAAATAGCTATATACACTTAATGGCTTTTCATATGGTGCCTTAAACGACAACTCTTGTTCTTGAAGTCTTAAGTTTAATATTTATTTTTGGGATATGATATCCAAATTTTCACCAATAAGCTTTGTTGCTTCATATAACACTCCATCGTCATAGCTTACAATATCAATATAACCGTTATAATGCTCCCAAACGTCTGATTGATTTGAATGTTCTTTGAAACTGTCTAAGGTTTCATTAAATAACAAAACAGCCTCTTCTTCTGTTAATTCTTCGTCAACCATTACTCTAAGGTTGATATTACTCTCACCATCAAATGAAGCTGCAACAAAAGGTTCTCTCCATTCCTCTAGTGTTTTATCTATATCAATATCAGGTTTCTGACTGCAACCTGTGAAAAATATCAAAAATACAAATATTATACTGATTGAAAAAATTTTTTTTCGTCTCATATTTTCCCCCTACCCATTTACTAAACTATGATAAAAACACCCTGTTTCTTCTCCCACTAACTGCCGGTTACTTGAATAACACATTTAATTTTAACATTAATTTCCTTCTATATGTGTCAAAAACAAAGAAAAAGCGTCCCTGCTGTAGGAACGCATCCGTTTGTTTAAGTGTAATTATTCACATATAGACTCTCAGGTTTCCAGCTTTTAATGTATTTCCAACTTTCCCTCTCTTTTGTAAGTATCGAATAATTCATTAATATGTTCATCAATCATTTGACCCCATGACTCTAAATCTTCCTCGGTTGGTTCCCCAATTTTTTTATCAATATACTTCTCTACGTAAGCTTGCTTTGTATAGGTGATATCTTCCCAAACTTCAAAATATTTTACTGAGGACACTCCTAATAAGGATGCTTGTTGTTCATAAAACGTTTTGTCATCTATAAATTCGAACCTATCAATTGGTTCAGAACTAGGAAACAAGGCTTGTATTTTTTCGACAACCTCATCTTCAGAAACAGTTATCCCTTTATCTTTAGATTCCTGAATGACAACCTCTTGTTTTAAGTACATATTAATAATATTTTCTGTTTCTTTTTCTAAAGAAAATTGCCAAAGAACATCTTCTACCTTAATCTCTTCCCCATTAAGAACCGCTATTGTATCTTCTTTTTCATATTTTTGCCCTGTACAGGCTGTCATTAAGACTGCACAAAGTAAAAATAATCTTAGCTTCACTTAATTGCCTCCTCACAAAAGCTTCATTTTTGTTCCACTTAGACATAAAATACCCCCTATATGAAAGAATCTTTAACAGTCACAAACTAAAGCAATCCGTTCGTTTTTTTATAAGAGCGTCTTCATGATAACCTCGAAATTATTGGGTAGTCTATAGCAAAAATGACTTGTTCAGCATTAAAGCGAATGACTTTCTTTACTTCATAAAATCCAAGTCGCTTTAATAAGTTACATGAAGCAGTATTTTTCGATTGCGCTTCAGCAATGAGCTTGTTATTGACATTATCCTCAAAGAAATTTCGCAAAACTTGACTTATCGTCTCAAACGCAAAACCTTTACCCCAGAAACTTGATAGAAACATATATGAAATTTGAGTATATTCTCCATCATAGTGAGGTGTTAATAAAATACATCCTAAAAATGCGCCTGAAATTCTTTCTCTCACTGTCCAATACATGCAATTTTCTTGAGGATTTATCCATTCTATCATTCTATTGTCGATTTGCTGGGAACTTCTTTGCCCACCCAAGTAATCCCATACCCTAGTATCACGGTATAAGTTAACTAAATCATTATAGTCAGCTCGTTTTGTTATGTTGATACTACAACGTTTGGTTTCCACTTTACAATCTCCTCGTATATTAATTAACTTACCATTATCGTTCGATATCGCTTATTCTCCATTATATTTAACATTCTTTTCCTTGAGAAAAATTTTTAAAATAGAAAATCACTCTAGCACAATGTACTCTTAGTTTTAATGGTTTTATTGGATATCATCGACTTAAAAAACTCACCAAGTTCCTCTTTACAGCCTCCCACTCCTTGTCCAAAATACTATATATATTAGAATCTCGAATATATCCATCATGATTAATCAATTCTTGTCGTAAAGTTCCTTCAAACTTCGCTCCTATTCTTTGAATTGCGCGATTGGATCTTTCATTTCTTGAATCAGTCCTGAGCTGGATTCGAACCAGTTCCAATACTTCAAAGCCATACCTCAATAATAGATATTTACACTCTGTGTTGACCCTAGTTCTCCAAACCTTGGGGTCCAACCAAGTGCCACCTATTTCTAGTTTTCTATGTTGCGGGGAGATCTCTAAGTAACTGGTACTTCCAACAATCTTATTCGTGTTCTTATCAAGGATGACGAATGGATACCATAGTCCCTGCTTTTTTAATTCCAACAGATCATTAATCGTGTTAAGCATGTCCTCAGGTTTATTTATGTTCCCCGGACTGTACGTCCAAATTTCACTGTGATTGGATGCCTTAAATAGTTCCTCCGAATGTTCATTTGACATTGGTACTAGCCTTACCCTTTTCCCATCAAGTACGATATCATCTGTAAACATTTTAAATCCCCCCTTGTAACTCTGAGTCTGTACGCGTATAGCAATCATAGGTGAAACCAAGCTTCTCAAAGCATTCACTAAATTCTTTGTGATAGTTATCAGCTATTTCTTTAGGTGTTACCCCTTCTTGCTTTGCTCTAATTGTAATTGGGGTTCCATTACAATCACTTCCAGAAACATAAAGTACGTTATCTCCTTTCGTTCTATAATATCGAGCTAAAATATCTCCTGATAATAGACTTGCTATGTGACCTAAATGCAATGATCCATTTGCATATGGCCAAGCCCCTCCAATTAGTACATTCATTTTTCTTCCTCCTTTTAATCTAAATAAAAAAACCTCGCCCTAAGACAAAAACATTTGTCTAAGGACGAGGTTATACTCGTGTTACCACCTTAATTCACTAATCACTCACATGATTAGCCTCAATAAGTACGGAACAAATAAATGTTCTTATACTCTGACATTTATAACGAGTGCCAAATCTCGTCACAACCTTACTCATTATTATAAGTTCGGCTATGCAGCTCAGAGACCATGTTCAATCAAGTATTCAATGCTTCTTTTCAGCTACCGAAGCTCTCTGTAAAAGAATAAAATTGATTTACTCTTCTCATCATTGCCTTTAGTGTTTATCATTACTTAGTAAACTTATTTACCTTATTATTACATTTAATGTTAATTAAAACAATATGTATTCAACTTTTAAATATGTTGATATTTTGCTCATAAAACAGCAATTCACTATCCTATCCTGTTCTTTACTTCGATAATAAAAGCGAATACCTTGTTTAGCAATCGCAGACGTTCGTTCAGTACACTGTCGCAGTTTACTTTCTACTCTTCACAATATTTAATAAATCCATTGGTTTCTCAATAGATGGGAATTCATCATTGTTGATTTTTCTGTTATAAAACCATTTTGCACGAAAAGCTTCAATTCCAGAATTTTTGGCACCTACTAATTCATTCGCACCACCATCACCAATAAAAATTGCTTCAGAGGGTTTTACATCAAGACGTTGACACGCAATCATATAGATTTCTCTACTAGGTTTTGAAACTCCCTCTTGATATGAAAGTATCATTTCATCAATTAATTTAAATAACGGACTTAGAAACAAACTTTCCGTCTCTTCTGCTGAACAATTGCTTACTAATCCAATCTTCACCCCGTTTCGTTTCAATTCTTTAAGTGTGTTAACAATATCAATACTTATATTTTGGTAAGGTAATCGTTTAGCAGCTATTCTTTTTTCATTAAGCTCCCTAAGAGTATTATCATCTGCATCAAGATTTGATATTGTACAAATATCCTTTAAAACCGTAAAATAATCAGAAAAAACTCCAGTCATTCGTCCAGGCCTTCTTTTAACCCATTCGTCTTCAAAAAGCTCTTCACTGATTCCTAAAATAGAAGCAGGGGATTGGCATTCAGGGGTCCCAAAATCCATAATGTTTACCCCATTTTCTCGTTCTGTAATAAGTGTTTCATATAAATCAAATAAAATAGCTTTCAATCGAATCTCCCTTTCCATAAATCCTTTCCGTCTTTACTCATTGAGATTAAAATTCCCTTTAAAACCTACCTATAATTGTTTTAATGTTTTAATTCTTCCTACTGCGTTCGTAAAATAATAGTTATTTCGCTCTCCTAGAAAAGCACTCGTTACTTTAATAAGACAATAATTATTAAAGGTTTGTAATTTCAAAGAAATCTGGTTCAGGTTTCATTAATTTGATACCTTTTTCTGATTGAAAGTAAATTTCTTTGTCGCTTTCATACAGAACTTTTATTTCTATATCTCCCATGTCAATTATGCTTGTTTTTTCACGGGGGAATACTTCTTCATCCCAATCAATAGCATCGTTGATAAAATGGACAATACCTTTAATTTTATCTATGTCATTAATTTCATTACAATCTCCATCAGATGAACTTTGATGAATACAGATGCTTGTTGGAATATCATCAATCCAAGTTGTTGAATGGTAAATAGGAATTTTATCAAAAATAACTTTTGTTTGATTGTTCATTTCAAAATAACTTCCGTAGATAGATAATTCCCATTCTAATCCCTTCTTTCGCCATCGGGACATAAATCCTGCATTAATATTTTCATCGGAAGAACTTTGCTCATATTCGACTTCCCAACCATACTTTGGAAGTTCATTTGAATAAAATCCATGTATGTCATTCCAATGATTGCCTTCCATTACATATTGGTGTACAGTCGGTCTCAATCCTTCAAATAAAGGAATGTCCTTCTGTTTTTCGGGAATAATTGACATTGCTTCATAGGTATCATCAGTAACCCTTTGATATATAAACCAACCCGTAGCAACTAAAATTGTAATAGCTCCATAAATTAGCCAATTTCTTCTCTTCATTTAATCCCCCTTATCCGTTCTTATTTTTCCAAAAATCCAAATTCCCTGTTTGGTATGTCAACACTAAATGATGTAAAGTCATCTATTTCACAATTAAATTGCTCTGTCCCGTTCTAGTTCTAATGCTCCCGTTACCACAATAAAGTTTAGTGTTGAATAGGAATATTTTTTTCAAAAGAAAGTCCTAAATACCTATAATTAATAATAACCTCATTTATTTCTTTATCGTTGATAATACTCAAGCTATAGCTTTTATCATCTTCAGTTGCAGTACCGTTATTTACTTTTTCTAACTGTGATAATGGAGCGGTATTTGGCTCTATTATCACATCTTCAATGTTCGTGATACCATACTCTCTCGCCTCACCATCAAAATCAACAGCTACAATAAAACCTTTTAATGGATTACTTACCTGAATTTTTTTATCTAATGGTTCTTCATTATTATTTATTAACACATCGTTAATCTCTACATCACTAAATCCTTCATTTCCTATACTAATAACAACTGCTTGTTTATCCCCAGATGAACCAATTGTTCCCCTCATTAATGCTGGATTTGATTTAATAAAAGAAAAAAGTCCAATTGATATAACAGCAAAAATTAGAACTGAAATCAGAATTATTTTTCTCAATTCCCCACAACCCTTTCGAAATACCCTTAAGAAAAACATCTACTCTAACCCTAACATAAATTACCAATAAATTGGAGAGATCCTTCTTCAACTCTTCTTCCACGTTAGCACAAGAAGTGACTGTTCTAATTTGAACAATCGCACTCGTTAATTTAAGAGGATAAAATAACACTGATGTTGAATTGTAAATTAAATAATATAGTACCTTTATTGGTATAAATCAACAAAACTAAAGGAGTTATTCTAATGAATAATATTTTTGAGCTCTTGCATAAAGATGAAATATTAAAACGTATCGACAACTTAAGCGTTAATTCACAACCGAAATGGGGAAAAATGGATGTCTCCCAAATGTTAGCTCATTGTTCATCTTTCCAAGATATCGCTATGGGATATTCTTTACCCCCAAGAGGTTGGTTAGGGTTATTAGTAGGTAGATTTGCAAAACCCATTTTTTATAATGACAAGCCTTTACCATACAATATGTCTACTATTCCAGACATTGTAATTGCAGATAAAAAGGAATTTGAAATAGAAAGAGAAAAACTTAAACAAAAAATTAATAAATTCCATAAGAGTGGACCAGAGACTTGTACAAGTCATCCACATCCTTTTTTCGGAAAACTTACTTCTGAACAATGGGGAAAAGGAATCTACAAGCATCTTGACCACCATTTGAAACAGTTTGGAGTTTAGTCACAGAATTAAATTATTCATGATATAGTATGAATAATTTAACTATACCTTCTTAAACTAATCTGCTTCTTACTTGAATAACACCGTTTAAATTTTAACATTAATTTCCTTATTCGTCTGATAAAGACAAAGAAAAAGCGTCCCCGTTGTAGGAACGCCCCCCGATACTTGAATATAGATTGAACTTTTTACAGCAACTTCGTTTGTAACATTATGTTTGAACACTCCTAAATAAAAAAATAAAGCATGTATTTTTAATTGAACAACTTTATTTTAATGTTAACTTGTTTTCAATTTTGGTTTTGTTTTCATAAATCCACATAAACATTGCTTTATTTATTTCAAATATTTTCGGATTACTAGCGAAGTACGCCATAAATATGGTTTGAATAGAAAGCATTATATGCCATATAGACTTAGCTTCAACTTCTTTTAAGTCATTTATTTTGTTATATTCCGCAAATAAGATTCCTACAAAATCAAACCAATTATCTCTTAAAGTTTCATCGGAAAATATTTCACTCAAAATACTTGTGGAGCAATAACAAGGATCAAATATCCTTACATTGACTTCAACAATTTCAAAATCAATTACTCCTGCCAATTGACAATCTTTATATATAATGTTTGATATGTGAGCATCTCGATGTATTAGCTGTTTTGGCAAACCTTCAATTATTGCCTTTAATTCTTCTTCCAAGTTTTTAAAGATGTCTTTCAACTGTTGGTTGGCATATACATTTAAGACTTTATTTACTGCCCAACCGTATACTGTATTATAAAGGTCTTTCCGGGAAAAATTAGATGCTATTTTTTCATTATTCATCATCTTGTGTAACGAAGCAATGGTTTCCCCAAACAAATGGGGAACAATTGGATTTTGTACACATTCTGTTGCACTGAATGTCTGTCCAACAATGTAATTGTAAATACAATAGTTATCATTTTTGTAGTTAAAAATAAATTCTCCATAATTATTAACCAAGGGAAAATGAACCTTTAAATTGTTAGACTGTATGTGTTTTAAAAGTTCTATTTCATTTTTTATTTGTTCTGTATTTCCCTTTTTCTTTAGAATAAATTTCTTATCATCATTTGTAGTTAGGAGTATTACTCTTTCTGAAATGATGTTTAGTTCCTTAATCTCAATCCCCCAATGAGTAGCAATTCCAAAATCGGTAAATTCCATACAAATCTCCTCCACAAGTAAATATAAGTCCTACTCTCTTTTTTGATAAAAACCCTTCATCTAAGATCGAAAAAGTAATATTTCTTATTCCACTAACTGCTTCGTTACTGGAACAATGGGTCCAATTTCCTTATTCAAGAAAAGCAAACCGTTAGTTGAAGAACAAATGCATCATACATCTAAGTTAAAGTTAATCCCCACACTAGATGCTTGTTCCCCACCTCTAATTCCCCAATTATCAAGGCTAGGTTCGTGTAAAGTTAATAGAACTCTTATTTATGGATAACGACTAGAATTAAATACCCACGTTTTAAACTCTTCATTTTGACCTTGCAATTCCCATTCTGTCTTGTGAAAATAGTCATTGAATTTCGAATCTGTCGGACATAATGCAACGATAGGTAAATCATTTACTGTTTTTAACATCTTTTTTAATAAGCCTTTACCACGATAAACCTCACTTATCGCAAATTGATATAAAGAAATTTTGTTTTGTGTTTTTTTTCGGTAAAAGCGAAATGCCCCTACTACTTGACCTTCTACTGTTGCTACTATCATTTGCTTTCTTTTTATGGCTGCTTTAATCCCAAGAGGACATAAAAACTCTTCAGAATAAACTGCACTGTTATTGCGGTCTAAATTTTCGTTGAAGAAAGTCACAACTTCAGATATATGAGTTGGATTCGCTAAAGCTATCTGCATCTTTTCCCCCTAACGTAACGCTTATTAAGAACTTAGAGATTTATATATATCTCCAATAATTCCTTCCAATTGATGAACACCTAATTCTGCATTCGTCATGATAACAGCACCTTTTTCAAAGTGTGGATACGCTACCATCATACATTGGAAACCTACTCCCCAACCCATAGATGTGATTTCTAATTCTTTTTCAGATCCTTCTAGAAATACACCCAATCCAGTCCAACTTTTTCCTCTTTGAGAAGTTATCATTTCTTTAACTAAATTTGTTGAAATACCAATTTTACTTTCTCCTTTTAGAGCATTCATTAGCTCAAGAACTAATGCAGCTAAATCTAAAGAAGTCGTCCATAATCCAGAAGCTGTTGGATAAGGGTATATAGGATATTTTCCATCTACCAATTCACCATTTTTGTTATGACCACAAGAGAATTCTTTTTTATCCCTCTCTAATATCGTTGTATTTAAATGGCTATTTTTCATCTCTAATGGCTTAAATATCAACTCATTTGCCACTTGATCATACGGTTTTTTCATCACATCTTCGATAAGTTGTTGAATAATACAAAAGCCTGCATCTGAATAATGAAATTCACTCTCTGGCTCGCACTGTACTTCAATAGGAACCTTACAATAAGGAGTTTTTCCCTCTAACAATTCAACCATTGAAGGAATACCTATATCTGAATTTAGTTCAAAAAAACTACCTTCAGGGTCCTTAATTCCAGATTGATGACTAAGCAAGTTTCTTAACGTAACTTTTTTATTTTTTGTGTATTTATTTTCAGGTACTTTCCACGTTACAAGTTTTTCATTTACATTTTCATCCAAATAAAGAAACCCTTCCTCTAATAGCTTTATAACGATCATTCCTGTTAAGAATTTACTAATGGAACACGCACTAAAACTAGAATTCTCATTTACTTTTCTATCGCTATTTACTTCTAGTAAGCCGTAATATTCTGTTCCACTGATTTGACCGTTTTCAATCAATGTAATGCTTAAACCGTTTACATTATAATGTTCCATTCGTTCTTCAATGTTGATATTTTTTAATTTCATGATTCTCCCCCTAATTACTTTAATGAAATTATAACACGAATATATGTTCTATTGTATGTATTTGGAAAATAAAATTTATTTTTGAACAATGCTGCCCGTTACTTGAATAACGCGTTTTAATTTTAATATTGATTTCCTTATTTATGTGATAAAGACAAAGAAAAAGCGTCCCTGTTATAGGAACGCAACCGTTAGCCATCCATGAAGAGCCACTTCACCACAGATAATGTAAATTAAATTCGTTCTTACATGAGAGTTGAAGAACAATAAATTAATCCTTGAAAATATCAGCTACTATGTTACCGAATTCTCTTAGGTAATGAAGGTAATTGTTACCTCCGTAGTTATACATTTTATTGTACATTTTTGCTACTACAAGATTATACTTTGGAATGACTAATAAAGTTGGTCCTGTTATACCCAAGATTTGATATGAACCTTTAGGAACTCTTTCCCCAATTTCGCTTCTTAACGATGGTTTATCTTGAACATACCAAAACAATCCATTTTTCGGTAAATCATTATCTTTGTAATTGGGACTTTGGAGTGTAGTAGCTAATTGTATAACTTCTTTGGGAACAATTTGTCTCCCATTTGTAAATCCATTATTTAAATGAAGATTACCCCAAAACGCAAACTCACGAGTTGAGGTATGTAGGTTTGGTTCAGTTCCATCAGTTGATTTACCAAGTATAAACCCTGCAATAACCTCAGGATTTTCAATTACTTGAACTAATTTCTCGTTAGGATATTTCTGCCAAAAAGTTTCCTTAAATCCAAGTTGTAAAAATACCCGTTCTTTAAGTAATTCAGGAAAGCTTTTCCCATAAATTTTGTTTAAAAGCTGAGACATCATTAAGACGTTTATCCCTCTGTAAGCCCAACTTTCACCCGGATTAAATTCTCGGTAAATTGTTCCGTCCTCTCTCTGGTGTAACCCGTGAGAATGCGTAACCAAATGCCTTATCGTTGTTCGGCCTAGCAGTTCCTTATCGAACTCTTCAAAATAATCTATTGCAAAGTCATCAATATTTTTAATTTTACCTTCATATAAGGCATAAGCTACCGCTAAACCTAAGTAACTTTTTCGAGCTGATGCAATATTGAATTGCGAGATTTGAGTAATTGGGGCTGAACCTATTGAATTAGAATGATAACCACTATAGTGTTCTAATACAATATTGTTATCCTTTAGTATTACTAATGAAGAAGCACTGCTGTAGTTCCGTTCTTTAATATCTTCAACATACGAAATTATTTTTTGATAATTGTTTTGCACTCTCTACACCCTTTACAGCCTAAATTACTTCTTTTAGTTCTATATCTGTACGAATTAATCCTTCTTCAACTAACCTGCCTCGATTGCGTAATAAGCTAAAGGAGCTGCGGCAACGACAACTCCAGTTATTCGTTCAAGCCACCCGTTACTTATAACTCACATACTTTAAACTAATTCATTATTATTTTTTTAAGTCGATAACAATAGGCTCAAGCTCAATTTTGGTATGACCTTTTCCAAAATTGAGACTTGCAATTTGGATAGGCTGAATGATGAGCTTATTAGCTCCTTCTTGAATTGAACCGAAGTCACTTGTTCCTTTAAATGTTTTGTAGTCATTCGTTGTCTTTCCGCTACCACCAGTTTCATTCATATACACATTACCGAGGTCATCTGTTACATTGAAAACAGGTGACACACTTTCCCACTCTTTTAGGAGTTCATCAGATACCACTTGTTCATAGCTAATAACAGTGGATACATCAGTGAACTCAATAGATTGAAGCGTGAAGCTCACATTCTCATTCTGTACAGTTTTATTTAACAACTCTATATCACCTTCTAAACGATTGAGTGAAAAAGCAAATGACCAATCACCCTCTACCTCTAAATCATTTGATAAACTTTTAAAGGCTTCAGGATTCCAAGTAACTTCAATTGTTTCTGGATATTCTTCATCTTCGAAATGGGGAGTGAAAGATGCCAATCCTACGTAGCGATTGTCACTAATCTTTGTAATTTTTTCACTACCTCCCATACCATTTGCACCAACAACATCAAACCAATTCATTGCACGGATTTCAACTTCTTGTTCAACTTCTTTTTCTGTTTCGATTGCAAATAAAATAGTAATATTCGTTCCGTCATATACCGCATTGTCTATCATAACAGTCGTACCATTACTCGTCTGTGCAAGACCAATATCAGTAGAGTAGGTTTCAAAATTTTTGTAGTCTCTCTCCTCATCATAAAAAAAACTAATGACATTATCCATAAATGGAATTTGTGATGCAATTGACGGAAAGGCAAAAGCAACTGAAGTAGTAGATAATCCTAAAATCATTACTGCCGCTACTAATGGATTTTTTAATCTTCTTTTTTGTTGCTCTGCCTTAGCGTTTTTCACACCTAATTTAGACCTTTCATGTAATTCTTTTGGAATTTCTATTTTTTGTAATTCTTGATTTATTTTATTGTTCACAAATATCACCCTCCTTAAATTGTTTACGAAGTTTATCTAATGCACGATAAAGAACTGATTTTGCCGTTCCAAGTGGTATTTCCAATAGTTCCGATATTTCTTTAAATGTATAATTATGGTAAAACCTTAGTAAAACTATGCTTTTTTCATCCTCTTCCAATGCTTCTATTAAGTCTTGTAATGATATAGAAAGAGGAATATCTTCATTCTCTGTTCTTATAAATTCCTCATATTCTGGTTTTAAATGAACAACTTTTTTATTTTTCCTTACTACATTCGTTGCACAGTTCATTGTGATTTTCATTAACCACGTTTTGAAATACTCTGGTTTTTTCAATGTATTTATCTTCTTAAATGATTGATAGGCTACTTCTTGAACAACATCTAAAGCATCGTCCTTGTTTTTAACATATACATAAGCCATTCGATAAATATCTTCTTCATATTGCTGGAAAAGCTTTAAAAAGGCTTTGTCACTTCCTTTTTGAGCTTTTTTTACTAATCTAATGATTGGAATTCACCCTTTCTTTTTTGTCTTACATCTATTAGACAAACCAAAGTCTAATTTGGCTTAAATTTATTAAAATTTTTTTACAAATAAAATAATCGTCCAAATTAAGGACGATTACATTATCTATTTTAACCCTCTAAAAAAAATAAATTTTGATGTTATCAACAAATAATAATGTGACATGGATGACGGTGGAACGAACGTCATTTCTCTTTTTGTCAGAAATGGCATCAAATTTTAAAATAAAAAATCACTAACTGAATAGGTTTGTGGGTTGCTATTTTTCCTCTTAACAAAAGCTATAGAAGAGAGTTTTTCAACCCTCATTCCACTCTATATTCCAACTTCTCGTTTAAAGGCATATTCATTATGAAAGGAAGATACAGGATTCTCGAATGAAGTAGATTATTTTAATGATATTCGATTCAAGGCTAGAATTAAAGTTTTAGAGGAAGTATCCTCTTTCTGATAAAACTAATAATAATGAGATTGTAACAATAGAAATTAACATAGATATAACTATGGACACTGACGTTTCTTCTTTAAAGGATTCATACTTCTGTGCAAAAACATATGCTCCTGCTCCTACAGGCAAAGCCGACATAATAATAGTCGCAGTTAACCATATTCCCTCTAATTGGAAAACATAAAGTGCTAAAAATAATGTAACTAATGGCTGTACGATTATTTTCGATATTATAATAATTGTAACTTCAGCTTTATTAATTGCCAGCTTAGTGAATAATTTCCCTTGACCTACTAGGCCAAGCCCCAAGGCGAATAATGCTGTTGGACCAGCTGCATCAGATAATAATTGAGAAAATACAAGAGCCGATTTCGGAAGTTGTATATTCGATACAGCAACAATAATTCCAGCAAGTACAGAAATAGTTAACGGACTAAGAAAAACAGATTTTATTACATTTAATAGGATAGTACCAATATTAGGTTTCTCTTGACTTACTGTTCCTGGTATTATTGCATCTCCAGATCCGACAGCCCTTGCCACTTCCCTATAGCTAGTTTGCTTTAATGCTCTATAAAGCTCAAAAGAAATTGTGACTATAATAATTACTGGAATGTTATGAATCAGCGTAGCTAACGCTGCTGGCAGTGCTGCAGTTTGCCCAAAAGCCGCAATTAACAACGGTACTCCCATATAACCAGTTGTCCCGTAAGAAGCGGCCATTCCATAAGTGGCCACATTCGGAAATTTCCTTTTAAAGACAAGTAATGATAGAATACTTGCAACTAAAAAGCTTGTTAATATACCAAATAAATTTGTGAACAAAAAACCCCAATTAGTTAAATAACTGACTGGTGCTTCTGCTAATGATAAAAAAAGCAAAGCGGGAAGTGCAATATAATATACAAAGTTATTTAAGCTTTTTGAACCTGAAACGTCAACTACTTTATAAATTCCGGCCAAAATACCACACAGGATTATAGCAAAAACGGGGATTAAAACATCGAAAATAATTTGCATCTTGATCTCTACCTTTCTATAATTTTTTTAAAATACGTAAACGAGCAGAACATATTTCCGTCTGCTCGTTACAGCCTTATTGGTTTCTTGTATTTTGTTCGTATATCATATTCATTTTACTTTCCACTTCTTTAATTAAATCAGAATCAAATCCAGCAGCTTCCAGAGTTCGTTTAACTGTATTTATATGTAAACCAACATTGTTTAAAAAATAATCGGTTTTGCGTTCTCCCCCAAGATAATCTGGAATATTAGCTACTCCGAGATTTTCCTTCTGAGGTTTATGTCCGTTTGGATAAGTTAAATGCATATCCTCCACAACTTCCATTATTTTGTTTATCTTTCAAATTTTATTTTATTTCTAAATTGATATCATGTAAAATGAATGCATATGATATCGGATATCATTTTATGTGATACCTAGATTCTAGGGGGAGCAAAGTATGGATATTAAAGAATTGGAAATATTTCAAATGGTAGCAAGTTATCAAAGCGTCAGTAAAGCAGCGCAACACTTAAATTATGTTCAATCTAATGTGACAAATAGAATTAATAAATTAGAATCCGAACTTCAAACCACTTTATTTCATCGGAATAACAGAGGGGTTTCTCTAACGGCGAATGGGGAGATTTTATTAGGATATGCAGATAAAATCATGAAGTTACATAGAGAAGCTAAGGAAGCTGTACAAAACCCTAATCAGCCAACAGGTCCTTTATCTATTGGAGCAACTGATATTACTACTGCTATACGGTTACCACAGGTTCTTGCTGCTTATCATAATCATTATCCCGAAGTAAACTTATCTTTAACATCAGGTTCGACTGAGGAACTCGTAGATGAAGTATTAAAGTATAATTTAGATGGTGCATTCGTAACAAATGCTATTGAACATCCTAGGATTATTCAGGAGTCGCTTATTCAAGAAGAACTAGTTTTAATCATGGACTCTTCACAACCAACCCTAGAGTCGATTAAGGACCTCCAAACACGCACTATTTTAGTTTTTCGTTCAGGCTGTACTTATCGAGCAAAATTAGAAAGTTGGTTACGAGACGAAGGGATATTACCAGTTAAAAAAATTGATTTCGGAACAATCGAAGGTATGATAGGGTGCGTAAAAGCAGGATTAGGCGTAGCACTTGTTTCAAAACGAATTGGAAAGCAGTTAGAAAAAGAAGGAACTGTAATATGTCATCCTGTTCCAGAGAAATATAAATATGTATCTACTGTTTTTATTCGTCGTGATGATGTACCAATATCAAATGCGTTAAATAAATTTTTAGAAACGACAAAGAATTGCTTTAATTCAACAATAGAGGATGTTAAATAAGTTATTATTACATTCTCTATTGCTTCTTTGAGATTACCAGTTTATTTTTCAGATTAAAGAATGATGTTTTCATCTTGCTAAAACTATAGAAAAGATTCCAATAAAAGCATCAATACTCGAAGACAATAATGTTCTTTGTCATTTTCCCCTGTTAAACTCATGCACTACTTAGTTGAACAGACAAAACATTACATTAAAAAAAATTTGTCCCTTTCTACTTTGGAGTAAGTACCAGTTAGTAAAAGTAGTTTTTATTTATTCTTCAACACATAATTATAAAGTCTTGTATCAAGAGATTCTTGGAATCCTTGATTTAAATAAAAAGTTGCAGCTGGAAAAGTGCGTTCCGTTAATAAACTAATAGTATAATAATTATTTGAAACTAGGTAATCTTTGACATATTCCATCAACTTTGTTCCAAAACCACGTCCCTGAACTTCATTATCAACACACATTGCAAGAAAAAAATATCGCCTTGCCACCATTGTTTTCGATAACCGAAGATAAATCCTACTATATTTGTATCCTCTGTAACAACAAATCCTTCAAAACCAGGTGTATTAACCATATCACCTAAATAACCTACTGCTTTTTTATAAGACCAATTATCATTCCAAGGTTCTTGATTAAAGACCTTTATGTATAAATTAACACACGAAATAAAATCATTATTATCAAATAGTCTAGTAAATCCCATAAATTTAACCGCCTATTTTGAGTTTGTAGTATAAAATAATTTCTATAACGATATATATATTCCTTTTTAAACTAACCTGTATCTGCTGCTATTGTAGGAACGCATCCGGTTAATTGAATAAGTTATTCCAAATTACAGTGAAAGTTAGTCATTCGTAGACCTGACTTTTCGATAATAGGGACACCCCCTATATTAAAACAACCATTAGCAGCTTCTGTCACTTCTAAATAACTAAAAATATGATTGTGAAGCTATTATGAATACTACCATCATAACTGCAACCGCCCCTATCATTACTAACCCTTGTATCGGTGTAACCTTTTTATCCATTCCATTATTATAAAAGTAATTCTCTTCAAAATATCCCCCTTATCACATCGTCGTTTGTTCAATAAGAAAAAGGCATCCCTTTTTCAAGAACCAAATTTCCAAATAGAAATCTTCATTTTCATATTTAATAATGTTAAGTTTTTACTGTTTAATCATTTTTTCATTTATTAAACGTTCTTTATCGTCCAAATTAAATTTACCTGGTGACCAACTAGGAAGTAAGCCATAACCTCCAATAATTTCTTCTTCTGCTTCGAATACTACTGATTTCAAACGTTTTCCTTCAACATCTTTTTCCTTTAACTCATAAATATAACTTGTAACTTCTTTTCCTAAATAGTCTCCAAAAAATGTAATACCACTCGCTTCATAGCCACTTAGCATTTCATTTGGAATGTCTAATATATAGGTTTTAACTTCGATAAGTTCTTTAACTTCCCACCCTTTATTTGATAAATATTGTTTATGCTGTTCATTAAGGCTTTCTTGACCACAACCAGAAATTATTAAAAATCCAACTAATATTAGAAACATTCTAATTCCCATACCATATCAACTCCTAACCAATTCTTATATTATCTGACGTACAAATAATCGAATTATTACATAAATCTACTTCTTTACTTGAATAAGAAAAACAGCATCCCTTGTTGAAGGAATGCACCCGTTAATTGAACAAGTAAATGCTTATATTCCTAGTTCTTTCTTATGGATACAACTACAATCAATAAACCAATTATACCTAATAGGATAGATAGTATTATTGGAAGTGTTCCTACCTCTCTTAAAGCAGTTCCATAAACTCCGTACCTTGTATCCCATCCTTGACCATCAGGACCTGCTAACACTTGAGAATAAACCGATGCTGAAATCAATGTAGAACCATAGATAATTGAACTTAACAATAAGAACGTTAAACCAACATTTAAATTGTTAATTTTAACCACCCCTTTATTTCCTACTTATTAAACTAAACTGCTTCGTAGTCGAATAACTTCCACAAAAAAGCGTTAACCCCTTCTTGGATCAATGCACCCCGTTAGCTTATTAACGTTTACTCTGTAACATCTACTTCTAACGAATATGGGATACATAAATACGTGTATTTAATATTTATTTTTTCAGGTACTTCGTTCCCAAAAACACGTAATCCATAGTGTTTTATAATTTGTCTGTCATCTATTTCGTATAATCCTTTTTGTTCGTCGAGTGGTAACTCAGGTTGAATTTCCAATTTGTTAATTTTGTGAAAAGTAATATATGGGTCTTCATCAAGACCTCCACCTGCTACCATATGATTTGTTCTGCTTGCACCTAATTCAACATTTTCAGCTTTATTCCCATTAACCAATACATTTTTAAGTTTAATATTTGCAAATCCAGAGTTTACTATTTCGACTACTCTTTTCGTTTCATCATCTAAATAAAAACTTATACCGTTTGCTGATAATGGTGGATTGGTCTTTAAATAAATAAAGCTCCCCAACAACAAAAAGACTAAAATGCCCCCGATTATTAAGAGTGTTTTTTTCAGAATAATCACCTCTATACCAGTTTAACATTTTGCTAAATTGTTAAATTAACCTGCAACTTTAGTGGAACAAGGACGCAATTCTTTCTTCCAGGAAACACCCGTTTATTGAAGAATAATTCAGAAAAAAGAATTGGTACTATACAATTATCTCATCTATCCCTTGTTCTGTTGTTATTCCTTCGTAACTACTCAAAGATTCAAGTTCAACGTAGTATAGTTTTATAATAGTTATGATAAATAAAACTATTATTAGTTTGAGTTTCTTTGTCACAAAATACCCCCTTAGATCAAATTAAAATATTTCGTTATTTAAATATTCGGCTTCGTTACTTCAATAAAAAAACAGCATACCTTGTTGAAGAATAGCTCACCTTTAGTTGAAGAACGATATTAAAGTCTTTCCCATAACCTTTCTACGTTTCTTAGCACTTTGTCATCAAAAGTTAATTTATATATATCTGGCATATCGAGATTTTGCCAAAAAGAAAAATCATATTGTTTGTCAAAAAAATTCATGATTAAAACCATTATATTTCCATGTGTACCGATAACGACATTTTTATCTTTATACTTCTCTAATAAATTATAAGTGGTTTCTACACCTCTTTTTTGAGCGACAATGTTAGACTCTCCACCTTCCCATGAAAAGTTGAAATCCTCCCATACTTTTGTTATAGCATGAGTAAAATCTTCGGCAGGAACTGTGGTTAAAATACGTTCTTTAAAACCATCTATAATTTCAACTTCTATCTTTATGTGTTCTGCTATGCCTTCGACAGTTTGAACAGCTCGTTTATACGGACTTGAAACAACAATATCAATTTCCTCTGTTTTAAATAATTTAGTAACGTTGGTTGCATCAGTAAAACCTCTTTCCGATAAAGGTCTATTTAATTCATCGGGTGTATATGTAGAGTGTGCGTGCCTAACAAAATATAAAATAGTCAATTTAATTTCAACCCCTTTGTAAAGATTCCACTTGCATTTTAATACTAGCCATTGCAAACATCCCTCCTAAAAATAAAAAGCATATGAAAATAAATTCATATGCTTTGCCCAGGAGTACGGCTCTATAAGTATGTACCCCCTCGTGGTTGTCCACGTTACGCTAGTTATACATACCAATTATTAACTGTTTTAATATTTATATCACAATTTCCAGAATGTTACAACTGTTGAGCTGCCCGTTACTTTAAGTATATTTCTTCACAATCTCTTTTCAAAACAAAACGTAAGGACGACCTCATTTTAGAGAATCGCCCTTTACTTTTAGTAATTTATCGATTTACAACAAATTTCCAAGCCTGATAGAATTCTTTTACCGTTGAATACCTTTTATTACGGTCTTCTTCCACAGCTCTTATTGCAACTTCATAAAGACCTTGATTAGCATCCCATTTTGAGAAAGAACGATCCATTTCACCACCCAGTAGTCCAAATGCAATAGCTCCAAGGTTAAAGACATTCGTAATAGAATCGATTGGAGACCCAAGTTCATATTCTTCTGGAGATTTTGAACGATTTGCCCCCCAGAAATCTTCACCTATATCATTTATAGAAGGTGCCTTTCGATAAAAATCAATATCGCATATTTTGGTTTCATCATTTGTGAAATCGTATAAGATACTTCCATCATAAAAATCTACTGCAACATATTTTTGAGATTCTGCATAAGTATGGAAAGAAAAAATTGCATCTAAGGCTTTTAAACGTTTTTCCACTGCTAAATTCTTAAAACGATAAAAAGGTGACTTAGGGTCTGTATATTTTGCTACACCACCAAACGACCAATGAGAATGTAAACATTCACCTTCGAACCATTTAAATACTAAAGCATACCCATTTTCAGTGGAAAAGTAATCTAATAACTTTATTAAGTGTGGATGTTCTAGCGATTGATAAACTAGTAAAGCGTATTTCAATCGTTCAATAGCATCCTTTGGGTTTCCAGTAAAGTCAATAGGTTTTGCACCAGCATATTTCACAAAATACTTTTGTTCATCTTTTTCGACACCGAAACTTATATTTCCTGAATCTTGTTGATCAAACACACAAAAAACATTACCCAAGTGCTTTAACCAATTGAAATTATGCTCTTCTTGTAGTTGAAAATCCACTTTATCAAGTGTCTTTGTTATTAAATTCGTCTGTTGAAAATTCCCCAAAATATGACCCTCCTGTATTAAGTAGGGATCACGTAGTTTATAGGGGCTTGATACGCCTCCCTTAGTTTAATTGCACCCCGTTTATAGCTATCGTCATTTTCATAAAACAACGCCTCCTTTCATTCTTAAAGATAACTATACTATATTATTACAAAATCTTCCTACAAGATTTATAAACTTTTTTATTTCACTCTCTTCCCCGTTAGCCACTGCACCTTTACTTAAATAACCGCTGTTTTCATTTTAATATTAATTCTCTTTTTTGTAACACAAAGAAAAATGCGTTCCTGTTTTATTGCAGGAACACATCCGTTAATTTAATAAAAAATGAATTACTTTTCAATGGTTTTTGGATCTTTTTTTCTAAAAATCCCTACAAGAAGAATTACAAGACCAACCAAGAATATAATTGGGAACATTATCGATATTAGTGCAACTCCTGCCCATCCACTACCCTCGACACTTGCATAGGTAATACTGATTAACCATGAGAATAAAGGAGCTATTGCTAACATTGTTGTAATTCCCCAAACAATATATTTTCTTTTTTTCGACTTACTTTCACTTAGTTGATAAGCTATTGCCAATGCTACTAATAAAATTATAATTGCTACTGCAATTGCCATTCCAACATCTCTCCTCTTTATAATTTTATCATCAATAACAAAACACTTTTCAACTCTACTGCTTCGTTAGTTGAAGAACACCTAATTCTTTATTTTCATGTTAACATTAATTTCCTTTTATTTGGATTGAAAAGAAAGAAGCGTTTCTGTTTTTATTCCAGAAACGCATCCATTTGTTTAAGAACAAGATTTTGAAAAGCTTTTGTTATTGTCTAAAATACAATTTGTTTATTTACTTTTTCATTGCATTCGTATTGGTAAATCCAAACGGAGGAGACACTTCCTTTTCTAATTTAAGAATACAAGGGGTAAATGTGCCATGTGTTCCATCTATTATTATAGCTTCTCCATCAGCCTCTTTTGGCTGCAGACTATATTTCACATCATAGCCTCCCATTGGTACATCTTTACCAACAAATTCAACAGCGACTTGTTCATCTGGCTCGGTTAAAATAAAGGCGTATGTATGACCTTTGTGCGAAAACATTCCCGTCCCGCCTGGACCCATGAGATGAAAATCTTCCTTATACTCTTCCGGTAAACGGTCATAACTAACGATCTCATAAGCTATCTCTCTATTGCCAAAATCGATAAAAAACAAAGCAACGATCACGATAACAATAAACGGAAAGGCACTCTTTTTAATTTGATTCAAATTTCCCCCTCCCTTGACTTTGCAACCAATCGTTTGATCCTTTCTTTCCATTGAATGAATTGTTGATTGGAGATAACTTGCTGTAAAAAGGCATACAAAAGAATAACATTCATAGATATAACAGACCACTCAGCACTCGATTGCAATCTAGCAATAACTAAAGCAATTAAAAGCATCGCCCAGTAATGAAACGTAGCATTACACATTCGCTTCAAAACAGATACATAATTGTTACCGCTGACCAATTGAGCTAACAAAATGATGTACCAAAACATATGTAGTGTAGGGAATTCATAGAGTCCATTAAGTCCTGCTAAACGATGCCATTCTAAGCTGAAGATTTCACTGAGGTAAAGCTCTAATGTTAATGGTGCGCCATACATTTGAGCTAGAAACTGCAAGAATATGACATAAATAGGGATGAATCCGATAATGGAAAACAGCCAATAGGTTTGTTTTTTTACAATAAATCGATGGATAAAATAAGCGACTACTAAGGCTTGGATTGGTACAACTATAAAGTACGGTTGAAAGTATGCTCCAATTAGTAGCCCTGGTCCGATAACACTTGAAATGATGCAAATCATTCCGATGAGTACATCTTTAAATAAATGATTTTTCATGGAGCTTGGGTAAGTCTGATTGACTTCTTCCTGCAACAATTCAACTGGACCAAATTGGTCAATGACAGCTTGAACTGCTTCTTTTTCATCTACATTGTCCCTGCGAAGTGAATCATAATGATCATAGAGATGTTGCTTCCATTCTTCCTCTAGTTCTTTCTTTTCTATTTCGTCTAGGCGTAATTCTTTTGTGATTTTCTTAATATAGCTATCAAACTCTTTAATCGATACTTGTTTTGACATTCACATCACCTACAATCTGATGCATGACTTTTTGGAACAGACCCCACTCCTGCTTTTGATCAGATAGCGACTTTTTTCCTGCAGTGGTAATTCGGTAATATTTCCGGCGTGGTCCATCACTTGATTTTTGCCAATAGCTCTCTACTAAACCAGCTAACTCCAGTCGCTTTAACGCTGGATATAACGTTCCTTCCTTATAACGCAAATACCCTTCACTAACCTCGTGGACCTTCTCGGTAATTTCATAGCCGTACATTTCTTTTTCTGAAAGTAACGATAACAGAATAATACTCGTACTCCCTTTTAACAATTCTGTTTTTCTCATTAGATGCAACCTCCTTTTCTATATCGTATTACTACTTACTGTACATCGTAATACAACATAGTGGGTAAATCAACACTTTATTCCATAACAATCAACGTATACCTGTCCAATATTAGATGCTTGCCATAAGAAAGAAGCGAATACTCTTGTTAAGCATTCGCCACTGTTTTTAATATAACTCTAGCGTTCAAAATCTGCCTTTAACACAGAAGGAGATGCCGTATCGACAATTCCTTGTTCTAATATTGCACCCGTTACTTTAAATGCATTTTTTCACCACCTTACTATACTTGCATCAAACCCCAAGCTTATTTATTCGATTAATTAATTTTGTATATCCAAATGCTTCTATTTAAAATAAAAAAGACAGCCTTAAGGCTGCCTATTCTTACTTTTTTGCTATTATGAGAAACCTTTTGGAATTTGTTCGAATTCCTTTTTCGGTTTGATTGTTTTCAATAAAATCATTCAATATTTCAAAATCGTGATTTCCCTCACCAAAATTCGGAATGGTAGGTGTATGTTTTAGTAAGAATATGAGGTCTTCGGGTCTTTGATAATAGTCGGTAGCATCATATTCGTAATGTTGAATTTCGGAAAAACCAGATTCTTTTAGCTCTCGGACATAACGTGCTAATAATCCCCCATTCTTTTCAATCAATTGGCCTCGGTTAAATGCTCTTTTTATATTTAGTTTATCTTCTTCACCAACTTGTTGAGTTAAGAAGTACCCGCCCTTTTTCAATACCTTAGCAATCTCAATTGAACTAAATGGTGCGTGACGACAAGTTACGATATCAAAAAATTCAGCAGGAAATTCCAATTTGTCAGATGACATTTGAGAAAATCGAACATTTGACATACAAGATTTTTTTAAATTAGTTTGAGCTGTTTCAATCATTCCTTTAGATAAGTCTATACCCACTAAGAAAAGGAACGAAGAAGCAATAGTTAATACGTTTTCTCCACCACCTGTTCCAATATCAAGAAGTATGTCTGAAGTTTTTGACTTTTTCTTTATTTCTTCATTGAAATCCCATAATGCTCCTTCTAATGTAACCTTTAATTTACTAAAATCCCATCCGTTTGTTTTCCCAACTTTGTCATAAAAGCTTTTATAATCTAATTCATTCATAATTATTATCCACCTTTCAAATGTAAAAAACCCCAGCACACAGCAAGTGTCTTAGGGGTGTAGTTGTATAATGACTACCGACACTGTCCCAAGTTTTTGTTTTCGGAAAAAGGGCAGACTTCTCCCTTTATAGCTGGTACGCGTTTTTTCCAGCCCGAAAACTAATTACTTCGAACAATACGGTTAGACATTCCGTTCACCCCATTTGAAAGATTAAAATTATTATAACTCATAATAAATTAACTGTTAATATATTACTTTTCTTATTCAACTCTTCTGCTTCTTTATCTGAATAAGGGGGCAATGGAAGCACCCGGTTGTTGAAGAATAATTCAGAAAAAGAATTGGTGTTAACAACGGTGATAAAATCCCCAATATAAACGGTTAAAAATTCCCCAAATTTGGCGGATAATGGTCTCGATACACAAATTCTTGGAGTGGAGAGACATTAGACATGATAGAGATAGGGGAATTTTTTATGATTAAAGAACTTTATCAGAAAGGGTGGACAATCAGCGCTATCGCTGAAGAAACTGGATTTGACCGAAAGACTGTAAGAAAATACATTAATCAGTCTGAACTGCCGCAATACAAGACTCGTAAGCAGAAGAAGGTAGACAAGAAGAGGAAATTAGAAGACTACGAGGATTATATACTTTCCAGGTTGAAAGAAGGTACTACAAATTGTGTTGTTCTCTTAGAGGAAATTCAAGCAATGGGTTACAAAGGCCAAATGACAATACTTCGAGATTTTGTGAGGGTATATCGACAAAAGCCAAATAAGCAAGGAAGTGTCAGGTACGAAACACCTCCCGGTTTACAAGCTCAAATGGATTGGGGTGAATTAGGGGAACATTTCGTTGATGGTAAGTTACAGAAACTTTATGTATTTGTAATAGTATTAGGCTTTTCACGTATGAAGTATATGGAGATTACTACTACTATGAATTTAGAACAGTTAATGAAATGTCACATGAATGCTTTTGCCTATTTTAATGGAGTCCCTAAACAGATCTTATATGACAATATGAAAACCGTTGTAATAAAACACTCACCAACAGAAATTCGTTTTAATCGTAAATTTGAAGAGTTCCTTGCCTACTATGGGATTGTTCCTAAGGCTTGTAAACCAGCTCGACCTCAAACAAAAGGCAAAGTGGAAAGTGCTGTTGGTTACTTAAAGAAGAACTTTATGCAGCGGAAGTTAGAGCCCTCTCTAATAAAAATGAATGAAAGCTTACAAATATGGTTAGACAATGTAGCGAATAAAAAACCAAATCAAACAACTAAAGAAGCGCCAATCGAAAGGTTTAATTATGAGCAGGATCATTTACTTAACTGGAATGAGCGCCCTATGTTCCCTATTAATAAGTGGACCCAATCAACTGTAAGTCCTCAAGGTTTAATAGAGTACGAAGGGAAACAATATTCTGTTCCAATTAGATTTAAAGGTGTTAACGTAAAGGTAAAACAAACATTAGACCATCATATAGAGATTTACGATGATTTAGAATGTATAGCCTCTCATCCCCTTATTACTGGGAAGGCACAATCATTAACTCAAATGGATCATTACCGAGAGAAAGAAAAAAAGGAGAAAAACGTGACAACAAAAGGTTTGGCGACCCATCACGATTCTCTCCTTGGACCTAAAGTGGAACAACGTTCCCTTCAAGTGTATGAAGAACAGTCAAAAGCAGGTGAAACAAAATGAATAACGAGCTCTTAACTGAACGTTTACACGCTGTTGGCTTTACGATAACTGCTCAACAAATTGAAGCAATTCTCGAAGATGCCTCTAAACATAATGTACCATACTCTGAGTTCCTAGACACTCTTTTAAAACAAGAAATTGAATTACTTGAAAACAAAGATTTGGAAAGACGTATTAATAAAGCAAAATTACCATATTTAAAGAGAATTGAAGATTTTGATTTCGCATTTCAGACAAGTGTTAGTGAAAGAAGAATTAAAGAAATAATGACATGTAGATTTATTGATAATGGGGATAATATCTTACTTTTGGGACCTCCCGGTGTAGGTAAAACCCATCTTGCGATTGGGATTGCACTTGAAGCATTAAATAAAGGTTATACAGCCCACTATACACGTTGTGATGATTTCATCACAATGTGTAAGAAAGCTGATGAACGCAACACAACAAGTCGCTTAGTAAATAAGTTATCTAAGTTTAATGTACTCGTTTTGGATGAAATGGGATACTTCCCGTTTGATGAGTTAAGTGCAAACCTCCTGTTTCAAATCATCTCAAAGAGATATGAAGAGGGGTCAATTATTATAACCTCTAATAAATCATATATAGAATGGGGGAAAATCTTTGGAGATGATGTTTTAGCAACCGCTGTTTTAGATCGGCTGCTTCATCACTCCACTACATTTAACATGAAAGGAGAATCCTATCGATTAAAGGAAAAACAGAAGGCTGGAATTCAGCCGATAGTAGCAAAGTGATGATATTGGGGATTTTTCAACCGCTGAAAATGGGGAATTTTAATCCGTTGTTGACATTGGTACTATACAAAGGAATTTTCATCAGAAAATAACCTATCTTTAACATAGTTCACCTGCTCTATCATATGACCAATATTTCCTTCTCCAGCATATAAGGACATATCAAAAAAGTTGTTATCTAAATCAGACCAATACAGAATATTTTCATCACCAGAAACCGATACTTCTCGCTTTAATCTACCAACATAAACTTCAACGTAACAATCTTGAAGATAGTATTTAAAATCCATTAAATGATGAAGAATTATATCTTCTTTTGAAATGTTGGTTTCTTCAAGAAGTTCTCTATAAGCAGCTTCAATACCTATTTCTCCACTTTCAATTTTCCCACCTACTAAATTACTTAATCTCTTATACGGGTTCTTTAACCTCTCACACATCAATAACTTGTTCATATCTTTGTTATAAACCATTAACACATTATAACCTTGCATTACATCACTTCCTTGGTTAAATTAAATCGCTCCGTTACTTGAACAAGATTTATAATTCATTTAGTTATTAGTGTGGTATTGAATTTGTTGCAAGATAAAAAGCCATATATATACTAAAACACCCTAAAAGAATAAGAATTGTAAAAACAATCTTTCTCCCTATCTGTCCTATGGAATAGATATTCACTAAAAAGTAATAGATAATAGCACTTCCAAAAATAAATAGAAAAAAACTTTTGATTTCATATGAAGGGATTGGAGTAGTTATACTTGTTAATGGAAATCCCCCAAAGAGAAATTATAAATAGGTTTCTCTTTGAGTGGCTGACCAAAAGTATTAACAACTATGTGACAATCCTTTAGTAGTTTTTGAATGTCCTCCAAATTTTGTACATCCCCTTCTACTTTCTCAACCCTTTCATCACTGAAAGTTAACTTTTTTGGATTTCTAACAAGCATACGAACTTGATACCCATTCTCTAACGCTTTAGAAGCAATATGACGTCCCCACCGATAATAGCAATCTTATAAGAATTATCCATAATATCCCTACAAATAAAGATAATAACTATACGTTTAAATTCCATTTTCGATTCAACTATTTCATTATTAAACTAAACTGCCCCTTTAACACAATAAGAACTACCTCATCGACAACTCCTTGTTCCACTCTTGCTCCCGTTAGCTTAAGTACCTTTCTTCACAAAGGTTACTTCTATTTACTAAAAATACTTATTGCCAACTTTCTACAATTTCCCCTTTTTCATCGTATCCAATTGCATTATCAATTTCCGTAAAAAATTCTTCAACGCTTATTGTTAAGTAAGATGGGAATTCAGCTATAAATGTATTGTTATTCGCCTTAATTTCTAGAGTTTTTCCATTTTTATATTGGATAACAAACTTTTCTACCTCATGTTCATCTGTTCTAATTGCACCATGAATTATATTTCCAACACCTTCAAAATGGTTAGCTGAAACCAGAAAAGGTAATCCACGGTCTGATTCAAAAGTCATTCCAACACTTTGTTGATTGTCATAACTGTACTCGTCATTTTCATATTCGTAAACTCCTAAAATATGTTGATTCTGGTCTAAATAATAAACTAATTGATTATCTTGGTCATGGTTGAGAATTTCTATTGGGGTTTTCCATTGACTTTGGACTGCTTCTTCCAGCGATTCATAGCCTTTGTTACAGCCTGTCAATATAAATAAAATGATTATAACTATAGATATATCCTTCATGAAATACCACCCATCAAATATTTTATCCATGTTCTTAGAATCACCATCAATTATAAGTCTATAAGACCCCTTCTAAAAGTAAACTGCCCGTTACCTCAACAGGAAGAAGCGATTACCCTTTATTGAGCAATCGCTCCCAGTTAACACAATAAGAAACGAGCTTCTATTAACTGATTTAGTTAATGTAGTTTGTAATTTCATCATTGCTTTTTAATATTATTAACTTCTTATCATAAGCGGTTAACATATCAAATATTTCTGGCTTACTTTTATATTCAAATACAGTATTATATTTATATAAATCTTTTAAAATTTTTAATGTCGGTCTATAGTTTGCTTTTTCAATGCCAATTTTTTGCTTAAAATATCTTTTTATTATCCTAATCCTTCTTGTAGAAAAATTAGTATCTAAAAATAAAATTAAATCAGCATTTTGAAAACACGGAGATACCCATTTATGATGAACCCCTTCAATAATCCAGTATTCAGAGGTGATAATAGAACTTAAATATTCATCTCTTTCTTGTTCAGTCCGTCTTATATCTCCAGTATCAAACCTTTTCCAAACCACATTATCTAATTCATAATAGGGGATGTTTAACTGATTAGAAAGTGTCTTCGCTAAGGTTGTTTTTCCGCTTCCAATCGAGCCTATAATATGTATTCTTCTTGGAGTAGCCCTTTCCATATAACCCCTCACTTTGCAGTTTTTCATACTATTACTTTAATAAACTACATTCCTTCTTATTGAATTATCCTGCTTCTTTAGTTTAACATTAATTTCCTTTTTGTTACTTTAAGTGTAACAATTCACAATCTTATGGTTGTTCATAACAAAACCATAACGTAAATTATCTAATAATTGCTTTTTTTCCATATACAGAACCTGGACCTTCTTCCCTTTTTAATTTTAGAGGTTCTCTTTCAATTTAGACATCCAGACATAAAAACCCCTATTGATATTTATCCAAAGGGGTTTTTCTTCGACAACTTTTTTCAAAATATCGCGTCTTTTTTTAAACATTGCAGCCTGCCCAGTAAAAATCCAAAAGGAAAAAACATTGATTACGCACACTTTTTGAAAAATGCTAATAATAATTCGCTACACCATCATAATCATTGCAATCTGCACTTGGTTTGTTAAGTCCTAAGTTGCTATAGTATTAATAATTGGTCATTTTCAAAATAATAAATATCTTCTCTTTTAAAACCGTATTCTTCATTTTCCTTCTTTATATGCGGTTCAAATGTAAAAAAAGTCACTTCATTAAGCTTTGTTTTATTTCCTAATTCAAAATATCTTCTAATATTCTTATCAAATTCAATTGTATGACCTACATTTCCAGCAAAATCTAAATTCTTATATTTTTCTTGACGTATTACTTCATTAATATAAAGGTACACATCTTCAAACGTCATTTCTGGTTTTACATAATCTCTAAAAATTTTATGGAGTTTCTTTTGGAAATTAACCCCCTCTATAAATTGAGCATTGTTATGTTGAGGACTTATTGAATCTTCTCCAATAGCTTTTCCATTTATAACTACACACGTTCTAGCATAATCGCCCCAGTAAGATTTGAATTCTGGACTAAGATCAATTGTTACTATATCATTCCGTTCAACCAATTTATCAGAGGGGATATAATTAATTCCAGATTCAGAAATTGTCGTTCTTTTTCCTATATGGACAAATGCTCCTACACCATGATACCAATATTTAACTATCCCCTTGTCTTTCATTATACGTTCAGCTATATCAACAATTTCCCTTTCTGATATACCTTCCTTAATAAAATTTAATAATTCTTTCATCGTTTCTTTTGCAATAGTTTGAACATAAATATAATTTGAAATATCGTTCATATTTCTCAACTCGCTTTTATATAAAATTTGATATCTATTTTATTCCCTTTAAGATAAACAATATTTTACCTAATTAGTAAGTTCGATGCATCTGGGTTGATAATTGGAAAACATTTAAAATATGTTTATTAATTCCATATCTCATGAACTACAATGATTACATTTGTTTATCAATGTCACCTCCACTAAGAGGTTCATCTCGTTATAAGCTTTAAACAAAGTTTATGTATAATCAACAAAACTCTTTAGCTTAATTAGGAAAAAGAGCTGCTTCAGCACCCCTTTTTTCCTATACATCTATCAAATCAAAGAGTAATACAGTAAAAACAGAGACTAATATGAAAGATAATTTCATCATTTTCAGCTCTATTATTCTTCGTACATCATTATTTAATATGTTCACTGCTCGTAGTTATATTTCCTTCTTTCAGCTAAGTGACCTTTAGCGAATAAGCCGTTACGACCGCTCCCACTCCTTCACTTAAGCACATCACCGATTATATTAACTAAAAAGCCTTCTTATTAAATACGACGTTCTTTTATTTGTTGCATAATTACCTTTTTAAACTCTGCAAAAGATACACTTTCTGACTGTTTATCCCCATACTTTCGAACATTAACTGTATTTTCCTCAACTTCCTTATCTCCTAGCACCAGCAAATAACGTAGACATTAGTAATGCAAAAGCAATAGTACCAAATATACCCATGGATACACCACCTTGCTTAAAGAATCCACAAATCTTCTGCTTCTTAAGTTTAACATTAATTTCCTTTTTATTAACATAGAAAAAAGCATCCCTTGTTTAAGGAATACCCCCGTTAGCTCAATTAAGAGGTATTTTTAAAAAGGGGCAACGCCTCCACGTTGCCCCTTTCTTTACTAACCTTTTTTAATTTTTAATATCGAGTTAGCATTTGTCTGAAATTCATATGGTACTTCCACTTCTTCAACTGTATAGCCGTTGTCAGCCAGATAACTTATCATTTTATCTAAATGCTCATATCTTTTTCCCTCTAAATCAACTAAAGGGAAAATACGAACTTCCTCTTTCGTAACCCTCAATAACTCATTTAGCGTTTCGATATGAAATTGATAATCTAATCTATCCGCATACATAAATAAAAAATGTGCCGAAAGAAGAATATCAAATTCTGCATTCTTAAATGGTAACGAAGGTAAAGTAACGGGAATGTATCTTTCGCTGGATTCCCTCATATCGTTGGTACAATCTTGCAAGGCTTTTAAACGATGTTTTCTAAGACCTTCTACATTATTAAAATAATCCCATTTATAATTATTTTTCGCTTTTTCCATATGCTCCATTGCGTGTTCAATATCTTGAAGACCTTTATTTTTTAAGTCTTCACCCGAATGATAATATGCAATATCACATGCTGTTACATCTAAACCTAATTCGTTTCCAACAGCAGTAAATGAACAAGCTCCTGCTGGACAATCGAGTATTTTCTTTCCTTGTAGTTTTTCCTTTGAAAGCGAGAACATATCCAAATACTCTTCAAAGGTTCTCCCAATAAAAACAATTCGTTCTAAATCTAACTTTGTACTCTTCTCAACTCTACTCAACTATACTCACCT
>NZ_MVJM01000001.1:1042181-1099828 GCF_002156385.1 Halalkalibacter urbisdiaboli
TGAAATTCATATGGTACTTCCACTTCTTCAACTGTATAGCCGTTGTCAGCCAGATAACTTATCATTTTATCTAAATGCTCATATCTTTTTCCCTCTAAATCAACTAAAGGGAAAATACGAACTTCCTCTTTCGTAACCCTCAATAACTCATTTAGCGTTTCGATATGAAATTGATAATCTAATCTATCCGCATACATAAATAAAAAATGTGCCGAAAGAAGAATATCAAATTCTGCATTCTTAAATGGTAACGAAGGTAAAGTAACGGGAATGTATCTTTCGCTGGATTCCCTCATATCGTTGGTACAATCTTGCAAGGCTTTTAAACGATGTTTTCTAAGACCTTCTACATTATTAAAATAATCCCATTTATAATTATTTTTCGCTTTTTCCATATGCTCCATTGCGTGTTCAATATCTTGAAGACCTTTATTTTTTAAGTCTTCACCCGAATGATAATATGCAATATCACATGCTGTTACATCTAAACCTAATTCGTTTCCAACAGCAGTAAATGAACAAGCTCCTGCTGGACAATCGAGTATTTTCTTTCCTTGTAGTTTTTCCTTTGAAAGCGAGAACATATCCAAATACTCTTCAAAGGTTCTCCCAATAAAAACAATTCGTTCTAAATCTAACTTTGTACTCTTCTCAACTCTACTCAACTATACTCACCTCTTCTAAAAAGATTACATTCATATTATCACAATAAATTGGTAATAGTAACCATTTTTTCACCTTTCTGTTGTACTAGAAATAAGCGAATCCTCTTGTTGAAGATTCGCACCCGTTAATTTAAGTACAAATATTCACAATCTTAAATGTTTACTTCTCTTAATCCAACAAAAAATCGCCCTTTAGTTGAATTAATACAGGAATAATATTATTACTGTTATCCTATTATTGAGCCGTTATTTTCCTTTTTCCTACTAAAACATAAAGTAAATAACCGACAACATTTAATAAAGCAAAAGCAATAACCCAGCCAGCATTTAATCGTCTATGTTGATACGCGTTAATTGTCGCCCAAATCGTAAACAAAGTTGCATAGATTGCCACTCCTACTAATAAAACATAACTTCCAAAAGTACCAAAATTTCTGTGTTCCATTTCAACATACCACTCTTTATCGCCATTTCCATAAGGGTAAAAGTCATGAGCTAGCCATTCGGGAGCCCAAACGATTCTTTTGTATTGATAATCTGGTTTCATTAAATCTGTATTATATGAAACGTAGTTTTCGCCTTCTGTTCTTATGTTTTTTGAATTATAAATGCTAACCTCTGAAATAAAATCCGTACTTTCTACTAATCTTGCTACTTCTTTTTCCAGTTCTGAAGAAACTACTTCTTTGCCTTCTAATTCGTCTGCTATCTGTGTAGCAATTACAGAAAGTTCGTGTGAATGTTGTTCTTCATATTGCCAAACGAAACCAAAAATTGATAAAGATAATAAAAGAAATACTACGGAACAGTATAGAACAGATTTTGCAAACATTTTTTGTGCATTAAACAGTTTACCGACAACAGAACGCATTTCTTTTTCCCCACCAAATCGTTCAATGGCGATTTCTATTGCTTCTTGTTCCGATTTTCCTTCTTTTTTCAGCTCATGAACAGCTTCCAGTAAATGATTTTTCATTTCTGATTTTAACTCTTCAATTTCTTCTCTATTTCCACCGACACTATGGTAAACCTCATCAACAAATGCTTCAATTTTTTTCATATTTTTCGCCCCCTTCTAAAAATGAATCAATCATGTTTTTAACAAACTCCCATTCCTTACGTTTTTCTTCAAAGCCTTCTTCACCCAAAGGTGTGAGTTTATAATATTTTCTTCTTCCACCTAGTCCTTGCTCGTCACCCCAATAAGAAGAAATCCATTTATTTTTTTCTAATCGCTTTAAAGACAAATAAAGCGTGCCTTCTTTTAATTCAAATTGATTTTCACTTTTTTCTCGAACCAATTTCGCTAACTCATAACCATACATATCCCTTGTATGTAATAACGACAGGATCAATGTATCAATGTGACCTTTTAAAACCTCTTTATTCACTTCCAAATTTACCCACCTCCTAACTCACTATAAAATATATTACCTAATAAAACAAGGTATTCCTTCAAAAAATATCATAAAATAAAAAAACTACCACTTACTTAAAGAAAAAAGCATTACCCTTGTTGCGGTAATGCCCCGTTTGTTAAAGATCATTGTTGTATAGTCCATGTCTCGTTATTATTCCATACATTAAATGTCGCTACTCTCAATTAACTGACTACCTTTTTACTTATTTTATTTGAATTTTTATCTCCTCTGTTACTTAAAGAAAAATATTTTATAATTCTACGTTCATGATTAAATCCTTCCAGTAGTACCAGGCTTTTAGATATTCCTCAAAATCATGCGGATGATGTTTAATACAAGTCCCTAACCTAAGATATAAGCCAATAATCACTTCTTCATATAAAAAAGGAATGTTTTTTTCTTTTTTTATCATTAATTGACTAACAGCTGAATCTATGGTTTCTTTTGTCAAATCATCTGGGGAAGAGCAAAAGGCATATATTAAATCATAAATAGGATCTCCGATTACAGGAATTGGATCGATTACACCAAATAACTCCCCATCATTAAAAATGAAATTATGTACTCCACAATCTCCGTGCAATAAGTATGATTTTCTATCTCTTGTAGTTTTTTTGATGAGGTTATATACGAAGTTATATTCCTAAATATCTAATCGTGAATCTAAAATCTTCTTTGTTTCAATAATTTCATCCATAAGAAAACTCTGCCAAGTATCCACTGGTTGATCCGCCCATCCCCAACCAAAATCATTAGGAGAGGACTTATAATTGTTTAGAAGTCCTTGCACAAGTACCTTGAGCATTTGCTTTTTATTCTTTCTATCATAATTGGTAGAACCATTTATATATGAATAAACTATATACTTATATGATTGTTCAGCGTATAGAAGTTTAGGTAATAAATTTGATTCATTGTAATAATTTAGAAACTTCGCCTCCGATTCAATAACTTTTGGTTCATTTAACTTAACTACATATTTAAAACCATCAAATTTAAGGAGATACAACTCACTGACAGTACCCCCAATTAATTGTTTATATTCTGTTGGTTCATTATGAATTATTTTATTGAAAATTAGTTCTTTAATTATCTCTTCGATATTCATTATTTCTACCTACTTTCAAATAAGACCTTATTCAACTCTTCTGCCCCGTTACTTGAATAACACCTTTTAATTTAATTTCCTTATGCGTGTGGTTAAGACAAAGAAAAAACGTCCCTGTTGTAGGAACGTTAGCAATAGGTAAGCATTTGAAGTTATCTCCAAGGTAAGACCATTAAAAATGACTCCACGGATTTTTAGATATAAAGGGGAAGGAATTTGAATTGATGTGACCCCCAAAAGTTAAATTCTTACTCTAACTTTTGGGGTGCACCACATCTTTTAATTTTTATAACTAAACTGTTTAATAGATGTTTTTAACTCTTCGCTTAACTCACTTAATTTTTCTGCGGATTGAGCAACCTGATCGATTGCTTTTAATTGCTCTTCTGTTGAAGCAGAAACCTGTTGTGTGGAAGCAGCAGATTGTTCTGTAAAAGCAGAAATACTTTCAATCGCTGATAGTACTTCCTTCTGGAGCTCGTTCATATTGGTTACACCGTTGTCTATGTTCTTTATTGATTGGATAATACTTTGTACTGAATCATTAATAGATTGAAAAACCTGCTCTGTGTCCGTAACAGAATCTTTTTGTTTGATCGAGATCGCTTCAGTTGTTTCTATTGCTTTTGAAGCATTGTTTGCTTCATTCACAATCACTTGAATCGTCGATCTTATTTCGGACGTTGCTGTTGAAGATTGTTCCGCTAATTTTCTTACTTCGTCAGCAACAACGGCAAAGCCTTTACCATGTTCACCTGCACGCGCGGCCTCAATACTAGCATTTAAGGCTAATAGATTGGTTTGGTCTGAAAGTCCATTGATGACATCAACCACACTTTCAATGTCCTTAACTTTTGAAGTCAATTGAGTAATGACAGTGCTAACTTCAGCTAAAACTTCACTTGTTTGATTAGAAGTATCTCTGAGGGATCCAATTTGTGAAATACCCTTTTGACTTGCTTGTTCAGCCACTTGTGATTGTTGTAGCATAGTAGCCGTGTTCTCCTTAACACTTTCTATTTGAACTGATAAATCTTTTGTTTTTTGATTAGTACGCTCCGCATCATGTGCACCTTTAGAAGCACCTTGAGCGATATCATCAATAGAATGAACAATTTCATCAATCGATGCAGCTACCTCTTCTGATGTTGCGCTCATGCCAGCTGATGAATCAACGACTTCTACTACAGAATGATCAACTGATCTTACTAACTTGTTCAAATTTTCGTTCATCACGTTTACAGTTTCGGTCAATTGCCCTAATTCATCTCGTGATTGAACTTTTAGAGGTGAACTAGTTAGATCGCCATTTGCAATTTTTCCCGAAACCTCTACAATACTATTAATTGATTTATTTGTTTTAAAAATGAATAGTGAACCAAAGATGCTTATTAAGATGATAACTACGAGTAAGACGACTATATTAATAATAAACTTTTGCTGATTTTTTTGATTAAGACTATCAATCAATTGTTTAGCATCTTCATCAATAAGCTGTTCAACTTCATCCAAATTAGTTCTAGCTTTTTCAAATAACTCATAACTATTTTCAACATTTGTTCTAAGAGTTACATTAGTAGCTACGTCCTCCGTCTCCGCTTGAATCATTAAATCACTTGATACATTTTCCCATTCAGCAAAATTCGTTTCGAATTCAGTAAATAGTTCCGCCATAGTGAGATTACTATCCTCATGTTTTAATGTTGTAAAGGATGCATTTGTTTCAATTAATGACTTTGCATGGGCTACTCTTTCTTTTACTTGATTTACATTTTCCGTGTATTCCTTAAAAGATTGCTCTTGCTGCTCTTGCTCTTCGTTAATGTATAGCACATTAGAAAATTCCGCACCTGCTTGATACATATCACGATCTGCCTGTATTAAATTGGTGGCGCTCACATAAGTATCTTCATAAAGTGTTTCAATTAACTGGTCCGTTGTCTGTTTCTCAGAAAATAGGTTGTAACCAATAATAATTGAGAAGATAATAATAGGTATTGCTAACAACAAGCCAAGCTTTGTTCTAATAGATATTATCTTTTTCATAGATAACACTTCCCCCCCCTGTATTAAAATGAAATTCCTAATTCTAAAATACTAGTTCTTATATAATATAATAGATAATATTACAGCATTCGTCAATTATCGACAAATGGGATTTGTGGAAGCGCAAGGACGGTTCTCTGCTTCCATTCATACTGCCAAATAATAAAAAAGAAGCAAACAGTCTGATGTGACCCCAAAAAATTAAATTCTTACTCTAACTTTTGGGGTGCACCACAAATTCCTCCCTAATTGTCTAAAGTAATCTTCGGATTTACCCAAAGTTTCACTCATATCAATATCTGATTGTTGATTACAAGCAGTTACTGACAATAGAATGAAAGCTGTCTTATAACAAATAGTCGTTTCATAAATTGAACGCCTAGTTTTTTCACTATTCTGCCCCGTTAATTGAATAACACCTTTTAATTTCAACCTCACTTTCCTTATGCGTGTGGTAAAGACAAAGAAAAAGCGTCCCTGTTGTAGGAACGCATCCGTTTGTTAAATAAGAAAAAGGCCTTGCCCTTTATTGAAGCAAAGTACCCATTAACTTAAGTACCACTTCACATTACTTTTAATTAAGAAGGGATTCTTTATATTTTATATCACCGTACTATTTTAAAATTATTTAGCGTATAACTAGTATCAATATATGCGGAGTTAATACCAATTTTTTCTCTTAAATCTTTTGATATATATTTTGTTTTAAAAGTAATATCAAATTCATCTGTAAATGGAAAAGGCTCTATCTTGATTTCAGCTCTACTTTTCCACTCAGCATAATAACGTTGACCATCTATCAATGTTTCAAAACCCTCTACATACCAAGGGTGTTCGTGGCTTTTAGAGGTACCCTCTTCATTTAAACATACGTAAAGTGAAAGTTCATCGAACAACTGTAATAACTTAAAATGCTTTTTAATCATTTCTTCGTTGGGATTATGTAAATTTGATTTCAACTTTTTTTGTCTCGTAAACTCATTTTTCATGTAATCAACACAATCCTTGTGTTTAGATTTACGAATGTGTCCGAAGGAAGTGTAGTGAATACTACATAACAAAGCTGAATATTGATTCATTTCTTCTACTTCATCAATACCTTTGCTGTACATAGATATCTTTGGGAAAAGCGGGTAATCCATAAAAGAAAATGGTATATTTCTTTGGTCATTCCATATTGGCATTTGATCCAATCTAATCCAGGCGCGATCATGTTCTCTTATGGCTAGTATGACTGCATCTTTATATTCAGCGTCTATAAATAAATTATCTTCAAGATGCTTTGCAAGTTCCCCGGAAAAAATCGAATGATCATGCTGGGTAGTCATTTTGAAGTAGTCCCCAGTTTCTAAAATTATCATAATTCCCCCCCTAAATTAACAAAATGGAAATACCATTTTACAACATAACTTATTTGTTAGACTTTATAATATCCTCCTTATCGACTTTATAACAAAGTATAGTCGGGGAGAAGCTGAGAACATAATCCATGGGGGCGTGATTAGTTAAGAAGAACTTTAGATGATTTTTAAACAACCACGCCGATAATTGATTTATAAAAATTAGCAATCTAAGAGTTATTCTTGCTTGAATTAATTTGAAATCATTTTACTAGTAAATTATATTATTTTCTTGAATAAAGGAGACCGTGTTTTGTTATGCTGATTGGAAAGGCTGCAGTATCCTCTTATTAAACTCTTGCTACCCGTAAGTTAAACAAAAACATAATTATTCATCGACTACCATAATTGATTTTATCTTTTTTAATTTTATTGAAGTCATATCTTTAGTCTTTTTTTCTTGTTTACCATATAGATTTGATGCATCGTACACATAAATTCTGCCATTATCTAATAAAAAGTATATTACGTTCGTTAATTTGTCTCCATTTTTAAGAACAATTGAAATGCTTTGTCCTTCATTTATATTCTTTAATCTAGGATACTTTTCTAATGTTTGCTCTCTCTCGTAATATTCAATTTTTTTAGTAAGAAAAATATCAGATATAATTAATATAAGTGCAATAACCACTATGAACCACCAGCCATAATGTCTCCAATACGTTGTAAATAAAAGATAACATCCCATATATACTGCAATTTTTAAGAACCAAAAAAGACTTTTCATATAACCCCTTCTGACTTTTAAATTCAGTTGGTATTGTCCCCGATTAAAAAAGTGTTATTAAAGAAAACTGCTCCTTTAGCCGAATAATTTCTACAAAAAAGGCGCTAACCCTTCTTGGATCAACGCCCCCGTTACTTTAAGTACAATTCTTCACAAACCTTTTTATCAAAAAAAGCGATCCTTCGTTATTGAAACATCTCACCCTTTAGCTTAAATGTCATTATTTAACAACACTCATTTGTCCCTTCATTAGGAATACAGCATTGTTCAATGTGTATTCGCTTACGAGCAAAAAAACGTTTTAGATTTTCAGGAAGGACATATGATTCTTTTTTACCTCCCAATAGATTCTGTTCAGTACGATAAACTTCCTTTAAAATAGCATCCATAATAAGTGATTTTGGAACTTCATTATATTCCTTACCCTCATAAATCCACACACGACAATCAACACTGGAACCCGTTAGTGTACCACAAGTATCACAGTTACTTTCTTTTATCGTTAATTGGATATCCTCCCCGTTAATTCTAATAGTTGGTGAACTGATAAATTTCAAACTCTTTGCTTGCTCTTCATCCTCAACCAAAATATTATTTACTTCCACGTCATAGCCAATGTTTTCTAACAAATTAGATACTTCGTTTACCGCATCCTTTAGACTCTTCTCAGTTCCTTGACAACGAGTACATACTTGAAGGTCAATGTACATAAAATCAATAATTAATTGTTTTTTCTCCTGTTCTACAATGATTCTTTTCGATTCATCATTGTTACAGTCGCAAGTATCTGAGCTTCTAGCTTTGTCATTCTGGCAGTTTGACATTATAAAACCTCCTCTTTTCTTAAATAATTCTTTCACTTATAAAGACGGAGGTTTTTTAAAAAGGACGCAAATCTTTTATTGAATTTCCTTAATTTCACGACAAGAACAATTTCCTTTATTTACATCATAATCAAGGATATTACCATAATTATCGAACTCTATATGGCAACATTCAAAAAGTATATTCCTTAACTTCTCCCTACCACGTTGAACTCTTGATTTAGCACCTGAAAGGGATAAACCTAATTTAGTTGCTAATTCCTTTTGGGTATGCTGTTCTAATTCTACATAGATAAGTGCATCTTTATATTTTTTAGGTAGTTGTTCTATTAACTCCTTTAACCACGTAGTAACTACTTCATTTTCGTTATTTATATTAGTTTCAGGATGAAGTATCTCTTTGTTATCCCCATAATGTAACATAGTTTGATTTTTAGCTTGGCTTCTATAATGATCAATAATAGTATTTTTTGTTATTTGGTATATCCAAGAATTAAGATTTTTTTGCTCACTTAAATCTGATAAATGGTTATAAATTTTTATAAACACTTTTTGAAGAATATCCTCGGCATCTTGTTCATTGGAAACACGCTCCCTAATGAATCTCATTACAGAGAATGATAACTCCTCCCAAATTTGTTCAATATTAATCTGTTTTATTTCAAACACCCTCTTTGATATTTTAAACTTTATATTAGATTAATTAGCATATGTAAATAGTTCTTTATTAAACTAACCTGTTAGTTAGTACAAAAGGAGTAGCCGCAACGACAACTCCAGTTATTCCGTTTAAGCACCCGTTAGCTCAACAAGCCTTTCATTCATCATATGCATCTCCAAGAGAGATAAAATCATCTTCAAGCCAATACCAAAGGTTACCGTTATTCATTACTAGCCGATTTAATAAGTCCGTAAAGGAATTGGCGATTATAGGGCAACTACCAACTACACCGTGAATTTCCCAATTGCTATCATAACATCTACCTAAACGTGACTTATTAAGGTCAATTGTTAAGTAATCGTTATTACCATCACGACCAATTATGTACCAATTTGAAGAAATATCATATTCAGCTTTTTCACCTATTATTAGAGGGTTTGCTAGTACAAACTCGTTAGGAGGAACGATTGTTATCCTATAATCACAGTCAATAAATAAGTCAATCCCACCACATATTTTATAAAATTCATATAAATCGTTTGGTAATAGATGACTTTTTTCTACAACTGGATAGCCTGAATGAGAATGAACTACACAGTTTGAGAAGTTTTTTACTTTATCAATCAAAAGTTGAAGTTCCATACTTATTCCTTCCTTTTTCATAAAAAAAATGTAGACAGCCTAAGTATAATGTTCCCCTGTATTTATGTCATTTCCTTCTTCAACTAAATTTGACCCTTTAGCTTAACAACGTCATATTTATTTTAACATTAATTTCCTTTTATGTTTTAAAAAAAGAAAAAGCATTCCCACTTTATTACAGAAATGCTCCCGTTAGTGAAGTATAATTCCTACTTCACATAGAAAACTACACCTTTTCTAGACAGAATAAATTTCTATTACTTCATTAGCAAACTTACTAAAAAACAGCCTTATTGGGTTGCCTTGAATTTACTCAAAAATAACCTCTTTATGGTTTAAAATTCTTTCTCTTTTGTTCTTAACACGAGGTACAGCATCGTTATCGTAATATCTGTCTAACACAGTGTTAATTTCACTCATATTTGTCATAATTATTTTCGGATTGAACCTTTCAATATATGGGTCGTTACCTATTGCTGCACATTTAGCCATTGTGTCTAATGCCACCAAGCTAAGAGGTCGTCCTTTCGCTAACCATGCTTTCATCCTCTCCCAAGTCGGAAAGCATAGAGCCGCTAATCTCCCCCAATTATCATGAAACGTCATACAGTTGTTTTCAATCCAATCAAGCACTTCATTTGAGCGAAATCTGTGCAAACACGAAAATACAGACATACTTAGTTCTTTATCGCTTAAAGATTGTAATTTTTCGAAAATGTATTTCAGACCTTCTTTCGTAGGCAAACTACTTGATGTTGCCCAAGATAATTGAATCAAGAAATTATCATCGTAGTTATCCCAAAGTTCTCTAACCCAATCAGAAGCAACATCACCAAGAACATCAGCTATTATTTCTAACATTCTTGATTTTACTTCATAATTTACAGTGTCATAAAATCGATATTTGACAGAATTTAATAGGGAAACTTTATCATGCTGGTTCAGAGCATATATTACCTCATCCTCAAGGAACCATCTCGTAATTGAAAAATCCAACAACAATTCCAAATCATTTTTAACACTTTCTAGTGTTGGTGCCATATCATTATCAGACACATATACTTCTTCTTCTGGTTGAGTAGCTTCTCCATCATCATAAAAATCATCGTGTAATAAGAATTTCTTTGGAGAATGAATAACCGCTAAGTTATACCACTCAATAGGTTTAAGAGAATATTTTACTAATCTATCACGACACTCCAGACAAAGCCTGTAGGGTTGTTTTTCATCATCAGATTCCTCAACAACGCTTATTAGATTTATCTTACAGGCTTCGCATACTTCAGTAGTGACCAAAACAACCACTCCTTTTTAACGTAAAACCTTCTTGCGACTTCGTGCATATCATAACATTTAAAACGATTTTCCTTGTTCAACTATCCTGCTCCTATAGTTTAACATTAATTTCCTTTTCATTGGCATAGAAAAAGCGTCCCTGTCTAATTGCAGGAACGCCCCCATTAGTTTAAGTACATTTCTTCACATACTTTAACGATTACTGTCGTTTGAATGCGTAGTATCCTTGTACTGTGCAGCAATCACTTTTTTGTATAAGCACCTTTTCATTAAACAAATTTGCTTGTTGTTCGCTTTCTTACTGGTTATCTGCCTTTTGCCATTCCCTATATGCTCTACGTATTCCTTTTCTTTATGTAGTTGTTGATGCCCCAAAAACTAAAATACCGCATTGGATTTCTCCTGATCCTTAGAATTTAAATATCTTCATAATAATAACTCATCAAATGGTGATAATAAGATTACTAACTATGTTTTCCATTGATTCCAACTGTGTTAGCTACATTTAAAGTGGAGGTACATAATTTGAAGAAAAAATTATTAATATTTATTCAAACGTTGGCATTATGGTTTGTTTTGGCAGACCGCGTAAATATCGAGGTATTTTTGTTGGGTACTATAATTTGTTCTCTTATATCGCTTATGTTAGCAAATAATGTCCATAGATCAGTACAACTGAAATATGGGACGAAAGAATTTTTTTTAAAAATATATTACATATTTTTGGTGATCAGTGCTTTTATATATGATGTATTTTTATCTGCATTCAGAGTATCCAGACATGCATTTGAAATTAAACCTTCATTTTCTCCCCGAATAGTTAAATTAAAAACATCTCTTGAAAATAAAAACAGTCATGCCATTTTAGCCAATTTTATTACATTAACTCAAGGGACCCTTGCATTGGATTTCGATATTTTAAATAGAAATTATTTTATTCACTGGATCGATGTGCACAGTGAAGATGAAGTAGAAGTAAAGAAAGCACTTATCCGTAAACATGAGAATTTGATAGCTAAACTATTTGATTAACTCAGTATAAGTACCTGATTATTTTATGTTTTTTATTCAATGTGGAGTGTGATATTCGTGCTTTATTTCATACTGGCAATTGTCTTATCCGCTATTTTAACTTTTTATAGGGTAATTAAAGGTCCCAGTGTACCTGATAGAATAATTGCTATGAATTCTATAGGTGTAATGTTTTTATTAGTTTTAGTTTTATTAAGTTTTTATTTTGACAGAAAAATTTTTATTGATGTGGCTTTAGTTTATGGGGTGTTTTTATTTATTAATGTTTTAGTTATCACGAAAAACATTACAAAACCAGAGAAAGGAGGAGTTGGTGATTGATTTAATTCATTTTTTCAGACAAATATTTGTTTATGTATTTTTAATAACAGGTATTTATTTTTTGTTAAGTACTGCTGTGGGAATGATTCGTTTTCCTGATTTGTATACTAGGTTACATGCTGGCTCTAAATGCCTAATGGCCGGAGGTATTTCAGTTTTAATGGGATGTATCGTTCTGGAAGGAAGTAGCTTTGTTTCTTTAAAACTAATTGTAATCATCATTTTTTTATTAGTCACTAATCCGATAGCCATTCATCTCATCGCCAGTTTTTCTAACAATTTTAATATCATACCCAAAACAATTGCAAAAAACGACATTGAGGAGTGATTGGAGGTAAAGTCGTGATTGATATTATATTGAATATGTTAATGATATTTTTAATAATTACTGCATTTTTTATGGTATTTACTAAAGATATATCAACCTCAGTTATTGCCCTCCCGATATTCGGTGCTATCCTAGTCGTTATTTTTGTAATTCTCCAGGCTCCGGGTCCTGCTATGGCTGAAGCGGTAATTGCTGCTGGCTTAACTACTGTTTTTTTTGTAATTACTATAAATCACACGGAGTATTGACGAAATGAGTAGAATGAATGAGATGTTTAAAAAACTCTATAAAATAGGCCTTGTTGTATTGCTGGCTATTTTCTTATTATTTATCTTTTATGAAATACATAATCTTGATAGCAATAGTAAAAGATATTTATCTGAATACTATATTTCTGAAGGGGTACAGGAAACCGGGGCGATAAATTTAGTTACTTCAGTCCTATATGATTACCGGACTTTTGATACTTTGGGTGAAGCAACTGTGCTGTTAACAGCTGCTGCTATTTTAGCTTTTCTGGTTCCCGTAATAAAAGCTAAAATGCCGGGTACTAAATTTACAATGTTGGTTTATCAAACTACAACATTTCTCATTCCTTTTTTAGCAGTTTTAGGAGTGTATTTAGTATTATTTGGTCATCTTACTCCTGGCGGGGGTTTTGTTGGAGGAGTTGTTCTGTCTATAGTTCCCATTCTATTGACAGTTACCTATGGTGTTGAATTTTCTGAATTTAAATTCAAACCTGCCAAAAAAAAGTTATTAGAGAATATAGGAGCCATAGGTTTTATTTTACTGGGATTACTCGCAGTATTGACTGGAAGCAATTTTCTGGCCAACGGACAAGCCAATTTTGACCTAGGAAATAGCGGGGAATTGATTAGTGCCGGGTTAATACCTTACTTAAATTTAATGATTGGTATAAAAGTAGGAGCTGGTCTGGCGATCATTTTCAATAGTTTGATTAAGGAGAAATAATATTGGAAATACCATATGTTTCAGTAATCATTTTGTTCTGTCTTGGAATTTATACGATCATTACCAAGAAAAATTTATTAAAAATTGTTATTGGATTTACTATTGTAGAATCTTCTTTGATTTTATTATTAATACTGGTAAGTTATAAACCGGGTGGAACTGCGCCTATTTTAGACAAGCAATATGAAGTAGTAGTTGATCCTATCCCTCAGGCACTGGCCTTAACAACAATTGTTATTGGGACAAGTGTTACAGCTGTTATGCTGGCGTTGGTGATTAAGATTCATAAAAAATATGGAACTTTAAACATTGATGAGGTTCGAAAATTGAGAGGATAATTTTGCTCTTTGGAGGGTAATAATGGAAGTGGCTGTCTGGATTATCATTTTACCTTTATTAACCGCATTTTTTCTTGGAATATCTAAGTTATATTTTAAAAAGATTTTTATGCCTCTCGTAACTGGTAGTGCGATCATTTATCTATATTTATTAATTTTAGTTATTACTAATAGTTATCCCCCAAAAGTTTACAGTATTGGTGATTGGGGGCTCTTGGGAATAAATTTAATGGTGGATCCTTTTTCCACCATGTTTTTGTTAATAATAGCTATTTTATTTTTACCTGTTATTATTTTTTCCCTGAAATTTATCAAAATTAGTAAATATAAATATTTTATTCTTACATATTTAATGATAGCCGGTATTGCAGGAATGGTTCTTACTGCTGATTTATTCAATCTTTATGTATTTCTAGAAGTGAGTTCTCTGAGTTCTTGTGCTCTGGTGGCGGTAAAAAAGTCTAAAAAAGGATTAGAAGGTACTTTTAAGTATTTGTTAATGTCTACATTTGGGAGCTTTTTTATTTTACTGGCTACAATCTTAACTTATTATTTAACTGGAACGCTAAATATGGCGGAAATATCTCTGGAATTTGAAGATATCCCTTTTAAGATAAAAAGTACAGTTATGGCCTGTTTTGTTTTTGGTTATGCAATAAAAATAGGGTTAATTCCTCTGCATGCCTGGCTACCAGATGCTTATGAAGCTTCCCCTATCCCTTATAATGTTTTATCTTCGGGATTGGTGATGAAATCTGCTGTATATGCATTAATTAAAGTATTATATATTATGTTTGGAATTGAATTTCTGGATGAAAGTGGAATATTAAATCTTGTTGTTTTCTGGGGAGTCATTTCTTTTATTATTGCTCATTTTTTAGCCTTTCAGCAATCAAATTTAAACCGGCTTCTTGCGTATTCCAGTATTGCTCAGGTAGCGTATATCATAATCGGATTATTTGTGGGCAATGAAGGAGGATTAATTGGTGGAAGTTTCCATATTTTAAATCACGCAATAATGAAAGGGACTTTATTTTTAGTTTTAGCAATTTTTTATTATAGTTTAAACGCTGTTGATATAGAAGATATTAAAGGGCTGGGTTATAGATTCCCCATACTTTCATTTATCTTTGTGGTTGCTTCCCTTGCAATAGTAGGCCTGCCTCCCTTCAATGGGTTTATCAGTAAGTGGCTTATTGTTGAAGCAGCTCTAGAAGCTGGTTTTGTTTATGCTGCCTTTTTTATTCTGGTAGGAACGTTTTTATCTTTAACGTACTATTCAAAAGTAATTGTAAAATTATATACAAAAACCGAACAAACAATCGAAATAAAAGAACCAGGTTTATCTTTACGATTACCGACTATCTTTCTGGGCAGTTTATGTATTGTATTTGGTCTAGTCCCCTCATTACCTTTAAGTCTAATTAATAAAATTCCGAACTTTTTACTGGATAATGGGGAATACATAAGAATATTACTAGGGGGTTGAAGATGATTACTCCAGGTTTCTTATATATAGCAGGGGCTTTACTATTACTTTTGCCCATTAATAATAAAATAAAATACATCCTATCTTTCCTTATTACTACAGGAGCCCTGATTGTTACGTTCTATTTAATGCCTGGTTATCGTTTTCAGGTCGATTTTCTCCATTTTACTCTAGTTCCTTTTCAAGTAGATCGTATCAGTAAATTAACAGGGTTAATTTTTGCTGTCGCTGGCCTAGCTGCTGTAATTTATTCCATTAATATATGTTCCCGAATTATTTTAAGTTTAATATTTGTGTTTATCGGTAGTGCCCTGACCGTGGTTTTTTCCGGTGATCTGTTTACTCTGTATGTCTTCTGGGAATTAATGACAATCAGTTCATCTTTTATTATTATAATGGCAAGTGATTTAACTAAAAAAACGGGGTATTATTATTTTCTAATGCAGGTGGCAGGAGGTTTAAGTTTATTATGGGGGATATTTTTACAGTATTCGGCTACAGGTAATTTATCTCTGAATGCTATAGATGCTGGAATCCCTTTTTTTATGCTTGGGGTAGCAATTAAGCTGGCCTTTGTGGGTTTCCATACTTGGCTACCATTGGCTTACAGCAAAGCTCCATTTTATGTTGCAGTCGTTTTGTCAATATATACGACAAAAGTGGGCGTATATGTAATGTGCCGTCTACTGTCCGGGATAAATATTTTGGCTTATGCCGGTCTTATTTCGGCGTTGTTTGGAATTGTAATGGCATTAAGGCAAAACCAGGTCCGTAAATTTTTGAGCTATTCCATAATAACCCAGGTTGGTTTTATGATTATTGGTATTAGTATTGGTACTGCTACGGGAATAGCTGGAGCTATGTTTCACCTGGTTAATCACATATTATATAAAACTGTATTATTTATGGCAGTGGGAGTTGTCATTTATACCACAGGAAAGGACAGTTTTGAAAATTTAGGGGGCATGGGCAGAAAACTTCCTGTTACTTCTATAGCAACATTGGTAGCTTTTATGGGAATAGCTGGAGTTCCTTTTTTTAATGGATATATGAGTAAAACCATTATTAAAGAAGCGATACAGGAACCATTATTAACCTGGGGTTTGAACCTGATGAGTTTTGGGACTTCTTTAATGTTTTTAAAATTTATCTATTATGCATTTTTCAAAAATAGTAATATGAACTTAGCTAAAAAACCAGCCATCAGCATGCAGTTAGGATTGGGATTTTTAACTGTTATGATGATATTGATTGGTCTTAATCCTTTTTTGTTGGGAAATTTAACTAATATTGATGTAGATATTAATTATTTCGATATAAAACATATGTTAAGTGGAATTCAGCCCTTTCTCTGGTCAATTCCTATATTTATTTTATTTAAGAAATATTTAGTGAAGAACTATGAGAGACTTCTATATTATGATATGTATCGTAAAATCGCTAAAATATTTGTAACTACAGGCTATGAGTTAAGTAACTATCATGACGGAAATTTAAATAAATATTTGTTATGGGCAACTACCACTTTAATCATTCTGTTGTTATTGTTAGTGTTTTAATATCCATCTACTGTTATGATGAATATAGATTTGAACATTATACAACTGTGAATTATACCAATTGACCTATACCTGATTTGATGGACACGTAGAAATAAAACCAGAAAGGACATGTCGATCGGATTTACACTGCGGGCAAAATTCACTATAATCCTTCAACTTCATTAACCCATATCCTTCCTTGTTTTGTTTTAATATTGGTATTATACCAACATGATTAGATAAATAAGTTTAAAACTTAATCATAAAAGGAAAAGGAAGTTAAAATGTAAACTCCTGAACTATGTTGTGCCCCATTTCTCTTGCTATTGTTTTGTACCCTATATTACCCTCTAAGAAAATCTCTATCCTTTACTATTTTATCTATAAGAGGTGTTATTGGCTTAATAAAATGACTAGCTAAAGATAATCAAATCCCAAAGACAAATTCGTAGTAAGAAGTCTAAGCAACGTTATTTGTTTGGTCTTTTTGTCTTTTTTAACTACTCTTGGTAGGTTAGTTGAAGAAAGAACAATATCATTGTTACATAATGCTCCCTTTTTAAAGATTATTTTATTCTGACTGATTTAAAGTTAAAGTCCCACCTTTAGAAAACATATACTCTTCATTTACCTCTTCTAAGTAACCCGTTACCATAACACTTGGCTCATCCATAGCTAATGTTCCCTTTTCAGGCATTCCCTCAAAAGGGGCAAATACATAAAGCATAACCTCTTCGTCAGGCTGTATATTAAGCCTGTTATTGATTGCTTCAATCTTGTAATTGTTTTCTTTTATCCCATTATCTAATTTAATCGGATATTCGAAGTGAACAGTATTTTGTTTAATTACATAGTCACTACCGTTTAAAAGTCTAATATGATATTCAGTTCCATTTTCCATAGTTTGAGTTTCTACTAACTCTAATTGTATTTTTTCAATATCCTCTACTGTAATGTCAGGTTTATTACTACACCCAACTATTAATAAAACCATAAATAAAATAATTAATTTTTTATTCATACTTTCCCCCTCCGCATTCCAAATTATAGAATTGTTTAAAATAACCTACCATTTACTTCAATAAGATCCGTAGTTTAAGAAATGCACCCTTTAGCTTAATAACAGTCGCTAAGATTATTTTACTTCAATCGCAAAAGCATAAAAGGAATCCCCTAATGAATACTTACCATCTTCTGAGTGCCAATTTACTAAAAAATCATAATAGTATATACCTTCTTCATTTGGAACAGTAAGTACACCATTGACTAATTCATCCTTTACCCATTCTTGGTCTGTGTCGAGCATTCTTGATACAGAAATACTAAATGGCTTTGGTTCATAATCAAATTGGATTTTAATATTTTCACCTTTTTGTACTTGAAATGGTACTTTTCCCTCTAGTATCTCAGGAGGTCCAGCATAGTCAACGCAACCAGTATTCCAACAATAGGATGCTCGTACAACTTCAATGTTTTCTTCTCCAACAGTAACACTTGGTATTGGTGGTGTATCACCTTCTAACTCTGTAACGGAGCATCCTGCTGAAAAAATAACCACCACTAAGACGATAAACAACCAAATAACCATTTCAAACGCTTTGAGCTTCAAACTAACCACTCCTTTATAATAAAGACGATTATTATCAATAAAATGTTTCTTCTTCAACTACAGTGCTCCGTTAGTGAGAAAACGTTCCTGCTGCTGTTGCAGAAACGCTACCCGTTCGTTGAATAAAAATCATGCCTTTCCTTTTTTAATTAGCATGTACAAATCAATAAAGAACCTAATATAAAACCCGATAATTCCCAAAAACTAAGTAAATACCCTACTTATATTCCTTCTAAATTTGTTCAACAGTCCTGCTTCGTTATTTGAATAACGCCGTTTAAATTTTAACATTAATTTCCTTATGCGTGTGGTAAAGACAAAGAAAAAGCGTCCCTGTAGTAGGGGCGCTTTCTAGGGGTTGATTATATTGTCTAATATATGACAACAACAATAGGAACACCCCGTTACGACAAGTTCCTTCACTTTCACCCTTTTTCTTAGTAAGAACTTTTAATGTGATATACTTTTAATTTATTCCATATTGATTTCCAATTCTTTTTTGTTATGCGTTCTTCGTATATCTTCAATCGTTCTTTAGTTTCTGAAAAGTAAGGAGTTGGCTTCACCTCTAAATTGACAACATCACTAATTCCACAAGGTGCTGCTAAAATAAGGTTGTCCTGCTCGTCTATCTTTACCCCTAAGGCTGTAGCTGTTTCTGGGAACTTTGAAATCGCATCAACAGAAGAAGTGTAAGGAGGTACCTTATTTCTACTATGCATTCTTGCTTGATTTTTAACTGACCAAGGAATAGTTGGAGTAAGGGATTTTAGTTTGTCTTCGAGTTTCTTTTCTACTAATTCATCAATAATTGAAGGCTCAAAAAAGATTACATCAATATCTGGAATCGTTGTCCTTATACTAAAGTCATGTAATTCATCCCATATTTTTGACCTGACAAATCCAGCACAAATCCACCAATCTGGCAAATGTAAAGTTTTTACAGTGTTTAATATATCCATCATCCATTTATCTTCTCTAATAAGAGCAAGTATGTCTTCCTCGTTTATCATCATGAATGAACTCCTTTTAAAGTATCTGCCGCCTTAGTGAAACAAGCGATGCCTTGTTAGCTCAGCATAAACATTGGCCTTCTTTTAAAGTAAACTTCCTTTATACCATTTTCTAAGCTGATTAATATGAGCCTGATGATAGCGGTTATGGTCAGCCATATGCCATAGGCCCCATCGAATGGTGGCTTGCTTTTCATTTTCATGTCCAAAAGTGACAACATTGTCTAGATCAGCATCTGTTAATTGTGTACATGTATCTTTCAACATTTTTATAACACCTTCATATTCAGATATGAGTGTGTTCAAAGACTTCCCTTTGACCATCGGAAGCCTATTATTTGTATCTATCATAGGTCCATATTGTTCTTTTAGAGCATCAGGAAGTGGTTGTCCTTTTATTCTGAACACCCAATTCAGATCAACATACATGATATGTTTGATTAATTGAGCGGTACTATTCATATTGTTATTCGGTCCCTTGTAATCTATTTCTTCTAGAGACATGCCATTAGTGATAACTTTAAGTCGTTGGCTATTTTCTTTCACAGTGGAATATAATATTCCTACAATTGGTGACATATTTGCTTCACCTTGTAAATCGTAAAGCATCTCAGTTTTTCCTCCTCACTTTTTTACTGATAAGCCATGTTCAAGCTAACCTGATAATATCAATCATTCTATGAAAATCCCATTATATTCCACAATCAAAATTTAAACAACCCTCCTCCAAAACGTTGACACCTTTACAAAAATCATTAATAGATTCTTCTTTCATTCTAGAGGATGTACTACTACTTCTTGTACTATTTTTCCTTTTATTTTATTTAGCTGTTCGAGACGATTTATCGTAAAAAATGTTTTAAAGATAGGTTTCTCTCAATAATTTCTTCTACAACTAACGTAGAGATTTCCTTTGCTCCCTTTAGATTGAAATGAGTATCATCTTTCAGCTCTTCAGGAAACTGCTCGAATTCTCCAGCCTTTGCCCACATAAACAAGTCCTTTGAACGTTCTGGACCATATCTTTCATATAGATGCTTGCTTTTTTCATGCAAGTCAATTAATTCCACACCTTCATCAACACTAAGCTCCTTCATAGCTTTTATATATTCACCATGGGTATCAATAATTTGCCCATTATGATCAAATGTTCGTCGATGCATCGAGGTAACTAATATTGGAATTGCACCTCTTTGTTTTGCACCATCTATATAAATGTTTAAATAGTTCTTATACGAAGAAAAAGGCTCTGTTCCACGCTCATCTGGCTTTTGGTCATTATGCCCAAACTGAATCATTAAAAAGTCATTGGGCTTTATCTGCTCCCAAATGGTGTCTAAGCGTCCTTCATCAATAAAGCTTTTCGAGCTCCGACCTGAGCGCGCATAATTAGCTACTGCTGCCTTATCTGATAAATATTTTGGAAACACCTGCCCCCATCCTGTATATGGAAATTGAGCTGCAGCTTGATCGGTTACAGTTGAGTCCCCAACTAAATAGATCGTTGGCATTTCGACTAGTTCTAGTTCTACATAATCTATATAGGGAGCCTCTCCTAAAAAGGCTATCTTAAAATACCCATCATCTACGTGACAAGCAAATGTCTCTTTCCTAAACTGGCCGGGCTCCGTTTTAATTTCCCCTAATACAAGTCTTCCAGCACCTGTTTTTATTATCACATGTGCTGGACGTTTTTCGTCTCCGACTACTACTGTTACCTTATATGTTCCATTTGCCACCTTCACGACAAAAGAAGGACGCGGAGATAAAGCGAAATCACCCGGAAATTGTTTATCATCCTCATTTTTCGAACGTTCAAGTGGTGTAAAAAATCCATAACCTAGTACACGGTTATAGAGCGCTTCCATTGAAATAAAAGTTTCATCCTGTTTCTTTCTGTATTCACCAAATTTGAATGTATATGATGTCATAGGTATCACCTATCCTTTTTATCTATCAACATAAATGGTAGCAATGGCTCTACACGTTGGTCATTTTTCAAATGTTTTGATTCATAATGATAATAACAAATATATACGCTTTTCATAATCAAAATAACCGATATCATTGTTTAAAAACTAGAGATATGTAAACTATTATTGCTCTGTCTTTAAGAAACTTGAACACATCAGTCCAACTCAGTACAGGAACATGTATACATTTTAAAACATGCCCAGTAGATTACCCGCATATTAAAAACATTCTAATTCGTTTTCGAAATTGACTTCAACACAAGCGACACGCGGAAATTCCTCAACAAAAAGTCTCAAAAAGGGATTCATCCCCCTTTTGAGACTTTAGTTATTCTACACTCCAAACTGCGCCTGATGCAGTCTACTATAAGAACCATCTTTCTCTAGCAATTCTTGATGACTCCCTTGCTCCTCGATGCCATTCTTTGTGACGACAACAATTTTGTCAGCATCCTTAATCGTTGCTAATCGGTGTGCAATGACAAGGGTTGTCCGTCCTTCAGACAGCTCTCGTAAAGACTGTTGGATCGCAAGCTCTGTCTCTGTATCTAAAGCTGAGGTTGCTTCATCTAAAATAAGAATTGGTGGATTTTTCAAGAACATCCGGGCAATCGCTAAGCGCTGCTTTTGCCCACCTGAAAGCTTGACCCCTCGCTCACCAATAATCGTATCAAGCCCCTCAGGCTGTGATTGAATTAACTCCTCTAGCTGCGCCCGTTTTGCCGCCTCCCATATTTCTTCTTCTGTTGCCTCTAGCTTTCCATAAGCAATATTTTCACGAAGGCTTCCGGAGAATAGAAAGACATCCTGTTGAACGATTCCAATTTGTTTGCGAAGTGATGTCATTTTCATGTTTCGAATATCTATACCGTCTATCGTAATGCTGCCAGCGGTCACTTCATAAAAGCGAGGGAGTAGGCTACAAAGCGTTGTCTTCCCTGCTCCTGAAGGGCCAACAAACGCTACCGTTTCACCAGGCTTTATCGTCAAATCAATATTAGTTAGAATGGAGGCCCCATTCTCATATCCAAACGAAACATCTTGATAACGAATATCTCCGGTTACTTCTTCGACCTCGATTGCATCGGGTGCATCCTGAATATCAGGCTCCGTATCCAGAAGATCCACATATCGCTTGAATCCAGCGATCCCTTTAGGATAACTTTCAATGACGGCATTAATCTTTTCAATTGGTCGGAATAACACGGCTGTTAAAAGGACAAATCCTACAAATTCACCATAAGTGAGCTCTCCTCTGATGACAAAATACGTACCACAAACGAGAACAAACAGCGATACTATCCTCATAACTAGATAGCTCGACGATGCGCTTTGCGCCATAATTTTATAGGACGTTAATTTGGTCAAACGGAAACGTTGGTTATTTACAGCAAATTGAGCTTTCTCATGTTTTTCGTTCGCAAAAGCTTGTACGACACGAATCCCACCAACATTATTCTCTACCCTTGCATTAAAATCAGCAATATCCTTGAACAAACTACGAAATGCTCCCGTCATCTTTTTATTAAAATAAATCGCTAACCAAATGAGGAACGGGATAACTAAAAACGTGAGTATCGCCATTTTCCAGTTGATATACAGCATCACAAAAAATGCACCAAACAAGGTCATAAACGCGAGAAAGACATCCTCTGGTCCATGGTGAGCCACTTCTCCAATCTCCATCAAATCATTGGTTAACCGCGACATCAAGTGACCCGTTTTATTATTATCAAAATAATTGAAGGATAGCTTTTGAATATGCTCAAACAGCTTTTTGCGCATATCGGTTTCAATGTTAATACCGAGCATGTGACCCCAATACGTCACGACATATTGGAGACCGGCATTAACACTATATAAAACTAGTAAACCAATACAAGCCCATGTAATGAGCGTCCAATCCTGACTAGGCAACAATTTATCTATAAATACGTTAACAACAAGAGGAAACCCTAATTCGAGTAGTCCTGCAATAATGGCACAGCTAAAATCCAAATAAAATAAACCTTTATAAGGTTTGTAATACGAAAAAAAACGCCGAATCATATCTAATTCCTTCTTTCTCTTTTGTCAGGTCTCAAGATGTTGAACTAAAGACATCCATAAACGATGTGTAAATTAACTCGATAATAATGAGAATCATTTACCATTATAAGTTGTACGATGAATTACATCAACTACGCCTTTCAGTCGTTTTTCCCTGTTATATTTCCTTACCATTTTTAAATATGTAAATAAAATACATGTTAGTATTTAATTAATCAAATGAAACCATTTAGGAGGGAACCAACATGACAGTAAAAAAGTTAAGAAACCCTGGAATCCTATCATTGATTTATTTAACTTATTTAATACTGAAATAGAAATAATAAGCCGAGGAGCTAGGCATCCTCGGCTTTCCTTTTGTATTTTAAACAAACGTTTAATTAAATTTTTGTTTCTTGTTATTACAAATCCGTCACGGCTCCTTTAGAAGCAGATGAAACCAATTTAGCATATTTGTTTAAAATTCCTCTTTCGTACTTAAGAGGTGGGGCAGTCCATTCTTTTAAACGTGCTTCCATCTCCTCTACAGTAACATTAACGTTTAATTCCTGTGTTTCACTATCAATTGTAATCATATCACCGTTTCTAAGAAGAGCAATTGGTCCCCCCACCTGCGCTTCTGGCGCAACATGTCCGACGACTAATCCATGCGTTCCTCCGGAAAAACGTCCATCCGTAATTAAGCCTACCTTTTCCCCTAAGCCTTTCCCGACGATAATCGCTGTAATCGAAAGCATTTCCGACATACCCGGACCTCCCTTTGGTCCAGCATACCGAATGACAACAATATCACCTTCGTTAATTTCGTTATTTAAAACGGCCTCCGTTGCTTCTGGCTCTGTATCAAACACCTTTGCTGGTCCGGTCATTTTCTTCACTTTCAAGCCAGACATTTTTGCAACGGCTCCTTCTGGCGCAAGATTGCCTTTTAACACAAAAAGTGGGCCACTTTCACGGATTGGATTAGCAAAGGAACGTATAATCTCTTGTCCTTCTTTTAATGATGGCTGTTCCGCCAAATTTTCCGCCAAGGTCTTTCCAGTAACAGTTAAACACTCTCCATGTAAGAGCCCATTCTCGAGCAATAATTTCATGACAGCTGAAACGCCCCCTACCTCATGGAGATTTTGCATAACATACTTACCACTCGGTTTTAAATCAGCTAGGTGAGGAACCTTTTTCCTGATTCGGTCAAAGTCGTCCAAGCTTAAATCGACATCAACTGAATGAGCGATCGCTAATAGATGGAGAAAGGCATTCGTTGAACCGCCAAGTGCCATAACAACGGTAATCGCATTTTCAAACGCCTTCTTCGTCATAATGTCTTTCGGGTAAATGCCCTTTCGTAACAGGTCAACTACAGCTTCACCGGCATTATTACAGTCTACCAATTTATCTGGTGATTCAGCTGGATTAGATGCACTTCCTGGCAAGCTCATCCCCATTGCTTCAATCGCTGATGCCATCGTATTAGCTGTATACATTCCCCCACAGGAGCCTGCCCCTGGACAAGCATGACACTCGATATCTTTAAACGTGTCATCATCCATATTGCCAGCACTTCGTTTCCCAACGGCTTCAAAGACAGAAACAATATCTAGGTCATCCCACGTTTTCGATTTTCCCGGTGCAATCGTCCCACCATATGTAAATACAGCAGGAACATTAAGTCGACCAATCGCAATCATACACCCAGGCATATTTTTATCACAGCCACCAATTGCTACAAGACCATCAAGACGTTGAGCCCCCATCACAGTTTCAATTGAATCAGCAATAACCTCGCGACTTGGTAATGAATAGCGCATGCCTTCATGCCCCATTGAAATACCGTCAGAAACCGTTATCGTGTTAAAAATAATCGGAGAGCCTCCACCTTGTTTGGCACCTTCTTTTGCCTCTAGCGCAAGCTTGTCGATATGAATATTACAAGGAGTTACTTCACTCCACGTACTTGCAATTCCAATCATTGGTTTTTTAAAGTCTTCATCCTTAAACCCCGTTGCTCTAAGCATCGCCCGATTCGGCGCACGATTTTCTCCTTCACTTATATCAATACTACGAATGCGCAAATCCTTATGTTCTTCTCCCATAATGACACTCTCCTTCTTATGTAGTTATTTATTATGTTCCACAAAACGTGGGACTTTAACCATTAATCGGACATTTTAGTTCGAAACCCTATTTTACACTTTTTACCTTTAATAGCGATTTATTAAAGTGAAATAATACGAAAGAGGTGGTAAATATGAAACGCTTTTGGTTAATCAAAGAGAAGGAGCAATATGCTGTTTATGATTCAAAAGAAAAGACAATAACAAATTGGGTCGTTTTACAAAACGAACATCGTGCACCAGAAGAAATGATTCTTGACATACGAAATAGCGCCGAGCGTCATGACGAAGAAGTCGGTGACATCGAAAACTTACATGGGCAGCCCCTTGTCAATGTTATCGGTGACAGTGATTAATGATTGGTTAAAAAAATAAGTTCTTAGGAGAAATTCGAATGTTAGTAGGTCTTATTAAGAAAGTATTAAAAAAATCGATCAATATTGAGCATTGGAAATTAATCATATTCGGTATTGTCTTTATCATTTTAAGTGGGTTTATCATGTATTGGTTAGAGCCAAAGGAATTCAAAACTCCTTTTAACGGGTTTTGGTTTGTTATGACTACGGTCTCCCAAGTAGGCTTTGGTGATTTTATCCCTAAAACGGTTGTCGGAAAGCTGTATACTGTCATCCTCTATCTCTGCGGAGTAGGCCTTTTTGCAATTATGATAGCGAAATGGATTGATTTACTTAATAATTATGAAGAAATGAGGGAGGCCGAAATCATGGGCTATCAAGGAGAACATCATCTCGTTATGATTAACTGGTCTCAAAAAACGAAAAAAACGATTGAGGGTATTTTAAGGCAAAACCCCTCAGCTAACATCGTTCTAATTGACCAAATGAGCAATTCTCCTATGAATCATAAACAAATTCATTACGTACAAGGTAACCCGTCAAAATCAGCTACTCTTGAGCGAGCAAATATTTTAAAAGCAGATTCTATTTGTATTTTTGCGATTGATTATCCCGCTGATCAAACGTCAGAGGATGGAAAAACATTATTAATTGCTTCTACCATTAAGCATTTAGCTAATCAACATGAAACAACAGCTAAAGTGATTGCTGAAATTTTAGACGAAGACCATATTTCAAATACGAATCAAGAGTTTGTCGATGAGTTTATTTTATCAACTAAACCATTTACTGATTTAATGGCATCAACAGCGCTTCGTACTCAACCATAACATCAAAAATGAAAGATAACCGTCTACTCTTTTAAGTAAGAGGCCATCTCAGTCATTAAGTGATCCATCTGCTTTGCGTACCCCTGATACATTTCCTTTGCTTCTTTATTTTCTGTTTGAAGGGAGAAGTTAACGAGATTCGATTGAAGCTGTTTAATGTTTGCAGCTACTAACAGCTTTTGTTTAATTTGCGGCATTTTAATCGTGTCATTAAATAAGTCGACATAAACATTCCCCTTTGAATCAATTTGGGCAAGAAATACGTCTCTAAAATCTTTGGCTCCTTGTTTAGTAATTTCTCCGAAAAGCCATTCTTTTGTATAACCATAATCAGTTAATGTTTTCTCCATTAGATTACCATCAATAATAACAAGACATGGTGCGGTTTCATTCTCAACAACCATCCCCATGTCCTTACGTGTTAGAGGCTGTAGTTCACTCTTTTTAATGACAGAAATTTGACCATTTTTCTCCATCGTTGCCGTTTGCACATCTGATAGCTTAAAAACATTATTTTGTCGGAGTAATATCATCATTTCATCTACTGTTAATGTTTCCTTTTTTAAATTTTTCTCAAGAATTTTCCCGTCCTTTATTAGCGTTGTTGGTTTCCCTTCAGTGAGGGCGCGAAATCTAGAGGATTTCAATTCTATTTTTGAGATAATAATTGGAAGTAATGACCACAGAACCATACCGACTAAAAAGTTTGACATCCGAATCTCGGAACTAAACGTTAATTCCGCAGCAATACTCCCGACTGATATTCCAACTATGTATTCATAATAGGTAATTTGCGTTATTTGTTTCTTTCCCATTAACCTTGCGAGTATTAGCATTAAAATAAATCCGGCGAGACCGCGGATTATTACGAGCGTTAATTCATTCATCTACTTCACCCTTTTTGACGTACTTTTTACATTATTGGGCAAACTAACACTATGCATACATAAAAGTAGGAGTGACAACGTGTGAATGGAAAACAATTAGTCCTAATCATAACGACTTTATTTTTATTAACAGGCTGTAATATCGTTCAGTCAGAGAAGGATCATCATTTATTTTCATCGATAACCGAGTTACAACACCATGTCGAGGAAGAGGCATGGACAGACGCTCTGTTAAACATTCAAGCATTTCAAAAGGAGTACGAACAGCGTAAGTGGAAATTACAGTTATTAGGTGCACTCGATGATTATAAAGAAATTGAGTTAGAGATCGCTTCATTAAAGGAGAGTTTAAAGGGTGAAGAGGAGTTAGAATCTAAAATTTCCTTGAGTCACATCAAACATCGTCTACAGTTAATTTATAACTTATAACAAGGGGTTGTCTCAAAAGCATAAAATGTGTAAGGCTGTGCCAAAAGGGCACTGAAAAAAAAGGGTGGGTTTCCCTTTTTTTTCAGTGCCCTTTAAGTAATGTGCGGAGCCGTTGCCTGGTTTTGAAAGCCCTTCTATGAGTGGTTTTCTCATAGCAAGGCGTGCAACGTGCGAAGCCATTACTTCTTCTTTGGTTTTTCAGTAGCCTCCGGGTTTCCCTTTTTTTTCAGTGACCTCGAAACTGTGGTTCTTCCATCTCTATTTGTTCCATCCGTTTTTCTAACCCTTCGATGAGTGGCTGCATTTCTAATGCAGCTTGAGCGTACTTTTGTTTAGCTACTTCATCCTTCGTTTGTTCGGAAAATGTTTCAAAGTTCGCTTGAACACTTTTCGCATTTGCTAATGCTTGCATAACTTGGGTAGCTACCGTCATAACCGCCATCCTCCTTTTTGTTTAGTTTCTCCTTTAAATAAGAAATCATAACTCGTCTTAGCTAGAGCATATTTACGTTCAGTTGGACATACATTTCTCTTGAAGGAGGTGGAATGTTCGATGACTTTTCTCTACGCCCATAGTTGGTTATTTTTTTTTCTATCAGAAGGATTAACATGGGTTGCCACTTTCTCCTTCTTTATTATTCGTTACCGTTTTAAGTTCAACAAGCTTAGTACATGGTGTTTAGCCTTTATTATATTCTGTACACTTTTTCAAACCCTTCTCGTTTCTATAAATTACTATTTCACTGGTTCTGTTTCTTTCTTCCAAGCGGTCATTCTCCTTTTTATTGTTTATGCCATTACATTAGGTAGTGGAGATTTTCAGCGTCTTGATAACTATATAAAGCGAAAATTCTTTATAGATGATCGGTATAAATACCGTATTCGAAGAAACCGTTCAGACGACGAAAGGCTATTTTTCCATAAAAGACGCCAACTCTTTATCATACATCTCGTTGCTTTTTCCTTATTCCATACACTCTGGTTTATCGTGAATTCTTCTCTCTTCCAACCTAAACCGGAAATGATAATAAAAACGCTGACCTACCCTCATCTTGGTTTTTTTGAATCGCCATTATTGAATATCGTTAGTTACATTTGGCGAATCCTATTTTTCTTTGACTTATGTATAAATATTATCTATAAAATACTAAGACGTTAAAGATACCGCCCCATTTGGTTAACAAACGATTGGGTCGATTTTAAGCTTTAGCTTCAATCATGTCACCTTGGTCCTTCTTTACCTTTTCTACTATTCCTAAAACATGAATTTCGTAATGCTCAGCTGATTTCCCTTGCTCTTTTGTTACTTTCGTTGCACCGTATAGTTCTTTGTTTTTTTGATTAAAGATCGCATCAAGATCGTGAATAATCCGATGGGAATAAATCAATGACTTAAAATCATAATGTTCCACAGCATAACGAGTAATCATAACAAAATTTTTAAGGTCATGATGGTAGCTTGGATGCGCCAATTCAATAATGTTCTCAATCTGATTGGCATTCGTATATAAACGATTCGTTTCCTTCTCCCAATACGTTTCCCGTTCTTTATACATTTCTTCAAATGCGCGATATCTACCAAAACCAACAATATCATTTAACTGTTCATGGGCCTGCTCAATTATTTTCGATACACGTTCTTCTTGAGCTTGTTCTTCGTCCTTAACCTCTTCCACTGTCGTTCTTTCACTGGAAAAATCGACAGTTACAGTTGCTAACAATAGATTAATGAGCATAAATGAGATGATTTTCATTCCCCTCTACCACCTTAGCTTCCTGGCTCTTATATTAAAAAAAGCATCTCACAGGTAATCAATTACCATGAGACACTTTTTAATTTGTGCAACATTTATAAAAACATGTGATATTAAGGGCATTGATAAAACCCTTGAAAGTCACACTAGGAAGCAACAATAGCTTCGCACATTGCTTCAGTGCCCTTGTGACAAACGCTTAATCTCCAGCACTAATTATCTAACCTAAACTCCTCCATATACGTGAGTTCTGCTATTAAGCAGATTATGAGGTTATTTAAAATAATCAGGATAAAGCTCTTTCAATTGCTCTTTCTCTACAATGACTAACTTCAAATGCTGAATCATTATTTCTTCTGCCCGGTCTGGATTTTTAGACGAAATCGCTTCGAAAAGCTGCCTATGCTGATTAAACACAACCTTCCAATCGAGGTTCGATAATAGCCGCAGCATTCGAACTCTGTCAAAATGACAATTCATTTGCCTAACCATTCTCCATGAACGACTTTTGTTACAGCCATCAAACAGAATTTTATGGAACTCCTCATCTAGATCAAATAAGCGTTGATGCGTTCCTTTTTCCATGCAAAACCTCTGCATCTCTATATTCGTCTCTAATTGAAACAAGAGATTTTCATCAAACTTTTCACAAGCTTCCCTAACAACCGCCCTCTCAATATGCTCCCTGATAAACCGACCTTCTTCTACAATACTTAAATCAATCGGTGATACAATTGTTCCGCTTTGTGGAATAATCGCTAGAAGCTCCTCTTGCGCTAATTTTAAGAATGCTTCCCTAACTGGTGTACGACTTACATTTAATTTTACAGCAACCTCTTTTTCAGAAATCTTCGCACCAGGTTTCAATTCTGAACTAATGATTTGTTCTTTAATTATTTGATACACATAATCACGTGTTGAACCTTTAATATGAGTATTCGATGAAGTTATAATAGTCACCCCACTAAAAGTTTTTAATACTAGTATGGTAGTTAAAATTACATTATATTGTGATTTTGCTCAGACTTCAAGGCAATGGGGAACATTCTGTTTATCCTCTCACTATGTATGTATCGGTGTTCCTTTCTATGCTGTAATCTTCATCCTTCCTCTATTAAAACATCAAAAAACCCTTTCACAAATGAGCGTAATGTTAGTTCTACATACTTCTTGTGGCCACCCATGTGATAAACTTCTTGATGATTATCTACACTAAACTCTAGCTTCGGTTTTCCACGATTAGCACGGTGACCCGCTATGTGAGCAGCACTCGTTTCCCACGCTTTCCAATCACTTTCTGATTCCCAGCGAATCATGATAATGACTTCCTCGTCTCCTCTTCTTTGTTTTTTCTTTAATACACTTAGATCAACAACGCCTGGCTGTTGTTCAATTAGTATTTTTAAAAAGTCTAGGAATCTACGTATATTTAATCGATAATGGGAAACACTATAACTATTCCCCCTTTAAAGCTGCGGTTAACGACTGTAGCTTTTTTTTATTAAACTCTTAACTATTAAAATCTTATCTACATTCTTAACAGGTACACACACGATTTTCGAGATACGATATTTTGTAAAAGCGGATTTAAGGAACATACAAAAGGCTGTGCCAAAAGGGTTTTTTCCCCTTTTGGCACAGCCTTCAGTTTGTAGCACGTCTCTATTTAGCACCATGCTTCTCTACATACATGCGTTTGTCAGCAACACTATATAATTCGTCTATTGTCTCGCCATCGTGAGGATAACAACTAATACCGATACTAGCAGATAGACGTATTTGTTTTTGATTAAAAAGCTTCAATGGTATGGCAAGCTTTTGTTGAATGTTTTCGATCATTTGTTCTGTTTCCCCAACATCTAGCAACAGAACAAATTCGTCTCCCCCTAATCGCGCAGCATGATGTTTACCTTTAGTTACTTCTTTTAAAACATTTGCAATATGCTGAATAGCATGATCGCCAGCTTGATGTCCGAATGTATCGTTGATCTGCTTCAATTTGTTTAAGTCAAGCAATAGAAGATTAAACATCTCTTTTCTGCTTAATAAATCAGTTATTTGTTTTTCGAATGCAGCACGATTTGACAAGCCCGTTAATAGGTCATGGTAAGCGAGATACTGTACTCTCTCCTCTTTGACTTTCGTTTCCGTAATGTCCTTTACCATCACAAACTGTAGCGTTTTTCCTTCTACGATAATAAAATCGGAATCAACTAATAACGTTAGCTGTTTTCCTAATCTATTTACAAAAGATAGTTCAACATTTTCCAATTTAAGTTGTTGTTTAAATACGTTTTGATGCTCCTCAATAAACGTTTTCTCGTCGATTCCACTTAAAAACGAGAGTAAGGATGATTGAATAAGCTCCTCCCTTGTCACACCTAAATAGCGAGGAACTTGTGGGCTTGCCTCATGAACGATCGCTTCTTCATCGATCATGAGGATTCCAAGAGGTGACCGTTGAAATAAAATATTATACCGTCTCTCGTATGACGATAAATAATCGAATCTTGACATACTAATGAAGATAGCAATTGCCCAAAATAAAGAGCCATGCGGCATGATAAAGTAAAAAAAGTTGGCGATACTCGTATTTGGGAAAAGTATTGCTACTGATAACGTAACTGCTGTCCATACAAAATAGATTCCGATTCCCTTTAACCATAACTTTGCAGCATTATTTCCTTTTTTGATTTCAAGTATTGTTAAAATAATGACAATTGAAAGATATGAAAAATCAACCAACCACAGCAAATATAATCCGGTTCCAGGGATATACTTCGATTCTAATGAATGGGCATTCCCGTTTAACATCCATGATTCAAAAGGTAATGTCATTAACATCACAATGCCTGGGACAAATAAAAGTTTAAGATATTTCCCATTTTTCTTCTTGTACATGTTTGCATTCATTAACCAAAGATGTAGAGACAATAATGCGCCGATGGCTATCGACCCATTCACCCAATAAATACTAATCGTGTTAAAGTATTTCGGATAAATAATCAAAGAAGTGAACACACCGAAAAACCACATTGATGAGAACACATACAATAGGCTACATGTGATATGTCTAGCACTATAACGATTATGACTATAAATCATGCCTGCCATAAAAATAAAGATACATGCGGGAATCAGGTACAATACAGAGTACAATACTACCTTCAAAAAAATCACCTCCCCCACTTATAATGTTCTCTTTAAAAAAACTTAAAACCTATTCCTAAACCTGCTTCATTAACTCACCTAACGTGCGAAGCCATTGCTGCTTCCTAGTGCGCCTTTCTAGAACTTTTTCAGTGGCTTCATTTACAGCAGTTTACTTAGTCGTTTCTTTGTAACCCGGCTGTCATGCTGTGTTTAAACCCGTGGCTTTGCGTCCTATGCTTTCGCAAAGTTTTCCAAATACTATTTAATTAGTATTATTATACTACATTTTTACTAGGTCCGAATCTTTATTCGTTCGCATCCTCCACTTTTTTGATGCTTTCACAAACTCGTCAATAGTCCTTTATATCACTTTAACTTATTTAAATCTCATCAAAGCTCTGTTATTACCTTCAATAAAAACGATTCCAAATAATGTCATTGTAATAAAATAGCTATAAATATCAAACTAAATGGGAGAGATACTATGCATATTATTGATTTAAGTGTTCCATTAAGTCCAAACTACCAAAGCGCCATGGTTGATGAATAAGTCCAGAAAAAAAGAAAAACATCTCGATATTTCCTTACAAGATGTCTTTCTTTTCTATAAGTAGAATAGGAGAATTATTTACTATGAAGAATCCGCGGGAACTATTATACTTCTCTTTCGAATTCCTGGAACAACTTGAATGCTTTAACTTGTCGAGAGAGACGATTTCACCGATACGGCAGCCAGTTAAGAACATAATTCAGCTAAATATTCCTTCAGTTGATTGTTAGATGACTCGATGGATACATCATTATGAACGCTTGCGGATAGCCCATTCGGCCACGATGAGGTTGATCACCCAACCCGCACCCATTAATAGCGCTCCGCTGAGCTCACTCGGTGGGCCAATGATCAATACCCCGGCCAAATGGGTCAGAACCTGGGTACCAGCACCAAGCCCGATCGCATAGCTTCTAATCATCCATGCACGGTGCCGGCTCACGTCCCCTCGTAGGATCGCGGCAAAGCCGAGGATAATGGACACAACCATGGCGGACCCAAACAGGAGCCGCAATACATAAAGCAACTCACCGGTGCCATCCGGGCGGGGATAGAACAGGGTCATCCACAGCCCTGAAAGCCCAACCAACAGTCCGCATGAAACCAGGAGCCGCCCGGCAGCGCGATGCCAGCTGGGCCTGCGCCGACGGAAACCGGTTGCGAACTGGAACGCGCCCAGGATGGCATATACGCTCGCGGTCAGGATATGCAACACCACCGGCAGGGGCGACGCAAAGAACCGTGCGTTGGCCGGCGTGATTTCCGCTCCGCCCACTAACTCGGTTAGACGTAAGGCCCCTGCGACGATCGGAACGGCGCTCAGCACGAGCAGTGCGGCGATGAGCCACTTTGACGAAACTGCTTTTGCCGGCGCTTTCGTTTTCTGAGGCTTAGGTTTCCCTATATCATTATGCTGAGGCACATCGGGGGCTTGATCTTCATCATAGACATTTGTTTTCATAATTCAGCTCCTTGAACGAATTTACGCAGTGCTGTATGCGTTTCATAGCGCATTCCGAAGATACCGGACAGGGCCGGGTAAGGGTTACGAGGCTTTCTTTCGCCGTTCAGACCAGAGCGCATATCCCAACCAAGCCAACCAGCCTCTTTCACTTGCCTGGCGTAAATCCCAGCAATGCCGATCAGGCCGAAGAGAGACATGGCGATGGTCAAGTAGTGGATAATTGCCCATGCACCGGTAGTTACTGACGAAAGATTTTCAGGTGGAAGAATCGGCTGAATGACTATGAAAAGGATCCCTGCCGCCATAGCTGCTAAACCTCCCCAACGGATGAGATTCGAGGCTGTCATCTTCATGTTGCTCTCCAATCTGGCTTCTGAGAAAAAGTTGCAGTACCAACCACTTTAAAGACAAGAATTAATTCCATTTTTACCGCCCTCTTTTTATTAATTTATAAACGGTAAAGCAAAAACAATCTTAGTTCTTACTGCTTTGTGTTGTCCCCATAAAAGAATACCTCTTCCAAAGGTAAGTTAAAGGCGTTAGCAATACGAAAAGCCAGTTCTAGAGATGGGGAGTAGTTTCCCTTTTCTAGAGCCACGATGGTTTGTCTTGTTACGCCTACCTTGTCAGCTAATTGCTGCTGGGTCATTTCATCATGGTTGAAGCGTAATTTTCTGATATGATTGCCGACAAGATTTTTGCTCATATTAGACTCCTTTCCGATAGTGATAAAGTTTTGTGACAGAACCGGTCACATCTGAGATAAATCCGAAGATGATCAGGGTCACGAACATCACCTGTAACGGCTGTTCGATCACCAGCGATCCCATGGCAAGAAGAAAACCAAGAACAAACACAAAGAAAGAATTTCGAAATGATCTCAGTTCAATAATTTTATCCATTTCATCTGCAAAGGATGGTTCCTTTTCTCCCGTCGTTATTCGGAAGACGATGTTGAAAGCAATGCTGTTCACGATATGCGCAACAATGGAAACCAACGTCAAGATGAGAACGAAGGAACCCCAAAAACGAAAAGTTTCCGTTGAATCCTGTAAACCATCGGGATACTGCGGATACATGTATGCACAATAAGCTCCGAAAATAATGATTGTGCTGATCAGTGATACGATGCTCTTCTTTTCTTGATAGGTCATGTTTACCTCCTGTATACTCCTTTTTACATAGAGTAAATTTATATATACATAATGTAAAATAAACTATACATCAAGTCAAGTATAAATTACATAAATAGGCCGGACACAGCCTAATAGTCCATGTGCCGGCCTTCATGGGGACGCAACTGGTCAGGGGTTAAATAGCTTTCTCCCTTGCACTAGCCTCAAATCTTTTATTCCTTTTTCCATTTTTGCTATTTTACATACGTAAACGTATAAACTCTAACGCCACTAACCTTAACCCGTTTTTTAAAAACGATTAAAGTGGGTCTTATTTCTAGAAGGGTAGCGCTTTTAAATTTTCATAAGAGTTGAAGATTGTTAGCATCAAAAAAAAGGGGGCAAAATCCCCCTTTTCCTAAGTATTAATTAATATTAATTTTCATTTGCAATTTGTTCGAGCTTTTTAATGATTTGTCTTACAGAATTAAAGCACGAAGTGAATGAGTTCATACAAGAATACAATAATCATCGTTACCAATGGGGATTAATGAAAATGACCCCGGCTCAATACCGAGGTCATTTACTAGCTGCTTAAGTCTCTTTTTATTAACTGTCCATTTTATGGGGTACAGTTCATCCCCTTACTTCCCTGCTTCCCTCAATAGTCCATTTTTTTCAACCATCTAGATAGTTTTTCTTCCCTTGCCTCTTTGTCATAATTTTTATTCTTAAATTTTCCTAGTTGTTGTTCTCCGACAATTTGGCCATCCACCATATAAAGGACACGCTCTGATTTTGCTGCCACTTTCACATCATGTGTGACTAATAGAACCGTCGTCCCTAAGTGGTTAATATCCGCTAGTATCTCCATAATTTCATTAGAAGATTTTGAATTTAATGCACCCGTCGGCTCGTCACCAAATAGAATATCAGGTTGATTAATAAGGGCGCGACAGATGCCTACTCTTTGTAATTGCCCACCTGAAGCCTGCGTAATGTCATGATGAGCTAGATTTAGAATACCTGTTTTTTTCATTAATTCAATAGCACTTTTGTAGATATGCTCTCGACTAAACTTTTTTGCCATATAACCGGATAAAATGATGTTATCGATAATAGATAAGTTTTTTAGGAGGTGGCTTTGCTGAAAAATAAAGCCCATTTTATTCAACCGTATGCTAGATAGGTCTTTTTCGGAAAGCGTTGATAATTCCTGACCATCGAAAAAAACGCTACCTGCTGTCATGCGATCCATACCGCTAATCGTATAGAGTAATGTTGATTTACCACAACCTGATGGACCCATCACAGAAACAAATTCGCCCTTTTTCATTTGCAGGTCGACACTTTTAAGTACCTCAAGTTGATTATTTTTACTTATCTCATACGTTTTACCTAGCTGCTTCGATTCCAAGATCATCTCCATGTCATTCCCTCCTAGTTTATATCAGATATTCGGATTTGTTTGATTGAGGTAATGCTCAGCAACGTTGTTATCGCCACAGCACTCATTAACATCAGTGGGTAAACAATATAAGCTTGAACAGGGTCGATTACGAACTTCACGTTGGAAGCGCCCATAAATGAAAATAAAGCACTCACCAGACTCTGACCAATCGTGTTTGAAAAAATCGTTCCCGTTATTATGGCGACCCCTAGTATGATCAATAGCTTGGAGACATATTGGATTTGAAGATGCTTCGTTGAAAATCCTATGCTCTTCATCACTGCCATTTGGTCATAATCCTTGGCGACTAGCATTTTCATAAAAAAGGATGTAATGAGCATTGCGACAAATAGGGAAATCAGAACGGTTATCATTGTTATTATGCTCAGCTGCTCAATCGTATTTCCTAACGTCTGGGTTAAGTACCCCTCCATATCTGTCACTTTTGCTGATTGGAAAGACCGTGCATATTCATCTATCTTGTCACGAATAGAAATATGCGGTTTGACATTCAAACTAACTTCATACCAAAGGGCGGTTTCAGGATTAATAGGGAATAATGCTTTTGCTGTTCGACCACCGTTGGTCACATCCTGATAAATCCCACTAACAATCATCCTTCTGTCTTGACCATCAATGATTAGCCGGATAGGCGCGCCAACTCTGCTTTCTAGCTCCTGAGCATTTAAATAGGATAAGGCAATCTCATGTTCATTTGTCGGCGCATCCCCTTCTAAGTACGCCAAAGGAAAAATTGAAAAATTCCCCGTTTCAACCATGATGTTTTCATGGACTCCATCTGAATTGACGACCTGCTGCTGGCTTGTAATAATCGGTGAAAACCGCTCAACATCGGTATCGTTGCGAATATATGTGATCACATCATTAAATTTTTCTACGGCATTCTCCGTATGTTGCACATCAATACGGATATCACTTCTCTCAATCCCCATATAAGTAATGAAATGCGAAGACTGAATCGTATTGAGAAAGTTTACCGTGATAATGATAATAAAGGAACAAATAAAGAACACAAACAATATGAGACTATACATCTTTAATCGTCCTAAAACATCTTTGAACACAAGGAACGTATTCACATTCATTCCTCTGCTCTTATGAAGCTTTAGCATGCTTCCAAATTTGTTGGTTTCTCTAACACTTTCTGAACGCAAAGCCTCCACGGCTGATATATGATTGAACCTTCTAAGAATGAAATGACAGCTCAGTACGAAAATGAAGAAGATGAAGATCATGGCTAATAAGGGGATCATATGCAGTAAACTACTTTTCGGGGCTGTACCGATATATAACATCATATTCGCTGTAAACATTTGACTGAGTGGTAATGAAGCGATATACCCGCTTATACACGCCATCGCTGCTAAAAAGATGTACTTGAACTGGTATAGTTTTTTCAAATCGCCTTGTCGAATCCCAATCGCCTTTAATACACCGATTTCTTTGTAGTCTTCCTCAATAGCCGCGATAATGGTAAACCTCAAACAGAGAAGGGCAATCATCATCAGCAAAAGACTGACTAGCATAATGACTGCAGCCACAATCCCATCTGTAATCGCATGAAGCATTTGAAACAATTGATAATCAATGCTCGGGCCCTGCATCGGCAAATCAGCTGATTGATACGCATTTCTTAATTCTTTCAGCTTGCTTAAATCAGTAAGTTGAAATTCAATCATGTACTCAACGTCTCCAAAGCTCGTTTTAAGCATGTCAAAGTCATCTTCATTCACAACAAAGCGCTTTGAATGAATGATGGACGGGTTCATCATCACATCTCGTACAAACTCCACAACGGTAAATTCCTTCTCAATCCCTTGGTGGGAAACGGTCAAATTGTCACCAAGTTGTATATTCTTTTGCTGCATATAATAAATCGGAACGGCTATTTCTCCTTGTGAAACGTCAATAACCTCACTTTCTAAGTTCAACAGGAAATCAAAGGAACGGTTTTGTTTAACAAAATAATGATCCATGACAGTATTTCGGTCTGTTAAAGGACCGTCTTCCACCTCTATATTTGTTCCATGGATATTGACCATCTCGACAGTCTGCTGATCTTTTACCAAGTTGTGACTTAATGCGAATTCATCAATGGAGTCTTGATCCAAGTCTCCAGCATGCATTTGAACAAAATGTGGAGCATTTGATTTTGCAAACAAACCATGTATAGAATTTGATAGTTCGGTCATGATAGTTGCACCACTAACAATAAGTAAAGCTGATAGGAAAATGAAAATAAACAACCCGATCGTGATAATCCTATTTTTGAGAAAGTCTTTCTTTACTATTTTCAATAACATTTTATTCCCCTTCTCCTTCTCCTAAAAGTCCTGCCTTTTCGATGCTCCAGTTTTAACATCATTGTTGGAAAATATCTTTATTACTTGAGGTGCGATTCATTCGAGTAAAATCTACTTTTGAAAAGATAGCTGTTGAGAGAAATAGAAATAATAGTCCGAATAACAAAACGATGACCAGACTAATTTGAGGGGTAATAACAAAGTGGCCGATTTGAAAGGCAAGCTGTTCGTCGATTAAGACATCTGTTGGTAAAGACAGCTTTTCTAAGCAGAGTGCTCGAAAAAATGCTGCTGCATATGTCATTGGATTCAATAATGCGATCGACTGCAATCCATCAGGAAGCAAGTTCAGTGGTACATAAACGCCACACAAAAAAGTAATTGGAATGGTTACAGCTACTGAAACTACCTGAAAGGTCTGAGAACTCTTTACGACAGTCGCCAAAAATAATCCGAAAGCCGAAAATACGAGACCTACAAAAATCATCAAACCGATCACTGCAAATGGTGTGATAATAGATGAATATCTCATCCCGATAAAAAATCCTACGAACAGAATAATCATACCTTGCAACGTCGCAATTGTGGTCGAGGCTAAAATTTGACCGAACGCGATCTGTATCCTTTTCACAGGGCTAACTAACACTTCTTTCATAAAACCTGAAACAATATCTTCAATTGTTGAGGTTGAGATATTTAATGATGTTTGAAAAACAACAATGATCACAATGCCCGCCAACACATAATGGACGGGGTTGCTAATAGAAACACTCTGAAAAATCGTGCTTAACAAATATAAATAGAAAAATGGCATAATGACAATGAGGATGAGCTGTACACGATTTCTCATAAATAATGTAACGTGTCTAAACCATAATGCTGTAATTACCCGCATGTATCGCTACCCCCTTATGTGCTTCCCTGTCATTTTAAGAAACACATCATTTAATGTTCCTTTTTTTATTTCTAAATCGTTAATCGCTCCTTTATGTTGGCTAATGATTTCTAGTAGATGGGCTAAATGTCGTAGCTCTACTACATAGCCATCTCTTTTCTTCTCGAACATCAAGTTATAGGCCGTTAACAAAGATTCTAGACTCCGCTCATCACTGGTTTTGATATACGCTTTATCCTTTGTATATCGTTGCTTTAATGCATACGGTTCATCATAGGCAATCAGTTTACCATCATCCATTACGGCAACTTTATCGCAAATCTCCGCTTCATCCATATAATGAGTGGTTAAGAAGATTGTCATCTTCTTTTCCTTTTGCAGCCGTTTGATATACTCCCAGATATTTGCCCTCGTCTGCGGATCCAAACCTGTCGTTGGCTCATCCAGAAACAATACTTTCGGGAAGTGTAACAAGCTTCTGGCAATTTCAACTCGTCTTTTCATGCCTCCTGATAAACTGTTCACTATTGCTTTCTTCCAATTCAGTAAATCTACTAAAGTTAATACAAAGTTAATCCGCTCATTCATCTTGCTTCGCGGCAACTTATAAAAATGACCATGCATTTTGAGGTTCTCTTCAACCGTCATTTTTTGATCTAACGTGGAATCTTGAAAAACAACACCGATGACGCTACGAACCTCATCCTTCTCACGAGTGACATCTTTTCCGTCGATGAGTAAAGTACCTGATGTTTTCTCTGAAATCGTACATAACGTGTTGATTGTTGTACTTTTCCCAGCACCATTTGGCCCTAAAAAAGCAAAAATACTTCCACCTTCTACCTCAAAGGAAACATGGTCAACAGCTGTATAGCCTCCATACTTTTTCACAAAATCCTTCACAACAATCATTTGGTCCATTCGTCATTACCTTCCTTCTTTTAGAATATCGAAAAGGGGCCAAGACTTTTGTTCTGGACAATCTTATTGAACATTTCTGCTAAAGAAACATCGCACTACTGCTTTATCCTTCATTTTCCGCCATCATCTGCACAAGATAATGAAAGCTTCCTTTTTCTGCTCCTAGTGTTGTTTCCACCACATGAACAAATGCAATCGCTTTTTGCATAAGCTCATGCGGCTCCCAACTGAAAATACCTTCATCAAATAAAAATTGAGAAGACACTAGCAAAAACTCGATCGTTTCTTTTGGGTAGGCGGTGGTAAATACACCTTCTTCTATCCCTTGTTCAACCACCTCTGTTAATATGGGCGTTAATTGACGAATAGATTCCACGATACTTTTTTGGTGCATTTCTGCATTATCTACTTGGTGTAACTGCTCAATCATCTCCTCCTTTCTCCCCGTATCAGGTTTCTGCGCCATAATAATTTTAAATAATTTCTCAGAAGCTTTAAGATTCGGATCTGAAGCAATTTCCTTTGCCATTTTTACTCCATAATCGATAAAACGCTGAATGATGGCATCCATCACTTCTTCCTTAGATTGAAAATAGTGATAGAACGTCCCTTTTGCAATTCCCACCATTTTAAGAATGTCATTCACAGTTGTTTTAGAATAACCCTTTGTGGTAAAAAGCTTTTCAGCAGCATCTAAAATTTCTTTTCGTCGTTCTTCAGGTTTTTTTGAAATTCTCATACGACCCCTCCTACATCATAGACCGACCGTCAGTCTATAAAATAAAGGTATCATGGATTAATTTATAGAGTCAAGATAAATTTTTATATTTTTTTCCTTTTTAGTTTGGATCTGTAAGCACTCTGCGTATTTTACAGTTCCGATAATGTAGCTCCATGCTATTTTTGAGGTGTATGACTAAACACTTACATTCCCTCACTGTTTAAAAAAACGTCTCCCCACCATGCGTGAGAAGACGTTAAACTAGTGAATACCTTGTTATTTACTTAAATAAATCCATCAATTTCGCCCAAAATCCTTTTGGTTCTTCTTCCGCTTGGGCGGTCTCTTCAGCTTCTTCTTTTTTAATGCTTTCTGTCTTTAAAATAAATTGAACAGAATCGACGTTTTCATTTTTCGGTGACACGAAGGAAACGGGTTCGAAATCAGATTTATCGTATTCAGCTAGCATCTGATCAATCTCTTCCTTCATTTGCTCTGGTAAATCACTCGTAGCTTCATAGAGTTCTTCTGTACCGTCATGAAGTTGGCTGACCCCATTTTCTAATTCTCCTGTTCCTTGAGACAAGTCGACGATCCCAGTATGCATCTGACCGTAGGAGCTTGATAATTTGCCGACTCCCCCCGTGTAATCGACTAAACCGGAGTGGAACGCTTGATAATTAGAGGCAAGGCTACTAATTCCTTCTTGTAATGGTGCCAATGAATCAGCTATGTTCATCTGTTCAAAACTAGTGGAAAGTCCTTCTGCCATCGTATCAACATTCGTTGCCATTTCAGAAAGAGCGCCATGTACTTGCTCTAATGTCACGGTAACGGCATCAAAGCCTTCTTTTACAGCGGAATACGTTCCTTTTGCCGTACGAGCTGCCGTGTATGTTTCGATTAATTGATTGAGTACCGCCTCGTTTGCACCGCTCGCATATAACTGCTGAATGTCTTCCTCTGTAATCGTATAATCAGGAATTGCCTGCATCGCTTTATTCAATTCGCCGTACGCCGTGGCATAGTTTTCGTTTAAAACAACTAAGCCTTTTGACGTTTCATGAAGTCCGGCCGAAAGTTGAACAAGTCCTTCCTGTAATTGTTGCAACTCATCCACGTTCATATTTGGTGAGCCTTCACTCAACGATTGGTTCATCGATTCAAGAGCTTGCTTAATGTTCGTTGATGCATTCACTAATTCAGAAGACGATGCCGCGACAGTAGACATTCCTTGTTTGTATTCCGTTGAACCGTTACGTAATGAACCTACGCCATTGTTAAGGTCAGACACACCGTCATTTAATTCCCCAACCCCATCATTAACCTCTTGAATGGCATCAGCTAACGTTTGAATGTCTCCTGTCATTTCGTCAATATTTGGTGCGTCAATCGACATTGAAGACGGAACAGCCGTTATATTGATGCCTTCAAGCTCAAAATCAATCACATCGGCTTCAAGCACAAACGTTGCCTCCTGCTCTGGCATCACTGTAAACGTCACTTGCTTATTCTTTCCTGCATTGGCTAGCATCCCATCTGGAGCCTGAATGTTGCTGTAGAGATCGAGATTAAGCGCAAGAGAAATTTGTAATAAATAGTTTTCAAAAAAGACAGAGTCGACGTTTTCATTCTCCGTCGTTGCAATGTGTATCTCAACATGCCCGTCTTTTCCAGCAAGCGCTTCAGGAGCGATTTCTTCTCCATCTAATAAATAGGAAATGGAAATATCCCAAGGCAAAGCAACATCAGCTAAGCTCCCTTGATAATAAAACGTTCCCTCAGGCGCAGTTAATGACACGACGCTATCTGATTGCTCAATTGGTGAAACATCGGTTAAGTTTTTTAGCGTTGTATACTCACCATAATCGATTACTTCTCCCGCTTTTTCTATCTCTAACACGTTGACGACATACATCTCTTGTCTTTCACCAGTGGCACTAAGATTGGCATAGACCACTTCATCCTTGGAGGAAATTTCTCCTTTTTGTTCGGAACCCTTTTCCCCAGACGTGCTGTTAGTTGAAGCTGCCGATACAAGAAATGACGGCGCGACTATGATTATCGTTGCAAACACAAGTAGAAACTTTCTCATTCTCATCATCATCATTTCTCCTTATAAAAATTAGCTTTCCATGTTGTTTTCCTAATCCATTTATCGAAAACGAGTAACATCGCTGGCAGGAAGAAGACAACCAAAATAAACGCAAGCAGCGCTCCTCTTCCAAGCAACAAGCCGATCGAGGAGACCATTGGATTCGACGAGGTCATCCATAAGATAAACCCGACACTCGATAAGATCGCAGCCGATATCGAAATCGAGAACACCTTTTCATTAAGTGTTTTCTTAATCGCTGCAAGGGCAGACATTTCCCTGCGATCCTCGACATATGCATCCGTCAGCAAAATCGCATAATCGACCGTTGCGGCGAGTTGAATAATGCTAATTAATAGATAACCAACGTAGCCTAAGGACGTGTCCGTAAAATATGGAACGGACAAATTCAACCAAACCGCCGATTGAATCGTAAGAAGCAGAACTACTGGAATCGCTATCGACTTAAAGGTGACAGCAAGGACGAGCGCAACGGTTCCCACCGTCAATAGATTGACTAACTTATTATCCTTTTGAACGGTTTGCTTAATATCATACAATGTTACGCTTTCTCCAACCGGGTACACATCTTCACCATAATAAGCTTCAGCCGTCGTTTGAACGTGTTCAACTAACTGAAACGCCTCGTCTCCCTCGTTTTTCGTTTTCGTTTGTAGGATGATTCGACTATAATGTTCAGAGTAAAATTGCTCCATCACAGATGGCTCCACATACTCTGGGGGAATCGCGGCACTAACCGTATTCGTATAAGCGATCACACTCGATACATTCTCGATTCTCTCTAACTCTTGAACCAATTTCTCTTCTTTCGCGATATCCCCTTTTGGCACGAGTAACACCATCGGCGTGTTCTCCCCAAACTGCGCTTGTATTTTAAGTAAATCACTTCCGGGGCGAGTCGTTTCCGGCTGCTCCCCAATCCCATACGTGAAATCCGTCTGACTTTGCGCTAAAAAGGCTGGGAAAATAAGCAGAAAGACGAGAAGTAAGCTTGGAATTCGAACCTTTACGACCGCACTTCCAATTTTTGAAAAGCTTGGAACGAAGGCTTTATGTTTCGTCTTATCAATCCATTTATAAAATAGAAGCGTGAGTGCAGGTAAAAAGACCATCACACTTAAAAAGCTTAATAGAATCCCTTTTACTAGATTAATCCCTAAATCTGAGCCAATTTCAAAGTTCATAAATGATAACGCCATAAACCCAAAAAAGGTCGTTGAGGCACTCGCGGCAATCGCCGAGAAGGAGCTTTTCATAGCAAGCTCCATCGCTTCATGAGGATCGGCTACTTTCTTTCGATAATCGTCAAAACGATGCAAGAGAAAAATCGCATAATCTAATGAAACGGCAAGCTGTAAAATTGGCGCAACGGATTGCGTAACGAAGGAGATTTCCCCAAGAAACATATTCGTCCCCATATTAATTAACACCGAAACACCAATGGCTGTTAAAAATAACACAGGCTCAATCCACGAGTTGGTCGATAACACTAAAATGATAATAATGATCGGAACCAATAATGCCGCCGCAAACATTGATTCTTTTCCCGTCATCGTTTGCTGCGTCGCCGTATTGAGTGATTCTCCGGCCATCGCATTTTCCTCACCAATTAACTCGTAAATTTCAGTCGTTATCGCGACTTCCTCTCCATCGCGAATACTGAATGAATAAAGGGCGTGGCCATTCTTATAATACGTTTCAACAACCTCTGGATCCGCCATTTCTAACGGTTCTTTTATATCAATCGCATCATCCAACCATGTGACATCCGACACCCCATCAATGGCAGAAAGCTCTTCTTTAAAAACAAGCGCTTCCTGAAGGCTGACATCATAGACCATGACTCGGTTATTTGGGACACTTCCTTCAAATTCCTGCTCCATAATTTCCATTGCAGTCGTTGAAGGCGCATCCTCAGGCAAGTAATCTGTCATATCATAATTGACCGATACCGTTAACGATGCCAACGCACAGAGCACCGTTAACACCATAAACGTAATAGCAACGGCCTTTTTATTTTTTATGATTCGTGCTGCAATACCTATCTCCACTCACCCTCTCTTGCCTTTTTTTCATGTTCCCCCTATCATTATATTGACACGGTGTTGTCTAATCAACAAACAGTTGTTTAAAATGTGTAGGTTCTCCAACACATGACGAAATTATGTTGGAAAATGGTCAAGAAAGAAGGTACATAACATGAGTTCCAAAATCGATCGACGAAAAAAATACACACGCATGATGTTAAAAGATAGCCTAATGACACTATTAAAAACAAAAGACATTTCCTCTATTACCGTGAAAGAACTATGCGCACTAGCCGACATCAATCGGTCAACCTTTTATTCTCATTTCACCGATCAATTTGATTTGCTTAACAAAATAGAAGATGAAATTATCGAGGATATGGCGGGGTATTTAAATCAGTACACGTATAAAAAAGAAGAAGACGAGCTTCACATGATTCAAGATTTAGTCGAGTACTTCGCTTCCATTGAAGAAGTGTGTAAAACGCTCTTACACGAAAGAACCGACACAACCTTCCAGAAAAAAGCGACGGACTTTGCCCATCAGTTCTTCCTGAAAAACTGGAGAGATGTAGAGCAATTTGATAAGGAGCTCTCAGAGTATATAAGCACATTCATCATTAATGGGTGCATTCATGTGATCAAACGTTGGCTCAATAACGGCATGGACAAATCCCCAAAGGAAATAGCTGAAATGATTAACAGTCTTATCCATAAGGGGCTTTTAGGGGTGGTGTAGGAATTAGGGGACGGTTCTCCTGCTTCATCATTCATCGTTTCAATTACTAGATATCTCCGCTTTTTTGGCTGCACTGCTTGCTTATGAAAAGCCAATACATAATCTAAAGACAGGTCTTTAACAGGGCACTGAAAAACAACCGTTTTCAGTGCCCTTGTTCGTTAGCACAAGAAGGAACTGCCTCAACGACAACTCCAGTTGTTCCACTCATGCTACCCTTTAACTTAATAAGAGAATTTATTTATTTTCTAAAAAGAATAAATTATTCAACCTTCCATGAAACTTTCCAAACGATTTTTTACCGTTTTCCAATCATCATCAGTAATACTATAAAAGACATAATCTATCCCATTATATTTTTTCCTTAAAACACCCTCTTTTTTTGCCCCTATACGTTCAATCGCTTTTTGGGACCTAATATGGTTTGCGGTTGTTATGATTTCAACACGAACTGCTTGCCAGCTCTCAAAAGCATACTGTAATAATAAATATTTACATTCGGTATTAACTCCTGTTCTCCAAACTTCTGAACTATACCACGTCCATCCAATATTTAAGTTTTTATTTTGTTTTGAAATTCTTAAATATCTTGTCATACCAACGATTTTGTCTAATTTTTTATCAAAAACAACGTATGGAAACTCTTCTCCACGTTCTCGACCTTGAATGGCTGTACAAACAAACTCTTCCATATCTTTTTCTAAATTAATTTTTCTAGGTAAGAACTCCCATATTTCCGGTTGTTTGGCACATTGAAATAATTGTTCATTATGTTCCATCTCTAGAGGAATTAAAATAACTCTTTTTCCTTCTAACCGCTTAAATTCCATCAGTTTCACACCCCCATTCAATAAGCAAAGGTTCCGAAACGACAACTCCGTCTTTCGTTTTGTTGAAGTAGTTTTTAAACGCTTTAATCTTTTTCAATTTCTTTATGCTCAATTTGTTCTAAAATCCAAGGTTTATCATCTTCTTTTGCATAAGTAGAAAAATACTCTTTATTCACCTCAATTAAGTTCCAAACCATCACTTCTTGAACTATAATCTTAAATGCTTCCTCTTTTGTTTGAGTGTTTGGGTTATAAGCTTTAATCCAATATTCTTTGTAGTCACTTGAATGACCTTTTTCCGTTACGATTAACATCGAAGCTGTCGATGTGTATGGTCCATTTCCCCCACAAGACGCAAGCAAAAATATAACGAGAATTAACCAACCTAAAGTTTTTTTCAATGCATTCCCCCCATATTCAGGTGTCCCTCTGTCACTAAATGCCACGTTAGCAAAAAAGCGATCCTCTGCCGTTACAGAAACACCCCCGTTACTTGAATAACCTTCCTGCTGTTGAACAAACGCCCCCTATTTATTTACTACTAGAAACAGATCGAGCAATAGCAACTAACTCTTCAACAGATACTTCAACGGCACTAATGTTAAAATACAAATTATCTTTCCAAAGGTATATTCTATTAGGTCCACCAAATTCTGAAGGTTTTAAATATGCTTCAGCACCTGTAATATCTAATAATTCTAATTCATTAATATCTGGTGGTCTACCAGTATCAAATGTTTGGCTAATTATAATGTGTTTCCTTCCCTTGCCAAATGTTGTTCGAACTCCATTCAACTCCTCTAGGTTCTCATTATTTGTATTTTCTTCGACATAATCAACACCGTAATTCCGTACCTCAATTGAACTTTCTTCTCTTATTGAAGAAGGTACTAAATTCAATTCAGGTAAAATGATCTTAAATGAAACTTGCTCTTGTGCAGCTTTAAGACCCTGAATAAGTTCCCTTGTTTCGAAATCGTTTTCTTCGTCTGTACTTTTAATACTTTCATGCGTTTCACTCGCTTTTTTGTTGGAAATATTAGTAAAAGTTGATTGGTATCCGATAAATAGAATGATTACAAATACAGCCAAACTTGTTAAATAGACCATGTTCTTTTTTCTTTTTTTATAAAGAGGAGTATTACGAATTTCTTTTTGAATAGAATAGCCCACTTTTTGTTTTCGGCTTTGATTCCAATAGATATTACTTTCCATTTTCTTTAAGTTATTATTAACCTCTGATTCATCATCAAATGGTCTTTTCATTTGGAAACCCCTCCTTAATCATTCGTGTTTGAAGTTCTGACATCGCACGAAATAAGGTTGTTCGAACTTTTCCTTCAGACCAATTTAATATCTCGGCTGTTTCTCTTATATTAAAACCTTTAATTTTTCGAAGGATAATAACCTCCTTATATTTTGGTTTCATTTTTCCTAACACCTCGTATAACTCTTGTACATTTTCTTTTATTACTACAGCATCTTCTGGTAATGGTGAATCATCTTTTTTTGAAAATAATAGAAATTCTTTGATTAATTGAAGAGGTTTTCTTTTTCTCATATAATCTATTGTTGAGTTACGAGCCACACTAAAAAGCCATGTTTTTCTCGTTGATTGATGGTTGAAATTATCATAGAACCTGTATGCTTTAAGAAATGTTTCCTGAGTCAAATCTTCTGCTTGTTGATAATCTTGTATCATCATAAGTATGTATTTAAAAATAGCATCCCCGTACCTAACATACCAATCACAAATATCCGTTTCTCTTTGTTTTTCACTTGACACAATCGATCCCCCTTTTCTTACATTCTATATTTAGACGTAGTAAAAATGTAAATGTTGCGATTTTATAAGATAAAGACCAATATAAAAAAATCTTGAGAGTTATTACTCAAGACTTTTATACATCTTATAAAATTTCAACTTGTAGTTTGTAATCTTTTAATTCACTAAACTGCACTGTTACTTTAGTACACTGTTTCACTAACTTATATAAAGTTTAACATAAATATCCAGTTGGAGACTTATCAGTAATTCAAAAATTCTTAACACTTATAAAAAAGAACACCTTTACTTGAAAGGTAAATTTTTTTCATAAAGACTAAAGACGTTTCTTGCTGCGCAGTATGTAGTCAACTACGCAATAATAAGCTATTCTACTTCTAACACTAAACTGCTCAATAGTTGAAGAAGCGTCTGCTTTTGTTCTGCTAACGCACTCCGTTAACACAATAATAATTAACTAATCCAAGTCATTTTCACTTCTTTGGATTTCCATTTATTATCTTTATAATGAACTGTAACTTCTACTCCAACTGCCCCATCCCCTGAACGATACTTGGAACCCTCAAAAAATATATTGTTGTTAAACTTAAAATCAACTTTTTCTATTCTAAGAAGTACGCCATCCAAAACCATCGTATCTGGATTATATAATCCCTTTTCTTTCAGTTGTTCAAAAGTAGCATCCATTACTTCAACTTTATATTTTTCCTTGAAATAGCTTATAATTTCTTCTTTATCACTTTCATCTACTTCCTCAAAATTACTCATATCAATAGCTATATATTCCATATCACTACTTAATGCTTCATCTTGTTCCATTATAGAGTCCAATCCAACACTATATATTTCTCCTAAATGTTCTTTTGGCTCTATTCCAGTATCGCAAGCAGAAAGCAATACCGACAGTATAAATAGAATGCTAAAATATTTAAACTTCAAATTTACCCATCCTTTACTATATAGACGATGTTATTTAAAATTACGTTTTAAAATACTTGTTCTTGAACTAATCCTGCCTCTTTAGCACAAGAAGCGATTACCCTTTATTGAGCAATTCCACCCGTTAGCGTAATAAATTATTTTCCTTTCTGATAAAGCAATACTCCTTCGGAAGAATAAGCAGAAACCATGCCTACCCTTTCATTACCATCATCCTGTTCAGATAAAAGATACCAAAACTTTCTCTCCTTATTTTGTATTAAAATTGCGTCCTTTTGAGTGTTGTCATATTCAACTGTAATTTTACTAATTTCAGGGTCAGCTACTTCTCCTAAAAATACCGTTGTATAGAAACTTTCATTTTCCAAAGAAGCTTCCCCTTTATGCGACGTTGATTGACTAAAAGAAAAAGGCTTTATGTCAGTGTCAACAGCATACATAAAACCTGAACTCCCTTGATAATCCCAACCATCATCCTTTTTAGAAAAGTGAAGAACTCCATATCCATTTGGAGATTGGTAAAGAGAGAATGCGGTTTCATCCATTTCTTCAGTATGAAAAACATTAGCTAATGGTACATCACTTTTTAATGTTGCTTGTTATAAAGTTTTAAATTGTGTTTTTGTATTATCAGCTACGTTACTACAACCTGAAATAATCATTAAGAATACGAAGAATATCGAAAATAATAATTTCAACTATAAACACCCTTCTCATACAAATATTCCACAAATTCCTTAGCTCTTCTTCCATTAAACTGCCTCTTTAGTTTAACATTAATTTCCTTTTCACTGACATAAAAATGCGTCCCTTGTTAAAGGAACGCACCCGCTAGTGAAAAAGCACCCTATACGTTTATCAATGAGTATTGGTCATCCTTTAGTATGATAACTGAACTTTGCTTAGTTATTTCAAATTCCATCAATCTATCTTCTATGCTTTTACCAGAGTTGTCTTTAAAAATATCTTCTCTGTCATAGTGAGGAAAAATAACCTTTTCTGTTTTGTTTAATGCTGTTAAGTCTTTCACTTCAGTTGTATTCATCAGGGGGGTAAAATGATTAGCCACCTCAATATTTGGTCCTAAAATAACTGCACCAGCACTTACTCCAATAAATATTGTATTCTGCTTTGATAACGCCTTTAATATTATGTCAGCCCCACTTTTTTTCATATGATAAAGTAAACTAAATGGGTTTCCTCCGTTAATATAAATGATATTATACTGTTTCAATTTTTTTACTTCCTCAAATTCAATATCAAGAAATTCTACCTGTTTTACTCCCATTCCAAATAAATCATTTTTAGCCTTGACTGCATATCTATTATTTTCTTTCTGTGGGGAAGCAGTTGTTATGATAGCAGCTTTAGGATTAGGCAATTGCTTATTAAGAACCGTTAAGAATTCATTTTTAATCATGTCTGTATAGAAACCATTTGAAGTCAAAAAAATATTAGCCATTTTACTTACCCCTTTTTATATTTTTATTTTCTCTACTACAACATTCCCGCCCGTTAGCACAAAACAAAAAGGCGCTAGTCTTTGTTAAAGTAGCGCACTCGTTTGCTGAATAATGCTAATTTTCTTTAGTATTACTGCTTGTGATTTCGTTCAATTTTTGTTCCATTCTCTTTAACTGTTTACTCTTCCTTATGGATGAACGAATAAACCATGCAACTAAAAGAATTATCGAAATAGGAATTAAAATAGCTATTATCTGATAGATCGCAGTTCCCATATAATCACCTCCGTAATGACCTGAATTTCAACATATTTTATTGAAGAATTTCGGAGAATTACCCTCAGTTCTGTAATACTTTAACCTGCCTCAATAGTTGAAGAAGCGTCAACTCTGTTCTGCTAACGCCCCCTTTACTTTAAGTGCAATGGTTCACAATATTTCATTTCTTGAGTTACTAACTACTAATCCATCCTAATAAAAATTCTATATTGTAAATTATAATGAGACCTAATATTAGTAATATAGTTGTACTGATATATTGCTTTGAATCCTTTATATAGATAAATTCCATAATCGCCTGGAAACCTAATAATAATGCTAGATAGGTCATCCAAAACAACTTCAGAATTTTGTCTGAATCGTTGGTAATCACAAACCATAATGCACTTAAGAAGATGACAAGTATAATACCTCTACCCCATCTGTCGATTATTTTACCAGGTGTTTCCGAAACCTTTTTCTTTTGTACTCCAAGTATCTTGTTTGTTAATTTTTCTATTAAAAGCATCAGAATAAGTAGAACTATTAAAAATACTACATACTTCACCTAATTCCCCCTTGCTATCTTAAGTGTTTTAATTTAATTAACCTGCTCTTTTAGTTTAACATTAATTTCCTTTTTATTAACAGATAAAAGAGCATCCCTTGTTGAAGGAATGCTCCCTTTAGTAACATAAATCTATTTAAAAAACTCGTCTATCAATTGCTCTGTTGTAAGTATTGTGGCAAATTCTTCGTGCAAAGTAGCTAGAGATATATTATGAATAGTTGCTGCATCATAATATGTATCATTTTGGTCCTTCATGCCAAAGGCAGCTGTTGCATCTGATATCAGGTATGTATCGAACCCTAAATTACCACTCATCCTTGTCGTTGTTGATACACAATGAGGTGTAGTTAAACCAGTGATTACAACTGTTGTTACTTCATTTACTTTTAGAAGCTCTTCTAAATTTGTACCAATAAAACTACTGTTTACTTTTTTATTTATTATTACTTCTTTATAAATAGGTTCAACGACTTCTTTTATAGTGAACCCCTTATTCTTAGGATGAAACACTGAATTAGGATTATCAGAAGTATGCTGTATATGTATTACTAACCATCCTTTTTCTCTCCACAATTGTAGTATCTTACTAATGTTTCCTTCTGCATTTAGATTGTTTCGTTCTCCCCATTTCTTATCATCGAAAGCTTTTTGTACATCGACTATAATTAAAGCCTTTTTCTTGTCCTCCATAAGATTCCCCCTAGCATTTAGGGCTGCCCCAACCTCTCATATTAGGAATGTACGTTGCAATTACTAAGTGCATAATACCTAACAAAATTGTACCTGACAAAATTAACAAAGAACCTATAAGATAAGACCTGTGTTGATTCATACCTCCCCTTCTCCCTTTTATTTTTTATTGTTATATTACCTTTAGTTATCTTTACAAAGCCTTGCTCCCTTATTGAAACAAAGCACCCTTATATACAGTATGATTTTCCACCGTATTTAACGTAAGTAATGAAACAAAAATGTCATTTTACTATCTTTGTAGAAACATTATCTTCAGTAAGTATTTATAGTATTCAACGTTAACAATGGCAGGACTTTATTTGGAGAGGTGGGTATGATAGGATGGTTGCCTGATGAAACAACGGCTTCCCGCCTTTCAAATCGTACCCATAGAGGCTCCAAGTCAAGTCCTTAAACGCTTATCTATGGATACATGTAAACAATGATAAAGCGCGCACCGCATCAACGTTTTATTGCTGATACTGTATATAAGCACCCTTTAGTTTAGGTACAATCCTTCACAAACAATAAATAGTTACTCTTTCCAATCCTTTGGGATTTTTACAATAACATAATTTCCTGTCCACATTTGTGTTGTTGCAATTAGTGTATTATCACCTTTTTCAAAAAAATAGCCACTACCTTCTTGTTGTTGAAATTGCCACCCATTGCTATTAATCATATTCTTTAAATTTTCATGTGCTTTTCCTTGTTTCTCTGGTGTTATATACCACTCATAACCATTTTCTTCAGCTATTTTCACAATATCTTGTGATGTATCATTCAAGGATTCTAAAACTTCCTTTTTACTCACAGATTCAATAGGTAATGTAGGATAATAGAACTTACTATCAACAGCAACAATACCTAAGATTACAATCAACACACCAATAATTATTAACCATTTTTTCATCTAATCCCCCCAAACAAAGACGATCAGTTTGATAATCGTCTTTTCAATTCTTGCACCCGATAGTTCAACACAAAAGATTTAGTGTTTAACAAATTTAATTGCAAAATTTATAAGCAATGAAATAATTACTCTTGTCACAAAGTAAAATACAATTATAAACAACAACACCAATAAACTTGAAAAAAAGATATTATCTAAATCGATTGTCAAACCTAAAATATCTCTTCCTATTAGTCGTGCAAATATAAGCGATAACATTAAAGCAATTAAATCATCGTATTTCGTAGCTTTTTTCAAAAGCAAATTATCACCCCTAAACCTTTTTATTATCCCGCCCCTATAGCTTACCATCATTTTCCTTTTTTTACAGAGCAACAGCGACTTCTTGTGCAAATCTGCCCCCGTTACTTCAATAAGAAAAAGCCATTCTCTTCTTGAAGAATAGCATCCGTTTACTTAAGTACATTTCTTCACAATCTGAAACAATAATAACATATATATCCAGTATTGTTGGAAAGTCTTACTCCATTAATGGAACATCTATTAGATAGTATTAATATTGTTGAACAACTTTGATTACAAGTTACCCTATACTATGAATTACCCTTAATTTATTTGATTTGCTCCGCCAATTCCAAAATAATTCCTTCTGGCCCACGCACGTAGCATAATTTATAAGCGTTTTCGTAGTTTTCTATCTCACCAATAAGTCCTGCGCCTTTCTTTTTCATTTTGGTAACAAGGGCTTCAATATCTTCAACAGCAAAGGCAATATGCCGGATACCAAGAGTATTTGCCAACGGACGCTGTATGCCATTTTCATCTGATGGCGTGTGAAATTTTACTAGTTCTATATTCGTGTCACCGTCTGGCGTTCGTAACATTACAACGTCCACTTTAACGTCTTGAAGCCCTATTATCCGCTCCACCCACTCGCCTTCCACTTCTCCTTCCCCTAGCATTTCAAGGCCAAAGTCAAGAAAAAACGCTTTCGCGGCAGAAAGATCATTGACGATTATACCCACATGATCTATTCGATGGATCTTCATATCCCATACCTCCTATGTTCCTAAGTTTATCACTTATATCTCCTTAAAATGTCTTCTCGATTGCTTAATAGTTTTCCTCTTCAACAAACTGGCTCGATTGTGGAAAAGCAAGATAATGATTATGATTGCTATTTTTAGCTTGTTAAACTAAAGCACCCTGTTAGCACAATATCAAGTATATGTTAATTTAATGGGGTTCAATCTTTTCATTTAATGCCTCTGCTTGTCTCATAAATGAATCCATATTGGCACTTATAGTAATATTTAATCCTAATCCAACTTCACGAAGTGTTTCCCGTAGGTCTTCAAAATTCTTTTTATCCTCTTCGGTTAAATCAACAAAATTATATAGTTCATCATTAGGATATTGATTTAATTTGGAATACAACTGTTCAAGAATTTCCTTGTCACTTTTAGAAAGCGTTCCTAACTGCTTTCCAGTAGTCATTCCAAGCCAAATTCCGTTTAACACATCTCCTAATTCAGTTGTAACCAAGTTAGGTTCAGACCAATTATCCTCACTCTGGTTAGCAATTAAACCTTCCAATTCTACTAAATTATTTTGGACTTCTGTAACAAGAACTTGCTCCTTTACGAAGTTCATCTTTATAATTCCCCATGCTACAATTGCGACGAGTACTATATTAAAACCTATTGAAATTCCGAATAGTAATTTCCTTTTTTTATTCAATTTTATTCCCCCTTTGTTAAGAGAATTTTACCATAAAAGCCCATATTCCTTATTGAAGTATTCTGCCCGTTAATCGAATAACTTCTGTAAAAATTGCGTTTAAGGCTGGTTGGGACTCGGATCTCGTATAACAAGCGAAGCTATGATACTGCAAGAAGGTTTAGGGGTACAGCAAGTCGAATCTACGAGGAAATTAGTTATGAATCCAGTCATTGGCGAGGTCACTGAAAAAGAGTGGTTTTTCCTTTTTCAGTGACCTTTATGAAATGTGCGTAGCCGTTGCCCGATTTTTAGAGCCTTGCTACGAGTGTTTTTTTCGTAGCAAGGCGTGCAACGTGCGAAGCCATTACTTCTTCTTTGAGTTACTTAACCAAGGTTTTTCAGCGCCCTCTCAGAGGCCTGAATGTTTCAAAAGGTGTAAGTCAGGTCAAAGCATTTTTAAGTAAAGGCAAACCCTATCGTAAGAGTATTCCCGTTAGCACAAAAACAAAAAGGCGCTAGTCTTTGTTAAAGTAGCGCACCCGTTTGCTGAATAATGCTAATTTTCTTTAGTATTACTGCTTGCGATTTCGTTCAATTTTTGTTCCATTCTCTTTAACTGTTTACTCTTCCTTATGGATGAACGAATAAACCATGCAACTAAAAGAATTATCGAAATAGGAATTAAAATAGCTATTATTTGATAAATCGCAGTTCCCATATAATCACCTCCGTAACGACCTAAATTTTAACATATTTTATTAAAGAATTTCGGATAATTACCCTCAGTTCTGTAATAATTTAACCTTCCTCAATAGTTGAAGAAGCGTCAACTCTGTTCTGCTAACGCCCCCGTTAGCTCAATTAAGAGGTATTTTTAAAAAGGGGCAACGCCTCCACGTTGCCCCTTTCTTTACTAACCTTTTTTAATTTTTAATATCGAGTTAGCATTTGTCTGAAATTCATATGGTACTTCCACTTCTTCAACTGTACAGCCGTTGTCAGCCAGATAACTTATCATTTTATCTAAATGCTCGTATCTTTTTCCCTCTAAATCAACTAAAGGGAAAATACGAACTTCCTCTTTCGTAACCCTCAATAACTCATTAAGCGTTTCGATGTGAAATTGATAATCTAATCTATCCGCATACATAAATAAAAAATGTGCCGAAAGAAGAATATCAAATTCTGCATTCTTAAATGGTAACGAAGGTAAAGTAACGGGAATGTATCTTTCGCTGGATTCCCTCATATCGTTGGTACAATCTTGCAAGGCTCTTAAACGATGTTTTCTAAGACCTTCTACATTATTAAAATAATCCCATTTATAATTATTTTTCGCTTTTTCCATATGCTCCATTGCGTGTTCAATATCTTGAAGACCTTTATTTTTTAAGTCTTCACCCGAATGATAATATGCAATATCACATGCTGTTACATCTAAACCTAATTCGTTTCCAACAGCAGTAAATGAACAAGCTCCTGCTGGACAATCGAGTATTTTCTTTCCTTGTAGTTCTTCCTCTGAAAGCGAGAACATATCCAAATACTCTTCAAAGGTTCTCCCAATAAAAACAATTCGTTCTAAATCTAACTTTGTACTCTTCTCAACTCTACTCAACTATACTCACCT
>NZ_MVJM01000001.1:1099838-1233524 GCF_002156385.1 Halalkalibacter urbisdiaboli
TCACTTCTTCAACTGTACAGCCGTTGTCAGCCAGATAACTTATCATTTTATCTAAATGCTCGTATCTTTTTCCCTCTAAATCAACTAAAGGGAAAATACGAACTTCCTCTTTCGTAACCCTCAATAACTCATTAAGCGTTTCGATGTGAAATTGATAATCTAATCTATCCGCATACATAAATAAAAAATGTGCCGAAAGAAGAATATCAAATTCTGCATTCTTAAATGGTAACGAAGGTAAAGTAACGGGAATGTATCTTTCGCTGGATTCCCTCATATCGTTGGTACAATCTTGCAAGGCTCTTAAACGATGTTTTCTAAGACCTTCTACATTATTAAAATAATCCCATTTATAATTATTTTTCGCTTTTTCCATATGCTCCATTGCGTGTTCAATATCTTGAAGACCTTTATTTTTTAAGTCTTCACCCGAATGATAATATGCAATATCACATGCTGTTACATCTAAACCTAATTCGTTTCCAACAGCAGTAAATGAACAAGCTCCTGCTGGACAATCGAGTATTTTCTTTCCTTGTAGTTCTTCCTCTGAAAGCGAGAACATATCCAAATACTCTTCAAAGGTTCTCCCAATAAAAACAATTCGTTCTAAATCTAACTTTGTACTCTTCTCAACTCTACTCAACTATACTCACCTCTTCTAAAAAGATTACATTCATATTATCACAATAAATTGGTAATAGTAACCATTTTTTCACCTTTCTGTTGTACTAGAAATAAGCGAATCCTCTTGTTGAAGATTCGCACCCGTTAGCACATAAGAAAGACCTCTACCACTACTTCACTGTTAAACCAGTGAACCAGTTAATTCAAGATAACATAAATATATTAATGCAATTACAATACCTAATCCTAATAAGAAATGTAATACTCTTCTAAGAAAAAGAGGGAAAAGTTTGAAAAAAAATCATTAAAAAGAAAGTCCCGATACTTAAGGGGAAGCCAGAGTCAAACTCTTTAACATCTTCCTTTTTACCAAATATCGCTAACCACATTGCATATATACCAAGTAATATTCCAACTATCGAAAATAATATTAATTCCATCTTCCAACCATCGATTCATTCTAGTTGATTTTAGTGATTATCGTATAACTTTTATATATAATACAAGATTAGCTTTCACTGGTATATTATCCCCTTCTTCCACTGACCTCCCGTTACTTGGATAACACGTTATAATTTTAACACTTATTTCCTTCCTCGTGTGGCAATGAAAAAGCGTCCCTGTTTTAGGAACACACCCGTTACTTGAATAAGAAATCTTCTTTTAAAATTGAAAAAATCTTAGTATCACGAAATTCACCTTTAATGAACTCATTTTTTCTTAACGTACCTTCATATTCAAAACCAGCCTTTAGCATAACCTTTTCAGAACTAATATTATCGGTGTCGCATCCACCTTCAATTCGGTTTAGCTGTAAAGTCTCAAAACCAAATTTAATGATTTCTTTTATAGCTTCAGATGCTAATCCTTTACCCCAGTAATTTTTATTTAAGACATACCCTATTTCTGCCTTTTTATGTTCATTGGACCAATCTACAAACGCACAAGTACCAATTACCTTTTTACTTTCCTTGTGAGTTATTGCCCAATCAGCAGATTGACCATTTTCATAACCTTCTATAACTACCTTAACAAAATTATTTAAGGTTTCATCTTTTGACTTATTTACTTCCCAGGTCATATGATGAGCCACTTCTGGATCTGATGAAAACTCATATATATCATCCAAGTCGCCTAATGTTATTTTCCTTAATATTAAACGGTTAGTTTCAAAAGGCGGCAAATCTTTTAATAGTTCCTCAATATTCATAAAATTCCCCTTGAATAAATAATGTTATTATTACTTTCTATTAGTAACGTAAATTACCTTCTTATTCCATTATCCTGACCTAATTGAACAAGCACCCTACTAATTTTTTTGCAGGGTGCATCCATTCACTTAATATATTTTCTTTGCAAAAGAAGGTAAATTTCTTACATCTTTAAGGTATTTAGTCATGTTTCTATCATCACCAATTGGATATTTAAAATTAAAATGTTCAGCCACATCTTGAGATAAGATTCTAAACAATTCACAAGTAACAAATATTGATTCCCACATATTTGTATAATCAGAATTAGAATAGGTTTCTTTGTACATCTTCCAATATGATTCTGGTAGATATTCTTTAAAATATTTCCCTAACTTTCCTGTAGAAACTTGGAAATCATGCTGTATGCCAATCCACCAAGAAACCATTGTATCTAAAGGAACTCTCATAGTATATTCAAACATTTGTTTTGCATATGGGAGTTCATCACGCCAAATCCCTTTCGCAACGTTTTGTGAACACCACCAGAATTCATTCGTAAAATGATCGTATTCACCTTTAGTCGGCTTTTTGACATGGTAATCTATATCACTAGGATTAGGGATCGCAGGCAAAAGATTATCTTTGTCCATTAATGGAAGAGTGAGCCTATCTTGTTCATACCCATCAGACGTAACTTCTTTTGTTTCAATATGAAGGTCTATCCGGTTTCCATCTGTAAAGAGCATTAAAAACCCATAAGACTTAGTAAAATCAACATCCTTCCCCCTGCCAACATCATTTTTGTCAGGTTCTTGCATCATGAGTAACTCTCCAAAAGCATTTATCCATGTCTTATCTTTTATGAAAGACGCTGTTTCTGTCACAACATAAACAATATCATAATCTTGAAAAATATCTTTCGGTGAATTAGGATTTGTTCTTGAACCATTCATATAGACGGCTCGAATACGTTCATCTTCCTTGGCGATGTTTATTATTTGGTCCATCATTACTTGTTCATTTCTCATTTCATTCCCCTCCTATATTATTTTCGTTTTGAATATAAAATCACAAAATGGAGGGGCACGTGGATGATACAAACCTAATCTAATAATTAGAGTTTATAATTTATTGAGGATTTTTTTCATCAAACCTTCCTTTCTAATTTAGTAATTTCTGGTTGTAATTCATTTCAATATTAGTTCGTAGATTCCTTTTTTTAATAAAACTCAATATAAAGTATTCATCAACATTATGCGCCGTTAGTTCAATAAGCCAGAGCATCCTTATTCCAGCATCACACATCGTTAAATTAAGTACATCTATCACAATTTTATTAAAGCTACTCTGTTATGTTTGGGCTTTGTCGATACTTAGTAGCTTGCTCAAAAGCATAGGCTAGTTTAATTAATACACCTTCACTATATGCAGTCCCTACAAATGTTACACCAAAAGGTCTTCCGCATTTCATATAGCCAGCAGGTAGGGCAATTGAAGGGTACCCTGCTTTTGCACAAATTGTTGACCCTATATAAGAAGGGAAAAGAATGGCATCTAGGTCATATTTTTTCAAGGTAAAGTCAATACCTTGTTCTTGTGAATAATACAAATCTTCTAATTTTGCTGTTATATATTTTGGGTTTCTTAATGTAATTGGGAGTGCTTCTCTTTGTTCCAATTTATCCTGACCATATTTTAGTGCTCTATCCTTAATGCCCTTATTAAACTCAATTAATTCAGTAATTGAATGGACAGGTAAATTTGGTGGTAGTTGTGAAAGATAATTATCTAAGCTATGTTTAAACTCGTATAAAGTCACTTCCCAATCCCATTTTCTATGAAATGATGGAATTTCGATATTTTCTACTATTTCTGCTCCCTGGTCATTAATAGTTCGTACAGCATCATTAAATAATTCATCATCGTACTCATCAGATATAAGGTAATCATTAGAAGCATTGTTATATACACCGATTTTAGCTCCTCTTAGACCCATCGAATCTAAATAAATAGAATAATCCTGTTCTAGTCTTCCTTCACTTTTATGGGTTGCAGGATCACTCTTATCGACACCAGCTAGAACGCCAAGTAAGATTGATGCATCCGTAACTGTCCTTGCAAATGGACCTGCCGTATCCTGAGAATAAGTAAAAGGAATAATACCTTTTCGGCTAATTAAACCCACAGTGGGTTTAATACCTACCACTGAATTTTGAATGGCTGGGCTAAGAATTGAAGCATCTGTTTCTGTACCTACGGATAAAACAGTAAAATTTGCAGCAACTGCAACAGCAGAACCAGAGCTTGAACCACCAACAAAAAGGTCTGGGTACCCATAAGGATTTAATACTTGCCCGCCTCTTGAACTGTAACCCGCCCACATCTCACTTGCCATACCATTAGCTAATTCTGTCATATTTGTTTTTCCTAAGATGACTGCACCTGCCTCGCGGAGCTTTTTAACAAGAAATGCATCATTGCCAGCAATATGGTTTTCTAATGCAATAGTACCTGCACTGGTATGCATAGAATCGAATGTTTCGATATTATCTTTTAATAGTACAGGTATTCCGTGCAAAGGTCCTCTAACACCTTTTGTTTTTCTTTCATAATCGAGTGCTTCAGCTATAAAAATCGCATCGGGATTAATTTCAAGTATGGAGTTTAATTTTGGACCGTCTTGGTCATACTTTGCAATCCTATTTAAGTAATACATTACCAATTCCTTTGAGGTTACAGTTCCATTTTCCATTCCAACTTGTAATTCACTAATTGTTAATTCATCTTTGTAAAACTTGTTAAAATTAATAGTCATTAATGAACTCCTAATCAATAAAAATTTTCTTAATTTTACCATTAATTCTAAATGTTTAGTTACTATTTGTTATAACCGTTCTTATACTAAACTGCCACGTTCGTACAACAAGAATAGGAGCTGCCGAATAGCAGCTCTTCTTGCACTTTTGCACCCGTTACTTTAATAAGATAGAACTAAATGAATTTGCCTGGGTCAAGTAATATCCAAATAATGAGTACGATATTTAAACCAGATATAGATAAACCGCCAACAATAAAACCTTTATATGACTTCATTTTCTTTTTAAAACAAATGATAAGTGGGATTAAATAAATACATTGATAAAAACCAATAAAAACTCTATTTATGGCAAAAACACCATCGTCAATAACATTGATTAGCATTAGACCATGAGTAACAAGATAGAAAAAGACGAAATAAATAAAGGTTAAACCAATATTTAAAGAAAAGTTCTTTTCTTTAAAATAAATCCCCTCCCTACTTTAATTTACCATAAAAAACCAATAACCCCTTATTAAAGATTACTGCCAGTTAGTTCAGTACTTCCACAAAAAGAGCGTTACCCCTTCTAGGATCAACGCACCCGTTACTTTAATAAGAAAACCTTTTTTGCCTCCTAATTTAAATCCTTTTTTAAATAGTAATGCTTATAGTCCCTACCCACATTATCTATACTACCGAACACTTGATAACCGTTCTTTTTATAGAAATCTAATGCTTGAAAACTCAAAGTATCTACTTTTATGAAATCACATTCTTTTTCCAAAGCTATTTTCTCAAGTTCTGATAATAATTTAGTTCCATATCCCGATTTTCTTATATCCTCATCTATCATAAAAGTATGTATCTCTAACCAATTCCAACATATTTCACTAAGGATTCCACCACGGACGATACCATTATCGTCCTTAAGAAATAGACAAATTTCTTCATATCTACCTCCTAAATCTTTTGGAAAGTGCGATAAATTAAACTTATATAGTTCATCGTCAATATATTGTTTATCCTTTTTATTTAACTCTTTAGTGATATGAAGTGTCATTTGCACATATCCCCCGACGTATTATTTTACTTACAATTTCTCCTATATCAGCAATCACACCCGGTTAAGGTAATAAGAAACGTTCCCCATCAAGATATTTAATACAGAAATTCTCAATAACAAAGGGAATTGTTTCAGTCAGATACTTATATTCCTCTTTATTCTTAGATAGAAAAGCAAAATTCCGAAGAATTTGCCATAAAAAAAAGGATTCCAATATTTCAGGATAATCTTCTTGTAGTTTACGCTTTTTTGTATAAAAATGTATAAACTTCTTCTGACTGTTGGGATTAAGATGTAAGAAAGTCTCAGCAATATCAAACAAGTAAAAACCAAAACCACAGCAGGAGAAGTCAATAGCATGTGGTATTCCATTTTTAATTATATAATTTCCCTCATGAAGATCTGAATGAATTATCCCCCAATAGTTTGAGTTAGTATTTTCTCTATATATCACTGGAAGGATTTTATCAGAGGTCCTTTTGAAAAACTCATATTGGTCTGGAGTTACCACGTTTTCTGATACTAATATCGATAACTGTTTTAATGAATTTAATAAGTGTTCAGCATTGAATTGAGGTCTTGAAAAAGTTTCTGGTACATTCCAATGATTGGCATGATTATGGAGAGTAGCCATTACATGAGCTAAATTTTCAATCACCTGTTCATTAGGTTGTTCTTGTAATACTTCCCCCTCTAACCAGTCTTGTAAGGTCCATAAAGAATGGTTATCATTACTATCAATAAGGTCGGTTACATATGTCCCCTGCGAATTTTTTATCGGACATTGAATTTCCAAATTTGTATCATCTTGAATTGCTTTAAGCCACATCATTTCAGATTCAATCATAGATTTATCGTTTCTTCCTAAATGTACTTTTAATAAGTATTTGTTGCTTAAGGTCTCAATACGATATGCTTCATTATCACTTCTGCCTAAAAAAACGACATTTTTTACATCTACTTTATATAAGCGTTTTATTTCTTGTTCTATCATTTTGACAGTAGGTATTTTAATATTCAAGTTTCTTCTCCTAATACAATCACAATGTAATTGTTAGTAACTTTATTTAACCTATTTATTCAAAAGTGATTTTTTCATAATTATTAAATCGAAAAATAAGTTTATATCCATCGAATGTTTCCCCTTTTTCTTCAATGTAAACTCCATTAGTATAATTTGAAATTGTCTTCCTCCAAAATTTTTGCCCAACTATGTTTTTTTCTGAAGGATTTGTAAACAACTCCCAATTTCCATTAAATTGGTCAAATACTATATTTGCTACTCTTTCAGCAATACCTTGCCCCCTTAATGACTGAATTAAAAAGAATTCATTAACAAAATAATCGATACCTTTATTACAATGTGGTGGGGTCGCTATTAGAACAAATCCAGCTGGTATCCCATCTACTAAAATTAAATAGGGGAATAAAATATCTGGCTTTTCCCACCAGATATTTTGAACTTCATACTGGTCGTTTAATGTTCGAAAATCATCACCATCCTCGTAAATCCCATGAACATTTGGGATACTGCCATAATGTCCCGATAAGTCATATAGGAACAAAGGATATAAGTTTTTTATAATATATGCTTCATTTCTATCTGTTAATTTAACATCAATTTTCATCGGCTTCTCCTTCAAAATAGATATAACAAACTAGTGTACAGGTTTCCACAATTGACGAGTAATTCCTTTAATACTGCTAAACTGCCAGTTCGTACAACAAGAAGTGCGCTGACCTTGTTAAATAAACGCACCCGTTTGTTGAATAACAAAGTCTTACATAAATACCTCTCTAACTTTATCCTTTGAGAATAAATATTTATCATTGGTTCCTAAAGTAAACATAAGACCATCATGAAAAACTTCTGTCAAAGTTTCATTTTTACCTAATTTGAATACTGGTCTTAATCTAAATTCTTTCCCCATTATAAATTCTTCCTCTACCATTACATATTTAACTTCTTTAAATGAATTAGTAATATAAAAATTACCTTCATACAATTTCCAACCTGTGGAACTTAAACTCTTTCCCATCCCATTAACAACTCTTCCTCAGTTGTCTGTTCATCTAACAATTCTTCTTTTATTATAAAATCATTCATCACATAAAAATTAACAGCGTTCCTATTTTTCTTGTACACTTTCAGTTGTATATTTTCCCTTCGTTCTTTTATAAAGTTTAATAATCTTTTTCCGTATCCTTTGCCTTGGTGCTTAACATCAATAAACAGTGCAGCCAAATAATCGTCTACCATTGATACAAAGCCCACAATTTCTTTTTCATTACTTATAACAAAGGTTTCAGACATTGGAAGATACTTTCCTTCCATCTCCTTTTTCTGTGATTTCCAATAATCCTTATCAATAAAGTCATGTGCTATTATGGAACCTTCGTACCATATTTTTATTAATTTATTTAGTTCCGTTTTTTTATTTTTTCTAATATTCACGTTATCACCCTTTCAAAATAAAGTACTTATAAATTTATAATTAAATTAAGGTTAGTTAGTTTAATAGCTTTATTCAACTTGATTCGTTAGTTAAAAAGACTTTATACTAAGATGCTATCTCAGTCCATCCATAAGCAATGTCAGCATACTTTTGACCTTTTAATTCTAAGACCCCTCATAGCCTTCTTGTTTCGTTAACTGCCTCTTTAGTTTAACATTAATTTCCTTTTTATTTGCATAAAAAAAGCATCCCTTCTTGTAGGAATGCACCCTTTAGTTCAAGAACAATATATTTAAAGAAATAAAACCATATGCTCTTCATCATAATATGTATTATCAAATTTCAATGCTCTTTTCTCTTTTCCAATTACCTCAAACCCACTAGAAGTATACAACTTTTTAGCAGGAACATTAGTTGTTACAACAGTTAAATAAATTTGCTCAATGCTTTCTAGATTATATGCCTTTTCAATTACTTTAGAGATTAGAGCCTTTCCTATTCCATTTCCACGATTTTCTGGTTTGATATACATCGCTACAATATTTGCCCGATGGCTCAACTTTAATAGTTGCTCCTTTACTAACGTAACAACCCCAACAAGTTGAGACTCTTCGAAAGCACCAAATGTAAATGTGTTTATTGGTGTTTCAAACCTATTTTTGTACTTTTCTGCTGTTTGGTTTTTTTCCTCTTCATAACTAGATGCAAACGCATACGGACTATTTTGGAGTGCTTCAAGCCTTATAGAAAGATATTCTTCAGCATCAATTCGATTCAATTGTCTTATTTCCATTTTTATCCCCCTTAGCAAAGTGTATATTACCTAGATTATACAGCATTTAGATTTAGTTCTTGTTCAATAAAACTGCCTCGTTTGTTGAATAAGAAATTGCCTTGCTTCCTTATTGAAGCAAAGCATCCACAATAACTGAACTGCTTATTTTAAGACCTTCCAATCTTCATAAGTTTTATCATCAATACCTAAGTTTTTGGTTCTTAACCATTCATCCTTTACACCTTGATTATAAAAATAAGGACCAAGTTCTTTTAATATAAAATCAAGTAGGAGCTGCCTTTCGACAACTCCTTGTTCCCCGGTACATCTTTAAAATAAACTGTACGACTTTATTTCAAAGCCACAACTCTGAACTCGGCTTTTTATTAAACCGTATGAGAAACCACATTTTCAAAAGTGTAGATTAACTTACCTTGTACACAACTACTTGCGAGTTTTGTTTATTATAATTATTTACTTCATTTAATTAAAGCTTTAAGTATTAAAATTCCTTTCTCCATTTCTTCAAAGTTGGGATAGGCGAAGGAAAGTCGAATTGTTGATTTATTATCATTGTAGATAAATCCTGGATTTATTAATACTCCCTTACTTATTGATCGCTTAAATAACTTTCTCATATTTATACTTTTGCTAAAAGTGACCCATATAAAAAAACCACCTTGAGGTTTTGTCCATGTTGCGTATTCAGATAAATGAGTTTGGAGTAAAGTAAGTAAAAAATCTCGTTTCTTTTTTAGGAATGAGCGAGTCCTAATTAAATGGTCCTCGTATAAACCTGAGGATAATAATTCTTTCACTAGTACTTGCGGTAAATAACTAGAACCATAATCGATTTGCATTCTTAAGTCGCTAAGACGTTTTACAACGTCTTCTGGACCAACTAACCAGCCGATTCGGAGACCAGCTGCAATAGATTTTGAAAAACTTCCTACATATAAAACTTGTCCTTGTTTATCAAAAGTTTTTATAGGGAAAGGGCTTGGTTCATCGATCCATAGATCCCTATAAATATCATCCTCAATGATGGGTAATTGATAGTATTGGCACGTTTCAATAAGAAGTTTCCTTTTCTTAAGAGACATAATTGTGCTAGTTGGATTTTGATAAGTAGGATTTACATATAAAGCTGACAGGTTATTTATTATCTTTTGTTGTGTAAGCTCTTCTATGTTAAGACCATCATTATCTATAGAAATAGGTTTTAGGTTCATTCCGGTTGAACGAAATAAGTTTAATGAATAAATGTAAGATGGGTTTTCAATAAATATCGTAGAACCTTTTTTAAGTATACCAATGGAAATTAGCTTAATCGCCTGTAAAGCTCCTGACACAATTAGAATGTTAGAGGGAGAGGCATGTATTCCTTGTTTTCTTAGATATATGCTCATTTCTTTTCTTAATTCTAAATCTCCGTAACCATCTCCATAACCGAATTCAGGTAATTTATTAAAAGCTCTATTAGCAGCTTCAGCTATTTCGATATGCGGAAATAAATCAGAACCTAACTCACCTTTACATAATTGGATGATGTCCTTTTTTGTTTCAAGTTCATTAATGGTTTGTACAGTATTATCACTTGGAGGATGTAGTGCCCACTTGGATAAATCATGCCAATCGGGTGGTGAAAATGCGTTCAATAATGACCATTTATTATTTACAATATAAACTCCACTTCCAATTCTTCCTTCTAGTAACCCTTCAGATTTTAAGATTTCAATTGCTGTAATAACTGTACTTCTATTTACGTTAAACTTTTCCGAAAGTTCTCTTTGAGTAGGAATTTTACTCCCGACTGACCATTCCCCGCGTAGAATTTTTTCTCTTATTGTTTGAACAATTTGGAGGTAACGTGGTATTTTGCCCAAAAGAAATAACCTCCTAAAGAATATTTATAAAATTTGTTGGTTTTTTTTCTTTGTAATTGGTTGGAGAATTTTAACATCTAATATATTACTATAAATTTGAAAATAGTTCCAATTTAGGAGAGTTACCTTCTTATGTAGATAAATCGGCATTACATTCTATTTAATAACAACTCTTTTAGATTCTTGTTTATGTTAGTAAGTCATTATGTAAGTCCATTTGAGAAAGGAATAGGTGATAAGCCTGGTATTAGATCAGTTATTTTAATTGATTTCCAACCAACTGTTGTAGCAGATGTTAATGATAGCAACAATAAACCAGACACTTTAGTAATGACATAATAAATAAAGAAGTCCACATTCGGGCTTCTTTTTTAGAATTGAGGGATTTTATGAATTGGAGAGTTTTTACAGCGTATAGTGTAACAATTATTTTATGGGGCTCTGCGTTTCCAGGAATTAAATTAGGGCTAGAATCATTTAGTGCGGAGCACCTCTCTGCATTAAGGCTATTTATAGGAGCGTTTGCGTTAATTATTTTTGCTATTATCAAGAAGATTCAGTTTCCAGATATACGAGATGTACCTGTTATCTTTTTATTAGGTTTTTTAGGTTTTACTGTTTATCATACAGCATTAAGTTTCGGAGAAAATGATGTTACAGCTGGTGCCGCCAGCTTGTTAGTCACGATGACTCCTATTTTTTCAGCTATTTTAGCAACAGTGTTTTTAAAAGAAAAATATTCAAAAATAGGGTGGTTAGGATCAATCATTGCTTTATTAGGGGTAGCTATGATTTCCTTCGGAATGGAGGGTCCGATATCAGTTTTAGCAGTGGGGGCATTATTGATTTTGATAGCTGCATTAGGTGAGAGTTTTTATTTTGTTTTTCAAACTAAATATTTAGAAAAATACGGATTCCTCCCCTTCACTGTTTACACAATTGTTGCTGGTTCTCTATTTATGGTGTTCTTCTTACCTGGAACAGTGGCAGAAATATCGGATGCTTCAGTATCCGATATTTCTGCAATTGTATATTTAGGTTTATTTCCCACAGTAATTCCATATTTTGCACTAGCCTATGTCACCTCAAAAGTAGGTGCATCAGAAGCCACTAGTTCGTTGTATTTGACACCGGTAGTAGCACTTCTTATTTCATGGCTTATATTAAGTGAAATTCCAACTTTGCTAGCCTTAGTAGGAGGAGCTTTGACATTAATAGGTGTCAGTTTATCAAGCTTAAAAATAGGGAGTGACGATTCAATAAGAGTTAATAAAAAGCTACGTAATTTAAAAGAACAAAATCAAGGTGAAAAGGTGTGACTTTTTCGCTCCTACTAACTATATAGGACTTTATGTTAAAGAAATAAGAACTTTTTTAGCTTTACAAAAATTCCATCGTTCATAAAGACTCAATGTGGAACTATTTGGACTCAAGTTATTATGTTCCAAAAATAGGTAGATTCGACTCACGATGTTGGTTTGGAATAAAGTTTAATCAAAAGCTTCCACAGAACCTTGATATACAAAAGAGCGTGTTTTTAAAAAGTTTAATCAAACACGCTCTTATTAATTCTTATTGGATTATTCTTTATAAAAAAGTTTGATAAAAAATCCAAAGGAGTAAACAGTACGACTTTATTTCAAACCCACAACCTAAGCATTTTTTAAAGCGCGCCGTAAATCACATTCCGTAATCTTGGCTGTTGAAACGCTTCAAAGTTTGGTAGCATTTGCTGCATATAAACGGCCGATAGTTTCTCTTTAGGATCAATCAGCACCCATGTTCCAGCTAAGCCCGACCACCCAAATTCACCAATCGAACTGTTAATTCCTGCTTCTGCTGGATCTATCATGGTTCTTACCCCTAAACCGTAACCATAACCCTTTAGGTAATCCCAATTATAATACTGTTTTTGTTCAGCTGTTAGATGGTTTGTAGCCATTAATTGTATCGTCTTTGAACCGATAATCCGGGTCCCGTTGAACTCTCCCCCGTTTGCTAGCATATGGGCAAATCGACCGTAATCCCCTAACGTCGATAACAAACCCGCTCCCCCTGATTCAAACGTCGCGTTCGGCTGAAATTCCTCATCCAGCGTTTCATTTTTGATTAAGCTTCCGTCCTCTTCACGGTTATAAATGGAAGCAAGGCGATGTTTTTTATTTTCTGGGAGAGTAAAAAACGTATCTCGCATTCCGAGCGGCTTCAAGATTTCCTCGTCTAAAAATTCACCAAGTGTCTTTCCAGATACCACTTCAATCAATGCTCCTAGTACATCATGACTAAAACCATAACGCCACTGGGTCCCAGGATCGAATGCTAACGGAATCGAAGCAAGTAATTTTGATAAATCCCGTGACGTAGAATTTTTACGTTGCGTCTCGTTCAACTCACCGAGCGCCTTTGCAATCTGTCGTTCTGTTGGATTGCCATCTCCAGGATACGTTAAACCTGATGTCATCGTAAACAGGTCTCTCACGGTTATTGATCGTGATGCCGGTGATGCATCTGCTTCACTCCGATATACGTGAGGATCCTTGAATTCTGGTAAGTACGCCTCTAATGGATCATTGAGCAAAAATAACCCACGCTCATACAACATCAGTGCAGCCGTACATGTCACTACCTTAGTCATCGAGTAAATTCTGAAAATCGTATCTTTCCCTATCGGAAGTTGAGATTCCTTATCTGCATAACCTACATAATCCTCAAATACGGTCTTTCCTTGATGCATGACCGCTAAGGAATTTCCTGCAGGACCTTTTTCGACAAAGCTTCTTAACAATGGCTGAAGTTTTTTTGAAGATTCCAAAGCCTATTCCTCCTTTAAGAGAGCGTGAGCATAGGGACAGTTCTTATGCTTCCTCGTTCGAAAAAAAGCGAGAGAACCGTCCCCTTGCTTGCCTTTCCTTGCTTCCCGTCTTTGTACTGATTATATGCTACGATACTTGCTTATATTTATATATTACATTAATTTGGTTAATCTTGAAAAAAAATCAAAAAATGATAACCCCATTATTCTTAGTCGTTAGAAGATAGGCACCATTTAAAAAGCCCTCATTATTAAATTTTCTTTTTCGGAAGCCAACAAGATAAAAAACGGGCAGTGCCAATGTGGCGACCACCCGCTCTCCCAAACATTTGCAGAATTCTTTAGTTAATGACATTCAGTGAGTCACTACCAATAAGAACACTACCATTATCTAGATAAGCTCTAGCTTCTACCTCAAAAACACCACCGTTTTGACTTTTGATTGCTTGAATGACTTCTTGTCTATCAAACATCGCATGTATCTTATTATTAGTATTCGATACTCTCGTTGCAAGAATCGTAGAACCATTCACGTTTAACTGAACATTATTCGTCGGCTCCGCTGTGGCCATACCTACATCTATGATGACTTGCAGGGAGTGATCCCCACCGTTGGAATTTAGGTTTAAGGTTTCGGGCGTAATGTTGACACTTGCATTTATCTTTTCTCCCAAGTAGATAGAAGGAATTGGCGGTTCCTTCATATCGTGTCCGAGGAAGAAGCCAGTGTGCGGTGGTTGATTATAGCCGCTGTTCTGCCATGCGATGCTTAATCGATAAATAGGATCATGCATCAAGGTATAGATGCGATGTTCGGTGAAGTCTGTTGTCGTATAAAGCCGCAGTGCGTCGCTGTCTCCCACTCTCCAAATCACTTCTTCGCGCCAATCTCCTAAAATATCAGCTTGAAGGGTAGGATTCCCTTTTGAGCTATTATTCGAAAAGGCGCCTTCTGCCGTTAGTAAATTGACGGTTTCATTATTTTCATAATCCCACTTACTAATCGTCCCTTCGGCTTCAATTCCCCAATCTACCCAGTTATGGTCGAGAAGCTCACGAAGCAAGTCACCGTCCCACCAAATCCCATAATTGATTGAGGACGGCATAGCATCGGTTATGACCTCACCGCTAGCTGAGCGTACACCTGTCGCCCTGTCATCTGGTCCTTTAGTTGGCGGAATAGCAGCCCACATTTCGGCTCCTTCATACCTTGGATCAATATCTGCTGCCATTCCTCTTCCGGTGTCTTTGTTTGTCACCACTCCCCAGATCAATTCACCGGTAGCGGCATCGCGTAACGTAGCCCCGTATTGTCCCCATTCATGCGCTTGGAAAAACTCCAAGCCAGGTCTATTCGGATCAAGATCACTCAGATGATTTGCATCTCCGTGTCCCCATCCCGTCGTATACAGTCCAGTTCCGTCGTCATCGACAGCCATTGCACCGAAGATCACTTCATCCTTGCCATCTCCGTCCACATCACCGACACTTAGGCTGTGATTTCCTTGTCCGGCATACCCTTCATTACCCGGTTCGTCACTGTCGAATGTCCATAATTTTGTTAATTCTCCATCTCTAAAGTTATAAGCGGCAAGCACTGTCCTTGTGTAATACCCGCGACTCATGACCAAACTTGGTCTCTCCCCGTCAAGGTAAGCAATGCCCGCTAGAAAACGATCGACACGATTCCCGTAGCAGTCGCCCCAATCGCAAGCATCGCCTCTTGGCGGATCATAGTCGACTGTATCAAGCGCCTTGCCCGTTTCCCCGTCAAAAACAGTCAAATATTCCGGACCGTCTAAAATATAGCCGCCTTCATTACGGTAATCGGCATTCGGATCCCCTATGACTTTACCTGCACCATCCACTGTACCATCGGCAGTTTTCATCGCAACCTCAGCCTTACCATCACCGTCCAGGTCATACACCATAAACTGAGTATAGTGAGCGCCCGCACGAATATTTTTACCTAATCCGATCCGCCACAGCAGAGTACCGTCGAGTTTATAAGCATCGATAAAAACTTCATCAGTCATGCCTGGTTGGGAATTATCTTTGGCATTATTCGGTTCCCATTTCAGCACGATTTCGTACTCTCCGTCACCATCCAAATCGCCGACGCTCGCATCATTTGCAAAGTAGTCCAGCGGTGGCGGGGGAATCACAATGTCTTCCATTTCGTGTAGAAGTTCTCCATCGAGGTACGTCCGGATGTGCCTATCAGACACCTCAATCTTAATATCGTACCAGCGGCCAGTTTCGATGCTGCCAGGAACAGTTTCGCTTACGACCGTTCTCGCACCTTTGGTCGCCTTCTGGATCGCGTGTTGACTATTGCCCCAACCACCAAGGTTGAGCCAGTAATAATTATCACTATCTTGAACGCCAAACAAAATCAACATTCCTTCAGACCCGTCGTTTTTCTTGGCCCGCAATTCAAGTGTATAATCGCTCCAATCTACACTTCCGGCTGATGCCCAGACTTCGGTGTCATTACTAGTTTGCTTGTAGACACCGTCTTCCTCCACCCATGTTCCGTTGAATACATCCCACTCATCAGTAGAACCGTCTGAGAAATCGTCAGCAAACAAAGTCTCACCGTTGCTCGTGACTTTCACATCATCGTACTCCACTTGAGTAGCCCATGAACCCATACCTATTTTCCCGGTGATGTTTTCAGGGATTTCTTCAATTTCATCATCAGTTTCCACTTTCGGTTTTTGCAATGGAATATCCATATAATTTTGAGCCCAAACACTCACAGCTTCAGACGGAGACTGCTCCTCTCCGTTTACGATTGCACGTACAAAATAACTGGAATTTTCATTGCCCTCAGTGTCCAAAAAGTTTGTGCTTGATGTTATCGGGGCTTCATTAATTTTTTCGTTATTCCGGTAAAGATTAAAAGAAATATCTTTCGGATCAGTGCCCAACAGGCGCCATCCCACATAGACACCCTCATCCGTTTTGACCGCAATAACTCCCCGATCCAATCTTTCCATTTGTCGTAGTTTTGTTGCTACAGATGCCCCTTCAGCCGAAGCAGGATTAAACGCTGGACTGTTTAATGGAAATAAAGAAAATAACATTACTACTGCCATCAAGATTGATATTCTTTTTACCATTTTTTCAAATGACCTCACTTTCATTTTTTTTAGAAGCATGCCCAATAGTGTTGCTCCTTTTCCTGCTCACTCACCTCCGAATCCTCTAAACCAATACACCGCTTTTAGGCATCGACATATCGGTTGTTAATAGCCCTTTAAGTATAAAGCGCTTACATATGATGTTATGCATACTCTTCCAAGCTGTAAATCATCATTGTTGATATTCCTTGTCATAACTGATCCTTTCTATTTATAGAGTCATTTTTAAATAATATAATCAAAAATCGATAAGGATAAAGTGGTATGAATCAAGATGAACACTACTTATTTTACTAAGATCTTAGAAAGTCATTTTCACACGTAGAATGAAAGATGGAGAAGCGGGTATACTAAGAGGACTGAAAAAGGGTGGTTTATCCTTTTTCAGTCCTCTTTTGATACGAATCTACTTGTCTGACAGAAAACATCACTTACTTTGTTTATGATTTTGCCTGCTTAAAGTTGCTTGGGGTCATTCCTTCAAATTTACGAAAGAATCGGTTGAAACTTTGAGCATTATTATAGCCTAACTCAGATGCGATCTTAGTAATTGTCAGATTGGATTCCACAAGCATTTCTTTAGCTTTCTCGATTCTCCGAAGATTAAGGTTATCAATTAAACTTTGACCTGTCATCTCGTATACAATCCTCCGCATATAAGAATAACTAATTCCAATTTCCGCCGCCATTTCTTCAAAATCAATTTCCTCGCAATAATGTTCATCCAAATAGCTAAGAATACGTTCCCCGTAATCGTTAGTCTGGAATGTTGGTTGTGTTAGGTACTGCATAATTTCGTCAAAAAAATCACAAAGATCGTTTTCAAGCTCATCCAATGTATCGATTGAAGCAAAATGCGTATAAATATTACCTCGTCCTGCAAAAATTCTCGCGGTGCTGACATTATTCTCTCTAAGATGCTTGATACAAATACCGACTAACTGATGATAAATGAATAGAATATTATCATAGGAAATGTACTCAGCGGAACGAATTTCATCACCAATGACCTTCAGCTCTTTAATAATACTGTCGAGATCACCGTTATCCATAAAGTTGAGAATACGTCTTTCACTATTAACGGGATAGATGTATTTTTGTTCATTGGCATTTTTCTTCTCCCAATAGGTAATACCGCCACTTCCTTTGACCATTCGGTGCTTAATCACTTCCATTGCTTCCCCGAAGCGCTCTGATACTAAATCCATATCGACAGTAGGACTGCTGACCCCGATCGTTACAGAATGATTCAAAACCTCCTCTGCATTATCCTTTATTTTTATAAGTGACTCATGAAAGAGCGAATCCGTTTCCTGTTTAAGTTGTTCATAATTGATGACGATGACAAAGCAACCATTGCCTTGATAAATGCACCTAGCTATCACATCATTTGTAAACATACGCTCACAATTTGAAATAAAAAGGTATCGATGGTAGCTGCGAGCATCCGGATTGTACTTGCTAACATACTGTCTATATTGATCAATTGAAATAACAGCAACTATAAAGCAAGAAGCTGAAAACACTTCATCTGCTTGCGGAGACAATTCCCCTCGCAATAATTGATGAATAGCCAAACTATGGGAATCACGTTTGCGAATCGTCAGCATCTTATGAAGAGCTTCTTCCTTATCCTGCATCGTCCTGAATGCCTCATCGAGAAAAGCGAGCTCGTTCCTTCCTTTTGCCCCTAAATTAGTCCGTGAGCTCAAATTTTGCACTAGCTTCCTCACTGGCTTGGACAACCAGGTCGCTAGAAAGAATGTTAATATGATTCCGACCAAAATAATAACGCTAGTAAGTAAAATGATTTTTTGTTGCAAGGCATGTGTCGTAATCATTAGTTCATTGACGGAATAAACCCCAACGTTTACCCATCCAAGCTTCTGAGAACGGGACCATGTATATAACATTCGTTCTCCTTCTAGTTCCCGGAACATGTACCCTTCCCTTGAATCTTGCTCTAAAATTTCACGAATAACGGGAGTCTTTCTACCATCCTCTTGCAGATAGCTTTTGTCACTGTGAGAAATAATCATTCCTTTTGAATTCATAATGAAATATTCTTGTTTCCCGGCATCCGATGTACCAAAATATTGATCAAACTCTCTTTCTAAAAAATTGACAACAAGAATCCCACGTGTATTAGTTGAAAGTTGATTAAGAGGGAAAACATAGGATACGACGTTAATGCCCGAATCAAGCTTGCGTGAATACCATACACCTGTAATCCCCCTCCGCTCTTCAAGTGCTTCCTGCATCCAGTCGATAGACTCATATCTTCCTAAAGTCGTAACGCCTCGATCCGTTGAAATGACATAGTCAGAACCACTTAGATGAAAAAAGGAAGAATAAATTCCATTATCTCTTCGCTTTAGCTGCATCAGTTCCCTTAAAACGGCTCGTACTTCGAGAACATAAAAGTAATTTGAATTGATTTCATTATAACTCTTGTAAGAATGAATGCGGTCGAATGTGTTCGTACTAGTAAGAGCCACTGTGTTCTGGGATAAGTTATTCAATGCTTTCTCGGTAAGCATACGATTCGCATTCAATTCAGCTAAAGAAGATTCAGCAATCGCCTGTTCTGAATTCTGCAATATTTGCTTGCCGCTATACCAAGTTAAAATAGCAATTGGAGCAGCCATAATACAGAAAAGGATAACTGTTAATTGCAACATCATTGGAACTCGTTTCATACGTAACCTCCTTCTCCAAATGATTCATACTCTCTCATTTATGCTACATCTCTCCAACAGCTCTACGAAAATTAATCTATCTAGAAGGGACAAACAAAGGGGGCGTGCTAATATGCCTAAATGGGTTTCATATGAGTCGCTCCTAAAATCCAGTACTATGGTCTTATTTGTATTTTCACAGCTTATGTAAAGGAAGGATAACAGATTACAGAAAAATAATGACACGAACATAAAAAGGGAAAAACAAAAAAAGAACCCCTTCATTAAAGCGCTTTCACAAAAAGTAACTTAAAAAGCTCCGTAAACCTCCAACTGTTGAAATAGAGATAAGGACAATTACTGGTTCCTTGCATATTTTGATTGATAAGAGGCCAGCTCTTTAGTGCCCTCTTATCAATCAAACGAATATGCAGAACGAGTATTCTTTTACTATTTTACCATTATTAAGTAGTTATTTGTTTATCAACATCCACAAAATCTATTTTGCTCATATTATATGTTTCTTGTAGCAGACTGCTATTTGGATTGATTAACCGGTGATACGATTTCCCCCTCCTTCGGCCCGTATTCTCTAAGTAACCTCTCATATTCTGCAGCGGTAATCGGTATGATGGAGCCGTGTCGTGGCTTAAAAGGAAGAGAATAATGTTCTGGCATACTCCATTCTCCTGAATCCAAATTCGTCGTTTCAAGTGGTAGGTAGCCCCTCAACCCATATTCATCAATATACAAATACCACTTTTCTTCCTTGTTTGATTTAAAAATAATCGGACCTTCGCCGCGTACCATAAAGGCTTCCTCAATGTTTGGATTTAACGTCGTAACGTTTGTAGCCAGCAACGAATCACTAGACTCTTGAAAAACATGCTTTCCTTTGGCAAAGCGATAAAATTTGTGATTTGCTCGGAGCATCGTCACATCAATGACAGAGTAGCCATAATCGATAAACAGCCTTGGTTCTGAGAATTCCACAAAATCTTTCGTTTTACAATAGAGCATCCGGTGGTAGCGATTTTTATCAGAGCTATCAAGCATCGATGCCCAATAGACAATAAACTCCTCATTCTCATGATCAAATATGGAGGGAACTGAAAAACTACTTTTTGTAACTCAAAGAAGAAGTAATGGCTTCACTCGTTGCGCGCCTTGCTATAAGAAAACCCACTCATAGCAAGGCTTTCAAAACCAGGCAACGGCTCCGCACATTACTTAAAGGTCACTGAAAAAAGGGGAACCCACCCTTTTTCAGTGACCTGCAAATATGGCTTCAGGAGCCCATGTGCAACCAGCTTCAGGAGGTGCAAGATAAACCATTCTTTCGTTTGACCAATGGACAAGATCACTAGACTCCCAAACCATCATTGCCTTGCTTCCCTCCGTTACTGCTCGGTCCCAGTTTCCGTTTCCTTGAATTTTTAAATCCGTGGCTAATAAATAGAAGGTATGATTGAGCGGAGAGCGAATAATAAAGGGATCACGTACTCCTTTTTCTCCTAAATCAGACGTAAGGACAGGCTTTCCCCCGTTTAATTCTTGCCAATATAGCGGATCATTCCCTTTACTTAAAGCAAAATAGACTTGCTCTCCATCTACTATATGCTCTGATTCTCCTTTGAAATACGTAAATAAATAACCTGCATAGTCTTCTTTGTTATCCATCGCTTCTCCTATCATGTATCTGACTTGCATCTAAATATCGTTAATGAATAGCTCTTTCATTTTCTTAATCAACCTTCAGATCAGTCTCTTCAAAATGATGCTGAACATTCGGATTCGCTTCATGCCATTCGACAAGCTCGATGACCGATGCTAGAAATGCTAACGTTAATCCTTGTCCCCAGCCTTGAGCCCACTTACGATCGATCTCAAGATACCCCTTCATATCCTTCATAACAGCCGTACCACCAGAAACATTTAGGACCCGGCCATTATCAGCTATATTGTCTAACACACCATGAAGGGCTTTCTGAACGTATTTTCCGTGTAGCGGATTACGTTGCATCACCATGGCTGCGGCGATTCCAGACGTTGCGGACACTTCCCCGTATGCATCCGGATAATCCAAGACAGTTCCCCAAAGCCCATCCTCTTTTTGTAGCTTTTTGATTGCAGCCAATTGATCACGCAAAGAGCAAATAATATGCATAAAGGGTGGATATAAGTAGGCTTCAGGTAACACTCTACCTACCCGTGACATTGTGTACGCCGCCCAAGCATTGGCACGAGCCCAATGAATACCGGACATATGATTCTTCTTGATGTTGTTATAGCCATGGTACCAAAGTGCGGAATCTTCATCCTGTAAATATTCAATATGCCAAACAAACTGGTGTAGCGCTTCATCAATCAGATTACTTTTTTCCAGTAAAACCCCAACTCGAAGTTGGAAATAGGCAGCCATGAAAAGCGTATCGGCCCAGCATTGCTCCGCAAAATCATTATTGAGTGAAACCGTATGTTGAAGAACTCTGTCCCCAAACCGTAACGCTTTATGCTCCAAATAGTCGATTTTACTTAATATAATATCAAGATATTTCTGGTCTTTTGTATGTTCATAAAGGGTTAGAAGAATGTGGCCCATTGAGCACGTATTAACGGTCCAACCAGGGAGTCCTACCTTTAGGTACTCATCGACCCATTCAGCCATTCGCTCCAAATAACTCGTTTCTCCAGTTACATCAAAAGCACGGCTCACTCCATAAAAGGCAACACCACCCGGCCATTCCCACGTTAAATCCATATCTAACGTATAGTTGACAACACGATCTACAACTTCCTTTAACTCATCTAGAGTAGTATCAAAATTTAGTTTCATATTTCCTCCTTTTAAGAGCCCTTACTTGGATAGTAAGGGCTCTACTGATTCGTTATTATTTATTCAAAGTAATTGTACTGACCCGCATCAATGGCTGCCTGTTTTTCATCGAGAATTTCTTGATAACCAGCGTCTAGGTAGTGTTGCTTCGCTTTTTCATATTCCTCATCAAATTTTTCTTCAGGACCAAGTACAACCTTCAAGTAAAGTTCTTGGAATAGTGCGTTCAAGTCCGCCTGGTATTCGTTTTGACTCTCAATGACAGTGGTGAACAACGCATCTGGTGTAAGATACTCTCTTATCTCTTCTTGATTCTTGAACATATCATTAACGATATACTCGAAACCTGGAGGAGACCAAAAGTTTTCCATCGCTTTACGAGTCTTTTCCTCTGAACCGAAGTATGGAGCTTCCGTCACGACGGCCCAGTAGTCTTTGTTATTATTCATAGATAGTTTTGCTTCACCACTATATTCACTATTTCTTATTGGTAAGCCTTCCGAATCAAGCGTATAGGTCTCGCCTTCGATACCATTCTGCAATTTGAATAAGTTATCTGGCTGACTCAGCCACTCAAGATACATCCATACAGCAATTCGTTCCTCATCCGTCGCAGCCTCGTTAATTCCCATAATTAATCCGAATGGGAAATTGGCACGTCCTTGTGGCTTGCGTCCTTCTGGCACGCCTGCATATGGAGGTATCACGGCAAACTCAGCTTCTGGGTTATTTTTTAATACAGCTTCGAACAGATCCGTATTGCTAGAAATGTATTCTCCATATGTTCCTGTTCTACCTGCAACAAATTCACCCTTAATGTCCTCACGCAAATAGAATTCTTGGTCAATTAATCCATTGTGATATTGATAACTCAAATTGCGAAGCCAACGCTCTGTGTCTTCCGTTGTAAAATCAGCAACCATTAAGTCCGAATATAGAGCACGGTATTCTGGGTCGATCGGCCAATCACGGAAAGCATAGTTATAATTGTAGATATTTGCTGTTAAAGCACCACCTAAAGTACCTAGCCCTGCTTCCTTCCATTTGTGAGCCATTTCATTAAACTTCTCGAGAGACGTCAAATCTTCTACTTTCATTCCAACCTTTTCAACCCAATCCTTTCGAATAATTGAAACATAGTTAGAGAAGTCTGGTCGCTCTGCAAAAAAGAAAATATTTTCTCCGTCCACGACACTATATTGGTCAATGGTTTCTTTTAAATTCTCCCAATATGTCGGAGCATACTCGGCAATTTCATCTAAATCTAATGGCTGTAAAACACCAGAACCATAATAGGATAATGCCTGTGGCATGTCATAATGGTAGATAATATCTGGTGCGTTTCCAGAAGCAAGTAGCTGTTGAAAATCTGTCACTTCATTGGAACGGGAAATCGGGACAAAATTCACATCGATGTTATGTTGCTTACCGAACTCCTCTTGGATCCAACGCGTATAGTAATTATCTGCTACATTCCAGCCTTCAAAAGCTCGATCATACACCGGGATATCGAGACTAACTGTTTCTGGAAATTTCATGTCACCTTCATTAGGTATATTTTCTGTTTCCTTTGAAGTTGATGAGTCATCCTCATTATTATTAGCTGCGTTATTTGAACAAGCCGCTAGCAAACTACCAATTGTAAATATAGCTATTACTATAAGAAAGAATTTTCTTTTCACCATGAATAACCTCCATTTTTTAAAATTATTTTGCTATTCCTTAACAGAACCTAGCATAACACCACGAACAAAATACTTTTGCACAAACGGGTATACACAAATAATAGGAAGTGTTGCAAAGACCACAACGGCCGCTTTAAGGACTTCAGGGCTAGTTGTTTGTACAAACGTCATCTCAGTTTGAAAGCTTTCACTCGCCTGAACAACAAGATAATACAATTTAAGCTGTAATGGTCGTAATGTCGTTTCATACCGAATATAAAATAGAGCATCTTGATAACCATTCCAACGACCAACTGCGTAGAAGAGGGACAACGTCGCAAGTATCGGTTTCGAAAGCGGAAGGACAATATTCCATAGAATTCGGAAATGATTTGCTCCATCCATTCTAGCCGACTCCTCTAAACTGACAGGAACTGTGCTAGTAATCGAACTTTTTAAAATGAGTAGATTAAAAGCACTAAATGCACCTGGAAGCACAAGAGACCAAATGGTATCGAGCATGCCCAGTTTGTTAACAAGTAAATAGTCGGGAATAATACCGCCAGTAAAGTACAACGTAACCATAAACATGGCTGTTATAAATGTACGCCCTTTTAATTGCTTTCGAGAAAGAGGGTAAGCAGCACAAATGGTAATAATCATGCCCAGAACCGTAAACAGAACGGTAATGAGAACGCTAACATAAAGTGATTGCAAAATGCTTTTATCGGATAATATTTGGTAATACGCATCAAAATTAAGTTCTCTAGGCCAAAGAAATACTTTATTTGCCACGACATAGGCATCATTACTTAACGATTTAGCCAACACATGAACAAAAGGCAATAGACACGTTAATGATGAAACGATAAGTATTAAACGAATACCTATATCCCATATATCAAAGCGTCTAGACTGGTTCACGTAAGTGCTACGATCGGATAGCTTCATTTTTTTACCTCCTTCCTTGTTATTCAGCATGTTTTTAGACAAAAGGAAAACAGTCTCACTGTTAATAGGTCATCGAACGATTTTTCACTATTATAGAATTCCGTCTTCCCCTAGCTTTTTTGCAATCCGATCTGCAAGTAACACGAGAATAAGTCCGATAATCGCTTGAAACAGTCCTAGTGCAGTCGCACGACTGAAATCACCATTTTCAATCCCCCATCGGAATACTAAAATTGGGATCGTCGTCGTAAATTCAGTGGTTGCCATGTTTTGCAATGCATACACTCGTTCAAATGATCCACCCATGACATGCCCCAAACTCAAAATCAATAAGACTACGATCGTCGGTCGAATGCATGGTAGGGTTACGTGCCACATCTTACGCCATCTTCCTGCACCATCAACAGTTGCAGCTTCATATAATTCGGGGTTCACGCCACTCATAGCAGCGAGGTAAATAATCGTCCCCCATCCCATGCTTTGCCAGACACCTATCGCGAGATAGCTGAATAACCAATGAAGATCACTTTGAAGAAACGGAATCCGGTTACCTCCAAGCTCTGCGATGAAATTATTCACCATTCCGCTTCCCAAACCAAGCAATTGATAAGCCAACGCTCCAATAATCACCCAAGAAAGAAAATGCGGTAAATAAAGGATTGTTTGGTTCACTCGTTTGAAGACATTTCCTTTTATCTCGTTAATTAACAACGCGAGCATAATCGGTATCGTAAAACTAAGGATAAGATCCGACACATTTAATAGCAGCGTATTACGAACGGCTTTTCCGAAATCAGGTCTAGCGAATAATTTCCTGAATACATCGAATCCAACCCACTCACTAGCCCAAAAGCCTTTAATAATATTGTAATCTTTAAAAGCAATTAGGAGACCAGACAAGGGTAAATACTTAAAAACGAACGCAAACGATATTGGAATGAACAAAAGAAAGTAGAGCTGCCAGTCTCGACGAAGATAGTAGAAAATGTTCTTTTTTTTATGCTCCACATGTATAAAAGCGGTTTCATTTTTTTGATTTATATCGACCTTTGTTTTCAAAATCTCACCTCCCTATTATTAAATAAAATTTTTTTATCCCCGTTTGCTGGCGTTGTGGCTGAAGGGGTTAGTCATAATGTTAATCAAGCTAAACACTAGAGTAAATCGTGAATATTGATTATCATATTTTACAATTGATGAAAACTAGCTAATGTAGGCGTTTTCACGGGGCGGAATGGTCATTTTTAAAGGTCATAATCAAAATTAATACCTTGTTCTAGAGTGACTATAAACCGTTTCTTACGCCTTAAAAATTACTTACTGAAACATTACAAGCTTAATAGGTAGACGCCCTCAAATTATCAAAAAGCAAATTCAAATAAGGACATATACTAATTTAGTTCTTAAAGGAAAAAAGAAAGTAACCTTCTTACACTAGTACCAGTGTAAGAAGGCTACTCCTTTTATTCGAGTCGCTATATTAAGTTATATAATCCGAATTACTTTGCCAATTCCGTAACTTCCGTTGGAGATAACGCACCTTCATACACGCGTAAATCGTCCATTAACCCTTTGAATGGAACATCCCACCAGTTAACTCCTAAGCTGAAGCTAGCATCAGAAGTCGTGAAGATATTCGGGAAGTCCGTACCACTGAACTGTTGAACACCGTCAACATACACAATAATTTCCCCATTATCCACTGTGAAGGCAAGATGAGTCCACTTATTCGTACCTATTTGCCCGTCTAAGACTGCATCATACCACCTTGAACTTCCAGACCAAACCATCGTCTTTCCATCTGACCATCCAGCTGGAAGAAGGCTTACCCAGTTATTCCCGTCTCTAGCTCCGAAGAACGTTGTCGTAAATGGTGTGATTTCTTCAGGATTTAGCCAAACTGACACGGAGTATGTGTTGCTTGAGATTAATCCATTTGGTAGACGTACTCCTGATGCGCCATTAAACACGGCAGCTTGACCGTCTTTACCATCAGTATAAGTAATCGTCCCATCTGAATTATCGATTCGATTTCCTGTTACAGTACCTTCATCAAAATTACCTGTTGTATCAGCTAACCCACCTTCAAATTGATAATGAGCAGCTAATCCAGCAGCTTTGTGCGGTAAAACAGTGATATAAAATTCTTTTGTATCAGTTACATCGCCTTTTGTGATTTTTGCAGTCAGAACAGCGTTTGTACTTTCTGAGCCAGCTTCTGGACGATTAATAACCCCAGTCTCAGAAATGACGTTCGCGTCTGATGTTGTCCATGTAATTTCTGTGTGACGTGTCCCTTCTGTAGGTAGAGGCAAATCAGCAATGACACTATCTGTATTACCAATCGTTAAATTTTCTTTCACATCAGCTACAATTTCTGCATCTGTTTTCGTTTCGATTTTGCTACCCCAAACTGAAACTCCTTTTTCTGAAACCGCTGTAAAGGTCATTACATAACGCTCAGATGTCGGATCCCAGCCACGAACGAATACACCTTTATACGTCTCACCATCTACTGTAAGTTCAACTTCGTTATGAGCCGTCTTGTTCCATGTACCATTTACATCTCCAGAAATGGTATTGTTTTTGTTTAAAGACATGAATACAGATTTCTTGATGTCTGCAGTAATTTCTTTGCCATGATTAACAAACTTATAGTCTCCAATTACATCTTGTCTATTTACCTTGTCGATCGTTTCACCTGAGTAACGGTATGGAGACACCACTGGCCACCCATCCTTATTCATATACATCTGGTGTACTCGAACTTCATGCATCTCACCTTGTTCAGGGAAACGTGAATGGAAAATCAAGTATTGTTGACCTGTTTCTGTATCATAGTAAGCTGAGTTATGACCTGGAGATACATAACCAAAGCCAATTCCTGTTCCTGGGTCACCTACTTCTCTTTCAAATAAGAAGTTCCCCATCAGTTTTACACCATATTTTTCAATGGAGCGATCATCAAAGATCGTACCTTCTTCACCATAGACATTAATCATATCATTGCCTTCTGCATCATAGTATGGGCCATCCGGATTTTCCGAGCGAACCACGCGCATGTTATAACCGCCATCTGCATCAAGGCCACCGAAAGATAGATACATATAGTAATAGTCTGTTTCAGGGCTATAAAGTACATATGCCCCCTCAATTCGACTATGGTTTCCTCCTAAAAGCTTTTTACCATAACCTTGATCTGGTAGAGGCTTTCCTGTTTCAGGATCCATTTCTAAAATGAAAATACCACCAGAATAAGACCCGTACATCATCCATAGCTTTCCGTCTTTATCAAAGAAAACATCAGGATCTACAGCATTTGGATGGATTGTTGCATCATAAATCGTTCCATCTTCACTAGGCTCATCCCACATGCCTGATTTTAGAAAAATCCCTAAATCTTTATAAGGGCCCTCAACATGATCAGCTACTGCTATACCCATTGCAGACCTTGGAGAATCACCTTTACACGCATTGTAATACATATAATACTTACCATCTTCAAGCTGAATCACATCAGCTGCCCATAGTGTATCTGATTGTGCCCAATCAAATGTTTCTTTTAATTCCTCTGTTACATCCTCAAATATTGGATTCGTTGGAGTTGCTCCATCCGCAATTTTTTCCCATTTCATAAAATCCTTTGTTTTCGCTGCTGCTAAATGCGAACCAAAAACATAATACGTGTCATCCACTTTAATAACAGATGGATCATGCACAGATGCATTCAGAAATTCAGGAACTTCTCCTTGATACTCAAGATGAGGCTTATTACTATTTTCACTCGGTTGAGTACCATTACCTTGCCCAAACACCGAAGTAGGCAGTAGTAAAGCCAATATTAACAAAACAGATATCAACTTCTGAAATAACCCTTTACTCACAAACATTCCCCTCTCTTAAACTAAATGTTAATTAAGCGCTTCCATTTTTGCAAAATTGTGATGAATCCTAAATTAAGATTCCCCCTTCAGTGCATTTTTGTAAAAACGCTTTTAACTAATACGTTAACGTTTTTACCAATACATTAATTATAATGTAAATCATATTATTGTTCAATAACAAATTATCTTTAAAAATACTAGGTAAGGTTAATAAATATATTAATCAAAACAAAGGTGTCTAACCCCCACGGCTTTAAAGCGTTGAAGGTTAGGCTCCTCTTCACTTTTGATCTAAAACATATTAACCTATTTTAACAATGTGCCTAGTGTTACGAAAAACAAACACTTAAAAACGATGAAAAAGAAAAGAAGCAAGAGAACCGTCCCCTTGCTTCTTTCCCTTATTTAATTTGAAACGATGTTGTATCATAACTACTTTCATAGTTATTTAAAGTTGTATCAGCTTTGACTTGATAGGTCCCTTTTTTCGTTGTTCTTTTCGTTGTCATTGTAAACGTAACGTTCCCGTTCTGGTCGGTTGTTCCCGTTCCAGTAATCACCTTGCCACTTAGGGGCGTAATGGCTACTGTCACTTCGGCTCCAGAAAGTACACTTCCATCTAGGTCTTTTACGTTCACTGTTATATTAACCGTTTGCCCTGCCACATAGGATGTTTGATCGGTTGTTACTTTGGTAGCCGTTCCTAAAATCTGAACTGGCTCCTCTACGATTACCGTTTCTTGACTAGTCTCCTCTTGCCCTTGTGTAGGTGCTTGAATTAACCCGTAGCCAAACCAGTTGTCTTTTCCACTTGAACCTAAATCAACTACACCTTCTTGTAGTTTCAAGCGTAAGTCTGTCGCACTTAAAGTGCTGTTAGCTTGCTTGAGTAGAGCTAAATTACCAGCCACATATGGAGTAGCCATTGATGTTCCACTCATTTGCCCGTACTGGTTATTCAAATAAGTGCTTAAAATATTTACACCAGGTGCTGCTACCTCCACTGTTGATCCTGTCGCTGAAAATGAAGCACGTTGATCCTTGGAATCTGTTGCTGAAACCGCAATAACCGATTCATAACGAGCTGGATAATTAACGGTATCCCCACTTCCATCTGAAGCACCGTTATTACCAGCAGCAGCTACGACAAGGATATTTTGACTATAAGCCTTGTCCACGATTTGTTGTAAAGTGGAAGAATGCGATGTAGTACCTAAGCTAAGGTTTATGATATCCATCTTATTGTTAATCGACCAATCGATACCTGCTACAATATCCGATAAATAACCACTTCCGTTATTGTCCAAAGCCTTTACCGCGTAAATACTAGATTCTGGAGCGATTCCAACTGTACCGATACTATTATTTCTTGCACCGATAATACCTGCAACATGTGTGCCATGCCCATTATCATCATGGTAAGAAGTCGTATAAGAAGTAAAGGCTGCTCCACCAGCAATTATAAGGTCGTCATGCTTTGCAATCCCAGTATCGACAACAGCGATTTTAACACCTTGACCTGTAAAATTTGAAGACCAGGCAGAAGGAGCATTTGTACGCGGAATTCCCCAATCTTCGGTTTGACCTTTGACGTTAACAACCTGATCTGGTTCCACCGCTATCACATTAGGATTTTTCTTCAACCCTTGGATTGCAGCAGCAGGTACCGTGATCGCTAACGCAGGTACATGCTTATATTCTCTATGAATCTTTCCTTTTGCTTGTGAAACTAAAGTCTTGTTCGCGTTTTCTTTAAATAAAACAATGACTCTTTCATTCGTACTTGCTTCAGTAGTACCTGAGAATGGAATGACTGTAAATACTAGTACAAATACTAAGAACATTAAACCGATCTTTTTCACTGAGCTTCCCCCTTAAAATGTATGAAAATCTCGCAGCTTTTTTATGTAAATACAAAAAAAAGCTACTCCGAAGAATAGCAAGGGAAAACCTTCTCTATTCGGTAGCTGGCTGGCATATCAGTTGCCCGATGAAGCCCCTAAAGCTTTGCGTCCCAAGGTTTCCCTTGGTTTGCCTTTTCGGTTAATCAATATATATCATGTGAAATTTTCTTTGTAAATGGTAAAAGTAGGCATGGGGACGGTCAGGCACCTCTTTTACTACATCGTTCTTTCCACCTGGTTCACATAGAAAAATTGTACAATCAAGAAGTATATGACTTGAATAATCGCAAAGCATCCTAATACGAGGGAAGATTCTACGGTTAGATCATAGTCAAACATATGGGATAATGCGGTAAGTGCTACGAAACCATGAATGAGTGCGACGACAATTGGCGAGAAGAATAAAATCGCAATTTGGCGAGTCACTACTTTCTTCAACTCAGATTGTGTTAACCCAATTTTGACAATGGAACGAAACTTTTGCTTTTCTTCATCCAAGTCCGTAAATAATCGGAAATATAGAAAGCTTCCAGCTGAAACGAAGAAGACAATTCCTATAAACAAGCCGATAAATAAGATCGGTCCATAGGCTTTATTGATTTCATAAAGGGAATAATCGATGGGAAATACCTTATACTCAAGTTGTTCCTGTAGCGTTCTTCCCACTTCAATTAGTTGCTCTGTTTGCCCTTCTTCCGCTTTCCATACGGCAGTCATGTCACTTCTTCCTGGCGCTCCAAGCAGGTCCACTATGCTGTCATTCACAACATAATAGCCATTTGTCTCAGATAATACCTTGGATTCTACTACACGACTAGGTTGGAGTTGTTGTCCGTTGTCTAGTGGGACGTTAGCGTTCATCAACACTTCACTCGCTTTTCGTCCCTGCCCGATGATTCCTTCACTCTGTTCCACTACAAACGCCTCATGCTCCTCTGGATCAAGCTCCGTTTCCCCGATTAATGCCGCAAACCGGTTGTAATCAGATGCCCTCACGATTAGCTGTCTGTCGTTTTGTTCTGATATCTCATAATAATTCAAATCGATTACTTCCATCGTTGCCTCTATACGTTCTTCTTGCAAGAGCGTGTTAATTGTACGAAGATCCTTTTCAATTACGTCTTCACTGTCATCGAGCCATGGAATATACGTCATGCTATATGGATTAGCCTCTTTTATTCCATTCGTTAAATAAGATTGTAATCCATATAACGCTCCAATTGCACTAAACGCCACCGTTGATATGATAGCCACCATGAAAAATGTCCGTGCGTTATCCTTCATCCGGAATGATAAATCAGAAAACAATAGCATATTGGTTTTCCGCCAGAAAATCGCTTTGTTTCGTTTTAAACGACGAATCACATACACACTTAATTGAGTAAAGAAGAGATACGTTCCAAGTGTAACCACGACAATAACGGGTATCATCGCATAAACAACAAAAATACCTTTTACATACAAAGCCGTTCCATACCCTGCAATAAGGAGGAGCGCTGCAAGAATGGATAGAAAAATTGATGCTTTCGGTTCCCCTTTAGACTGTTTATCCCCTTTAATTAAATCAACGAGCTTATTCGTACGGAGAATAAACGAAACAAAAATCGATATACAGATAAATAAAAAGAGAAAGCTACTAAACGTCACAACAATGGCCAATGTAGGAAAATAAAAATGAAGCGATTCACTAATGATTAATACATTTTCAGCAAGTAAGAGAATCGCTTTAGCGAAAAGCAAACCAAGCAGAATACCACCCACTGTCGCGAAAAAGCCAATTAAGATATTTTCCAGAAAAACCATCAAACGAATTTGTTTGTTGGAGGCCCCTAGCGTCATTAACAAACCAAACTCTTTCTTTCGCGATTGTAAGAAAGAACTCATAGAATATAAGACAAAAAAGAACGAAAACACGTAAATGATTCCACCAGCAGCCGCCATCCCCATTAAAGCATTTTGATTAATGGAGCCACCTGAGAACACAGGATGAAAGGCAAAGATGGCAAACGTGAAAAAAACCATCACCGTGAACATGCTACTAAGAAAGTACGCAATATACAGTCGCTTATTGCGTAACACATTGTTAAACGCGAACTGACGAAATGTCATGACGGTCGCCTCCCATCAACGAAAGCATGTCGATAATCTTCTGGAAAAATGCTTGCCTACTTTCCCCGCGGTAGATTTCAGAATGAAGTTTCCCATCCCGGATAAAAATAACACGGTCGGAATAGCTAGCCGCTTGTGGGTCATGGGTGACCATTAACAAACTAGTTTGTTCCTGCTGATTAATCGAGACAAGCATGTCCATCACATCTTTTGCTGCTTTCGAATCTAGGTTTCCCGTTGGCTCATCGGCTAACAGCAGCTTAGGCTCATGAATCATCGCTCTCGCAATCGCTACCCGCTGTGCCTGACCTCCTGATATTTCGTACGTGCGTTTCTTCATGATTGACGCAATTCCAAGGCTTTCCGCAATGGTACGCGCTTTTTCCTTCATATCTCTTACACGAGCACCATCTAATGTGAGTGGTAGGACGATATTTTCCTCGACCGTCAATGTATGCAGTAAATTGAAATCCTGAAAGATAAATCCTAGTTCATTTCGACGGAATTTGGCTAATGCACTTTTCTTCAAGCGATGTGGATGGTGTCCTTCGATTTCTACCTCCCCTGTAGTCGGTGCATCATTCGTGGAAATAATATTTAATAGTGTCGTTTTCCCACTTCCGGACGGACCCATAATCGCAACAAATTCACCTTTTTCTATTTCTAAATTGATATCAGTAAGGGCACGGTATGCGACTTTCCCTCCGTAAACCTTACTTACTTTTGTAAGCTTCAGCATAATCATTCTCCTTTCACATCGTTTCTAGTAAAAGTATAGCCGTGCCCCTCCCTTAGAACTATCGATTATGCTTTCACGAATCTTACATTGATGTAAGGTTTTGCGTTTTCGAAAAAATGATCCGGACAGTGGTTCCTACCCCGACCTCTGATTCCAATTCGATGCGGTGCTCGAGCCTTTCCGCCACCTCTTTAACCAAATAAAGGCCCATCCCAGTTGATTCTCGATGCTTTCGCCCATTTTCCCCAGTGAAAAATTTATTAAAAACCCGCTTCTGATCAACAAGCGGGATCCCAATTCCAAAGTCTTGAACTTCGAGGACCGCTTCCCCTGCCCTTTCATAAAGAGAGAGGACGAGTCGCTTTGTCTTCCCAGCAGAATAGTTAACAGCATTTTGTACAAGCTGCGTTACAAGGAAGAAAAGCCACTTCTCATCGGTCTCTACTGTAATGCCTGGCTTGTCTTCCTTTACTTGTGGATACACTTCATTACGGATGTAAAATCGCTTGTTTTCCTGATTCACTTCATGGACTAGCTTTACAAGCATAACGGGCTTAATATGAAAATCTTCTGCAATGGTACGGAGCCTAGCCATATAGAGAACGGTATTCAGACCATTTCGCATTCGTTCTGTTTCCTCCCGAATGCTAGACGATTCAGGTTCATCTAAAGTTTGGGCGGTTAGCTCAATTACAGAAAGCGGCGTTTTCATTTGATGAACCCAACGATCCATAAATAACAAATGCTCATCCTGCCTATCCTCCGCATTCTGAAGTTCTTCTTGATATAAATGATACTGTGCACTAAGTAATTGATCGAGTGCTTCTGATATGGGCGTTCGTTCGGTAGTCTCAAGTGATGCATCAAGTGTTTCCATCCGATTCTGTAACCTGTGATAAAAGCTTCTTCTCCGCATGTATTGATAAATGAGGTAGGCCATTAATATGACTAGTGATAGAAAAATAGCGTACATGCTTACACTAAACCCTCTATAGCCGTCCAACCAAAAAAGCAATGGAATCATTACAAACTGGCAGAGTTGAATCATAATAAGTAACAAATGCTCACGAAGAAAAAGTTTCATACTTCCCCCTTACTCCATGTAATGCGTAGACGATATCCTGCCCCTCTAACCGTTTCCACAGCATTTTCAATCCCTAGCTCTTGAAACTTCTTCCGAACGCGAGTAATATTCACATTCAAGGTATTTTCATCAATATACGCTTGCTCATCCCAAAGCTTCGCCAACAAATCCTGTCGACCAGCCACACGAGGATAACGCTCTAGCAGCGCTTCAATAATGTCTGTTTCTTTCTTCGTTAATTGCGTCACTTCATTTCCAAATCGTAGCTCTAATCGTTCCGGATATAAACTCAAGCCGTCTTGAGTTAGCATCCTTTCTTCATACTTTACCGCATATTCCCCGTATGCACGGCGCAGCTGACTTCGGATTTTCGCCATCACAATCTCTGGATGAAATGGCTTCGTAATAAAATCATCACCACCACTTTCTAATGCCATGACTTGATCCATCTCACCCGTCCGCGCCGAAATGAAGATCACTGGGCAGATCGACTCTTTTCGAACTTGCCTACACCAATAGTACCCGTCATAACTAGGGAGATTAATATCTAGTAATAGCAGACTGGGCTTCACATGACGAAATGTGGTCATTATATTATCAAAGTCTTTCGCAATTATGACTTCATATTCATATTTTCCTATATAAGAGTTTAAATACTCCGCAATTTTTATATCATCTTCAACAATCATGATTTTTTCCATGTTAGTTTCTCCTAGCACAGTAGTTAATTGGAAGCAGTGGGACGGTTCTCGCGCTTCCTTATCACAAAAGGAGCCTCCATTTAGGAAGCCCTCTTCTTATGTCTTTTTCTGTCCAAAAAACTTTTTCATTCATGGTTAGAGCGTGCGGTCATGAACTAATTAAAAGGATATTTTTTGAATTAGTAACTGTTCTCCAAAAAATAATAACTTTAAACTAAAATCGATTTTTTCTCAATTTTCATAAATCCTCCCATGCTTTAACCAACCTAAACTACATAATATTTTTGATACTTTCTGTTGGAAAAAGGAAGTTATGTCAAAAAGGGCTTTCAAAAAAAGAATTCATTGAGTATCTATTGTGATTGTTCTATCTATGAACCAGGAAAATAGGATTAGGGTTGGTATAACGAAAGGTTAATACATTATCTCGGGTTTCTTCATAAATCCCCACATTTTATCTAAGAAACTTAGCCATATACGTCTTGCCTTCAAATTTATCGAGATTCCCCCTATTTCAAGAAGCAGGAGAACCATCCCCTTACTTATTTGCTTTAACAAATTGACATGTCATTTCAGCTACTTTCTTATTACCAGCTTCTGAAAAACCATGTCCTTCTCCGGGGAATACTTCTATTCTCGCATGAGGATACAGCCTAGATGCTCTCTTTCCATATTCAAGTGCCACAATATCATCCTGATCACCATGGAAAATCAAGACATTTTTATGAAATCCTCCAATATGTTCAAATGCAGGATACCCATGTATCGATTCAAAAAATGCTCTCCCCAAAGTCATCCCCCATAACTCATATGTATCAGGAATACGATCAAGTGTAGGGAATTTTGTATTCCAGTTATCTGGGATGCTAAATGCAGGATATAGCAAGAGCATTCCTTTGATTTCCGCTATATATTCTTCTGCTACTAATGCTGTTACCAATCCTCCTTGACTTCCCCCAAATAGAAAGATATTATCACGATCTACATTTTCCCAATCTCTTATCGTATCAATCACCGCGCATAGATCTTCTTTTTCTGTAAAAATAGTCATCTCCGTAGTGTTAAGATCACTTTTGGAATGTACCGATCCACCGCAAAAATCGAAACAAAAGGCTCCTACGCCATGCTCTACTAAATATTCACTATGCATCGCAAAATCGGCATTTGTTCCGTTATAGCCATGGCTATATATAACAACCGGACACTTTTCACTAGTATCCGGCATATAAGAGACACCATAAATTTCCCTTCCATGATGGTTAATCTTTACAGCTTTCTTTATGCATTCATTCATCTTGAAACCTCCAACAAATAACGTTATTAAGGATATGGTTTTGTTTACTCTTCTACATTCTTCCATATGTAAACTGTATCAGGTATGCGAACGAACGACAACGGTATAATAATTCATAACACCCAAATGAAAATACATTACATAACCCATCAAAACTGTACGTTCGGATGGGTTTAGCTGAAATATCGATTTGTTTTAAGTTGAGATGTTTCGTCCCCCACATTAGAAAGCAGCATAACTAGACCAATAAATCCAATCAATACTAAGTTGTTTTTCAAGATAATCCTCCTTTATCCAATATACAACAAATCGTAGTTATTACGTTTTACTGTATAGTATACTCCTAGACTCTTTTCTAGGGGAAGCACCTGCTTCGGTTATATAAGCAAAGAAAGAACGGGATGATGAAAATAACATCCCATTCTTTCTACTAGTTATGTTTAGACGAAAACCTAGAACCGTCCCTACGTATTCTGCATTAAAACTTGTCTTCATTTCTCTTAAAAAATTCAAAATATGTGCGCACATTTTCTAACTCTGTCCACTTTTTCACAATAACAGGGTTTTCATCAAGGTCATAGATTTTTGCTCCCTGCATCGAAAGGAGAAAGGGAGAATGAGTTGATATTATAAACTGACAACCAAAAAAACGTGCAGAATCTTCGATAAACCGTAGTAATTCCATCTGAAGTTTTGGAGAAAGACTGTTTTCAGGTTCATCTAATATGTAAAGTCCATGTTCACCGATTTTCTCAACGAAATACTTGAACGCACTTTCCCCATTCGATAATTCCCTCACATTATCCATCAATTCATTTCTCACAAAACGCGACTGCGTTTTGCTTCTAGCTGTATTTACCTTTTTCAACTGTTCGTAATCTGCCATCGTTCTCATTTGAAACGTAGAGTATTTCGTATCTAAATATTCTTCAAAAAGTTCTTCACGTTTTTGGTCAATTCCCTCATTGAGAGTTCGAATATTCAGCATAAAATCAAACACATCATCACTGGTAATGATTCTGCTCGTTTCAGGAATATCAGCAGCCTGCTCGACTTCACACATCTTTACATAGTCAGGATAGAAATTTGATTTATTATAAAGAGAATCACGCTTTGCCCCTATCTTTTCTGCGATTACATTCAATGCTGTCGATTTTCCTGAACCGTTTCCGCCATATAAAATAGTAACAGGCTCAAAGACTAGTTTCTCAAGACCTCGCCTAGATAATATCTTAAACGGATAATACGAATCATAGCACGTTCTTTTTATATTAATAAAAAAATCAAATTCCCTTTCCTCATCTGGAAATGTAAATGTTCTTACATACATCATACGAATCCTCACTAAGCAATCATGAATTTTGTTTAATTATAGCATGTTAGGACCGGTGTTGAATCGTCTCTTGTTTACTATATCATCCCACAAACCACTCGAAACACCGAAGACGGATTCCGCTGTAGATCACGATAACTCACCTTCCAAGACTTACTCTCCCCGGCAATCTCAACAACGCTCTCCTCAGGGTTCATCCGAATCTCCAACCCACTTACCCGATAAGACCTCACACTTTTCGCTTCATCCAATTGCTCCGAATCCAATTCAATCTTAATCTGGTCTGAGATTCTTCGCAGCATTCGCCAGATCGATAGCTCGTCCTTTGATTTCATAAAGAGCTCTGGTAATTCGTTTGCTTCCTTTATTAGGTTCAACGTTGTCATTGCGTAGCCGGCGATTCCGTAGTGAACAAGCTTAATCACCTGTTTCACATTCACCCATGATTCTACGTGAAAAAGTACACTTCCACCTTCAACAACCTCTACCTCTGTGATCCTGCCATAGCATACAACACCGTTCCGCCAGCCGCCTTTTAACTGAATCACAGGCAGTTGTTTTATATAAGTTAATCTCGATGTTTCCTTACACACCTCATGTGATGAGTCGATGATAGGGATTACCTAATGACATCCAGATGACCAGTAGTAAATTCGTTTACATAATCTCTCCCTTCGCCTAACTAAAACTACTATATATTTTAGGAACTAAAGTGTCGAGATTAAGGGAAAACCTACAAGGAAAATAAAACAACCACTCCTTTTACTATGTAAAGAGAAGTGGTTACCTTATCATGAAGCTAAATAGTTGTCTTTAATTGTTTGGATAATATACTTAGATGCTTTTACTCTGCTCTTAAGCTGTAAAAAATCATAACAATTATTCTATTTTAGCTTCTGATTAATCTTATAAATAGAAAATCGTTTCTGTTTTGCATATAGGGATAGTACTTGGTTTTGTTACTATCGACATTAGTATCAGGTTCCCTAACCCCAAATTCTGTTACACCAGCTGTAACTCTATATGCCATCCCCGCTTGCCAATGCCATGTAACACTTGCGTTATCATACCAAGGAAACCGATGCCACATTACTGGTGGTGGAGAACCGCTTACAACCCTACTTTTAAATGTATCCAAAGAATAAGCGTCTTCGCCATTTATCTTATTCCCTCTCCAAACCTGGCCAGAATAATTATCATAATTCAAATATCGTGGGAAATGGTGAGTGAAATTTGATTCGTATAGTCCTAATGCACCTACTCCTAACTCATTTCTTAATGTATTAATTAATTGCCATTCGTTACCACCGTAATATTGCTTTGCCCTTACATATGAATGACCATTATTGTAATGGTATTGAGCGATCATAGCAGCGGTTGTTGGTCCACATGCGCTTCCTGGATTAGATACATATGCTTGTCGTTGATACATATGAGGTACGCCTAGCCAATAAGAAGATGGTAAAGATAGTGCTTTAAACTCAGCTTCTTCAATAGGTTGATCTTTTAAATAATATTCCCATGTATCTTCAATATTTGTAACGTTTTCTTTAATTTTTAATTTTTCTAATGTTAATTCCTTATTAGCTTTTAGTTCTTTTTCTAATTTTTGTTTTTGTTCTTTCTTTTCATCTCCACCAACATTTTTAGAGGTTAATTCAAGGTCAATTAACTCTTTTTCAAGGTTAGTAATATGTTTATCTTTACTTTTTTTAAATTTCTCTTTTAATTTTTCTTTGTTTAAAGCTCCTGTGAAATTCAATCCACCAAAATAATAAATTTTTTCATCACCTGGAACTTCTTCAAAACCTTCATGCGAAGCAGCATTACTGTACTCCAAAACAGGGGTAAGGTTGTCTCGAGCTGCAATGATATAATAGCCAACCTCTTTGTCATCTTTTACAAGTGAAAAATAATAACTTACTACCGTATCATCTATATCATAAAGATTTCTGTTAAATTCAATGTCTACATTACGCCATTCGTCAGAGAATTCGTGGTCAGACTCCAAATCACTGATATGTGTTTGGATTACCTTTTTTGCCTCAGTAACAGAAACTTGATTTGCAGCATAAACGCTATTGGAATTAGCCAAAAATATAAGCATAATAATGAATACCGTTAAAGAATAACTCCTCCTACAAAATATGTACATACTTACACCATCCGTAAATTTTCTTTTTTTTTACAAATTTAATACTATCATACAATTTACAAATAACAACTATTAAAATATAATATTATTGGTAAAGGAGATGGTAATCCATGAATAAATTTAGGAATAAGTGGATTTTGATTTTTTGTTTTATAATTGTTATAACAGGGTGCGTTCCTTTAGGGAAAGAGCGATATTTCCAATTGAAGTTTTCTCCCATAAATTCTCCGGAATCTGATATAGAACTATATTTTCTTTCGGATTATTCAGGAGAAAAACCTCCTAGTAAGGATATAGCCAATGTATTAATCGTGAAAGACACCCCTTATATTTCCTCGAATAATGAAAAAGGAAATGTTTCTTATCAAATTAAGGGGACCGATATCTCGGGTGAGCTCATAATCGGAGAACCGACTACCTTGAACCGTGATAGCCTGTCGATGTATAAAGTTAAAGAAATTGTTATAAATCAAGAACGGTTAATCCTTGTCCTAACATATAACGATGGCTTCCAAGAAGAAATTGAAATGATCAATCGAGGGGAACCGACCGGATACTATTAATTACTATTTTTTAATAATTTTTTATGTGTTCTTTTTGTGAGGGGCTGTCTCATGACTAGTTTATAACATTTGAGTAATTGGTTAAATTCATTTTCCGTTAAGAAGTGTGAGTGGGCAATTTCATCAAAAAAATAGCGAGAAAACCCCCACTTCCTACGGAGTGTAAAGTGGCGGGATGAATCGCTTTGCCCTTTAGTGGCGGAAGGGCTTGCCTCCACACCTTTTCGAAATTTTCTCCATACACAAATAGGATATGAAAAGACGCGATTAATCCTAATCCCATCCAAATGAATAGAAATACAGTAAATTCGTTCACCTTAACTCCCCTTCCTCTTATCTACCACCGCTATAAATTACGGAACCTATTGTGGCTATCGACTGAGCGAAACCTTATGAGGACAGTTAGGTGTGTTGGATAGGCTACACTTAGTTGGACAGAATTTTTAAGGTCAAGTAGACTACAATTAATACGGTTGAGGAGAATCTATGATGACCAAAAGAAAACGTCGAACGTTCAGTGAAGAATTTAAAAGACAAATCGTCCAACTTTATCAAAGCGGTAAACCACGTAAAGAGATTATTCGTGAACATGACTTAACCCCTTCAACTTTCGATAAGTGGGTGGCTCAAAATCAGAATTCGGGTTCTTTCAAAGAAAAGGATAATCTTACTGCTGAACAGAAAGAACTACTTGAGCTCCGTAAAAGAAATAAGCAACTTGAAATGGAGAATGACATTTTAAAGCAAGCCGCGCTGATCATGGGACGAAAGTAGATGTGATTCGGAATAACAAACACAAATACTCAGTATCAGCAATGTGTGACGTCCTACAACTTCCAAGAAGTACGTATTACTACGAAGCCAAAACAAGACCACATGAAGATCCACTAATGAAAGAAGTCAGCCGCATCTTTCATGAAAGTCGTCAAACCTATGGAACTCGTAGAATCAAACAAGAACTAAAAAAACTTGGACACGTTGTGTCTAGACGGCGAATTGGAATGATGATGAATGCTCAAGGACTTGTTTCAGTCTACACAGTGGCTCAGTTCAGACCGTACTCTTCAAAACCAAATGAATCCAATCACAAAAACGAACTAAACCGAAAATTCGGACAAGACAAAGCATTAGCTGTCGTTGTCAGCGACTTAACATATGTACGAGTGGGTAAAAAATGGCATTACATATGCTTATTTATTGATCTCTTTAATCGTGAGTTAATCGGTTATAGTACGGGTAAAAATAAAGATGCACATCTAGTTTATCGAGCATTGGCTTCGATTAAAGCGGATTTAAACCAGATACAAATGTTTCACACCGATCGTGGAAGTGAATTTAAAAATCAGTTAATTGACGAAGTATTAGAGACATTCTCCATTCAACGCTCGTTAAGTATGAAAGGTTGTCCCTATGACAATGCGGTTGCAGAAGCAACGTTTAAGGTCGTCAAAACCGAGTTTATCAAAGACAAACACTATGAGAGTCTAGAAGAAAGAAGAATTAAATCGAGAATTAAGTGACTATGTTCATTGGTTCAATCACCACAGAATTCACAGTACCCTGGGTTATAAAAGCCCGGTTGCTTATAAATTGAAACACCTTAAAAATATTGTCTAGTTTTTTGTTGACAGTCCAAGCTTCTAACTTTCCTGCTTCCTCATTTACCAGTCTAGCTTTAGATGTTGCCCTCTTTTTAAGTCAAATAATAATTCAAAACCACAAAATAGAAAGATGACTTAATTAAGAGGTGAACCACTTAGATTGTAGTATTCTCAGCTATTAAATTCATTTAAAAGTAGGCGTACTAGAACGCCCCCTTTAAAATTAAATTACTATAAGTACCTTGATCCAAAAGCCTGCTGTTTTTTAACGTCTCTATTGTTGCCTCCACACTATCACGTACTTGAGCAAATATTTGTTCTAAACTTGCTGAGGGATTTTCTTCTAATCAATGGATAACGACAGACATCGTGTACTCAATATATTCATATAAATGTTTAGTAAATAAGTTCGCATTATATTGCATCTCACCCGAGTGAACAATTGCGTTCCTAATCCGATACAATCTATGGACATGCTGTTGAATATTTTTCATGTGTTTTAAAAGAAGCTCTGCACACTTTTTTCCATCTTTTAAAACTGTGTTTAATTCATTAAGTCTATACGCTAACAAGTTGTTAATACGTCCTTGTTATTAAGGCCTCTTTCCACCTTATCCCTCCAACACAATTGACATTTTGACAAAATCTGTATATAATTTTAATTGAAAAGCATATTATATATTGATAATTAAGGAGCCCCTTTGGTCTTGAGGATTAATCCCAACCCATTGGTTCGCTCCTTTTTATTTTACCATAAACAAGCAATTCACTCGTAATGCAAAAAGAAGCAAGAGAACCGTCCCCCAGCTTCACTGCACCATCTCACAAACCACCCGAAACACCGCAGAAGGATTCCGGTGCAACTCACTATAACTCACCTTCGCAGACTCACCCTCCCCCATAATCTCAACCTCACTCTCCTCAGGGTTCATTTTGATTTCCAACCCATTCACCTGATACGTCCGCACACTCTTCGCTTCATCCAACTGCTCCGAATCCAACTCCACCTTTATCCGGTCAGAGACTCGTCGCAGCATTCGCCAGATCGCCTTTTCATCCTTCGACTTTATGAAGAGCTCCGGCAGTTCGTTTGCTTCCTTCAACAGGTTCAACGTCGTCATCGCGTAGCCTGCTATCCCGTAGTGAACAGGCTTAATCACTTGTTTCACATTCACCCAAGATTCTACGTGAAAAAGTACACTTCCACCTTCAACAACCTCTACCTCTGTGATCCTGCCATAGCATACAACACCGTTCTGCCGCCCAACATCTTTACTCACGTACAAAGCAACATAAGCAGCTTCCTGCCAGCCACCTTTCAACTGATTCGCAGGCAGTTCAAACAACGCCTCTTGCATACACAGTCGGTATTGTTCCTCCGATGACACGACACCGATGAGCACCTTTTCATCCAAAACAGACTGCCAATCCTCCTGCGTTCCTCTTGGCAAAATCCCTTCCGCCTGTAGCTCTTCAAGACTTTTTTCGATTAAATGCTCAACAAACTGTTCGACGAGCTGCGTTGCCGAAGGGAGAAACGGTAATCCGCCGATGTTCACTTCTTCATTGCTTTCGTAAAAATGATGCTCCGTATACGTGTGCTCATCCTCCCACGGAAACAAGACATACGCGCCAAAAGCGGTTCGCTCGTACGGTCCTTTCTTCCTGGCTACGATTGAATCGCGGTACCGGTGCATCGTGTTAATGTCTTCCTCTAACGGACCTGGTGTTTTGTAACGATTGCCATAATAACTGCCTTCAACCGCAAAGTCGATACGATATTTTGCATCAAACACATAATCAAACGAATAATCCTTGCCCTTTTTCGCAATGCTTAACACACTATCTGGCTTTTTAAATCAAAATACTTTGTCACAAACTTAGCATTATGTTAAACAAACTCAGCTTTTCCTGCGGTCCTTTTAAAACTCCTAATAATCCAATTTCCCTCGATTAAATTCAAGCGTATTCGCCCGGTCCAACACCTTCTTGCTGAAAGGATGTGTCTTTTCATCCATATTAACGGTACCAATAATATAAACAACCCCGGCAAATAAATAGTCTGACCGGTAATTTCCTCTGAAAAAATCGTCAATGTTATCAACTAACTATTCTCCCACTTCCGACTTTCCATCACGTCAAAATAACAAATGGTGTCCCATGGCATAGGATTACACTCGGTTGTGATAGGATGTCTCTCAAAGGAAACGTTTCTATCTTTATAAAACAAAAACATTCTCATTATGCCAGGCCATAAATCTTTTATCAGGTGGTACGTCCCGAAACTGTTGAAGTTTAGAACCTTTAATATTCTCTAGAAAAGAAATACTGATCTCTTCTTGAGCCACGAACTTTGAAGATAGAATTATTTCAAACTTATCAGGTTCGATAGTTACAACTCCTCGATCTAAAGCCCAATGATGCAATTTACATAAAGCTAATCCATTACCTAAGTTATCAGGTCCACCATACGCATGCCATTGAATATGGGCTGCATCTAACCCAAATGGCACTTGATTGAACAATGAAGAAAACCCGCAAATTGCACATTTATGACGATAATTTGCCAACACCTTATCAACAAAATTCCGATCTCTTTTTTGTTTAGATATTGCTTTTACTGGAAGATTTAATAAATCAGCAATGTCTTTTTGCACAGTTTCAGGCCAATACTTACCTAAAATAAACTGTGCAGCTTCAGCTCTTGCTATATTATCTGAACTTAACAACTTAAATATTTCATTGTTAATATACCCGTATGTCTCAGGATCTCTTAAAACACTTATAGGTAGTGTCTCCTTATTAGAAAACCTCGTCCCATAAGGAACATGAATATCCCAAATAATAGAACTATTTAAGTGGTGAAAAGGTTGTTCGGGTTTACCTTTACCAACTCTACCGCCAAACGTTCTAATTAACAAATCCAATTCTCTTTCTATATCTGGAAAATAAAACTTATTTCTTTTTACTTTTCCCCCTTCTATTAGTGAAATAAGTAATAATAAAAATAGGGGTTTTTTTAACGAAGCACCTATTTTACTTCCTTTGTATGTCCTAATTTTATCTAACTCTTCTATTAACTTATTTATTTCCATTCACTATTCGTTTCCTTTCCTACCAACTTCATTTTCAGTTTAAATCATACTCTATTTAACCTTCACTACAATGTTACAATAAGCCATAAAACTAATCATTGTTAAATTAATAATTTTTTTACCAAAAATTAACCTTTATTTAAATCAATTAGTTTGACTGATTCGACATAAAACTAGTAAAATCAACATATAATCTATAAAATTACGTACGTAATCGAGGTGAAATCAATGGGACAGGGATTTAGTTACAACTTTCCTTCCTTACGTGGGGTACAAGCAGGTAGAGCTTTTTATGTTGCTATGGTCCCACTTCGGTTAATTCCCAAAATTTTTTTATTTGATGAAGAGGATGTACCTGCAGAACACCGTGCTCAACGAATTTTAAACAAATCACGAATTCCTGAAATTACAAATTACATCTTAGAAAATCATAAAGAGTATGTCTTTTCATCGTTAACTGCGTCTATTGATGGTAATATTGAATTTCAATCTTTAGGAAAACAAGACACTCACAATGATTTAGGTAACTTGATTGTCTCCTTAGATTCCAAGTTTTTAATTATTGACGGTCAACATAGAAGAGCAGCAATTGAAGAAGCACTTAAAATTTCACCTGAATTAGGCGGAGAAACTATTTCAGTAGTTTTCTTTCATGATCAGGGGTTGAAGAAGACCCAGCAGCTGTTTGCAGACCTTAACAGACATGCAATCAATACGACTTCCTCTATTGGAATCTTGTATGATCATCGCGACCAATTGGCAATGTTAACAAAAGATATCATTAAACAAATCCCCCTACTTAACAGATATACTGATAATGAAAGAGTTTCATTATCAAAAAATTCACCTAAGCTTTTTTCTCTAAACAGTGTGTTTAACACAAACCAACGTCTATTAGGTAAGAAAAAAGGAGAATTTGTTACTGAACAAGAAAAAGAGTTTCTATTTCTGTTTTGGGAGTTACTGTCAGAGTCTATAACTGAATGGCAACAAGTTTCAAATAAAGCTATGTCTCCTCGTGAATTGCGAATGAACTTTATCGTTGGCCATGGAGTATTCATGGAGGCTATAGGAATACTAGGAAACTATTTGTACTTCGAGTACCCTTCAGATTGGAAACAATATATAGTAAAATTAGAATTTATAGATTGGAGTCGTACGAATTATAAAGATTGGTTAGATCGTGCCTTTAATCAAACGGGAAGAATTGTTAAGAACAATCAAACGGTCCAACTCACAGCCAATCAGATCAAATTTCAACTAAACCTTCCTCTCACTGAAAAAGAAAAAGAGGTCGAGAATATATTAAAGCAAGGTGTTTAATGATGATAAATAACCTTATTACTAATTTAATTCAAAAGAAAAATCCCATAATTGATGATGCTATTCAACTAATTAAAGACGTCTATCTACAAGATATTAATGAAGAAAACCCTAAACCTTGGGTTGTAGGATATAGCGGTGGAAAGGACTCTTCAACGGTTGTTCAATTAATTTTTGAAGCACTAACGCAATTGTCTAAAGAACAACTCCATAAAAAAATTTACATTATTTCATCTGATACGTTGGTAGAAACTCCTTTAATCATATCCTTTATTAATCGGACTCTACAACGTATCCAAGATCGAGCGTTAGAACTGAATTTACCGATAGAAACACACAAAGTAAAACCAAACTATAAGCAGTCCTTTTGGTCAATGTTAATAGGACAAGGCTATCCTTCTCCTAATCAAAATTTTCGATGGTGTACAGACCGTTTAAAAATTGAACCTGCCAATCGCTTTATAACGGAAAAAGTATCTGAACACGGTGAAGTTATTATGGTTTTAGGAATGCGGGATAATGAGAGTGCAACTAGAGCCAATGTAATGAAATCATATACAGTCGAAGGAAAAGTTTTAATGAGACATTCGACATTAACTAAGGCTCTTGTTTTTGCTCCTATACGTAATTTTTCTGTCGATGATGTGTGGAATTACTTAAATAACCATGAATCACCTTGGGGTGATGATAATAAAACGTTACAAAAGCTTTACCAAGATTCTAGCAGTGATGCTGAGTGTCCACTTGTTATCGACAAATCCATTAAAGAAAGTGCCGGTTCTTGTGGAAATAGCCGTTTTGGGTGTTGGACATGTACCGTTGTTACAGAGGATAAAGCAGTAAAAGGCTTTATTGATAATGGAGAAGAATGGCTTAAACCATTACTTAGTTTTCGAGATTGGCTAGTAGACATTAGAGATGAGCGGATTTATCGCCAAAAATATCGAAAAAATGGCCAAATTTACTTTACTGATGTTACCATCGAGACAAAAGAAGACAAAGCCTACGTTGTTATTCCTAAAAAATCACGACGTTCCAGGGGATACATTCCTTTAGAGAACTTTGAAATTGTTAAGAAAGAAAAACTAAAAGAATATTTACTTTACAATAATATTGACCTCTCAGATTTTGATGATACAAACTTATTAATCGAATCATTAGATGATGACGGCAAGGTAAAATACGAACGACTTGGTCTTGGTCCATTCACAATGGTTGCACGAGAAATGATACTGCGCAAACTACTTCAATTACAAAATGAAGTGGAATTCCCAGATGGACTAAAGTTTGACCTCATAAAAAAAGAAGAGCTAAAAATAATTCGCAAAATTTGGCTAGACAATGGTGAACTTCATGATAAGCTGCCACAAATTTTTGCTGAAGAAATGGGTTATGACCTTGATTGGGAATACAATGACCGCCCTCTATTTGATAGTAATCAATTAACTGATTTAGAGTTACTTTGTCAGGAACACAACGTTGATTTTAAAGCATTAAAATCACTTATTAGCATTCAAAAACAATACAATGGATATAAAATCAGAAGAGGTATTTATCAAGATATAGAAAAAGCACTAAAACAAGACTATTTACACCTTTAAGCACGGAAGGGAATTCTTATGCAATTTAAAAAAATAATATTAAATAATATTGGTGCATATAAAGGAGCACAAGAGATTAATTTAACAACCAATCCACCAAATAAGAATGTTGTTCTATTTGGTGGTGAGAATGGTTCTGGGAAAACTACGTTATTAAATTCCATTCGTTTAGCACTATTTGGAGCATTTGCCTACGGATATGCAACTGAAAATGACCATTATTTTAAGAACATCTACTCGTTACTTAATAAAACGGCTCTTGCACGTGGAGAGGACTTATTCCAAATAATTATTGAATATGAAGAAGTTGAAGATTTTGAACGGAATCAATATCGTCTTACACGTAGATGGCAATTATCTAACGGGAAACCAAAAGAAACATTTATAGTTAAACGAAATGATGCACAACTTAGTGAAACAGACAAAGATATTTATCATACTAGATTAAAAGAAACCGTCCCTCCAGAGCTTTTTAATTTATGTTTATTTGATGGCGAAGAAATTTCAAGGATTGTAAATGACAATGAGTTATCGAACTACTTAAAATCAGCTTCCCAAGTCATTTTTAATTTACATCTTTTTAATTCTTTGGAGAAAGATTTAACTACTTATATGAATAATTCCCTAGATGAAAAACAATTATCTTTGGACGAAGAAGAAATTATCACCATAGATAATAAAATTAGAAGTTTGAAACAGAAGTTACAAAATCTAGAGATAAAAGAATTTGAAACTAATGAAAAAATTAACAATCTTGAACAGCAAATCAAAAGTGATCGAAAACATTTTGAACTGCATGGAGGTTTAGCAAAAAAGGAGCGAGATGAGTTACAAGAAGAAGTAAATAAGATTGAACAGATACGCAAATCGAATTCAGAGAAATTTAAAGAGTTCACATCTACCCTACTCCCATTTCTTCTTGCTAAAGATTTATTACATGATGTAAAGAGGCAAATGGAGTTAGAACAATCTTTTGAATTATACGAGCAAGTAGCCACTTCTCTAACTGAAGATAAAATGAACTCGCTATTGAAAACTATCACAGAAAACTCCAAAGTTGAAATTAGTAATCCAGTTGAAGTTTCTCAAAGTTTGCGGTCTGAATTTTTATCATTATTTCCAGCTCCAGATGTTGAATACGTGCACCGTGTTTCATTTGAGCAACGAAGTAAAATAGAAGCTATTCTTGACAAGGTAGACAATATTAATCCGGATGATTTCATTAATTTACTGGAAGAAAATCAGACGTTACTAGATAAAGCAAAAGAAATTAGAAAGAAAATAGAAGTAAATGATTCGACTGAAGACTTCAAAGAGTTACTCGATAAAATTGATGTGGCTACACAAGAAATTATGAATAATAAGCAGCTTCTTATTACAATTCAAGAACAACAAGAAACTCTTACAGCAGAACTAGAAGCCCTTACCAAGGAATCCACTATAAAAAAACAGAGGTTGTCAGATAAAACAAAATTAGGAAATTCCTTTTTATTAGCTAGTCAAATTAAGGAAGTTAGCTCAAAGTTTCGTTTGCAGCAACAGAAAAAGAAATTAATGGATGTAGAAATAGCTGCAACAAAAATGCTTAACTCTTTAATGAGGAAAAAATCATATGTTTCATCTATACAAATTGACCCAAATTCATATGAAATAAAACTTTATAATAGTAACAAAGACGAGTTACTAATCCAACGCCTATCTTCAGGAGAAAAGGAAGTTCTTCTTCTTTCAATTTCATGGGCTATGTATACTTGTTCACGTATTAGGTTACCATTTGTATTTGATACATTACTTGGTCGATTAGATAAAACACATAAGCAAACTATCTTAACTAAATTCATTCCTAAGTGTGGAGATCAAGTTATTATATTGAGTACAGATTCCGAAATTGATCCATTCCACTATGACATGATTAAACCTTATTTAGCAAAAGAATACATGCTCGAATTTATTACGGAAGAAGAAAGAGTAGAAATCCATCCACACTATTTTCATTCTGATGAAGTGGAGGTGCCTTTATCATGAATTTTCGTTTAAAAACTTCTAGATATGTTGCAGAAAAATTAAAACAATTACAAACAGTTACTAACGAAACTCCTAATATTATTGCTCGTCATGCTATTGCAATATCTGTAAAACAAAAAGATTTGCCAAATATAGAAAATATAGATACTGGCGGCGTTGAATTTAATCGCCATACATTGACTGGAGGCGATGATGAAATTTTTCGTGCGATGATTGCTCAACATTTAAACAGTGAAATTACTGACGAAGAATACTTCCCATCCCTCTTTAACGCGCATTTAGAAAGGGGTGTACGATTACTAGCTGGTGAATACCAACATTCAGGAAATATAGACCGCTACTGGATTAGCCTTTTAAAACAATGTAAGTAGGTGAAGCTAATGCTTTATTTAGATAATAGTGCTACAACACAAATCTTGCCCGCCGTTAAAGAAGCCATGCTCCCTTACTTACTAGAAGAATTCGGAAACCCGTCTAGTAAGTATTACTCTTTAGCAGAAAAAGCAAGCAAAGCAGTTAAAGAAGCCAGAGAACAAGTTAGTCGACTAATAGGTTGCAATGCAGACGAAGTTATTTTTACAAGTGGTGCAACAGAAAGCAATAATATGATTATCAAAGGCATAGTGGACTTTTATGGAGATTCAAATAAACATATTATTACCTCTAAAACGGAGCATCCATCTGTACTAGAGACATGTCGTTATCTTGAACAAAAGGGGTTCCGTGTAACCTACCTAGATGTTGATAGATATGGAAGAATTGATTTAGTTCAACTTGCTAATATACTTGAGACTCCCCCTCTCCTAGTTTCTATAATGTGGGGAAATAACGAGATTGGTTCCTTAAACCAGATAAAAGAAATTTCCAAGCTCTGTGTAGAAAAAGACGTATTTTTCCACACAGATGCTACGCAAGTTATCGGAAAAGTGCCAGTTGATTTAAACCAAGAAGGATTTGAAGGGGTTCAGTTCCTTTCTTGTTCAGCACATAAATTTCATGGTCCTAAAGGAATCGGAGTCGCTGTTATTAAGAAAGACGAACTAGGATTAAGACAAAAAATTACACCTCTCCTTCACGGTGGTGGACAAGAATATGATTACCGAAGCGGTACACTTCCTGTTCATAATATTGTTGGGATGGGAAAAGCTGCAGAATTAGCATTTTTTAATTTATATAATAATGTTGAAAAACTCAAGACACTCGAATCCTATCTCCAAGATATTTTATTGGATAAGTTTGGTGAAGTGATTCAATTCAATCACGACTCTACAGACAAAATTCCAGGTATACTTAGCGTTCAATTTCAAGGGGTAAATAATGAAACTTTAATTAAGACCCTTTCCCCTATCGTTGCAGTCTCGACTGGTTCGGCATGCAGTTCAACAAAACCAAGTCACGTTCTCCAAGCAATTGGGCTTTCAATGGAGGAAATCCGTTCGACAATACGTTTTTCTCTATCACATTTAATTGATAAAACTGATTTAGACATATTTGATAGATTGTAAAAGGGTTGTAGTTTCGAAATATTACTGTGCCTCTTTATTGGGAAGTAAAAAAGATTTAAACTTGAATTCTAAGTTGAAGTAGCTAAACTAAAATAGCAGCCTGAATTCAGTAACTGATTCAGGCTGCTAGAATTTTATATAAAAATTAATTTAACAAATATAAGCTAGCGGTACTATTTGTTAATCTTCTTTAAGTAACCTCCAAAACGCCATATCCTCCATAAACTCTAACTTATTACCTGAGACATTGGTGGCTAAGCTCTGATGTTTCTCCAAAGCTCTAATTTTATTCATTAATCGCTCTTCTTCCTCCTTGCTCTCGGTATTAAAAATCGATTGGACTTCTCGTCTCTTGATTTCTGTTACCTGATGAACAACCCAAGTAAGAATATACTGGGAATAATCATTTTCACCAGTAGCAAAATGACTTAAAAATTGTGTTGATAAAATGGTACCAACACCAAATTCTCTTCCTTCTTTTAATATTTTTTTAAGTGAAGCAAAGTCCCTGCTTAAGAAATTATCTGCTTCATCTACAAGAATCATCTTCGTTAGTTCTCGATAATCACCAGTAATTTGACTGTGACCCTTTGTTTGCATTTGAGAGTAAAACGCATCAAGTGTAATACCTACAATGAGATTTTGTATGCCTACATCATAATTTGATAAATTAATGACAGTCACACCATCAATTAATTCATATAATGATTTGGTCTCTTCACTAACTGGTGAAAAAATTTCAAATTCAGCTAAATCCTTTAAAGCTACGGATAAGCTATCTTCCTTACTTCCCTCTTTTTCAAGGTAAATGTTATAGACATCTGCTATTGTGGGAGCAAATAAGTCCCACGTTTCAGATTTGGCACGATGAATGCCTTTTCTTTCATATGCTTCCATAATTAAATCCCGTAGCAGGCCTTTTTGTTTTACCCCAAGGTTAAACGCTGTCCCAATCGTTTCCTTAATACTATTAGCTGTGTGAAGAGGTAACATAGGCTTTGGTTGTTCGCCTTTAAATAGTGCAAGTGGATTATAGGGCAAATGAAACAAATCATATACGGTTGCATCATTTGCTTTTACAAAGTCGTCTTTAATGTAGTCTCCTTTATAGTCAAAGATTAAAATTCCTATATTTGTCCTATTCACGTTTTTCTCAAAACTATTGTGTAATTGGGTTATCAATGATTTAGTAAATTGTGTTTTGCCTGTTCCCATTGTGCCGATAATTCCTGTATTTGTATGCATCACCTTACTAGTGGTTGTTGGATACCAAATTAATGGTGTTTTATCAGCTATTCTATGACCAAACAAGATTTCCATTTGTCGGTCTTGAGAAGCACTATGACTACTAGTCGTCGAATCTATTTCTTTTTCTATTTCTTTTTCTGTTTCTTTCTCTAACTCTGTTACATCCTCAAGGTCCTTTGTTTCTTCTTCCGTAGCCGTGTTCCCCTTATTTTCTTCTACATGGGTTTCCACGTTATAGTTATTGCAGAGAAGTATCTCTGTTTTTAAATCAGTCCTGCTACCTTGAATGGTTTCCATTAAATATGGAATATCTTTTGTAATATATTGAAACCCGTCATACTCAGGTAGTTCAATTAACAAGGTGTTCTCTATTGGTTTTACTGTCTTAAAATTAATATCTTTTCCAAATGAAATAATAGCTCCATCCTTAATATATTTGTTGAGGCCAAATTCCACTTTATATTGGTCATTTAATAATTTTGTTCGAATACCTGTATCTAAAATCTTTTTCCAATCTTGCTCAGGCCAAACATTATAAAGTTGCATTTTTTTTGCACTTACTAAAGCTAGTTGAATCAGAAAATCTCGGTAGACCTTTCCTCTAAAACTTTGGCTTGCCAAAAAGTCTTCAAGGGCCTTTCTCGTTTTATTAACCTGCTCAGTTGCCTTTTTGATAACTCCATCTTTATTGTATCCAATTTTCACTTCAACGGGATAGTAATGAACTTTTATAGTATCACCCTTTTCTTCTATCCCGATTAATAACAAGTCATCACTCTGTGAACCTGATACACCAAGATTACTAGCTGAAAATAATCCTTCTTTTTGCTTTAAACCGACGGCGCCTGAGACCCTAAATATTTCTTCTAAGGATAGCGGAACCCAATGAATGTCCGGGTGAGCAAAATAGGCAAGACTAAATTTGACCGCAGATAATAAACTGAGTTTTTCACGAGGGAATTGACTATTATTTGAAATTAGTCTTAGGAGCCAATCACCATTTATACTGTTGAACAGATTAATTATTTTACTTGTTTCAAATGAATCTTCATTTGTTAACTTATCAGCTAAAAATTCATTAATTATCGTTTGATACTGTGTCGAGCGTTCAGTCACTGTTATCGCGTCATAGCTACTTGAAGAACTATACTGGTCACTATAGTGAATTATCATTAAGTTATTATCACGTTCCTCATTATACCTAAAGAAAGATAGGTCAAACTTCGGTTCAATAAATGTTACCCAATGAGAGGATTTATAGATTTTATTTAACTGACTATCATCCCGTTCTGAAAACGCTGTAACAATAGTCTCAAACTGATTAAATGGATTTTGTTTACTTGCTGCTTGAGCTAGAGCATTAAATGACATCGATAGTTCAACTAGGTCACTTGGGCTCTCATACAAATATTTCGTTCCAAATCCAGTTCTATAAGAATTTCCTAAAAAGACGGAAGTAACTGATGATAACAAGCCATTTAAACCTATACCAGTTTCAATATTTCGCATGTCATCTCTAGTTTCATCAGTATTTTGATTAACCTCATAGAACGTTATATGAGCATATTCGTACGTTTCTTCATCCAATTTTCTTTTGAAGAAATGGACCTTTTCTCTAAATATGTTCAAAATATCTTCTTGACTAAAGTCTTTTGAATTAAGATTAATTTGAAAGTGCTTCTTTATTTCCTCAGGATCTTCATAAAATGAAAACTCTTCAAATGAATTGTAGGAGTTCTCTTCACCATAAATATACAACTGGATAGGTAAAAGGTCTTTTAAAGATTTTACATTTTTAAGATTTTTATTATAGTATTCAAAAATCCCTTGAAGTACTTCTCGACAGTCACCAAGATTAATCAAATTTAATTTTAAAGGTGCTTGTGAGTGAGCTTGAAAAAGGTAATCAAAATGAGAAGTAAACTCTTTAATTTTTTCGCTAACTAACTTAGAAACAAAATTAACTGATGCATTATATCTGGACGTTTGATACTGATAGTAATAGGTCCACTCTGGCGAGTGCTTTTGTTCAACAGGCTTATAAATTTCATTATTGTGATAAATATATGGAAGTAAGTCCTTTGAATCTAATCTTTTAAGAATTTCATCAGGTAACGACTCTTCTCCAACTTGTTTATTTAATTCGATTTGATAAGCGACATTAATTGGATGAAGTGGTGTAAATTTAATTTCTTTTAATCCACCTAAAACTTCAACAGTACCTAACTTCATCAAATTCTTTTCGTTTGTATCAAGTATATGACCTTCTTTAATATTATTAATAAACTTAAGCACAGACTGAACATATACCTCAGCCAATCTAGTTAACTCCTCGTCCCAGTAAGAGAGGCTTGGCAAAGTATTATTTCGTTGAAAGTAATTGATTATATTGAGATACGACTCTTTGATATCAGCTGGAATTTTTAACTCATCACGTTCTACTTTCCCATTAATCTCCTTCATGTACAAAGCTGCATTTTTAATAAAAGCCTGTTCGATTTTAAGATTCTCTTCAAACAAATTGTCATTTATATAATAAGCCCTGTTTCCATGTAGTAATCTTTCGTCGGCATATTGAAAACTTTGTTTATAATCCCTTTTATCTTTTTGTACCTTTAAGCCAGTAATCGATGTAATTTTTGGAATTTCCTCGGATATTGCAAAAGGAATTTCGGTAGAAGGTAATTTAATAAGAACTTGTAAGAGATTATTATCATTTGAATTTTCTTCAATATTCTTTACAATCACTAATTGTTTATCAATATCTTCATGATTAATGACAGATTGCTCATCTTTTAAAACAACCGTTTCTTCCTCGCGCCCCCCCTGATTTAAAATGATGTTTTCTTTTAGGTCTGCAATTTCAATATACTGCTCTTTTTTACTAATTTGCACCAGATAATTTGTACTAACGGCAAGTAAATAGTCTTCAGAACATTCAACTACAGCTACCTTGAACTCATAGTTAACCCCATCCTCTTTGTAACGAAATTTAGAAAAGGTTGTGGTACCTTCCTCACATTCAATCGTCATAGTGATTTTTTTACCGGATATACTTGCACTTTGGTTAAACTGATTTGTAAAATGTTCTTTCTTTAAATAACGATCAAAATGAAAATCAATCGTTACTGTATCCGTATGATTTTTGTTAAATATAATTATGTTTCTCTTTCTTTCTTTTGCTTTTGTATCGCCATCACTTCTTTCCCAATAAGTTAAACCTTCAGCTGTTGTTTTCGGTGTATTTTCTATATAAGCTAATGGAGTAACTTTTTTGGCAATATCAGCCGACTCTTTAACAAAGGCATAATCTTGGTCTGACCAATTTTCTTGAGTTAATTTTTCAACTCCTTTTTCGTCAAAATGTTTTTCTAACTCCTGTGCTGGATCCCCGTATTTTTGAATTTCTTCTATTAAAATGAATTTCTCGTAGTTTTCTTCAAGCCGCTCTAATCTACTTCTCTCATCATAAATTTGGTCCAACCCTTTATCCTTAAATAGTCTAAATTCTTTAAATGTTTCATCATCAATTTGACCGTACAATGTTTTTATAATGGGTTGATAATCGAAAATAGACGCCGCATCGGTATTTTGACTTTCAATTTTCTTTAATGAGAACGCAACAATACTTTTTTCTGTTTCGTTAAGTGAGCTTGATTGTATTTTTTGGGCAATATTATCTTTTAAAGCCTTAAATGATAGAGGCATCCCCTTCTTTTGTAGACTTTCTGTTCCACCGATAATACTATCGAGGGTCGTATCATGTATAAACAAAATTGCTGTTTTTTTAAATAAAGGGTCCTCGGTTCCGACCATATTACGAAGGGTTGTTAAGAAATCAGGGGTAACCTTATCTACTGTAGACGAGATAATTATCTTACATCCCTCAAAAATGATTGAAAAAGTAGAAAATGATTTTTCATCCCATATAAATGTTTCTATTATTCCTTCTTGTTTCGCTAAATCTTCAAGATGAACGACTAAATCAGCTACATCCTTTAATTGTTCAAACTGGATGTTATATTTGTCACCGGGATTTAATGTTTTATTACGAAAATAATCTAATATTTTCTCAGAAAGGTATTTATAGAATATATTTGACATATTGTGCATCACCACTATCGCTTTTTTTCTCCAGTAAATTTAGTTTTTCATAAAGCTCAACAATTGCTTTTTTAGAATCTCTATCGAAATAAATTCCTCTGGAATTAAACTTAGTAAACAAATCATTTAATGCTATTTTTTCAGCATTTTTGATACATAGCTTTGTTAAAAATATGAGGAAGTCTTGTTTCAAATTTAATGTGTAACCTAAAGGACCTGATTTTTTTAAAAAGAACTTTTTAGCAAAACTCTCAAATCCTTTATAATATTTTTCATTAGCGCGAGAACGCGTAGAGTTTGCAAATTGATAATTAATGGCATAAAACAATTCTTTAATTAGATTGAAAATATCCTCTTCACTTTTTGGATAGGGGGGGTGATGCTGGCTCCAGACAACATCCTTTACTTTTTCTTTATATTCTGAGATTAACTGTTCCAAATCATCTGCTAGTAGTTGTTTCTCTTCCTCGGTTGAATCTGCAACGATCTGTTTAAAGTCCGTATAACGAATTAACCCTTCGCAACCTTGCATATGATTTAACATTTCTAAACAATTTATATGAGCGAAAAGTTTTGGCAGCTTAGGGGCAATAACCTTCCACCCCTGTTTATAACTGTTTCTTGACTTTCCTCTTGATTCCCAATCTAAGTTATAGTAGACGGCAATGTTTTCTTTTCCATCCTCAAAATTATCAAGATGTAAAATAAATTGGCTAACATAGTAGAAAAAGTAATACCGTAAAAGCTGTTCAAAGTGTTCTAGAAATAAATCATTGTTTTGAAGTAAGAACACTATATCTTCTTCAAATTGCTTTTGTATTTCGGCTAGATAAAGAGTGTAAGTCGATTTATTTGATTTACTTAACTCCTCCATCTTCGGTAGAGACTTATACATGAGATTTAACAAGACATTTTGAGGCTCATTTTTATTTAATTCAACAATTTTCTCCTTAACATCCTCGCTAATAAAAATATCAGATAAAAATTGACCAATTTTCATTTCATTTTTCTCTGATTTAATATAGTTAAAGAAATAAGGATGTGCATTAACTAATTCTCCATCTTCATGAAAAAGTAACTCTCTAATAATAGCCGCAATTTCTCCGGTTTTACCTGTTTCAACGTTAGCAGTTGCCTCACCGATAAGTTGCTCACTATCATAATCAACACTCTTCTTTCCTGTTGTAACTCTAGAAAATCCCCCTACAACACCGTGAAAATTATCTATAATAATTTCACTGGTTGTATAAGGTAATAACTTAATTTTTTTCCCAGCACTATGTGTTAAAAGAGATTTTTTGCTCTCATCAGTTGAAAACTTAAATGTTTCACTGAGTTCTTTAAAGTCGATTCGATACGCCATAGTTAAATCTCCTTAAATTCAAATGTTTCAAATTCCTCATCGTAACTTAATTCATACTTCTTTAATCTACTTCCCACTTTCTCAATAAATTGTAATTTATCTTCTTGGTCCCCAAAACGAATAATATTATTAATAAAATCGTCAAAATTAACAAAGTTGTTTTTATCTTGCTTATTTGGTCGATATCCTTCATTAATCTTCATTAACAGTTCATATAAAGGATAATCCACTCTAATTGAGAAAATTTCATCAGCAGTTAAGACCTTGAACTTTAATACAAAATAAGACAAAAATTTAGATAAGTTTTCTTCATTTCGCTCAGTTAAATCTTTCACTTCAGGTTTTATTTCAAGTAACTGACTTATCGTATATTTTAATTGATTCCTTCCAGGATATAGGTTAATTCTTCCCGCTTCACTCCGACCATTCCATTCATAAATGCTATGAATAACGTTCCGGTAAAGATCCTTAAGTTGGCCCCTGCTTCCTTTATTCCAGTAGTATAAATTTCGAGAAAACGACGTGTAATTAGAATCATGGAAATCCAACTTTGAATTTTCATTTGGATAAAAAGCATAAAACCTTAACAATGTTTTCAAAGCTGTTTTCTTATATTTTTGCTCAATAATATCAAGATCGCGTTGAACTCGATTATGCCTTAATAGCTTGTCACTTACATTTTCTTCAAATAAACTTAGTGTCATTCTTGAGTTATAAAAAGTTATAATCACTGAGTCTAATGTTTCAGAACGCTTATTAATTGGGTCAATCAAAGTTAAATTAGAAAAAACTTCTGAAAGCTGACTGAAGTCAAAAAAGAGGTTGGGTAGTAATGATGAAAAGAACTGTTCAAACGACATTTTCTCTATATGTTTTTTCAAGTCTTGTTCAGAACTAATCTGTCCAAGCTCTGACTCAACTAACATGTTATATATAAAGTTTAATAATGAACGAGAGGAAATAATCGTCTTGTACTTCAAACTAAGTTCGGAAATAAAACTAATAATTGCATCTTTAACTTTATCCATCTTAATGAGTTCATAGTTGTACTTTACGGGGCAATTTTCTCGAATCGCACATGTTTGAGAACATTGTTCAAGATACACTTTGTTAAACGGATTCTTATCTGACGATGAAGAAATTTTATCTAACATATCGTAAATGAATTGTGATGTAGGCCCTTTCTCTGTTAATGAAAACAAGTGGTAATCACTTAAATTAACAAATTGAAAGTAACTATCTGGTTCATACGAATTATCTTCGACAACCGACTCTAAAATACGCTTGGAAATAACATACTCCTTTAATCGTGTGAAATTATCCTCATATTCGGAATGTAAAAAATTGTTTAGTGTTCCTAAATTTATCGCAAGCAAAATATGCCTTTGGTTATTCTGTAATCCATTTTCTAAAGCCTTATCAGAGAAACCGCTTAAGACATCATTTAATGTATCCATTGAAGTCATCGTTGGTGCGTTACTCTCTGTAGCATCATTATGAATATAAAAACTCTGATTAATTTCAGGGATCATTTCCTTTAAATATGAAAGTAAATGAGATTTTCCATCTCCCACACTCCCACAAACTAGTACTAGCTGAGGTTTCGATGAATCAAGAATATTCCTAATAATATTCGTTAATTCTTCCTCCGACTTTCTTTTGATATGCATGTACTTTTTAAAATCATTAAAACTATCTATGTTTTCAACAGCTTCTTTTGAAGATTCTTTAAGTTTAGCTAACTCACTTATTAAACAATTGCTCGTAGCTACCATTATGAACACCTACACAATACAGTTTTTTTTATTACTAGGTATTTTTTCCTTATTGAGATTATAACGAAAATTCTATTAAACTTCAAAAGGAAAAAAATGAACTTAAAGAACGACCAATTTATCCTATACTTATAAGTGAAAATTTAAGTCTAAACACATATAAAACATACTAACATTAGTAGTACAGACCCTGGCCAGGGTTTGTGCTACTATTTTTTATAATAGAAGTGAAGTAAGGCCGACCAGCCTCTAGGACCGTTATTGAGTCCGTATCAAAAACCGGCTAACTTCACACCCTTATTTGAATCAGTATAGTATGTTGGGTCCATAAGAGATCGAGTAAAAGAAAGTGGAATCGATAAGGCAATGTGAAGACTTCTATGATTGGCAAAATAAGGAGAAATGAATATGAAACATGTACTGGCATTCGACGTTAGTAATGGGGAAAAGTACGATGGTTATCTATAACCACTACAAGAAATGTGAATATGAAGGCGAAATTAAACATAATAAATCGTCCTTTAAAGCCTTAAATGAAAAAATTTGCGAAATAATTAAACCGGATGGTCAAGCACCTGAAATTGTATTTGAAGCATCAGGAGTTTATCCAAGACCATTAGAATACTTCTTTCAAACAGAAGGCTATACCTATCATAGAGTTAGCCCGTTAGAAGCTAATCTAAAAACGTCTTCGATGCACCGTCATAAGACGGACACAAGTGATGCTCATAAGCAGCTCGCTAAATCCCATTTTCAGACAGAACGTTCAACGACGTATCAGGAAGAAAACTATTATAAACAAATGCGTGCACTAACACGTTATTATGATGAATTAGATAGTGAAATGACAAATCTATATAGCCGCATGCACACTATTTTACAGCTTAGTTTCCCTGCACAAGAAAGTCTTCTCTCCAAACGTTCTGCACTCTTTTTGAATATCGCTCAGCTTAATCCACACCCAGATGAAGTATGCCCTGTTCAAAAACCGTGATAAGAAACCGAATAAAAACCAATACAAAAAAGAATATATCCCTTACACGTGACGAAGCAAAGGGTACAGAACTACTTAACGTAGTGAAAGATTCTTATCCAGAAATTACGAAAGAAGATGTAAGATGTGAACAAGTGCGTGATTATGCCAAACTTATTACAGATTTAAAAGAAAAAAAGCAAATAGTAAATCAAAAAACCCCCATGTTATAAAAATTTACACAAGGGGGGTTTTTTTCTTATTATAATAACTACTATAAAGACTTAAGACTTAAAGCTTATTCTTAGGTCATTAAGCAGTTTATGACTTTTTAACCATTCCAATACTTCTGGTGTTAGGTGTTGGACGGTTGCCTCTGCTTTATAAACTTTTTCAAGAAATTGAATAATATCGTTATTAAGATTGAGGTTTGAAATAATACTGTTACCCTGACTGATTCCTTGTTCCAATTGACCAAAGCTTTTTTCATCGGGTCTACTCTCAAGAAGTGATTTAAAATTCTTGATAAGTACTCCTACTTGTTGTTCATGTTTTAATAAATCTTTTAATATCAATAAAGTGTTTATTATTGGTGTTATTTTTTCACTTGCTACCTCTTTCCATTTAACTTCTAAATTTTCAAGGTAATTTGTCAAACCTAATTTAATCTCAGCAATCTCTTTCTCTGTAGGTATAGTACCAGACTCGATTGTCTCTGTTAATTGTTTCAACTTTCTGCTATAACCCTTAGATTTAAAAGGGAAATCAATTTGAATATCCCTTTTTAGAAATTCCATTCTTAATTCATTAGCTCGTAATCCTACTAAATAGATATCATCGAGGAATTTGGATAAATTCTCCACTTGTCTATTATTCTGCTTTATATCATTTAAATTTAACCCCGTAGTAATTAAATCAACAGTCTCATCAATTTTATTTAATAGCATATTCTTCATTTTCTCCTAAAGTCGTTAAAGATTTATTTACCTTCGTAATAGTCTTTTTCAGGTTTTCAAGATTATTATTATAATCTTCTACTTGATTTTTATTAGAGTTAATTAAGCTATTATATTTGTTAGAGAACTGTGTCACAAGCTGGTCCGTTTTTAAGAGAAGTGTTAGATAATCAACTAATGATTGATATGAAAACTTAGATATATCCACTAATTTCTCAAATTCATTGCTATAATCCTGGTCTATTTTTAGGAAAGCAAAACGAATTTCCTCAGCTAGTTGATGAATCTCTTCATCGCTAACTAAAACATGTTTGAAATCCTCTTCAGAATAATACTCTTTTGCTTTCCCTCGTAAAGTATTTTCTAAAAATGATTTGATCTTGTAGAATGCATTTTCGACCTCATCTACCTGAACATATTGTTTTATTCTACTTATTACAGTGTTAAATTGGTCAACTTCAGATTTTATAAGCTTAGGTAGTAAATCCCTCTGTTGTTTTGCTAAATTGTAGGAAACATAAAGTTGAGAATTTAGTGTAGAGACATTAGGCATATTGTCTAAAGTCCAATTTGTGTAAACTAAGTCATTAATCTCCTGTAAGATTGGCTGAGCGTTAATATATAGCTTATTAGAATCCACCTTGGCTTCACCTAATAAAATATTAGAGTTTTTAATTAAGAACTCATTATTATTTTTTATGTCCTGTTCCTTTAATGATTTTAATTGAGTATGCCACATCTGTGAATGATCCGTGTCACCGTTTAATTGAGATGTATTCATCAATTTAAGATACAGTTCTTCTACTGTCTCTCTCCCATCTATTTGGCCATTTAAAACACAGAGATAATATTGGTTATAAACCGCCCACTTCATCATATTCCATGAAACGTCTTCTTCAGTAGTCGTTATAATCTTAACCAAATGGTCCATGTATTCTGAAATCCAGTTATAGACAAGCAATAAATAATCAGTAGAGTTAGAGAACTCCCATGTGCCTTCCCCCAAAAATTTATAGGCCAAGATAGACTCCATAAACTGATAATTTATCTTGTTTTTTTCTAAGACCAACCCCGAGGTGTTTATCTCTACTGGTTGACCTTCAATTCCAACTCGATTAATCGAATTATTTCCAAAAAAGTTACTTACTAAGAAAGTAGAAACCCCGTAATTTTGCCATGGGATGAATGAATTTAAGAAATTCACTATTTCAAGCCTAATTATTTTATGATTTGACAGTGCACCATTTTGTTCAAACCAATGGCGTAGTACCATTCGTTCTTGCTCATATTTTGAATGAACACCTGGTGAGTTTTTTTCTTTTTTAGGCTCTTTTTTGGCTGCTACCGGTGGAGTAGGCAGCACTGAGCCGCTCTGAAGCTCTTTTCCTTTAATAGGTGCAAGGTGAAACGCCTCGAACACATCTAATGGTAAATCCCCTATTTTCACTTCACCATCAATTTCAGTTCTAAATGCAGTTCTATTCCCCCAAACTCTAAGTAAACAACTTAGTTCGTCTGCATGTTCTGGGGATTGATTATCTAATAATGTTTTATGCAGCTCTTCCGCCCATTGTGGAATATCATAATAGTTTCTAAAATCCTGCCACTTACCAGGAAAGTTCATAGGGTTTTGCAAGTAACGTTCATATACATGTTTAATAATTTGTTTGAGGAAAACACGTGGTGTCTTTTCTTCTAATGTTTCATATAGATGTAAGATCGCTCTTTTATTAAAAGGAAATAAGCTAATTTCCCCTAGCAAAGGGTCTTCAAAAGAACTCCAGCTATGCTTTTCATATAGATTAGAAATAGGCAAATTAGTCGTATTTGCTCCCGTTGCCAACCAATGGTTTAACACATCGCTTTTTGTATTAATTGCATTTAAATAACGTGCAGCCAAAATCACCACGTCATCTTCTCTTGCAAATAATGAGTCTAATTCGATAAAGATTCTTCCAGTTACCCGTTGTTTTAAGTTATCCGGAAAAAATGAATTATAGTAAGATGTTGTAGTGCCTACAACAGAAAACAGTCTACAAATTTCATCATTATTATGATTCGATACATTTAGCGCTTCAATCAAAGAACGATCTATTCCAGTAAATGAAGTAATATCCTCAATAAATAAAGTTAATACCTTATTATTTTGCTTTAAATGTTTTCGCAAATCATAGATAATTTGTCTAAAATCTTCTCCACTCATCTGAAGACAAAGTTGAATTACTGAATCAATATAAGTGTTTAAATATTCACTTACTCTTTCTCTGAAGTCTTCCTTACGATAGATATCTTTAGCAAAGCTACTAGCACTCCGTGTAACATCTTCATAGTCTTCTATTCCTTCTCTGAACTCTATAGAAATATTAAAATCTTCCGGCGTAAATCGAGCATCAAACTCATTTTGACGTTCATCTTTAGCGTTTGACGAAATTTTATGAAATAATCTAGTGAAAGGTCCATTTTCAGTTGCAAATAAATGTTCTATTGCATAATTACACTTAACAAATTCAATTAATTTATCAGATTCTCTTTTACTGAGGATACAATCCGTAAAATCTGTTTTCGCTTCTAATTTTGTTAATAGGTTATTTTTTATGGAGTAAAGAAGTTCGGAATCATCAAGCAATTCTTTTGCCAGAGATAATTTTTTTAGAATTTCTTCGTTATTAATTTCACTCAAAGCCTCTGATTGTAAGATTTGCATAATTGCCGATTTTAATGTGTTTTGATGCCTTTTAATCGAAACAATAACTTCATTTGAATCTTTATTTATCATGTATTTTTCCATTGCCCAACGGATAAAGTGAGACTTACCAGAACCACTATCTCCTTGAACCACTAGAAAATTGTGTTTATTCGCTTCCTTTATTAAATAATCGGAGAAAAAGTCTTCCTCGTTTATACTCTTTTCTATATCATTACCTATGCCACTGGAAGTATATTTCAATCCTGCAAAAGGTAAATGAGTAGCCATAAATTCCGCTGGGGACGTATACGTAGCATCATTTACTATAACTTCATCTAACCGCTTTAGTAGTTGTTCGTTATTCAAAATGCTCCCCCCTTATTTTAATATGGGTTGCTCTTTGGTCTACTTCATGAAATACACTTGGTGTTAAACTCCAGATATTTACATAATCTTGATGATACTCTAGTTTTATTACCCCTTGATCATGCAAGTCTCGTAAAGCCATAGAAAGAAAAACAGATATAGAATTATCTTTTAAACACCCTTTAAATTCAGGACATTTATTTTTTAACCACGCAAAGAAATCTTGTAAAGGTACTGGCTTATCTATAGCTAACTCACCGGCAAAGTACTGAATGATGTCTTTTATTCTCAAGGAGGAATTAGGAACGAAGACTTTATTATGCAGATTACCAATCCCCAAAAATACAGCCCATAATCGCCATTGTAAATGGAAACTTGGATTTCCTTCTTGAACTAAAGCTGGATTCTGCTTGGTATAATCATTAACCTTTATACCTAGAAGCTTTTCATCCTGCCCCACAACCCACTCCGTAAATACATAGAAAATTGTCTTATCACCAGAAAATAAGATAGAGTTTAATTTTCTCCTAAAGGTTTGTATCGACTGTATATCACCCTTTTCGATTTTTAACCCATATTTTCCATCACTGTTTTCAGAGACCCATCCACATGTTTTTGCATAGCTTAAAACTTTGCTCAACTCTCCTTCATTATTTAAGGGTTGAACTAAATGTCTTAATTCCTCTCGAGTATATTGCTTATATTCAACTAACTTTAATAGTGCATATAGTCTTTCCGGCAATACTTCTAATTTAAAATTAGTATCTATCTGCATGGAGACCTCCGCTACAATACTTAATTGGTCCATCTACTAAATCACGTAGTTTTCGTGCCTCATTATTAATAATTAAATCTTTCTTTGAGATATAGATATATTTATTGTTTTCCATGTGCCTCTGATTATTTTTTATATAGGAATATATCTTGTCTGTTTTAGATGAGCTGCTTTTCATAACAACACTTATCACTCCACTTAGAATGATATCATCCCCACCAAGCACTTCATCAAACTCATAAACAATTACATCTGATTTATTTAGATAATTGAACATTACTTCGTTTCTATCCTCCACTAATATCATGTCAAAATGATGTTCTGATAGGTAGAGGGGATTAAATTCGCCTTCAAATTCGTAAATCGTTTCTCTTAGCATCAATGCATCACTAGCTCTATAGTGCTTTAAATAGTTTAGAAAGCCTTTTCGACCATCACTGATTGTAATATGCTGCTTGCTGAAAATAGCTCTCTTTTGTTTCTCTCTACATGATGGACACGTCCGGCATGCTCGTGTTGTATATGGGTAAACATTTTCAAAGTGGAGGCCAAAACAAGTATTTTTGGTTTTCTTAAACATCTTTCTTATATAAGCAACTTGGTCATTAATTTTATTTCGTTCTGCTTCCCTTGGGATTTCAATTTTAGCTAAAAAATCAGATTCTGGATTTGTAATGTCTAAATCCTTAATTTTTATCATGACATTATATTCAGAGTTTGCTATCCACTCGGCGTCTAAGATTTCAATTAGATTATTCCGGTTAAGGAACAACAAAACATACCCGTACCAGTTTGCGAATAATCTACCTGTAAATTCTTCCATGCGGTTTAACGGTTTTACCATTGTGTTTACTACTAATTTATCTCCACCTTCAACAGATATAGGTTGTTGTATTAGGTCAATGAATTTTTCTCTAATTTTCTCCGTCGTTAATACTTTACTGTTCGTTAAGTGATTCACTAATTTAATATCCTCGAGCTGAAATAATAAAGATATTGATAAACTAGGAAATCCATCCCGTCCACCTCTACCTACTTCTTGATAGAAGCGGTCGATACTTGGAGGCATGTATAAATGAACCACTGCCCTTACATCTTTTTTATCCATACCTACACCAAAAGCAGATGTAGCAATGATAATATCAATCTCATCATTTTTCCATCTAGAAATAATTTCTTGCCTATCGTCATTACTGGTATCTCCTGTGAAGACAGCCACACGATTATATTGTTCATCCTGAATAATGGATGCATACTTTTCAGCGTCGGCTCGTGTTCCTACATACACTATAAATGGCCTTGGAATTTTAGGTAGAAGCTCCCTGAAATATTGGTTTCTTTTTGAAATTCCTTCACAGTGTTTGTAGTAATACTGAATTTCATCACGCAGAGTGTCCGTTCTAATTTCTACTAGATTTGTTTTTTCAGAAAATAATTCTTTGAGAAGCTCTGTACTCTCTTCTGATAATGTTGCTGAAAGAAGAATTGTCTTTAATCTACCATTTGTTAACTCTAATAGTTTTTTTCTTATTACAGCTAGCAATTGAAAGTCAATTCTAAACAAATCTCCCCATTCATCAATGATATGAGCTTCATCAATAACCAACCGATTTAATTGATCATCGGTTGCTAAATCAAATAATACTTGTTTAAACCAAGGTCTTAGGACGACCTCAGGTGAAGTGAAAACCAGAGAGACGGTTCCATCCTTTAACTCTTTTTCGATTTCTTTTCTTTCTTTGTTTGAAACTCCAGAGTGGATTACACGGACACTTAGTTCGTTATCTGTATAAGCAGCTGCTATATTTTGTTGCTGGTCCATAGTTAAAGAAACAGTAGGCACAATGACAACTGTTACTCCAGACTTGTCATAAAAAGCTGGCATTTGAAAAACGAGTGACTTTCCCCCACCTGTTCTTAACGCTGCTATTAACGTACTACCTTCTTTTTGTGTTATCGCTGCATGTGCAAGATACTTTTGCCCTTTGGATGTGTATTCTTCATATCCTGTCATATGAAACAGGTAACCATCTCCTGCAACACGATTTTCTGGAGCAGGTTGATATTTATATACACTGTTAATTTCCTCACCAACTTCTAACCATGACGGAAATTCAGCAGAACATGAAACTTCAACTACGTCATCGAAATGGAAAGGACTTATTCCAAAATACTGAATACTAGTTAAAATGTTTCTATATAGCGTTTCTGGCATCTGCAATCTACTATTTGTTATTAAGAGGTATTGTCTTAGATTGGCGAGAAAATCGCGTAATCCAGACTCCGTTTGCAAATAATAGCTGTAGCAGTTTAGTATTCGCCTCACAACATAATCGATTGGAGAATCTGCTTTACTTTCATTAAGTTGATCTATGGCGCGTTTAGGTTTTACCCTTCCTGCAAAAACATCCTCTAAGAGAGTTTTATAGCGTATCATTGTTTTCTCACCCTAACATAATAGACGGAATCTAATTCATACTTGCAGTTAAGGATTCCTTTAACAAGTAGCTTAAACAAGTCACTACTTGCAGTATCTATCACTGTTTTGTCTTCATAGAATGTTCGAGATTGTTGATGTCCATGGTTTTCAAGACTGTAATAACTAGAAAATTGCTTCCTAACCGTTTCCAACCTTTTTTGTACCTTTTCCTTCACATGCCCGAGACTTTCGTTATGCGCTTTGATCACTAATTTTTCCCACTTTTTTGGAGGGTATAATTCAATAAATTGGTCAATCTCACTAACCCTTCCACCTCTTCGACCCAGGTGAGTAATTAAGCTTTGGTTTCTAGAAGCTATTAAATCTTCTATTACATCAACACTTATTGATTCATTTCCAGAAATTCTTACTAAGTCCGCTTCTGTTTTTACTAAGTTAAAGCCTTTTATTAAATTTAAATTTTCCAATGGAATATCATTTTCTAATAAATACCTCGTCCGAAAGCTCGTCTTCCATTTAAATACCAACCCACTAAAATCAAAGTCCCCTGTTAGTTCCATTGCACAACATGTCCCTTTATAAAATGCACTAGCATGAGATAATAACGAATCAAAAATAGGTTCCCCTGGGGCAAAAAATGCCAATTCTTCATTTTTAATGGCCATATCTCTATCATAGGTTCCTATAATTTCATTAGGATTGTTTGAACGTTTTAAAATTTCTTCCGTCTCTAAAGGGACATAATGCGCTTTTTTAAATGAACCATAACTAAAGGACTGAGGAGAGAATTTTGCTAGTGGCGTTTGATTTTTCAGGACTGTTTCACCGTTAAATCCAACCATTCTCCCCCAAGCATTCATAGCATCAGAAAGGTTTTTCCCTTGATTGTCATCAATCGTATGAATCAAGTTCTCGATCATTCTTTGCAAACGCCTACTCATTTGTCGATTTGCATCATATAACCGTTCTTCACGAAGTATTTTATTTAGTGCTACTGTCTTTTGTTGAAACTCCTCAAGAATAACTTCAAAATTTCGATTATTTAAATTCAGTAAATAATCATTAATAATATTTTCAAATTCTTCTAAAGCAATTTCTAATCCACTTAATGATTCGCCAAAGATATTAAATGCACTGGCCCAAATTTTTAATAAGTCTTCTTCAAGACTATCCTGAGCATAAAAAACAACAGATAAAACATTTTTTTCTACGTCTCTACCAATACGGTCGAGACGTCCAATTCTTTGTTCAATTTCGGCAGGTGAAAATGGCAAGTCAAAGTGAATAATAGCATCTGCGATTTGAAAATTTCTTCCTTCACCAGCTGTATAATCACATAACAAAATATTAACATCTTGCCTCGTTTGGAAATCATATACATTTTGCGAGAGTTCTTTATTACTTATTCCCGCATAAAAGTTTCTAAACTTTTCAGACCCAGTATAAATTTCTAACATTCTTTCCAACATTTTTGCGGATTCTGTATATTTCGTGAATATTACAACTTTTTTATCGTAGGCTTCTTGGTCAAGGTAGTCCAGTAGCTTTGTCACCCTACTATTAATTAATTCAGGGTTATCTAAAAAGTAGTCTGGGTCTTCCAACTCTTTATGAACAGCTTCTCCATACTGATGTAGCTTGTTTATTAGTTCATTATAGATAGGTCCACAGTCAATTATTGGTGAATGAAGTTCAAGATAAGATTTTAGTGCAAATGGGGAAGAAAACATTCGGTTAAATAGCTCTTTTACAATATTACTATCAGCCAGATTTTTTTCTTTTAATTGATTTATTAATTCTATAACGCATACATAGGTTTCAAGTTCATAATAATTGTTATTAGCATCTTGCATCATATACGATTGTTTTAATAACGTTCTATTGGCAAACTTATTTTTTAATTCGTCACGTCTATGACGAATAATATCTCGGTCGATTTGGTAATATTCCGCAAGATATTCAAGCAATGTGTGAATGGAAGCTATAGCATTATCGGGTTCATCTTCGCTTATCATATCGTAGGTCGAGTTTATAAAATCATCCTCAACGTAATCATTTATCTCTTCTAATTCAGAGATAATGTCTTCAAGCAATCCAGTATCTTCATCAGATGTATCGTAGAATTCTTCTAATAAGTTTCTGATTTCACAAACATGTTCTTTTATCTTATTATTTTTATCTACTAGTGAACCAAATTGAGTAAGAGATATATTATGATACATTTCTGGCTTAAGTAATTTTAACAGATGTAAATATTCACTCCGTCTGGCGGTGATAGGTGTAGCCGTCAAAATAAGTACATTCTCTACACGACCTGATAATTCATAGATAGTGTTATAAATAGCATTGTTCGAAATTACTTTGTGGACTTCATCAACAATCAATAAGTCCCATTTTCTCTGTAATATTCCTTTGTATTTCTCATTATTTAACCTTTCCAAAGGGATTATAGCAACATCGTCTAAGTCGCTAATATCACCTTCATCATAGATTGTTGCAGCCATCCAAAGCTTAATCTCAAACTCATTTTGCCACTGTCTCATTAACGTTTCAGGAACAATGACTATTGTTTTAAAGTTTGTTTTTTTTCGGTTCAATGTACTTGCTATAATCAATGCTTCAATTGTTTTTCCTAAGCCAACTTCGTCTGCTAACATTAATCTACACTTATTTTGTTTCGATGCTCGCATAATTGTATCAATTTGATGTGGAAATAAATAAGCACGGGCACCAACTAAGGTTTCAAATCCTATAGGTGCATTTTCCAAAGAGTTAGAGAATTTGCTCACCACTTGTCGATTTAAATACCACTTAGGATTTTGGAATTCATAGGATAATAATTGATAGATTGGGTTTATACTTCCCAACTGAAAAGAGGCATCTATGTCAGTTTCACAAACTATAATAGGCCTGTTTTGATCCATGATATAGTAATAAGTAAAAGGGACATTTTTCCTTTTCACTTCATCTAAGAGGATGCCTTTCTTCTGGACATTATTAATAAAATAAATAACTTCGGTACTTTTTTGAATAGATGATCTAGTAACTGCCAACTTACTATAAGTCAGTTCTATCGGAAGTGTTGGTAAATACTCTCTAAGCCCATCGTGGTCATAAAAACGAACTTTAACTTCGTCATATTCTTCGTTGCAAGCTATCACTTTTCCTAAGATAAATGCTCTAGGATCACTTTCGCTTTCATTATCGAAAGGACATCTTACATACATTCCTTCTTCTAAAAGAACTTCTTTCATATTAATCATCCTCGTAACTAAAAGTGTCTTTTTCCCCGGTTTCCACATGGACAACTTCAAAACTATAACCTTTATTAGGTAAGTAAGTTGAAGTCAATCGAATGACATCATCGGTATAAAAGAATGGTAAATAAAAGGAGTAATGTGTTAAAGCACGTTCTTTCCTAATCCCCTTCTCTTTCCACTCCTCGAAAATCATTAAATTAACATGGGTATCTAATGCAAATTTCACTGGAAATGAAACGCTGCCGGTCTTCTCTTTTTCAAGAGTATCCAGCTTCATGATTGGATGGATATCGTTTAAGTATCTTAAATTAATTTGTTTTGATTTAGTTGTTCTCTCAACTTGAGTAGATATCGAATACGTTAGTTCGTTAACAAGTTTTAAGTCTCGGTCAAACACACTTTTTATAGGTTTTTCTACCAAAAAAGCTAACTCCCATTTACATACTAGAATAATTTCCTCGATAACATATTTATACAAGTAAAATTTTACTCGTTTAATGAGTTCCTCAAGCTTTTCATTAATATCACTTTTTTCAAAATAAGTGATATCTTCCTGCTCCAACCTGTTTTTAGCTTGCTCCAAGATAGTTTTTAGCTGATTTGAAAGCTTTTGCTGCCCCGAAGTACGTGCAGCTGAATCTCCTACAAGCAAACATTCAAAATAAGAGATAAGTTCATTTTCTAATTCACTATTCTCTAATTGTTGTTCGACAAGAATATCATACGCAATATCCGCTTCAATGGTTTTGTATCCTAACTCTGAGTATTTGTATTCGTACAATACCTTTTCAAAAGTGATATTAGTATACATTGAAGCAGGACCGAAGATGAATTTAACCTGTGTTTCCTCTACATAGATAATTAATAAATTTTCCATTCTATTCCTCACTATAACCAGTGTAACCCTGCTATCCATTCAACATTATACTTTTCATACTTATACAAAATCGCGAATGTTGATTTCTGTTTATTATTTACCAAGTTTTTGTAGTCATCTAATCTTTCAAGCAAGGAATTTTTCATCAGATGACGTTCTACGTAGGAGACCCAACGAACGTCCTTAATAATATAATCATTACGGACTCCGTTGGACCAGAACTTCATTCTTAATTTACCCGTTCTTACATATAGTTCATGAACAGACGTAATTTTAATAATTGAAAATTTTTCTACATTCCTATTAATTTTAAAAGCTTCAATATTTACAGCCTCTCTATCAAAGAAGTCTTTCAATTGCTGACGAGAGTATCGGTGGGTAATCGATCTTGCACCAACTGGATAAACGAAATCGCCTTCTCTTAAATTTTCTACTTCTGTCACAGCCCCGATATCAAAATAAACATTATCATGTTTAATAATCTCATCTCTATGAAGCTCAATAGAAACTAACCGGCACTTAAGCTCATCGTAACAAATAACAAAAAACTCATCTTCTCCACTTTGTGATATTGCAAGTGTTAGTAATTTTCTTGACATTGTTAGTTCTCCTTAACTTTCAACCCATGCGTACATACATACTTTTGATTACAAATATCACATATCTTCCAATGATGTTTCTTTGGCAAAAACGGAAAGTCATCATCGTTTATGAATCGATCTAAGTCTTTGATAAACCGGTTGTATTCAAAATCACTTAAATTAGCAGCTTTTAAGATATGTGACAGAACATTCATCTGAGAATCTTTCCAGCTAGCGTATTTAAACTCTAACTTTGTATCAATATAATTCTCTTGCAAGTCACTAGTGATATTTCCCTCTACCATTTTTTCTATCTGCCTATGGTCTAACACATCCATAAATGGGAAAAGTTTTTTAAATTGTTTTAATGTAGAATCTATAGAAGTACCTTTTTCCCTATACCTTGTTATCGAAGTGTAAGTAGCTAATAATTTTGAAACATACTGAAGACTAAATTCATCGTTATAATACGTAAATTCATCTAGGCAATGATTAAATAAAAATTTCAAGTAACACGCCTGACCGGAACGTTTCATAGATGCGTCCATATTTGGATCAATGGATACAGTACTATTTTCATTATAAGGTAACATCGGTTCAGTATTCTCAAATTCATTATGCTCTTCGAAACTTTCACTAGGTATACCGAGTATTCGTAAAATAGAATACGGTTGTGCCTGGTCTTCATCTAGCTCTTCAATATAGCTTAGTTTTATGGAATTTATCGGTGATAGGAAGTACGTCCCATAAAATAAAGAGAATCGTAAAAAATGAATATACTCCTTTTTACTAGTGGCAACGATCGAAGCAACATCGTTTATCCCTTCAATCATGTCAATCGTAATAGGAAAAGGAAGTGACTTTTTCGTTTTATTTAATAAGTTTTCGTCTGATAACCCAGCAAAATGGTACGCCGGAATAATACCGAGTCTTTTCTTCTCTTCTCTTGCTTTTGCTAGCAGTACCCCACCATCAATTTGTTCAAAATCTCTAACAATCCACTCGGCTTCCTGGTCCTTGTTTTCTTGGGCCGCCAAATAAAAATGTAACGTTTCTTTTATATCTTCAATATCAGCAACTACATTTTCGATATTAATTAAATCTAGACGTTTTTTAATGTCATCAATAAAAGCGACTTCTTTTGCGCTGATTTCTTTTTTATTCATGTTTTCTGAAAGATATTCAATTAAACCTTGATAGTGTTCTTTTAAATCCACTTGCCCTTCTTTAAATAACTGGGAAGCAAAGTTGTCAATATATTCTATTACACTTATAAAATCGTCAATATCGCTTTCTGTGTACCTGAAAAATGAAAGCTTCCGTGTTCGATTTCTTTCTTTGCCACTTACTGTTTTTTTGACAATTTCTAAACGAGATTTATATTCTTTTAGTGTGTTGGCCCCTTTAAAATACAATCCAAGGTCATAATACATTTGTAATGGGGTTAGGCCTTGATTAAATTTCCAAATATTTAGTGCTAAACATTCTTTTAAATTATTAGCATCTAGCTCAAGCTCTTTTTTGTCCGGGTTCCACATGTTGTAAATCCCTAAAATAAATTGACCAATTGGATAGGACAAGAAGTGTCTTCCTCCAAAATGTTCCGGAAAATAAACCTTTAGCAATTCATTCATTTCACTTCCATCAACAGCATAGAATTGCTCTTTCATATTTTTAATAATTTCTATTTTTTTTATCTTATTATTTTTTGCAGCTTCTTCCGCGCTTTTTTTTGCTTTTGTATAAATGGGAGATACGTAGTCAGTAAAAGCAGTTAAGTTAGTAAATTTCAGTAAAGACTCTCCAGTCTTTTTAACATTCCTAACGTTTCCTTCGAAAGTAGAACCAATATTTTCACCTAAAGCCCTTGCCTTCACCTCAAATAGAGAACCCGAGGAAACAATATCTTTCTTTGTCCACGAATAAACTTCCCCCCAGGTACTATAAATCGTCTGAAATTCTTGGCAATAGTTAAATAGAAATATTACCTCCACACCCATGGACTCAAGTTTAGTAACAAACTTATGAATTAAGGGAGTAAACTGATGGACACCATGGATAACTACTTTATCAAATGGCAGTTCTTTACTTAGCAAATTCAAGATGTGTTCAAGGACATTTTTATTCTTTTTGTCTTCTTTTAGATTAGAAAACTCTTTGGTTATGTTTTGAATTCTATCTTGATTGTTGTCAGCTTCTTTAAGATGTAAATCTCGTTCTAATTCAGTAAGCAATATTTCATATGTGCAGAATTGTAAGCCTTCCATCCCTCTTTCCGATTGATGAAAAAGTCTTTGAAAGCAATCAAAGTTTATTAGCTTTTCATAGATACCCACTAAATAATTTTGTTCTATCGTCAAGTGTTGGACACTTCGAAAATCCTCAGGGGTGATACCACATTCAATAATGAATCTAATAGATTCTAAAATATCATTGCGATTGTGGGTAAAAGAACTCCTGATTTGGTCATTACCTAATTTTTTTATTTCCTTTGATAAATAGATGTATTGTAGTAGTTTTTGTTCATTATTCCCGTGCCACTCACTATAGAATTGCTTTAAAAAGCTATCGATGGTACAGATTAACGAGAATTGTTCACGACCATAGTAGGCTTTTAATCCCTCGACTAAGGTTTGTGATACACATAAGTGCGGAAACTTTTTTATGTCGTCCCAATGGTCGTGACCCTGTAACTCAAAGGGGTTTTTATAAGTTAATAGCTTCATTTTGGCGTCCCCGCCCCTTCTAATAACTTTCGCCATGATTTATTAATATCCGGGTCGCAATTTACGGATTTAAACCAAGTAAAAGATTTCTCTGCTCTTGTCATTGCTACATAAAGAATTCTAGCTTCCTCTTGAACCTTGTACCCCATCTCTTCTTGCTTTTCTTTAAAGAAGATATCGTTTGCAATAAATGTTTCCCCGACTCTTAATTGGAGCCCAATATCTTTGCTACTAACAATCATTTCATTACCACTTATTGACTCTAATTCAGACTCACAATAAGGTAAGATAACATGGGTATATTCTAGACCTTTGGATTTATGAACTGTAGTACAAAGTAACTTCTTTTTGTTAATGTGTTCGACCGTTCTCTCATCTTCATGTTGATTTGCAAAAATCATAATATATAAGAAATCACTGATTTTGTTAATTGTCATATACTCGTCATTCGTTCTCTTAATAATCGTTTCGATTAAAAGGTCCATGTTTTTCTTATAATGTTTTTTCTTTTGCAATATTTCTTCTTCATTTTTCAAATTGAACTGGTGAATATAATGATTCCAAGGTTTCAAGTCATAGATGATTTGCTTTACTACCCTAATAACTGGTTCATTTTTTAATCTGTTAACGTAATCGCTCCAACCAGGGATTATTTTATTTTCCTGAAAGAGTTGTGTAATATATACCGGTTTATTTTTATGTGAATAAACAATTCGGTTACTAATTTTCTTAGAAAAATTAGAAAGAGAAAGTGCGTATAGATGCTTCGGACTATTGTTGAATTGTAATGCCAAGACTAATTTGTATAAGTCTACAGTGGATTCCAACTTATATAGATTGTCAGCAATATCTGTCTCAACCTCGATTCCGTAATTTTTGCAAATTTGTCTAATTTGTTCAATTTCTGAGTTCGTTCTTGTTAAGATTGCGATGGATTGTTTTTCTATTCCGTTATTTTCCAAATCATTAATTGTCTCTACTAATCGCTGTTCGAATTCATTTTCCGTTTTATAAGTGAGAGAGTTCATTCGAATTGGTTCACCCGATTTCTCAACACCTTGTAATGCCTCATCATACTTAAGTAAATTCAGCTTTTTTAGGTTTAAAAAATGATGGTGATACTCTTGCAACAGTTCATCATATGTTCTGTAATTTTTCGTTAGCGAAAAAGTTTTTTCCCAGTTCATCATTCCATTTAAAAGAAGTTCAAATGCGTTATCTTCTGCACCTCTAAACCTATAAATACATTGTTTTATATCTCCTACAACAAAGAGACGGAAACCAAATAGAGCTTGAAACTTTTTAATTGCATCAATTTGAAAATCATCCGTATCTTGAAACTCGTCAACAAACAAATATTTGATAGCGTGGTCGACGGACGGTGCATTTTGAAGTTGTTCTAGTATTTTAAATAAATAAATCATTAAATTACTCAATTGAACAGTATTTTTTTCTATATCTTTGCTAATCGTATTGGTTTGTACATTTGACGCCGTTTCAATTAATAGGTTAAACAAATCTTGATGATTTTTGACTGTACCAAAATTGTAGTTAATAGATAAATCTACATTTTTTTTGTCTAGTTTATCTAGCAGAGTGACTACGGTCTTGACTAGCTCATACTTATCATATTGAATGGTACAAGTTAGATAATTCTCATTACTTGCGACTAATTTATTTAATTCCTTCACTACAGCTTCTCGTCGCTCATAAATCCCAGACTGAATGGAAATTTCCGTTCCAACCCCTAAATAAACAGAGTAATATTGGATGATTTTTTTCACTAGAGAATGTATTGTCGAAATATTCATCTTAGCTACAACTTCCATATATGAAAGAAAGAGTGTATTTTCTGTAACAATAAACATATTGCTAAAATATTCATTGAGCCTTGATTTCATATTGTTTGCAGCTTCATTCGTAAAAGTAATCATAAATATTGACTTTAGAAGTTCATGAGGGGTAAAGTGATTCTTGGCAACTAAAAAGCTAATTCTTGAGATCATTGAATGAGTCTTACCTGTACCTGCACCGGCTGACACTAATATATGTTTATCAATACTAGCGTGCTCTACCTGGTATTGACTGAGGTTGAAATTAGAATGGTCGTTAAAATAATCTAATACATCATTTATCTTCTGATCCTCTATCAACCCATCATAGATAACAAAGTCTTCCTTTGGATTATCTAAAATTGTTTCGTAAATTTCTAAATGGAAAATTCGTTGCTTCAGCATTTTTTTTTCTCTGTCATAAAGTTGAAATGAAGTATATTCATCTAAATATTGAAATGATTGATTGGTTGTTAGCTGTTCGTATATTATTGTGTTTATATTTCCAACTTCAGTTAATATAATTATCTTAATGCCCAGCTTCCAGTCATTTAATGCTTCTTTAATTGTTTTTTGGATTTTATTTATCTGATTATGTCTCGGAATAAAGATGAGTTTTGAGTAGAGTTTCTTTTGAGTATCTCTAACAAATAAGTTATAAGATGTGATTGGATTTTTTATTATTTGTTCTTCTGTTTCGAATGTTCTCCTAAGCTGGTGATGAACTTTTTCATCTATTCTTGTTGAAGAATTTCTTTTTACTAGCTTCGCCTTTTTCATTAAGGTTTCCATAAAGAATTCTGGCTTATCAAAATCCTCCTTTAACAAAGTGACACTTCTCTCAGAAACAATATTCAATGACTTTTCCTGAAACGTGTTTTCTGTCATATTGGGATAACAAACAATGGGTGCAACAAACGTATCTATCCCCATTGATTCTTTAATTTTGTTTGCAAGTTTAAAACAATACTTTCTACATTGTTTCAGAGGCGAATAAGCACTCTCTTCGATACCGTTCTTGTTTAAATAATAGGTCATTTCACTATCAACTCTACTAATATTATGTCCTTCCCATGCCTTCACTTCTAAAATAATAAATCCTATTTCGGGGACCAACAAGCAAAAGTCAGTCTCTGCTTCCTCTATAAAATAATTAAAATAGCCAATGAATTTATTTGGTAAGTTTTCCTTCAGAAAAAAATATATGAACCTTTCACTTTCGTATTTAAAATCTTTTAAATTTTCTGGATACATAATTGCCATAGACGACACCTCACAGTTACCCTTATATAACTAACCAGGTATAAGGATGTATATATAAATAATATTATACTCCTTATTATCTTACAATAATAGGGATACATGTAAAATCAACCTGTCGTTTGACATATACTTTGGATTACTATGGAAAGAAGTCTATAAATTACAATCTTTTTCCCCTTTCCAAAGTAATCACGGGAGTTCATTTGCTTTTTCAAAGCTATCAAAGGAGAAAGTCTCTTATATTTTCTGTTTTGTTTTTTATATGATGACATCGCAATTCAAGTAAGACCTAAGGCTGTCATTGTCTCATCAGCACTTCTTCTCATCCACTCTACAAGCCCTACATAATCCTTTGCTTTAACAAAATTCTTAGCCGTTTCTTTCATAATACCGTCCCGCTTAAATGTCTTACTCTTTAACTCACGGATTTCATCAGCATGTTTCAGCAAAATTGTCGCCATTTGGATCGTATCTTGATAGATTTTGTTCATGTCCCATGTAGTGTTTTCATCTTTTTCTGCACTGAAACTAGAGCCAGAGCGGTTTCCGTAATGAACGTTCCATTTATAATGAAGTTTGCATTCTTTTAGATATTTATGTTGAATAACTTCAAACCAAGCTCCTTGGAACACACCTGAGAGTTGGAAGTTCGGTGAATAGCGATGATGGCCATTACAGCCTGCTAATGTTATGATACCAGCTAAATTTAATACTTTTACCATCATTGCAACCTGTGGATCTAAGTCTAACGCACTAACTTTAATCCCATATCGTCTTTGAGCAAATGCCCTCCAAAGATAGTGGTACCCTTCCATTCTTACTGGAAACTCATGACCACGTAAGTTCATGATTCTTTTCATTATCGCAATTGGGAGTCGATTTACTAACACTTGAAATTTATCGTCTGCTCCCCAAAATGTTGGGATATTCAGGCTATTTAGTAACTCACGGACCTTTCTTATATCTTCTTTTGTGTTCTTCTCAGTAAGAATAATAATGTCATGTTTAACCTCAATAAATACTCCTCTCATTTGTAACGCCTCAACCACACGCTCTGTTCCATTCATCATTTCTAAATTCATTAAGTTCATATTTAGCAACCTCCTGTTTTCTTTGTATCCAAAGTATAAAACAAGACCGGTTACTCTTTCGTAACCGGCCTAACGGAGGACGTAGTATGGTGTATCTATTCTCCATTCGTAACCTTTATTAGTTGTTACTAAAACGGAGTCTTTAATATCTTCTCTTCCCATAGCTTGTGAAAGTTTATTTCGTATCTTTAACATGTACTTCTTAACGGTTGAGTCACTTACTTTGCGCTCTTCCCATATAGACTTTTCAATACTTTCTTTCGAACATGATGACAATGCGTGGTCCATGATGAAACCTAGAATTTCTGCTTCTTTTCGTTCTAAGTGAACATCATCTTTGAAAGCGCGAAAATACTTATCAGCCTTAGTTAAATCTAATACAACACACTTTCCGTTCATTGCGTCTTCTATAACATCCTTATAGCTGTCTCTAGATACAAATCTTCTCTTTTCATTTGACTCTTTTAACAAAATCGGTTCTCGTCTATTTTCTTTGATTTTGTCAGAATATAACTCAATAAACCACTCATGCTCGTGATGTTCATCTAACATTTTTGCTTCTTCAAACAACTTAAATGCTTTATCAATATATCCAAGTCTTGCGTAACCTAGTCCCAGGTTACAAAGAAGTTTAATTCGTTTACTTCCGACTAACCCTCTTTCTAAAGCTTCATTGCCGTAAAATAATACCGCTTCCCATTTTCTTTTTTCCTTCGCTAATACGAAAGACAAATGATAAAATGCATCCGGTTTAGTTGATGCATGAATCGATGCAAGTCTCAATGTTTCATAGGCAGCAAGTTGGTTACCTCTTTTCATTTTCTCATCTCGACCTACTTCTAAATATAATTCAGAGAGCGTAATTGAATAGCGCGGTTCTTTCTTATCTAATTGTATAAACTGTTTATACAAATCTACCCCTTCCTCTAACCAAGCATTCCGCTCTTCCCCTTCATCTAATCCATCGCGATCGAGCCAGTTATCTTCCCAATCTAACAGCTCTTCTAGGGTCTTTTGCTGCATCTTAGTCTCTCCTTTTATACTTGATTCGCGTAGTCGATAATCTCTTGAAAGAATTCTTTAAGCTTCTGGTCTGTTAGGTCAACCATTTCTGTTGGTGCTCTTTTTTCCCTTGGAATATATAAAATCTGATTGGTTGGATTAATAATTGATTGAACAGTTTCTTTCGTTAGCGTATGTAATGGGAAATCTACTGCTAATTTAATGCCATTTTTTTGAGGGAATAGGTAACCCATTTTGTTTTCAGATTCATTATATTGGGCCTTTAAGCCACTAGACCATGGAACTTGGTTTGGACAAGTAATCATTAACGGTCAACCTTATTTTTTAATTCAGTGATAAAACATCCATTCAATCCTTCAAAAAAGTTTACCCCTCGAATAAACCCTTTTTCTACTTGATTATTCAATCATTTCACCTCAATTCTATATTTTTTACTGATTACAAAATCCGCCTATCATTTCAAATATCTATGTCTATTATACTGAAGAATTGTAATTTTTTGTTGGATATTCAGTGATTTAATAAGATTAATAATGTTTCATCTAAACAAACATAGTAAATTTGAACCACAACCAATCCGAATTATGCTATAATTGATGTTAAATAATCCCTAAAAAGAATGGAGATTACATATGGGCATAATTCGCGGAATAGGCAAAGTAGTTAATGTTGTTGGTGGAGGGACCGCTAAAACTGGAGTTACTTTGGTAAGCAAAGCGATATCTAAAAAACATGAGAAATTAGGAAGTTATCTAGGCGAGGTTGGTCATAGTGTCGTTGATGCTTCACAAGGAGCCATCGACTCTGTTACTCAATTTGCTGACGGGTCGATACAAGGAGCCTATGGCGTGATAACCAAGGATGATTATCATAAACAACAAGGATGGGGAGATATTAAGGATTCTACTGGGAGAACATTAAAAGGACTAGGATCATCGATTACCTATACGGCTAGAAACGTGGGAACGACATTTAATGGAATCATCATAAAAGATAAAGATCAAGTAATTTCAGGCGCGAAAAATCTCGGTAAAGTAGCTGCTGTTGCTGGTTTAGCCATTGGCGTGGTTGATTTCGTTGATGGACCGAATACGGCCGAAGCTGAGACAATTGATACTCGTAACGGAAATTTAACTGGTGAGATACACCCAGAGACAGGGGTCCCGTTTGAAGAAAAAACGATACAATTACCTAATGGCGATAAGATCGACGGTACGTTTCCAGTCTTTGAATCAAAATTTAGTGTGATCCTTGCTGAAGAAATATATTTAGAGAGCGATCGTGTTCACTTCAACGTTGCAAACGAAACATTATATCAATCGATTCAGGAAGACTCTAACATTGCCAAAGAACTTGGTTTATCTCAATCTGATGTTGTAGGACTTGCAAATGGGCAGACTCCTCCGGGGTACGACTGGCATCACAATGAAGAACCTGGTGTCTTGCAACTAGTTGATGAAGAGACACACCAACAAACTGCACATACTGGTGGCAGAAGTATTTGGGGTGGCGGAACTGAGAATAGATAAAAATGCTAGTAGTACAACCCAACAGCCATGGTTTGTACTACTTTTTTATAGAATTTGAAGAATAGGCTGTATCAGACTTAAAAATTGAAATACCTCCCCGTGGACGAAAAGATGAAGAAACATGTTGGCATCCTCAATTCCAACAGCAAAAAAGAGGAAATCTCCTTTGTCTTCTCCAAATTTGAGTTGTTCTTTTACTTTTTTCCATTTATGATCACCAATTTGCATATCTGTCGGTCGACCATCTGTTACCAGAAAAATCTACGGTCGGTAAAAAGGAGTCTCTTGCTGTTACATACTACAAATCTCATTGATTTGTACTTGTATTTAACTCTCTTATTACTTCCTCAATATTCTCTGCATTTTTCAATCGAAATTTAAATTCTACTCTGCGTGAATTCTCTCTATCTACTGTTTTTCCATCTTCAAGATATTTCAACTGGCTTTTTGAGCGACCGTTTGCGGTTATATTATCTTTAACAAGCTCTTTATGAGGAAAATCCCCAAACTCATCACTCAAAATATATTGAACAACACTGAATGCGCGTCGCTGTGATAATTCTAAATTGTTCATAAACGTGCCTACATCGTCGGTATGGCCTTCTACGACAACCTCAGCAATATGGTCTGAGTACTTACCATATAAAATTGAAAAATATGCCGGGATAAAGACGGCCAAATCATTTTTAAAGACTTGCCTGATTTGTTCCTTACCCGTTTCAAATAACAAGTCATTTTGAAACTTAATAGCTCCTGTCTCTTTATCAATTTCAATTTTTAATTCAGTTTGTGAAAATTCAGCTTCGAGATCCTCGATAATATCCGAATGAATTCCGACAAAATAGTTGATGATTTCTTCCTGTTCATCAATTTTTCGTTCCTTTTCCGCTAATACATCCTCCCGGCTTATAATAATAGCCATTAGAAAAAGTAATACAACTAAAAGAATCGTTGAAAGGACGTCTGTAAAAGACGGCCAAAAGTCATTATCATCTGAACGGTTATCTAAAAGACGTTTATACTTTTGATTCATAACGCTCATCCTGTATTGTATTGTTCTTTTGGTTGATTAGGTGTTCATTTAATCCATTGATGCTTTTGTTTAAATCTACCATCGTCTTATCTAGAGATCTTATTGACAAATCATTTGTACCTAAATGTGAATCATAGAGATTGATCATTGATGATAATTGTTCTTTGATGATTTTATTGGTGACATCCACATAAGTCTTAAATTGATTAATACTATCCTTCACACCTTTACCTAAACTATCATCTAATTGTTCTAGAAGGCGTTTCAATTCTTTCGTTGAAAGGTCAGAGAATTGCTTTAATGACTGTTGCAGTTCTTCAGATTGTTTTTTAAACAGTTCCGTTCCATCTGTAACGATATTTTCAGTATGGAGGATAAGTTTCTTCATTTCATTTACGACTTCGGTATTGTTATTGTCAAAAGACTTAAAGAGATCAACTGTTTCAGTAAAGGTTCCTTGTACTTCCTTGTTTTGTGAAAGGATTTGCGACAAATACTCACTAAATTCAGCTTGATGTTGTTTTTGATTGGTCGTTTGTGCTTCAATATGTTGAACCACTTGTAAGTAGTAATCTTGATATTGTTTTTGTAATGCATCCACGTTTTGAAAATAGTTCATCATTTGTTTGGTTTGTTCGTGGATTTCTTGCATGTTTTCTGTGAAGATTTTAGTTAATCGGCCCAAATGTTCAAACGAACTATTTTCTAAAATATCTTTCATCGTATTGGTTGCTTGTTCTACATTTTCAATTAATGCTGAATTCTTCATTTCTATTTTTCGTTGTGATTCTACTAGTTCACTTTGTCGTTTTAAACTATCTTCATAAAAGCTAGACATCGCTTCAAAGGCATCATGTTGTTTTTCTGACTGAACCGAAAAGTATTGTTCAATTTCCTGACCTATCTTGCTCATCGATTCATTTGCACTTGTAATTGCTTCTCGATTTTCCGCTTGAATGTTTGTTTGCTCACTCATGTATTGTCCCATGTGTTTTGATGTTTGCTGCATAAGATCAACTGAATACGACTGGATCTCTTCTTGTTTTTCAAAAAATGATAATACTTTTTCGAAGTTCACATTTAATTGGTCCATATGGTTGTTATAACTTTCTGTGAACAGCTCCATATTTCCAAAAACGTTTTGAAGTTTTTGAGTGTTATCAGAAAACACACCATTAAATTCATTCATGTTTTTAGTTGCTTTCTCAAAACTTATGGAAAACGTTTGAATATCCACAAACGATTGATTCATCTCTTGAATTGCTGCTTTTACATCTCCCATTGCGTCTACTAATTTGTGATCAAGGGTTCGACTTTCTTTTAAATTTAAATAATTTTCTACTCTTAACATCACTTGAATCAATTGCTGTTCCGAGTTTTTCATTTTTGTCCATAAATTGATAATGATTGAACATAGTATCCCAGCAATACTCGTATAGAAAGCTGTATGTACGCCATCTAAAACATTCGTAATCGATTCTCCCATTTGCTCAGAATTAATTCCACTTAAAGCAATAACTAACCCGATAAACGTACCCAATACCCCAACCAAAATTGAGAGTGAGACTGTCATCTGAATTAACTTTAATTTTTGAACAATCGTCGTTTTATTCTGTGGCATTTTAAATTCAGTCATATATTCTTCAATAAACGACTGAATATTTATTTTATTTTCTGTTTTTTTACTTTTATCATTAAATTTTTTCTCAATATCTCGCAATAATTCAGAACTAGCATGGGAACTATCAATGGCGTTATTTTGTTTTCTTATAAAGGAATAAATTTTCTGGTTCTGTATTACCGCTATCGTGACGATCGTACATAATAGGGTAATTGTGATGAAAATAACTAAGTTTGATAACAAAAATTCCAAGCTGATCTTCCTTCCTTAAATAATGATACAATCTGCATACTCCGTTATAAATTTATGTTCATCTTTAAAATCAGTCCGAATCCGATTTGAAGTATCGTCTTCATGTATTGAAATGATTGAAACTGTTTTCCCTTCTGTTTGTTTATACTTCATTAGGATTTCATAAAAGTGTGCATCTCCTGAGAGCAACAGAATATGATCTAAATATTCAAACCTTTCCTCCATCTTTTTTATTAATGCCTCGTCATCCACATCTGACTCTTTTCCATTAACAATTCTTTTAGCTTTAGGTGTACCATTATTTGTTTCATGTACTCTAAAACTAAATTCGTTTTCTAACGTTTCTTTTAACTGCTTCTGAGAATGATATACATCATTAGTTTTCTCTTCATCTTCATAAACCGGATAAAATAAAACGGCATGTTTATTTTCTTCTTTAATACGCCCCTTAGCCTCTAATCCAAAAACAGAGAGAACAAGTGAATGATAATCAATTTTTAAGTTGTGTAACCCTGTGTAAATATTTGCAACATCTAAAAACACGCCAAAACGTCTCGGTTTCGAAGTTAAGTCCGGGTTTTTGATAAAATTTGCAACTTCTTGAAAACTATTAAATTCGAAGTCTGTCTCGGACTTCATTCGCTGTAATAGCTTATAAAGCAAACTATCATGCTTTGGCATTACTGTATTATCAGGAAGCATTCTGGCACTATAATCAAAAAAAGACCAAATTAGTTTAGCAAAGCCACGCAAGTTCGTATCAGTGATTTTTTCTAGAGACATATTAGGGCGAATTTTTAGCAAATCATAACTAATAAAAGCAGCAATCATCCCATTTGGATTATATAGAAACGAATCAAAACTAATGTCCTCCACCGAAACAGTAATTTGATTCTTGGTTAAGGAGGCAAAAAACGAAATTAATTGCAGGATCCATCTAGGATTGCTCACCATTTGTTCAATATGATTGAAATCTGATGAAATTTCCTTTTCCGGTATTATATAAATTGGAATATCATTAAATTGATGTCTCCTTGCTTCCTTTAGTCGGTCATTAAGCGAATCTATATGAGTTACTAATGCTGAACTTTGATAAAAAGAAAGGTCAAGAAATTCATTACTCTTTACACTTTGCAGAAATTTAAGTTGCTTCGTATAGGATTGATAGACATCATGAACGTCTGAGAAATGTAAATGTTGATAATCTGACAAACTAATTAAACTAGACTCTGGAATAACTCTTCCACCTTGTTCATAATGCTTAATTAACACATTCAACTGTTCAAATGAATAAATTGGCTCCTGAATAATATTTGTATCTCCACTACATTTCTCATACGTAATACAATGGGAGCGATATGTATAGAATAATAAGGAAGATAAAGAAGAAAACCGATGTTCACTGTCAAGGAACGACGGGAGAATACTAATGGTACTTTCTAACTTAGAATGTGACATAACGCACCTTTCTGACTACTGTCAATTGAAGTAGTCCTTTATCGTTAGTAAAAATATACTACAATCACCCAAAGAAAAAAGGTAGTTTTTGTCGAATTTTTGATTTTTCTAACCTATAGAATACTTATTAGAAAAAATGACAGCTGCCGTCACTACTACACCAGGAAGATGAGAAGCTATTAAAAACCTTCCTACCTCCTCCCCCTCAAAACCCTCACCTGCTGCTTCAACAACTCATTCTCCCTCACTAATCGCTCATTCTCCCACCTAATCTCCAAAATCTGCTTTTTCAACAATGACAATTCATACGCTATTCTTAATTCCCGAATCTCTCCCATTCTCCATCCTCCATTTCATTTTTTTCTTCATTAGCTCTGCTTTTTGCTAGATTCAAAAACCTCCCATACTCCTTCTCAAATAAAGCCTCCACCGTGCCAACGGGTCCGTTTCGTTGCTTGGCTACGATAATTTCTATTTTGTTTTGCTGTTCGGTTTCGTTGTCGTAGTAATCGTCTCGGTATAGAAATGCGATAATATCGGCGTCCTGCTCGATACTGCCGGACTCTCGTATGTCGGACATCATTGGTCTTTTTACTTGGCGGGTCTCGACCTTTCTTGATAGCTGGGAAAGGGCGATGATGGGAACGTCTAGTTCTCTGGCGATGGCTTTTAATGAGCGTGAGATGTCGGATACTTCTTGTTGGCGGTTTTCTCCTCGTTTGTTTGGGGACTGGATGAGCTGGAGGTAATCGATGATAACAAGGAGATCGCGGTTCGGGTATCGGCGTTTCATTTCACCTAATTTGGAGCGGATCTCCGTGACTTTTATGCTCGGGTTGTCGATGATTTCAACGTCCCACTTTTCGATGGCTCCGATTGCATTGACGGCTTGGCGATAATCGGCTGCGGAAAATAAGCGGGTCGGGTTTTTCCATTTCATGCCGTCGATTTTTCCTTCTGCTGAAATCAATCGTATCGCTAGTTGTTTGTCTGCCATTTCGAGGGAAAAGAAAATCGTGACTCCTCCTTTGCGGCAGTTGACGGCGCCCATATGGAGGGCGAATGCTGTTTTTCCGACGGATGGTCTTGCGGCTATAATGATGAGGTCTTGTTTTTGCCAGCCTCCGGTCATTTTATCGAGATCCATGATGCCACTCGGTCTTCCGAGCATTTCGTCTGTTGGGTCGTGCATCGTGTTGACGACGTCGATTAGGATTTCATTTTTCGTGCGGTGTTGTTTTTTCATCGTCAGTTCTTGTAGCTGTTGCAGATCGGTAATGAGGCTAGAGATTGTTTCATCATTTGCTTCGTTGTAAAATTGCTCGGTTAATTTTATCGCCGCCCGTTTTCTGAAATGCTCGAGGGTTAGTTCTTCGTAGTATTTGAAGTTGCTTGTTGTGGCGACGGCATTCATCAGATCAGATAGGTACGCCACTCCCCCGATTTGTTCGAGTGACTCGCTTAAAACGGTGACAACCGCAACCAAATCGGGTGGGGTATCGTTTTGTTCTAATGTGAGCATCGCTTGAAAGATGATTTTATGCTGACTTTCATAGAAATGTTCTTCCTGAAGACTGCATTCCTTAATGAGTTCTGGATCAATGAGGATCGCTCCAATGACGGCTTGTTCAGCAATGGTCGGTTGCTCACTCATCTTCGCTCTCCGTTAAAACAAGCTGTTGGAAGCGAGCTTGAAGCTCTTGGATTTGCTCTTTCGTTGGTGGATCCTCGGAGGCCATTTTTTCGTATTCTTTTGTTTTTCTCAAAATCTCGTTTTCTTGAATTGGATAGGAGGCAATGTCGGAAATCGTTGGGGGCCATGGATTAGTCATAATGTATTCGTTTAAACGTTTCATCACGCCAGAAAAGTCCATGTTCAGTAAGGCCGGGACGAAGATTTTCATTTTTCGTTCGGTGATTTCGTAGGATGGGTACACATCGCGGATCGTTAGGAGAACTTCGGCTGCTTCCTCATTTGTCATGAGAAGTCACCTCTTTTCACTCGTTCGAGTAAATCAGTTGAGGTCGTTTGAGGTTGGCGCTGTTGGAAGTGTTTTCCATTTGCTTCGATAAGTTGGGGTGTTGTTAGGTTTTGGTTAACCCATTTTTTAAGGATTCCTTCTGCGTAATCCCAGCGCTTTTGCTTCATCAACGCTTTTTTTATCGCTAGCATCACAACTTCAGGGCTTAACTCTTCTAACCAGAGGGCAATAGACTCTGCGATAAACGGATTTAGGACACCGATGTTGTCTTCGTAGAATCTGAATACGGTGGCGTATAGTTCTTGTTTTTGTTCTTTTTCTTGTTTTTCTTCTTCTTTTTGGCCACGTAACGTCGCCGTATCGTCGTTTTCGGCGGTGAAGGTCGTGTAAAGCTCCCGAATCGATGGATTGGTCACTGCTTGTCCAACATAGTCAATAAGAGAGCGATCCTTCACATCCTCTAATTCCTTTTGAATACAGTCAAGCATTGGTTTGCCTCCACGCGCGAGATTGTGTTTGCCCCAGTTCTTGATCGCAAGCTCCCTTGTTTCGTCGTTGTAACGAATGAGTTCATACTGGTGCAAGAAGCGATCAAATAACAGCTGCACCGTTTCAATCGAGAAGCCCGTCTCAAATGCCACTTGTTTCTTCGTGATTCGGTAGATGCCAATTTGAGTCACCTGCGGATTGGTGAGAAGATACATGAAAAAGAACTTATCCTCCGGCGTCATCTCCTCCATCACTTTCGGGTCTTTCCAGAACCCCGTTTGGATCATACGAAATTTAGCCACACTACATCCTCCTTGTATATGGATATATTTAATTTTTCTATACGCCAATAAATCAGGAAAAACTTATTCGCCTTCCCACCTTGAAAACCTGACCATACAGTAACTCGTTCGCTGCATTTGCCTCTGTAACACTTGAAGACTAACTGGGACTTCGATTTCATGGTAATTTTTAAATACAACAAGCGAAGAAGTTGGTTGTTTCGGGTGTGGTTTGATGGTTTTGACATGTGTGTAGAAGATCCAAATACAGTCGGGGTTTGAAGGGGATGAGGTTGGAAAGGCATAGATGAGTTCCATCGGGTTAATTGGAATCGGAACCTTGTTCTGTGCACCCGTTTGCGAGATGACCGCTAACCTTCTACCATCGTAAGTGGAACCGCCGGGGAGGCAAGCTTCCTTAATCATTGTGAGGGTTAGTTGGTTCACATGATGCTGCTGCAGGGGTTCTATCGCTACCGTGCAATAGTGAATCTGCCTCGCTGGTATCAAAGCCATCGTGTCCTTCGTGATTTCATAGTGAGAGAGAATCGTTTCAATCAATGAAAATCAACTCCTAGGGATTAATGGATATGAGGGGTAGGAAAAAGAAGAAGGGAAATCTGACAGGTAATAGTAGTCTACTTAATTAGTAGAGGTACGGGAAGAGAGATAAAGATGGTGGGTTTAAATAAACGTTTAATTAATCGTCTTTTTTTAGTTCTTCTTTTAGTTTTGGATAGATGTTCTTATCAGCATCAACAAGTAATTCATACGGAGATTTCAGGTTTAATCCCGCCGCAATCTTGAACAACGTCGGAATCTTCGCTGTTGCTTTGCCACGCTCGATTCGTTCAATTGTACTATCGTTCACTTCAGAGTGATAAGCTAAGTCCTCAATGGTATATCCCTTGGATTTACGCCTAGCTCGAATGGTTTTGCCGATTTGTTTGGTGATTGATTCTTCGAAATCCAAGGTGAAAGCCCCTTTTTTACAGACATTATCTATCTGATCAAAAAGGGACACCACGGCTTATACGCCGTATTTTGGGTATTATTTACAATTGTTTTTAAATTTTTTTTCGGGTGCAATCTTAGAGAATCATAGGGACGGTTCTTGTGCTTCTTTTTAAGAGAACCACATCTTGATCCCTCCGTAAGAAATGGTGGCACCGTATCATAAGTAAAGGCGAAATTTTGCCTTTAAGCCCGTTTAGATCGCAAAAAGCTCCACCAACGAGGGGAGCTCCAAAACCTATGAGAAAAATTGTTTCGTAGGGTTATTTGTCTTTATTTAAGAGTACATTCTCAATTTATTATGATGTCGTCCAATTGGTACCACAGAAGGAGAGCCCGAAACGGGGTCTTGAATTACCGTACAATGGAGACCAAAAATATCCTTAATCAATTTATTTGTAATAACCTTTGATGGTTCGCCCTCTGTGACAAGCTTTCCTTTATGAAGAGCAAAGATATGATCTGCATAACGTGCTGACAAATTGATATCATGAAGAACCATTACAATTGTTGTTCCACGCTTTCGGTTAAGATCTGTTAACAGGTCAAGAATTTCGACTTGATAGGTGATATCTAAATAAGTTGTTGGTTCATCAAGAAACAATATATCTGTTTGTTGCGCCAGTGCCATTGCAATCCATACACGCTGTCTTTGACCCCCTGAAAGCTCATCAATATTTCGATCGGCAAATTCAGTGATATTCATAATTTCCATTGCATCAGCAACAGCTACATAATCCTTTTTTGTCCAACCTTTTAGAAACGTTTGGTGTGGGTATCTTCCTCGTCCTACTAAATCTGCAACTGTTATTCCCTCAGGAACAATAGGTGATTGAGGCAAAAGGCCTAACACACGAGCCAATTGTTTTGGTGGAATTTTATTGATTGGTTTTCCATCTAAGGTCACTTGCCCAGAAGTAGGTTTAATAAGCTTAGCCATCGTCTTAAGTAATGTAGATTTACCACATCCGTTAGCTCCAATAATAATGCTTATTTTATTGCTCGGAATTGAAATACTAACATCGTGTAGAATTGTTTGATTATCGTATCCAGCTGTGATTCCTTCAGATTGAAAAATATGTGTTGGTTTCATTATAAATCTCCCTTTCGATTGATTCGGATTAGCAAGTAGATCAAGTAAGGCGCACCTAGAATCCCTGTGATTACACCTACAGGGTATCTAGCAGTAAATGCAAATTGTCCAATAAGATCAGATGCTAAAACTAAAATGATCCCAACAAGACCGGCTGGAATAATATTTGAAAACCCAACACCAACTAGTCTTTTTGCGATAGGTCCAGCAAGAAATGCGACAAATGCGATTGGTCCTGTTGCCGCAGTAGCTAATGCAATGATAAGTACAGAACTGATAACAAGTATAAGTCTTGTTTTATTAGTATCAACTCCAAGTGAAGTTGCTGCTTGCTCACCAAGTTCTAACATATCTAATCGTTTCCCGAGTGCGATGATAATAGGTGCGAAGATAAGAACTATAATGATTAGAGTATAAAGATTCTCCATTCTAACATTTAGACTGCCACTTAGCCATCTCATTGCAGTAGGAAGATCGTGGTGCTTACTAATAAGTAATAAATAGGAAATGACAGCGTTTAGCATTGCTTGAATTCCAATTCCTATTAATATTAATCTACCAATAGAAAATGAAGTTCCTTTTGATAGTAGAAAGATAACTACCACTGTAGCAAGTCCACCAATAACAGAAGTAATAGAAACAACCATATTACTTGCATTTAGTACAATGATACAAAAAACAGCGGCTGCACTTGACCCAGCTGTTATTCCAATGACATTTGGGTTTGCTAAAGGATTTCGCAACATGGTCTGAAATATATATCCACCAACTCCGAAGGCAAATCCTGCAAAAACACCTGCAATCATTCTCGGAAAACGTATCGTGCCCACTGCAAATGATGCACCTTTTACATCCTCACCTAGTAGGACACGTACTACATCCTGAACTGAATAAATAGTGTTACCTAACATAAGCATAGTCCAGCAAAGTGCTAAGGCGATGATTGCAAGTAAAGCAGTCACAAGTATAAAACGACGACGTCTCTTTTTTCTACCTTCTATAATAAGATTCATAGTTTCATTCATCATAATGCACGCATTTTCGCTTTCATAGTTAGTAAGATTAAAATAGGAGCCCCAATAAATGCTGTAACTATACCAACTTCCAGCTCACTAGGACTCCCAATAATCCTGCCGCTTATGTCTGATATAGTTAAAATAATGGCACCGGAAAGAGCTGACATAGGGATAACATAGCGTAAATCAGGTCCAATAATGAGTCGTATTACGTGAGTAGCTAATAACCCAATAAAGCCAATAGGACCAGCTAGAGCTGTAGCTGCAGCACACAATAGAACACCGCCAAAAGCCGCAATAAGTCTAAGCATTCCAGTATGTACTCCTAGACCTTGAGCAACTTCATCACCTAATGCTAATGCGTTCAGCCCTGGAGCCGTAAATAATGCTATTAGTATTCCAAAAATAAGAAAAGGAATAAACGTAGAGATTGAGCTCCAGTCTCCCGATCCAACACTGCCAACTTGCCAAAATCTAAATTGATCCATAACATTTGTGCGGGGAATCATAATTGCGATTACTAGCGAGGATAATGCTGCACTTGTAGCAGCCCCCGCTAAAACAAGTTTAAGGGGCGTGGCACCGCCACTCCCCATAGAACCAATTCCGAACACAAAAATGGCAGTTATAATTGCTCCTACTAGTGCAAGCCATATAAAATGACTTGGAGAACTGATATTTAAAAAGGAAATCCCCAAAACTACAAAGAGAGCTGCCCCTGTGTTGACTCCTAATATACTAGGATCTGCAATAGGATTGCGAGTAACTGATTGCATAAGAGCCCCTGAAACCCCTAATGCAGCACCACACATCAAACTAAATACAGTTCTAGCAATTCTTTGGCGAACAACATTTGCTTCGTGGGACTGTACATCCGGGTTGAATAAACCAGTCATTAGTTCAGTCCATCCAATTGTACGAGAGCCAAAGGCAAGAGATGCCAATACACATATACCGAGTAAAATAATAAGGAGTATCAGAACTCTTATAAAATTCTTCGGCATAAGTAACTGCTTATTTTCTGAAACGGATGTGTTAATCATTTTATTTTGACTTACTAGCTGCTTCTGAGATTAAATTTAAGTATTCATCAATTGTATACTCAATTGAAAGTGGGTTTGGATTTCCAGCCGCTGCTAGTGGAGTGTTATCTCCAATAATTGCAACAGATCCTCTTTGGATTGCCGGAACTTGCCCAAGAATTGGATCAGCTTGCAGTGCCTCCAATGTATTTTCATCTCCATATGAGATTAAAACTTCAACATCATTAAGTGCATCTGCATTTTCAGCACTCAATTCGATATAAAAACTATTAGGATCAGCAATATGACTCATAAGACTTTCAGGGTATTCCATTCCTAGTTCACCAAGGAACTCCCCACGCGGGTCTGCAGGTGTGTAAACATAAAATTTAGATAAATCTGTAGCATTAATCATAGCAAATGCAGCTTTTTTACCTTTAATTTCAGAATGTTCATTTGCTTTATCTTGAATTAATTTCTCTGTATCCGCAATAAGTTGTTTACCTTCTTCTTCCATCCCCATACCCATGGAATTAAATTTAATTTGATCGCGCCAAGAAGTTACCCAAGGGCCAGTTTCAAATGCCACAACTGGAGCAATTTGACTTAAAGTATCATAATCTTCTTGAGTGATTCCTGAGTATGCTGCAAGAATGACATCTGGATTAGTATCTGAAATTGCTTCAAAATCTAAACCGTCAGTATCTTGGAAGATATTCGGATTGTCTTCACCTAGTTCTTTTAATTTTTCTGCAGTCCAAGGTAACATTCCGCTATCATCTTGAATTCCGTAGTTTGCAGCTGAGAACCCTACAGGCACAACATCAAGAGCAAGAACAACGTCATGGTTTGCCCATGAAATAGTAGCAATGCGTTCAGGCTTCTCTTCAATTACTGTTTCCCCAAATGCATGCTTGATCACGATTGGATATTCATTTGTTGCCTTTTCAGATTCAGTTGTTTCCGTGTTAGTCGGCTCGCTCGTTGTTGGTTCTGAACTTGATTGCTGACCTGAGCAACCAACCAGTGCAAACATAAGCATAGCAATTAGTAGTGTTGTTAATGTTAATAATGAATTGTTTTGTTTTGCCTTCATTTGTATGACCTTCCTTATCACAAGTTAATTTGAAAATGATTATCAATATCACTTATTATATTTTTTAAAATATTGTTAGTCAATAGAAATTTATGTGAGGATCGGAGCAATAGTTAATAAATTCGGTTACAAAATAATAGCTATTGCATTTTGTTTCATTTACTATTCATTAAAAACTAGTTCTTTAATTCAACCCCATTTATTTTTAAATGCTCATTAAATATCTCCAAAATTGATGGGAGAGCCCCTGATTTTTGCCATGTTTTAGAATTCCAGATATTCGATTCCTTTATTGCTCTAGGACAATGAATAAAACATTCCTCTACATCTATACCTATCCCTAGTAATGGTGTTTTACCTTTTAAACTCATTTTATTTAAAATTTCTTTATCTTTAATAATCGCTGCACGCCCATTAATACGTAGTACCTCTTCTAACCCTGGAATTATAAATACAAGACCCGTGTTAGGGTTAGAAAGTATATTTAAAATTGAATCTAGCCTTCTATTTCCAGGACGATCTGGTATTACTAATTGATGTTTATTTAATATGCTAATAGCACCTGGCAAATCACCTCGTGGCGAAACATCACACTTTCCTTCTCCATTAGCTGTGGCAAGAAAAAAAAGTGGTGACATGGATATAAATTTTTGGCAATGCTCATCTAAAAAAGAAATACTCTTCTTTACTACTAATTCATGTGGCTTCCCAATAATTTCTCTAAGTTCCTCCTCCGATTGTATTGCACTACGAGAAAAATTTATTTTCTCCATTAAATCAACTCTTTTCTAGGTATATAACAAAGTAGAATTAACTTCTAGCATACGATATCTCTTACGTTATGTCTGATAGTAATATAAACCAGGCTTCCAACAAAATAGTAACAGGAATGCTCAACTGGTTTTGAGTCCTAAGTAAAATTTTACCTTCAAATGACAGTTTCAAAAATTAGTAAAATCATACTGGCTGAAAACAGAAAATCCTACCTATAAGAATCATTTAAAAGGTTGAACTCAAGTGCAAAGTTAATTGTATATGATAATCATTATCATCGTAATATTTACACCTAATTTAATCATTTTTGCAACTCATCTAATTGAATAACAGAACACTATGGAATATACTTTTTAAAAGGAGAATAAAAAATGATCATAACGTCTTACCAACAATTTAAATCTAGTTTTTTAGAAAAACTATCTTTCAATAAAATAGAGTGTGGATATTATACTTTATACACGAATAAAACAAGACCTGATCTTGGGCACCTTATTAATTATTCAAGAGAAGGTTATTATGATTTATACATTGCTGACTATAAAATACCTGAGGATTTCTCACTGATACTTGATAATCCGGAGCTGTTGATGAGGTTTGGGGTTGTCTATGAAGGTGTAACACAGTTTAAGATTGAAAAAAATCCTGTATATACTTTTACTCCTTCATCTTTTTTGGTTCTAGAAAAAGATCTTAATGTGACAACAACGTGGAAAAAAGGACAACAGTTTCAAGGAACTGAAATAACTATTCACGAAAACTATTTTAACGAAATTTTAAAGCCGAACTTTGCAAATATCATTGATTTTCAATCATTAATTCAAAACTATACTTATATATATCTACCCTTGGATATTATTGAAATCATTGGACAATTACAAGGTTTAGATCACGAAAATTCTTTAACTAGTATTTATTTAGAAAGTAAGATTTTAGAGTGTATCGCTATATTAATAAATGAAGTTACAAAATCTAAAGAGAATGCTTTTACAAATCAAATTGACTATGGAAATATCCATATTGGTACCAACAGGATAATGAAACTAACCTACTCTGACATTCAAGCTATTAAAAAAGCCCATGATATTTTACAAAAAAATTATTATAATCCCCCTACTATTAAGGCTTTAAGTAAACTGGTATTTTTAAATGAACAAAAGTTAAAGGCAGGATTTTCAAAGCTTTATCACACATCCATCGGAGAATATATAAATAACCTAAGAATGTCTATTGCTGCAAACCTTTTATCTACTACCGATTTAAGTATTGAAGAAATTGCTCATAAAGTTGGTTATAACTACTCCACAAACTTTTCTAAAATGTTTAAAAAGACTTATGGAAAAACTCCGTTAAAATTTAGAAAGATAAAATAATGGACAAACACGAACTACTAAAAGAATTTCTAGAACGTGTGTACTTTTTGCTTCATGGAATTTGCCCATGAAGCAAAAAAGAAGAATATCACACTTACTAATCGTTTCACTGTCTCATAATTTAAAACAACTTAATTATAAAATTAAAACTATTGCTGCGCAGTATTTAGTCAAATGCGAAAAGACGATCACACTGAGCGTAATCGTCTCTTAGGTAGGAAATTTTTGAACAATATCGTTGTACTGTGCAGCAAAAAAATCTGCACTGTCACAGAAACTCTCCTGTTCGTAATATGAGGTAACCTAGATGGAATTAATTTATTTAAATCCAAGTTACCCTCCAAACTATTTAAAACCTAATATCAAATAAAGTCATTATTTAATGAACACGACATATACCTTATCCAACGTCAATTGAGTTTGGTAAGTATATAATTCAACTTTCCCCCTATATTCAGAAGGGATGTTCTTGATTAGATGTTCTGTAGCTTTTAAAGTGTGTTCACCAAAATCATAGATTACTAGGAACTTATAAGCGGATTTCGGGTCAAAGTTTACCTTCGACTTTCCTTTTAGCAAACCCTGAATGTCCTTAATAATACCGTTCCTCTTTGCAGAGCCAAATTTAAACCCACTGTTAATAGGCTTGTTACACTTGATTTCAGCTATGATATTTACATCACCAGTCACCATGATATCATAGCCATTACCACTTGGCTTTGCTCCCAACACCTCATTTAAATAAACCTGATAATTAGCATCTACATAAGAAAAATATTCTCTTAACCAGTCCATAAAACGGATTGTGGTTTTATATGTAATAATATTGTTAATATCGCTTAACGCGGTTTTTATATCTACAAAATCTTCTATTGATAGTTTTGAATAATAGTCTATATTTTCACCAGTGACTTTGGATGAGATGAACTGGTTAAATCGTTCTTTAAGTTCATCTTCCCTATTGTACTTTTGAACCATTCTAAACCTCCTCTACCCCAACTGGTTTTTCCTTACTTCAAGTTCACGTTTACGTTCCTCTAGAACCTCTTCCACAGTTAAATCTTTTTCAACTAAAGAAAACCCCTTCTGTTGCTTACGCTTCCTCGTATTGTTAATCAAATAACTTATACTCACGCGTTAAGTTCTATATAGCATTCATCTTTTAACCTTTTAATTAACGTTTTAAAGTTTACACTGCTAAAGTCTCCCGTTTTTAACTTATCAATATCAGCATCCTCTATCTTTTGAAAGATAAATGACCAATCATTCTGATAAAGTATCTCTTTTAACATCAATTGAATTTAGATTTCATCCATTAAAGTAGCTTATTTTAATTTTAAAAAACAGATAAAGTTCCATCTACCCACTTTTTGTATTCTTTATAGAAATTTCGCTAACTAACTGTAAAAACCTATTTTGTTCTTCTCTAGTTCTACATAATTCTACACAAATACAAATAAAAAGAATAAATAGTTTAGCCATGAGCATACTTAAAAGAGAAAAAATCTAAAAAAGGAGATCTTTAATGGATACAAAACATACTGTAGGTTTATCATCAACTGAAATTTCAGGATTATGGACTACATATATCAACGATAGTCTATCTATCTGTCTCACAAAGCATTTCTTACACCATTCGAATAACGAAGATGTTAAACCCTTAATTAAACTAACCTTAGATTTATCAAAAACACATATCGAGGAAATAAAGAGCATTTTTGAAAAAGAGAACATCCCTATTCCCAAGGGATTTTCCGATGAAGATTTGAATCTTTCAGCACCACCTTTGTTTTTTGATTTATTTCCTGTGAGTTACACATACGGAATGAGTCGTATGGGTTTGATGAACTATGGTATGCTATTATCTAACGTTGCCCGTGAAGATATACGGACTTTCTTTTCTAAGTGTTTGACCTCTACATTGGATCTTTATAATACATCAGTAAATCTTATGCTTTCAAAAGGGATATACGATCGCCCATCAATGATCCCGTATCCCGATAAAGTTGAATTTGTTAAAGAAAAGGAAACTTTTTTATCCAAATGGCTCGAAAAGAAACGCCCACTAAATGTTCTTGAACTATCTGAAATGTTTTTTAATATTGAAAGGAACTATTTTGGTCTAATCTTACTCACTGGTTTTATTCAAGTGGTGAAAGATGAACAAATCCAAAAATTTTTAACAAAAGGAAAAGAGTTAGCTCTGAGACAAATTGAGTTCCTAAACCAAACCTTAATCAATGAAGATCTGCTTGGCACTATAATGATTAACTCTGAGGTGTCAACTTCTACTTCTTCTCCTTTTTCAGAAAAGCTCATCATGAACCTTGTAACTATGCTCAATACCCAAGGAATAACCTATATTGGTCATGCATTAAGTACATCAACTCGATTAGATCTCGCTACTGAATATTCAAAACTAATTCCTGAAATCTTGCAGTACGGGAAGGATGGTACAGACATTTTAATAGAACGGGGATGGATGGAAGAACCACCACACGCTCCGAATAGGAAGGAGTTGGCGGGAAATTAGGTTTTTTGACATAAAAAGCGAAGGTCTGCTGAAATTGAGCAGATCTTCGTTTTTCGAATGAGGGCTAAAATTCTCCAATAATTAGATTTCATCATGATTGACACATCTTGTTAACTCCTTCTCATTCACAATGTCTCAAAAAAGTGAAAACATTTATTACACAGTATTTAGTCAAATGCGAAAAGACGATCACACCGAGCGTAATCGTCTCTTAGGTAGGTAATTTTTGAACAATATCGTTGTACTGTGCAGCAAGTACTTTAATTTGTTAGTTATTACAGAGGCGAGGAATGCTTATACACGTCAACATATGACAATGGGCGGTGCTCGAGCCTGAGTAAGACGGGTTATTTGACGGGAGCTGTTCACCAATACAGAACCGTCTTTTGATAATGGCATTAGTTTTATGTGGATCACAGGCTAAAGAATCTTCTTCAGAAGGAAAAGAGGAGACAAACAAAGAGATCTCATCTACTTCTGAAGAAACAACATCATATACTATGAAATTAACGTTAGCTGATTCAGCAATGGCGAACAGTCATCATTGTTTTTTCCTTAAAGTTCTTCTCCATTGGTTGCTATGACATTTTTGTACCAGTTAAAACTTTTCTTTTTCAAGCGTGCATTAGAACCTTTTCCTTCACTATCCCGATCTACATAAATATAGCCATAACGTTTTTTCAACTCAGCCGTTGAAGCACTTACTAAATCAATTGGCCCCCATGATGTGTAACCGATAAGATCTACGCCGTCACCGATTGCTTTTTTCATTTCTTCAATGTGAGCACGTAAATAATCTATACGATAATCATCTTGAATAGTTCCATCTTTCTCCACAACATCAACAGCACCTAACCCATTTTCGACAATGAAAAGTGGTTTTTCATAGCGATCATACAATTGGTTACAAACGGTTCTTAAGATCGGCTGCAACCGCACCACCCCATAGGAAGCCTTCTGGGAATTTTGCTAATTTACTCATTATTTCACCTCATTGATTAATCTAAGCTCTGTCCATTTGATTCAATTACTTGCTTGTACCAATCGAAGCTTTTCTTTTTCAGACGCTCTAAAGAACCATTTCCTTCATTATCTTTATCGACATAAATGTACCCATATCGTTTTTTCATTTCCCCCGTGGAAGCACTAACAATATCGATAGAGCCCCAGCTTGTATAACCGATGATGTCAACTCCATCTTCAATGGCTTCACCCATTTCGGCAATATGCTTTCGGAGATACTCGATACGGTAGTCATCGTTCACTTTGTCTTCTGCGTTCACTTCATCCACGGCACCTAGCCCATTTTCTACGACAAATAAAGGCTTTTGATAGCGGTCGTATAATTGGTTTGCTGTAATACGGAAGCCTTTAGGATCAATCGTCCAGCCCCATTCTGACTTTTCTAAGTACGGATTTTCAATTGACCCAAATACGTTACCAGCGGTTTGGTTCTTCAATACTTCCGGATCGGTACTTGTGGCACGACTTGCATAATAGCTAAAACCGATATAATCGACGGTATGATTTTTTAATAAAGCTTCATCTTCGGCTTCCATTTCAATCGTAATGTTATTTTCTTTAAAGAAACGTTTCGCATAACCTGGATACGCTCCGCGAGATTGTACATCGATAAAGAAGAACGATTCACGATCCTTTTCCATCGCGTCCATGACATCATCTGGATTACACGTGTACGAATACGTCATGCCTGCTGCAAGCATACAGCCGATCTTTGCATCTGGATTGATGTCATGACACGCCTTTACTGCTAAGCTGCTTGCCACTAGCTGATGATGGGCTGCTTGATACTTGATTTGCTTTTGATCTTCTCCTTCCTCAAAAACAAGTCCTGCACCAACAAAAGGCAGATGAAGAAGCATGTTAATTTCGTTGAAGGTCATCCAGTATTTCACTTTATCCTTATAACGTTCCAAAATCGTCTTCGCGTACGTTTCGAAAAACCCTACGAGCTTGCGATTTCTCCAGCTTCCGTATTTCTTAATTAAATTGACTGGAACATCAAAGTGAGCAATGGTCACAACAGGCTCAATCCGATGTTTTAGTAGCTCATCAAATAAGTCATCGTAAAATTGTAAGCCCGCTTCATTCGGCTCTGCATCATTGCCATTTGGAAAAATACGAGCCCAAGCAATCGAAACACGCAATGCTTTAAATCCCATTTCGGCAAAAAGAGCAATGTCCTCTTTATAGCGATGGTAAAAGTCAATCGCTTCATGAGAAGGATAAAACTCTCCTTCTTCTGGTGTAAATTGGTCAAGCTTGCCTAACATTACATCCCACCGTTTCTCCCCGGTTGGCAATAAATCAACTAACGTTAAGCCTTTCCCATCCTCTAGATACGCACCTTCTGTTTGGTTCGCAGCGATGGCGCCACCCCATAAGAAATTCTCTGGAAATTGATAAGTAGACAAAATAAAACTCCTCTCAATTAAGAGAAACCAAAAGGGAGGTCTCAGATTTTTCCTTCTGGTTTCAATCATTTTAACGATTCTTATTTAATTAAGGTAATGAGACTATCACCATGTTTTACTTCTTTTTCTTCTGTTGTCATCAAGTTATATTGATCTGGGTTCGTTACGACTACAGGGGTCACAATCTCAAATCCAGCTTCCTGAATTCCCTTAATATCAAACTCAATTAGAAGTTGACCTTTTTCGACACGGTCTCCTTGTTCCACATGAGCCTCAAAGAACTTACCTTGTAATTGAACTGTATCCATTCCAACGTGAATTAATAATTCTGCCCCATTATCAGAAGTAATACCAATAGCATGCTTTGTTGGGAATAAGACAGAAATCGTTCCTGATACAGGCGAAACTAATTTTCCTTCTATCGGTACAACAGCAACACCTTTCCCAAGTGCACCTGTTGCAAAGGCTTCATCTTTAATATCTGATAAGGAGAGTACTTGACCTACAAATGGACTTGAAACCACTTCACCTTTTGCTTCTACTATGCTGTTTACTGTTGTTTCTTCTAATGGTTCTACAGGAGCTTCTGAAGCCGTTGCTTCTGTTTTCTCAAGTGGAGTTTCTTCTTTATTTACCCCACCAAATAAATACGTCAAGACTGTACCCAATACGAATGCAACAACCATAGCAATTAAAGCACCCCATACGGTCATATCAAGGCCATTTGGACCAATAAATGATGGGATCATGAAAATTCCAAGTCCACCAATCATATAAGTTTTTGTTCCGAAAAATCCGATGATTCCACCACCAATACCAGCAGCTATACAACTGATAATAAATGGTTTTTTCTTCGGTAAGGTAATCCCGTAAATCGCGGGCTCTGTTACACCAAAGATCCCTGAAATGAATGCCGGTATACTAAGTGACTTTATTTTTTTATTTGTCGTTTTTAAATAAACTCCAAGAACTGCACCAATTTGTGCAAACGAAGCTGCAAACATCATTGTTAATACTGGATCAGCACCAAATGTTGATAAGTTGTTAATGACAACTGGTACAAGACCCCAGTGTAACCCGAAAATAACTAATACTTGCCAGAAGCTACCGATAAATAAACCTGCAATAACTGGACTTAAATCATAAACGAATACCGTTGCTTGACCAATAATTTGTGCAGCCCATGTAGAAATTGGACCAATGATAATAAATGTTAATGGTACGATAACAAGCAATGTAAAGAAAGGTACTAAGAATGTTTTGACAACATCCGGAATAACTTTTTTAAACCACTTTTCAATCTTCGCTCCAAAGAATGTTGCAAGAATGACTGGTATTACGGTGGAAGCGTAATTCATTAAAATAACTGGTATACCAAAGAACGTTACATATACAGGAGATTCAAACATCGTCCCTGCAAATAATACGTAAAGCGGGTCACCTGTCATCAGTGTATTAACCGCTGGGTATACTAACGATGCCCCAATGGCAATCCCGATAAATGGCGATCCACCAAACTTCTTCATCGCCGTGTAACCTAAGAATATCGGTAAGAAATGAAACAATGAATCCCCAACGATATTTAATATTTGATATGTTCCATCAGTTGATTCTAACCAACCAACTGATAAAAACAATGCATTAAATCCTTTGATCATCCCCGTTGCTGCTAGTACAGCTAAGATTGGTGTAAAGATACTTGCGATTACATCGATAAAGCGACTAAGAAGATTACCCTTCTCTTCGTTTGTATCTTCCTCATTTTTCTGCGATTGGTCTGTAAATCCACCAACGTCAACAACTGCTTTGTAAACATCAGGAACATGATTCCCAATGACGACCTGATATTGTCCACCACTTTTCATGACGGTTACGACCTCATCCATATTTTTTAAAGCCTCAGTTTGGGCTTTGCTTTCATCCTTTAACTTAAAACGTAATCTTGTAATACAGTGAACAACACTTTTCACGTTTTCTTTTCCGCCAACTTTTTCAATAATTGACTTGGCTAATTGTTCGTATTTCATGACTAACCCCCACTTTCTCATTTATCTTTTGTATTTTTTGTAAATAAAAAACCTGATCCGATTGAGCGCACAGAAAAGTAGCATTTGTGCTTCACATTCAGACCAGGTTAAGCCCACTTAAGGTAACATTCCATGGTAAAGATATTAATTTATGATTAAGGTAACGCTTTCTCTTACAAGAAAAATATAATTGCTAGTACATCTTGAAACTTTGCTTACTCGTCCTCAGCTTTGCTGGTGCCGCTGTGTAACACGGTGAATATGCAGCGTCAAATAGATAACTTCATCCTTAGAAATATCCCAATTATAGCTCTTTTCTAGGTACACTTTAATCTTTTCACTGCACCGAAAGGCTTCAGTATATTTATTACTTAGCTGTTCATAAAGAAAATTGTCTTCAGTTTCCTCCACTCGCTCTTTCCGTACAAACCTCATAGCGAAAAAGCGAAGATGAGTGAGAAATCGTTCATAGTTAATGGAGCTCTCATCTAACTCCATTCCGAAATGGTACTTAACAATATTTAAGATATTATTGACCATTTCGGTCACTTGGACAGCTTCAGCCATATTCTCACCGGATAACTGACTATTGACTAAATGAAGTGCAATCGATGCAGCTTCATCTTCACCAAATAAGATTCCTGTTTCCTCTTGAATAATAGCTAACGCCTTCAAGGATACTTGAAACTCAAGCTTATAATGTTTTCTTATTTCCCATAAGAGAGGGTTCTTTAAATCAATCCCCTGCTTATGCCTGCTTATGGCAAAGCTAATATGATCTGTTAAAGCCACATACAGATGATCATCCAATTTGTATGGCAATCGCGATTTGGCATAATCTAGAATCTTTGACGATATATTTAAATATTTTTCAGAAGTATCGCTTAATAGCTGAGCTAATTTATCAGAAACACCTTTTTTTTCTAATACAAAGGTTTTCTCGATTTTCGTAGTGTCGATTGGTTCTCCAGCCTTTTTTTGAAAGGCAAGTCCCCGACCCATCACGACAACCTCTTGGTTTTGCTCGTTATTCGCTATTACGACATTATTATTAAATACTTTTTTAATCTTCATCATCAAACCCGCCCTACTTCTGTTTTGTCTCGGTCTGTCTGTAAATGGATATAAAAAAAACCCAACCTTGTATACAGAATACCCCAAAAAGAGCCTCCGAAACAAACTTAGGTTTTGCCTGCCGAACAGTAACAATCCGTCTAAGAAAATATTTAATTGAAATCGCTTACTAATTTTATACCATGGCAAATTAATTATTGTCAACAACTCATCCAAAATAATTATTTTTCATTTTTTCAAAACTAGTTTATGCTTTATCCATAGTTATTATAGAGTCATAGAGAGGTGAAAATAATGAAATTAATCACAACAGATATGGATGGAACATTATTAAATGAAAGAAGCGAAGTTAGCCCAGAAAGTATAAAAGCAATCCGAAAAGCACAGGAATTAGGGATCGAGGTCGTGATCGCAACAGGCCGCTCTTACAAGGCTGCTTCAAAACCTTTAATAGAAGCTGGATTATCGTGTCCGATTATTTGTTTAAATGGAGCACAAATTTATTTAGAGGATGGTGAATTGATTCGTAATATTGCTTTAGACAAAGAAGCATGTAGAAAAATCGAACTCGCATGTACGAGTGAATCAAGTTATTTTGAAATCTTTACAAGTGCTGGAGGCTATTCTATTAACCGGGATGCCTTTATTCATATATTGGTTGATGTCATGAAAGCCCATTATCCAGACGTTGCAACAGACGTAATTATAGAAAAAGTAAAGCAGCGTTTCCAAGATGAAAAGATTCAAACAGTTAATGATTTTGACCATATTTTTAATAATGACGACATTGACGTCTTTAAATTTCTTACTTTTTCTCTAGAAGATGATGCCTTAAAAAGAATCCGTGAACAGTTAAAAGGTGAACATGATCTTTCTATCACCTCATCCGGTCACCAAAATCTTGAATTTAACCATCGTGATGCCAATAAAGGAGCTGCTCTCGCTTTCTACTCTAGCAGACAAGGGATTGAACTAGAGGATGTCATGGCCATTGGCGATAATTTCAATGATTATTCGATGCTTGAAGTGGCTGGGCTCAGTGTCGCAATGGAAAATGCGGCTCCAGGCATTAAAGAAATCTGTGACTTCACAACGAAAAAGAATTCTGAACATGGGGTCGCCATTGCGATTGAAGAGGTACTTAAAGGCGGTATTAGGAAGACGGTTCGGTAAGGCCCCTACCGTTTCAATTATGGAATTGCAAAAATCCTTGCTAGCTCAAAAAAACCATGTTATAGTTATCGCAAATAAACAAACACCCATTTAGGATTGTAACTGTGCACACAGGCAAAACCTAAATCACGTATCTATGAGACTAGTATGTCTTCCTACGTGATTTAGGTTTTTTTTATTTTATCCTGGTGAATAAGTATTCATTCTAAATTTATCAAGGAGGTTTTCTATATGACTAACTATCAATTTCCAGAAGGTTTTTTATGGGGCGGTGCTACAGCTGCCAATCAAGTAGAAGGTGCGTATCTTGAAGACGGCAAAGGGATGAACCTGGCAGATGTGATGCCTGGTGGAAAAGTCCGTTTAAATGTAATCTCGAAACCTGGATTCGATTTTAAAATTGATACAGAAAAGTACACGTATCCAAACCACGACGCGATTGATTTCTATCACCGTTATGCAGAAGACATCGCATTATTTGCTGAATTGGGATTTAAAACTTATCGTATGTCAATCGCTTGGTCTCGTATCTTCCCGAAAGGAAATGAGCTTGAGCCAAACGAGGAAGGTCTAGCTTTTTATGACCGTGTATTTGATGAGTGCCTCAAGCATGGGATCGAACCAGTTGTGACCATCTCACACTATGAAATGCCTTTATATTTAATTACAGAATATGGCGGCTGGAGAAACCGTGAAGTGATCTCATTCTTTGAGCGTTATGCGATTATTTTATTTAACCGTTATAAAAACAAGGTGAAATACTGGTTAACCTTTAACGAAATCAATGGAGCTACACATCTTCCTATAATGAGTCTTGGGTTCTCCCCGGCAACAGAAGATGTTCGTCTTCAAGAAAGCTTCCAAGGCTTACACCACCAGTTTGTTGCGAGCAGCTTAGCTGTAAAAGCATGCCACGAAATCATTCCTGGTTCTCAAATCGGTTGCATGTTAATTTATATGCCTGTTTACGCGTATGATTGCAACCCGCAAAATGTCCTTCATGCCATGAAAGAAGAACAAGTCTTCAACTATATTTGTGGGGATGTCCATGTTCGCGGGGAGTATCCAGCGTTCTCCAAGCGTTTCTTTAGAGAAAATGGTATCAACATCAAAATGGAAGAAGGCGACTTAGAAACACTTAAACAGTACCCAGTTGACTTTATTTCCCTTAGCTACTATATGTCTCGTACGGAAAAGAAAGAGCTAACAGAAGCAGAAAAGGCTTCAGGAAACCTGATCGCTGGTGTAAAAAACCCGCATCTTCAAGCGAGTGATTGGGGATGGGAAATCGACCCAACTGGTCTACGAATTGGATTAAATCAACTTTATGACCGTTATCGTGTCCCTCTTTTTGTCGTTGAAAACGGTCTTGGCGCTTACGACACTGTCGAAGAAGACGGCAGCATCAATGATGATTATCGCATTAATTACCTACGTGAGCATATTAAAGCGATGGGTGAAGCGATTGAAGATGGTGTCGAATTAATGGGCTACACAGCTTGGGGCTGCATTGACTTAGTAAGTATGTCTACCGGCGAAATGTCGAAGCGCTACGGACTTATCTATGTTGACAAGTACGACGACGGCAGTGGAACTCTTGAACGTAAAAAGAAAAAATCATTCTACTGGTATAAAAATGTGATTGCGACAAATGGGAAAGAATTAGAATAATAGAGAAAGAGCAGAGAGGATTAGCTAATACGGCTCCTAATTTCCTTCCTTCTCCGGTCATTAATTATATCCAAATTAATGCATTTACAATAGAAAAGGTCTTCCATTATAGTTTACGTGAACTGAACTAATGGAAGACCTTTCTTATTTATATGAGATTTGAAGCATGAATCACATCATCCCGCCCGTAAGGTAAGAGTGTGTAATATCTTTGTGTGCTAAAAAAGTGCGGTATATCAACGTTTCGCTAATTTTCTTCGTATCTTGCTAGGGCTTTTATTCTTTATGCAAGAAGAAAGACGATTACGCTAAGCATAATCGTCTCTTAATGGTTGTGTATTGCCAGTATCGTTGTACTACGCAGCAAAGGACGAGCTTTTTTAGAAGAAGCTTTTTCAACTAACGCAATCTTCAATCTTTCGCAATCTGAAGAGTGCTGCCAATCAAGTAGCTCCGTTTCGTTCTTTAATTCTTGCCTGCGTGTTGAATAAAAGTTGGCTTATATATTATCTTTTAATCTCTTTTCCATCAGTTCTGCCATTTGTTTCGAATTTGGATTTCCTTCATTTCGTAATTTATCAATGATGTTATTATAATCCGCTTCACTTCGGTTTTGACTTAATTTATATGCTGCCTGAACTCCTTCTACTTTAACCTTAAAACCAACAATACCTTTTAGTTGATTTTCTAATAGTTCAGGAGAAAGTTTATTCCATAAAACTGGATTTTCACGATTTTGTTCATATTTCTCCAACATTATTGTTAAAGCTTTTATTAACTCATCTTTCTCTAAAATACTTCCCTTTCCATATACATGTACAGCTTGATAGTTCCATGTCGGCACATTTTCCTGCTTATACCAAGAAGAAGAGATATAAGCGTGAGGTCCTTGGAACATCACCAATACTTCTTCACAGGTTTCAAATGTTCTCCATTGAGGGTTCCCATAAGCCATGTGCCCCGTTATATAGCACGTATCACCTTCTTTAATTAACTGCAATGGCAAATGAGTGGCAATTGGTTTCCCTTGTTCCGTTGTGACAATCGTACCAAAGGAGTTTTCCTGGACAAAATCCCATATTTCATCAACATTTGTTGACCGTAAAATTTTTTGGAATATACATAATAATCCACCTTTCAAAAAAGTTATACGAGTGTTTTGGTCATTATCAAGTCTATTTGTTCTTCGTCACCCATATAAAAAGAGTGAGCTCCAGTTTGGACAAACCCCATTTTCTTATAAAAAGAAATAGCATTTTTATTTTTTTCCCATACGCCTAGCCAAATTTTCTTTTTATTACGTTCCATCGCAATTTCCATAGCTTTATTTTGCAGATATTTACCAAGCCCATATTTTTGAAAGTTGTTGTTTATATAAATCCTTTCGATTTCAAGTGCTTCCTCATCCATTTCTTCAGACTGAGCATCATTGGTATTTACCTTTAAATATCCAGCGACTTCATTATTAACATAGACAAAAAAGAATTCCGATGAGAGATTGGACAACTCCTTTTTCAACTGTTTTAAGTTAAATGCTCTTTCTAAATAGGCTTTCATATTTTCAGGTGAATTCTGATCTTTAAATGTATCATTGAATGTTTCGATACTTATTTGCTGGAGTATTTGTAAATCTTCAAGGTTGCACTTTTTTATTTTTACAGTCATATTAATCTCTCACTCCTTTATATCATCAATAATTTCTTTTGTTATGTTTATCTTCTTTCTTTTCAATGAAGCCATTAATTTAAATTTTCTTTATTTTAACATTAATTTCCTTTTTGTTAGCATAGAAAAGAGCACCCCTTGTTGAAGGGATGCTCTCGTTAGTTTAAAAAAATGGTTCATCACCGCGAATTGTAGTTGACAGATAAGCGAAATAAAAACACTTTCAACTACGTATACGTTTAGAAACCGGGCAAGCAAACTAGCTTGTCAACTAAATGTTATGATGAAAAATCAATTAAATACTTTAGAGACACTTAATATCTTTAATTAAACAAAAAAATAATCGGTTATTACGCCTTCTGCGCAACGAGCATGTATAGAGATTCTGCTGGGAAGAATTTCTCTGTTACCTGGAATCCTGCTTCTTTCATTTCTCTCTCCATTCCTTCCAAGGTAATTCTCGGTGCTTTCTCGGAACTTCCTTTTGGTTCAAGTTCCAGACAGATTAGATAGCCTTCTTTTTTCAGTACATTTTTCATTTGCTGTAACAGCGGTGCCAGCGGCTGAATTTCATGCAGTACTAGAGAAGCAATGATCATATCGATAGAGCCATCAGGTAAAAGAAGTGCCTCCATACTTCCCTGTACCGGGACAATATTCGTGAGCTTTTCCTCCAAGGCTTTCTCCTTTATTATTTCCAGCATGGCAGCGTCGATATCTAGTGCGTATACGTTGCCCTTGATCCTTCTCGCCGCAGGGATGGAAAAATAACCAGTTCCAGCGCCAAAGTCCAATATGCTGTCCGTTTCTTTTAAAGGAATCATGTTCAGCAGCTGTTCCGGGGAGAATTGTTTTCTTCGTTCGGGACTTTCCAAGTACGATACCTTTCCTTTGCTGTGCTTACAATAAGAGTGATGCATATATATCCTCCTTTTTTAAACTCTGTTTAGGCGTTCTGTTTCTCCTCGTTAAATTTTTCTTCTATTAGTGCTCCGTTCACAGCCATGGCAGCCATACAACCTTCCCCCGCCGCAATAATTAATTGGGAGGGACCGGCAATTCGGGTATCTCCGCAAGCAAACACCCCTTCCGTATTCGTGCGTTGCCAGCTGTCAGTTACAATCCCGCCCTGCTCGTTTAATGTATATTCGAGTGAAGAATCAAAAGAAGCTGCCTGTTTCCATTCCGTAGCTATAAACCCTCCTTCACGGAGCACTGCTGTTTCATCTTCAAACTGGATTTTTTCCAGCATCCCCTCTTTACCAATGAATGCAGCGATCTTCTTTTCATTAATACTGATGCCTTTGCTTTTGAGCAATTCTTGTTCTTCAAGCGAAAGTACTTTACTGCCGTTGGTGAAAATAATTAAATCGTTCGTCCAGTTGGATACCAATTTCGCCATATGAAACGCCTTTTGATTATTTGCGATCACTGCCAGCGGCCGATCTCTTAATTCCCAGCCATCACAGAAAGGACAGCTGAACAGGCTCTTGCCATAGAACTCTTTCACCCGCGGGATATCCGGAAGGACTTCCTTAAAGCCGGTTGCGAGAATGATCTTTTTCGCACTGTATACTTCCCCATTCTCTATCTCCACCTGGAACAAGGTGTTTTCTTTATTTATACGTTGCACCCGTTGCTTTTCGATCCTCACGTCCGGGTACCTGCTTAATTCTTCCTGGGCAATCCTTTTGAATTCCTGCGGATGTATACCGTCCCTTGTGATAAACCCGTGGGACTCGGAAGTCACCGCATTTCTCGGTTTGTTGTCATCGAACAGGATAGTTTTACGTCTTGATCTTCCAAGTACTAAAGCAGCATTCAGTCCAGCCGGTCCTCCGCCAATCACAGCGCAGTCTAATATCGTCTTGTACACTCCTTTAAAAATAAATTTAACGTTTTTCTTTTATCTGTTTGGATTCTGCCTCTTTAGCAATATCGCTCAAAAGCTTTGACTTCAGTTCAGCTTTCATATTTTTCTCTGCCTGCCTCATGACGTTCTCAATCAAGCAGCCTTCATGATGAATGGAGCAGTCGAATAAGCTAGTATCTCCTTCAATTGCATTAATAACATCCAAAAAGGAGATTTCATGTTTTGTTCTGGAGATTTTATAGCCTCCCTTCGCGCCAGGCGTCGACTCGATCAAACCGGCTTTCGTAAGTTTGGTTAATATCTTAGAAAGGTACGTCGGGGAAAGTTGCTGCATTTCGGCTAGTTCCTGCACTCCCACCGAGCTCCCCCCAGGCTGTAGCATTAAATGGACCATCGTATGCAGGGCGTAGTTTGTCGCGTTTGAATACCTCATACATAACCTCCTTATTTCCAAAAAAAGATATTAAAGACTCTTAATATCTATAATACAGAAAGCTTATCACTAGACGTGAAGGAAGTCAACTTGGAGGTTTTCAAACTTCGACTAAACTACTGTAGCTTTAAAATAAAGTTTGATCAATAAACCTCACAAACCCACATCTTACCTTAAATTAAAAGAATCCGTTTTGAAAAAAAGATTGTTCAAAACGGATTCTTTCTTTGTGAAGTATTGTACAATTTTTATTAAAATGTTTGAGTATTTTCTTGACCGTTCTTCAACAAAAGCACCCGTTCGTATTATAAGGTTAACCAGATAAGAAAATATTTCTGGTTGACCTTTTTTTATATGGTCTTATTATATCAGTAGCCAGGGTAGAACGTCCGCACCCGTGGGACTTAGATCCCGTAAAGTAAACCGTTCACCCCCTACTGGTAGAAACATGTTTAAGGCTGGTTGGGACTGAGATCTCGTATAACAAGCGAAGCTATGATACTACTAGGAGGAATTAGGGGTTACTGGCAAGTTCAATTTGAGGAGGAGATTTAGAATGAATCCAGTCGTGGGTCTGGATGTTTCAAAAGGGGAAAGTGAAGTTCAGGCATTTTTAGATAAGGGAAAACCTTACCGTAAAAGCTTTAGTATCAAACATGATGTTGATGGGCTAGGATCATTACTTGAGTTTCTAGAAAGTTTAAAAGATAAAACAGGTATACAACCTGCGGTGGTTTTAGAAGCTACTGGTCATTATCATGCACCAGTTGTTCAGTTTCTAGAGGAACATCAGTATTTATTAATCATCGTTAATCCTTTGATCTCTTATAGAGCCAAAAGCTCTAGTTTACGAAAAGTTAAAACCGATGCCATTGATGCCTATCGTCTTTGTGAGCTTTATTACAAAGAGGATTTAGAGCCATACAAGAAGCGCGGCATTCAACTCTTGAACCTTCGTAATCTTACAAGGCAACATGAGAATATAACGGGGATGTATGTTCAAACCAAACTCCAATTCCAAGCAGTGCTAGATCAAATATTTCCTGAATACAGAGGGGTTTTTGGTGACTTATATTCTGTTGTTTCTTTGCTTACACTAAAAGAATTTCCAGCATCAGAGGATATTTTAACAGTTAGTGAAGAAACATTGGCAACTAGAATCAAGGAATTATGTAAAAGTCGTTCGAAAAGATGGGCATTAGAAAAGGCTCAAAAACTAAAGGCAGCGGCAGATCGAAATCCATTCCAAAGGGCTCTATACCAAAGTCATTTACTGAGCCTTAGTATGTATATTAATATGCTTCTTCAATACAAAGAGCATCTATCAGAGTTGGACGCTGAGATAGATACTCTCTCAAAAAAAATTGAAGAATATAAGATTATCCAATCTATCCCTGGTATCGGAGAAAAAATCGCTGCTACGATCATTTCTGAAATTGGGGAGATAGATCGGTTTAATCACCCAAAGAAGCTTGTCGCATTCGCTGGAGTTGATCCAGAGGTATTTGAATCAGGTAAATTCAAAGCCACTCTCGTTCGTATTACAAAACGTGGATCAAGTAGATTGCGGCACGCCTTATATATGGCTGTCCTCTCTGGTATTCGGGATTGTCGAAAACAGAAAACAACTGATGAAATCATCCCTAAAAACAAGAGATTAAGAGCGTTTTACGATAAGAAGCGTGATGAAGGCAAACTTTATAAAGTAGCCGTTATTGCTTGTGTAAATAAGCTCTTACATTGGATATATGCCATATTAAAAAACAGAACTCCCTTCCAAGATGTAGACTAATTAAGATTTTTAACTAAATAAGACAAAACCTTCCAATCATTAATTAGTGGAAGGTTATTTGGCATGCGCATTTTTAGTATAACATGAAGAATTTTAAGTTTTTATTGAAAAATGTTGACAAACTATTAGCTGGTTTACTTTAAGTACATAACTTCACAAAGTATTCAATTTGTTCTTCACAATAACAGATTGAAAATGAAATTTTCCGCCAACTATTTCTTTTGGTACCACTTCAAAGTATTCTATTAAAAATAACTCTGATAATAATTCAATTAGGGTTTCATCATCATAAAAGGAAAAAAATCGTTTAGGTGTATAATGATCCTCTTCCCAAATCCCCTCAGAATTTTCGCCACCATAAACTCCTAAGTAAAATAATCCAGACGGTTTTAATACCCTTTTTATTTCATTTAAAACTCCTTTAATGTCTTCTTTTGGAACGTGTAGTAGACAATTAAGAGCATAAATGGAATCAAAGTGATGGTTGGGAAAATCAAGATTATAAAAGCTCATTACATCAGCATTTAAACCCTTTTCCTTGCACAGTTTAATCATTTCAGGTGAAACATCGGTACTGAAGATATTTAAGCCTTGTTCTTTAAAATAAAGACTGTCTTTCCCTGTTCCTGCTCCAATTTCCAGTAAACTGCTATAATTTTCTCTATGTAAGTACTTCAAAAAAGTTTCTCTTTCTTTAACCTTCCAATCCTGTAAAATAGATGAATTTCTATCAATTGCTTTTTTGTTATAAGACTCAGTAATATTCTTTTCAAATGTGCTTTTCATTTTATGTTCCCCTTTTTAACTTTTAACTTCTCTACTAAACTCCCTCTATATAGAAAGGTAAATCTCTCGATTTCTCGTTTTTTCTCACTATTTCATAGCCATCCATTTTTAATAGACACCGAAAACATGGAATAAAGTTGTGTTTCAGGTATATTTTGGAGTTGAGAAGCAAAAAAGACTGTAGGTACCCAAACCACTATACCTAAAAAGTGGATATTTGGCTAAAGTATGGTCGCACTGGTGGATGTCTACATTTCTCATGGAGGTCAACCCTCCCATATCTCACAGAGTCTATGCTCCAAAATTCCTTCGTCCAACCTTTCCATGAGGTAGATGTCAGTTATGCTGCCCGACAGGATCTATGTCCGTATTTTAGTTGATTTACTGACTAATCCGCGCTTCAAATGTCTATTAATTATTGAGATAAACTACTATAAAAGCCATGTTTTATACGTTGTATCGAGAATACTAAGCTACCTTTGGCAATACAGCCATATGAGGAATATCCCTTAACATTCTGTCTTCACTAAACTCAAACTGCTTTTTACCCATTGCAAATAACACTCGTATTAATTTATTACATAAAGCAATCAGTGACTGCATCTTTTTTAAAGGATTGTCAGGACGTTTTGTATAGTATTCATGTAAGGCTTTGAAAGCAGAATTCTTAGCTACAAGGGGCATGACAACTCTAAACAAAAGGGCTCTTAGGTTTTTCCTGCCTCTTTTGGTTATTCTCGTTTGTCCCTTATGTTTGCCTGATGTGTGTTCCATCAAGCTTAAACCTGCAAGTTTGATAATTTGACGAGGATGTGAGTAGTAACGTAGATCTCCAACCTCTGCAAAGAACCCAGCTATCGTATCTTTTCCCACACCAGTAATTGCTAACATTTGGTGTACACCTGGTATTGGTTCTAATAGCTCGTCCCTTTTAACCTCTAGTTGTTCAAACTTCCTCGTAATGAGTTCATATTTATCTAACAAAGTAGATAACTCTAATTTAGCTAAATCAGAACCCTCACGGATTCCAATGGAAGCACTAGCCGCCTTCTTTAATTCTGTTATTCTACTTATGCCGACTGCACGTTTCACAGCCTTTCTTATATGAGTTAATATCTCTTGATCAGGGAGTTGAACTAACTCATGTGGTAGTAGATTCAGCTTTAATATTTGCAGAGCTGACAGCCCTTCCCAATCTTTAAAAACTGTTAGGAATTCAGGGAAGTATCGATCAATCCAATTGTGGATTTGCCCTTGTACTGCTTGTAGATCAACGGATAATTGATCGCGTATTTTTCTAGCGATTCTGAGATCGGCATATATTCCTTCTGGAATATTAGGTTCAGCGTATCTTCCGTCTTTCACTAATTGAGCAATGACCTTAGCATCTTTCACATCATTCTTAGTTGGGGAATTATCATCTAATTCCTTTGTCTTCTTGACGTGCGCTGGATTGACAACCACCAGCTTGAGATTAGTTTCTTTAAGATAATAAGCTAAATTAAGCCAATAGTGTCCCGTAGGTTCAACACCGATGATTACTTTATTCAGGTTTTGTTGATCCTGAATCTCTTTAATCCATTCAACAAATATATCAAAACTATCTCTCGCATTTTCAAAATATAGAGGTTTACCAAACTCCAAACCTCTGAAGTCTTGCGCACGAGCTACGTGCTTGAATTTCGCAATATCAACACCTATAATTAGTGTTTGAGAAGTAATTTGAGCAATCTTATTATTTTGGTTATAATTCATTTTGAAAGCCTCCTGGAATATATGATTTGTCCTTTTTGCCGGCAAGCTTAGGACACTCATATCATACCAAGAGGTTATTTTTATGTTCAAATGCCATTTTTAATCATTACAGGAATGCTGCCCGTTTGTTCAATAAGAAAAACAGCATCCCTTGTTGAAGAAATGCCCCCGATAGTTTAAGTACATTCGTTCACGCTCTCTTAGTTATTTAAATAAAGCAAGTTTTCTTTATTGAATACAATTACTCTTTGGGTTAACACTAACCTCTTTATCTTCACTATTTAAATAAAAGTATTGTAAATTTCCCTTAAGCTCTAAACCCTTATTAAATCCTAACTTCTTCATTAAATTAATTGACTTCTCATTATCTAATTCAACTGTTGCATCAATAGTAGTTAACCCCATTTGAGTAAATCCAAATAAAATAACTTCCTTCATTGCCTCATACATAAATCCGTTGCCCCAGTAGGCTTTAGATAAGTCGAATCCGACTTCTGCTATAAACTCTTCATTTTTTCTTCTTAAATAATGAAATCCAACTGTTCCAATAAACTTATTGCTATGTTTATGGAACAACCCCCATCTGCAACCTGAGTCCTCCATATGAAATCTAATAATTTCTTCAGCTTCTTTTATATGTTTACATGGTTCAATATCCATATACCTTGTGACATCATTATCTGAAAAATGTAAATAAACTTCTTCGGAATTATCAAAGGTTAATATTCGAAGGTTCACTCTTTCAGTTTCCAGTTCAGGAAACTCAGCGTTTTTTATATTTGGCACTTTTATGTCACCTCATATTTTTATGTTCTTGCCAAAGATTCTTTATTCATATATTCTTTTTTCACTATCCTTGTACCGTTAGTCAAATAATCCCTAACCAATAGTTTATTTTAACATAAATTTCCTTTCGGCAGTCATAAAAAGAAAAAGGCATCCCTGCTTTTATTACAGAAATGCTCCCGTTACATTAAGTGAATTTGCAAAATAAAGAGCTTGCAGGTCACCTAATAAGAAGACCACAAGCTCTAAATTAATTATTCCACCTTAAAAACATGTCTATTTATTTACTTAACTATAAGAAAGCAATTTATGATGACAATTTTTCTACTAATTACACATCTCTTCTGATTTTTCTTGTTCCTTGTTCCATTCTTGTTTGTCGTATACTTTAAAGAACGGAAACCAAATAAGGAACATGATTGCTAATACAACTGCGAGTAAAATTAATCCCGTTATTCCAGAAATAATGTATGTTGAAATACCAAGTGGTGTATACCAGAGTTGGAATAGCATGCTCGGAATTGGAACAAGTCCACTATTAAGAGCAATGTATACAATGATTGGTGATATTAATGCATTTAACCAGAAAGGTAGCATTAGGATTGGATTAAAAGCTACTGCTCCATAAACAATTGGTTCGTTAATATTAAACAATGATGGAACAATTGTTGTCTTCCCAATGGCTTTCAGTCGAGAGGATTTCGCAAAGAATAGCAAAATCACCAATGGTAGTGTTGCACCTAAACCACCGACTCCAAGCCAGCCAGAGAAGAACGTTTCAAATGTATTAATATTAGCTGGATCTAAGCCTTGTTCAACTAGCGACGAATTCTCATTAATCGCTTGGAGCCAGATAGGCATTAAGATTGGCATTAATACCCATGGACTTATCCCGAATGAATAGAGGAAAACGAGGATGAAATTAATGATTACAAATCCGGCAAAGCTTTGACTAATTAAGGTAAGTGGTTGAAGCATTCCTAATATCACATCAAACATATCAATTTGAAGTTGATAAATAAATACCCACCCTACAAGTAAGATCAAGGTGATTGGAACTAATGAATCAACCCATTCTATGATAAACTCTGGAAGTTCACTATCTTTTTTAAAGAATGAAAATTGTTTAAAGATACTCATTATTAAGCCTACAAACATACCGACAATTAGCGCGTTCATCATTCCAGATGGCCCAAGTCTTTCTAACATAAAGCTAATGTTCCCATCATCTGAAATTGTTGGTGATAAAAGCATTAAATATAATGATAGTCCCGTTGCACCAGCAATGATTTTGTTTTTATGATAGCCTTTTTTATCCAAAATATAGTATGGAGTTAGGAAAGAAATAAACAATCCAAATAAACCAAAACTGAATGTGGTTATTGGTGATAAATCAGGCAACCAAGTTATAAAATCATTTAAAATTGAGAATAAGGTTAATAATGAACCAACAAGTATCATTGGTAATATAACCATGATTGCTTCAGAAATGGAGGAAACCCACACATTTTCAGTAAACTTGTTTAGTTTCGGTGCAAACTTTTCATTCATCCAATTAATTAATTTATCCACTTAAAAGTCCACCTTTACAGTTTTATTTGCATGATTAACTCGGTCAATCAACTGATCTAATGCAGCATCAGCATTATTGTTATCCATCCATTTTTGTCCAAATAGAGAAATCACCGCTGGAATTGTACATTCCCTTAGGAAAGATAATGTGTATTCATCTTCCATATTCAACTCATCACTTAGCTGAGCGAAGAAATCCATGATAATTTTTTTACCATTTTCGTCTTGTAACCATTCTTTTGTTACACTTCTTGGTGTAAATACACGTTTCTTTACTTCAGTTGAAGTCACATGTATCGCAGTTGATAAGCGAATGTCCGCTACTGAACCTCCGACAAAAAGATTAAATAATCCTGTTTCAACACGCCATCCTTGTAACTCCACATCATAATATGCAAAATCACGTTTCGTTAAAGTGAAGGTAATCTGCTTAGCTTCGCCAGGGTGTAGATTAACTTTTTCGAATTTTTTTAGTTCTTTTACTGGGCGAATTACACTAGAATCCTGATCATTCACATATAGTTGGACCACTTCCTTTCCTGCCATAGCACCACTATTGCGAACCTTTACAGATACTTCAACTGTTTCATTATCATTTATTACTTCTTTATTTACTTGTATCGATTCATACGAAAATTCTGTATAAGATAAACCATGTCCAAAGGGGAACAGTGGCTTGATATTCTTTTTGTCATAGTACCGGTATCCAACGAAGATACCTTCATGATAATGAACCTTGCCATTTTCACCTGGGTAAGTTAAATGCGCCGGATTATGGTCCATATGTTCAGGGAATGTTTCCGATAGCTTACCTGATGGATTGGCTAACCCGAATAAAATTTCAGCAATTGCACTTCCACCTGCTTGTCCAGCGAACCACCCTTCAATTAAGGCAGGTACTTGATCTACCCACCCAGTCATTGTAAGTGGCGAACCATTCGATAAGACAACTGCCGTATCAGGTTGTTCTTGTACCACAGATAAGATTAGATTGATCTGCGAGTTTGGCAATTCAGTCACTTCTTTATCAAATCCCTCTGCTTCCTCTAACTCTTCTGGTATTCCCGCAAATATTATGACTTTATCAACTTGTTTTGCTAAAGCAATCGCTTCTTGCTGATTCATTTCATTTTCACCTGGATCATAATCATTATATCCATCCACATAATGAATCGTAATTTCATCACCAGCAATTTCCTTGATTTTTTCCAATGGAATATCTAAACGATACGGTGTAACCATCGCACTCCCACCTTTACCACCAATTCGAGGATTAATGGCATGTTTGCCGATCACTAACACCGATTTCGTTTTCTCTTTTTTAATCGGCAAGACATCGTTATCATTTTTCAATAACACTGTCCCTTCGACAGCTACTTGTTTTGCGACTAAGTGATGATGGTCGAAGTCATAAGCGTTTTTCTTCATTTTCTTTCCTTGAATTGCTTTCACAACTAATTCAAGGATACGCTTTACACTAGCATTAACTACAGCCTCATAGACCTCGCCATTACGAATCTGTTTTACTAATTGTTTTTGCCTAGAAAGAGATGGTCCTGGCATTTCAATATCTAGTGTAGCTTGCAATGCCTTTAAGCGATTTGTCACAGCTCCCCAGTCAGAAATCGTTACACCGTTATAATTCCATTCATTCCGTAAGATATGGTTCATCAAAAGCGGATTCTCTTCCGAGCGGTAACCATTGACCTTATTATAAGAAGTCATGACAATCCAAGGATTCGATTTTTTAACAGCTATTTCAAAAGCAGGTAAATAAATTTCACGCAATGTTCGTTCGTCAACTTCTGAACTAATTGTCATCCGTTCAAATTCAGAATTATTCGCTGCATAGTGTTTAAGTGAAGTGCCAATTCCGTTTTCTTGTAAACCATTAATATAGGCACTTGCTATTTCACCTGCTAAGATCGGATCTTCCGAAAAATATTCGAAGTTTCTCCCCCCTAATGGAGTTCGTTTGATATTTACTCCAGGTGCCAAAAGCACATGAACATCGTAATAATGACATTCATTTGCTAATGATTCTCCTACTTGGTTTGCTAAAACGACATTCCAAGTTGAAGCGAGCGCTCCCAAAATTGGAAAGGCTGTTGCTGGATGATTCCCCTCGAAAATACCAGTAGTATTAATGTCGATTGGTTTGCGAACACCATGAGGACCATCCACCATAATAACCTCCGGAATATCGGAAACACCTCCAATCTCCCACATCCCTTTTCCAAATAGTAAAGAAACCTTTTCTTCTAATGTTAATGTTAAAAGGATTTCATCAATTTTCATTATCGTATCAACTCCTGATGTAATATTTATTTATGCATTTCCTCTAAGTTATTTGTGTTAATTAACTTACAGTCACATTTTAATATTCATCGTAAACGTTTACACTGTTATATTTGTTGTGTTTCAAGGCATTTTTTGTTGTATTTGTCAAAGTAATCATATATTCACATTAGAGAAAATCAAAAGAAAACAAAAAACATCCCTGCTGATAGCAAGAATGCCTTGATTATACTAGATGATTTTGTTAAGAGTAATTAATTGCACACCAAAAGATGGAATTTCCATTGTCAGTTCCAAGGAGGAATCAACAATAACCTGTTCTGTCCTAATCTTTGGACCACTTCTTTTTTTCAAATAATTAATTTCCTCTGTGGAAGGAGATTCAGGCGCACCCATCGCTAACCACTCATCAAAGACAGAGCCATGCTTGCGGTCCAACTGATAGTGCGTATATTTATAAACACCGGATATGTTATGAATCTTCATTTCAAGACTTATCTGTTCTTTTAATTCAAACACACTGTACCGATTTTTTTCCGAAATACCTGACCAGTCTCCTTCCATAAACAGTTGATCCACATGATTATAGTTAAAGGCAAGTATTTGGATGTTCTCGTTTTTCTTCGTTATGATATATTGGTCGCCTTTCGCAAGAATGTGAGAACCTAATTTTTTCAGCAAATAGTAAGCATAGTAGGAAGGCTTCTTTAAGCCTTGTATATTCATTAAGCCAAATCCACCGTGAAAAATTGAAGTACCCGCAAGGAATTCCTCAAAGATGTCGGTGAATGTCCAAAAACCTAATGACTGAACCTTGCCAATTGAATCAAGGACATGCTTGATAATAAACGGACCCATGAACATCGTATCATGAATAAGATTCCTCGAAAAAAGGGAAAAATTCCACTCTGTAACATGTAGACTTAAATCGTTACGATTAGCACGAGATAATGTTTCTTGCACACTACTAATTATTTCTTGATAAAAAGTTGCTTGCTTTGTTTCAGTTAATCTTGTTGATTTCGCTTCCCCTGTATCCATGTACTCGGAATACATATGAAACGAAATAAAATCAATCGGCACTTCATTTTGTTCGCAAAAAGTGAGGAATTCTGTCAGCCATGTTTTTTGTAAGACTGTACCATAGTTGAGGGCAGGTCCTCCTACTTTCAATTCAGACGAAACTGACTTTATTGCATTCACTGTCGCTAGATAGAATTCGAAATACTCTTCACGGGTTCCGGACCAGCAGATTCCTTCTAAATCTGGCTCATTCCAGACCTCAAAATACCATTTCCGTACTTCCTCAATTCCATAACGATGAACACAATGCCGAATAAAATTCTCGACTAAACCCATCCACTTTTTCATATCATGAGGCGGGGCAATATTGCCTTTCCACCAAAATATCGTCTCATCAGAACGTCTTAAACTAGACGGCATAAAACCCAATTCTACAAAAGGATGTGTATTATTCTTAATGAGGAAATCGTATAATTTATCAACGTAATTCCAATTATAAATACTTTTCCCCTCGGGAGTTTCATTATATACCATCATTTCATCATTAAAGATTCCATGGAATCGAATGTACTGAAAATCTAATTCTTCTTTCAACATAAGAAATTGCTCTTGCCAATCTGAACGAAGCCCTTCTGCCGCTCTTCCCGCAGTCGTTAATGATTGCCAATATTGCTCATACGATTGTCCAGGTTGTTTCAAATCAACTTCCACGCGAAGGTGGTCTATCGTAGTGAGTTGATTTACAATACGATATTCTTCACCAGGCAAATATTCAAATAAGTTTTCTAATGTGTTTACTTTTGAAATTTCTAAATAAATACCATTGGGCGTTTCTTCGATTATTAATGGGATTAACGGTGGAAGTAGTGATTGATGCTCAAAATGTTGCTGACGATAAGCGGTTGGTGTCATCCCAAACTTCTCTTTAAAACTCTTGTTAAATGCTTTAGTATTTGCAAACCCGCAATCAAAGGAAATATCCAAAACGCTTTTGTCTGATTCTATCAATTGACTTGCCGCTTTATCTAACCTAATTAAAGTTAAATATTTCTTAAAAGACAAGCCCATTTTATCCTTAAAAAAGTGAGAAAAATAATAAAAACTAAGATGTTCTATTTCAGCCATTTCATTTAATGATAGATTTCTCATATAATTTTCATCAATGTATTTAATAATTCTCTTAAACCGATCCATATCATGGTTATTGGATCTGACCATTTCCACATCTCTCAGTTCATGAGGAAAAGAGCGAAATAAATGTCCGATTAATAAATAAAGAATCCCTACTAGGTTTGATTGATATCCTTTTACACGTTTATTGAATTCCCATGCCATTTGTGCAAGATAACGCCGGATAACATCATATGCTTCTCGTTGCTCTGTATCTTGTGAATGACAGTGAAATATTACCTTTTCTAATTCAGGAATATAATGATTCGTCAGCTCAAGATCAATTTGTAATGTTAACAACACATTTTCCGATTCAATTTTATTAATTTTATGTACATTCATACTATTTATCACGATTAAATCTCGTTCATTTAATATATACCGCTTATTTTCAACAATTAACTCAATAGATCCTTGCACCACAAAAATAAGTTCAATTTCCTTGTGCCAGTGAAATGGAATATAATCCACACTATTGATAAACATTTTAAAAGGTAAATTTTCTTGAAGTTCAATAAACTCGTAATTATGCCTCATATCTAGCATTCCTTTCTTAGTGTGGGATGGTCATTTTATAATGTACATGATAGGGTTGGTAGGAGCAAGTGAGATAGAAACATCGAAGAAAAGTATTTGGTTATTAAAATATATCTAAGGTACTTAATTCTGTGTATAAGTTAAAATATGAACGCACCCTTTAGCAACCTATGTAGCAGAACTGCATCTAAAAAATTCTTTTACCTTTTTAAACTAAACTGACCCGTTAAGTAAATACATACTCTCATAAAGTTTTAAAAAGTGAATACCCTTGCTGCGCAGTATCGGTCAATTACGACATAGTAACAACTCATTTTCGGACATCCTTCTTCCATTATCCTGCTCGTTATAAAAAATCGTATCTGCTTATTGTAGAAATGCACCCAATAGTTGAAGAAGGTATAGTCCTATTTACTTTCTAAAATGCATTGAAAACGTTCCACGCCTGGATACTTTTCACCCAAGCTCGTTATTTTGAATCCACAATTTCTATAAAAATTTACAGCATCTATATCTGTCTCAGCAGAAACAAAAGATAATGAATGTTTATCTTTGATAAAACTAATCATTTTACTTCCTATACCTTCGCCTCTATGGTTTGGAGATACTACAATATGTTTTATTTCACAACGTTTTGGACCTGAATATTCTATTCCTATACAACCAACAACCTCATCTTTTATGTCATACCCATACAACTCTCGTACTGGAGATTGGATGTATAATTCATATTCTCTCTCAATATTCTTTTCCGAGGTTGCAAAGCATAAAAGTTTTCTTAAATTGGGTTGAATGGATTCCGATTTAATTTCTTTCATAAAACACATCCCTTCTTGCATTAACCTGCACCTTTAGCACAAGAAAGGGTTGCCGCTGCGACAACTCCAGTTATTGTTCAAGCACCCGTTCAGCTAATGAAGATTTAGTTGAAAATAAGGTTCAAATAATCTCCATGTCCTCTTATAAGTTCAACCTCATTTGCAGATGAAATCCAAAAGAAATGGAATGTTAGTCCGTCCTCTTCTCCACCACCTGTTGGTTCGTAATCCCATTCATCTGAAACATTTGAGACAGTTATTTTATAAAAAAACCTGTTATGTATTGCACCGTCATCATTCTCCCAAAAATCTTCGGCAAGTAGATGTTCAACATGAAAATTTCTTAATCCTGTTTCTTCTTCAATTTCTCTTATTACTGCATATTGGGTGTCTTCTTCAGGCTGGACAGTTCCTTTCGGTATTTGAATTCCTGCTTCAGTAATAGGATGCTGAAAGACTAACACCTGTGCTTTACCTTCTTTCATTCTTGTTACATAACCATAGGCTTTTTTGATTGGTGTCATTATATTCCTCCCAATAATAAAAGTTCTTCAACCTTCTTAAATAAACCTACACCGTTTTTTTTAAGAAAAAGCACTAACCTTGTTGCGGTAATGCCCCCTTTACTTTAAGAAGAAATACTACTGGATTTTTCATTATTTTTTGAGAGCAGGTCAAGGACGAAAGTAGTTATAACTGCGATTAAGGCTTGATAAATTAGTAAGTCATCCATCATAAGCTCTTCAGGTTCTCCAAAATTCTTAGTGAAGTAAAAATAAATAATAAATAATAATATAAACGCAGCAAGCCCGTTCCATAGGCTCTTGCCAATTTTATTAGCAACAATAACAGCAATAGTTACAAACAATAAGGGAAAATAAATTCATTTAGCGATACACCAATATACATAATAATGCTTCCAATAGTTATTGAGGCTACTATTTCTAAAAACCTTATTTTACGCACCTCTCTCAATGTTCTTTTACCGTACTAAATGCCATCTATAGTTTAACTTTAATTTCCTTTTTGTTGACATAGAAAAAGGCACCCCTTTTTGAAGGAATGCCCCGTTAGTCATCCATGAAGCAAAAAATAACTTCACCGAAGATGATGAAAATAGGTTAGAACGGGTATAGATTAGTGAGGAATGTTCAACCAGCGCCTCATTTAAGCAACGCACCCGTTAGCAAAATAGAGCGTCCCTTCATATCGATGAATTAAATTTATTTTTTCTTTTTCGACTTTCCAAATAAACCTATCGCAACAGCCACAGCAATACCGATTCCAATCCAAGAGCCTATACCCATCTTTATCCCCTTATAATACGACTTTTCTTATTACTTCTTTACGGTTTTAAGAATAATAAAGTTTCACTAAACTGCACCGATACTTGAATAATTGTCAATTTAATTTTAACATTAATTTCCTTTTGTGTGTTTAAAAAAGAAAAAAGCCTCGCTGTTTATTACAGGAAAGCCCCCTTTAGTTGAAGATAGTAAATAAATAATTATTCCCCATATTCAATAACCGAATAATCGGTTTCTTCAGGTAGAGTATTAATCACTAATGATAACTCAGAATATTTTTTATCGTTTGAAATAATAACCATGCTATCTCCGTCATAATTTACCCAAAAAACAATACTATTCCCATTTAGCGTTATAATAGGTGTTTCTATCTTTTCGTTTTCTCCCCAGAAATTTTTGAAATTTCTATTTCCGATGGTAAATACATCTTCTTCAAGTGATAAACAAGCAAAGTTATTCATACTTCCATTCGCATATAAATAGGGGAAAATCACATTAAATTGTTCAATATTTCGAACCTTTACCTTGATGTAAAAACCATTTTCTCTCCTCTTAGACTCTGTAAATTCAATTGATTTTGACTTACATTCTTCTTCAATTTCTTTTTGATGAAAATCGAAGCATTCAAAAAAGATATATAGAGGGAATCTATTTATTACTCTCATCCATTTTGATACAAAATCTTCTACTTCCTTTTCATCTTTTCGTTCTACGAAAGAAATATCATAGAGATAAGAGGTTTCCCCATCAATCGCAAATGGAAAAAACCCACCACTTTCTGGTTCATCAGAAACATAACTTTGAGGAAAAATTCCAATATCGACTTTAATAACTACCACCTCCATATTAGTAAAGTTTTTACTTTTTCTTATTTAATAATCCTGTTCGTTACAGAAAAAGGATCAGCACCAAACTGATCCTTATCCTTATTGTGTATTCGCTCCCTTTAATTGGAGAACAAAAATGAATATTTATAATCTACATGAATGTCGCAATCAAAAGAAATACTCCAAATCCAGCAAAAGCAAGAGGGATTAGCAGTAATATTATTTTAGCCATGATATAAGACTTTTCTGCAAGCCTAACGAAAAGGTTAATGTCGGGTATAAAAACCCAGTCACGTTTAGCGAACTGATATTTCTCACTTTCTTTTTTATGAGCTTCCTTAGTGTATTTAAAATAAACAAAGAACGCACCGATTAACCCAAATATAACTAGAAAAACTCCGACATAAAAACTTGGAGGCATTATGTTACCCCTTTCTAACTATGAATATTGCTTTACAGTTTAGTGTAACAAGTCGAACGAATTAATCGTACCTATTACTATTCTGCTCCCAAGAGAAAAACACCTATGCAATTATCTGGAACTCATAATAAAATGTCTGAAAAATAATTATGATTACTAAAAAACAAAGAAAAGAATATCCAACTTTTTTTTATTTCGGTTTTAGGTATCTTGTAATACCACATATTAAAGTAAATCATTGTATGATAAAAAATGATTGCTGTTATTGTTCCAAAAACTATGCCATCTAACAGAAGATTTTTAAAGTCGCTGAACTCATATAAAAAAAGTTCTACAATAAATAACCCTATGCAACCAACTATAGAATAAATTAGAAGCATTTTTAATTTGAAACTGCTGGTATAGTTATTCTTGGTAAACTTTTCTATTAAAAGAGATAACGGAATCCACATAAAAAAATATAATAAAAATCCACCGAATAAATAATCAATAAAGATATATGGGATATAATTCTCGTAATCCTTTATATCTTTAAATACTGATATAACAAAACATAATGTATGAATAACGGAGGCAATTAGTGAGATTTCAAATAATCTTGGAAATAAGTCTTTGGATAAGAATTTTTTCGGTTCGGTCATAATCATCACACCTTCCAAAAACATTAGTAACTTTTATTATTTGCTGGAATTACTTATATTTATTCACCTTACCTACCCCTTTACTTCAATAAGCGAAGGAGCTGCCGCCGCGACACCCCCTTCTTTCGTTCAAGCTCTCGTTAGTGAAAAAGGCTATTTTATTTTTAACTCTTTTCCATTTTGAGAAGTGAATAAATTTAAAGATATTTCTATATCCGTATCACGGTAATGTTCCAATTCACAATAAAAATCTCCTTCGTGAATTAAAGGATATTTCTTTATAGGGAATGTAAAGTAGTTATTATCTTCATAAATTTCATAAAAATAAATTGAAATATAACGGATCCCACTATACCCAGTATTTTCTTTTATTTCGCATTCACCTTCTATTATCTCTTTTTGGTTTAACAATATTTTGGGTGCGTCTAAGATTGAATAAATAAACAAACCACTTGAGAATAATATAGCGAATATTAAACCAAGTTTTCCTTTAAATGACTTACCCTCTTCAAAGAAATCTCTAAAATAATATATCGAAATTAATAATAATAAAGATGAACCAACAAGGGCTATTATATAGTCATTCATCGTCATATACCCCTCTATCATAATTTTTCTAGGGAATTAAGTGGATTTTCCTTTTCTATCTCTTATGCCTCATAAACAAAACTGCCTCTTTAACACAATAAGAGCTGCCATCTCGACAACTTCTTGCTCCACTTTTCGCACCCCGTTAGCCATCCATGAAGCAAAAAATCGCTTCACCAAAGATGATGAAAATGGGTTAAGAACGGGTATAGATTAGTACGGCTGGCGAGGAAGGTCTATAAACTATGGTGCTGTTAGCCCATCCGATAGTCTGACCCCACGACCACGGTGCATCACAGATTGTCGCTCCCTTCCGGGAAGCACTCATGGGAGATTAACCCTACTCTGGTTGCTGCACCAGCCTCCAATTATATCCGCCGTAGAAAGGATGAGTTCAATGAAGGTTATCATTGAACGGGCATGTGGAATGGATGTTCATAAGAAGAGTATTACTGCATGCGTCATCACTCCAGAAGGAAAGGAGGTTCAAACCTTTTCTACAGAAACCGTCTTTCTCTTAAAGTTAATTGATTGGATTAAGGAGCACGCTTGTACTCATGTAGCCATGGAAAGCACGGGAGTTTTTTGGAAACCCATCGTAAATCTATTAGAAGCTGAAGCCATTGAGTTTTTTGTTGTGAATGCCCAGCACATGAAAGCAGTTCCTGGTCGTAAAACGGATGTGAAAGATGCGGAATGGATCGCTCAACTTCCCCGTCACGGCTTACTCAAGGGAAGTTATGTTCCCGACCGAAGTCAACGTGAATTGCGAGAACTTGTTCGCTATCGTCGGAGTATCATTGAAGAACGAGCCCGACAACACAACAGAATTCAGAAGGTATTAGAAGGAGCTAATATCAAACTAGCTTCAGTTGTTTCTGATGTTATGGGCGTTTCTGCTCGCGATATGCTTCGAGCTATTGCTGATGGTGAAGAGGATCCAGAGAAGTTAGCTGGCTTTGCTAGACGAACGATGAAACGTAAAAAGAACGAGCTGGAGTTAGCGCTTCATGGCTATGTTCAATCTCACCAACGCATCATGCTAAAAACCATTCTATTACACATCGATTTCTTAACAGAGCAGATTGATAAACTTGACCAAGAAGTAGCGAACCGAGTATCAGATTATCAGGCAGATATCGAACGATTAGACTCGATTCCGGGAATTGCGGTTCGTACTGCTGAACAAATCTTATCTGAAATAGGGACGAATGTAGCCGTACAGTTTCCTACTGCTGCTCACTTATGTTCATGGGCTGGACTAGTTCCTGGCCACAATGAAAGTGCAGGGAAACGAAAAGCCTCAAAGGCTAAGAAAGGTAATAAATATTTAAAATCGGCTTTAACTGAATGCGCTCACTCTATTCGCGGTTCCAAAAACTATCTCGGTGCCCTTTATCGAAGGACTTCAGCTCGAAAAGGAAGAAAGCGAGCAGCCATCGTTGTTGCACATGCCATGCTTCGAATCGCTTATTACCTCTTAACTCGAAAAGAAATGTATGTAGACCTTGGCGAAGACTACTTTGATAAACAGAAACAGGTATCCATTGTCCGGCACTCCATCCGTCGATTAGAAAACCTTGGTTATACTGTCACAGTAACTGCTCCCGAAGCTTCTTAAACCTTTCAAAACTTCATAGAGTACCAACCCATTTTTTAAAAACACTAAAAGTGGGTTTTATTTAGTGTTGTCTTTAATCAACGTGCAGTTCTTTTAAATTTTCATGGGAGTGCAATAAGAATGGTTAAAATCTTCTTCCTATTTGAATAAAAATAGTACCGTTAATAGCATTGAATATTATAATTAAAGTTGCAGCCCAAACGATGAAAATCCAAAAGCATAAACCCCACCAATTTTCCCCTTTTCCCCTTTAATAAGGCAAAATGAATATTAGTTGAATTTGCGCTTTTTAATGGACCGTTCAATTACAACCCCTGCGACAAGACAGCATGTAATTACAAAAATATACAAACTCATCTCTCCAAAAGAAAGACTGCTATATAGAGATAGTGAATAAAAAGATGCAACTAAAGTATTGTTGAGCCATCTTACGATCACAATAATATGATAAGCAGCAATAACTCCAATGACCATTCCAAACGCCATTCCAATTACAAATCTTCTGATGGGTGTACGGCTTATTAAGACGCAGCCAATGATAATAAAAGGTAGATAAATAAATTCCTTTACGTACGTTCTCATAACAAATAAATCTAATAAAGTATTCACATAAAACCCTATTATTCCACCAAGAACAACTCCTTTTGTTCTTAAACGTTCCATGTTTTTATAAAAAAGAAAAGATAATGTTATGAATATAATTGGAGAGGCGACCAAGAAGAAGAGTAATAATCCTAAACCTTCAAAGCTACCTGGACCAGCATTCGAATTACGATATAATAACCAGAATAAAAAATGTAATATATTAACGCCTCCTACCCATGTAATAATGAAGGCAGCAAGCATAGAGATAAAAAAGTTCATATATAACCTCAATTCTTTGGATTAGACGTTTCATCGTTTTATTATAATGTTGTTAAACTCAATTGCCCGTTAGTCGAACAACGAAAGCGTTGCCTTTGTTCAAGCATCGCACCCGTTACTTGAATAGGAAAAAAGACAATCCCCGTATTGCACGCTTTAATTAAACTAGGAAAGTTTTATCCTCTTTTCTCTAATGTTTTTATTGCTCTGATTAGCCAATATAAAACAATCCAAGGAAAAACAAATTTTGTAGTCCATTCAATGAAACTAAAAATGATAAAAAAATCATAGCCGAAAGACCGTATAACTGTAAAAAGAACAAAGATTGTTGAAGCAACGATAATGGAATATTTCCCCATTGGATTTAATCGTAAGCGTCTAATAATAAAAAAGGTCAACGAAATTACAAGTAAAACGATAAGTCCTGTAACTATAAAATGATATAACATCCCACTCCAGTAAACATCATGCCCTCCTATCTTCGGCAAGTAGATGTTCAACATGAAAATTTCTTAACCCTGTTTCTTCTTCAATTTCTCTTATTACTGCATATTGGGTGTCTTCTTCAGGCTGGACAGTTCCTTTCGGTATTTGAATTCCTGCTTCAGTAATAGGATGCTGAAAGACTAACACCTGTGCTTTACCTTCTTTCATTCTTGTTACATAACCATAGGCTTTTTTGATTGGTGTCATTATATTCCTCCCAATAACAAAAGTTCTTCAACCTTCTTAAATAAACCTGCACCGTTTTTTTAAAAGAAAAAGCAACTAACCTTGTTGCTTTAATGCCCCCTTTACTTTAAGAAGAAATACTACTGGATTTTTCATTATTTTTTGAGAGCAGGTCAAGGACGAAAGTAGTTATAACTGCGATTAAGGCTTGATAGATTAGTAAGTCATCCATCATAAGCTCTTCAGTGTCAACAACGGATTAAAATTCCCCATTTTCAGCGGTTGAAAAATCCCCAATATCATCACTTTGCTACTATCGGCTGAATTCCAGCCTTCTGTTTTTCCTTTAATCGATAGGATTCTCCTTTCATGTTAAATGTAGTGGAGTGATGAAGCAGCCGATCTAAAACAGCGGTTGCTAAAACATCATCTCCAAAGATTTTCCCCCATTCTATATATGATTTATTAGAGGTTATAATAATTGACCCCTCTTCATATCTCTTTGAGATGATTTGAAACAGGAGGTTTGCACTTAACTCATCAAACGGGAAGGATCCCATTTCATCCAAAACGAGTACATTAAACTTAGATAACTTATTTACTAAGCGACTTGTTGTGTTGCGTTCATCAGCTTTCTTACACATTGTGATGAAATCATCACAACGTGTATAGTGGGCTGTATAACCTTTATTTAATGCTTCAAGTGCAATCCCAATCGCAAGATGGGTTTTACCTACACCGGGAGGTCCCAAAAGTAAGATATTATCCCCATTATCAATAAATCTACATGTCATTATTTCTTTAATTCTTCTTTCACTAACACTTGTCTGAAATGCGAAATCAAAATCTTCAATTCTCTTTAAATATGGTAATTTTGCTTTATTAATACGTCTTTCCAAATCTTTGTTTTCAAGTAATTCAATTTCTTGTTTTAAAAGAGTGTCTAGGAACTCAGAGTATGGTACATTATGTTTAGAGGCATCTTCGAGAATTGCTTCAATTTGTTGAGCAGTTATCGTAAAGCCAACAGCGTGTAAACGTTCAGTTAAGAGCTCGTTATTCATTTTGTTTCACCTGCTTTTGACTGTTCTTCATACACTTGAAGGGAACGTTGTTCCACTTTAGGTCCAAGGAGAGAATCGTGATGGGTCGCCAAACCTTTTGTTGTCACGTTTTTCTCCTTTTTTTCTTTCTCTCGGTAATGATCCATTTGAGTTAATGATTGTGCCTTCCCAGTAATAAGGGGATGAGAGGCTATACATTCTAAATCATCGTAAATCTCTATATGATGGTCTAATGTTTGTTTTACCTTTACGTTAACACCTTTAAATCTAATTGGAACAGAATATTGTTTCCCTTCGTACTCTATTAAACCTTGAGGACTTACAGTTGATTGGGTCCACTTATTAATAGGGAACATAGGGCGCTCATTCCAGTTAAGTAAATGATCCTGCTCATAATTAAACCTTTCGATTGGCGCTTCTTTAGTTGTTTGATTTGGTTTTTTATTCGCTACATTGTCTAACCATATTTGTAAGCTTTCATTCATTTTTATTAGAGAGGGCTCTAACTTCCGCTGCATAAAGTTCTTCTTTAAGTAACCAACAGCACTTTCCACTTTGCCTTTTGTTTGAGGTCGAGCTGGTTTACAAGCCTTAGGAACAATCCCATAGTAGGCAAGGAACTCTTCAAATTTACGATTAAAACGAATTTCTGTTGGTGAGTGTTTTATTACAACGGTTTTCATATTGTCATATAAGATCTGTTTAGGGACTCCATTAAAATAGGCAAAAGCATTCATGTGACATTTCATTAACTGTTCTAAATTCATAGTAGTAGTAATCTCCATATACTTCATACGTGAAAAGCCTAATACTATTACAAATACATAAAGTTTCTGTAACTTACCATCAACGAAATGTTCCCCTAATTCACCCCAATCCATTTGAGCTTGTAAACCGGGAGGTGTTTCGTACCTGACACTTCCTTGCTTATTTGGCTTTTGTCGATATACCCTCACAAAATCTCGAAGTATTGTCATTTGGCCTTTGTAACCCATTGCTTGAATTTCCTCTAAGAGAACAACACAATTTGTAGTACCTTCTTTCAACCTGGAAAGTATATAATCCTCGTAGTCTTCTAATTTCCT
>NZ_MVJM01000001.1:1233534-1238480 GCF_002156385.1 Halalkalibacter urbisdiaboli
AACCAGCGCCTCATTTAAGCAACGCACCCGTTAGCAAAATAGAGCGTCCCTTCATATCGATGAATTAAATTGATTTTTTCTTTTTCGACTTTCCAAATAAACCTATCGCAACAGCCACAGCAATACCGATTCCAATCCAAGAGCCTATACCCATCTTTATCCCCTTATAATACGACTTTTCTTATTACTTCTTTACGGTTTTAAGAATAATAAAGTTTCACTAAACTGCACCGATACTTGAATAATTGTCAATTTAATTTTAACATTAATTTCCTTTTGTGTGTTTACAAAAAGAAAAAAGCTTCCCTGTTTATTACAGGAAAGCACCCTTTAATTACTGTCGATGTTGTGAATCATAAATATACATTTAACGAAATTGTATCAATAATTGAAATTCATACACAAAGACTTTAATGCCATTCTTTTTACTTAAGAATGGCTTCTTATATGGAAATAAAGTCGATTTGCTATTAAAGTAACGCACCCTTTAGTTGAAGTGTAATAATTCACAAATCGAGTACACAATCAAGAATTTAATATGGGGTCAAGCCTAAGTCAATTAAATAAGAATTAAGATTTTTATATTCAGTGGGTTCAATTTGGCTGGTTTCATGGTCATAAAAGTAAGCTACATTCGCCATTACTGGAACAGAAGTAGCGACAGCTTCTTTCGTTATCGCTTCCTTTAGCTTAATAAATAAGTGTTACAAGAAAAATAAGAAATAGAATTATTGACATTAAAAATGGCACGAATTTCTGTCTTATTTCTTCTTCACCTTTTGCTTTTTCAACATTCTTTCTATATTTTCTCCAATCAAAAAACAGCGAAATTACAAATGAAGTTAATAATAAATATTTTATGACTTTTATGTCTACCGCATTGGTTGGTACATACAATAATGATATTCCTGTAACAAACCAAAATACCCCAATAATAAGAGAAAACAGTAAAGCACTGATAATTACTCCTATGAAAAAGGATTTTACATTTGAACGTTTCCACATAGAATATATGTTTTTAATAGCGTTGCCATCATTTTTATTTTTTTCAATTTCTTTTTTGGGAATTATAATTTCATCTTCTATTCTATCCAGTTCTCTTTTGCACCCATCACATTCAACAAGGTGTTCTTCGACCACTCTCTTGCTATCCTCACTGCATATATTATCATAATACAATGGAAGTAAATCTTTAATTATTTCACATGAGAACTTACTCATTTACATTCCTCCTTTAACTTACTTTGAATTTTCTGTTTAGCTCGATGAAATGTGACTCTTGCCCAACTCTCCGTTTTCTCAAAGAGCTGGCTTATCTGTTTATAGGATAGTTCACCAAAAACTCTTAGAGTAAATACCTCTTTATAAGGTTCATCTAAGCAATGCAAGACCTTATGAATGCGGAAAGTCTCCTCCTTATTTAGTATCATCGTTTCAATACTATTCTCACTTGCTTTCTCTTCTACATAATCTGTATCATAACGTTTTTGTTTGTTGAGATGGGTAAAGTAGGTATTTTTGGCTATTTGACATAGCCATACATTTATTTTGCAATTGCCATTGAAATTATCAATACTCTTTAATGCCTTAAAAAATGTTTCCTGTGTTATCTCTTCAGCAACCTTTTCATTATGGCTTAGTGATAATACAAACGAATAAACATCTCTAAAATATTTGAAGTATATACCCTCAAATTCTGCCACATTTCTACCTCCTTTCATAAATATGACTACGTTAAAGGGGTTTTGTTACAAAAAAATCACAAAAAAATTGGCACACAAATTACGTCTGCCTTTAAATCATATCATTTATTTACAATTGCAAATTAGAATACCTTTCTTAGCACTGTTTTATTAATATTCCTTATATAACTTATTCAACATCCCTGCATCGTTTGTTCAAGAAGGAAAATATTCCATAGGCTCTGTACAATGAATATAACCATTTTTCTTATAATAATTAATGCTATAATCGCTTGGCCATACGATGATAAATTCATATCTCTTTTCTTTAGTCCACTCATTTATTCTGGAAAGTAGCATACTCCCAATACCCTTGTTTCTAAATTCTTTAATAGTAAATACGTTAGTCATATAAGCAAATGGATATGTTACTCTACCAGGGCGTGGTACTTTATGTATTAATTCTATGTATATATGCGATACGATTTTTCCATTTTCCTCGGCAACCCAGATAAACCATTGACCACTATTAAGTGCATTCTCTAAAAAAGATTGGCATTCTTTTTCAAAATCATCAAATGGAGTCTGGGCAATTTTTTTACTTTCATCGTATTCAATTGTAAAATCCCATCTCATTTTTGTTAACTGCTCAAAATCCTTTGCTTCAGCAAGTCTTATATTCATTATTATTCCTTCCTTTAAACATTAATTCTACTGCAACTAACCTGCACCTTTACCTGAACAAAGGTATAATTTCTTATTCCAGATAAGCTACCCTTTAGTGAAATAAGAGGAGCTTCTATCAACTGGTTTAGTTAAATACAATAACTCTTCACTTTGAAATATTATCTTGTACAAAGCCCAATTCATTTCCATCTATATCAAGTATAGTAAACTTCCTACTCCCATATGGTGTTGAGAATAATTCTTCTAATACTTCAGCTTTATCTTTTAATTTATCCCACAGTTCATCTACATTATCTACATAGAAATTAAAACGTCCAGGCGAAGGATTATTTTCATGCTCCATTACAGAAAACATCGCTCCCCCTTCATGTTCAAAATGAACGTAATTAGGTTTTTCAGGAGGCCATGAAGCTGCAACTGTAAAACCTAAAACTTCTTTATACCAGTTTACAGACCTTTTTAAATCTTTAACATTAGCACGTACATGTAAAAGTCTTGTTTTCATTTTGCTTTCCTCCTCAATAGTATTTACTAATAAAAAGCTTCTTCAATTTCAATTTTAAATCTCATTTTTCTCATACCAAGCCTTTATAGGTCTATTTTCTGGATATCCTACTATTTCTCGATATGCTTTTCTTTCTTCAGTGAAATCAAACCACTGTTTACTACTCTTGGGGTTATTGGCATGGTTAATCACACAACGAATTTGGTCTTCAACACAACCGTCAGTCCATACACCTAATTGTTTTTCTAATTGGTCAAAAAGTTGAGCACCATTCTTATCCTTAATATCCGATAAAGAAAAAACACTCAACTTAAAAACCAACTTTTCAGCTAATTTATAACCAATAGAAGGGACAGTTTGAAATTCGGCCAACCCCTTTAAAACCTGAGCTTTTTCTAGTGAAATGCTTAACATATGAACTATTTGTTTTTCACTAAGAGTATGTATTTCGCTTATTTTGACTTTAGCTTTTCTAAGTTTTAATTTTTCCTCATGTGTTAGTGGCAATTTGATATTTAGACCCAAAAACTCCCCTCCTTGAAGATTACTGCCCTTTAGCACAAGAAGCGAATGCCCTAATTGAGCAATCGACCCATTATTTGAATATACTTGATGAATTGATTACGCTTTTATTCTTGGTTAATAGCATAATAAGAAAACAAATGAAATAAATAATACATGAGGCAATAAACCAAGCAAAGATTCCAGGTGTAAACATTAAGTACAAACTGACTGGCAAAGACCAAATAAATGCGATTAACATGAGATATTTTTTATGCATTAAAGAAGAAATAATTGCTAAACAAGCAGGGAAGAAATAACATAGCAAATGTAGTACCTGCCATAGCTTCAGAATTTGAAGTTGTATAAGGATTATAAAAAACTAATACAATCCACAAAAAAATACTGAATAGACCAGCTATAACTCCCAAGATTAACCCTGTTATTCTCAATTTTATTACCCCTCAATTTAAATTAATTCACCTATTATTATTGGATTTAACTGGATATTTACTTAATTATACAACCCCAACAATACCTTCTTATTCCATTAAACTGCACCGTTACTTCAATAAGAAAATGAACATCCCTTGTTAAAGGAATGTTAGCAATAGGTAAGCGTTTGAAGTTATCTCCAGCTTTTCCCCTGCTCCACACGAAACATGACAGTTTCCCGTCATTTCGCGCTCCATCTAACGGTCTGTCTAGACTATAAGTTCCTCGTTACCCATAGACAGGAGTTGTCTTATGCCTTCCTACTAAGAGCTCGCACTGTGGAAATCCCCACATTCCTACCCGATCGGTGCGATGAACGCTTGGAAAATAATCATTCCATTTCGCTAGACTTGGGGCTATTCCTCCACTCCCATTACAGGAGGTTCTTCAGTCATACCCCTACCCTCACAAGGATAAATGCTTTTCAACCATGCCTTATAGCAAACGTTTCGAGTGACAGCTCTTGTTTCAACGTTCCTTGCTTTCCAAGTACCTTACAACGTAGCTATACATTCTAGACGTAGGTGCTTCCTGTAAGCCTGTGAGCTGGATACCGCCATTGTTCGGTATAGTGTATTTCAGAGGGTGCATTTTTACTCTACACCACTCACCCCATCGATGGATGGGACATAGGTTTCCTCTATGATCTAACTTTAGACCCGTACATTCAGAAGTTCGTCAGTTCCTTATGTTGGAACATTCTCACCCTATCTAGTTTTTCAGCCATGCGGCATATCAGTTGGCATACCTTTTCCTGTGGAATGGCTCTAGCCTTCCTTCTGCCGAATCTACCTGTGCTTCACACCCCATGACCTGTCAGTCAGGACGCATGCAGGAGTATTGATGGGATAGTTTCAGAAAACATGGTTTCGTCATTCCTATCCTCCGTAGTAAAGTTAAAGCTTAAATCTAATAAACTTCCTGTCTTTCACGCTGATTAGCGCTTATAACAGAACTTGTCGCGCGCACCCGTTAATTCAATAAGGATTTTACCTGATTTTTATGATTTACTAAATCATTGCACCCTTTAGTAGTAACAAAATCATTTTAGGAAATACTTATTTCTCACTTTCTTT
>NZ_MVJM01000001.1:1238490-1305448 GCF_002156385.1 Halalkalibacter urbisdiaboli
TCAGGTTCTCCAAAATTCTTAGTGAAGTAAAAATAAATAATAATATAAACGCAGCAAGCCCGTTAGCGATACACCAATATACATAATAATGCTTCCAATAGTTATTGAGGCTACTATTTCTAAAAACCTTATTTTACTCACCTCTCTCAATGTTCTTTTACCGTACTAAATGCCATCTATAGTTTAACTTTAATTTCCTTTTTGTTGACATAGAAAAAGGCACCCCTTTTTGAAGGAATGCCCCGTTAGTCATCCATGAAGCAAAAAATAACTTCACCGAAGATGATGAAAATAGGTTAGAACGGGTATAGATTAGTGAGGAATGTTCAACCAGCGCCTCATTTAAGCAACGCACCCGTTAGCAAAATAGAGCGTCCCTTCATATCGATGAATTAAATTTATTTTTTCTTTTTCGACTTTCCAAATAAACCTATCGCAACAGCCACAGCAATACCGATTCCAATCCAAGAGCCTATACCCATCTTTATCCCCTTATAATACGACTTTTCTTATTACTTCTTTACGGTTTTAAGAATAATAAAGTTTCACTAAACTGCACCGATACTTGAATAATTGTCAATTTAATTTTAACATTAATTTCCTTTTGTGTGTTTACAAAAAGAAAAAAGCTTCCCTGTTTATTACAGGAAAGCACCCTTTAATTACTGTCGATGTTGTGAATCATAAATATACATTTAACGAAATTGTATCAATAATTGAAATTCATACACAAAGACTTTAATGCCATTCTTTTTACTTAAGAATGGCTTCTTATATGGAAATAAAGTCGATTTGCTATTAAAGTAACGCACCCTTTAGTTGAAGTGTAATAATTCACAAATCGAGTACACAATCAAGAATTTAATATGGGGTCAAGCCTAAGTCAATTAAATAAGAATTAAGATTTTTATATTCAGTGGGTTCAATTTGGCTGGTTTCATGGTCATAAAAGTAAGCTACATTCGCCATTACTGGAACAGAAGTAGCGACAGCTTCTTTCGTTATCGCTTCCTTTAGCTTAATAAATAAGTGTTACAAGAAAAATAAGAAATAGAATTATTGACATTAAAAATGGCACGAATTTCTGTCTTATTTCTTCTTCACCTTTTGCTTTTTCAACATTCTTTCTATATTTTCTCCAATCAAAAAACAGCGAAATTACAAATGAAGTTAATAATAAATATTTTATGACTTTTATGTCTACCGCATTGGTTGGTACATACAATAATGATATTCCTGTAACAAACCAAAATACCCCAATAATAAGAGAAAACAGTAAAGCACTGATAATTACTCCTATGAAAAAGGATTTTACATTTGAACGTTTCCACATAGAATATATGTTTTTAATAGCGTTGCCATCATTTTTATTTTTTTCAATTTCTTTTTTGGGAATTATAATTTCATCTTCTATTCTATCCAGTTCTCTTTTGCACCCATCACATTCAACAAGGTGTTCTTCGACCACTCTCTTGCTATCCTCACTGCATATATTATCATAATACAATGGAAGTAAATCTTTAATTATTTCACATGAGAACTTACTCATTTACATTCCTCCTTTAACTTACTTTGAATTTTCTGTTTAGCTCGATGAAATGTGACTCTTGCCCAACTCTCCGTTTTCTCAAAGAGCTGGCTTATCTGTTTATAGGATAGTTCACCAAAAACTCTTAGAGTAAATACCTCTTTATAAGGTTCATCTAAGCAATGCAAGACCTTATGAATGCGGAAAGTCTCCTCCTTATTTAGTATCATCGTTTCAATACTATTCTCACTTGCTTTCTCTTCTACATAATCTGTATCATAACGTTTTTGTTTGTTGAGATGGGTAAAGTAGGTATTTTTGGCTATTTGACATAGCCATACATTTATTTTGCAATTGCCATTGAAATTATCAATACTCTTTAATGCCTTAAAAAATGTTTCCTGTGTTATCTCTTCAGCAACCTTTTCATTATGGCTTAGTGATAATACAAACGAATAAACATCTCTAAAATATTTGAAGTATATACCCTCAAATTCTGCCACATTTCTACCTCCTTTCATAAATATGACTACGTTAAAGGGGTTTTGTTACAAAAAAATCACAAAAAAATTGGCACACAAATTACGTCTGCCTTTAAATCATATCATTTATTTACAATTGCAAATTAGAATACCTTTCTTAGCACTGTTTTATTAATATTCCTTATATAACTTATTCAACATCCCTGCATCGTTTGTTCAAGAAGGAAAATATTCCATAGGCTCTGTACAATGAATATAACCATTTTTCTTATAATAATTAATGCTATAATCGCTTGGCCATACGATGATAAATTCATATCTCTTTTCTTTAGTCCACTCATTTATTCTGGAAAGTAGCATACTCCCAATACCCTTGTTTCTAAATTCTTTAATAGTAAATACGTTAGTCATATAAGCAAATGGATATGTTACTCTACCAGGGCGTGGTACTTTATGTATTAATTCTATGTATATATGCGATACGATTTTTCCATTTTCCTCGGCAACCCAGATAAACCATTGACCACTATTAAGTGCATTCTCTAAAAAAGATTGGCATTCTTTTTCAAAATCATCAAATGGAGTCTGGGCAATTTTTTTACTTTCATCGTATTCAATTGTAAAATCCCATCTCATTTTTGTTAACTGCTCAAAATCCTTTGCTTCAGCAAGTCTTATATTCATTATTATTCCTTCCTTTAAACATTAATTCTACTGCAACTAACCTGCACCTTTACCTGAACAAAGGTATAATTTCTTATTCCAGATAAGCTACCCTTTAGTGAAATAAGAGGAGCTTCTATCAACTGGTTTAGTTAAATACAATAACTCTTCACTTTGAAATATTATCTTGTACAAAGCCCAATTCATTTCCATCTATATCAAGTATAGTAAACTTCCTACTCCCATATGGTGTTGAGAATAATTCTTCTAATACTTCAGCTTTATCTTTTAATTTATCCCACAGTTCATCTACATTATCTACATAGAAATTAAAACGTCCAGGCGAAGGATTATTTTCATGCTCCATTACAGAAAACATCGCTCCCCCTTCATGTTCAAAATGAACGTAATTAGGTTTTTCAGGAGGCCATGAAGCTGCAACTGTAAAACCTAAAACTTCTTTATACCAGTTTACAGACCTTTTTAAATCTTTAACATTAGCACGTACATGTAAAAGTCTTGTTTTCATTTTGCTTTCCTCCTCAATAGTATTTACTAATAAAAAGCTTCTTCAATTTCAATTTTAAATCTCATTTTTCTCATACCAAGCCTTTATAGGTCTATTTTCTGGATATCCTACTATTTCTCGATATGCTTTTCTTTCTTCAGTGAAATCAAACCACTGTTTACTACTCTTGGGGTTATTGGCATGGTTAATCACACAACGAATTTGGTCTTCAACACAACCGTCAGTCCATACACCTAATTGTTTTTCTAATTGGTCAAAAAGTTGAGCACCATTCTTATCCTTAATATCCGATAAAGAAAAAACACTCAACTTAAAAACCAACTTTTCAGCTAATTTATAACCAATAGAAGGGACAGTTTGAAATTCGGCCAACCCCTTTAAAACCTGAGCTTTTTCTAGTGAAATGCTTAACATATGAACTATTTGTTTTTCACTAAGAGTATGTATTTCGCTTATTTTGACTTTAGCTTTTCTAAGTTTTAATTTTTCCTCATGTGTTAGTGGCAATTTGATATTTAGACCCAAAAACTCCCCTCCTTGAAGATTACTGCCCTTTAGCACAAGAAGCGAATGCCCTAATTGAGCAATCGACCCATTATTTGAATATACTTGATGAATTGATTACGCTTTTATTCTTGGTTAATAGCATAATAAGAAAACAAATGAAATAAATAATACATGAGGCAATAAACCAAGCAAAGATTCCAGGTGTAAACATTAAGTACAAACTGACTGGCAAAGACCAAATAAATGCGATTAACATGAGATATTTTTTATGCATTAAAGAAGAAATAATTGCTAAACAAGCAGGGAAGAAATAACATAGCAAATGTAGTACCTGCCATAGCTTCAGAATTTGAAGTTGTATAAGGATTATAAAAAACTAATACAATCCACAAAAAAATACTGAATAGACCAGCTATAACTCCCAAGATTAACCCTGTTATTCTCAATTTTATTACCCCTCAATTTAAATTAATTCACCTATTATTATTGGATTTAACTGGATATTTACTTAATTATACAACCCCAACAATACCTTCTTATTCCATTAAACTGCACCGTTACTTCAATAAGAAAATGAACATCCCTTGTTAAAGGAATGTTAGCAATAGGTAAGCGTTTGAAGTTATCTCCAGCTTTTCCCCTGCTCCACACGAAACATGACAGTTTCCCGTCATTTCGCGCTCCATCTAACGGTCTGTCTAGACTATAAGTTCCTCGTTACCCATAGACAGGAGTTGTCTTATGCCTTCCTACTAAGAGCTCGCACTGTGGAAATCCCCACATTCCTACCCGATCGGTGCGATGAACGCTTGGAAAATAATCATTCCATTTCGCTAGACTTGGGGCTATTCCTCCACTCCCATTACAGGAGGTTCTTCAGTCATACCCCTACCCTCACAAGGATAAATGCTTTTCAACCATGCCTTATAGCAAACGTTTCGAGTGACAGCTCTTGTTTCAACGTTCCTTGCTTTCCAAGTACCTTACAACGTAGCTATACATTCTAGACGTAGGTGCTTCCTGTAAGCCTGTGAGCTGGATACCGCCATTGTTCGGTATAGTGTATTTCAGAGGGTGCATTTTTACTCTACACCACTCACCCCATCGATGGATGGGACATAGGTTTCCTCTATGATCTAACTTTAGACCCGTACATTCAGAAGTTCGTCAGTTCCTTATGTTGGAACATTCTCACCCTATCTAGTTTTTCAGCCATGCGGCATATCAGTTGGCATACCTTTTCCTGTGGAATGGCTCTAGCCTTCCTTCTGCCGAATCTACCTGTGCTTCACACCCCATGACCTGTCAGTCAGGACGCATGCAGGAGTATTGATGGGATAGTTTCAGAAAACATGGTTTCGTCATTCCTATCCTCCGTAGTAAAGTTAAAGCTTAAATCTAATAAACTTCCTGTCTTTCACGCTGATTAGCGCTTATAACAGAACTTGTCGCGCGCACCCGTTAATTCAATAAGGATTTTACCTGATTTTTATGATTTACTAAATCATTGCACCCTTTAGTAGTAACAAAATCATTTTAGGAAATACTTATTTCTCACTTTCTTTCTTCCACTTATAGGGTTTCTTTGACCAATTATAAAGTAGAGAGATCAAGAACATTATAAAAGATACTCCAATATTATCAATCCACTGAACCTCATTTTTAGCTGTTACCTGCCAAATAACTGATACTACAAAAAATATTAACGGAAATCTAATGCTTTCCTTAAACAAATTGTAGCCACCTTTCATTCTGCTTCTTGCGTTAATCTGCCCGTTACTTCAACAGGAAAAAGCCAATCTCCTTCTTGAAGATTAGCCCCCGTATATTGAAGAAGAAATTACTTTACTAAAGGTAATGGATATACTAAAATGTAACATTTTAGTAGTAAGGCTTAAAACCTTCTTGGCTTATTAAAAGTTGATCTGTTGTAAAATGTTCTTTTAGTTTTTGCAATGCTAATAAATGAGTATTTTCCCCATACCACATTTCAATTTCTTCATCATCATAAAACTCATTAATTTTTAGTTTTTTAGTTCTTTTTCCTTTGCTACCATCACCTGTGTAAAAATCATCTATAACAATACGATCTACAACTTTAGAGAGTACCTCTGGAAACATACTTGAGAACGGTAAAACAGGCGCTACTGCTATTTGTACGGGTAAATGATTTTCTCGAAGTTGACTAACTGCTTTAATTCTGGCTTGAATTGGGGGAGCATATGGAGAAAACTTTCTACGAATAAATTCATCATCTGTTTCAACTGTCATACTAATTCTTAGCTTATCTTTCAATTGCACAAATAAGTCAATATCTCTTGTGACTAAGGGACTTCTTGTTTGAACAAATAAGAAATCTGGTGGCATTTCTATCATTCCTTCAAGTAAGAATCTTGTTATTTTTTCTTTATATTCTATTGGTTGATATGGATCCGTACTTGATGACATAAAAATGGTGACTTGTTTATTCCTTTTCTTTAAATTCCTTATCTCTTTTACTATTTTTCCTTTAACTTCCTGTTTTACATCGATCCATGTTCCCCACTCTTGTTTTCTAAAAAGACCAATTGGGCTCTGTCTCACATAGCAGTAAGAACACGCAAATGAACAACCTGAATAGGGATTTAATGAATGACTATATTCATATAAAAAACCACTAGTCGGAGTTAATATCTTTTTAGGATTTTTATAATCAATATTTATTTTATTAATATATAACACCTCACTTATTAAATAAGGAATAATTGATGTTTTTTATTATTTATAACACTTTTTAACTATAAGATGTTTAATCTTGTCGCTTCCAGAAGAGATAAATTCAATAATCCCTTCTGGATAAGTTATTTTTTGCTCTAACTGCTCTATGTTGCGCCAAACAAGTTGCACCTCTGTTCTTTCATTATGTATTAATGGGCTTTTTACCTTGTTTCCACCTGAACACCAATGGATTAAGGTGCAGTCATGTCTCTTTTTCCCATCATACTCAACTATACTTTCATTGATACATGCAAGATTACCAACATCTATTTCCAAATCAAATTCCTCAATCAATTCCCTTTTAATTGCTTCTGATGCTGTTTCACCAAACTCAATACCACCACCAGGGAAACGATAAAAACTTTCCGCTAAATCGCATTGCACAAGTATTTTTGTTCTATCATTGTTTATTATTATTCCTTCAGCTCGCAACAATGGCATTTTCAAATCAACTCTCTCCCTGTATAATTCAGATTTATTTGAGACTATTCAAGATAAATGTTTGTTACTCCTTCTTAAAGATAACTGCTTCTTTAGTACAATAGGAGCTATCGACAACTCCTTATTCCACTCTTGCACCCTTTAGTTTAATAAAATCAGCATAAATACATTTCATTTATTCAGGGTTAAATATAATACTTCATACGCATCTGGTGACTTCAAAATCAAATGAGAATATGTTATTAAAATCAATCCAATAAACTCTTCTTCATCTTTTTGAACAATTTGTTCTACATCAAATTGTATCGGTAGAAATAAAAGGTAGTTGCCCGCAATCCTTAACCACAAATTCTGCAAGAACTCAATATCTTCTAAACTTATTATTTTTGTGGAAGGATTTGTTTGACCATCCCACCAGAGAATAGTACACCTTTCAGTTCCATATACTTTTTTTATAAAATCAAATATATTAGACAAAATTTCTTTGTTGGGTTCACCTGAAGGATTTTCAATTAACACTTTTAATTTTGCTTTTTCTCTTGTGTTTCTTTCTAAACCGATAATATCCAAAAAACCTTCACTCATATCAATTACCTCACTTAAATAAGTAATGCATCCATTAGATAAAAATACTCTTCATTATCCACTCGTATAAAAAATATCCACCTGTGCCTATAAAAAAATATTTTAAAAAAACCTGAACCTTCCTTGGCTTATCGTGATTTACAAGTAACATAACTATTCCGAATAAAAAACCAAAACCAAGTGTTTGAAATAACAATGTCATTTTAATCATCCTTTAATAAACATTATTATTTTAATTTCCCCGAAACCAATGTTCTTATTAAACATTACTGCCTCGTTACTTCAATAAGAAAAAGCCATTCTCCTTCTTGAAGAATAGCTCCCGTTACTTTAAGTACACTACTTCACAATTTATAATTCATTCAATGCAACCAAAATGGCGATTCTCCGTTAAAAGAATCGCAACCGAAAATCAAATCCTAAATAAAATGTTTTTCAATAATTATCTTTGCTCTTTCATCAAGTTGGGAAGGTAATTCATTGACGGAAAAATATTTTAAATCCAAACTTTCACCGTCATTCATAGCTAACTCACCTTTTGTATCTTCTGCTAAGTAAACACAAATAACATTATATACTTCATCACCGTTAGGATATTTATAATAAAGATTGCTTCCTGATAAAACATCAATAAACTTAAAATTCTTTGCTTTTAATCCCGTTTCTTCAAAAAGCTCACGATCAGCGGTTTGCTCTAAACTTTCTCCAATTTCCATTGCTCCACCAGGCAAACCCCATTCCTTTGTATCAGAACGATGTTGAAATAATATCTCTTTTTTATCATTCATAACAATGATAGTTGAACCAACCAAAATTAATGGTTTACTCCCTACGAGTTCTCTTATTTCCTTTGTATATCCAGCCATAATTCCCCCCAGTAGATATTATTAGTCTCTAATACGATTCCCATAGTATACATGCCAATGCATATGCTTATTGCTTTGATATTCACCAATATTAGTAGAAACAGTACATGCACCGAATTTGGTATTCATTTTTATTGCAACTTCTTTGATAACATTAAATATTTCCATCATAATATCCTTTTCATTTTGCTGTACTGCGATTATAGATGGAATATGCTTTTTCGGTATTACCACAATATGTTCTTCATGAAAAGGACGAGTATGATAAAAGGCAAGTACATTTTCCGTTTCTAATACAGTTTTTACAGGTGTATTCCCACTAAGGACCTCATCACAATAAAAATCTTCAAGTTTGTTTGTCACAAAATTAACCTCCATATAACATTAAATATTTTTAGATATTCTATATGTTGGTAATAATATCCTTCTTTAGCTAATCTGCCCCGTTACTTTAAGTACACTGTTTCACAAACTTATATAAATTTTAACATAAATATCCAGTTGGAGACTTATCAGTAATTCAAAAATCCTTAACACTTATAAAAGAACTACTTTACTTGATAGGTATAAATTCTTTTCATAAAGACTAAAGACATTTCTTGTTGTAAAGTATGAGTCAACTAAGAAAGACGATCACTTTGAAGTGACCGTCTTTAAGAATAATATTCCGTTACTAGTATCCTTGTACCGCGCAACAAAAGATCCTGTTATAAACGACAGTTCTTGTTTAACTAAATCTAGCCTTTAATAAACCAGAGAAAACCCTTCAACAATAATTCCATATTGTTGAAGCTAAACAATGTAATGCCTTTTCCATATCACCATATAAATTACTTACTTCACCATGAATCAAATTTTATGGCCAATAATTCTATTTAAATTACTGTTTCTTTTTATTGAAGATCCTATTTTTACTAGCATGTTCCTAACATCACACAAAAATGTATTTTCAATTTGAGCAATCTTCCCAAACATCCAAGAACTATTTACAATTAACTTAGCTCTATCCATACGCATGTCTTCAAAGGTCTTGACAGCTTGTGAAATTGAGTTGTCTTGTTCTAGAGTTTGTGCAAGAATTACGGCATCCTCCAATGCCATACATGCTCCCTGTCCTAAATTAGGTGTTGTAGCGTGTGCTGCATCGCCAATTAGCACTACTCTTCCTTTTGACCAATTCTGTAATGGCTTTAGATCATAGATCACTTTTCTAGTGATGTCTTTCTCTTTTGTTTCTTCAATTACGGTTGGAACAGGTTCGGCAAATTCTCTAAACGAATGTATCAATTGTTCTTTGGATATCTGATTTTTACTGAGATTTTCCGAGGTCTTTCTTGTCGCATACCAATAGACTAGTGAATTCGACATAGGAACGAACCCAAATCGCATTCCATTCCCCCATGCTTCAAACGTAAAACCAGATTTCGTATATTGATTTGTATAAGTAGCGATACCTCTCCAAGCTTCATATCCACTGAAGCGCAAGGCATGATTAGGAAATAACTTATTTCTTACTGCTGAATAAATACCATCTGCTCCTACTAAAAGGTCCCCTGCTTCTTCATGCCCATTTTCTAAACGTGCGATCACTTCATCATTAGTTTCTTTTAGATTTACTAGCTTATAGCCTATTTTTATTTCTGTCTGCTTTAATTTACTAGCTAATATATGATGAAGGTTGGCTCTTAAAATACCTACTGTGTGAGTACCATATTTAGTTGCAAGCTCTTCTAGTGGTATTGTGGCAAGTGTTTTTCCTGAAGATGTTGTAAGGGCTGTTTCACTCATGATTTTGCTGTTTTGATAAATTTCTTCTAATAGACCCATCGAATGAAGTGCATCTGTTGCATTAGACCATAAGGTTAAGCCACCACCATCATTTCGAAGACCATCAGACTTTTCAAAGATTACTGGTGCATAGCCGATTTTTTCAAGCATAAGGGCACTCGCTAATCCACTAACCCCTGCTCCAATAATAAGTACTTTCTTCTTCATATTTTCTCCTCATTTCATAAAAGTGGTAAAACCTATAACCACACAAGTAAAAATGAAGCCTCTTAATAAAGACATAGAGGACAATAGTATTTAATATCATACTTAGCGAATGTAGAATGTTTAAATGATCCTAGGAGTAAACAAAAAACCAACTCTCACTTTTTCGGGTACTGAAACAATAAAACTCCATCTTCCTCCAAATACCCAATATAAATGGATGAAACTAATTAACGTTAGCATTACTACTGATGAATAGACTAAAAATGATATTTTAACCTCACTCTACTCTTTTTACATTTATTAACTATTGTGCTACAATTCCTTCCCATACGATTTCAAATTGTGTATGAAAAATATCTTTTAGATCTTCTTCTGATTCTGCAATTGACCACGTAATAAGTGTGTTGAAATAGATTCCAACTAGAACTGAAGCAATATGTTGAGGAGCAAAACGACTATGAAAGGTTCCATTTTGCATTGACTCATGAATGATGTCTGTAAGAGCATCTTTAAACTTTACTATATTTGTTGATTCTTCCTTTAAAGCAGAACGAATGGTTTCAGATAATGTTAGTTTTAGTAAATCTCGATGTTCCAAATAGACTGTGAATAGATGATTAAAAATGAGTTGTAACCTTTTTTTCAGATTTGCCTCTTGGTGCTTTTGAATGACTTCCTTTACTAATTCATTCTGTGAATTACCTAAATGTAATAACACATGCTCTTTCTTTGGAAAATAAGTAAAAAACGTCCCCTTAGCAATTCCACAAGTAGAAACAATTTTATCAACTGTTACGTTGTCATACCCATGCTCCTTAAAGAGTTCAATAGACTTTAAAAATATTTTTTGTTTTAGTTCCTTTTTCCGTTCATCTCTTAACATTTTGTACACTCTCCAATTAAAATGACCATAGTCATTATTTGACTACGGTCATTTTAACATCGTTTTCATACTTTATACAATATCTTATTTAATTAAGTATCTTAGTTTCATATATAAAACAAAAATAATTATCAATCAACATATAATAAAAAATTTATTGTTAAACAATCTGGACCGTTTATGTGAAATTCTTCATTACACTATTTTTTTACTGCGCGTTAAGAATAGATAATTGTTACACAGTATTTAGTCAAATGCGAAAAGACGATCACACCGATCGTAATCGTCTCTTAGTCAAACAGTATATTTGTACTGCGCAGCAATGACTTTTTTTGTTTTTCTTATTACACATAAGCACCCGTTCGTATTATAAGGTCAGCCAGATATTTCTGGTTGACCTTATTTTGTTTCATTTTATTATCTGGCTTTGTTTTTAAGCCTATAATTAAAATTACCGATAGTATGTAGCGATAAAAAAAAATCTAAATATTCCTTGACCGGAATATTCCTCATATGGAATAATGTAATAAACAACAAGGTATGACATAGTAATTGTGGAATTTCGGAGGTGGTGTCCTTAATGTAGTCACATGCGCTTATATCCTTAAGAAAAATACACAGTTGGGAGAGTATTCAACATGAACGTGCAAATCTTCAGTGCCCTGTCTGAACCCAATCGACTTGATATCGTCGAACTTCTTCTAAACGAACCGCTTCCAGTAGGAGAAATTGCCAAGCAGCTAAAGTTAAACCAGCCCCAAACCTCGAAACACCTTCGTGTATTAAGCGATGCCGGTCTGGTCGAAGTGAAGCAAGTAGCTAATCGTCGTATTTATAGACTGAGACCAGAACCGCTTCAAGAGTTAGATACTTGGCTTGAATCCTACCGTCGAGTTTGGGAACCTCGGATGGATCGGTTGGACGATTATCTCAAAGTATTACAGGGAAAAAAACCACTTAATTGATGTTTAGATAAGCAGAGTAAATAAATTTCCCTTTTTGGATGAGCATTCAATTTTGCCCTATTTGAAAAAAATAATGAAAAAAAGATCATTTACTTGACTGGAGGAGTTAAGATGTTAATCAACGAAATAAGTTCAAGAGTAGAGAACGATCGCGTATTAATACTAGAACGCATATTCGATGCACCACGCGATCTCGTATTCAAAATGTTTAAAGATCATGAGCACCTCAAGCATTGGTGGGGACCTAATGGTTGGGAACTTCCAGTTTGCCACATTGATTTCCGACCGGGCGGTATATGGCACTATTGCATGAAGTGCATGGACAGAAATCAAGGTGAATTTTACGGAATGGAATCTTGGGGCAAAGTCGTTTATAAGGATATTATCGAGCCAGAGACAATCGTTTACACCGATTATTTCTCGGATGCAGAAGGCAATATCAACGAGGATATGCCATCAACCGAGGTCACATTGGAATTCATTGACCTAGATGGGAAAACGAAGCTAGTTAACCGTGCTGAATATGTGTCTGCAGAAGCTCTCAAATCCGTTATGGACATGGGCATGCTACAAGGTATCACCGAAACTTGGAACCGTCTGGAAGAGCATCTGAACGAGATCAAATAAAGATATTACTTAAAACACGCATATTCAAAAACAGAAGCTATAATTCATAATTAAAAAGGAGGAAATATCAATTATTACTCAAAAAATTGTCCCCCATCTGTGGTTTAATTATGAAGCAAAAGAAGCTACTCAATTTTACACATCCATTTTTCCTGATTCAAAGGTCACCAATATCACAACACTTCGCAACACGCCATCTGGAGATTGCGATGTCGTTTCTTTTAATATATCAGGATATTCATTCATGGCCATAAATGGAGGCCCAAATTTTCAGTTCAATCCTTCGATTTCTTTTTTTGTCAATTTTGATCCTTCAATAGATAAGAACGCAAGGGAAAATTTAGATCAACTGTGGGAAAAGCTTTCCCAAGATGGGACACCACTTATGCCACTTCAAGAATATCCGTTCAGTAAACGCTACGGATGGATACAGGATAAGTATGGCCTGACATGGCAGCTGATCCTCACAAATCCAGAAGGTAAGAAACGACCATTTATCATACCTTCAATGATGTATGTTCAAGAAGTGTGTGGTAAAGCAGAAGCAGCCAGTGACTTTTATCTTTCTGTTTTCAATGATTCACAACGAGGGGAAATCGCTCGTTATCCAGCTAGCATGGAACCAGACAAGGAAGGGACATTGATGTTTACAGATTTTATGATTGAGAATCAATGGTTTGCGGCAATGGACAGTGCCGGGCCACATGCCTTCAATTTTAATGAAGCCATTTCACTTTTAGTTCGGTGTGAAAATCAAGAAGAGATAGATTACTATTGGGAAAAACTTTCCTCAGATCCAAAAGCTGAACAATGTGGTTGGTTGAAAGATAAGTACGGTGTCTCGTGGCAAATCTGGCCAGAGGTTATGGGAGAAATGATGGCAGACGGGACGAACGAACAAATGGAGCGATTAACAAAAGCATTTCTTCAAATGAAAAAATTTGACATAGAAAAATTAAAAGAAGCACATCAAGGTAAGTAACAGTTGTGTTGCTCTGAATTAAAAAATGATTGATTTTAAAGCTGGTAAATGCCAGCTTTTTTTATTGTCTAGGAAACTATCGATTTTGGTTCTGTGGATAACTGTCTAGCTCCAGCGCCTAGCCGCGACAAGACGCTTGCGCTTTTCTTGTTGTAAAGTATGTGTCAAATAAGAAAAAGACGATCACACCGAGCGTAATCGTCTCTTAGATAGGTAATTTTTAAACAGTATCGTTTTACTGCGCAATAAACGGATCTGTTGTTTTTTCGTCTTTTTTCTTCAAGATTAGCTCCCGTTACTTTAAGTACATTCCTTCACAAAGTTAAACTTTATCTATTTAACCTACTTTAATTCCAAATGCTATCCATCTTCCATCTATATCTTCAACTACAAATTCCTTATTATTGTAATCAGTATTATCTAAAGAACGGACAATTTTCACATTAGAATTGATTAACTCATTTTGAAGTTCCTCTTGATTCTTTGTTATAAAGTAAGCGTCGTAGCCATAACCATATAACTCTCTATTTGGAATTACTTTTTGTCCTTTAGTTTTAGTTAAAATAATTTCTGTTGTATCACGATACAAACAAATATGTGGTTCATTTGCATCCAAATATTGTACAGCCTTAAATCCCATCTTTTGTTCATAAAAATATGCAGTTTTTATAATATCTGATGTTGGGAATATACAATGTGACTCTAATAATAAGTTCTTCATTCTACTTTCTCCTCTTAAAATTTAGGTTCGCTATTTATTTCTATATTGCCTTTAATTACTCCTTCTTTCACAAACCTGCACCTTTAGCACAAGAAAGGGTTGCCGCTGCGACAACTCCAGTTATTATTCAAGCACCCGTTCAGCTAATGAAGATTTAGTTGAAAATAAGGTTCAAATAATCTCCATGTCCTCTTATAAGTTCAACCTCATTTGCAGATGAAATCCAAAAGAAATGGAATGTTAGTCCGTCCTCTTCTCCACCACCTGTTGGTTCGTAATCCCATTCATCTGAAACATTTGAGACAGTTATTTTATAAAAAAACCTGTTATGTATTGCACCGTCATCATTCTCCCAAAAATCTTCGGCAAGTAGATGTTCAACATGAAAATTTCTTAATCATACTAAATGCCATCTATAGTTTAACTTTAATTTCCTTTTTGTTGACATAGAAAAAGGCACCCCTTTTTGAAGGAATGCCCCGTTAGTCATCCATGAAGCAAAAAATGACTTCACCGAAGATGATGAAAATAGGTTAGAACAGATATAGATTAGTGAGGAAGGTCTAACCAGCGCCTCATTTAAGCTACGCACCCGTTAGCAAAATAGAGCGTCCCTTCATATCGATGAAATAAATTTATTTATTCTTTTTTGACTTTCCAAATAAACCTAACGCAACAGCCACAGCAATACCGATTCCAATCCAAGAGCCTATATCCATCTTTATCCCCTTATAATACGACTTTTCTTATTGCTTCTTTACGGTTTTAGGAATAAAAAAGTTTCACTAAACTGCACCGATACTTGAATAATTGTCAATTTAATTTTAACATTAATTTCCTTTTGTGTGTTACATAAAGAAAAAAGCTTCCCTGTTTATGACAGGAAAGCACCCTTTAGTTTAAGTGAATTTGATCACAAATGGCTTTCATAATAGAATGCTTATTTAGTTTTTCCAGTAAAAATTGTAGTGAGAATGTTGAACAAATCCCAAAGATTTATAAAAAGGGGCATCGGAAATAACATATGCTTTCTTAGCACCTTCGGAATAACACCTTTTTAACGCTTCCAAAACTAAAGCTTTCCCAATCCCCATTTTGCGGTAATGAGGAACTGTGCATACAGGTTCTACATAAGCATAATCAGTTTTGGAATTGTACCAACATCCACAGTAAGCAACATATTCGCCATCTTCATTCACTGCGACTACATGCAGATATGAGTTTAAATGGGAAGCAGATAACATTCTTTTTTGTTTATCAATAGTTTGTTCATCAATGGGCAAATCGCCATCGTTTTCAAATCCATACCATAATACTTTATGATGCTTATACAAATCATTTTTGATATCAAGGTTTCTTACTTCTATCCCTTTAGGAAGCGTGTAATCAAAACTTCTTTCTTCAAATATATTCTCAAGTATGTTTTCAGTGTTTTTATCTTTAACAAACTCATAACTAAGCAATAAATCTTTTGTATGACTATCAGTGATATTTACTGCAATACCTAATCCATTTTCGTTACTAAAGTTTGTAATAGCATATTCTAATATCTCTTTTTCCAGCATTTCATAGCCTTTCTTAACTGCATAAAAGGCTTCTCCAAAGTAATGGTCATAAGTTGTCATACCTACCAATTCATTATTATAAAACCATAAACCTATTTTATCAGCCAAGCTATTATCAAATTCAGGATGAAATACCATCCATTCCCACCTTGCCCAATTCCAATTGATATGTTTGCTGTCATCTTTTGATAATTCAATTAAGAAATCACAAACGGTATCATAAAAAGAACTATCGAAAGTTTTATATACGAATTTCATTGAAATCCCCCTCATATATTTTATTTAACTAAACCCAAATGCTCCTATAGTTTAACATTAATTTCCTTTTTATTGACGAAGAAAAAGGCATCTCTTCTTAAAGGAGTGCCTTCGTTTGTTGAACAAGGAATTCATATAAGTTTAAACTTGCACCTCTAATTTCAGCAATTCATCTAACTGATTTATAACATAACTTGGCTTAACTTCACCTTTAATTTCCTTTTTATTTCGATTTATCCAAACACTCTTAATCCCCATATTCTTCGCACCATTTACATCACTTGAAAGAGAGTCACCAACGTGAATAACCTCATTTTTTGAGAGATTGCTTAACTTTAGAGCTTTTTCAAACATTTCCTGGCGTGGTTTATAGGACTTTACATCTTCACTTGTTACCAATCCATTGACTTTTAATTTATGAAACTCAATTGCAGTTTTTATATCAAAAGTATCAATATTAGAGAGTATGTATATGGGAATGGTATTGTGTCTAAAAAATTCTAAAGAATCATTAAAAATAGAGGGTTTCATCCAATGATTAAACATTAATTCACTTAATGCCTTCTCATCTAACGTTGAGCCAAAATGGGAAAGTGTATTTTTTAGAGAGATAGTTTCTAATACTCTTTGGGTTTTAAAAGTTTCGCCGTAACTCTCTTCAAATAACTTAGAAAATCCCTTCCACCAAAAGCCTCCTATCTCAGATAAAGTGGCTTCAGTTTTTGAATTTTCTTTTATTTGATTACATATGTTTGAAATTATCTCTCCATCATCGTGTACAACAGTTCCATAAAAATCTAAAAAAAATGCTTTAATAGACAATAAATCTCCCCCTTAAAGTTCCTTTTTATTCTTTTAGGCTTATGAGAGCCTTATTTCCTTCTTCCACATTACTGCACCTATACTTCAATAAGAAAAGAGACAATCCCTGCTTCTTGAAGGATTGCAACCCTTTACTTGAATAAAACAGACTGTCTTATTAAGCTTTTTTTAACAAACCAAAAACTCCTGCAACTATAAAACTTAGTGCAATTGCAGTCATTTTTTCTCCACCAACAAACGTATTGTCAGATAAAAAAAAGAAGACAATGAAAACAAAAATACTTATTCCTACAACTGAGTTTATATGGTTTGATTCCGTTTCATTTTTCCAAATTAGCCCAAACAAACCGACAGCTATAACTGCCAATAATCCCGCAAGCATTTCCTCTTTTCTAAAACTCGCAAAGTTTATTTGTAATAGATATAGTGTAGATATAACAATTCCTATTCCTATGTATTTATACATTATCAATCCCCCATAACGAATACTTTTTAATGTTTCATTTTAACCCTAACACACATTACCAATAAATGGGTGGTGAATAAAATCTCTATTTAAGTAAAGCACCCGTTCGTGAAGTAAGCTATTTATTCTCCACCTCGTTTAGGTAGTCCATAAATTTATCATGAAGCTCAGTATCTCCCTTCAATGACTGTCCAGAATCTTTTTCAATTAAGTCTATTGGAAAGCTTAAATTATCGTTATAACCATCAATGAGTTCCATTACTGAATAAAGAACAGACTCGATAATTTCATTCTGTTGTTCTTTTAAATCAATGTTTTCCAACCCTTTTTCTAACTTACTTAGTGAAGTAATAACGCCCCCATCTTTAATGTTTTTCAAAGCATGAAACAATTGCTTTTGTTTTTCATTTAACATCCATATACCTCACTTTCTTTTTAAAACCACACTTAAACTCTTGCACCCGTTACTTTAAGTACAATCCTTCACAAACTCACCACAACAGTTCGTTAGTCTCTTCTTCACATTTATTAGAAATAAGTTTTTATAAACTATCCTGTTATTATCTAAAAAATCCCTTCCATTTAGGAAGAGATTTTCTGCGTTATTTCAGATAGTTCATAAAGGAAGTTTAGTTCCTGTTGGTCAAAATTGGTCTTTCAAGAGAAAGTATATCTTCCTCTATACTCAACATTTTCTGTTCGAACACCTCTTTTGCATCCTTTACACCTTGGTTATAAAAATAAGGACCAATTTCTTTTAATACAAAATCAAGTAGGTTTTCTGCTGCCAAATTACCGATTTCTTCAGACCGTTCATTGTAAAAATAATCTTGCAATTTACTAATAATTTTGTCTTTGTTTTCCTTCGGAAGCCTAATATACATCGAAATCTCCCCCTAATCTTTCAGGTATTCTTTCTTTAATAAACCTCTTAACTAACTCTTGTTTTTCAATTCCTTGAGGTAAAGAAAACAATCGGTTTAACAACAACCAACGTAAAGCTGCTATGCATTCAAAACTTTCAAATTCCAAAGGTATAACAGTATAATTTAATAGAGATTTATAGGTATCTGCAAATATACAAGATGGTTTTTCTCCACTATAAAGCCACAAAAGGAAATAAGCCCACGAAAAATCATAGCGAAAATCACCTATTCTGGCATTTGTCCAATCAATGACAGTTATTTCTTTTTCCCTAAAAAGGACATTACCAAGATTAAAATCTCCGTGTATCAAAGTTGGTTTTCTAATAGGAATTTCATTTTTTAACTGTTGAATAAGATTTGCTATGTCTGATTGAGTGTCTAAACTTGGAAAATAATCATTAATCATTTCATTAAATAGATTACACTCATTTTTTACCTCATTTAATGTAAAAGAACTTTGATGTATTGAGGAAAGTACAGAAGCTAATAATTTCATTTGATTATCTGAAGGTGTTTTAATCGTAGAACCAGCATAACTCATAACAAGATATTGAACACCATTTTCATCAATTCCCCAGGTATATGGAAAAGGTACTGGAAGTCCACTCAACAAACCTTTTTCCAAAAAAGCGAACTGTTTTTTAACATTTACCCTAAAACCTTTCCTCCACTTTTTGATTATACATTTATACTCACTCTCAATAATTAAAATAAATATTTCAGCCTCTTGACCTTCTGAAAGCTTTTTAACCTCTGATAATTCGTTATAAAGCAGAGAATTAAAAAAAATATTTTTAATTTTCCAACTAACTGTTTGAATTTCTAATTTCATAGATACCTCTTTTTTTTTCTATTTACCGACATATCTAATACTTCTTTTTACATTATTAAAACTCCTTTAAAAAAGGTTATCTTATTCAACTAAACTGCCCCGTTACTTTAAGTACATCTTTTCACAAACTCTATATATTAACATAAATATCCAAACCCTTTATTCAAGTATTTGGCCTGTTAAAATAGAAAAAATCCTGTTGCTTAGGATACTACAGGATTTTTTATCAATCTTTATTACAAATGAACAACTTTATTTTAAATAATCAAACTTTGTTTGATTATCAAGACCAAAATCGAAGAAAATCATATAAAATAAGGGTGAAACATATTACTTCTTGCTCAGTAATCGCTCCCGTTAATTCAATAAGGATCTTTAAATATTTTTTAATATCTTTGCTGGATTTCCAGCTACTATCACATTAGAAGGGACTTCTTTCGTAACAACAGTGCCTGCAGCAAAGACTTTTACCCTTGAATAGTTCCTCGCTTGTCTCGGCAATCAAATAGTAAGTGGATAAGACTTTCGTAGTATGGGAGAAAGTCTTCATTTTTGATCATCGTCAAAATTTCTTCCTTGCTTGCCCATTTCACGTTTTGAACCTCTTCATACTGTAGAGTGAGCGTATGTAATTGCACATCTTCTTGGATTAAATAAATGTCATCAAATCCATTCTCAAAGTTAATCGTTAAGTGAGGTCGTATATGCTGAAAATCTACTTTCAAACCAATCTCTTCATGTAATTCTCTTTGCGCAGCAGTTTGACTTGTATCCCCAGCTATGGCACTCCCTCCTGCAGTGAGATCCCACAGATTAGGCCAACCCTCTTTAAAGGACTGCCTTTGTTGAATGAGCATTTCCCCGTTTGAATTAAAAATACATACATGAATAACTAAATGAAAATCCCCAGGTTCAAGTTCTTTACCGCGAACCCATGTGCGATCTGTTTTTCTTCGATTTATATCATACACATCCCATAATTCCACCAGCGTACCTCCAACTTTCAGTAGTCATTATTTTGAGATTAAACCACACCTATATTCAGCTAACGCACTCCGTTTGTTTAAGTACATTTTTCACATTCTTTTATAAATTTTCCTTTGAAACCCAACCATAATACGTTCAAGTGGAACCCATCCAATAAAATTTGGTTTTTCCCAACCTGGAGCAACAGTTAACTTTTCTACATCAAGGTAATTATTAATCCTTACTTTATCCCAAGCATGAATAACCTCTCCATTACCAATAGATAAGCCTACATGCCCCCAATTTTTCCGTTCACCATTAATTACTCCTATGCAATCATAAAAAACAAAGGTTCCTTTTGGAGGTATACCTGTTTGCTTATTAGCCTCGTATAAATCTGCGGATTCTTTTGCAAAATCTCCACCAAAGATTTCAATGTCATTACTTCTTTCTAATGCATCCTCTACAAAAGCCAAACAAATAAAACAATATTCTTTAGAATTCAGATGACCTTTAGCCCAGTCAATTGCATTGTTAATATACTCATCATAATTTTTATCCATTTTATTGTCTCCTCCAACTCATCTCTTTAAGGTGATTTATTCAACAAAAAGAGCCTTACTTCCTACCAAGAAATAAAACAATCTGAGCATTGCTACTTTAACTAAACTGCTACGTTAGCGCAATAAGCCAAAGAAGCTGCCGTTACGACATCTCCCACTCTTTCGCTCAAGCACCTGTTAGTTAAAGAAGCCTTACATATTAATTCAATTTATCACCAGTTATGAGTTCAAATAAGGTTTCTGATACTTTTTCAGGCAGTTTTATATACTTCGCTTCACCTTCTATAACTATTTCAAGTTTATCTCCATTAGGTGTAACCCAGACTGCGTAATTGGATGGGTTTATTCTAAATCGGTACTCAGGTGGTGTAGCCATAGATACAAATACATTTTCCTCCCAATTTGCATTTTCTAAAATTTCTTCAACAGTTTTCATTTCACCCGCATTATCTATCACTTTAACAATTTTGTACCCTTCATCTGTGCGTTCTTCAACTGTTATCAACTTAACTTCCATATTAGTTTCTTGAACAGTCTCTTTTGCTTCTACCAGTTGGTCATTATCTATATAGGAAGCACTACAACCAGCTAAAGTAACTACTCCAATTAACAGGGGTATAGCAAAGTAATTTTTGCTTGTAATCATAATTTTGCCCTCCTTATAAATAAGACGCTAACTTATATACAAAGTTCCACATTTCTCTTTTTCAAGCAACGCACCTCGTTTGTTGAATAAGCTAACATCTTAATGCATTAGTTAAGGCTTTAATTGCACTCATTACTTCTTTAGTATTTTCTTCGCTGTTCATATTGTTTCTTGCGTGAAGAAGAACAGGTCTAACAGACTCTATCGAACGTCCGAATTCGTACATCCATTCATAGCGTGGAACCATCCAAGTATGAAAATGGTGTGTTGTATCTTCATTGTAAAAATAATAAACGTGTTCTATATCTAAAATCTCTCTTTGAACCTTTCTAATCTTTGAAAGAATGTTTATATAGTCATTTCTTTCTTCTTCGGTTAGTTCATCAAAACATTTTATATGACGTTTTGAGGCTAATATTATTAAGCCCCTTATTGGATATGCAACATCTTGATGTGCATGAAAATATTCAGTTTCGACCACTACACCACCTTCAGGTTCAATAAGTCCGCTTGTCAAAGCACAACTTAAACATTCAACTTCTACTGTTTTTCCATTAGATAATGTAATTTTCCTCACTGACGCTCCCCCTAAACATCATATTATGTTCTTTAATGTTATTTATCGTTATTCAACAATCCTGCCCCGTTACTTTAAGTACACTGTTTCACAAACTTATATAAAGTTTAACATAAATATCCATTTTGTTGCTTCCATGTCTTTGGTAGTGTAACAGTAGTAGAGTACATCTCGATGCCTGATAACGTACGTAGATCTACCTCTTTCTTTATGACAATTCCATCCTCTTCTTTGACAGTGGCCTTAACTTTCCCAATTTCAGACCAAGACTTTAATATTGTTGACAAAGAGATATCTGAAATTGTAGTGTACTTCATTTCGTTGCATCTGGTCCTACCGCATTAATATTAGTTTTATTGGTGAAAGATTTAATTTGTAAGTCCCAGTTCTCGATAGGCATAGGTGTCCCACCCCTTCATATAGGGGTAAGTCCTATTCTTGTTGTTATTCCAATAAATCGCAATCGGGATACCCATCCTCTTTATTCTACTATCCTGTCTCGTTAGCAAAAGAAGGGATTGCTTATTGTTCAGCAATCCCACCCGTTTGTTTAATAACACTCAACCTATGCAATTATCTGGAACTCATAATAAAATGTCTGAAAAATAATTATGATTACTAAAAAACAAAGAAAAGAATATCCAACTCTTTTTATTTCGGTTTTAGGTAGCTTGTAATACGTCATATTAAAGTAAATCATTGTATGATAAAAAATGATTGCTGTTATTGTTCCAAACACTATACAATCTAACAGAAGATTTTTAAAATCGCTGAACCCATACAAGAAAAGTTCTACAATAAATAACCCTATGCAACCAACTATAGAATATATTAGAAGCATTTTTAATTTGAAACTTGGTAAACTTTTCTATTAAAAGAGACAACGGAATCCACATAAAAAAATATAATAAAAATCCACCCAATAAATAATCAATAAAGATATATGGGATATAATTCTCGTGATCCTTTATATCTTTAAATACTGATATAACAAAACATAATGTATGAATAACGGAGGCAATTAGTGAGATTTTAAATAATCTTGGAAATAAGTCTTTGGATAAGAATTTTTTCGGTTCGGTCATAATCATCACCTTCCAAAAAACATCAGTAACTGTTATTATTTGCTGGAATTACTTTATTTATTCACCTAACCTGCACCTTTACTTAAATAACCGTTGTATTTAGTCTCCTATGCAATCAAAGAGTTAATTATTATTATAAGTAACGTTTCTTAACGGAAATCTGTCTTTAATCGTCTTTACAAAATCTCTTGAGAATAATAATTGAACTTAAAAGGTAATTCCCTGTGTTGTTAAAAATGTGAAAAATAATTCAGTTCATACCTTTTTCCCAAAATAAACAAAAACACTCACAAACATTGATATATCAACATCTGTGAGTGCTTTATCAGTACCGTCAGTCCCCCACCGTTACTACATGTATGGATTGTCCAAACATCAATATCTTAACTACAATATACTAGTATTAATATTCTTTCACCCAAAGTTATCAAGCAATGCACGTACTTCATCAGTTGACTCTGTGTTCATCAATTGATTTCTTAATTCACTCGCCCCTCGAAACCCACTGACATAGATCTTAAAAAAACGATGAAGAGATTTGAATGGACGTGTTATAAATTGCTTTGAATAGTGATCATAGAGGTCAAGATGCAACCTTAAGAGATTCAGCAATTCTTGACTACTATGCTCTTTCGCCTCCTTTTCAAAGGCGAATGGATTTTTAAAAATACCGCGCCCAATCATAACCCCGTCAACACCATATTGATCAACGAGATCCAAGCCAGTTTGACGATCAGGAATATCCCCGTTAATCGTCAAAAGTGTATCGGGTGCAATTTGGTCACGAAGTTTTTTAATCTCGGGAATCAGTTCCCAATGAGCAGGCACTTTACTCATTTCCTTTTTTGTACGTAGGTGAATAGAAAGGTTAGCGATGTCTTGTTTCAATACGTGTGTAAGCCAGCCGTGCCATTCGTCTACATCTGTGTAACCAAGCCTTGTCTTCACACTTACGGGCAATCCTCCTGCTTTTGCTGCTTGTATTAACTCTGCTGCAACGTCTGGACGACGGATCAGACCGCATCCCTTTCCATTCGGTGCGACATTCGGTGCAGGACAGCCCATATTGATGTCAACACCGCGAAAACCTTCTTTCGCCATTCCAATACTCATTTGCCGAAAATTGTCGGGGTTATCCCCCCATATATGGGCCACAATGGGTTGTTCATCTTCTGTAAAAGTCAAACGCCCACGTACACTATGATTTCCCTCTGGATGACAATAACTTACCGTGTTTGCAAACTCTGTAAAAAACACATCAGGTCTAGCTGCCGCGCTTACTACATGGCGGAAAACAACATCCGTCACCTCTTCCATTGGTGCCAATATAAAAAACGGTCGTGGTAGATCACGCCAAAAGTTATCGGTCATATTCAATTTCAAATCCTTTCATTATCGGGGCATCAGGACAATTCCTGATATGAGCCCAAAAAATAAAAAGCGAAGATATCTCTGCTTCTTTTACACTTATACCATTCTTAAGCACACTTTTTCAAACGATAGAAAATTTTCCTCATTATAATCTTTACTATAAACAAATAAAAGTGCAAAGAAATAGAACAATAAGGGTTACTGTTTCACAAGCTTCCCTTAACATTTCCAGTTCTTCGACTGATAAAGCTTTAGGAAGTCGGTAATAGAACTTAATCCTTCCTCGCCTAGCTCTACTCTTTGAATATATACTTTGATAGAACAGTAGACCATTTATTCTTCGTATTTTCTACTTCGATGTTAGGGTACAACTCCTTTAATGCTACCACTAAATCTGATAATATTTGCTCTCCTATATTCATAATAATCAACTCTCCTTAGATTTTTTAGTAAACTAAGGATTACCTATTCAAGTGCCCAAAATACATTAAACGTATAGGATAGTTCCGTATCTTGCTAGGGTTGATATTCTTTATGCAGAAGAAAGACGACTACGCTTAGCATAATCGTCTCTTAATGGTTGTGTATTGCCAGTATCGTTGGACTGCGCAATAAATGGATCTGTTGTTTTTTCGTCTTTCTTCTTCAAGATTAGCTCCCTTTAGTGGAACAAACAGTGTTATTATTTTTTTCTTGGGATTGAAGTTGTTGTATATTCTTTATCTAGTTTCATTTTTCCAATATACAAGATTTGTCCCAGGTGTTCCGAAAAGTGAGATGTACATTGTAATAAAACATCTAATATCGTTACTTCGTTATCTCGTACCTTTTGTGGTCTTTAATAATCCTCATAACTTAGATTTTTAATTGTTTCATCTAGAATTTTAAAATTATTTTCTATGATTTCTACTGCCTCTTTTTTACTCAATACGTTGTTGCTATTAAATTCCTCATCCCTATTTCTCTTATCTGACAGACCACAGATACCTGACTCAATTCTTTGATGAATATTACCTGCAATATGTATTACCAAATTTGAAATGCTGTTACTTTCTCCATTCGGTCTCCAATTAATATCTTCATCAGAAAGTTGGTTTATTACAGACAACATTCTACTTTTTATTTGTTCAAACTTTGCTAAAAGATTATTAATAATAATTTGATTAACGTCCAACTTACCTCTCTCCTTTTCTAAATAAAAACCTAAGGATTTATTTCATTAGTTGGAACGGAAATTCCTATCTCAGCTATACTCCCATTTTAGCAAGATGTGAGTTGCCTGATGACAACTTCTTGTTCCTCTCATGCACCCGTAAGCGTAGTTTAAATACAACTCTTCACATAAACCGAACTACTTAAAATCGAAAGTTTTATAATCACCAGTATCAGAGGATAATTTCAAAATATCCCCATTCAGGTATCCCTTCAAAGAAAGCACCTATACAACCTGTGGTACATCTGTGACCAGATATAAGAATATTTAGTTCTTTCTTTCCATATTGGTTTTCAAGTTCTTTCATAAAGCTAAATACTCTTTTAACAAATCTATTTGGTTCTTCAACCCCTTGATAGACAGAAGAATCAGGTAATGGACCAGCCATCTTTACTTCATTAATATGTAATCTATCTGCTTCTCCCAAATCAAAGACATCCAATCTATCATCCAATACAGCTGGTTTTCCAGTAATAATTTCTGCTGTTTGTACAGCTCTCTCTTGTGGAGAAGAAAATACAAAATCAAAATCTATATTCCGTAATTTCTCTTTTAAAGCCTTTGCTTGTTCTATTCCGTACTCATTTAATGGTAAACCCAATCTCCCCTGCATTTTACGTTCATTATTCAAGTCTGTTTGTCCATGTCTAATTACATATATCATGTCAAATACCACCACATTATTGAATAATCCTGCACCTTTAGTTTAACATTAATTTCCTTTTTATTAACAAAGAAAAAACATCCCTTGTGAAAGAAATGCTCCTAATTACTTGAATAAGAGTGTATTTATCTTTTTTTCTCTAATGTTTTTATTGCTCTGATTAACCAATACAAAAATACCCAAGGTAATATAAATTTTGTAGACCATTCAATTAAACTAGGAAGAATTGAGCTTGCAATTCCGAAAAACGGTAGTGCAACAAAAAGACCTAAAATGACGACACCAATTATTAAATATGTCTTCATAAACAAAATCCCTCCTCCAAGTATGCTTCACCATAAAATTCCAAATACCTCTCATTTTTATTTTAACATTAATTTCCTAATTGCGGTTATGGATTAAAAATAGAAAAGGCACTCCTGCTTACTGCAGAAATGCACCCTTTAGTTCAATATCATCTCCATTTTTCTACCCTTTGTTGTCATCCCAATTGACCGATAAAATTCAATGGCAGATGTATTTTCCTCGGATACCCCCAATTCAATACTATCAACTTTGAGGCTCCTTCCAAAATCAAAAACGTATTTAATTAGTTTTTTTCCAATACCTTTCTTTCTATGCGTTTCAGCAACGCATAAACTTTTTATAAATAATACTTTCCTTGCTCTAACAAAAGAATTTTCATTTATTTCTTCTTCCTTTGTCACTACAAAGCCCACTATTTCATTGCCGATGGTAGCCACAAAAATATGCTGTTTGTCGTCAATTAACTGGCTTTCAAAAAAATCTTGTTCGACTGGAGTGGAATTCTCTTTGTACAAATCTGGTCTTACAAAAACGTGAAATTTATGAACCTGTCTAAATAAAGGCAACAAAAAATCGTAATCGTTTTGCTCGGCATTTCGAATAGATATATCCATATTTATTTCTACCCCCAATTATATAAAATAAAAAACCAAGCCCCTAATAAAAGGGACGTGGTTAACGTGGTACCACCCTTATTGAAGATAACTCTTCCACTCATTACGAATAACGGTCCGTCCGTTCTTTACTACTTCTATGTTCGTAAAGAAAGTTCAAGGAGGTAATTCGCTCTTCCCTTTGTACTGATTCCCACCACCCATCAGCTCTCTATTACAGGGAGATAAGTAACTACTAATTCCTATCCTAACTTTATATATATATTTTAAAATATTTCCATAAATCATAACCTGAAATTACCATAATTTCAATTAATAATTTTAACCTTTTATCATACGGGCTTCTTTCACTAAACTGCTCCGTTAGCACAAGAAGCGACTGCCCTTGTTGAGCAATCGCACCCGCTTGTTTAAGAACAATTTTTGTTTATTTAATTCATTACCAGTTATTATTTCAAATAAGATTTCCGATTGACTTTGAGGTAGTTTTATATATTTTGCTTCACCCTCAATTATAATCTCTAATCTATCTCCATTAGGTGTTATCCATATTGCGTAATTAGATGAATTTAATCTAAATCTATATTCTGGCGGAAGTGCCATTTCTACTTGTATATTCTCCTCCCAGTCTGCTTTTTCTAATATGTCTAAGATTGTTCTTAATTCATCAGTATCATTAACCAGTTTTAGGGTCGTATATCCTTCTTCAGTGCGTACTTCAACTGTTATTGTTGTTAATTCAACTTTGGTAGGTTTGAACACTTCTTCAGCTTCGTCTGGTTGGTTATTGTTTGTATCTGAACCACTACACCCTACTAAATTTATACCCAATAAGAGTACAAGAGCTAAATATAGCTTGTTTTTTAACATAATATCCCCCTCTAAGTTTCCTATTAGCCACGACAAGTTTATCTTCATCGTCATTTTTCTATTTACAACTGCAATTACTGTTCCTTCATATTCAAATAAAGGCTTATTCTCTCCAAGAATATAGGCATCTATCTCTTCTCCATCCTCTGCTTTTGTATTAGGGATGTAGCCATAGTTTATTGGATAACTGAAATTGTATTTAAGGTGCTTTGAACCCATGGTCTATCTACAACAACCTTTACTCTCTTATTTAGAAAATCTCTATACATTATAATACCTCCTTTTGAAACTGTCATGCCCGTCACTTTAATAAGAACCCCTGCTTTGTTCAAGGATTGCAACCCGTTACTTTAAGTGCAATATTTCACAAAATTTATCATTTGTTACTTGAAATTGATATTTTGCGAACAAATATCTAAGGAAGCACAACTACTAAGTTATGCACTCCCTCGTATCTTATACTGTTGAATCTGGAACATGAGTGGGCCGTGGAATCTTTTGTTTAGTCCAACATATGCAACGAAGTAATTGAATCGATTTCAAGCTGCCAGTCACCAAATGGATCTTCATAGGTGATTATGCCCTGGGTATAGTCCAGGTCTCGAATTGTGCAGCGATGAAAATGGAAATGCCGATTTTGCCACGATTGGATGAAGACGGTGCATTTACGCTCATAGGCTACAAATAGCATATTCATAATGGCTTGTTGTTCATCGGCACTGAGCATCGGCTGCGGATCACTCACGACATTATCAGAATCCCACGCATGCTGCGAAACGAAAAGTCCATCCCACTGTGTATGCCTTTTTCCCTTATTTTCACTAACACTGTTTCTTTCTGTCATATTCTCCCCTCCAATAAGAACATTTGTTCTTATTATACTCATTTTAATTAATGAATGTTCTATTTCCAAAAACTATTTATGTATTATAGGAGTCTAATAAGAAAAGAGAAGAAGCTTTTTTGGCTTCCTCTCTTCCGATAATCGCTCATTTGTAAACTACTGCTTTTCTTTATTGCTCCTGTGTCTTTCCCTACCTATTGTTATAAAATCTATCCTTTATTTTCGTGCGTTACGCATTCTCCTGCTTCAGACTTTCAATGATATTCGCATTCTTTATTTTGATAATTGAATACAGCATTGCTGCTCCAACAATCAGGAAAATTACCACAATAGTAAAAAGAAAACTCATCCACGGAAGAGAAAATTCATACTGGAACGTGTAGCCTAACGAACGGTGCATTGCCAGCATCACTGCTATACTGATAGGCAGTCCATAAGCCAATGCTTTTCCTCCATAAAAAAGGCTTTCGTAGCAAATCATTTTATTAAATCCTGTTGGTGTCATACCGACCGATCTCAGCATAGCAAACTCTCTTTTCCGAAGGGAAATGCTTGTGGATATTGTGTTAAAGATATTCGCGATAGAAATGAGTGAAATAAGTGTAATAAAACCGTAGGTAAAAACGGACATCAGTATAATCATCTGCTCTTCCTGTTGGCGCTGTTGATAAATATTATAGATTTGGATATTTGTATCGTTTTGTTCTTCAATTACTGCCTGAGTTGCCATCGGATCAGAACTAGTTGCATATATGGAAGTCAACCCTTCTTCTTCAGCATAATTCAATTGATCAAACGTCGTTTTTGGAATAATAATTGTTAGACCGCCAAGTCCCGCTTTCTGGATTCCCATTGGCACTTGATCAGTCAAAGCGGCAATTTCAAATGTAGTCAACAATTCTCCTTCAAGCGGCTCATCTGTTTCACTGTAAAGGATCTTATGCAATTCGAGCTCATCTCCTACTTCGGTATTGATGGTTTTAGTTTCAATGATTTTACCAGAAGCTGCGTCGTCGTAAGATATTTGGTCGATTACAATTGCCTTCAGATTGTCTGCAAACGTATCCGCTTCAAAGCCTATTTCTTCAGCATAGGCTTTGAAGCTTGCCTCGTCTAACCCCTGAAGATCGACATAATAACGGTATTTCCCATCTTCAAGGACCGTTTCACTGTTTTCCCATTGCGCTGTTAGTTGTTCAGGGAGCCGATCAGATTCGATAAATGCTTCTGCTTGTGCATATTTGATCAATGATGTCTTTTTGACTTGCTCTAACTGTGCATAATTCATCAAGTCAACTTCGTCTAAATCATTTCCGCTGATTTGAAGATCGAATTGATTGTTTTTTTGGGACATTTCCAAAGATTTTTTCAAACCGTCAGTAAAATAAGTCACAGATAAAAATAATACGATGCTGATGACAAGTGAGAACACGGTCGCCAGATAGCGTTTGCGGTTTCGTTTGACGTTTTTCAATCCGATCTCCGCTTCAAGACCGAACACTTTCCGGACCCATTTGGACGTCTTGACATTTTTTTCAGCCAACTTGATATCCTGAGTTTGGCGCATGGCATCAATTGCTGATATTTTGGATGCCTTTTTTGCGGGTACATAAGTAGAGATGAAAATGGTTAGAATCGAAATACCGCTTGCCATAATCAGAGAAGCCGGTGTAACAACCAGTTCCAGCTTTTCCGTAATATTGAGTGCATTTTCGATCAGTGGATTGATAAAGACAAATGTCAGTCCAATTCCTCCAAGCCCGGCCAAAAGGCCAATCGGAATACTGATGATCCCAATCACTGCGCCTTCAAAAAATACAGAATTTCGTTTTTGCTTTTTCGTCGCCCCTACGCTCGATAGCATGCCTAGATGTCTGGCTCGCTCAGACACACTGATCGCAAATGCATTATAAATTAATGCCACCGAGCCGATTAGAATAATCAGCATAATAATAGCTGCTAAAGAAAAAAGCGTAACTCGCAGATTGTCATTATCTGTCAAGCCGTAGTAGCGAAGCAGCTCGGAATTGAACTGAACGCCATCAATCCCATTCATATTCGCCAGTATATTGGCATGGTCAAAAAGTTCTGATTCCAGCTTGGAAACAAGCACAAAAACGTCAAGTGCCTGTCCCTCAGCAGCGCTGGCTTTATCTACATATCCAATCACCGTATAGCCTGGTGACCAAGCTGGTTCCCAATCAGGCCGTTTAATCACACCTACAATTGTTACAGTTTTGGACTCTAAATTATCTAGCTTTTCAAAGATTTCACCTTCGTTGATTTGAAGTGAGTCCATTTGCGATAACAGCTTGTTATCGTTTATCTGGACCCGCTCACCGACTTCAACAGTCAGCTGATCGCCGATTTCAAAAGGTAATTCAACATTATCTTGAATCACCTCTGAAATAGCGACTTCTTCTTCCGTATTCGGCAAACGTCCTTCAGAGACAGTAATCGGAAACTGTGCCATTCCCTCTTCATCGTAGTTTTTGAAATACAAATACGGCTTGTACTCATTTTCGGAACCTTTCAAGTTCGCGTATCCGTCGCTTGAGAAAACCACTTTTTTTGTGTCACTATCCTGTTCAATCACTTCGATCTGCTCTTCCGTCACATTTTCGTATTGGACATGCCATTCGCCGTTTTTCTCAATTTCCTTGCGAACCATCAAATCAAGAAACGATACCCCCAGTGTGGCCACTGCTGTGATCATTGCAACAGAAATGATGACCCCGATAATTGTCACAAGCGAGCGGCGTTTGTTCTGCTTTAAATGACGGATGGTGACTTTATTGATGATATTCATAGTCGGATAACCTCATCTTTTGCTACTTTACCGTCTTCTATGGAAATAATGCGGTCGGCCTGCAGAGCGATGCGCTCATCGTGAGTGATCACTATCAAAGTCTGTTTGTATGTCTTATTGAACATTTTCAACAGATCCATTATTTCTTCGCTGTTTTTACTATCAAGGTTGCCAGTCGGTTCATCTGCTAGCATAATTGATGGATTGCTGATAAGTGCCCGCCCGATTGATACCCGCTGTTGCTGGCCGCCGGAGAGCTGATTAGGCAGGTGGGACAACCGGTTCTCAAGCCCTAATGCGTTCGAAATTTTGTTGAATTGCAGCGGATCAACTTTTTGCTCGTCCAGCAACATAGGCAAGGTAATATTTTCTTCGACGGTCAAAATCGGAATCAAATTGTAAAATTGATAGATCAAACCGATTTGCCGACGCCTGAAAATGGCAAGTTGGGTTTCGTCCAACGCATAAATGTCCGTTTGGTCGATTGATACATTTCCACTCGTTGGCTGATCGACTCCGCCCAGCAAATGGAGCAATGTCGATTTTCCCGAACCCGATGGACCGATAATGCAAATAAACTCACCTTTGTTCACTGAAAACGACACATCATCAAGCGCAGCCACAGCTGTTTCGCCTTCACCGTATACTTTTGATAGATTCTTCACTTCTACAATCGTCATTAGAAAACCTCCATTATGTCAATCTCTAGTTTCAGTATAACGAGACTACATGACTGCGAGGTGACTCGAAGGTGACAGTTCGGTCACTTTGCAAAATACACAAAAAAGCAGGAGCAATTTAAACTACCTGCTTGTAGAATTTAATATGGAAGACCGTGCCCATCTCCGGTTCGCTCCTCACTTCGATATCTCCTTGTTGGCTAGTGATGATACTATAAGCCATGGCAAGACCAATGCCGACACTCTCATCGCTTGCATTCCTACCTTTGTAGAAGCGTTTGAAGATATGCGGCAAGTCCTGTTTTGATATGCCGCTCCCATTATCCATTATTATAATTTCAGTATAAAGTATATTTTCGGTGTAACGAATAGACAGCTTTCCACCAGGGGCGGTATGTTCAACACAGTTTTTCAAAATATTGATTAGCGCTTCAGTGGTCCAGTTCAGATCTCCTGAAAATGTAGTAAGGTTGTCCCCTTGGATGTCTATTTGCTGCATTTTAATATCCATTGGCACCAAAAGGGGTTCGATCGCTTTTTCGATGAGCTTCATAACCATTATTGGCTCTTTCTTGAAAGCAATAGTACCGGCATCAATTTTTGATAACTTGAGGAGCGACGAAACAAGCCATTCCATCCGTTTCAACTGAATATTCAAATTCCGAGTGAATTCAGTGCGTTTTTCATCACCGAGACGGCTGTCACTTAACAAATCTGCCATGACCATCATGGAGGTGAGTGGCGTTTTCAATTGATGGGAGATATCAGAGATAGCGTTCGTCAGTTTTTCTTTGTCTTCATGAAGTGTGGTACTTTGCTCTGATAATCTTGTCGTTACTTTGTAGATTTGGCTTTTAAGCAAGCTCAATTCTCCTTCAGTATTGTCCCGAACATCCAACTGGTAATCGCCATTGCTGATCTTTTGTAGATAGCCTGACAGCCTATCGATCTCCTTATAGCGCCACCACGTGAAAATTCCAGTAGTTGCAATCAATACTATGGAGATGGCAAACACACTCCAACTGGCTGCAGCAGAACCGAAAATAGCTGCAAGCAACACACCAGCTAAGCTAAAAAAAGCAAGTACAGTTAAGAATAGTTGGATTTCACGATTTCGTAGCAAGCTCAATCACCTGCCTTGTAGCCCATACCTCGGATGGTCTTGATGAGAGTGGGCTGTCCGGGATCGACCTCGAGTTTTTCACGCAATCGCTTGATATAAACCGTCAATGTATTGTCGTTGACAAAATCTCCACCGACATCCCAGATCCGATCAAGCAACTGAGCTCTCGTGATAACCTGTCCGACGTGGTTAGCAAAAATCAACAACAGCCGATACTCTAAAGCCGTTAAAAAAATTTCGTTGCCGCCTTTACGTACTTTCCCATTCACTGTGTCCACTTGGACATCTCCCAGTTGCATGATAGATTTAGATGGACTCTTGTGCTGGTAGCGGCGCAGCACCGAATTGATGCGCGATTGAAGTTCACGTATGCGGAATGGCTTAGTGATGTAATCATCGGCTCCCATGTCTAAGCCCATGACCACGTTCACTTCATCATCAAACGCCGTAAGAAAAATGACAGGAATGTCTCGCTTCGTCTTAGCCAGCGTGCATAAATCATAGCCGCTTCCATCTGGCAAAGATAAATCGAGCAAACATAAATCAATGTCGCTGAGCTGTTGTTCGATTGCAGTTTTTGCTGAAGCCGCTGTATGGCACAAAATTGTGTGGAAACCTTCTTGTTGCAGCGAATATATTAATCCGGAAGCTATGGTGCGATCGTCTTCGACAACTAGGATATTCATGTGATTCCCCCTATCATTTCATTTTAAGTTTTATTAAATTAAAAAGCATGTATCGTAAATTCCTATCGAATCTACGATACATGCTTTTGCTTTCTATGACCAGAGATTTCTTTTTTGTTTTGAAGCAATTCAGTTATGAGTTGCTCTAGCGACTCAATTTTAAGGTAGCATCTCCTTTTGTTTCCTTTGACATACCATGTAAGTTTTACTAAATGAACATAAGTATATTGCACAATGCAAATCAAAATTTAGTGCAGCATCGTGGTAGTTGAATAACAATCACTTATAAATTTATACTATTTCTTTTCCACTCTTCTTCTAAAATAGCGTAATAATACTCATCCCACCATTCATTTCCCTTAGGAATACATTTTTTAAAATAGCCTTCCCTTCTCATTCCACTCTTCTCCATAACTCGATATGATGGGATATTCTCTGGCTGACACGTTGCGATAATCCTATGTAACTTCATTTTTTCAAAACCAAATTTTAAAATCGCTTGTGCTGCTTCAGAAGCATACCCTCTATTGTAATACTTTGGGTTAAACACCCACCCAATCTCATAAGTATGTTCACCAAAATACTTATAAAAAACAATGTGTCCAATAACAATATTCTCATCTGTTAATACAACAGCAAATTTCTCAGCCGTATCACTAATGTTTTTATTTATGAACTCTTTTACATCTTCTTCAGTAAAAACACCTTCTGGTATATATTTCATCACATTTACATCAGAAGTATATTCATAGACAGCTTGCCAATCCTTGAATTTAAATTTACGTATCAATAACCTTTTTGTTTTTATGTGCATTACATATCCCCCAATAAAAAGACTAATCCCATAATCCTTGTTTCGATATTAAGCAAAAATAACCTCTCAAAATTATATATTCCTTCTTCAATTAAACTGCCTCGTTAACACAATAAACAATAGGAGCTGCCATCGACAACTCCTTGTTCAGCTATTGCTCCCGTTAATTCAATAAGGATTTTACCTGATTTTTATGATTTACTAAATCATTGCACCCTTTAGTAGTAACAAAATCATTTTAGGAAATACTTATTTCTCACTTTCTTTCTTCCACTTATAGGGTTTCTTTGACCAATTATAAAGTAGAAAGATCAAGAACATTATAAAAGATACTCCTATATTATCAATCCACTGAACCTCATTTTTAGCTGTTACCTGCCAAATAACTGATACTACAAAAAATATTAACGGAAATCTAATGCTTTCCTTAAACAAATTGTAGCCACCTTTCATTCTGCTTCTTGCGTTAATCTGCTCCGTTACTTTAAGTACACTGTTTCACAAACTTATATAAAGTTTAACATAAATATCCAGTTGGAGACTTATCAGTAATTCAAAAATCCTTAACACTTATAAAAAAGAACACCTTTACTTGATAGGTATAAATTCTTTTCATATAGACTAAAGACGTTTCTTGTTGTACCGTATTTAGTCTACTACGTAATAACAGAGTTAATCTGGCCCGTTTGGCAGAAGACTGTTCTTATTGAAAACAATAACTTTTTTAACATTTCTTTCACCAAACTATGGTTTTACATCTTTTATCACCAGAAGAATTGCAGTGGTAAACAGTCTGTCATTCTTCGGGATACTTTTTGTCATTTTGTGGTAAATGCTATGTTAGAGGTGGTACATTTCAATGGCACAAACAAAAAAAGAACTCCAGAGAAATATCAGAAACCCTTGGAGAGATATTTGAGATAGATAAATGACGGAAATTCTTTTTGCCGATACGTGAATGATTAACTATGGATTCTTATTAAGTTAACCAGAATTAGAGAAAGAGAACCGCGTAGAGTTTTATCAAAGATATTTACAACAATAAGCGTTCTTAAAAACAAAACTGCCAAGATAAAAAAATAACCGAACTTCTCTCAAAAATTTAAAGAGAAGTTCGGCTTTTATTAATGTTTCAACATCAATAATTAAAATTATCACTCTAAATCCACGTACAAATATCCAATTAATTTAATATTATGGATAAATTTTAAAAGTTTAAAAATCATTCTATTTATTATTTTACAGTTTCCGTCTATCAAATTACATTCAATTTCTTAATAAAAAAGGAACCACGTAGATTGTACTTATGTCTTCGTGGTCCACTTTTTTTACAGGTTACTTGCCATAATGGATTGTATATCATTTGATACTTCTTGTTTTGGCGGTATTTCACTTTCAAATTTCACTTTAACCCACCAATGGGGTGTTGATTTTTCATTAATATAAGAAACTCGAACATTCGGATTTGCTCCATTTACGATTAATGCTGAAATTCCCCTTGCACAAAAACCGGGTACATACCCTAATAACTTACCTTCATTAGTATAAATTAAAACAGCATTAGGATCATAATTATTTTCAGTTTCAACTGTACAGTACTATTTGGGGTAGCGTCAGGAAAATGCGGATTCCAAATTAAAAAGCCCAACTTCTCTACAAATCAAAATAGAGAAATTGAGCTTTTCAGTTACTTCATTTATTTATTGAATTCATTAACTGGAAGAAGTATTCAGGTTTATGAGTCTTATTTAGGTTATACCATGAATGTAATGCATCTGGTGTAAATACATCTATTTTTTTCAGTACCTCCATTGCAAATTCCAGAGGAGCTATTCCTGATGCAGTAACTAAATTCGCATCAGATACCGCAGATCCCAACTCATAGAACTTTTCTCCTTTATAGTTAGGACATACCATTTTAGTATATTCTAAGTTATTACTTGTATGCTTTCTAGTATCTAAGTATCCCATATTCGCGAGGCCCTCAGTTGCACCACAAATTGCAGCAACAATAGTGCCAAGCTTTAAAGCTTGGCCAATTCTTTCCAAGATAGGTTGATGAATTTCTTCACTCCAAGTAGTCCCTCCTGGTAAAATTAAAAGATCTTTACTCTCAAGAGTACATTCATCAAGGGAAATATCTGGTTTTATGCTCAGTCCTCCCATAGTAGTAATCATTTCTTTATTAGCTCCTACTGTAATTACTTTTAAAGGTGCTAAATCTTTTTTGAAATATCTTCCTGAGTTTAGTTCAGCAATTAAATATCCATATTCCCAGTCCGACATTGTATTAAATACATATAGAAAAACTTTTTTTGTTTGCATCCAATAACACTCCAATCACAATTGATATAGCTATTATAATATAACTTCCCTGACAGTTAACGTCAGGGAAGTTATCATACTTGATGAAATTTTATTAATTCCGACAGAACTTCAATAAGTCTCTTCTTAAGACTTATTGGCTCAATAACTTTAATAGATTTATTGTACGGTAAAAGTAAATAAGGTACATATGTATGTATCATATCTTTTTCAAGAAGAAAAACTGCTTGATTTGAAGTCCGTTCTTGTAAATAATGTCCTAAAAACCAATGTTGGCAAATATCAGCCAATACACTTTTATCCCCATTAATAACCAAAGAAATAATCCCTTCCTTATCTTCTATAGTTGGAAGAAGACTTTTTATAAAAAAGTCACGTGCTGAAAAATTTTCTGGCCGGTTAAACTTATTTTCGGTTAGCATTAGACTTTCAATTCGATCTACTCTAAAACTACGGATATCATTCCTAAGATGACAAAATCCAATCACATACCACTTATTATTCCAATAGATAATTCTGTACGGATCGACCAATCTATAATTTAATTGCTTTTCGCCACTTTTATGGTAAAGAATTTTTACTGAGTACCCGTCAGCTACGGCCTGCTCCAACTCCTTCAAAAAAGGTTCCATAGAGAGTGAACTTAATCGACTTATTACTTCAAGACTAGTTAAATGTTGGTTTATCTTTGTTTCCTGCTCTTGATTTGAGTATTTACTTAGTTTTGAAATGGCCCTATTTAGTGCTTCACCTCCATAATATCCGGCTTCTTCTGCAAAAACAGCAGCGTGAAATAGTGAAGTTTGCTCCTCAAAATCAAAAAAAAGAGGAGCCTCAATAAAATTGTTCAATAAAGTGTATCCACCGTTATGTCCTGGTTCTGAAATTATAGGTACGCCACTTGTTGAAATTGTATCAATATAACGATACACAGTCCTTATATTCATCTCTAACTTTTCTGAAATTTGTTTTGCAGTAATTTTTTCACCTGAACGAAGCATCCATAGAATTGCTAACATATTGTCAATTTTAGGCATATAATTCCACCTCTATATGAAATTTATTTTCTATTATATATTTCCGATTTTTGGTATAACTCATCAACTGTTCCTTTCCGATAGCTTTCTATATAATGAGGCCCTAGACACATTTGTAATTTCACAAATTTGATTTACAGTCATATCTCCCTCTTTATAAAGCTTTACTGCATAATTCATTCCTGCATGATTTTTATGGTACTTCTTTAACCGACCTTTAAACTTTCCTTCTTTCTTAGCCAGTTCAATTCCTTCACGCTGCCGCATACGGATAAGATCACGTTCTAATTGGTTTACACCCGCCATAACCGTAATTAAGAATTGGCTGTAGGGATTATCTTCTGATAAATCTAGCCATGTATCTTTTAAGGATTTTAAATTTGCCTTTTTACTCCGTATGTTATCGATTAATTCAAATAAATCTTGTGTACTACGAGTAATCCGAGTTAAGTCCGTAACATAAATGATGTCACCTTCTTGTATATCCTCTAACATTTTTTGAAGTTGCTCACGATCTTTTGTTGCTCCGGAAACTTTTTCTTCAAAAATAATATCCATTCCGATTTCGTTCAGTTGCTGAAATTGCCTTGAAGGATTCTGGCTAGTTGAACTGACACGTATATAACCGATTTTTCGCAAAATATCACCTCATTTTTGAGACAAGTCTTATGAGACGCTCTTAACTATGATTTTATCAGTCTCCCACACTTGTATCAATAGAGTACACTCTATTGATATATAATTGAACTAATTAACTGAATAATTACAGAAATGAGATGATACTGTATGAAAATTGCGAGAGGTAGAGAATTGCTTACACCAGAACAGCGGCAGGCCCTTATGCAAATTCCTGAAGATGAGTGGGTGCTAGGAACCTACTACACTTTTTCCAAACGAGATTTAGAAATTATAAATAAACGAAGGAGAGAAGAAAACCGTTTAGGGTTCGCCGTTCAATTAGCCGTTCTTCGGTATCCCGGTTGACCATACACTCATATCAAAAGCATCCCGGATTCATTCATACATTATATATCGAAACAAATCGGTTCCAGTCCATCTTCGCTTAGTCTTTATCCTCAAAGAGAAAATACACTTTGGGATCATTTGAAAGAAATTCGAAGTGAATACGACTTTGTAACTTTTACTCTAAAAGAATATCGAATGATATTTAAGCATCTTCATCAATTAGCTTTGGAAAATGGTGATGCCATTCAGCTACTACATGAATGCATTAATTTTCTAAGAATAAACAAAATCATACTGCCTGCTATCACTACACTTGAGAGAATTGTGTGGGAGGCAAGGGCAAGGGCAATGGCTGAAAAGAAGCTATTTAATACGGTTAGTCAATCTCTGACAAATGAGCAAAAAGAAAAGCTTGAAGAAATCATTACTTCGCAGCATCCATCCGAATCTAATAAAACGATATTAGGTTGGTTAAAAGAACCACCGGGTCATCCTTCACCCGAAACATTTCTAAAAGTAATAGAACGACTCGAATACATACGAGATATGGAATTAGAAACAGTACAAATTAGTCATTTGCATCGCAATCGTCTGTTACAGCTATCTCGCTTAGGTTCAAGATATGAGCCTTATGCATTTCGTGACTTTCAAGAAAATAAACGATATTCGATATTAACCGTCTATTTATTACATCTTACTCAGGAGTTAACGGATAAAGCTTTTGAAATTCATGACAGACAAATACTCAGTCTGTTATCAAAAGGCCGTAAGGCTCAAGAAGAAATTCAGAAACAAAACGGTAAAAAGCTGAATGAAAAGGTTATACACTTTACGAACATCGGACAAGCTTTAATCAAAGCAAAAGAGGGAAAATTAGACATATTTGAGGTTTTAGAATCCGTTATTGAATGGAATTCTTTTGTCTCTTCGGTGGAAGAAGCTCAGGAGCTTGCACGTCCTGCCGACTATGATTATTTAGACTTACTGCAAAAACGATTTTATTCACTTAGAAAATATACGCCAACGCTATTAAGGGTATTGGACTTTCATTCTACAAAGGCAAATGAATCACTTATACAAGCTGTAGAGATTATCCGAGGAATGAACGAATCTGGAAAGCGAAAAGTACCTGACGACTCACCTGTGGACTTTATCTCAAAGCGTTGGAAAAAACACTTATATGAGGATGACGGTACAATCAATCGTCATTATTATGAAATGGCCATCTTAACAGAACTAAGGGAACATGTTCGGGCTGGTGATGTATCCATTGTGGGCAGTAGACAATATAGAGATTTTGAGGAATATTTGTTTTCAGAGGATACATGGAATCAAACGAAGGGAAATACGAGGTTATCAGTTAGTTTATCATTCGAAGAATATAACGGGAGAATCGTCAGGAAAATAGGCTTAGCGTTGTAAATCCGCGTTTTCCTGACGGTACCCCTATTTAGTTGAGTTTTTCCATAAAACTAATACCATGTGATGGAAGTTCCACATTGAAGTTTTCAGCAATCGTTGCCCCTATATCAGCAAATGTTTTTCGAATCCCTAAATTATTTGATATCGATTGACGTTTATTGTAAACAAGTAATGGTACGTACTCACGTGTATGATCTGTCCCATAATGTACAGGGTCATTACCATGATCAGCAGTAATAATTAATAGGTCGTCTGCTCTAAGATTCTTAAGAATATCTGGCAAACGAGCATCAAACTCTTCTAATGCTTTTCCGTAGCCAATTGGATCTCGACGATGTCCAAAAAGCGCATCAAAATCAACAAGATTTAGAAAACATAATCCCATAAATTCCTGTTCCATGACCTTTAATAACTTATCTATCCCATCCATATTTGAATTCGTTCGAATAGTTTCTGTTACTCCTTCTCCATCATAAATATCAGATATTTTACCAATAGCAATAGAACTGAAGCCTCTATCCTTTAACTCATTCATTACTGTTCTACCAAAAGGCTTAAGTGCATAGTCATGACGGTTTACTGTTCGTTTCCAATTACCAGGTTGACCGCTAAACGGCCGAGCAATTACACGACCAACCATATATTCTTCATCCAATGTTAACTCTCTTGCAATTTCACTAATTTGATATAGTTCGTCAAGTGGAACAACATCTTCATGAGCAGCAATCTGTAAAACCGAATCTGCCGATGTATAGACAATTAAGTCCCCTGTTTCATAATGAAGTTTTCCTAACTCTTCTAAAATATCAGTTCCAGATGCAGCCTTATTACCTATTACTTTTCTTCCTGTTCTGTTCACTAACTCTTCTATTAATTTTATTGGAAAGCCATCAGGAAATGTTTTAAATGGCTGCTCGATATTCAGGCCCATAATTTCCCAATGTCCTGTCATCGTATCCTTTCCATTAGAAGCTTCTTGCATTTTTCCATAGTGACCGTTTGGTTGTTCTACCTTTTCTATACCCTTGATTTCATGGATATGACCTAAACCAAGGCTCGCAAGATTCGGCAAATGTAATCCTCCCATCCTCTCAGCAATATGTCCTAATGTATCAGCTCCACTATCATTAAATTTATCGGCATCAGGGGCTTCTCCAACCCCGACAGAATCCATTACAATCAAAAACACACGTTGAAACTGTTTCATTTAGTGTTACTACCTACCTTTCGTCAACTCTATTGATTTTAATATTAGCCATCTATGTCAGATACCCCATTTAGTCATCTACTTATACCCTATTAATTGTTAGACGTTGGATAAGCTATAACTATAATTATCTTCTTTATTAAAAAGAATTCTTCTCTATTAACAATTGCACATAGTTCTATTGATCGACTTTAACAATGCGACCTTCGATTTCAGTAGAAACAACCCCAACTTCTTCTATAGCTTTTATGATCAGATTAGATAAAAGCGGTCCGGCTTCTTCTACTATGATTGGTTTTGATTTTAACAACATACTATAACCGTCTCCTCCAGTATGAAGGAAGTTATTTGTTGCTAATGTATAAGTTTTATTAACATCTAAAGGTTCCCCATTAATTTTAATCTCTACAATTCGCTCACCTGCATCTTTAGAAGGATCGTATTTCATTTCAATTCCGCTAACCTGTAGAAAGGCCCCTTCACCTTCGTTAGATACACTATAATCAAGAACTTCTAGCAATAGTTCCCCAGTCACTTCTAGTTTCGATGCAAAGGAGCGGAACGGCAAAATTTCTTGGATTTCCTTACGTGTAATAGACTCATTCGCCCCCCATACTTGATTCCCACGAAGACCACCACCGTTTTGAATAGCAACATCCGCATTTGCCCAATCTCGTATAGTATCAGCGATAAAATTTCCTACAGCTGTTTCTTTATACCTTATTGACTCAAGACGTGTATCAAATTCAACTGTACGTTTTCCTATTTCAACCTCCAATTGCTCCTCCAACTCTTTGTTATATCGATCGATGATCGTCTGTACATTTTGATTATAGCCAACATGTTCCTCAACAGTGTGTAATGTATAGGACCAATCTGCTATCTTTCCACCTGTTACTTGTATATTGATTTCACCTAAATAATCATACTCATCTCCAGCAAACGATACGATCGTATCATTTATATACTTTGGCTCGTCATTAACTTTAGAATTATGGTCTCCTACTATGATATCAATACCATTAACTTCATCTGCTAATTCTTCTGCATCATAATTAGCCAAGTGTGATAATACTAGGATAATATCAGCACCTGCATCTTTCATTTCTGGAACAACAGCTTTCATAGCTTCAATAAAATCTATCTCTTCTACCGTCTCCCCTAACGAAGTGAAATCTCCCATATCCTTTGGGGCTAAGCCTGTAATACCAAGATTGACACCATCAATGTCTTTAATAATATAACGCCTTGCCCCCTGGTCTTTAGCAAACACATCTCCTGTTTGTTTATCGATTATATTGGCACTGACCCATTGAAATTCACTTTTTGACACCAGCGCTTCCAAGTTTTCAGGCCCGTAATCAAATTCATGGTTCCCAAATGTTGTTACATCCAATCCAGAGGCATTCAAGGCTTCTATCATATGCTCACCATTCCATAACCCAGCCATAAGAGATGGTGATATTTCGTCTCCTGCACCCACAAAAAGAACGTTTTCTTTTTCATAACGAATTGAATTGATAAAATCTACATATTTAGCTAAATTTACTTCATCATCACCAAACGAACCGTGAAAATGCGTATCATGTAAAATTGTAATAGTTGTTTCCTCTTCTACATGTTTCTTTTCTTCTTTTTCTTGTTCTTCCCCATTTGAAAGAGCGTTATCTATGCTTTCATTGGAGCATCCTATAACCATTGAAGTTGTTAAGATTAACAATAAAAAAAACTGAAATTTACAACCATTTATACATTTCAACATAAAGTTCACCTTCCACTTATAATTTTCAAGTAAGAAAAACTATCAATCTTCCACATAAAAAACTATTCGTAGGACACCAAACCTCTATCTAGGAATTTCTATTTGGACTAAGAAAATATTTATATTTTGTGTTATCTATTAAAATCGCTATATCACCATTTTTGAAATCGCTTTCATTATCGTTTCTCATCATATACATGAAAGACAGACATTAAAGTAACATTCCAGCGATTGCGGCACTTAATAGTGAAGCCAATGCCCCGGCCAAAACAGCACGTACACCCAGATTAGCAATGTCTGATCTTCTGGTTGGAGCAAGCCCGCCTAATCCGCCTAAAAGAATGGCCAGTGAACCAAGATTTGCAAAGCCACAAAGGGCAAAACTTATAATTATATTTGCTTTTGGTGTTAAGTTTGTCATCTCTGGTGCAAACGCAGCGTATGCTACAAATTCGTTTAGTACAAGTTTTTGGCCAATATAACTGCCAGCTTGAAATGCTTCTGCCCACGGTACTCCAACCATAAAAGCAATTGGTGCAAACACCCAACCTAAAATCATTTCAATTGATAATGACTCAAAGCCAAACCAGCTACCTACACCACCTAATATTCCATTCATTAGTGCAATTAATGCGATAAAAGCAAGCAACATAGCCCCTACATTAAGGGCAAGTTTTAAACCATCTGATGCTCCTCGTGCTGCTGCATCAATAACATTTGTCACTTCTTCATCTTTTTCAATTTTGATTTCAGTAGACGTTTGAGGTGTATCAGCTGTCTCAATAGATTCAACGGTTGCAGCGGTTTCAATTTTTGCAGAGGCTGTCGTTTCAGGAACCATGATTTTTGCCATAATTAAACCGGCTGGCGCTGCCATAAAACTTGCTGCTATTAAATATTCAAGTGGAATTCCCATTAATGAATAACCAATTAATACAGAGCCTGCAACTGAAGCCAGGCCACCTGTCATAACAGCAAAAAGTTCAGACTGTGTCATCTTTGCAATATATGGCCGAATAACAAGAGGGGCTTCTGTTTGTCCAACAAAAATATTTGCAGCTGCAGACATTGATTCTGCTTGACTTGTCCCTAACAACTTTGAAAGCCCGCCACCAATTATTTTTATAAGCCATTGCATAATTCCAAGATAATAGAGGACAGAAATGAGTGACGAAAAGAAAATAATCACAGTTAACACTTGGAAGGCGAAAATAAAACCTATGCTTTCATTCCCAATTAAACCACCAAATAAAAACGTAATACCCTCATTCGTATAGTTGATAATATCTTGAACTTTTAAAGAAAACCATTTAAGAGAGGTTTGCCCAACTTCCCATTTCAAAACAATTAAAGCAAAAAAGAATTGAATACAAAGTCCTCCCACAACCGTACGAATATTAATTCCTTTTTTATTATTTGATAATAAAAATGCAATACCTAAAATAGAAATAACACCCAAAACTCCCCATAGAAAATTCATAATGTTCCCCCTAATATTTTTTTAAACTAAATAACTTGTTGAAATCCCTTTCATTTTATTTTAGACTTAACAATTTTTTCATCATGACCTGAAGTAAGCTTGATTAACTACAATATTCAAGAAATACTCTAAAAAGATTTCCGGTATGCAAACTGCATCGACATCTCTCCTCTTCTCCCTTTTTCATTAGACCTGCTTACTTTGATATCACTTTCAATCGAATCCCAATAAAAGGTTACCACTAATAGAGTAACCAAAATAATCGTACTTCAGAGCGTTCCTATTTGTCAATAAAAAAAATCAAAAATTTATAATAATATAGAAGTATAAATTAGCACCTATCGTATGAACACACGGAGAATGTCATATGAATTCAAACCAGTAAATTATGTGGAATTGGTTTTAGTTTTCCTTTATCATGATTAGTGATAGAGCCCCCCTTTTATTTATAAGGGGAAATAACAGTAGTGGAATCTTTTATCTATTCACAAATAAAAACATATAGGAGGAACTATGTTACAAAAGTTCGGGTTTTCTCAATATGAAAGTAGAGTTTACGAAGTCCTTGTGTCTAGTGAGGAACCACTGGACGCAACAAACATTGTAAAGTATTCAGGAGTTCCAAAAGCAAAAATATATGAAGTTATATCACGCATGATTGAAAAAGGTATGGTATTAGATTCTATATCTGAAAATAAAAAGCTTTATACTGGGTTGCCACTGCCTCTTGCAATTGAAAAACTTACCACTGAATTTCAGAACAATGTTAAACAATTAAAAAACACAAACTTCAAAAAAAAATCCTATTACGATGAACATGTTTGGAGTTTAAAAGTTGATTCATCCATTCAGGCACAAAGTAAACAGCTTGTTCAAGAAGCGAAAAAATCGATCCGAATTTCCGCTTGGAAAGATGACCTCATTGAATATTTGCCATTGTTAATTGACAAAGAAAAACATGGAGTAGATGTCGAAGTTCTTGTAGTAGGTAAATTGGAGTCGAATTTATCAAACATTCATACTCTTATTCCTGCAACAGAGCATCAGGTATTAGAACGATTTCGATTAATTATAGTTGACGATAGAGAAGTCATTTTTGCAGGTATGGAAGAGCAATCTTGGCAAGCTTTAAAAACAATGTCCAAGCCATTTATAAAGGTTTTCACCGAGTTTTTCTATCATGATGTTGCACTAGCAAAAATTAATGAAAAGCATTTTGATTTATTAATGAATGATGAAGAAATAAGAAATATCCTTATGAGGCTGCGATATTAGTACATTTACATGTCATTTCCCCCAAAAGTCTTTTAGTTATAATTAGAAGCGATGAAATAATACGAAAAGGAGGCTGACTCAAAAGGTCGTTACATAATTACTTTTGGGCCAACCTCGCTTTTAATAGGATTTCACATTAGGAATTTACTGTTTCCAATGCCATAATAACCATGTCATTAAATGTTGTTTGGCGTTCATCTGCAGTAGTTTCTTCACCAGTGAAGATGTGATCACTTACCGTTAAAATGGACAAAGCGTTAACACTATATTTTGCAGCAAGAGTATATAGTGCTGTTGTTTCCATTTCAACAGCTAGGACTCCGTAATCCCCTAATTTCTCTATTATTTCCATGCTATCGCGATAAAAAATATCAGCTGTTAGTACATTTCCAGCTCTTACAGACAAACCTTTTTCAACTCCAGCATCATACGCTTTCCTTAATAAATCGAAGTTAGTACAAGGAGCAAAATCTATCCCCGGAAATGTAAAACGGTTTATGTTTGAATCAGTACAAGCCGTCATCGCTAAAATTACATCACGGACGTTAACATCCTTTTGGATCGCCCCACATGTACCTACACGAATTAAGTTTTTTACATCATAGTCACGAATTAGCTCATTGACATAGATAGAAATGGACGGAACCCCCATACCAGTTCCTTGTACTGAGACACGTTTCCCATTAAAGGTGCCAGTAAACCCTAACATCCCTCTTACATTGTTATAGCAATTTACATTTTCCAAAAACGTCTCTGCAATATACTTGGCACGAAGCGGGTCACCGGGTAATAGGATATTTTCTGCAATTTCACCTTGTTTAGCGTTAATATGAATACTCATAATCTATCATTACAATTGAGAAAGCTAGTCAATTGCAATGATTTTCACCTCCTTAAATAAATTTCATTAAAACACATACTTATCGTTTTCCAAAGGAAACCATAACTAGATTAAAACTCTCGTTAAAATCCCTCCTTTCACCGATTGATAATGGCTCCATCAAAACAAAAATTTATAGTCTAAGAGTTTTATTTCTCTATTTCGAAAGAATGACCAGAATGCACTTTTTCTTTAGTCATCGAAATAAAGGCTGCTCCTAAAGCTATGATGATAAATAAACCACCCACTGTAGCATTTAATTCAACGGTTGCCTTTTCGATAACAATTCCTCCGATTAAAGAACCAAAAGCAATACCAAAATGAAGGGCAGAATTGTTTAAGCTTTGCTGTATGTCAGAGGTTTCAGGAGACGACTCGATCAGATAACTTTGCATCGCTGGAGTAATCGCCCAGCTTAACATACTCCAGATAACCATTACGGCTATAAATAGCGGAAAAGCAAAAGTTGTGTAAGGAATTGAGAAAATCGTTACCCCAAAGACAACAATCACAGAGAGAATTGTAGGTTTTGTACCAAATCGATCAGCTAACATACCTCCAAACCCTCCACCCGCTACAGCAGCAACTCCGAAGATTAAATACACAATACTAACCCACATTCCATCCAGCCCCAACTGTATTTTTAAGAATGGTGTTAAATATCCATATAACGTTAAGTGTCCCGCTAAAAATAGAAATGAAGTCAATTGGGCAAATAATACTTTCCTATCCTTCAACGCACGTAATTGTACACCTATTGGAATGGAAGGCTTCGGATTAATTTTATCCATAAAGAGAAACACACCGACGATTGAAAGTAGTGTTAGTACTGCAATCATGATAAAAGGAGCACGCCAACCAAATGCATTTCCCAACATTAACCCAATTGGAACTCCCAACACTAAAGAAGCACTGATTCCCATAAACACTACACCAATTGCCCGTGCACGATAACCTTCTGCCACAATACTCGAAGCTATAGTTACACATAAAAACACAAGTAAAGAACCACTGGCAGCAGAGATAATACGGGCGATTAATAACATACTATAGGATGAACTTATTACCGCAACACCGTTTCCTAATAAGAATATAAATAAGGAAATCAATGTTAAACGCTTTCGCTCCACTCCTGTCGTAAAGTTCAACAAAATGGGAGCTGCAATAGCAAATACAAGTGAAAACACCGTTATTAGAAACCCTGCCTGTCCAAGGCTTACTCCTAAATCGTTCGAGATCAAATCTAATATTCCACCAATAATCAATTCAACCAATCCAACAACAAACGAAACGATCGTTAATAAGTAAACACGTTTATCCATATTCTAACCCCTTTTCATAAGTTACCACTACAATAGTAACCTACAACCAGAGTCATAACAAGAATTAATTTAATAATCTACTAAAAATACATGAGTCATGCCTATCAATATTTCATAATTTGATAAGATATCCTTTTTCTCAACACCAGCTAGGCATAATAGCAGCCTGGCTAAGATACCAGTTCGGTCTTTACCTGCTGCGCAATGAAAAATGATACCACCTCAATAAAAATTTTCGGGGGATTTTGGGGCATCATAGAGCAAATTCATTTACATCCCCCGCCTCCTTATTTTTAGTATCTATTTGTTGGAATAGTTGTTCTGCTTTCCGCTCTTGCTCCTCTGTTGTAATGAGGACATTTTTTGGGATATTCCAGTGTCCCCCGTCGGTTTGATAGGCACCAGGGAATTTTCCTCTATCACACATACGTCGAACCATTTAATCACTTACGCCTAACGTTTGGCTACTTCTTTTCGTTTGTAATAATCATTTTCTCCATTTGATAGCGTTTTGGTCGGTTTTGGTACTGTTATTCCATTGAGGCGATATATCGTCCGTTGACGTTGCTGTCTTAAAATTGACGCAATTAATTGTCTTCGAAACAGGGACGGTTCTTACGCTTCCGTTATTTTACGAAAAAAAGAAGCAAGAGGATCCCCCCCTTGCTTCACTCCAGCACAACTGTTAAAAATCGTTCAATCTCCTTTACGTCACTTGCTCGTTCAAAAACACATAATACCTTATTTCTCAGAGGGCTAAACGGCTCAAAAGCTTGAATGCTTGAGGTGTGGATGCCGTAAACAACATCATTTGATTCATTGTAATAATAGGAATCGTTTGCTACATTAAGAGTCTCTAGCTCGATAAAATCTTCAAGTGGCGCAAACGCGTTTTGTTGCATTAATTCTTGAAATATCTTGTCATCGACCAATAATAAGTCAATATTACCTGCAGCGGCTCGGACTAGCATTTTCTGTGATTCATCAGAGGAAATCGTTGAGAACGTCTCACCTGAATGTATGACATCAACTGAAATATGGAAATCGCTGAAGTGGTTCGTTAAGTTAGCTGCTAAGGTAAACGGGTCAATCCTTGCCTGTTCTCCATCTATTATCGTTATATCGAAGCTTTTTTCTTTCCCTATCAGTGCCTGGGCAAAGGTTAGCACGACAATTAGTGCCACAATCGTACCAATCATATGCCATTTGTAATATCCCCATAGGTGATCGACTTTCTGTTTATAACTGAGCTCTTTTAGCTGCTCACTTAATTTCAGTTCGTCTCTTAATCTCGTCATCTCTTCTATCCTCCTATTGGTCGCTTCGTATCCGTTCTCCGATTACCTGTAAAGCATACCAACAACTGACTGATTGCATATTGCCATCTTCTGCATGTCTTTCACTCCTTTAGATTGGATAATTACAATTCTAATTATAAGCGCTGCTTTCATTAGCAGTTTCCTTACACTTAGTATACTTGGAATTACACTATTCCGACTTCGGTATAAAAAGTGATAAAGAAGCCGTCTCCGAGAACGTTCTAACACAATCAACAAAAATCCGATTTTTAGATAATAAAGCCAGTTATCTAAAAATCGGATTCGGTTTGTTGTGGCTTTGAAATAAAGTCATACTGTTTATTTTATTGATGTACCGTTTTGCTAATGTTTTAAATAGTCCTTTGAGGAACCTCAAAGGACTATTCCAATTGTGAAATGTTACACTTAAAGTAACGGTGCATTATGTTTAATAAGAATTTTTTAATATATTTTCCAATTAATACATTTAATCTAAACATGTGGGGAATATTTAGATAAATTGAATTATTAATTGATAAGGAGAATTTATGTGAAACAAGTAATACAATGGCTATTGTTTCTAATTCCTATTGCATCACTGGTACTAATTGGAAATAAAACTCTTAGAAGATTTCTTCCAGTTGCATTGTTTGTTACGGTAGTCAACACTCTTATTTACCAAGCTGCATATCATTATAATTGGTGGAGAGAACCTGGGCTGTTTGACTGGGACAAAGTCGCAAATATTCCTTGGGTATACAGTGCTTATTTAATAGCAACAATATGGATTTTTAAGTTTACCTACGGAAAATTTATTGTTTATTTAATAACAAACCTAATATTGGATGGTGTATATATATATTTATGGTATCCAATCCAACGAAAACTTGAATTAGCTTCAGGCGAATTGTCACCACATATTACATATTTAATGATGATCGGAGTAGCCCTTTTAATATATGTTTTTCAGATTTGGTATGATAAAGATTCACAAAGTGATAAAGAAACTAACTAAAACTTTCATAATTTCTTCTTAAACTACCATGAAAGTAATGTTATAAATAGTCCTTTGAGGAACCTCAAAGGACTTTTCTAATTGTGAAATGTTACACTTAAAGTAACGAGGCAGGATAATTGAATAACCAAATATTGGTTTAATAATGTTATCCTTTGAGAGAGGTGAAAAAAATGAAAAAAGTAAAGACACTACTATTATTTTTAATTCTTATAGCTATTGTAGGTTGTAGTAATAGTAATGAAAGTGATTTTGAAGGTTCTTCATCTTTTCCTGAGTTTCCTATACCTGTTGAAGCTGAACTTGCTGAGAGTAGAGAAGATGGGTATGAAAAATATCTATATAATGCGATAGGCAATAACGGAGGTATTAGGGAAGATTATTATGAAATAATCGAAAGTTGGGGATGGAAGATACAAGAAGATTTACAAATGGGTAGCTACTATGTATTTAAAAAAGACGGACAGTTTATAGGTATGACTATTCATGGGTCAAGTGAGGGAGACTTTTTCACAATCAGTGAACACAAAAATAATTAAACTAAAGGGTGCTTTTGTTGAAGAACGGTCAAGAGAATGCTCAAACTTTTTTATAAAAATTGTACAATACTTCACAACAGTAACAATAAAGTAAAGTGGTACTAAAAAATGGGAAGAAGGGGTAACTGTGACCAATTACATCAACATGAACCGATTGAATTGGAATGAGCGGACAGCTATTCATGCCAAGTCAGATTTCTACAATATAGACGATTTTTTAGCAGAAAAAAGTTCTTTGTCGGGGCTGGATAAGACCGAACTTGGCGATGTAGCTGGACTCTCTATGCTACATTTGCAATGTCATTTTGGAAAGGATTCGTTATCTTGGGCCAGAATGGGGGCTCACGTGCTGGGGGTGGATTTTTCCGAGAATGCGATTGCTTTGGCTAAATCGTTGAACGAACGACTGGGGCTTGACGCTCGTTTCCTGTGCTCGGATATCTATGACGTTGCGAAGGAGCTTCAAGGAGAGCTGTTCGACATCGTCTATACGTCCTATGGAGTTCTGTGCTGGCTTCAGGATTTAACCCGATGGGCAGAGTTGATTAGCACATCTCTAAAGCCAGGAGGAACGTTTTATATGGCTGAACTCCATCCTCTTACTTTTATGTATGAAGTAGAGGATAACCAGCTGAAGAGCAAATATCCTTATTTTGATAACAAGGTACGACGCTATGAATCTTCTACTACATATACCGGGGATAATGATAAGCTAGAGCATTCCGTCACCTATCAATGGCAACATACCCTTGGAGAAATCGTGAGTGCACTCGCTGGATCAGGATTGAAACTGGAGTTTTTACATGAATTTCCGTTCACCGTATACAATATGTTTCCAGGTCTCATGTTTCAGGACGAATTGGGGAGATGGCGAATGAAAGAGAACGAGCATTTGCCGTTGTTGTTTTCTGTCAAAGCAACGAAGCATTGAATATTTTTCGATAATACGTGTTAAAAAACAGCTTTAGCCTGAAACAAACGTGTTTCGGGCTATTCGTATTGTTAGGAAGTGCATTAGATTTATTTAGTGGAGACTTACATACAATGATATTGTTGAGTTTTGAACAAAAGATAAGTTCATTTTCGTTGTTAACTAAACTATCTAAAGTAAAGCTATAATGATCTTCCATTAAAAGGTAGCGTTCCTTTAACAGGAATGCTTTTTTTATGTTAATAAAAAGGAAATTAATGTTAAACTAAAGGGCAGGAATGTGGAATAAGAAGACCATCATTTCCTTCTACTGTGTAGTAGACTAAATACAGTGTATCAAGATTATTATTTGTAGAAGTCTTTGTGAAAGATGTAGTTTAAAGATTAGATGTATAATCTGAAATGCCAAATTAAATAATGGAAAACCGCTCAATCTTGTTAAGCATTGAGCGGCATGAAAATAGAAAATTATTTCTTTACAGCATGAATATAATGAATCGTTTCAAATGCAGTCAAGTAATCCGTCCGATTGCTAAAGAAACGCTCATTAATCGAGGTTGGGGATAAATGTTCATAGATGAGTAAACCTGCATCTTCTAACATAGTCTCCATTTCATCAAAAGAGAAACACGAATGCATTGTTTCTCCACCTACTGAAGCCATTTTCAACATATTTTCAACTCGATTTGACATTCCTTTTTCTTTAAAAAGTTCTTCGTCTGCATAATCAAAAACAATTGAGCTTCCTGGTGGGACTTTGGCAAATAAATAATTAAATAAGCTTGAAATTTCCTCTTTCGTTAAATAATAAGATACACCTAAAAGGCTAAAGAATGTTTTTTTGTTATCATCAAATCCTTCATCTATTAAGATTTGATTTGAAAACTTATTCTTGAAGTCCATTGAAATAAAATGAAGATTACTTGGAATTCGAAAGTTTTTATTAGCTAATCTTTCCTTTTTAAATTCCTGTGTAGCTGGATGATCGATTTCAAATATTTCTAAGCTGTTTTCTAATTCGGGATGTCTGAAGCAAAAAGTATCTAAGCCAGCTCCGAGAATCACGTATTGTTTTGCTCTTAACATCACCTCATTAAGTAGTACTTTTTCACAAAATGCAGCACGGGCTATAGGTGTTGGAGAAAGTTGTATTTGTGTAATCCATTTTAAAATTTGATCTGGATGATCTCGAAACCTTCGACCGATATCATGGTTGAAAAAAGATACTCCTTGAATCATATTTTCTCTAATCATAGAAAACTCTTCTTGAGAAATAAGATCTTTTGCAATAAAATCATCGAAAATTATTGGGCTATCGTATTGACTATGATAGGCCCGAGCGAAAGCGGATACTAAGGAAGTTACACTAGATTCATTTTGCTTCATTCCATTATCCCTCCGTAAAAAAATAAGATTCCCCTGGCCAGGAGAATCTTATTATAAACGCAGAAAGTTCAATTGTAAATTATAGCATAAATAACTTTTTTTGTCAAATTTTAGATTTGTGAAATACAGTATGAAATTTTGTTAATATTCTCTCGTTTTAACTAGAGACTGCTTATCTTGAAGAAGGATAATTTACAAAAGATAGTCATTAACTGCACAGTAACTTGTTCAGCTATTTTTCTTTTGTTCAAGATAGAAGTCTATAACCAAAGGAACGTGTAGACGCGTTTATAACAATCTTCATAAAGTAGATTTTTCTATCCGTTCCAGTGATAAAAGGAATTCTTACTAAAACAAAGTTGTAGCCTATGCATCTAGCGTATCCTTAGTAGGGGTAGTACCAGCGAAGCTGTCACCACCCGCAATAAGTTTAATACTTCTAACATGCATACCCCCATCCGTTTTGGATGGGGGTGAAATTTAGTAAGATTTTCCGTTTTAATCTTACAATTTATGCAACAATAACTAGTTTACTATCTCGTCACTGGACGTATTGGCAGTAAGCTTCCTATTAATGCAATAGCTGCGGCAGCTAGAAACATTTTTTCAAAACCGAATACCGCAATTCCTGCCACACTGCTGAAAATAACTAAATCACAAACGGAATCAATAATAGATAGCAACGAAATTGTTGTCGCTCTTACATTTGATGGAATGATATCATTGGCTAATTGAGCGTATACTGGATAGCGCACCGTTCGCACAAATCGAAGGAGTACCATTATGAATAGTAAAATCCAAAGTGTTTCTCGATAGAAAGCAACGAATAATAATCCGAACACCCCCATTCCCCCAGTTACATATAAAACCGTAATCCGAGAGATTCGAGATGTTATCCATCCAATTGACCGTGAAACAAAAAAGCTTAGAATGGAAAGTCCTGCAAGGACACCCCCAATTAAATAGACTGGTAAACCAGCATCACTGAGTAATTTGTCATTAAAATTATCAAATATCGCTGCTGTTGGAATAAATACGAGCGTAATATTTAAAAACATCCATAACACTTGTGGGGCTCTTTTTATCGCTAGCATTCCTTCTTTTACTTGCTTAAAAGGATTTTCACGGTAATTTCCTTGTCCTGTTGGATTCTTAACAAAAAATAGTAGAACAATTTGAATGGATTGGAAAACAACACCCAACACAATAAGCAATATAAACTGTTCATCGGTTAAATCCTTTGCAATAATGGCGCCTAAAATCAATACAAATACCATTACAACAAATTGAGCTGACTGGATAATTCCCAGTGCTCTATCCAACATATTTTCTTCATTTGATTCTTTTAGTGATTCATAGATTAATGCCTCATCTGCCCCACTAAAAAATGTTACAGCAAATCCACTCAAGAGGCTGCTTGCGAAGAACATCCAAGGTTCATACGCCCAGATGAGCATTCCATGACTAACGATACTTAATATAGAGCCAATCATAAATGATAGTTTTGCACCATAACGATCAGCAAACATACCTGTCGGGACTTCTCCAATTAATACACCAGTACTCCAAAAGAGCAATACCCAAAGAATGTATGCTTCATCTAGTCCACGTGAGAAATAAAACAAAGCGAGTACGGGTTGTAAAAATCGAACACTCCCAAATAATTCCGCCCAAAATAAAACACGAATATTTTGTGAAGCTAATGTACCTTTTTTCAACTTATTTCCTCCTGCTTGATGTTTATTATGTTTAATAAACAAGCAGAAGTGAATAATTATGAATATTTGTTTATCTACCTACCCAGATTTTTTCACCCCTGCTTGTTGGTTTGAAAAAAATGTTAGGTTTTTTTGCATGTCAATCTCCTCCTTTAAGTATGTTATTACAATTATACAGAATTATATTGAATAAAAAAGATAATTCAAAAAAATTGGATATGGATTAGGACAAACTCCGATCTATATTTTAAGACCATATATTATACTTATGAATATCGTTATATTTTATCCCATCAAATTTCTATTAATGAATTAATTTAATATAGTTTTATTTTAATTATAATTAAGATACGTTTGTCAAAAACTCTAGTTAACCTAAACTTCTAAATTTGCAAAAATAAATTCTAATTTCAGTGCGACACAGATCCGCTTTTCTCCATGAATCAGATTTCCGCTTAATTATATCAACGACTGTATACACTCCGCCCCATCATTTCGCGGACTATTCACTAACGTCGACACCTCATACGCATGCATTTCCTCGTCCGTATACGGTTTTATTAGCGACTTTAATATATGCTTATCCGCAATAGTCGGGTCCAGCCACGTATCTCTGTCTTCCTCGCCAACAATAACAGGCATCCGGTCGTGAATGTCGCTCATAAGGGCATTCGGCTCGGTCGTTATTATCGTACATGACACGATTTCCTCGTCGTCACGTTGCCAACGGTCCCATAGCCCCGCAAAAGTAAAGATACCGTCATTAACCGTTATTCGGTACGGCATTTTCTTGTCGTCCACGTGCTTCCATTCGTAAAATCCATCCGCTACAATCAGGCAGCGTCGGCGAGCTAATAGGCGTTTGAATGCCGGCTTTTCGTCTACCGTCTCACCACGTGCATTAATCATCTTATAGCCAATCTTCGGGTCTTTCGCCCAGGACGGAACTAAACCCCACCGCAAATAGAAGGGCAGTGAAAAACTCCTTCTTGTAACTCAAAGAAGAAGTAATGGCTTCGCACGTTGCGCGCCTTGCTATGAGAAACCCACTCATAGCAAGGCTTTCAAAACCTGGCAACGGCTCCGCACATTACTTAAAGGGCAGTGAAAAAGGGAAACCCACCCTTTTTCACTGCCCTTGCAAATAGCCGGCTCTTCTTTGAGTGCCGTCAGATATGACGCTAAGTATCGGCTGACTTGGTGCAATATTATAGCGTGGTTCATATTCGGTCAGTTCGAGCTGGAGCTGTTCCTCGATTTGTTCTTTCGGAGTTGCTAGCGTGAATCTTCCGCACATATTATCGCCTCCTACGTAATATTTAGACATTTGTTACGGTAATTCTTGTGATAACCAAGGAGAATGACGCTATAATAATAAATAAACTTAGTAAAAGGAGCTTGATATTATGTCTTTAAAATCAACAATATATAAAATCTTACGTATATGGAATGACGTTGACGCGGTGCGAAAAGGACGCGTAGGTAAGCGTGTTGGCCGTCGTATTGCGGGGAAAGCTACCGGAAAAGCTCTACGGAAATTGTTTAAATAAAAGGCTGTTTTCGGAAAGATTGTTGCTACAAATATAATAGGGATTATTTTACTTTTTTGTGAAGTGTTTAATCTTTTTCGGTGATAATCCGAGCATCAATGAAATTTAGCTGTCTTAATATCGACGCAATCAATTGTCTTCGAATGATGTTGGAATCGGGTTCTGTAAGACAAATATACTCAAAAGGCACTTATACACGTTATCCTAAATATTGCTCCGTTAATAGTTGCCGTGAACGCCTAGTACCTATACAAAGCCGTATGAAAGAACAGCTACGCAAATATATAGCAGTACGGGGAAATGCCGTTACTGATAGCCTTTTTATTACAGATGGAACGGCATTAAGTAAAAGACAAATACAAAACCGTTTAAGTAGCTACGGCAAAAAAACAGGGATTAACGGCGTGCGTGTTAGTTGCCGTACTTTACGGCATACATTTGCTAAACAAATGTTTATAGTTATACTATTATCGAAGAAGACTAACTTAATTTTTAGTTCTTATTTATAACTGGTAATTTTATTAGATTCCTCAACAACGGGCGAAACATATCAGATGATTCGCCTTGATTCTTCAAGAAATTTCTTTAACTAATTTACTTATATTCTTAATCGCCCCAAAATGCATACCTTCATGATATAAACAAAAACTAACTAACTCTTTCACCGTTGTTAATTCAAATCCCGTTGATGTAGTGTAAGGTTCCTTAACCTTCTCATCCATCCTTCCTGACAAAGCCAAATTCATCCTGATCATTTGTTCGCTCAAAACATCAAGTAACTCCTCTAGAAATGGTGGATTCATTTTCCAGTTAGCTGGACTAGTTCCAGTTTTAAAAAATGTAGGATAGTTAGATGGAATTTTTGTTTCTTCTCCAGTAAGATGAAACAAAAATTTTTCGCCAACCACGTATATATGTCCCAAATTCCACTTAACATTATTATTCAACTTATCAGGTACAAGCTCACTCGCAGCTTCTTCCATATCTTTTACATAATTAATTGTACTCTCTCTTGCAGTCAATAACTGTTTCATAAGGTAGTTTTCCATCAAAATCACTCCTCTTTTATTTTACTTGAACTGCTTTAATTTGTAAGACGACTTCTTCCCTCTTCATAAAAAGTGTCATAACAGTACCCAGTGCCAATATGGCTAATCCCATCCAACGCGTTATTATAATTTCCAGAAACAGAACGAAGATATCCACCTAAACCGTTCAATTAATCTCCCCATAATCGGCTGAAACACTCCCCAAGTAATCATGTTTAGAGACACCGCCAGACTAAGGGTCGTTAGCTCCTAATCAAAGGTCGAAATTGATCAGCTGTTAAATTTAAACGAAAAGCCCCCATCAGTGTAATGAATGCAACCAGTACAACTCGTTTACCTAAAAAGATTGTTGCATTATAATCCCTCCCACTCCCCATTAACCTCTAATTAATGTTTTTAATGGTTAATAATATACCTATTTATAATTAACCTGTCAAGTATGTTATAATAGGTTAATTATAATTTTTAGTAAGGGAGTCGTTTTGATGGCAGGTAATACAAAATTTCCACTTTTCTCCGGTCACCTATCATTAGATCTAGTAAATACTGAAGTAGTGCGGAATGGGGCCCGTATTGACTTACTTACTTCGCATGAAGATTTGATTACGTGGATCCACACCATGGACAAGAAAGGTATTTTATCCCACAAACAAATTCCAGAAAACATAGAAGAATGGGCTGTCGATGCTTTACCATTGATTAAAGACATTCGCGAGTCCTTACGAGAAGTATACGAAGGTTTCGCTGATGATAAAAAACCTAAAATGGAGTGGATCAAGCATCTAGAATCATTAATCAATAAAGCTCCATTTACTTACCTATTAGAAGAGAATGTTTTGATAGCAAAACCAGTTGGCAAGCCAGAGGATGCACTCATTGCACTGTTAGCCTATGATGCTATGAGGCTTTTTGCAGAAAATAAATTAACCAACATGCATCGTTGTGCAAATCCAGATTGTGTTCTACTATTTATCGATACAAGAGGAAGACGAAAATGGTGCTCAATGAAAATTTGTGGTAATCGGGAGAAAGTTACTCGTCATCAAAAACGCAAAAACTTGCAAGAGTAAACTTCAGTCAAAGTCAGATTTTTCGGTTTTAAATAGCAATGTCATGAGAAAAAGGATTGTCGATTTGGACAATCCTTTTTCTTAACGTTTAAAACAAACTAAATATGTAAGGGGCTTCTCGGCGCTGTGTATCTTTTGCACTGCATCTTTAATATGGACGTTACTTAATAGCTCTATCGTCTTCTTTACTTCCACCTCGTTTTTCCTGGTCGCTTTTTAATATAAACATCTTTATCACAAATGTATAATGAACCAGGGAGCCTCATAGAGAAACCCTGGTTCTTCGCTTATCTTACTTCCATGCATCTAGTAACAAGTTCGCGTGATAAGAGAGGTCAGCTTTTGCTTCCTCTGTTATATTTTCTTCATTTGCCTTTCGTTCAAGATGAAACAAATAGTTTTCTAAGAACTTCACTGCATTTTTTGTTGAGCCTCTGTCAAAATGATGTTTGGCTTGTTTTAACGAATTTGTTAATTGCGGTACCAGCGGGTCAGAAACTTCCCCTGCTTCCACCTTCTCCTTCATCACATTCTCCAAAACGTCAACAGACATAACTACAGCAACATGAGCTATGACTTCTCCATAATCTGTTGCGCCACTCACTGTGAATGATCCTAAGGTTGAATATCCTTCCTCCGGCACAGTATCCCAAGCTACAGTAGTGCTTTCAATTGTATTTGTCTCAAGGTTTACGACTTCTATTGTGTCAGCAAGATCCGGTGCTTCATAAAGGTCTGTCACAAGATATTTATTCGTCTTAGGGATATAATCACTGAATGCTGCATGGAATACCCGTGTAGAGTCATTTGCCTCATACCAATTATCCCCTATTGAAGTAAACATTGTTTGCCAAATTGCCGGTTCCCAAACTAATACAGTAGACACCGCATTATTAATGGTATCATTTGTTGTGCGCATTACATCAATCATAAAGTCGGCTTGCCCTTGAATGGTATTCGGATATCCAGAATCTGACGGACCTCCAGATGCTCTATGGGATGTTTCTGATACAGCAAGCTCATAGTCAGGAAACTCAGTCGCAAACGCATGCAAGTTCTCACTTAAATTTTCCATCGTACCATGCCATTCAGGATAGTAAGAAATGGACATGATATCAAAGTTATTCTGATAATCTTCTTTAAGTCTTGTCGTCAGCTGGTTCCAAAATTCTAGTGTCTTTGGCAATCGGTTTGTCCCGACAATGACATGAATTTTCGTTTTTGATTCAGGGGAAGCTTCCTGAGCTCCGCGAAGTCCCGCATCGACAATGGCGGTAAAGCGATCCCATGATGCATCATATGCCGCCTGTTCCGCTGGGTCCTCGGATTCCCAATACTCCCATAACAGTTCACCGCCCGGCTGCGCTGTATAGGAAGCGTCCTCTACCGCATATCTCGGTTCAAGTCCAGTTGGAACCTTTTCATTCCCCCATAGTGTTCCATTAATAATTTCATTGCCTACCTGAACATAATAAGGGTCCACTCCAGCAGCTACATGATCTGCTGTCACTTCATACGTAAAGTCATACACGGCGTCCACAAGCTCATCAAAAGGTAAGTCCTTCCAAGACTTCGGCTTCATCTGTTTCGCTGGGTCTGCCCAGCTGTCAGAATAGTGGAAGTCAATACCGACCTTCATACCTAACTCATTCGCGTATAACGATTTATTTAACGTATCTTCCGGATTCATGCTGCCATTAACATGAGTAACCGGTTCGCCTGTATTCTCACTACGCGGCTCATTCCAAATCCGGAATCGCGAGGAAGTCATCCCCGTCTCCTGCATCGTACTAATCATGCGTCCATCCGAAGACGGCACATCTGTGTTGCTATGTGTTGTATATGTCCTATCTAAAAACGCCGTATCCCAAGATAAGTCTGCACCTATAGTGAGATTTTCCTTAAGCAAGTAGTTATTTGCCCGAATTTCAGCAATTCCAGCAACCGCACCCTCTGAAACATCCAATAACGTTGCCTTCAAATACCTTATATCTGGACTATCTTCAATGAGAACGTCCTCTCCACCAGTTACCGCTTCTTGCGATTGATCAGAAATAGTAAACCACTCGTCCCCGTCACTTGATGCTTCCAGCTTGTATTTGTATTCTCCGCTAAGCGTTGGGAAAACAACCTCAACTTTTTTCATACCTGGGTACGTTCCTCCAAGGTCTACCACAAGCCAGCTGTTCTCTGATACAGAACCAGCATCCCAGTATGTTGTTGCATCTTGGTCAATCGCTACATTAGCATCCCCTGTTCCAGCTTCAGAAGATACCCAGCTTTTCGTTGTTAAATTTGTATAGGCTGGAGAAATATCAGCATCTCCATAATACGCAGCTGTTGGTAAGCTGAAAAAAGATGCTCCTACTAGCGCTGCAGCCATTAACAGAATGGTCGATTTCTTTACAAATGAGCGTTTTTTCATGTACACATTCCCTCCTATTTTTTCAAGGATTAATCAAGATGTGTTGCATAAATACCAAGTTAGAATCTCGGATAATTAGAATAACTTTATGAATCAACCTCCTTTTACTTGGTTTTGGGACACATTTTACCGGCTCTAGTAGATTGGCCCCTTTCAATCAATTTAACAGAGCCCTCTGCAAAGAATGGTATATTAAAGCCAGAGAATGTCTCCAGCATTAATATCAATAATTTCAGTAGCGTTTTTTCCGCGGAAGGATCTAGTAGAAGGATGGATTAGTCTACTGAAGCAGAAAACTTTGAAGAATATGTTTCACAACCAATCATTGAAGAAAACTTGTTTTCATTGTATTTATTTTTTTCACTATGATGTACAACTATATTCTACATAAAATATAATTATATGAAACTTTTTAATGTAGTAAAAAGGTCTCTAAGTAATGTGTGGAGTCGTTGCCCGATCTTGAAAGCCTTGCGATGAGCGGTTTTCTCATCGTAAGGCGCTCAACGTGCGGAGCCATTACTTCTTCTTCGATTTACTAAAGGGATCTTTTCAGTGCCCTCCCATCTCCGTCACTTTCCGTCTATTCCAACAATACAGTTTGAAACATTCAAAAAAGCCGACCCCATAGAAAGAGTCGACTTTTTACATTTATTTTCTTACTAATTAATGGAGGATTACAATCCTCCCCTGCTATAATAGCAATGCATCTGCCTGGTCGTTTGTAAGCACTTTACCGCTTTGCACAATTACTTGATTGTAAAGCCCGTAACTACCCATCTCTTGCACATTCATTTCCCACTCGCATCTGAAGCTTTTGCTGCTTCTAACGTGGAAACAAGAGAGTTCGCATTTCCTCTATGTTCCACTATTTTACATGACGTCGTTTTCTCGCTTAATAAATATTATATAGACATATGAAACAGCAACGAAGAATGTGATAGAATACGCTCTCACCCATGAAAGTACGATGGCTGTATAGTAGAACCGCAACTAACTGTTTGTCATCCATCTTATGATAAAATCTGTAAACCGTTATTTATCTAGCAGGTATTCGCTTTTTTCGGGCAAATAGATCCCGATATTTCTTCGGTGTAATACCCTCTTTCTTTTTGAAGGTTGCTACAAAGTAACTAACATCATTAAATCCCGTGAGAATAGCAACGCTTTTTAAGGGAAGCTCCGGTTTTTGTAGCAGTATTTCTTTTGCCTTTCTTATTCTAAGTTGGATTAAAAATGTGTAGGGACTCACTTTAAACGTATTTTGGAACAGTCGATTTAAGTATTGGGAGCTAACATTTAAATGAGATGCCATATCATCTAATGTAATGTCCTCCCCATAGGAGGTCTCAAGCCACTCCACAATATGGCGCACTTTATCATATAGATGTGATAAAGATGGCTGGTTATTCATTTTCCCATACTTCCTTAGTTTCACTAGAAATTTATATAAATAGATAGATAAATCAAGCTTTGAAAACTCCGAATCGGATTCAATTTTCATTAGCATATCTGTAATGATCTCCTCCGATTGTATATCTCCTAAGTCCGTATAAAAGGTAGAAACATCCATTTTTAATGACTCTAAAATAGAAACGACAGATTGACCCCCAAACGTTACATACATGGTAGACCACACTTTACTCTTTGAAAAATAAGTATGTGGAGTAAAAGGCTTTAATAAGATTCCCCTCCCTTTTGATAAGATATATTCCTGCCCATCAAAGGAAAACCTACCTTCCCCCTCAACCGTTTGGAGCCAATGATAGTACGGATATCCACCCGGTCTGCTAAAATCCAATTCTTGCGTATTATACCCTACACTTTCAACGAATAAAGGCAGCGACTCTTCCACTGTAATGTACTCATATCTAACCTTTTTGTTATACATCATCTCCCCACCCACTTTTTCCAATAAGTTCTCAAAACTTCAAATACATTCGTTTGAAAGAAGTAAGAAACTTCCTATATCCTTATGAACATTTTAATGTCCAACCTTTATTATTTTCAATAATGACTTACCCTTTTGCACTTAAATTTTATAGTCTCTCAGAGAAGACGTAACGGCTCCGCGCATTACTTTATGGGCATTTCTTCAGTGACCTATCCTTTTACAGACCCTCCAAACACACCGGAAACAAAGTGTTTTTGGAAAAATAGGAATAAAATGAGCATGGGTATTAATCCAATGACAGCTCCGGACATGACCGCTCCATACTGAACCGTTTGACCTGGTTGCACCATCATTGATAATAATAGTGGCAGAGTGAACATCTCCCGGGAATTAACTACAACTAACGGCCAGATGAAATTTCCCCACTGCTGCATAAAGGTAATAATCCCAAGCGCAGCACATGCTGGTTTCATTGTCGGCAAGACAATTCGAAAGAAAATACCAAGTTCACGGCAACCGTCAATTCGGCCAGATTCGATTAAATCCGTTGGAAAGGACATCATTTGCTGTCGCATTAAAAAGACGCCAAATGGTGTGACCATAAATGGCACAATTAAAGCTAAATAGCTGTCAATCCAGCCAAAATTCATCATAATAATAAACATTGGCACTAACATCACTTGAGTGGGCACCATCATAATCAGCAGTACGCAAAAGAATAATGCCTCTTTCCCTTTAAACGAAAATTTCGCAAACGAATACCCTGCTAGAGCTGAAAAAAAGACCGTTGTTGTGGTAGTAATAACCGTTACAAACAGACTGTTAAATAAAGCTCTCCAAATAGGCCATCCGGAGCACCTGCCTATACATTTTCTCCATGCTTTCTTTTACAAGTCGTGAAAACAATTACATCGTTTACACAATGCTGTTTACAAAAGTTTGTTTATACAATATGAAACTTTTGCGATAAAAAGAACATCCCTCCTCGACCGTTAAAGATTAATGGCTCATGACATCGAGTGAAAGCATTACTATACAGGGAGTCACGGGTTTTGTTTATCTATATAACCCTTAGACTGTTTTCTATAATTTTGTATATTGATTTACCTAGCCTTTCATTTTATTAAATTAAAGCACAAAAAAGGCCAATACTTTGAATAACCAAAGTATTGGCCTTTTTGTGCTTTAATATCGGTGGTCGGGGTCGGAACACCCTTAATAACTCTTATATAATAAGGCTAATTCGAGGGATGTGTAAAATAACATGCTAGTTTTCTCTTCGATAATATCCATTTTTCTTCTTATCGTTATAATCTGTTTTTAACCAATCTATTGGACTCTGATTAATCTTGTTAGCCCCTGCATATTCCGTAACGGTTTCCACTACACTATCTAAAGGAACAACATTATACGCATAAGGTAGCTGCTCATTATACTTATATTCGAAAGTAAATGGTTCAGACGGAGGACTAGATTTATGCATATTTTCACTTCCCACAATGTGTGAAGACCATGCCCAATTTCCTATGGTTGATTTATCATGCCATATAAATCCTGTTGTAAATAGGTTTTCTCCATCATTGTCCCAACTGCTTCCTGTATATGTTCCAAATTTATTTGTTACTTTCGAGTTTACGATTAAATTTCTGTTATATGCAGCATGGAATAGCTCTGCCCATTGGTCATCCATATTTTTAGTATCTAGTCCTTGAATCTCAGCACCTATAATTGGCTCGTTAATGTCAATAAATACACTAGTATCTGCTGCAATTGAAGCCCCATTCCTCGCATTAAGGGCTCGTGCAAGTTGGTCACTTCCATGTTCGGTAATAGCGCTTACATTATCCAACACTTCCTGATGCGTGGAATTGTCAAGATACAAGTTGTAAGCATGACCCGTTCCTTGTCGGATCATGGGAACTCGCTGCCCAACATTCGTATAACTGTTATAAGCAAGCGTTAACCGCATTCTTTGATTACCGTCTTTGTAATCCATTCCACTACTGCTGACATAATCCATATAGTCCTTATCTCCTGAACCCGTTAAATGCACTTTGCTATGATATGCAGCGTATGCCATAATCTGCTCTTTCGTTGCACCGTCATTACGCATATTGTAGTACACACTTTCGGAATCTAGTTCGTTTGCTTGATATTTCTCTTCCATAAACTGAATGGACTGATAAATATCACTATCTTCTGGTGGATTTTCATCCGCAGGTAAGCCGAATTCAGACCAAGAGATAGTAATGTTAGAGCCACCATTCTCTGTATCAATTAATCCATCTCCCGCAATAGTGAATTTACTATGGTCTATCCAAACATTATTTGCACCATTTATTTTAATAAAAGTCCAACCTACTTCCTTATGTCTTCCAGTGTCATCCCATTGCCACATTCCATCAAAATTTAAATTTCTAATAACAAGATCATTCGTTGATCTTTGTAATTTAAATTCAGCACTTCGAATTGTTTTCCCTTTTTTTGAAAAAATCGTTAAGCCATCTACATTATTTATATCTATTTGTGAAACACCGGACGAAGCTAACTTAGGATTTGTATATCCGTTCATAGGATCCCGATATTTTTTTATAAACCGATATTTTTTAGCTTCATCTGAAGTTAAATTTAATGCTTTCCAACCTAGGTTAAGGTCGTTTGCCACTTCAATTACTTTTACACTTCCATTCTGAGCATCCAAAAGAGACTGTAAAAACTCTCTTTCAGTTTCAACTTGACGATAATAAGTTGTATCAATGTATTCACTTCGGTCATTAACTCCTAATGACGCATACCCAGTGACGTTTAGATAGCTATTATCATAGTTTTTAAAATGTCTTTCTGTGTTAGGTATTGAATCAACTGATGCTGCATTTATTTCACCATCTCCACCGATTAATAACGATGAAGTTAAAAATGATGAAACCAATAGTAAATTTAGTGACTTTTTAATACGCATCCTTTTTTTCATCCTCTTCCTCCTAAGTAAGTTGTAAAAGGTAAGACTGGGCTTAGATGTGTTTACATGCTTATGAAATAAAACCAATCAACTTTTTCTATCATCACCTCCTTTAAAAACTTATACGTAAGCCCTTTCAAATCATTAGATCATATCAAAGCTATAACGTTTCTAATGTCGAAACCTCTCTAATACTTATTTTGTAGTCTCATTGTAT
>NZ_MVJM01000001.1:1305458-1307139 GCF_002156385.1 Halalkalibacter urbisdiaboli
ATTTTTTAGCTTCATCTGAAGTTAAATTTAATGCTTTCCAACCTAGGTTAAGGTCGTTTGCCACTTCAATTACTTTTACACTTCCATTCTGAGCATCCAAAAGAGACTGTAAAAACTCTCTTTCAGTTTCAACTTGACGATAATAAGTTGTATCAATGTATTCACTTCGGTCATTAACTCCTAATGACGCATACCCAGTGACGTTTAGATAGCTATTATCATAGTTTTTAAAATGTCTTTCTGTGTTAGGTATTGAATCAACTGATGCTGCATTTATTTCACCATCTCCACCGATTAATAACGATGAAGTTAAAAATGATGAAACCAATAGTAAATTTAGTGACTTTTTAATACGCATCCTTTTTTTCATCCTCTTCCTCCTAAGTAAGTTGTAAAAGGTAAGACTGGGCTTAGATGTGTTTACATGCTTATGAAATAAAACCAATCAACTTTTTCTATCATCACCTCCTTTAAAAACTTATACGTAAGCCCTTTCAAATCATTAGATCATATCAAAGCTATAACGTTTCTAATGTCGAAACCTCTCTAATACTTATTTTGTAGTCTCATTGTATTAACGCTTACATTATCCACTTAACCAAAAGAACGGAAGCTTAGTGCGATAGTTCCCGGGAATCTCCTCAATTGATATTATATGTATGAGAAGAACTTGTGCTGATACTGATAAGTATAGCAACTATAAAATTTTTTTATATAATTTTGACAAAATTAGTCAAATTAAAATTTTTATAACAAACCTGTATCGAACTGATATATTAAAGTATTTAGGAGAGAATCTAATTTGAAATGTTCTTCAGTTAAGTTATAAGGTTTAATTACTGTTGTATCAATTCCCTGTTCTCTTAACTGGTTCAAAAAGGCATTAAATTCATTTGTATAATAACCGTATGCGGTCTAAGATTACGTAAATCACAATCTATAATGAATAAATCGATTGCTTCAGAAAATGTTTCTACATAAGATTTTGTTTCCTTTTCAATAATGTCAACAACGGATTAAAATTCCCCATTTTCAGCGGTTGAAAAATCCCCAATATCATCACTTTGCTACTATCGGCTGAATTCCAGCCTTCTGTTTTTCCTTTAATCGATAGGATTCTCCTTTCATGTTAAATGTAGTGGAGTGATGAAGCAGCCGATCTAAAACAGCGGTTGCTAAAACATCATCTCCAAAGATTTTCCCCCATTCTATATATGATTTATTAGAGGTTATAATAATTGACCCCTCTTCATATCTCTTTGAGATGATTTGAAACAGGAGGTTTGCACTTAACTCATCAAACGGGAAGTATCCCATTTCATCCAAAACGAGTACATTAAACTTAGATAACTTATTTACTAAGCGACTTGTTGTGTTGCGTTCATCAGCTTTCTTACACATTGTGATGAAATCATCACAACGTGTATAGTGGGCTGTATAACCTTTATTTAATGCTTCAAGTGCAATCCCAATCGCAAGATGGGTTTTACCTACACCGGGAGGTCCCAAAAGTAAGATATTATCCCCATTATCAATAAATCTACATGTCATTATTTCTTTAATTCTTCTTTCACTAACACTTGTCTGAAATGCGAAATCAAAATCTTCAATTCTCTTTAAATATGGTAATTTTGCTTTATTAATACGTCTTTCCAAATCTTTGTTTTCAAGTAATTCAATT
>NZ_MVJM01000001.1:1307149-1326415 GCF_002156385.1 Halalkalibacter urbisdiaboli
GGTTTTCATATTGTCATATAAGATCTGTTTAGGGACTCCATTAAAATAGGCAAAAGCATTCATGTGACATTTCATTAACTGTTCTAAATTCATAGTAGTAGTAATCTCCATATACTTCATACGTGAAAAGCCTAATACTATTACAAATACATAAAGTTTCTGTAACTTACCATCAACGAAATGTTCCCCTAATTCACCCCAATCCATTTGAGCTTGTAAACCGGGAGGTGTTTCGTACCTGACACTTCCTTGCTTATTTGGCTTTTGTCGATATACCCTCACAAAATCTCGAAGTATTGTCATTTGGCCTTTGTAACCCATTGCTTGAATTTCCTCTAAGAGAACAACACAATTTGTAGTACCTTCTTTCAACCTGGAAAGTATATAATCCTCGTAGTCTTCTAATTTCCTCTTCTTGTCTACCTTCTTCTGCTTACGAGTCTTGTATTGCGGCAGTTCAGACTGATTAATGTATTTTCTTACAGTCTTTCGGTCAAATCCAGTTTCTTCAGCGATAGCGCTGATTGTCCACCCTTTCTGATAAAGTTCTTTAATCATAAAAAATTCCCCTATCTCTATCATGTCTAATGTCTCTCCACTCCAAGAATTTGTGTATCGAGACCATTATCCGCTAAATTTGGGGAATTTTTAACCGTTTATATTGGGGATTTTATCACCGTTGTTAACAATAACAGCTAATTCATTTTCATCTAATACATTTTTACGTCTTGCCATAGCTAATTCCCCCTAACAGTGAACACGATTTGAATATATTTTGTCGTGAGAAAATTAACTATAACAAACATCAAAAAACGCCTTCCTACTACTTGTAGAAAGACGTTGTAAACGTTGATATTACTTAATTCTTCTGTAATTGACGAAGTGTACAATAGATAGCGGTGGTCAGTCTAGAGATAGCCTTGAAAACCCTTATTTAATAAGGGTTTATAGAGGCTTTGTGTAAAATTTGTGTATTGGGAATTTATGTAAATAGGGCATTGAAAACAATTACAGATGCTTGATACGCTTCACCGCGGTTGTTTAAGAGGCAGCAATAGGCAAGGATAGTCCTCGACTATTTAAATCTTATTCATGTATGTTTAGATTAAAATACTCGTTGTTATTCAATTCTAGCTTATGTAATTTTGTTTCTGTCTTATTTACTATTGAGCTTATATCATCGATATCCTTATCACTGCAATTCAATCCAAAATAAATTGCTGTAGGTTTTACTGGACATTCAATTAACGAACCTATTCCAGATGTTTCTTCAAAATCAAAATCAATAATTCGCCACTCTTTTTCATATTTCCAACTGTCGTGTTTCATCATGACTAAAAAGAATAGCACATATGGATTTGATTTATATTCATTATTTATAATACTCTTCAAAATATTAGTTATATTGTATCTCTTTTCATCATAACCAACAGGATATATCTTTTTTATAAAATCATCTTTTGGTTCAAGCTGTGTAAAATCATATTCAATACATATTCCTCTATGATTATCAGCATAATTACCCCATAGAGGCATATTAAAGTTAGTTTCTGAGAAGCAAGATACTTTAAGGTTCTTTCTAAACATTTCTAAACTTTCGTTTGTAGCTTCAACTAAGTAATCTATTGTCTTTCCTGTTTTTTCATGAATGCCTTCTTTTTCAATAAACTTCCTTAATTCTTTTTCATTATAATATGTTGGCTGACAATCAAAGGGATCATTTAGATAAGGTGCCTTTGTCATCCAAATTTTATTCTCTTTTAGAGCCTTCAATCTATCTTCTCTAATAGAATCACTTATCGGCTGGTATTTATATAAATTTCTTGGAATGTTTTTGTACTTTAATTGATAACTTTCTTCTCTATTTTCAAAAAAAAGTCTCATGTATTCCTTCATCCAAAAATGCATTTTATCACCCTAGCATTTCAAACTATTATAATGTAGTAATTTAATATGATTTTAAGAAATAGCAGATTTAAAGATTTATGATAAAGTTTTTTAGCAGATTTATAGGGTGCGCCCCCATCCATATACCTCATCATATTATACAAATTTATCGCACATGCAATATACTGTTTTAGAACTTAAATCTTTTTTATATTGATAATACATCATCTCTAAAGATGGAAGTTCATATTTCATAAGTTCTTTTTTAGATAATTTTTGTTGAGTTTTATGATAATAACCTTTATAAATTTGTTTCCTAATCCAAATATCTAATGATCTCAACTTTCTAACATCCGTTATTGACAAAAAGTAATTTAACCAGTTTCTCTTTGGTATTTGAAATCCACATATCGGACAATTTTCCGAATCTTCAAAACCAATATTACCCAATATTTTATAACTTATTCTATTAACTAGTATCTTCAATCCCTTTTCAGGCGATTTTTTATATATTATTGTTTGATTAACTATTTCTGAAATCCTTCTCTTAAACTTAATTAAATTATCTTTTTTTACGGTGATAGCTTTAGGAGAAATTTTATATCCTAAGAATTCAAGCTTTTCTTTTTTATCTTCAGACATATCAATCACTTTTGTTTTATTACCAATATCATGAAGAGTAAGTTTTTCATTCTCTAAATACATCTTAATATCAATATAAACTGGCTTAATGTCTTCTTTATTTTGAAACAGCACCACAAAGTCATCTGCATATCTTACATATTTAATTCTATTATTGTATTTTTTGGTAAGTTCGCTAACAATAAAGTTATCAAAGTCAAATAAAAATATGTTAGCAACTAACCCTGATAATACACCGCCTTGCGGAATTCCCTTATCTCTATGTACTCTTAGAGGTTTTCTTGAATAGTAAACATCTACGTTTCCTTTATAGTCACTGTAGGGGGTTCTATCAGCTGAGAAAAACCTTTTTAAATAGGTAATAGTTAGCTGCTCTTCACCAAAGAATTTACTTATCTTACGCAATAATAATTCATGATTTATCTCGTCAAAAAACTTTTTCAGATCTGCATCCAAAACATACTCATATTTCTCCATGCTAACAAACCTATGTATTTTTCTTACCGCCATAGGAGCCGATTTACCTCGTCTATAAGCATAATTTACATTATCATCAAGTTGATTAAACTTATCTTCACAAAAATCTTCAATGGCCATATAAAACAGCTTCTGGAAAATAACGTCTTTAATTGTGGCAATGGATAATATTCTGGTTTTGCCTGCTTCTTTTGCTTCTTTCAATTTTATATATGGCGGTTTTGGAACTTCCAGTTCTCTAAAAGATGAAAAAAAATAATTTTCATTTATGGCCCTTTTACATACATTACTACTTATATCTTTAATATTTTCCTCAAAGGTTCTCCACGCAACACCATCAACACCCATCGGTATAAGAACCTTTTTTCTATATTTATCTGTCTTGTTTAATTTATATCTTTTAAATTGTTTTATAAAATTATCATCACTAAAAATTTCTCGAATTTTTTCATCTAACATAAAAGCCTCTCCCAAAAAAATAAGCACCTCCCTCTATTCATTGGCAGATAGGGATGATGCTTTCATACCATTCCTCTCGATACAACGAGAGTTAGTTTTCAGGCCAACTAATAGTATAGTTGACTATTCAGGAACAATAAGTCAATCATTAAATCAGCTCCTGTGTTTGTATCCAATTTAGTTATAATTATATTATATCCTAATTGGAACAGGGTCCCCATTGGGGTCGGCAACCAATAGGTTACCGAGAATTACTCTATGTAAATTCATTTATATTATAGCATTTCTAGACTTTTTCACCAACGTTTAGATCTCATTTTATGATAAAAACTTGAAATGAAAAAGACTATTAAAATAAAATCCTCAGAAGAGCTCATTACAGAAGTGGAGTAAGAAATCCAACGATACAAACGTAATAAAAACAAGTGAGGTGAGTAAATTGGAGTACAGACCTAAAAATCAGCATAAATATAGCCCACCATATCCATTATGATGAGCCTTTTTGGTACCTAAATATAATATTAATTGTCTTCTATATCCACTTGGATACCCAGCAATTTCTCTGAAGGATCTTCGTCAGTTAAAACAAGAACTGTGTTATCCTCAATTATGTCTTTATATATATCTTCACCTAATATATTATACATTTCAGTGAGTTGGTTCTGATTTACTGTAGCAATATACTGTTTATCCGTATTTGAAAACTTCTCATTAAGAACTTTCGTAAGTTCAGCCTTTTGGCGTTCATCAATTCCATCAAACAATCGGCTATCATGAAAAATAACATTCATATTATGGTTTTGACCTTTGAATAACAGTGTCAAATCATAACAAAATATTTTCACATTATTAATTCCATCCGAATTATCCGACTCAATCTTAGCATCAATATCGTATCTTTGCAGATTGTCACGGTCGTTATTTTCAATGGTCAAACCCGCTACGCTTTTCGGGTAAAACCTTTTAACGAGATTACGAAAATAATTCCGCAGCTCACTAATTTCTGACTGCATTCCCTTTAAATAATCGTCCGTTACCTCAGATTGTTCAATTTGATCTTTTTCAATTTCTCTTAATTTCTCTTTATATTCTGTTTGAAGAACTTGATATTTCTTCAAATTTTCACGTTTGGACTTTAAATTTGAACTTTTTTCACTCAGAGCAACAAAAACATCTAAAGCTTCGTGATCCCCAAGATACTTCATGAGGTTGTCAAATTTAGTTTGCAACTTCTGAGCATCTTCAGACTTTTCATCAATTTCTAATTCAAGTTTGTTTTTCTGCTCCAGCAACCTTCTTTTACGATTGGCAACAAGCTTTTCATAAAACGATTCCAAATCAGATAAGGTTTTGGTTACAGAATCAGTAAAATGTACATTAACTTCTTCATAAATTTTTTGTATGTCATCTAAGTTATCTTTACTTGGCTCTATTTTTAAGCTCTTCTCAATAGAAGCTATATTGTTTTTCAGTAATATTATTTTATTATTTAATTGGAATAATTTCCTTTCGATTTTGTCCGCTTCTAATTGAACATCATAGTAATCATCTGCAACCTTGAAATTTTTCAAACTTTTCGCTAATTTTTCTATTTGTTCATCTAGATCATCGATAGTTAGAGACACATCTTTCTGTCCGGAAAAGAAATCCCTTAATAGATCATCCTTCTTAAAGTTCGTTTCCAAGTTCTTAATTCGATCTTGCTCTTTTTTTAAGTGATTCTTTTTTTGCGCTAAGAATACATCCAAACCTAACAGGAATGCATTGTACAGCATTTTTTGGTATTGATTATGAGTTCTTGAAGCTTCATCAAAACTCACATAACTTTTTTTGTTAGGTCTAATAAAGAAAGGCAGCAATGACCTAAAGGATAAATTGGCAACTTCATCTGGGATTTGAAAACAAAGTTCTTCGAGCTTTGCATTAAATTTGGATAAAGTTAATTCTTCACCATTTAACTTAATTCTATTCGGATTAATCGTTGAACGTGTTGCAGTATAATGAGTTTCTCCTACTGCAAATTCTAAGGAAAATTCCCAACCAGGCAATTTATCACAAAAGGAAGTGTAATTTTTTGTGCTAGACCCCAGACAATAATGAATAATACTAATTAACAAAGATTTCCCAACCCCATTATAGGTCTTCCCAACATCTTTGTTTTTAGCATCCTTCTGTTTAGCTACAATAAAGTTTAAGCCACTTTTATTAAAATTAACTGTTTTAAAAGTAGGTTGATTCGCAGACACTTTTATTAGTTGCACTTTACAACACCTCCACCCCGTTCTTCAATCGCTCCAACGGAATGAAGAAATACAAGAGTGAGTAAGAAATTGTCAAAGTTATGCTTTGCTGTGAAGTGTTTATTAGATAAATCTTTTTGGTACTCATTCCACAATGAATCTATTGTCCTTTTGGAATCAAGTTTCTTAAGGAGATACCCACCGAAACCAAGTAAGGATTCTGAAAAATGGGTATGTTTAGTTGGCATAATCATCTTTCTTCCTCCCTTTTTGGTTCTTCAAAAATATCGCAGGTCTCAAAATATTTCGCCATTATAATAATAACCGTATTCTGGTATGGTTGGGTCTGTTTGGGGCTAAGTTGTTCAACCATCGCCATAAATAATTGATCGCCATTTTTGTTTTTCTTTTCTTGTTCATAAACTTCATTAATTTTATCTCTCAACGCATCTGCAACAAAGCTACTGTTATCCGATAAATATGCTTCCAAATTATGAAGCTGAAATGAAGCTGTATTCAGATACCCTGCCACTGTATCAGACAAATTATTAAATTGTATTTTATCATCCCAATCCGGTAACACCATTTTCCCATTTAAATTAGATTGTATTGGTAGTTCCATTATATGCGCAATAACTTCATTTAATATGGAGTAATCAATATTTTTAATATTACTTGGATCTGGTAGCATTCCTACAACACTAAATATTTGATCCTCTTCCAACTCAAACAAGATGTTTTCAATATCCTTTGCAGTAAGAATTGCTGCATTCTCTAGCCCATGTTCTTCTTTTATTTGTTGAATTTCTTGTTCTGCATCAGCATTTACGCCTTTATATTTATCATTTATAACAAAATAAAAGCTATTCACTGGGGACCACTGATCAATTAATCCGTTGAAATCTGTATGAAGTTTTTTCACGGTGCTCGGGTAAGATTTTTCAATTTCTTCTGGTGCAAAAACCTGATAGTATGTTCCGGTCGTTTTTACATAACCATCATTTTTTCTGTCTCCAATATTCCCCCAAGGTTTAATGGATTGAAAGTCTTTCTCTGCATAATTCATAACAGATGTAAATAAATCCTCAAATGATTGACCATCACATTTGTATATTTTATTTTTAAACATTATTCTTAAAATCGTCTTTTCTTGTGAATTCATGCATAAACTCCCTCATCATTAAACAATTAGCTATTTACTTCATTAACTATTATAATGGTAATTTCTGTTACTCGCCAACGAACTAGCCCCCTCAGTCTGAGGTTATTACACTGTTGCCCAATGACATTTAATGTATAGAACTTTAAATGGACAAGGTAATCGTTAATCTGCAAGCGACCTGTCACCCATAGTCCATACAAAGTATCATGTTTTTATATTGCCTAACCACCATGTGACGATGATGGTTGGCTGTATTGAAGTTCTAGTCGGTTAATATAACAACTAGGACTTCAACGCAGCCAACAATTTCATAAAGATGCTATACCTTCAATAAACTTGTCACTATCTAAATAGTATTCCATCAATGAACCTGTTTCAAGCATTAGAACATATATCTTTCTTTTTAAAATTGTTAAAATTAAAATTTCATTATACCCGCTCCTCATTTCAAAACTAATGATCATTTTTTTCATAAAGCCTTTTTTCTACTTTATGTGCATCACTTCTTATTCTGTAGCTTTTGTTCTTCCTGTGTTAACGTTCTGGTAGGACTTGTTCTGGTAGGACTTGTCCTGTAAAAAGTAGGTTAATGTTGTTTCTTTTCCGGAGAACTCTTCTAGTCGCTTCCATTACTTTTCGATAACGAAGAAATTTGATTGTAATTAATCCCTCCTTTCATTTTTCGCATTAGTATATTGTAGGATTTATTATTAATTTAAGCAGAAGAGACTCTGCACTCTCTCCTTTTTATATAGATGAAAGCCTGCTCTAAACAGATTTATTTGATAACCCTAATGACACCGTTGCAAAAACATTAGCAGAAGATAATTTAGATATTTTAATAGAAGGGTTATGTAACGATAAATCGTAGGATGAAATTGATAAGATTGCAGACCGACGTTATGTTGTGCGGACAGATCCTAATGAGGCAGACACTTCTGATGTAAGTGAATTTATAAAGATGCACAAAAGGAGTAAAGAAAGCGAAGGAACGTAATGGAAAATGAAAGGATAATTGACCTCTTAACCGTTGAGGAAAAAGCAAAGTATTATGAAACTCGTGTAGAATGATAGTGTAATTCAAGGGAGTGATATTAGAATGGTGATTGGAAAATTTGAACGAAAGCGCTACGTGGTAGTCATGAAACTAACTACAAATGTAATTAAAATGCTAAATAAAAAAATTGAATTAGAAAAAATAGCGAAGGAAACCGGTCTCTCACTTAATAAAGTTGAAGAAATCAAAAACGAATATTATGGACTTCCGAGCGATGAAAAATTATACGATAATCTTATTCATCAGAATGTGCTTGATGTTTGGGATAATGACAAGGATGCGATAGATGATTGTGAAAGAGAGATGCGGATTGAAACTATCGAACTAAAGACGCAAAAACAAATAAATGAAGAACGAAAAAGAAAGCGCGAGCAACGCAAAGCACATGTAAAAGCTGAAATTGAGAAGATCCGTAGAGACAAGTGATCCAAAACATAAAAGAGAAGGGTTACTAATCCCCCTTCTCCCATTTTTGTGTCGAACGTCCGCTTCGCCAACCTTACCTAAATAATCTTGCTCGCTCATGCAGCTTTTCCCTGGATACCAATTGTGATGTATGCCTATAAATATTGTATAATTTCCTTAACAGTTTTCACGAATCTCCGCCTGCTCTCCTCTCTTTATATCGTAGAATATAAATCTTTACATAATCTCTTTCCTTGAAAAAAGCATAGTCCTTTCCTATTAGTAAGAGTCGCTAGTTCCTCATTGAAAACGAACGTATCATAAACGAATGTTTTTGAGACAACTTAGTTAAAGTTTATAAACTATTACTTTTCAACAAATAACATGTTCCAAAAGTCATTTCAAAAACATCGTTTCTAAATTTGTCTAAAATATCGTTTTTGATACACTTTAAATGAAATGATTTGGAAAGGAACTGATATATGGTGAAAATTGGATATTGTCGCGTAAGTACATCTGACCAGTCACTAGACTTACAAATTGATGCACTAGAAAATGCGGGATGTGAAAAGATTTATCAAGAGAAAATAAGCGGGATGAAAGACAATAGGCCGCAACTAAATGAACTAGTTGAATATGCGCGTCAGGGAGATATTTTAGTAGTTTATAAATTAGATCGACTGGGGCGTTCCACAAAGAAGATTATTGAGTTTTCCGAGCAATTAGAACGCCTTGGCATAGAGCTGGTTTCAATTCGTGATAATATTAATACTACAACCGCTGTAGGTAAAGCCATGTTCCGAATGTTAGCAGTTCTAGCAGAAATGGAACGGGATTTAATTGTTGAAAGGACAAAAGCTGGATTAGAGAGTGCTAGGGCAAGGGGAAGAAGAGGTGGAAGGCCTAAAACTGATATTAAAAAAGTCGAAAAAGCTATTAAATTATATAATAGTCAACAATACACAGTAAAAGAAATTGAGGAAATGACCGGAGTATCAAAAGCAACATTATATCGATCAATAAAAGAAAAAGGCTAGAAGGTTTCCAATGTATAAAGTAAACTGATTCCTATATAAATAACCACGTTCCTTTTTATACTGTGAAAATTGGAGCGCGTTATTTATAGCTTGATTATATACGTTAATCAATGGATTCAAGAAATTTTTAGGTGCCTAAAAAAAATTTATAAAGGATATAAATAGGCAATGGTCTGTTTGCCATTGCCTATTTGTATCTAGATGAACATCTGTTGTAAAAATCCTTTTTTCTGTTGCTGTAATGCTTCTAGTTTTTCTTTTTCTTTTTCAAGCTTATCATCAACACTAGATAAAAAAGATGCAATTTTTTTTTGCTCTTCAATACCTGGAGCATAAATACTCAAACTTCTTATTAAACCTAACGCGATAAATTTTTGTGTTCCACCAGCTTGTTCTAAATAAAATTGCTTATTAATGTGGTCAGACTTTAAGTAGTAAATAAGATATTTATTTAGTAACTTTTCACTTTCCTTAATTAGAGCTACATTTTTTATAGCAAAATCACTATTATTAACTAATACTGGGTTTCCAATAGTTCCTATCATTCCAAACAAAATATCTCCTTTATCTACATTAGAGCGTTTATTTATTTGTTCGTAATCGAACTGCGATATATAACTAATATCATTCCAATTAATCTTCCCGTTTGACTTTAAATTCTTTGAAGTAATCAAAGGATATCCTACGCTAATATATTTAGGTGAGTCGTGAGTCCCATCTCGTACATCAGAAACATCAGCTAATGTATAGACTTCCCACTCTGGAAACTCCTTACTATCCTCATCCTTAAACCGAACTTCCTGTGAAAAAATCTTCTGCATCATGCCCTTTTTAAACAACTCTAATTGCCCAATTTTCTCTTGTTGCTTTTCGATTTTTTGATCGAGAAGAGAGAAGAAGGAGGCAATTTCTTTCTGTTCTTCTTTTCCTGGGATACTTACCCGTGTTCCTTTCAAGTCTTCGACGTTTATCTTTTTAGGACTTGCTGTTAGTAATGATTTTGAAAGAAACTCTTTTTCATAAATCTTTGTTTGAAAATAGGTGTGTAAATAGGAACCCAAGACAGTTTTTACAGGGCTTATTAAAGCAAGACTAACATATATACTAAATTCTGCTTCCCAATCAATTAGCTTAGATCTACATAGCGTTCCAATACGAGTTAATAATATGTCTCCTTTTTTGGGACGACACCTTCTTATCATTTCGTCATGACTTTCTTTAGAAATAAATTTTGGTTGAGCATTACCTACTACTGTTTCAACACTCCAAAAAGGTACTCCCTCTGAAACATACTGAGGTGTAAAGTGCGTTCCATCATTTACATTACTTACTTCTGACAATCTATAGAATGTCCAACTATCATTAAAATTAGGAAAACGTAGCTTAGGTGAATAAATATCGGTTTTTGTTATCACTTTTTAATCCACCCCCAATTCTAGTAAGTACTTTTCTAATTCACTGTCTATTTCACTAATCTCTTCATCAATCTCCTTCAACCTCGCCTGTACTGCAACCACATCCACAGGTTCTTCTTCCTCAAACGTATCAACATAACGAGGAATGTTCAGGTTATAGTCGTTCTCCTTAATCTCCTTTAATGACGCAGCATACGAGTACTTATCTATCGTCTGACGGTTGATATACGTTTGAACAATCTTCTCTACATCTTCTTCACGTAGTAGGTTTTGGTTCTTTCCTTTCTCAAATTCACTCGAAGCATCAATAAATAACACGTTATCATCAGCTTCACGGCATTTTTTAAACACAAGGATACAAGTTGGAATCGATGTTCCGAAGAAAATATTTGCCGGTAGTCCAATCACCGCATCTAAGTAGTTCTTTTCTTCAATTAAATACTTTCGAATAACACCTTCCGCAGCTCCACGGAAAAGTACACCGTGAGGCAGAACAACCGCCATGGTTCCATTATCATCTAACTGGTGAATCATGTGTTGGATAAACGCATAGTCTGCTTTAGATTTTGGTGCTAACTTTCCATACACACTATAACGCTCGTCGTCTAAGAACTTCGGATCTGCACTCCATTTCGCGCTATATGGTGGATTGGCAACAACAGCCTCAAATCGTAGGTCCTTATGTTCAGGGGTTTCTAGAGTATTATCATTACGAATATCAAATCTCTGATACGATACATCATGAAGCAACATGTTCATTCGAGCCAGATTGTATGTTGTTGATGTTAATTCTTGCCCGTAATATTTACCTACTTCAGCTTCTTTCGCTACTCGTAATAGTAGAGAGCCCGAACCACAGGTAGGGTCATATACATTACGTAATTTCTCTTTTCCTGTTGTCACTATTTTTGCTAGGATTTTAGAAACCTGTTGCGGTGTATAGAACTCACCAGCTTTCTTACCAGCACTTGCGGCAAACTGTGAAATCATGTACTCATAGGCATCACCAAGTATGTCAATGTCAACATCATCATGTAAGAACGGAATGTTATTAATACTAACCATAATTTTTGCAATTAGCTTAGAGCGAGATTTTACGTCACGTCCAAGTCTTGATGATGCTAAATCCATATCATCAAATAAGTGTTGGAAGTCATCTTGGCTATCTGCCCCTAGCGTAGACTCTGTTACTAAGTTGATTGCTCTTTGCAACATTTCAGTATCAAACTTCCCATTGTCACCTTTCTCGATTTCATTAATCATGTTAGAGAATAAATATTCTGGCTCGATTACGTAACCGATTTGTTGAATTAGCTCTTCTGCTAATGCTTCTCTCATTTCTTCATCTATCCATGCTTCTTCATACGAAATCTTGTCTTCCTCTAATAGTTTTGCTACTCGTGTTTCTGTTTTCTCAGATAGGTAGCGATAGAAAATTAAGCTTAGAATATAGTTTTTAAACTCATATGCTTCCATTTGACCACGTAAGTCATTTGCCATATTCCAAAGCTTCTTATGTAACTCCGCTTGTTGCTGGCGTTGCTTTTCGGATGATGTCATTTTATTTCCTCCTTAAGGGATTGTAATAGTAAATGCTTTGCTAACTTTTCTTCTAATTCAACTCGTTCATTTAGTAACTTCTTCTTTTTTTGAACACTCATATAGACATTACGCATCGTATATTGCTGTTGCAGTGATGGTGATTCAATTGATAGACCCCTCAGCATTTGAATCGATAATGAACCAATAACTGCGCCTTGTGTAGCTAGTCGTAACTGTTTACGACATGAAGGATGCTCATTGATGTACCATTCTAAGTACAACGCATCAAGTCGCTCATCTGGCACAATGACAGCAAAGTTAGAAGGAACTAGCAACCCTTCATGTTCCAGACGAACAGAAACAGCTCTGTGTGATGTTAAATTAATTAAAACCATACCCTTTTTAGTTATCGGCAGCTCATTCGCTTTTTCTTTTGATATGTGCGTTTCTTTAAGTTTTTCAGTGCTTCCGTGATACTCAAAACCGAGACTATCACTCATTTCTTTCATCGTATATAACGAAAAAGCGACTGCATCCGTCCCTGGCATCGTTTGAAAGCGAGATAATACTAGTCCTTGGTACACCTTGGCATATTGTTCTAGCTTCAACTCTCCCCTCTCCCTCTTTTGTTATTTTTATAAATAACATCATTTATTTTTGAACTGAATTCAGCATACAAAAAAATAACAGCAAAAGCAAGAACTTTTACTGTTATTTTTAGAAATAACTAAACATCATGAGAATCGTTTCGTGTGTTCATCGATAAAATGAACGATCTCTTTAATCATTTTTTTCTTTTTTAACAAAGGTAGCTTTATTGTATCACTAATCTCCTCTTGCTTAATAACACCGCTGTATTCGTACTCTTCGATAAATTCTTGTACTGTTTCTTTTGGTACGTTCACTTCGTAAGCAAATTGCTCAATTTCTTTGTTTCTTTGTTGTCTCTCATATTCATTGAACGTATCATCCACAGAATCTTCATTCGTTAGAGTAGGTACAACATTTTGTAAAAATGACTTTATCAAATCTACTTTTAAACGGAGCTCTTCATTATCTGCTCTGTTCAGTTCTTCCTCAATTAATTTAACTGTCTTTTCTCGTTCTTCTGCATCATCAAAGTTAATGTTTCGGATTAAGTTCATGATGTAACTAACATTGATCCTGTCAGTGTGCATTAGTTCAATTGAGAAATCAACGTTGTTTAAGATTGAGACCTTACCTGGATCCGTTTTCTTTGTTTCATCATAAATACGAAGATACTTACTCTTATAATCTTGATAAGTTTGTTCACCAATCCCTAATATATCAGCATCAAACTCAAACTCATTAAATGTTTGGATCCGAACAAGATTTTTCGTTAAATCACGGAAGGCAACTATATACTCATGCTTGTCCTCTTCACGCTGTAGTCCATCAACATCGCTCGGTTCAGCAGCAACTTTTTTAAGCTTACCAAGGGCATTATGAAACTCTTCTAAGTACTCCTCATAGCTTCTCATCAATACAGTATCAACCGTATCAGTCTTAGAAAATAAGCGAATCGCCTCATCCGTATTCTCTTTTAAATTCCGGTAGCAAACAATGTTTCCATAAGGTTTAGTTGCTTTCTCCACACGGTTTGTACGCGAATATGCTTGGACCAATTCGTGATACTTTAAATTCCGATCTACATATAGAGTGTTAAGCGTCTTACTATCAAAGCCTGTTAAGAAGATTTTGACGACAATAAGTATATCAATTTGTGCGCTCTTCACCTTTTTTGACACGTCTTTGAAATATGCTTGGTACTTATCGGTTGAAAAGTTAGTACCATACATAGCGTTGTAATCTTTCATAATGCGCTCTAAACTATCACGAGAATGCTCTTCATCTTGTCCTTCACTCTCTTCATTTGCTCCAAATGTGTAGATCGCTCCAATTTTTAAATTATGGTCTAATTTCTTAAATATATCGTAGTATTTTACGAGCATCGGTATGCTATCTACTGTAAATAGACCTGTATATCCTTTACTCTTTGATTTACGATCATGGTGCTCAAGAGTGTCTTTTGCGACCAACTCTAATCGCTCTTCTGCCATCCATACTTCTTCTGTATCAATACCCTTCACCTTTGTTTGGTCACCCTCATCAAAATCACCATCAAAGGTTTTAATGTATTCCACAGAAAAGCCTAACACATTGCCATCATGAATCGCATCTTTAATTAGATATGTATGTAAACACTTTTCAAATAAATCAGCCGTCACACGCCCGTCCTGACTCTTGTTTTCCTCAAAACGAGGTGTTCCAGTAAAACCAAAATACTGAGCATTATGAAAATGCTTAGATATTGCTGTATGCATCTTACCAAATTGACTACGATGGCACTCATCGATAATAAAAATGACACGTTCATCACGGTAGTTCTTCATAATGTTTTCGTATCTCTTATTCTTTACTGCATTCGCCATCTTCTGAATCGTCGTCAAAATAAGCGGCTTAGTCATATCTTTAATTTGTTCTACTAGCTTATCAGTTTTATCCGTCGTATCTACAGAATCAGGTTCAAACTTGTTAAATTCCTCTATCGTTTGACTATCCAAATCTTGACGGTCAACAAGGAAGAACACTTTTTTGATACTTGGTTCATTGGCTAATATCTGACTAGATTTGAAAGAAGTCAATGTCTTACCGCTACCTGTCGTATGCCATATATAGCCGTTGTTCTTTGTTTCAGTTGCCCTCTTTACCAATGCCTCAACTGCATAGACCTGATAGGGACGCATCACCATCAGGTTTTTATCTGTTTCATTAATAATCATATATCGAGCAATCATCTTCGCTAAATGACATTTTTCTAAAAAGCTCTCTGTAAAACCACATAGTCTAGTAATACGCTTATTCTCTTCATCCGACCAGTAAAACGTATAACCAAAAAGAATATCACTATCAGAATTCGCAAAGTACTTCGTATCAACACCATTGCTGATAACAAACAATTGAAGATATCGATACAATCCTCTAAATGAATGTTTACGGTACCGTTGAATTTGATTAAAAGCTTCTTTAAAATCGAGTCCTCGGCGCTTTAATTCAATTTGCACCATAGGTAAACCGTTAATAAGAATCGTTACATCATAGCGGTTTTTATATTTACCTTCTACCGTCGTTTGGTTCGTAACCTGGAAGATATTCTTGCACCATTCACGAGTATTAAACAACTCAAGATAAACTTCTGTTCCATCATCACGCTGTAAAATTTGCTTATTACGTAATATCTTTGCACTTTCAAAAATACTTTTGCCGTCGACCATCGTAAGAAGACGGCTAAACTCTGTATCTGATAGAGGATTACCCTCTAACTTTTTCTTATTAAACTCATTAAGCTGTTTACGAAAATTGGCTACCAATGAATCATAGTCTTTAATCGTTACTTGCTCATAACGCTCTTTTATAAGGTTTTCTAACATTTTTTTCTCTAGTTGAGCTTCTGATTGATATGACAATCGTTTCACCTCCGAATAAAAATATATGTATTATCATTATTATCAATTTTATTTCCAGTAATTTCAACATATAAATGTATAATTCCTGATACATAACCTATAATCAACTTTATCCTTCTCAATAAAACACCCGCTCCTCTTCTGACTCTAAATGGAGCGGGTGAGCTTGAGGAGCCTAGAGTTAAATCCCATAAGATTTGTGACATGTAGACATTGAGTTTAAATAGTCTATTTTAGACCATTTAGATTAAAAACAATACCCGCTCCCTCTTAAACGATATCAAAAGCGAGTTTACTTAATAAATACTTCATACAATTTTATTTTAGTTGTTTACAAAGCCAATTTGTCCTTTTCAAAATTTTTCTTCCATTCTATTTCTTTTTAAACTAAAGGTATCTTCAATAAGTAGAATTCCAAAAGTAGAATGCCAAATAAATTAAACTGAAAGAGGTTGATAAAATTGAAAAAAACAAAATGTGCATGGTGTAGTAAGGAAATTTTAACTTACCGTCTAAAAGAAAAAAATTATTGCAAAGAGCACTACGGATTTGCAAATACAGTAAGAAATGGAACTTACATAAAACAAGTCAAAGCAGAGTTAGATGAAATTACATGGAACAAAAATATTGCATATCTAATAGGCATTGTAGCTACTGATGGTACCTTGAGAAAGGACCGCAATCAAATTAAAATTACTAGCAAAAGCAAACGATACTTAACCGATTTACTATATAAGATCATCATAGAGTTTACCGGCAGGGATCAAGATGTAAATGAAGTAACAGCAAAGTTTCAAGGAAAGGAGTACACTCATTATCAACTTCAATTTACCTCTACTCCTTTATATCAGTTTTGCTTAGAAATTGGATTAGAACCAAATAAGACCTACAATTTAAATAAGCTTGCAATTCCTGATGAGTATTTTGGTGATTTTTTACGAGGCGTTATAGATGGGGATGGTAACTACAATTTGGATAAACGAAGATAAACTACTTCTATCCGTAGCTAAATTTCATAAATCCAGTAATGAGTTAGGTGAAAAGTACATACTTGTTTATCATTCTTTCCATGATGTTGTAAATATTTTAGCTAGAATGTATTCTGATTGTCGTATTTGCTATGAGGAAAAGAAAGAAGGAATTATTGATATACTTAGTGATTTAGAGAATTTAAAACCAAAATATGCAGCCCCGTCTAGAATCGGACAGTCGGTAACATGTGCATATAACTTTTGTGACAACAAGTTTGTAGCAAAAGCAAACGATCATCTTTATTGTTCTATTAATTGTGGAGATAAACAGCGTAAATACCCCAGCAATTATTCCTCGTAATTTCACTCTATAAACTAATATATATTACACAGTACTTGCTAAGGATGAAAGTGAAAAACACTTAAACTATAACGATAGCAAATTGGTGTATAAAGAATTACTAAAGAGGCTTCATGAAGATATAGTGTATTATTTATTGTTATTAGGTTTAGAAACAGGTTTACGTTTTGCAGAACTTGTTGGTCTCACTTTTGAAGACTTTGACTTTGAGAACAACAAAATCAATGTTGATAAAACTTGGGGGTATAGTAATAAAAAAGAATTAGGATTTGGCCGTACCAAGAAGACGTCCAATGGAACATACTGTGACAGAATAATTAGCGTCAACATAAAAACAATGAGTGCGTTTAAAGATTTATTTGAAACACTACAGGACAATAAAAATCGTTTGGTCTTCTATAATCAAAAATCTAAGTACTAAGTGATCACAAATGAGCGTCCGAATAAATTATTAAAAGAAGTTTTACTTTATTTAAACATCCTTCCGCTTATTGGTGTGCATGGACTAAGACATACTCTCGGTAGTGTACTGATAACATAAAGGTACAAGATTACATTATGTAAGTAAGCGTCTAGGTCATAGTGATATTGAGACAACTTATAAAAAATATATACATCTTTTAGACGAATCAGAAGAGGAGGACGAGAAAATCACAAATGAAACGTATATACGATGAAAGTGAATGAAGAAAACTAGAAGTGGTCAAAGCTTATCAAGTCATAGAAACTTGATAAGCTTTTTTGTATTGCCATTGCTAATACTTAAATAAGCTTAAGGACCTTAAGCTAAATACTTATTACTTTTACTTTTTAATCCTATTAAAAGGTACACATTTGTTTGTGTAAAAAAAATCAGCCATGTGTAAAATCTCGTGTAAAAAAAAATCGTATTCTATCTGTTTCTAACTTATTCTCCAAAAAACAAAAAACTCAGAAGTGTTGATAAATCAACACTTCTGAGTTTTTAATCTTATCTAAAATTAACCTTATTTTTATGTATGATACCGGTGGTCGGGGTCGAACCGACACTCCAGAAGGAACACGATTTTGAGTCGTGCGCGTCTGCCAATTCCGCCACACCGGCTAGATGGCGCGCCCGAGAGGAGTCGAACCCCTAACCTTTTGATCCGTAGTCAAACGCTCTATCCAATTGAGCTACGGGCGCTAAAACTTGTCCTGAAATAGAAAAAAGTGCCGAGGGCCGGACTTGAACCGGCACGGTAGTCACCTACCGCAGGATTTTAAGTCCTGTGTGTCTGCCAATTCCACCACCCCGGCACGGCAGAAAATCTATGGAGGCGGCACCCGGATTCGAACCGGGGGATAAGGGTTTTGCAGACCCGTGCCTTACCACTTGGCTATGCCGCCAATTTTTAGACATGTAAATGGAGCGGAAGACGGGATTCGAACCCGCGACCCCCACCTTGGCAAGGTGGTGTTCTACCACTGAACTACTTCCGCATTGGCTGGGCTAGCTGGATTCGAACCAACGCATGACGGAGTCAAAGTCCGTTGCCTTACCGCTTGGCTATAGCCCAATAAATAAATGGGGCGACTGATGGGAATCGAACCCACGAATGCCGGAACCACAATCCGGTGCGTTAACCACTTCGCCACAATCGCCATATTAAAATAAAATTAGTTGGCAGGGGCAGTAGGAATCGAACCCACACCGGAGGTTTTGGAGACCTCTGTTCTACCGTTAAACTATGCCCCTATGTAAATGGTGGAGGGGGACGGATTCGAACCGCCGAACCCTTAGGGAGCGGATTTACAGTCCGCCGCGTTTAGCCACTTCGCTACCCCTCCAAAGGAACAATACCTATGATACACAATATGAATCTCTTAGTCAATAGGTGTAAGGTATATTAGTAAAATTAAAACAGTGCCGGCCAGAGGACTTGAACCCCCAACCTACTGATTACAAGTCAGTTGCTCTACCAATTGAGCTAGACCGGCATAAATGGTGGCTTGGGACGGAATCGAACCGCCGACACATGGATTTTCAGTCCATTGCTCTACCGACTGAGCTACCAAGCCAAATATAAAGAAAACAACTTTTTAAAAATGGCGGTCCGGACGGGACTCGAACCCGCGACCTCCTGCGTGACAGGCAGGCATTC
>NZ_MVJM01000001.1:1326425-1328529 GCF_002156385.1 Halalkalibacter urbisdiaboli
ATGACGGAGTCAAAGTCCGTTGCCTTACCGCTTGGCTATAGCCCAATAAATAAATGGGGCGACTGATGGGAATCGAACCCACGAATGCCGGAACCACAATCCGGTGCGTTAACCACTTCGCCACAATCGCCATATTAAAATAAAATTAGTTGGCAGGGGCAGTAGGAATCGAACCCACACCGGAGGTTTTGGAGACCTCTGTTCTACCGTTAAACTATGCCCCTATGTAAATGGTGGAGGGGGACGGATTCGAACCGCCGAACCCTTAGGGAGCGGATTTACAGTCCGCCGCGTTTAGCCACTTCGCTACCCCTCCAAAGGAACAATACCTATGATACACAATATGAATCTCTTAGTCAATAGGTGTAAGGTATATTAGTAAAATTAAAACAGTGCCGGCCAGAGGACTTGAACCCCCAACCTACTGATTACAAGTCAGTTGCTCTACCAATTGAGCTAGACCGGCATAAATGGTGGCTTGGGACGGAATCGAACCGCCGACACATGGATTTTCAGTCCATTGCTCTACCGACTGAGCTACCAAGCCAAATATAAAGAAAACAACTTTTTAAAAATGGCGGTCCGGACGGGACTCGAACCCGCGACCTCCTGCGTGACAGGCAGGCATTCTAACCAACTGAACTACCGGACCATTTTTATTGCGGGGGAAGGATTTGAACCTCCGACCTTCGGGTTATGAGCCCGACGAGCTACCAGACTGCTCCACCCCGCGCCGTTATAAAGGTGATAAAGTAATGGTGGAGGATGACGGGATCGAACCGCCGACCCCCTGCTTGTAAGGCAGGTGCTCTCCCAGCTGAGCTAATCCTCCAAATAATTAAATTGCATTTAATGGTGACCCGTACGGGATTCGAACCCGTGTTACCGCCGTGAAAGGGCGGTGTCTTAACCGCTTGACCAACGGGCCAACTAAAAACAAGTAACTGGCGGAGAGCGAGGGATTCGAACCCTCGAGACGGTTTTACACCGCCTACACGATTTCCAATCGTGCTCCTTCGGCCAGCTCGGACAGCTCTCCGTGTTGGCTCCACAGGTAGGACTCGAACCTACGACCGATCGGTTAACAGCCGATTGCTCTACCACTGAGCTACTGTGGAAGGAATGCCTGGCAACGTCCTACTCTCGCAGGGGGAATCCCCCAACTACCATCGGCGCTGAAGAGCTTAACGACCGTGTTCGGCATGGGAACGGGTGTGACCTCTTCGCTATCGCCACCAGACTATATTGAACATCGGATAGACTTTTGTCTTCGTAGTTCACATTGAGATGATTCTCTCAAAACTAGATAATGTGTAAACAAGTCACAATCTGAGTGTGACATATGTCAAGAATGTTATTGGATAAGTCCTCGACCGATTAGTATCTGTCAGCTCCACGTGTCGCCACGCTTCCACACCAGACCTATCAACCTCATCATCTCTGAGGGGTCTTACTGGATTAACTCCATGGGAAATCTCATCTTGAGGGGGGCTTCATGCTTAGATGCTTTCAGCACTTATCCCGTCCACACGTAGCTACCCAGCGATGCTCCTGGCGGAACAACTGGTACACCAGCGGTGTGTCCATCCCGGTCCTCTCGTACTAAGGACAGCTCCTCTCAAATTTCCTACGCCCGCGACGGATAGGGACCGAACTGTCTCACGACGTTCTGAACCCAGCTCGCGTACCGCTTTAATGGGCGAACAGCCCAACCCTTGGGACCTACTTCAGCCCCAGGATGCGATGAGCCGACATCGAGGTGCCAAACCTCCCCGTCGATGTGGACTCTTGGGGGAGATAAGCCTGTTATCCCCAGGGTAGCTTTTATCCGTTGAGCGATGGCCCTTCCATGCGGAACCACCGGATCACTAAGCCCGACTTTCGTCCCTGCTCGACTTGTAGGTCTCGCAGTCAAGCTCCCTTTTGCCTTTGCACTCTACGAATGATTTCCAACCATTCTGAGGGAACCTTTGGGCGCCTCCGTTACTGTTTAGGAGGCGACCGCCCCAGTCAAACTGCCCACCTGACACTGTCCCTGAACCGGATCACGGTTCGAGGTTAGAATGTCAGCACAGTCAGGGTAGTATCCCACCGACGCCTCCAT
>NZ_MVJM01000001.1:1328539-1330681 GCF_002156385.1 Halalkalibacter urbisdiaboli
CGGTACATTTTCGGCGCAGAGTCACTCGACCAGTGAGCTATTACGCACTCTTTAAATGGTGGCTGCTTCTAAGCCAACATCCTGGTTGTCTGGGCAACTCCACATCCTTTTCCACTTAACGTATACTTTGGGACCTTAGCTGATGGTCTGGGCTGTTTCCCTCTTGACTACGGATCTTAGCACTCGCAGTCTGACTCCCGAGGATAAGTATTTGGCATTCGGAGTTTGACTGAATTCGGTAATCCTGTGGGGACCCCTAGTCCAATCAGTGCTCTACCTCCAATACTCTCACCTCGAGGCTAGCCCTAAAGCTATTTCGGGGAGAACCAGCTATTTCCGAGTTCGATTGGCATTTCACCCCTACCCACACCTCATCCCCGCACTTTTCAACGTGCGTGGGTTCGGGCCTCCATTCAGTGTTACCTGAACTTCACCCTGGACATGGGTAGATCACACGGTTTCGGGTCTACGACCACGTACTATGGCGCCCTATTCAGACTCGCTTTCGCTACGGCTCCGCCTTATCAGCTTAACCTTGCACGGGATCGTAACTCGCCGGTTCATTCTACAAAAGGCACGCTGTCACCCATAAACGGGCTCCAACTAGTTGTAGGCACACGGTTTCAGGATCTCTTTCACTCCCCTTCCGGGGTGCTTTTCACCTTTCCCTCACGGTACTGGTTCACTATCGGTCACTAGGGAGTATTTAGCCTTGGGAGATGGTCCTCCCGGATTCCGACGGGGTTTCACGTGTCCCGCCGTACTCAGGATACACTCAAGAGGAAACGAAGTTTCGATTACAGGATTGTTACCTTCTATGATGGGCCTTTCCAGACCGCTTCATCTACTCCGTTTCTTTGTAACTCCGTATAGAGTGTCCTACAACCCCAAGAGGCAAGCCTCTTGGTTTGGGCTGTTTCCGTTTCGCTCGCCGCTACTCAGGAAATCGCATTTGCTTTCTCTTCCTCTGGGTACTTAGATGTTTCAGTTCCCCAGGTCTGCCTCCTCGTATCCTATGTATTCAGATACGGGTACCATCCCATTACGGATGATGGGTTCCCCCATTCGGATATCCTCGGATCAAAGCTTACTTACAGCTCCCCGAGGCGTTTCGTCGTTCGTCACGTCCTTCTTCGGCTCCTAGTGCCAAGGCATTCACCGTGCGCCCTTTCTAACTTAACCATTTGGCTTCAGATAACCTTCGAATTTCTTCGTCAACTGCATGGTCTTCGGTCATGTCACGTACGGGTGTACGCTCCATTCCTCAGCCACTTGTTTCCTCGAACTTCTCGGTTCTCTTTGCCAAAACGTCTTATTTAAAAAAGTCGTTTTGAATTCTTGACATGCTCGTTCAAACAAAGTCAGTTAAGACTCCGGTGAACAAAACATTGTTTACATTCATTATCTAGTTTTCAAAGAACCATATTTACGGCTAGGTTATTTACTATAACACTAGACACAAATTATTGAAAGGAGTAAATCCTTCCAATTGATATTGAGAGTTTTGAGTTCTCTCAAAACTGAACAAGGCTACTGATTTCAATTACATCTTGTAACACTTCTCAGTGATGCTTCACGCTGTCTTGCGACGAGGAATCATGCTTCGTAGCATAGCTCGTAGACGCAGGAGCAAAAGCTTTTATTATAATTGAGAGTTTTGAGTTCTCTCAAAACTGAACAAATAGCACAAGCGTCAAACAACCGAAGTTGTCTGTCGACTAGAGTTAAACTCCATAGAAAGGAGGTGATCCAGCCGCACCTTCCGATACGGCTACCTTGTTACGACTTCACCCCAATCATCTGTCCCACCTTAGGCGGCTGGCTCCAAAAGGTTACCCCACCGACTTCGGGTGTTACAAACTCTCGTGGTGTGACGGGCGGTGTGTACAAGGCCCGGGAACGTATTCACCGCGGCATGCTGATCCGCGATTACTAGCAATTCCGGCTTCATGTAGGCGAGTTGCAGCCTACAATCCGAACTGAGAATGGCTTTATGGGATTGGCTCCACCTCGCGGCTTCGCTACCCTTTGTACCATCCATTGTAGCACGTGTGTAGCCCAGGTCATAAGGGGCATGATGATTTGACGTCATCCCCACCTTCCTCCGGTTTGTCACCGGCAGTCACCTTAGAGTGCCCAACT
>NZ_MVJM01000001.1:1330739-1366884 GCF_002156385.1 Halalkalibacter urbisdiaboli
TTTATTATAATTGAGAGTTTTGAGTTCTCTCAAAACTGAACAAATAGCACAAGCGTCAAACAACCGAAGTTGTCTGTCGACTAGAGTTAAACTCCATAGAAAGGAGGTGATCCAGCCGCACCTTCCGATACGGCTACCTTGTTACGACTTCACCCCAATCATCTGTCCCACCTTAGGCGGCTGGCTCCAAAAGGTTACCCCACCGACTTCGGGTGTTACAAACTCTCGTGGTGTGACGGGCGGTGTGTACAAGGCCCGGGAACGTATTCACCGCGGCATGCTGATCCGCGATTACTAGCAATTCCGGCTTCATGTAGGCGAGTTGCAGCCTACAATCCGAACTGAGAATGGCTTTATGGGATTGGCTCCACCTCGCGGCTTCGCTACCCTTTGTACCATCCATTGTAGCACGTGTGTAGCCCAGGTCATAAGGGGCATGATGATTTGACGTCATCCCCACCTTCCTCCGGTTTGTCACCGGCAGTCACCTTAGAGTGCCCAACTAAATGCTGGCAACTAAGATCAAGGGTTGCGCTCGTTGCGGGACTTAACCCAACATCTCACGACACGAGCTGACGACAACCATGCACCACCTGTCACTTATGTCCCCGAAGGGAAATCCCTATCTCTAGGGAGGGCATAAGGATGTCAAGACCTGGTAAGGTTCTTCGCGTTGCTTCGAATTAAACCACATGCTCCACTGCTTGTGCGGGCCCCCGTCAATTCCTTTGAGTTTCAGCCTTGCGGCCGTACTCCCCAGGCGGAGTGCTTAATGTGTTAACGTCGGCACTAAGGGCATCGAAACCCCTAACACCTAGCACTCATCGTTTACGGCGTGGACTACCAGGGTATCTAATCCTGTTTGCTCCCCACGCTTTCGCGCCTCAGCGTCAGTTACAGACCAGAGAGTCGCCTTCGCCACTGGTGTTCCTCCACATATCTACGCATTTCACCGCTACACGTGGAATTCCACTCTCCTCTTCTGCACTCAAGTCTCCCAGTTTCCAATGACCCTCCCCGGTTGAGCCGGGGGCTTTCACATCAGACTTAAAAGACCGCCTGCGCGCGCTTTACGCCCAATAATTCCGGACAACGCTTGCCACCTACGTATTACCGCGGCTGCTGGCACGTAGTTAGCCGTGGCTTTCTGGTTAGGTACCGTCAAGGTGCCGCCCTATTCGAACGGCACGTGTTCTTCCCTAACAACAGAGTTTTACGAACCGAAATCCTTCATCACTCACGCGGCGTTGCTCCGTCAGACTTTCGTCCATTGCGGAAGATTCCCTACTGCTGCCTCCCGTAGGAGTCTGGGCCGTGTCTCAGTCCCAGTGTGGCCGATCACCCTCTCAGGTCGGCTACGCATCGTCGCCTTGGTAAGCCGTTACCTTACCAACTAGCTAATGCGCCGCGGGCCCATCCCTTAGTGATAGCCGGAGCCATCTTTTATGACACAACCATGCGGTTGCATCTCTTACCCGGTATTAGCACCGATTTCTCGATGTTATCCCAGTCTAAGGGGCAGGTTGCCCACGTGTTACTCACCCGTCCGCCGCTAACGTCTTAAGAGCAAGCTCTTAATCAGTCCGCTCGACTTGCATGTATTAGGCACGCCGCCAGCGTTCGTCCTGAGCCAGGATCAAACTCTCCATAAAAATGGTGAGCTGATTAGCTCGAATAAAAATAAATTGACGAGATTTGATTTTATCGAAATAAAACAATCTCTTTTTCGCTTGGCTTTTGTTCAGTTTTCAAAGAACTCTTGCGCCGTTTATTGGCGACTTTTATATCTTATCAAAACCACCGATGTAAGTCAATAGTTTTTTAAGAAAAACTTTTTTTGAATCAGCCGCCTTTATTGGCGACAAATATTAATTTATCACAAACAGAAATAAAAATCAACATTAATAATAATCTTTTTTTGCTTTGTAATAAATTTCATCTACTCCTTTAACACCGGACTGCTTACAATCAACACATAAGTAGTGCTTCTCTAATAAGAAATTCACTAGCAGGTCTAAATCAATCTTATAATCCTGGACTTCAGGCAACTGCATTAATTCAGAAATCGTCCATGCCCGGCCAGTTGATTCAATTAACGTTAGTAAATGCTGACTTCCGACACTCACTTTAGAATGAATGGCGAACTCAGTTGCGAGAATGACAAGTTCAATTCTCTTTTCTAACGATTCCTTACTATATAATAATTCCTGATACAACTTATAGGTTTCAGGTTCAATTTTTTTAATTTGTTCCCATACTGTAACGTCAGGTAAAGAACCATGATTAATCACAGCTAGGCGCGCAAGATGATGGAGAGCATGCATTAGGTTACTAAATGCATCAAAGTGAAGATTCTGTTGAAAAAGAAGTTTCCCTTCATTAAAACGGCGAATCATTTTTGCAAATTGAATCGTCATTTTCTTTGCACGGTCACCTGGAGGAAATGATTCAATTCGTTCTTTCACCCGTTGCAGAAATTGTTCACGTTCAAAAACAATCTCCCCATTTACCAACCAATCCACTAATCTGCGTTGGTTCCCTGCTATTAATGAATGGTGCATCATTTCTTGACTTAGATCATGGAAGGCGATCGTTTTTCCATTTACAAGATAATGCTTCACTTGCCAATCCACCTCGGCCTGTTTCTTTATCAAGAGCACAATCGCATCAAAGCCATCTGTAATCGATAACGGTGATTGTTCTCTCTCTAAACTAAGAATGGCATACGTATCAGGTTCATTCACTCTATCTTGGTATAATTGGTGCAAAGCAAGGTCCATTAAAGCATCCCCCCAAAAAAATCACTTTCCAACTCAAAATGCTACTTAAACATGTTTCTACACAAATGAACGAACTCCTTTTTTTCAATGATCTTTCATACGATGTTTACGGGGTCTATGCTATACTCATTATTGGGAGGGACAGCTTATGAGTATTAAGTATTCTAATAAAATTAATAAAATCCGGACATTTGCTCTTTCACTTGTTTTTATAGGCATTCTCGTTATGTATATAGGGATTTTCTTCAAAGGTTCTACCATTTTAATGTCATTAGCCATGATTATCGGCTTACTTTGCATTATCGGAAGTACCTTCGTCTATTTTTGGATTGGGATGCTCTCAACTAAAACGATTCAGGTCATTTGTCCAAATTGCCAAAAGCCAACTAAAATTCTTGGTCGTGTTGATGCATGTATGAACTGTAGTGAGCCTTTAACATTAGATAAATCATTAGAAGGAAAAGAATTTGATGAACGTTATAATAAAAAGGCTAACCAGAAAAAGGGCTGAGTAAAGGGCAGCGAAAAACTACTTCTTGTAACTCAAAAAAGAAGTAATGGCTCCACACATTACTTAAAGGGCAGTGAAAAAGGGAAACCCACCTTTTTTCACTGCCCTTCTCTAGTTTCTTTCTTTTTAACATAAAAAAACACACCCAATATGTAAATAGGATGTGTTCGGACATTTAATGTTGAACCTTTTTTACACAACCTGGGCACGTTCCATAAATCTCCATACGGTGACTATGAATCCGAAATCCAGTGACGTGCTCGGCCAACGTCTCAACTTCATCTAAACCCGGATAATGAAAATCAACAATCTTGCCGCAATCTTGGCAAATCACATGATAATGATCAGAGGTTACACAATCAAACCTACTAGAGGAATCACCATAGGTTAGTTCTTTAACAATCCCTACTTCTTTAAATACACGTAGATTATTATATACCGTGGCAACACTCATATTCGGAAAGCGGTCCTCTAACGCTTTGTATATTTCATCAGCAGTCGGATGAGTCATTGATTCATATAGAAATTCCAAGATAGCATGACGTTGAGGGGTCATTCGAACGCGAGTGCTTTTAAGAGCTTCAATGGCGTCTTGCAAGCGATGATTAGACATCGTCATGCACCTCACTTTCAAGAAAACAATTCTTACTTTATAATTAGTATAATATATACTAAATGCTCATGTCAACGTTGTCATAGTGCAAATAGTGGGGCTGTATCTTTAACATCGATTAGAAAAGATGTATAACGATGAACTTCTTTAACCTTCCGCTGCTTTCGCTGTTCAACGGCTAAACAAGCCTCTTGTAATGATTGCTGAAGCTCCGGTAAATCTTCTTCCTCAACACCAAATAAAAAGGTCGTATTTCCCTTCTTTAAAAAACCACCCGAACTTGCAAGCTCTGTCATTCGATAGCCCTTCTCCCGCAAATCCTTCTCTACATGATCCGCATAAAAATTATCAATAATACATACTAACATCTTCATAAGATTACGCCCCCCTATTATAACCGTTATAGTTTAGTGTATTCGGTTTAGGCACTTCTCGTTACGTTCAAACCTTATTGGTTCTTTAAGTCCTTAACAAATTGTAAGGCCTCTTCAACATGGTCCTTCACTCTCACTTTACGCCACTCTTTTACGATAGTCCCCTCTTTATCAATAACAAATGTTGAGCGTTCAATCCCCATATATTCCTTACCAAAGTTCTTTTTAAGCTTCCAAACATCATAAAGCTCGGCAACCTTATGTTCCTCATCTGCCAAAAGCAGGAATGGGAGCTGATATTTATCAATAAACTTTTCGTGCCTTGCAATAGAATCTGGGCTAACCCCGATAATTACGGCATCTAATTGCTTAAAGTCTTCAATACGGTCACGAAAATCACACGCCTGTGTTGTACAGCCTGGAGTCATATCTTTCGGGTAAAAATATAAAACTACGTACTTCCCTTTAAAATCAGATAATGACACTTCCTCTCCGGAATTAGCTGGCAAGGAAAAGTTCGGAGCCGCTTGTCCTACATTTATAGTCATTACTATTCACAACCTTCCTAATTAGATGTTTCTTTAAGAGTAGCGAAAGTTCATCCCTTTGACAACTGCTCTCGAGTGATTTTTACTGTTCTACTCGTAGCACGCGTACCTTGCCGTTTTAGTTCGCTTGTGGTTGAATAACAGACAGGTAGATGAAAGCTATATTTGGAGGTAGAAATCATGAATTGGAAAACGTCGGAACGTTTATATAAAGAAGCCGAGGAGCTGATTGTCGGTGGGGTGAATAGTCCTTCAAGAGCCTATAAAGGCGTTGGCGGTGGCACTCCTATCTTTATGGAAAAGGCAAAAGGCGCCTACTTCTGGGATGTTGATGGGAACCGGTATATTGATTATTTAGCTGCATATGGACCGATTATTACAGGACATGCCCATCCGCATATTACGAAAGCGATTCAAGCAGCTGCAGAGAATGGAGTGTTATACGGAACTCCAACAAAACTTGAAAATCAATTTGCAACGATGTTAAAGGAAGCTATTCCGTCGTTAGAAAAAGTCCGTTTTGTTAATTCGGGGACAGAGGCAGTTATGACGACCATTCGTGTTGCACGTGCATATACCGGTCGAGATAAAATCATTAAATTTGCCGGCTGCTACCACGGTCATTCTGATTTAGTACTCGTCGCTGCTGGCTCTGGCCCCTCAACTCTCGGTACACCAGATTCTGCTGGGGTAACGAAAAGTATTGCAAAGGAAGTCATAACCGTCCCATTCAATGACATCGAATCTTATAAAGAAGCTTTACAAAAGTGGGGAGATGAAATTGCCGCAGTCCTCGTTGAACCGATTGTAGGAAACTTTGGAATCGTTGAACCTGAGCCTGGCTTTCTTGAAGCTGTTAATGACTTGACTCACGAGGCTGGTGCACTTGTCATATACGACGAGGTCATCACTGCGTTTCGCTTCATGTACGGAGGAGCTCAAAATTATTTAAATGTAGAACCTGACATGACCGCTTTAGGAAAAATTATCGGCGGCGGCTTACCAATTGGTGCTTACGGCGGACGGGTTGACATTATGGAGCAGGTAGCTCCGTTAGGACCCGCTTATCAAGCTGGTACGATGGCAGGAAACCCCGCTTCAATGAGCGCCGGCATCGCTTGCTTAGAAGTTTTAAAGCAGGAAGGTGTTTACGAACAATTGGACCGACTTGGAGAAATGCTAGAGAATGGCATACAGAAACTTATAAACAAACATCAAATCCCCGCTACAACGAATCGTTTAAAAGGAGCATTAACGGTTTATTTCACGACAGAAAAGGTGAAAAATTACGAGCAAGCAGAACAATCAAATGGCGAACAATTTGCGATATTTTTCAAAGAATTATTGAAACAAGGAATCAACTTAGCCCCTTCTAAATACGAGGCTTGGTTTCTTACAACTGCCCATACCGAGGAAGATATTGAAGAAACGTTACGTGCTGTCGATCAGGCATTTGCCGTTGTTGCTAAGTCTATTTAATTCTAGGAGTTTGCGCCTCTCAAAAGTAAGAGAATGAATTCGCACACTCCTTCGTAAGACATTGCTTTGAGGTTGTTTTTAGGACAACCTCTTATTTCATTTCTTACTGTTTTTTTACCGTCATGTTCATCTCTCATTTTTAATACGATAAAAGGTGTCCATAATAAACAAAAGACCAAAACTCTATTGATCTTCTTCTAAAGACATTGTATAGTACGTAAGGCCTTCATTCCTGAAATGTTAGGTTCGGCATTCTATTCCGTTTAGAAAGGATTTTTTAACGAAATGAAATTAGGAGCTCGTATATTTAAAACAGGGCTTGCCATTATACTCTCTTTATACTTGGCTATACTCTTTAACCTTGAACCACCGATGTTCGCAGCACTTGCAGCCGCCTTTGCTATTCAGCCATCAATTTATCGTACTTTTCAAACAATCCTTGACCAAGTGCAGGCTAATGTCATCGGTGCCGTATTAGGAATTATTTTCGTCATCACATTTGGGCATGAACCTTTTGTTGTGGGGCTTGTTGTCGTCTTGGCAATTGCTATTATTTTGAAGGTGAAGCTAGAGCCGACGACGATTCCCTTAGCTATCGTTACAATCATCGTTATTATGGAAAGCCCTTCTGAAACGTTTGTTGAGTTTGCAACAGGACGATTTATTTTAATTTTAGTAGGGGTCTTTGCTGCTTTTATAGTTAATCTCGTCTTTATCCCACCACGTTATGAAACGAAGCTCTATTATAAAATTCAACATGCAACAGAAAGTATCATTCAGTGGATAAACCTGCTTATTAGAAGGGATGCAGACCCGAGAAGTCTTAAAAGAGATATACAGCGACTTGAAGAACAGATGGTGAAGCTAGAAAATCTTTATTTACTGTATAAAGAAGAGCGAAACTACTTTATGAAAAACAAATACGCTAAAGCACGTAAGGTCGTCTTATTTCGCCAAATGGTTCTAACAACAAAAAAAGCGTTATTTGTACTAAAAAATTTAGAGCGACGTTCCGAGGAGCTTCATTCCTTACCAGAAGGATTTGAGAAAAACATTGAAATACAGCTTGATCAATTAACGAAATATCACGATCGGATCCTTTTACGATATATCGGGAAAGTGACATCACAGCCTGCTGAAGAAATGATGAATGAAATTAACGATGGGAAGATTGCATTAACCGAACTTTTCATCCATCAATACGAGGAAAAAGCTATTAGCCAGGCCCAGTGGCTTCATATCCTCCCGATTATCTCGCAAATCATTGAATACCAGGAACAGCTCGAGCACTTAGATAATTTAGTCGATAGCTTCTTTAATTATCATAAGGACGAAAACCAAGTCAAAGTTCAGGAAATAGAAGAAGAATAAAAGAGAATGCGAAAAAGAGGCTGTGCCAAAAGGATTTAACCTTTTGGCACAGCCTTTCATGTGAGCGGGGTCCTCATCGTATAGCTGCCCCGTTTTTCTAGTTCAACTGCTGTACTTCAAATAACTTTTTGTAGCTACCATTTTGCGATATTAATTGGTCGTGATTGCCCGTTTCAACGATTTCTCCGTTTTCAATTACGACAATCCGATCCGCATGGGTAATCGTAGATAAACGATGAGCTACAATAAATGTCGTTCGATCCTTTGCAAGGATTTCTAGCGCTTCCTGAATATAATGCTCACTTTCCAAATCAAGTGCCGAAGTAGCTTCATCGAAAATTAGAACTGGCGGGTTCTTTAGAAACACGCGCGCAATCGCAATTCGTTGCTTCTGACCACCTGAGAGCTTTACACCTCGTTCACCGACTTCTGTATCATAGCCATTAGGCAAATTCATAATAAAACCATGTGCATTGGCTGCTTTCGCTGCCAAGATGACTTCCTCTTCGGATGCATCAGGATTTCCCATTAATATATTCGTCTTGACCGAATCACTGAATAATACCGTATCTTGTAGAACCATTCCAATTTTGTCTCGTAAACTCCGAACTTTATAATGTCGAATGTCTGTCCCATCAAGTAAAATTCGCCCAGAGGTCACATCATAAAACCGAGGAATCAAGCTTATCAATGTACTTTTACCACCGCCGCTCATTCCAACGAATGCTACCGTTTCCCCTTGATTGATCGTTAAGTTCAAATCCTTTAGTACAGGCTTTTCATCCTGTTCATAGGAAAAGGTCACATTCTCAAATTTCACTTCACCACGGGCCTTCGCTAATTCCCTTGCATTCGGTTCATCTTTAATATCATATTTTTCATCAATAAACTCAAAAACACGATCCATTGAAGCAATCGATTGAGTCAATGTAGTTGATGAGTTAACGAGACGCCGTAAAGGACTATAAAGTCGCTCCATATACATAACGAAGGCAGTCATAGCCCCAAGCTCTAGACTCTCCTGAATGACGAGGTAGCCTGATGCTAAAATAACGAACAAAGGAGCGACATCTGTAATTGTATTGACGACAGCATGTGTTTTCGCATTCCATTTTGTTTGTTCAAGCGCCTTCGATAAAAACTTCCCATTTCGCTTCGCAAATTGTTCTTCTTCATAGTCCTCTAATGCAAAGCTTCGAATGACACTCATCCCTTGAACACGTTCATGCAAATGCGCCTGTACATCAGCCAAAGCTTGAGAACGTACTCTTGTTAAATGCCTTAGTCGACTATAAAAATATTTAATAGAAAAACCGTACAATGGAAACATCGAAATAGCGACAAAGGTTAACCACACATTTAAATTGAACATAATAATAATCGCAATAATAATTGTTGCCGTATCAAGCCATATATTCATTAAACCGGTTATGACAAAGTTCTTCGTTTGTTCTACATCGTGAATGACACGAGAAATAATTTCTCCTACTTTACGATTAGAATAAAAACGTAAACTTAATTTTTGAATATGATTAAATAATTGCTCTCGAATATCGTATAATATCTTACTACCGATCCATTGTGCAAAATATTGACGATAGTACTCAATAGGCGGACGCAAAACGATGAATACAAAAAGCAGCGCCCCCATCACCGTCAATAGAATGGATGTCTTTTCATCCTGCGACATTCCTTCTACAAGAATAATATCATCAATGACATACTTCATGACTAGAGGAATCATTAAAGGAATTCCAAATTTCAACAGACCGATAATAATCGTTATAATAATTGCTTTCCAATACGGCTTCACAAAAACCATATATCGTTTGATACTATCCAGAAAAAGCACCACCTTCATGTTCTTATCTATAACGTATGAAGCACGGTTATACCCCATGACAGCCATAGCAAGGCCGGCATGAGACAGCTCATACCGGCCTTTAAAGTCTTTGTTCATTTACTTTTCGGACCGCCTTATTTATCGGTATTGTAGAAAACGTTCATACCAATTCTCAATAAATTGAGGAGCAAACGGACCCTTACGTTGATGAATCCACGATATTAATTCATCAACACTTCGCTGTAGAATGGCATCTAATTCAGGTGGATAATTCATTTCCTTTCGATGCTGCTCATACTCATCTTCATCTAAGAGCTTAAAGGTCATATCTGGGAACACTTTAATATCAAGATCATAATCAATATATTTTAAAGCTTCATTATCCCAAGTAAAAGGGGAACCGAGGTTGCAATAGTAATAAATACCATCTGCTCGTATCATTCCAATTGTATTAAACCATTGCTCCGAATCAAAATAACAAATGGCAGGCTCACGAGTTCTCCAATTTCTCCCATCTGATTCTTTCACTAAAATTCGGTCATTTCCTCCGATCACAACCTTTGACGTCCCTTTAAGCACAATTGTTTCTTCCCAAATGCGATGAATGGATCCATTATGCTTATAGCTTTGGATTTGAATGTTGCTGCCTACTTTGGGAAAATTCATAAATGGCTCCTTTCTATTCAATTTTTTGGACGTCAGTAGATAGAGCAGTACATAGCTTGTACGAGTTGATTTGTAAGGCCAGTCTTCTACTCTAATTTCTACCTCTCCGTATCAACTATCTTGCATCTTTACATACATTCACATCTATTATACAGTTTTAACAGCTTATTTGAAACGGTAAGACAACAGTTAGACAAAATTAGGTGAATTTTATGTATATAAATACGACACTGAAAAAGGGTAGGTTTCCCCTTTTTCAGTGGCTTCATATCGTCGGCTTTCAAATAAAAACACCCTCTGAACGATATGTCAGAGGGTGTCCCACTTATTAGCGGTTTTGTTGGTTAGAAGAAGCTTGTCGTTTACGCGCTTCAGCTTGAGCGTTTTGTTGCTGTACTTCTTGAGCATTAGTTTCAGAAGCAAATTCTGTTTCAAAGCCTTGGCCTTGAGCAGAAGCAGCATTTTGGCGACGTACCTCTTGAGCATTTGTTTTAGAAGCTTGGTTTTGTCCTTTTGCCATTTGTATCACCTCCACAAACTATAAGATGTCCGGGAGTGATATGTATTATTCATTTTATAAATTAGGTAAGAAGTGAAATTCCCCCATCGACAATAATCGTTTGACCACGTATCATTTTCGCTTCATCCGACAGTAAAAACATAACGGTATTTGCAAGGTCTTCAGCCTCTACAATTCTCCCTGCTGGAGTTCTTGCTGCAGAATCTGCAAGTAATTCCTCACGATTCGGAAAATGCGATAATGCATCCGTATCAACAGCTCCACCAGAAACAGCATTAACAATAATCCCTTTTTCCGCTAATTCAACCGCCAGATAACGTGTGAGTGCCTCAACAGCAGCTTTTGAAACGCCAACCGTTGTATAATTTTTCAAATAACGAATTGAACCTAAGGAGCTTAGACTAACAATCGCTCCCCCGCCATGCTTTTCCATTCGCTTCGCTGCTTCCTGTGCACAAAATAACAGCGCTTTGCTATTAATATCCATCGTCCAGTCCCAATGACTCTCTTCAAGCTCCATTAATGGACGCAGGACACCTGAAGCTGCATTATTAACCAATATATCTAGACGACCATACTCTTCATCAATTTTTTCAAATAACTCTTTAATCTTTTCTGGTTTTCCGACATTTGCTTTAACGACGAGCGCCTTTCGACCAAGCTGTTCTATTTCTGCCGCTGTATCAAGTGCGGCTTGTTTACTTCTAGCGTAGTTTATTACTAAATCATACCCTTTTTTAGCAAGACGCAAAGCAATTTCTTTCCCGATGCCACGACTACTCCCCGTGACAAGTGCAACTTTTTGTTCCATTTACTTACCTCCATTATGAAATACCTTGATTATATCGTATAGTGTGCGAAACGAACAGAAACACTAAAATTGTACCACCTATTTATAAATAAGGAGGCACTCCGATGTACGTAGGACGAGATATGACCGAATTATCAATGATGGCCAAACATGATTGGACAGATAAAGAATTAGCCTATTTTCATCATAGCTTACAGCAGGTTACTCCTTATTTGAACGCAGAAGGTGCAACCATTCACCGTGAAATCATAAAAGAGATCGAAGCTCGTGGTGGTCTTAAGCAAGAAGCAACCTGGACTCAAGGAACAACCGTACACTACGATTAAAAGATAGAAAGCGGTGTAATGAATCCAATCGCAATCTTCATCGAGGGTGCCCAAAGTAAACTTGGGCACCTTTGTAAAATTCCCCTCCTTAAAAACGTTTCCTTAAAATAAGTTCAATACGACTATCGTGCTTTCCTGCTCAAACAAATACCTAGGTTTTTATCCATGCTCCATGTAAAATAGAAACGAATCTATTTTTATTGTACGGTGGTGTATTTTTTGAAACCTTCAAAACGACTGAAACATTTAGCAACAAGTGTTTTTACAGAGATGGCCGAACGAAAAGCCCAGAAATTAGCTTCAGGACAACAACTAATTGATTTGAGCATTGGGAGCCCAGACCTTCCCCCTCCCGCTTTTATCAAGGATGCTCTCATGAAGGCAGTTGCCGATGATACACAATATGGTTATGCGATTACTAGCCAACTCCAATTTAGAGAAGCCGTTTGCACATTTTACAAAAGACGATATCAGGTTGAGTTAGATGAGCAAGAGGTTCTCCAATTACTCGGATCACAAGATGGACTTTCACATTTACCTCTCGCTTATTTAGATGAAGGTGATGTGCTTCTTGCTCCAAACCCTGGCTATCCAATCTATGCAGCTAGTGCTGAATTAGCAGGAGCTGAATTATTTGCCTATCCATTAAACATCGAAAATCAATTTATGTTTGATGTTGATTCTTTACCTGACGATATTAAAAAACGGGCAAAGCTGATGATCGTTAACTACCCAGGAAACCCAACTGCGGCTATGGCGACGAAAGAATATTATCAAACGTTAATTAACTTCGGGATTAAACACGATATTCTCATCGTTTCTGATTTTGCTTATTCGGAGTTGGTCTTTAACGACCGTCAACCATTAAGCATACTCTCTCTTCCTAATGCTAAGAAAACAGCGATTGAACTTAATTCACTTTCAAAAAGCTTTAATTTAGCTGGAGCAAGAATTGGCTACGCTCTTGGTGACCCAAAATTTTTGAAGCCTTTAGCAACGATAAAGTCACATATTGATTACGGGATGTTCCACCCTATACAAGCTGCGGCCATCGCCGCATTTGAAAGTGATGGATCATTTCTAAAGGAGCATAATTCCCTTTATGAAGGCAGAAAAAACACATTCATTTCTGCTTTGGCTAAAATCGGCTGGGACGTACGCTCACCAGATGGCGGTATGTTCATTTGGGCTAAAATTCCTGAAGGCTATACTTCAATGGAATTTACACTTAAAGCATTAGACCATGGCGTTGTTGTAACTCCAGGGCATGCGTTCGGAACTGAAGGTGAAGGCTATATTCGTCTTGCTCTCGTCCAAGATCATGCTCAATTAATAGAAGCAGCCACAAAGCTTAAACCACTGTTTCAATAATGCTTGAAAATTAACTAGGAGGGACTATGATGAAAGCAGTTATTTATGAGCAATATGGTGATCCAAGTGTGTTAAAAGTCGCTGAACTTGAAAAACCATCCCCGAAGCCAAATGAACTATTAATAAAGGTAGGGGCAAGCGGAATTAATCCTGTCGATACTTATTTCCGAAAAGGAATTCGGAAAGTAGAATCCTTCCCTCATATCCCACACTTTGATGTGTCTGGTGAAGTCGTAGCGCTCGGGGATGATGTTGAAGGAGTAGAAATCGGTGACCGCATTTGGGCAACCAACATAAAAGGAACGGCAGCGGAATATGTCTGTGTCCCTGCCGAACTCGCCTTCCCTCTTGCAAATCATTTAAGCTATGAGGACGGGGCTGCCATAGCAATGGCTTTTATGACGGCTCACTTAGCTTTATTTTATCGAGGTCAATTGCAAAAAGGGGAGACAGTACTTATTTATGGCGGAGCGGGAGCTGTTGGCCATGCTGCCATTCAATTAGCTGTTCAGGCAGGTTCCAAGGTTATAGCAACCGCGAGTAATCAGAGGAAGTCTGATATTGCCCGCGAAGCCGGTGCCGACTATGTCTTAAACTATAAAGACACAGACTTTCTTGAACAAATCACCAACATTACCGAGGGTAAGGGACTCCCGCTTATCTTAGATGTATCCCTTAGCGAAAACATGGAAAATGATTTCGAGATGATTGCTGTCGGGGGTCGTATTGTTACAATTGGCTCACCAGTTAATAACACTCCACCGCTTTTATGGAGACAGTTAAATATAAAAAATGCAGCTCTTCTTGGGCTCTTGCTTTTTACCGCTCCAGCTACAGAAATTCAAAAAGCGGGTCAGTTGATTTCAGACGGCTTTTTTGAAAACCATCTCACATCCCATATCGGAAAGGTTTTCACATTTGATGAAGCAGCAGCTGCTCATGAAGCAATAGAAAGCCACGGTTATAACGGGCGAATCATTCTCATTCCTTAAACGATTAAAGACATCCTCCAGTTTGATACTGAGGATGTCTTTTTATGAATAAACGCGATTTCTTCCTGAACGCTTCGCTTTATACAGGGCTTTATCTGCCTTTTGATACAATTCTTTATAATGAATACATTCTTTCTCCTGCGTCGCGACGCCAATTGAGGTTGTGACTGTTATATCTTTATTCGTTACATGAAACGTTCTATTTTCAACGAGCTCCCGAATATTTTCTGCTATTTGTAAAGCCGTTTCCTTTGAGCAGTCAGGCATGATGACAGCAAATTCTTCTCCACCATTGCGAAATGCAAGATCCTCAGCTCGAGAGCCTTTAATCAACAAGCGAGCAAAGTTCGTTAACACTTCGTCTCCTGCAAGATGACCATATTGATCATTAATTGATTTAAAATGATCAATATCTACTATAAGCAAAGAGACAGGCATATGCTCTTTACTTCGAAGTAATTCATTTAATGAAGCTGTGAAGTTCCTCATATTCCCAAGTCCTGTTAAGTGATCGGTTTGCGCCTCAGCTTTGGCTTTGCGGTAAAGCTTGTTCGATTGGTTAATATAGGTGAAACCAAAATAAAGCAAATAACCGCCTGCTACATAATGGATGGTATAGATGATATGAACGAGAATATTCATATTAACGACGTACATGGTAAAATTTCCAATCACCGCTCCGTATAACACAAGAGCACTCCATTTTTTCAATGAATACCCTTTTACGTACAGGCCAATAACACCTGCGCCAACCCCAACCATCATAACAGTAAAAAAGCCGATAATTGCGGTATACCCGCTACTCCAAAAGAGAAAACGAAAAACACCAATAATAGTCGCTGAAATGACCGCAGGCGAAAAGCCCATAAGTAACGCTGAAAGTAATATAGGTAAATAACGCAAATCAAGTCGAACATCTCCATAGCTAATTCCATATAACATTAATAGCACACCAATGAATCCACATAATATACCAAAAACCCATTTTGCTTTAAGAGAGGGATTATCATAGATTGGTTTCTCTTTGACTAAATACCCCCCGACAAAAATAAAGGATGTTAACACAGCTACACTCGCTAGCATTTTAAGCAACATTCACATATTCCTTTCTATAACGTTTCATATTATATCCCTTTTAATAACATTTAACTTGCAACACTATTCATTATCAGGTTCGGATAAGGAGCGTCACTACCGGGTACTTTAATACTGAAAAGACAAGTAAAAGGGGGTACTTTACATGGAAAAATCTAGATATTATGTGAACCTTAATCCAATAAGCATGGAAACGATCAGCCCAACAAGAATTGGAGATGGCCAGCTTATTGAATATGAAATCGAAGCAACCCCAACTGAAAAAAAAGCATTGGAAGACCTGCTTCATGAAGTACAATCACATGATGTAGAATTAGGAAACTTATTTACGTTTCGTCATTTTGATGATGGAAAAGTGGATAAAGACAAAGATGATTTTCAACGTGGTTTAAATGATGTCTATGAAGCATTATATCAATTAGGCACCCCAGAAACGAAGGAAAAAATAAAAGAAATTCATCTCATTAATGATGATCAATAGTTCAAAAGAGGCGTCCAAAACTCTGTGCTACATTCGGGGGCCATTGAAAAAGGGTGCTTTTCTCTTTTTCAATGGCCCCTAAGCAATGTGCGGAGCCGTTACTGCTTCCTAGCGTGACTTTCTCACCGTCTACTCAGTTGAATGTAGCGACTTTATTAAAAGTTGGATCTAGATTGTCCTCCATCAACATTCACTGTCGCTCCAACAACCCAACTTGCTTTGTCTGAAGCGAGAAAAACCACCACATTTGCTACCTCCTTTGCTGTTCCAAACCGGCCAGCAGGGATTTCAGCTTCTACAAACTTATTAATCTTTTCCGGGTTTTCATCTAATCTTCGCTGCCAATTACCTGTTGGATGTAAAATTGAACCAGGTGCTACTCCATTTACTCTAACTCCTTCGCTAATGACTTCATTAGCTAATGATTTAGTAAAACTAATCATAGCAGCCTTTGCACTATTATAGGTCGGTTTCCCACCGGACTCCCTGCCGAAAATAGACGATATATTAATAATGGCTCCACGTTTTTTCTCTTTCATTGAAGGTAACACAAGCTTACTAAAATGAACGGCTGAAAAATAATTCAGCTCAAAAGCTGTATGAAATTCTTCTAATTGAGTCTCAGCCACCGTTGTTCCGTTGCTGCCTCCGACGTTATTAACGAGAATATCAATGGGCCCAAGTGTATTTACGATTTGTTCGTGAGAACTTTCTCGCTCACTCGCTACGGTCACATCTGCTCGGATCGCAACTACATTTGGAAGAACCGTAGTCAAATCGTTTAATGTCTGTTGATTTCTAGCAATAATCGCTACCTTTGCTCCTTCTTCAAGAAAGGCCTCTACAATAGCTCGTCCAATCCCTTTGGATCCTCCAGTAATTAAAACCACTTGATCTTTTAATCCTAAATCCATAGCTACCTCATTTCCCGATTTGCTTCGATAATCTTTTGATGTGACACTGGAAACGCAAATTGTTCAATCTCATTCCAGTCCACCCATTTTCTCGTTTCAGACTCATGAATCTTTTCATTCACCGTTCCTTCAAAAACGGTAATATCCCATATTAGATGAGAAAACACATGTTGCACGGATTGAATAGCCATACCGACCGTAATGCTTGTCTTAAATTTATCGTCAACCTCACGCTTCAACTCCGTTTTCTGTTCTTCTCCCTTAGAGGCTGTTTCTACATTCGGGAACTGCCATAGCCTAGCAAGTAAGCCATTGTCTGGTCGTTTTTCAATTAAGACCTGTCCCTTTTCATTTTTAAGCACTAAAGCTGCCATTTGTTTCGCAGAAGGCTTCTTCTTCTTCGCCTTTACAGGTAGCTCTTGCTGAACACCCGCTTCATACGCCGAACAGTGCGTCCGAACAGGACATAATAAACACCCCGGTGACGTTGGAGTACATACTAACGCGCCTAATTCCATTAAGCCTTGATTAAAAGAAGATGGATCTTTTTTTGAAATTAACTCATATAGGATATCCTCAAATAGCTTTCTAGTTTTTGCTTTCGCAATATCTTCTCTAATGAGTAGAACGCGTGAGAGAACACGCATGACGTTCCCATCAACGGCTGGTTCGGGCTTTCCATAAGCTATACTTAATATCGCCCCAGCTGTATATGGACCGACCCCTTTAAGCGTTGATATTTCTTCTCTTGTATCAGGAACGTGACCATTATATTGCTCAACCACTTCACGTACAGCTGTTTGCAAATTTCGTACACGCGAATAATATCCAAGTCCTTCCCAAGCCTTTAAAATTCGCTCCTCCTCCGCATAAGCAAGCGATTTGGCATCAGGAAATTCTCTCATGAAATGTGTATAATAAGGGATAACCGTATCGACTCTTGTTTGCTGAAGCATAATTTCTGACACCCAAACACGGTATGGATCTTTACTTTCTCGCCACGGGAGTTCGCGTTGGTTTTCAATGAACCAACTGACAAGAGACGTTTGAAATCCATGAATGTCAAAATTTCTTAGCTGTTCGTGATTCCCCATCTTTTCTCCTACTCCTTACGTTGAAAAGCCCAACAATGAATTTTTTCTATTCCTCCGTCAATATAAGCAGCAATTTCTCCAAATATATGATGCTCCTCAGACCGACGTAATTTCTTTAAAGCATGATAATGTGCAAAAGTGGGAACTTCATACATTTCTACATACAAAAAAGGCTGTTCCTCTGAAACAAACCATTGAATATTTGTTGCTCCAAACTCAGGAAGCTCAGTTAAAACGCGCTCCATTGCTTGTTCATATTCATTAATCTTTTGTTCAATTACTTTATACTCCATGAAAATTTGTAAAGCTTTTGTCATGAACTCAGAACTCCTCTTTTTAATCACAGTCAAATCGGGTATAAATAAACTATAACACGAGTTCGAGTTATTTACCGAAAAGGAGGTTTTTTCGTTTTATGGATACTGGGACGCATATTGTCATGGGGATTGCTCTAGGTGGCTTAGCAACTCTAGATCCCGTTGTTGCAAATGACCCCATCATGCAATCTTCCGTTATGTTTGCAACACTAATTGGTTCACAAGCACCGGATTTTGATACGGTGTTAAAACTCCGGAACAACGCGGTTTATATCCGAAACCACCGTGGTGTAACTCACTCTATCCCTGCTGTTTTTGCTTGGCCTATCCTTATAACTGCAGGTATTACGTTTTTCGTGCCTCAGGTTCAGTGGCAAACGTTATTTCTTTGGGCATTTATCGCTGTGTTTCTTCACGTATTTGTTGATATTTTCAATGCATATGGTACTCAAGCGTTACGCCCCATCTCCTATCGCTGGATCGCCTTAGGCGCCATCAACATTTTTGACCCATTTATTTTCTTTGCTCATTTAGGTGGGATCGCGATGTGGGCTTTAGGAAGTCATCCAGGTCAGACCTTTCTACTCATATACGTTGTGCTTTTCTTATACTATCTATGGCGTATTTACGAAAAGCAAAGAGTCGTCAAACACGCTAGAAAGCTACATCCTAACGCAACCCATATTTTTGTTTCACCGACGATTCGTTGGTTTCAATGGCATCTTGTTATTCGGACACCAGATAGGCTATATGTTGCTGAATCAAGACAAAATAAAATAAATTATTTTGAGCATTACTCATTTGATCCGATTCCTGATAACCCTATTATCAATGCTGCAAAAACGGATCCAAATTTAGATGCATTTCTCTCTTTCTCACCAACCTATCGTTGGGAAATCGAGGAGAAAGACGATGTTACCGAAGTTCGCTTTGTCGATTTACGTTACCGAAGCAAGGGGCATTATCCGTTTGTTGCTATTGTTCAGCTTGATGAACATTTGAATGTCGTTAGCTCGTATACAGGGTGGGTATTTAGCGAAGAGACATTACAAAAGAAATTAAACGTTGTGACCGATTAAGTGTTAATAGCTCACATATGTAAAACTAGCTTGGAGCACCCGAGCTAGTTTTTTTAATGCTTTGTATGATCATCTTTATTTAAATGAGCAAACTTATCCTTTTTTGAAGAATATTGATCCAAAAAAGGTCCGTATTGGTTTAGCCATTTTGAAACAATTTGCTCGGTCGTATCTTGTCCTCGATAAGGTCTTCCCGCCTTAGCTCGGGTTGTCTCAAAATCTTCCCAAAGACCTTCCACCCACGTTCTTGCTTGTCCGTACGTCAATTTTGGATTGATGTTAAGCAATTGGTCCGTCAATCGTTCAAATCGATCTTCCATTTAATTACCTCCTTTAACAATTTATTTACCTTATAGTGTGTAACCTTAGGCTCATACTATAATTGAGCCGATTTGAAGGGGGGTTCACCAATGAGAAACAAAGAGAAAGGCTTTCCTGAGCGCATTTCTTTTTCGGGAGAACCACGGGCAAAAGAAGAGAATGCTTCAAAACGTCCTGATGGGTCTATAAACACTAAACCTCAAGAACGAATGGCACGTTCAAAGGATCCACTATAAAGATTCAGTAAATAAAGCAGTACTATGGGTAGGAGAGTAACCATACAATACATTCCTTCAAAACAATGGTGATCAAATCTTATCGGTCTCATCAAATTTGGAGAGGCATTCAGTGCTTCTCCACTTCATTTAACTTTAAGAGTGAAATTGGGATGCCTTCTAACGCTGTACCATTATTGCGGTACCCCCAGGCAAAGTGCCCATTCATATAAGAAATCTGAAAACTCGAATCACCGTCAACCATGCTATACGTTTGTCCAGGTTTAAAATCATTTGGTTCTAATAAGTATGCTTTTGCAATGAGCGTCCTTCTTTCATAAACAGCGAACTCATTCATCATTCCTAATTGTTCAGCCTTTTTAGCCTTTTCATTTAACTTTGCAATTTCGTTTTTTAATTCAAACTCATCCATTTCACTAAAACGCTTGTCCACTACGATTTTACCCCTCTTCTATTTAAATATCTCGCCTATATTATAACAGATTCATTTCCTGTAATCTCAATTAAGCATCAAGACATTCCTAAAAAACCTTCCCATTTCCGGAGGTTTTTGATATAATTCAAACACACAATTTTATAGAATTTTTTTCCTTCGTAAAGGGGAGTAGCGTCAGGTTATAACCTGAAACAAAGTCGTCATTACATGGATATTGCATCCATCGGTTTTGTTGACATAAACGTATGTTTAGCGAGACCTTTGCCAGATCCTTGGCAGAGATCTCGCTTTTTTGTGTTCCTTTCACAAAAACTCATGCGACATTAACGTTGCATTTTTAATACATTAATCTACTAAACTAGGAGGAACCCTTAATGGAAATGGAGTTTTTAACAGCTCTTCTTGCAATCATCGTTATCGACTTAGTTCTAGCTGGCGATAATGCGATACTAATTGGGTTAGCCGCAAGAAATTTGCCAGCCCATCAACAAAAAAAGGTTATTTTATGGGGAGCATTAGGTGCAATTGCCATTCGAATCGTTGCCACTTTAGCCGTTGTTTGGTTATTACAAATTCCAGGCTTATTGTTAGTTGGGGGGCTATTATTAGTTATTATCGCTTATAAGCTACTAACAGATGATGGGGATCATAATGTAAAAGCAGGAGATAATTTTTGGGCTGCTGTTCGAACGGTTATTGTTGCTGATGCGTTAATGGGCTTGGATAATGTACTCGCTGTTGCAGGGGCTGCTCACGGTAACTTTTTATTAGTTGTCATTGGTTTATTGATTTCTGTCCCTATTGTAATGTGGGGAAGCACATTAATTTTAAAATGGATTGAACGTTTCCCAGTTATTGTCGTCATCGGAGCCGGGGTACTAGCTTGGACGGCATCAAAAATGATTGTAAGTGAGCCATTCTTACATGACGTCTTTGCAAATCCTTTCCTTAAGTATGGATTTGAATTTCTTGTTATTGCTGGAGTTATCTCTTTAGGTAAATATAAACAGACTAAAGCATTAAAAGAAAAGGAATTACTTACTGAAGAAGAAACAAAGAATGAGTCTTTAAAACAACTTGGAACCTAGATATTCTATGTAAAAAGATTAGGAGGAGTGCATTATTCATTGCGCTCCTCCTCAATAAACTTTTCAATCCCTGTTATTGAGAATCCCTTCTTAAACAATGCTTGTCTAATTCGTTGACGATATTCCCATCCCTCGTATTTTTTACTGTATTTTCTTTTTAACTTCTCCCCCTGATAAACTAGTGCATCCCATTCTTCTTCCTCATTTTCTTCAAATACAACAGTTGCCATCGCCTCTTCAATCGCTTGTCGGTCAAAACCTTTCACAATTAAACGCTGTGCTAACTTTGTTTTATAAGCTTGGATCGAGTCTTTTCCTTGTCGGTCTTTCTGTTTATCAAGCCACTTTTGCAGCTGAACTAACTGGTCTTCAAACGAGAAGTGCAATAATCCTTGTTCAATTGCAAGCTCAGGCACTCCTTTTTGTTTTAATTCCTGCTTTAATTTCAAAGGGCCTTTCATCATTGTGTTCTTTTTCGTACGAACGTAAGCTTCGGCAAACGCAACATCATCTAGAAGCTTCTCCTCTTTCAGTTTTTCAATCACCGCAGCAATATCCTTTTGTTGTCGTTCCTTTTTTTCTAAGTATTGTTGTAGCTCTAACACGGATCTCATCCGATAGGAAAGAAAGTGTATGGCTAGATGGTATGTCTTCCTTCGTTCATCCTCCGCCGCCACTTTTTTAATTTCCTCTTCATCTATATCTTGTCCTTTTTTCAATCCATACTTAATCAGAACATCTTCATCAATACTAAAGCCGTATTCCTCTCCAGTCCCAGAATCAAGATAAATGCTATATCGCTGCTTGTTACGCTTTTGCACAGAAATTTTTGTGATTTTCGCCATCCTGTTCCTCCCTTATTATAATGGAGATATATACTTAGCATACTATGAAGGAGTGAACTAATGAAGATCGTAATTGCAGTACTATGTATCATTTAATTAAAGGTCATTGTGTCAGACAGTAGCTCTGAACGATATTATAAGCAAACATTCCTAACAGCTGAAAATTTTTCACAAAAAGTTAATAAAAAAGAGTATCTTTTTACGATTAAAACATTTAATATATAGAAGGATTCAAGAGAATCTTAGCGAATTATTCAATGAAACAGTTTTTTCATGCACATAATCACTCCATATCGCATAATATAGCGATATATTCAATTATATAAGCAATTGGGAAGACAATTGGTGCGTCACCAGCATAGCTGGTTCTAGTGGGTTCGATTCCCACCCCGAATTTGATATGCAAGATTATTAAATTCGAGGGTGGACCCATTCTGCCCTCTAAAAAAGGAGGGCTTTTCATGATTTTAAAGAAACGAGACGTCGCAGATTGCCATGCTCTTTACGATTTGTTAGTGGATCCTGCTGTGTTCCCATATGTACGCCAGAAAGCTTATTCATACGATGAATATGTCTTTTTAACAAAACAAACGATTGAAGCGGAGGAACGCGGCGAGCTTATTTCTCGAACAATCGTGGATGAATGGGGTGCACCAATTGGAACAATTAATTTATTTGACGTTTCAGATAGAAGCGGATTTCTTGGCACTTGGATCGGAAAACCTTACTTTGGAAAAGGCTATAATAAATTAGCGAAGGATGCTTTCTTTGATGAGCTATTTTTTTCCTGTGACATTCAAACAGTGTTTATGAGAATTCGGAAAGAAAATGTTCGTTCTTACATGGCTGCAAATAAGCTTCCATACTGTACTCTAGCGAATGAACTCCGTCAGGATATTTATAATCAAATTAATAATCAGGATAACATCTACAATCTTTTTCAAATTGAAAAAGATCAATATCACCTTCATATGATGAGAACTCATCAAGATGAGGCTACAAATCTAGACGCAAAAGAAGCTTAAATGCTCGTTTAACCACCCGGAGGTTTTTTCTTGGGTGGTTTTTCGTATGTTGTCCACGACGCTGGCGCTGAAAAAGGGAAAAGCAGAGTGCGTGAAAAAGGGAAACCCATCCTTTTTCAGCGCACTCCAAATGACGCGGGCACCATTTTCGCTAAACTAGGAATAATTTTCTATCTTTTGTCCAAACTAATCTTATCAAGAAGAAAAGTGAGGCGATTAAGTTGGATAATAAAAAACGTAAAAGTCAGGATGAAAGACGAACTTTAAAAAAAGCACAAGAGGTTCATTACGGTGCAGAATTTAGAGCTGCCGATCGAGCAGCAGGAATGCAAAGAAAATCGTAAAACATCGTAATGACGAATTGTAAAGAAAAACGTAGAATACAGCAGAATAAAGTGGATTTCTGAACATGTACACCTTAAAAATGGGTTTTTGTGCATGTTCTTTTAATTTTTTTTCGATTTTTTATAAATCCACCAAAACCCTTGGAATACCTAGGGTTTTGGTCATTTTTCCCTTTAGGCTTTTTTCATAAATCTTTTCAATTTGTAAGAATCCCTTACGATTTGGAAGCAAATTCAACAACCGTAGACTCTTACTTGCAATGAATCCATCTTAGCCCGAATAAAGCCTGTTAATCCTTGTTAACCTTATTTGCCTTCACTTCAACATCCTTATATGATTAATAACAGAACAGAGATAAGTTAAAGTGATTAGTCAGTTCCGATGAGCTCTAGTCTATTTAGTAAAGAGCTTTCATATATCGTGTTACTAGAGCTAACATTAGCTTTCACTTCTTATCTTCTAATAAAAGGATTTTTGAAGGAGGAAATGAACATTAATAATCAAATAGCAACCGCACCTGCCGAAACTTTAGATTCCGTTCGCTTAGAAAAGCCAACTGTTGAAGATGGTGCAGCGATGTGGGAATTGGTTAACAATTCAACACTCGACCAGAACTCTGCGTATAAGTACATTATGATGTGTGAGTTTTTCTCAGAAACGTGTGTTGTTGCAAAAGAAGGTGATAAACTTGTGGGCTTTGTCACTGCTTTCATCCCTCCAGAGCAACAGGATGTAGTTTTTGTTTGGCAAATCGGAGTTGATCCTTCTCAACGAGGAAAAGGATTAGCATCAAAAATATTAAATGAGTTAATAAGCCGTGAAGGATGTAAAGACGTTCGCTATGTCGAGGCTACAATTACACCTTCAAACCAAGCATCGCAATCTTTATTCCGTCGACTTGCAAAAGACCACGATACAAAATGTGAAGTAAAAGACTGCTTTGCAGAAGAGTTATTCCCTGGTGACAATCACGAGGAAGAATTAACATTTAGAGTTGGTCCATTAAAAAAGTAAGAAACGAATAAAGTACTACCTGTTGCACAACAAATAAAATACCTATACGCGGTATAAGTATTTAGGAGGAAATTAAAACATGGGTAAAACAAATTTAAATATATTTGAACAATTAGAATCTGAGGTACGCAGCTACATCCGTAGTTTCCCAACTGTATTTACAAAAGCAAAGAACTATAAAATGTGGGATGAGGACGGTAATGAGTATATTGATTTCTTCTCAGGAGCTGGCGCACTAAACTACGGACACAACGACCCATTAATGAAGGAAAAGCTTGTAGATTACATTTTAAATGATGGTGTTACTCACTCATTAGACATGGCTACAGCACCAAAAGCTGAGTTTCTTACTACATTTAATGACGTCATCTTAAAGCCTCGTAATTTAGACTATAAAGTGATGTTCCCTGGACCAACAGGTACAAATACTGTTGAAAGTGCACTAAAGCTTGCACGAAAAGTAACAGGACGCACGGATGTTATCAGCTTCACAAATGGTTTCCATGGTATGACAATCGGTTCTTTATCAGTTACAGGAAACTCATTCAAACGAAAAGGTGCAGGAATTCCTTTACACAACGTTGTAACAATGCCTTATGACAGTTTTGTCAATGATGGACTCGACACTCTGGAGTATCTCGAGCGCTTCCTAGAAGACAACGGAAGTGGGGTTGCCATTCCAGCTGCAATGATTCTCGAGACAGTCCAAGGTGAAGGTGGTATTAATGCTGCAAGTTTCGAGTGGCTGAAACGAATCGAAGAGATTTGTAAGCGTTGGGGTATTCTGCTAATTGTCGACGACGTTCAAGCTGGTGTTGGTCGTACTGGTACATTCTTTAGCTTTGAAAAAGCTGGCATCAAACCTGATATCGTTTGTATGTCAAAATCAATTGGTGGTTATGGATTACCACTTGCAATCACACTATTCAAGCCTGAGTTTGACATTTGGGCTCCAGGTGAACACAATGGTACGTTCCGCGGAAACAACCATGCATTCATTACAGCAACAGCTGCCCTTTCGTATTGGAAGGATGATAAGTTCGAAAAGAATATTGAAAAGAATTCTAAACGTATCTTTAGTTTCTTAGAGAAAATCGTTGCTGACTACCCTGAACTTAAAGGTGAAGCTAAAGGCCGTGGATACATGGTTGGTATTGCTTCAGGAGTTGAAGGGCTTGCTTCCGAGGTTGCAGCAGAAGCATTTAAACGTGGACTTATTATGGAGACTTCAGGACCTGAGGATGAAGTATTTAAGCTATTCCCACCTTTAACAATTGATGATGAAGGTCTTGAAAAAGGTCTTGAAATTTTAGAACAAAGTGTTAAAGCCGTTGTTGCATCAAAACAACCTGTCACATCCTAAAAATATCTAGGAGCGACATATGGTCGCTCCCTCTTTTTTGAGATGAACGAACAAGCTATTATACTGGAGGTCATAATATGAAAGTTATATCTTTAAAAGATGTTGTCGGTACTGAGCAAGAAGTAGATGGAGGTAACTGGGTCAGCCGTCGTTTATTACTAAAAAAAGATGGCATGGGTTACTCTGTTCACGATACGATTATTAAAGCTGGGACTGAAACTCACATTTGGTACCAAAATCACTTAGAAGCGGTTTATTGCATCGAAGGTAAAGGTGAAGTTGTCACGTTAAAAGACAATAAGGTTTGGCCAATTGAAAAAGATATGATTTATGCATTAGACGAGCATGACGAGCACCTTCTTCGCGCTCATCCCGATACTGATATGCGTATGGTTTGTGTGTTTAACCCACCAATTACTGGACGTGAAGTTCATGATGAAAACGGTGTGTACCCAGTAGATGAAGATTAATTAAAACGAAGAAGAGAACCTCACTGGTTCTCTTCTTTTTTGTTTAATATTCCATAAAAAAATAGATTAGTCATCTCTTCGGCTAGTTTGTCGGAGTGGCCGACTAATTTATGATAATTTTGTTCAATCGCACTTTTCAACAGCTCCATATATAATAATATCGTTTCGTCCGACAATTCGTTTCTAATGTAGCCCTCCTCTCTCCCCTGTTTGATCAGATTAACTAAAAGCGGCAGTGAAACCTCCTGATAGAACGTTTCAGCATACGCATATAATTCTCCATGTTCAGCAAATATCGAAGCTAACACTTGACTATCAATTAGCTTCTGGCCTTGTCTTTTTTTTATTAATAAAAACCGAAGCTTCTCAGCAAACGAAATATCTTTATTCTCAATTAACGCTTTGAATTCAGCTTGTTGCTCCTTTAGATATCGTTTTATGACCTCAATTAACAACCCTTGCTTACTTCCATAATAATTATAAATGGTTACTTGAGAAACGTTAGCTAGCTTTGCAATATCCTCTACACGAAGGGATGACTCGCCTCCCTCTATTAGCAAATCCAATGCTGCTTTCTCAATGTTTATTTTCTTTTGTTCCGTTCTTTTTATAAAGCCGTCCATTCCCTTCCCTCCTCATGTCTTAGTCCATTTTATCAAAAAGTTTTGAAAGATAAAAACCTAAATATTTCAAAAAGTATTGACTTCAATACTAAAAGCAAATAAGATATTTTTGAAAGATTAATATTAAAATATTTCAAAACTTCTAAGGATAGTAGAGGTGTGGTGTATGATCAATGCAAGGCAGTTAACAAAGACATTTAAAAACGGGAAAGGGATTTCAGATGTATCTTTTTCGATTGCAGAGGGAGAAGTGTTTGGTTTTTTAGGACCAAACGGAGCAGGAAAGTCAACCACAACAAGACACCTAATGGGATTTTTGAAGCCGGATAAAGGTTCAGCCCAAATTCACGGCCTAGATTGTTGGATTGAAGCACCTAAAGTACAAGAGGTTGTTGGTTACTTACCAGGAGAAATTGCTTTTTTCGATGATATGACCGGGACACAGTTTCTTGATTTCATCCAAAGCATGCGGCAATTAATGAATCTAAAGCGTAAAAAGGATTTAATTGAACGTCTAGAGCTTGATATACACACACCAATAAGGAAAATGTCAAAAGGAATGAAACAAAAAGTAGGAATCGTAGCTGCTTTTATGCATGATCCGGCAGTCTATCTTCTTGATGAACCAACATCAGGTCTTGACCCACTTATGCAGCAACGCTTCGTAGAATTAATTCTAGAGGAAAAATCACGTGGAAAAACAATTTTTATGTCTTCTCATATGTTTCAGGAGATTGAAAAAACATGTGACAGAGTCATGATTATCAAAGACGGTCAAATTGTCGAAAATGACCAAATTGACACAATCCGAAAAAAACAACGCAAAACTTTTCATGTATCTGTTGCAACTGATTCAGATCTTAACAAAATCTTAACCAGTTCTTTTCCTACAAAAAGATTACACGATCGAGCGATTGAAATTATTGTTCAAGGAAATATGAAGGAGTTTTTACAATTACTTCATTCTTGCGATGTATCCGATCTTTCTATGCAAGCAGAAAGTCTAGAAAACATCTTTCTAGGCTACTATGGAAAGGAGCAAGAACAATGAACCTTACATTATATAAACAAATGATGAAAGCTTCTACAAAAAGCATTTTAGGCTATGGAATCGGTTCAGGCCTTTATATTTTAATGGTTATATCTATCTTCCCAAGCTTTGCAGATTCAGCTGAATTCCACCAGCTATTAGATCTATATCCTGAATCGTTATTAGCTGCTTTCGGAATTGAAGGTCTTAGTGAATTAAGTGATTTCTTAGCTGGACAATATTACGGAATGATTTACTTACTTCTTTTATCAATTTTCACTATTACGACTTCAACGAAATTAATCGCTCGGTTCGTTTCACAAGGATCTATGGCATTTTTATTAGCGATACCGATATCTCGTAAACAACTTGCTTTAACACAGTCTGCTGTTCTTCTATCAGGTATCTTCCTCATCACGTTCATTTCGTATTTGTTTACATGGTTAGGACAATTGCTATTTTTAGAAAAACTCGCTTTACAAACTGGACCATTTTTAATGATGAATATAGTCGGGATTTTGTTGTTTGTTTCGATTAGTAGCTATTGTTTTCTGTTCTCAACTATTTTCTCGGATGATAAAAAGGCAATTGGCTATTCGGCAAGTGTAACGGTTCTTTTATATAGTCTCGATTTATTAGGGAGGCTTTCAGATAAATTTGAGTTCATGCGTTCTTTAACCTTCTTCTCTCTTTTTAATCCTTCTGGAATAGCAAAAGGAGAGGAAGAATGGCTAGTGTCCATTTTAATTTATCTAATTAGCTCAGTTATTTTATATACAATAGCAATCTATCACTTCATAAGGCGTGACCTTCCTTTATAATTCAAGAAGAAATCACTTTAGTTTCGTATGTAATTTCACAGTGTCCTAAGGGCAGAATCACCCTAATGGACACTAATGAACAAACACTTGCTTAAATTGTATATCAGTAGATTCGATTCCTAATTTATCAAGGAACTCATACACATCCTTAAACGTATCAACAGGATACTGTGTATTACACATATTTGTAGCTTGATCTAAGTTTTGCTTAAAATCATCATTTGTTAATAAATCTTGTTTCAACTGAAAAATTACTTTTAAAATTTCTTCATCTTTTTCAAACGTTACAAGACCATCACGTTCATTGAAATAAACAATCAAAGGTACTTGGGTATACGGATGAACAAAATGTGCTTTATATAGGTTCATGCCTCTTTCCCCCCTTTTCTTCTTATCTATTACTATACAAACTTTAGGACGAGAATCAAGTTTAATGTTTCAGACACTGTCTATTAAAATGCTATTGTGCAAATAGAGATTGACAATTCCCTAATTTACACTTATAATTATTGTAACAAATTATCGTTCCGAAACTTCTTATGTAAGTTCTTTCTTTTTCATAATTACCAGCATCGTATGACTGAAAGATATCTCTTGCAGGCATAAAATGAGGGTAATTGTTATTAAGGAAAGAATTGATGTAAAATGGTCGGTATACCTTCTTATATATAATGGGTATACCTTTTTTATTGCTTGGAAAGGAGACCTCTGATGAACAACACCAACATGACTAAAGGACAACTCGAAGCTGATATTAGTAAAGCATTAACGCAATGGGAAAAAGAATATTTAGGTAGAGGACCTTTACAAGTTAAAACTGATATTTTGAGAAATTTAATTATCGTTCAGTTAAAAGGGATTTTAACCCCAGCTGAAAAGTCTGTCGCTACAACAGCCTCAGGAATTTCATCTGTTAAATCAATACGTTCCGAGTTAATCGAGTCGGGTAGTGACCAGTTAAAAGAACTGATAACTAACCTTACAGGTATTTCGACGAATAGTTTCCATACTGACATTAGTACTATTACAGGTGAACGTATTATCATTTTTACAATGGAAGAACAGCTTGAACAAAAACTAAACATATAACACCCTATTGGGAGATTGCTCTTTCAGAAATGGAAGACGATAAACCAGCTTTCACGTCACGACGTAAAGCTGGTTTTTTTATACGCAAAAGGAGGAATTTTGAATGTTTGAAATGATTTTAAATTACTTTTTAACACCAGCCGTTTTATTTTTTGCAGCAGGATTAATCGCATCGATTTTACGCTCAGACCTAGAGATCCCTAAAAGCATTAGCGATGCTTTAAGCCTTTACTTATTAATTGCCATCGGTCTAAAAGGCGGGATTGAATTATCCAAGTACCCATTAAGTGATCTTGTCCAACCAATAATTGCAGCATTAATTTTAGGATGTTTTATCCCCTTTGTTGTTCTAGCTTTTCTAAGAAAAGCCTTAAAGCTCGATTTAAAAAATTCAGTCGCTCTAGCAGCAACCTATGGCTCGGTGAGCATTGTCACATTCGGAGCAGGCCTTTCTTTTCTTGAGAATTTAAATGTGCCATACGAAGGGTATATGAGTGGATTAGTTGTTTTATTAGAAATACCAGCAATCTTTATTTCTCTTATGCTTCTTCATTTACTAAACAAACCAGCATCATATCAAGTTCCACACCAAAAAGTAGGGTTTGTTCATTCTCTCCCTTCTTTATTAAATAAAGAGGTTTTAAAAGAAAGTCTTTTAGGTAAAAGTGTTTATGTATTAACGATTAGTTTATTCATCGGATACGCAACAGCTGGAACAAGTGTAGATATTATTAAGCCATTTTTTATTGACCTGTATCCAAGTGTGTTGATTTTGTTCTTATTAAATATGGGACTTGTCGCTGGACAACAGCTTTCCGGCTTACGCGAACACGGTTTTCCTTTAATCGCATTCGGAGTTGCTATGCCGATTTTTAACGGAATTATCGGTGTCCTTCTCGCTGGACTAATTGGACTTTCAGTCGGAGGGGCAACATTACTAGGAATTCTTGCAGCGAGTGCTTCCTATATAGCTGCTCCAGCTGCTATGCGGGCATCCGTACCTGACGCAAACCCATCGATTTATCTCGGGCTAGCTCTAGGAATAACCTTTCCATTTAATTTAGCAATCGGAATTCCTGTATTTTACACATTATCTCAATGGTTATTCAGTTAAACTAGCGTAGCTATCTGAGCAGCCTAGACTACTACGTGAACACCCACTATTAGCAAATGAGATTAAAACTAAAAGCTTCCTAATAGGGCACTGAAAAAGGATGGGTTTTCCTTTTTCAGTGCCCTTTAAGTAATGTGCGGAGCCGTTGCCTGGTTTTGAAAGCCCTGCTATGAGTGGTTTTCTCATAGCAGGGCGCGCAACGTGCGGAGCCATTACTTCCTCTTTGAGTTACAAGAAGTATTTTTTCAGTGCCCTGCTATGAGTGGTTTTCTCATAGCAGGGCGCGCAACGTGCGGAGCCATTACTTCCTCTTTGAGTTACAAGAGGTAGTTTTTCAATCCCCTCGAATAGCACCCTTTATCAATGCCCTCAAAATCAAACCTTCTAGGAAGCCTTTTTTATACTATGAATTCATCCCTTATTTACAAATCTAGAATAGGCGATCAGCTTTTCACATAATTATTTTATATAGATGAAGAAATGAGGTGTTGAAATGTCTGATAACCAAATACCACAGCCATTAAAAAACGCTGGGCTGGCTGCAGTGTTGAGTGCGCTTTGGTGTGGCCTTGGACAAATTTATAACGGACAAATTGCAAAAGGAATTGCTTTTATGGTGATTCAATTTATTAATGCACTTCTATGTTTTATTATCATTGGATTTATTACCTATCCAATCATGTGGATTTGGGGAATGCTGGATGCTTATCGTCAAGCCGAATTACTAAATCAGAAAAATTCAAGTCAGACTGATTTTTAAGTCGATTAACCAAGAGTGTCCCATTGACGTTTCAGCCTAAGGGACACTCCATTTCAACCTCAAAACTTAAAGTAGCTTTGTAGAAAATAAAAAACACGTTCCCTAATTTGAGATGTCTCATTTAACAATTGATGCTTCGCGCCATCAATTAATATAATGTGCGAATTTGGGTAATGCTTTGCAAGAAAATCAGTATTGTAACGCCAATCAACCGTTGTATCATCATTCCCTTGAATGACTAATATAGGTTGATATGAAGTTAATCGTTTGTTATTATTGGCAAACCATTCATACAGCGCTCCCACCCACGAGGTTGGGATTTTTTTATATTGTAATGGATCTTGATTTGTAAATTGGTTATAGCTTTCATTCGATGTACTTTTTTTAATCGTTCGTTTTATCTCTTTTACAAATGGATTCAAAACGGTGTAAGCTAGCTTGGATGGATACCATAAATTTGATCTAATTAAAGGAGCAATAAGTGCCGTTTTCTCAAAAGTCATTGGATGGCGTTTTAAATAACTTAATGCATTTGCTGCTCCTGTACTGTGTGCAATACAATACCTTGGCTCTTTCGCCCCCAGTATAAATTTGTCAATAATCATTGATAAATCCTTTACATAATCATCGAAATTCAAGATCGATGCACGTTCCCCTTCTGACAATCCGTGCCCCTGCAGATCATAGGTAATCACGTGAACCTGATTGCTTGTTAAAAAATGAATGAGCTCACGTAAACAGCCACTATGATCATAATAGCCATGTAAGGCTAAACAAATGGCTCGTGGATTCATCGGCCGAAATGATTGAACAAATAGAGCCCCATTCAAACCCGTAATATATCCGGAATGATATTGGACCGGCATATCTAAGTTGTAAAAACGAAGATATTCATTAATCGCATTCGACTGTGTTTCTCGTTCCCAACTAAAAGCCACTTTATCCTTCATAATTTGTTGGATTGCGTGTTCAATGTTATTCATTTATTAACTCCCCTACTGAGATATTAAAACCATTATAGAAAAAATGAGCGACAACTACAAAAAAGGACTACAAAGGCTCTCGCCACATGTAATCCTAATCTAAACCTATTTATTTAAAACAACCTCTTTTTTAGCGTTTGAACCCGCAACTTGAATCCCTGTCGTTTCCTGAAAATCATATAAGCTTGATGGCATATCCGCAAATCTCTCCAGTTCATTATAGGCAGGAATCCCGTGGTAAGCCATGTCAAGACCTTCTTCCTCTTCACGAACCGACGCTCGCAAACCAACTGTCGCTTGAGCAATTTTCGCAATCACGATTCCGCCAAGAAACCCCCAACAAGCAATCGTAATTGCACCTAGCAATTGAACACCTAGCAGCGAAAAGCTACCTGTTGTAAATAATCCAGCATGTACATCGAATAATCCAACAGCAACCGTACCAAATACGCCATTTAAGCCGTGGACGGAAACAGCACCGACCGGATCATCAATCTTCATTCCATCAATAAGCAATGTGCCATAAACTACAATAGCACCACCAATGGCCCCAATTAAAATCGCGCTCCATGTATCAACGAAGGCACACCCCGCTGTTATCGCAACCAAACCTGAAAGCACTCCATTAATAGTCATACTCGGGTCAGCCTTTTGATACTTAAACATCGTTAGTAGTAGAGCCACAGTTCCACCACTTGCAGCAGCCATCATCGTATTTAAAGCAATGATTGCTAATGATGCATCCGAGGCATCTAACGTACTTCCCGCATTAAATCCAAACCAGCCAAACCATAAAACAAATGCACCCGCAGAAGCTAAAGGTATATTACTCGGTGCAAATACGTTTGCACTTCCATCTGAATTAAAACGCCCTCTTCTCGGCCCTAGTATCCATGCCATCGCTAATGCAGCAAAGCCGCCCATTCCATGAATAACCGCCGAACCAGCAAAATCCTGCATTCCTAATTGTGCTAACCATCCATTTTCACTCCATACCCAATGACCTGAGAGTGGATACACAATAAGCGTGATGAGAGCAGCAGTAATAATATATGCTTTGAAATTCATTCGCTCTGCTACTGCTCCAGAAATTATAGAAATACACGCAATCGCAAACCCCATTTGAAATAGAATAAATGCTTCACTCGGTAATTCTAAACCAAGTTCAATTTGCCCTGGATTTGCAAATAAACTCGTTCCAATGAAGCCAAATGCGTCATCTCCAAACATGATCCCAAAACCGATTAACCAAAATGCAAGAGCACCAATCGTTAAATCAACAAAGATTTTCATTGTTATGTTAACCGCATTTTTTGTACGAACCAATCCTGCTTCAAGTAAGCTAAATCCACCTTCCATAAAAATGACCATTGCTGCTGCAATGACAATCCATACCGTATTTAAATAAATTAGCTCCATCCCCTGTTACTCCTTTCCCATTACTAAATCATCGACCGTTGTATCAGGTTCACCATTCCTAATATTATAGGCTTCATAAATCGGATACACGTATATTTTCCCATCGCCATTTTCACCAGTTTGGGCTGCATTCGTAATCGACTTAATTGTTAAATCAACCATATGATCCGATAGCACAATTTCTAGTTTCACCTTCGGATGGAGAGTTACTTTATAATTTTGACCTCGATAAACACCTTTACCATCAGCTTCTTGACCTCTTCCAACAACTTGACTTACTGTAAAACCAGTAATACCTATTTCTTTTAAGTGTTTAATCGTTTCCGTTAATTTTTGTGGACGAATAATCGCTTCTATTTTTTTCAATTTCTTAACCTCACAAGTAGAATAATAGATGTTAGCTTTCCTAACATGGCATGACACTAATTATAGACATAAATGCGTCAGTGTCAATAACATTTAGAAAATTTATATCCATCCTTAGATATTTAGCACCTATTTCGCAACCAATTTAGTATGAATAACAAGTAAAAACGCTCAGACTAAATCCTGAGCGTTTTCAAACGTTAAAACTCACCATTATTATTTTACTAATGTACCCTTTACTTCAAGAACAACATGCTACAAGACAATCATATCGACAACTCCTTGTTCCACTCTCGCAGCCGTTAGCCAAGAAATTAATTGTCTTTCACAAAACCAACAATTGATATTATTAACCCTATAAGTACCATTAAATATTCAAATCCCCCTAGATTTGAATTAATATCAACGGTAATAATACCGCCAACTAATATTATACTTAAACCCAATAACATAAATTTAATCCCTGGCTTGGCACTTTTAGATAGTATAAAGACAAAAATACCTAAAATAATAATCACTGGTATTGCAATAATACTCCATAGCATATTTTTATCTCCCCATTATTCGATTTTGGATTTTTTTCAAAGTTTAACTCTTCTACCCTTTAATACACCAAGAATAGGAGCTGCCGAATAGCAGCCCTTCTTGCACAAAGGTATAATTTCTTATTCCAGATAAGCACCCTTTAGTTTAATTATTTTTGTGTTCACTGATTGTGAAAAAGTCTCCCTCACTCGACCCATGAATAGTCATACCTATAAACTGTCCGTCTTTTTTAAATACATAGTAGCTACCCATTTGTAAATCTTCTTGTATCTCCCATCCCCAACTTTCGATTATTTCATAATAATCTTCCCTAATACCTCCGTTATTACCTATCGCATTATAAAGATATTTTTCATACCCATCTTCTCTACTCTCAGCAAGTTCAGCTTCAACAGGTATAGGAAACTCAGGAAAAGATGAAGAACCTTCAAAATCACTTTCATTACTATTACTACAACCTACAATAGCTATAAGAATTAAAAATAATAGTAGTGTCTTTACTTTTTTCATTTTTTTCACCTCTCTCAAAGGATAACATTATTAAACCAATATTTGGTTATTCAATTATCCTGCCTCGTTACTTTAAGTGTAACATTTCACAATTAGAAAAGTCCTTTGAGGTTCCTCAAAGGACTATTTATAACATTACTTTCATGGTAGTTTAAGAAGAAATTATGAAAGTTTTAGTTAGTTTCTTTATCACTTTGTGAATCTTTATCATACCAAATCTGAAAAACATATATTAAAAGGGCTACTCCGATCATCATTAAATATGTAATATGTGGTGACAATTCGCCTGAAGCTAATTCAAGTTTTCGTTGGATTGGATACCATAAATATATATATACACCATCCAATATTAGGTTTGTTATTAAATAAACAATAAATTTTCCGTAGGTAAACTTAAAAATCCATATTGTTGCTATTAAATAAGCACTGTATACCCAAGGAATATTTGCGACTTTGTCCCAGTCAAACAGCCCAGGTTCTCTCCACCAATTATAATGATATGCAGCTTGGTAAATAAGAGTGTTGACTACCGTAACAAACAATGCAACTGGAAGAA
>NZ_MVJM01000001.1:1366894-1520871 GCF_002156385.1 Halalkalibacter urbisdiaboli
CACTCGACCCATGAATAGTCATACCTATAAACTGTCCGTCTTTTTTAAATACATAGTAGCTACCCATTTGTAAATCTTCTTGTATCTCCCATCCCCAACTTTCGATTATTTCATAATAATCTTCCCTAATACCTCCGTTATTACCTATCGCATTATAAAGATATTTTTCATACCCATCTTCTCTACTCTCAGCAAGTTCAGCTTCAACAGGTATAGGAAACTCAGGAAAAGATGAAGAACCTTCAAAATCACTTTCATTACTATTACTACAACCTACAATAGCTATAAGAATTAAAAATAATAGTAGTGTCTTTACTTTTTTCATTTTTTTCACCTCTCTCAAAGGATAACATTATTAAACCAATATTTGGTTATTCAATTATCCTGCTTCGTTTGTTTAATAAGAAAAACTGCATCCCTTGTTGAAGGAATGCCCCCATTAGTTCAAGAGCCATTCTTCACAATTTTACTTTAACTAATTCTGTCTATCTAATGTCAAAATTAAAGAATGTTCAAGCGAACCTTGATCACCACGAATTTCGCCAAACACTATTTCTCCACTTAGTGTATAAACATATTGAGCTAATAAGTCATTTAAGTCACTATCTCCTAAATACTCTTCTTCATAATTACTCTCGTGAGCTATATAATCATACAAAGGCTCTTGTAAACCAATAAAAAAAACTGGAAATTTTAAGTCTTTGTACACACTTTGATTTTCTGGAGATAAGGCATAAGAAAGTTCCTCTTTTGCTATAAGAAGTGCATCAAATATATATTCATTGTTCCTTAATTCATTGAGAGAAACCTCTATAACATTATGCCCGTCAAGGTCTAATGTGGAACTTCCAATGATACCTATTTCATAACTTGTACTTTCATTTTCTAATTCAGAAGAACAAGCAATCAAACTACCGATTAAAAATAATAATAAAAAAATAAATTTTTTCATAAAGAACACTCCTTCAACGACCTACTACAAATATGTTATCATTTTTTCTATTTTTATAAATTTGCTTCTTCCACTAATCTGCTCGTTACTTCAATAAAGAATAGGAGTTGTCTGCACAACTCCTTATTTAACATTCGCACCCGTTTGTTGAACTAAACTTTAGATTAAAAATTTAATCCACTTATGTTCTGGTTCGTGTAGTTCTAAAGCATTTCGAAGCCATTTTTTCTTCTCGTGGCCAAGATAATCCTTTATGGCAAAAAAGTCTTGATGGTCTTTTTCTCTTGGGTTTTTCGCCTTATATAAAAGTACAATTTCTGGATTTAGGTAAGGAATACCTGTTTTAGTAATACTCCTAACGGAATTGAGTGGATAGGAAATCCTTAAATCTCTTCTGAATATCCAATCATTTTCTTTTGTTTCATTAAGTAGAATTTCTATTTTGTCTCCGTTTATCATATTCGAAGCGTGTATTTCGTGAATTGGTAACTCTAAAAACTCATTTTCCCAAAGTTGGAATTCACCGTTAATGACCTTTTTGAACTCCCATTCTTTGAGATAATCTTTTAGATATAATTGGTCTTTTCGAAAAACAGCAAACTCTATATCTGTATGTTCCCTTGTTTCTTTACCAATAAAAAGGTCAATCGCCCAACCTCCAGCAAAAAACCACTTTCTATCAAAACCCAACATTAATGAATTAATACTATGGCATTGTTCAAATGACATAAAATCCCCCAAAGTATAAGTTATCTATTTTCTATTCTCTTACTGCACTCTAAGTTCTTTGCCTTCTTCAACTAAACTTCTATAGTTTAACATTAATTTCCTTTTTATTAGTACAGAAAAGAAGCATTACCGTTGTTGTGGTAATGCCCCCTTAAGTTGAAGAACAAACGCATCACGCATCTAAGTTGAAATTAATCCCCACATTAGATGCTTGCTCCCCACCTCTAATTCCCCAATTATCAAGGCTAGGTTCATGTAATGTTGTGATAATAGAACTCTTACTTATGGATAACGACTCAGATAGTACGTCCGCAAATTCTTTGATTAATTTCTCTTTTGTCTCTTTTTTTCGTCCTGGAAACATTACAACCTCTACAAAAACCATTTCTTCTTCCCAACCCTCTGGCATAAACCAGTTTGCTGAATCAATTTCTAAAAAAGTTACTGGTCCATCTTGTTTAGGTACATTTAAGACGTTTTGCATTATATTTCTTAAATTAAGTGCAATCCCTCTCTTATCAATACCCTGTCTATTTTTCAAAAATACTTTAACTAATGGCATATAATCACTCCACTTACTTTTAACTCCTATTTATTTTACCATTAATTGTTATATTGCTGTTAAACTATCCTGCTTCTTTACTTCAATAAGACAAAAAAAGAGTTGGAAGGCAACTCCACTTATCTTAAACACAAGCACCCTTTAGCTGAATAAAAACATATATAAAAGACCGCCTGATGACGGTCCTTAATTTATAATAACAATTCCGTTAATTGTTTTGGACTTTTAAATAAAAAGGCTGGATTTAAAGGGCACAATCTCTCCAACTCCCCTGCTCCCCATAGAGCTGCAACACTTATCATATTTGCGGAATGTGTAGCTTGAATATCTGTTGGTTGATCTCCAATATATAAACATTCAAATGGCTCAAGATAAAGTTTTTCAGCCATTTGTAGTAATGGAACAGGACTTGGTTTAAATTCGTTACAATCTTCCTTTCCCATAATCACTTCAAAAAAAGGGAATAAGCCAGTGTTCTCTAATTCCTTTGTTGCATTGTTTTTTAGTTTAGCTGTAACCAGACCCAATTTATATCCTTTATCCTTAAGTCCTTTAAGCATTTCCTTAATTCCTTCATATTCTTTAATTTGATGGTTATACTTGCGATAATATCCTAATGTCTCTTCTATAATCTTCTCTGTTTCTGTTACTGTTAAAAAGGGAAATAAATCATTTAATGCATTGAATGGCTTTCCTAATAGATACTGCTTTTCACTCTTGGTCAATTCTTTGTTTAATATTTTCTGTATTCCATAATTATAAGACTCTGTTCCTAACCATTCACTGTTGATTAAAGTTCCATCTAAATCAAATAATACTCCTTTAACTTGACTTATCTCAAACTTCATCTCTGCTCAACCTCTCTCATCTAATCTAAAATCTTCTCAATAGACAAAATTCGACTATGAGGTTAGAAAGTCCTTCTTGTACTAACTTGCTTCATTTGCTCAATAAGAAAAAGACATTCATTTTTGAAGGAATGCCCTCCGTTACTTGAACAAAACGGTAAAAAAAATCGTCAAGTGAAATTTAGCTATCCTTTTTTTTAAGTAGTTCTATTATTTCTTTATTTTGTTCATTTGCCTTACTTAATTTACGCTCTATTGCAAATAACGTAGACATTAGTAATGCAAAAGCAATAATACCAAATATACCCATGGATACACCACCTTGTATAGAGAATCCTCAACTCTGCTCCTGTTACAGAAACACTCCCCGTTACTTTAAGTGAAGTATTTCACATTTTTACTTACTATTCTAAAAAATCAATATTAGCAAATAAACTATCTAAATCATCCCAATTTTCAGCAACCCAAGTATTTTCTTCATTAAATCTATTTAACGGGGATGAATTTTGTATATTAGCTCGGAGCCATTCCGCTTCTTTCCACCATGTTAATTTAATTGAGCGTACTAGTTTTTGATTTGTTAATGCTTGATATTCTTGATAACCCTTAACAAATGCTGAAACTCTGTTTATATGTATTTGTCCTTTTTCAAGACAACAAGATAAAATAGGTCTTGATATATCAAATTCAGGGTAAACATAATGCATTCTATCAAAATCAAGAAGTGCAGATACACTATTAGTTTTAAATAGAATGTTATCTACAAATAAATCCCAATGCCCCCAACCTTTTTCACATTCCGAGAAAATATCCACATCGTTTTTTTCTATGATTTCTCTTTGTATTTCCAATTTTGATAGTGTATTGCTACAATCCAAACTAATAGCTTCATTCCATCTGTCTTTCCATAGATCAATCATACTTTCTTTAGACCGAACATTCCAGTGTAGTGGTAAGTGAACTGTTTTATTGCTATTTAAAAGTTTGTGCATTTTTCCAATTACTTTACCCAAACTATACATTTGTCCTTCATTTGCCGTTCCTGCCTTAATATTACTTCCTTCACATAATCCCATTAAAACAAAGCGCTCACCATATGAAGATTTCATTACATAATTTCCTTTATGTGAGTATAGTTCAGGACAAGGAATCCCCTCATTATATAGATTGTTTTGATGATTTAATGAAGTTTCTAACCCTTGTATCATTTGTTCGGGATACCGGGTTTTATTATATTGCTTTACAAATAAATCACCTATATCGGTCTTTATATGCCATTTTAAATTCATATGACCTAATTCAATTTTAGAAAACTTAATAATATTAAATCCAAATATATTATTTATCGCTTCGAAAATGTCATCCCTAATTGATTTATTCGTCACACTATTCATATATATCACCTTTTTTGCAAAATTTTAATACCCCTTGTTCCACTATTCTGCACCTATAGCTCAATAACAAAAAGGAGCTACAATTGATCCGCAACTCCTTGTTGAATTCAAGCACCCGATAATTGAACAAGATAAGCAAACACCCATTTTTGTGGTGCTTGTTAACTTCATAGAACCATCGCTAAAATTTCATCAACCCACTCAGGATTTTCTTCAATTTCAACCTTTTCACATAAACTCTTATGTATTTTTAAAAATTCAGGAATAATTTTTTTAATTACACTCATTAAATCATTCGGCTCTCTACTGCTATGCCAATCTGCTAAAAGTGAAAGCTGCCAACTTTGTAATTCACTTCTTACACCTTCATATTTTGCCCAATCCCCGAATGAATTCGGTTGTAATCCTTTATCCATATACCAAGCCGTCGCCATAGACATTCTTAAATTATCCAAGCAATTTAAGGCATAATACATTTCTTTTCTATTTACTCTTCGATAAGCTTCATGAACATATGCAAAAAATTTTGTTCTCCAAATCTCAACTTCTTGTACAGATGGACGATAAGAAATTTGGTTTGATTTTTTTAAAACATCTTCCAAAAATTCTGTTTTATCATAAACAATGCTAATGTTTTGGAGCCATACAGATGGTTGAACATCTTTTGTTTTATAATAAAAAGTATCAACCTTTACGAAAGTATCATAATGAGCAACGCTATAAGTTGTCCAAGGAAAGTCTTCGAAGTACAATACTTTTCCCCAGTTTTTAGCTCTCTCTTTTTTGTTTAACCTATATTCTTCAAACACATCATCTTTAACAACTATGCGAAGGTCAATATCAGAATATATATCTGTATTTCGGTTTCCTATTGAACCGCCATAAAAAACAGCTAATACATTTTCATCGGTTATTAAGTCTTGCTCTATTTCTATCAACATAGTTTGACGATACTTAGGAATTTTCAAATCTCTTTCACGATGTTTATTTACTAATCCCACACATTAAAAACCACTCCTTTTAAGTATTTTAATACAAGTTCGCCAAAAGGAAATAAACCCCTTCTTTAACTAAACTCATTACTAGGCTGGCGGAATGAAAATTGCTCATCATTCGTAATCTTGGTTGCTAATGCTTTCGCTTCATCTAATTGTATTAAATTAGTTGTTTCGAAATAGCGTAGTCTTAATTCAGCGTCAGTGGTAGCAAGAGCCGCATCGGCTGCATTGTAAAGGGGATTACACAAGACAAGAAAAAGAAAAGCCATCGTTAGCTGAAAAGGCCGTTTTAACTTATCGAGTAACTGGAAATGACTTCTATTAATTAGATGATACGCCAATAATAAACCTAAGAAAACAACAAGATTGAACACTTCCAACAGATCCACCATACCCGTATTACGTCTAAACAGGTAAAACATTAACAAACAAATTCCTATAATCAAATAAAATGGGATAATGGTTTTCCAGTGAAACTTCCAATAGTTAAGGAAAAACAAATACAAACTTGCTCCAATAATAGTAAGAATTATGAGAAAGCCAACCACATCAGCTAAAATAACTTCCCCTTTGATCGCAAAAATGAAAAAACTAGTTAGAAGCTGTAACGCAGGTAGCGTCATGACCGCAATATCAAAAGTATAAAAGATCCCTTGATTCTTTTTTTGCTTAAGGGTAACGATATAGTAAAATCCTACGACAATGATATAGCCAAAAAACAAAAAGTGGAGAAACTGTCGTAAAGACGGCTGTCTTTCATAAAAAACAGTCGTAATTTCCGTTATGCTTACTTGATGAAGCATTTCAATGGACAAACCGATAAGTAACACAAAACGAACAGCAAAGCCAACATAAATTGATGTTCGCGTTTCATCCTTGTTTCTCAGCAAAAACGTTACTAGACCGTAAATGGCTAATGCCGTTAACGTCCATTGGATAATGGCTTTACTAAAATGACTCAATATAAAATAGTTTTCAATATGCAAGACGAACCTGCTAATAATCTCCATTCCTATACACCTTCTCTTATTTTCTATGAGCTCGTACTGTATAGACAATCGATAAGGAAAAAAGTTTCAAATAAAAAATAATAAAGTTAACTGTCAAAGAGCTTCTAAAACAATAGTAATTCTTATGAAATAAAAGTCCCTTCCATTGTAAATAACGGGTTACTTAAGAGGTGCAAACGAGAAAAAATCACTTCATTTTCACAACAAAAAAGGCATAGAGAAATTCTCTATGCCTTTTTTGTTGCTTTAAAATATAGTTTGATTAACTAATTTTCAAATACGGAAAACATCCCTGTCATGTGTGGGTAATGGTTTTTAAAACCAAACTTCTCGTAAAAACCGTCTTTACCTTCTGATGCAAACAGTCCGACAAAAATTCCGTTACGCTTTTTGATGTAAGAAAGTAAATATTTTAGGATTTCTTTTCCTAATCCCAAACCTTGATAAGCAGGTAGAATAGCTACGTCTTGAATATAAAAAAACATATAATTATCACCGACTATTCGACCCATTCCAACAGGTTCACCATTGACTGTTACGACAATCCCATAAAGAGAATTATTTAATGAACCTTTGGACATTTCTGTATTAATACTGCCCCAACCGACTGATTCCCATAGAAATCTGTGTTCAGAGACAGATGGTATACGTTCATGGATTTTAAAGTTTGCTATATTAACCACCAGACTTTCTTATACAAATCCCTCCTTTTAATTTACTCTTATCATTATGTTTACCTAAAGAGCTTTTTTAGTTTATTCACCTAAAATCAGGCTTGTTTTCTGGGTATAAGTCCACTTAATTTCATTATTTAAACATATAGTGTTGATGTATAGTGAACTTATTAGAAAGGAGAGATTTTATTGAATTACCATAACCAACCCCTAATGAATCCTAACGAACTACAACAATATTATTACGTTGATTCTTTAAATGGACAACAGCGTTTTGGGCAACTTGAGGGACAGCCTATTGGACAGTCCTATGGACAGCCGCCTTATTATCCCCCTTATTATCCCCCTTATCCCCCTCGACCACCACGCTGTCGTTGGGTTCGTGAATGTAGATGGGTACGCCGTTGTAGAGATGACTACTACCCCTATGATAATAATTACGACTACTAATCTGGAATGAGACCTTTAATTAAAGGGTTGGAGATTTTCTCTCTAACTCTTTAATACTTTTTATATGTAGATCAATTAAAAAACGGACGTAATTCCAATGCTGACCTACTTTGACAGACGTTAAATCGCTCACTAAGACAGACATCTCTTCATCTACTTGAAATTCCCGATCTAACACATTTCCAACGGATTCTTCATTTGGTCGAGAGCTCATTGATTTGTAGGACGGTTGTGCACACTTCGATAGGATTCCAAGCTCCTCCATCATTCTCCCTAATCGACGTCTAGAAATCGTGTAACCAGCTTCTAAAAGGCCTTGCAGAAAAGCAACCCGATAGTTGAACAAGACATGAAAGCTCAACAGCAACAACAGCTAAAAAAGGAAGAATGCAAAACGTGTCGAATATACTAAGAATGTTTTTAGTATGCTAACTACGAGGTGTCAAAATGAATGATAGTAAACGAAATGAAAAGATTATAGAAACCAATGAAGAATCGAAAAAGCTTTCAACGAATTCATTTTTCAGCTGTATGGGAATTATTTTATTGATACTATTTGGTATTTTCTTACTTGCCTTCTTTTTTGTCGGCCCATTGTTTGTAAAAGAATTACTTTTTAATACCGAAGGCGCAATTGCTTTTGCTACTGAGTATAATGTTACGATATTGGTTATGATTTTTATCATTCTATGGTTTTTTCTTTGTCTGTATTTTGTAAAAGGTGGAAAGCTTTTGTTATTATTAATGACCGTTCCGTTTGCAGCTTGGGTAATGCTATTTTTTAATTATTATCTAGTAACTTTAGATGGTGTAAAAGCTAGTCCTTATTTTCAGGTGATTCCTAAGTTTATAGAATGGGAAGAGATGGAGGAAGTAGCCTTTGTTCCTAGTTATCGTGTGGGTAGAAGGGAAACGACCTTTGAACTAAAAATCGCTTGTCTAATCGATGGAAAATCACATTGGATTGAAACAAATGGTGACATAGAGAAACTACAAAAATTAAAGGAAATGCTAGCAAACCAAGGAGATGTACCTGTTTTTATATTTCCATTAGATAAAGGTGACATTAATAGGTTGGCTGAATATAAAGAGGATCATATAGAGTATTACAAAGATATACTAAAGTTCTTAGAAGTAAAAGATATAAATAATTATAAAGAGGAACACATACTGGTAAACGAATCTTTTTATGAATAGCATTAACAGCCAAGGCAAATTTGAGAGGTAGCAACATTAGCGTGTTAATTAAAAGAGGTTTAAAAATTGAATAATTGTTCAATTTTTAAACCTTTCTTTCTTCAACTACCCTGTCACTTTAGTTACATCCTCAAATAAAAGATATCTATGTAACATCTAAAACAAGTATCGTATGTAAGTATCAGTTATAACTATTTACCTGTTACAGTTTCAATAAAGATTTGGATATATGAATTACTCTAATGAAATAATATGTTTGATCACTGCCTTAGCTGTTCCGAATTTAGGAATGTTAACCAAACCTTTTTCAATTGCTAGACTTTGAGCTAATTCAGGCTTAACCCCCACGATAAAACCTTGAATCCCCATAATAGATAAACAGCTTATCATTTCATTAATTTGATTGGGTAGTTCTTCATTCCATTGCTTAATCCCACTAAAATCAATGATTACATGTTCTATATCTTCTTGTTCACACTGTTTTAATAATTTCTTTAATATTATGTTAAAAAGACTTTTATCTACAATTCCTAATACAGGGATAGCAAGGGTATTATCCCATACATGTAGAATAGGACCTGATAGTTCTTGAATAACTTTTTCCTTTCTTTTCTCTTCTTCTACCACAGTAGTCACGTCCATTAACATAACAACATAACCAACAATGCTTTTATCCATTTTAATTGGATTAATAATTATATCGGCTACATATTCATCTTTAATATTTATTCTTGAAGAATGAGTATCAGTTAATTTGTCCATAACTTTTTTTTGATGAGCTGGATTTCGATGGAAGTGACTCATATTAGTTCCTATTATGTCTTCTACTTTTTCGATATTAAAAAATGAGATAACCTTTGTTAACAAGTTAACTGCTTTAGGATTAATCCAAACTATATTATAATCCACATCAGCAACGATAATATTTTCTCCAATAGCTTCTAATATTTTTGTTGCGTCATTAATAGAGGATAAGTTTCCAATTGAAGTCATTTTATAAATCCTCCTCGTTTTTTTTTAAAAACCTCATAACTCATATTATATCGTTTTTTAACAATAATTTCGATTGAGAATAATTCTCTAAAAAAAGCATTCACTTATTCTGGATACTCACTAGTGCATCATTTATTTCTGGAATGACTTCTTCATTATTCTCAATATGCCATTGCACCTTTTGATTAAAGAAAATCCCACATTAGAGTATCTCCCCAATCGAATATTATTACTTTAATGTTCCTAGTCATTGTCTTACCTCTTTTTTTAAAATAATGATTAAAATTGTTCATTCAAAGTGTTGAAGATCGTATAAATAAAAAACTGCATGCCCTCCCACCAAGGAAGGGCATGCATCCTAAAATCATCTATTAATTTACTTGCAGCAACTTGCGCCAGCCACCTAACTCAGTTATATCCTCTGCTCCTTCTGCAGCATAAGCTTCACAGACAAAGCCCGGAACTTCGCTTCCATCAGCAAGCTCGACTTTGCCAATGCCAAGCGGTGCTGGAATCATCGTTGCAAATTTTCCAAATTCAGAAAGCGGCATTTCCCAAATTTCAAGCTCAATTGCTCCGCCGCTGCCATCATTCTTTTTTATCATTCCAGGCTTTGCTGGCTCAGATGGCAATTTAACGAATTGATACACAGGGGCCGAAATGTCTTCACGAATAAAACGAGCACGGCATTCCTGCATTTGCTTTTCTAACGGAAACCCTCTCATGTGTAGTCCGCAAACAGCAACCAAAGTCTTCTCTTCGGAATCAGCGCTTGATTGCAAGAACAAATCTGCTGCCCCGCGAATCAAACCTTCCCCCTCCGCTAAGCCAAATAGCGTAATTCCAAACGGTAAATTAACATCAGCTTCTCCAGCAGGAATCGCAACTGCGCACATATCTAGCAAATTACAATGATTCGTATAAAGGCCCATATCACTGTTTGTTTCAATTGGATTTTTACGTACTTGGTCGCGTGTCCACGTTCCACCGGCTGTCGGAAGAACTAAAACGCCATTTACGAGCAGCTTCTTTGCTTGAAGTTTATAAGCTTGAAGCTGATGCTGCGCTCGGAAAACGGCAGCTGCATCATATTGGCTTGCGGAACCAGAACGAAGCACCTTTTCTGTCACTGGAAACGTCGCGTCAGGATGTCCTTCGACAAACTCCCCGAGTGCCGCCCAGCGTTCCGCTACAATCGGCCCACCATATAAAAGTGCCGCTGCATCTGATAAGAACTTGGTATCGACATATTCAACATGCACACCCAAACGGTCGATTTTAGCAACAGCACATTCCCAAGCCTCCTGATACTTATCAGCAAAAGGCCCAAAAAACCTAGGTGTGTCCTTAGGCAAAACTATTCGCTTAGGGACGGATGCATTTGGCACTGGTAATTCTCGAGACCACGGATCCTGTTCCTCGACGCCACGTGCAACACTATCTACTAGGATGGCTTCTTCAAAACGATGAGCGAATACCGTCACACAATCCAAACTCGCACAAGCTGGAACAACACCCTTAGTTGACCAAGCCCCAAGACTCGGTTTATAACCAACAAGATTATTAAGCAACGCTGGAACCCGGCCAGATCCTGCTGTGTCGGTTCCTAAACTAAAAACAGCTTGACCGCGTGCAACTGCAACAGCTGATCCTGAGCTAGAACCGCCGCTAATTAGTTCTGGACGTAATGAATTATGAGTTTCACCATATGGACTTCGGGTTCCGACTAATCCTGTTGCAAATTGATCAAGGTTCGCTTTTCCAACCGGAATCGCACCTTTAGCAATCAATCGCTCCACAACTGGTGCATTTTCACTAGGTTCGTACGCATACTCTGGGCAACCTGCCGTTGTTAAAACCCCTGCTAAATCAATATTATCTTTAATTGCAAACGGAATTCCCCATAGAGGAGAGCTCTCGATATCAAGAGAGTTCAGCCTTTCTAAGTAAGGATTAATTAGTTCAAGCGAAGGCGGTGTAATCCAAATATTCATGTCCGCATCTACTTTCGCTCGTTCAATAATCTCCAGAACGACTTCTTTTGGAGTGAGTTCCTTCTTATGATATTGTTCTCTCAGCCATTCTACCGTTAAATGATATGGTAGGTTCATTATACAGACACCGCCTCTTCTTTTTCTTCGCGAATGCCAACAATGAGTTGACCAGCATGCACTTCATCACCAGGCTTGACGTAGATGTTGTCGATATAGCCGTCGCACGTTGCATGCTGAGGAAACTCCATTTTCATGCTTTCTTCTATTAAAATACTCTCGCCTTTTTTCACGAATTGACCTGGTTCCACTAATACTTTCCAAACACTTCCTGGCATCGAGCAACGCACAGCAACGACTCCTTCAGGAAGCTCTTCTTCTTCACTTTCAACAACTGCATCCTGCTCAGAGATGTACTCTGCAAGCCCTAGTTCCTTCCAGCTTTCACGCTCAGCTCTAAACGCATCTTGCTGCTTCTTACGGAACACTGTAATGTCTTCTTCAATTGACTGTAAAAAGGCTAAATAGTCGCCAAGTTTAAATGTCGTTTCGGTAATATCTGCTTCAAAGCGGCCGCGCGGGAAATCTTCACGAAGCTTAAGCAGCTCATCAGCTCCAACTGGATAGAACTGAATTTGGTCAAAGAAACGAAGCAGCCATGGCTTGCCTTCTTCAAAATTCTTTGATGAATGAAGCTTATTCCACATTTGAATTGTCCGGCCCACAAACTGATAGCCACCAGGGCCTTCCATTCCGTAAACGCACATATACGCGCCGCCGATTCCAACCGCATTTTCCGGAGTCCACGTACGTGCTGGGTTGTATTTTGTTGTCACAAGACGGTGACGCGGGTCCATTGGAGTCGCAACTGGTGCCCCCAAATACACATCTCCTAAGCCCATGACTATATAGTTCGCATTAAAAACCACATCTTTTACTTCATCTAAATTGTTCAAGCCGTTAATGCGGCGAATAAACTCCAAGTTACTCGGGCACCATGGTGCATCTGGACGGACATTTTTTTGATATCGGTCCGTTGCAAGCTGTGTCGCCGGATCATCCCAAGATAATGGAAGCTTGACAATACGAGATGGCACTTCGATTTCCTCAAGCGGTGGAAGCTGGCTGTCAAGCTCCATAATTTTTGCGGCTGCTTCTTGTACTGTTGTTTTCGTTGGGTCAATATGAACCTGTAACGAGCGAATACCCGGTGTTAAATCAACGTATGGAATTTCACCGCTTTCTTTGATCGCATCCATTAATACATGCGCTTGGAAACGAAGCAATAAATCAAGCTCCATTTCTCCGTATTCGACTAAAAGATACTCATCGCCTGAGCAGCGAATTGTCATTGGGAATCTTCTGTTTTCTTCTTCTTGTGCTAAAATTGGATAATTGGAATCGATCTCTCGGATCGCTGGTAGAACACTTTCGACACGAGCATCTGTTCTGACGCCTTCTCCAATTGCCGTTAATTGCTTTTCTTGTTGCTGACGAAGTTCGTTCGCATCATCAAGAGTTAGCAGTTCAAAGCGGATTTTATCACCTGGATGCAATTGTCCAAGCTTCCAGAATTCAGCCGATGCCGTTGTGACTGGACAAACGAAGCCCCCTAAGCTCGGGCCATCTGGACCAAGTAAAATCGGCATATCTCCTGTTAAATCAAGCGTTCCAACTGCATACGCATTATCATGGATGTTCGATGGGTGCAAGCCCGCATCGCCGCCGTCTTCGCGCGTCCACTTAGGCGCAGGTCCAATTAAACGGACACCAGTACGAGAGCTGTTAAAATGTACCTCCCAGTTTGTTTCGGTTAATTGAGTTAAGTATTCTGGCTGCAAAAATTCTTCGGTACAATGCGGCCCAGGAATAACGCCGATCGTCCATGTGTTAGTCATTTCCGGTCTTGAAGGAAGATCAAGCTCTTTTGTTTCAACCGGCTCCACTCCACGGTTAACGTTTAACACATCACCAGGGCGAAGAGCACGACCACCATGACCTCCAAAGCCGCCCAATGTAAACGTTGCAGCACTTCCGAGGGTGAGTGGCATATCAAACCCCCCGGCAACTAAAAAGTAGCTACGCATCCCCGTTTTCGCTTCACCGAATTGAAGTACTTGACCTTTTTTTGCTAAAATTGGCTGATAAAGCGGAACAGTTTCTTCATCTAAATGTGCTTCCATGTCAGCTCCTGTTAAGCAAAACCAGATGTCATTTCTAAATTTGTACGAGCCACCACGTAATGTAAGCTCAAGTCCTGGTGCAGTATCGTCGTTTCCAAGTAACTTATTTCCAACTCGGAATGATAGTGGGTCCATTGGTCCGCATGGCGGAACTCCAACATCCCAGTGTCCAGTCCGTCCAGGGAAATCTTGTACTGTCGTTTGAACACCACCGTCTAAGACTTCAATTGCATTTTCTGGCGGTTCAAAGCCATTTAACATTTGCGTAAATACACGACCCGCTTTACATTCTTCATCTAGTAATAACGCTTGTAAGTATTGAAGGTTAGTCGTTACCCCGTAAAACCGTGTTTCCTCTAATGCTTGATGAAGCTTGTTAAGGGCATCTTCACGGTTATCACCGTGAACGATGATTTTCGCCAGCATCGGATCATAAAGCGAAGTCACTGTCACACCGTCGCGTAGCCATGTTTCAACACGGGCTTTTTTCGATAAAATAACTTTATCCAATTGACCAGCACTTGGCCGGAAGTTTTGTAGGCAATCTTCTGCATAAATACGAGCTTGAATGCTGTGTCCTACAGGGTTTTGAACAAGTGATGGTAAATCTACGAGTTCATTTGCCGCTTCTTTGACCATCCATTCTACTAGGTCAACGCCTAACACTTCTTCTGTAACGCCGTGCTCAACTTGAAGTCTCGTATTCACTTCTAGGAAGTAGAACTCCTCCGTTTCTGGGTCATATAAGAATTCGACCGTGCCAGCACTACGGTAGCCAACTTCTTCAGCTAAGCTCTTTGACGCAGCAAACATTTTTTCACGAACGGAATCTGATAGATTGGGAGCTGGACTTTCCTCAATCACCTTTTGGTTTCGGCGCTGGATCGAGCAGTCGCGCTCTCCCAATGTGATGACTTCCCCTAAAGCTGTTCCGAAGATTTGTACTTCCACATGACGCGCTCTTGCAATATATTTTTCTAAAAAGAGTCCGCCATTATTAAAGTTTGTTTCAGCAAGGTGACGAACCCCTTCATATGCTTGCCTTAATGCATCCTCGTCTTCACAAACCCGCATACCTATTCCGCCACCGCCCGCTGTACTTTTTAAAATAACTGGATAGCCGATTTTTTTGGCTTCTAGTAACGCTTCATCTAATTCTGTCAGTAAATTCGTTCCTGGTAACAATGGAACACCTGCTTTAATAGCAATTTCACGAGCCGAGTGCTTCAACCCGAACATCTCCATTTGCTCCCCAGTTGGTCCGATAAAAGCAATGCCCTTTTCTTGACAGGCACGAGCGAAATCAGCATTCTCACTTAAAAATCCGTAGCCTGGGTGAATGGCCTCAGCCCCTGTTTTAACGGCTGTTTCCAAAATAAGATTAGCATTAAGATAACTGTCCTTTGCTGGGCCCTCACCGATTAACACCGCTCCATCTGCATGGTCGACATGTAGACTGTCTTGGTCCGCTTCCGTATAAACAGCAACGGATTGGACTCCTAATTTTTTCAATGTTCGCTCTATTCGAACTGCAATGGCACCGCGGTTTGCAATTAAGACTTTCTTAAACATATGAAAACCTCCACTCTCTTCGTTTGTTGGGGAGATGGTTCAAAAAGCTCTCCCTCCCTTTTTGAACCATCTCGGGAAAAGTGATTACTTTTCCCAGATTAGTACACGTACGGGTGTTGGATTGTAAGCATTACAGGGGTTGTTTAATTGCGGACAATTACTGATCAACGCTGTCGTGCGGCATTCTGCTTTCATTTCAACGTAACGATTCGGACCTGATACTCCGTCAGCGAATGTGAGGCCACCCTCTGGCGTAACGGGGACATTCATAAAGAAGTTAATGTTCGGTGCTAAATCGCGCTTCGTATAATTGCCGTTGTATTTTGCCATTTGCAGCATGAACGTATCACGACAATTGTGCATTGGTAGCTTGTCATGTGCGTAACGAACGGTATTACTTTGAGCTGAGCACGCCCCGCCTAATGTGTCATGGCGACCACAAGTATCAGCAACAATCGTCATTAATGGCTTACCAGATTCTGCTCTAAGGACAGAGCCTGTTGATAGATAGATATTTTGTTGCCCGGAAATGGTAGCAACTGCACTATAGTGGTCATCCGGGTTCTCGGCATCAAAAAATAACGTGTCAGCTGCTTGATTTCCCTCTAAATCTTCTATTCTAAGTACTTCGCCTGGCTCTAATTCACGCATCCAGCCATCTCCCGCTTGAATGACCTCACTGTAAATCGCTTCTTCTACTTTGCGCTCACTTTCAACTCGATTAAAAACTGCCATATGATCTCCTCCTTTATTTCACTAATGTTTCGTATTCCCATGTATTTTCAAAAGCACGACGGTTTTCAGGGCGGAAATTTATACAATAATCCTCATCTGTAACTTCATCTGCATCTAGCACCTCAATATTGATCGGAACAGAAGGATACGATGTTCTTGGATCTAGTGGGTTTGGTGTATTTGATAACACAAAAAGCAAATCCATCTCCGTTCTCAATGTTACCGTTGCTCCTTTTTGACAATGGTCAAGTACATAATTCATGTCCCCCGCTTCGTCACAAAACACTTTGGAAAATAGATTCAAGTTTGGAACTAAGTCTCTCTTTCCCAATCCGTTTCGCACAAGTTCGACTAAAAAGTTTTCTTGCCCGCTGCGGTGCCACTCATTGTGCAACTCCTGATACGTTGTTTTTCCATATTTCGCATCTGTCAATTCCCTCGTTGTGTAACCAGAGATGGAATCATGCCAGCCAAGTGTATCATCCACAATACTTGCAATCGCACGTCCGTTGTCACTCATTAGGACATGCCCTGTCGTTAAATGAGCTGTATGTTGTGCCTTTAAGGTATCCGGCATATTGTAGCGCTCGCTTAAATCATTCGGATTATAGAGCAGCATAGAAAGATTTGCCCCTCCCTCAAGTGCTGTAAATCGAACTTGTTTCCCTTTACTAATCACGCCAGACCATTTTCCTCCTGCAGGAATCGTTTTATTCCAGTTCATTTCCGTTACCTCCCTATTTGTAAATGGTAATAAAAAAAGGATAAAAGCGTTGGGAGACGTCTCCCAGGCTTTTATCCTTCCGTGTAATACAGAGTATCTGTACCGCTCTCTCTCGGACCAGGCTTGATGATTCATCAACGGAACCCTAGAAAGCTTTTTCGTCCTCAACGCTTTGTGAGAACCTTTATTCGATTAACTTAATTGGAAGTATAAAGAATAATCAAACCGACAACAAGAAGTTTGTAAGAAAACATGACAATATTTCCTCAAATGTGAAAAATCTTAATTGCTCGAAAAGTGTGTCAGGTTATATTACACACTTGTTGCACTATTCACCCATTTCAAACAAGAATTAACAACATAATCTTTTTCAAACGCCGGCGAACCAAAATTAGTATTGTAGGAAAATTTAGAGGTGAGTAGTTAACACCAAAAGGAGCTGTTAGAGAGTGAGTAAAGAAACAGATTTAAAGAGAACGTTGACCTTATTTCAAGTTGTCATACTTGGTCTTGCGTGGAATACCCCTATGATTTATTTTTCTGTTTTTGGAGTTGCCTACGAGGGCTCGAGCGGTTTTTTAACTCCCGCTTACGCAGTAGCAGTCCTAGCTGTACTATTTACAGGAGCGAGTTATGCTGTTATGGCGAAAAAACTACCGATTTCAGGCTCAGCCTATACGTTTGTCAAAAAAACAATGAACCCAAAGCTTGGTTTTATTGTCGGTTGGATTTTACTATTTAACTACCTTTTTGCCCCAATTATTGCTTGCATTACATTTGGAATTTTCCTAAATGCCCAATTCCCACAAGTACCTCCATATGCTTGGATTATCGGATTAACAATCCTTCTAGCCCTAATTAGCATTTTAGGCGTAAATTCTTCAGCGAACATTAGTAGCTTCTTCGTTCTATTACAAATTATCTTTATTGTCGTTTTCTGTGGCTTTATGATTAAAGGTTTGGTTAACGGTACAGGAAGCGGAACACTTTTATCAATAAACCCCTTCATCAATAGCGACATGTCCCTCTCCATTGTTTTAGCAGGTGCATCAATTGTCATCTTCTCATTTTTAGGGTTTGATACGATGACGACTTTATCGGAAGAAACCATCAATCCAAAGAAAACGATCCCGCGTGCCATCTTTATTATGATTGGAATCGTCGGTATTCTACACGTTACCACATCTTATTTTATACAATTAATTGTTCCAAACTTTACGTTTCAAAACCAAGACTCAGCAGCTTTAGAATTAGTCAATTTTGTTGGCGGGAGTCTGTTAGGTTCAATTTTTATTACTGTTCTCATCGCAGCGATTTTTACGCAAGGTTTAGCTTCAGTAACAGCAGTCTCAAGACTTTTGTACGTTATGGGGCGTGATACTATGCTTCCGAAAAAGTTTTTCGGCTATGTTCACCCTAAATACAAAACACCTGTGCTAAACATTATCTTTTCATCTGTCATCACGTTATCAGCGATTTTTATCTCAATTGATGCAGCCCTTCGTTTTGTTAATTTTGGTGCACTAACAGCTTTCTTCTTTGTTAACCTCTGTGTCATCACTATGTATTTTAAGAACAAAAAGCAGAGTAGCCGCTCCGTTAAAGGAGTAGTGATTAACCTAATTTCACCACTTGTTGGCGCAGCCTTTATTGCTTGGCTCCTATTCTTATTAGACCTTCCTACGTTAATCGGCGGATTCATCTGGGTTGCGCTCGGCTTAATCTACCTTGGGTTCTTAACGAAAGGATTTAAACAAACGTTACCACAATCAGGAAGAGAACAATTTGATGTCGTAGAAGAGAAAAAAGCCATTTGATTTTTTGTTATACAGAAAATTATCCTGATATAAATAGAAGTCACTGAAATAGGGTGGTTTTCCGTTTCCAGTGGGCTATAAAAACAGGAAGAAATATCAGAGCATTTCTTCCTGTCATTTATTTCCCCCCCTGAAAAGAGTGCACTTTGCACTCCTAATTATTATGTTATTTAATGTTTTCTCCCGTATAACTGAACCCGTTCCTTTTCAGTGCTTTTAGGATGCCCTATATTTTATCCTATTTTTCTTTAAATACGTCCTCTTTAAATCCACCTTTTGGTAAGTCAATGTCTTTACCGCGATATTCATCGATTTCGCCATCAACGGTTCCTTCTACATACATATCTTTCACCTGTTCATGAGTCATCGCAAGCCCTTGTTCAGTTTCTTCTGAACTGTTATAGTCCGTAACTTGAAAGTTATTCTCAGCTACTGTATTAGCGTCATGTTGCGTTAGCTTTTTTTTCATTTCGGCACTCCTTTGTTTATTAATTTTCCGCTTTCTTATTTTGACCAAATATTCGTGTTCTATTTGTTTGTTTTCCATTTCACTCTTTATTTTAATATGTATACTTTTTGGGGATTTTTAGATACTAATGATATATCGCTTTCTTTTTGGGGGATCACTTATGAAAAGAATACCAGTTGGAAGCATCATTTTGTTTATTGCAGCCTTATTATGGGCATTTCTTTCTTTCACAGGAATCGGAAATTGGTCTACAAGGGTATATATGTCATTGTTCTTCCTCTTCCTCATTATCGGTGTGATTAACTGGCGTATGACGGACAGAGCAAATTCAGATTAGAAAACAAGGGGTGCATTAAAAGGCTTAAGCCTTCTGATGCACCCCTTTCAACCGTTTCAGTTAAAAAAGACGATTTCCTTCAAACCTCACTTTTTCACCCTTATAGCTTTTTTCACGTTTTATTGAGTTAAAACATAGTTCTTACTTATTAAACAAACGTTTATTTAACTAGGTTGGGTTGTTTCATACACAATTTTTACTCTCACTCGTAAGGGAAAATGGAAAGAGTTTCATGTAGAATTTTTATTTGTTCGTACACTATAACGAAAGCAAGGTCACACTTTCTACTTGAGCTGTCCACGGAAACATATCTACTGGTTGAATGTTACGGACGCGGTACCCTTTTTTCCGTAAACGTTCAACGTCCTTCGCTAACGTTGATGGATTACATGACACGTAAACAATTCGCTTTGGCTTTACTTCAATTAATGTTTGTAGTAGCCCTTCGTCACAACCTGTTCGAGGAGGGTCAACGACGACAACGTCTGGTTTCCAGCCATTCCTTACCCATAACGGAAGCCAATATTCTGCTTTCCCAACTTCATAAGTCATGTGGGTAAACCCATGGTCCGTTGCGTTTCTTCTAGCATCAATAATCGAATCTTCAATAACATCCATTCCACGCACTTCACCAGCTCGATCTGCTAACCAAAGACCAATGGTTCCAACACCACAATACGCATCAACTACGTTTTCATTCCCATTAAGGTCAGCCGCTCTTTTGACCTCATTATATAGATGAACCGTTTGCAAAGGATTTAATTGAAAAAATGCCCTAGCTGATAATCGGAAAGAAACATCACCTAATGTTTCTTGGATGACCTCTTCTCCTTCAAGATGAATCGTTTCGTCTCCGAAAATTAAAGATGTCCTTTCTCCATTTACATTTTGTAGGATCGACGTCACCTCAGGAAGCCTCGTTCTTATTTCCGAAACAATGGCGTTCAAACGAGGAATTTCCGCCCTCGTCGTAACTAAAACGATTTGGGTTTGACCCGTTTCAAATCCTACCCGGGTCACAATAGTACGAATATCCCCAGTATGCTTGCGCTCGTTATAAATTGATACGTTTAAATCTTCAAGAATTTGCTTCACAACAGCTGTCACACTCGTTGTCGTTCGGTGCTGGACCATGCATTCTGATAAATCTATCAGTTTATGAGAATTCATTGCGTAAAGGCCAGCCAACACCTTTTCACCTTTTTTAGCGACTTGTAATTGACTTTTATTGCGGTAGTACCAAGGATCCTCCATACCTAATGTATCCTTTAGTTTTAGTTTATTGACATCGAGCTGTGTGTGACGTTCAAAGGCTTGCTTCACTATATCTCGTTTTTCACGCAATGTCGCTTGATATTCCATATGCTGCAGCTGACAGCCACCGCATTGCTCATATACCGGACAGGGTGGTTTGACTCGCTCTTTAGATGCTTTGCGGATTTTCAATATTTTTGCTTCTGAAAAACGTGGATTTGTTTTAGTCACTTCTGCTACAACTTCTTCATTCGGAAGTGCCCCTGGAACGAAGACTACTTTTCGTTTAAAATAACCAACACCTTCACCGTTTATGCCAAGCCTTTTTATTGTTAAAGGAATTTTTTGGCCAGTCTGAATGGATACCGCTTCGTTCTTTCCCTCATTTTTCTTGTCTTTTTTCACAATTTTCAACTCCGTCCATTTTTTTGCGTACCTATTATAGCATGATCCTGCTATTCTTCCTAAACTTACTAGCCCTTTCAATCGATATCTTCTGATAAAATGGGAAAAGGAAATGATCAGTGAGGAGAGATAATTTTGTCTATACCAACAGATGTTGCATCATTACAAATTATGGCCCATGTTTACAAGAAGGAAAGTCTTCAATCAATTTTTAATAAGACGGTTGAAAGTCTAGTGTCTACCGTCCCTTATATTGATTGGGCTGGTATTTATATGTACGAGAATCTTGATCATAAGCTAGTGGCCGCTTCGGACCTTGAGGACGATTTAAGATGGGAATGCAATGGAGAATTAAAGTTCCCAATTAAAAGCTCATCAGAGAAAGAAATTGGTATGCTGATTGTCCGCAGTCGTCAACCAATTGCCTTTGATGTAACGGATGTAAGTACACTTGAAACCATTGCTGAAGCAATCGGACAAGAAAGTTTTGCAAATTAACCTATACTTACTTTTCAAGGGAGTGCCCCAAAAGGTTTGAAATCTTTTGGGGCACCTTTTTTCATTAAGGGAAAGGCAGTTTTTCCATTTCCTTTTGAAGCATTAAATCGTCTAAGCTCTTAAATTCATAGCCAAGCTTTCTTGCATCATCAATAACTCGCGGTAATGCTTCAGCATTATCACTTGAAACTGAATGGATGAGCAGAATCGCTCCTGGATGAATTCGTTTCATGATTTGGTCATAAGCATATTGGCCTCCCTTTTGCTTATCGATTTCCCAATCTTTGTAAGCCATTGACCAAAACACATTCGTATAACCAAGCTTATGAGAAAGTGCTAAAGAGCGTTCACTAAATTGCCCTCTTGGCGGTCGCAAATAGTTCATTTCTTTCACGCCCGTAAGTTCGGTAAATTTAGCTTTTACTTTGTTTAATTCCTCCATCAATCGGCCATCCCCTACTTCAGGCAAACTAGGATGATGCCAAGAGTGGTTCCCAACAATATGTCCCTCAGCAACCATTCGTTTAACTAAATCTTCCGCATCATTTAAATAATGACCGGTCACAAAGAAGGCAGCCGGGACTTGTTTTTCTTTTAAAACATCAAGAACCTCTTTCGTATAACCATTCTCATACCCATTGTCGAAAGTTAGAAATAACTCTTTTTTTGATGTGTCTCCAATAAAAAACCCTCCATTGTTTTCTAGCAATTCAATGAAGTGTGGTTCTGTCGTTACAGGTTTATTATCTTTTGCTGGTTTAAAGCTCCAGTTATATGTTTTATTTTCGTATGCATGTGCATATCCTGATAAACAACTTATAACGAAAAGAAGAAGTACTGAAGCGAGGACCGTTGTTTTTCTAAGCATTGATATCATTCTCCCTCATATGTTTTTTCTTAGTTTGTCACATAAAAAAATCGTTTATGTATTGTTGAAAAGAAAAGACAATGATAAAGAAAAAGGCTGTGCCACAGGTTTTTATAACCTTGTAGTACAGCCTTGATGCAATGTAGCGAACAGAGCGTACGCTTTAACAGCACTTAATTAGCTTTTTGGATTAGCCTTTATCGTTTATTTAAATACAGGCTCTTTAAATTCCGCCAACTTCTCAAGAGAAGATTTATCTACATCTGCGTGCAAACTATTGCCATGGGAATCCATAGTAACAATTGCCGCAAAGCCTTCCACTTCAAGATGCCACATCGCTTCTGGAATACCAAATTCCATTAAGTCAACGCCTTTAACTGCTTTAATACAATCTGCGTAATATTGCGCTGCTCCACCGATTGCATTAAGATAAACACCGCCATGCTCTTGAAGAGCTTTTAACGTTTTCGGTCCCATGCCACCTTTACCCATTACTGCACGAATACCAAACTTCTTCATAATATCACCTTGATACGGCTCCTCACGAATACTCGTAGTCGGACCTGCAGCTTTCACATGCCAATTGCCTTGGTCGTCTTTTAACATAACCGGACCACAGTGATAAATAATTTGACCATTTAAATCAATCGGTGCATCATGCTCCATTAAATGGTGATGAATCGCATCACGGCCTGTGTGCATCATTCCATTGATGATAACAACATCACCGACCTTCAGCTCACGAATTTGTTCCTCTGTAACCGGTGCCTCGAGAACAACTTCACGCACATTTTTCTTTTCAGCCGCTGCTGCTACTTCCTCAGTAGTGTCATTTAAATCAATGCGTTCACCATCTTTGTAAAGCCACTCTTTAATATCACCCGATTGTTGATCAAGAACAACCCCAAGACGACGGTAAGCCCAGCAATTATAGGCAACGGAGACAAAGAAGCTTGCTGGTAAGCGGTTCATTGCTCCTACTTTACAGCCTAATAATGTCGCTTCACCACCAAAGCCCATCGTACCTATACCAAGCTTATTTGCATTTTCCATTACATAATCTTCGAGCTTTTTTAAGTCTTCATTTGGATTTACATCATCAACTGTTCTGAATAATTGTTCTTTTGCAAGTGAGTAGCTTGTTGTACGGTCTCCACCGATACCAACTCCAATAAACCCTGCGCTACACCCTTGTCCTTGCGCCTGGTAAACAGAGTGCATAATACATTTACGAATCCCATCAAGGTCTCGACCTGCACGTCCTAACCCTTCAAGTTCAGCTGGAAGACTATATTGAATGTTTTTATTTTCACAGCCGCCACCTTTTAAAATAAGTCGAACATCAATCACATCTTCTTCCCACTGTGAGAAGTGAATAACAGGTGTACCTTCTCCAAGGTTATTCCCACTATTTTGACCAGTTAATGAATCAACTGAGTTCGGACGTAGCTTTCCGTCCTTTGTTGCTTGTTCCATAGCAGCATATATAGCTTTTTTTATTTTAATTTGATTGACACCAACAGGCGTTTTGATTTCAAACGTTGGCATTCCCGTATCCTGACAGATCGGTGATACCTTTTCATCAGCCATCTGTATGTTTTCTGAAATTGTCGAGAGTGATAGCGCTGCACGAGTTCCCGCATTTTCTTTTTCTTTGGCAGCCGCTATAGCACGACGGACATCATTTGGTAAATTCGTAGATGTTTCGACAATAAGTTGATAAATGCTTTCTTGTAACTTCTCCACTTCTCACATCTCCCTTTTCATTTCAGCTTTTTCTCTCTCCAATCTATTATACTGCTAGTCTAAACATTCCGAAAGGCTTTAAACAAAGGTTCACTCATATTTTGAAAACGGATTCAATACTTATTAAAGTTTTAACGTAAAGAATGGTGAAAAGCGGATTACTTTTCACCATTTCCTTTATAGCAAACCACACTTCTTTCCTTCATCTGTCGTCATATCTAAATGATTATTCCGGTTAACATAATGAATCAACGGTTTATTACTAGAGCTAGGCCATTCAATATGAGTAATGCTTGTATTTCCAATTTGAAATGGTCGATGCAGCTCCTCCCATCGTTCCCCAAACATCAAATACATGAGAAAGATACTAATGAGCCCACCGTGTGACACAATAGCAACATGATGTCTACGATGTGCAAGCATAAGCTGTTCAACAATTGATTTACATCGTGCTGTTAATTGTTCAGTGCTTTCCGTCCCCTTAACACCCGATGTTAAGATCGATTTTTCTTTTACTTCAGGGTACGAACTAAAAATCTCTTCACGGGTTTTGCCCTGAAATGGACCGAGATTTACTTCTCTTACCTTCTCCCACTTATGAACCGTCATGTTTTTTCGTTTTGCAATTGCACATGCACTATCATATGCCCGTGATAGGTCACTACTATAAATAAAGTCTAGTTGAACATTTTGAAAATAAAGTCCTAGCTTTTCTATTTGTAAAGTTCCCGCTTCTGATAAAGGGAACTCAGAACATCCTTGAATTTTCCCTAGCTTATTGCCCATTGACTCACCGTGGCGAATTAAATAAAGGTTCATATTCTCCTCCCTATTCAGCCCAATCATGACGAAATTGCTTACACTTTAATTCAATGTCGTCTAACATCGCCAATAATCGATCAATTTCTTCGACACCAGCTTCCTCCGGATCAATCGATTCAAGTACTGTCATAACCATATCTAAACGTCCTTGCAAATATTTCATTTGATTTTTTTTATCATGAATGGGTCCGCCCAATATACTCGCTCCTTTTTATTTCAAGCTACAATCGTTTAAAGTTTATCAAATTCAACCTGTTATCTCAATAAACTCCCTCGACTATTTATTCCTATTTTTAACGTAAGCATCATTCGCTTAATAAGCTTTTGTAACTAGCCTTTTTGCGTTATGATGATAAAGGCACCCTTTTGATTAAGGAGAGCGATTATTAATGGTACATACAACATTGCCTCAAATCACACCTTCCCATAATCCGCGGGAAGCTTATGAGAATATCAAAACATTTGGAGAGCTATCTATATGTTAAAGGTTCAAGTAGCATTATCTGTACTTATTCTCAGGTAAGAGGTATTAGAAATAAGATAGGAGTAATTGAAATGACTGAATTAAGAACCAAACTCAAAAGCACACCTCAGAATGATGCTTGGGAGGCTTACTTAGATATAGATAAATATGGAAAAACAACTCTTTCTAGCATAGAGTTTACTACCACAAACCTCTGTAATATGAGATGCAGACATTGTGCTGTAGGACATACTCTTTCACATAAAGACCCTAAAGCACTTCCATTAGAGTTATTACTGCAAAGATTAGAGGAAGTACCTACCCTGCGAACAATGAGCATCACAGGGGGAGAACCCATGATGTCCTTAAAGTCAGTAGAAAATTATGTATTACCTTTATTGAAATATGCTCATGAGAGAGGAATGTACACTCAGATAAACTCTAACTTAACCTTAGATTTAGATAGATACAGGCTAATAGCACCCTACTTAGATGTATTACATATCTCACATAACTGGGGTACAGAGGATGAGTTTATAGACACTGGCTTTGCTATGATGGAAAGAAAGCCCACTAGGGAACAAAGAAAAGCACTATTTGACAAGATGATTGTTAATTCTAAGGCTTTATCTGAAATGGGAGTGTTAGTATCTGCTGAAACAATGATTAATATGAATACACTACCCCACTTAGAAAAAATTCATAAGCAGGTAGTTGAGGAAATGGGCTGTAAAAGACATGAAATTCACCCTATGTATGATAGTGGATTTGTTGGTATGACTGAGCCCACGAAGATGCAAGATGTTAAATATAGCATGTATCCAAGTGACTTTGCTAGTCAGTTAGAGGTGGCAAGCCTAGAGGAGATTAGAGAGGGGATTCATCGTCTGTTAGATACACGAAACCCTGAAACATGGATGCTATTTGGAACTCTCCCTTTTTATCCATGTAGCTCTGAAGAAGAAGATCTCATTTTACAAAAGCGTTTATACTCCGAAAAAAATGTCACCGTCCGAAATGATCCGGATGGTCGGTCACGGTTAAATGTCAACATTTTCGATGGAAATATTATTGTTACTGATTTTGGTGATACGCCACTATTAGGAAATATTCAAACAACCAAATTAGAGGATGCCTATCATACTTGGCAAGCATCCTCAACAGCAAAATCATTATCTTGCCATTGTCCTAGTGTGAAATGTCTTGGACCAAATGTTCTCGTTAAAGACACATATTATCGGGATATCGATTTTTCAACACGTAAAAGCAAGCTGTAATATATAGGGCACTGAAAAAAGGGTGGGTTTCCCTTTTTTCAGTGTCCTTTAAGTAATGTGCGTAGCCGTTGCCCGATTTTGAAAGCCTTGCTACGAGTGGTTTTTTCGTAGCAAGGCGTGCAACGTGCGAAGCCATTACTTCTTCTTTGAGTTACTTAAGAAGGTTTTTCAGTGGCCTCCTCATAGAGCTGGGCTTTAAGAGGGTACTGAAAAAGGTCAAAAACCACCCTTTTTCAATGCCCTCTTCTGTTATTTTGGTTGGTTTGAGGATATGAATGAGAAGGATAAGTGGTCTTGGACTGGTATCCAAGCTCCGATTCCTTGTTTAGTCACGTTTTTGACTTCAAGCTTTCGTTTTCCGCCTTTAAATGTCAAGTATACTTCCCCGTACGTGACCTTCCCTTTTTCATTAACCGCTGGAACAAAGCTGTGTAAGTAACCAAGTTGTTTTGTTGGAATGTTATACGTTTGCCCTTTTTTCGTACCTTGTCCGATGACCGTTTCAAATGCTAAAGGGACATTAATTTGTTCTGCAGCCTTGATCATCATCATCTTTTTAACTGCATCACTGTTAGGGATTTTAGCAGTTAAACCACCAACAACCTTCTTTTGTTGTTCCTGTGTATAAGTCAGTTTTTGAGGGGTATTTCCTCCACGGTTGTCAATAAAATTAGTATTTACTTTTTTGAATTGCCAATTAACATCAGTACCTTCAGAGTGATAGGCTAATGGCCATTCACCTAGATAAACCGAAGCGCGAAACCCGATAGCTAGCTTATTATTATTTATTGTGGATTCATTAAAAATACGGATTAAATCAGGATTCTCAATGCTTACATCAGTACTATCTAATAATTCTTGGGCTAACGTACTTGGTTGTAAATAAGGAAGATCCTGTGTTGGATTTGTATACGTATTTTCCTTTGCTATATTTAAGACAGAGTCAGGAATTTCCAAGCCTTTTTCTTCTTTTTTACCTTCTTCAGCGAAAACCGATAATGATGTAGACATAACAAAAAGCACTACGAGTGCTGCGATGAGTCGTTTCATCGAGAATTCCTCCTTGGAAACTTTATGCTGTTACAAAATAGTGTGAACGGAAACAAAAAAAATATCCACTCACACCGTGTCAATAATTGGAAATGCAAACTTTCCAGCATTAGTCATCTTTCGCGGCAGCCGTTTCTCCTCGTGTCATTTCGTCAACCTTCTCGCTTTCATTTCGCCAATTTCCGAGGAAATAATAACATGTAGCTATAAAACTACTTATAACAAAGCTCGTTCCCATCCCTAGTGCAATGCCTATTTCACCAAATGAGCTTGCGAAAAGAAATGTTAATGGAAATCGTAAAAGCCAAAAGGAAATAATATTTAGAACGAGCACTTGAACCATTGCACCAGACGCTCGTACAATTCCATTAAGAACAAAGTTAATTCCTAAAAAAGGATAGAAAAACGCAATTGTTTTAATATAAAGTGTCCCAAATTCTATCGTCGAGCGCTCTTGAACAAACATTGTCACGAGCCATTCTGCACTTATAAAAATTAATGTACTTATTGAAATGGATACGAGTAAAATTAAAATGATTCCTTGCTTTTCGATATCATGAACTCTTTGCCACAGCCGTGCTCCAATATTTTGTCCTGCCATGCTATTAACAGCCGACCCTAGTGTTAAAGCCGGTAGCATGATTAAACTATCTAATCTCTGGGCAGCTGCGAAACCTGCGACAGCGTCCTCTCCAAAGCTTGTAACAACAGACATAATCGCCAGAATACCTGCTGATATCGCCATCATAGATAAGCCTGATGGCAAACCCATTTTAAGTAAAACTAAAAAGTATCTTTTTTCTGGCAAAGTAGGTGTGGAAAACGGAACACCCGCTTTATAGATCGAATAAAATAAACCGTATAAAAACGCAATTGCTTGAGATAAAATCGTGGCATAAGCTGCACCGTTAATTCCTAGGCCGAACGAGTGAATAAAGATTGGATCGAGAATCGTGTTTAGTAACACAGCGACGGTAATAAACCGAATCGGGGTTTTACTATCTCCCAACGCTCTCAAAACCGTTCCGATAAAGTTATATCCAAATAAAAACAAGATACCAATAAAATTTATTCGTAAATACGTTTTTGCCATAGGGAATATTTCAGCTGGAGTCCCCATTGCTTTTAATATCATTCCTGAGAATAAAAAACCTACAAGCCCTAATAATATGGCTAGACCACCAAGCACAAAAACAAAAGCATTCAAAGAGTCCTTCAACCCTTTTTCATCATTCGCCCCTCTTCTTTGTGAAAGAACTGTGAGTGTTGCCCCATTTACCCCAATAATAAAAGACAAAATTGTAAAAATAACCGTACCAGAAATGGCGACTGCTCCTAATCCTGTTGCCCCAATTAAATTCCCTACCCACAGTGAGTCGATTAACTGGTATGACGTTTGCAATAAATTACTTAAAAAAATCGGCCAAGCATAAATGAACATTTTCTTGGCAATATTCCCCTCCGTAAAATCAAGTTGATTGTTCTTCATAGCTTTCCTCTCTTTTTTCCCTAGCCATTATTTCATTTCAAACGTCTCGGTAACCCTTATACTATTATTCACACTTTGCACAATAGGACAGTGCTTTTTTGCTAATTTTAGTATTTTTTCTAATGTATGCTCCTCTACATTTGCCCCTACTAAAATAAAGTGAAGATGAATATCCGTTATTTCGCGAGCACCTATTTCCTTTCTTTTTGTTTTAACATCAATATAAATATGTTCAAAGTCAATCCGTTTCTTATCTAAGATTGTTCTAAAAAGTCCTCCACTACACGTCGCAACAGATGATACAAAAAGTTGAAAAGGACGGTATCCACTCTCAACGTTACTTGAAATGTGAAGATCGCCATATTCAGTTTCTGTATAAAATCCAGTCTCGGTCATATTAAATCTCATGTTCATTTTTATTACCCCTTTTTCATTTTAACAAGCATTTCCGTACAAGTCATCGCAACGAAAAAAAGAGGTGACCACCGAAAGTGGTCACCTCTAATTCACTACACCTTTCAAGCTTTCTTATTCAGTCAACAATATGGGGCCGAATCGATTTTTGTTTTTCGGAGACACCTCATTTCAGTCTTGCTATTCACAATCTTGAAATTACCTGTGCGCTGTCCAATGTAATCACCTCAATCGAAGTTCTTACAACACCAACAAAAATCTTCTTGCCTATTGCATGTTGAACAACCACCTGACTAGTGTTAGTGAGTGAGAAGCTTGTTGCTTCTCGTTTATTACTATGGCTAATTACTGTTTAGCTTATTCATCAATTTCGATGTTTTTTAAATCCCTTACTTCCTTAGCCGCTTCTTTTGTGACTTTGACAAGCTCCTCTGAACTATCCTTTAAGTGTTTTACCGTAGATGTTAGCTGTTTAATATCATCAGAAATTCCTTGAACAACATTAGAGACTTCCGATGTTGTCATTTTTACTTGATTAAAAATATCTTCGCGATTTTCCCGAATAAAGGTAATAACCTCAGCAGATTGATGTTTAAATTCACTTGCTTCTTCTATTAGTTTCGAACGCCACTCTTTCTTTAATAAAAGCGCAGCAACAGTAACAGCTCCCCCTATCCATATCCCCTTACAAAGCGAGCGACATGCTTTCCTTTCCATATGTATGTCCTCCTTTTGAACATTCTTAATCCTATTTTACCAAGTTTTTTTGAAAAAAAGAAAGAGATCGCCTTTTATAGGATTCCTCATTCCTTTTGGCGACCTCTACTATGTGGATATATTTATCACTAATTATAAGCTTGAATCAGGAAATCATCTGTTTCAAGCGGCTCGAAACCATCACGATTTGCCTTTTTCAATTCATCTAATTCCACTGATAAGCGATTTATTTTCTCTTGTAAGTCTTCGATCTTCTTTTTTTCTGAAACCGTCATTCCCTTCTCTCCTCTCATAAACCCCTTTTAGTACAGGTGTTCTACGTTGAACACCCGCTCAATTTTATACCAAAAAAAATTTATTTGTTTTAACTGTTAGAAATATTCTAACAAATAGACAGGTTTTTTGTAAACCCCAAAATTCGGCAAGCTTACCCACAATTAATCCACAACAACTGTGGGTAAACACTACTTCTCTGTGGATATATGTTGTTATAACGGTTACATCATGTGGATAAAACCACAATTATTCTGTTTATAATGTTAATAAGTGTGTTGAACACTTATATATGTCTATATTTTAATGTGGATAACTAATTTTCATTGTCCTCTATAATTCTTTCCAGCTGGTTTAATAATATTCCTTCATATTGATTCAAGTTTAACACCATTTGAATGACTTGACTGACAGTGGAATCGGTTGTCTGACTTTTGAAGTTCGATAAGATTCTTTTTCGATTCTCTACACGTACTTGCTGACTTTTAATACCGTGTATATAGGATTCTGGCTTTTGAAAAATGTTTTGGTCCACTTGAGGCTGTGAATGATACATCTGCATATATAAGCTTCTAAGTATATCATACTGTTGTCTACGACTACGAAGAACCTGTCTAATTAGATAACGCTCCTGATCTGTTTGTGCTAAAACGGACAAGAAATCAAGAGTAAGCACATCAAAGCTTTCGGTTTTCATTAAATCTTCAATTGTTGCTTTGTCAATCTCACGCTGCATAAAATGATACATCATTGTATAGTTGCACCTCCACCAAGCCATTCGTTATTTCAATTTATGTTTTGATCTCAGTTAATAGAATCACTTCAGCTTGCCTTAATTTTATATACAACATTTACTAAAAACGAATAGAATTTCTATTGTTAACAAACAGTAAAAGCATGGATATATTGGTACGATTTATAGCGAAGGGAAGAATGATGAATGGATAATGTTTTATTAGCTCGGATGCTTTTTGGCTCATCAATGGCCTTCCATATTATTTTTGCAACTCTAGGTGTCGGGATAACGTTGATGATCTTATTAGCGGAAATCATGAGAGTCATTCGAAAAGATGAGGAGTATGGGCTTCTAGCTAAACGTTGGACGAAAGGAGTAGCTATATTACTCGGTGTCGCAATCCCTTCAGGTACGATTGTTGGTGTAATGTTAACATTACTATGGCCTGGCTACATGGAAATTGTCGGTCAGGTTATTGCCCTTCCATTTCAAGTTGAAATATTCGCGTTCTTTTTAGAAGCTTTGTTTCTTTCCATTTACGTGTATGCCGCCGACCGACTATCTTCTACAATGAGAATCATTAGTGTCTTTTTTGTCGCACTAGGAGCAACTGCTTCTGCCGTTCTAATTACCGATGCCCATGCCTGGATGAATACCCCTAGAGGATTCGATTATATAAACGGACAAGTCAGTAACGTCAGACCACTTGAGGCTGTATTTAACCCGAGTGTATTCGTTACCTCACTTCATGTCGTTAGTAGCGCCTATTTAACAGGAGCTTTTGTACTAGCTGCGGTTGCTGCTTTTAAATTATACAAAGGTGGTCTAGAGCAAAGAGAATCCTCTTATTACAGAAAAGGGTTAATGCTTTCACTTGCGGTTGCGTTATTGATGACACTTTATACGTCAATTAACGGTCATGATACAGCGGTGATGCTACATGAAGAAATCCCAATAAAACTCGCTGCTGCAGAAGGACTCTTTGAAACACAAAGTAATGCACCACTCGCGATAATGGGAACCCCTGACCCGGAAGCCGGTCGAGTCGTAGGGGGAATTGAAATTCCAGGGATGCTAAGTTGGATTGCGACAGGGACGACAGAAGGCGTCATCCAAGGTCTATATGACTTTCCTCGTGAAGAGTGGCCTCCACTCTATGTCCATACATTATTCAATATTATGGTTGGGATCGGTATGCTTTTATTAGCAATTGCCGCACTTAGTTGGTTTATTTGGTTTATTAGAAGAAAAAAAGAGACAATCTTTCCAAAATGGCTGCTCGCCTCTCTCGTTGCTTCAGGACCTTTAGCGATGATCGGCATTGAAACGGGATGGATTTTTAGTTGTACCGGAAGACAGCCTTGGACTATCCACGGAATCCAATTAACATCAGAAGCAGCAACACAGTCGGGTAATCTAGGAATGCTTCTGTTCCTGTTTATGGCGCTTTATCTTGTCTTACTCGTCATAACAGCCTTAGTTATGCATTTCTATTTTCAACGCAATCCAGTTTCAAAAGAGTTGCAAATGCTACCTTCTTAAAGACGTTCTCAAGAAAGGATTTAAAAATGGAAGATGTTTATATCGCGATCATTATACTTTGGGCTTTTTTATTTATTTACGCAATTGCAGGGTCGATTGACTTTGGTGCCGGTTTTTGGGCGATGTATTATCGTAAACGTACGGATACGAAAGCCGCTAGCGTCGCTAATCGTTATCTCTCACCTTCTTGGGAGGTTACAAATGTTTTTCTCGTATTACTCGTTGTTGCGTTAGTTGGTTTTTTCCCAGGTGCAGCCTCTTCATTAGGAACGTTAATGATTGTGCCATTTTGTCTAGTTCTCTTTTTACTAACGATACGTAGCGCATTTATGGTTTACTCGTATTCCGTTCAAAAATACACGAATATGCTCGTAATCATCTCTGGCATAACGGGTTTACTCATTCCTGCTTTACTCGTTAGTATTTTACCAGCTGCTATCGGAGGATTTATTGAGACCGTTGGTAATCGGCAATATGTGCTTATTGACCAATTGTTTACGAGCCCAACCTTTTATACACATTTAGGGTTTGGACTTAGTACAGAATTATTTTTGTCCTCTCTTCTATTAAGTGATTATGCGAGGGAAGCAAATTCCGAGGAAACATATAGAGTCTATCGTCGAAACGCGATTATTCTCGGTCCGATCACTCTTTCGTTTGCAGTAGCGGCTATTATGACATTGATTCCAGAAGCTTTTTGGATGTTCGAGAATATGGTTAACGAGTGGCTTTGGTTTTCTTTATCCCTTTTTGCTTTTGCCATTGGTTATAGCGCACTATGGTGGCCTTCTAAAAAGACAACAGTTGGCCACCCGCGTATAGCAGTCTTATTTATAGCCTTACAATTTGGTTTGGCAAGCTTTGCGTATGGTTCAGCCCATATGCCTTACTTCCTTTATCCAAATGTAACCATTTATGATGCATTTACAAATGAAGTCATGTTCCATTCTCTACTCATTGGGTACGGTGTTGGTATGGCCGTTCTCGTGCCAATTTTCTTTTGGTTCTGGCGATTATTTATGAAAGATAAACGCTACTTAAAGCAGGAGGAATCTCCTCATTAACGTAGGAGGCTGTGCCAAAAGGTTGTTTTTAACCTTTTGGCACAGCCTTTGATGAGCCAGGCCCTATACTGCTAAATAGCGGCTAACTTCTTCTTCCACTAATTCTTCTCCTTCATATACAACTCGACCTTTATCGATAATATAGAAGTAATCTGCTACACTTTGAGCAAAGTCAAAGCTTTGTTCGATTAGCAAAATCGAAGTATCTTTTTTGTTTTGCTTAATGTCTTTTATTACGTTCTGAATATCTGCAACGATATTTGGTTGAATTCCCTCAGTTGGTTCATCGAACAATAAAAACTTAGGATCAGATACAAGCGCTCTCGCAATTGCTAATTGCTGCTGCTGCCCTCCACTTAAATCTCCCCCACGTCTATCTTTCATCTCTTTTAAAACAGGGAAGTAATCATAAATAACAGGGTCAACATGACGTTTCTTATCATTTCTAGCTTCTAGACCGATTAAAATATTCTCATATACTGTTAAATGACTAAAAATTTCTCTTCCTTGAGGAACATAGCCAAACCCTTTTTTGGCACGGTGCGTCGGATTCTTTTTCGTTATCTCTTCATCTTCATATATAATTTGACCATTCTTACTCGTTAACACACCCATTATCGCCTTCATTAATGTCGTTTTACCAACACCATTACGCCCCATTAAACAAACAACTTGCCCCGGCTTAACCGTCATTGATACATCACGAATAACCGTACTTTCATCGTACGCTACTTCAACCTGTTTTAATTGCAGCATTTTTATCCTCACCCTTACGTCCAAGATACACTTCCATTACTCGTTCGTTAGTCTGGACTTCTTCCATCGTCCCATCACATAGTAACTGACCACCATGCATAACTGTTACCTTTTCTGAATACTTCCTAACAAAGTCCATGTCATGCTCAACGACAATAATGGCGCATTGCTCTTTTAATTTTAAAAGTAGCTCTCCTGTCTTTTCTTCCTCTTCTTCTGTCATTCCGGCAATCGGCTCATCTAACATTAGTAAATCCGGTTTTTGCATCATAACCATCCCGATTTCAAGCCATTGCTTCTGCCCATGCGACAAGAGGCGTGCATCATTATCTTTCTGTTCCATTAATCCAATAAGACCTAGCATCTCAAGAATTTCTGTTTCTTCCTCTTGCTTCGGCCTTGCTTTAAGAATACTGAACAATCGTTTATCCTGCTTCATTGCCAACTCGAGGTTTTCCCATACGCTCAAGTTCCCAAAAATAGAAGGGGCTTGGAATTTACGACCTACCCCTTTACGGACAATTTCAAATTCCTTTAGTTTTGATAAATTATCCTTTTCTTTTAACGTAATAGTACCTTTACTATTTTTGGTCTTACCACAAACAACATCTAAAAAGGTTGTTTTCCCAGCTCCATTTGGTCCAATAAGAAAGTGAAGCTCTCCATCGGTTATTCGGAAGGAAAAGTCACTTATTGCATAAAAAGCCCCAAAATTCACTGAGATCCCATTAGCTTGTAGGATGATTGACTTCTTGCTTTCGGACGACTGTACTTTGCTCATTTCCTCCACCCCTTCTCTTCAGCTTTTCAAATAAACTCATTAAACCACCAGGTAAAAAGACAACGACAATGACAAATACAGCCCCTAAGAAGTAAAGCCAAATATCGGGATACGATTCACTAAATAGTGTTTTTGCAGTATTCGTTATAATCGCTCCTATCACTGGTCCAATTAATGTACCACGCCCACCAATAGCAACCCACAGAATCATTTCAATAGAAGGTACAATTCCCATCATTGTTGGTGAAATAATTCCGACTTGCATCACAAACAGCATACCTGCTAAACCTGCAATCCCAGCTGAGATAGCAAAAATAAACACTTTGAACATTGACGTATCATAACCCGAGAAACGAAGGCGGTTTTCTCCATCTCGAATCGCAATTAGCGCTTTACCAAAACGGCTATTCGTTAACTTGTAGCAAAAGAAGAATACTCCGACAAGAATTCCAATTGAAATATAGTAAATTACTTTTTGCGTTGAAGGGTTTGATAATGAATAGCCAAAAATCGTTGTAAAATTCGTTAATCCATTCGTACCACCTGTAACATTTTGCTGACTTACAATTAATGTTGTCGTTACAATTACTAACGCTTGCGTTAAAATTGTAAAATAGACATCTTTAATTCGATTTCTAAATGTAAAGAACCCGAGAATTGTCGCTAAAAACATCGGAACCATGATTCCCGCCAATATGGCAATGAGCGGATTTTGTAGAACAACCCAAAACCACGGTAATTCCATAATGCCATTCCACATCATAAAATCAGGTACCCCAGGTGACGCCTCCATTTTTAAATAAATCGCCATGATATACGCACCTAAACCAAAGAAAATCCCATGACCGAGACTTAATACTCCCGTGTACCCCCAAAGTAAGTCAAGACCAATGACCAATATCGCAAATGCTATATAACGACCTAATAGATTAATGCGGAAATCCGATAACAATAATGGCATTGCGATTAAAATTAATACTAAGACGATAAACAACCACTTTCGATCCATAAGATAGTTTGCAACTGAAAATTTCATCATGCTCCTCCTTTCTCCCTAATCGAGCGATCTTGTTCTTAATGAGAACATCCCTGCCGGACGCCATTGCAAGAATAAAACGATCAGTGCAAAGATTAATACTTTCCCCATTGAAGCATTTGTCCAATATTCAAACACTGTATTTAATACACCGATTCCCATTGCTCCAGCAACTGTACCTATTAACATACCGACTCCACCGACAACAACAACCATAAATGCATCTACGATATAATACGTGCCAATTGTAGGTCCAATTGGTCCGATTAACGTTAAGGCTGCACCGGCAACCCCTGCAATTCCCGAACCAATCGCAAACGTCGTCATATCGACTCGGCGTGAAGAAATCCCAACACACATTGCCATTTCACGATTTTGCATAACAGCACGAATCTTTCTACCACTATTTGTTTTGTATAAATAGACAGCCAGGCTAACAAAACATAAACTAACAAGGGAGATAATGAAAATACGAGTATAAGGTAATGTCATCCCCGCTATTTGCATTCCACCTTTTAAAAATGACGGGCTTTCAACACCGACGTTAGGGGCTCCAAAAATTGAACGAGCCGTTTGCTGTAATATTAAGCCGACCCCAAATGTTGCTAGTAAGCTATCAAGTGCTCTGCCGTACAAATGTCGAATAACGACATACTCCAATAACATCCCGATTAATGCCGCAACAATAAACGAAAACGGGATCGCTAAAATGAAATACAAATCAAATAGATGTGGTGGTATATAATTCGAAAAAATTTGTTGAACGACATACGTTGCATACGCACCAATCATAATCAGCTCACCGTGGGCCATATTGATTACTTTCATTAATCCAAATGTTATTGCCAACCCAAGAGCAATTAATAATAGAATGGACCCCAAGCTTATTCCATTAAAAGCTTGCATTATTATCCCTTCCATACGTTTCACATCCTTCACCTAATAGTGGCTCGCTATTGCGCCCCACCCTTATTATTTAAATATTTTGAATAAGAGAGGCGGCAAACCTCTCTTATTCCTCTTCTTTTATTGAGCTATTGAGCTGCTAATTGCACTCGCCCAATCGTATTCCTTTAAGTATGGGTCTGGCTTTACAGGCTCACCTGAATTCCATACTTCCTTAAACTGCCCGTCTGCTTGAACTTCTCCAATACGAACTGTTTTATAAACATGCTGGTTCTCACCATCAATTTTGACCGGTCCACCCGGCGCATTAAACTCAATTCCTGCTGCTGCTTCCTTGACTGCATCAACTTCAGTTGTTCCCGCAGCTTCTGCAGCAAGCGCCCATAAATGCACTGCGAAATAAGCAGCTTCAATAGGGTCCCCGGTTACACGATCTTCACCGTAAGCTTCTTTGTATTTAGCAACAAAGGTCTCATTCTCAGGTGTATCGGTTGTTTGATAGTAATTCCAGCTTGCAAGATGTCCTTCAAGTACATCTGCTCCAATACCACGAATTTCCTCTTCGGCAACACTTACAGAAAGAACTGTAACATCATCTGACGTGATTCCAGCATCGGATAATTGTTTAAAGAAAGCTACGTTACTATCACCGTTTAATGTGTTAAAAATAACTTGTGGTTTCTTTTCACGAATACGCGAAATAATTGTGTTATAGTCCGTATGACCAAGTGGCGTGTATTGTTCATCTACTAGGGTTGCACCATTTTCATCAAGCTGTGCTTTAATAATCGCATTTGCAAGTCTCGGGAATACATAATCAGAACCAAGTAAGAAAAACTCGGTACCTTTGTTCTCTAGTAACCAATCAACCGCCGGAACAATTTGTTGATTTGGAGCGGCCCCAGTATAGAAAATATTAGGGGAATCTTCCATACCTTCGTATTGAACTGGATAGAATAATAACCCGTTATTTTCCTCAAAAACCGGAAGCATCGCTTTTCTACTCGCCGACGTCCAACCACCAAATACAACTGCTACCTCATCTTGTTGTAATAATTTAGTTGCTCTTTCTGTAAATGTAGGCCAGTCTGATGCACCATCTTCGATAACAGGTACCAGCTCTTTACCTAATACACCTCCAGCAGCATTTATTTCCTCAATCGCTAGAAGCTCTGCATCTCGTAAAGATGTTTCACTCATTGCCATCGTTCCACTTAACGAATGTAGAATCCCAACTGCAATTTGTTCATTTTCATCAATTTCTACAACTTCACCAGTATCAACCTCAACATTTTCAGAACCAGTCGTTGAACCAGTAGTATCGCCACCGCCACAAGCCGCTAAGGCAAGTAGTGATATTCCGACTAAAGCCATTTTCCATTTACTAATTAATTTTCTCAAAGTATTACCCCCTCTTTTGTATTTTTTTCACATTTCCGAGAATACCAAGCTTTGTATCACAAAACAGCAATGATGTCATATAACCTAACACAAGAATTTCTTACAAAGATTGTAAGATTATATGGAACAAGCATTACATACACCTCACACCAAATATGTATTTTGTATGCATGTTTTCCCAAAAAACAAAAAACACGACTTTTCTATGACAGACCTATTACCAATCCCACGTCATAAAAGTTGACATATAGGGTTGAGTATTTATAACATGAGGTTTATATTAATAGATAATGATTTTGAATCTTTGAATCAATGAGGTGATAAGCATTGAAATTAAACCCTGTCGAAAAGGAAAAACTCTTTATTTTTATGGCTGGTGAATTAGCAAAACAACGAAAAGAAAATGGAATAAAGCTGAACTATCCAGAAGCTGTGGCTATGATTACTTGTTATGTTTTAGAGGGAGCACGTGCCGGTAAAACAGTTGCAACGTTAATGAAGGAAGGAAAACAAGTCTTAACAGCGGATGACGTAATGGAAGGTATCCCAGAAATGATAGATGATATTCAAGTAGAAGCGACATTTCCCGATGGAACAAAACTAGTAACCATTCATGAGCCCATTCAATAGGAGGACTTATTATGAAACCTGGTGAAATAAAGACACCCACAGGCAATATTGTTATAAACGAAGGAAGAAGGACTAGAACGTTACGTGTTGCCAATACAGGTGATAGACCAATCCAAGTCGGCTCTCACTTTCACTTTGCCGAGGTAAACCGCGACCTAGACTTCAATCGTTCAGACGCTTACGGAATGAGACTTAACATCGCTGCTGGCACAGCTGTAAGGTTTGAGCCTGGTGAGGATAAAATTGTTGAGCTAGTTGACGTCGGCGGTAATAAAGCCATTTTTGGATTAAACGGTTTAACTGAAGGAGAGTTAGAACAAATGCGCCAAGTCTTTTTACAACGTACATCCTCAAGAAACTTTAAAGGCGGTGAACATAAAGAATGAAATTAACTCGCGCTCAATACGCTGCTCTTTACGGCCCAACAGCTGGTGATAAAGTTCGTCTCGCAGATACTGACTTATGGTTAGAAGTAGAAAAAGATTTTACTGTATACGGCGATGAATGCAAGTTTGGTGGTGGGAAGGTTCTTCGTGACGGGATGGGACAAAGCGGGATTCACACTCGTGATGAAGGTGTTCTAGACTTAATTATTACAAACGCAACAATCCTTGATTATACAGGTATCACCAAAGCTGACATCGGTATAAAGGACGGCCGCATTGTTGGGATAGGTAAAGGCGGTAATCCAACAATGATGGATGGCGTTAACGAAAACATGATTGTTGGTGCGGCCACTGAGGCGATCGCCGGAGAAGGATTAATCGTTACTGCAGGCGGTATTGATGCCCACATCCATTTCATTAGTCCGCAACAAGTCGACACCGCGATTTCATCAGGCTTAACAACGATGATAGGCGGAGGAACAGGTCCTGCTACCGGTTCTAAAGCGACGACGTGTACCCCTGGGTTATGGAATATTAGTCGAATGCTTGAAGCAGCAGATTCTTTTCCTGTAAATCTCGGTTTTTTAGGAAAAGGAAACGCCTCCGCTCCAGAACCATTACGCGAACAAGTTGAAGCCGGGGTCATTGGCTTAAAATTACATGAAGATTGGGGGACAACTCCTGCGGCTATTCGGACTTGTCTTGATGTTGCAGACGAGATGGATATCCAGGTCGCGATTCATACCGATACTTTAAATGAAGCAGGTTTCGTCGAAGATACAATTGCAGCCATTGGCGATAGCGTGATCCATACATACCATACGGAAGGCGCTGGTGGTGGGCATGCTCCTGACATTATGAAAATTGCTGCATTTCCAAATGTCCTACCATCTTCAACAAATCCGACTCGTCCATTTACTGTAAACACGATCGATGAACATTTAGATATGCTTATGGTTTGCCATCATCTCGATCCACGCGTCCCAGAAGATGTTGCATTCGCAGATTCACGAATCCGACCTGAAACAATTGCTGCCGAGGACATCTTTCACGATTTAGGGATCATTAGTATTATCTCTTCTGATTCTCAAGCAATGGGGCGCGTCGGTGAAGTGATAACACGCACATGGCAAACAGCAGATAAAATGAAAAAGCAATTTGGTCCTTTAGAAGAGGATGAGGGAAAAGATAATGATAATTTCCGTATTAAACGATATATCGCTAAATATACGATAAATCCTGCTATTACCCACGGAATTAGTCATGAGGTTGGTTCAGTTGAGGTTGGCAAATTGGCTGACTTAGTCATTTGGGACCCTCGTTTCTTCGGGGTAAAGCCAGAGATTATCGTAAAAGGTGGCTTAATTGCTCACGCACAAATGGGCGATCCTAATGCATCTATCCCGACCCCACAACCTGTCTTTCAACGTCCAATGTTCGGTAGCTTCGGAAAGGCTCGTCACGCAACAACGATGACGTTTTTATCTCAAGCAGGCTTTGACAGAGGAGTACATAAAGAACTCGGATTACAAAATAGGATTGGAGTCGTTAAAAATTGCCGAAACATCGGTAAATCATCCATGAAGTTAAATGACGCAACACCTAAAATTGATATCCACCCAGAAACATACGAAGTAAAAGTTGACGGAAACGTCGTAACATGCGAACCATTCAAAACCGTCTCAATGGCCCAAAGATACTTTTTATTTTAGCCAGAAGAAAAAGGAGCGATTTTCTCCTTTTTCTTCTGGCTTGCAAAGAGCGGAGCCGCTGCCTGTTTTTTAGGCAGGAGGTGCCCTTCCCTCCTGACGCGCAGCGAGCGGAGCCTTTGACTTCTTCGAATAGGAGCGCTTTTCTCCTTTTTCTTCTGGCTTGCAAAGAGCGGAGCCGCTGCCTGTTTTTTAGGCAGGAGGTGCCCTTCCCTCCTGACGCGCAGCGAGCGGAGCCTTTGACTTCTTCGAATAGGAGCGCTTTTCTCCTTTTTCTTCTGGCTTGCAAAGAGCGGAGCCGCTGCCTGTTTTTTAGGCAGGAGGTGCCCTTCCCTCCTGACGCGCAGCGAGCGGAGCCTTTGACTTTTTCGAAAAGGAGCGATTTTCTCCTTTTTCTTCTGGCTTACAAAGAGCGCAGCCGCTGCCTGTTTTTTAGGCAGGAGGTGCCCTTCCCTCCTGACGCGCAGCGAGCGGAGCCTTTGACTTCTTCGAAAAAGGAGTGGGGTTCTCCTTTTTCTTCTGGCTTCAAACTACTAAACTAGGAGGATAATTATGAAAATTCATACTGTGATTGGTAACCTTGATACATTCGATATCGGAAACTCTAAAATTGAATGGGTAGAACTCGATTGGGAAGAGTTAAATAAGCGAATTTTACGCAAAAACACGGATAATGGTCGAGAAATTGCGCTTGTATTAGACGAACAAGGGCTTAAATATGGAGACATCTTATATCACGATGCAAAAACAACCATTGTTGTTCAGACAAAGCTTGAACCTGCTTATCTAATTAAACCAAAAAGCATGGCAGAAATGGGCAAGGTTGCATTCGAGCTCGGGAATCGCCATACACCTTGTATCGTAGAAAATGATGAAATTATAGTTAGATTCGATAAGACGTTAGAAGTCATCTTTAACGAAACGGGGGTTGAGTATGTCGAAACAGAAAAGCGTTTTAACCAAGCCTTTAAGTACAAGGGACATCATCACCACCACGCACACACAAACGACCATAAGCATGAGCACGAGACAACTTCTGCAGCTCATGCACATAAATGATTCTGCTTTTCCGATCGGAGCTTATACACATTCTTTCGGAATGGAAACCTACATTCAAAAAAACACAATTTTTAATAAAGATACGTTGCTTGAGTTTTGTCGAACCTTTTTACATGAGAACCTCGCTTTTGGGGATGGGATTTTCGTAAAAGAAACTTGGCAGGCCTTATCAAAAGCCGCACCAATCGACGATATATATAAACTCGACCGACTTTGTCACACTATGAAAATAGCCAAAGAATCACGCCAAGGAAGTTTGAAAATGGGGAGACAGTTTTTAGAAACTGCTACTCCTCTATCTTCATCCGAAATCCTAATCGAATGGCAAAAAGCCGTACAAATCAATAAGACACTCGGTCACCACGCCATTTCATATGGAATTTTCACATATGTGCAAGGTATACCTCAGCACGCAGCAATAAGTAGCTTTCTCTATTCATCCGTTGCTAATCTGATACACAATGCAGTTAGAGCGATCCCTCTAGGGCAAACTGCAGGTGTTCGAGCCATCGAGGAGATTCTACCAGACTGTGAGCAAATTGCACTGGCTATTAATCAGCGTTCACTTGATGATTTATCCAATCAGGCAATCGGTATAGAACTAGCTTCTATGGAGCATGAACATTTATTTACTAGACTATTTATTTCATAATGAAAGGATGATAGACATGAAACCAGTAAGAATCGGAGTTGCAGGCCCGGTCGGTTCAGGGAAAACCGCACTTATCGAGCGCCTAACTCGTGCTATGCACGAAAAATATGAGCTCGGAGTTATTACGAACGACATTTACACTCAAGAGGATGCACAATACTTAACGAAAAATGGTGTACTTGAACCTGAACGTATTATCGGCGTGGAAACAGGTGGTTGTCCACACACCGCCATCCGTGAAGATGCTTCAATGAATTTCGAAGCCATTCACGAGCTTAAAAACCGGTTTGACAATTTAGATATTATTTTTGTAGAAAGTGGTGGCGATAATTTATCAGCTACATTTAGTCCTGAGCTTGTTGATGGGTTTATTTATGTCATTGATGTCGCAGAAGGACAAGATATCCCTCGTAAAGGAGGACCTGGCGTAACCCGCTCTGATTTACTAGTTATTAATAAAATAGACTTAGCCCCTTATGTTGAAGTTGATTTAGCAATGATGAAAGAAGATGCATCACGTGCGAGAGGAGACCGTCCTTTTGTTTTCTCTAATCAAAAGAAAGGGATTGGGATCGACGAGATTATTTCATGGATTCAAGCTCAGCTCTTACTTGAGGATTTTGAACCAGAGGAGCCTTCCCTTTCATGAATGCCCTAGTGCACCAGTCTTTAAATGGAAAACTAGACCTTAAATTTGGCTTCAAAAGAGGGAAAACGAGGTTATTAGACTCCTATCAAAAACCACCGTTGCGTGTTAGTCGCGTTCTTTATCTAAATAATGATGATGTTGCTACAGTCTATTTAGTTGATACTTCAGGAGGAATGGCCGGCGGCGATAGAAACGATATTCGCATTCACGTATCTCCTTCTGCACATGTTCAAGTTATTACCCAATCAGCGACTAAAATTTATCCATCTCGTATTGGGAGTTTACAAACAGAACAATCCATACAGTTAAATATTGAAGATCACGGTCATTTAGTTTGGTATCCAGAGACAACGATCCCGTACAAAGATGCTCGTTTTAAGCAAAATATCTTAATCTCACTTAAACCTCACTCTTCATGCTATTTTGCTGACATCTTATCACCAGGAAGAGAGAGGCATGAAGAGAAATTCCTGTATGACAACGTAGATTCAACAATAAAAATTGACTATGATGATCAGTGTATTGCTTTTGATCGACAAAAGTTCGAACCCGCAACGTTTACTAATCAACAATTAGGACTGCTCGATAACCACTGCTATTATGCAAACGCCTGGTTCTTCAAACCACAACTTGAGATAGAGACTCGATTCATTCAAGAGTCGATAACTAAGTATTCTGATATGCAATTTGCAGTAACTGCACTCGACCCTGTGGGCCTCCATGCTCGTTGGTTAAGTAAAGACCTTTGTGATTTGAAAGAGAGTATGAAAGAGTTCTATGAATTAATAAATACGTAGTACTGAAGCCTTTTTCAAATATCAAGAAACTTTTTCCTGAAGATAATAAAATAGACAAAGCGAGGGCATTGCTCTTCCTAGCGTGACTTTCAAGGAGTTTTTCAGTGGCCTCTGCTTTTCCCTTTTCAATACACTCTAAAGCCCCTTTTAAAATGTTCTGAGGGGCTTTGAGTTTATTTTTTAGATAGAAAAATAGCAAATGAATTTCTTCTTTGAGGTTTAACTCACTTTTAAAATAAAGACTCCATAAGAGCTGATAGAAACTTCACCACTTAGTTCACTATTCGTTATAAGTTCATGAACAGTTTTTCTAATTTCAATTGTTTGTTTTTCATTTGAAAAATTCAATAAGAAAATAAATTTTTCACCGTTTTCAGGGTGTTCCCTTATACTTATTTCAATAGCTTTAGGCAGTTTAATCCAATCAACTGGTGAATGTATTTCTAATCTATCTACTAATTGATTCGTTAGTTCTTCATTAAAAACCCCACCAAAATAATAAGCTTCTCCTTGGCCATAAGTATTTTTTACTAATGCTGGTTTTCCAGAATAAAAACTGCCTTTAAAGCGAGCTAATACTTCTGCATCAGAGGAATATGGATTAATTATCTCATTAAAATCATTCGCCTTTATTTCATCGTTTAAACCATTCGCTTTTTGATTTTCTAGTTCTATCACTGGTGCCTCTTCTTTTGGACCTATTAACGTGTAATCCTCAATAGTAATCCCGCACAAATCACCAATTGGCCCAGGAAATGGCAACATATAGCACTGCCCATTAATATTTTTATATCCCGACCGACAACCGAATATAATTTTCCCACCTTGGCGAACATACTCTTTTAACAATTCTGCCCTTGTTTCAGGAAGGATCGTTGGATGAGGATAGACTAGAATTTTATACTTAAGCAGTTCATCTAAACTAGTCGTATTGTGTATATACAATGCATCAGCTGGAATATGGCTGTATTGAAAAGCTTTAAACCAAGCTTGTAAACTTTTTTTCTCAAATGAACCGTGCCACTTGTCAAGCTCACCGTCCCATTCATTATCGTAATCCTTTACAATCGCTACTTCTGCCCTGTATTTAGAACAAACTAATCGATCTCCTATTCGTTTTAGTTCTTTTCCTATTTGTTCAGCCTCCTTAACTCTTCGATTCGGCTGATTATGATAATCATTAATTCCATGCCAATAGATTTCAGTCCCCATTGTAGCAGTTCTCCAACGAAAATATAGAATCCTATCTGCCCCATGAGCAATTGACTGATATGTCCATAATCTCATTTGGCCAGGCTTTGGAGCCGGTTGCAAAAGGCGATTTACCCATCCGCCGCCCCCTGACTGCTGCTCAAAAACAGCAAAAGTCGGTGAAATGCTTCTGACAACGGATAGATTCCAACTCCACCTGCGATCTAACAAAGGATTAGGAGTGTCATCAGTTATAACATTACCAAAGTTAGGATAGGAATCATAAGCAATAAAATCTAATAAATTACTTGTCATTTGATGGTTATCAATGTGGCCAAATATCCCATTTGTAGTTACCCATTGGTGAGGAGCTAGTTCTTTAATTATTTTCTGTTGAACACCTGCAAACGATATTGCACTATCTGAAATAAACCTCTTTTCATCTAAGGCTTGATGGGGATTAGGTGAATCACTTACCGTTTTTCTCGGAAGAAAAACTTGTTCCCAATCCGTGTATGTTTGACTCCAAAAAACTGTTCCCCATGCATTGTTTAATTCTTTAAGCGTTTGATATTTTTCTTTTACCCATGTTCGAAAGGAGCGGTGATCCGCTTCAGAGTAAAAAACATCCGTCTCACAGTTTAGTTCATTATCTATTTGCCATCCCACTACCGCTGGATGGTCTTTATAATGGGTAACCATTTCTTTGACAATTCTTGCTGACAAATCTTTATAAATAGAAGAATTATAATTATAGTGCCTTCTTTGACCATGCTGATAATTAATTCCTTCTTGAGAAGCATTTAAAACCTCAGGATATTTATGAGTTAGCCATGCAGGAGGGGTTGCAGTCGGCGTCCCTAATACAACCTTTAATCCATATTTATTACAAATATCGATTACCCTATCGAAAAACTCGAAGGAAAATTCCCCCTCATTTGGTTCAAAGATAGACCATGCAAACTCTGCCATTCTAACAATAGAAAAACCCATTTCTTTCATACGTTTAAAATCATTTTCCCACATGTTTTCTGGCCAATGCTCAGGATAGTAGCAAACCCCAAGTTGAAACTCTTTATTTTGCAACATATTTTTTCTCCTTTCAATTACGAAGATATTTAGTTCTACGCTATAAAATAGTTCTCTTTTTTTTCAAGGACATATATGTTATTTTTGAAAGATGAATTATACAAAAGTGAGGTGATGCGAATGAATATTTTTAGCGGGCTATTTAATAGTAGATTTCATCAAATTTTGGAGCTTATTACGAGTTTTTTTATCTTAAATATTCTCTTTGTCCTCACATGCCTTCCCATAATCACGATATTCCCCGCTACTGCAGCTTTATTTGGAGTCGTTCGAGAGTGGAGACGAAATAAAGATTATTCAGCAATTTTTAATAATTACTTTCGGTATTTTAAAGAAAACTTTAAAACTAGCTTTATAATAGGGCTTATATGGAGCCTTTTAGTAATTTTACTAGTCCTCGACTTTTGGCTAATTCAAGATATTAATTCTTTTTTTAGATTTATTCTTTATCCAGTCTTTTTTTTCTTAGGTTTATTAGTAGTATTTACAACTCCTTATTTATTTCCAGTTATGGTTCATTTTAATTTCAACACCATAAATGTAATAAAAAAATCAATGCTCTTTTCATTACATTACTTACCAACTACGCTTCTTCTTATTTTAACTGTTGGATTATGCATAGGTTTGTTCGTAGTGTTTCCTATTAGTTTTTTAGGTGTTTTTAGTATAGGATCCTATGTTATCTTCACTATTTGTTACCGATCATTTACTAAGGCGACTAATAAAACAGAGAACTCTTAAAAAGGGGTTGCTTCAAAAGCATAAAGCGTGCACAGCAATGGCTTCGTCCGCTACTCATTGCATGAAGGCTGTGCCAAACAACCTTTTGGCACAGCCTCTTTTAGGCAACGACAGGTTTCCTCCTGTAATCCCCCGCTTTTTCTCATTAATTCTTAACAGATCCTTCTGTTAAGCCAGCAATAAACTGTTTACTAAAAATTAAAAAGACTATTAGAATTGGGATTGTAGCCATAAATGTACCGGCTAAAATCATAGAAAAATCTTTATAATATGCACCGTTTAATAAGCGTAGTGCAATTTGAATGGTGTGGACACTAGAATCCTTTAAAACAACAAGCGGCCATAGAAAATCGTTCCACACTTGCATATAAGTAATTAAACCTAAAGTCGCTATTGCTGGACGAACTGCCGGGACTACAATGTTCCAATATAAACGGAAATTTGATGCTCCGTCAATTCTACCTGCATCTAACAATTCATTTGGAATTGTTGCTGTAATATATTGTCGCATCCAAAATACACCGAAAGCGTTTACAGATGCTGGTATTATAATTGCTCGCAGATCATTAATCCAGCCTAATTTACTAATAATCATATATGAAGGGATTAACCCCAACTGAATCGGAACCATCATCGTTCCAATAATAAAGATGAATAAATATTTTTTCCCCGTGAAATTTAACTTTGCAAAAGCAAAACCAGCCAAGGAACAAAAGAATAAAACAGATACAGTTATTGCTGTTGAAACGACAAATGAGTTAAAAAGCGCTCGTAGAAAGTTAATATTCTCAAAAACCTTACTAGCATTCTCAAAAAAATTTAAACCCGGAAACAACGCTGGAGGAAAGTTGTTAACAGCAGCAGTTGTATTTGAACCAATAACAAACATCCAATAAAAAGGAAAGATCGAAAGAAATGTCATGACCGTTAATAACGCATAAACAAAAATTCTACCAGGTGCAAGTGTTTTAACCCCAACCTCTTTCATTTACTCACTTCCTTACTCAACAGATTTAATTTTATTGGTAATATATAAATTTATTAACGAGAATACAACAATAATCAAAAATAAAACCCATGCTATAGCGGATGCATAACCAAATGAATTCCGAACAAATGCCTCTTCATATAAATAAAGAGTAACTGTTAGCCCTTGGTCAAGTGCACCTCCACCCGGTCCATTAAACAACATCGGTTCAGCAAAGATTTGCATCCCTCCAATTGTTGATAAAATGACCGTAAAAATAATCATTGGACGAATCATGGGAACCGTTATATTAAAGAACTGCTGTACTTTAGTTGCACCATCGATTGTCGCTGCCTCATATAAATCCTTTGGGATACTCTGCAGTGCTGCTAAATAGATGACCGCATTATAACCTGTCCATCTCCACATGACCATTGCCGCAATCGCTAAATGAGATCCTATATATGTCCCCTTCCAGTTAATAGGGTCAATTCCAATAAAGGACAATAAATAATTTAAAACACCATATTTTTGAGCAAAAATGGCATCAAATATAATCGCAACAGCAACAACTGATGTGATATTAGGTAAAAATACCGCGAGACGGAAGAACTCTTTACCTTTTAAAAATGCTTGGTTTAATATAAATGCTAGTACGAGCGCTAAAAATAACTGAGGAATGGTTGAAAGTATCCAAATACTAAATGTATTCCCAATCGTTTTCCAAAATAATGGGTCTGTAAAAAGCCAAATATAATTTTGAAAACCAATAAACTCCTTAGTACCAAGGACATCCCAACTATGAAATGAAATATATGCTGTAAAAATAATCGGAAAAACACCAAATATACCAAACAAAATAAAAAATGGAGCAATATAAAGATAACCGGAAATATGATCCTTCTTGCTTTGAGTTAAGCTTTTTTTACCCTTGTGAATTACGGTTTTATGACGTTGAATTTCCGTCTTTCCACTCATCTATTTCACCCTTTCAGTTATATAATGAGAGACTGATATTAGGAAACTATCAGTCTCTCATTATAAATTTAGCGTCTCAACTGTCTTTCTAACTGCTTCATCGCTTGCTGCCAGCTGTCATCTGGAGTAGCTTGACCGTCTTCAACTCTCTTAACAGCATCAAGAATGGCTTCCTCAATTTGAATTGATGCAGGACCTTCGTGTACTAATTTAACTTCTTTAGCCGCCTCACCAAATAGTTGACCTAACGGTGCACCACTATAGTATTCAGAGGTAAAGTTTTGCAAGTCTTCACTTTCATAGATACTAGGTGTCGAAGGAAAGTTTCCATTGTTTTGGAATGTTACAAGCTGTTGCTCAGGAGAAAGTAACCATTTAATTAACGCATACGCTTCTTCAGGATGTTCTGATTGCTTTGGAATCGTTAAGAATGAGCCACCCCAGTTCCCTGAGCCTTCAGGTAATGGCGCCATATCCCATAAACCAGCTGCATCTGGTGCATTTTCTTTCATGAATCCAGTCATCCAAGCTGGTGTTAATACTGTGGCAAAATCACCATTGGTCATACCAGCTCCCCACTCAGTAGACCATTGCTCAAAACCAGAAGTTAACCCTTTTTCAATTGCCTCCATCGTAATAGAATACGCTTTTTCAATTTGAGGATTTTCCTCTATGACTACATTTCCTTGTTCATCATAATACTTATTTTCGCCTTGCCCCTCGATTACTGAATATAAGCCTTGTGCAGAATCGATCATTGCAGCTCCTGTTTTTTCTTTAATTTGTTCCCCAAGTTCAATCCAGTCATCCCAAGTTTGAACTAACTTTGCTACTTCTTCTCGGTCTGTTGGTAAGCCAGCTTTTTCAAACACATCAAGACGATATGACATTGTTTGAGGACCAATATCAGTAGGAATCCCTAATAAAGTTCCGTCTAGGGCCATCGCTTGTTGCCATTTCCAATCTAAATAATCACCCTCTATTTCATCAGCCCCAAGGTCTAGTAGATTATAGAAATGTTCAGGATTCGCACTCATTTTATTAATGCCTTTAACTTCAACAGCTGAAATATCTGGAGCCCCACTACCCGCTGCTAAGGCTGTTGTTAGATTACTATGGACATCTGCAAATTCCGCTAGCTGTATGTCAACTTCAATCCCATTTTCATCTGCATATTGTTTAATTTGATCTTCTATCCCCATCCCTGGCCATAGCCATACGACTAACTTTACTTGTTCCTTTTTATCGTTATCGGAAGACGCTTTTTCTTCATTGTTACCAATATCATTAGTATTGTTAGTTGGTTCATTAGAATTACTACACCCCACAACAGCTAACAGCAAAATACTGACCATTATGACAAAAAACTTTTTCGTCCATTGCTTTTTCATAACACATTCCCCCTTTTAATTAATGAGAAACAACCGTCAAAATTAAGCGTTTTCAATGCTGTTTATCGAAATCGGTTTCGTAATCAAATCCCCCCTTTCTAATAAGATTTTTAAGCGATATTTTTAAAATTTTTTATCCCTTTGACATGTTTAAAGCTGTACCGCAGGAAGACCTTATAATCAGCTTCGGATCTACTAAAATAGAGCTTGAATCAGTTAAACCAGAAATGATATCCATTAGCATACGAGCTGCTAAAATACCAATTTTTTCTTTTTCTTGCCTAATTGTCGAAAGCGCTGGATCGCTATACATACACGCTTCAATATCATCACAACCAATGACCTTAATATCAAACGGTACTTGTAAACCTTGCTCTTTTACCGCTTTAATAACTCCCAAGGCCATGATATCTGAAATCGCAAAAATTGCTTCAGGGATACGGCTCTAGAGATAATATTTTTTTCGTGGCCTCGTAAGCACCTTTTTCAGTAAAATCCCCTCTTACTATCCATTCATTTTTAATTTGTAAGTTAAATTGTTTCATTGCTTTTATAAATCCATCTTTTCTAAGTTTTTCAACATACGCCTCTTTCGTACCACCAACATATGCTATACTTCTAATTGAATTAATATAAAAATGTTCAACGACCTGGAAAGAAATTTTTGTATTATCTGTAGCTATATAACTTGACTTTGTCCCATTTAATTCGATATCTACTCCTACACAAGGGACGTTACTTTGTACTAGATCATAAATTGAAGGTTTAATTTCATCACCAGTTATAATCAAACATCCATCTACGCCAAAGTATCTACATCTCGCTAAATAATCTTCACTTTCAAATCTTTCATTTGAAAAGACTAAAAGATCATAGCCCATTGCACCAATCACCTTTTTAAATGCATTTATAACCTCATTAAAAAACGGATGATTTAAGCCAACTTCCTCCTTTCCTGCATAAACCAACCCAATTAGGTAGGATTTTTTTGTTGCTAATGTTTTAGCAGAGAAGGTAGGTCTATACCCTGTTTCTTGAATAATACTTAAAACTTTATTTTTTGTTTCTATGCCAATACCTTCATAATTATTGATTACCTTCGAAACGGTTGCTGGAGATACCCCAGCCATTTTTGCTATATCGCGTATAGTTAGCTTCATTTTAAACACCTTCCCAAATAAAAGGATTGTAAAAGTTCTCTTCTAAAATTACATTTTTAGAAAGCGGTTTCGAAAAGCCAGAATTTCCTCCAAAGGTAGCTTCTTTGAATTATATTTTGTTCAACGTTTGAAAGCGCTTTCCATTATTGTAATTAAATACTATGATCAACTAGTTTGAATTACAATACTTTTCTGACTTCTTTTTCTGACAATAGTTAATATAATTCGACCTCTTTCAAGATATATTGTTAATTGAATTCTTTAGATAAAAAGTATTTTAGCGAAATTTCTGCTAAAATATATTCTTTAAAGCAAAAAAAGCGATTTCCAAATGATTTTAACTAGATTTTAATATTACTTCATTTAAACAAAAAACCCCATGTCGTCCAACATGAGGTTTTTTGTTTAGCCTTATTTAGTTAGGTGTTGTAAATATGGGCTAATGTCTATATTAAGCCCAGCAGCTAGACGTTTACCGAGTTCATCATCAGCACGGTAGAAGTTACATATGGCCAGCAATTGAGCTTGCTCTCCAACAGCCTGCAAATCATTTATAAGATTCTTAACAAGAGTATCTTGCACCTCTTTCGAATGGCTACGATAGATTCTACCCGCTTGACCGAAGTTATTCGTCTTCTCAAATTTCTGTCTTCCAGTTACACCTTGGATTGGAGTTTGCGGATCCGTATAAGCACCATCTTCCTTTGGTGTATCTTCATAACGATTCGGTTCATAGTTAATACTACTTAGTTGTTGTTTAAACGCCATCGCACCGTCACCCTTTTTAATAGATTCCAATCTTATCAATGGTGTTATTTAACAATTCATTTCACAGCTGAATCTTCTATGCCTAAGACACGGTTGACTTTTTTTCGAAGCATATCCATTCCGCTGCCCCCGGCTTGGAAATGTCTAAGCTTCCCTTCACTATCAAACACATAATAGGCAGGAACGTATTTATTTTCAAATGCATCAGTCAGCTTATGTTCACTATCAACGTAAATAGGTTGTATAATATCATGACCTTGAGCCATCGCCTCAATAACAGCCATATCAAGATCCTTTTCCGAACGTGGCATATGAACGGCAATTACATTTAATTCGTCCTCATATTCATCACGGAATTCATTAATTTCTGGCATTGCCTCCTTACAAAGTCCACAACTTACAGACCAGAAATGGATTAGTGTCGCCTTCCCACTCTCCATAAGCTCTTCCTTAGTAAATTCTCCATTTAACCATTTTGTTGCTCCAGATAGTTCTGGCATCTCTTCTCTTAAACGCATGAAAACTCTCTCCTTCTCTAACAAGTGTCGTACATTTAATGATTTGAATTCTGTACCATACGCTTGTCTATAACAAATGTTTATTTATAATTATTATTACTTGATTGCATTTATCATTCTACACACCTAGAAAAACGGTGTCAACAGTTATTTGTAATTATTTTAATTAAACAATGAAAATCATTTAATTGAAGTTCTATTCTAGAAGTATTTTTCAGCCAAAAAAAAGAGGTATTTAAAAGCGTACTTCCACCTTTAATACCTCTTTCTAGAACCTATTTAAATAGCTTACGTAATAATGCCAGTGCCACTTTTCCTTGCTTGTAGCGTATTGGCAAATCAAACGCTGTTGTTTGCTTGAGAATGCTTTTCCGATGAGAGAACGTATTGAAGCTTTCATAACCATGATACGCTCCCATTCCACTTGCCCCCACTCCTCCAAAGGGTAAATGAGGTGTAGCAAGATGCAATATCGTATCATTTACACAGCCTCCCCCAAAGGAAAGTCCATGAATAATTTTTTGTTCAATCTCTTTATTCTCAGTAAATACATAAAGAGCTAATGGGTTCGGTTGTTCTCGTACTAAATATAAGACTTCTTCTATTTTTTGATAAGGTATAATCGGCAAAATCGGTCCAAAGATTTCTTCCTTCATAATATTCGAATCAAGAGACACATTCGTTAAAACCGTTGGAGAAAGTACACAATCCTCTTCCTTAAAATGTCCACCTAGATAAATATCCCCATCATCAAGAAAAGACAAAAGCCTTGTAAAATGTCTGTTTGTCACAATCCTTGGATATCGATTCCGCTCAAAGCTTGCAGTAAACAACTGATCAATGTATTGATTTAGCTTAGAAAGAAATTGCTCTTTTATTTGCTCATGAACGAGGACATAATCCGGCGCAACACAAGTTTGACCTGCATTAATAAACTTTCCCCAAGCAATCCGTTTTGCAGCTAAGTCTAGCTTAGCATCCTCGTGTACAATCGCAGGGCTTTTTCCACCTAGCTCGAGTGTTACTGGTGTTAAATGCTTGGCCGCTGCTTCCATTACAGCTTTTCCTACATTTACACTCCCCGTAAAAAAGATATAATCGAACGGTTCCGCTAATAGCTGCTGACTTGTTTCAACAGCACCTTCTACAACCGTGAAATACTCATCTGAAAAGGTATCCCTGACGATTTCACTTAAAACACTTGACGTGTGAGGAGTAAATTCAGAAGGCTTTAACACAACACAATTACCAGCAGCTAACGCCCCAATAACTGGAGCTAACGCGAGCTGAAGAGGATAGTTCCAAGGAGCAATTATTAACGCAACACCATATGGCTCATGATAAATATAGCCTTTGGACCCAACATGAGAGGTTGCGGTTTTCACTTTCTTTGCTTTCGTCCATTCAGGCAAATGCTTAATCATATAAGATAGCTCTTGATATAATGGCCCCATTTCAGTTAAAAAAGCTTCCTCATACGACTTATTTAAATCATCATTTAATGCCTGCAACAATTTTTTTTCATTATTCTTGAGCATAGTCGAAAAGCACTTTAGCTGCTTTATACGAAAACTATATTCCTTCGTTATTCCGGAATAAAAAAATTGCTTTTGTTTTTCACGTAACCTAGTATATGATTTCATGGTACCTCACTAAAGATAAAATAATAAGCTTGCCATAATCAGGGAAAAAACGCCTGATGAGACATGTAATAGAACTCTTCCTTTAAACTTTTGCCCTTTTCGGTACAGCATTAATGCCTGGACAAGCTGGTTGTGAACATACTTAGAGCTAGGAAGCTTGCGATATTTTTTTAATTCGACACTCACATCATTATTATCACTTTCCGGGTCCATACTTCCTTTACATGTTACAACAATGGTTGCATTCCCGTGATCCACCAATTGAAAATGATAAGAATTTTTCTCAAGTATTGCGCTTTTTTTAGCCTTCCCTTCAAAGGGAATTTCCAACCTTTCTAACACAATCGTTACAACCTTCACAACATCCAGCCAAGAGCTTTTATATACGGTAATCTTCGGCAGCCTAAAGAATGTTTTGATTGAAAAATAACCGACTAACAGAAAAAGACAGAAAAACAATAATCCTTCATAGGGAGTAGGCTCTCGATAATCAAACGGTACTGATAATAATCCGATTAAACTTAGTAAGACATATTGAAGAAAGGATTCACGCTCTACTCCGTTTTTCTTCGGAATGAACAGCGCATTTACTATCACGATAATCCCAACTATAACGAATAAAATACTTAACACCATCTTCTGCTCGTTCATCTTTACTTTCTCCCATAATCCGCCTTAATCTCCCCCCATTTTTCCGTTTGCCATTTCAAGATTTTATTTGAATATGTATGATTTTGCAGCCACGCTTCCGCTCTATCCATGAGTGACCATATATAGGCGGTCTGCTCATTTCGCTCTAATGTAGATTTTGCTTTCTTTTGTTTCACCCACTTAATCGCTGTCATTGAATCAGAATAAATGGGCATGTCGCTCCCTTTTTCCTTTAAATAAGCGAGACCGTGAACAATCGCAAGAAACTCACCCATATTATTTGTTCCAATATGAATTTCATCATGAGCAAATAAAACTTCTCCCGTTTTTGTATGTACGCCTTTGTACTCAACGATCCCCGGATTGCCTCGACACCCGACATCGACAGAAATACTATCCCAAATAACCTCGTCAGTCGCAGACTCAATTATCGGTTTACTTTTTGCCTTGTTTTTCGGCCCTTTCGCAGAGACCCCTCCCCCAGCAAAGGCAGCTTTAGCCTCAGCTTCAGAGGGAAAAGATTTAAACTTTGCTCCTGCATACCCCTTTACTTGAGCTTCACATTCTGCCCAAGAAGTAAATATTCCTTTTTTCCGGCCATTCCAAACGACGTAATATTTTTTTGCCATTATAACACCTCTATTTTTCGTTTAACTGTGCATTTATAAATTTTCTCGTCTTTCTCATATTTTACGGCTTCATTAGAAATAGTAACAATGAATTCTTTTTTTAACAATGAAAGGGGGCTATAAGATGACCAAACGCAAACAAGCAAATAAAGCTCTTACTAATAACCAAACTCCAACCGAAAGTATGTTTAATGAAGAAGTAGCAAGTGAAATGATTGATAATGGCTCAAACAAAGCAAATAAAAAAAGGAAAAAGTAACAAAAAAAGATAATTCAAATTCCAGCTTTGGTTTTTGAATTATCTTTTTTTATGAAGTATAAACTCTTTGAAATTTTCCGAAAATGATAAAAAAATCTTTGGAGGAGTTTTTATGAAAGTTACCATTAACCGTAAACGCTCGGTCCAAGAAGCTGGTGACATCATTAGTACAAAAAAAGAAAAATTGTACGCGATTATTGAAGACGATGGTGAAAAATACCCTTATCACCTTGTTTGCTTAGAAAAGTTTGTCATTATTCAAAGCTATGATACCCTACCGTCAAATAAAGAACTTGAAGAAGATATTGGCGAAAAACTAGAAGGAATCTATCAGCATCATGATTCTCATATCACGCTTAATTAAGGAGCTGCTTAACGAAAACTAGGATGTCCAAAAGAGGGCATTGAAAAAGGGGGCTTTTCCCTTATTCAATGCCCTTTAAGTAACGTGCGAAGCCATTACTTCTTCTTTAAGTTCCAAGAAGTAGTTTTTCAGTAGCCTCTAGTTTTTACCTTTTTCATCGGCTTCGTCCAAAAGGCCGTTCTTAACCTTTTGGGCCATCCCAGTTATTCCGTCGTGAATTTCCCCTCTTGTCGATATTTTTCAAGAAGATGGATCATTTTTTGATAAGGGAGTGGCTTTGAGTAAAAATAGCCTTGCACCTCATCACAACCCATTTGCTCTAAAAACTCCAATTGTTCTTTCGTCTCGACAGCTTCACCTACTACACGAAGATTTAGGGCATGAGCTAAATAAATCGTAGCATTTACAATTGCTTTATGCTTTGGATCTTTTTCAATTTCTCGAATAAACATCTGATCAATTTTCAAACAATCAACTGGAAAATCCTTTAAATATGCAAGAGAAGAGTAACCTGTCCCAAAATCATCAACTGATATTTCAAGACCTAGCGACTTTAATTGATCTAAAATCGAGATTACGACTTTCGCATCATTTACACTAACAGTTTCAGTAATTTCAAGGTTTAATAAGTGAGCAGGCAAATTAGTTTCCTCTAAAATTTGCGCAATGATATCCGATAATCCATGCTGTAAAAACTGTTTTGCTGACAAATTTACACTCATTCTAATTTCAGGATGACCTGAATCAAGCCATTGTTTTAAAGTAGAACAAGCTGTCCTAATGACCCATTCGCCAATTGGAATAATTAAATTTGTTTTCTCTGCAATATCTAAGAAAACCTGCGGTGAGACAACCCCTAACTTCGGATGATTCCATCGAATTAAAGCTTCTACACCAATAAGACGATTTGTACTTACCTCAATTTGCGGCTGATAATAAAGTTCAAATTCATCGTATTCTAAAGCCTTGTTTAAATAGCTCTCCAATTCGAGCCGTTTTAAGGCGCCCTCATTCATCCCATTATTATAAAAGACGGCTTGATTTTTTCCTTTTTCTTTAGCCACATACATCGCGGCATCAGCATTTTTAATCATATCTTCTAGAGTAGAAGCATCGTCTGGATAAATTGAAATTCCTACGCTCGCCTTTAAAAATATTTCAAAGCCATCTACTAAGTATGGCTTTTTAAACATACTGTAAATACGCTTCGCAAATTTTTCTAAAACCTCCTGTTCAGTAACCCAAGGGAGGAAAATGAGGAATTCATCTCCCCCCATTCTACATACAAAAAAATCCGCAAAGTTCTTTTTTAACTTTTGACTTACATATCTTAAAATTTTATCACCAGTGTTATGTCCTAAACTATCATTCACATATTTAAAGTCATCTAAATCGAAATAGATGATCGCATACCCTTTTGCTAAAATATCATCGGTTTTTGATAAATAGGTTTCTAAGAAATATCGATTATATAATCCGGTAAGGGAGTCACTTATTGCAATTGATCGTAATTCGAGAGCATAGTTTAGAAACTTGACCATTGTCTTTATAACGAGACGATGCGTATCAGTTACTTCTTCTGTTGCAGGATAGACAATCGTTAATGTTCCAAACATTTCCTTATTTGATAAATACAAAGGTTTACTTATTAATTGCCCTCTATCTGTAGAAGCAATGATTTCCCTCTCCTCATACTCCTCTTCACTCCAAATAAATTGAAGCATATCAACTTCATTTTCAAATAAGTTCTTTGCATGTGTATAATGTATCGTATTCATCTCACAAATCCCATATAAAAAGCGAAAACGGTTTCCATCTTTTTTTGTTATGTAAATATGAGTTGCTTGAAGTGTACGATTTAGCAGTTGCAAAATATCATGCGCAACTGTACGGAAGTTCATCCTTGTCATTCTCTCACCTACGCTCCGACATTTTCTTGTCGCTTCCGTTCCATTTCAAAATAAAATATTTGTAAAAAAATGATATATATTATCATAGTATTATAGACATATGTCGACATTCAACAACTTTTTAAGCTATTTATCAGTTGAGCATTTGCAATTTTATTTTAAAGAAAAGCCCTTAAGCAGCGCTTTAAGGGCTTTAATTATAGACTATTCATTTTGCGAGGATTGTTCTGCTTCGATTTCTTGTTCTTCATACCAATTATCTAACACCTTCGCATCTAAAACACGAGACTCAATATAAGTGATTTGCTTTTCTAGAAACGACGATTTCCAGTCCAATCCTAGATCAGAAACAATTCTAACAACAGTTAAAAGCTCTTGCCATGCCACATAACGTTTATACCAAAAGAATTGTGGCTGCTCTGTCATATATGGATACAGGTCATCAAACTCCGTATGCTTACAATCGATGGTACGCTCAAATTGACGTTTCGCTGCAGCTAGCTGTTCTTCAAAATAGGCTTGCATATTCTTCTCTTCCATGAACGTTCCCCTCCTAAAAAAGCAAAAGCATTCATACGCTTTTCTTATTTTCTCTTACGTCTATAATAACACGTCTTCTAGTGATTCAAAACTTATATAAATAAGAAATTGTTGTAAATTTTTTAAGCTATTATCGTTCTATCAGTGCTTGATTACAATTGAATTTATTCCAAAAAGCGCTGTCTTTCCTCTCGTGTTGGAAGGCGACAGTTCTCACTTTTTTTAAAGAATCGGTGACGATTTTTTGCAACTAAACGATATAACCGGTGTCGAATAACTGGAGGAATAAACCGAAGCAAACGTCCGAACTGCCATGGCCAAGGAAGCTTCGGAATAATTTGCAATACGGCATCCGAGTAAATAAAGGCCCGGTCGCTTTCAATCACGATTAGTGAATCAATGTCTTCAGGTATTTTGTATTTTTCTTTTAGTTGTTTGCCTACATCTGACTGGGAGGAGGTAAATTTATAAAATTGGTCTTTATCTCGTTTTAATAGAAATTGCACAGCGGTATGACACATCGTGCAAGAACCGTCAAAAACAATAACCCCTTCTACCTTACCCTTCATCATCCTCGCGCTCCTTTACTTGAACACACCTCGGTTTATAAGCTCTTCCTTTAAAAGGAGGGGCAAGTACTGAACCTCCATTACATCTGCCGGATAGGAAAATCCTAACTCCGTATCATCAACTACCTCTAATATCGTTTGAATAATTTCGTCCATACCTTGAACATAAAAGTTATGCAAAAATTCATAGCTTATTGGTTCCTTTGGTACATGCTGTTCCGAGCATACCTTTGGCGGTACATAATTCATATACGTACGACATGGAGTCGGACGAACCTCATAGGCCAAGCAAGTATTTGTCTGTTCATCCAACAACATGCACGGTAGGTTTAGCTTTTTATATTGGTGTTTAAAGTTTACATCCTTTTGATAATCGAGATCTTTTATTTGTTCAAGTTGGGGAGCGAACGTCTTTACATACTGTTGAAAATGCTCCATCATTTTTTCTTTTCGTTCAAGAGGCAATTGCTCGATATACTGCAGCATTAATTTAACTTCTAGTTTTGTCACCATAATCGGAAAATAGCAGCAATGAGCACAACCTATTTCACAGCTTTTATTTAATCCTACTTCTTTTTCAATGACCTTTATTTCTTCATCAACATGCGATAAAACGTGCTCAAATCCTTTTACTAAGACGTCCTTCACATGATGTCCTTCGCTGGATTCAAGAAACTCATCAACTTTATTATAAAAAGATTCCTCATAATCATAGCTTCTTTCATTCATAACACGAACTTTCTCTTTCATTTTATCAAAATTCAAATAATGTCTCAAAATGTCAACTCCCTTACATACCTTCTTTTATCGTAGTGGATTTCAACCTCTTATTCCACCAATTTTTCTAATCTGGAAATTGTTTACAGAATATTCAGAATCCCTTTTGTTGACGCTCGTTCTTTTTATCGCTATGATCAGAGCACTTAATCTAGATCCAGAGAGGAGGTGTCCTTTTTGCTGACCGTAAAAAAAATATTAAACAATAACGTTCTCGTTGCAACACATCCTGAATATCAAGAAGTCGTTCTTATAGGAAAAGGATTAGGATTTGGTCGAGTCCCTGGCGATGAGGTTACACCTGATACAGCTGAGAAATTTTTTGTTTTAAAAGAAGAGAAGGAACAGGAGCAGTATATCCAGCTTCTCCATTATATTGATGAGACGTTTATTGGTCTAATGAATGATGCTATCGTTAAAATCGAACAACGGTTTGATGTAAAGCTCCACGAGCATATCCATATTGCTCTAACCGACCACCTTTTTTATGCAGTTAAGCGAGTCAAACAAGGTTTAGATATTAAGAACCCTTTTCTCGCAGAAACAGAGCTTGCATACCCTAAGGAATACGATTTAGCATCTGAAATCATTCTCGATTTAAACGAAGCATTAGAAATTGACATCCCACCTGGCGAAATCGGTTTTGTCGCTCTTCATATTCATAGTGCCTTGACACGACGTTCGTTGCAAGAAGTAAATCGGCACACTCAGCTTATCGGTCAGCTCGTTCAAGTGATTGAGCAAGCGCTTGAACTCGTCATTCCAAAAAACGATGTGAATTATTTACGTTTAGTTCGTCATCTTCATCATGTAATTGAACGTATTCACAATGGGGGTTATATAGATAATCAAGATCCATTAAAGAACATCTTGCAAGCAGAATATCCTGTATGCTATAATCTCTCATGGAAACTGATTAAAATTATGCAACAAGCATTAAAGAAACCGGTTCCAGATGCTGAAGCTGTTTATTTAACGCTACATCTTCAACGTCTTTCAAAAAAATAACACACGTTTTTCTTTTCCGTGTTACTGGTGATGCAGGCATGAGAGGGAAGGAAGCGATTGCACAATGGTTAGTTACACTAGCCTTCTATTGTGTTGTCCTTCTTTTCCACTCATGCCTTTTTTTGTTGCATAATGATCAACTAACTAGATTTTACGGAGGTTTTAACATGTTTAAAAATTCATTTGGTGTTTTACAGCGTGTAGGAAAAGCACTTATGCTTCCAGTAGCTCTTTTGCCTGCCGCAGGGATTTTATTAGCATTTGGTGATGCCCTACAAAATCCCGATATTACAGCTGCGATTCCAGCACTAGAAGCAAACTGGGTCGTTTTACTAGCTAGTATTATGCAAAATGCAGGAGACATCGTCTTTGCTAATCTCCCATTATTATTTGCAGTTGGGGTTGCCATTGGGTTATCTGATGGTGATGGAGTTGCCGGATTAGCTGCCTTAATTGGGTTCTTAATTATGAATGTTACCATAGGGGTAACAGGTGGAATTACAGCAGATATGGTTAATGCTGATAATCCTGGCACACAATTAGTCCTTGGGATTCCAACACTTGGAACAGGTGTGTTTGGCGGGGTTATCGCCGGTTTACTCGGAGCATTAATGTATAAAAAATATTATAATATTGAACTTCCATCGTACCTAGGCTTTTTTGCAGGAAAACGCTTTGTACCAATCGCAACTGCATTTTTCGCTGTCTTTTTAGGAGTTATTTTACATTTTATTTGGCCTACAATCCAACTTGGAATGAATAACCTTTCATATATTATGGTTGATTCAAACCGTACACTCGCAGCATTTATCTTTGGTGTTATCGAGCGAGCATTAATTCCATTTGGCCTTCATCATATTTTTTATTCACCATTTTGGTTTGAGTTTGGCTCTTATACTACGACTGCCGGAAACGTCGTTCGTGGCGATCAACAAATTTTCTTTGCTCAAATTCGCGAAGGCGCAGAATTAACGGCTGGTACCTTTATGACTGGGAAGTTTCCGTTCATGATGTTTGGTCTACCCGCTGCGGCTCTTGCAATTTATCATTGTGCCCGACCAGAACAGAAGAAAGTCGTCGCAGGGATTATGGGGTCTGCAGCACTTACGTCATTCTTAACTGGTATTACAGAACCACTTGAATTTAGTTTCTTATTTGTTGCACCACTTTTATTTGGTGTTCATACGATTTTTGCAGGTCTTTCTTTTATGATTATGCACATTCTAGATGTAAAGATCGGTATGACCTTCTCAGGCGGTGTTATTGACTTTTTACTATACGGTGTACTGCCAGGAAGAACCGATTGGTGGCTTGTAATCCCAGTTGGTCTTGTCTTTGCCGTTATTTATTATTTCGGTTTCCGCTACGCTATTAAGAAGTTTAATCTAATGACACCTGGACGAGAAGAAGTTGTTGAACCAGAAGAACAAAGCGGCTCTACAGAGTCTTCAGAGCTACCTTATAAAGTTTTACAAGCATTAGGTGGCAAAGAAAACCTAACTAATCTTGACGCTTGTATCACTCGCCTTCGTGTAAGTGTAAAGGACGTTGGAAATGTTCAAAAAGATACGTTGAAAAAGCTAGGAGCCTCTGGTGTCATGCAGATGGGAAATAATATTCAAGCGATCTTCGGTCCGCGCTCAGACCAGATTAAAGGCCAAATTCAGGATATTATTAAAGGACGTACTCCTGCTCCTATTGAACAGGAGCGAACAAATAAACCTGCAGCTGATGGGGAAATAGATTTTGCTATCCCATTGGAAGGCGAACTATTACCATTATCCCAAGTCCCAGATCAAGTATTCTCAACGAAAATGATGGGCGATGGTTTTGCCATCGAACCGACAAATGGAATCGTCCTTTCGCCTGTCGCTGGAACGATCGTTAATTTATTCCCGACAAAGCATGCTCTTGGTATTGAAACAGACAACGGAAAAGAAATTCTTATCCATGTTGGCATAGATACTGTCCACTTAAAGGGGGAAGGCTTTGAATCTTTTGTTGAACAAGGTGATAAAGTAGAACAAGGGCAAGAACTCCTTCGCTTTGACTTAGACTTTATAAAAGAGAATGCGAAAGCTACAATCACGCCTGTTATTTTTACTAATTTAGCAGATAATGAATTGCTTCACCTTTCAAAAAAAGGTTCAGTTGCGGCTCGTGAAACGAATGTTGTTTCGATTCAAAAAAAATAAAAAAAAAATATACGTTCCCCTTTCATAGCCAAGTTTTTTCATGTTACAATCAGCACTGATTCCGACAATACAAAACGAGTGAGCCGCTTACGCTTGCTCGTTTTCCTTTTATTCGGGCACTATTTTTGAAAAGGAGGATGAAATATGCATATCGGAAGTAAAGGTTGGTATGTGGAAAAATTGAAGGAAAAAGGGATTCGTTACCTAGAAGGTAGAAAGATCGAACGCTATAAAACACATATTCTAGCTAATATGTATAACGAGAATAAGTAAATCTACTATTTATAGAGAGGTGTCTCATAAGGGGTCATTGACCTTTTGGGACAGCCTCTCTTTCTTTTGACATATCTTGATGTACCTAATTCTTTTCTAAGTGATTTACAGACACCGATTTACCTGCTTATCAGTTTGAAATTCTCCCATATTCCTCTACATTCTTACAAACAAGATAAGAGGAATGTCACTATTCTTCTTCTTAACAACTTGATACACTTTACAACTAGACAGGAAGAAAGGTTGTTGAAAGTATGTGGAGTACCATTGATATCGGTATTGATTTAGGAACTGCAAATTTAATTGTTTACAGTAAGGAAAAAGGAATCATATTAAACGAGCCATCCGTTGTAGCGATAAATACAGAAACAAATAATGTATTAGCAGTAGGAATTGACGCAAAAAGAATGATCGGGAAAACACCAACAAATATTGTTGCGATTCGCCCACTTCGTGATGGTGTCATTGCGGACTTTGATATTACAGCTAGAATGATTAAAGAAGTTATGAAAAAGGCGAGCAAAAAACTCGGACTATCTCTTCGAAAACCAAATGTCATTGTTTGTGCACCATCTGGTTCTACCTCTGTGGAAAGACGGGCAATATTGGATGCTGTGAGAATGTGCGGAGCGAAACAAGTTCATCTTATTGAAGAACCTGTCGCTGCTGCTATCGGCGCTAATTTACCTGTTGAGGAACCGACAGCTAACGTCATTGTTGATATTGGTGGAGGAACAACAGAAGTTGCGATTATCTCATTTGGAGGTGTAGTCACTTCGAACTCGCTTCGCATAGGTGGAGATAAGATTGACGAGATGATTATCCAGCATGTAAGAAAGAGTTATAATGTTTTAATTGGAGAACGAACAGCTGAGCAACTTAAGTTTGAAATTGGACATGCTCCTACTCGTCACGAAGAACTAACAACAGAAATACGAGGCCGTGATTTAGTTAATGGCTTGCCAAAAAATATTTCATTAACCTCTTCGGAGCTCCAATTGGCTTTGAAGGAAGTGTTTTTACAAATTCTTGAAGCGATACGTTTAACCTTAGAAAGTTGCCCCCCAGAGCTAAGTGGAGATATCGTTGACCGTGGGGTTATTTTAACTGGAGGTGGCGCATTATTAAACGGGATTCAGGATTGGTTAACAGAAGAGCTTTCTGTTCCCGTCCATCTCGCTCCAAGTCCACTAGAATCCGTCGCAATAGGCACTGGTAAATCATTACGGTTTATTGATAGGTTACAAAAAATATCGGGATAAAACAAAGGATGCGAAATTTCGCATCCTTTGTTTACTTATATAAATGTGGAACTCTACTCTTAAAAACAGGAACATCCTCACGAATTTTTTCAACTTGACTCAAATCCAAGGATGCTACAACACTCTCTTCAGCAGATTGTGAGCCTTTAGCTAGCACTTCTCCCCAAGGGTTTGTCATCATCGAGCGTCCCGCAAACTCTACTCCGTCGTAAGTACCAACGCGATTACAGGAAACCGTATAAAATTGGTTCTCTATCGCACGTGCTTGCTGCAGAATTTCCCAGTGGGTCGCACGCGCCTCGGGCCATTCTGCTAAGATAAAAAGCACCTCAGCCCCTTCAAGTGCTAACTGACGAGCTAATTCAGGAAAGCGCAAATCATAACAAATAACAGCTCCCATTTTATGACCATCCAACTCAAAAGTAGTTACTTTCTCTTGACCTCCTGTTAAGAAAAGGTGCTCATCAAGCATGGGTACCAGGTGAATTTTATCATACTTATAGACAAGCTCCCCTTTCCGATTATACACAAGTGCTCGGTTAAAGATCGTTGATTTTTCCCGCTTAGCAATCGAACCCGCAACCATATTCACTTCGTAGGTTTTTGCTAATTGACTTAAAAAATCCTCTATCTCGTCCCCCTCAGCTTTGAGCAAGACATTAAGTTCACTTAATGTATACGCAGTTGTCCACATTTCTGGTAGAACTAGAATGTCCGGCTTTTCATTTGAATGGCAAATCGTTTCGACCCATTTTTCGACCTTTTCTTTATTAGCTTCGGGGTCTCCGGGAACGATATTCATTTGGTACATGGCCACAATCATAAAAAAGATTCTCCTTTAATTGATTATTCAGATTGATGTTTAGTTCTTGCTTTACCTGCATCAGTTGCAGCAAATTTCCTCGTCATTTTCTTAATATGCTCTACTTTACGAAAGCGAAGAGCTGACCAGTCTTCATCAATGGCAACCTGCCTAACCGGCTCATACCCAAAGTCTGCTAATAAGGGGGCAACCGTATCACGGCTACAATCAGAGCCTTTATACACCTTTGATGACTTCTTTGGGTAACAAAGCCAAAGCAAACCATCATTTTCAAGTACATCTATCACATTCTTTGCATCCTCTTGTAACGACTCAATTGATATTCCAAACACTTGGATAAATGGATAGCTATCTATTTGAATCGATTGATGAACCTCAGCCTCAAATGCCGAAATCACTTCTTCATATTCTTTCGGAGCTTGAACAATTAAAATCGGTTTAGAAGGTTCCTTTAATTGAAGCTTTTTAATAACCGGATTCATACTATTCCCTTCTTCCTCAAATTCTTGTTTCATTATACTATTTTTGGTAAGTAAGAGAAAGAGAATGAACAAAAGGGGACCCTTTCTGTCCATTCTCTCTTAAAAACATTTGGCTCCCAGGTACAGGGAGTGTCTTTCATGCTCCCTAGACCGGGGAGCTTTGTGTTCATGCTCCCTAGACCGGGGAGCTTCGAGTTCATGCTCCCAAGATCGGGGAGCTTCGAGTTCATGCTCCCAAGATCGGGGAGCATGAACTCTCTAATAAAGTTTGCCGTGTCTGTATAGGAGGCTCGTTAGTCTCTCCAATGAAAGGGCGAAGCACGTAAAGCGCATTGTTTTTTCGACGGACGAGAAATACGTATCATAGACCGCTTTTAATGTTTGGATCATCTGCTTCGACATGTCTGTCAGAATTTCATCCTCAGTATACAATTCTGTTACTCGACTTTGCTTCCACTCTAAATAAGAAACAATCACACCACCAGCATTCGCAAGAATATCTGGAACAACAATTTTCCCCACCTTCTCAAAATACTGGTCCGCTTCCAGTGAAATTGGGGCATTTGCGCCTTCTACTAATATTCTAGCCTGTACTTCCTTCATATTTTCTTCAAGAATTTGATTTTCAACAGCCGCTAAAATTAAGACATCAGTCTCAATTGTTAACACAGCTTTAACAGGCTTCACTTCTGCATCAATTCCTGCAGCTACTAATTCATCACGATTCGCAGGTAAGTCACGACCTTTTCTTGTAAATTCAATAAGTTTCTCAATATTTAAACCGTCGTGGTTATAAAGTGTTGTGAACCGATCAGAAACAGCAACAACTTTATGCTTAATCGGGCTATATTTATATGCTTCTAATGCCGCTACACTCCCTACGTTACCAAAGCCTTGAACCGCAACTCGGATTGCGTTCCCCTGTTTTTCCTGTTCACGTAAATCTTGTACCGTTTCCCACTGGGACTCCCGATTTACTTCCTGACCTTTGGCATGTTCACCTAGCCACTCATTTAACAACCAAGCATAACTTAGAAAGGTTCCCTTACCCGTTGCTTCTCTTCTCCCCTTTGCCCCGCCGTTATCAACACTCTTCCCAGTAAATGAACCTAAATAAGCTTGTCCTGGATGTATCGTTTTATATTCACCTACCATCCAATCAACGATTTTTTCATTTGTACCGAGGTCCGGCGCTGGGATATCATGATTCGGGCCGATATCTCTTGCAAAACGTTGTACATATTTTTTACTAATTAAATTTAGTTCCTTTTCAGAAAATTTTCTCGGGTCAACATGAACGCCCCCTTTTGCTCCTCCAAAAGGTAGTCGATGTAAGGCATTTTTTAATGTCATTAATATGGCCAAGTTTTCTACCTCTTCTTCGTTGACAAACTCACTAAAGCGAATGCCCCCTTTATAAAAGCCACTAATATTATTATGTTGAACCCGATAAGCAGGGATTCTCATTAAGCCATTATTTTCAGTTGATACCCTTATGTAACTTTTTATGACCTTATCAGTTGTTTTCAAGATTTCCTTTGCCGAGGCACAAACATAACGTCGTTTTTGATCATCCTCTATCTCAAGAAAACCCTGTCTTTGAGATAACTCTTCCATTACATTCTCAATTAACTGTCTTGTTTCTTCGCTTTGCACGCTACATCCCTCCTAGAAATACTTTCATTCATTCCCACTTGGTGAATTAACTCGGATGTTAACGATTCTACAATGAGCATAACATGTTTTAAAATCATGAAAAAGAGATGTCATGAAAGTTCATAACATCTCTTTCCAATTAAGCTGCTGAAGACGATTGAGGATTTTTCTTTGATCCAATAAAAAACTGCGGGTATGATCTAGCCAATAGTATTAAAACTCCTAATGTTATCAGCATTTCTGGAATTAAATAGGATAGATTATAAAAAACAGAATAAACCTTTGGATTCATACCATCAGGTGCGTATTCACCAAACCAAATAACACCTGATGCATAATGACTAAAAAAGCGAAGCACTGTTGCGACTAGTAAACCGGTTATTAACGAACCTATTTTAGGTGCAAGACCTTTTGCAGAAGCAAACAAACCCGCAAAGCCTAATAGCATGTAAGGGAGCGGATAATCTAATATTAACTGAACTGGGTGGACAACATACCCTCCCGTTATTAATTTCAACAAACCAACTAGTAAACCCGTTACAAGACCTACCTTCCAGCCTCTACGAAATGCAATAACGAAAATAGGAACCATAACAAGGGAAATCGAGCCTCCCATCGCCCATAAAGCACCGAACTCTACATAGCTTAAGACAAGTGCAAGACCTGCCATAACAGCTACTTCAATCATTGTAATTAACCGTTCACGTTTCATGTAAATCTCTCCTTTTGTTTCCACAAGAAGGAGCCACTTCAAATAGGCGAAAGTCTTAGACAATCACCACTTCCCTCCGCTAGTATGAACTAGATCAGGTTCTAAGAGTTGAGGACCATCCTCTCTCAGTCAAAATGACACCTCTAGTGGTTTTTCATCCTTAGTCTAACACATTCATTACGAATGGAGAAAAATTAAATGAATTTATACGGGCTAAAAGAAGTTTTGCTAATGCCCTCTAGTTGGTTAGAATAATGGTTGATTAAAGACATCTCAAAAACCCCTCCCTTTATATTCTTTTATACTAATACTGCCATCTATCTCAACTAAACAATTTCGTATTTATAGTCATTAATTCTAATGATATTGTATTGATTCTTTTCTAAATACTCTTTAATTAATCCTTCACTCTTCGTGTATCTATTGCTATGTGGTAGTATAACGCCATCAATTAATCCTATTCCTTCTAAATCAACAAGGTTTATTGTATTCCATTCAGGATGTAACAGTTGTGCATGGCTTATAGACTTGCCTAAAACAGCTGCTCCAGAACTGTGACCAACAATAAAATGCCCTTTTTCTCGTAACTCTCTAATAATTTCAATAGCACCATTACCTCTTAATTGTCCTAAAAGAAAAAATGGGTCTCCACCAAAAATACATACAATAGGATATTCTCTAAGTTTACTTGGATCATCTACCTCTATGTCTATAAAATCCACTATTTTGAAACCAGCTTTATTAAATAAATTTTTAGTTTTGTCTTGATGGAAAGCTCTATCACTTTTTCTAATGGCTGTTGTTATAAAACATATCTTTTTTTGAATTTTATGGTCTTTTATAACCTTCAATAACTCTATAAAAACATCGTCCTCGTACAATCCATTAGAAGTTAAAAATAAGGGCAACATTGAACCATCTCCATTTATTTATTAGTAATGCGTTTCCATATTAGTCACAATCTCTATAACGATATTAACATAAATATCCAATTCAAAAACATCTCCTAAACAGTTCTTTAGGAGATGTTTTTAATCAAACTTTGTTTTAAATAATCGATTTCTATTTTACTATCTTTAATTCATTTTTACGCTATCAACTCGAATATCTCCATCTTTAAATACAAGGTAAAGATTCTTCGTTCCTGATGTCCTTGTAATAGTAGTAGTAACATCAGTTTATCCTAGTTCTTTTGCTGTTTGATTATCCCCAATATCGCTTTCGATTGGAGATGTTTCACTTTTCTGAACCGTCATAAGATCTACATACAAACCTTAAAGAAGTCATTTAATGAAAAAAGAGTGACTAAAAAGGTTTCCCCCTTATTTAGTCACTCCTTGAAACAAATTCCCTTTTTGTGCCATCTAAGCAACGCGTGGAGCCATTGCTGCTTCCTAGAGTGACTTCAAGCGGTTTTTCAGTGGCTTCCTAAACCGTCTTTTTCTTCCAAACTCCAAGCATAACAGCTGTAATAACAGCACCAATTAGAATCGCCAGTAAATACATTAAGAAACTTCCTTCAACAAAAAATGCAGCGAATATACCACCATGAGGTGCAGGTAATCCGATACCGAACATGGCCGTTAAAGCTCCTGCAACTGCCGAACCGACGATAATTGATGGAATAACACGGCCAGGATCTGCCGCCGCAAATGGGATTGCCCCTTCTGTAATAAAGGAAAGCCCTAACACGTAGTTTGTTTTTCCAGCTTCACGTTCTTGCTTTGTGAACTTACGACTAAAGAACGTTGTTGCAAGTGCAATTCCTAGTGGTGGAACCATTCCTCCAGCCATGACAGCTGCATGCGGACCAAGATTTCCAGCATCGATCATCGCAATACCGAATGTAAAGGCAGCCTTATTAATTGGACCACCCATATCTACAGCCATCATCCCACCTAATATTAAACCAAGAAGGATCATATTTGCCGTTCCCATGCCACTTAGCCAGTTTTGCATTCCTGTATTTAAAGCAGAAAGCGGACCGATTAAATAGTACATAATTATACCAGTTAAGAATATATTGAGAACCGGATAGAAAAGAATGGTTTTAATTCCTTCAAGTGTCTGTGGTAAGCCTGCTAGAACCTGTTTTACAAGTAGAGCTAAGTAACCAGCTAAGAAACCTGCGATTAACCCACCTAAGAAACCTGCTCCACCCGTAGCTGCCATAAAACCACCAATCATACCAGCAGCAAAGCCTGGACGGTCAGCAATACTCATCGCGATAAAACCAGCTAAAACTGGAATCATTAATCCGAAAGCATTTCCACCACCAATGGTCATTAACGCTTCAGCAAACGGATGATAATCTGGGCTATTTGGGTCAAATGCCTCAATACCAAAAATAAATGAAATCGCAATTAAAATCCCGCCCCCAACAACGAATGGAAGCATGTTTGATACACCGTTCATTAGATGCTTATAAAAGCCTTTACGATTCCCTGTCGAGCCTTCCTCTCTTTTGCCTTGCCCATCTCCTTTATAGATAGGAGCCTTGCCTTCAAGAGCTTGATTAATAAGTTCCTGTGGGCGACGAATGCCATCTGTGACCCCTACTTGAATAACAGGCTTCCCTGAGAAGCGGTCCATTTCAATTTTCGTATCGGCTGCAACAATGATTGCATCGGCCTTTTCAATTTCATCAGCTGTTAAACGATTCTTTATTCCACCAGAACCATTTGTCTCAACTTTAATTCCTACACCTAGCTTTTTCGCATGTTCTTTAAGAGCATCAGCAGCCATATACGTATGAGCAATTCCCGTTGGACAGCCAGTAACAGCAAGTAAGCGTAGCCCATCATTCGGTGCTGATAGATCAGGTTGTGGCTCTTCTCCTTCTTCAAGCTCTTTTTGATCAATTGCAGATAAAATGTCATCCTCTGTACGCACTTCCATTAATTTCCTTCTGAAGTTTTCATCCATAAGGAACGTAGATAAACGAGACAATGTTTCTAAATGCTCATTATTGGCTCCCTCTGATGCAGCGATCATAAAGAATAGGAAACTCGGTTGATTGTCTAACGCCTGATATTCAACCCCTTTTTGTGAGCGTCCAAATGCAATCGCTGGTGTTTTAACAGCTGCTGTTTTTGCATGAGGAATCGCAATGCCCTCTCCTATTCCTGTTGTGCTTTGTTCTTCTCTTTTTAAAATAGCTTCCTTATAAGCATTACGGTCATTTAACCTACCAGCTTTGTCTAATTTATCGACAAGCTCATCAATGACTGCTTCTTTTTCCGTTGCCTTTAAGTCTAAAAGCATCGTATCGCGTTTAAGCAATTCTGATATTCTCATCTTAATCACCCTTTCTTAAAGTTGTTATTTCTATTTCTTTTGTTAAAGCTAACACTTCTTCCCTCCGACAAAACTCAGATGAGAAAGCAGTAGCACTACCTGTCGCTACAGCAAATTTAAAGGATTCTTCTAAAGAAAGACCTTCAAGCTTTGCCGTTATGAAACCAGCAACTGTGGAATCTCCAGCTCCAACTGAATTACGAACGACCCCTTTGGGCGTATTCGCAAATAATAATGCTTCCTTTGTCCCTAAAATAGCCCCAGCACCCGCAAAAGAGACGAGAACATATTCAATACCTAAATCAACAAGCTGTTGAACATGGGGGATAGCATCCTCAGGTTTTTCAAAACTTACTTGAAAAAGCTCTTCCAATTCATGCTGATTCGGTTTAATAAACGTTGGTTTAACATCGATGGCTTTTTTTAGTGGTAGCCCACTCGTATCAATGAATACCTCTGCCCCTCTAGCCTTAACATCGACAATCCATTCATTGTAAATATCTTCTTTAAGACTATTAGGTACACTACCGGCTAAAACAAGAATGTCATCAGCTGAAAGTTGGTTAATTTGGGCAGTTAATGTTTGAATATCTTGTTCTTGAATAGATGGAGAGCTACCATTTATCTCGGTCTCATCTTCACTTTTCATCTTGACGTTAATTCTCGTATCACCTTTCACCTGAATAAAGCGTGTTAAAATACCCTCTGCTTCAATCGTATTTTTTACATATTCACCTGTAAATCCACCGATAAAACCTAATGCTTGGCTTTGATGTCCCAAACGTTTTAATACCCTTGAAACATTAATTCCTTTACCACCAGGAGCTTTATTTTCGTATGTTGAGCGATTTACATGACCAAGCTGTAATTTATCAACATGGATAAAGTAATCTACAGCAGGATTTAAGGTCACGGTATAAATCATACTTGAACCACCTCAATTGTTGTTTTAGCTCTTAGCTTATTTAAATAGTCTTGTTCAACCTTCTCACTCGTGATTATCGTAGCTTCTAACAATTTGGCAAACTTCGAGAAAGAGGTTTCACCAAATTTAGTATGATCCGCTAAGATATAGCTCTCCCTTGCGTATTTCATTGCCATTTCCTTAATAAATGCTTCCTGAGAATCAGGCGTCGTAAATCCGTCCTCAATACTAACGCCATTTGTCCCGATAAATGCTTTATCAAAGCGGAACGTCTCCAACGTTTGCAAAGCACCTCTACCGACAAAAGCTCTCGTACCAGACTTGACGTAGCCTCCAATTACATGTGTTTCAATTTCAGCATCTAGTAATTTTGAAATATTCATCAAACCATTCGTTACAACAACAATATTTTTCCCCTTAAGGTAAGGAATTATTTCAATTGTCGTCGTACCTGCATCAAGAAATAAACAATCTCCATCATCGACCATTTGTGCAGCTTTTTCAGCAATTTTTAATTTTTCTTGATTGTTTTTGACTGTTTTTTCTGCTACGGTTGGTTCTTCTAGCTTTTTCTTCAGTAATGTCGCACCGCCATGAATACGCTTTAACTTCCTTGCAGTCTCTAGATCTGTTAAATCGCGACGAATTGTTGATTCTGAAGCACCGGTAGCTTCTACAATCTCTTGAATTTTTATTATTGACTTTTCCTTTAATAGCGAAAGAATACGCTCTTGACGCTCAAAAGTAAGCAAGTAAAACACCTCTTATCTTTCTTAAAATTTAGTATACAATCAGTTTCAATCACAATCAATCAATTTCTATCATCTTTATGAAATTTTCTTTATCCTTTTTATAACAGATCTCTACATAACAAAAAAAGATTAAGCTAAGACACGGCTTAATCTTTTTTTGTTATGTCTTCTCATATCGATTTGTCTATAACAATTAACTCTCCATTTCCTCAACTAAAAGCGACAGCTCCTCCCAACGTTCCATCGTTTTTTCTAGTTCATCGTTCAGCTTCTGCTGCTCCTTCATTAAATCCTGTATCTTACCAAAGTCACTTCCCGCACTACTAATATCCTCTTCAATTTTTACGAGCTTCTCTTCAAGCTCCGTAATATGGTCTTCAATCCCTTCCCATTCCTTTTGATCACGATACGATAGTTTTTTTCTTGGTCCTTTTTTGACCTGTTCCTTTTCTACTTTTTCAGTAGCTGAACGCATCGCCGCTTCCTGCCTCTTTTTCTCCAAATAGTCACTATAATGACCTTGAAAACGCTCAACTACACCATTTCCTTCAAACGTGAGCAAATGATCGACGACACGATCTAAAAAGTATCGATCATGGGAAACCGTTACAACAACACCTGGAAATTGCTCTAAATAATCCTCTAACACCGTTAATGTTTGCGTATCTAAGTCATTGGTTGGCTCATCCAAAAACAAAACATTTGGTTCTGTCATTAAAACACGCAATAAATACAGCCGGCGACGTTCTCCACCAGAGAGTCGGCGAATATAAGTCCACTGCATGGAGCGTGGGAACAAAAAGCGTTCAAGCATCTGCTCAGCTGTTATTACTTGATGATCAATAGTATGTACAACTTCAGCCACTTCTTTTATATATTCCACTACACGTAAGTCACCATTAATCTCTTCATCCTCTTGCGTATAGTAACCAATCTTTACGGTTTCCCCAATTTTCACATACCCTTCCGATACAGGAACTCGACCCGCTAAAATATTTAATAGCGTTGTTTTGCCACTTCCATTTGGACCAATGATTCCGAGTCTTTCCCCAGGTACAATTAAATAATCCAATTGATTAATTAATGTTTTTTCATTATACCGTTTTGTTACACCTTGTAACTCAATCACATCATTCCCTAATCGTTTCGATCCGATAGCGAAGTCAAAATCGCGTACAATTGTCTCAGTCTTGTCTTCCTTAAGAGCTTCAACCCGTTGGATTCGTGCTTTTTGCTTAGTTGTCCTTGCCTTTGCTCCCCTCTGAAGCCAAGCTAATTCTCGTCTTAATAAATTTTGACGTTTGCTCTCTTGCAGTGATTCTTGTTCCTCTCGTTCCGCCTTTTTTTCAAGATAGGTTTGGTAATTCCCTTCGTATTGATACAGATTGCCACGGTCAAGCTCAAACATTTGGTTCGTAATACGATTTAAAAAATAGCGATCATGAGTGATTACCATTAACGAGCCTGTATATTGTGCAAGAAACCCCTCTAGCCATTCTATCGTTTCGTTATCAAGGTGGTTTGTTGGTTCATCTAATAAAAGTAAATCTGCTGGTTGAATTAATGCTTTAGCAATAGCAACTCGCTTCTTTTGTCCACCCGATAAGGTGTCAATCTTTGCTGTGAAATTTGTAATTCCTAATTTCGTCAACACGGTTTTCGCCAACGTATTCGCTTCCCACGCCTCTACCTGATCCATCTCCTGCTGATAGCGTAGAAACTGTTTTTGTAGCTCTTCATTATTAGGTTGCTGTTCTAAAGTAATCATTGCTTGCTCATACGCTCTCATCGTGCGCATAATTTGTGAATCGCCATAATATATTTGTTCAAGAACAGTGAGCTGCTCGTCTAATTGCGGCTGCTGCGGTAAATACTCTACGTGAAAATCATTAGCATGTATTAATTTCCCGTTATCTGCTCCTTCAATCCCTGCTAATACCTTTAATAAAGTTGATTTACCCGTACCATTTATTCCGATAACCCCAATCCTTTGTTTAGGTTCAATCGTAAATGACAATTGATTAAATAATGTTTTATCACCATACGTCTTTGTTAACTTTTCAACTATTAATATACTCATTGCTACTTCCGCCCTTTTTGTATTATGTACTTCCTCTATTGTATAGCATGCGACAATGTTATCAAAACAAAAAAGACAGGCTCTTAAGCTGTCTTTTGGATAATAAGGCGTTTTCTCATATCAATTCGATGTTTGAACAGGAGCATTAACTCTTTATGTCGTTATCTTTATCTTAGTAGGGCAACGATATCATCTTCAATTTTTTCAGGAGAGATATTCGGTCCAAACCGTTTCACTACATTCCCTTGCCGATCAACTAAAAATTTTGTGAAATTCCACTTGATTTCATTACTTAACAAGCCCTTTTGTTCTTGTTTTAAATATTGATACAGGGGATGAGCATCAGAACCGTTCACCTTAATCTTAGAAAAAAGAGGGAAAGTGACTCCAAAGTTAATCTTACACGTTTCTTGCATCTCATTATTGCCAACGGGTTCCTGTTTCATAAATTGATTACACGGAAACCCTAATATTGAAAAGCCTTCCACTTTATAAGATTGGTATAGCCGCTCCAACCCTTCAAATTGAGGAGCTAGTCCACATTTTGTAGCTGTGTTAACAATAAGGAGCACTTGTCCTTTGTATACCGATAATGAGACTTCTTCCCCTTTTGGTGTTTTTACCGTGAAATCATGTATAGACATTTAAACCTCTCCTCTATCAACTTTTCTATATTATATATTATGTTCGAACACGTCTTGCAAAATCAACAAAACGAAAAGTACAATTCATCGTAGTAAGGCTGGAACCTTTTCCATGTTAGTGTTCAAACAATCTTATATATAAGTTGTCAACTGTTTAAACATGTGAACGGACTCGACCTTTATCGAATCACAATGGACATCAAAAAGGGTATTCTAAGAAGCTTATTTCTTAGAATACCCAATCGTTGATTTTTTTTATTTCCTTTGTAAAAAGATATTCAGCCCGATTTTTTCACAAATCGTAAAATAATGCATTAAGGTTAATAAAACGGCCCCCATATTCATTCCGAGGATAATTCCATCCATTTGCATACTTGGCATGGAACCAAGAAAGAACATTAAGATAAATGAAAGCGTTGTGGCCCATAATGAATGTAAAAATGCATCTTTTACAAGACCAAGACCAATAAGATACGCCTGCATTGGAATGACAAAGTAATGAAACAAGAAATAAGGAACTAGAATTTTTAAATAGCCTGCTGCCGGAGAATCCTCAAAAAACAGGCTCGTTAAAGGTTCAGCAAATAAGTAAAATACAACCATTACTGGTATACCATATGCAGCTGTTATTAGCATCACTTGTCTAAGTAGCTTAGTGAGCTTTTCAATTTCTCGTTTCGAATATGCCTCTGAAACTGTTGGAATCAAAACGATCAGCAGAGAATGAGCAATAAATGCTGGGAAAAAACCGATTGTAAAGGCAACACCAGCAAGCTTTCCATACTGTACCATCGCTGCCGTTTCAAGAACTCCAGCCCGCATTAATGCCTCTTTAATGAGAAATGGTTTAATTGCAAAAGAGGCCGCATGAAAAATTCTTAACCCTGTTGAAGGGAGCGAGACTTCTAATAGTGATTTCCGTACTTTTTTACCGTCTAACGTTGCACGTGGCTGCTGTTTTAATACTCTCATTTGAACGATAAACGTAATCATTAAATAAGCAAGTACAACCATTTCTGTCGCCACTAACGTACATAGAGAGATAAAAATGGCAATGTTCAACTCAAATGAGAAAAGCATGAACACTCCAACAAGAAAGACGAGTTGTACAGCTCTTCTCAAAAAGTTAGCAATTGCAATCTTTCGCATATTTTGAGCTCCCATGAAATAGCCTCTAGCAACAGAGGAATAGGCTATCGTTGGGATTAAAACGACTAGGAGCCAGTGAACCCATGGATGGTAATTATCGAAAACCGGAATAAGTGGAAATACTAATAAAGCAATCATAATAAATACGATGGCACAAAGTGTCGCAAAGCGAAGTGCATGTACCAGCATACTTCTGTGATAAATCTCATCCTTTTCAGCTACAAATTTAGATATTGATATCGGAAGCTCGATACTTGCAATAACAACAACAAAAATAATAGTGGGGAGAATTGACATATACAACCCAAGCCCCTCTTCTCCTAGCTCTCTAGCAAGCACCATATTGATTAAAAATTCTAAGCATTCTCCAACAAATGCTGCAACTATTAATAGTAAGGCTCCGCGAAAAAATCGATTCATGTCCTCTCTCCCTCTCCAAACCTCTCTTTTATTTCTATGAGACAAGTTTAGAAAATATGGTTGGACATAAAGAAAAAACCCCCCATTTTTTGAGATTACTAAAAAAGGCTGGTTTTTGAGGGTATTGAAGCCATCGCTGCAACTAGCGTAACTTTCAATGGTTTTTTCAATGCCCTCGAAACCTTTTTCAGTAACCTCTTATGAGGAGTTGAATTCACAAGCTTTTAAATTATGTGTACGATTATTTCTATTGTTCCTTCCTGTTCGAAGCTTCTTCCCATACTTCTGTATTTGAAAGACCTGGAATTGCCTTTGAAGTAAAGACTGGATCTTTTCCTGCTTTTTTCTGATCAAGATAATCATGAAGTACTGAAAAAGCAATTTTTCCGAGCAAGAAAATAACGATGAGATTTAAAACAGCCATTAACCCCATAAATAAGTCCGCCATATTCCAAACGAGCATTATTTCTGCTACAGAACCTAATAAAACCATTAATAATACGGCAACGCGATATACGATAAGCCAACTTGAGCTTTCCCGAATAAATTCAATATTTGTTTCACCATAGTAGTAATTTCCGATAATTGAACTAAACGCAAACAATAAAATGGCAATAGCAACAAAGCTCGGAGCCCATGCCCCAATATGCTGACTTAATGCCGATTGTGTTAATTCAATACCATTTACATCACTGAGTTGGTATACATCTGTTAATAGGATCATAAAGGCAGTTGCCGAACAAATAATTATTGTATCAACAAATACACCTAATGATTGTACTAACCCCTGTTTGGCTGGATGGCTGACATTTGCAGTTGCTGCAGCATTTGGAACACTTCCCATCCCGGCTTCGTTTGAGAATAGGCCTCGACGGACACCTTGCATGATCGCAGCTCCAATTCCTCCTCCAACAACCTCATTAAATCCAAAGGCACTTGATATAATTAATTGAATAAGAGCCGGGACCTGCGTAATATTAGTCAAAACAACATACAAAGCAATTAGGAGATAAAGAATAGCCATAATCGGTACGACATATTGTGTAACCGTTGCAATTCTCTTAACCCCACCGAAAATAATTAACCCCGCAATACCAGCAATAATCACTCCTAGTACAAGACGGTTAAATCCAAAAGCATTTTCAAAAGCTAGCGTTATTGTATTTGCTTGAACAGCATTAAAAATTAACCCAAAACATAATGTGATAAGAATGGCAAATACTACACCGAGCCAACGGGCACGTAGAGCCTTCTCCATATAATAAGCAGGGCCTCCACGAAATTGCTCCCCATCTCTAACTTTATAAACCTGAGCAAGCGTACTTTCGACAAATGCAGTGGCCATTCCTATGAGCGCAATAACCCACATCCAAAAGACGGCTCCGGGCCCTCCTAAAGCAATAGCGATGGCAACCCCGGCAAGATTTCCAGTACCTACTCTAGAAGCAGTACTTATTGTAAACGCTTGAAAGGCAGATATTCCTTTATCGCCATCCTTTTTCTCTCCAATAAGTCGAAACATCTCCGGGAATAAACGAAATTGAACAAAACCCGTTCTAAATGTGAAATAAATTCCAAGAATAATTAACAATACGATAAGAACATAAGTCCAAAGAAGATCGTTTCCTGTATCGACAATTCGGTTAATCCAAGTCATTCCTTTCACCCCTCTTTATAAATTTGAATTATTTTTAACCCACTACTATTTATACCCACTTTTATAAAAACAATGCCTTTATTTAGCTTTCTGAGTATAAATTATTAAACCTCCTTTCGTCAATTCCTTGACATCATTTTACTCCCAAGCTACAATTTACATCAGTTAAGTTAATATCACCAAAACTTGTAAGTTCTGTGGACTTTTAAAGGTAAGCCTTATTTTCGCCACACAGTTGCCCTTGCGGCTTTCTGTGTGGCTTTTCTAGTATTCGAAAAAGGAGATATGAAAATGAAGACATCTGTTTATGCACTCCTTGTTTTTTTAGGAGGCTGCTGCTTTGGCGTTCTCTCGACCTTTGTAAAGCTAGCTTATGCTCAGGGGTTTTCTCTTACAGCTATTTCAGGGAGTCAGTTTTTGTTCGGTGCACTTCTCCTTTGGCTCATGGTTCTATTTTCAAAAACAACGCGCTTAACTTTACGCTCAATCGTATCTATCGTTCTTTGCGGTATACCGATGGGCTTAACTGGGATTTTCTATTATCAATCCCTTCAAACTCTTGATGCGTCATTAGCCATTATTTTCTTATTTCAATTCGTATGGATCGGGACTTTACTAGAATATGTAATTGAAAGAAAGAAACCAACATTTAAAAAGCTGCTTTCAATCTTTGTGCTGATGATTGGCTCTTTCTTGGCTGCAGGCATTGTTAATACCGACATTGAGAATCTATCCTGGATTGGTGTTGTTTTGGGATTATTAGCTTCCGTTTCTTTCTCTATTTTCATTTATACAAGCGGCTCTATCGGAAAAAATATTCCAGCTATCCAAAAGAGCGCATGGCTTTCAGTTGGTGGTTTGTTGATTGTTTCAATTATCCTTCCTCCCACTTATTTAGTTAATGGGGAATTAATGAACGGCCTACTGCCATTCGGAGTATTTCTAGGTTTTTTCGGTGTAGCTCTACCTCCTCTCTTATTTTCAATCGGAATGCCCCATATTGGATCTGGTCTTGGCACAATTTTATCAGCGGTAGAACTTCCCGTCGCTGTAACGATGTCCTCACTAATCCTAGCTGAAACGATATTATATAGCCAATGGTTAGGCGTGGTGATTATATTGTCAGGAATTATAGTAGGGAATATTCGATTTTCTTTTTCCGCCTTTAAGGAACAAAAAAAAGCTGCCTCATAAAAATGAACTTATGGGGCAACTCCATTATTTAGAAGCTTCTTCAAAAGAACAAGCTCCTCGCTAGCTACATCTCGCCATTCACCTAAAGCTAGTCCATTTAAGGTTAAATTCATCAGTCGAACTCGCTGTAACCGTACCACTCGATAATCGAAATATTTAGTCATCCTACGAATTTGACGATTCAAACCTTGAGTTAAAACAATCCGAAATGTATCTTCATTTACTCTTTTTACTTGACACTTTTTCGTCATCTTATTAAGGATCGGAACTCCTTGAGCCATTTCTTGTAAAAACACATCAGGGATTGGACGGTCAACTGTCACAATGTATTCCTTTTCATGATGATATTCTTCCCTCATCATCTTATTTACTATATCGCCATCATTCGTTAGCAGGATTAACCCTTCAGATTGTTTATCAAGCCTTCCAACCGGAAATATTCGCTCAGGGTAATTGAGAAATGAAATAATATTATCTTTAACCAAAGGTTGAGCTGTACAAGTAATCCCGACTGGCTTATTGAATAGCAAATAAATATCCTTATTCTTACGTACTATCTCTTTATTATCAATTAAAACTGTGTCCGTTTCTTCTACAAAACTGTCGTGTTCCGCCTTTTGCCCATTTATAGTAATACGACCTGCTGATAGTAATCTTTCGGTTTCTCTTCTAGAGCAATAACCCGTTTCACTTATGTATTTCTGAATTCTCATCATCTCGTTGCCCTCTCTTGTTGTTTTTACTCTGTAATCGGTATTGTTATTTTAACCGTAGTCCCTTTTCCAACTTCACTTTGGTAGTGAACCGTTCCATTCATCGCTTCAATAATTTGGATTGAGACCATTGTTCCAATTCCAGTTCCTGCATCTTTAGTTGTGTAAAAGAGTGTCCCTATTTGCTCCAGTTGTTCTTTCGTCATTCCATTTCCGTTATCAACAATAAATAGCTTCACATCCTGATTACTCTTTTTTAAAAGGATATGAACCCTCCCGCCTTTTTCTGTAGCTTCAATGGCATTTTTCACAAAATTTATTAATGCTTGTTGAAACTGTTCGCGGTTTGTCACGATTTGAACGGGTGTATCACAGTATTCCCCTTCCAATTCAATTCCTTCCTTTAAGGCTAACGGTGATAATAAAGAGACGATATCCATTATACAATCCTTCACTTGAACTAATTGGAGCTCTTTTAAATGCGGCTTTGAAAAATTCAAATAATTGGTGATAATTAATTCAGCTCGAACTAATTCACTTAAAATTAATTTCAGATATTGAGAACGTCCTCCTTTTTCCTCCTCTTTCATTAATTGCAGAAACCCTTTCACCACTGTTAACGGATTACGAACTTCATGAGCAATCGATGCCGCTAACTGACTCACAGTTTTTAATTTTGTTACCTGAATCATCTCTTCGCGAATTTTTTGTTTTTCGTTTACGGCCTCATGGAGAAGAGTCGCAATCATCATCGAAATAACGATAGCAAAGGCATAGGCACCAATATAAAAAATCGTTAAACCACAACTTATTGAGAGATATCCTTTAAGATCAAGAATATAGAAAATAGCAATCAATTGAAAAAGACCAGGTATAGCGGATATCGTTGTTGCATATTTTACTCGGTTCCACTTTCCAACTATATTGTTAAATCTTTTTGAAAATAGATAAGATAAAATCGCAACAATTGATGTTGATATATACCCAACAATTAACATTTCCCCACCTATGTACGTACGAGCAATAATAATAATGGTAAAAACGACCCATCCAGATTTTGCTCCTCCATATAGAAACGCTAGAGTTAACGGAATAAAACGTAAATCTAAATAAAGATCAAAATAATTAAATGAGTAAACCATACATAAAACAGCCGCAAACGAATGCAATGCGGTTCTTATTTGCCATGATTGTCCTACTTCTTTCCCTTCAAAAAGAACACTATAAATCAGGACTGGCGCTAAAACAATTAGTATATTTAAGAGAAGTATTTCATCAACTACTAAACCACTACTCATCCTTAGTTTCTCCCAGCAATATTTGTTATCTATAATTGTTCGACATGAACGAAGTAAGCCCTTCTTCCTATGAACAAAAAAATACTAAATTAGCACTTTTTTGCGATCACCTTCACTTTTTTATCTTGCCTGCATTTCAAAATAATGCCCTTTTGCTTCTATTAGCGATTCATGCGTCCCTATTTCAATTACCTTTCCTTCCTGTAAAACGAGAATTTTATCGGCTTGACGGACCGTATTCAAACGATGAGCAATCACAAAGCTCGTTCGTCCCTTCAGTAAGCGTTGTAACGCTTCTTGAATTTTTATCTCAGTCATCGTATCGATATTGCTCGTGGCTTCATCTAAAATTAATAAGGTCGGATCGGCTAATATTGCTCGTGCAATGGCTAATAATTGCCTTTGTCCTTGACTAATTCCTCCCCCATCCTGACTTAAAACTGTGTCATAGCCATTTGTCATTTTACAAATAAAAGAATGGGCATTCGCTTGTTTCGCTGCTTCTTCCACCTCTTTATCGCTTGCTTTTAGTTTTCCATAACGAATGTTTTCTCTAATTGTCCCTTCAAACAAAAACGTATCCTGTAACACAAATGCCATCTGCTTACGTATGTTTTCCCGTTTCATCTTCGTTATATCATAGCCATCCAGTAGAATTTGCCCACTATCAAATTCATAAAAGCGTGAAAGTAGATTAATAATAGTTGTTTTTCCAGCACCAGTTGGGCCCACTAAAGCAATGGTTTCACCTGCCCTTGCTTCAAAGCTTACATTAGATAAAGTTTTTTCCTCTCCATAGGAAAATGATACGTTATTAAAGGTTACGTCACCTTTTATAGATGGGAGAGATATCGCATTCTCTACATCTCGTTCGATTGGTTCATCTAGCATTTCAAACACACGTTCCGCCCCTGCTACTGCGGACAAAAGTGTATTAAACTGATTCGCTAAATCATTTAATGGTCTTGTAAATTGACGAGCATATTCCGTGAAAATAACAATGACTCCGATTGAAATCATCTGATTAAGTGCCATTACTCCACCAATAGCAGCTATTATTGTGAAGCTTAGATTATTTAACACATTCATAAGCTTTGGAATGAAGCCAGAATATGTTTGAGCCCAAAAACTTGCTTTTCTCAATCGCTGATTTTTATTATAAAATTCATCAATGACTCGTTGTTCCTGCGAAAAAGTCTTTACTATCTTTTGACCTGATATCGTCTCCTCGATATAGCCATTCATGTCACCCACATGTCGCTGCTGTTCCTTAAAATAAGTTCCCGTCCGTTTTGTAATCCACTTCATACCAAATACCATGAATGGAATAATTGTAAGTGTTAAAGCGGTTAGTAAAGGGCTTAACCAAAGCATTACAGCTAAAATACCGATAAACGTAAGGACACTCGAAATAATTTGAATCACTGATGTATTTAACGTTGAACTGATGTTTTCAATATCATTTGTAGCCCTACTCATTAACTCACCATGCTGTCGCTTATCAAAAAACGGAATGGAAAGCTTATGTAGGTGTGTAAATAATTGAGTCCGGAGCGAATAAATCGTCCTTTGAGCAATTTGAATCATTGTCATATTTTGAAGCCATAGTGTAACAGAGTAAAGAATATAAACAACCAACAACCCAATGAGCCAGTATATGAGTCCTTGTCCATCTAGCGTCACTAAGTAGCGATCAATGGCGATACCAATCAAAAATGGCCCTAATAAACCTAATGCAGAACTAAGTATAACTAATAAAACAACGAATAAAAGTTTTCTCTGATACGCCGCCAGATATCCCCATAACCTCCTGAGTGTACCTGCCCAATCCTTCGTTTTACTATTTCCCTTAGTCGTTTCGTTGTTCTTAGGCAACTCGATTTTCTCATACTGAAATGGACGCAATAATTGATTACGCATGTAGAGTTGCCCCCCTTCTATGTTGGGATTGGTAAAGTGTAAGATAAAGCTGAGATTCTTTTAATAGCGTTTGATGATCTCCCTTTGCAATAATCTTCCCTTCATCCATTAACACAATTTGGTCAGCCATCATAGCAGTCGACAGTTTCTGAGTAATAATTAACGTTGTACACGAATAGGACTGTAATGATTCGAGAAATTTCGCCTCTGTTTTCACATCAAGAGCACTTGTACTATCGTCTAATAAAAGAATCTTCGGTTTCCTAATCAGGGCTCTTGCGATTGACAGTCTTTGCTTCTGCCCTCCCGATAAATTAACACCCTTTTGACCAATTTTCGTATCATATTGATTTGGCAATCGTTCGATCATCTCATGAATTTGTGCATCCTTTGTTGCATTGATCATCTCTTCTAAAGAAGCCTGTTCATTTCCCCACGATAGATTGTCCTTTATTGTTCCCGAGAAAAGAAAAGTCTCTTGAGGAACATAGCCTATGCTCTCTCGTAATGCTTTCTCTTCATACGCTTCAATTCGTTGACCGTCAATGAATATCTCACCTTGATTAACCTCATACAACCTAGGAATTAACTGAAACAATGTAGATTTCCCTGACCCAGTTGCCCCCATAATGGCAACCGTCTCACCGTGGTTTACGTTAAAGGAAATATCATTTAAAATGTCGTGTTCACTTGAGGAATACCGGAAGGACACGTGTTGGAATTTTATACTTCCTTGATTTACTTGATGCTCAGATTTAGTTAGAGTCCTTGGTTCATTTTTCGTTTCCAATACATCGGTTATACGTTCAGCAGACGCCCGAGCCCTTGAAAAGACAACAACTATCATTGAGAATAAAGTAAATGCTGATGTAATCCTTGTTGCATAATTTACGATAGCAACCACTTCTCCCACTGTTGCCCCACCTGCTTCAATCGTTATATGTCCAAACCATAGCACGGCCATGATTCCCGCATTCATAACGAGTAAGAGCAATGGCATTGTCACTTCCATAAGCCTTAAAGCCGTAATAGTGTGTAGCATTAAGTCTTTATTTCCTTTAACAAATCGTCTTCCTTCATGCTCACGTCTAACAAATGCCTTAATAAGTCTAATCCCGACAAGATTTTCGCGCATGATATGATTGATCTGATCCAGCTTTTTTTGCACGTCCGTAAACAACATTTTCCCCTTTTTTAATACCCACGATAACAGCACAAGAAGACAAGGGATAATAATCATAAATATTAGTCCGATTTTCAGATGAACTGTCATAATCATAATCATTCCACCGATAACAACGAGAGGAGCTCGAAGCATAATTCGTAGCCCCATAAAAACGGTATTTTGAATTTGGGCAACATCATTCGTCATCCGAGTAATTAGAGAGGAAGTCGCAAAGCGTTCCAAGCTACGAAAGGTAAAGGTTTGTATTTTATGATATAAAGCATTTCTAATGTCATACCCCATACTTTGACTTACATCAGCAGCATAATAAGAATTAATAATTCCTGAAAAAAAGGCAAGGAAAGAGATGGCAAGCATAATCCCTCCCCATTTTAAAACCATATCCAAATCCTGATTCATAATCCCATCATCAATAATCTTCGCTAAAAGCAAAGGCTGAACGAGTTCGACAATAAGCTCCATGAACATTAAAAATAGAGCAACCCAGACAAGAAATCGATACGGCTTTAAAAAAGAGAAAACCTTTAACATTGAACGTCCCCCACATCTCTCACTATGAAGCTTTTTTTATATCATAACGTATTTTCTTCCTCTACTCTAATAAATCTATCTCACTCATAGCAGGCTTTCAAAAAGATGGCAACGACTCCGCACATTACTTAAAGGCCACTAAAAAAGTGAACTGCACCCCAAAAGTTAGAGTTAACAATCTGACTTTGGGGTGTGTTTTTTATGGCTAAATATAGTGACCAATTTAAATTAATGATGGTACATGAGTATCAAAAAGGACATTTATCGTTTGACAGGTTGGCAAAAAAACACGGTATGAATGACAGCACTGCCATAAAAAAATGGGTGAAAGTTTACGATAAATTTGGGACGACAGGTTTGATGAAAAAGAGTAAGAGGGAAACTTTTTCTGTCCAATTCAAACTCGATGTATTAAGCTTTATGAAAAGAACAGGATCTTCAGAGATGGATACCGCTATTTACTTTGGATTGTCCACCCCTTCGATGATAGGTGCATGGAAGAAAGTTTTTTTGGAAGATGGTGCTGAAGCCCTGGATAGAACGAAAGGAAGACTACCCATGTCTGATAAAGCTAAAAATATAAAAAAACAACGTACAGAAAAAGAAATGACGTATGAACAAAAGCTTGAAAGAGAGAACGAGCTCCTACGTTTAGAGGTAGAATACTTAAAAAAGTTGCGAGCTTTTCAGATGGATCCGGAGGGCTATCTCGAAAAGCACAAGCAGCGTTATCATTCGAACTCAAAGAAAAGTTCAAACTAAAAGATGTTCTACAAAGAGTCGGAATTCCTGATTCCTCCTACCATTATCATATAAAAGAGATCAAGAAGGAGAATCCGAATCAGAAACTCGAGGAATGCATCCAATCCAAGTTTGAGGAACATAATGGGAATTATGGGTATCGTCGTATCTGTTTGGAGTTAAAACAAGATGGGCTCAAAGTGAATCACAAGAAGGTTCAACGCATCATGAATAAACTTGGGCTTAAATGCAAGAAATTTAGTAGAAAGTCACGAAAATATAGTTCTTACAAAGGAACAATTGGAACTGTTGCCAAGAACCTTATCAATCGTCGGTTTCACACAAGTGTGTGTCATCAGAAATTAACAACAGATATCACAGAATTCAAGTGCTCAGATGGTGTAAAACTGTACCTAAATCCAATTATGGACTTGTTTAATGGCGAAATTCTTTCTTATGAGATAAATATGCGTCCAACCTTAGAATTGGCTCTTAAACCTCTTGAGGAAGCTTTAGAAATAGTAAAAGATTCAAGGTATAGAACGACTGTTCATTCTGATCAAGGCTGGCATTATCAACATAAAAAATGGGTAAAAACTCTAAAGAAACATAAGGTGTTCCAGAGTATGTCACGAAAAGGAAATTGCTTAGACAATTCACCTATGGAAAGCTTTTTCGGATTATTAAAACAAGAAATGTATTATGGTGAGGCACTCTGCTCATTTGAGAAATTAAAAAAGAGAATTGAAGACTATATCAATTATTATAATAACAAACGCATAAAGCAAAAATTGGCAGGCATGAATCCGGTTCAATACCGTATTCATACCAGCCAATTAGCAGCCTAATATAAAACTCTAACTTTAGGGGGTCACATCACCTCTAGTTGAGCGAGCAACTGCTTGACTACAAATACATACCTGCTAACATAATTCCAAGCGCCTCTTGATAAATTGTTGGATACTGAGACAAAGGCAATGGATTCGTTCCTCGCCCCAGCTCAATCGTATATCCAGGCCGTTGCCATTCTAAAATAAACCAGTCCTTATACCCCGCAAAGCTATCAACATATTGAACTGAGCGATATCCACTAACACGTGTGAATTCTTGTACGATTCGCTCTGATTCTGCTGGTTCTAACCCTTCAAATCCCCAATATATCACCTTGCCTTGAGTATGAAACGCTAATACTCGTTGAAATTGACGCTCTCCAGCTAGTTGTGCCATAGCAATTGCTTCTGGCTCAGAAAGGGGTTCATAACCAGGAAAGTCCCGTGGAGCTGGAGCTTGAGGCTTTCTAGCTGCTTCTTCTTCCCACTTTGCCGGATATTGATTGTTTAAATCAACACCTCGGATATTCGCTTTCCAACTAGAAAAATTTGTGCTTCCTTGGTTGATAGCTAAAACATTCCGTCGATAAGGCTCTTGAGTCGGCAGCCCATTAATTACTAAATCGACACCATCTGGATTCACCATCGGGACAATTGAAAGCTCTACCGATTCGTAAAATTGACTCATATCTAAGCCTCTTACTCGCGTTGAATTTGTTAAAGCAAGTAAATACTCGTTAATAAATTCTATTAACACTGGAGTTGTAATCCATTCATGGGCGTGGAAGGAGCCATTAAAATGAACTCGTTTTGACCCTCGACCAATTCTTATTTCTTCAATTGGTTTCCCCATAACACTGTACCCAATTACTTCACGTCTAATAAACGGATAAGCTTCGCTTAGTTCTCGTAAATCCCGTTGCAATACAGCCGACGAGTAAAAGGTTTGCCCACGTATAATTTTTCTCGTTATTCTTTGTGGAAGAAGAATGTTTTGACCCACCTGTAATAACTGCGGAACGATTTGTTGGTTCGTCAATAATAGTAAGTCGAGCGGAATTGCGAACCTCCGAGCAATGGCCCATAACGTATCACCTGGTTGAATTTGATACATTGTTAGTACATATCCAGGTATAGAAACCCTAACTCCTACTCTTAACCTTTCTGGGTTTAAGTTAGGATTTGAATCTACAATAAAGCGATACGGAATTTGTAAGAGTTGACTATAATACCAAAAAGTATCGCCCTGTCTTACCGATATTTCCATTTGCCATCCCCCCATTCTTATTATTGAAGGTATGTTTATCCTCTTCTCGTCATGAATGGAGATAAAAGAAACTGGTTGTCCTAAATCACTCCTATAAACGGTGAAAATTTTCATATAAAAAAGGCGAGGGAACCGTCATGTTCCTTCGCCCTTTTTCCTATTCAATTACCTGAATTCTATCAATATAATGTCCGTATTCGTCTGCATACTTTTCATAAACTGGTTGAACAAGCTCTCTAAATGCCTCGATGTCTACTTCCTCATACGGAATAATTTCAACACCGTTCTCAATTAAATGATCATGGTTTTGTTGCTCGAGCTCCTCTGAGATTTCCCGTTGAACCTTGGCAAATTCTTTCCCAAGACTTACAATTGTTTCTTGAAGATCTTCTGGTAAGCTCTCAAATAATTCTTGATTGATTAATAATGTAGCTGACGCATAATAAAGTCCAGACTCTGAAAAGTAAGGAAGCTGCTCGTACGTTTTTGTACTCCAAATAACACCATAAGACTGGTCAGTCCCATCAATAACTCCTTGCTGTAATCCGCCGTAAACTTCAGGGAAGGCCATCGGTGTTGGGTTTGTTCCAATGCTGCTATATGTATCAATTAACAGCTCACTTTCAATAGTTCTCATTTTTAAACCCTTAAGGTCTTCTGGCGAGCGAATCGGTCGCTTATTATTTGCTAAATGTCGCTGTCCATTAGCCCAAAAAGCAATTCCTTTAAAACCTGCCTCTGACATCTTGTCTAAAATGTCCTGGCCGATATCACTATCCAATGTTTTATAGGCATGCTCTAAATCTCTATATAAGAATGGAAATTCCAGAGCTGTAACATCTGGAACAAAATTACTAACAACGCCCGTAGTAATAACACTCATATCTAGTGTCCCTAATTGAACAGCCTCCAATAGTTCTCTTTCGCCACCTAATGAACCATTTCCATGAATTTCAAATTGGATTCGACCTTCAGTTGCTTCCCGAACAGCCTCGGCGTAAGCCTCAAACCCTAAAGCGTATGCCTCCTCGGGTGGTGCAATATGACCAACCTTAAACGTATATACTTCTTCCTCTACATTATTTTCACTAGACACTTCTTCATTTGTAGATTTCTCAATTGTTCCACAGGCGGACAACAATAATGCCGCTGCACATAAAAGTCCCTTCATCATTTTCATTTCTCTTCCCCCTATTTTCCCTCTTTATTTATACCTTTGCTTGACTATTAACACTGCAAAGCGTTGAAGTAACCCTTTTATTATATAACAAAAACTATTATTGTTCATTATAAGTTTGAATTTTCCTTATATTATCAGATTATAATTCGATATCCTTTATATTTTTAGGGGATTTTCATAATTAGTTTATATAATTTTTATTCTAAAAAAATGAAAAAGCTACCAGCAAGGTCGTTTATACCTTAGGCTGGTAGCTTTTCAATATAGCGTATTACTTTGCTAAGCGGATAACGTTCCATGAAAGCTTTGAAAGATTCGCTGTTAGAGATCCTCCATCTACTTTCGCATCACCATTATTGTGCGGAACAACATTATCACGTTTTTGTTGATTTGTTGCTTTTACATCATCGTTTTCAAGCACGATATGTTCTACTACTTTATAGCCTTCGAAACTTCTAATATCAGCATCAAGAGAAAGCGTATCAGTTTGATGACGGTTCACAGCGAAAATAGTTACTGTTTCATCTTCCTCATTGTAAACAGATACAGTGTCTAAGTAAGGAATATCTGTGAAGTCCTTACTATCATATTTTGGCGAAGAAACGATAGCGTTTAGTGCAACACCACGGCCAAAGACAGATGCATGCATATAAGGATAGAAGATTGGTTGTTTCCAAGCTTCCCCACCTTTTTCTGTCATAATTGGGGCAATGACATTTACAAGCTGAGCTAAACAAGCAACTTTGACACGGTCAGCGCGCTTTAACATCGAAATTAACATACTTCCAACTAGTAGGGCATCTTCAAAGTTATAAATATCCTCTAGCTGCGGAGGTGCAATTGACCATGGCTCGATTTGTTTATCTGCTTCATTCGAATGATACCAAACATTCCATTCGTCAAACGATAGATTAATCGTTTTCTTACTACGCTTCTTCGCTTTAATATAGTCTGCAATCGAAATAACAGAATAGATAAATTGATCCATATCCATCGATTGTGCTAAATAGTTCCCTAGGTCATTATCGCGATTACCGTAATAAGTATGAAGGGAAATATAATCAACATGCTCATAAGTATGATCAAGAACTGTCGCTTCCCACTCAGCAAACGTTGCCATATGACGATTTGAACTTCCACACGCTACTAACTCAATCGATGGGTCAACCCATTTCATTGCTTTAGCTGTTTCAACTGCAATTCGTCCATATTCATCTGCTGTACGATGACCTATTTGCCAAGGGCCATCCATTTCATTTCCTAGACACCATGTTTTGATTTTATGTGGCTCTTTATAACCGTGAGAAATTCGCAAATCACTCCAATAAGAGCCAGATTTATGATTGCAGTATTCTACAAGATTACGAGCTGCATCAATTCCGCGTGTCCCTAAGTTAACTGCCATATTGACCTCAGCATTAACCTTTTTTGCCCAATCCATGAATTCATTTGTACCTATTTCATTTGTTTCTGTCGTTCTCCATGCTAAATCTAGTCGTCTTGGTCGTTCTGCAACTGGACCGACACCATCCTCCCAATTGTAGCCAGATACGAAGTTACCACCTGGGTAACGAACTAGAGGTACCTTTAATTCCTTAACTAGCTCTATTACATCTTTTCGGAAACCTTGCTCATCTGCTGCTGGATGCCCCGGCTCATAGATTCCTTCATATACAGCACGTCCTAAGTGCTCAATAAATGAACCGTAAATTCGTTTATCAATTTCACCAATTTTAAATTCCTTATCTATCGTCATTGACGCTTTAATAGCCATTATTCATCTTCCCTTCTTTATCGTGATCGTACACGTTATTTGATGAATGTAAGAAACTCAGTATTTTTAATGATTGTGTTTTCCAATCACCTCCCAACTAACATTAAATAGTTGCCTGCTCAAATTGATTTGTATTGTTCATTTTATTATCTATTTTCTTGAAGGAACGCAAGGCAAGCCACATTTGAATCATAGAAAGAACACTTCCTAAAAAGAATAAAGCTCCCGCTGGATAAGAAAACAATAAATAATAGATAGCTGATTGACTAACAATTATTGCCAACGAAATATGCATATTAACTAAGCCGACAATAAAAGCGTTTTTAATACAAGTCAATAAAGACATATGATAGTGTACATACATCGGTATCACATGAGTTAGCGCAAGAATAAATAAGAAAACAAATAAGTAAAATGCTGAGATAAAAACGATATTCACCGAATTCATATTAGCTTGGAGAACTAGAAAATTTAAATATAAGACGATGCCTATCGCAGTAAAAAACCATCCTAATAAATTCGCTTTAACTAGCTCCGTTTTAAACCCTTGAGAAAACGTTCTAAATAAAGGAATGTCCTCTTCACCATTTAACCATTTTCGGCAAATTGCCATCATTGTTACTGTTGCCGGGAAAAAACCAATGAAGACGAAACCAGCTAGACTGAAAAGAAGCCATAATCCATTTAAATAAGCTAGTTTTGTTACCCACGATAGCATCGAGCTCAACTTACTCATTATGACGTTAGTTTGCATTATGTCTCCTCCAAACCTTGGATTTTGTCACCATTTCGACTTCCCCGGAAAAGGACAATCTTTATCACGAAACCTTGCTCGAAAAGCAACAAGTGCACCAGAATGAATACACGTTGTTCCATTTTGTAAAGAGGAGCAGGCTAAACATTGGTTTAACCTTCTCTTATACTGCTCCTCCTCAACAATATTCTCGTCCAATGAGGGATCTGAATCGTAAATAATTGGCTCTGAATTCATTGTTGACACATTTCCTGTACACCCTTTACATACATTCCGTTCCCTCATCATTGGCCTCTCCCTTCTATTTAATGGCAAGAACTACAACAGCCATTGGCGGTAAACTAATCGAAAGTGTATCGCCGTCTAATGTAAAGCCATTAAATGCTTCAGGCTTGATGTTTTCAGGGTTTTCAAACGTATTGTGAGCATCTATTGTAGAAGCAGTTAAAATTCTTCCCGTGATCGTAACCTCTGAAGTATTTAACCCTCTAATGTCCAAATCTACACTTGCATCATTTTTATGGTCAAGATTACACAAGCTTACATGGGTAGTTCCTTCATTATTTTTTGACGCTGATAGACTAACTTGAGGAATTTTCTCCCCGTTATACTCATAGCTATCAACTTTAGCATCAAGTGCTAATTTCGTTGCATCTTGATGAACTTTGTACATTTCAAACACATGGTACGTTGGTGTTAAAATCATTTTTTCGCCTTCAGTTAAAATCATTGCCTGAAGAACGTTTACCGTTTGAGCAATGTTTGTCATTTGAACACGGTCTGAATGGTCATGGAAAATATGGAAATGAACCCCTGCCACAAGTGCATCACGAATCGTGTTCTGTTGGTATAAAAATCCTGGGTTCGTACCTTGCTCGACATCGAACCAAGTTCCCCATTCGTCAATAATCATACCAATTCGTTTTTCCGGATCATATTTATCCATAATCGTGCTATGTTTTGAAATAAGCTCATCGATATGCAGAGCTTTTTTCATCGTAATAAACCATTCGTCCTCTGGGAACCCGGTTGCAGAACCTTTACCTAACCAGAAGTCACCCGGAATTGTATAATAGTGTAGACTCAGGCCATCCATAAACCTTGCTGACTCACGCATTAAAACTTCCGTCCAATTATAATCATCAATATTTGCTCCGCCAGCAATTTTATAGATGTTATTTCCATCGTAGTTTCTTACATACGTTTGGTAACGACGATATAAGTCAGAATAATATTCTGGACGCATATTACCGCCGCAACCCCAGTTTTCATTCCCAACACCAAAATATTTTAGTGACCAAGCTTCATCTCTACCATTCTCACGACGCCAATTCGCCATAGGAGACTCGCCCTTAAATGTCATATATTCAACCCATTCTGACATTTCCTGTACCGTACCACTTCCAACATTCCCACAAATATATGGCTCACATTCGAGTAGTTCACATAAGAGCATGAATTCGTGTGTTCCAAAGTGATTATTTTCGACTACGCCACCCCAGTGTGTGTTTACCATTCTTTTACGTGATTCCCTTGGACCGACACCATCTTTCCAATGATATTCATCAGCAAAGCAACCACCTGGCCAACGTAGAACCGGTACGTTAATATTCTTTAATGCTTCAAGTACATCATTACGAATCCCTTTCGTATTAGGAATTGGTGAATCTTCTCCAACCCAGATTCCTTCATAAATACATCTTCCTAAGTGCTCAGCAAAATGTCCATAAATATTCTTATTTATTTTTCCTTTCTCAACATCAACATTAAGTACTGCGTTATGTTTCATTCCTATCCACTCCATAGTTAATATTTATATTTTAATTTTTATGGTACATATTATTAACCTTTTACTCCACCAACAGTTAAGCCAGAGATAAAATAGCGTTGGAAGAATAAGAACAATATGATAACTGGTAATACAGTCATTACTGAACCTGCAATCAGTACATCATAGTTATTACCGTATGGTGTTAGTAATGTAGACAAACCAATAGGTAAAGTAAACATACTATTTGAACGAAGTACAACTAATGGCCATAAGAAGTTGTTCCAGCTTCCAAGACCTTGTAAAATGGCCATTGCAGCAAATGAAGGTAACATTAACGGCGCCATTACTTTAAAGAATATTCCGTATTCTGTACACCCATCAATTCTTGCAGATTCCATTAATTCCTTTGGTAATCCAATAGCGTATTGTCTAAAAAAGAATACAGCAATTGGGGCAACAACCATCGGTAATATAACGGCAATATACGTATCAATTAATCCTAAAGCTGTCATTAATCGATACAAAGGAAGCATTAGAATTTCAAACGGAACCATTAAAATCAAAAGAACTAGAATGAAAATAAATTGCCTTCCTTTAAAATCATAAACTGCTAAAGCGTAACCTACCATTGATGAAAAGAATAATGATAGAACAATCGTTAATGCCGAAATCAGAATACTATTCATATACCAAGTCCAATAACTACTTGCCTGAGTAAAAATATGGGTATAATTTGAGAAATTCAACTGGTCTAATGGTACTGCAAGCGTAATCCCATTCCTCATTAATTCCGAAGAAGGTCTAAATGAAGAAATAATGAGAGATAATAATGGAAACACTGCAAGAAAAGCGATGATTCCTACCATTATGACCAATACCCATGATAGTACTTTTCCATATTGTGTCATTCTTTTACCCCTCCTTCTTCAAAGCACCAAAGAATTTAAGTTGAATAATACTAACAATAAAGATGATAACCATTAACACAACACCGATAGCCGAACCAAAGCCCATGTTGTTCATCTGGAACCCTTGTTGATAAATATAACCGACAACAGTCAATCCTATATTCCCAGGTGAACCAGCTTCCCAAAATACAAAGCTCTCTTCATACATTCTAAATCCGTTAATTACTGTAATGGTTGCAACATAAATCGTTACAGGCTTTAATAGAGGTAAAGTAATATGGAAAAACTTTTGAAATACCCCTGCACCATCAATGTCTGCTGCTTCATATAACTCTTTCGAAATATTCGATAGACCTGCCATAAAGTAAATAATATTTACCCCAAGCCATCTCCATGAACAAAGTAATACCATCAAAAACATCCCAGTTCCTGCCCCATATCGCCATTGAACAGGCTCCATTCCAAAGAAACCAATAATTGAGTTTGCAATTGCAGCATCAGATTCAGCAAAGATAAGACGGAATACAACACCCGCAACAATAACTGATGTTAAAGCCGGGATAAATAATGCTGCTCTAAAAAAGTTTGCAAATTTTATTACCTTTGAATTTAATATAGTTGCCATAACCATAGGTAATACTACTAAGATGACTGTCGTTAATATAACGTAAATCGTCGTATTATAAAGGGCACGATAGAACGTCGTATTAAATATTTTCTCGTAGTTTGCTAGGCCAACAAATTCAATTTGTCCTGGGAGGATGCTCTGAAAGCTCATTACAACTCCGTTAATTAGCGGGTATAAAAATAAAACTAAAAATGAGATGACAAACGGAGATACAAAGACGTAAGGTGCAATCTTCTTTGACATAAGTAAATCTTTCACTGGTCGTTTTTTTATCGACTCTTGTTTAGTTGAAGTTACCGGATTCATCACGATTTACTCCTTTCCCATATGCATGACAGGTTGTAAGGTACATAATTATTATGTACCTTACCTCCCCATCTCATTTTAGTTATTACGAATTTCATCCGCAGCTTGTTTTAACGCTTCCTCAGGAGACTGTGATTGTGCTCTTAAAACGTTATTAAATACATTTGTCGTTAATTGTTGCTGAGCAATAGGATTTCGAGCCGTAATGTTAATTGAGTTAATCTCATCACGGATGTCTAAAAGCGTATCGAAAATATCAGTACCAAAAAATTGATAGTATTTATTATCCTCCCGAATCGCTTCACTCTCCCAAACTGTCCACATCGGCGGATCAAAGCCCATAATTTCCCAAAGTGCTAGATTTCCTTCTTCTGTAAGCTTAGCATAAGCTAAAAACTCTTTTGCAAGTTCAGGATTCTCTGTTTGATTTGTGACAACTGTTCCTGTACCACCAGCTCCAGCAGAACGATTTCCATCTTCTGTCCATCTTGGCATTGGACGAATCACGATTTTTCCTTTTAAATCTTCCATGTAATCTGTGAATCTACCCATATACCACATTGGCATAATGACAGATGCAGCTCCACCATCATTCATAAATCCATAATATTCTTCTGCATGGTGACCACCACCAGGTGTAAGCTCTGCAATTCCATGCTTATAAACCATGTCATGCATAAACTGCAATGTCTTTACATTTGTTTCATTATCAAGAATAACTTCACCATTTTCATCAAAGAAGTCCGAACCTTGTTGTGCAAGTAAAGGCCAGTACGACCAGTAGTCTTCCGTTTCAAGTGTCACCATAGTTGCATCTGTTTTATCAACAACTTGCTTACCTGCTTCTACATAGTCATCCCAAGTATCAATTGAATCAATATCTACACCAGCTGCATCCATAATTTCTTTATTATAATAAGCAACGGTTGCTCCTACATGCGTTGGTAAACCATAGTACGTACCGTCTTTTGAATAAATATCGAATCTTGACTCAATAAACTGGTCTTTAACCGGTTCAACATATTCATTCATTGGTAATAACTGTGGTTCACCTTGTAAGTAATTTGGAAAACGACCAAGTTCAATATCTACTATATCTGGAGCTCCTTTACCAGATTGTAGAGCTAAAAGTAAATTATTATGCATATTGTCATAAGGGTAGGTCTCAGCAGTCAACTTAATTGGTCTATCAGAATGTTCTTCATTCCAACGAGTAACAGCATCCTTAAAGATGTTCATGTGTAATTCGTTGAAGGTCCAAAATGTTAATTCTGTTGCACCCTCAAGATCTTCACCGATAACTTCTGAAGCATCCGCCTCAGAACTTTCCTCATCACCGCCACAAGCAGCTAACATCATAGCTAAACCTAATAGCAATACTAGCAGACTAACTTTTTTCATATTAGTTCCCCCTCTACTTTTCAAAAATCAAACTCGACTTCATTGAAAAAAAATGTCCTAAAGTTTCTTGATCACCCCCTAAAACGTGTTCGTACACGTAGTATCTTAAAACTAAATTTCATGTTGCGTGTTCGAACACGAAATACCAAAATTAAAAATCCGTTCCAACCCAGAGGAGAAAACGCTTACAAAAACCCTCTAATTCTGATTGTCACCGAAACTACATTTGTCAGCTATACGTAATAATTGACTTATTAAACATATGCAACTAAATCCTTGATATTCGTGTACGTACACGAATATTATGATTTAAAAACTCTTCACATTAATAGTTAGTAGAAAGAGTAGCATTTATGTTTATTAAGTTAAGTCTACCTTAACACCCTTCATTCTATTCGTCAATCACTAAGTAAATATTTTTTGAATATTTATTTAAATTGACTCACCTTTAATAATCTCGTAATCAAGGAGCGGAGTAGAAATATACGTCCCATGGTCAATCTTATGAAGGATACTTTCAACCGCCTTCACACCAACCTCTACAATCGGGTATTTAACTGTGGCCAATCTAGGTGTAATGTATTTTAGCATATCAATATCATCAAATCCCATAACACCAACAAACCCTGGAACCGTTAAATTCCTAGCTTTTAAATGGTTCATAACTTCCAAAGCATATAAGTCCGTTGAACAAATAATCGCCGTTTTCTCATTCTCATTAAAGGTTATGTTTGACAAGACATCAATATACTCTGCTTCTTTTATTATTTGTGGCTCATCTTGAATACCATTTTCTTGCAAACCCTCTAAAAATCCATGCAGTCTTTCTTCCTGAGTGTAAATGTTTGTTTTTCCTAAATAGGCAAGTGGTGGACTAACATAAATATAATTCTTGTAATTTAAACTAGCAATATAATCAATCGCCTCTTTCATCGCTTTTCTTTCCTGAATCCCTACATACTCCCAATTTTCGGAAATGTAATTAAAAACAGTGACGATCGGTATATTAAATTTGTTTAAATAAGCATCAAATTCTTCTCCATGATTTACAGTAAAAAGAATGATCCCATCAACTTTTCTATTAACTAAATAGTTAATACATTTTATCTCGTTTTCAGGATCTTTATCCGTAAGTGTAATATAGACAAAGTACCCAAGCTCCCTCGCTTTTAGTTCAATTGCATTCATTAATTGCGCAAATGAACGATTGTATAGGTCAAATAATACGACCCCAAGAGTCATTGTTTTACCCATAACTAGACTTCTAGCCATATAATCTGGCTGGTAATTTAGCTCTTTTGCTACTTTTAGGACTTTTTTACGAGTCTTTTCGCTGATCCCTGTTCGATTATTTAGTGCTCTATCTACAGTCCCAGCAGAAACTCCACAAATATTAGCAATGTCTTTTATCGTTACCTTCATGTTTTCACCTCACAATATTAATTGGTTAGGTCTATAATTATACCTTTTACGTATATTTGCTGTCTATAAACGGTTACGGAATCTATTGCGATTCAACGAAAAACGAGGATAATCTAATTTAGATTACCCTCGTTTCTAGTACTATTTTAGATTTACATAATTTCTCCATTGATGAACCGGTTGCCAGTTAAGGAGTTGCTTTGCTTTTTCATTAGATAGGAGTGTTTCAAATTCTCCCAATTCCTTTGTAATCTCTACTCCCGGGTAGCATGTTTCCATAAGCTTTTTACTTGGTATATCCATGCTCGTATCATCAGCTGAAATATTAAGGGCAACGGAACCAAGCCCATCTATTTCTATTGATTTTCGATATGCTACAGCAGCATCGCGAGAATCAATATAGCTCCATAATATCGTTTTACGCAATTCAGGTTCATGGATAAAGCTAGGAAAATTATTATACATCTCCGGCGTAATAACATTACCTAATCTCATGGAGACGACCTGCATTCCTGTTCTACGGTGAATCATGTCTGCTGTTTCTTCATTTACGATTTTAGATAAGCCATAGCTTTCCTCTGGCAATTGGGGATGCTCCTCATCAACTGGAACATAATTTGGCTGTAAGCTTTGTTTCGAGAAGACTACACCATATGAAGATTCACTCGAGGAAATCGCTGCTTTTTTAATACCAAGATTCCCAGCTGCCTCTAAAATGTTATACGTCGACATTACATTATTTCGAAATGTCATTTCATTCGGGTGAGAGTAGGCTACGGGTATAGCTGCTAGATGGACAACTGCATCAGCCCCTGCTAGAACACCATAGACCTCACCTAATTGCTGTAAATCAGTAATGACTGTTGGACATAGTGACTCTTTTGGATGTTTGATATCTGCATTCACGACATCGTAACCACTCTTAACAAATTCTTTTATTACACTAGTACCTAGAAGACCGCTACCACCCGTAACAACAATTTTTTTCATTTTGCACCTCTACGTTAAATTAGTCATTTCTTGTGTTACTACTATTGAAAGCGTATCTATTCTATCTTTTCTTTACAAGTACTGAAATTTATTTGATATAATTAATAACGAGTTACAAAGTATATTTTTTATAGTAATATATCCTTTTTATAGTAGGTGAATATTTATGGGCGAAACAAATATTACGATCGAATGTTCAATTGAAAAAGCTTTAAATATCCTTGGTGGTAAATGGTCATTTTTTATTTTAAAAGAGCTTTTTGAGGAAAAAAAACGTTTCGGAGAGCTGAAAAAAGCAATCCCAAAAATTAGCCCAAAGGCTCTAACCGATACGTTACGTCATCTTGAGGAAAATCAAGTCATTGATAGAACCGTCTATCCAACCGTACCTGTTACTGTTGAATATTCTTTAACCGATAAAGGTTATGCGTTAAAAAACATTTTAAAGGAAATGAAATTATGGGGAGCCCATTGGGCATAGAAAATGGGCTATCTAAAAGGAGAAAATTGAATGACAATGACTCCGTTCGCTCCTACTATGAGAAATAGGACTTTCAAAAAAGTAGCGGCTTCGAGGTTGTTCTAATAAGGAATACTCACCTTTTAGGACAACCTCTATGTAAAATTTTAATTTGATGATACAACCGCCTGACAGGCTAAACGTTTTTGAGAGGATAATGCTTCAGCTAATTTCTCGCGTTCCTTTTCTGTCGGCTGTGATAATAAGTCATTACCTGTTGTCACATGGACTTCGCATCGCCCACAGGTTCCTTTTTGGCATTTATAATCAAGAAGCTGATTTTGTTCAAATGCGGCTTCTAACAACGTTTTCTTCTCAGCTGGCATCTTTATTAAATAGGTTTTCCCCTGTTGTGAAACAGTGAGTACCTTTTCCTCTTTTTCCTCACTTAATGGCTTTTCTATTGGTGCTGTGACTCGTTGTTGCTGTATTAAAGAGCCTACGGTAAACTTTTTTTCACTCATAGTAATCCCCCCATTTTCACGTAGTTTCTTTCACTATAGTACAGTACCACTGATTGTTCAACTAACGAAGCAATGTCCTTCCTTGCCTGTTTTTTTACTTCCTGTAAAGTGAAAAAGGAGAGCTCAACACACGAGTTCTCCTTTTGTTATTATGCCCACCACATATCGGAAGGTCTTTCTTCAATTAATACGGATTTCAAGTTTTTGACTGCACGGGCAAACCCTTCGTCAATTGACATAATTGGGTCTTCATGCTCAATGCTGACAATATGGTCGTAACCATAAGTACGTAAAGCACTGATAATATTAGACCATTCTTGAATACTGTGCCCACAACCAACTGAACGGAATGTCCACGCTCTTGATTGAACCTCGCCATATGGTTGCATGTCTGTTAAGCCGTACATATTAACATTATCCTGATCGATGTACGTGTCCTTTGCATGAAAATGATGAATAGCATGTTGCTTTCCGAGAATTTTTATCGCAGCAACAGGATCAATTCCTTGCCACCATAAATGACTTGGGTCAAGATTTGCACCGATCGCATCAGATGTTTCTTCTCTCAGCTTTAACAATGTATAAGGCGTATGCACCAAGAACCCACCATGAAGCTCTAAACCTATCTTGACACCATGCTCTTCTGCTAATTTCCCAATCCCTTTCCAATATGGAATTAGTTTTTCTTCCCATTGCCACTTTAAAATATCTCCATATTCGGTTGGCCATGGTGTAACGGGCCAATTAGGATATTTTGCTCCTTCATGATCACCTGCAGTACCTGAAAAACAGTTAACAACGGGAACGTTCATTAATTTTGCTAATTTTATTGTTTTTATTAGTATTTCGTTTGAAACCTGAGCAAATTGTTTATCTGGAGAAATAGGATTCCCATGACAACTAAAGGCACTAATTTCAAGACCACGTGATGTTACTTGCTCAAGGTAATCCTCTCGTAGCTTTTCATTTTCTAAAAGTCGATCAATGTCACAATGAGCATTACCTGGATAACCACCTGTTCCAATTTCAACTGCCTGCACACCAGCATTTTTTACTGTATCTAGCATGTCTTCAAAATTCTTTTGAGAAAATAGTACTGTAAATACACCTAATTTCATATTTGGCCTCCTAAGTTAAACGAATGCTATGTCCAGATACACTGCTATTATAAATAGCATCGATAATTTGGGTTACTTGTAATGCTTCTTGCGGCTTTACAACTAACTCCTCAACTCCTAAACAGCTGTTAACAAAATTTTGAACTTGAGCAATACCCGGGTTTTCTTCACCTGGTATCCAATCAGCCTGACTTGTAAACAGTGTCCCGTATTTCGCTTGATTCAGTTCAAGAGGAAATAAATCAATGCCTCCAGTTAATCCAGAGATACTTACACTTTCTTTATCCTCTTTTATATTCGCTGCCCATGACGTTTCAAATAAAAGTGAAGCCCCATTTTCAAAACGAATATACGCCGTCACATGGTCATCAACGTCAAACGTCTCATGGTTATACGTTCCCCATTGATTGACCTGGTTTGGAATTTTACTTAAACGATTATACGCCGTACCTGTTACTTCTATTGGTTTTGGATTCCCTAATAACCATAATGTTAAGTCTAAAAAATGACAGCCATAATCAATTAAACTTCCGCCACCTTGAAGCTCTTTGTTTGTAAACACACCCCAACCTGGAACTTTACGCCTTCTCAAAGCCTGTGCTCGTGCAACGATCGGTTCTCCTATTTCATTTTCTAAGATAACTCGTTTCGCAGCTTGCGAGTCTTTCATATAACGATAATGGTAGGCGATGGAGAGCACCTTTCCAGACTTTTTTGCAGCTTCAATCATCTTTTCGCACTCTTTAGCATTCAGGGCCATCGGCTTTTCACATAATACGTGAACACCAGCATCAAGAGCGGCTATCGTTATTTCTGCGTGGAATTTATTTGGTGTGCAGATGATAACTGCATCCACGTGAGAAAGTAGCTCATGATAATCGGTAAAAGCGTGTGGTACATGAAATTGCTCAACTACTTTTTTTACTGTCCCTTCATTCACATCACAAACTGCCACAATATTGACGTGCTCAACTAGTTGTTGTAAGGCAGGAAGATGTCGATCCTGGGCAATTCCTCCGACACCAATTACTCCCACTTTTAGTTTTGTCATATTCCTCCACCTTCTTATATGCTGACTATTTTTTTTGTTTCATTTGATTCTAATGCGGCTAACACAACTTGAAGTGACCTCATCCCCTCTTCTCCAGAAACAGCAGGATTTTTGTTTTCGATAACTGCTTCAACAAATCGATCAATAACCTGTGTATTCGTTTGCCCACCTGAATCATTCGTTTGAATACCACCAAGCTCGTATTTTACTACTTCACCTGTTTGGTATTGAATGACGAGAGAATTAGTTGGATCGTCCTCTAATCGAACAATTGCTTTTTCCGCATAAATAATCGTTGAATTATCCTCTTTTGAGACATAGGACCAGCTTGCAGCCAACGTACCAACAATTCCACCTTCTGTTTTTAGGACACACACAGCGGTATCATCTACATCCGTATTTTCTTTCGCGCTCGTTTCAACAAACGCTCCAACCTCAACAAATTCTTCACCTAAAATAAAGCGTAATAAATCTGTTTTATGTACACCTAAATCACCCATCGCACCGATAAAGGCCTGATCCTTTTTAAAGAACCAGCTTTCCTTTCCATCTGCACTCCAGCCTTCTGGACCACCATGTCCAAACGCTGTGCGAAAGCTATAAATTTTTCCTAACTCCCCATTTGCAATAAGCTGACGTGCTTTCTGATGGGACGGAACAAACCGTTGATTATGGGCAATCATCAGTTTTTTATTCGCCATTTTTGCTGCTTGAATCATTTGTTCCGCATCTTCCTTTGAAGTTGCCACCGGCTTTTCGCATAGGACATGCTTTCCTGCCTGCAATGCAGCAATGGAAATCGATGCGTGCAAGTAGTTTGGAGTACAAACACTAACTGCATCAATTTCAGGATTAGCTAATAACTCCTCATAACTAGTATAGGCCAACACGCCGTACTCGCTCGCAAAGGCTAGCACCCGTTCTTCTACAAGATCACACACAGCTATAATCTCCGTGTTTTCATTTTGCGCATACTCAGGTAAATGACGGTGTTTTGCTATACTCCCACAACCAATAACTCCGACTCTTAATTTACTCATCTTCTCTCCCCCGATCTCTTAGTTTTTCGGTTTTATTTCTTCTAATGGCTTTGCGTTACCATACACAGGATAATCTCTTTTCGTTGGAGCTACCCAGTTTACAGCATTTTTAATAACTTGTTGAATTTCTTCATTATGGTAGGTCGGATACGTTTCATGGCCTGGACGGAAATAAAAGATCTTCCCATTTCCTCTTTGGTACGTGCAACCACTTCTAAATACTTCCCCACCCTCGAACCAGCTCATAAAAATAAGTTGTTCAGGAGCAGGTATGTCAAAATGTTCACCGTACATCTCTTCCTTTTCAAGCTCGATGAATTCACCAATTCCCTCTACAATTGGGTGACTCGGATCAATAACCCAAAGACGTTCCTTATCATCCGCTTCACGCCATTTTAAATCACACGTAGTCCCCATTAATGATTTGAAGATTTTGGAAAAGTGGCCAGAATGGAGAACAATCAACCCCATCCCCTCTAATACACGTTGCTTCACCTTCTCAACAATCTCATCACTAACTTCATCATGTGCAAGATGCCCCCACCAAATGAGCACATCGGTATCATTTAATACAGCATCAGATAACCCATGCTCAGGTTCGTCAAGAGTTGCTGTTTTAACAAGTACTTTCTCCCCCTTCAAAAAACTAGAAATGGCTCCATGAATTCCTTCTGGATAAATATCTCGAACGACCGGATTCTTTTGTTCGTGGCGGTTTTCATTCCATACAGTTACCTTTACCATAGTAATTCCTCCTTAGATTCTATTATGATGTTATCCATGTGAATACATTCGCTAGACAATGGCTTTCTCTCATTTAAAATGTTCATACGACTGAAAATAAAGTTTTAACACCCCCTCTATGAAATCGATCCCAGAATATTGCTAGTATCCATACCTATGATGATTATGAGATCGATCCCAGAATGTATCATATTTACCTACACAGACTCTCGAATTATAAGCTCTATTGGTAACTCGAAAACTTGTTTCTCATTATTCTTGATTTCATTTGCTAACATTGAAACCATAACTTCCATTGTCTTCTTACCCATATCTTTAATTGGCTGTCTAATCGTAGTTAGAGCTGGTTCCATTAATTCTGCAATAGGTTGATCGTCAAAACCAAGGACCGCAATATCATCTGGAATTCTTAATCCAAGACTTTTGGCTTCTTTTATAATCCCTGCTCCTACTTCGTCACTTCCTGAAAATACCGCAGTTGGCCGGATTTCCATCGCTAAGATTTCCCTTAACAACTTCTTGCCGCATTCGATGCTGTGTAAATCTCGAAAAATCCAATTTTCGCTTATTTCTAGATTATGTTCTCTCAGTGCATTCATAAATCCTTTTTGACGATCAGCACCTAGTTCCGTTTTCATCCCACCGCAATAAGCAATTCTTTTATGTCCTTTTTCAATTAAGTAGCGGGCTCCAATATAACTTCCCTTAATTTGATCGAGTCGAATGATTGGAATTTTAGCTTCTGATTTATATTCATTACACAAAAGCACCGGTCCACCTTCTTGATACGAAGCAATCGTAGCCCACTCATTTTCGATTGACGTAAAGATTAAACCATCGACCTGCTTTGTTTTTAATAGATTTAGGAAATTCAGTTCTTTTGCTTTGTCCTGTTGTGTTTGACAAATTAGTAATTGAAGATTATTCTTTACTGCAATTGCTTCCATCCCTTCAATAAGAAAAGGGAAAAAAGGATTTGTCAGACGAGGAACGAGTACAGCAATTGTATCGGTTCTCTGTTTTCGCAACCGTTGAGCTGATGAATTAGGGTAATACTCCAATTCCTTCATTGCCTTGTAGACTAATTGTTTTTTTCTATCAGTAACATAAGGATGATTATTAATTACCCGAGACACAGTGGATCTAGATAAACCCGCCAATTTAGCCACATCTTCTATCGTTGCCATGATATCCCCTTCTTTTCTACGTATGCGACCTATCTTTTTACCTTCTATAATGAAAAAACACTACCTGAAACCGTTATAAAAATTCACACTACATTTTAATCGATACTACATCAAGACACAATAGTTTATTATTATTTCATACTGTTTCTACATATTTAATCTCTTAGCTAAATTCTATTAAAGGTAGATTACTGAAATAACCTATTTTTCAATGCCTTCTATTTTTCCCCACTCTTTATTTTAGCTTGATATTCTTTTGGGGTCATTCCTGCAAACTTCTTAAATACTTTGATGAAATATTTATCATTTTGATAACCAACCGAATCAGCAACTTCATAAATTTTTAAAAATGGATTTTCTAATAATTCTTTTGCTTTTTCGATTCGGATCTTTGTTAAATAATCAGTAATCGTTGCATCATACTCTTGTTTAAATTTCCTCGAAATGTATTCTCTGCTCAAAAAGAAACGATCAGCAATTTCTGAGAGCTTAATATCCTTTTGGTAGTTATGTCGAATATATTCTTCAATTTTTTGAACACTGTTTTTTTCTTTTTTAAACTGGACATTATACACTATTCGTATTAGCTCATGAAATTCCTTCCGCTTTTCCTCTTTGAATTTATTAAATGAGAAAACGCCATCATCATTCCAATAAGCTTTCCCTTCGTAAAAAGGAGTTTCAGATTCAATTTGATATTCTTTTAACCAATGTTCCTTTAATATTTCAAATTGACTTTCCCATATCGCAATTTGTTCACGAGAAAAGTACTGGTTTCGTTCAAACGTTTGAAATACTCGCTCTAAGATCGTATCAATTTGATCTGTGCTTCCACTTTGAATCGCCCACTTAATTTCCTCAGAATATTCAAATGGGTGAATGAGCGGCTTCGAATTCTTCGGAATATCGATCACAATCGTTGTATTCCAATTATGCTCAAGTAAATTCTGTTTTAGAAGGGCATTTTCCGCAGATTCATAGCTTTCAGAAATTTGCATAGAGCTTTGGCCAACAACAATCGTACAATGTATTTTTGTAAAACGGTGAATTTCTATTGCAATTTTTCCAGCTAAATCAGCAATCGCTTCTGTTTTCCAAAATAGAAGAACAATTTCTTGCTCTTTATTTAAGTTTCTAAATGCAACCCCACTCTTTTGTTCCGTTAATATTTCATTGCTAATATTAAGTAGCGAAAAAAACGCTAAGTCGGCATCACCTTGATACTTGTTCTTAATCATCATATTCATTGGTAAAACAGCAATCACGACTGGTAAGAAGCTAACATCAATCTGAAATTCATTTTTTATTTGTTTAATTACCCTAGTAGTAAGCTTCGCTTTATCTAACATTCCCGAAAGAAGGTAATCCCAATACAGAGGCTTAACTTCATTTATGACACGGGCTTTTTCTATATTCGATAAATGATTCGACGCTTGTTCCTTCCACTCTTTAACAGCACGGCTTAACGTTTCATTTAAAACATCTGGCTGGATAGGCTTTAGGATATAATCAAAGCTCCCAAATGCAATCGCATTTCGCATATACTGAAAATCGTCATAACCACTAACAACAATCGTTTTACAATGTATTTTAGAAGCGTGTATCCATTTTAATAAGTGAATTCCATCTTTTCTTGGCATGCTCATATCAGTAAAAATGATTTCAGGTTGATGCTGTGAAATAAGCGCAACAGCTTCCTCTCCATCTGACGCTTCAAAAATGGTCTCAATTCCAAAGCGCTCCCATTCAGCAAGCAACATAAGCCCTTCCCTCACATGCTTTTCATCATCTATAATGATCGCCTTCATAAGTATTACCCTCCATTTCGGCTGGGAGCTTCATCATCACACATAAGCCACCCCGTTCAAGATTTGTCAGATCTAACGTAGCCTTGTCTGAATAATAGAGCTTTAATCGAGCATAGACGTTTTTAAGACCAATATTACAATCTCGATAACTACTAGCGTTTTCTTCGTATAGATAGCGACGAATCTCTATAAGTCTCTCTTCCGTAATACCAAGTCCATTATCGATGATTTGAACAAGTAAGAAAGAATCCTCTAATGTACATTTTAACTGTATTTTGCCTACACCTTCTCGAATATCAAATCCGTGTTTAAAATAATTTTCTATTATTGGTTGTAACATCATTTTCGGAACCTTAACATTGAGCGCGTCTTTATCAACCTCAATGGAATAGTCTAAATCATCACCAAATCTTTGCTTTTGTAAAAGGAAATAAGATTTCGTATAATTTACTTCCTTATCTAGTGAAACCATCCCTTCATCCATATTCATCCCGTAACGTAGCATATGAGACAAGTCGGTAAGCGACGTATAAACCTCAGGCACCTTATTTTTCAAGGCAATCGTACCAATTGATTGCAGCGCATTGTATAAGAAATGTGGATTTATTTGCGATTGAAGTACCTTTAACTGATTCGTTTTATTCTCTAGCTCAAGCTTATATTCTCGATTAATAAGATGATTAATTTTCCCAATCATGAGCCTAAACCGCTCACCTAAAATTCCTATCTCATCCGAACCTAATGATTTAAACTGAGTTTGCATATTTCCTTGTTCAACCTGTTGGATGTTTTGAACTAATACCCGAATTGGATTCGTAATACGGAAAGAGACAAACAATGTCGCTAAAATAACTAGCACTAAACCGATAACGCCGAAAATAATATTAATGACAGCAACATCATAAGCACTTTCATGTAACGTAGTGTAGGGAAGACGTTTAACGAGTAACCAATTCCCTGTTGACTCGGCTATTTTATCGTAAACCATAACTCCTTGAAAATGTTCATCGTTCCATTCAATAGAACCACGTTCATTCTTAGTATTTAAAAGTAGGTTTATCCACTTCATATCGTCTTTTCCATATTGACCATTTTGCGAGCTAAAGATAAAGTTACCTTCTTGATCAATAATATAAAATTCTTCGGATGATGAATCGTATAGATTTCGACTTAACTCCGCTATTTTTTCTGGTTTAATCTCCAATGAAATGTATGCGAGCAAATCCTCTCCTGGTACATTAATAAACGCACGATGCAAAGTAAACGAATTAGAGCGCTTAATCTCAGGACTCGGATTATACATCGCTTCCAAATACATGTTGTACTGATTTTCCCTTGCTTTTAGATAATAGTCTTTTTCAATGTCTACTACATTTTCTGTATAAACGACAGCAGAACGTCTTGATACAGAAACCAATTGATGGCTTTCTATAATGGACATATATACCCTGTTTATACTTTCATCTGAATATAATAATGTTTGTAATACACTATTAACATGATTAAGAGATATAAAATCAGACGGAAACCTCGACGATTTTAAATAATTCATGAAATCTGGATTTCGATAAATGGACAAAGTTAAACTATTTAATTCTTTTATATTTGTTTCAATATTGACTTTACCTTGATACAGAAGATTTAAGTTTTCCTGTATTGCGTTTTCCTTTAAAGATTCAGATGTATGAAAATAAGTCACAATTAAGGATAAACTAAAGGGAACCACGGTCGTTAAAAACAGTAAAAAAATTAATTTATTACGGATGCTTTTCTTTATAAATGATATCATTGAAGGCACTCCTTCCCAATATACGCCTTAGTATAAAGTAGAAAGCACATCTACGTATAGACATGCCTTCTGGAAAAATATGAGATACCTCAATGATTCAATATACTTACTTTAAGTTATCCCATGAAGATTGGAAGTACGCAAGCATTGTTTCAAAATCGATTTGTCCAGCTGCATATTCCTGAATAGCTGCTGCAAAATCTTGATTGGCACCATCTGGCCATTGGAACCAAGTCCAAGGAATTGTTTTCTCAGCAACTGAATACTCTAAAATTGACTCCCCTAGGGCACCTAAACCACTTGGCTCAATATGATCGAACGCTGGGATGAAAGCAAACTCTTCCGTCATATAACGTTGACCTGTTTCAGAAGATACCATCCAATTTAAAAGAAGCTTTGCTTCCTCTAAATGCTCAGAGTTTTTGTGAAGAACATAGTTATTTGGTACACCAACAGGTAGACGATTTGATCCCTCTTCATCATTTAAAGGAATCGGTAAAAATGCCATGTTAATATCTGGATTAATTTCGTAAATCATATTTTCTGTCCAGTTTCCTTGTTGTAGTATCGCTGTTTCTCCTGTTGCAAACAGTGTCACTTGTGTATTGTAATCTGTTGTTAACGGATTTTTATTACCATAATTCAGCTCTAAATCAACTACTTCTTGAAAGCTCTCAAATTGCGGATTACCAGCAAATGTTTCAGTTCCTTCAGATAATCCTTTAATGAATGCTTCTGGATCTTCTTGTTGTGCAAATGGGATATTTAATAAATGTTGTCCGATAACCCACCACTCAGCATAGCCGGCTGAGAAAGCAGTAATACCAGCTGCTTCTAGCTTTTCAGCTGCTTCCTTAAGCTCAGAAAGGGTACCAGGTGGTTCAGTAATACCTGCTTGTTCAAATAAATCCTTGTTGTAAATAAATCCATAACCTTCTAGGTTAACAGGCATTCCGTAAAGAGTACCTTCTTCATCTGTCGTTGGAACAGCTCCAATCGGAAGTAAATGTTCAACCCATGGCTCATTTGAAAGATCTGCTAAATGCTCTTTCCAAAGGTTTAACTCATTAAAACCTCCATTATTGAAGATATCAGGTTTTTCACCAGAAGCAAATTTCGCACGTAGAGCAGCACCGTAATCGGCTCCACCACCAACAGTCTCAAGATTTACAGTAATATGAGGATGCTCAGCTTCAAATTCATCAAGCATCGCACGTAATTGGTCAGCAATTTCAACCTTAAAATTGAAGAATTCTAATGTGACAGGCTCTTCATTTCCTGTTGTCGCTTCTTTATCTGTACTTGCATCGTCACCTCCAGTTGAAGAGTCACTGGACGTATCTGAGTTTCCACCACATGCAGCGAGAACCCCAATTGCCAATAGCATTGTTAAACATAGCATTAATAAACGTTTCATAAGATAATTGCCCTCCTTAAAATTTTCATTTTATCTTACTATTTTAACTTTTGCAGTGTTTATCACTACAAAATTCATAACTACGATTCAGTTACTTAATGGAGCCTGCTGCGATGCCTTTAATAATGTGTTTCTGAAGAAATAAGAAGAAAATGATAATGGGCGTAATACCTAGCACTAACGCCGCCAGCCCCATATCCCACTGCTTCGTATACTGTGCAAAGAAAGAGCTTGTTGCTAGAGGGATTGTACGTAATGATGCATCCTGCAAGACAAGAAGCGGTAATAAGTAATCATTCCAAATCCACAGTGTATTTAATATGATAACTGTGACAGTTATCGGTTTAAGAAGCGGGAAAACAATTCTCCAAAACACACCAAACTGCGAGCATCCATCGATTCGGGCCGATTCCTCAATTTCGATTGGGACCGTTTTCACAAACCCATGATAAAGGAAAATGGAAAGCGGAACTCCGAAACCAAAATACATCATGACTATACCAGGAATGCTATTCATAATCCCGAGTATTCCACCAAGCTTCACAAGTGGAATCATGACCGCTTGAAAGGGAATAACCATTGCCGAAACAAACATGATAAAGAGAAAGCTACTAAATTTACCTGGTGTTCGGACAAGCTTCCACGCAGCCATAGAACTAATGATAATTAATCCAACGATACTAAGGAATGTGATGATAAATGAATTCATAAATGCTGATGGGAAGTTTAAAATCTCCCATACTTTTGCGTAATTCGATAATAGAATTTCACTTGGTAAAGCAGCTGCATCAATTAAGATTTCTGCAAAGCTCTTAACAGAATTAACAACAACAAAGTAAAACGGTATGAGAAAGATAATCCCTAAGACAATTCCTATTACTTCCAATCCAAACGTCTTTTTTGTGTATCGGTTCATTACGCTTGAACCTCCCTTTTCTTCGTAACCATCACCTGAACAGTTGTTACAATGGCTACAATGATAAAGAATAATATTGATTTCGCTGAACCTAAACCATAGTTATTATTTGTGAACGCTTCTTGATAAATATTAATTGCTACCGATTGTGTCGAATTAAACGGCCCACCACCAGTTAACGAAAGATTCAAGTCGAATATTTTAAATGCCATTGATATCGTTAAAAAGAAACAAATAGTAAAGGCTGGTAAAATTAATGGAATGATAATTTTCGTTAGCGTTGTAAAAGAATTTGCCCCATCAATTTTCGCAGCTTCTAGTAGTGATGTATCTACCCCTTGAAGCGCAGCTATATATATAACCATCATATAGCCACTAATTTGCCAAGCAAAAACAATGACGATTGCCCAAAATGCTGTACTTGCATCCCCAAGCCATGGCTGCTGGAAAAATGGAATGTTTGTAATATCTCCAATTGCAGCAAAGCCACGAACAAAAATAAATTGCCAGATAAAACCGAGTAATAAGCCGCCGATTACATTTGGAACAAAAAACACTGTTCGGAGGATATTTCTCGTTTTTAAAGCAGCGTTTAATAGTAAAGCAAGTGAAAACCCTATTAGATTACTAATAATAACAGCCGCAATCATAAATTTCGAAGTAAACATAAATGAGTTAAAGAATCGCTGATCATTTGTAAATAATTTTATATAATTATCTAAACCTACCCATTCAACTGTTGAACTTACACCATTCCATGAGGTGAAAGAATAATAAACCCCCATAAAAAAAGGAACAATTTGAATGATTAGGAATAATACTAGTGCCGGACCCACAAAAGCAACAAAGGATAAAATTTTGTCCCATTTTAGTTTATTCTTCGAAACTGCTCCCACCTTTGTATCCGTTTTCAATTCAACATTCACGGTCTTTCCCACGTAGCTTCACCACCTAATCTTGTAATCGCTTTCCTTACTTTCATTATAGTCACCTACAAGCGGTATAAATAGTGACGCAATTGACTAAAAAGGTGCACTATATTGATATCCTTTTTTCTTTCATTTAGAAACGTACGTAATACAATTTTTCAATCTTAAACACAAAAAAACCGGAATAATCCCGGTTTTTTGTTTCCTTATTTCAAAGAATGTCATTTAATAAACAACACCTTTGAACTGAAGCTTTATTTGTGAGGAGGATTCCGCTTCAAGACTAGCCTTCATTTCTTTTGCCTTTAACAAAGCTTCCATCATACCACTAGCTTCAATTATATATTCCTGGCACGGTACATTTTTCCGATCGACATCACTGAAAAAGATATACTGTTTCATTCACATACCTCCTTCGTTTTTGTCCTAGCTTCTATTAAATTATTCCTATGATTCTCGTTATTTTGGTTTTTCATACATTGTGTAACCACTTTTTTTCCTTTCCCTTATTTTAGTTGGTTAAACCTGATTATTCTTGATTTCGGTCAGAAATCATATCATGTATTTTAAATACCTGTATTCTTCACATTATGCGAAGGATCTCAAGAGTGCTTGGGGACATCCCTTATCCTTAACTAAGTATAATATCCAAATGTTTACATTTTACAAATTTAAGTTAAATGCTTCGTTAATTTATCATTAATTACTATTTACGTTCAAAAAAAAGAGCTTGCATAAAGATATGCAAAGCCCTTCCTATTATCCTTTTTTAACTTTACTACATGTTTGACGCTTAATAAGCTTATGAGAAATAATTTCCTTTCTCTTTGCTTGCTCAGGGTGCAAAACATCTGAGATAAGTAGCTCTGTTGCACGAAATCCCAAGTCATAAATATGAATATCAACCGTTGTCATCGGTGGAGAAGAAAACTCAGAAATCATAACATTATTAAAGCTAACGAGAGATAAATCTTCAGGAACTTTAACACCCATTTCATCAAGCATTCTCAACACACCAAAACTCATTATGTCATCCGTAACCACCAATGCAGTCGGACGCTGATTTAATGACATCAATTCAATTATAGCGTCTTGCCCACCTTCTTTGACCTCACTTTGATGGACGATAAACTCATCTCGAACCGTAATATTAGCTTTTTCGAGAGCATCTTTGTACCCTTGTAAATGATCTAATGTTAATACGAAATCTAGGCTCCCACCTATAAAACCAATTTTTTCATGCCCTAATAAAAGTAAATACTCTGTAACGGTCTTTGTGGCTTTGTAATTATCATTATTAACATACGTTACAAGTGATTCGTCGATATCATACGGTCGACCAATGAGGACGAACGGAAATTCCTTTTCTAATAAAAATGGCATTACCTTGTCGCCGATCCGTGAATAAAGAAGAATAATCCCATCCACTCGATGACCATAAACCATTTCCATCACTTCGTCTAAAATTTCCTCCTCTGTTTGTCCAGTCGATAAATATAAACCATAGTTCTCTTGATGCGCCTTTGCAGTGATCCCTCGTATAACCTCTGGGAAAAAAGGATTTTGGAACGCCACTTTTGCTGAATTCGGCATTACAATTCCTAATGTTTTCGTTGTATTATTCGCAAGACTTCTTGCATTAAAATTAGGATGATAACCTAATTCCTGCATGGCGGCTCTCACACGTTCTTTCGTTTTTTCACTGATTTTCGAACTATTTGCTATGACTCGAGATACCGTCGATGGTGCTACATTTGCAAGCTTCGCAACATCCTTTATTGTAACATTCATGCGGTACCCCCTCTCTATTTTGTAATCTCTTCGTATTATAGCTTTAGTTTCATTGATATACAAATGCATTTTTGCCATAATCTGAAAAGTTAAAATAGAAAGCCGTCTCGACTTTCTATTTTAATGTATTCATATTTCTCTACCCTTTCGTTGCACCAGATGATAATCCTGAAATCAAGTAACGTTGTAAGAATAAAAATACAGCAGCAATAGGAACGGCTATTAATATGGCTCCTGCTGCAAACCTAGTAAAGTTATTTGCATAGGCATTATTGATTAAATTAAACAACCCAACTGCAAGTGTAAAATTTTCCGGACTTCGTAACAAAATACGTGGCAAGATAAAGTCCATAAACGGCCCCATAAAGTTAAATAGTGCAACAACGGCAATTATCGGCTTAGCTAAAGGAAGCATGATTGTAAAGAAAATCCGAAAATGTCCTGCCCCATCCAGCTTTGCTGATTCATCTAACTCACGTGGAATCGTATCAAAATACCCTTTTACTAAGAACGCATTTAGCGGAATCGCTGTACCAATATAAATCAAAGTTAAACCAACAAGACTATTTAAAAGACCGAACATGTTTAACACAATATAAAGAGCAACCATCGCCATTAGTGACGGAAACATTTGTAGTAACAAAAACATATACATACCATTCTTCCGCCCAACGAAACGATATCTTGAAAAGGCATAAGCAACTAACGCTATAAGAAAGGTTGCCACGATAGAGTTAGCAGCAGCAACCATCAGTGTGTTTTTATACCAAGTTAAATATAAGCTACTTTGTCCAAACAACCATTCATAATGCGCTAATGTCGCTACTTCAGGTATTAATGATGCAGTCGCCAGACTCGTACTTCGGTTAAATGAAGCTCCTAATGTCCATAAGATTGGATATAGGATAACAACGAACATAATTATTACGACTAGATATATTCCAGCTACCTCTAAATTGGATTTCATTTTTCGAGTCATTATATTTTGCCCTCCTCTTTAAACGATCTGGAGCGACGGAATTGGAAAAATGCGAAGGTCGCCACAAATACACCCATAACAAGTGATACAACAGCCGCCATACCAAATTGCTGATTAGTAAATGTTAAGTTATACACCCAAGATATTAATATATCTGTTCCACCAGCACTTTGCCCACGGACAGCCGGGCCTCCTTCATTAAATAGATAAATAATATTAAAGTTATTAAAATTAAACGAATACTGCATAATTAATAGCGGTGCAGTTGCAAATAGCACATGAGGTAATGTGATTTGTCTAAATTTAGCCCACTTATTTGCACCATCAATATCAGCAGCTTCATACCAATCTTTAGACACACTTTGTAAAACACCAGTAAACAAAGCAAACACGTACGGGAAGCCAAGCCATACTTGAATAGTAATTAAGGCTGTTCTCGTCCAAAACGGGTCAGACATCCAACTTATTGGTGAACCAAGGAGCGGAACAATAATGTCACGATTAATCGCTCCAAAGCTTTCGTGGAACATCGAAGAAAAAATCAAAATCGTAACAAATCCAGGTACAGCCCAAGGTAAAATCATGACTGTTCTTATTACTCTCTTAAACTTAATCCGTTCATCATTTATAATGATTGCCAAAAACAGGGCTAAAACAATTTGTAGCGTCGTTGCAACAAACGTCCAAATCAACGTCCATGATAAAACGCTTATAAAGGTTTCTCTCCAAACTGGCATTGTTAGTAAATTTATAAAGTTCTCAAGACCAATCCAATCAAGTAAATTACGTGGCGGAGCATTATAACGACTATAATTTGTAAAGGCTAAAAAGAATAGAAATAATAATGGTAAAACGACAGTTAACAACAGCATAAAAAAGCCTGGAAGAACTAAAAAATATGGAAATGTTTTATCATAAGAATGGTGAAATGACTCCTTTATAGAAGGAATTTTCCAGCCTTCCTTTAATTTTAAAGCATCTTTTCTTGCATCTAATATTGAACCACCATAAACAGTAATAAAAAGTGTAGTTAAAAATAAAGCTACGATTCCATTTACAATTAGAAATCGAGAATCTTCTCCTGGTTCAGTGCCTAACGTGACTAAACCCCATAAACCATTTGTAATGAACGGTAATAACGCACTTAAAAAGGCTGCACTAAATACAAATAATATGGCACCTTTTATAAATCTTCGGTTATAAAATTGTCCAACGCCTGGGAATACAACGGATAACAGGGTAGCTAGTAGTACATTATGGTTTGTCTCTGTCTTTTGCGTATCCAAACCTGTATTTGACACGGTTGTTCCCTCCTCTTTCCTGGCCAAATTCTAAAAACAAGAAAAACTTCACGGTCTTTTCTTATTGAAAATACGGGAGGGAGTCCCTCCCGTATTTATCATTATTGTCCTTGAATTGCAATTTGATCTTCAATCTCTGCAACTGCTTCATCGAGTACGTCTTGGACATCCTCACCTTGTAAGATATGTTGAAGTGCTCCAGCCATTGGATCCCAAACTTGAGACATTTCAGGGATATTCGGCATTGGTTCAGCATACTGAGATTGTTCTACAAATGTACCGATATAAGGAGCATCCTGTACGACTGCAGCTTCAGCAACATCTGGGCGAGCTGGGATTTCACCAGCACCTTCAAAATAAATTTGCGAGCTTTCTGGGTTAGAGATAAACAATGCAAAATCAGTAGCCCAGTACTGGTTTTCGCTAAATGCTGATACTAACCAACCTTTGTTACCTGCAAATGAATCTGGAACTTCACCATTAGAGAACTTAGGAAGTAACGCAACACCTAAATCATCACCTAAAGCTGTTTGGAAGCCCGGAATAGCCCATGGACCATTTACAACCGCTGCTGCCTTACCAGCTTCAAAGAGAGAAGCCATATTATCATAGTTAATATCTGCAGGCATTAACCCTTCTTGTACCCAAGATTGAATTAATTCCCCACCTTCAACAGCACCAGCGTTGTTTAAACCAATGTCACTAGAATCTAGGTTACCTGCTTCACCTCCGAAGATGTAACCACCAGGACCTGTAATGAATGGTTTAACAAAGTAGAAGTTACCTGCATCTACTAAGAATCCATATTGGTCACCTTGCGTTAATTCTTTTGCTAATTCCATAAACTCATCCATTGTTTCTGGAACTTCAGGCATTAAAGCTTTGTTGTAGAAAAGCGCATATGTTTCAATAACAGAAGGAACACCTAATTGGATGCCTTCAAACTGGAAAGATTCCATTGCATAATCGTAGTACTCGTTATATTTATCTTCTGGAATGTCTAGCTCTGCAGCAAGACCTTGTAAGTAAATATCACCTGTTCTATCATGCGGCTGGAAGAAAAGGTCTGGACCTGTTCCACTTGGGCCATCTAACGATAGGTTATCTACTTGGTCATCAAAGTTCATAGGAACAATTTCAATTTCAATTCCTGTTTCATTTGTATAGTTTTCAGCAATTTGTGTTAAAGCTGCTAATTGCTGTTCGTTGTCATTTGCCCACATTTTTAATGAAGCTGGTTTTTCAGGAACAGTAGCATCCGCTTGCTCATTCGTTTGATTATCAGTTTTTGGAGCTGGAGATCCTTCTCCACCGCCACCATTTCCACCACACGCAACAAGTACAATGGACAACATTAACATGAATGCCATCATCAACAATGAAGATTTTCTAAACATTTGATTTCCCCCTAATGTTTTTAAGTATCATGCACAATATTTGATTGTTTCAAACACCCTTCTTCTTTCACTCCCTTAGACAATGCATCGCGTAGGCAACCGATTGCACAAAGACTGTAAAAAAAAGCGCGATAAAATAGTATTAAAACTATGAAATCGCTTGCACTATAATTAGTATAATCGTTTAATCATAAAATGACAATCATTTTATATGATTTTTTTTAATTAATTTTAAATTTTTCCGTACTTTCTTTCACTCTATTAGCGACACCTTCTAAGCTATTCATATTTCTTAACAATTCAGTTGAATTTTTAATTTGTTCTGATGATGAAACTGTGATTTCCTCTGATTTTCCAACTAGATTAGAAGCAGATTCAACAAGGTCTTCTGTTGATGCAGCCACCTCTTGCAGTCCAGCAGAAATTGCTTGAATTGCCTCGGTTATTTCACGATTATCATTAGTTAAATCTGTTCCTTTTTCGCTTATTTCATTAAAAATATTCAACGCTTGCTCAGAATCCAATACAACCGATTGTACTACTTTTTCAAATGCTGAAAATTGTTCCATAAACTGCAGTGTATTTCCTTGAGTCGTTCCGATTATTTGTTTAATTTGCTCCGAAAAGTCATTTGTTTGTTTAGATAAGCTTCTAATTTCGGTCGCTACAACAGAAAATCCTTTACCAGCTTCACCTGCCCGTGCCGCTTCAATTGAAGCATTTAAAGCCAACAGGTTTGTTTGACCTGTAATAGTTTCAATATCATTCATAAAACGAGAAACTTCTTCCATGCTCGTCACAACATCTTTCATATTTTCTGAAAGCCGTTTCGTCTCACTCGCTGCTGCTTTAACCGTTTTACTCATTTCAACAATGAAAGTAGCACCACCCTTAGCATTTTTGCTCATATCTTCCATTTTCTTATTAATAGATACCGCTGAAACTTCTATATCTTGTGTACTTACAGATGATTGCTCAGTTACCGCAGATATTGAAGTAGCATGCTCTAATTGCTGTTGAGCAGCTTCCCTAAATAAATTCGCCAGCTCCTTAATCTGAGCCGATGCTTCTTGGTTCGTTTGAGAACGCTTAGCGACATCAGATGCTACAGCAAACATTTCCTTACTCGAATCGATGTTTGACTGCAATGATGTTATTAATTGGTTAGCCATTATACATAACCCATCATCAATGTCACTGATTTCATCGCGCCTATTCAACTTGCCTTCATAGGTGAAATCCCCTTGTTTATACGCTCCAATTCGCTTCACGACTGATTTAATCCCTTTATTTAGATTTCTAGCAAATATAAGGACAATAATAAGTGAGAAAGCTCCAATACTAACAATCGTCAATAGAAGAGTTAACTGACTTTTCTCAAGTGTCTCATTTAATAGTTCACTTCGCTCCTCAAATGACTGTTCCAATAAGGGTTGAATTCTTTCATGAGCATTTTCAACTGTTTTTAAGGCACCAGTAATTCTTTGAGAGGCATCTGTTCTTATTCGATTGGCTCTATCTCCAACAAATGGTTCTGATAAAAGATGTTCATAAACATACACGAACTGATTATATCCATCATTTAAATGATTATAATAAGCTTCAAACCCTTTTTGTGACATCATAAATGGTTTAATTTCTTCTATCTCTTTGCTGACTCTTTCTATATCCGCTTTCAAGCCCCGTGCTCTCGTCTCTACATAACCAACTGTTATTAAATCATATTGAACAAGTCCAATTTGATTGATGCCATTAATGACATTGGCATACTTATCTTTGATGGCAGCAACTTCATTAAGGTTATGTATCTCCTCTTGCATCGTATTGTTACTTGATAATAGTAAAATTCCCGAGGCAGAACTAATCATTAAAATACCTAGCACAACAAGCATCAGTTTATGAATTAATAGATAACGAAACTCCCTTTTTTTATTTGTACTTTGTCTTCCCCATTTATTGTTAACCTTTTTTAGCCACGTACTTATTTTACCCCTCACCTACACCCACTCCCTTTTCACTCAAACGAACTCTATCCAAAAGAAGAATACAATTGGCGTATTCTTCTTTTGGATATCAATACTAGTTCACTATACGTAAAATACGATTTATAACATAGAAGCACTGATAGTCTCGTTTAGCTATTCTCCAGTAAATAAACCCTTGATTCATAAGGTTTTAGTGATATTTCATTCGTTAGTGTCTCCTTAACATCGTAGTTAGATAGTAACAATTTGCTCGAATTCGTTTTTATAGTAGAAGATAGTTTAAACGTGCTATTCTCAGCAAATAGATTACTAACAATTAATACTTGTTCGTTGCCAAGAGTTCTTGTATAACCATACACCTGTGGATGCGTTTCATTGACAAGATCATAACGACCATAAACTAGAGCTTCGTAGTTTTTACGAATCTTAATCAATTGTTTATAATAGTTTAAAATGGAGTGAGAATCGGTTAACTGTCGTTTTACATTTATTTTTTTATAGTTTGGATTTACACCAATCCAAGGCTTTGCCGTTGAAAAACCAGCATAATCACTATCATCCCATTGCATTGGCGTGCGACTATTATCTCGACCATTTTGCCAAATTACATTCATCACTTTCTCATGTGGTCTTCCTTTTGCCGTCTCTATTTTATAATAATTAATCATCCCGACATCATTATACTCATCAATTGATTCAAATTTAACATTGGTCATTCCTATCTCTTGACCTTGATAGATAAATGGTGTTCCTTGCATTAAAAAGTACATCGTTGCTAAGCTTTTTGCACTAACATCATGATACTTTTTATCATTTCCCCAAGTAGATACACTACGCGGTTGGTCATGGTTTTCTAAAAACAATGCATTCCAGCCATTTTTCTTCTCTAGACCTTTTTGCCACTTTGTTAAAGTAGTTCGAAGTGTGTCTAAATCCACACCACCATTACTCCCTTTATCCCACAGACCTAAATGCTCAAATTGGAAAATCATATCGAATTTTCCTTTATCCTCACTTACCCAATCATCTGCTTGTTCAATCTTAACCCCATTTGCCTCGCCGACAGTCATAATGTCATATTTTGAAAAGGTTTCTTCCTTCAACTCAGTTAAAAACTCCTGAATTCCTTCCCTATTCATATGTCCTTCAAATGATGGAACATAATCTAGTTTTTTAGGGTTTGGTAAGTCTGGAAGTCCCTTTATTTTTTTGATATGACTAATGGCATCGACTCTAAATCCGTCTATCCCTTTGTCCAACCACCAGTTAATCATGTCATAAAGAGCAAATCGAACGTCTTTATTTTCCCAATTTAAATCAGGCTGTCTCTCCGAAAAGATGTGCAGAAAATATTGATTTGTACTTGGATCAAATTTCCACGCAGAACCCGAGAAAATACTTTCCCAATTATTCGGCTCCTTCCCACCCTTAGCGTCTCTCCAAATATACCAATCCCGCTTAGGATTGTCTTTCGAAGACTTCGATTCTATGAACCAAGGATGTTCATCAGATGTGTGATTAATAACTAAATCAATAATGAGCTTCATACCCTGCTTATGAACTTCGTCTAAAAGTTGGTCAAAATCTTCCATCGTTCCAAATTCATCCATAATATCTTGGTAATCAGAAATATCATACCCGTTATCATCATTAGGGGATTTATACATCGGACAAATCCAAATGACATCAATCCCTAAATCCTTTATATAATCGAGCTTTTCAATCATTCCCTGTAAATCGCCAATCCCATCGCCGTTACTATCCATAAAACTACGTGGATACACTTGATATGCAACCGCTTCTTTCCACCAAGCCTTTTTCATCCCAAACACTCTCCTAATTGTTGGCCTATATCTAAATATCTATTCTTCTCATAAATAATACATAATTTAATAACTTAATGCAACCGATTGCATTAAGTGCTATACTTAGTTTATGCTAGAAAGACTATTCTGTGAAAGAAGGTGGCACTTTGTTAAAAGAAGCATTCTATCACCGTCCAAAAAACAATTTTGCCTATGCATATGATGAAAACACAGTTCATATTCGCTTTCGTACGAAAAGAAACGATATTGATGAATCAGTCCTAATCCATGGTGACCCATTTGAATGGATAGATGGTACTTGGGTTGAAACAGAAACACCGATGCTCAAGACAGGTTCGGATACTTTATTTGATTATTGGTTTGTAGAGATTCAGCCTCGATATAAACGGTTAAGATACGGCTTTAAAGCAACAAGTGGAGATGAGATCTTATATTATACGGAAAAGGGATTTTTCACTGAAAAACCTTTACATGATGTTGGTTATTACTTTAGTTTCCCATTTATTAATAAGGCAGATATTTTCTCTGCACCTAATTGGGTTAAAAACACAGTATGGTACCAAATATTCCCTGAACGCTTTGCGAATGGCGATTCAAGTTTAAACCCTCTCAATACACAAGAGTGGGGCGAACAAGAACCTACCCCAACAAATTTTTTCGGAGGAGATTTCGAAGGGATACTAAAGCACCTAGATTATTTAAAGGAGCTCGGGATTTCTGGAATTTATTTCACACCGATTTTCAAAGCAGAATCAAATCACAAATACGATACGATTGATTATATGGAAATTGACCCGCAATTTGGCACAAAGGAAACGTTTAAACGTTTAGTTGAAGCTTGCCACAAAAAGGGAATCAAAGTGATGTTAGACGCTGTCTTTAATCATAGTGGTTACTATTTCCCGCCATTTCAGGACGTTCTAGAAAAAGGAAGGGACTCACAATATAAAGACTGGTTTCACATTCATGAATTCCCACTAAAAACTGAGCCGAAGCCAAACTATGATACATTTGCGTTCACACCTTTTATGCCGAAATTAAATACAGAGCACCCTGAAGTAAAGGAATATTTGCTTGAAGTTGGTCGATATTGGGTGAGAGAGTTTAACATTGATGGATGGCGCTTAGATGTAGCAAATGAAGTAGACCATCAGTTTTGGCGTGAGTTTAGAAAGGAAGTAAAGAAACTAAAACCAGACCTCTATATTTTAGGAGAAATATGGCATGACTCTATGCCTTGGTTACAAGGAGATCAATTTGATTCTGTGATGAATTACCCATTTACGACTGCTGTTCTAGACTTTTTCGCAAAGGAAACAATAGAAACATCAGACTTTCAAGATATTATTTCACATGTTTTACATTCGTATCCGAAAAATGTAAACGAGGTAGCATTTAACCTTCTAGGAAGTCATGATACCCCTCGAATACTCACAGTCGCAAATGAACGTATAGAAAAGTTGAGACTACTCTTTTTATTCCAACTATCTTTTCTAGGTACACCTTGCATTTATTATGGCGATGAAATTGGGATGACAGGTGGACAAGATCCCGGTTGTCGAAAATGCATGATTTGGGACGAGAGCAAGTGGAACGAGAAGTTATTAGTATTTGTAAAAAAACTACTTCGCCTCCGAAAAGAAGTTCCTGAGTTCGGAAACGGTGGGGAATTCCAATTTGAAAAGAATACGAATTCCAACCAATTGATTTATTCAAAAACATCAAGTAAGCGCAAGTTAATCTTCCTTATTAATCATTCTAATCATAAGGAAACCATTCAAATGCCGTTTGTAGAAAAGCATCATCTTGTTACAAACCTTTGGACAAATGAAACGATCGAGACAAGCTCTGAATCAACTTCGTTTACTTTGAATAAACATGATTTCCTTATATTAAGTATAGAACAACTGTAACCTCTTTCTTTAAAGAAAGAGGCTGCCTCAAAAGCCTGAAGTGCCTGCAATAGTTCCGTTCGCTACGCGCCTTACGATGAGAAAGATACTCATCGTAAGACATGTAGCGACTCCACACATCCCCTTTCTTACGTTTAATGCTATATACATACACCTCCCTCCCCTTTTAAGAATAGGCTATTCAAGGAGAGCACTGAAAAACCTTCTTAAGTAACTCAAAGAAGAAGTAATGGCTTCGCACGTTACTTAAAGGACACTGAAAAAAGGGAAACCCACCCTTTTTCAGTGCCCTATATTCAAGTGGGAGGTTGACATAGTATGGAATTATTAACGTTTGACTTTGACCATATGACCAATTCGGAAAGAAATACTTTAGAAGAATTTTCAAACAAGATGACAAGTTCCGAGAGTCCCTTTCCTTGTATCCCTGCAACTAAAGGCTTTTCTTTAGGACACTTTCGCTATGGGTTTATTAACGATCCTCGTGAAGAATCCTCTGTAAGAGCCTTTGCTACATTATTGAGTGAATATACGAAGCACTCGAGAACATTCGGCAAGTTTACATCGCTTATCGTATTCTTTGAAACACCAGCCTTGTTAAAGGATTATAAAGATAGCCAATACGAACGACTTTTTTGGGATTTTCTTACGAAGGTAAGTGAAACAGATACGTCTATGTGGCCAGAACACATTCCCACTGATCCTCATCAGCCTTTATGGGAATTTTGTTTTCAAGGTGAGCAATATTTTATTTATTGTGCCACACCTGCACATAAAAAAAGAAAAAGTAGACAATTCAGCAGCTTTTTATTTGCAATTACACCAAGATGGGTGCTTGAGCAATTTCACCAATCGACTCATGTTGCTTCCAAAATCCAATCAGAAATACGTAAAAGATTAGCTCGCTACGACATCATCGCCTCTCACCCTGACCTGAACCGTTACGGTAATACGGACAATTACGAATGGAAGCAATATTTTTTGCGAGATGACCAGACTACGTTGTCTAAATGTCCATTTCATAGAAGAAAGTAGATTAGAGTGTTTTTATGCTGTTACCGCTTCAACGCTGTCACATATTCAGGGGATACCTTAATGCTTTCTCCATCAGATTCAATCAGAATATGCTTATTCTTACTTGTTGAATACACATCGCTTCCACTTTTTTTATAGCGATTATAGACCGTTCTACTTTGTAAAATATTTGCACTCATCACTGTTATTTGTGGATGAACGGCATGAATAAATTCTTGTGAAGATGATGTTTTATCACCGTGATGAGGAGCATCCAAAAAGTCCGCTGCCAATGCAGCCTTTTTTTCTTGTACAAGCTTCTTTTCCTGCTTTTTATAAATATCACCCGTAAATAGGAAGGTTCGATTATGATAGGTTACCTTTAACACTAAAGATAAATCATTTATCTCGGCCGTCGATAGTTCCTTTTTCGCTGACGCTTTTTGCAAATCTTCTTTCTCTGGGCTAATCACTTCAACTAAAACATGCCTACCTAAATAAAACTGATTACCAGCATGGACATAGGCAACATCAATCATTTCCTCTTCAATTGTTTGTATAAAATTCTTGTACGTACTTGTAACCTGACGAATATTCGGCATCATCAGCTTGCCTATTTCCTTGTTCCTCAAAATGGTGTCATATCCCCCTATATGATCATGATGTGGGTGAGTTGCAATTGCATAATCAAGTTGATCAATATTCATATTATCTAAATATTCACTCAATTTAGAACCTGTCTCTACAATTCCTGCATCGATTAACATCGTTTTGCCGTCAGGACTTTTTATTAATATCGCATCTCCTGATTTTTCTGCCGCATCTAAATAAAAATAGCGAATCGTTAATTTCTCTGTATCATCAGTAGTAAAAAATTCAGTACTCATTACAGCTTGTTCAGTACTATTTAGTAATAATTCTTCATTTTCGTAATAATAAACGGATGACATCATATAAAGGGCAATTTTAAGAAGGAATAGCAAAAGCAACGATTCTTTTCGAAAAATCGAGCCTTTAATATTTATCTCTCTCCACACATCTAATTCCCCCTCCCACACAAATGTAACCGCTTACAATTATTTTAACATATTTAGTATCGAAAGCATATATTGAACTTTTCTTACCTTTAATATTATAAATACCCAAATACCGGTTTAAGTAATCCATATTCAGAAACTATTTTCAAATATGAATTAGCTTAAACCACCTTCATTCTCTTCTGTTCTTATTTCGGCCTTAATTCTGGATAAACCTCAATGTCAACCCCATTTGATTGAATCAATAAATGTCTATTCCAACTTGTTGAAAACACTTGACTTCCGTTTCTTTTATAGCGTTCCACAATTCTTTTGCTTTGTAAGATGTTTGAGCTTATTACCGTATATTCAGGTTGAACCGTTGCTATAAATTTATTCGTTGATGAAGTTTTATCGCCATGATGGGGAGCATGTAGGAAATCTGCTTTCAGTCTCTTACCATATAGTTTTATTAGCTTCTTTTCTTGTTTTTTATAAATATCACTTGTAAATAAAAAGCTTCGCTCCTTATATGTAACTTTTAACACGAGCGCTAAATTATTGATCTCCGCGGTTGTACGATCTGTTTTAGGGCCTAACTCTTCTACTCCTGGATTTAGAACTTCAACCGTAATATCATCCCCTAAATAAAATTGATCTCCTGCATGAAGATAGCGAACGTTAATTTGCTCCTCTCCAATTACGTTTATAAAGTTTTTATACGTATTCGTTGAATGAGTGAGGTTCGGCATCATTAAAACACTGACTTCTTTTTCCTTTAGAAGCGTTTCATATCCACCTATATGATCATGATGTGGATGAGTCGCGATAGCAAGGTCAATCCGATTAATATTTAACCTATCTAAAGACTCCTTCAGTTGTTGTCCAGTTGCAACCATTCCGGTATCAATCATCATTGTCTTTCCCTCCGGACTTTTTATAAGAATGGCATCACCAGACTTCTCATCAGCCTCTAAATAAAAATAGCGAATACTTAATACACCACTATCATGCTGAGTATCAAAAAACGTATTCGATTTTACCCATTCACGTTCAGCTGAGACAACGTGCTCTCCCTTACTCCTATCGTCCTGAAAATATAAGGCCAAGCCGGACATCGACACCAATATTACAATATAGACTAGTAACGAGCCCCAGTTATTATCGTAATTTCTAAAACGCACTTAGCTCACCTCACAAAAATAGAAAACCTTTAATAAACAAAACAAATGTTTTGTTATTAAAGGTTTTCTTGTCTACAACCATTTTATCTATTCATTTTTTAGTATCTACATTTCAACTTGTAATGCCTTTATCACTCGATCTGGGTGGTTCGTTGTTATTCTAAAATCTTTTGGATACTTAACGAACTTATTTATTACTTCCTCCTCGTCGACCGTCCACACACCGACATTTATATCATAATCGAGCATGACATTAACCATTTCTTTTGTAACAAATCCATAATGAATCGAAAGGCTTTTTGCTCCTGTATATTTCATTTGTTCTACTAGAAGAGTCGGCCTCCCTAAAAAAATTAGACCAGTATCAATTGCAGCGTCATATTCCTTTATTTTCATAACACTTTCATGGTCAAACGAGGAAACAACCACTTGTGAATCCATTTCATATTGATGAATTAAGTTAACAACTTCCTTTTCAAGACCGTTATAATAATTAGCAAGCTGTTTTAATTCGATCACGACTTTACAATCACTATGTTTAAATAATTGCAATGTCTCCTCTAAGGATGGAATCTTCTCATCAGCATAGCTACTATCAAACCAACTTCCCGCATCTAATTTGGATAGCTCTTCAAACGTAAAATCCTTAACAAATCCAAAACCATTTGTCGTTCTAGCAAGTGTATGATCATGAATTACAACAGGGATGCCATCCTTTGACAGATGAACATCAAGCTCAACTTCTTGAATCTGTGATTCTTCTAATGCCAGTTTAAAAGCAGCTAGAGTATTTTCCGGAGCTTTCCCCGACCAGCCACGATGTGCAACAATTATCATAGAATCGACTCCTTTATTTTGGTTTATTTTACCCCGGTATAAACGAAGGCACGAATAATTTGACGTTGCGCAAAGAAAAATACAATTAATATTGGAATTACCAAGATCATGTTTCCGGCCATTAAGATATGCCAGGCAACGCCCCCCTCCACTTGAAGAAGCTTTGTAATTCCTATTGGTAATGTTCTCGAAGCGTCCGATGTTGTCATAACAAGCGGCCAGAAGTAATCATTCCAATGGGTAATAAAGCTAAACAAGCAAAATGTAACTAATACAGGCTTTGCAATAGGAACCATAATTTTAAACATAATTTTCCACTCACTCGCATTATCGAGACGTGCTGCTTCTAGAAGCTCTTCTGGTACTTGTTTAAATGATTGCCTTAACAAGAAAATACCGAAGGCACTTGACGCAAAAGGTAGAATTAATGCCCAATGGGTATCAAGTAACCCCCATGAACTCATCTGCAAATAAACTGGTAAAAAAATAAGTTGAGCAGGAATCATTAATGTAATCATCGTAAGTCCAAAGAAAAGCTTGTCACCCTTAAAAGAATAGCGTGCAAATGCGTATGCTGCTGGGATAATCGTACTTAACTGAAGCAACAAAATCCCTATTGATACAATGACACTGTTGATAAAGTAGTGGAAAAACGGTCCCGAATTCCATGCTTTCGCGAAATTACTCCAATTTAGTTGATCAGGTATCCAAATAGGTGGGAAAATAATCGTCTCACCTAATGATTTTAACGACGTTGTGAGCATCCAAACAAATGGCATTGCAAATATGCATACAAGGATGAATAATAAAAGCAATTGAACGACCTTATATATGCCCCTCATGTTCTCCCTCCTAACGATAATGAACACGCCTTGCTAGTAATCTAAAATACAAGATGGTTAATATACTAATAACAATAAGTAAAATAACCCCGGCTGCTGAAGCATAACCAATTTTAAAAAAACGGAAACCATATTCATAAATGTAATAGACAAACATATTGGTAGAATTAATAGGCCCGCCTTGAGTCATGATTGCAATTGTATCGAACACTTGAAACGATCCAATCATGCTAATCACGGCTAGAAAAAATAAAGTCGGTGATAACATTGGTAAAGTGATTTTTGAAAAAATCCGTAAAGGACTGGCTTCATCAAGTTCAGCTGCTTCATACATATCCTTTGGAATGCTTTGTAGCCCTGCAATAAACACTAGCGTATTAAAACCTATCCCTTTCCAAACAGCAACAATGACTAACGAAATCAATGCAGTGTCAGGGTGAGTAAGCCATTCGACCTTACTTATTCCAAACAAAGTTAAAAACCAGTTTAATAGGCCGTAATCTGAATCCATCAACCACATCCAGAGCATCGAGATTGATACTAACGAAATAATGTGAGGACTAAAAATGGCTCCTTGAACAAAGCGATAAATGATACCTTGCTTGTTTAGCCATAGTGCTAAAAACAACGAAATGAGTAGTGTAAAAAAAACCGTTAAAACCGTATACATTGTAGAATTTCGGACGACCTCAATAAATTCTTTTTCAGATAATAATGTTTGAAAATTGTCCAAGCCAACAAAGTGCTTTGTAGGACTAACAAAATTCCAATCAAATGCGCTTAAGTAAACCATGTAAAAAATCGGGTAAATAAAAAACAGGGAAAAGATAAGGACTGCTGGTGCTATCATTACGTACGGACGGATTTTCATTGACTGCAAACCTTATACCCCCTCTAGTACAAGTGGCTTTTTACCAATAGACACATTTCTCATTCGCTCCCCTTGCTTATCAAAGAAATATAAATGTTCAAAAGAGACCGAGACATTCACTTTATTGTCCATTTCTACCGAAGCTAAGTAACTTTTAACCTGAATAGTTCCTGCACTTGTTTTTACTTTATAAATAATTTCAGAGCCAAGTGTTTCTCTAGTAATGATTTCTCCTGGGAGTGTTAGCTGGTCATCCTGACTATGATTAATTTCAGCATACTCTGGACGAAAACCGAGATACCCCGCTTGAAGATTTACATTCGGTAAATAAACTTTTATATCTTGATAGTTCAACATGTTCATCGCAGGTGTTCCAATAAATTCTGCAGTGAACACATTATTAGGGTCTTGATAAATATTCATTGGGCTAGCAACTTGCTGTATTTCTCCTTTATTTAGTAAGACAATTTCGTCTCCCATTGACATAGCCTCTACTTGATCATGAGTGACGTATACAAAAGTAGTGCCTAACCTTTTATGCAGTTCAATTAATTCCGTTCTCATTTGATTTCGTAGCTTAGCGTCTAAGTTAGATAAAGGCTCATCTAATATAAAAACTTGAGGCTTTTTCACCATGGCACGGGCAAGGGCAACACGTTGTCTTTGTCCTCCTGAAAGATATTGAGGCTTCTTGTTTAAGTAATCTGTCAATCCTACAATCTCGGAAATTTCGCTTATTAGTTTTTTTCTTTCATCCTTTGGAACTTTTTTATTTATTAGACCAAATTCAATATTCTCTCTCACCGTCATCGTAGGATATAGAGCATAGTTTTGAAAAACCATTGCAATATTTCGTTTTCCTGGCGACACCTCATTGACGCATTTATCACCAATCCAAATATCGCCACTCGTTTGCTTTTCTAAGCCGGCAATCATTCGGAGCGTCGTAGACTTTCCACATCCAGATGGTCCAACTAAAACAGTAAAAGAGCCGTCCTTAATTGTTAAATTTAATCCTTTAACAACTTTTTCTTCATTGAACGATTTGGTCACATCTTTCAATATAATTTGCGCCATTTTTATTCCTCCTTCATTCAGTTAGAACTGTTTAGCTGTTTATTTTCACTTTCGTCTCTGTTAAAAAGTCAGTAAGCTGTTCAATTCCGGTAACGGTAAAGTCTGGTCTAGTACTTAGATTTGCGTGTTTATATTTAGATATTAAGCATCCCCTTCCCCCAAGACGTTGTACGGGATATAAATCATTCCACGGATTATCACCGATTGATAAAATTTGCTCTGCCAAATAGCCTTGCTCTAGTAATCTTTCTACATAAAGCTGAATTCCTATCGGCTTTTTTGCATCATATACATAATCGTTGAAAAGATTTTCAATGCCTAAATACGTGATAAATTCATAAGCTGACGGTAGCGGAGTATTCGTCATGAGCGTTTTCTTTTCAACATTCATTTCTTCAATAGCTTTAAATAAAAGTTCGTATCGCTGAATAGAGAAAGGGGATAATAACATCTCCTTCCGTACTTTATTAAAGGTTTCGACTCCTTTTCTTTTATCAATATTGTGTTTTTCTATATAGAAAGCTGCTATCCCCCAAGGATCACCGAGATAAAGCATATTTTCATCTTCAATATCGTTAAATGGAGACAGGATTTCTGCTATAATTTGTTCTTTTTTTCCCCATGAGTAAATGTTTGCTGCTACGCCATCATTTATATAAGGAAAGGAAATCTGTCTCTTCTTATCAATAAAATGTCCAAATTTGATAACATGATTACCTTCTAAAATGTCGTAAGCTTCCGAAATGATTTGTTGAATCTCCTGATGAGAGTGGCTTTCTTTGAACAAATATGTAAGGTACCTTTCAAGAAAAGAGTAGTCCTGATATAACGTGCCATCTAAATCAAATATCGCAACCTTTATTTCCTTCATCCAGTTCATTTTGAGTCCCCTTCGTTAAGGCTTGGGAAAGTCGACCAGTAGGTTGACTTTCCCCGCTTTATTATCACTTTAATAATTTGTTTGCCTTTTCTGCCGCTGTATTTAATGCTTCTTGAGGAGATACATCTTCATTGATTATTGAGCGAGTAATCTCATCTTGTATAAATTTTGAGATTTCAGGATAAGCATCCTTCATCGGACGAGGTCTTGCATACTCTAATTGCTCTACCGCCACCTCATACTGTGGATACTCTTGATAAAGCTTTTGCATTTCATCGCTATTAACGGCAGATGTACGACTAGGCAAATATCCAGTAAATTCACTAGCATATATTGTTTGTTCTTTCGCTGTCATCCACTTAATAAATTCCCAAGCTGCTTCTTGCTTCTTTGGATCTAACCCCGCCGTCATCACGAGATTACATCCACCTGTTGGTACACCAAATGTTTTATTAGCTGGCATAAACGTCGTGTTTAACTCAAATCCTTGTTCCTCGGCCATCCCTAACCAATAGGATAGATCTGCTGTAGAACTAAACGTCATTGCTGAACGGCCGTTTGCAAAATCCTGTTTAGCTGTAGCGCCCGCCTCGTCTCCAGTAGGAATTTTGATTAAACCTTCGTTTACAAGCTGTTTCCAAAACTCTACAGGTGCTACCCCAGCCTCTGAATTAAAGGCTACTGTTTGTCCATCTTCTGAAATCATTTGACCACCACTTTGTGCAACAAATGCCTCGTAAAACCAAATGTTAATAGGCATTGTCATTCCTACTCTTTCCCCTTCAACGGTTAAGGCCTTTGCATACTCTGCGAACTCCTCCCATGTTTTCGGTCCAGCAGGATCTAATCCAGCTTCCTCAAGTAATGTCGAATTTAAATAGAGAATTGGTGTACTTCTTAAATAAGGAAGAGCATAAAGTTTATCATTCACATAGGAGTTCCCCATAAGACCAGGAATAAAATCATCAAGGTTAATATCATCTCTCTCAACAAAAGGTGTTAAATCTTCAGTCATTCCTGAATTTGCAAATATTGCTACAGAGGCAATTTCATTTTGTGTTACTTCAGGCGCATTGCCTGCAGCAAAGGCTGCTTGTGTTTTTGCATGCAGATCATCGTAAGAACCTTGATATTCTGCGGTGACATGAATTTTATCTTGAGATTCATTAAACATTTTTACAAGGTTCTCGTTGTTTTCACCGATTTTATCTCCCCATGCATACCAATACGTGATTTCAATTTTTTCGTTATTATTATTAGTCCCCGCTTCAGACTCATTATCAGTAGTTAGCTCATTATTGTTCGAGCCTGATGTTCCTCCAGATGACTGATTGCATCCAACTAAAAAAATTAACATAACTGCAAGCATTACAAATAGATGTTTTTTCATTTTTAACTACTCCTTTTTAAGTAAATTCATTTAATACTTTCAATTGCTCTTTGCAGATAATTGTTACTTGAAATAACCCCTCACCTCCTAAAACAAAAGAGACCCCAAAAATAGAATGAAAAAATTCATTCTTATTAATGAGGTCTCTCTTATTTCACCTATTATTCTTTATTTACTTTTCATCTACACTATAATCTACAATTATTAATTGAATATTAACTAACGATAAATCTAACATAAACTTCTTTCTATTTTTGTAATAATGTAAATGATAGGCATACAGCCTATCCTATTATAGAAACTGTAACTCCCGCGTTAAATCCATTTTCCACACTTGAACATTAGAGGTAGAGACAGCAACCGCCCCATGCTCAATAGCTTTTATCGCATGCTGCTTCTCGGTTAGTAAACCACCTGTAATAAGAGGTATATTGTCAGTATATTCTTTGATCTCTTGAATAATCTCTGGTATACGTGCAGGCATAATTTCAATAATATCAGGCCGATTTTTCTCAAGTAACTCTGGTAAATTTTCAATAATTTCGGTATCAATCATGAAAATTCGTTGCACCGTTAATAATTTTCTCTTTTTCGCAGCAGCAATCAAACTAGGCTTCGTAGTGACAATACCTGTCGGCTTAACAAAACTTTCTATATAATCAAGCCCATCCTTATCATTGCTCAAACCTTTTATTTTCTCAATGTGGACAAAGGTTGGAAGTCCTTCTTTCCTTAACAGTTCTACATACTTTTTAATCAAATTAATATTGCCTGTCAAAATAAAAACACCACTAAGTCTATCTTTGTACTTAACTGCTAGCTCTAGCTGCTTTGGCTTTTTTACAGCTGCTATCTTTTTACACTCTTTTAATCTAACTAGAAATCGATTAGCTTCTATCGTCAAAGATGCTTCCTCCTTCTTAAAGGCATTTCAAAACTGCTCTTTTCAAGCACCTATCATCCATTAACGTGTAACCGATAATAGTGAGATTTTACATTCACGGTCAGAGTCTTCCCCTCTCACATCCGTTTGATGAGTGAAATGTTCCATGTTTTCATATACGAGAGAAGCATTTTCTACGATTTCTTTGTCTAAAATGTCTTTAGCGGAAATGTTGATTTCATTTTGATTAACCTCGACCACTCTTAACGCATGCTGATCTAAACAAGCAGACAATTGCACAAATGTCCAATTGTTCTTCCTTTCAATTGAATCAATATGGGTATGACCGTTAAAGTACACACCTACTCCCTTCTTTTGATTTAGAATTTTCCACATATCAATACTCGGATGAATCGAACCTTTTTCACGATCTGACCGCTTTGTAGTGTTATGAACAGGGTGATGAGCAAAGACAAGTAATGGTTTAGTTCCAGAATCCTCAACAACATGTTCGAACCAAGCTAATTGCTCTTCATCTAGCCATCCTCCCCAATCTTCATAATCCATTTCTTTTGCCGTATCTAAAAAAGCAAATATAGCCTCAGTTGTATGTATAGAATGATAACGTTTTTGTCCTGTTATTTTTAACACTTCATTCCTTGGTTGAGCGTAAAGATCATGATTTCCTAATACATGAATAAAATTACGATCCCTTCGGTTTAAAATAGTATAAATACCGTTTAACTCTTCTAAATAGCCAAAATTTGTTAAATCACCTAAAGAGACATGAGCATCTGCATCTACTTCTAAAAATCTTTCAATAAATTTCCCATAAAAAGCTGCACGCGCCTCAACTAAGCCTGGAATTTCCTCATTAAACGATGGGTAATGCAAATCTCCTATAAGAACTATTTTCATTTCTATCCCTCCATTGATTTAATGGCTTTCTCTACTTAATTTTAGTTTAATAATATTAATAGAGTATGTTCGGTATTTCAATAGTGTGTTAAGTTCTAGTAAAAAGAAAGAGGCCAACCGATTTCCCATCGGTAGCCTCATCCCTTTTAAACAACTATTTTTAACAGCCTTACGGAGGGTACTGAAAAAGGGTGGGTTTCCCTTTTTCAATGCCCTCTAAGCAATGTGCGGAGCCGTTGCCATCTTTTTAAAAGCCTGCTATGAGTGGGTTTCTCATAGCAGGCGAGCAACGTGTGGAGCCATTACTCCTTCTTTGAGTTACAAGAAGTAGTTTTTCGGTGGCCTCACCTAGCGCCTAGTGATTATTCCTTCGTTCTTGGTAATGCTAACTTAAATGTAGTTCCTGCCTTTGTTGAGGAGTAGAGTTCTATATAACCATTATGGTTGTCCATTATCCTTTGGACAATAGTCAACCCTAGGCCTGTCCCGTTTTCCTTTGACGTTAAAAAAGGATCAAAAATAGCCGCTTGAAGGTCAGAAGGAATCCCTTTACCACTATCTTTAATAAATACGGTATAATAATCCGACTCTGTCTTAGAATAGATGGAGATTTCCCCCTTGCCTTCCATTGCATCTACACTATTTCGTATTAAATTATAGAAAACCTGTTTCATTTGCTTATCGTCTAACGTTAACAGCTCACGTTCAACGTTCACATTGAAATTAATCTCTTCATTCCCCGTAGATTGTTGTATTAAAGGTAGGATTTCGTTGATAATGCCTTCTAAATAAACAATTTTTACGTTTGGTGCACTCGGTTTCGTTAGTAGGAGCATTTCCTCAACGATCGAATTAATTCTCTTAAGCTCCATCATGAGTAACGGAAAATGAAATTGCTTTTTCTCAGGTTCAGATAAGGCCTGATTCATAATGGTAAAAAATCCATCAATGACAGCTAATGGGTTTCGAATCTCATGGGCTGCACCTGCAGCTAATTCCCCTACATACGCTAATTTTTCCGAATGATGCATTCTCTTCTCAAGCTCTTCCGTTTCGGTAATATCAATAAAGTAAAAAATCCGACCGATAATCTCGTTTCCCTCATCCAACAGCTTTGTTTGCGAGACTAATAGAGAATGCATCCCCTCATTCGATTGATATATAACCTTAATATTATGAATAATTTCGTTTGAAGCTAATAGCCCCCAAAAACTACTATTCTTTGTCGCATTCGTTGGGTTTAACACCATTTTTTCACAGGATCCCAATATATGCTTTGCGAACTGATTTAATGACACTTCGTCGGTCTTCTCATCAAATGTGATAATCCCTACTGGTAAAGAATTTAATATTTGTTCACGATAAACTTTATCATTCATAATAGTATGAAACGATTCTTTCAATTCAGCAGACATCTGATTAATTGAGTTTGTTAATTGCTGTAACTCAATTTGCTCAGCTCCAGCTATCGTTAATCCATACTCCCCTTGTGCAATCCGGTTTACTTTCTCTACCATCCGTTCCACTGGCTTCGTTAAGCTTACACTTATCCGGTAAGCTGATATAAAAGATAGAATAAGAGCAGCACTCGTTAACAATAATAGTAGCCAAAGCGATTCTGTAATAATTGAAGAAAAATGACTTGAGTGTCGATTTAATGATATAAAGACGGACTGCTGTTTTTCATTTAAATCCTGCTTTAGCTTTTCTAACTGCGGGAGATATTGCTCTTCCAAATAGTTTTTCGTTGCTATATTATCGCCAATCGCTACTAAACCACGTACATTATTAGTAATCATAAAGTCTAATAGATCAATTTGAGTTTTTATCTGTTCTAACGATATTGGAATGTACGTAGTCTCTAAAGCGATTTGATCGCTTGATTCTATTTTATAAGTTTCATACGATTCAATAAAGTAACAACAAAAGTCATTATCAATATAGCTTTTAACTAAATGCTCCTTAATCGCTAATTCTTCCTCCCAGTGAGAAAGCCAAATCAATTCGGGAATATTTCGGGTTTCAATTTCTTTACTTACCTGTTTTATTTCATCGATTGATTTAATAAGGATAAACGAAAAACTACTTAACAAAACGGTCGTTAAAAGGAGGACAGCTAAAATCTTATTACGAAATGACATATTTTTCATAAACTTCATTATCCTCCAACTCCTATTTGTCTAAAATTGTTTTTCACCTTTATAATACCTGTCCATCTCATTCTGAATAAAATTCATTTCATTTTCGGAAAACATTGGTCCAAATGGTGCCAGCTTATACACCCCATCACTTTCCGTTAAAACCACTTCGCCTTGTGGCAATCCTTCTGCACTAAAATAATCTCGCATAATCGCAACATAGATTTGTGAAATATCATTCATAACACTTGTAAGAACTAGATTTTCCGCTAAATAAGATTGGTCATCTAAAAAGCCAACAACATAAACATTATGGCGCTTAGCCAAATCAATTACGTAGCGATTATAGGCATTGCCTTTCGTATAGATAACATCTACTCCATCTTGAATAAAGCTCTCTGCTAAAGCAACTGCCTTTGTTCCATTGTCTCTACTACCAACAACTTTATAATATAACATTACTTCTGGCTTGTAATGGTGGACTCCCTTTTCAAAATGAGACATTCCTTCACTTGCCTCAAACGCATCAATAATCCCTATTTTATTGCTTTTTGTTTTTAATGATGCTGCTAAAGCTGCAAAATACTCAAGTTCAGTCTCTTCTTCAAACGTATAAACAGATTGGTTCGGATAATCCGAAGTGCCACGAAGTGTGACAAAATGTACATCTTTGTGCACTGAAGCTAATTTGGTAAAGACATTTGAAAATTCACGCCCATGCCCCATTATTACCTTTGCCTCTTCTTCAATCGCCATTAGTGCCGCTTCTTCTATCAGTTCATCTGTATTCTTCTCACTATATAATAAAACTTCTACCGGAAACTGTTCCTCAATTTTCAGTTGACCTTTGTACGCAAGACTTCCCCAGCTCTGATCCGAGATCCCATCTGAGGCAATAATAGCAACACGTATCTCATCTTCAGCCGGCATCGTTGATTCATTTAGAATTTTAATTACCTTTACTCCGATTGTACTGATAAAAACAATAGCAACAATCATGATTATTAAAATTAATTTTTTTTGTTGCATAGATTGCAGCCGCATCATTCAACTCCCCTTATAACTAAGACTATTTTCATTTTACTTTAAACCTATAAGGGGGTCTACTACTCAAGTGATATTTTTCTACTTTTTTCGACATTTCTCCAGTTTATTTTTGACATGCTGGACAGTAAAAGCTTTTTCGAGAGGAGATTTCTTCTTTCTTTATCATGGTACCACAACGTAAACAGGGCTCTCCTTCACGGCCATATACATAACAATGCTCGTTATACCTTCCCGTTAACTGATCGTTTTGATATACAGGCATTTCAATATAGCCTCCGTATTGAAGACCACGTTGTAAGACTTGCTTAATACTATGAAATAGCTGAATTTTATCTTGAACCGTTATCTCGTTCACTTGAGACTTAGGTAAAAGTTTGGCATCAAAACAAATTTCATCAGAATATAAATTTCCGATACCAGCAAGAAATTTCTGATTTATTAGCATTGTTTTGAGCATTCCTTTCTTTTTTTCCACCATTTTTAGAAACTCATCCGCTGTAAAATGAGATTCAAGTGGCTCTGGTCCAAGTTCACTAAATCTCGCGCTCAATTGATCCGAAGATAAATGGTGCAAATACCCTAAACGTAAACCAATGAAATATAAATGTTTTTCACCGAAAGATAGTGTAATCTGCTTCGTGCGCTTCGGAACATCCTGCTCGGTTCCGATATACATTAATCCACCTAACATAAGGTGTAATAACAAACTATTCCCTGAGTCGAGCTGAAAAATAAGATATTTTCCACGACGTTCAATAGCAATAATCGTTCGGCCCTTAAGAAGATTCGTAAATTGCTCAACAGAAAGGTTGATTGACTTTTCTCTTGTGACTAATACGTTACTCACTGTCTTTCCAAGGAGTTGCTCACTTAAAATCCTTCGATAATTTTCCATTTCCGGTAACTCTGGCACTCATATTCAACTCCCATCCAACGTCTTACTAGTATTATTGGATTATCAAGAATAAACCATGTACATTTAATAAAAGAAGGTATCCGTAAAGGTCAAAAATCAACCTCAACGGATACCTCGAAGACTGTTATTATTTCTATAATCAATAGTTTCGCTATTACCTAGCATTCATTTACTCTTTGTTTACACATGGAGTCCAAAAGCTTGGTATCGGAACGTTTTTCCAATCAATATCAGATGCAAAGTAAAAACTTGGGTAAGAAGGCTGATTATATACTGTATTTTGCCAAGCGATACCTGTTCGATATTGAGCGTCATGCATTAATGTATAAAGCTTTCGGTCGGTAATTTCTGTGTTCATATAAATCCGAATCGCCGAGCTGTCCTTTTTTCGAACAAGAAGCTCTTCTCTCCAATCGCCAAAAATATCGGCTACTAAACAAGGGTTCCCTTTCGTTCCATTATTCGTTCTTGTATCAGTCGCTGTTAGTAGACACCCTTTCTTCCAATCACGAATTATCGGTGTCTCCTCCATCGCGCCTTCAACAATTTGAGTCGTCATATCACCTGACCACTTAATGTTCATGTTTGTACCGGGAGCGTCCATGGAAATTTGTTCCCCTTTTGCTGTCTTTAATCCGAATCCATTGGCCCAGGTCTCTAGACCTCTGTGTCCCGGATCGACATCCCCTACTATTCCACGGTCACGATCTTTATCAGCGTACTCTCCATACAACACTTCTCCAGTAGCCGCATCACGTAATGTATACCCATATGGGGCCCATCTCCCATTTTCATGAACCATAAATATTTCTAATCCCGGTCTATCCGGATCGACATTTGCAACATGAAGCGTATCTCCGTGTCCTAATTTAGCAATTGTACCAGGAGCAGCACTTTGGGGAGGCATAACGTCCACTGAACTGTAAAGAACTGACCCATCATGATCAATTGTGGCTGAACCATAAATAATTTCTTGCTTTCCATCACCATCAACATCCGCAACACTCAACGAATGCGCTCCCTGATTCGTAATTGACCCGAATTCTGATGACGTCCCATTTCTAGGATGAGGGTTATCGTTAAATGGATTATGCATCGGTGTCCAACCACTATCTACATACCAATGTTCTTTAAGGGTAAATCCATCCCAACTATACGAAACGATCGTCGCTCTCGTATAATAACCGCGCGCAAAGATCGCATATGGCCTTTCCCCATCTAAGTACGCTACACCAGCTAAAAACCGGTCTACACGATTTCCGGGTTCTATTCTTGGCATCGCATAATCGCCCCACATTAACCCATCATCATGTCGTCCTGGCTTATAATGAATCGTTTCTAATTCTCGCCCACTCTGCCCCTCAAACACCGTTAAATATTCAGGGCCTTCTAAAATAAAGCCTTCAAAATCTCGAAGGTTATTTCGTTGATGTCTACTAGGTGCATAAACATCGATAAAATAGGCTGCTAATTGTTCGGCATCCTTTTTCGATAAAGGATAACTGTATTTCTTACTAATTCCAAAGCACTCCTCAAGTGAACTTGGCCACTGGTTCGTTCTTACTTCCTGATGATTATGCCAATTCTCAAAAAGACGTACAATATAGTTGAAGTAATCTTCCGAACTCATTCGGTAGTCATCATCATGACAATAACCTGCATCAATATCCTCATTTGGCATTGTAATATACGCTACAACTTCCTTATGATTCGAGTAGGTGATGGTTTTCGTTCCTGGTGCGGTTTTCATCATTAACTCTGCTTTCCCATCCCCATCAAAGTCATAAACCATAAATTGTGTATAATGTGCTCCCGCTCGGATATTAACACCTAAATCAATTCGATAAAGTAATGTGCCATCAAGTTTATAACAGTCAATATAGACATTGCCTGTATAGCCTTTTTGAGAAACATCCTTTGAATTAGACGGGTCCCACTTAACAAAAAACTCATATTGTCCATCACCATCAATATCACCAACGCTCATATCATTTGCTGAGTACGTATACGTTTCTCCTGTAGGCGTGACCCCATCAGCAGGCTTCTGCAATGGAAGATCATAATAAGCATTCTCCCACGGTTTTACAATCGAGCTCTTATCGACTTCGTGTCCATTTAAGACAGCACATACATAATATTCTGATACAGCTGAGCCCTCACGATCCTGATAATTTGTACTATCATTGACGGTCGCAATCAACGTATCGTTTCGGTATACATGAAAATGTCTTCCAACTAATCCTTTTTCGGAATGTCCCGTTACTTCATTTGCCAGCAACCTCCAGCTCAAAAAAACGCCCTCTGACGTTCCGATGGCGATTAATCCCCTATCTAAGTATTCTAATTGAATTGCCTGTTTTTTTTGTGACATGAACTCCCACCTTTTTGTTTTTATATCCCATAGGTATTCATACAGCTACCTCAAAAATGAAAGGGAATTCATTCTATTATAATCTAATTATTCTAAATTTTGTATGAATAATCCGTATTCATTCATTTTGTTTCAAAAAAAAAGAAAGGGACTGTCCCAAAGTCCCTTTCCCAATTGCATCTGTAGTCTTCAATCCAAACGTAGATATCTATCTTAGTGCTTCATTTTTTATCATTAACAGCTGTTTAAACTCATCAGGATGTACCGGCTTTGCGAAAAGGTAACCTTGCCCAAAGTGACAGCTGTTTTTCGTTAACACCTCAATTTGGTGAACATGCTCAATTCCTTCTGCTACAACATTTAAATTCAAATTTAAGCCGATATCAATGATTGTTTTCACGATTGACTGGTTCATCGGCTCCATAATATCGTCAATAAAAGACTTGTCTATTTTAATGGTGTCAATTGGTAAACGTTTCAGTACTGATAATGATGAATACCCTGTTCCAAAATCATCAATTGATATTTTTACACCTATCGCCCTTAGCTGTCTGATTATTTCGATCGATTCACTAAAATTTTGCATGACACTTTCGGTAATTTCAAGCTCAAGATAAGCAGGTTCTAGCTGGGTTTCCTTAAGTACATCTTTAACCGTTTCAACAAATTTACTATGTTCAAACTGGCGAACTGAGACATTTACAGAGACGGTCAATGGCTGTTCTGATGCTTCTTGCCATTTTTTATTTTGTTTACAGGCTGTCTCTAACACCCATTTTCCAATTGAAATAATTTGTCCTGTTTCTTCAGCAACAGGAATAAATTCTATTGGTGAAATTGCCCCCATTTCAGGATGGTTCCATCTTATCAATGCCTCCATCCCAACAATTCCCCTTGAAAACAGATCAACTTTCGGTTGATAGAATAAGCTTAACTCTTCATTTAAAATTGCTCGTCTAAGGGCAATTTCTATGTTCATCTTCCGAGTTGCCTTTGCATTTAATTCTGAGTTATAAAATTGAAAATTATTTTTCCCTCTATCTTTAGCTAAGTACATCGCCGTATCAGCATTTTTCAGTAAAGTATCAATGTTATCACCATTTTCAGGATAAATACTTATGCCTATACTAGGGGTTACTACAATTTCATGACATTGAATGTTCAATGATTTTGTTAGTTCATCGAGCATCTTTTGTGCTTCCAAATTACACGTCTTCTCCGTCATACCAGGTAAAATAATGATAAACTCATCGCCACCTATTCGGTACAACAGCTCTTTATTATGAACATGGGAGAGTAACCGTTCCGAAAAGGCTTTGAGTAGCAGATCCCCGAAATAATGGCCCATCGTATCATTAATATTCTTAAACCGATCTAAATCTATGAGGATAAGAGCAATGTTTTCATCCTTATTCTTAACCCCAGCAATAATATCTCGTAAGTCCTCTTTAAACTTCGTACGGTTATTTAACCCAGTTAATGGATCTCGATACGCTAAATATTTATATTCATTTACTAACTTCATATTCATTTTCATTATAGTTATTTGACGAACAATTAGTAAAAGGATAGTCAAACTTATTCCTATACTAAGAATGTTTAATTCTGTAATGGAACTAAAAAACACTACTAGTAATAGTAAAAGAACCATAATATAAGGAAAAAAAATATAACTACTTCTAAACGGTTCTTTCCGCTTCGTTGCATAGTTAAAATTATCCTTACTTAATAGACTAGCTTGCCCAATTAGCAATAGTACAATTGTCCATAACGGGTCAATCAGGCTTCCTATAGCGTACTTGTCATGTAAGGTTAAAATTACATACACCGAATCCGCAATAATTTGTAAAAGGAAACTTACAACTATAAATAGCAATCTTGTTTTCTGCTCACTATACTGAGCAAGATAATATAAACTAATTGCAGTAAATAAAATGCCAAGATTTATAATCGGATAAGCCAAAGTTATTATCGTAATAATCATGGACCCTGACGATTTCTGTAATAATGGTTTAATTAAATAGTGCGCACTTACTGTTATTGAAACAGTCATAAAAATAAAAATATTATATAAAAACGGTACAAAAGAAACCGAATGACTTACGAGTTTCACTTTATAAATTAATGCGGCTAGAAACAAACAATTGGCAGCTAGCCAAAGAAAGTCGGCTACACTTGGATACGGACGTTCTGTACCTACTATTACTTGATAGTCAAGCGTGATACAAATTGCGATAAAAAAACAAAACACACCTACTATTATCGGAAACCAAAAAACTCGTAGTTTAGTTGACATTTCTCGATACGCACTAACTAACCAAACACAACTAACGCTACCACCTATTATTGAAAATAGACTTGTTCCCCACATAAGCAGTTGTTCATTTCCTTGAAATAGGATAATCCATAAGTAGAACAACAAGGCGTAACCTGCTATAAAATGTATGGTCCTTTGTTTAAATAATGGCATAGTAATCCCTCTCGTATTTTTAAATACAATTATTTAAAAAACAAAAAGAGCTATCCCCCAATAGGAGATAACCCATCTACTAGATTATCCCTTTGGTAACTCAGCCACCATAGGTTCCCCCTTTAGGTCTGTAGCTTTGCGTCCCCACCTTTCGATGAGTTTGCCTTTTTCAAAGTATGTCTTTTTTCCCAAAACCTCATAGAACGATTTTACCATATCCGCAACATCATTGATATCTAAATTTATATTTTTTTGATAAACTATGTCATAAAATGTCGTTTTGTACCACTTTTTGCACTATTGAATGACTAAACGATTAAACGGTATAGACTGCTTGTTTTGGCGAAATTCACCCGGGGATATTCCAACGACCTTTTTAAAAACCTTATTAAAGTAATTATCATTCGAGTAGCCTACCTTTATTGCAATCTCTTTTATTGTGAAATTTGTTTGTTTAAGTAAATGAACCGCATGCTCCAGTCTTACTTTTGTTAAATATTGGTTCGGTGTCATATTCATTGTTTCTCGAAAACGTTTAATTAAATAATATTTCGACAAGCCTGAGGCTACGGCGATATCATCGACTGTTACATAATTCTGGTAATGTAACTGAATAAAATGTGTCGCACGCATAATTGAATCTGGTAAATGATCATTAGGCTTGTATTGTTTAAAATGACGATAACAAAGCATTAGAAACATATAGGCTTGTGATGATGAGTAATATGGGTCATGAAGATTATGTTCATAAGCCTGCTTATAGATTTCAAATACGTGTTTCATTAGGTCAGACTCAATCGGAATTTGAAAGAGGTTTCCATACTGCCGAGTCATGTTTTCCCAGCAGGTTGCTGCAGCCTCCCCCTGTAAGGTTAAGAAAATGAACTCCCATTCAACGCTTTGCTCTGGTAAATAATAAATGTGCTCACTCGGGACCTTTACCATAAAGGCCTGACCTTTTTTTACATAATACGTTTCTCCGTCGATGGTGAGTGCTCCCTCACCAGATAACGTGTATTGAAAAATATAGATATCTTTTTCCTTTCTCGTAACTCCATCCCACGAATAGCTTCTTGATGTGACTTTATCCATTCCTACGACATAAATGTTCACTACTTGTTCGACTGTTTTATCCTGTGTACGGAATGCTATCGTTTCATATTTTACCTCAGTTTCACAAGACAATATATTACCATCCTTTCGCATTATATTACCATTGTAGTTTGTTTTTACCCATTTTATTATTAAATCATAGCATATTTCAATATGTTCACTATAACAATAAATTACCTTTATAGGAGGCTAGGCCATGTCCAAAATTACTTTTATTGGTGCAGGCAGTACGATTTTCGCAAAAAACGTTCTCGGTGATTGCATGTTTATCCCTGCACTTAACGGATTTGAATTTGCCTTACACGATATTGATGAAACTAGATTAAAAGACTCTGAACAAATGTTGCAAAATTTAAGTCGTAAATACAATCAATCCATCACGATTAAATCCTATTTAAACCGGAAAGAGGCATTACGTGGAGCAAAATATGTTATTAATGCTGTTCAGATAGGTGGCTACAAGCCAAGTACAGTCATTGACTTTGAAATCCCTAAAAAGTACGGCTTACGTCAAACCATTGCAGATACAATAGGGATTGGTGGGATTTTCAGAAGCCTACGTACTATTCCAGTAATGTTCAGCTTTGCCCGGGATATGGAAGAGGTTTGTCCTAATGCATTACTGTTAAATTACACTAATCCTATGGCAGCATTAACCGGCGCTATGCTTCGTTATACAAATATTAAAACAGTCGGCCTCTGTCATAGTGTTCAAATTTGTACAGATCATCTTTTAAGATCCTTAGATATGGATCCAACGGGTATAGAAGAAAAAATAGCTGGAATCAACCATATGGCTTGGCTCTTAGAAATTAAGAAGGATGGTCAAGACCTCTACCCTGAAATAAAGAAACGCGCAAAAGAAAAACAGAATACAACGCATCACGATATGGTTCGTTTTGAATTAATGGACAAGTTTGGATACTATGTTACTGAATCTTCCGAGCATAACGCAGAGTACCACCCTTACTTTATAAAAAGTCGTTACCCGGAACTTATCGAAAAATTTAATATTCCTCTAGATGAGTATCCTCGCCGTTGTAAAAAGCAAATTAGCGATTGGGAGCAAATGCGTGAAGATTTAATCGGAAACACGCAATTATCACACGAACGAAGTCTTGAATATGGATCCCGTATTATTGAGGCAATGGAAACCAATGTTCCTTTTAAATTTGGAGGGAATGTACTTAATACTGGAGGATTAATTTCTAATCTACCTACAAAAGCCTGTGTCGAAGTTCCATGTATGGTTGATCGAAACGGAATTATTCCAGGCTATATCGGTGAAATTCCTGAACAACTAGCAGCTTTGAATCGAACAAATATCAATACACAACTTCTCACAATTGAGGCAGCCATTACTCGTAAGAAAGAACATATTTACCAAGCAGCCCTTTTAGATCCACATACGAATTCAGAGCTATCCATTGATGACATTATTTCTATGTGTGACGACTTAATTGAAGCCCATGGTGACTGGCTACCAAAATACGAGTAATTAGACTAGGGTGTGCACGGAAATAGGAGAGATCAAAGCCTCTTGTCAAACGAACCTTTACCAGAAAATCAGTGGGTGCATGTAGCAGTAACGATTGAAGGCAATACAGGAAAATTGTATGTGGACGGTGTTCTTGAAGCGAATGAAGTATTTTTAGGTAAAAGTCGCTTTAGTTGCTGACCCTTATTTTAACTTAGACGAAATTTATATGTATAACTACGCACTAAGCCAACAAGAAATACTTGAGCTTCTAAACTAATAAGGACAGATGTGAGGGCATTGAAAAAGGGTCCTCCCTTTTTCAGTGGCTTCACAGTTGCAGTCTTCTCGAGTGAGTTACAGTATTCCGCTTTTCATTCAATTTAATATGGAAAAGGGCATCTTATAGAGGTATATCCCCTAAGATGCCCTTTTCCTTAAAACTATTGTTGCTGTTTTTGTTGTGCTTGCTGAAGTTGTTGTGTCACTTGTTGTAGCTGTTGTTGAATTTGTTGAAATTGCTGCTGTTGCATTTGTTGAGAACTATTCTGCATTTGCTGCAATTGTTGCGTAGCCTGTTGTAATTGTTGCTGGGCTTGCTGGATTGCTTGAGGGTTTGCTTGTTGTTGTGCCTGCTGAACAGCCTGTTGAGCTTGTTGAATAGCTTGCTGAGCTTGCTGAGCAGCCTGCTGGGCTTGCTGTTGATTTTGTTGCATCGTTATAACCTCCAAAAAGTTTTAATTTAACTTACGAGCTTTATCATTCCAAAAATTGCTTAGATCATTCACCTAATTACAATTTTTTTTATAATCCATCGCCTAGAATTTACCTTGCATAATTCTTTTTTTGAATTATAATGACAGAAAAAGGGAGGCTAAGTGAGTATGGTTATTCATTTTGAGTTAAAAAACAAAGAAGAAGTGCTAAAGTTAAATAAAATCGCGACAAGTTATTCTTTTGACATTTGGGTTCATAGTGAAAATCAAATGTTCGATGCCAAAACACTACTCGCCTTATATACGCTTCCATTCAATAAAGAACTTCGCTTAGTTGTTGAAGAAGGAGTAGAATCCAAAGCTTTATTGAAAGACATGGAGAGCTTCCGAACAAAATAAAAAATAGGTACTAAAAAGAGGCTGTGCCCAATGGTTAAAAAACAACCTTTTGGCACAGCCTCTTTGTTTAATAAGCTCTCACGATACATCCGTTATACGCCGACTCAATATCTGCGTCTTCTCCAGCTATTAACGTAACTATTTTTGTCAGCATGTTCTCTTCCGCCATAGAAGCTATATATAAGATCTTCACTTCACCCGTTTCAGTTCTTTCCACTTTTTCAGTTGAGTTTAACCGATAATAATCGATTGCTACTTTTATGACTTCAGTTATAGAAAGCGGATTATCGGCTGTTATATTATTTACGAAATCTACAATTGTTTTTTTAGGTTGCATACTTTCCCTCCTCTATTTCTCATTAACAATAATTATTTTATCATCAACGTACTAATTATTTATACGCATAGTTAATGAGACGGCTTGTATATTTACCGTTAGGAAAACTAGCCATATACTGCGTTCCGTATCCATCTTAAAAACAAATAAATAAGAGGTGTCCCAAAATGAACACCTCCCTTTTTATATAAGCTATTTTTATTTCGTCAAACCTGCCAGTTGATTAATTAATCCCTTCGATGAAGATTCGAGCACAGCTTTTGAAAAGCATCTGATTCTTCTGTCATGCCCTTTTCTCGATAAACTCTAGATAACCAGTGCAAGGGTTTTGGATCCGTTGGCTTTAATTCCATTTCCCAGCTAAAACACTCAATGCCTTTATCGAACTGATGAAATTCATAATACAATTCACCAAGCTTTTGCATTTGATCTAAATCTTGACTAAGCCTTTTCATACTATCGACCTTGTTGAAGACTTCAAGATTTTTATGGTCTTCTTTAAATGGGGCCAGCCATTCTTTTACATCCGTCAATTCATGAGTTTTTAATAATGACGTAACAAACGTATGAAGAAGCTTTTCTGCATTTTCTGGATACACATTTAAAATAGATTTTAGTAAAGGCTGTAATACTTCCAAGTTTTCTATATCCTTTTGTGGCTCCCAATTTTCTAGCAGCTCATTGTACGTATCAATTTGGCTATCTGTTAACTGAAACTGATAAATGGCCATTAAACGCGAAACCTCTTCAAGCTTCTGTATTTTTAAATAGTTGTCAAACAGATCTTTCTTTAACGGAAGATAGGAAGGGAATTGCTGGGAAAGACTCTCTAAAATATGCAGTGTTTCTTCCTCACTAAAATGCCGCTCAAGTGTTTTCACAAGAGGTTGGTAGTAATTAATTGAAGGGGTTGGTGTCAGCTTATAAATATACAAAGCAATTAAATTAATCCAGCGTGACTCTCGTTCCAAATGATTCACGAGTTGCTGAAAGTAGTATTCTTCGTCTATTTTGCTAAATAACTTCCTTTCAACAAACGTATTTCCGGAATTTTCATTAGACGTAGCCGTATAGTTTTTGAAAGCTAAATCACTTGTAAGCTGTTTAACCCAGCTATGTTTTGGTACAAACTCCAATAAAATCTCAATAATATGGTAACTCAAGAAGTTCTGCCCATTGCGACGATATTCATAATATACAGACTGAATTTCTTGAAACAATTGCTTTTTGGGAATAAATGACTCGAAAAAAGTTAATATAAACGCCTTTTCTTGAGGAGAGTAATTATTCTTAAGTTTTCTTAGTACATTGTCAAAGTCGACAATTTGGCAAGGGTGATTGGTGGAAAGTAGTGCATTAATGAAGGGATGTGGCGCTTTAAAAATGATACCTTTTTTAAATACATCTTCAATGAATGAATTACGCCTTAGTTTTCTTGCTTTTAAAGCTGTTAAAAACTTATTTTTGTAAAAAAACAAATAATATATTTCATTATTTTCACTAATAGCTTCAATTACTTCACTTTGTAAATATAAAGAAATCCGTTCCGCTTTTAAGGTTATCGGCCTTTTTTTATGATTATATATTAAGAAATGACTTTCACTCATATTATTCCCCCTTTATCCATGTACTTCAACTATAACATACTTTTTGAAAGATACGAAAAATCCTAAAAATGTAAGTCTAATTTCCAGGCTAAATTTGTTTGAAAATCCCCATCTATCCAACTTAGATGGGGACAGGTTAGGATTTATTCCTGGTATTCCTCTTATATTATCTAAACATTACTATCATACCCGACTTAACTACTACATCCCCCTCCACAGCTAGAACAACTGGAATCTCCACCAGAATCTCCTCCACCATCCGAATCATGTTTAGAGGAACTGCTACATCCATAGCTATAACAGGAGGAGCCCCCTCCACTTTGAACCGTCTTATAATATTCCATTGGCAGCAACTGGCTCATCTGTTCGTTATAATGATCCGACTCATAGATCGATAAGTAAACAGCTACTCCAATAATCGAGTGATACATCTGGGCTTCAGTTAAACCTTGAGGTAGTTCTATCGGATTACCTTTTCTGTTAATAGAATCGGCTTGGCTAATGTCGTCCTTCATCATACGAATGATATTTTTTTTCACTTCTATCCATTCTTCGTTTTTACGAAAATATTTGTTTAATAATTTCTCTTCGGATAACTCTCGAAAATCATCAAGGATCTCTCGTTTAATCGGGTTTTGCAGAAAGCGCCCCCAGATTACCTTACTATTAACGTTATACTTAAACAACCGCAAATACATCCAATCAAAAAAAGCTCGTTCTCCTGGGTTTGGTTTACTATCAATATTTGGAGTATGGTGTAATAGTTCACCATACATGTTGTTTGAAAAGGTCTCGTACTCTCTTGTGAACATAAGCATCTCATGCCAAATAGTATCGACCCGGGCACTAAACATCGGGACTGATTTCAAGAGACTGTTCATAAAAAAATATCGTTTCAATTCAAAAAAGGTCCAATCAAAAACGTAATCGTTTATTTTCCGATGTTCCTTTTCAACACGATTTCTAACTTGATTCACATAAGAACTCGATAGTGTCCGTTCCAATTGTTGAACAATAGCGACTCCTCCTGCAATTTGAACACCTAAATAGGACGGTAACGGTTCATTCTGTAACTTCACTCTCCGGCTTCTTCTTTTCAATAATGAAAAAATAACAATAATGACAATCACGCCTAATACTAACTCAAACATCCCCTATCTCCTTTATAAGTCATTCAGATTGATTTGTTCCTTTTCAACAATAGAATCACTTGAAAATAATTGGTAATTACACTATTATAAACGATTTTGGTATGTATTGGGAATGATATATACCTACCTTACTGACGGTGCGGTTCCTCTGTCAGTAGCAAAAATTAGTCAGATGCGAAGTTACTAATGTTGTAGCTAAAGGAACGATATTCGTGTCAGCCCTTTTATATTTGTGTGGATAAGGTGCATTCGTAACGTTTTAATGAGAATGATAGAGAGATTTTATAAGAGCGGAAGTGTTCACTTAGAGGAAGTTTGCTAGGATCTAAGAAAGATCCTAGCGCATTGATTAGCGGGACCTATTATTTACTGAAATGATTGCTTCGTTAATGGACACTGCGCAGCTTGAGCACCTATCTCTGGTGCATACATGCTTAATTTTCTAATAAAGTAGCAACTCTCAGGAAAATGGTGCTCAAGAAAACGTAAAGTGGTTCGACTAAATACGTCAGTATTAATATACATCCGTACAACATCAACAATAAAATTATACATATCAATCGTTGTTTGACCAACCTCACGTGAGAAACGTTTCTGTCTTTCGATTCCCGGAGGAGAAAATCGTAAATATCCTTTCATTTGCTCATTTTGAACAATGAACGATTGAAATTGCTTAATGTATAAATCTGTTTGAGCCGTTATTTTCATTTCAATCGGATCGAGGATGTTTCGTAAAAGGACAGCATGACCTAGTTGATCTTCTAACCATAAATCAAGTAAGTCGACTAAAGGAAGAGGTGTGTAATTTTGACCATTAATATAATAAGATAAAATCCGTAAATACTCTTCATTTTCACTTAACGTTCCGTTTAAATACGTGGGGGATAAATTTAAGTTCACCTGATTCTGAATACGTAAGCTTTGCATTTTTCCTTCAAACTGATAATACCCTTCAGCAACCGGAAATATTGCTCGTGCCAAATCAATCATAGCCTGATCTGAGACACCTAACCTTGGATTAATCCCTTTTACATCCAATCTCAGCCGTTCAAAGGATTCAACAAATTGTTGGGCAGTGGACACAAACTGTCGTTCAGTTACAGATAGATGATCTCGAACAAAATATGCATGGTCTTGTAGGATTTCTAACCAAAATGAATGCTCTTCCCAAGGTGTAATCTCACTCGTTTCAGTCATCATAACATTCTCCCCTCGCGTTATATTCATCTCCTAGAAAACTTATGATGAATTTGAGTTACCTATTCTTTATATAGGTAACTTCCCAATAAAGAATGAGATTAAATTAATACCGGTTTGGACGAGCAAACAAACTCAAAATCAAAAAACAAAGAAGCCCACTACTTCTAAAAAAGTGGGCTTCAGACCGTAGACAAAACGCCTTTGAGAAATGACTCTCAAAGGCGTTTTCGCGTATTTCCGTCTATTGTCTGTTGGTGACGCTGGAGGATGGGTGTTCCTCCAGTGCCAGTTGGCTAATTTTTTTAGGTTCATGGCAGCGAAAACAAGCATCGCCTGCATTGAGTTTTTTTCCAACCCTTTTAGGTTGGTCCAACGCATACCATGCTTTTGTTTGAGATCGGCAAAGACACGTTCAATCGTTTCTTTACGCTTGGCGTAAATCTCTTTATTTACCTCTGTGTGTCGTAAGTGTTCGGCTTCATCCAAAGCATCCTGCCAAATGTGTCGTAAAACCAACTTCTGCTGGTTTTTACTCTTGGTACATTGGTGTAAGACCGGACAAGCCTGACAAATGGATGAATCAGATATGTACTCCCGATAGCCTTCTCGGTTCGTAGTCCTATATGGTAGAATCTGATT
>NZ_MVJM01000001.1:1520881-1582918 GCF_002156385.1 Halalkalibacter urbisdiaboli
ACATAGTAGCCACTCTCAGGATCCGTTGTACTCTCCTTGACCTCCCTCGTCGTATCCTTCTTCGAGGGAGGTAAGGGCTTTTTTCCGTTTGCCTCTCTATCGACGTTAATCTCTTCCTCTAATTGTTTCTGATACGCTCGTGCTTCTGAACGGACGACTTTCTTTCCAAACTTCCGCTTATTTGCATTGGCCTTGACGTGCGTTGAATCAATGAAGGCAATCTCTGGATTAACGAATCCCTTGTCCATTGCATTCCGAAGAATGCGGTAAAAGATCTGTTCAAACACATCACTTTCCCGGAATCTGCGAGCATAATTCTTTCCGAACGTAGAAAAGTGAGGGATTTTATCCTCGAATCCAAATCCTAAAAACCATCGATAAGCCACATTAGTTTCAATCTCTTTGATGGTCTGACGCATCGACCGAATGCCAAAGATATATTGAATAAAGACCATTTTCACTAAAACAACTGGATCGATACTAGGACGTCCTTTGTCGGAAGAATAAAGATCTTTCACCAAATCATAGATGAAATCAAATTCCATAGAGTGATCCAATTTACGAACAAGATGGTCTTCTGGAACTAGCTTTTCAATCCAAACCATCTCCATTTGCATCCGCTTATCTTCCAACTTTTTTGACATCATTCCCCATTCACCCCAGTCTTGTTTTCATTCATATTATAGAAAAAAATCTGTAAACTGTCTCCTATTTGCTTCGTATGAAGGATGGTTGAAGAGTAAGGGGATTCTCATGTCTCCTCTAAAAAAGCGGACGGGATGGGAGGGCCGACTCCTGCAGGAGGAAGGGCAGGTGGAAATCCACCGGCGGAGCCGGTTAGTTCCACGCCCGCCTGCGGAAAGCGTGCCCCCCATCCCGGGAGCGGATTCGAAGCGACTAGTCATGGCAACCCCCTCTCTAATCACAAAAAAGCCTGTCGACGCGAGACTTTGTCGACAGGCTGAAGCCCACTACTTCTAAAAAAGTGGGCTTAATTTTATTTAAAATGATTTTATCAATACAGATACGCAAATCTTTTCCATCAAAACGCCTTCTACTTAAAAGTACTTTCATTCTAAATTAGCCCTAGATACATTAAGTACCACAAAAAGTACGGTAAGGACGGTCTGATGGTTCAGAAACTGTCGTGTACTCAGTCTGTTCAGGTGAGTGCGCAAAAGGATTTGAAAGTACTTCAAGTAGTCTCTCCATCACGCTGAAATCTCCTTGTTCTGCAGCTTCTAGCGCCTCTTCTACCCGGTGGTTACGAGGAATTACCGCAGGATTAGAGTTTTTCATAAGTTCAAGCGAGGATACTTTTGATTCTTGCTGCCTATCTAATCTTGCCTTCCAACGTTCAGTCCATTGTACAAATTCTTCGGTTCCATGTAAGTCTGTATCCTCTAGTTTTTCAAAGGTTAATGCGCGGAACGTATTAGTAAAGTCCGCACGATACTTATGCATCATATTTAGGAGGTCTTCAATAAGGGATTCATCCTGTTGTTCTTCGTTTATAATTCCTAACTTAGCTCTCATTCCCTCAAGCCAATGATGGCGATACAAATCAGGAAACTCTAAAATTGTATCTTGAGCGAGTTTAACTGCCTCCTCTTGATCATCGTGCAGAAGCTGCAATAGTGCTTCAGCAAATCGCGCAAGGTTCCATCCAGCCATCTTCGGTTGATTACTATAAGCATAACGACCTTGCCTGTCAATCGAACTGAAAACCGTTGCAGGATCATACGTATCCATAAAAGCGCAAGGGCCATAGTCAATTGTTTCTCCACTGATCGTCATGTTATCAGTATTCATTACCCCATGTATAAAGCCAACTAGCTGCCATTTGGCAATTAACTTCGCCAGACGTTTTATTACTTCTCTCAGTAGCGAAAGATAGCGATTTTCAGTAGCATCAATATTTGGATAATGCCGTTTAATCGTATAATCAGCTAATGCTCGGAGTTCCTCAACTGTTCCCCATTTTGCAGCGTATTCAAAGGTGCCAACGCGTAGATGACTTGCAGCTATACGGGTTAGAATTGCACCAGGTAGATCCGTTTCGCGGATAACGGTTTCACCGGTTGATACCACAGCTAGACTACGGGTAGTTGGGATACCGAGTGCATGCATAGCCTCGCTGATGATGTATTCACGTAGCATCGGTCCGAGTGCAGCTCGACCATCCCCCCCGCGGGAATATGGCGTTCTACCTGAACCTTTAAGCTGAATATCAAAGCGCTCGCCTTGAGGAGTTATTTGCTCACCAAGCAAGATGGCGCGACCGTCCCCTAACATCGTAAAATGTCCGAATTGATGGCCCGCGTATGCTTGAGCGAGAGGTGAAGAGCCTTCTGGAATTTGGTTGCCTGCAAATACCTCCACGCCCTCTTCGCTTTTTAATGCCTCGTTTTTCAATCCTAGGGATGCAGCTAACGAATCATTAAAAATAACCAATTTCGGTGCGCGTACAGGAGTGGGATTGTGGCTTGTAAAGAATGATTTTGGCAGACGAGCATAACTATTGTCTAAGTTCCATCCTGCTTCGATTATTGTTTTACTCTTTGTCATCATATCTCCTTTTTTTCCTTTGTCTTTTTGAAGTGCAACTATTTCTTTTACTTAAATCAATCTTTTATATTTTTTACCTACTTATCATAACAATACAGGGACTTCATTGGATGTTTCCTCCAATTTTATGCCATCCAACATCCTGTTTCAATTATTTCCCAAACATTTCACTTGGTCTAAGTGGTAATTCTAAATAATGGTGCCGTATTGTGTGTCTTTTTTTTAAAAGTGTACCAATTGACTAAACAATAGCCATTTGTATTAATTTTTATTATTAATCACGATAGATAATTTATAATTAACATATTTGTTGATTTTGTTAAATCGAAAAGGTCTCGACACCTTCGAGCGTTTGCAGCCAATGATAATATGGATAACCCTCTGGCCTAGCAAAATCCTCTTCCTGTGGATTATAACCTATACTTTCAATAAATAAAGGTAAGGTTTTCTCAATAGAAGAAAAGGTATAGCGTATTTTTACATTATCCATTTTTTTCTCCCAACTTTACACGAGTTTCCAATGTCATGTTCATTATAGTAAAAGCCTGTGAAGGTATGCATCCCCTCACAAGTTTTCGCTATACTTATTAACATTTTTTCAATACAACGACACCATAAGGCTTAAGTACGACTGTTGACTTTATTTCTCTTTGGCTCACCATATCTACATACACGTGATCTTTTGTTAATTTGACCGTTTGTTCGTGATCATTAAAGTTCATAACAAAAGTGTATTCATGATGTTCATTCGCTCTTCTTTGTACACTAACACCTTTGGGGATTTCCTCTGAAAATACCGATTTAATATCTAATCGTTCCGCCATCTCCCCATAAAAATCATCATGAAATTGGGCGTCATTTCGCGATGCAATATAATAGGCCTCGCCTTTGCCATAACGGTTTACCGTTAAAGCAGGCATACCTTGGTAATAATCATGTTGGAATTCCGCCAACACGTTTGCTCCTTTAGGATGCACCACTTCACAATAATCTCTAGCCTTATATGTTTGAGAGAGATTTAAACTAGATTCTTCTTTAAACTTCACTTCATTGAACTCTTTATCGTAAAGTGTATCAATTTCCTCTGCCCAAATTCCTAAAACATTTTTTAATGGCCCCGGAAATCCTCCTAAGAAACACAAGTCATGTTCATCAACAATGCCACTCCAATAGGTTGATACAAACGTTCCCCCATTTGAGACAAACGTTTCGATTCGTTCTGCCACTCCAGGGCGAACCATATAAAGCATTGGCGCAATAACTAATTTGTATTTTGACAAATCTTTATCCATTGAGATTACATCTACAGGGATTCCCTTTTTCCAAAATGCCTGGTACTGTGCTTGGCATGTATTAATATATTCTTTGTTTTCAATTTTCAATCCCTGCGCATCATCAATCGCCCACTGATTTTCCCAATCATAAATGATCGCTACCTCTGCCTCTACTGAAGCACCAACAACCTCTTGGAGATTCTCTAATACCTCACCAAGCTCAGCAACCTCACGGAACACCCGATTATGTTCATGCCCAACATGATCAACGACAGCCCCATGGAATTTCTCCGATGCTCCTCGACCTTTTCTCCATTGGAAATATAAAATTGAATCGGCACCGTGAGCAATAGATTGCATTGAAGATAATAGATGCATACCTGGTCGTTTTGTTTTGTTTACTTTATGCCAGTTCACAAGACTCGGGGTACATTCCAATATTAAGAAAGGTTGGCCATCTTTTAAGGAACGATACATATCATGAACAAAGCCAACATCCGCCGCAAGCTCTGACGTTTCTTGATAATCTCCATGCCACGCTGGATAACTATCCCATGTGACAACATCTACTTCTTTTGCAAACTTATCATAGTTCAAACCTAGAAATGGCCCCATCTCTGGATAACTTCCCATAAAATTAGTTGTAACCGGAATCGTAGGCGTGATTTCTCTTAAAGGTACGATTTCATTTTTATAAAAATCAATCGTTTGCTCTGTCACAAACCGTTTCCAATCTAAGTTATGGCCATGAACCTGGTTCTCGCCATGCGGTGCTGGAGATTCAATTTGCTCCCAATTACTAAATGTATGACTCCAAAATCCAGTCCACCAGGCATGGTTTAGTTCATCTAAATTATTGTGATACTTCTCTTTTAACCATTCTCTAAATGCAGCCTGACAAAGGTCACAATGACATTCCCCGCTATACTCATTCGATACATGCCACATAATGAGCGCTGGATGGTCTTTATAGCGTTCTGCTAATATTCTATTAAACTGTTGCGTCTTTTCGCGATAGACAGGTGAAGTGAAACAATGATTATGTCTTAAGCCATGCAAATTTCTTTGTCTGTTTTTTTCAACACGAAGTACTTCAGGGTATTTTTGTGAAAGCCAAGCTGGCCTCGCCCCACTCGGTGTTGCTAAAATTACATGAGATCCTTGTTCAGCTAAGCCATTTATAATTTTATCTAACCATTCAAATGTATAGGTCCCTTCTTCCGGCTCAATTGCACTCCATCCAAAAATATTAATAGAAAACGTATTGCACTTAGCGAGCTTCATTAAACGATAGTCTTCCTCGATGATGTCAGGATAACCAACCCATTGATCCGGGTTATAATCACCACCATGCATAAAGCCTTTTACTTTTGGATGAATGGTTGAGTATTTTTTTTTCATATTAAATAAGTCTCCTTTATACGAATTTCTTGCAATCTTCTACTCTTTTACAGCACTTCCAAGCATGCCGGAAATAAATTGTTTCTGTAACATTAAGAAGAAGATAATAATTGGAATTGTAGCAATGGTAATACCGACCATAATCTGTCCATAATCAATCATTGAAATCCCAATCAAACTTGATAAAGCTACCGGAATTGTATACATTTCCTTTGATGTTGTTGCTACTAATGGCCACATAAAATTATTCCACTGCATCATAAACAAATAGATGGATGTTGCTGCTAAAGCTGGGTTCATAGAAGGTAACACAACTGACCAAAATATTTTCAGCTCTCCTGCACCATCAATTCGAGATGCCTCGATTAAAGAACTCGGAAAGGATAAAAAGTTCTGTCTCATAAGAAAGATAGCAAATGGAAAGAACAACTGAGGTGCGATAAGCGCAAAATACGTGTTTAGTAAATTAAAATTTACCATCATACGAAACAGCGGAATTAATGTAGCTTGATAAGGAATCATCATCGATAGCATAAAAATCATAAAGATCGTATTAGTCCCTTAAACTGAAACTTTGATAATGCGTATGCGGCTAAAGTACAAACAGCCAATGACAGCACAACAAACGTTAACGAAACAAACAAAGAGTTAAATAATACACGATAAATCCCGATAGCATTATTTAAATTTGTAAAGTTTATTAAGAATTGATCTCCAAATGTTAGTGTTGGCGGGTTTGTAAATATTTTACTTGTATGATTTGTTGAACCTACAAACATCCAATAAAATGGGAAGATAGAGATAAACAAAAATACACACAATAAAACGTACATAACTATTTTATTCACCAATTGACTATTCTTTTCCTTTTTCTTTACCTTATCATTACCCACGATTTCTAAAGTCTCCTTCCTGGCCTCTTCTGGATTCATTTCTTCGTGTTGTTGTTTCTCTTTTTTGAGCGCCATTTTAGTCATCTCCCGTCACTTTTATCTGAATAAACGCAAGCACTGCTACGATAAGTACAATGACATAAGCCATGGCTGATGCATATCCAAACTCAAAATAGTTAAAACCGACACAGTAAATATATAACCCTAACGTTAAGGTAGAATCAGCAGGGCCACCTCTTGTCAAATTGTACGGCTCGTCAAATAGTTGTAATGTTGAAATCGTTGATATAATCGCCGTAAATAAAATGACTGGTTTCAACTGTGGAACCGTAACACTAAAAAACTTCCTTATCTTACCGGCCCCGTCCATTGAAGCTGCTTCATATAGTTCATTAGGGATATTTTGCATAGCCGCTAAATAAATGACCATATTGTATCCAGTCCATCTTCACGTCATCGCCATAATAATAGAAACCTTCGCCCAAAATGGATGAGCCAACCACGGGATATTATTAATTCCTAAGTACCCTAAAAATTGGTTAACTAGACCTGAATCTTGTAACATAATCGAAAATAAAATCGCATATGCAACAAGTGAGGTAACAGCTGGCATAAAGAACCCTACGCGAAAGAAACCTCTAAATCTTAGTAACTTACTATTTAATGCATTCGCTAGGATTAATGCCAAGCCCAACATGATTGGGATTTGAATGATAAAAAAGATAAATGTATTTTTTAAAGCTTCATAAAAAACCATATCTTTAAATAAACGAATGTAATTTGAAAATCCAGCAAATATATACTCCCCGCCCTCAAGCTTCTGGAAACTGAGAATCAAAGAAGCTACAATTGGATAGGCAGTAAAGCAAAGAAATAGAATAAGTGCTGGAGCTAAAAATAGAAAAGGAGCATACCTGTTGTACGACATATCATTTTACCTTATAATTTGAATGATATGGCTTCCCGTTATAACAAGGAAGTTATGGTTGTCGAAGTAGGCGGTCACGAAAATAGCCCTACCGATACCTATTGGACAATACACGAGACGATCAATGCTGTGAAAGAGATTCCGAACGGAAAAGGAATTGGAGTATTCTATTGGGAGCCTCTAGGTCACTCGAGCGTTCTTCCTGATGGCTATCCAGTAGGAGCAGCTAAAGCAGTATCTGAAAATGTCTTACAATTAACGACAGCGATGGATGCTTTCAGTGGCGCCTCAGGGTCAACACAAAGTTCAGGAGTTAATATTGCCACAAATCCTGGTTTTGAAGTTGATGGTTCTACACAGAACCCATCGGGGTGGACCACTTGGTCAAATGGACATGACAACGCTAATTATACGGAAGCTAGTGGATATACGGGAAGCTTCAAATTATCTCATTGGAAGAACACTTCCTATCAGCTTAGTACGTACCAGATAAAAACAGGGATTTCGAATGGTACGTATACAATGAAAGCATGGGTTAAGAGTAGTGGTGGATTTAACACAAGCCAAATGTATGTTAAAAACTTTGGAGGAACGGAAAAAAATGTTGCTATTCCCGCAACAAGTGCTTGGACGCAAATGCAAATAACTGGATTAATATAGACCACGTAGAGTTTTATAAAAATTAATTTACCGGAAAACGCTTCGCTTATTACAAAGAGGCCACTGAAAAGGTGGTTTATCATATACAAAGGGTGGAGACACAACTTGCTAATGTTTAGAGAGTTAAGGTTAATGTTGGAAATTTTCAGAAACTGAATTTTTCCACAAATCTCCACCTTCAAAATTCTAATCTTTATGTGTAATTGTTATATACCGCGTAAAAGTTAAACCCCCCATAACAAAAAATCCCCCAAACTCTGAGTATCAGGGAACATAAAACACACTTCAATTTCCAACTAAAAACCGATAAACCTATTAATACTAAGCTATTTCAACTCTATCAACGCAACGCACTCAACATGGGATTGGATGGAATGGTGATAATATTTCACAAAAAAATGGAGAGTATATTTCCACATCAAATCATTATATTGACTGACCGTTCGGTTAGTATTTTAATAAAAATTAAAATCATAAAAGAGGAGGGTTAACTTGACTCAGGATTTAAGAATTACTAAGGGCAACGAAACTAAAGATCGCATTCTAGCTGCCTCTATGAAAATCATTTCTGAAGAAGGAATCGAGGGATTAAGCGCAAAAAAAATAGCTAATCTTTCAGGAATTAGTAAGAGTAATATATTTCACCATTTTGGATCTGTAGATGAAGTTTTAAATGTGATTTTCGAGAACATCCTTGCTTATTTAGTGACACCAGTTAGATCCCACCAGGGCCCAGACTTAGAAACATTTCTTTTTTTTCTTGGGGAGAGTATCTACTCATTAAGTGAAGAAGAAAAGTTATCACTTTCTGTTTTACTTAATTTCTATAATACTTGCTTATACAATGAAAAATATAGAGCCTACTTATTAAAGACCAAAGATGAGATGATTAATGCTATTGCTACACAATTATCGCGCTATAGTTCCCAAAGAAAAGAGCGACTTTTAAAAATTTCAGAAATGATCATCATGACATTAGATGGTTATGGTCTACATTTTTTATTAGAATCTGATAGTGTTACACTTAAAGAAATTTGGACTTTACAAGTAGAAACATGGCAGTCTTTATTAAAATAAGTTGCTGCCATGTTTCTACATTTTAAAATTGACTGTCCGGACGGTCAGATAGAGGTGTTCTATGATTAAAATTCCAAAGTTTTTCCATGAAATTCTAGGTGAGTCTCAGGAGAAATCATCCTTAGTTGTTATTGGTTTTTTTGTACTGATTTCTGGGTTTCTAATAGGTATTCTAGGCTATGATGAATGGAAGGAATTATCCTTAGTAAAACAAGTAGTAACATGGTTTTTATTCTTAGATATCTCAGGAGGTGTTGTAGCTAACTTAACCAAGGGCACTGATATTTTTTATAATCGGTATCCAAGCAAAAGGTGGATATTTATAGCTATCCACATTCAACCCATTATCCTTTCATGGTCAATGGGAATTTCTATTCATTATGGGATTATGATTTGCGCCTACACATTAATTGGTGCAGCACTATTAAATTTGAGTAGAAACCACTCCATTCATAACCTCTTAGCCGGTAGCTTAACAGGTGTAGGTTTGCTAATAGCGGCTTATTTGGGTCAAACTGCTCCCTTCTTTGCTTCCACTTTAATCATTTTTTATATTTTCAAGGTGTTGTTTAGCTTTTCTGTTTTCCACCATAGGGGTGAACAAAATAAGCATTAATGAAACTCATATATCCTTGCTATCTCGAGCATTTGAGAAAGACCCCATGTTTGTTTATTTCTTTTCAAACAAAAAAAGACCAATCAAAAAATTTAGATTTATCCTTAAGCGGAATCGCTTATTAGATGGTCTGATCCTTACCTACCATACTAAAGAGCCTAGTTACGAATGTTTTGGATATGAGCTGAAGGATACTAAAATGTTCGATGGACTAAGGATATATTGTATGACTTGGCCTGCAGAATAAAATAATGAATCACAATTTATATTTTCAACAGAAGTTTAGCCTCCTTATTTACTTAGGAGGCTAAGCATTATTTAAGTATGATAAAAAGTAACACACAATAGTAACCATAGGGACGGGAGTATGTGTGATAACTGTGTTTTCAAGCAACAATATGCATGAAAAGACTATAGAATTAAATAACAACACAACAGTAAATAATCATCGTTCTATTTCTCAACTTCAACATTCCATACTTTTCCATACATTTTCTCTATTCTGCGAAACTTTTTCCCACTTCTAAAGCCAAATCCCCCTAAACTCTCGTCTAGAGGAACTTATATACATTATCAATTTTTATTTAAAACTCTATAAACCACTGATATCAACCTATTTCTTCTCTATCAACACAACACACTCCACATGCGTCGTCCACGGAAACATATCGACTGGCTGTACTTCCTGTGTTTGATATCCCCCGTCTTCTAGCACACGCAAATCACGAGCGAGTGTTGCCGGATTACAGGAGACATACACGACTCGCTTTGGCTGCATTTTCAAAATCGTTTCTAGGAGCTTTTCATCACAGCCTTTCCTGGGAGGGTCAACGACGATTACGTCAGGTCTTACTCCTTGTGCGTACCACCATGGCATGACATTCTCTGCTTCTCCGACTGCGAACGTGACATTTTCAAAGCCATTTAGCTTTGCGTTGCGTTTTGCATCTGAGATTGCTTCGGGTACGATTTCCACCCCGTATACTTGCTTTGCTTGCTGAGCAAGGAATAATGAAATCGTTCCGATGCCACAGTACGCGTCAATGACCGTTTCCCCACCAGTTAGCTTAGCATAGTCTAACGCTTTGTCATAAAGGACCTTCGTTTGTTCTGGATTAACTTGATAGAAAGAGCGTGCTGAAATCGCAAACTTAATGTCTCCTATCGTATCGTATATGTATTCATCTCCCCATAGAACCATCGTCTTCTCACCGAAAATTACATTTGTCCGTTTTGGATTAATATTTTGGACAATCGACTTTATATTCGGTATCTCTTTAATAATCTCTTCAATGATGTTTTTCTTATTAGGAAGTTCCTGTCCCTTTGTTATAAGGACAACCATAATATCTCCCGTATGCTTTCCATAACGGGCGACTACATGTCTTAGCGTTCCACGATGCTTTTCTTCATCATAGCCACGGATTCCGTATTTTCGGGCAATGTTTTTGACAGTTGTGACAACATGGTCATTTTTTTCATGCTGGATTAGACATTCATCCATATCGATGATTCTATGACTTCTTTCTTGATAAAATCCTGCGACTAATCCACCTTCTATTTCTCCGACCGGAACCTGGGCTTTATTACGATAACGCCACGGTTCTTCCATCCCAATTGTCGAATGAACTGTTACATTTGGTAGCTGTCCAATTCTCTCTAACACATCTTTTACTTGCTTTTGCTTAAAGCGTAGCTGTCCCCCGTAGCTTAAATGTTGGAGCTGACAGCCGCCACATTGATTATAAATCGGGCAGGGCGCTTCAATACGGTCTGGGCTTTCTGCTAACGTTTCAAGTACTCGTGCAAATCCGTAGCCTTTTTTCACTTTTACGACCTTAGCCTTTATCTTTTCACCCGGTAATGCTTTCGGAATAAAAAGCGCATAGCCATTTACTTTCGCAACACCTGCTCCATCATGGGTAAGATCTTCTATCGTTACATCAATGACTTCATTTTTCGTAACTGGGCCTTCATATTTACTCATCACATTCGTCCTTTTCGTCTAATCTTGGTTGTTATTGTATCATAAGCTGAATGCCAATCCTATTTTCAGTATAGTAAAAAAACCTCCCCGCCAAATGGCGAGAAGGTTCCTTTTTAAGAGCGATTATTTAGCTTTGTCTTTATCTTTATCTTTGTCTTTGTCTTTGTCCTTATCTTTGTCTTTTCCCTTTGACTCTGGAACAAAATAAATTTCAAGACCGTTAATGCGTCCGTTGCCGCCAATTTGAATGTTCATTTGGCCATCTGAAACAAAGACTGTTTGTTCTAGCTCTGCATATTGGCCCGACCCGGAAGAAATTTGACCTAAATCTTCGCCTTCAATGATAAACGTAGAGTTATTAGAAGCGATATCATCGCCAGCAATAATGTTCACTACATACTCTCCGTTTCGAAGATCTACTGTAAATTCATAATTACCGTCTATTACAAAGTCTCTTCTAACATCATCTGGATTACCACGATCACGAGTTGCAACTTCTTTACTTAGTCCGTAGCCTCTTTCACTATCATAGAGAAGGGTATTAGAAACTTGCTTCCAGCCATATGCTACTGGACTTGTTGCCGAACCGAAATCAAATTTTACATTAAAGTCTTCTACAGCAACAATTTCAATTCCATTAATTCTTGCCCATTGACCGGCAAAGTTTATATTTAATTGTCCATCTTCTACGAGCACGGTATCATTATATTCAATAAATTCCCCCGCTACTGTTTTTGTTCCACCTTGTGTGTCGCCACCTTCAAGTGTGTATGTTGTGGTATTACTATCCCATTCAGAACCTGTTGTGATTTTCACATCATACTCGCCATTTGGCAGATCGAGCATAAATTCTTTTTCATAGGCTAAAATGAAGTCTCTTCTTAAATCGTCAGGACTATCTTGATCCCTTGAGCCATCTGTTCCTTTGTCAGAAAACCCGTAGCCTCTTTCTTCATCGTAAATCATCGTATCAGAAACCTGTAAATAGCCGTTTGCTACCGGACTGTTATCTGAACCGAAATCAAATCTCCAACCTGGGCCAAGATCAATGATTGCTTCTAGCCCATCTAGAGCTGTTTGTAGCTTTTCTAATGCAGCATAGAGCTCATAATCAAATTTAATCGTCTCTAAGGCAGCCTCTGCTTCTACAATCGCGTCTTGTAACGCTTGGTACGTTTCTTCTGTGTAGGATTGTTGTACATTTGAGATCCCTTTCGCTGTTGCAATTAATTCCTCAAGCTCCGTTATATCAATTGCTGGTCCTTCTTCTTCCACATATGGAAGTTCACCAGTGTTCGGAACCGTTACCTTATCCCAATCAATATCGGTTGCAAAATAGAAACTAGGGTAAGAAGGTTGATTATAACCTACGTTCTGCCATGCAATCCCTGTTCGATACTGAATATCATGCATAAGTGTAAACAACTTCCGATCCGTTACTTCCGTGCTTAAGTAGATACGAATAGCCGAGCTATCTTCTGTTCTTACTAATAATTCCTCTCTCCAATCACCGAATATATCAGCTACTAATGAAGGATTCCCTTTCGTACCATTATTTGTTCTCGTCCCTTCAGCTGTTAGCATTCTACCAAATTCCCAATCATCAATAGTCGGTGTTGCCCCACCTGAACCATTGACAATTTGAGTAGCCATATCAGCTGACCATTTAATATTCATATTCGTTCCAGGTCTACTCGTACCTAAAACTGTCCCATCAGCTGTACGTAAATCAACAGCCCATGTTTCAAGACCTCTTTGTCCACGCTTCACATCACCGATCATTCCTCGACCAGTATCGGCACCTGTATGTTCGCCGTAAATAACTTCCCCTGTTGCTGCATCACGTAAGGCGAAACCATACGGAGCCCAAGGTCCAGCTTCAAACACAGAGTAAATCTCTAAACCAGGTCTATCTGGATCGATATCTGCTACATGAAGAGCATCACCATGACCGAATACCGCCATATCTCCAGCAGCCGGACTTTGTGGTGGAAGTTCTTCCATTGAGCTATATAACAACGTTCCATCATCGTCTAACGTTGCTCCACCATGGATAATCTCATGCTTACCGTCACCATCTACATCAGCGACACTAATAGCGTGATTACCTTGAGACGCTAATCTTGCTAACTCTTCATTGGCTCCTGCACCACCATGAGGATAACTATTAAATGGATTATCCATCGGCACATGACCACTATCAGCAGTCCATACTTCCGTTAAGTTCTCACCATCCCAATTCCAAGAAACAAATACAGCTCTTGTATAATAGCCACGATTTACGAAGAAGGAAGGAGTCTTCCCATCAAGATATGCTACCCCCATATTTAAGCGGTCAACACGGTTACCTGGTTCGATCCTTGAGTAAGCATAATCACCCCAAATCAAGCCATCGTCTTCGCGACCAGGTTTATAATGGATTGTTTCCATCTCAGCACCCGTTTCACCGTTAAAAACCGTTAAATATTCAGGTCCTGTTAATATAAATCCTTCGAACTCCCTTAAATTATTTCGTGCACTTCTACTAGGAGCATACTCATCAATGAAGTAATCAGCTAACGTTTCAGCATCTTCTCTTGAAAGAGGATAATCGAATGTTGCATCCATTCCAATTCCTTCTTCAATCGTTGGCCAGTTGCCCGCTATGACTTCTTCATGATTATGCCAATCCATAAACATACCAACGAGATGTTCATAGTAATCATCAGCACTCATACGATAATCATCTTCATTGCTATATCCAGCCGCTAAATCTTCTTCAGGCATCGTAATATATTCTTCTGATTCTACGTTCCCGTTTTCATCATAGTACACCACTTTTGAACCAGGAGCCGTTTTCATAATCATTTCAGATTTTCCATCACCATCAAAATCGTATACCATAAATTGTGTATAATGCGCACCAGCGCGAATATTAACACCTAGATCGATTCTGTATAACAGCTTACCATCGAATGTATACGTATCAATATAGACATTTCCAGTATAGCCAACTTGAGAGACGTCCTTTGAATTAGATGGGTCCCACTTTACAATATACTCATATTGGCCATCTCCATTTACATCACCAACACTCATATCATTCGCAGAGTAAGTATAGGACTCGCCAGCAGGTGTTACGCCATCCTCTGGTTTTTGTAAAGGTAGATCATAATACTGATTTTCCCACGGCGTAATCGTTTCACTTCGGTCCCCTGTTTCTTCCCCATCCACGACAGCGCTTACATAGTATTCCGAGGTTTCTGTCCCCTCTTTATCTAAAAAGTTTGTACTTGTTTCAACCGTTGCAATTTGTTCTCCATCTCGGTAAACATTGAAGTTTGTTCCTCTTAAACCGTAATCAGAATAAGCCGTTACTTCATTTGACAAGAGTCTCCAGCTAAGAAAAATCCCTTCAGAGGTTGTTGTAGCAACTAACCCTCTATCAAGATCCTCCAGTTGAATCTGGTCCACTTCTTCTGCCTTTACTCCAGTTAACCCAACATTAGAAAACATGGAAAATATCAGCGTAAAGATCATCATCAGTGATAATTTCTTAGACACAATACCCCTCCTCATAATTTTGAAAGTCACTTTCAGCTTGACTCATCTTACCTATGCATCACCCCCATAAAGTAAAACGCTTACAAAATAAGTCAGATGATCTGATGAGTAACTGTAAATATTGAGATTTTATGTTAATCATCCACCTGTATGTTAATTATAAGTACAAATTTTGTTTTATATAAATATTAAAATTGTTAAAAACATTCAAATAAACAATAAAATGGACTAATTTCGGACTAGGCACTTAGATTTATTTTTCATCAACAAAAAACACCCCTTCACTCGGAAGAAGTGTTTCTTCATTTACTTTAATTTATTTTTAGGACAAAGCATCTGAAAATGCTGATAGCGATTCACAAATTCAGCAGGTAATAACCCACCAAATTCGCCGTCTAAATTCAATTGCATATCACCATGAACTTGAACTTTAATTCGATTAGCTTGTACATACATAACTTTAGGGTGATTAATATGCTCACCGCGTAAAGCAAGGCTCCCTAAGTGAACAAATTCCGGAAACGAAATCTTTTTGACGATGATAAAGTCAAACATTCCATCCTGCAATGAGGCATTAGGTGCTAAGCGCTCGAATCCCCCAACTGAATTTGTATTTGCAACGAGAAACATCATAATTTCTCCTTCAAATAATTTCCCATCGTATTCAATCGTAACATTTTTAGGGGCGATATGTGGAAGCTTTTCTATGCCTTTTATATAATAAGCTAATTGCCCAACTAACGTTTTTAGCTTACTTGGAACCTCGTATGTAAGCTCAGTTAATGAACCACCTGCCGCAATATTAATAAAATAACGGTCATCAACCTGACCTATATCGATTGATTCTAAATGTCCATCACAAAGGACATTACAAGCTTTCTCGATGTCACGCGGGATTCCTAAAGCACGAGCGAAGTCATTAGTCGTTCCAGCCGGGATTAAGCCAAGCTTTGGCCGATTTTCAAGTGGAGCTAGTCCGTTTACAACCTCAAAAATAGTACCATCCCCACCAGCTGCAATCACTAAATCATAGCCATTTTCAGCCGCTTTTGCTGCTGCTCTTTTTGCACAACCTTCACCTGTCGTCGCATGAGTTGAGGTCTCGTAGCCAGCCTGCTCTAATCTCTCTAATACGTAGGCTAAATTTCTGCGTATTTGTTCCCTACCTGACGTTGGATTGTAAATAAGACGTGCCTTTTTCATTTGATCCCCTACTTTAATCAAATTCTTCTTGTTTCTCTGTATTGTATCTTAAAACGAATCAAAACAACAATTATTCTACAATCAGTATACGCCAAAGAAAGTTATCTATAGTTTTTGTTCTGTTCCAATTGGTTAAAAAAATGCTAAAAAATAAAGGAGTGTCCAAAAAAGTCGACTTCCTTTTTGGACACATCCTTATTTTTCAATTAACGCTTTTTAATCTCGTCAAGTAAAATCTCATTTACCATTTTCGGATTCGCTTTTCCTTTTGATGCCTTCATAATTTGACCGACTAAGAATCCAATTGCACGATCTTTTCCATTCTTAAAGTCTTCAATCGATTGAGCGTTGTTATCAAGTACTTCTGTAACCATTTTACGAAGCTCGCCCTCGTCGGAAATTTGGACAAGACCTTTTGCCTTGACGATTTCTTCAGGGTCTCCGCCTTTTTCGATAAGCTCTTTAAATACCTGCTTGGCAATTTTCGAGGAAATCGTTCCTTTTTGAATCAACTCAATCATTTTAGCTAACCCTTCTGGAGTTAAAGCAACATCCTCTAATTCCTTTTGCTCTGCATTTAAATAAGCAGAAACCTCGCCCATTAGCCAGTTAGAGGAAAGCTTTGCATCAGCTCCCTGATTCACTGTCGCTTCAAAGAAATCAGACATTTCCTTCGTTAATGTTAATACCATCGCATCATATGCTGGTAAGCCTAAATCTTCAATATAACGCTTCTTACGTGCGTCAGGAAGCTCAGGAATTTCCGAACGAATACGTGCCTTCCATTCATCATCAATATGAAGAGCAAGGAGATCTGGTTCTGGGAAGTAGCGATAATCATCCGAGCCTTCTTTTACACGCATAAGGAGTGTTTTACCTGTCGCTTCATCAAAGCGGCGTGTTTCCTGCTCAATTACACCACCTGAAAGAAGGACTTGCTCTTGACGCTTTTCCTCATATTCAAGCCCTTTACGAACAAAGTTAAACGAGTTTAAGTTTTTAAGCTCCGTTTTTGTTCCGAATTCCTCTTGTCCAACTGGACGAAGGGAGATATTTGCATCACAACGTAGGGAACCTTCCTCCATCTTACAATCTGAAACACCTGTATATTGAATTATTGCTTTTAATTTTTCCAAATAAGCATAGGCTTCTTCCGGAGTACGAATATCTGGCTCTGAAACAATTTCAATTAGTGGTGTTCCTTGACGGTTGTAATCAACAAGTGAATAACCGTTTCCAGAGTGCGTAAGTTTCCCCGCATCTTCCTCTAAGTGAAGGCGTGTAATCCCGATTCGTTTCTTTTCTCCGTCTACTTCAATCTCAATCCAGCCATGCTCCCCGATTGGCTTATCAAATTGAGAGATTTGGTATGCCTTCGGATTATCAGGATAGAAGTAATTCTTCCGGTCAAATTTCGTATCTGTTGCAACTTCACAATTTAAAGCCATCGCAGCTTTCATCGCAAATTCAACAGCAGATTTATTCAATACTGGCAATACTCCAGGATAACCAAGGTCAATTACACTCGTATTGCTATTAGGCTCAGACCCAAAATGATTCGGGCTCGCTGAGAAAATTTTCGAGTCTGTTTTTAGTTCAACGTGGACCTCAAGTCCAATCACCGTTTCAAAATTCATCGTTATTTCACCCCTTTACAATGTCGGTTTTTGCTTATGATAGTCTGTTGCTTGCTCAAATGCATGGGCAACGCGGTAAACCGTGCTTTCATCAAAATGCTTTCCGATAATTTGTAGCCCTAATGGTAGTCCGTCTTGGAAGCCACATGGAACCGAAATCCCTGGTACCCCTGCAAGGTTAACTGGAATCGTTAAAATATCATTTGCATACATTGTTAATGGATCTTCAACTTGTTCACCAATTTTAAACGCTGGTGTAGGTGATGTTGGTCCAATAATCACATCGTATTTTTCAAACACCTTTTCAAAGTCTTGCTTAATTAACGTACGTACTTGCTGTGCTTTTTTGTAATAAGCATCGTAATAACCGGAACTTAATGCAAACGTACCTAGCATAATACGACGCTTTACTTCGTTTCCGAAGCCTTCTGAACGTGTTTGCTTGTACATTTCAAGTAAATTGTCCGCATTATCTGTACGATAGCCGTAGCGGACTCCATCAAAACGAGCTAAATTTGCAGATGCTTCTGAAGATGAAAGCAAGTAATATGTAGCTAATGCGTATTTAGAATGTGGTAGAGATACCTCTTCCCATGTAGCTCCTAGTCCTTCTAAAACTTTAAGAGCATCTAGAACGGATTGTTTAACTTCCTCCTGTACTCCTTCTGCTAAGTACTCCTTAGGAACCGCAATCTTTAAGTCTTTCACATCGCCAGTTAAAGAAGATAAAAAGTCTGGTACTTCAACATTAGCTGATGTTGAATCCATCGGATCAAGACCAGAAATGGTTTGTAGTAAATAAGCATTATCCTCAACGTTGCGTGTAATCGGACCAATTTGATCAAGAGAAGATGCAAATGCAACAAGACCAAAACGCGAAACACGACCATATGTAGGCTTCAAACCAACAACACCACAGTACGCAGCTGGCTGACGAATTGAACCGCCTGTATCTGAACCTAACGAAAACGGAACTTGTCCTGCAGCTACAGCCGCTGCCGAACCACCACTTGAGCCACCCGGTACGTGGTTAAGATTCCAAGGGTTTTTCGTATCTTGGTACGCAGAGTTTTCCGTTGATGAACCCATTGCGAATTCATCCATATTTAACTTCCCGATTGTCACTGCTTGAGCTGATTGAAGCTTTTGAACAACGGTTGCGTCATAGATTGGGTCAAAGTTTTCAAGAATGCGACTTGAACATGTTGTACGTAAGTTTTTCGTGACAATGTTATCTTTCACCCCAATTGGCATGCCAAATAACAAACCACGTTGCTCATCCGTTCCAAGGGCTTCATCTAGCTCTTTGGCATAAGCGCGTGCTTTTTCCTCATCTAATGCTAAGAAAGCTTTAACCTTGTCGTCTACTTCTGCAATCCGTTTATAGGATTCATCGACCAGCTCAGAAACTTTCACTTCTTTGTTGTGGAGCATTGAATGGAGCTCCGACATTTTATGGTCAAATAATGACATGAAGCTTGTCCTCCCTACTATTCCATAATTGATGGCACACGTATTTGTCCATCTTCATGATCTGGTGCATTTTTTAATACATCTTCAATTGGTAATCCTTTATCTGCTTTATCTTCACGCAGTACGTTCTTCATATCAAGAACGTGAGAGGTTGGCTCAACACCCTCTGTATCAAGTTCATTTAACTGCTCTGCAAATGAGATAATGGCATCAAGCTGTTTTGTAAAAAGTTCAACTTCTTCTTCTGTTACAGCAAGCCTTGCAAGGTTTGCAACGTGCTTTACTTCTTCCTTCGAGATTCGTGACATCTCAAGCTCACCTCCATAAAAATTCGTACGTGTTGACAATATTTTTAATGATACCAAATTCCGCCTCTGTAGGCAACAAAGCCCCATTATCAGATAAAGAGGAGTATCAAAAAATTTGATCATTTTGATACTCCTCATCCTTTATGCTCACTTCGGCCAACAAGGTACTTTATTCAACTTCACTTTTTGCTCTTTCAAATTCCTCTTGGATTTCCTTAGAAGGCTCTTCATCAATAACACTAAAAATAATACTTGCAAGTCCCGCTAGGATAAATCCTGGAATAATTTCATAAAGCCCTAGAATGACCATTTGATCAATAGCTTCCTTAGATACACCGAATAAACTTAAAATGTTATCTAGCTCTGCCCATATAATAACGGTCGCTCCACCAACAATCATACCAGCTAATGCCCCATTACGTGTCATTCGTTTCCAAAACAAGGCAAGCAATAAAACAGGACCAAAGGCTGCTCCAAATCCTGCCCACGCATACCCTACTAAGTCAAGGACCGAACTCTCTGGATGATAGGCGAGTAAGATGGCAATAAGCGCAATAACAACAACACCAATCCGTCCTACCCAAACAAGCTCCTTCTCTGAGGCATTTTTTCGTAGATAGCCTTTGTACACATCCTCCGCTAGAGCACTCGATGAAACGAGTAGCTGGGAATCGATTGTACTCATAATCGCTGATAAAATTGCTGCTAATAAAAATCCTGCAACCCACGGATTAAATAAAACTTGAGTAAACATGATAAACACAGTTTCATGTGCCCCTTCTGCTAAAGGTGCAGCATTCGGACCAGCTGTAGAAAAGTAAGCGATTCCGACAAACCCTGTGTAGATTGCTCCAAAAAGGGATAGGATCATCCATGTCATTCCAACCGCACGTGCTTTAGGGATTTCTTTTAACGATTTAACCGCCATAAACCGCGTAATAATATGTGGCTGGCCAAAATAACCAAGTCCCCAAGCTAATAAAGAAACAACACCAATAAACGTAGCTCCTTGAAATGCATCAAGATAAGCTGGATCCACAGCGCCAACCGCATCAACCGTTTCACTCCAGCCACCAAGACTAGAAATGGCAACAGCAGGAACTATGATTAACGCTAAAAACATTAAAATCCCTTGAAAGAAGTCCGTCCAGCTTACAGCTAAAAAACCACCGAGAAACGTATAGGAAATAATAACGAGTGCCCCGATCCATAACGCTTGAGTATAGGTCATTCCAAAGGACGCCTCAAAAAGCAATGCCCCAGCTACTAACCCTGAAGACGTATAAAAAGCAAAAAAAATTAAAATAACAAGAGCTGAAATCATTCGTAGCAGCTTAGAGCGGTCATGGAATCGATTTTCAAGAAATTCCGGTAAGGTAATAGAGTCTTTAGCAATGAACGTATACGTTCTTAGTCTTGAAGCTAAAAACTGCCAATTTAAGTAGGCCCCAATTGCTAAGCCCACAGCTATCCAAATCTCACCCATTCCCCCTACATACATCGCACCTGGTAAACCTAATAAGAGCCAACTACTCATATCAGAAGCACCGGCACTCAGGGCAGCTACACTCCCATTAAGACGACGACCACCTAATACATAGTCCTTTAAATTACTTGTGAGACGGTATGCCAATAAACCAATGAAAAGCATCCCGATTAAATATACGACAAATGTAATAATTGTAGAGAATTCCAATTAATCTCTCCTCCTTACTAAAGATATGATAGATAACACGATTAATACTGGCATCGGAATATAAAGTAACAGCCATGTTGCAGTTGTTAAAGAATAATCCATTTCAAACCTCCTCTCTTGCTTCTTAGACAACACTTATGTTCATTCCCCGTACTTTATCACTATAAACTGATGTGAGGATTATCGTTTATTACTATACCATAAGAAACAGCCACTAAAAAAATGTCCTAAAAGGTGTTATGACCTTTTAGGACAAAGCTTTTTACCTTGAACCTTTAACATAAGGCTCCCCAATTGCTTTAGGCGCATCAGCACGACCAACAAAGCCCGCTAATGCTAAAATCGTTAAAACATAAGGTGCAATTAACAAAAAGACGGACGGTACATTTGCAAACAATGGAATTTGTTGGCCTGTAATACTTAGCGCTTGAGCCAATCCAAAAAACAGCGCGGCCCCCATCGCTCCAAGCGGATGCCATTTACCAAAGATTAAGGCAGCTAGTGCCATAAATCCTTGGCCTAAAATGGTCGTCCCTGAAAAATTTCCAGAAAAGGTAACCGCAAATACGGCTCCACCTAGCCCCGCAAAAGCACCACTTAGCATCACACCGATGTAGCGCATTTTAATCACATTAATCCCCATCGTATCAGCTGCCATTGGATGCTCACCAACAGAGCGCAGACGAAGACCAAACGGTGTATAATATACAACGAAATAAGTAATGAATGCGAGTCCAATCGCCAAAAACGAGGTTGCGTACATTTTTGAAAATAAAATCGGACCGATAATTGGAATGTCACTTAATACAGGGATATCAAACCAGATAATTCTGTTTCTAATCGAATCAGTTTGCCCTTTATTATAAAGGAGTCTTACGAGAAAGACACATAGGCCAACAGCTAAAAAATTTAACGCAACACCACTTACAATTTGATCAGCACGAAAGCTAATAGAAGCGACAGCATGAAATAGTGAAAATACTGCACCTACTAGAACAGCAATTAGTAGCGCTATCCATGTCGAGGCTTCCCCTAAGCCGGCACCTTCTAGGGTTAAAGTCATAACAATACCAGTAAATGCACCGATGACCATTAATCCTTCTAAGCCAATATTAACGACTCCTGAACGTTCACTAAATAAACCGCCGAGGGCTGTCAAAATGAGTGGAGCTGCAAAATAGATCGCTGCTGGAATGACTAGTGCAAGTATTTGTACAATATCCATCAAATTTCCTCCTTATTAATGCGGTTGATAACCCAGCGAATAATATAGCTTGATGCAACAAAGAAGATAATTAAGGCAATGACAATATCAATTAATTCAGTCGGAACCCCTGCTTTTGATTGCATGTTAAGCGAGCCGATTTTCAAACCACCAAATAAGAAAGAAGCGAGGAAAACACCAATCGCTGTGTTTGAACCTAATAACGCTACCGCAATTCCATCAAAGCCAACACCGGAAAAACCAGCAAGAATACTCATATAGCCATACGTTCCAAGCCCTTCCATCGCTCCAGCTACACCTGCAAAACTACCGGAAATTAACATCGAGTACACAATGTTACGATTTACATTCATTCCAGCGTAGTGCGACGCATGCTCATTAAAGCCAACTGCTCGTAACTCATACCCTTTTGTCGTTCTCCATAAGACAAACCACATAATGAAACAAGCCAAAACGGACACGATAAACCCGTAATGTAAACGGGAGTAATCCGTCATTGCTTGCAAAACTGGAGAAGCTAATGAAGCCGTTTCTGATATCGATTCTGTACGCTCTCCAGGAACGAGTAAGAATGCTCGAATAATTGAATTAGCTGTAAATAGGGCAATATAATTCATCATAATTGTAACGATAACTTCATGAACCTTAAACTTGGCCTTTAAAAATCCCGGTATAAATCCCCAAAGGGCACCTGCCAACGCTCCCGCTATGATCGCTAACGGTAAATGAATAACCGCAGGCAAGTCGAGCGCAATTCCAACATAGACCGCTGCGAGCCATCCAACGATGAGCTGACCCTCTACACCAATATTTAATAACCCTGTTCTATACGCAAAGGCAACAGCTAACCCAGCTAATATTAGCGGCGTCATTGCTCGAATCGTTTCCCCGATATAATATGATTCACTAAAAATCCCACGAATTAATGCTGTGTATCCCTTTATCGGATCATAGCCACTAATCAGCATAATAATCGCTCCTATAATTACGCCTAAAAGAACGGCAATAAGAGGAACAGCTATTGACATAATTCTCTGTTTAAAAACCGATGCTTCTTTCATTATGCTTCACCTTCTCTCTCTCGATGACCACCTGCCATTAGAAGCCCTAGTTCACGTTCATTCGTTTCATCTGCATTAACGATGGCAACAATTTCTCCTTCATAAATTACGGCGATCCGGTCACTTACATTCAAAATTTCATCTAACTCTAATGACATAAGCAGAACGGCTCTGCCTTTATCTCTTTCCGTAATTAAACGCCTATGGATTGATTCGATCGCTCCGACATCCAACCCACGTGTTGGCTGAGCTGCAATTAAAAATGCTGGAGAGCGATCGACCTCACGCGCAATAATGGCTTTTTGTTGATTCCCACCTGATAATGCTCGTGCTTGCGTATATTCCGAAGGTGTCCGAACGTCATAATCCTGAATTAATGTGCGAGCCTTCTCATATATTTCAGGATATTGTAATACTGAGTGCTTTGAAAAAGGCTGTTGGTAATAGGTTTGAAGGACAATATTTTCACCTATTGCAAAGTCGAGAACTAAACCATGCTTGTGGCGATCCTCTGGAATATGGCCAATACCCGATTCTGTCACTTTACGTGGAGGTAAATTTGTTATCTCGCTATCGTTTAATAATATCTTGCCATGATCAACTTTTCGTAAACCTGTAATAGCTTCAATTAATTCCGTTTGTCCATTTCCTTCTACACCAGCTAAACCAAGAATTTCTCCCGATTTAATCTCTAGATTAAGCCCTTTAAGAGCTAGAACTCCGCGGCTATTCTTTACCGTTAAATCGCTTACAGACAGGACTGAATGTTTAGGCTGTGCTGGTGTTTTCTCTACCTTAAAGTTTACTTCTCGTCCTACCATCATTTCAGCTAGCTCATGATGATTCGTCTCTTGAATGGTAACCGTACCGATTCCCTTTCCACGTCGGATTACTGTACAACGATCGCAAACAGACATAATCTCTTTTAGCTTATGGGTTATTAATATAATTGATTTTCCTTCAGCAACTAATGTTTTCATGATTTGAATGAGTTCTTGAATTTCTTGAGGGGTTAATACAGCAGTTGGCTCATCAAAAATCAAAATATCAGCGCCACGATAAAGCGTCTTTAAAATTTCAACACGCTGCTGCATTCCAACCGAAATGTTCTCAATTTTTGCATATGGCTCAACGGCTAAACCGTATCTCTTTGAAATACGTTCAACTTCTTTTGCAGCCTCTTGTTTATTCATGATCCCTGCTCGTGTAGGTTCACTCCCTAGAATAATATTTTCAGTAACTGTAAACTTATCAACGAGCATAAAGTGCTGATGCACCATCCCGATGCCTAAACGATTTGCAACATTTGGGTCTGTAATTTTCACTTTGTTTCCTCGAACAATAATTTCTCCTGCTTCCGGCTGGTAGAGGCCAAATAAGACATTCATTAAGGTTGATTTTCCCGCCCCATTCTCTCCAAGTAATGCGTGGATCTCACCTTCCTTCAGCTGTAGGGTAATGTTATCATTCGCGACTATTCCTGGGAACTCTTTCCGAATGTTCTTCATTTCAATAACATAACTCATGTTCTCACTCCTTAGCGGGCATCCATTAAAGAAACCATGGTGAATGTGACCCAAAACAACCATTCACCATAGTTCCGAGATTTAAGATAATAAGGGTTGTCCCAAATAGGTCACATAAACCTTTTGGGGCAACCCCGAAGCAATCATTTAAGCAGCTTCAATTTCTTCTTTAGCAGAATATCATTCTGGTGCTTCATCCTTAGTCTTCAACTATTAAAGGGTTTCTAAGAAATCCTCGTATTCCTCATCTGTTTGAGGAACGGTAATTTCACCATCCTGGATTTTCGCTTCATACTCTTCTACTGCTTGTAAAGCTTCTTCAGACATGTTATCAGTCGATGGAGAAATCCCAACTGCATCTTCCTCTAATCCGTACTCTAACACTTCACCACCTGGGAAATCTCCATTTAACGTTCTATCTGAAACAAGATACACAGCTCTATCCACACGCTTAATCATCGATGTAAGGGTAACGGATTGATTGTCACCGTAAGCCCCCTCTTCGTACTGATCACGGTCTACACCAATTGCCCAAACCGCTTCACCATTTCTGGCACGATTAATTGCCTCTGTAAATAAACCGTTTCCAGTCCCACCTGAAGCATGATAAATGATATCAGCACCTTGGCTATACATTGTGTTCGCTATTTGTTGACCACGTGTAGAATCATTAAAGCTTTCAGCGTATTGTACAATAATCTCCGCATCCGGATTAACTGCTTTTACCCCAGCTTTAAACCCATTTTCAAACTTCTTTATTAATGCACCTTCTACTCCACCAATAAAGCCTACTTTATTTCCTTCCGTTTGTAATCCAGCTGCTACCCCGACTAAAAATGATCCTTGATGTTCTTTAAACGTAACATTTGCAACATTTGGATATGTATTACCTTCACCATCAACGACAACAGAGTCGACAATCGCAAGCTGAGCATCTTCAACCTGTTCTGCAATTGTACGAACAGCATCTTCCATTAAATATCCAATACCCCAAATTAAATCAGCATCCTCACGAACAAGGTTTCTTAAGTTTGGTTCAAAATCTGCAGTCGTAGATGATTGAAGATAGCGATAGCCAACTCCCTCTTCTAACCCAAAATCTTGTCCAAATTCAGTTAGCCCTTCCCAAGCTGATTGATTAAAGGAACGGTCATCGATTCCCCCAACATCAGTTACCATTGCAACACTGAAATCTGTTTCTGTTGCTTCCTCAGTGTCTGGAGCATCTTCTGCCGGCTCTGGAGCAGTTGTATCTCCACCAGTATCACCACCTGCACCACAAGCAGTGAGAGTAAGTACGGCTGCCATTGATAATGAAATTGAACGTAGCCATTTTTTCATTATAAAAAAACCCCCTATTGTTTTTTGCATGAGCGCTATTTTAGTTTATACACATTGGTTGAAATGTAGCGATTTTCCATGCATAACTACTATTTATGATTACAATTTAACCATTTTCTATACTTTTGTAAATAAAAAAACCCTAAAGCTACGTTGTTATAATATACTGAATTTACAAACATTTCAAAATAAAAACAGCGGGCTAGCCATTAAAAAAGACCCCAAAATGGAGTCTTATTCGAATATATGAATAAATGGTTCATCTTTTGAATTACGAACAATCATACTTTCTCGTTTACCTGATACAGAAGTAACATAAACAGTCACTTTTAAGTTTTCATGAAAGCGTTGTGTTATTCGGTCAGCTGTATATTGTGTTAACGCAACAATCTCTGCTTTCCCTTGATATCGAATTGGGATTTCAATAGTTAGTTCCCGAAGCTGATTATTAACGTAATGTCCTTTCCCTACAACCCCTATATAAGAATCAAAAAAATCTTGAATTTCATCTTTAAAGCGTTGAAACTGATCGGCATCATTCCGAACATCTGTGCTTGCATCTCTTGACGGAAATAAATAGTATTGTTCATTAATCTCTTGCCAGCGATCTAAGCTATTATTTGGCTCCGCAATAGCCTTAAGGAAGAAATGACCTGGAATGACAGATTCTCTAGGCTGCTCACGAAACATCGCGACGACAATTGGGACATTTTTCAAAACCCCTTCGTCTCGATTATCTGAACGTAGTCGGCTAACAATCTCATTAGCTATCTTCTGTCCTTCTCGTTTCATCGCCTCTTCTTCTATTACTGTTTCATAAAAGTAGTAAAGCCCTTGGTCATCTTCCACTCTAAAATTATAGACTGAGTTCATCGATAAGCCGATAACAATTCCACCTAGCTCTAGATTCCCATTTTTGTTTTGGACTAAGTAGTTATGTTCAAGAATATGAGAAAGATAACGTGGTTGGCTTTCCTCTCTCTCTTTCATTGATTCCCCTTGACCGAGCTCAGGATTTAGCCCTGTTGGGTTTTTGTCTGCGTCATAGCGCTTTAACCAACTATTTAGTTCATCTCTTTTAATAAATTGCCCTTCTCTAAAAAAATAATGATCTGGCTCAAAATATTGCTGAGCCACTGAGGTTAGCCCCATTTCAAGTTGGTCTAAATCTAATCTGTTATAAACGACGGCATTACCAAAGCCTCGCGATTCACCGTGTAAATACGTACCATCATATAAAACACTCTGATAGTAGTTTTCTGGCGTTGTAATTTGAGGTACAATCTCAACCGTTTGTTCTTCCTCTAACTCCTCTAACTCCAGTTCTTCTTTTTCTGGTTGAAGAAAAGGAAAACAACCTGTTAGAAAAAGAAGAATCGTGAGAGAAGCAATCCCAAATCTTCTCGACATGAGGTGCTCCCTCCTCTCTATATTAATAATCGATTCATGAGTGAAGAACTTCTAATAATTGTTCTTCATCCCATACGAGAATATTTAATTGTTCTGCCTTTTTAAGCTTAGAGCCTGCATCTTCACCTGCGATAACCAAATCTGTCTTTTTACTAACACTACCAGTTACTTTCCCACCTAAGGCTTCAATCTTTTCTTTTGCTTCATCACGTGTTAATTGATGCAATTTCCCTGTTAAAACAACAGTTTTATCAAGAAATAGACTTTCCGTTACTCCTGCTATAGGGGCAGCGCCTTTATAGGTTAGATTCACACCTAATTGCTTGAGCTCTTCGAGTAGCTCACTTACCTCTGGTGTTGAAAAATAACGAACAATCGATGACGCCATTTTCTCACCTATTTCATTAACAGCAATAAGTTCTTCCTCGGTTGCCTGTTGAATTCTTTCAATTGTTCCAAATTCTATCGCTAAAGTCTTCGCTGCTTTTGCACCGACAAAACGAATCCCTAAGCCAAAAAGGAGGCGTTCAAGTGAGTTCTGCTTCGTTTTCTCGATCGCTTCTAATAGATTATCAACAGACTTTTCACCCATCCGCTCAAGCTTGAGTAACGCCTCACGTTCTAATTTATAGATATCAGCAACATTACGAACTAACTGATGCTCAAATAACTGACTAATTACCTTTTCACCTAATCCATCAATATTCATCGCGTTTCGAGAAACAAAGTGGATAAGTCCTTCACGGATTTGCGCAGGGCATTGTGGGTTAATACAACGTAATGCGACCTCACCTTCTAAACGAACTAACTCACTCTCACACGCCGGGCAATGAGTAGGCATCGTAAATTCCCGTTCACTACCATCCCGTAGCTCAGTCAACACATTGACAACTTCAGGAATAATATCACCCGCTTTTTTTATAACAACAGAATCGCCCAGCTTTACATCTTTTTCCCGTATAAAATCTTCGTTATGAAGCGAGGCACGTTTCACGGTTGTACCAGCAACTTGCACTGGCTTTAGCAAAGCTGTCGGTGTAATCACACCTGTACGCCCTACACTCAATTCAATATCTTCAAGGATTGTTACTACTTCCTCTGCAGGGAATTTATAAGCAATTGCCCAGCGTGGACTCTTCGCAGTAAATCCTAGCTCCTTTTGCTGAGAAAGTGAATCAACTTTTATAACAATACCATCGATATCATAAGAAAGCTCTCCTCGCTTCTCAAGCCATTCCGTCGTATAACCAATGACCTCATCGATGCTTTCGCAATGCTTGCTTTCTTCATTTATTTTAAAGCCTAATGTCCTTAAATAGTTAATTCCTTCATAATGCGAGTGAATTTCCTTGCCCTCTATACTCCCTATTGCATAAACAAAAATTGAAAGGTTTCGTTTTGCAGCGATTTTAGGATCTAATTGACGCAATGAACCGGCAGCTGCATTTCGTGGATTCGCAAATTTCTCTTCCCCAGCTTGTTCCTTTGCCAAATTCAACTGGTCAAATGACCGTTTTGGCATAAAAGCCTCACCACGTACTTCTAGAGTAACATCCTCTTTCAATCGTAACGGAATCGCTGGTATCGTTTTAAGGTTAGCGGTAATATCCTCGCCGATAGTCCCATCGCCACGAGTAGCGCCACGAACTAATTTTCCTTCTTCGTATAATAAAGACACGGCTAAACCATCAATTTTCAATTCACACGTATAGGCGACCTCATCTCCAACCGCTTGGCGTACTCGGCGATCGAAATCGCGCAAATCCTGTTCAGAAAACGCATTACCAAGACTAAGCATTGGCGTCCGATGCTCTACTTTTTCAAAAAAAGGCAGTGGCTCTCCTCCAACACGGACAGAAGGAGAGTCATCACTAATGAATTCTGGATACTCGGCTTCAAGAGAGATTAACTCTTGCATCTGTTTATCATACTCAGCATCGGAAACAATTGGCTTATCTAATACATAATAATGATAACCATACTCCTCAAGCTGCTGTCGAAGCACTTCAATTCGTTTTCCTGCTTCGGCTTTATCCATGGGCTTCTTCCTTTCTTTACGACTTTAACGAATGTTACATTTTTGTAATGGGTGCAAATTTAGCAAATAATCGTTTTACACCGGTCGGGGGAGGGAAGGCAATATCTAATTCCAATGAATCAGGATCTCCCTTTATGCTTACAACTGTTCCGACTCCCCATTTTTTATGTTCAGCCTTATCCCCAACATTCCAAGAGAATTGGTCGCCACCTGTTACCGTCGTTCTCGGCTTAGAGATCGGTCTAGGTCTTGAACTAGGAGCAGAAGTTGATGCGGACGATGTCGTCATCCATGCCGGTGCTTGCTTCTCTTCATTCAACGACTCTAGGCACTCCTCAGGTACTTCTGCAATGAAACGTGATGGAGGATTCGTATTTGTTCGTCCATATAACGTTCGCAGTCGCGCATTCGTCAAATACAGCTGCTTCTCTGCCCGAGTGATTCCAACATAAGCCAAACGCCGCTCCTCTTCCATCTCGTCTTCTTCAAATAATGATCGACTATGTGGAAATATTCCTTCTTCCATTCCTATAAGGAAAACAAGCGGGAATTCAAGTCCTTTAGCCGAATGTAACGTCATTAATGTAATCGTATCTTTCTTTTTCCCTTCGTCGTCATCATCTAACTGATCAATATCTGCTACAAGTGCTAAGTCTGTTAAAAAGGCGACAAGGGACTTATCCTCATTTTGCTTTTCAAATTCATTGGTAACCGTTAAAAATTCATCAATATTCTCTAGACGGCTTTGTGCCTCGATTGTTTGTTCATTTTTCAGCATTTCGCGATAGCCTGTCCGCTCTAATAATTCTTCGACTAACTCTGATACGGATAAATATTCCTGCATTTGAACCCAATGACCAAGTTGCTCAGAAAACTCCTTCAGCTTCGTAACAGCACGGCCTGACAACCCGATTTGTTCAACCTCATGCAAGGCAGCAAACATCGAAATGCCTTGTTGAATGGCAAACGCACCAATCTTATCAACTGTTGTTGCACCGATCCCTCGCTTAGGTACATTTATAATCCGCTGTAAGCTAATATCATCATCTGGATTGGCAATTAGTCGTAAATATGCAAGAACATCTTTAATTTCCTTACGATCATAGAACTTTGTCCCGCCAACAATATTATAATCAATATTAGACTTAACAAAAAATTCCTCAATTACACGCGACTGCGCATTCGTCCGATATAAAATCGCAATATCTGAATAAGTATGCGTTCCTTCACGTACAGCCTCACGGATTTTCTCGACAACAAATTGGGCCTCTGATTGCTCTGTATCAGCGGAGTAATAACCAATTTTTGCTCCTAAATCATTTTCCGTCCAAAGATTTTTTGGTTTTCGGTTTCGGTTATTCTCAATAACTCGGTTTGCTGCCTGCAGGATTAGTTTTGTTGAACGATAGTTTTGTTCAAGCAAAATAACAGCCGCATTCGGATAGTCACCCTCAAACGATAAAATATTTGCGATATCTGCTCCACGCCAACGGTAAATGGATTGGTCAGAATCCCCGACAACACAAATATTTTTATAACGGTCACTTATCATACGAACGAGCATATACTGGGCCCGGTTCGTATCCTGGTACTCATCAACAAGCACATATTGAAACTTTCGCTGATAATGCTCTAACACCTCAGGAACAAGCTTAAACAACTCAATTGTTTTCATTATTAAATCATCAAAGTCTAACGCATGATTCTTTTTTAATTGCTTCTGATAGTCAACATATACCTCAGCAGCTGTTTGGTCATACAATCCTGTAGCGATTGCCGCAAAATCATCAGGCTTTTTCAATTCATTCTTTGCACTACTAATAGTCCCGAGAATACTTCGAGCATCAAACTTCTTCGGGTCAATGTTTTTATTTTTTAAAATTTGTTTAATTACTGTTAGTTGATCACCTGAATCTAAAATCGTAAAATTACGATTATAGCCAATCCGGTCGATATCACGTCGCAAGATTCTTACACACATGGAGTGAAACGTTGAAATCCAAATATCCTCAGCAATCGGGCCAACAAGCTGGGCTACACGGTCTTTCATCTCTCTTGCAGCCTTATTCGTAAACGTTATTGCTAGTACATTCCACGGAGCAATGCCTTTTTCACGTAATAAATAAGCAATTCGATGCGTAAGCACACGTGTCTTCCCACTTCCAGCACCGGCCATTAACAATAACGGTCCCTCTGTATGTGTAACGGCATTCCTTTGTTCAGGATTTAATCCATCTAACATTCTTTCAATAATTTTCTCTTGCACATCCTCACCACCAAACAAATGTTCTCTTTTTATTTTATCGTCCATTCCCTACTATTTCAATGCTTCCTTTACTGCTTCGACTGTTTTTAATGCAGCGTGAATATTTTCATAGATGAGGTTCCCTACAACAACCGCATCTGCATGTTGCGCCATTTCCTTTGCCTGCTCTGGTGTCTTAATTCCTCCACCATAGAACAAGCGAGTTCCCCCAAGGACAGCTGCCACCTGTTGGACAAGCTCAAGTTTTCCATACGTTCCACTATATTCGAGATAGAAAATTGGATAGTGATATAAATTCTCTGCCATTCGTGCATAAGCAATCACATCTTCATTTGTAAGATTTGTATTTGCATTTGTCACTTTTGCAGCTTTCGCCTCTTCATTGAGGATACAGTAGCCTTCCATCACAATTTCATCCCAATTCATAATCGCTCCGTATTCTTTAACTGCTTGATGATGATGTCCTAAGACATAGTTTACATCACGACTGTTCATCACAGAAGGAATAAAGAAGTAGTCGAAGCCCGGTGTAATGGCATCTAAATTTGATATCTCTAATGCACACGAAATTGGATAACGGCGTACACGAGCTAATAGCTGTAATGTGTTATCTAATGTAACTCCATCTGTCCCTCCAATAATAATTCCATCTGTTCCTGACTCACATATAGCCTCTAAATGTTCGTCTGAAATGTCTTTATTCGGGTCGATTTTAAAAATATGGTGCCATTCCTGATAATCCAGCATCGATTCATTCTCAACTCCTAATGAAACATCTATCGCATCTAAGACGTCATTATATCAAAGAAAGCAAGGCTTGTCGCCCGATAGAAGAAGGAGGAAAAATGTCTTTGTACCCTTTTTTTCATATGAAGAACAAATGGTATCACTTTATGGACAAAAAAAGAGGCTGTGCCAAAAGGTTGTTTTTTAACCTTTTGGCACAGCCTTCATGCAATGAGCGTAGTCGCTACATCTTTTAAAAGCCTCTCTCATCGTAAGGCGCGTAGCGGACGAAGCCATTGCTGTGCACGCTTTATGCTTTTGAGACAACCCCCTTTTCATTATCTATTCTTATTTCGAGTCCAGAACGACACTAATGCCGGGCCTGATATATTATGCCAAACGGAGAAAATGGCACTAGGTAAAGCTGCAAGCGGTGAAAAGTGAACAGAAGCTAACGAAGCGCCTAAACCGGAATTTTGCATGCCTACTTCTATTGCGATAGCACGTCGCTTCGTTTCATCAATTCCGCATAATCTAGCTGTAACGTACCCTAGCGCTAAACCAAAACCATTGTGAAGGATAACCGCAAGAAACACTAGTAATCCCGTTGTTGCTATATTTTCTTTATTTACCCCAACAACTGCTGCCACAATTGCTAGAATGGCAAGAATAGAAATAATAGGCAAAGCCTTCACACTTTTCTCAACAGTATTAGGTAAAAAGCGCCGAACTAAAATTCCGAGGATAATCGGGATAATAATCATTTCGATGATGGATTGGAACATCGCCCACGCATCGATCGGTAGCCATTGACCTGCTAATAAGAGCAAAATCGCAGGAGTTAGAATAGGAGCAAGTAAGGTAGATACGGAAGTCATTGCCACAGAAATGGGCACATCTCCTTTCGCTAAATACACCATAACATTCGATGCAGTCCCCCCTGGGCAAGCACCTACTAAAATTAGACCCACTGCAAGCTCTGGTGGTAACTGAAGAATAATGGCTAGCAAATATGCTACTAGTGGCATAATGACAAATTGTGCGATTACCCCAATAAGAACTGGTACTGGCCTTTTGGCGACGACAGAAAAGTCTGTTGGCTTCATCGTTAAGCCCATTCCGAACATAATAATACTTAAAAGTAAAACAATATGTGGTGCAATCCACGTAAACCCACTCGGAAGCAAAAAGGCTAGAATACTAATAATAATCACAATAAGAGCAAAGTATTTACTTAACAGTCTACCTAAAACTTCTACCTTCCCCATATATGAACCCCCCTTTTTTATAAAAATCTGATTCTCTTAATTCTATGTATGGTTAACAACAAATCATGCATACCTTTTGACTTTTATAGAACTTAGTTCAAAGATAGGCTTATGGAAAATCACGACAATCCTAAATAGCGCTCTTGAAATTCCCCAACTGGTAATGGCTTACTAAACATAAACCCTTGCACTTGGTCACAATGTAGTGTTCTTAAATACTGTAACTGTTCTTCTGTTTCAACCCCTTCAGCTAAAACGGTAAGCCGTAAGCCATGTCCCATTGTTAATATAGACTGGACTATCGCAGCATCCTTTTGATTTTGGTAGATATGTTGAACAAAAGATTTATCAATTTTTATCGTATCAACTGGAAAATGTTTAATATAATTTAATGAGGAAAACCCTATGCCAAAATCGTCTAATGAGATTCGAACACCTAGCTTGTCTAACTCTTGTAGAGTATGGGTCACCACAGTCATATCATATGCACTAATCCCTTCCGTAATTTCAAGCTCTAAATAATGGGCAGGAATATCAGTTTCATCTAGAATTCTTCCTATGATAGCAGCGATATCTTTGTGCTGAAATTGCTTTATTGATAGATTTATCGCAACTGGGACAGCCTTCCTACCTTCATTTCTCCAATCTCTAATTTGTTGACATGCAGTTCGAATAACCCATTCTCCAATATCGATAATCAGACCACTTTCCTCTGCATATGGAATAAATTCTGCTGGAGGAATTAATCCTCTTCTAGGGTGTTTCCACCTTATTAATGCTTCAGCACCACATATCTCATTTGTCCGCAAATCAAATTTCGGCTGGTAACATAGAACAAATTGATTGTGGTCCAAGGCTTTATGTAATTCGCTTTCTAAATGAATGAGTTCACGTGTTTGTTCCATATATGACTCAAAAAACTGATAATGATTTTTCCCTCTCGCTTTTACTTCATACATGGACGTATCAGCATTTTTTAATAAAAGTTCAATTGAATCTCCATTATCTGGGTATAGACTAATCCCAATACTGACACCAATAAACAGCTCTTGTTCAGCAAGAGTAAATGGTTTTTGCAACACGTCAATCAGTTTTTGTGCTAAACCTGCTACTTCTTCCCTTTCACAATGAGAAAGAATAACCGTAAATTCATCGCCGCCTATTCTAAATAAACACTCCTTGCTAGGAAGTAAACGCAAAAATCGTTCAGACACCTTTTTTAATAAAATATCTCCAACAGAATGACCAAGCGAATCATTAATCATTTTAAAGCGATCTAAATCAAGAAACATAATAGCTACCTTTGATTGTTCGGCGTTTGATAGCTTAAGTTCCTCTCTTAAACGTTTAATAAAAAAACGTCGGTTCGGCAGCTTCGTTAATGAGTCATGATAGGACAAATAATAGTTTAACTGCTCTATTTTCCGCTGATGAGAAACATCTTTAGCTAACAAATAAACACCTACTACCGCACCATTTACAATCATTGGAATCATTGACACACTAAGTACAAGATAACGCTCACTAGCATGCCTGAACCTAACATCTAGATGCTGCGCCTGACCATCAATCGCATCACGAAAATACTTCTCAATATCGGTAATACTGTCACCAACATAATCAATAAATGATTGACCAATAAGTTCATTTAAGGGAGATCCGAATAATAGCTCTGTTGCGGGATTAACATGGAGAAAGCGTCCACTTAAATCTAGCCAGGAAACACTATCAGGATTATATTCATATAAAGATTTATACCTTTGTTCACTCATTAATAAGCATTGTTCTGTCCAACGCTGCTGAGCAATATCTCGTGTAACAACGACATAGCCTTCTTGATTAATTAATTTGGGTAAAGACTCACCTTGTACTGATAAAATCATCGTAGGCTGTTTCTTTTTTTTTAACCAAATATTCACTTCTTCTACAGTCTCATTCTTTATAAACCGGAAAAACGGATTACGCTCCCGCTCCATTTCACTTTCTCCATTTGGATATAAACATTCTAATTGAGAAACGTCATCTACTGTTAAACTATCAGGTAATCCATGCTTCTTCGCCAACTCATTCATATAAAGAACATGGCCAGATTTATCATAGATGACAATTCCTTCAACTGTGATTTCTTTATTAACAAGAGCAAAAATTGTGTCTTTCACAATCGTTTCATAGGAAGGAAAAACCGTTGTAGCTATTGTTTTTTTCATAAAATAATCCCTCAACAAAAATAACGATAATGATTATCATTATCGTTATCATAGTTCAACTGTAAGTTCGTTGTCAATTTAGATGCTTGATTAAATAATTGCACAAAGCTACGTCGTTGATGCGACCAGCTGTTTTTTTCTATCTTCCCGCTCAGCTTCACTTAAACGCGGACAAGTATAACATTTTGTCCCTCTTGATTTCTCTGTCTTGTAATACAAGCAGCAGGTTGGCTTCATTCTAATCATCGTTCCCGGTTCTTTTAGACTTTCAATTTCTCGAATCGGAAATGATAGTGGGTTCTTATCACAACGAAAGATTTCGGGGGCTGCTTTCTCAAGTAACCAATTAAAGTCCTGTTTGACAATATCCTTTTGTGCTTCTTCTATAAACGTTAAACCAATTTTGTGACCATAATGCAATCCGCCAACTAGCTGGCCCCATAGCTCTCTTATTCGAATACTAGTCGATTGAGACAAAGCTTCTAAAACAGGTGTCACAACTTGTTTGTAAAAGTTCACTAGCTGTTCCCTTCTCCAATTAGCGTTAGCTTCACTCACGCATTGTAGATTTGCTAGCTTATATGATAACGCATAATAGTCATGTTCTTTATTATAGTAAAGCTGGACGGTGATTTGATCTCGGTCAGAAGGGATAGCAAGTTCTGTTGATAGAACCGTTTGAAGCGCAGCACAAATATATCCAAATGAGCTCGAAAAATAAGTCGCGGCTACGTCAACATCTGTTGCTTTTAATTTTTCAGCATAGTAAGCTGTGAAGGCGTTCGCAGCCTCTGACTGAAGTAGTTGAGCTAACGTCACTTCGTATACTTTAGCAGGATGATCCTCGTCTGTAATTGAACCGTATTTTTTTAATTGTTCGAAATCAAGATTACCCATGAAACGTACCCCTTTCGCCCTTCATTCGATAACAAGAACACCGTTAATGATAATCATTTTCACTTAAGTATACAGGAGCTTAACAATTCCTTCAAGTGAAACATGAAAGAGTTATCCATTTTTTAGGGAGAAAGAAAAGGGTACTCTTATTTCTCTTATGTAATAAACTAGGAAGAGAGGCTGTACCTGTAAGCCCCTCTTCCTTATTCCTTATCGTACTACAACAGCCGTACCGTACGCGATAACCTCCGCAGCAGCACCCATTACTGTAGAGGTTTGCAGACGCATCCCTACAATTGCATTCGCTCCTAATTCTTTCGCCTCTTCAACCATTCGATGAATTGCTAGTTTTCTAGCTTCGATCATCATTTCGTTGTACCCTTTAATTTCCCCACCGACAATTCCCTTTAAAGCGGCTGTTATGTCACGTCCAACATGTTTCGTTTGAATCGTACTTCCTTTCACATACCCGATAACTTCGATAATTTCATGTCCAGAAATCGTCTCAGTAGTGACAATCTTCATAATCGATTTCCTCCTTTTTTTCTTTTCTTCGTTCAAGAATAAAAAGTATTAGAAGACTCCCTAAACTTGCACCATAACCTAAGAAAGCGTATAAAGCCCATAGCTGATTAAAAAACAAAAGAATAATGCCGCCTATTTGACTGAAAAACGCTACAGCAACTAGTAAATATTTAATCGACTCACGCATAGCGACTCAACCAACTATTAATTGCTTCAATAAATTGAGGTGAAATAGGCTTTTCGCCAGATCCTTTATAAGCTTTTTTGATTTGTAGTATTGAATAATCTTCCTCCTGATGTCTAAGAATATGATTCATATTTGGAATGACCACTGCTTCCGACTCTGTCTGTACAAGTTCATGAATATCGTGTACTTTTTCGGGTGTTACTTGTAAATCTTTTGAACCCGTTACCGCTAATACTGGACATTTGATGTGCTGTAATACTTCCCTTACATTATATTCATAATGTTCTTTAAACCATTTCGCATTCACCCTAGCTCCTTGAATACGAATAACATCCTTTTTAGCTTCTAACATTTTTTGATCAAACTTAGAACCTTGCTTTTCAATTTTCTTTGTTACATTAATTAATTGAAGAAGCTTTCCCTTTAGTCCACCTAGATTATTTAATGCATCAACTACCTGTTTTCTTTGGGAAAGCAAAGCCTCATGTAGCGTTTCAGCTGCTCCGGCCAAAAGAATCACCCCTGCTAATGACTCATGTTTAGCAACTGCAGGTGCAATCATGGCCCCTTCACTGTGACCGATAATAAATAGCTTATGTTCATCAACAAATGGCTGATCCTTTAGAAATTCCAGTGCCGCTTTGCCTTCCTCCACTAAGTCCCAAAACCCTACTTTCAAGAAGTTTTCTGGACTTTTTCCAGTTCCACGCTTATCGTAACGAAATGTTACATACCCTAATTTTGAAAGTTCCTCAGCTAATTGATTGTAGAGATTTAATTTTATTCTTCCTTTATTACCATTCCGATCTAGAGGTCCAGATCCCGGTAATATTAAAATAGCGGCCAATTTCTCTTTTGCTGCAGGTTTGGTAATTGTTCCGTAAACGGAGCCGTTATGTTCAAAGCTTACAATTCGTTCCTCCATATTTAAACCTCCCATCCAATAAAAACTGCGGGAGTTAACCTCCCGGAATGAATGTTGTTGCCATGATTCGTTCTTTCCGATCGCCTGTCGGCTTATTTTCCGAAACCTTTTCAAAAAGCGCTCTTAATTCATCTAGAAATTCTTTAAATTCAGCATCACTTAAATGTAAGGTTGTTTGCCAATAACCAAGGCCATCTTTCTTATACTGAAGTGGAGAATGATTAAGCACATATTTTTCAAATTCTTTTAGTAAATTTGCTTGATACATCATAAAATATTTAAGATGTTCATCTGGTGCTGTTTCCTCAACTTCCTTATCAGGGATCTTCAGTTGCTCTTTTGAAACGGCGTACACCTTTTCCGTCGTCCCTCTAACTTTATGAGTCTCAACAACTTCTACTGCCTTTGCCTCTCTTAAAATAGTAAGGTGCCGGTACATTGTTGCTTGAGGAACATCAGCTAATTTTTCAACAAGTTGTTGGACCGTAAGTCTTTCATGTGATAGAAGTGCTTGAACGATTCGCATACGAACAGGATGAAGGAGTACATCAGCTTTTTTCTTAGTCATATTACCCCTCTTTTTATATTATCATTATATAAAATGATAATATTATAATAAATGATAATAGTCAAGAGATTAAAGCTAGCTCTTTATTCATTTTCGGAGCTAGCTTCAATATGGCAAAAAGCATCGACATCAAACAAACCCTTATCTGTTAACTTTAATGATGGTATGACCGGTAATGCTAAAAAAGATAGCGTTAAAAATGGATTCCATGTATCGAGAAAACCTATTTCTTGTAGAGCTCCTTCTAACGCATGTAATGATTCATTAACCTTTTCGAATGGTTCAAGTGACATTAATCCCGCTAAAGGTAAGCTTAATGACGCCAAGACTTTGCTTCCCTTGACAACTGCAACTCCACCACGTAATGAAATGACATGATTCATTGCGTGATAAATACTTTCGTCATCAGTCCCACAAGCAACAATGTTATGTGAATCATGGGCTACTGTTGCTACTATCGCCCCATTTGTCATCGGAATTCCCTTTAAAACCCCGACACCGATATTACCAAGCTTTTTATGCCTTTCAGCAACGATTAACTTCAATTGATTATTTTTAACCGAAGGGAGAAACATTCCGTCTTCAACCATTACTTCTTCAATTAAGTGCTCTGTCATTATCGAACCGGGATTTGTTTTAATAACATGGACTTTTTTATGATTACGAATCGGTAATTGCAATGAACTAATATCAAACGATTTGACATGGACACTATCTGTTAACGCTGCGGGTGGGTCTAGTTTTTTTCGAGCAGGCGCAATTATTTTTCCGTCTTCGGCTACTTTTTTCCCTCTTACATAGACACTTTGAATGTTAACCGATTCGAGACTTTCAATGAATAGAAAATTTGCCTCATAGCCTGGGGCTATGGCTCCCTTTTCTCCGATCTGAAAACATTCAGCTGCATTTAAGCTAGCCATTTGTATCACTTGTAGAGGGTCTAGTCCTAATGAAATCGCTTTTCGGATACTGGCATCTACACTCCCCTCTCCAACTAGATCATCTAGATGCTTGTCATCTGTTGCAAATACACAGCGTCTCGCGTTATAAGGTGTCACAACATTAACTAATGCTTCCAAATCCTTTGCTGCTGTTCCCTCACGTATTAAAACGTACATGCCTCTCCGTAAACGTTCAAGCGCTTCATCCGCGGTGACAGCTTCATGATCATTGCTAATCCCCATCGTTCGGTAAGCATTTAAACCATTAATATCTAAACCAGCTGCATGCCCATCAATGATTCGCTGATTTTCTTTTGCGGCTAACAGCTTCTTTACCATCTCATCCTCTCCATTAAGGACAGAGGGATAATCCATTACCTCTCCTAATCCATATACTTCACCTTTCTGAAAGAGTGTTGCAATTTCAGTAGCTGTAACCGTTGCTCCGTTATTTTCAAAGCTTGTCGCAGGAACACAGGATGGCACCATGATTTTCACATCTAAAGGAATATCCTTAGAGGCATCGATCATATATTGAATTCCAGTAACACCAGCAACATTAGCGATCTCGTGAGGATCTGCCATTACCGTTGTTACTCCTCTAGGAACAACAATATTTGCAAATTCTTCCGGTGGGACCATTGCCGATTCTATATGAACATGACCATCAATAAACGCTGGGCAAATATATTGTCCTTTAGCATCAATCACAGTCATTCCCTCATATTGTCCAATTCCAACGATATAGCCTTCTCCAATTGCTAAATCCTGTTCAATGATTTCTAAATTAAATACATCGATGATTTTACCATTCTTTACGACGATGTCAGCGGGTTGCCGCTTAGTTGCCATTGCTACTCTGTTTTTCAATTGTTTCTCCATTTCTCCACCGCCTTTAGTATGTAGTATTCCTATCATAGCAAAAGAAGACCCGGACTTCTTCTGAAATGTCCTGTTTCTTAACATAAAAAAACCCAGTCCCCCAAAAAAGGTTTTTAGGAGCTGAGCCGGTCGTTATTATTCTTCAGTTTGTGTTTCATTATCCTTAATTCGATCAAGCGTCATTTTATATCCATCATTTCCGTAATTTAAACAACGCTTCACTCTCGAAATCGTCGCTGTACTTGCCCCTGTCTCCGTCTCGATTTTATGATATGTAAAACCGTTTTGGAGCATCCGTGCAACTTCAAGTCTTTGCGCTAACGACTGAATTTCATTGATTGTACATAAATCATCAAAAAACTCATAGCACTCCTCTAAATCCTTTAGTGAGAGAATGGCCTTAAATAATTGGTCTAATTCTTTTCCACGGAGTTTATCGATTTGCACTCAAACTCACACCTTTCAATTATGCATCAATATGTAACATTTTCATCGATTCCAGGCGATGTTGGAATAATATTTATCCACGTTTGACCTGGTTTTAGAGGAACGGGCTCTCCATCTTTGACAGCGATAATCCGTCCATCGTCATTTTTCCATTGAACTTCCTCTACATTTCCATCTTGAAAAAGCAATGCTTTTCCTCCAGATGTTAAATTGATGGCTCGTCTACCTACGTCATCTAAAACCCGATGATCCATTTCAGCAACTAAAAGATTAGCGACAGAAAGCTCTTCTCCTGTTTCATGGTCAACCGTTTGGTTCTCACCATTAAAGCGTTGATACATTCCTGTTTCTTCATTGAAGATATAGTCAACTTGATAACGATTGTACGTTACCGTTATTTCCTTTGCATCAGCGCCGGTTAATCGTTCACTCTCTTCAGCAAACACCAATGATGGAACATCCCCGGTAATCTCGTAACCCCTATCTTCTAATCCTTTAACAATGTTTTCAAATGTTATATAAGAATTATGGGGTGCTTTCCGATCACTTGAGCGCTGAAACAATGTCCCATCATAAAATAAACCATTTAAAAAGTCAGCCTTACCACCGGTTAACAACCGCTCTGCTTCAGGACTCCAACCATGTAACACCATTAATGCATCATAACCATTGATTAAATCGATATGATACGGTCTCGCACTTCGGACTGGGCCTACTTTCTCTGGGAGAGTGCTTTGGTATAAAGCAACAAACCTCGTGACATCGCCTTCCGCAAGGACTTCATAAACTAGGTCAGCATCGACTAACCCTGTTTGTGGCCTTGCTTGCGGTGCATTGTTAATCGTAACTCCGATGACACGCCTGTTTATCTCCTCGTTTGTCCCGACTCCTGTTAATGGAAACGTATAAGTAAAGGTCTCTTTTACTTCTTCTTCCTCTTTCTCTTCTACGACTTCCTCAACCTTTGGTTCATTAGGGGTTTCTTCTACGATTTCAGTCATCTCCTTATTGCCACACGCCGAAATGAGCAGCAATAAACAACCGATGACAGACAAGGTTACCGTATTTTTCATAGAGCCCACACCTTTTCTCTACTATTTTAACATACTAAAGACTTCGCTTAAAATAAGGGCTGTCCAAAAGCCCAAAAAGGGCTAAACAATGGCTCCGTTTCGCTATTACTATAACTCATCATAGTATCGAATCCGCTCATTGCTTAAAGGGTGTCCCAAAGGCCAAAAAAGACCTTTTGGACACGAGGGCACTGAAAAAGGGAAACCCACCCTTTTTCAGTGCCCTCTAAGCAATGCGCAGAGCCGTTGCCATCTTTTTAAAAGCCTGCTATGAGTGAGTTTCTAAATAGCAGGCGGGCAACATGTGAAGCCATTGCTGCTTCGTAGCGTGACTTTCAAGGGTTTTTTCAGTGCCCTCATGTCTTTACCTTTTTCAGTGGCTTCTTTGGACACCCACTTTTATAGTTTAACGCATAATCGAGGGAAAGAGTATCGTTTTCTTATGAACATCATAAATTCCCCGTTGCGTCACCCTAATGTAAGGTAAATGAGTTGAAGAAAAGAACTGTAAACTGTAAATTGGATCCTCATGTTTATATCCACGTTCTCTTAATAACCTCACAAAATTTTTCTCATCCTCCATTATTCCTTGCATTGGTTTATTCGAGAGAACTCCGAACAGCTGTAATGGAATCGAACCAATGACCTCTCCATTTTCAACTAACGTCATGCCCCCACCTTGTTCTTTTAATGCGCGAAATGCGGCTACCATATCAGATAAATTTTTTCCGATTAAAATTAGATCTCCTGTATTTGAAAAAGAACTAGCAAAACCCGATACATTTGTTGCAAAGCCTTTAATCATTGTCGAAATCATCCATTTACCATGCTTATCAAGCATAACGAAAAAGCTTTCATCATGGTCTTTGCTTAACGTACTATAATTGCAATCAATCGGTATTTGGTAAGGCTTTAGAATAACAGCGTTAACCATTTCAATCCCCATTGGCATGGAGAAACTCAACTCATCTTCATGTAAGTCCCAATCAATTTTAAGTGGGCCAATTCCAAAGTCTTCCCAAGGAAATGACTCGAAACCATCACATTGCTTTCCATCTCGAACCATCCATTGTCCCTTTGCTAAGACAGATGTTGGGGAGGGGTTATTTACATCCGAAAGAAAATTTAAATGCGCAACACGGCCTGGTGCAATCATTCCAAGCTTATGGTCGATGTGATAATATCTAGCAACATAATATGTGGCCATCCCATAAGCATCCTCGGGCTTCAAGCCACTTTCGAGCGCAATTTTTATTAACTTATCCATAACACCATCTTCATAAAAAGCTGGCGGCGAGCCGTCAGTGGTCATAATGCAACGTCCGAAATAATCGATTCCAAGTTCGTTCATTTCCTTTAACAGCTTTGGTAAATCTGGACGAATCGATGAATGTCGTAATGAAGTCGTATACCCGATGTTCAGTCGACGCAGTACCTCTTCTCCTGTCATTGCTTCATGGTCACATGTAACTCCTAATAAAGCCATTTGTGCTAATGTTTTCTCCGAAGCACCTGGAAGATGCCCTTCGATCGGCTTTCTTAACCGTTGTGTTTCTTGCATCCAGTGGAGAATCGCATCATCACCTTCAAGTACTTTCGGCCAAGAGGTTAGCTCTCCTCCTTGAACAACAAGGTGGTGCTCCAACCATTCTTTCATTTTTGAATTAGTAAACGACTCTTCATCATTCATCTCAGTTTGTGCATCATAACGAGCCCACCAATACATCGTTGTTGGTAGCTCATCTAACGCTTCAATCAATGAAAGCGCTTTCGGTTTTTCGAGATGCAAAAACATTAACATATTGTCGTTTATCAAGGTCGTCGTTCCCTTTGATGACGCATACTTAGCAAAACTGTGGGGATTATATAATTGAAAAGGGTGTGCATGGTGCTCAATATAACCTGGTACGATTAGCGATTGAGAACAATCAACAACCTCAACATCCATTAGTAAAGGAGGCATTTCATCTCCAACATAAACAATACGGTCTTGCGAAATCCATATATTTGCTTTAAGCCATTTTCGGCGCGCAAAGTTTAAATACGTTGCATTTTTAAGAACGAGACTTGGTGCCGTCTCTCCTCGAACTACCGCGAGCTGATGTCGCAACTTTTTCTTTGTCCAGCGATAGATTCTCTCTGGCATCTTGTCATCACCCATTTCATTAGTCGCTATTTTTTTTAGTTTAACACAGTTTCATTTTTTCACTGATAAAAGTTGTGAAATCTCTTCACAATATATTTAGAAAAGACACCATCTATACCCAAAAAGGAGGTTTCTATCCATGAACCCAAATATCGGAAGAGTCAATGCTCTTATTCGTATTACATGTGGTTTTTCTATATTAGCATGTTCTACTGCCAATATGGTAAAACGACCGTCTCAATCATCCTTACCGTTTGCTGCTCTTGGTGGCATGCTAGTAGCTGAAGGGATAACCCGCTTTTGCCCTGTAACGTACTTAGTAAAAAATTCTGCGAATAAGCAAAATCTTCATTATCAAAACGATAAACAAGACCAATTTGCTATAAACCCATCATAATAGAAGAAAACTTGTCACACAAGTTATAATTCTGTGACAGTAAAATTTCGAAATATTGAAGATAATGTAAAAATACAAAAAAATCAAACAGCCTTTTTAAATAATTAAAAACCCGTATAAATTTTATACGGGTTAAAGAAAGGAGAATCCCATCTTGAATATTCAAGAATATGCGACAGATTCCTTATTTATTTATATTTTAATTATCGGTTGCATTGTAGCAGCTATCTATTTTTTTATGAAAAAGCGCGTGAAATAGCCTTTTGTGCAATATCCTTGCGATAAAATAACCCTTCAGACTGAATGTTGCTTATTGCCTTATATACGGCTTGTTGTGCCTCATTAATCGTCGCACCTTTACTTGCTAATAAAAGAACTCGTCCTCCATTTGTCACCCATTGCTCATCGACTTTTTTCGTTCCAGCATGGAAGAGAAGTGAATCGCTGTTTACATTTTCAAGCCCAGTAATAGCGATTCCTTTATCATATTCCTTCGGGTACCCTTTACTTGCCATAACAACCCCAACAACGGCGTCCTCCGACCATTTCAACTGAGGTTTCTCACCGTTCAATAGCCCTTCTAATACATCAACTAAATCTGACTCAAGTCTTGGAAGAACAACCTGTGTCTCAGGGTCACCAAAACGCACATTAAATTCAATCACTTTCGGCCCGGCATTCGTCATCATTAATCCCGCATATAGAATGCCAGTAAATGAACGGCCTTCTGTTATCATCGCATTCGCAGTTGGCTGTAAAATACGTTCAACCGCTTCTTCAATTTGTTCCTGCTTAAACTGGGGAACCGGAGAGTACGCACCCATTCCCCCCGTATTTGGTCCTTCATCATTATCGAAAGCACGCTTATGGTCTTGAGCTCCAACCATTGGGACGACAATATCATGATGAACAAATGCCATTAATGACAGCTCTTCCCCTTCAAGATACTCTTCAATAACAACACTCGCACTAGCCTCACCGAATGCTTTATCATTTAACATATAGTCTAATGCTTCAAGAGCTTCTTGTTCTGTCATCGCAACGACAACACCCTTGCCAGCTGCTAAACCATCAGCCTTAATAACAATTGGTGCGCCTTGCTCTTTTACATAGACCACTGCCTCGTCATAGTTTGAAAAGGTTTCATAAGCTCCTGTTGGAATGTTATATTTCTTCATAATCATCTTTGCGTATGATTTACTTCCCTCAAGTAAAGCTGCCTCTTGCTTCGGACCAAAAACCTTCAAGCCTTCTTCTTGAAAACGATTGACAACACCAGCTAATAGTGGAACCTCTGGACCTACAAACGTTAAACCGACGTTGTTTTCCTTAGCAAATGTTACTAGGGCATCATGATCACCTTCCGGAATGGCTACAGGTGTCGCAATATCGACCATCCCATCATTTCCTGGAGCTACAAATACTTGCTCAACCCGCTGACTTTGCGCAAATTTCCAAGCAATGGTATGTTCACGACCGCCACTTCCAATTACAAGAACATTCATCTTAACCCCTCCATTATGTTCAAATACTTTCGATTAATGTTTAAAATGTCTTACTCCTGTCATCACCATGGCAATTCCATATTTATCAGCCATTTCAATTGATTCCTGGTCACGGATCGAGCCACCTGGCTGAATAATTGCTGTAATTCCTGCCTTACCTGCGTTCTCCACTGTATCGCCCATTGGGAAAAAGGCATCAGAACCCATGACTGCACCTTTCACACGTTCTCCGGCTTGTTCTGTTGCAATTGCTGCTGCACCAACTCGATTCATTTGACCCGCACCAACACCAACTGTCATTTGACCATTAGCAAGTACAATTGCATTTGATTTAACATGCTTAACTACTTTCCAAGCAAGCTTTAACGCTTCCCATTCTTCTTCTGTCGGTTCACGTTTAGTCGGAATAGAGATTTCAGCATCGGCAAAGCCATAACGATCCTCATCTTGCACTAGAAGACCTCCGTGAACCGATGTTAATTTTTTCTCTACTTTCTCTTCTCCATCTAACTCAACAGTCAATAACCGAAGATTTTTCTTTGATGTTAAGATTTCAAGAGCTTCCTCCGTAAATGATGGTGCGATAATAATTTCTAGGAAGATTTCCTTCATTTTTAAAGCAGTTGCCGTATCCACTTTACGGTTTAACGCAACAATTCCTCCAAAAATAGAAACTGGGTCAGCTTCGTATGCTTTATCATAGGCTGCTTCAATTGTTTCTCCTGTTCCAACGCCACACGGATTCATATGCTTAACAGCAACAGCAGCCGGTTGTTCAAATTCCTTCACAATCGCAAGCGCTGCATCCGCATCATTAATGTTGTTATAGGATAATTCCTTACCATGAAGTTGCGTTGCAGCTGCAATTGAACTGGAATCTGCAAGTGGTTTTTTATAGAAAGTCGCCTTCTGATGTGGGTTTTCTCCATAACGTAAAGCTTGCTTCTTCTCATATGTCACTGTTAAAGATTCTGGATTTTCTTCTCCAACTGCTTTTGTTAAATATTCAGCAATGACCGCATCATATGCTGCTGTGTGACGGAATACCTTTGCCGCCAATTTACGCTTTGTCTCAACAGAAACATCACCTGCTTCATTTAATTCTGACAGCACCGTTTCATAATCAGTTGGGTCCACCACAACTGTAACATGTTGATGGTTTTTCGCAGCAGAACGAAGCATACTTGGACCACCAATATCAATGTTTTCAATTGCATCAGCAAACGTTGCTTCCTTATTTGCAATCGTTTGTTGAAACGGGTATAGATTAACAACCACAATATCGATTGGTTGAATATCATGTTCATTAATTTGTGCTTGATGCTCTGCCTTTTCTCTCATTGCAAGTAAGCCACCATGAATATTCGGGTGAAGCGTTTTTACACGACCATCTAAAATTTCCGGAAAGCCTGTTACTTCAGAGATTCCTGTCACTGGGACACCGGCTTCCTCTAGCGTCCGATGAGTTCCTCCTGTAGACACGATTTCAAACCCTTTTTCAGCTAATGCCTGTACAAAAGGGACAATCCCTGCTTTATCTGAAACGCTGACTAATGCTCTTCTTTTTGCCATTTTTCACTCATTCCTTTCATAATTAAAGTCCAATGATTAGAATAAGGAGGAACGTTTCTTCCTCCTTATCACTGCTATGTACAGAAAGTAACGGCTTCACTATTAGCGTTCAGCCCGTTACTTCTTTGTTTTTAAAAAGTGTAGATTATTAACGAATACGTTCCGTATTAATCATTTGTAGTGTCTCTGGATAGAGACGATGTTCGACCGCTTGAATTTTGGATGTTAACGATTCAATTGTATCATGTTCATCTACTTTTACTGCCTCTTGTGCAATAATCGGTCCGGTGTCCATGCCCGAATCGACGTAATGAATCGTCACACCCGTTACCTTCACTTTTGCATTAAATGCTTGTCCGATTGCATCTAATCCCGGAAAGGCCGGCAATAATGAAGGGTGTATGTTTACCATCTTACCTTCATATGCTTCGAGAAGTGTTTTCCCTATTAAGCGCATATAACCGGCTAAAACGATAAACTCAACTTTGGCTTCTTCAAGCTTTTTCACTAGCTCTTGCTCAAATTCAACTTTTGATGGAAAGTTTTTCGGTTCAAACATTAACGTCGGGATTTGAAACTGCGCAGCACGTTCTAGTACACGTGCATTCGGTTTATCACTAAAAATAAGAGCAACTTCCATATCCAACGAGCCTTGCTCAATTGCCTCAAGAATAGCTTGAGCATTTGTTCCACTGCCCGATGCGAAAATGGCTACCTTCATTCGCTAATGCCCCCAATAGTGATACCTGTCGTTCCTTCTGTCACACGTCCAATAACATATGCTTCTTCCCCATCGGCCTTTAACTGAGTTAACACGTCTTCTTTTTGAGCTTCTGGGACAACCATAACCATTCCAATTCCCATATTAAATGTTGAGAATTTCTCACGTTCTGTTAGCTTCCCGTATTTAGCTAATAAAGAGAAGATGTTCGGTACAGACCAAGAGCCATTGTCAATCTCCACTTTTACACCTTCTGGAAGCATTCGTGGAATATTTTCATAGAAGCCTCCACCGGTAATATGAGCAAGTCCGTGCACATCAAAACGACGGATACAATTTAATAGTGGCTTTACATAGATTTTCGTAGGAGTCAGCAACGCATCGCCAAGTGTACCTTCAAGTCCCTCCAATGTATCTGTAAGAGAAAGCTTATGGTCATTTAAGAAGATTTTTCGCACTAACGAAAATCCATTGCTATGAATTCCACTTGAAGCTAAACCAATTACAACATCACCAGGTGCAATTTTTTCACCCGTTATGAGTTTCTTTTTTTCAACAGCACCAACTGAAAATCCAGCAATATCATATTCCTCTGCGCTATACATCCCAGGCATTTCCGCTGTTTCACCGCCAATTAATGCACAGCCTGCTTGCTCACATCCATCGGCTACACCTTTTACAATTGCTTCAATTCGCTCCGGAACCGCTTTTCCACATGCAATGTAGTCTAAAAAGTAGAGAGGCTCGGCCCCTTGAACGACAATGTCATTCACACACATCGCTACTGCATCAATACCGATTGTATCATGACGATCCATCATAAAAGCGAGCATTAGCTTTGTCCCCACTCCATCTGTTCCTGAAACAAGTACAGGCTCCTCTAACTTCAGGCCTGAGAGATCAAACATCCCTCCAAAGCCACCTAATCCCCCCATGACTCCAGGGCGAATTGTTCGCTCTACATGACTTTTCATACGCTTAACCGACTCATAACCAGCCTCAATGTCTACTCCTGCTTGTTTATAAGCTTCTGACATGTTCTTACCTCCTAATGTTGTTCGAGGTTGTAAGAAAAACCACAGAGCGGTCTTTCTTACTAAACGTCCTCTACAATTTAAACCTTTGCATGTGGATGCAATGTGTCTGGAAAAATCTCTGTTGGGTACTCACCAGTAAAACAAGCAAGACACTGGCCACAGCTACTATCCTCGTCTTTTCGTCCAATTCCCTTCATTAGTCCTTCAGTGGATAGAAAGGCTAACGAATCCGCACCCATCATTTCACGCATTTCTTCAATAGAATGATTGGACGCGATTAATTCATCTGTGGTTGATGTATCAATTCCGTAAAAACATGGGTTTTTTATCGGTGGTGAACTGATGCGAACGTGAACCTCCAAAGCACCTGCTTCACGAAGCATATTCACTATCCGGCGACTGGTCGTACCACGAACGATGGAATCATCGATCATCACAACGCGTTTTCCTTCAACTACACCACGAACTGCGGATAATTTCATTTTTACCCCTTGCTCACGAAGCTCTTGCGATGGTTGAATAAATGTCCGACCAACATAACGATTTTTGATCATTCCAAGCTCGTAAGGAATCCCCGTTTGCTCCGCATAGCCAATCGCCGCTGATATACTTGAGTCTGGCACTCCTGTCACAACATCAGCTTCAATCGGTGATTCAATCGCTAATTGTTTTCCAAGGTTCTTTCTCGCAGTATGAACATTAATTTCGTCGACATTACTGTCCGGACGAGCAAAATAGACATATTCCATACTACAAATAGAACGAGCTGTTTTACTAACAAAACGTTCAGACCGAATACCGTGATCATCAATAATGATCATTTCGCCTGGATCTACTTCACGCATATATTCTGCCCCAATAATGTCAAATGCACATGTTTCAGAAGCAACGACATACGCCTCACCAAGACGGCCAATCGATAGTGGACGAAGACCATTCGGATCTAGTGCAACGATAAGCTGATTTTCATTCATTACCGCAAAAGCATAAGCACCTTTAAGCATTGCAAGAGAGTTTTTCATTTGATCCTCTAGTGTTGAATAGCCACTACGCTTAATCAAATGAGCGAGCACCTCTGTATCTGATGTTGATTGAAAAATACTTCCTTGACTCTCTAATTGATGTTTCATGTTGTTTGCATTTACAAGGTTACCGTTATGTGCAAGTGCTAGACTTCCCATTTGCGAGCGGAAAAGAAGCGGCTGGACGTTGGCAAAGCCCCCGCCCCCCGCAGTTGCGTAACGAACATGTCCAATCGCACCTTTTCCTTTTAATGAAGATAAAGTATCAGGATTGAACACTTCGTTCACTAATCCAAGTCCTTTGTGAACCGCAAGCTGTTCACCATCTGTGACAACGATTCCCGCACCTTCTTGACCACGATGTTGAAGACTGTGCAATCCGTAATACGTAATTTGCGCAGCATCTTTATGCCCCCATACGGCAAAGACACCACATTCTTCATTTAAGCCTTTGATTTCAGCAAACATGGAATGGCTCCTTTCCAAGCCGAGACAATTTCTTCTTGAGATGCTTCTAAGATAACCGCTTCACTCTTATCCTTAATGACAAGCTTTGCTTCTTCTGTAACTTCACCAATCTGCTGTGCAAAGACAGCTTTTTCAAATGCTTCACGGTTTTCTGGTTTTACTGTTACAACAAAACGAGATTGTGATTCTGCAAATAATGCTGTAACAGCGTCACCTTCAACTGTTACTTGCGCACCAACTGTACCAGCTGTCATTCCTTCTGCTAGAGCAACACTTAAACCACCTTCAGCAACGTCATGAGCTGAAGCAACAAGCCCAGCTTGAATCGCCTTAAGTAATTGTGTTTGACGCTCTTTTTCAACAGCTAAATCAATCTCTGGAGCATGACCTGAGATGCTTCCTTCAACAAGCTTTTGAAGCTCACTTCCACCAAATTCCGCTTTTGTTTCTCCAAGAAGGTAAATAAGATCTCCTGCTTGCTTGTAGTTCTGTGTTGTAATATGATCTACATCCTCAATTAAACCAACCATTCCGATTACTGGTGTCGGATAGATAGCCACACCATTTGTTTCGTTATATAAAGAGACGTTTCCACCAATAACCGGTGTACCGAGCTCGCGACACGCTTCGCTCATCCCATCTGTAGATGTTTCTAGCTGCCAGAAAATTTCTGGTTTATCAGGACTACCATAATTTAAGCAATCTGTTACCCCTAATGGTACGCCACCTGAACATACGATGTTACGTGCTGCTTCAGCAATCGCAATCTTCCCACCGACCTCAGGATTCAAATATAGATAACGAGAATTACAATCTGTCGTCATCGCTAATGCTTTACGCGTTCCACGAACACGAACAACCGCTGCATCTGAACCTGGACTAACTACTGTATTCGTCTGAACCATATAATCATATTGATCGTAAACCCACTCTTTGCTTGCTATTGTCGGCTGAGCTAATAGCTTTAACAATGTTTCCTTTGTATCGGATATTTTCGGTACAGATGGTGTTGATTTTTGGAACTCTTCAAAGTAAGCAGGTACTTTTGAAGGCTTATGATACACTGGTGCATCCTCAGCTAGTGAATCAACTGGAACATCTGCAACGACGTCACCTTTATGAAGTAAACGAAGACGTTTGTCATCTGTTACTTGTCCAACTTCAACCGCATGTAATCCCCAACGTTCTACAATTTCTTTAATCTCATGTTCGCGTCCTTTTTGAACAACGATTAACATACGCTCTTGAGACTCAGAAAGCATCATTTCGTATGGAGTCATGCCTTTTTCACGTTGTGGCACAAGGTCAAGGTTCATTTCAATACCAGAACCGGCCTTACTTGCCATCTCAGCTGATGAAGACGTTAAACCTGCTGCACCCATATCTTGAATACCAACAAGCGCATCACATTGAATTAACTCTAAACACGCTTCGATTAATAATTTTTCCATAAAAGGATCTCCAACTTGAACAGCTGGACGCTTTTCTTCTGAGCTCTCACTTAGCTCTTCAGAAGCAAATGTCGCTCCGTGAATTCCATCACGACCTGTGCTTGCACCAACATACATAACTGTGTTGCCAACACCTTTTGCTTGTCCTTTTTGAATGTCTTTATGGTCAATTAAACCAACACACATTGCGTTAACTAGAGGATTTCCTTCATAACAAGGGTCAAATTGAACTTCTCCCCCAACCGTTGGAACACCAACACAGTTACCATAGCCAGCAATCCCAGCAACAACTTCTTCAAATAAATAACGAACTTTAGGAGATGTTAATTCACCGAAGCGAAGTGAGTTTAAGCTAGCAATTGGACGAGCTCCCATTGAGAAGATGTCACGAATAATTCCACCTACACCTGTAGCTGCACCTTGGTATGGCTCAATCGCAGAAGGGTGGTTATGACTTTCGATTTTGAACACAACCGCTTGTTCATCACCAATGTCAATAATTCCAGCACCTTCACCAGGTCCTTGAAGTACTTTTTCACCTGTAACAGGAAACTTTTTTAATAGAACCTTTGAATTTTTATAGCTACAATGCTCTGACCACATTACTGAAAATAATCCTGTTTCCGTATAGTTCGGAGTACGTCCAAGAATGTTTTCAACCATTGCAAATTCTTCGTCAGTTAGCCCCATATCACGGTATAATTTTTCTTCTTTCACACGTTCTGCTGTAGGCTCAAGTAGTAGTGACATGAGATTCCCTCCAATTTTTAAGAATCGATTGGAATAATTTAATTCCATCATTGCTTCCAAGTAACTCTTCAACGGCACGCTCAGGATGCGGCATCATCCCAAGTACGTTCCCCTTTTCATTCATAATCCCAGCGATTTGATTACGTGAACCATTAATTGAATCAACATAACGGAATACGACTTGGTTATTCGCTTCTAGCTTTGCTAACGTCTCTTCGTCACACTCGTAGTTTCCTTCACCATGTGCAACAGGAATCGTAATTTGCTCCCCAGCTTCGTATCCACTTGAGAAAATCGTCTTTGGGTTTTCAACTTGTAACGTCACAGGGCGACAAATAAATTTTAATCCTTCATTACGCTTCATAGCACCTTCTAGTAAGCCTGCTTCAAGTAAAATTTGAAATCCATTACAAACACCTAAAACTGGTTTTCCTTGTTCAGCAGCAGCAATGACTTCGTTCATAATCGGAGCAAAACGAGCAATCGCACCAGAACGAAGATAGTCACCATAAGAGAAGCCACCAGGTAATAAAATTGCATCAAAGCCTTCTAAAGACGTCTCATCGTGTCTAACATACTCTACTTCTTCGCCTAAAGCGTCACGAATTGCGAAATACATGTCTGAATCGCAGTTCGATCCTGGAAAGACTATGACTGCAAATTTCATGAGGATACAACCTCCTCAACTTCATAGCGGTAATCTTCAATCACAGTGTTTGCTAAAATCTTTTCACACATTTCTTTCACACGTTCATCAATATTTGTATTATCTGTTAACGTAAGCTCCATATATTTACCGATACGAACTTCATCAACCTCTTTATATTCCATAGCATGCAAAGCCTTTTTCACCGCTACTCCTTGAGGATCTAAAACACTTTCTCTTAACGTTACGAATACTTTTACTTTGTACATGATGCGCCTCCTAAACGAGTTAAAATTTCTTGATAACCATCCTGCAAGCTTCCTAAATTACGACGGAATAAATCTTTATCAAATCTTTCATTCGTATCCTTATCCCATAAACGACAAGTGTCTGGAGAAATTTCATCAGCTAGTAATAGCTCGCCGTTTTCCGTTCTTCCGAATTCAAGCTTAAAATCAATAAGTTTAACGTTTATTCCAGCAAACATATTAATTAATAGTTCATTTACTTTCTTTGCACGAACCTTCAATTGCTCTACTTCTTCAGCTGTCGCTGCTTCTAGAAGATACACATGATCTTCTGTTACGAGGGGATCACCAAGCGCATCGTCTTTATAGTAAAATTCAACAATTGGTGTCGGAAGTGGCGTGCCTTCTTCTATTCCTAAACGCTTTGCCATACTTCCTGCAACAACATTGCGGACAACCACTTCTAGTGGAACAATTTCAACCTTACGAACAAGCTGTTCTGTTTCCGAAAGTCTATCAATAAAATGACTTTCTAATCCATTTTCCGATAACTTCTTAAAAATTAATGACGAGATTTCATTATTTAGGCGAGATTTTCCGGTAAGGACATCTTTCTTTTCACCATTAAATGCCGTCGCATCATCTTTATATTCTACCCATAGGATATTTTCATCTTCAGTTTGATAGATTTTCTTCGCCTTACCTTCATAAAGCAAGCCTCTTTTTTCCATGATTAACCCTCCGGCTATAAAATAGTGGAATAAAATCTTACAAGAGGAGTCGTAGTGACTCCTGCTTTTACTCTAGTCCAACACGTGTGAAAATCGTATCAACATGCTTCATATGATGGTTATAATCAAAGCACTCTTCAATTTCTTCTTTTGAAAGAACAGATGTAATGCGGTCTTCTGCTTCAACTAATTCACGGAACTGAATCCCTTTTTCCCAGGCTTCCATCGCTTTCGGTTGAACAAGGTCATATGCTTCCTCACGAACCATTCCTTTATCAATAAGTGAAAGCAGCACACGCTGAGAGTAAATTAATCCATACGTACGCGTCATATTACGCTTCATGTTTTCAGGGAACACCGTTAAGTTTTTCACGATATTGCCGAAACGATTTAACATATAGTTAAGAGCTATGGTTGCATCCGGAATAATCACACGTTCGGCTGATGAGTGAGAAATATCTCTTTCATGCCATAATGGTACATTTTCATAAGCAGTCATCATATAGCCGCGAATCACACGAGCTAGTCCAGTCATATTTTCAGAGCCGATAGGATTACGCTTATGCGGCATTGCAGATGAACCCTTTTGTCCTTTAGCAAAAAACTCTTCAACCTCGCGCGTTTCACTCTTTTGAAGCCCACGAATCTCAACAGCAAACTTTTCAATAGATGTTGCAATTAACGCAAGAGTAGACATGTAATCTGCGTGGCGATCACGTTGTAATGTTTGCGTTGAAATAGGTGCTGCCTTCAGTCCAAGCTTTTCACAAACAAATGCTTCAATTTTCGGATCGATATTCGCAAATGTACCAACTGCACCAGAAAGCTTTCCAACTCGTACGCCTTCAGCAGCATGTTTAAAACGTTCAATATTACGCTTCATTTCTTCATACCAAAGCGCTAATTTTAAACCAAAGGTTGTTGGTTCTGCATGAACACCATGCGTACGTCCCATCATCACCGTGTATTTATGCTCAAGTGCTTTGTTTTTTAGGATGGTAAGAAAACGATCAAGATCGTCTGCTAAAATCTGATTAGCCTGCTTTAATAAATATGAAAGAGCCGTATCTACTACGTCTGTTGATGTTAAGCCGTAATGAACCCATTTACGTTCTTCTCCTAATGTTTCAGATACTGCACGAGTAAAGGCGACCACATCATGACGAGTTTCTTCCTCTATTTCAAGAATGCGGTTAACATCAAAGCTCGCATTTTTACGGATTTTTTCAACATCCTCTTTCGGAATTTCTCCCAATTCCGACCACGCTTCACAGGCAACAATTTCAACTTCGAGCCATGCACGGTAACGGTTCTCCTCTGTCCAAATTGCTCCCATTTCTGGTCTTGTATAACGTTCTATCATGCTTACCATCCTCCACTATGTTCTTATCTATATATAAAATTCACTACTAACTTAATTTTTATGAAGAGCGTTAAGTTTTCCTAATGCTTCTTCTACGGTTTTCCCCAATGCTGTCATATGGCCCATTTTTCGCTTTTCAACAGCTTCTTTTTTGCCATAAAGGTGCAATTTCACACCAGACATAAGTGGAACTGCTTTAAGCATAGGATCCACATGCTCTCCGAGAACATTTTCCATCACTACAGGGGAATGAAGCGTCGTTTCTCCTAGTGGCCAGCCACAAATTGCACGAATATGCTGTTCAAATTGTGATGTTTCGCAAGCCTCAATCGAATAATGGCCAGAATTATGAGGGCGCGGTGCCAATTCGTTTACAACTATCTTTCCATCTTTAACAAACATTTCAACAGCTAACGTACCGATAAGCTCTAAACCGTCCGCTAAGGTCATTGCTATGCTTCTAGCTAAATCCTGAGTTTCCTGCTTAATTCGCGCAGGTACAATCGATTGATGTAGGATATTGTTTCGATGGATATTTTCAGCTACAGGAAGTGTTTTCGTTTCACCCTGTGTTGAGCGCGTAACGATAACCGAGATTTCACATTGAAAAGGAACCCAGCCTTCAAGAACTAACTCGCCTTGCTTTAACAGTTGAGAGACAGCTTGCTTAAGCTCTTGTTCATTTTTGACAACAGCTTGTCCTTTCCCATCATAACCACCTCGACACGTTTTCAAAACGGCAGGAAAACCGATTTTTTCAGCCGCCTCTGCAACATCCTCTTCTTTGTAAATAGCTGCATAAGGTGCGACTTCAACACCTAATGAAGAAATCTTATCTTTTTCATACAAGCGGTGCTGGGTCACTTTTAATAGATCGTACCCTTGAGGAAACTCACATTTTTCAGAAATCCATTGAGCTGTGGCTTCGTCAATATTTTCAAACTCGTAGGTGATGACGTCTGACGCTTCAACAAGTGCCTTAGCAGCCTCTAAATCATCATACGCTGCTTCAATGACAACATCAGCTACCTGTGCACAGGGAGAATCATGTGTTGGCTCTAGCACGGCAATTCGATAGCCCATTTGCCTTGCTGAAAGAGCCATCATTCGTCCGAGCTGCCCTCCACCAATAATCCCAATTGTAGAACCTGGTACGATAAATTGACTCATAAAGTATCACTGCTTTCAAGAACAGTTTCTTCAATACTCTTACGACGTTTCTCTAATCTTGCCTGCACATTCGAATCAAAAGCTCCAATCATTTGTGCAGCGAGAAGTCCTGCATTTGTTGCTCCTGCCTTACCGATTGCTACAGTAGCTACTGGGACACCGCCAGGCATTTGCACAATTGATAACAAAGAATCAAGCCCTTGTAATGCCTTTGACTGTACGGGAACACCGATTACTGGTACTAATGTTTTCGCAGCAACCATTCCTGGTAGATGAGCCGCTCCACCAGCTCCAGCAATAATCACTTTTAACCCTCTTGATGCAGCCTGCTCTGCATAAGTAAACATCAAATCAGGCGTTCGATGAGCTGAAACTACCTTCTTCTCAAATGGAATATTCAATTCTTCAAGAATCTCACATGCGTGGCTCATCGTGTCCCAATCTGACGTACTTCCCATAATTACTCCAACTATTGGTTCCATCATCGCTTCCCCTCTCAGCTGCTAACTTGTAAAAAAGCGCAGAACTAGCTTCTTTATCTACATAAGAGAGAGAAAGTCAGCTAATTCTACGCTTTTATGACATCCTTCTTTTCACTCGAATTGTAGGATGACACTTCCCCTCATAGTCCAATGATTTACGGTCATTAGGTAGAAACTTTCGGGCCCTATTCCCAAATTTATATGAGGTCTTATTTTCGTTTTTCTGATTGATTCACATTAATCTTACAAGCATCGACAGTTGATGTCAACAGAAAGTCGAACGATTTATTAGGTAAGTCATTCATTGTTCGCCTTCCTTCAAAATACCTTCAAAAGATATCCTTTGTTTAATAGGGACATATTCGACCTGTCCATTCACTTTTTTCTCTTCAAAAACAGGTTCCTCCATCCTTCTAACAGGTTGGTACCCTTCTTTTTCCATACGATTCAAACAGTCTGATATCGTTTCATTGTCTTCTACATTAAACTTAAGCTTCTTTTTCTTAGCCAAAGTGTAGGTCCCTCCATTACTATCAAATGATATATTAAGCCTATCATAACCAGAAAACGATTAAAAACATCTCGTAAGGATTAACATAACAAAGCAACAAAAGTTCCATTCTGCCTTGTCCATAAACGAAACAAAATTAATCCTCATAACGTGGGAAGAAACGATTTCTACCACTAAACGCTTCTTTATAATTCGTTAATGCTTCAAGTGCTTCTTCCTCAGCTCTAACTCGAACTGTTAGAATTATGGCATTTAGAAAGGTAAAAATGATAGCCGTTAAGTATGCTTGGAACATAAGAGGCAATGCGACAATTTCTGTCGCGACAATGACATAATTCGGATGTTTCATGTACCGATATGGCCCTTTCGCTACGACTTTAGCTCCAGGTAAAATCATTATTCGCGTGTTCCAATACTTCCCTAAAGAGGCCAAAGCCCACACTCTCCCTATTTGAGCAAGGAGAAATACAAACAAGGGTACTAAGGACCACAAAGATAATGAGAGTTTCATCACATATATCTCAGTTAAGAGGGAAATAAAAAAGAGTAGATGAATTCCAACAATGTATTTATAATGCTCTCGCCCAACTTCATACCCCCCTTGTCCTTTTATCCACTTAGCGTTTCGATTTGCGATCTTCAATTCCACTAATCGTTGAATCATGACTATAGTAAGAAAAAACAATATATAGTTCATTAATGAATCGCCTCCCATTTTATTAAAGCCTGTTCTAAAGAGAATCCAGGTCCTAACGCTGCCAATAGACCATAGTCACCAACCTGTTTTTCTTCGAGCATAAATTGTTCAAGTACAAATAAAACTGTCGGAGAGGACATATTGCCATAATGCTGTAATATTTTTTTTGAATTTGCAACGTCACGACTCGAAAGTCCGAGCGCATCCTGATAGGCATCTAACACTTTTTTTCCTCCAGGGTGTGCGATAAAGGCATGAATTTGACTGAGCTCAAGTCCTTCACCTTCTAAAAAATGTACGACACTTGGTTTTAACCATGTTTCAATAATCGATGGAATATCCCGAGAAAATACCACATATAATCCCGAATCCTTTACATCCCATCCCATCACTTCTTCAGATTGAGGCATTAGTACAGACTGTGTAGAAAATAATACAGGTCGAACTGCTCTTTTTACATTTTGCTGTTGTAAGGAACGCTCCCCAGAAACGAGAGCACATGCCACACCATCTGCAAACAACGACGTTCCAATTAAATTACTTTTAGACCTGTCATTACGTTGAAATGTTAAGCTACAAAGTTCAACACAAACTACGAGTACATTTGCCTCTGGGAAGGCTCTACAATATTCAAATGCCCGATTAATGCCAGATGCACCACCTGCACAGCCTAAACCCCATAACGGAATTCGTTTCGTATGAGGTGAGAAGGGTAACCTATTCATAATCCGTGCATCTAGACTAGGTGTAGACATTCCCGTACTTGAGACAAGAATGATTGCATCAATCTCTTTTACATCAACCTGTTTTTTTAAGAAATTTGAGTTGTTTAAACAACTTTGGATTGCTTCTGAACTATATTTCGTTGCTAAATCTATATACAAATCATTTCGTTCTTGTAAAGTATGGTCTTGCTCAAACCATTCTAGCGGGACGGAGAAATACCGCTCTTTAATTTCACCATTTGAAAATACAGTTAAAAGTCTTTCAATATCTTTAAAATCATCACTAAATAATTCTCTTGCAAATTCCGTTGTTGTGGCTTGTTCCAATCGATACGGGGGAGAATACGTACTGACTGATAATATTGAAGACATGTAGACAACCCCTAACATAATTTGTAAGCTTATGTTTTCCAAAACAACCTATTTCATTCGAATCCTTTTACTTTTAAATAAGAAAAAAAGACTGTACCAAAAGGTTGTTTTTATCCTTTTGGCACAGTCTTAATATTTTGAAAGGTAAACCACGGGAAAATATTATCACTTCATTGAATTTATCCCTTGTTTTCTAATATCTTTAAAAAGTCTTTCCTCCAGCCTTCCGATAGTTCACCCACATTTGTCATCCAAAGAAGCTTGTCCCTTGATGGATTCTTTGCATATTTAACTTGATTAGCTTCCATAACAGTAGGGTTTTCTAACTTTTGCTCAATACATAATACAGTATCACCAGGAGTAACAACGCCCTCTTTTAGTACTCGAAAATAATAACCACTAAATCCTGTTTCTTGAACCCATACAACAAGCTTAGGTTGATTATGTTTTAATCCAAGTTTAAAACATGGCTGTCTAGGTTGACTCACTTGTACAATAACGTCTCCAATTTGGTAGACATCTCCGATTCGAACCTTGTCTTCCTGTAAGCCCACTAAGGTGAAATTTTCACCAAACCCCGAGACACCAAGTCCCTTTCCTAGCTTCTTTTCCCAAAAAGGATAATGCTCATAAGGGTAAACACAAATGGCCTTATCTAATCCACCATGATTCACTTGATCTGACTGTGTATCACCAATTAAACCTGATTTCCCAACTCGTATAGTTGATAGAACCTTCTCCTTAAATATACTAGTTTGTATTTGCTTTCCTGCTACTTCCAAAGTACGAGGTTTCCCCCTATGTATCGAATCCACTTTTTTCTCCATCTATCTAGCTTCCTCCCAGCTAAAGGAATTTATCTGAATTTTACCATAAACCCTCTTTACAAATGGACCCTTTTTCTCGTAGACACTTCATCTATAGGTTTTACTATTCTTATTATAGTGGATTGAGAATCCCTTACTGACAGAGGTCCACCTTGTCCACTTCCATACCATTCGTTGTGTTTTAACTAAAATAGCGGAACGAGTGACTTATAAAAGCTTATTCACGTTGTTTCCATCGGCTTAGTCAATGAAGACGCTGTTCCTCCGGACCAGGCTCTTCAGCGCCTTTCTGCTTAATCTTTTGTACAAATAAAAAAGCATAACCCTTTGGGTTATGCTTTATCGCCTGGCAACGTCCTGGCTCAACTATTCTCTTCTTCGGGGATGAATAGGCATGGTGTTTTGTTTCATTGTTCATT
>NZ_MVJM01000010.1:0-1105 GCF_002156385.1 Halalkalibacter urbisdiaboli
CCTAGTGCCAAGGCATTCACCGTGCGCCCTTTCTAACTTAACCAAATTGCGGCAGATAACCTTCGTAACTCTTCGTCAGCTGCGTGTTTCTCGGTCATGTCACGTACAGATGTACGCTCCATTCCTCGAACACTTGCTTCCTCGATTTACTCGGTTCTCTTTGCAATTACTTTTGGCTTCAGATAACCTTCGAATTTCTTCTCGGTTCTCTTTGCCAAAACGTCTTATTTAAAAAAGTCGTTTTGAATTCTTGACATGCTCGTTCAAACAAAGTCAGTTAAGACTCCGGTGAACAAAACATTGTTTACATTCATTATCTAGTTTTCAAAGAACCTTTGGCTTCAGATTATCTGCGAACTTCTTCGTCAGTTTCATCATTCCGATTCTCACGTACATTTGTACGCTCCAAGTCTCCATGATTTCACTTCCTTGAATTTCTTGATTCTCTTTGCCAATTATATTGAGAGTTTTGAGTTCTCTCAAAACTGAACAAGGCTACTAATTTCAATTACATCTTGTAACACTTCTCAGTGATGCTTCATGCTGCCTTGCGACGAGGAATCATGCTTCGTAGCATAGATCGTAGACGCAGGAGCAAAAGCATTTATTAATAGAGAGTTTTGAGTTCTCTCAAAACTGAACAAATAGCACAAGCGTCAAACAACCGAAGTTGTCTGTCGACTAGAGTTAAACTCCATAGAAAGGAGGTGATCCAGCCGCACCTTCCGATACGGCTACCTTGTTACGACTTCACCCCAATCATCTGTCCCACCTTAGGCGGCTGGCTCCAAAAGGTTACCCCACCGACTTCGGGTGTTACAAACTCTCGTGGTGTGACGGGCGGTGTGTACAAGGCCCGGGAACGTATTCACCGCGGCATGCTGATCCGCGATTACTAGCAATTCCGGCTTCATGTAGGCGAGTTGCAGCCTACAATCCGAACTGAGAATGGCTTTATGGGATTGGCTCCACCTCGCGGCTTCGCTACCCTTTGTACCATCCATTGTAGCACGTGTGTAGCCCAGGTCATAAGGGGCATGATGATTTGACGTCATCCCCACCTTCCTCCGGTTTGTCACCGGCAGTCACCTTAGAGTGCCCAACT
>NZ_MVJM01000010.1:1241-31450 GCF_002156385.1 Halalkalibacter urbisdiaboli
CTCCGAGTCTCATGATTTCACTTCCTTGAATTTCTTGATTCTCTTTGCCAATTATATTGAAAGTTTTGAGTTCTCTCAAAACTGAACAAGGCTACTAATTTCAATTACATCTTGTAACACTTCTCAGTGATGCTTCATGCTGCCTTGCGACGAGGAATCATGCTTCGTAGCATAGATCGTAGACGCAGGAGCAAAAGCATTTATTAATAGAGAGTTTTGAGTTCTCTCAAAACTGAACAAATAGCACAAGCGTCAAACAACCGAAGTTGTCTGTCGACTAGAGTTAAACTCCATAGAAAGGAGGTGATCCAGCCGCACCTTCCGATACGGCTACCTTGTTACGACTTCACCCCAATCATCTGTCCCACCTTAGGCGGCTGGCTCCAAAAGGTTACCCCACCGACTTCGGGTGTTACAAACTCTCGTGGTGTGACGGGCGGTGTGTACAAGGCCCGGGAACGTATTCACCGCGGCATGCTGATCCGCGATTACTAGCAATTCCGGCTTCATGTAGGCGAGTTGCAGCCTACAATCCGAACTGAGAATGGCTTTATGGGATTGGCTCCACCTCGCGGCTTCGCTGCCCTTTGTACCATCCATTGTAGCACGTGTGTAGCCCAGGTCATAAGGGGCATGATGATTTGACGTCATCCCCACCTTCCTCCGGTTTGTCACCGGCAGTCACCTTAGAGTGCCCAACTAAATGCTGGCAACTAAGATCAAGGGTTGCGCTCGTTGCGGGACTTAACCCAACATCTCACGACACGAGCTGACGACAACCATGCACCACCTGTCACTTATGTCCCCGAAGGGAAATCCCTATCTCTAGGGAGGGCATAAGGATGTCAAGACCTGGTAAGGTTCTTCGCGTTGCTTCGAATTAAACCACATGCTCCACTGCTTGTGCGGGCCCCCGTCAATTCCTTTGAGTTTCAGCCTTGCGGCCGTACTCCCCAGGCGGAGTGCTTAATGTGTTAACGTCGGCACTAAGGGCATCGAAACCCCTAACACCTAGCACTCATCGTTTACGGCGTGGACTACCAGGGTATCTAATCCTGTTTGCTCCCCACGCTTTCGCGCCTCAGCGTCAGTTACAGACCAGAGAGTCGCCTTCGCCACTGGTGTTCCTCCACATATCTACGCATTTCACCGCTACACGTGGAATTCCACTCTCCTCTTCTGCACTCAAGTCTCCCAGTTTCCAATGACCCTCCCCGGTTGAGCCGGGGGCTTTCACATCAGACTTAAAAGACCGCCTGCGCGCGCTTTACGCCCAATAATTCCGGACAACGCTTGCCACCTACGTATTACCGCGGCTGCTGGCACGTAGTTAGCCGTGGCTTTCTGGTTAGGTACCGTCAAGGTGCCGCCCTATTCGAACGGCACGTGTTCTTCCCTAACAACAGAGTTTTACGAACCGAAATCCTTCATCACTCACGCGGCGTTGCTCCGTCAGACTTTCGTCCATTGCGGAAGATTCCCTACTGCTGCCTCCCGTAGGAGTCTGGGCCGTGTCTCAGTCCCAGTGTGGCCGATCACCCTCTCAGGTCGGCTACGCATCGTCGCCTTGGTAAGCCGTTACCTTACCAACTAGCTAATGCGCCGCGGGCCCATCCCTTAGTGATAGCCGGAGCCATCTTTTATGACACAACCATGCGGTTGCATCTCTTACCCGGTATTAGCACCGATTTCTCGATGTTATCCCAGTCTAAGGGGCAGGTTGCCCACGTGTTACTCACCCGTCCGCCGCTAACGTCATAAGAGCAAGCTCTTAATCAGTCCGCTCGACTTGCATGTATTAGGCACGCCGCCAGCGTTCGTCCTGAGCCAGGATCAAACTCTCCATAAAAATGGTGAGCTGATTAGCTCGAATAAATAATAAATTGACGAGATTGGTTTAAATGAAAAGAACATTTAAACTATCTCTCTTTTTCGCTTGGCTTTTGTTCAGTTTTCAAAGAACTTGTTTGTCACTCATCAGCGACATTTATTATCATAACACAATAATTTGTTCTGCGCAACAACTTTTTAAAAGTTTTTTTTAGGACTATTTAATCCGTTGTCAGCGACAAGTAATAATATATCATGTTATAAAGTTCTGCGCAATAGTTAATTTAAAATTATTTTTTGCGGCTAGATTTAATAATCTATCATACTTCATAGCCAATAGCAACATATTTATGATTACTTCTTATTCTCAAGCATTGAAAGCTCCTATCAATAAATAAAGACTCTTTTATTCATCGGACCTTGAATGATTCATTTTTTTGTATACTCTTTCTGGAGCGACTCCTACTATGATCTTTAACCATATAAATATAGTAGCACTCCTTTCCGAATAACAACTGGGTAATTTTGTATAAAATCATTCAAAAAAACCTATGCTTTATTTACAGTTCATTTACTAGCGCTTAATATCTCTTTTACGTTTTTACATTAAAATAGTGGAAATAGGACAAAAAAGGAGTGTTGTGTTTTTGAAAGAGAATGTTGTTGCCTTGATTGATATGGGATCCAATTCGATTCAGTTAGCTATGTACCAGATTGACCACATTGGTCGCTATCACGAAATGAAAAGAATGAAAGTGTCCGCAAGACTTATTAGCTACTTGAATAAACAAGGTACATTAACGAAGGATGGTGTTCGTGTCATTATTAACACGTTAAAACGATTTGAGAAAGTAACACGGTCGTATAACGTTAACCATATTATTGGGTTTGCTACGGCGGTCATTCGAAACTCTTCCAATCAAGCTGAAGTATTAGATGAAATCGAAAGACAAACTGATATATCATTTACTGTGTTAAGCGAGTATGAAGAAGCGTATTATGGGTATCTTGGTGTCATCCAATCGATGGATATAGAAGATGGAATCACAATCGATATCGGTGGCGGAAGTACCGAAATCACCTTGTTTCAAAAACAGAAATTGGTCCACTACCACAGCTTCCCTTTTGGTGCCGTCACATTAAACCAACAATTCACAAACGGAGAGCAAGTGAGCAACAAACAAATCACTCATCTACGAACTTATTTATTCGAGCAATTCCTAAGTCTCCCTTGGCTCAAGACTGCAAAGTGCCCTATCGTCGGAATCGGAGGAAGTGCCCGAAATCTAGCCCGTATTCATGAAACCAAATCAAAAACGAAACAACCTGAGCTCAAGCTTAAGAAAATAGAAAAGATTTTTGACGAACTATCTTCATTAGATGTGAGTAAACGTTCAAAAATAAAAGGCCTCTCAAAAAGACGAAAGGATATTATTATCCCTGCTGTTCAAACATTCACCGTACTAATGGAAGTTGTTCAATCCCCTTATTTTATTTACTGTGATAAGACGGTCAGGGATGGCGTCATTTATGAAACGTTCGTTCAAAAGAGCAACAAGCAACCTTTACAAATACATACCCTTGTATAATGTTATCCATAAAAAGTAAGCAAGCTATTGATCCTTTGGATATCAATAGCTTGCTTTTAATAATTTTTAGCATTTTTCATGTAAAAGCATTATCCTTTATATACCAATGGTGGTTACACCGACCTTCTTTCCATTAAATTAATTCCAACGCCCATACAAACAACACCAAATAGAACCAAAATGGAAAGTGACTCAATTACCTCTAACACCCCACGGTCAAAAATAACGGCCTCTTTTAACGCTTCCATTCCGTAAAAAATCGGCATTCCCTTCGATAATAGAAGCATAACTTCATTAGTCACAACCTCAATTGGCCAGTAGGCACCCCCTATCATCGCCATAGCTGTGGCAATAATCGGGATAGCCACTTGGACCTGCTGAGATGTCTTAACTAAGCCGATTAGGAGCATCCCAAGTGCAACGATGGAAAATACATAACAGCCAATCACGACTAACACCGTCCCAAAGCGCCCTCCCAAATCAAAGCCTAGACCCCATTGGAATAATAAAAAGACAACGATGATTTGCGCGTATCCAATTAAAAAGCAATACAATAAGTGCCCCATGTAGATTTGCGATTTTCTAAGAGGTGAAACAATGAGTCGGTCCCATGTCCCCTCATTTTTCTCTTCTGCTACTTTCATTAAACTAAACATTATTGTGTATATAGAGAAAAACAATGTCATTCCAAATAATATCTGTAAACGCTCATCGTTTGGAGCGTTGCCGGTAGTCCCTTCTAAATAGGACGTATTCACGGTTAAAACTGGGTTCGCCCATAATTGCTCTACTTCTACTCGAAATTCACTTCCACCTCCTAGTTGCTCGAAAGTTCTTAACTGTAGCTCTTCAATGAACACTTGGCGAATATAATCCTCTACTATTTGATGCGTTGGATCCTCTGTTGCAATTAAAAGGCGATAATCGGCTTCCATTACATGTAGAGCTAAACTGCTATCCCCATTTGAAACAGCCTTTCGTGCCTGTCGTTCCTCAACCTGTTCAAAATGAAAATTATCGGATTTATTTAATCTTGCTAACCAACCATTTTTGTCCTCTTCATTTACGGAAGCATTAAAATACGTTAATACGGTGACCTGGTTTTCCACCTTTGCTCCCGCTAGAATATAGACAAAACCGATCGTTAGAACAAAAAAGGATAGCACCAAAAACGGTACTCTACGAAATCGTTGCCACTGCAATAGAAATACTGACCTCATGACCAAACCGACCTCCTATTTGGAAAAATCACAACACTAGCCAGTAAGAGAATAGTAATTATCACGAACATGCGACTAATCGGTGCCTGAATCACGTTATAGTCCATTTCTTGCATCCATTGCAGGTAAGCAAGAAATGCTGCACCGTTTGGCGTCCAATTTCCAAACATCCTAATCATCTCAGGCATATCAGACATTGGAAAGAAGCTCCCACCTGCAAAGGAAAAGATGACGACAATCCCACCTGCAAACACCTTTGCGATAGAATCACTATTGAACCTAATGACACATGCCGTTAATAAAGCAGCAAATCCCCCAACACAACAGGAAACAACCGCCGAAATAAGAGCCATTCCTAACCAAAACTGAATCGTTTCACCAGCGAACGCTTGGAAAATTAAACTTGATAATCCAAACAATACGGTCAGCTGAAAAAAAGCAATGACCGATGCAGAGAGTGCTTTCCCTCCTAAATAGGCAAATGGCGGGGTTCCTGAGAGTAAAATCCGATTAAAAGCATGCTCCTTTTTTTCCACATGAGCTTTGCTTGCCATGGTGGACCCGACATATAAGACAAACATAACAGCCATCCCAATTGTGTAATACTGAAATGAACTCACTGGCTCTCTTGTCGAAATTGCTTCAATTCCCCCTATTTGCGGTTGTTCCACTTTATCTCCTATTCCCTCTTGTTTAGATACTGTGTAAATCGCCGTTTCGAAATTTAGCTCATTCACAAATCGCTCGATACTAGATTCAAAAATTGTCCCAAGATAGGAACCAGTATCGTTCATGGTAATGAGTAATTCACTACCTTTTCCTTGTTGAAGGAGCATCTTTTGTAAGGAGTGATACGTAAAACCAGCAGGAATGGTCAAAATCGCTACAAGCTCCTCATCCTTTAATGCCTGCTCCGCTGTGGTTGCATCCATTTTAACCGTGTTGACCATTTCTCCAAAACTGTCATCCTCTATCACTGCTGTTAACAAGGAAAATGGACTTAATTCCTTTGCCACGTGATGGAGTTCAGGCGCAACCTCTTCTGTAATTCCTGTTTCATTTAAATCCTCGACAAATTGCCCTATCCCCTGTTCTTCATTATCTTCGTGAACAATGGCCACGTTGATATTAAGAGTTGAAGTATCTCCTCCAAGTATCCCTTTTAAAGCAAATCCCAAAATACCGATTAACAAAAGCGGCATCAAAAGGAGTAAAAATAATTCAGTGCGTTCACGTAGGATAACAAGAATATCTTTTTTAAGAAAATTAATCATTGTTCTCCTCCCCTAATCTCTCAATTTACGTCCCGTTAAATGTAGAAACACATCCTCAAGTGTTGGTACGTGAACACTGACGTTAAGAATTTGTGCCTGATGTGATTCTGCCACTTGAAAGATTGTCCCTAACAATCTACTTCCTTTTGGAACAATCAATCTCAAGCCTTTTTCCGTTTCAACCGTTTGTAGAATTTCTTCTTTAGCTCGTAATTCTTGCGTCAACTGCGGATCATAACGATCTAAATCAAGAAGTACTGTTTCTTCACCAGATAAAATGCTTTTCAACTCGTCTTTCGTACCAGAGGCAATCACTCGACCGTGATCCATAATGTACACTCTGTCGCAAAGACGTTCGACTTCCTCCATATAATGACTTGTATACAAAACCGTTAATCCTTTCTCACGATTAAGCACACGTACCATTTCAAGAATATGATTTCGAGACTGTGGATCAATGCCGACTGTCGGCTCATCCATGATTAATATTTCAGGTTCGTGAAGCAATGCAGCCGCAATATTAATTCGTCGTTGCATTCCACCAGAATACGTTTTAACAACCTCTTTTTGGCGTTCTGTAAGACCAACTAAATCCAACACATCTTGAATTTTTTGTTCAAGTCCTTTTCCTCTCAACCCATAAATCCGACCAAAAAATTTCAAATTTTCATAGGCTGTCAGTTCTTGATAGAGTGCAATTTCTTGAGGGACAACGCCTAAAACTCGACGAATATCTCCTGGATTTTTTAAAATACTTTTTCCGTGTAACCGAATATCACCTGCTGTTGGTTTGACAAGCGAAGAAATCATTGAAATCGTTGTTGACTTGCCAGCCCCATTCGGTCCAAGCAACCCAACTGATTCTCCTTTATCTAAATAAAAGTTCACTCCATCAACAGCTGCTCTTGCTCTGTACACTTTTTTAAGGTCCTCTGTCTCAAGCATGTAGCATGCCTCCTTTTCATCACTTTGCACTCACAGTATACAAACAAAAAGACAGTGCCCCCACTGTCTTCCGTCACTGATTTTTTGTTTGTATATGACTTAAGTCATTTTTTCTATACAACATTATGGCGAATTGCATAAATCGCTAACTGCGTACGATCTCGTAGCTCGAGTTTATCTAAAATAATACTAATATGATTTTTAACGGTTCCTATCGACAAACCAAGTTCATAGGAAATCTCTTTATTACTCCGTCCTTCTCCAATTCGCTTTATAATATCAAGTTCACGAGGGGTAAGAGATGGATTAACTTTTAAACCCTCAGTCTGTTTTATTAGTCTAGGCACTACTTTAGCAGCGACATGCTCCTGTAATGAAAGTCCTCCTGATAAACAGCTACGGATCGCGCGAATTAATTCCTCCGAATCGGAGTCCTTTAATAAATAGCCTCGTGCACCGCTTTTTAATGCTTCAAGCGCATACTCATCATCGTTGAAAGTCGTCAAGATTAGAACTAACCGCTCAGGCCAACGAGCATGAATAATTCGAGCGGCCTCCAAGCCATCCATAATCGGCATACGAATATCAAGAATAATTAAATCAAACGAATGCGTCTCACATAACTCGACCGCCTCTTTGCCGTTACACGCTTCACCAGTGACACGTAGCTCCGGGTCTGTTTCTATCATCATTTTTAACCCTTGTCTTACCATACCTTGGTCTTCAGCTAATAAAATCCGAGTCAATCATTCAACCTCCCTATTTCTTGTAACGGAATGGTACCACGAACGATAAACCGTCCAGCATATTGCAAGATATCTAAATTCCCTCCTACTCGTGCTACTCTCTCTCTCATTGATGACAAACCAAAGCCTTCTCGAAATTGCTTTTCTCCTAATATTGGATTCGCCACTTCAAATCGAAAGACAGAACCAGCTGGAGCTTCAAAAACAATCTCTACTTCTCGCGTCCCACTGTGCCGCATCATATTCGTTAATGCTTCCTGCACGGCTCTATACACTGCAATCGTCTGCTCATTTGTCAGAGGTGCAGTTAACGCACCATGCTTAATCGAAAACTGAATCCGAATAAAGCTTTCAGCCTCTAGTTTCCGAATAAGGCTGATAATAGCCGTTAATCCTCCCGCCTCGTCTTGTTTCAATGCTTTCACGGCAATTCGCGTTTCTTCCAAGCTCTCTTTTGCTAGTAGCTTTAATCTTTGTACTTGAGCTTCTTCACCCTTCACCTTCATTCGAAATACCTCTAGCTGCATTAACAGCGCTGTCAGCTTATGCCCAACAGAGTCATGAATTTGCCTCGCAATCTCTGTCCTCTCCTCCGCACGTGCCTGCTTTTCATCTGAAGCAATTCTTCTTTTCATTTTTCTATATTCACTAAGGAGCGCTTCATATCTTGCTGATAGATCATCATTACGAACCTGCGTCATCTTATAAAGGTAAAACGCTACAGATAGAACGACGACATAAAGTAATATAGCCGGAAAAGGATAAGCAGCTTCACTATGAAACCAGGAGATTAGCACTCCTCCTACTAGAATCACTCCGACAGGAATCGCTTGAAGGATGCTAAGACGATAAACCGCTTTCCCTGCGATAATAGAAAATACAACAAATGTATAGATATTAGGGGATTCGTTACCTTCTGGCCATAATACGACGATGGCAATAATCGCTGTCATACTTAAATGAAGCATGAGAAGCCTCTTATGACTACGTAAAAGCGGCGCAAGAAAAAATAAGGCAAACAAGCCTGCACTTCCGAAAATCCGAAATGGCATTTCTAAATAAGGTGTTGAAAATTGACTAACAGCAAGCAACCACGACATAAAAAGTAAGAACAACCACACCCAAAATGCCCCCACTGCCTCTCCCCTTTCTTCTTAAGTCACTTAAATATCATAGCAAATGAAGCTTTGGAAAAAAAGGAAATTTAGAGAAACAGATTACTATCTCGAAGTGACGATATCCTATAAATACTGCCGACTCCACGATGAATGTTCAGATTTACCTTCTCGAATAACCATCCTATGTGTTGTTCTGAACGTTAAATCTAAAAAAGCATAACCCTTTAGTTATGCTTTCAACCTGACACCTCCTTCTCTCTACTGTTCTCTCTACCAATACAACCCGTTTCATTTCATTCAGGAAGAGAGAACAGGTTCATTTCACAAGGGACATGCAGATTTATGTTGAATGTACTCTCATGTTCATTTAGCCCGCTTTTTCTCAACTGTTCTTTAGAGGTAAATGTAACACGATTGTTGTACCGTGATCTTTCTTACTTAAAATATCAAAATGAGCCAAATGACCATAGTAAGAACTAAGCATTCGTTTTACATAACTTAAACCAATGCCAATACCTTCTTTTTCCTTGGTGCTATTTTCATTCAAGATATTAACCCTTTCCTCATCAGATAAACCTGAACCGTTATCACTGATCGAAATAATAATTCGGCCATTCACTTGTTCTACTATCACTTCTATACACCCTTTATCATCATCTAAACCATGGTATATTGCATTTTCAACAAGCGGCTGAAGAATAAATCTTGGTATCGGCGTTTTTAATAGTTCTGGTTCTATTCTTATATTCACATTGTAAGAAAAATTATATCGAATTTTCTGTAAAATAAAGTATTGCTTAAGCGAATCTAATTCCTCTTCAATCGTAGACGCCTTCCCGCTTCTTTTTAAATTGTAGTACAATAATTTATTTAATGAAGACACCATACGTTCAATCTCATCTTGATTATTAAAAACAGCGAGCCAACGTACATTATCTAAAGTGTTCATTAAGAAGTGTGGATTAATCTGATACATTAGTTTTTCAATTTCTAAATCGGCCCTATTTTTTTCTTTCGTTTCCACCTCTGAAATTAATTCAGAAATTTGTATTTTCATATTTTGTAATTGATTTAACAACTCATCAAATTCTGGGATGTTTGTTGAAGCAGATTTTATATGTAAGTCATTTTTTGAAATGGCTGTGATTTCCGAATCAAAGTGTCGTATTGGTTTATAAACCATAATCCAAACTAACCAGGCAATAAAAAAACTAAATGCACCAAAAAAAATGGCCAGAACAATTATTTGTGCAACCCACCGGCTTTTTTCCTCTTCGTACTCCTTCTTAGGGATTAGGGAAACAATACTCCAACCTTGTTTGTTTGTTTTCATAAACCAATAGTAACCATGCATTAAACCAGACGTTGTTCCTTTAACTGCTCCATCAAATTGCTTATTTACAGGGAAAAGTGAATTTAATTCACTAAAGGTAATCTGGTTATTTTCATCTAATATGAGATAAAATGAATTATTCGCCATTTGATTAGCCTCTATAATGCTTTTCGTAAAATAAAAACTTGTTTCAATATATATATATACCGGTTTTTGATTAGGTAAATTCGCCTTCCTTGCAACAGAAACAACATAATGTGTTTGTAAGTTGTTTTTACTAATATGCGGACCATAATACGTTATATCTTTATTAGCATCTAAGACCGGCAACTTTTCAAGTGAAAAATCGTCTCGAATAGGCAGGTTACGGAATAATGTTGAGCCATCCTCATCTATATACGTGGTCAAACCCGCACTGGAGTTTGTGTGTGAAATATATACTAATTGATTTTGAACCTCTTCTTCCAACGGAGTCGTTAAACTAAGGTCATCTGACACAAGAAATTCATCTAATTTTAACGCAATACTACTTGGATATACAAACTGCTGAGACACTTGGCCTAGATTATCAATTGTATACATTAAGGATAGTTCTAGTTGATTTAAGGTACTTCGCACACTTTCTTCAAGTTTATTCTCTAAAATGGATGAAAGTGCATTATGCGAAAGGATTACAGTGCAACCAAACGGAAGAAAAGCCGCCAGTGAAAATAGATATACAATCCTTTTTCTAAGCGTTAGGGATTTATAATATCTAATAACCCTTGTTAACATTTCTCCCCTCCTCCTTGATAGCGCTTTCAATAGTTTGCTAAAATAGTTAATAATCAGTCTTTTTTCAATAATTCTAATAACACTGTCTTAACTCATATCTAATAATATAATTGCTTTCAGATCGTTATTTAAATAATATGTATACCTTTACAATTATAACACGCGAACTATATTTCCTCTTAAAAACTACACTATTTCTTTATATGTGGCTTTACCCACCTCAAGTACACTCTTTTACTAGACTCGTTGAACTAATAAATTATATCGTAGTGTTTCTCTTTAAATAACGGTAGACCGTTATTTAAAGAGAAACACCTAGCTTCTTAGCAACTTTTGATTAACTAAATCCTTGCTTTAATAACTGCTTAATTTCCATGTACACTACCCACTTATCCACCTTTCGAACCTCCAACACTCTCAAGATAATCAGATGAACAAGAATATCTTAACGTGTAGGAGTAATAGATTTCATCTATTTTTAGGGGAATTGTTCAAAATGACGGTTTTCTATTTGATGAAGTATCAATTTTTCATAATAAAATTTGTTCGTTTACTAGGTATAATATACTAAAGCCCCGTTAAGGAGTCTGCGTGTCTTTTTTTGCTTACTCCCTGAAAAGTTCCAAAACCCCAACATTTAATATAGAACCGAATTAATAAACTCAAAAAAGAGTAATTTGCAAAGGAAGTCTTTTAACAAATTACTCTTTTAAAACAGGTTTCACAGCCTTAAGGCATATATTTATACTATCACGAACGCATTCAATAATTAATTCAATAAAAAATAGCAGGTGAGTAACCATAATCGATTAATATTTCATGAAGATCTTGCCGTTCTTCCATTCCCATTGGAAAACGGGTGAATAAAAGTTTAAATAGGGCTGCTAATTGAACAGAATTGACTTCTACTTTCTTCATACCATTATTGACAATTCATTTGGTACCTGAAGAAAAAATTTGAGATTCATGAACACTACCATGGGTGAGAATCCCCTCGTCGAAGGCCCAGTAAGAATTATCATTTATTTTGCGATATTTTCCTATGAATTTTTTTCGTTCTGTCATCAAACATTTTATACTTAGGACATGTACTTCAATAATTCAAATACTTTATGAATATTATTTATTATAATGTTTTTTTCCTAGTCTGCCTACGGGGTTTAAGTAAATAATTACAGTCATACCTATACATAATATTCCGCAAGTTAAACAAAAGTAAAAAAAGAGATTCCCTCCTACCGTTTCCGGAGGGAAAATTAGATAAGTAAATTTAAATAAAAATACACTTAAGAAAAAAAGGTAACAAGCAAACCTTTTCTTATACCTTCTATAAGCTAGATATCCAATAAGGATAATCGTATAAAGAGCACTAATCATCATTAAAAAAGGAAAAGTTGGTTCAAATTTTGCAGCGTATACAAAGTGATCAAACTGTGATATTTGGTTGGGGTTTTGTACTTCTCCAGAAAAAAAATGAGAAAATGGTGTGGAATTCTCCCAATGCCAAGGATTATCTAAAATAGCACTACCCTCATACCAAGTTGCAAAGGTAGAAATAACTAAAAGAATAATAAATATTCCTAATTGTATTAAAACCCAAAACAAGAAATCTCCCCCCATTATGAATTTTGTTTTTTAATTAATTATTACTTTGATAAACAAAAACAAATTTCCATTGTGCGACTCTATCCGTCGATTGCAAAGCCTATGTTATACCGTCACAGTGACTGCTCCGAAGCTACTTAAACCTTTTAAATATCTTAATAGTGTTCCAACCCACTTTTTAAAGACTAGAAAAATGGGTCTTATTTGGTGTTGCCTTTAATCAACGTGAAGTACTTTAAAATTTTCGGAGTAGAAGAAGCCAACGCAAAAATCTTCAACAATAATTCTAATTTGATGAAGAACAAGATAAATAATAAAGATGATTGTATAACGCTATCCTTTGATAGATACTATAATATTTTTACATTTCTAAAGAGTCTTGTAAAATTCTCATATTTCATCTTAAAACTTTATTAAGCTAGTAAAAAACCTATAAAAAATAGAATAACAATATGTAAAGGATAGAATAAGTAGAAAAAATATTTTAAACCTATGCCCTTTTTACCGTTATATAACAACATTAGAGGTAAAGCGAAAATCATCATCCATTGGTAATCCGCAAAACCAAACAAATGTGGCAATATTCCATCTGGTCTCCACCCCCATCTTCGAACCAGATAAAAAAGTGTAAGACAATATAAACTGTAGCCTATGGCGGTTTTCCATTTATCTCCTCGAGAAAAATATAAGAAAATACCTAATGAAATCATTAGGACCCCCCCCTCAACTACCAAAAGGTTTCCAGAAATTTGAATTGTGAAAAGTGAGATTGGTTCAGGTAGGTATCCATTTATTTCCATGAATGGAAATAGGGAAATAGATACAAATTGCCAACAGAAGAACCATATCAGAAATTTTATTTTCTTTTTTTCCAGTAAGATAATAAGCAAGGCTATTAAAAATAAAGTAGAGAAGAAGTTAAACTCAAGGTATGGGAAGTCACTAGAAGATATTTTCCCTTTCTGGAGTAAATAATGAATCCGTAGGTTTATTATTAGGTTCAAGAAACTCATTCCAACTGCAGCTACGCCTAAACGCACAAGGTACTTTTTTCTGTTGGACGTATTTTTATATCCGATAACTACACAGTAGATAAAGATAGGAGCGGCGATTCTTCCTATCCAACGAAACCATTCCGGGGTATCGGGAATAAAATGCCCAAAATGGTCAATAAACATTGTTACCAATGCAATAATTTTCAGTTTAGTGTTTGTCATGATACGCCACCCGATTTTTTCCAAAAATAGACCCATCTATTTGAACAACCAACAACAATAAAAATGCTTATCATATAAATAAATAAAAATTTAATTTCAATCCCCTCAAATATTGTTCAATACCTATGCTACTCTATATTTTAACATTAATTTCCTTTTTATAGACAATGAAAAAGCGTACCACTTAGCTGAATAAAAGTATCACAATATTGTTTAGCCCAATAAGTTACTAGTTTATCACTGTCAACATGAGTATCTGAAAATTAATTATCTCTTAAATTTCTTTTGTGAGTTTATTAGTTATCTGGAACCTATATTAATTTTATCACTTACTTTATGTAAATTTGGTTAATATTTACTATAATGATGAATTGGAATATAGGTACCCTCACCATCGTGTAGATTTTTTCATGTGAAATTAAGCACCCTATTTTTTAAAATAAGGTGCTTTTTTAATTAGATTAATGCTCCGTTCTTATTTTCTGGTGAATGATGCTTGCAAACGTACTAAGTAATTTAATTGCTTCATCTTTCGGCCGTTGCCATACATTTCTCCCAATTGCTACACCCCTTACCCCAACACTTAGTGCTTCACCTACCATTGTGATTAGCTGCTCCACACCACCACTTGCCCCACCACCTAATAACACAAAAGGAACATTATAATTCTCACACCACTTACGTAACGTCTCTTTATTACCTGGATCAGGGACTTTTAGAATATCCGCTCCTAATTCATAACCAATTCTTACGGCATCATTTAAAATCACGGTTTTTTCTTCGGGATCATCGACTACATCTAGTGTTAATGGCTCTACCATTACGGGTAAATCAACTTTCTCAGCCTCTCGAATTAAATCCGCGATAATCTTTACACTTTTCGCTCTCTCTTTACTAGGTCTATCCCAAAATAGCATCACCTTCAAACAATCATAACCTTTTCTAACAGCTCCTTCTGGTGTGCTGATGATTTCGTGATACATAGTAGAACTGTCACCATAAAATGCATCAGCCGTTAAGATTCTTGCAGAGGCATTCCTTCCCAAAAAAAAGCGCTCCGCTTGATTTGCTATTCCTTCTGTAATTAATACGGCATCCGTATCAATTGACATCAACTCTTTAATGACTTGAATAGGATTCTCTAATCCCTTTACCTCACCAAAAGCAATTCCGTGATCAATAGGGAGTATTAGTGTATTTCCAGTATCAGGACGGAATATTCTTGACAGTCTCAAAGCTTTACTCATTTACATCACCCTTAATTTTTAATGGTTCACATAAAGAACTGATCATTTACTCCTAGCCATACTTGTTGAACATCATTATACTTCCATTGGTCAGTTAAGCTCAGTTCTACTTTACTCCACCCTGTACTCCTTCGGCTTTGGATGGTCTCCCAAGAGGGTATACCGGTTGTAGCATCTGCTACTTCTACACAACATGCACCGACTGCGACAGCAGATTGTACAGTTTCCTCAATTGATAACCCTTTCAAAAATCCGGTTAAAAATCCGGCGATCGTGCTATCACCAGCACCAATTGTTCCTGCTACATTAACCTTATAACATGAAACGAGGATCTCTCTGTTTAACCACCCCTCTGTAGTAATTTGAGTGTATGTTCCTAAATCGGCAAATCTTTTAGTCTTATCAGCCGTTCGAACATACAGCCCAAATTCTCCTAGTTTGATCGCTACAATCGCCGGTCCCATTGCTAGTAGTCGTTCTGAAATGTTCTTTAGAACACCACTATGTAATACAACTTCCTCTTGAAGTCCATTATCCCTTAGCTCCTTTGATAAATCCGGATCCAGCATATAGACGATTTCTTCAAAGCTTGGCAAAAATATATCAACAAACGGTAAGACGTTTTGCAAAAACTTTATCCAATCCACCGAATCAGAGTCCGAATCTGGCATGGCCATATCTAAAGATGTCGTAACCCCTAATTTTTTCACTTTAGAAAGCAACTCTACTAAACCTCTACCATTATTCTTATACATCTGACTCATTAAAGGTGGGTACCCAAAGTGAAACAGTTTTGCATTCTCTAAACACTCTATTTGTATATCGTCAGCCTTGAACGTATCATTTGTGCCACTATAGTGTAATAGCATTCGATCAAACTCAGGCTGTGATATTACGATCGTATAGGAAGTAGACTCTTCCTTGGCTACAATCATATCTTCAACAATATTTGGATTCTGTTCTTTCAGCAAATCAATAACCATTGAACCAAAATAGTCACTTCCTACCTTTCCCATTAACCTAGGATGTAGACCTAGACGATGAAGGGCTATTCCAGTATTTGCAACGACTCCACCAGTACATATATCCGCTGGTTCAATCTCTATTAATTTCCCAGGGGTTAACAGGCTACTTAAACTCTTTTTACAATCCTTTATTTTAGGGATAATGTCTAAACAAATATGTCCAGCAACGACAACCTCTTCTCTTTTTGTCATGGCTATATCTCCCTTTTAAAGTTTTAAGTGACTTTTTAACATTTATTTTAAAAAATTTCTTAGAAAGTAACCAAGCATACATTTTTTTCAAAAGGGATATTTTTTAAGTAATACTCACTTCGCCCGCCCCTTTACTCTCCTTTTCTACTTTATAAGCATCAATTTTTTCAAAGGTTCGGTAGGTACACCACATGATAAGTAATCCAATCGTACTAATATTAAAGAATATAAATAAGTCTACTAGGAAAAGAAGAATATAGATAAGCACACTACAAGTGATCATTAATACCGTATAAAAAGGATTGGATACTCCAATAACAAAGGCATTCTTTAAAGCTTGAGTTACTTTCGTATCGTAATGAACATATACTGGAAAAATATACAACAGGACAATGAAATACATAAGAAAAAAGCTAAGCATCCCAAAATATAATAGTTGAGACAGCATTCCAGTCATACTCTTTAAAAAGGATAAATTATAAAAAAAGATTATTCCCATAATCCCTAAAATAACAGCTAGTTTATTCGCTTTTATAAACTCAAACTTATAGGTTTTCCAGAAAGTTTTTGCTATAGGTATATCTTTCTCGCCCATTACCCATTTCCTAGTAACAGTGAACAGAGCAACTGTAGAAGGGAATAATCCAAAAACCATTAACCCTGCAAAGGTAAAAACTATCCACAATACATTAAGATACGCTAGACGTACAAACCATCTGCAAAAACTATAGGCTATCCCTGCAAAACCGCCAATTTCCATATCGGTTACCTCCATCTGTAATACAAATTGATTATGGTAGTAATCTTGAACTAGAAGACAGCTACATCTAGTTCAAGACTTCTACGGTAATCTCCTATACTAGCTTCTTCTGCTATCTCAACAGAATCAATGGTACTTTTGCGTAACAAGCCCTATTAATTCAAGCTTTTCTATCACGGCTTTTTTATACGAAGAATTAGCAGGTGTAAGAATCTTCCTTGGATCAAATTCATTCGGGTTTCCAGCTAAAAACCGCCTTACCGCTTTTGTCCATGGCTCTTTCAGTTCAGAAGCGAAATTAACTTTAGAAATTCCGCTTTCTATTGCTTTTTTCAATTCTGTTTCAGTAACACCAGAACCCCCATGTAACACTAATGGGATTGAAACGAATTTGGCAATTTCTTTTAATCTCTCAATATCTAATTTTACCGGCCCTTTATACAGTCCATGCGCTGTCCCTATCGCAACAGCGAGCGCATCTATATTTGTCTGCTCCACAAATTGTCTCGCTTCCTCAGGAATCGTCAGGACTTGTTCGGTTGTACTCTCTGCCATACCAACATGACCTAATTCAGCTTCGACCGTCACTCCGTGTTGATGAGCATAATCAACAATCATCGCTGTTTTGGAAGCATTCTCAGCAAATGTCAGCTTTGAGCCATCGTACATGACTGAACTAAAGCCTGAATCAATACACTCTTTAATTCTACTAACGTTCTTACCGTGATCATAATGTAGGACGATTGGTACTTCTACAGCTTCAATCGCTTTTCTTGCTACATTGATTACGTGAGATAAACCGCTAAATTGCAATGTATCTTCAGTAATTTGGATAATAAGCGGCACCTTATACTCTTCTGCCGTTTCTACTAGTTGAGGAATCATATCTAAAATATGTGCATTAAAAGCACCAATTGCTCTTTGAGCAGCGGAGGCTTTTATTAAGACATCATTAAGATTTGCAATAGCCATTTTCCCGTCCTCCTCTGTAAAGTAAAGGTACTATTTAACCGCGCCACCAACAATGCCATTAACTACACGTTTTTCAAAAATTAAATAAAGGATTAGTAGTGGGGCAATCGTTACTAATGCAAAGGCAAGAACAATTGGCCATTCTTGAATTCCAATACTATCTCTTAACATAAACAATTGATACGGTAGTGTTCTCATATCAGAGGAAGAGGTTAAAGAAAGCACAAATGGGAATTCATTCCATGCCTCTCGAAGTGAAAAGATACTAACTGTAATAATTGCAGGCAGTGAAATCGGCATAACGATATACCAGATAATTTGCCACGGTCTTGCACCATCAATCGCAGCTGCTTCTTCTAATGATTTAGGAATCACTTTGAAAAATCCAGCTAAAATCCATGTTGCTAAAGGAACTGCCGAGGCCGTATACACTAAAATTAAAGCAAGGTACGTATCATATAAACCAACTGCAGTCATCCCGGTAAATAACGGAACAATTAAAGCAGCCCTTGGTAAAATACGAGGGACTAGAATAAATAAAAGTAAAATATGACGCCACTTAAAAGCATATCTGGCAAAAGCGTAACCGGCGATAATACTTACGCTAACAGCTAGCACCGTGGACGCAATTGCTAAAAATGTACTGTTAAATAAATATTGCCAAAAGTTCGGATACTCAAAGACTCGGATATAGTTCGTTAAATTAAAGCTTTCCGGTATTAAACTTGGGGGCGTTTTATACACCTCGACAGGAGTTTTGAAAGAAGCTGATAAAGCCCAAATCAAAGGAATCATCGTCCACAAAACTAAAATCAGTAGTGGTATCCAATATAACCTATTACTTACCGCTTTTCTTACATTCACGAATGAAAGGATTCTATTTTTCATTTTATCACTCCGTTACCTTAAATATTTTCAGATAGAGCATGCTTGTAATCACGTTAAATAATAGAATAATGACCATAACTGCACTTCCAAGCGAATATTTCAGCTCATCAAATGCAACATTATACATATATACAGCCATGACTTCTGTAGCTCTACCCGGTCCACCACCAGTGAGTGGTAAGATAACGTCAAACATATTAAAGCTAGCAAAACTTAACCAAATTAAACTAATTCCCATCATAGGTGCGATAAGAGGGAGAATAATTTTACCGAAAATCGTTAATTTATTTGCTCCATCAACAATTGCAGCTTCAAACATTTCTTGATCAATCCCTTGAATACCGGCGAGTAATATTAATGTCGCAAATGGAGCTACAAACCAGACATTAGCAAGAATCGTTACAAATAATGCCCAATTTGGTGAAGATAAGAACAGAACTGGCTCTAACCCCATCGTCCTTAAAATCATATTAATAATCCCTACATCCCCACTAAAAACGAAGCGAAACATAATTGCAGTTGCTATTCCGGAAACGAGAAAAGGGATAAGTGCCAATCCCTTAAAAAAATTTCCGAACTTTTTTGCTTTATACAAACTTAGGGCAAAAATCATTGATAATGTAAGGCCTATAATCACACTTCCAAATACGAAAACTAATGATCGTAGCAACGAATCAATAAACGATTGTGTCGTAAATAAATAGATATAATTATCTAAACCAACAAAAGGCGAACCTGGTATATTTAAGTCAACTCTGAACAAGGACATAACAGTCCCTGCCACCACTGCATACCCTAATACACCAACCACAAATAAAAGGGCAGGTAAAATTAAAATATATGGTACAGCTTTTCTTTTAAATTTATTTGAAAGCAGTCCTTTGCCTTTGTTAGGATTCGGACTCAGCTTAGGATTCGGTTTATTTCTAGGTCTAGGCTCCACCTTTACCTCTGGATTCGTATTCACTGCAATGACCTCCTTATCAACTAGAAAATCCTCCGAGTTGAATCGTGTGTACGTTAACGATCTTTATTGATGCACTCTTTCAAAATTGAGTTTTCACATTATTTTAGTAGGTTTAATACTTACAGCATTCGTTACTTTTTTACAAGTACCGGAAAAGGTTAAACCTTATACCGGCACTTGTTTAACTGCTTCATATCTCTCTTTTAGTTATCGAGCTCATTAAGCTTCTCTTGATATTCTGCTACTATATCAGCAGGGTCACGCTCTACATTACTTAAAGCTTCTTGTGCCATATCATTTAAAAGGTTATACACTTCTGGTTGACGAAGGTGACTTGGTAGAACAACACCTGAAGCAAAAGCCTCTTCAAAACCTTGAGCCCATTCATTAACTTGATAGTACTCTTCCATTACCTCGGTATTAGTAGTAGGCTGATAACCAATTGCAACATCTCGTATAATATCTGTATTCGTTAGATATTGTAAAACTTTTAAAACCGCTTCTGGGTGTTCAGTATCTGAATTTACAATCATCGGCCAACTAAACATGTTTACTCTATGGTCTGCCTCAGCACCTGGTCTATACGGTTGAACCATGCCTTCCCATTCGGTACCAAATTCTAATTCATTTTGGAATTGAGCAAACATGTTAAATGCTTCAGGAATCATGGCTGCATTCCCACTCATGAACGCACCTCTCATTTCACCAGACGCCCACGAAAGAACTTCATTACTTGTAAGTCCTTCTCTAACTAAAGTTTGATAAAAGTCTACAATGTACTTACCTGCATCAGAGTCTACAAGTGGTAATCCAGTATCTGAATATTGTCCCCCCATTGACATAAACATCCCTGAAAACCAAAGTGGAGGTGTCGTACGGTCACCAGGCATAACAAATCCAAATTGTTGACTGTCTAAATGTCCCTCATTTTTTAAAGTACGAGCAGCATTTAAAACATCATCCCACGTTTCTGGTTTTTCTAGCCCGGCTTCATTAAACCAATCAGTACGATATGCCATCCAATAAGGTGCTGCATGTACCGCTAGCCCATAAGATTTCCCTTCAAAACTTGGAATACTAAAGGCTTGAGGTAATAACTTATTAAAGCTTTCAGGATCTTCTGCTTCCCATTGTTCGTAATACGGTGTCATATCTAACGCTGAACCTTGAACAGCAAGGGTTTGAGAATACTCATGGAAAATTTGAACCATATCAGGAGCATTACCAGCATTATGATTACGAAGATAATCCGAAACAGCTTGCTCTAAAGGAATCACATCCCATTCCACTTTAATATCTGGATTTTCTGCATGAAATGTCTCAAATCTATCCGAAGGGATAAATTGTTCACGTCCAAACCAAATCGTCACTGTTTTTTGACCATCTTTTTCAACATCACCCGTACCTTCACCACTATCTCCCCCTGTCTCTTTCCCACCACAAGCTACTAAAATAGTTAATAATAAAAGCAATAAACCTACTAAGCTAAACCTTCTTTTCATGACACACGCCCCTTTTAAATTTTTTATTTTTGAAACGCATCCTTTTTAGGTTGCGCAAACAAAACTAATTAATATTGCTATAGAAATTGACACATTTTTTAATGTTTTTTAATTTGCGATAGAGTATTTTGAATAAAATCCATAACCTTTCGTTCGTCAACCTCAGATTCCATAGGTCCAAAATGACTAGCAGCTATGGCCCCTAAACCATTAGCAAATCTTAGTATTTGGCTGTCTTCCCAACCTTTGATTAACCCATAGACAACACCTGCACAATAAGAATCTCCTGCTCCAGTCGGATCTACTTCTTTTATAAGGTAAGTTGGCTCGTAAAATGAGTAATGACGACTATATACTCTAGAACCAGCATTCCCTAACTTAAGAAAAACCTTCTTGATACCACTTTCAAAAAGGGTTCTTATCGCTTCATCCCGATTATTAGCACCTGTAATGATTAATTCCTCTCCCTCACTCGGCATAACATAATCACACAAAGGGAGTATATTCGTTGCGATCTCTTGAATTTCACTTTGAGAAATTAGTTCAGGTCGTATATTTGGATCGAAGCTAATAACCCCACCATTGGATTTAATTATTTTAGCGACTTTAATACTAACATCTCTAACCTCTTTATTTATGCATAACGACGAACCATTTAAATGTAACCAATCATATTCATTTATAAGCTCTTTCGAAATATCCTCTTCCTTTAGTTGTCCACAGGCCGCATTACCGATATGGTAGAGAAAGTCTCTACTTCCATCTGAGTAATAGGTAACAAAAGCAACCCCTGTTGGCACTTGAGAAACCTTTACACCTGTTAAATCAACCCCTTTTTTCACTAAGTGTTCGGTGCAATTTTTTCCAAACGCATCTTCTCCAATTTTTGAGAATATTCCTGTTTCTTGCCCTAAGGAGGCTAGTTGATATATAAATATTGCTGGTGCTCCACTTGGATATGGCCCCTTAAATTCTCCTCTTTCATTTAACGGGATATTTAAGTTTGAACGCATCATCTCGACAAGAATCTCTCCTATCGTCAATACTTTCATCATGTCCCCCCTTTTTTTAGAATGAATCACTTCTTGAACAATTAATGATCCAGTTAATTTAAGAAGTAGACTTTAAAGCTAACTTTGCTTTCAAGTTCTAAGATTATTTTAACAATTTTAAAGCGCTTACATTTATGAGGATAAATAACAAAAAGGGAGACATTTGATTGTTTTTTTATTAAGGATTAACACTACAAAAGACAGATGACCACTTTATCGAGGTCGTCTGTCACCCTTTCGATGTTTTTTTCGATATTCACTAGGTAACACGCCTATCTGCTCTCTAAAAACTCTACTAAAATACTTCTCATCTAAATACCCAATTTGTTCTGCAATCCATTGCAGCGGTTCATTTGTCTGCTCAATCAAGCTTTTAGCTTTTTCAATTCTATGTTCTCGTAAATACTGATGAAATGATTTCCCAACTATGTCCTTAAAACATTTATTAAAATAACTTCTGCTCATAGTAACTAATTTCGCTACCTCATCCGCCGTTAATGCTTCGTGCAATTTTTCTTGAATTAGTTTTAATGCTATTAAAATACTATTTACTACATCTTCTGCATAATCATTTCCAGCTGTTAATTTTATAGTAGCTCGAAAATCGGATAGCCATTTTATAAATTGATTCCATTCATTAATTTCAAGGATGGTATTGATATGAGTTGTTGGTATAAAAGGATATTGTTTGTTCCATTCATCAAGCAGTTCTTGAACCAATTGATGCAGATCTTCACTTAGTAAATAGAGCCTTTCAACTTCACTAATCATCACTTCAAACTGTTGCTCTTCGTACACCCATTTAAACGAGAAAAGTTTCTTTTTTACAGTTGTTTTATCAGTGATTGATACACGAATTTCTTTTTCAATGTCCCCTATACTCCTATAAGAATAATTTTTTTGTCTCATACATTCATAGAAAAACAACTTATCGCGATAACTAAGGAGTAATCGGTAAACCTGATTGCATAATCTACCTTTAATTCCATTTACCTTTACTACAAAATATTCGTCCTGCCCCTGTAAACCAAAGAGCAATTCTTGAAGCATATTTTCAGGTTCTGCTTCTAGAGTGCCATAACAAAACCAAACGGTCTGATCAATTTGCTGAATAGAAAAGTGCTTTATACGTTTTATCTGTTTTACCCAATTCGTCTGTTGAATCTCATCTTGAAAAAAGAAAGCAATCCCTGTATCTTTTTGACAATATGCTTCATTTACAAATTGAGAATCCTCTGTTTTTTCTTGAACAATCCTCTTATGAATCCGTTCAAGAACTTGATCAAACTTCTCCTTTTCCAATTGAACTTTCGTAATAAAATCAATTGCCCCTAAACGTAAGGCTTCCTGTATGTATTCAAAATCCTGATGAAGAGTCAAAACTGCAATAAATACTTTTGGATAACGTTCTTTTACAATACGCATAAATTCCATCCCTGACATAACAGGCATGTTAATATCGGTAATAACAAGGTCAACTGATTCATGTTCTAAAAACTCTAATCCTTTTTTCCCATTACTAGCTTCCCCAACGACCTTCATGTCAAACTCACTCCACGGCATAGCGAACATAAGTCCTTTTCTTACTAATTGATCATCCTCTACAATTAAAACTTTAATCATAAGAACCATCGCCCCCCGTTTTTCTTCTATATTAATATCGTTCAAATGTAATAGCTTTCTAGAAAATAGTTGTTCTTTCCTCCTTGTTTAAGAGAAGGATTATTTTTCCACATTGCTTAGTAGTATCAAAAGTATTAAAGTCTTCCTGACTTTATTAAAATTTGTTAGAGCATGTCACTTCAGAGTCTATATATGATGTTGGAGATTTTTATAAAGGGCCATTCATTACAGTCATAAACTTATCAAAGGTGTAACAGTAGACAGAATGAAGAAAAAACAAGCTCAGAGAACAGTCTCTGAGCTTTGTTTTTTCGATGCAGTTTTTGAAATGATTACTCTCCCAATAACTCACGTGTTTTCTCTAAAATTTCTTCATCCTTTAAGCGAAATTTAAATTCTACCCGACGAGAAGCTTGGTTGCTGTAATTTCCATCTTCATCGGTACGTCCTTCGGTAAACGACCTACCATTCACCGTTAATTTTGCTTTTAGATGCTCTTGAACGTTTTTATAAGGAAACTCTTCACTAAGAATATACTCCGCCACACTAAACGCTCGTTGCTGCGACAGCTCGAGATTGTACAAATAGCTTCCATTACGATCGGCATGCCCTTCAATGATGATTTCTGAAATATGCTCCTCATAACCACTTTCCAATAACACATCTAAATAAGCAGGGACAAATTCATCTAAGAATTCAAACGCCTCTGGCTTTAAAACAGCCGCATCAAATTCAAACAATACATCTGTATTAAAGATTAATGCACCTGTCTCCTCATCGATTTCGATACTAAGAGGAGAATCATCAAACTCGTCATTTAAATCATTAATTAAATGAACTCTAACCCCCATGATTTGATCAATCGTCCGCTTCATCTCTTCAATTTGAAATGATTTAATCACCATCATAATGAGAAAGATAAGAATAAAACAAAGTAAAACAGACGTTAATAAATCCGTAAACGATGGCCAAAAATGACTTTCCTCTTCTTCGCGATGAAATAATCTTTTATATTTATTAATCATTGGCTCCAACCCTTACACGAGTGCTTTGATTATTTGCCTGCGATAAGGCATGAAGCTGCCGATTTAATTGTTGAAATTGTTCGTTCAACTCATTTAAGGTTTGCTGTAAATACCGAGCACTACTTTGTTGATTCTCTTCGGTTCTATCTCCTATTTGTTTAAATTCTTTTTTTACTGCTTCATTCATTTCAATGATATACTCACCAATATTTCTGCTGACCTTTTCCATTTTATCGCCGAGTGTCCCCTCTACATTTGCCACATGTTTAGAGAGTGTATCTTTAAGAGCCACGATGCTTGATTCGAACTGATTCTCGCGGTGAAGGAACGAGTCTGACATCTGCGTAATTATCCGGTTCATGTCTTGTAGTAACTGAGAATTTTTCATCCCAAGTTGCTCTGAAGAACGGGTTACGTCGTTCAAGTAGTTTTCAAAGGCTTGTGTATTAGATGCCTGAACGTGTAGATGCTGATTGAATTCATATTGAAATTGCTTCAATTCGTCGAAACGGTAGCTTAATAAATTTTTATAATCGCCTTGCGCCTTGTTAATCGTCTCTAGCGCATTCGGTAGACGAGCGATTGAGTTCCCAAGTGTATGAAAATCCTGCCTCAATTCCCTTACATACGTATTCATTTCGGATAGTTTCGAGCTGACATCATCTCCGAATACTCGATCAAACTGTTGATTATTTTCCTTCATCATGTTTACAAGTTGTTCACTCTGTACATTCATGTTCTCGAATGCAACATGGATCGCTTCCTGTCTCTGGGCTACAGAGGAGAAAAAGTCCTTTACGTTTTCAACCGAATGCTGAAAATGATTCATTGTTTCTGTCTGCGCGTTCGTTAGCTCCGATATTTTTTGGTACGTTTCGGTAAAGGCACTCGTCATCTTTTCATTTCGCTGATCCATTTTATAAAAGTAAGAAAACAACTGATCAAAATGTTTATTTAGCTTTGTGACTCCTTTATCAAAACCATCCGTAACTTTTTTAACGTTATCAAAAATGACTGTAAAGTCTTTCGAATTTTCTGCTAGCCCTTCATTAAATGTCGCTAAATCCTTCGCAGATTGTTGCAATCCAACCGTGTATTCTTGAAATCCATCAAAGGAGTCAACGATGCTTTGTAATGATTCTTGATTCGTTTCACGAAGCTGTTCAATGGAGGAATGAATCTTTTCTGATACACCTATTAAACGAGTCATCGTATCTTGTTCATTTTCTTCTAAAAATGACTCTGTTTTTAACATAATATCTGTTAGCATAAATTCGGTGTTCGCTACTCGAGTAACGACTGTCATCACCAACGATAATCCCATACCAGCAATACTCGTATAAAACGCTGTATCAATACCTGCGAGAACGAGTGCGACATTCTCTACCAGCTGATTTCCTGTTGCATCAATACTTCCAAGTGACATCGCAAGCCCAATGAATGTCCCTAATACACCAATTAAAATAAAAACCGATACAGTCATCTGTATCATTTTAATCAGACTAACAACAGGGACATTTAAGAACTGCCAATCAGAAAACTTCTTCTGGACAAAAGTCTCGACTTTAACTGATTCCTGTTGATTCTTATGCTCAAATTCCCCTTGAAACCGATTAAGCGGCACAATATCCAAAGAATTGGTATCACGTATGAAGTTACGAATACTTCTTAATTTACTATACAACATAAAATGAACGAAAATCGTTACGGCAAAGGTCAAAAACAGCACCATGAATATCAATTCAATCACCGGATTCGATAAAATTGATTGAACTTGCTGTTCACTTATAAAAAACGTCAAAATCGCTTCAACCATTCAGCATCCCCCTATTTGATAAGCTTCGACAAGTTCTAAATCAATTCAATTTAACTTAACACAATAGACAAATTAAAAATATATGAAGTATCGATGGAAAAAGCCCCTAGCATGTCTTCCATCTTTATTAATAGCTATTCGGCAGCCGGACAAATCATGCAGAGGAAGCAAAATGAGGTTTATGTCTGTGATGCATCACTCTAAATCAAAAAAAGCACTATCCCCTCGGATAGCGCTGGTATAGAAACAACTTTATCGTTAAAATCCCTCATATATAGCTGGATCTTGACTGTTAATCCTATCTTCAAACCAGTCAATCTAAAAATAAGACTAATTTCTGCAGCACCTAAAGAAAAATCAAAAATGGATATATATTCTCAAATTGCAGTTCAGGGGAAGCGCTGATTTGGTATCGAAAACGCTTCAAGTTGACGTAAATGTGATACAGACTTAATCGTATTTGTGTTCATTAAACGAGGGGTTCTCTATTCCTTTTGTTCAAAATTTTGTTCTTCTTCGACTTCATTTTCCACATATACAAATCCATAGCCTGTCGGACTTATTTCTAACGTTTCTTTATGGGCTTTTCGTTTTGAATTTAAATTATCATCATGATGTTGATTTTTTTCCATGTTGACCCTCCACTTATTTTCAATTGATTATATAGAAATCTCAACTTTACTGTTATGAGTTTTCCCCAGATTACTTTCTTTTATTTCATGTGCAGGGATATCGTTACTCATCATTATAGCTACGTGACAGTTGCTATTTTTTAATTCTGTAAAAAAATACTTATATAGCACTCGAATTTATACAACCAACCCTGGAAAAGTATTAAATCGTTCAGATAGTTGTTATTCGTCCGTTTATAAAATATACTATCTATACCTCTTTAATCTCCCCGATATATTCGGATTGAGGTCGATAAATTGTATTGTCGTCAGCTTGTTCAAGTACATGAGCGGTCCAACCAACAACCCGACTTGTAGTAAACGTTGGTGTAAAAAGTTCTGGAGCCAAATTAATTGACTTCATTATGGCTGCAGCATAAAATTCTACATTCGTATATAGAGACCGTCCTGGTTTTAGTTCATTTAATACATTAATCGCAACATTTTCTACATGAATGGCAAGGTCTAGCCAACTATCTAATCCTCTTGATTTAATTAAATTATTTCTTAATGCTATCGCTCTCGGGTCGTGTGTTTTGTATACGCGATGACCAAACCCCATAAGTTTTTCACCATTAGTCAGCTTATTTCTAATCACATTTTCTGCATTTTCCGGTGTTCCAATTTCATTTAGTAATTCGATAACTCCTGAAGGTGCTCCGCCATGTAAAGGTCCTTTCATAGTTCCAATTGCAGAAGTAATGGCTGATACCATATCAGACTCTGTTGAAGCAGTAACTCTAGCTGAGAAAGTAGATGCATTCATTCCGTGTTCTAGAGTTAAAATCATGTAAGTTTCTAAAGCAGCAACTTGAGCTTTTGTAGGTCTTCTCCCATTTAACATGTATAAATAGTTTTCAACATGGTTAAATGCATCATTTGGTTCTTTTGAAATTTTGCCATCGATTTTATTTTGCCAATAAGCGATAATTGTTGGAATAACAGCGGTTACTCGTATGGCTTGAGAAATTGTAGGTTTCCATTGGTAATCTGTTGTACCTTCTGCCGAAATAACAGTTCTGATTACACTCATCAAATCCATATTATGCGGGAGATGTTCCATAATTAATTCCATTGTTGGTGTTAAGTTTCGATTGCTCATTAACTTATTCTTTAATTTATCTAAATCCGCGGCTGTTGGTAAATAGCCAAACCAAAGTAAGAATGCGACCTCCTCAAATGAATATGTTGTGGTTAGAGTTCTAATTTCATATCCCCTATAAATAAGTTTTCCTTTTTCACCGTCAATGTGACTGATGCAGGTTTCTGCAGCCACAACTCTTTTAAGTCCTTTATAATACATTTTTTATTCTCCCTTCCCTTTTGTTACAAATATTGTATAATAGATAATCAATTAATAAAATTAAATATATTTAAATAAATTGATTATAAAATTAAATAAGGAGGGTATTGATGGAATTAAATTGGATCCGAACTTTTATTACTGCAGCAGAATCAGGTAATTTTCGCAAAACTGCCGATTATTTATTTATTTCTCAGCCTACTGTAACCGTACATGTTAAACAATTGGAAAAGGAACTTGGTGTCCGCTTGTTTAAGAGGGAAGGAAAGAAAGTAAAATTAACTGAATCAGGTAGAAAATACTTGAACCACGCAATCCATTTAATGGAGGTATATGAATCGGGAATGGAGGATTTAAAAACTTTTAGTCAGGGATACACAACAAAACTTTCCCTTGCCATCTCCCCTCTTATAGCTGACACGATTTTACCATTTGTTCTTAAACAATACATAAAAAAACACCCTGAGGTAGAGATCACTATTGAAATTGTTGAATCAAAAGACATAGAAAAAGCGGTCAATGATGAAGTGGTGGATATTGGCCTTTCATGTCTTCAAAGTTTTCATCCTGATCTTGAGAGTAAATTACTTTACAACGATAAAGTGATTTTAGTGGCACCACATGATGGAAGAGATTTTGAATCTGCCTTTCCATTAGACGAGGAAGAAATATTATCCTCCAACCGTTTATTAACACATAATCATCCTGGCTATTGGAAAGGGTTATGTACTACCGTTAAAATGTTTTATCCTAGTATTCGTATGATGAAGGTTTCGCAAACTCATATTACAAAACGCTTTATAGCAGAAGGTCTTGGTGTCTCTTTTCTCCCTTTATCAACAGTGAGAAGAGAGCTACTTGAAGGAAGATTGCTAGAGGTTGATCTCAAATCATTTCCACATCCTGAAGCCAATACATATGCTATCCTAAAATTCTTTCATAAAGAACAGAAAGAATTTTTGGAATTCCTTTCTCATTACCAACTATAAATTGAAGGTGTTCTTTTCAAAAAGCTCTCAAAAGGAGCTATTTCTTTAAGCAGATTTATGAATTTATTATAGATCCATATAAAAAGAATAGGTTGGGTTCTTTAGCACACCTTCGTGCATATACGTTTGTGCAATAAAAAAAGCATAACCCAATGGATTATGCTTTATCTGCCTGGCAACGTCCTGGCTCAACTATTCTCTTCTTCGGGGATGAATAGGCAAGGTGTTTTGTTTCATTGTTCATTCGTGACGTTTCACGAAGATAACAGTCTCGTCTCACAGGGGGACATGATGTCTTTTCTGGGAAGCTTATTCACGTTGTTTCCATCGGCTTAGTCACAGAAGACGCTGTTCCTACGGACCAGGCTCTTCAGCGCCTTTCTGCGTAATCCTTGTACAAATAAAAAAGCACAATCCATTGGATTGTACTTTATCTGCCTGGCAACGTCCTACTCTCGCAGGGGGAATCCCCCAACTACCATCGGCGCAAAAGAGCTTAACGACCGTGTTCGGCATGGGAACGGGT
>NZ_MVJM01000011.1 GCF_002156385.1 Halalkalibacter urbisdiaboli
TTAATCAGTCCGCTCGACTTGCATGTATTAGGCACGCCGCCAGCGTTCGTCCTGAGCCAGGATCAAACTCTCCATAAAAATGGTGAGCTGATTAGCTCGAATAAAAAATAAATTGACGAGATTGGTTTAAATGAAAAGAACATTTAAACTGTCTCTCTTTTCGCTTGGCTTTTGTTCAGTTTTCAAAGAACTTATGCATCGCTCAATGGCGACTTTATTAATATAACATAGCTAAACACCTAAGTCAACTCTTTTGTTGTGTTTTTTTGTTTCCGTCGCTATTTGAGCGACAAAAATTAATATAACATAATTTATTATTACTATACAACACTTTTTTATTTTTTTTTGAAATCGAAGAGTGCAGCCACTGCCCTCTAATCAAAATAAAAAGAAGCTCCTCAAATCGGAGCCTCTTTTCACCTTCTAATAATAGTAACGATGATATGGTCTTTGTTCAGAAGCTTTTCTTGCAAACCTAAAGCTTGATACAGCAATTTGTGCATATGTTATTTTCTGAGTAGGATTAAAACGATCATTGCTTGTAGTTAATAATCCTAATTCCTCTGCTAATACCACATACCCTCTATACTGATCAGTAATTTGACTAGAGTCTTTAAATGGTACTTTAAAGATATGGTTACGCTTTGCCGCTTCCTCTAATCCTAAAGCACGAATATACCAAACAGCTAATTCTTCTCTAGTTAACATTTCCTCTTCAGGGAACGTCGTCTTTTCCTTATCAAGGATACCCATATTTACTGCTTGCTCTACTACTTGGAAAAGAGGATGGTCAGGCTCAATATTCTCAAATGTATGATTAATATTCTCGGTGTCACCACGGTAATAATCAGGGTACATTCTAGTTAAAGATTTAATCATAACTTCAAGAGCTTTTCCTTTAGAGATCTTTTCATTAGCATCGAACGTCGTGATATCATCGACTTTTAAAATTTTTGAGTTTAATAAATAGTTAATTTCTTTTTCAGCCCAAGGATGAGAAAGAAAAATGGGTTCTTCTTTTTCCTGTTCACTTCTCCATTCACCTGTAATTGCATTTAAGAAATTCATTTCTTTCTCGTTGAATACCGGTAAATAAATACTAAAGTAATGATGTTCGTCTTCATTCTGGATACCTCTTTCATATCGCAATGAAGTATCTAAATTAGTCGAAAACATCTCAAGTGCATCTTCCTCACTTAATACATCATCTACAGAAGGCCATGTATCTAACTCAAAATGATTTACATTAATTGAAGTAAAGGAACCATCTTCAGCCGATACTCCTACTGAGATTTGGTCACCCATGACGATAATTCCGTCTTTCACTCTTGGGAAAGTAAATTGATATTCTCCATTATAATTATTATAGTATGCTTGTTCATTTACAGGCATTGAATAGTAATGCAGATAAGAAGGCACATATTTCTTCACATATTCAGTCGCTTTTGTAAGAGCTTGTTGATAACTGTAATTGTTTGCAATATTCTTGTTACCTTCTAAATCATTCATTACACTACGTAAAATATTATGGTAATTAATCATATCACCAGTTTCTTTATTGAACTCAAGAGTTGTACCATAGCCACCATTACGATATTCATACATATAATGAACACTAATAACCTCTCTACCTAAATGGTCTTCTCTTAAGTCCACGCTCTCAATTCGAAGTTTAATATCATTGGAATTTGTAGCTAAAATATCCTCTGCAATTTCTCTTGCTTTTTCAACTGTAAATTCACCTTTGTTACTAAGATCAACAGGTTTATCTGCTAACATCTTAATATCGGTCTGCTTAGGAAAAACGTCTTTAAAGCCATTATAAGTCAACCATTTTTGGTTTTCCGCATGAATTCCACTAATAGTATTAAAAGGAACATATACTAAGTTAGCATAGGCCTCACCTGAATAAGGCTCATATTCTACTTGATATTGTAGATCGATTGATAGATTTTCTTTGAACTTTTTGCTGATTTCAGCCTTCTCTACAATATTATCTAACTTGTCAAACGTTTGTTTTTTCGGTGGCTGCTGAGTATGGAACTGAGTAACTTCTCCATTCCCTAAAATCGTCACTTGGATTCTTTGGTCAGAAATAGCAACTCCGTCTTTTTCTTTTACAAATGAGAAATTATATCTCACAGGTTCAGTTAATGGCCGGTTTATATCAGAATCATAATAATAGTCTTGGTATGTATCATCTAGACGATAATTGTCATCAACGTTTAAATTCGTTAAAAATTCTTTGGCGATTTTTTGTGCCTCTTCTTCGCTTACCTTAGGTGGAAATGAAGCTTCTGCCTCGTTCCCTGGGCTGTAATAGAAGTGTTCTACTTTTAAATCTTCACCTATAAAACCAATATCCCCACTAATCATTTGACCCTTTACTTCTTTATGGAATGATAATGAATAACGAATCGTTTCGTCTTCATCATCATAATATCTGTATCCATTATGCATATAGAAATCACTGTTATTTAAGTAATCGAACTTTCCAGGAAACAACTCTTTAAACCTTTTAATTAGTTCACTTTTTTCTACAATTGTTTGACTTGATGAAATTTCGATTGGTATATTTCTTTGTTGTTCTTCCAAAGTCGTAAAGTTTGCTTGTCCACTTGTTGCAAATACTCCTGTAAGTGCTACTAAACATGCTGTTGCCATGGTTACTTTCTTTACTTGTCTCAAAATATCCCTCCTAATAGTTTGTGACGATTAACTCACTTGCTACTATACAATAAATTCCATGTAATTGTATATAAATTTTTGGAAATTTGTTTATTATTTGGTATTAAATAAACATTTTCCAGAAAAAAAACTCGTTATTTATGTATAACGAGTTCCGTACTGGGGTTACTTATAAAATAAAGAACTTTACAACTATTAACAAAGCTACTCCTGGTATTCCGAGTAAACCTGAAACTGCTGCGGTTACTCCGTTGATTGGAATATGAAAATCAATAAAAGAACCAAAGGCATTCACAAAGAATAATAATAAGCATCCTACTATAAGCTTCACACCTATATTTCCTATAAATCTAATTGGCTTAATTGGCGCACCTACAATGAGTAACATTAAAATTAAGCCACCTAAAAGCATAACAATAACAATTGGATCGATGTTCATCACCTCATAACTGCTTGTCTTTACCGTCAGTATATGCAGTTTCACAAAAAAAAGAACAAACCTTATAGTTTGTTCTTCGTTGCTTTACGAACGCGCGCTTCTCTTAATAAAAAAGTATAAAGAGACTCTGTTAGCTTTGCCCGGAAAACGACTTCATCCGAGGGCTCAACACTATGATAAATCACATGCTTTTGATTGTTGTACCGCTGTTTCATGATTTCAATATTTTCAAGCAATCGTTCATTTTCTTTTTTTCGAATGATTCCCTTTCTTCTGAAGAGCATGATTAATCCCTGCCTTATAGTTCTCTTCTGCCTTCTATCGCCTTTGAAAGAGTCACTTCATCTGCATATTCTAAATCTCCACCGACAGGTAATCCATGTGCAATTCTCGTCACTTTAATCCCAGTCGGCTTGACTAGTCTTGAAATATACATAGCAGTTGCCTCTCCTTCAATCGTTGGGTTGGTCGCAATAATCACTTCTTGAATGACATCGCTTTGCAATCGTTTTAGCAATTCAGGGATTTTAATATCTTCAGGTCCAATCCCATCCATTGGTGAAATGGCACCGTGTAAAACGTGATAATCTCCACGGTACTCTTTCATCTTTTCCATTGCAATAACATCTTTCGCTTCTTGAACAACACAAACAATTGATTTATCTCGATGGGTATCCTCACAAATACGACAAGGATCCGAATCCGTGATGTTATGGCAAACGGAGCAATAAGTCAAATTACGTTTAGCATTAACAAGTGCCTTTGCAAAATCAAGAACATCATCTTCTTTCATATCTAAAACGAAAAAAGCCAGGCGGCTCGCCGTCTTAGGCCCAATACCTGGCAATCTCATAAACCCATCAATTAATTTCGCTATCGGTTCAGGATACTGCAACACGTTCCCTCCTAGAACATACCAGGAATATTCATCCCTTTAGTAAACTTACCCATGTCTTGCTCAACAAGCTCATCCACAAGCTTAAGCGCCTCATTTGTTGCTGCTAAGATTAAATCTTGTAGCATTTCAATATCATCGGGATCAACAACATCCTCAGCTATTTTCACATCAAGAATCCGCTTATCACCACTTGCAATTACGGTTACCATGCCACCGCCCGCTGTAGCTTCAACCGTTTTCTCCTTTAACTCTTCCTGTGCCTTCATCATTTGCTTTTGCATTTTTTGCATTTGCTTCATCATATTACCCATGTTTTTCATTTTAAAAGCCTCCTAGTTATTGATCTACAAATTCAATTAAGTCTTCTCCGACTAATTTTATTGCTTCTTCTACAACTGGATCAGGTTCATTTTCTTTATCTGAGGAGCCTTGTTGATCTTTCACATACTCTTCCTTTACCTTTTCCCAGTGCGTATGTAGCAACGTAAAAAATTGAATAGGACGTTGGAAAATTCCTTGAAGAGTGCCTTCCAAAAATTCTCGGAACTTTGTATCAATCATATCACGATGCATCTCGTTTTGAAACGCTAGAAGTAATCCTTTAGATGATGCTGCAACAGGTCGACAGTCACTAAGCCAAGCATGAGCAGGAATATTTTGAGTTTTAATTCTCTCCATTACTTCTCCCCATTTACCACTAAACTCCTGCAAGCTTTGTTTATTAGCATCTTTTAATAGCTCCTTCACCTGAGCTGTTGCTATTCTTGTTTGAGGAATTTGTTTCTTAGGACGTCGTTGTGGTGTAGAAGCTTGTTGCTGGGATTCAGTAGTTTGAATACCATTTGCTTTCACATGTTGTAGGGCTTTTTCCAGCTCTTGAACTTTTACTGTTAGCTGTTGAAAAACATCACTTGAAGCACTACTATCCTGCTTTATTGGTTCAACTCTTTGACTCATAAGTTTTATTAGAGCTAACTCCAATAATACTTTCGGATGAGCAGACCATTTCATTTCAGATTGACTTTCATTTAAAGAAGCAATCGCACTATATAACCACCCAGGTTCAAACTGCTCAACGATTGCTTTAAATTCATCGGTCACTTTCGCACGTTCTAACAATGCTTCTGCCTGTGGTGCAGTCCTATACAAGAGAATGTCTCGAAAATAATAAATGAAATCTTCTATAAAACGCATTGGGTCTTTCCCATCACGAACGACTTGGTCAAGCAACTTCAATACATTAGCAGTGTCGCCACTATTTATCGCTAAAACCATCTCGGTTAAAACATGTTGAGAGACCGCTCCCGTTATTTCAAGAACATCTTGTAAACGTAATTGCTCTTCGGCAAATGAAATTGCTTGGTCGAGTAAACTTAGAGCATCACGCATTCCACCGTCAGCTGCACGCGCAATCATCATTAAGGCATCATCTTCAGCCTCAATTCCGTCATGAGCTAATATACGTTTCATTCGATCGACAATCGCTTCATTTGGGATTCGTTTAAAATCAAATCGTTGGCACCTTGAAATAATCGTTAATGGAATCTTGTGAGGCTCTGTTGTCGCCAAAATAAAAATGACATGACCTGGTGGCTCCTCTAATGTCTTTAATAAAGCGTTAAAGGCACCGGTCGAAAGCATGTGTACCTCATCAATAATGTACACTTTATAACGAACCTCATTCGGAGAAAATTTAACTTTATCACGAATATCTCGAATTTCATCTACACCGTTATTCGATGCAGCATCAATTTCCATTACATCAACAATCGCACCTGAGGTTATACCTTTACAGGCCACACATTCATTACATGGTTCTGCCACAGGAGCCTGTTTGCAATTAATTGCTTTTGCAATAATTTTTGCAGCACTTGTCTTCCCAGTACCACGAGGACCCGAAAACAAGTAGGCGTGGGAAAACTTCTCTTGTAACAAAGCATTTTGGAGTGTTTTTGTAATATGCTGTTGGCCAACGACATCTTGTAATAATTGTGGTCGCCACACGCGATACAAAGCCTGATAACTCATCCCACCACCTCTTTCATAAACAGAGCTCTTTTTTTATTATAACGATTTTACAGTTGTTTTCATAGGGATATGACAAATGAGCTCCGACTATATAAAAAAACAACCACTTTTTAAGTGATTGTTTTATATTATAAAATTAAATACCGTGCACCTTTCTTTGATAAGGTCATCCCAAGCGTTACCTAGGTAGTTAGCTCAGCCCAGGCGACTCTACGGCACACGAAAGGGTCCACTTACTGCTGCTTCCTTCCGGACCTGACAGGGTTCATGGGTTTCCGTTGCGTAGAACCCAAGCGTCAACACCACTTGCCTAGGGCAGACCTCACGATGACAAAACCTCAGAAAGGAATTCAGTCCCGCTATAGCGGATTGCGAGTACAGGGCACCGCTACCTCCCCACCTAGCACGGCAAATTGTATAACATTGTTAGGCGTCTAATTGGACGCATTTCTTAGTATAGTTCATTTAAATAAAAATTACAACCGTAAGAATCAGGAAGAAAAGGAAATTCAGCAATTATCTAGTTTTTTTGCACGTTTTTTATCTCTTAGCTGGCGGAAAAAGTGGGTTAGCCGCGCCCCACACTCTTCTCCTAAACAACCAGACGTAACCTCACTCTCATGATTAAACCGAGGCTCTTTAAGAAGATTCATTAATGTACCTGCACACCCCGCCTTTGGGTCAGTTGCACCAAAAACAACATGTTCAATTCGAGATTGGACAATGGCACCTGCACACATTGGACAAGGCTCGAGTGTAACATATAGAACACATTCAGTTAATCTCCAAGTGCCTAGTTTTTGACATGCTTCTTTAATGACAAGTAATTCTGCATGAGCTAACGCCTGTTGATCCGTTTCTCTCCGATTATGAGCAGCTGCAATCAGCTTACCACCTTTAACGATAATCGCTCCAATCGGAACTTCACCAATTGCTTCTGCCTTGTCCGCTTCCTTTAATGCAACTCTCATCCAATCCTCATGCTCCACAGCATCTCCCCCCTTCTATTGGTGTAACCTCCTTTTAAGGTATTACCATTATGTCATTTATAAATACGAGCCTCCTTACAGTCGGCGGCCGGCGCTGTAATGCCTATAAAAAAACACTACCTTTTCAGGTAGTGTAATATGTAATATGGCGGAGGAAGAGGGATTCGAACCCCCGCGCGGTTTAACCCGCCTGTCGGTTTTCAAGACCGATCCCTTCAGCCGGACTTGGGTATTCCTCCGAATAACTTGCTGACAAAGAATATCTTATCAAACTATTGGACAAGCTGCAAGTCTTTTTTTTATTAAATATTAAATAAGGAGTGTATACCAAAAGAATGAACTCTGAAAAACACGTAGCTCATTTCTAAAAGACCACTGGAAAGGTAAAAATCAGAGGGCACTGAAAAAGGGTGCTTTTCCCTTTTTCAATGCCCTCATCCCACTTTTCTTACTTAGAAATGGACTCGAGATTGCCCATATACGGTCTAAGTACTTCTGGTATTTCAACAGAACCATCTTCTTGCTGATAATTTTCCAATATCGCTGCAACTGTTCTACCGATTGCCAAGCCTGAACCGTTAAGAGTATGGACAAATTCAGCTTTCGCTTTAGCATCACGACGGAATTTTATGTTTGCTCGACGTGCTTGGAAATCCTCAAAATTACTACAAGAAGAGATTTCACGGTACGTATCATAACTTGGTATCCACACTTCAATATCGTACTTTTTTGCTGCTGTAAATCCTAAATCAGCGGTACACATGCTCATGACACGATACGGGAGCTTCAGAAGCTGTAATACCTTTTCTGCATGACCTGTTAATAACTCTAATTGGTCATAAGAATCCTCTGGCTTCACAAAACGAACAAGTTCAACCTTATTAAATTGGTGCTGACGAATTAACCCACGTGTATCACGGCCAGCCGATCCCGCTTCAGAACGGAAACAAGCACTAAAAGCGGTATAACCAATTGGGAGCTGCTCCACATTCAATATTTCATCACGATGAAGGTTCGTAACCGGAACTTCAGCCGTTGGGATAAGGAAATAGTCTTCTTCACGAATTTTAAAAGCATCTTCTTCAAATTTAGGAAGTTGCCCTGTCCCTGTCATGCTAAGACGGTTTACCATATATGGTGGTAGAATTTCCTCATACCCATGTTGATCTTGATGCAAATCCATCATAAAGTTCATTAACGCACGTTCTAAGCGAGCACCTAACCCTTTATAAAAAACAAAACGGCTTCCAGTTACTTTAGACGCACGCTCAAAATCTAGTATTCCTAAATCAGTTGCGACATCCCAATGAGGCTTTGGTTCAAATCCAAATGAGCGAACTTCACCCCAGTTTCTAACTTCAACATTATCATCCTCTGTTTCGCCAACTGGTACACTTTCATGAGGTACATTCGGGATCGTTAATAACAAATCATCAAATTCCGTTTCAATTGTACGTAGCTCTTCATCTAATTGCTTAATTCGCTCAGATACATCACGCATTTCTTTAATAAGATGGTCGGCATCCTTTTTCTCACGTTTAAGCTGGGCCACATCTTGAGAAACTTGATTACGTTTACTTTTTAACTCTTCTACCTCAACAATGATCTTGCGTCGAGTTTCATCTAATTGTTCAAAACGATCAAGACCTGAAATATCTTCTCCTCTAGTCGCTAACTTTTCTTTAATTTCAGCAAAATTACTACGCAATCGCTTTACATCTAACATGGTTTTGCCTCCTCACTAATCTCTTTGCTATTTTACCAAACTTTAAGATAAAGAAAAAAGCCCTCACCCCTTCCGTAGAAGAAGGGACGAGAGCACCCGCGTTACCACCCTTGTTGTTCTTGTAAGAACCACCTCAAACAGATAACGGTTATTAACCGGAGAGACCTACTATTTTCAGCCTCCCATTCAAGGGTGGATTCAGAAACTCACTTCACCAATTCGCACCAACCATTGGCTCTCTGAACAAGCTTTGCTTCTTACTATTCCCTATCAGCATGTTTTTCCTTATGCAGATGTTAATCGTTCTTGTTTTGCCTCTTCAACTATCTTTGCGAAGTATTGATGGAAACGATGATCATCCGTTAATTCTGGGTGAAAAGAGCAAGCTAAGAAACGTCCTTGTCTAGCTGCAACAATTTCATCACCGTATTTAGAAAGGACTTCTACATTCTCCCCAACTTCAACAATTAACGGCGCTCGAATAAATACTGCTCTTACATCATTATCAATCCCGGTTACGAGTAAATCCGTTTCAAAGCTTTCACGTTGCCTTCCAAAGGCATTACGTTGCACCTTCATATCAATTAAAGCAAGATGCCCTTCGTCCTGGCCAATGATTTCTGTTGCCATTAAAATTAGCCCAGCACACGTTCCGAAAATCGGCTTACCTTCAGCAGCAAAAGCTTTAAGTGGTTCAAAGAATTCATATTTATCAATTAATCGACGCATTGTGGTACTTTCTCCACCAGGAAGAACAAGGCCATCTAATTCCGAAAGCTGTTCAACCTTTTTCACAATCACGACATCAATATGGGGAGCTTGTAAGCATTTCACATGCTCACGTACAGCACCTTGTAGCGCTAGTACACCTATTTTCACCATATTAGTCCCTTTCCTTCCCTATATCCAGATTACCAACCGCGCTCCTGCATACGTTCTGTTGGTTGTAATGTAGAGATTTCAATTCCCTTCATTGCTGTTCCTAGTCCTTTTGAAAGTTCAGCAATAAGAGCATAATCCTCATAATGAGTCGTTGCCTCAACAATTGCACGAGCAAACTTTTCAGGGTTATCTGATTTGAAGATACCAGATCCTACGAATACACCATCGCAGCCAAGCTGCATCATTAAAGCAGCATCTGCTGGTGTTGCAATTCCACCCGCTGCAAAGTTTACAACTGGAAGCTTTCCTGTTTCTTTAATTTCTAAAAGAATTTCATAAGGAGCTCCTAAGTTTTTCGCTTCTGTCATTAACTCGTCTGTTGACATAGAAGCTACCTTTTTAATTTGTGCTTGCATCATACGCATATGACGCACAGCTTCAACAATATTTCCTGTTCCAGGCTCACCTTTTGTACGGATCATCGATGCACCTTCACCAATACGGCGGGAAGCTTCTCCTAAGTCACGTGCTCCACAAACAAAAGGTACTGTAAAATCGCGCTTATATAAGTGATAAACTTCATCTGCTGGAGTTAAAACTTCACTTTCATCAATGTAATCAACGCCCATCGCTTCTAGAATACGCGCTTCAACGATATGTCCAATACGTGCTTTTGCCATTACTGGAATCGAAACTGCATTTAAAACTTCTTCAACAATCGTTGGGTCAGCCATACGCGCTACTCCACCAGCTGCACGAATATCAGCAGGTACACGCTCTAATGCCATTACGGCTACTGCACCAGCAGCTTCAGCAATTTTTGCTTGTTCGGCATTGATAACGTCCATAATGACGCCACCCTTTTGCATTTCTGCCATTCCACGTTTTACTCTGTCCGTTCCTGTTTGACTCATATGTAATTCCTCCTATACCGTTCCTTACATGATTGATTTATATCCTTCACTAGTATAACCCAATTAGACAAGTTTCGGTAAATTTTCTGTTATCTATTTTAGCACGAAATTGGAGCTACGCAAAATGCAGCTCCAATTTTATGATCATTTTATTAACTTAACTGCCGAACAAGCCGACAACACTTGACCAGATACCTGAGAAGAACCCGCCAATTGCACGCATAGTCATTGTAAACCATCCGGCTTTTTCTATTGCAGATTCTGTTACAACAGGTACTTCTGTTCGTTGATTAGCATATAAATATTCTTCTGTTCCCTCACCACTATACGAAAGAGTTAATGTACCAACAGCTTGACCTGCTTCAATTGGTGCCACTAATTCCCCTTGTCCATTAAGAACATCAGGATTTAATGCCAATGCAGGCTTATAAGCCTCTTCCTCGCCATTTTTTATCACAGCTGAAAGTGGTTCAGAACTAGAAATCGTTACTTCTTTTTCTTTACCAGCAACAACGGGAATTGTATTTTCTCCTTCAGGAGAAAATCCTGCATCTACAAGTTCTTGGTGTGAGAAACTATTAAAGCCATAATCTAGTAGCTTTCTCGTTTCATTAAAGCGATCATCTCGAGAACCTGTCCGCATGACTACAGAAATTAACCTCATACCGTTTCGCTCTGCGGTTCCGGTAAAACAGTTACCAGCTTCCGCAGTATAGCCTGTTTTTAACCCATCAATTCCTTCATAATCGTGCTGAGGACGGATATCTTTAAGCATCCAGTTCCAGTTTTCCATAGGAATGACTTCTTCAGTCCCAGCTTGGAAATCTTTTTTAGAAATACTTGCAGTTTCAAGAACCTCTGGATAATCTCTTAAAAGTGAGTAAGCAAGCTTAGCTGTTGCTCTTGCTGACATCATGTTCTCAGCGATTTCACCCGTTCCTTCTGGATGATTTCCTTGTAAATCACTATTATTTAAACCCGTTGAATTAACAAATTCATAATCCTCTAAACCTAGCTCAGCGCCCTTATCATTCATCATTTTTACAAAGGCTGTTTCTGAGCCAGCAATTAGTTCAGCAAGTGCAATTGTCGATGCATTTGCTGAGTAAATAGCAACCGACTCATAAAGCTGTTTCACTGTATATGTTGCATCCTGTCTTAAAGGAACGTTTGATAAATCAATTTTCAATGATAGTGATCGAACAAAATCACTAATTGGAACTTGTTGATCCCACTTAATCTTCCCTTGAGAAATCGCTTCGAGTATTAAATACTCACTCATCATTTTTGTCATACTAGCCGTTGGTAAAATTGCATCTATGTTTTTTTGATACAATATTTTCCCCGTTGCTGCATCAACAAGAATGGCTGATTCTGCTTTTAAGTCTAGGGCAGCCTCTACTGGTTTCGGTTGAATAATTAACGTAAACATCATGACAACCGCAAGCATTGCTACAAACCATTTTTTCATAATTGGTTGTTTCACCTCTCCACCTCCACTACTTTTCACACAGAGGTTATTTTATCATAAGAAGGTACAAAAAAATAGATAGAGAAGACTCTATCTATTTTCCAATTACATTCATTAAAGTGAGTAATTTGGCGCTTCTTTTGTGATTTGAACATCATGTGGATGGCTCTCTCTAAGCCCAGCTCCGGTAATACGGATAAATTTACCGTTGTTACGTAATTCCTCTAGTGTTGCAGTACCACAGTACCCCATTCCAGCACGGATACCTCCAACTAATTGATGAATCGTATCGTTTAATGGTCCTTTATAAGGGATTCTTCCTTCAATACCTTCAGGGACAAGTTTTTGAGCATTCTCTTGGAAATAACGATCCTTACTTCCTTTTTCCATTGCACCTAATGAGCCCATACCTCTATAAACTTTAAACTGTCTTCCTTGGTAAATTTCGCGTTCACCAGGACTCTCGCTTACACCTGCAAGTAAGCTTCCAAGCATAACTGCATGTCCACCAGCTGCAAGAGCCTTTACAATATCACCAGAATATTTAATTCCACCGTCAGCAATAATCGGTACACCGTATTTACGAGCTTCAGACGCACAATCATATACAGCTGTAACTTGTGGGACACCAATTCCAGCAACAATTCGAGTCGTACAAATGGAACCAGGACCAATTCCTACTTTAACAACACTTACTCCTGCTTCAATTAAATCACGAGTTGCCTCTGCTGTAGCGACATTTCCTGCAATAATTGTTAAGTCAGGATATTTATCACGAACTGCTCGTACTTTATCTAATACGCCCTTAGAATGTCCGTGAGCGGTATCAATAACAATCGCATCAACCCCAGCTTCAACTAGGGCTGCAATTCGAATATCTGCATCAGCTGAAACTCCAATAGCTGCACCAACAACTAATCTTCCTTGTGAATCCTTTGCTGAATTCGGAAATTCAATTACTTTTTCAATATCCTTAATCGTAATTAACCCTTTTAATATTCCATTGTCATCAACAAGTGGGAGTTTTTCAATTTTATACTTTTGGAGAATCTTCTCTGCTTCTTGTAAAGTAGTTCCCACAGGAGCTGTAACAAGATTTTCTTTCGTCATTACCTCATCAATTCTAATGGAGTAATCTTCAATAAAGCGTAAATCACGGTTTGTTAAAATACCAACAAGCTTTTGTTCCTCATCAACAATTGGCACCCCTGAAATACGGTACTTACCCATTAAATGCTCTGCATCGAATACTTGGCGATCTGGTGTCAAATAAAAAGGATTTGTAATAACACCACTCTCAGAACGTTTAACACGATCAACATGCTCGGCTTGTTCTTCAATTGACATGTTTTTGTGAATAATACCTAAACCGCCTTCTCGAGCGATGGCAATTGCCATTTTCGCCTCAGTTACAGTATCCATCCCTGCACTAATAATCGGAATGTTCAACTGTAATTTGTCAGAAAGCTTCGTTTTAACAGATACATCACGTGGCAATACTTCAGACTTTGCTGGAACTAACAATACATCATCAAATGTGAGGCCTTCCTTCTCAAACTTATTCTCCCACATAAACATTCATCCTCTCCAAATGCTCATTTCGTAAAAATATTATTAGTAGCTTAACAATTGGGTAAACTACTGTCAAGAACAGACATTAAGTCCGACTTTTCCGAATTTATAGACAAAAGGTGATTTTTTATGAACCAAGCTTTTTTAAAACCACTAATCCCTTTCTATTCCGCTTCATATACTCGTTCTTATTTAACTAACTGTTATGAAGCATATAACATAAAGCAACCAAATGCAAAAGGATATCAAAATTGCTACTCGTTTATTTACCACCTACACCATGGTCAGCTTTACTTTGAACAAGCAACAACAGCTCCTATTGAATTGCGTCCTATGCTCCTTTTTTATGGGACCGTTCAATTTATGAAGGCTTGTATTTTAACGAGAGACCCTAGTTACCCTGAATCCTCACAAGTTTTAGCACATGGGGTCACAACTAGAAAAAGAAAAAAAACAAGTTACCGTTTTCTTGAGGACGAAGTAAAAATACAGAAAAACGGTCTTTATTCTCACTTTTTAGACAAAATGTTTCACATGAAACATTTTGATGGTGAAAAATATCGAATGGATAGTTTATTAAAACAAATCCCAGAGATGCATGAAATGTTTAGTCTCCTTCAGCACGAAACGATCTCTGTAAAAGGAAAGCAAGAGGCTTCATCTTTTTTATTCTCATCTCAATTACTTGATAGCTATCATATGACACCAAATCGTTTTGAGCAATTTCTTAATCAATATATAACGAACTCAATACCAACTCAATTAGCTTTAGCTGTAAAAGAACAAAAATCTGATTTGGTTATTTCTTTTAAAAATAAACCATCTACATTTTTTTCCCCACCTTTTTTATTTGACGTAAATAAAAATGCTTTTTTATTAAAAAAACGAGATGATTATCGCCTAATACCTGAACTCACCGTTCACTATTTATTATTATATAATTTAAGCATGATTTGTCGGTATGAAACGGAATGGTGGGGGGAACTAATTCACACAATCGACGGAACAGACTTACCGTTTATTTTACGATTCCTAGAGGTTGCCCAAGAGAAAATCCCATACTATCTTTTTTACTTTCTTCGTCCTAAAACATAAAGAAACAGACCTTAATTTTCAAGTAAGTCTGTTTCTTTACTCCCATCTCATGTCAAATAAAGACGGTATTTTCTTTGAGTGGGATATTTTGTTGAGAAAGTATCTTACTAATTACAAGTTCTATAATGCATGAGCCCTTATCAGTCTTGCTTTCTCATCATTTTTTAATTTTCGAGTATGAATATGTCTTTTTAGATGTCTCTGCGAGTATCGACCCAGTACTGATGAAGATAATGCCTCTAAACCGGTTCTTCTACACATTAGAGTATGGTGGCCATACCTTATCTACTTACCGTCTCACAAGGGCACGTGGTGCTTTCATCAGGCTTAGTCAAGACGATACTCTGACCAGACTCTTCAGCGCTTACGTGCGTAACCCTTATATAAATAAAAAAGCATAACCCTTTGGGTTATGCTTTATCTGCCTGGCAACGTCCTGGCTCAACGATTCTCTTCTACGGGGATGTGATGCATGCCGTTTCGTTTCATAGTTCAGTCATGAAGGGGTACGAAGAGAACCGTCTCGTCTCACAGGGGGGGCATGTTGTTTTTCTTCGATGTTTACTCACGATGACTCCATCGGCTTAATCAATGAAGACGCTGCTCCTCCGGACCAGGCTCTTCAGCGCCTTTCTGCTTAA
>NZ_MVJM01000012.1 GCF_002156385.1 Halalkalibacter urbisdiaboli
TTTTGAATTCTTGACATGCTCGTTCAAACAAAGTCAGTTAAGACTCCGGTGAACAAAACATTGTTTACATTCATTATCTAGTTTTCAAAGAACCATTTAATCTAATTGGTGGAGCCTAGCGGGATCGAACCGCTGACCTCCTGCGTGCAAGGCAGGCGCTCTCCCAGCTGAGCTAAGGCCCCATCGTTCTCGTACATAATAGATAAGCTCAATTCCTAGCTTACCGAAAATGATATACTGGTGGGCCTGAGTGGACTCGAACCACCGACCTCACGCTTATCAGGCGTGCGCTCTAACCAGCTGAGCTACAGGCCCCCACCATTTTTTATAGAACAAGAGATTTTCAATTTTAGATTGAATTCTCTCAAAACTGAACCAAAGCACAAGCGTTATATGGTCGAAACCATATATCGACTAGAGTTAAACTCCATAGAAAGGAGGTGATCCAGCCGCACCTTCCGATACGGCTACCTTGTTACGACTTCACCCCAATCATCTGTCCCACCTTAGGCGGCT
>NZ_MVJM01000002.1:0-466910 GCF_002156385.1 Halalkalibacter urbisdiaboli
CGGATGTACGCTCCATTCCTCGAACACTTGCTTCCTCGATTTACTCGGTTCTCTTTGCAATTACTTTTGGCTTCAGATAACCTTCGAATTTCTTCGTCAACTGCATGTTCTTCGGTCATGTCACGTATGAAATACGCTCCATTCCTCAGCCACTTGTTTCCTCGAACTTCTCGGTTCTCTTTGCCAAAAACGTCTTATTTAAAAAAGTCGTTTTTGAATTCTTGACATGCTCGTTCAAACAAAGTCAGTTAAGACTCCGGTGAACAAAACATTGTTTACATTCATTATCTAGTTTTCAAAGAACCATATTTACGGCTAGGTTATTTACTATAACAGTAGACACAAATTATTGAAAGGAGTAAATCCTTCCAATTAATATTGAGAGTTTTGAGTTCTCTCAAAACTGAACAAGGCTACTGATTTCAATTACATCATGTAACACTTCTCAGTGATGCTTCACGCTGCCTTGCGACGAGGAATCATGCTTCGTAGCATAGCTCGTAGACGCAGGAGCAAAAGCATTTATTATAATTGAGAGTTTTGAGTTCTCTCAAAACTGAACAAATAGCACAAGCGTCAAACAACCGAAGTTGTCTGTCGACTAGAGTTAAACTCCATAGAAAGGAGGTGATCCAGCCGCACCTTCCGATACGGCTACCTTGTTACGACTTCACCCCAATCATCTGTCCCACCTTAGGCGGCTGGCTCCAAAAGGTTACCCCACCGACTTCGGGTGTTACAAACTCTCGTGGTGTGACGGGCGGTGTGTACAAGGCCCGGGAACGTATTCACCGCGGCATGCTGATCCGCGATTACTAGCAATTCCGGCTTCATGTAGGCGAGTTGCAGCCTACAATCCGAACTGAGAATGGCTTTATGGGATTGGCTCCACCTCGCGGCTTCGCTACCCTTTGTACCATCCATTGTAGCACGTGTGTAGCCCAGGTCATAAGGGGCATGATGATTTGACGTCATCCCCACCTTCCTCCGGTTTGTCACCGGCAGTCACCTTAGAGTGCCCAACTAAATGCTGGCAACTAAGATCAAGGGTTGCGCTCGTTGCGGGACTTAACCCAACATCTCACGACACGAGCTGACGACAACCATGCACCACCTGTCACTTATGTCCCCGAAGGGAAATCCCTATCTCTAGGGAGGGCATAAGGATGTCAAGACCTGGTAAGGTTCTTCGCGTTGCTTCGAATTAAACCACATGCTCCACTGCTTGTGCGGGCCCCCGTCAATTCCTTTGAGTTTCAGCCTTGCGGCCGTACTCCCCAGGCGGAGTGCTTAATGTGTTAACGTCGGCACTAAGGGCATCGAAACCCCTAACACCTAGCACTCATCGTTTACGGCGTGGACTACCAGGGTATCTAATCCTGTTTGCTCCCCACGCTTTCGCGCCTCAGCGTCAGTTACAGACCAGAGAGTCGCCTTCGCCACTGGTGTTCCTCCACATATCTACGCATTTCACCGCTACACGTGGAATTCCACTCTCCTCTTCTGCACTCAAGTCTCCCAGTTTCCAATGACCCTCCCCGGTTGAGCCGGGGGCTTTCACATCAGACTTAAAAGACCGCCTGCGCGCGCTTTACGCCCAATAATTCCGGACAACGCTTGCCACCTACGTATTACCGCGGCTGCTGGCACGTAGTTAGCCGTGGCTTTCTGGTTAGGTACCGTCAAGGTGCCGCCCTATTCGAACGGCACGTGTTCTTCCCTAACAACAGAGTTTTACGAACCGAAATCCTTCATCACTCACGCGGCGTTGCTCCGTCAGACTTTCGTCCATTGCGGAAGATTCCCTACTGCTGCCTCCCGTAGGAGTCTGGGCCGTGTCTCAGTCCCAGTGTGGCCGATCACCCTCTCAGGTCGGCTACGCATCGTCGCCTTGGTAAGCCGTTACCTTACCAACTAGCTAATGCGCCGCGGGCCCATCCTGTAGTGATAGCCGAAGCCATCTTTTATCCTAACGTCATGAGACCTTAGAAATTATCCGGTATTAGCACCGATTTCTCGATGTTATCCCGATCTACAGGGCAGGTTGCCCACGTGTTACTCACCCGTCCGCCGCTAACTTCCAGGAGCAAGCTCCCTTCAGTCCGCTCGACTTGCATGTATTAGGCACGCCGCCAGCGTTCGTCCTGAGCCAGGATCAAACTCTCCATAAAAATGGTGAGCTGATTAGCTCGAATAAATAATAAATTGACGAGATTGGTTTAAATGAAAAGAACATTTAAACTGTATCTCTTTTCGCTTGGCTTTTGTTCAGTTTTCAAAGAACTCGTTGTCGCTCAGCGGCGACGTTTAATAATATAACATACTCTTTTTATTTAACGCAAGCCTTTTTACAAAAAAAATTATTGGATTGTTTTACCTTATAAAAAAATCGTTCAAAACATTAAGGATTAAGGATAATATACGTTTTGAACGATTCTTCATTAATTTTAATGTAAAGATCCTATCATCTGAAACATCGGGAGCATCACAGTCAAAAACAAAATAAATATAGCTACACCCATTAAAAGAAAAAAAAGTGGCTGAAACAAAGTAATCATCTTTTGAATGGACTCCTCCACCTCTGTAAATAACATTTCACTATAGTATTGCAAATCCCCTCCCAAATTTCCAGTTCGTTCACCATTCTCTATCACAAATACAAGCTGCTTAAGAAAATAGTTCCCTTCATTCACAACTTGATGCAAAGACTCACCCTCAATAAGTTCTTTTTTTAGACGGGTTGCCTCCAATTGAAAGAAGCTTAAGTATTCTTGTTGTTCAAAAATAGATAACGCATATTGTAAAGACATTCCAGCACCAAGTAATCGACCAAACTGTAATGAAAAATAATAAGTAAGAACTTGTCTCGTTAACTTTTTACATATTGGAATTCCTAAAAGAATGTTGATTTTTCGTTTCGTTTCCCACTGTTTAATAACTAGTAAATAGTAAAAAGCGCAAAGAATGAATAGAACGAAAATACTAATTGAGAGATAAGGTAAGTAATACAGAAAACTGAAAACGAAATTTGTTAAGAAAGGAGGAGAAGTTTTGAGTGTATCGAAGAGGGCATTAAAATGTGGAACAATAAATTGATGCAATAAAATTAACAACATGACACAAAACCAAGTTAATACAATGGGATAACGAAGTACTTTTCGAATTTCTTTTTTCGTCATTTCCTTTTTTTCGTAGAGATACCCCGCGTGGACAAATCCCAATGCTACTTCACCACGTTGTTCATAAAAATAAAGAAACGATAATATATCATTTGAGATGTTTGTATAAGAAAAAGCTTCATGAACCCCTTTTCCATTTCTTAATTCTGACTGAACGATGCTTAACTTTTCATTAATAGGAACATCTACATGGAGTTTAATAAAATCGAGAGCTGAATCCATCGTATAGCCTTGCTCAAGTAATTGACCAAATGTACCTAAATACCTTTCAAGATTCGTATCTTTTTTTATAAACTTAATCACGTTCATTATTCAAACTCCTTTAGAGAATCTGTTGTAATAAATCCTAGACACCAAGCTTTTCTCGCTTCATCAAAAAGAGTTCGATATTTAATACGCTCACTTGTTAAAATAGCTCGGCTTAATTGTTCGCCTACTAACCACTCAAATAGTGCTGAACGATTACGTTTTATAATATCCATTTCGTAATATCTAGGTGTGTGTACAAGTCTTTGAGAAACTATCATTTGGCACGCTTCGTTTAAATCAAATTTTGAAACACCATAATCCAGCATTCTTAAAACCGCTTGATAGCAATTTTTAGAATGTAGGGTTGCAAGTACAAGATGTCCTGTTAGCGAAGCTCGGATGGCAAGAGCAGCTGTTTCTTCATCCCTTATTTCACCAACCATAATGACATCTGGATCATGTCTCAGAGCTGCACGTAAACAATTTGCAAAAGTAAGCCCAGCTTTATGATTTATTTCTACTTGAATGGTTCTTTCAATTGTACGTTCAATTGGATCTTCAATCGTAATAATCGTTCGATTTTTTTCCTCAAGGATTTTTTCTAACATGGCGTATAGGGTTGTCGTTTTCCCCGATCCGGTTGGTCCTGTAATAAGACAAAGGCCTTGCGTTAATTGGGTACTCGTCTCTAATTGGTGAAGGTGTTTCATAAATAAAGGGAGCTCTTCAAGAGAATTATACTGATTTTGAGGTATTATGCGAATAGCTAAACTTTCCATCAGGCGAGTAGGAAGTGTTGAGATTCGAAGGTCATAACGAACATTATTGAGATCGATTTTCATCGAAGTGCTTTGGGGCTTTCTTCGTTCGCTTATATCCATTCCGGATTGATACTTAAAATGACTGACTAGCCTTTCTGCAATATAAGAATCAAGCTTCTCCTGATGACTTGTGTTTCCCATTATCCGATACTGAATAAAATAACCACTTTCATCCGGAATAAAATGAACATCAGTTGCACCATGTCCGATAGCATCTGCAATCATACTTTTACTTTTTGATTCAATTTCGTACAAATTCCTATCCCCCTTTAATCGTGTTAAATAAATAATTCGACAGTTTCATTTCGAATTCCTTTCAAATTTATTTGAATAAAAATAACTCAAGCGGTTATAGTAATGTGTGTAGCGCGATGGGCTATAGCCAAGCGGTAAGGCAACGGACTTTGACTCCGTTATGCGTTGGTTCGAATCCAGCTAGCCCAGTCTTGTCTTGAGTCTGAATCACATTCATTTATTCAGACTCCCTATTAAAAATCCTAAATCATTTGAATAATATCCATGAACTTGGTTATTATAAGTTTATTATCGATGGGCTATAGCCAAGCGGTAAGGCAACGGACTTTGACTCCGTCATGCGTTGGTTCGAATCCAGCTAGCCCAGTTCTAACCTGAGTGAATGATCACTCAGGTTTTTTTATTCATATAAACTAATTGTTTACGCATAGGCTTGTATAGATATTATGAATAAGCGGGTGTTCTTTTGAAAATACTTGAGGAGTTTAAAACATTTGCGGTCCGTGGTAATGTGATTGATATGAGTATTGGTGTAATTATTGGCACAACGTTTGCCAAAATTGTCGAGTCGCTAGTTGATGATATTCTCATGCCTCCCTTTGGTTTGATGTTTGGCCAAGTTGATTTTTCAAACTTATATTTAAATCTATCCAATCGGAAGTTCGAGACATTCTCTGATGCTGAACAAGCAGGCATTCCGATGATTAATTACGGAATGTTCCTCAACCATCTCGTTCATTTTTTAATTATTGCTTTCGTTTTATTTTTATTTGTGAGACAGATGAATCGAATTCGCAGCCCAGGAGAAGATCCTTTAATTGAAATGAAAACGAAGACATGTCCATATTGTTTTAAAAGCATCGCTTATAAAGCAACAAGATGCCCACATTGCACTTCAACCATCATTCAAAACAATGACGAAAAAACATCAAACAACAAGGACACAGTCATTCGTTTTAGAGAAAAATCATCTTGATGGCTTTCCTCCTCCTTTGATTTCTTTGTTTGAACCATCGTTTGCGCCGGTTGCTTGCGAATTCATTTAATAAAGGAGTTAATCTTGCATCCTGGCGTAAACCCTCTAGTAGTTTAAATGAATCGCTAAGGTGCACACTTCCTTTATTCTCTACTTCATGACGGCCACAAAATTCACATCGTGATGGCACTGAAAATGGGTGGGTTTCCCTTTTTCAGTGCCCTCTTTTCCTTCATAATCCTACAATGAACATTTGATTATTATCTACTATTAAACTTGCCTTCTGTTCATCCACTAGTTGTTTGACAAAGGCCATTATAGCTGTTCGGTATAATAGATAGGATCCTAGATTTTTCGTACGAATTCCCCGTTCATCACAAATAACCTTAATGAGGGTCTCAACTGGTACCTTATAACCAAACCGTTTTAAACAGACCATTAACTCTTGAATCAGTTGCTCATGATGTTGAAGTTGAAACTGTACAGTCGTCTGAAACCTCTCTTCGTAATGCCCATGTCCGGGAACTGCCCCCTTAAGCTTCATACTTAGTAATTTTTCTAGCGTTTTTTTCGTCTGAGTAGCGTCAACTTGAAACGGAATACTATGTTTTTTTACCGTCTCTATTGAGAAATAGCTATCTGAAGCAAATAAAATCCCTTCCCACTCAAGACCATATTGCTCATGACTATGACCTGGAAATGAATGCAAGATAACCTCAATTGAATCAATTTCTTGTCTACCTTCTGTCAGGATTTCATTTACCTCAATGGAGCGACCTTCTAAAAATTTCGTACGTAATTCATCTAAAGGTTCATTTCCTTGAAATAAGTAGATTGGTTCAAGCTTTGGATATTTCATGATAGCTTCCTCAAATGGAGGAGCGTACGTTTTAAGCTGCGGGATTTGATTTTGCAAGTAAGCTGCACCACCAAAGTGATCAGCATGAGCATGTGTTATAAACAATGAAGTTAACGGCAATTCGTGCTTCACTAAAAATTGATAAACCTTCTTGGCCGCAGCTTGGTCAATTCCGCTATCAATTAAGATTCCTGATTTTCCTTGATGAATATAACCGATATTCACCGCCCCAGAAAAATAGCCACACTGTTCTGTAATCGGTTGATAGGTCAAGTTGCTTCCTCCCTTTCCTGTTTTAGACGAGCAAAGGCAATAAAAATAAAATTAATTCCGATTACCGTTGCGATAAATGGACCGAACAAAAATTCACCTTTTATAAATCCGTAAACAAACACGACAAGTGCACTTATTGTAATAATAATCCCTAATGTGATAAATGATTTCATAGTAAACACCTCTAATTTCTTTAATAGCTTTTCAATCCCCTCTTTTTCACACGACATTTTATTTATTTATCAAAAAAATCTCATCATATTTAAGAAAATCTGATACGATAGAATTTGATAATTTTCGAGCGTGTGAACGGAGGAACAAACGTGCAAACAGCGATTCATCGAGAAAAAATCATCTATTTACCAAAGCACGAACGAAGTGAATGGCAAACCCTATACACTGCTAGTATTCGCGAAGAGGTTACATGTATGCACTGTGGTGAAGCTGTTCGACTTCAGTTAGGCATTCATCAGCCTCCTTATTTTGTTCATCCCCCTACAACATTTGATTGTGTTTCAATCATTGATGCTTACGAAAAAAAAATGGTTCAAGAAAAAAAGAAAGTAAGACTAGATGAACCGGTCTCAACAGAAGGTTTTCGACTTCCAAAAGGAAGAGCAATTGAATCGAATCCAGCGGAAGATATATATTGGAAAGAACCTGAGATGGCAAGAGCTATACCCACTTTCAAACCTTTAACAAAAACTGAGGCTCAAAATAGTGAAAGGTACCGTGACATCTTAAAAGATAACGGAATTTATTTAGATGACTCACAATGGTCTGCTGTTAAAACAACAGAAGGTCCTCTCCTTTTACTCGCCGGGGCAGGAAGCGGAAAAACGAGAGTGTTGACAGCAAGAGCCGCTTACATGCTTACAGAGAAAGAAATACCTGAACAAGAAATGATTCTCGTTACATTTACTGCGAAGGCGGCTCGAGAAATGAAGGAACGAATGAAAATATATCCTGGCATTCACGAAAAAACCCTTCAAAGACTTATGATTGGAACGTTCCATAGTATTTTTTACAAAATGCTTCTTCACCATGAACCGGATCGTTGGAATGGTGAAAACCTATTAAAGTGGGATTGGCAACGGGAGCAAATGATTAAAGAAGCAGGACGTGAAATTGACTTAGATGAAAAGGAATTTGCATACGACCAAGCGTTAACCCAAATTAGCTGGTGGAAAAACCACCTCCTCTTCCCTCATCATTTAAAGGCAAAGGATGTGTGGGAAGAAAGAGTCGCTTATTTATACAAACGCTACGAGGAAATGCGGCTGCAAAAAGGAATGTTTGATTTTGATGATATGTTAATCGGTTGTTACGAGTTTTTACTTAATCACCCGCAATTATTGAAAAAATATCAACAACGATTTAAATATGTGTCAATTGATGAGTTTCAGGATATTAATAAAGTACAGGTCGAGCTAATCTCAATGCTAACTGACAAATCTAGAAACCTCTGTGTTGTTGGCGATGATGACCAGTCAATATATGCCTTTCGCGGAAGTGATCCGGAGTATATTTTACATTTTAATAAGACGTACCCTGAAGCAGCGACGATTGTTTTAAATCAAAATTATCGTTCGAATCATTCAATTGTTTCAGTCGCGAACAATGTCATTGCTTCAAATCGGACACGCTTTCCAAAGCAACTAGAAGCTCAATATGCATCAGAGAACATTCCTTTTCTCTTTTTTCCATATGATGAGGAAGAAGAAGCGACAATGATAATTACGGATATAAAGGAACAAATCAAAGCTGGGGCTACCCCTTCCGATTTTGCGATACTTTATCGCACAAATGTTACGGCACGAGCATTATTTGAACGATTTGTTGCCTCAAATATCCCTTTTGTTTATGACCAGGACGGTGAATCCTTTTATCGTCGAAAAACCGTTCGTAAAGTAATCGCTTATTTGCGATTAGCTTTGCAACCAGACGATATCCAAGCAATTAAGGATCTAATAGGAGCATTGTTTTTAAAACAAACAATCATTCAAGACCTAAAGGCATTAAGCATTACGATGGATTGTGCCCTTGTTGAAACGTTGCAGCATATTAATGGCTTACAACCATTTCAGGTACGTAAACTGAAGGCATTACCGGAACAGTTTAAGAAGCTAAAAGTGTTCACACCTGAACAAGCAATAACGTTTATTGAGCAGGAAATGGGTTTAAAGGATTATCTTAAAAAACAAGGAAATGAAGGAAATAAAATGGATCGTGGATCAGATGACGTCCGTGATTTAAAGGTCGCAGCTAGGCAGTACCAAACGATAGAGGATTTTCTAAATCACATTGACCATATCATTGCAAAGCAAGATGAATTACGAAGGCTCCCGTCCACTAAAGAGGCCGTCCAATTGATGACCATTCATCGTTCTAAGGGTTTGGAATATAAGCATGTTTATATTCTTGGAGGTGTCGAAGGAAGTCTCCCTCATGATTATGCATTAGATGCATGGCGAGAAGGAGATGACAAGCCGCTAGAAGAAGAACGACGCCTCATGTATGTTGCGATGACTAGAGCACAGGAGACGCTGGCCATTTCTGTACCATTAATGAGAAGAGGTAAACGAGTACAACGCTCAAGGTTTGTGCGTGAAATGAATAGATTAGCTCCACAACGAGCGGCTACACTATCAACTGGAGGAAACGATGAATCAAAAAGGAATCATTGAAGCGACAGAAAAATGGGTTAAAGACCAATTAGAACACGAAAGCTCAGGACATGATTGGTATCATATCGCTCGTGTAACGAAGCAAGCGAGAGAAATCGCGCAAATAGAGGGAGCAGATCTCTTTATCGTCACATTAGCCGCTTTATTACATGATTTAGCTGATGACAAGGTCGTGGAAAACGAGCAAGAAGGGCTGCAGCGTATCAGCGATTGGCTTAAATCGCATCAAGTAGATGACCGTTTAATTAATCATATTCTAATGATTATTCAAACTATGTCGTATAAAGGGGGTACCAACACACCTGTTGAAACTCTTGAAGGACAAGTTGTACAAGATGCAGATCGTTTAGATTCTTTAGGTGCAATCGGAATTGCCCGGACGTTTGTATACTCTGGGAGCAAAGGTCAGCCGATGTATAACCCATCATTGCCCGTTCGTGAAAAGATGACCTTGGCTGAATATCGTAAAGGAGAGTCATCTGCTATACATCATTTTTATGAGAAATTGCTAAAGCTTAAAGACCTGATGAATACTGAAACAGCAAAAGCTCGTGCAGCAGAACGGCATGCATTTATGGAATCCTTCCTAGAACAATTTTATAATGAATGGGGATAAACGGCATTCCTTCTAACAGATATAATCACAAAACGTGCGGAGCCATTGCTACTGAATAAGAGGCACAGAAAAAGGGTGGGTTTCCCTTTTTCTGTGCCCTTTAAGTAATGTGCGAAGCCGTTGCCCGATTTTTAAAGCCTTGCTACGAGTGGGTTTTTCGTAGCAAGGCGCGCAACGTGTGGAGCCATTGCTTCTTCTTTGAGTTACTTAAGAAGGTTTTTCAGTGGCTTGCCATTATATAGGGAGTTTTTTTGTTTATTTTAAATTGTTTAACTTCTCTTCAATGCTTGCTACTAATCGTTTCAGTTCAACTAAATCCTGTTCAATTGCTTTAATTGCTTCTTGATTTGAATTGTTGTCCTCTTGCTCCTTTGCAAACATAATCATTTTTAAATAGATGCTGAGGATTTTTTGACCGTAATCAAGACCCGGTACAGCCCATTTACCATTTAGCTGCTCCCATGTAGGCGCGCTCCCACGTTCGACCATATTAAATCTAGGATCAACAAGTTTTTCATTTGGAGGTAATGGTTGTTTAGAGGCGTAGGCATACAAATGTTGTAAATGTGCAATAACCCCCTCTCGTGGCGTATCAAAGCTTGCACCTGACTCACCACCGTTTGTTGCTCCTATCCCGGCAAAATTGTTTTGCTCCTTCCTTACTTGCCCTCCAAAACGAAAATATCCCGTTTCATGAATGGCTTGAGCGAAAGCAACATCACCTCTAATACCATATCGCTTTCCTTCTGTTTCATATAAACTTCCAAGCAAAGGTGCTTCTGGGTTTACTTTTTTAACAAAAGCATTCATCTCTTCTCCTGATAAAAGGCTAGCCCCCATAATAGGCTCTCCTGCCTTTTCTTGATTTGTCTCACCATCGTCTCTAACAATAAAGACATCGTTGACTCCATCATTCTTAAGCTTTTCAACTAAATTATTTGCGTTATCTTCATTCGTAAATGCACCAACCTGAACCCGATAGTAGGTTTCATTTGAAACTACAGCTTGAATAATGTGAGTGTCATAACCTAAATGTTGTAGATGTTGTTCTCTTGCTAATGCATTCTCTTTCATTTTGTAAGAACCAGCAATAACTCGAAAAATGGTTTTACTTTTTAAATTAAATGCTTTTACTAATCCGTTAACATGCCCTTCGGCCACCCTTTGACGCCAATCTGGATCTTTGAGTTTTTCAGCGTCATTATTATTATCAATAAACCCGTTTTCCGTCAAAAGCGCCGGCATTTTTGTTTCGCGTAAAACATGAAAGTTTGCTTTCTTTTTACCACGATTATTAAGGTTAGCAACCTTGATAATCTCTTCATGCATAATATCTCGATACTTTGCTGTTTCTGAAGTATCTGATAGGCTACTGTGGATATAATCCTCATATCCACGAACATTGCCATCAAAGCTATTTACATGAATCGATAAAAAGTAATGAGCTCCCCAATTGTTTGCTTCGGTTGTACGTTCATTTAAACTCACAGTAGTATCGCTCGTTCTACTCATTTTCACTTCTATATCTTGATAATTATTTATTAAAATTGTACGGATTCGCCGGGCAATATCTAACACAAGGTTTTTCTCCTGCATTCCATTCGCTACGGCACCAGGATCCGATCCACCGTGGCCTGGGTCGAGGTAAAGTTTAAACATTTTTTTGCACCTCCTTAATCTATTATGTATTCGATTATGGTTTAACTTGTATAGATGGATTACTGAATTTTTCTAATTTTAGGTTCAAGTTACACATACAAAGAAGGGCTGTCTCAAAAGCTTAAAGCGCGTGCACAGCAAGGCTCCGTTCGCTACGCTTATTATATAAAAGGCTGTGCCCAAATTGGCACAGCCTCTTCTTAATCATTATTTATTTCCGCAACACTTTCGAACGACTCGACGCCCTGAACCATTAGACGAATTGGTCGCCGTTCTTCCCTTTCTTACTCTTTTTGGTCGCGTTGAAAAGGTTGATGATGCATTAGAATTGATTCTCTTTTTTTCTTTCATTCTAGATTCCACCTTTAACTTGAAGTTAGTAATACTGTATGTCCTTCTATAAGTTAAGGTGACAAATCTGAAAATAATTCAATGATTACCTACTCTCACTCTTTATCTACATTTGTACGTTTATCAAGTGTTGTCCTATTACTACGTTTGGGAGGATTCATTGCATTTTTCTCTAGTAAATTTTGAAAAAACCATGATTCTGGTTGACTTGTATCATTTTGTTCCTGTTCCACCTCTTTTTCTTTTAATGACTCTTTCAACTTTACTGCCTCTTGCCTCAGTGAATTTAATTCATTATCTTTATTCTCAATTATTTCTTTTAATTCTGAAACCAATTGTGATAATTCTTTATTTTGGGCAATATAATTGTCTACGTTTTCCTGTGATTTTATACTACTTTCTCTTTCTTGATTTAATTGTTCTTTCATTTTGACATTTTCATTAACGGTACCGTTTAGTTCATGTTTGACTTGTTCTAATTCTTGTTTAACTTGTTCCAACTCTTCAGTTAATTGTTGGTTATTCATTTCCTTGCCTTCTAACGCTTCATTTAATCTTTCAAGCTCAGTTTGTAACTCGATATTTTTTTCCTTTAATTCATCCAATTGACGATAATGGTAATCTTCTTGGTATTCCTTTAATTGTTCTTTACAACGAGTTAGCTCAGATTGAACATGTATTAATTTTTGTTTCAACAAAAAAGGATTGTTCATGTTTCGTCTTTGATTTTCGTCCTTATTCATTTATACCCCTCCAAAAAATTAGTTATCTTTATATCCTTATGGAATAGTTTCTTGTCCTATTTCTAGGCATATGCCAATTAGTAAAAAACCCTATTACAACCTGCACACTTAACCAAGAATGTCATAGGATACATTAGATTAAAACCCGGTAATTAATAATTTTCACGGGTAAAATTTAAGGAGGTACTATAATGAGCCACAATAAGCATAAAGTTTGTATTAAAGTTCCAAAGGTTTATGACTGGGTAACAAGACAAATTGATTTACCACTTATTAGCTTTAATGGTGAAGCATTAGATGACATTTTTGAATGTGTAAACAATGGAATCACACCGCCGGAGGAGCTTTGTGAATTTTTAGCAGCACACCCTGGTTACACTGTACATTGTGATCTGTTAGAAAACTCTATTCTCTGCCAAGAAATCGCGCAGCACAATGGCAGACAGCAAGTGAATGTTACGCTTCCTTCTGGGGAAACTGTAACACTTGAAAAAGTTAAAGTCCTTGTTAAGGGCTTAGTGCAAGTCACAATTAGAGACAATAACGGAAACGTTATTTGCCGAACTGATGACATTCAATTCGCAACAGCACAAACATTCTTCTTATGTGCTCCAGAAGGAACGGAAGTAGATTGTCACATAACATACTTCCAGTGCGATGCAGATGTTATTTGTGACGAAAACTTCCAACAGCTTGATATTTCAATATTAATTTGCTTAGACGTCCAAATGGAAGCAAATGTAAAATTAGAGGTTGAAGCAGCAATTTGCCGTCCACGTCAAGAGCTTCCAGCAGAAGACGTCCTTTGCCCAGTAGGTGTATTTCCACCACAATGTCCTGAAATTTTCCCAGGAACATCTAGAAAATAACTAGCTAACGAGGGGGAGACGACTAACTCTCCCCTTTTTTTATGATCTTTTATTAATTGTTTTCACATCTAGACATACATATCTATATAGAACATGTAAGGAGGAGCTGCTCTATGGAAAAAAGTAGACATCTACGGTCGCTTAAACATGATTCACCTATACAACTTCAACAAAAAATTATTCATTACCGTTCTGAAGTGACTCGCCATAAGAACTTGCTTGAAGATGTTGAAAAGGAATTAGAATATTATAAAAGGCTTTATGCCCACCTAAAGGAATCAGTTAACACGAACGAAAAGGACTCTCGTAAACAAATCGTTGAAGAGGCGATCGCAGCACAAGCACATTTTACTTATTCAACTATTCTCCCGCAGCTTGAAGAAGATGAAAAGAATGTTGATGTAATCGGAAATTTAGTGTTAAAAAATATCGGTAACAAAGCTTTAACCACGCCTATAATTTGTCTTCGAGTTACACCTAGTGAAAGTGGAAATCTTAGCGGGAAAATCAAGCTATATCCTAGTAAACGAGAGAACGAAGGAGAACAAATTGTAGAAGAAATAGCTTCTGAGGACTGGCAATATGTTCATGATAATTGGAGAGAACGTGTAAAAGAAGATGGAGAGCATTGGCTAAGACCTCTACATCAAACTCAGATTGATCCAGGTGATCAAATTAGCTTTTCGAATTTTAATTTAACGCTCTCACCATCTGAAGCAGGAAATTCAATTGTTGTTAATGGATTTGTATATTTTCAGGAGCTACAAGAAGGGGTCCCTGCTTTGAATCAAATCATTATCAACTATTAGTAGCTAGTAATGTAAAGGAGTGGGATATGAATATATTATACATTCCTTCAGGTTACTCAAAAATCTATCACTTTTTTGATAAATGCATTGTTCGAGAACTAAATAAATTAACCGATGTGAACGCAATAAAAATTCCAATTCCAACGGGATTATCTCGTTTAAAATCTGAATCTTTTCGTTTCAAGCCCAACCTCGCATTAACTTTAGTAGGAGATAAGCTTCCACTAGAAATGCTCCAATGGTTTAAAAAGAAGAATATTAAAACGGCCTTATGGTTAACTGAGGACCCCTATTTTATTGATAGAGCTGTCAAACTCATACCTAATTATGACTATGCTTTCACTATTGATATTGGAGCATATCTCTATTATCAAAAATTAGGCTATACCAACGTGCATCATCTTCCTTTAGGAACGGATCCACATACATTTTCACCAAAAATTAAGAAAGCTAAATATGAAAGTGATCTTTGTATGATTGGGTACCCGTATCCTAGCAGGATCAAACTAATCGAAAAACTACTTAATGAAACCTCCTTTCACATTACGGTTTCGGGTGGATGGCACGGGCTGATTACGGAAACGAAACATCTAACCATTTTAAAGGGATGGCTTCCTCCGAGAAAGGTTGCTAGCTACTATTCAAATGCAAAAATCGTTTTAAATACACATCGCGCTTATGACGAGAAAAAGAACGAAAATAGTCTGGCCATCCTTAATCAAAGTGTAAATAATCGAACCTTTGATATTGCTGCATGTGAGAGCTTCCAATTAATTGATCAAAAAGACGATCTTGGAATGCATTTTGTAGAGGGGCAAGAAATAATTTCATTTAAAAATAATGAGGATGCAGTAAATAAGATTCTTTTTTATTTAGCGGAAGAAAAACAGAGAAAAGAAATAGCGAAAAAAGCAAGAGAGCGGGTGCTAAAGTCTCACACTTTTTCTCAGCGATTAACGACACTCATTCGAATAATTCATGATTCTGACTAAGTCGTTCATCGAAGAACGACTCTTTTTTTGTAGTTTTAGAAGTTTATAATAAGAATACGGTAATCCCAGTTATACAAATAGATACACCCACCCTACTAGAAATGAATTCTATGGCTACCCTGGAAAGATGACTTCTCTCTTTATTGAAATAATGCTAAAGCTTTTAAAAAAGTGAAGCCATTTAATGAAGAGAACTGAATACCGCCTTTCAACGCAGCTCTCTGAAGCGCATTGGCTTCGCTCATTGCTAAAAAGGCCACTGAAAAGGTAAAAATCAGAGGGCATTGAAAAAGGGTAAAGCACCCTTTTTTCAGCGCCCTCGAAAATCAACCTTTTTCAGTGGCCTTCAATTATTACCTCCACTTTTTAAGCTTCCATTCAAGCGCCTTTCCTTTTTTATATAATCGGCATTCTTGTTGATTTAAAATGGCAAACTTTTGAGCACGAAGATGTAATTTATCGAGTACTTTTGGGTGAACTGGATATAAAATATTGTTCTCACTAATATACTTTTGTGAACCACATTTAAATACAACTCCTCCCGGTAAAGGGAAACGCTCATTTATCTCAGTAGTAATCGGATCCCCATCCGGGAAGCTTTCTAAAAATGATTGGTTTACCTTAATAATTTCATGCTTATTAAAATGATATTTTCTAAATGCTCTTAAATTTAGAATATGCCGTTTTTTATGATTCTCTATAAAATAAATATGAGGCTGACTATCCCCTTTTAATAATCGATAACTTGGAAAATACTCCGGTATAGTAAATATTGACGAATCGATAGGTTGCCCTTCTTCATATTTAAATAAAACAGGATCAGGGATACTCACAACCTTTTGTTGATTATATTTTAATAATTTAAAGACTTTATTTGTAACGACTCTTCTCTTCTGATCCTCAATTAAATAAACAGTCGGGGCCAATCCCTTAACGAGAGTTCCTGAAGGGATCTTTTCAGGTAGAAACGCATTTAACGATTGGAAAGACGTAGGTCCTTTTATCGCAATATCCAAGACCTCGTCAATTGGATGAAAAGGTTGGAATTCCGTCAACCGACTCCAGAAAGCAGCATCTGCATTATGCCAGTTTGATGGATGATCATCCCAATAACTATTAAATTTTCCGTATATCTTTTTTAATAAACTACGTCGATGCATAATCGAACAATGGTCAACAATGTTCTGAGGATGCGACAGTACCCCCCTCGTATTTCTTATATAATCTGATAAAACTTTTCCATTTGAATCTACAATTTCTACCTTTTGTTTCGTATAAACAATGTCTATGTGAGAATGAGTATCTAAATAATTAGCCAACGTTGAAAGTCTTCTAGGATAAAAGAAATTATCATCAGTTAAGTAAGTAAGATATTTACCTGAAGATAAAGCTATTGCTTCATTAATTAATGTTGCATATCTCGTCGTTTTATAACGTTCTTCATTTCTAATTTTACTATTAAAATAGTTTATTCGAGGATCACCTAAATAACTTTTAATTTTATTTACGGTCTCATCATTTGAAGCATCATCCATAATAAAAAGTTCCCAATTATGAAATGTTTGATCCAATACACTTTCAATCGCTCTTCCCACTGTTTCTGGTTTATTATAACTAGTCAAAATAACCGTAACTATTGGTTTCACCATTTCACCTTCTCTTTTAAATATTGCATTAGTAATATATGTAAGGGAGGTTTTCTTGTTGATTTAATCCTCTTCACTAATTGATGGGTTGAAAGCATCATTTATTCAGATTTTTATACGATACGCACTTGGTAATGACTTAATGCATAAAATAATATGTACGCTTTACAAAAGGGAGGCCATTATGAATATTTTATTTGTCTTTTATGTTCCTAGTGGCGGGGTTGAAACATTAAACCGTCAACGATTTATAGCTTTACAAAGAATAGGTATTAATTGCCATTTCTTATATCTCCAAAAAGGCTCCGGATTACAAAATAAAATGGACACTACTATTTTTGTTACAAAAGACGAAAGTGAAATCAAGCGTATTATTAACGAAGGAAACTATAAAGCTATCGTCGTTTGTTCTGACATCCCTTTACTTGGTAAAATAAGGAACCTCGGTTATAAGGGAAAGCTTATTTATGAAAATCAAGGTTTAGGTAAAAATAAAGAACATGCCAAGACCATCCTTACACAACATGCATTTCCCTATATCAATAAGTATTGTGATGGAATCCTTATCCCTAAAACACCGCATCTAATGGAACTGATTTACACATACTTTCCTTCAATAAAGAAGTTTTGTTTTCATAACTGTTTTGATACAGTAGGCTTCTCATACAAAGGCTTACCGATTCACCCGAGTCCAATTATTGCCTGGGTTGGGCGAATAGAAGAAAATAAGAATTGGCGAGACTTTTTGCGTATAGGTAATAAGCTAATTCGTTGGAATAATAATATTCATTTATGGATGTTTGAGGATGAAACACTGTCAGACCCAAATGAGCGAATTAAATTTGGTAATATGATAAACCAATTAGGATTAAAAGAAAAATTAACAATTAAATCAAATATCCCACATCAAAAAATGGCTGATTATTTTTCAATAGTCGGTGATTCTGGCGGATTTCTTTGTTCAACATCCAAAATTGAAGGTTTTGGATATGCTGTGCTTGAAGCAATGAACTGTCGCTGCCCTGTATTATCTACAGATTCAGATGGAGTTAGAAGCTTTATCACCCATAACGAAACTGGTAAATTTTTCGAGAGTGGTTTAATTAAACATGCCTTAACGGAAGCAAAAGAATTAATGACAAATTCATCTTTACGTGAAAAGATTCGTACAAATGCAGTAAATCACATTCAAAGTAATTTTTCTCTTGAACAATACGCTACTAATTTCCTACAAATGTTAAACACTCTAGATAACCAATAAGAAACAAGTTGGAGTGAATACTGTTGAGCAGTTCTTCTCTCGAATTACCTAAATTGCTTCTAAATACTGTACCTAAGAGTGGTTCAAACCTATTACTGCAAATTGTCGAAGGAATTCCTGAAATGAGTAGGGAAGTTAAATCGAACGTGTATCATATAAAACCCGGAAAATTTATTATTGGTCATTTCCAATATAATAAACATTTCTCAGAGGTTTTGTACCAAAAATCAATTAAACAACTATTTATATATCGAGATTTACGAGATGTTTCAATTTCATTAGTACATTTTATTAATGAAAGATTTCATGGTCATGTCCTTTATCCTGTTTTTAAGACCGAACTAAAAACATTTGATGAACAACTTTCTGCTGTGATAAATGGTGTTAAACCTCTAAACTGGCCAGGGGTTTATGAAAAATATAGAGGTATCTATGATTGGATAAAAAAAGATGCTTTGATATGTCCCATTAAATATGAAGACTTAGTTTCTAGCGAAAAGTCCAGAAACCAAGTAATTTATCAAATTATTGATTATTTATTTCCACAATTAGATAATAAAAGAAGGCATAACCTTTTTTTAAAAATGACAAGAAATATTAATCCAGAAATATCTTGGACGTTCCGAGAAGGGAAAACTGGTAGCTGGCGTACTACATTCACACAATACCACAAACAATCCTTTAAGAGACATGCTGGTAACTTTCTAATTGAATTAGGTTATGAAAAAGATCTTAACTGGTAAACTAAACAACCTAAAAAGGGCACCATTTTTGGCCGCCCTTTGATTTCATTATTCAAAAAGGAATTTTATAATTGTAACATTCAATATCTTTTTTAAAAATGTCTTCCACTAATCCGACAGCTTCTTTATCATAAAAACTTTTATATGTTGGTAATTGTTTTTCTAACTTTTTAAATTTCGTATCTGCAAAATTCCCTGTTAAATTCATTAGTGATGTTCGGTGATGTTTAGATTTCGTTATTAAACTTAAAGGCGATGCTTCCAACCCATAATACTCTTCAATTTCTTGAATATGCTCATCGAAATTTTCTAGATAAATATACTTATCAACAATAAGCTCTTCCCCCTCAATATATTGCTGAGCTAGATGACCATTCAACACCTCTACATTCGTGCCAGTATTCTTCAAATAATATAAAAAGTCTTTAAATGAAATTCCTTCCTCACTATGACGATTTTTATAAACCAACTCCCTTATATCTTCCCATTCCTTTTTATATCTATCTTTATCTTGCAATAAAGTAAAAAAGGAGCTTATGACTCGTTTATAAGGATTTCGCACAAGCTTAATTACATCCTTCTCCTTATTTAACAATTGGTTAAAAACATCTTCCCGATACTCTTTTTTCTTTTTATATACATCAAATTCATACTTGTGAATCCATGGGTGATACTTAATTGCTTGATCAAGCTCTCCTATCTGATAAAAAAACCATTTAACAAGAGAGGTACATCCACTTTTTTCACTCCACAACAGGATAATTGGCATATTTTTATGGTAATGAGGAGTTCTATATTTCACAATGTTATCTAATTGTTCTTTATTTGTTTTTTTACATTCCTCCGAAAATCGAAGTGGATTTAACATTTTTCCAACAGAATTTTTTAATTGATTATACAAAGTCAATGATGATCGCCTCCCTTTTCATTAATACTCAAATTTACGCTCTACGTTCGTTTATTTTGACTATATCCATATGCTTTAAAATCATTTTGATACAATGTTTTTACTAACTCTACCGTCTCTTGGTTATAAAAACTGTCGTAACTTGGTATTGTTTCTCGGAGCGATGCTCGTGTAAATTTTTTTTCAACTATCTCTCCGCTCTCTTTCATTTTCGTAGAATGATGATGAGGTGATTTGGTAATTCGATTTAGAGGAGAAGTTTTTAAATGAAACTGTTTTTCGATTTTTCTAATTGATTGGTTAAAGTGTTCAAGATAGATATATTCTTGAATAAGGTTTTCTTCTCCTTTGATATATTGTTCAGCAAAATGCGGGTTAATAGATTTGATATCCACTCCAACTTCTTTTAAACCATACAGAAACTGTTTAAAGGATAATCCTTCATTTATTTCTACTCCTATTTCGCTCTTTAATTGTGGATTGCTAATAGTATGCAAGAAAGAGCTTACTGCTCTGGTGTATGGGTTACGAACAAGTTTGTAGCTAGCTTTCGTTGAGTTAAGCATATGCTTTTCCAGTTTTTCTTTATAGTTTTGCTGTTGGAGAAAAATTTTCCCTCGATATTTATGAATCCAAGGGTGATAAGCTTCAGCTTCTTCTAACAATCCGATTTGGAAAAAGAACCACTTTGTTAACGAAGTACATCCACTTTTAGGACTCCAATATAGAATTAATGGAAAATCATTATGATATAAAGGCAGTTTCACCTTCAAAAATTCTTTTACATTCATACTTACTTATCTCCTCTCATCACAAAGGATCATCCACCACTAATATCAAGATAATAACTTCCTTTTCCTTGATAACTGTACACGACAATTAAATAATCCCCAGTAAACCTCGGTAAAAAGGATAGCTTTTCTTGGCGCTCATTGGAATATGAAGAGGCTACTAAATTTCGGTTTGGATTATAAACATAAACATCGAAATCTGCATCTTCATTCTCTAAAAGAAGGGTTAATGCAACCGGGTAATTAAGATTGCTAACTTGATACTCTAACAATTGATAATCATCGGTGGACTTAAGGTATCCTTCTTGTGTAAAATGATTTGGACGATTTTGAGGGGGATGGCCAGATAAGTTTCCTGCTTCACTAATGGCTTGGTATGCTTGTAGTCGGCCTGCTCCATAATCGATATCCTTGCCTAAATCTCCCCAATCTTCTGAAGTTCTTATAAGAATTTGTTTTATTTGTTGGGGAGTTAATGAAGGATTCGCATTTAACATCAACGCAATAGTCCCTGCAATAAATGGTGCAGCCATACTCGTACCGCTTTGAGTAATGTATTCACTAATTGTATTAGCTTTTGCTGCTGTAATTAAATAGCCAGGGGCCACTATGTCGGGTTTGATACGTTCATCAAGAGTGGGACCACGTGATGAGAATCTGTTTAGAAAATACCCTCCCTCCTTTACATCTGCCATTGATCCAACTGTAATCGCTCTTGCTGCTGCCCCTGGAGTCCCAATCGTGTATTTGTCTGGACCTTCATTACCTGCCGCAACTGCAAAGACGATTCCTTGACGTGTTGCTCGATTTACAGCTAGTGATAAAGCATCCCGACCATCCGATGCCGTTTGGGATCCGAAACTTAAATTAGCAACTCTTATATTGAATGTCTCTTTGTTTGCTACAATCCAGTCGATTCCAGAGAGAATTTGGCTCATGGAACCTGATCCGTTAGCATCTAGGATTTTAACTCCAACTAGTGAAGCTTTCGGAGCGACACCACTTAAACGAGTATTTCCATCTCCAGTCCCTGCGATAATACTTGAAACATGCGTACCGTGTCCGTTATCATCATATGGCTGGGTTCTGTTATTTATAAAATCACTCCACCCTATCACCTTATTTTCATCTAAATCAATATGCTGATTATCAATTCCTGTATCTAAAACGGCAACAGTTATTCCTGATCCATCAACATTGAAATTTCGATGAGCTTTATTAACACCGAACCAAGCAGTAGAACTATTAAGATTTATTTTAATCGTAATATCTTCCTCTATATACGTAATATCTTTATGCTTACTAAGAGCCTGAATTTGTTTTTTCGTTAATCTCGCTGAGAAGGCATCAATTGTTTCAAAAACTAAGTCAGCTTTATAATCATCACCTATAATTGCTTGAAATGTTGAGAGATTTTTTTTGCAATGTGGTTTAATATGAATAATTACTTGATGAACCTCATCATTTTTCCCTTTTGTTAATATTTCTGCAAATGAGCTCTGAACCTTAGATTTTTTCTGTTTCGGAGGTATATTACTAGAATGACGTTTACTCATTGGTTTGTTCTTCTTGTAATATCCTGAAGATACAAGTTTTTCAATAAACTGATTGTTCTTTTTATCTTTCATTTTATCCCCCCTGACTGAGTTGCTATGATATATTATGAAAATGCTCGTCATATTGAGTGGACTTGTATTCTAATACAAATAAACATTCTAAATGGCAACCAAGAATTGCCTTTTAGAATGTTTGACGATTTTACCAATTGTGATTTTCTTCATAACCCAACTGAATTAAAAAATCCCCTGCAATTGCTTTAAACGCTTCCTTATGCTGTTTTGAAAACTCATTTTTCCATGAACCTATTTTACCTTTTCTAAACGTGCCTGATTCTTTAGGTTTAATACTATTGAACATGACCTCCATGATCTCATCCTTAGACATTCGCAGTATTTTTAAATCATTCCACAAGTAATTGACGATTTTTAATAAAGCCTGCTCTCTTGATTGTTCATTCTTCATCAACTCTTCAAAAGTCACGCATAAAACATTTGATGCACCTAACCACCCATATCTTGATTGAGTAAATTCCAAGATATTCGGCCATTTTATACCGTTTGAAGAATATCCTTTAATGACGACCATTAATCTTTCCTCATCGGTTTGAAATTTTGTTAATATTGGATGAAGGGGATGCTTTCCAAACCTATTCTCCAATGCAAAATGATATAGGGATACAGCAATATCACGTAAATCTCTACTAATAAAAATGGTTCTTATTCCTAAGTTATTTAAACGGTCAGCGACCTCCTTTGAATAAGGAAGGTGAGCAGGGGTAACCGTTCCACTATCAAACTTTATTAATTCATCAAGATTTTGCTCATAAACCCAGCTAGGGGCTATTTTCATTCCTTGTATCCCTAACAAAATCTGAATTAATAAATGGGTACCACTTTTCGGAACGGAATTGACTAAAATTTTCGGCATAGAATTCGGTTGTGTTTTCTCCATTGTCGATAACACTCCTTTTACCAATTGAGGTGTTCCTCATAGCCTAATTTTATTAAGAAATCCCCTGCAACTTGCTTAAAGGACTCCTTGTTTTTCTGTGAAAACTCTTGTTTCCAGTTTCCAATTTCTCCTTTACGATAGGTCCAAGCTTTCTTCGGATTAATGTTTTTTTCAATTGAAGTGTACAATTCCTCTTTTGTCATTCCTATTTGCTTGAGATCATCCCATAAATAATTAATTATTTTGTTTAAAGCTGCTGTTTTTGTTTCTTTTGATTTAATAAAATCCTCATACCTTACAACACAAGCACCAGGGGCATGTACCCATTCATAAATCATCTTAAATTCTTGATAAAGTCCCGGATGTGGGTTGAAACTGTCCTGTTTTTGGATTTCTTCATTAACAAATTGTGTCCCTTGAATTAACGCCTCTAGCTGTTCCTCTTGTGTTAATAAATGAGAGTTAAACGTAGAACGTAATGGATGAGAAGGTAGCTTACCTAAAATAAAATACCTCATTGAAACGATAATGTCGCGAAGATCTCTGTAAATAAAAACATGTTTAATATTTTTTTCTTCTAGTTTCTTTGAAAATGTCTCGTCATAATCAATATGACTTGTGACAAATTCTCCATTTCTTAAATTTAACACCTTCTCACGATTTCCCTTATAATAAAATTCATACTGTTCATTAAACATTCCAGGAATACCATTTATAATTTGTACCAATAAGTTCGTCCCGCTTTTCGGCACTGAATTAATTAAAACCTTTGGAAGCTCCATCCCTATCACTCCTTATCTCCTAAAAGGCTTGTAAGTTTGCTTGTTTTATATAATTCTCCTAGTACAGGCTCATTACTAACAGAATCTACTCGAACTTGAACTTGGCCAGACTTCTCCTGAATCGAAACAAAATCGATAGTTGATTGCGGATTTAAAAATTGTCTGATCAAAAGAACCATACTATACAGAATATATCCTGTTACAGGAAATCTCCCTTCCCCACAAACTAGTGTATATGGGGTATTTACTGCTTTTAAACCTGCTTTAATGGCCTCATTAATCGTTAATCCTGGTAGCTTACTATATTTAATGCGAGGATCAAGGATATTTTTGAATGCTTCAATTTCAGTAGAACCTTCAGAGATATCAATAATCATCAACTCATAATTACTGTAGCTTTGTTCCAAAACTGACTCAAGCTTATTTACTACATCCTCTGTAGCTTTACTTACCGGAAACAAAATTGTCACTTCTGGTGGTATATTCCGTCTTTGTCTAGTTTTATACTTCGCTAGTTGCATAGCATGACGATAGCGTCGGTGCTCTGATTGAGAATTTTGAAGTTTTGCTGAAATGCTAAGTGGTGAATTTTTACGATATTCCATTAACACAGATGGGACAAATTTAATATCACAATAATCTGTTAAACGTAGCCAATAATCGTAATCCTCTACTGGCTCTAGCTCATAGTCGCCTGCTTTTACTGCATATTCCTTTCGATACATAAACGAAACACCTATGAAGCATGCATCCAACAAATTTTCCTTCGGCTGTTCCTGATATTTTTTGAAGTTTTCAAGTACGACATCATAAATACGATCACCTTTTTCATCAATATGAATAAAGCTAGAATACACAAGTCCTACGTCTTGTGGACTTTGCGCTAAAGCATTTCGTAATTTTTCAATAAATTGCGGGTAATAGATGTTATCACTTGAAACCCACGTAAAATACTTCACGTCCTTTTTTTTCTTTAGAAGTTCAAAGCCGAAATTTAAAGCTGCTGCTACTCCTCGATTTACTTTTTTAATTATGATTCTGACACGAGGATCATTTTTTGTTTCTTCTTTAATTACATTTATTGTGTCATCTGGAGCACCATCAACGACTATAACTAACCGAAAATCTACATAGCTTTGATTTAAAACAGACCGTAGTGCAGTCTGAAGATAAACCGGATCCTGCTTGTAAACCGGCATAACGATACCTACATCTGCCACACTTCACACCTCCAGCTCTTTTAATTGTTACGAAGTAGTTAAAGATTCTATTAATCTTTTTAGCTTCTTTTTATACTTTCTTTGCACCATTTTCTTTTCATATATTATTTTCGAATTATATTGATTTGTGGACATTTGATTGTGAACACGATAGTAAACAAGTGATTCATCTAGATGGTAAAAATGAAAATTCCCCATGATTCTTAACCAATAATCATAGTCATTTGCGAACCTAAGTGTTTCATCAAATAATCCAACTTCGGTTAAGACTCGTTTGCTCAGTAGAATAGTTGAGCCATTTACTACACACTCTCGCTGCATCCTTTTATAAAAGGTTAATGGGGCAAAGGTTTTTCCTATTTTCCCACTTATCACTTCATTAAGAGCATTTATAAATGTAAAAGAGGTATAACATACATCCCCTCCTACCTGTTTTAATAGTGCTAGTTGTTTTTCAATTTTTTCAGGAACAAACTCGTCATCTGAACTAAGCCATGCGATATAATCTCCAGTTGCTTTCTGAATTCCTTTATTTAAAGCACTAGCTGTACCACCATTTTTTTTCTCAATTAATTTTATTTTTTTTTGAAAGGGATGAAGCTTCCACTTGAATTTTGTGGAACCATCATCCACAACGATAATTTCAATATTTTGATGTGTTTGATTTAATACACTGTTAATTGCTTTATCTACATACTGACAATTAAAAAAAGGTATAACGACCGTAACTTTATCCATATTGTCACCTTTTAAGTTGTTCTGAACGAAAGAAATTTAAACTGTCCTGTACCGAATCGTTAAAGGAAATCCTAGGTTTCCAACCAAGTTCACTTATTTTTTTCGTATTTATCCTTACGGGGTCACCTTTCTTACTATTATCTTGGTAGTCAACTTGAACCACAATCGGTGTTAATTGCTTTAACGTGTCTATTAACTCTTTCAATGTCCTACTATTCCCTGATGCAATGTCATAAACTTCACCTTTACTGCCTTTCTCAAATAGAAAACCATATGCGTCTACCGCATCTCTCACGTCTAGGAAGTCCCTTTCTGCATTTGGGTTTGAGACTTGTAATGGCTCTTTTGAATTTCCTTGTTCCATTTTTGCGATTTTTTCAGCAAATAATCCACATACACCGTTCGAGCGGCCCGGCCCTATTAAATTTGACGGTTTTACAATTGTAATATCAAGTGAGAATAGTTTTTCCCACGAACGTGATATGACTATTTGCATTGTTTTTGTTAAACTATAAGGATGAGGCAATGCATGTAATTTGGATAAATCACTTTGGAGAGCAGACCCGACAATCACTATTTTTGTAGCTGGGTGATGTTTTCTTAGAGCTTCTAATAAATATAAGGTAGAAAAAGTATTAATTTCGAACGACTCAATCGGATTTTCCCATGAAGCCTTTACTTCGTTTTGTCCAGCTAGGTGGAGGAGATAGTGGGGTTTTATATCTTTTATGACAGTTTCAATCGCTTCCTTATCTGATAAGTCACATCTAATTTCATGAACGTCCTTTGTCTCAATTTTCCCATTGTTAACGACTCCATAAACCTCCATACCCATTGTTTTGAAGTACTCACACGCATGTTGACCCGTAAAACCTGAAGCGCCTGTTATTAACATACGTTTAGTGCCCATCAGGCTTCACCCATTCCTTCATCTCAACCAATTGCTCTTGATAAGAAGGAGTTGAATAATCGAAATCCGTTCTCGTATTTTTTAACGTCCGATCAAGCTTTATTTCATCATCTGGTTCAATGACTACATCCGTTTTGTGAAATACCGACTGTATTTGTTTCAATAATTCATATTTTGATATTTTATCATGCGTACATAAATGATATAATCCAGTGATATTTTGTTCGATAAATTGCTCAATCGCCTTTGCTAGCTCCAAAGTAGTAACACCGTTCCATAATACATTTCGATATCCCTTAATCTTTCCGGATTGTTTCATAAACCATAAAAATAACCCTATTCCGTCATCTTTTAATTCTGGACCAATAATAGACGTTCTAATAGTTAAATGTCGGTCACTTTTTACTTCTCCAAGTTCCTTCGTTTTTGCATACATAGTCGTTCCATCAGGTAGATCGTTTTCCTTATAGTTTCCTTCTTTTCCAGAAAACACACAATCTGTACTAATTTGAATTAGTTTTCCACCGTAGTGTTCAAGTAGATTCGCGGTTTGATGAGGTAATACCCCGTTAACTAAAATTGATTGTTCACTATTTTCATTTGCTGCTTTATTTAAAATTCCGATGGCATTAATAACGATATCTGGTTTAAGCTCCTCAATGACATTTCGAACATTTTCTTGATTCCTAACATCAAGAAAAATCGCATCAACATCATTTCGGTCTCTTGACGTATAGTAAACGTTATACTTTGTTTTTTTTTCTAAATACTGCTTTAACATGTGACCAGCCATGCCTTTACCACCGAGAATTAAAATATCCATTATATAAAGCCTCCCTTCTGAAGCATCTTTTTAATTTCATCCATAGACATGAGGGATTGGCTTGAATTATAGTTTTCCATATTTACAAGCTCATACTTTGAGTAATGCTCTTGTAAGCCATCGATATAAATGGCAGGGAGAATAACAAAATACTCTTTATCATAGTGAACGGCGTATTGGCTTTCATACTCTGTAAATAAAATTTCATGCAATTTTTCACCAGGACGTACACCTAGTTCTTCAATTTCAACATTCTTTTTTCCCGAAGCCTCTATTAATACATGAGCTAAGTCTAGAATTTTACACGTAGGCATTTTCATGACAAAGATTTCCCCACCATAGCTCTCATACGTTGCTTTGAATAAAAGTTTAATTGCATCTTGAATCGTTAAAAAGAATCGCGTCATTTGTTTGTCTGTAATACCAATTTTTGAATCTCTTTCAATTTGACTTTTAAAGACATGTATAACACTCCCATTTGTTCCTAGTACGTTTCCACCCCTTACGCAAACGAATCGCGTTTTTGTCGGAAGTGAATTTGCGTGAATAATTAACCGTTCTCCTAATGCCTTTGTAAACCCATAAAAATTTGATGGATTTGCCGCTTTGTCAGTCGAAATATAAATCACTTTTTTTACTTTATTTTCAATCGCCGCTTCAATCACATTTTGTGTTCCTGTTACATTCGTTTTTAAAGCCTCATACGGCTGTTCTTCACATACTGGCACATGCTTTAGGGCTGCAAGATGAAAAATATAGTCAGAACCTCTACTTGCTTCTACTAAAGCCTCTTTATCTCTCACATCACCAATAACAAACTGTAACCGTTTATTATTGAGAAATGCCCGATTCATCGCCACTTGATTTGACTCATTTCTTGTAAAAATAATCACAGCTTTCGGCTGCTGTTGAAGAAGTTGGCTTACTAACTCATACCCCCAAGATCCTGTTCCACCAGTAACTAGAATTTTTTTATCCTTGAACAAAATCTGCACCTCCTAAAATAAATTTAATGACTTTATCAGAAACATTTAAATCGGAATACCCTTCTGGACAAGACCAATTTGCACTCTGATTAACCATGACATCCACACTCCGTACGATATTCTCTCTATCTAATCCAGAAACAATATTGCTTCCACATTCAACTGTCTCAGGTCTTTCAGTTGTTTTTCGAACTGTTACAGTTGGAATATGAAAAAGACAACACTCCTCTTGAACGGTTCCACTATCTGTTAACACACAAAACGCATGTTTCTCTAGCTTTACAAAGTCAAAAAATCCAAATGGTTCATGAAATTCGACTAGTTCATGTCTTTGAAAATTCTTTAAATTTGTGTTCAGTTTAGTTTTTGTTCTTGGATGAATACTGCATATTAGTCTTTTGTTATATTTTTCTGCAATAGAATTTAACCCACTTAATATTTCAACCAAATGTATGGAATTATCGACATTTTCTGCTCGGTGAATTGTAACTAAGAAGTAATCTTTTTCTTTCACTCTTAAGTTATCTAACACGTTACTTTTATTGATCTGTTCTTCATAGTTCATTAGTACTTCATAAATCGGATTACCTGAAACAAAGATTCGATTTTGCTCCATGCCTTCTTTAATTAGATTTTCCTTACTCCTTTTTGTATAGGGCAAATTATAGGTTGAAACTGTATCGATCACATGTCTATTTACTTCCTCAGGTACATCCCAATCAAAGCATCGGTTACCAGCTTCCATATGAATGACTGGAATTCCCATTCTTCTTGCTAAAACAGAGCTTAGTCCACTATTGGTATCACCTAACACAAGGAGTTTGTCTGGTTTTTCTTTTTTAAAAATCTCTTCTAATTCTTTAAACATCGTAGACAGTTGTTCCCCAAGTGTTTGCTGTCTTGTTGATAGAACATAGTCTGGTTTACGAACGTTTAACTGTTCAAAAAAAATGTCACTTAAGCTTTTCGTGAAATTTTGACCAGTATGGACGATAATATGGTCAGAATATCGGTCAAGTTTTTCAATAATTAAACTGAGACGAATGATTTCAGGTCTCGTTCCTAATACGGTTAAAACTTTCATAGTCCCCTCCTTTATTTAAAGGAAAACTTTCCTCCAAACTAGTATGTGCGAGGAAAGTTTCTCTGCTTGTATAGTTGACCATAAAATTGAAAATCTAATTAAATTTTCAAGAGAATCAGTTTCTCTTGTTCGCTACACTATATGTTTATAGTTGAAATGTGTATAGACAAAATTATCAATCATAGAAACTTAATCTAAGATGGGCAACATAGTCTGTGTAAACATATTGTCAATTGAATACATAGTTTATAAAAAATGAACTATTTAAGTCATTAAAAGAAAGGGATGGTGACTGTATTTTGAAAATACTATTCACATTTTATATGGCGAATGGTGGGGTTGTAACATTAAACCAACAAAGGTTTGAGGCATTACAGAGTGAGGATCTCGATTGCCATTTTTTGTATTTAATGAAAGGGCCTGCTCTAAAAAACATGACTGCCCCAAATACGTTTGCAACAAACAAGGATCATGAAATTCAAGAATTAATTGAAAAAGAAAAGTATGATCTCATTGTTGTCACACTTGACTATATATTCGTTTCTCGATTACGCGGGTTAGGATATAAAGGGAAAATCATCTACGATGTTCAAGGGTTTGGAACAAATATTAACGAACTATTAACCAATGCAAGGGAACAAATCCCAACTGAAGTAATCGGGATTTTATCTCCAAATACTCCTTATTTAAAAAATCTAATCGAGCACACCTTTCCTATGTTAAAAACGTTTTACTTTCATAATTGTATAAATCCTCATACCTTTTCTTTTCATGAAACTGCTAAATATCATAAGAAAATTATCGGGTGGGTCGGTCGAATTGATCAAAATAAGAATTGGAAGTATTTCTTAGAAATTGGTGCGGAGGTTACTAAAAGAGATCCGACAGTTGAATTATGGATGTTTGAAGATCCTCGATCATCAATCCCTAAACAAAGGAAACAATTTAAAAAATGGGTTAATGATTTAAAGTTAGAAAAGAAGTTAAAGCTATATTCCAATGTTCCCCACAGAAAAATGGCAAATTACTATTCAATCATTGGAGAATCAGGTGGTTTTCTTTGTTCTACTTCAAAAAGAGAAGGTTTTGGATACGTAGTGCTTGAAGCAATGTGTTGTCGCTGTCCAGTTTTATGTACAGATTCAGGTGGAGTTAAAAGCTTTGTCTTTCATAATAAAACCGGTAAAATGATTCCACTAAAAAATCTTCCATTAGCAGTTAACGAGGCTGTACATCTTTTATCAGACGAGAAGCTACGCAATGAGTTAAAGACAAATGCATTGAATTATATTAATAAGCACTTTACACCGGAACAGTATAGACAAAATTTCCTATCAATGATGAAATCAATCGGGTTCTAAAATTGTACTTTATACCAGATTAAAATACCTAGTAATGATTATAGGTAGATGAAAAATTTAAAAATGTTTTAATTTTTTTTTTCAAAATTGTATAGTAGTCTACTCATTTTCGCTATTGTTGAATATAAAAATCTTAGAAAGGATAATTACTCCTTTCTATTTTTCTTAGAAGGAGGGATTAACAATATGGCTCATACTAGATTGCATGAGTGTCGTCAAAAAGTAAATGAAGTTCCCCAAAAAATTGAAGAATGTCGTACTTTTCGCGCCGAAGTACGAGAAGATCTTCGACAATGTCGTGCAGCTTTAAGAGAATGTCGTGAACAAAGATAATTTATTCAAATAAACTTTCTAGAAAGGAGTGGTACGATGCCACACACTACCGATGAATTTCAGGAGTTTCGTGAATGTCGTGAAGAGCTTAGACGAAGAAGAGCAATACTAAGAGAATGTCGTCAGGAGCTTTCAGAAGCTCGTGCAGAAAGAAGAGAATGTCGTCAGGAATTAAGAGAATGTCGTGACCCATATTCTGTTACAACCATCCAAAATATTAACGCTTAAATCAAAAAGAGGCTGTGCCAAAAGGTTGTTTTTTAACCTATTGGCACAGCCTTCATGCAATGAGCGGTTTTCTCCTAGCAAGGCGCGCAACGTGCGGAGCCACTACTTCCTCTTTGAGTTACAAGAAGTAGTTTTTCAGTGCCCTCACGATGAGTGGGGTTTTCATCGTAAGGCGCGTAGCGGATGAAGCCATTACTGTGCACGCTTTATGTGAGACACCCCCTTTTTATTCAAATATATAGTTATACATACATTTCCAAAAAAAGTATAAAAATTAAGGCGGATATCATGTACATACAATGATAAATTACATAAACAGATTGTATGTGTTATTATCCGGTTTTAGTCAGGGAGAGAGGATAGATGAGTCTAGAAGTCATTGTTCTATGTAGCCTTATTTTAATTATGTTTGTTGTCTTAATAAATGAATGGCTAGTGCCTGAATTAACTGTATTTCTAGCATTATCAACATTAGTTCTTTCAGGTATCTTAACTCCAGCTGAAGCGTTAATCGGTTTTTCTAATACAGGTGTCCATACCATTGCCTTGCTTTTTATAATTGCATCAGCTGTTTCTAAAACTGGTATGCTCAATGAATTAATAGATAAAGTGTTAAGTAAAAAAAAACCACTTTCTTCTATACTTTTAAGGCTCATGCTACCTGTTAGCACCCTCTCAGCTTTTATGAATAATACACCTATCGTTACTATGCTAATCCCCACTATTCAGAACTGGGGTATCACTAATCGCATAAAACCTTCAAAGCTACTAATCCCCTTATCATATGCGACTATTCTTGGAGGAACCATTACATTGATTGGTACCTCGGCAAACTTAATTATTAAAGGATTATTAGTGGAGAAGGGCTTTGATGGGCTATCAATGTTTGATTTTGCTTATTTTGGAATTCCATTAACGATAATTGGGGTTATATATATGGTCTTCATTGGTCAACGTTTGTTACCTAATCGAGATCATAATCGAAAAATGTTCCAAGATACACAACGTAACTATATATTTCAATTTATTATTGAGCGAGATTCATCGTTAATAGGTAAAACAATTAAAAACGCAATGCTGCGGGAGCTTCATCAACTCTTTCTCATTCAGGTTATAAGGAATAACCAAAAGATTATCCCAGATCCAAATGATGAAATTCTTCAAGCCGGGGATATTCTCATTTTTTCTGGAAGAGCTGATGGATTAATACAACTTCAAAACATTTCCGGTTTTAAGCTTTATACAGGTCATAAACAACATTTATTAACTGAGGAAAATTCTCTAGTTGAAGTCGTCATTTCTAGCACGTCTTCACTTATATCAAAGAAAATTAAACAAAGTAATTTTCGCTCTAAATACAATGCTGCAATTGTTGCTGTACAACGAAATAGTAAACAAATCACATCTGGTATTGGAAACATTGTTATTAAGCCGGGAGATACACTACTATTATTGACCGGAAAAGGCTTTAACACAACATGGTCGGATTCTGAAGATTTTTATTTTATATCACCAGTTAAACAAATAAAAAAAAACTCCACGTACGAAAATATGATTATAGTAGGAGTTTTGATATTTTTTATCTTAGCTTCAATTCTTCAGTTATTGTCTATCTACAAATTAGCATTAATTGGGGCAGCTATTTTGCTTTTAACAAACGTACTAAGCATTTCTGATGCAAAGAAAGCCATTAACTGGAGCGTCATTATCTTAATGGCAAGCTCCATCGGTGTTGGTAGTGCTGTAGAAAAAACGGGTCTAGCTAATATCCTTGCTTCATTATTCACGAAGTCTCAATCAATGCTTGGACTATTGGGGATTATGATTATTTTTTATTTCAGTACTCTCATTCTTACTGAGATCATTAATAATCTCGCAACCGCTGCCTTAATGTTCCCTATAGGATATTCTATTTCGGTTCAACTAAATATTGACCCAACAATGTTCGCTATGCTAACTGCAATTGCCTGTTCGTGTAGTTTCCTATCACCTATTGGTTATCAAACAAATTTACTTGTCTATGGACCAGGTGGTTATAAATTCACTGATTATTTAAAGGTAGGTCTACCACTAAGTATGATTTGCATGCTAGTTACAATTCTTTTAGCAATAATCAAGTGGTTATAATTTATCAACTATCTAGAATAATTGGAGAAGGTTTGTTTTTGATAAGATAATTTGATTTTCAGGGCTTTCAGAAATGTTGTAAAAAGCAAAAAGGAGTGATTATTTTGTCCTTAAGTATTCCTCACGGTGGAAGATTAGTGAATCGAATAAATACTGAATGTAATCATTCATCAATCAACAAAGAAATCGAAATCGATTCAACAGCCCTATCAGACTTAGAATTAATTGCAAACGGGGCATATAGCCCTTTAACTGGCTTTATGAACAAACAAGATTATGAATCTGTATTAAAGGATATGCGATTAACAAATAACTTGATATGGAGTATCCCGATTACTTTACCTGTAACAAAAACAACGGCAGAAACATTAAAAATCGGAGAAAAAATTAAGCTATCTTATAAAAAGGTTGTTTATGGTATTTTACAGCTTCAAGAAGTGTTTAAACCAGATAAAGAGTTTGAAGCCCAACAAGTGTACCAAACAATGGATACGAAACATCCTGGAGTTAAAAGGATTTTTAACCGTCCAGATTATTGTGTAGCAGGTGACATTACGTTAGTTAAAATGCCACCAAAAAAGAAAGAGTTTTCTCACTTTTATAAAACTCCTTTTGAAACCAGAAATGAATTTAAACAACGAAATTGGAATACAATTGTTGGCTTTCAAACTAGAAATCCAGTTCATCGTGCACATGAATATATTCAGAAGTGTGCTCTTGAAATGGTTGATGGATTACTTTTGCATCCACTTGTTGGAGAAACCAAATCTGATGATATTCCTGCAAGTATTAGAATGGAGAGCTACGAAGTCTTACTAAAAAACTATTATTCAAAAGAAAGAGTTTCTTTATCAGTATTTCCAGCTACTATGAGATACGCAGGTCCAAGAGAAGCAATCTTTCACGCACTTGTAAGAAAAAATTACGGTTGTACCCATTTCATTGTAGGAAGAGATCATGCAGGGGTTGGAGATTATTATGGAACATATGATGCACAAAAGATCTTTTCACAGTTTCAACCTGAAGATATCGGAATTGATATTCTTTGTTATGAGCACTGCTTCTATTGTAAAAAATGCGAGAACATGGCTTCAAGCAAAACATGTCCACATCCTAAGGAACATCACGTCCATTTATCAGGAACAAAAGTACGTGAGATGCTTAGAAAAGGACAGCAGCTCCCACCCGAATTTAGTCGGGCTGAAGTGGTAGAAGTCTTAAAAAAACAATTTTAAAATAGTGATTTAATTAAGCCCCTTACATATTAGGGGCCCAAGGTAAATATCCCTAATTAATGAATCTTTATGTAGACGATGTAGAACGAACCCCTTAATGAAAAAGAGACTTATGATAGAGGTGTTTATATGATTTCATTTAACCAACATCAAAATCTTATTATCTTCATGCATATTCCAAAAACAGGTGGGATTACCTTAAGGAATATTATTGATAAGCAATATGCCCAAGAACAAATTATGAAATTACCCCAAAAACGAAAATTAGCACAAGTTTTAAACCAGCCTAAAAGAAACTTTGAAAACCTCCAGTGTATTTATGGCCATCACCGATTTGGTATACACGAGCATTTTCAAAAACCATTCTCTTATATTACAATGCTCAGGCACCCGGTTGAACGCATTATCTCTACCTATTTTTTTATTTTACAAAATGAAAGAAATCGAATGCATGAAAAAGTAAAAAATATGACTTTTGAAGAATTTATCCTTTCTCCAGATCCGAATATACAAGTTCCTCTTTCAAACCATCAAACGAGATTTATTTCTGGAGAAAAAAATCCTGACTTTCAAAAAGCCCAATTAAATATTAAGCAACATTTTTCTGCTATCGGTATTACTGAAATGTATAATGAGTCCCTTTTCATCATGAAAAAAAAGCTAGGATGGAACGATATTTCCTATACGAAAAAAAATATAACTAAAATCAGAAGTAAGAAAGACGATATCCCAGAAGATTTGCTTCAAGTGATAAAAGAAAAAAATGAGCTTGATATACAGCTTTATGATGATGCAAAAGCTATGCTCTTAAAAGAAATCGAGTCATTGGACCAACCTTCTAAAAATGACCTAAACGAGTTCATTCAACACCAAGCAGTAAAGAATGTCTAGGAGAGGAGAGAAGAACATGAAAAATCCAACTCTTAATCGCCAGGAGCAAATCGTCATTCACCTCCATATGCCTAAAACGGGCGGGACTACATTAAAAAAGATTATAAAAAAAAATTATGAACCAAGTACGTCATTTGATGTTTATGTTGATCGTCAGCACTTACCAAACGTCTTAGAAGACTTATCAAAAAATCAGATTCACTGCATTCAAGGGCATATTCCTTTTGGGATTCATGAATACCTTAATAGAACTTCTACTTATATCACCATGTTACGTGAACCAATAAGTAGGATCATTTCGGAATATTATTTTATTAGAAATATCCCTTGGCACACCTTACATCAACAAGTAATTGAAATGAGCTTACAAGAGTATCAGGAACTCCCCCATAACCATAATTTGCAAACTCATTATATTTTAGGTAATAAGTTTGGAGAAGAATTAACAGAGGATGACCTTGAACAAGCAAAAAAAATTCTCACTGAGCATTTTTCAGTAGTAGGTATTACTGAAATGTTTGATCAATCATTATTTTTAATGAAAGAAACCTTTGGCTGGAACCATATTTACTATAAAAAGGCCAATGTTACAAAAAGGAAATTAACCAAAGAACAACTTTCCCCTACTATCCTTCAGGAAATAGCTAAAAATAACAATATTGACATGCAACTATATACGTTTGCCAAAGCTTTATTACAAGATAAACTTAGTAATCTTGATCTAAACACTAAATTTAGAATTAAACAATTCTGCAAAAAAAATAAAAAAAAGGGAGTTCGGAAGTGGTGAGCTGTTGATAAGAAGAAGACTAAAAGGACATTTTCCATTAAGGAGATGACTTCAGTAACAGACTGGCTGAAGTCATTATTCTATTGTAGAAATAAGGCTCTAGTTTCGAGGGCACTGAAAAAGGGGGCTTTTCCCTTCTTTTATTTCTTATAAAGTCTAATCTAGTACACCTTGTACACACAATTGTTTATCTTTGCATAAACTATTAAAAGAAAGGGGGTGAATATATCCGCACAAAACTGTTCCTAGTACTATGCCTTCATCGTTCAGGATCAAGTGCAACAGCAGGTGTAATGCACCAAGTAGGAATTCATATGGGTGAACAATTATTACGTGGAAATAGAGGTAACCCCAAGGGACATTTTGAAAATGTAGAATTTGTTAATCTCAATGAGCAAATATTAGCAAAGGCTAGTGGAAGCTGGAAGAATCCACCTTCCCCCAAAAGGCTGAGGACACTTAATTTTCCCGAAAACGATATTCAACGTTTCTTAGCAAAACATGCAAAGGAAGTATGGGGAATAAAAGATCCAAGAATGATGATAACGATTGACTATTGGAAAGAACATTTACAAAGACATTCCGATATTAGTTATGTTTTCGTCCATCGCCCGTTTCGCGAATCCGTTCTTTCCCTTGCTCGCCGCGATCATCTTACAAGAGCACAAGCTAGAAGCATTTTAAAGCCTTATCTAGAAAATAAGCAGCGCATAAAACAACTCTTACTAAAGGAACAAGCGGATGTGATAGATATACACTTTCATGATCTTTTACATGCACCAGAACATTTTGTCTCTGAACTAAATAAAAGATTAGGACATGCACCCACACAGCATCTTGAAGAAGTAAAGAAATTCCTAGATAAGTCCTTTAAAAACTTTTAAAAAGACTTGCCAAAACATAAATGTGTTCCCGCCTCATATTAGGAGAAACACATTTATGTTTACATTGTATTATTATTTATTGCTATTACCCTCCTTTTTACAGAGCGTTTATTATGAAGTTAACGATTCTCTGTCTTCCAATCAAATCCAATGCTTGGATCATTCCATGGAATTCGTTTCTCATCAGGGTTTTCCCGGTTATATGCCTCTGTTGTAAAATAAACAATGGTTGCTGGCTGTTGACCAAGCACACGATACCCGTGGGCAACTCCCTTAGGAATTAATAATAATATTGGATTTTCTACTCCCATATAATAAACGTCTGTTGCCCCTTTTGTCTTAGAATGTTCTCGTAAGTCATGAAGAACAACCTGGGCATTTCCTGAAGGGAAAAACCACAAATCATCTTGGTAATCATGATAATGAAAGGCTTTAATCACACCTGGATAGCTCATTGAGATCGATGCCTGCCCGAAACGTGTGAGTAACGCTTCATCCTCACGAACAAGTTCAGCAAAAAAACCACGATCGTCACAATACTTTGTGAGCTGTTTAACTTTAACCCCTTCTATCATTGTTGATTTTCCCCCTTTATAAAGTAATCATCTAAAGCTAGTTCCCATTTTCTTGGTAGCTCTAACCCTACTCTGATTAATTGTTGATGACTCATGACAGAATATGATGGACGTATAGCTAATGCGCCAAACCTCTCTGTCGTTGTCGGTCTTACTAGGGTTGAATCATAGCCTGCTTTTTCAAAAATTTTTCTTGCAAAGTCGAACCAACTACAAGCACCTGAATTACTTATATGATAGAGATGATTGGGTTTATCAATTAATTTCAGTACATAATCTGCCAAATCAGCTGTATAGGTCGGACTTCCAATTTGATCAGCAACGACATTAATCGGCTCGCCTTTTTTTGCTAAGCGTAGCATTGTTTTAACAAAATTCTGACCATGATGACCATAAAGCCATGACGTTCGAATAATCGAACAGTTTTCAGCCTTTGTTAAAACAAGCCGTTCCCCAAGCCATTTACTAAGTCCATACGAACTTAATGGATTCGGCTCATCCTCTACTTGATATGGACTAGTTTTTTTTCCATCGAAAACAAAATCAGTACTGAAATAAATAAGTTTTGCTCCAACTACATTTGCAGCCTCTGCTATATACGAGGAGCCTAGTGCATTTATCTCATAGGCTGCCATTTTTTCAATTTCACATTGATCAACTGCCGTATACGCAGCTGTGTGTAGAATAATGTCAGGTTTTAGCTGTTTCATTGTTTCCGTAACTAATTCATAGTCTGTTATATCTAAATCCTCTTTACGTAATGGCATGACAGTAAAGTTCTCACTAGCTTTTTCCGTTAGTTCTTTACCAAGCTGCCCATTCGCACCTGTTATGAGAATACGCTTCATGTTGGATCACCATTTTTTTTATACCATTCAATCGTACGTTTAAGCCCTTCCTCAAAGGAGACCGCCGGCTTCCAGCCAAGCTCACTATTAATCTTATTCCAGTTAATTGCGTATCGTTGGTCATGCCCCTTTCTATCTTCAACAAACTCAACGAGTGTATCACTCTTTCCCAAGCTATTTAACACTTGTTTAACGACGTCAAGATTTGTTTGCTCATTCCCTCCACCTATATTATAAACCTCCCCAACCTTGCCATTTTGTAAGACAGCAGAAAGAGCCTTGCAATGATCTTCGACAAACAACCAATCTCTTATTTGCATACCATCTCCATAAATCGGTATTTTTTCGTCATTGAATGCTTTTGCAATCGTTTTAGATATTAATTTCTCTTTGTCTTGTCTCGGTCCATAATTATTACTACACCTCGTTGTTATAACCGGGGCGCTGTACGTTTTATGAAAAGCCCGCACTAATAAATCAGCCCCAGCCTTGCTAGCGGAATATGGATTGTTTGCAGCGAGTGGAGATTTTTCGGTAAAAGGTGGTTCCCCCTCACGTAAAGAGCCGTAAACTTCATCAGTTGAAACATAGATCATTTTTTCAGCATAGCCATTTACTACTGCTGAAAGTAAGTTATTTGTTCCGATAATATTCGTTTGCAAAAAAATACTTGGTTCAAGAATACTTCTGTCAACATGAGACTCCGCTGCAAAATGAACAATTGCGTCATAGTTTTGATCGAATACCTTATTTAATTCCTCCCTATTAGCAATATCAATAGGGAAAAATCGATAGTTAGGATGTTGTACAAAGCTATGCATATTTTCCATTTTTCCTGCATAGGTCAATACATCAATATTTGTTACACTGAATGAATCATCCTGTAATAACAGGTCGATAAAATTAGAACCGATAAATCCTGCTCCCCCAGTAACGAGTATTTTTTTTGTCATTTAGCTTCTCCTACCTTTTAGATCATTATCAAACATGTAAAAATTTGCTTGAAATAGAGATTCGTGCGTTCCTGCATCAATCCACCAATCTTTCAATATATTAAACCCCATTGTTCCTTGCTGGACATAAAAATTATTTACATCTGTTATTTCCAGTTCGCCTCGTTTAGATGGGTTTATTTTTTTTATATAGGAAAAAACGGTCTTATCGTACATATATATACCAGTTACACAATAAGCAGGTCCCTTCATGTTAGGTTTTTCGATAAGTTTAGAAACGGTTTGAGTTTGTTTATCTATTAAAGCAATTCCATATCTATTCGCTTCCGGCACTTCCTTTAATAGAATAAATGCCCCTTCTTTTTGCTGATAAAATTGTTCGACAAAAGGGGATAAATCTTCAACGAACAAATTATCACCTAATAGAACTAGAAATTTTTCTTCCCCAACAAAATCTTCCGCTAATGATAATGCATCAGCTATTCCACTTGCCTGCTCTTGTATAGCAAAATGCAGACAGACACCAAGCTCTTTCCCATCACCTAATAATTGAATAAATGAACTTAAGTGTTCTCGTGAAGTTAAAATAAGAATATCCGTGATTCCTGCCTCCTTTACCTTTAGTATAGGCCAATAAATCATCGGATACTTTCCAACTGGAAGTAAATGTTTATTTATGATACGAGTGATCGGAGATAATCGTGAGCCAGTTCCTCCTGCAAGAATAACAGCTTTTCTCATTTCTTTTCACCCCTTGCTATGATAAGCGTTGAACAACGACCTCAATGAACGAGGCAGCTCCTGCAACTGAGAGGACAATGATGATTGGAATAAAAAAAGAAGGAAAGAACCAATACCCACCAACTAGCACTACAGCACTCCATATCCCCGTGCACCAAAAGCAGCTTAATAATTCACCGATCCAGCGTCTTAGTCCATTTCCTTTAATGTTTACATAAATTTCAATCGTTCCATCTGGCCTTTGTTCTTCTACTTCATCAATAAATGGATTTCTTAGCCATTGGGTTATTTGATCAAACACGATTAATCGTGTTAAGCGATAACACGCCAATGTTAAAAGTAATAATTGGAGTAAGTCGATGTACAACGTCTCCCTCCCCTTTACTTTAAAATAAATTTCCTCTATACCTTATGTACTTCAATATATATCGGTTCAAAAAAAATGTTATAAGCTCCTCTCGAAATTTATCATTCAATTTATGGGAACTTTTTTTTCAACATAATAAAGCCCAAGGAAACTTTCATTTCCTTGGGCTTTATCATGTTTGGATGTTACTCTTTATCTTTGTTCTCTTCTTCATTTGCTTCTATTTTGTGGAGATTTAACTGATATTGTACTTCTGAACGCTTCATTTCCTTCTTATTCTGTTCCGGAGAGTTCACCTTGTCTGTAAAATGTTTTTTATAAATAAATGGTTGATTTTGGAGTTCTATTTTAGGTTCGTTGGGCTGTTGAATATAAAGTAATGGCCCTGAATGTTTAGTCATTGTCATCCTCCTCTTCATCCACTTGTTTAATTAAATATATATGGATTGAACTTCAGCTATATGTCTATGTTTAATTACTACTGAAGAAGACTAAAATATTGGATTAGCTCATATAGATACCGTTAAGAAGCTTAATCATATTATTTTATTATAAACAGTGAAAGGGCGATGACAATGGAATTGAAAAAACAGGAAGAACAAGCCTTTCGTAATCTTGAACAGGCATTAAATGAATACGAAGAGCTGGTCAACAATAAAGGTGAACCTACGCTTGAATCAGTACCTAATACTAACAACTCAACCGTACGAACTATTCGAATCTATCTCCAAGAAAGGAAAGTAACGTTTAACCATATAAATGAAGAGAATCAAGCTTATGAAGAGATTATTTTGACACCTGGGCATAATATTAATCTATTTTACAAAAGAAAACCAATTAAACAATATCAGTGGTACCGTAGTGAGCCTCATCACCCGAAGCCTTGGCTCTCTCTGCCGAATGACTAATTCAATGTTACTAGCTACTTGAGGCCATCTTTAATATCCTTGCTGTTTCGATTTGAACTAGCCTTCTACACTTCTAACATCATTCTAATTATTCACCCATTTATACGCTTTGACATACAGTATAAAGAATTTAATCTAAGGAGGCTTTTTCATCATGTATCAGCAACCATCTGTACAATTCCTACCACCAAACGTTATTAGGCAGTATGTTGGTCAATGGATTACTACGTCAATTCCTAATTATGGGCAGGTCGTTGCCTATGTTATTGACTACAGTCGTAGAACAGGAATGGTATCATTATTTATGTACACAAGTTACGCTTATCAACCTCAATATATTCAAGTCCACCACAGTGATTTAGTAGGGATAAGTCCATACTATGGCCCAATTCCACCGCAACCTTCCCCACGTCCACGTCCTCCGTACTCACCATGGTATCCAGGTGGCGGCCAGTTCGGTGGCGGTGGCTTTTGGCCTTGGCTCGGTGGTCAAGTAGGCACATTATTAGGAGGCCAACAGCAACCACCTCGCTAATCAACAAGGGGATACCCCAAAAGGTTCGACCTTTTAGGATATCCCCGTTCTAAATTATGACAATGATAAAATATTATATCCACTATCCACGTGTAATAATTCACCTGTCATACCACGAGAAAGGTCACTCATTAAAAATAGAGCTGTGTCACCAACTTCTTCTTGCGTTGTTGTACGGCGTAGAGGAGAACGCTCTTCAATTTCTTTTAATACATCATTGAAGCCACCAATTCCTTTCGCTGCTAAAGTACGAATTGGACCAGCAGAAATAGCGTTCACGCGAATATTATCTTTACCTAGGTCATTAGCCAAGTATTTTACACTTGCATCAAGAGACGCTTTTGCCACACCCATAACATTATAATTACGAACAACTCTTTCTCCGCCTAAATATGTAAGGGTCACAATGCTAGCTCCTTCTGTCATTAAAGGACGTGCAGCTTTTGCTACTGCTGTAAGAGAGTACGCACTAATATTTTGAGCTAGTAAAAACCCTTCTCTCGTCGTATTTAAGTACTCCCCTTCAAGCTCATCTTTATTTGCAAACGCAATACAATGAGCTATTCCATGGATTGTACCGACCTGCTCTTTAATTGAAGAAAAGGTTTTGTCAATTTCTTCGTCATTCGTCACATCACATGGAAGAATGAGATGGTCATCACGTTCTAAAGTCTCCATTAAATCACGAACGTTTTTTTCTAGTCTTTCCCCAGCAAATGTGAAAATGAGTCTTGCACCAGCTTTTGCCAATGATTGAGCAATTCCCCATGCGATACTACGCTTATTCGCAACTCCCATAACAACATATGTACGATCTTGCAATGATAATTGAATCATGATTTCTCCTCCATTGTGGGTAGTTATTAGTACCAAGTACTAAATATTATAGCATAACTCTCTCGATGTGGACAGGTCTCTAGTATTTTTCAACATAAATCCTTGCTATCCCTTCTTCGTCGGGATATTCCTTTGTTCATAATGACATTTCTTACATTGATAGATAACATTTTGATTCGATTGTGCAGTTAGCAGATTCGAAATCGGTCGCTCATCGTGACAAGATGGACAAATAATGATCGGTTCCACTAGTAATCACTCCTTTATATGAATAGGTTCACCAAAAAAGCGACAACGTAAACCGTTGTCGGCTCTAACCATCATATGACTTTCTCGTGAGCACCGTTCTTGGTACATCCGTCCCTCTCGACCCTCTTAAATCAACTTCTTCCTTTTCTGGGGAGTAGACGATAATAAAGCTTTCAGGAATCGATTTAGCTAAAACGCGTGGAAGTCTTTCCAGCTGTGGATGCCATGCTAACGTTCCTCTTCTCGCACTTAACACAACAACTAAATCATCCTTTGTCAAAGCAGGCATATACTCTTCATGTAATTCATTCCACGATTCAACCGTAATAAAGGTGCTAGTATATTCAGGTTTTACATCCTTGAATGCTTTTTCATAAGATCCTAATTCATCCTTAATGATATAACAAACGAGCATTGCGCCTAGCTGAGAAGCTAACTGCTTCACTAATCTTATTGCATCATAAAAACCTGATTTATGATCAAATCCAGGAGGAATAACAACAACCAATCGTTTCGTCGTATTTAATGGGTGTCCAAGCTTAGATACAAGGATCATCTGTGTCGTTCGTTCTAGCAATTGATCCAAGATCCCCCCAAAAATCCGTTGTGGTGTCGACAGCCTTCCATTCCAGCCTATGACTATTGTTGTGATACGAGAATCTTCTATCGCACGTTTAATTGCCGATGTGATATTCGGAACAACCCTCGTTAACTTTTGTAACGGGACTTCCGCTCCGGCTGCATGTTCTGCTGCTCGGTCTAATACCTTTTCTGCTTGAATAAGGCGATGATCCGAATCCTCAAGCCCACGTTGTGCAACAGACAATGCATACAACGGCTCAGGAGATGTACCTCTTACGATAAACGCCAAGTCCAAGAGCGATTCCATCGTCTTAGGATTTGCGACAGGTACCATAACCCGTTCTGGTGCAAGAGAGGGTTCATATGGCTTTTGCTCCTCTTGTAACGCAATTTTTCGTGAATACGTTTCAACCATATATGGGCCAACAATACAAGTAACTAAAATCATCACAATAACTGCATTAACGGTTGACTGATTAAATAAACCAAGGTCAAAGCCTACTAATGTTGCTGCTAACGTTGCAGCAGCTTGCGGGATTGATAATCCAAACATTAGCTTAATTTCTTCTGTTGAATAACCGTAGATTTTCCCACTAATCCATGCAGCAAGAAATTTCCCTGCATTTACGAGAACCACAACAAGTGCAGCCAAAACCCAAGCAGAGGGCTCTGATAATAACACTCGTATGTCCATTAACATCCCAACAGATAATAAGAAAAAAGGAATAAACAATGCATTTCCAACAAATTTAATACGGTTCATCAATGTACTTTGTTCAGTAATGAAACGATTTAAAGCTAGACCTGCTAGGAAGGCACCAATTATTGGTTCAAGGCCTGCCATCGTAGCAAGGTATGCCGACACAAACAGTACAGCCATCACAAAAATAAATTCTAATGCACCCTCACTCCCTAGGATCCTAAAAAAGAACCTTGCTAACAGTGGTACGATTAAGAAGACAGCTGCCACATAGATAATAAGGGAACTAACGAGTACCATCCAAAAAGAAGTGGAGAGCTCACCAGTAGCTGCACCGGCAACAATCGCAAGTACAAGAAGAGCAATGGTATCAGTCATAATTGTTCCACCAACAGTTGTGGTGACGGCTTTATTTTTTGCTATTCCTAAGCGACTTGCAATTGGATATGCAAGTAGCGTATGCGAACCTAATAAAGAACCTAACAAAATAGCAGCAGCCATTGAATAGCCTAGAAAATAAGTCGCTACCGTCCCAAAAATAAAAGGAACAGTAAAAGAAAGTGTCCCAAATGTCAAACTTCTAGAACGGTATTTTTTAAAGCCTTCTAGATCAATCTCAAGTCCTGCAATAAAAATAATATAAAGTAAGCCTACTGTCCCTAGTAACACAATTGTTGGATCACGGTCGATTAAGCCGAGACCATTTGGTCCAATGATGACTCCAGCAAAAATAAGGCCGATCAAACCTGGAATTCGTAACCTCGCCATAATAAGCGGGGCAATTAAAAACACGACCATTGCAATCGCAAAAATAAGCACCGGATTTGTCACTGGTTGCTGTAGCAAACGGCCTCACCTCTTTTCCATTTAATTCAAGATAAAAATATCCCCTTTTATGTCAATAAAAAGACAGTAGAACGGTTTAATGTCGCAAAACCTTTCAGGAAAAAATCTCTCTTAGCTTCCGAACGTGCTCTTTACCACCAGTAACAATAATATGGTCACCGACCTGTAATTCTGTATCACCATGTGGTACAAGTGATTCATTTCCTCGAAAGATACGAACAAATACTGTATCTCCTAAATGCGGAAAGTCGCGTAGCTTTCTTCCTTGATACACCCTATTTTTCATTTGAATTTGATATAACCCATTCTCTTTTTTTTCAAATAAATCAACAACATTTGGCGATTGAATCATCGCACGGAGTACTGCCTGATTGGAAAAGAAAACAGAAAACACACTAACACCACAAGCCTCTAAACGTGACTGATACAAGTTAGATTCTACTCTTGCGATAACCCGTTCTGTACCAAAAGTCTCTTTTGCTTCAATCGCTAGTTTAAAGTTTGTTTTTTCATCTCCTGTAGCAAGTACAAGAATATCTGCGTCAAATGCTTCTACTCGCTCCAATTCTCCCTTAGTAAAAGCAGCTAATTCCTCGATATGAAATGAGCTCTCAATCCCCTCTTGCTCCTGCTTTTTCGTATGAAATAATCTAGTTTCATATGCTTCGCTATCTATTTGCAAGGTTATAGGTAACGTTAGTTGGTTTGCTCCAATAATAAAAAGCTTTTTCTTTTCATGCCCCGTTTCCTGTTTAGGGAAGAGCTTTTTGAAAGCAATCGGTGTCACAATGCAGGAAATGACTGCAACAAGGATCAGTGCCGATGATAATTCTTCGGTAATCACTCCAATTCTTTCTCCGATGGATGCAGCCGCAATGACTAGTGATAATGTCGAAGTTAATAAGAAACCAGCACCAACCGCCGTTTTCCAATCATACCAGCGAAGGAGTAATAACGATGGCAATAATTTCGACATTAAGAGTGCGATAAATAACAAAGGAATGAGCAGTAATACTTCACGATTTTCAAAAAGAGCCCAAATGTCTAACTCGACCCCGACCATTACAAAAAAGATCGGAATCAAAAACCCATAACCAAACGAATCTAATTTATGTACCATTTCCGGATTAGGAGATAATAGACTAACGAGTACCCCCGCCAAAAACGCACCTAATATATTTTCCGCACCAACCGATTCAGATAGGGCAACTAACAAAATAATTAATGTGAAAATAGCGCGAGTATCTAATTGAATAGTCCCTTTTGTCATTGTTTCTAAATACGTTTGGTCTCTAAATTTCTTACCAACAAAGTATAGTAAAACCCCCGCTGCAAAAAGGATAAGTAGTAACCACATGTTCCCGCTATCTTCGGCATATATAGAGACAAACACCGCTAACAAAATCATCGTAACCAAATCTGCTATAACTGCCACTAATAATATGACTTGACCAACAGCTGTTTTCATCAAATGCTCTTCTTTCAAAGTTGGTACAACGACACCTAATGAAATGGTTGAAATGATTAATGTCATTAAAAAAGCATTTTCCAAAAATCCAATAGCGACAAACAATAACGAAAGTGCATACGAGAGGCCAAAAATCAGCACAAAAACAAGCGTTGCGGCTATAAATGTATTAGGCTCCTTAATCCCATTTTGTAGCAATCGCTTCCTTCCTTTACCTGCGAATGCGGAAAAATCGATTTCAAGTCCACTCAAAAACATTAAAAAAATGAAACCAAGTAGGGACAATGTTTCTAACCAAATATCTTGAGACACTAGATTAAACCCACTCCTACCAATAACCATTCCAGCAATAATTTCAGCAACAACAACTGGAATAATACGGAGCTTTAGCTTATGTAGTAAGACAGGGATTAAAAAAGCCACTAATACGACAACAACGAGCGAAGTCACGGCAACATGTTCTTCCACTTGTGATCCCCCCTTGTTCGAATTTGATAAAAAGGTAGTATAGCATGTATGATCTTAGTATGTAAGGTTAAATATAGGCTTTATATGTGATACTAGTGTAAAAATCAGGAGTGAGAAACATGCAAATCGACTGTATTGGTGATATCCATGGCTGTTTTGATGAATTATCCTTATTAGTTGAAAAGCTTGGTTATGTGAAAAAGGATGACCTTTATCTTCATCCAGATGGCAGAAAGCTTGCTTTTATCGGAGACTTAACGGATAGGGGGCCACGTTCTTTAGATGTCATTGAACTCGTTTCCAAACTCGTTGAAGCCGGTCATGCCTTTTACGTCCCGGGCAATCATTGTGATAAGCTCTATCGTTACTTTCTTGGACGAAAAGTCCAACAAACGCATGGTCTTGAAACAACAGTAGCTGAGCTGCAAGCAGTTGACAATAGACGGTATAAAAAAATAAAAGCAGCCTTTATGAAGCTAATCGAGACGTCTCCACTTTATCAAGTTCTTGACCATAAACAGCTCGTAGTTGCCCATGCAGGGATTCAAGCGAAGGATATTGGTCAAACAACAAAGCGAGTCAAAACCTTTGTCTTGTATGGTGATATTACAGGTGAAACAAATCCTGATGGGACACCGGTTAGAAGAGATTGGGCTCAACATTATCAAGGAGATGCGTGGGTCGTTTATGGACATACTCCAGTTAAAGAAGCTCGCTTCGTTCACCGTACCGTCAACATTGATACAGGCTGCGTATTTGGCGGAAAACTATCCGCTTTACGTTACCCAGAGATGACCGTCGTTGATGTACCTTCAAGTCTGCCATATGTAGAAGAAAAATTCCGCAGTTTTGATTAATTTTTATACAGAAAAAGCCACTTATTGAAAAACCAATGAGTGGCTTTTTAGAACCTTCACCATATCATCTGGTAGGTCAGCTTGAAAGTGTAGTACTTCTCCCGTAAAAGGGTGGACAAATTTTACTTGGTGACAGTGTAAAGCATGCCTCTTAATAAAGGTTCTCTCTCCTCCATACAAATCATCTCCACATAGTGGATGTCCAATGTATGCAAAATGAACACGTATTTGATGTGTTCGGCCAGTTTCAAGTTTAACCGATACAAAACTCACCTGTTCTCCCTCGGCTACTACTTCGCAATGAGTAATAGCCCGTTTACCATCTTCTCTTACCTCACGTTCAATGATACTTTCTTCATTTCTCCCAATCGGTGCGTCAATGGTAAAGGTTTGACTTTCAAGTTTTCCGTGGACAATGGTTTGATAATAACGACTCAAATTTCCCTTTTTCTGTATTTTCGAAAGCCGATCATGAGCAAGTCGATGTTTGGCAACAACAAGTAAACCCGATGTGTCCTTATCTAGTCTATTCACCGCATGGAATGTTGATGAAATTCCTTCTCTGTTAAAATAACCAATCACCGCATTTGCTAATGTGTTCGTCCGATGTTCACGTGAAGGAATCGTGGCCATACCTGGTGGTTTATTAATGACCATTACATGCTCATCTTCATAAACAATAGTTAATGGAATATCCTCAGGAATAATTGAGTCACTAGGTATTTCTGGAGGTAAAGTAATAGAAACTACATCCGACGTATGTAAGATGGTTCGAACGGTTGCTTCTTTTCCGTTTACTTTAATTGTCCCTCCACCAAACTTAATATCAGCTAATGCTTTCTTAGAGATCTGTTGCTCTTCACGAAGATAACTCCTTAAAACATTCCCAGCATATGATTCATCCACTTGCCAATGGAGTTCAACAATCTTATGATCCACCGATAAATGACTCCTTTACTCGTTTCCAGAACGGAAACGGACGAAAACGTGCAAATCGTACCTTTTCCTCAGCTACTCGGCATTGAATCGATTTTACACGACGATGTTCTAATGTATAATGATCAATGGTTACCTGAACTTCCCTTTCATTTAACGGTTTTAGTAGACACGTATGATGCTGTGGAAGAACAAGTGGTGAACCGACTGTACGATACACACGATTATTAATTGACGCCATTTCTGCTACTTGAATTGATGCCAGTGACGGGTGTAAAATGGCACCTCCCAAAGCTTTATTATAAGCCGTGCTTCCTGAAGGTGTAGAGATACAAAGCCCATCCCCTCGAAAAATCTCAAACGTATCACCTTTAATTTCAACACTGCTGACCAGTGAACCCTCCATACTCTTTATCGTACACTCATTAAGTGCTAACAGACGTTCCGGTTCCTTTTGATCAATATGACGAATCACGACTTCTAGCAACGGGTATTCAACGATTTGATAAGGTGTTTTGGCAATATGAATAACCAGCTTTTCTACTTCATCTGGTACCCAATCGGCATAAAAGCCAAGATGACCTGTATGAATCCCAACAAATGCCGTATCCTCTAAACGATCGCTGTAATCATGAAATGCTTGTAATAGCGTACCGTCACCACCGATTGTAATTACCATCTCAGGGTCCTTCTCATCGTGGATTAGTCCGAAATCCAATAAATAACTCATCACTCGTTGCTGTAATGTATTAGAGAAATCATCTCCCCGAGATTTCACTGTGAACTTCATCAACATTCAATCCTTCCTAGACTTAAAGGTTTCGTCCTTGTTCTTGCTTTTGAATGATAATGGACTGTGCTTCACGAACCTCATCCCTGATAATCGATACTTCTTCGTCAAGCTTAAAAGCAGCTTCAGCAGCACGTAGTAAACGTGCCTTAATATCAACAGGAATTTCTCCACTATACTTATAATTAAGAGAGTGCTCAATTGTTGCCCAAAAATTCATTGCTAACGTACGTACTTGCAGCTCAACAAGAATTTTCTTTTCCCCTTCAATCGTCTGAACCGGATAACGAAGAACGAGATGGTAGGAACGATATCCACTTGGCTTTTTTTGATTTATATAATCGCGTTCTTCAATAATCTCAAAGTCACGACGTGTTCGAATTAGTTCTACAACTGTCTCAATATCTTCAACGAATTGCGTAACAATACGAAGACCAGCTAAATCCTGCATATCCTCAGCAAGACGATCAAGCGGAATATTTTTCCGTTTCGCTTTATCTAGAATACTAGATACTGGTTTTACCCGCCCCGTAACAAACTCAATCGGGGTATGCATAGAAGACTTCTGATATTGCTCGCGAATGCCTTTTAATTTTACTTTTAATTCTTCTACTGCCTGTTTATAAGGCGTTAGAAAAATGTCCCAATTGCTCATCTTACCACCATCCGTATTTTCTCTACTCTCTACTATTGAAATACTTCTCGAACGGCTTCCTCCATCACTTCTCCATAATTTCCATTACCTTCAATATTCTCAAGAAGAAAATCAAGTTCTTCATGAATATTTGTTAAAGGAAGCGTTACTTTTTTATTTAACACTAGCTTAAGATCACTCTTTTCCTTGTACGCCTGATATAGCACATTCCACGTCTCTTTCGGAAAACTCAAATAGTAAAAAGCCTTATCGTCTTCTAATATATAAACAAAAGCTAATCCATCTGAATCAACGAGCATCCGCTCCCCAGCTCTTAAAGAATCAGCTTGTTCATTCATAAGTTCTTCATCAACTGAAACAATATATTGTTCTTCTCGTTTTACGATTTTTGTCACGTTCAACTTTTGCATAATAACCTCCATCTTTCACTGAAAACCTATTACCTGAGGGCCCTAAAAAACCCCTTGAAAGTCACGCTAGGAAGCAGCAATGGCTCCACACGTTGCTTAGAGGGCACTGAAATAGGGAAAAGCACCCTTTTTCAGTGCCCTCTGTTACCTTTCTTTCTTTATATTACCATACTTTCCTCAAAGAGATATCACTGACAGTTAAAATCAATGAACACCTTCATTACTTTCTAATGGATCATTAAAGATTGAGGAGCGACTCACACTATGACATAATATGCAATAAAGTTAAATAGGAGGACGAAAAAATGGCACAAGAAATTGAAATTGAAGTAAAAACACTAATTAGTGAAGAAGCTTATAATAGATTCCTTCGCTCATTTAATTTCAGGAGTGATGATGCCGTTGTTCAGCATAATCACTATTTTGAAACAAAGAGCTTCTTATTAAAAGAAGCTCAAGCCGCATTACGTATCCGTGAGAAAAACGAGACCTTTACACTTACACTTAAACAACCTCATGAAACCGGACTATTAGAAACCCATCAATCATTGTCATCTGCGGAAGCCAAACGAGCCTTAAACGAAGCTCATTTGCCTTCTGGGGAAGTAGTACGTGCACTTAAAGAATTGAACATCCCTGTTGAGGAGCTTTCGCATCTTGGAACACTTACAACAAGTCGGATTGAATTTCCATATAAAGGCGGGAGTCTTTGCTTTGATAAAAGCGCGTATTTTGATGTCATTGATTATGAAGTTGAATTTGAGGGAACTTCACCAGAGCATGCTGAGACAACGCTAACAAGCTTATTACAAGAATTCAACCTTAAAACGCAACCAACTCCAAACAAAGTGAGACGCTTTTTCTCAAGAAAATTTCGTTAAAGATGAAGTGTGAAAATATACCGATTGTTGTTTGTTTTCCACTCTGTTATATTGGATCTAAGATATTCAGTATGAGGTGACATCATGGATTTATCATTTTTACAAAAAATTAATGGGTTTTCTTCCTTGCAAACTAGTTATCAGCCTCTGTCTCAGCAATCTGCGATGTTTCAAAACATGTTTTCCTCTTTCTTGCAGGAGCAAATGAGTACATTGCAGCTTGGGACAACCTCGTCTGAAAGAAGGATGGATTTATTTCTTGACCCATCTATCAAACAACGTATCGATGCCTTACAGGATTCTCTTAAGCTACCAGTGACAAGTTCTAATGCCTCAAGTAGTTGGCACACTGCTTTATCCGACCGTGAGTCTCGATTTCAACCGTTGATTCAAGCAGCAGCTAAAAAATATAATTTAGACCCTAAACTTATTTATTCCGTCATTAAACATGAATCCAATTTTAATCCAACAGCTAGGAGCCATGCTGGCGCAACTGGACTTATGCAATTAATGCCTGCGACCGCCCGAAGCTTAAATGTTCAAAATATTTTTGACCCCCAACAAAACATTGACGGTGGCGCAAAATATTTAAAACAAATGCTTGAGCGATATAACGGGGATATTAAGCTTGCACTTGCAGCCTATAATGCAGGCCCTGGGAATGTGGATAAATATGGTGGGATTCCTCCATTCAAGGAAACTCAAAATTATGTACCTAAAGTGTATAATACGTACTTAAATGCTTAAAGAAAAAACACTAAAGCCCCAGCTTAACAATCGGTAGATGTTAAGTTGGGGCTTTTTTTATTGGATTTTGCGTTCCTCAAAGCAGGTCTACTCTTCCCTAATATTACCAAATATTATAAGAGCTTAATTTTGGATCGTTCAGAATATTTGCTGTTAACGTGCTTGATTGCTACAATATGAACATAGAATGAAATACGAAGGAGATACATATGAGTCAATCGTCCCAAACCCCTTTTGACGTCCTCGGTGGTGAAGCTGTCTTATCACGGCTTGTAGATACGTTTTACAGCTACGTCTCAGAGCACCCTGAGTTATCACCTTTATTTCCAGAGGATTTAACTGAAACAGCTCGAAAACAAAAACAATTTTTAACCCAGTTTTTAGGTGGGCCTCCTCTATATACTGAGGAGCATGGTCACCCCATGCTCCGAGCTCGACACATGCCTTTTGTGATTACACCTCGTCACGCTGAAGCTTGGCTGAGCTGTATGAAGCAGGCAATGGATACAGTAGGAATCGAAGGGGTCATTCGCGACTATATATTAGAAAGATTAACAATGACAGCACACCATATGGTTAATCATCAAGAACATTCGTAAGAGAAAGGAGAATGACCATTGGAACCAAGGAAACCTCGTACATCTTGTGATAACGAAATTGGCGTTTGTGGTCTAGATCCTGAACATCCATTTGAACCGAAAAAACAAAAACCTCTTGAAATATATACATTTATTGACCCTCTTTGTGCAGAATGTTGGTCTTTTGAACCTTTATTAAAAAAGCTTCAAGTTGAATATGGCTCTTATTTTCGGATTCGAGTGATTATAGCTGGAAGACTTAAATCATGGAATTTCTGTCAAGAAACAAAAAAAGGCGTTGCCCGTAAAAGCGAACTTGCTATGGTCTGGGAGAAAATCGCATCTCAAACCGGAATGTCTTGTGATGGTGACGTATGGTTTGAAAATCAATGGTCCTCTCCGTACTTAGCATCGATTGCCATTAAGGCTGCTGAGCTGCAGGGCCCGCATGCAGGTGCAAGGTTTTTAAGAAAAATGAGGGAATTTCTATTTCTTGATAAACAAAATATTACAGACGAAGATATTATCGTTCAATGTGCGGAAGCAGCTAACCTTGACATGGAAGAGTTTAAAAAAGATCTTGAGTCACCATTGGCTGAAAAAGCATTAAAGTGCGACTTAAAAACAACAAATGAAATGGATGTAAACATGGTTCCGACATTTGTGTTCTTTAATGATAACGTTGAAGAGGAAGGTGTAAAGGTAACCGGCTTTTACCCATACCATGTTTATGTTGATTTAATCAAAGAGATGCTCGGATTCGAGCCTAAGCGAGCTCCCCGAATTACACTTGAAGCCTTTTTAAAACGTTATTTATTTGTTGCAACAATCGAAGTAGCGGTTGTTTTTGATATGAGTGAAGAAGAAGCTGAAAAGGAGCTAAAAACACTTGTATTACAACAAAAGGTTGAAGCCGTTCCTGTTAAATACGGTACTTTTTGGCGTTATTTAGGATAAGCATTATTATAAGAAGAGCCCTCCTGTATGGTGCTCTTTTTTTAGTTGTCTTAATTGTAGATGTTTGGTCATATACATCATAAAAAAGTCTAGGAGTTGACGAAGATGATTCGTGTGAGAACATTCATTGGTATTTGTTTCATTCTTGTCTCCATTTATTTTTATCTGCTCGCTCTCATGCACATGTTTCCTCTTTATTTTGCAGGTCCTCTCCTGTTCTTCTCGATCCTGTTTACGTTAAAGCCATTGTCGAACCGTAAGCGGTTTAAGGGCTTTAAAGGGTTTAATGGAAGAGCTTAACTATGTAAAGAGGTTGTAACAAAGGTCTATTTTTGCCTTTGCTACAACCTCAAAGCAAAAGAAACACTTTTTATCGTTCGTTTAGGAGCTCTTCCATCTCTACTAACGTCTGTTCAAAAAGCGACATTGCTTGCTCAATAGGCTCAGACGACGTCATATCAACCCCGGCATGCTTTAACACCTCAATAGGATAATCAGAGCTACCAGCCTTTAAGAAGTCAAGATAACGCTGAACTGCAGGTTCTCCTTCTTCGAGTATTTTTTTCGATAGAGCCGCTGCTGCACTGTAACCAGTTGCATATTGATAGACATAGAAATTGTAATAAAAGTGCGGAATTCTCGCCCATTCTAAACCAATTTCTTCATCGATAACAAGCTCTTCCCCAAAATATTTCTTATTAAGACCATAATAGATTTCTGTTAATAGTTCAGGAGTCAGTGCTTCACCATCAGCAGCCTTCTCATGAATCGCTTGCTCAAATTCAGCAAACATCGTTTGACGGAATACTGTCCCTCTAAACCCTTCTAAGAAATGATTAAGTAAGTATAATTTCTCTTTCGGATCTTCTGTCTGTTTCACCATATAATCGTTTAATAATGATTCATTTAGCGTTGAAGCTACTTCTGCCACGAAAATCGTATAATCTCCATATAAATATGGTTGGTGTTTGCGAGTATAATAGCTATGCAAACTATGACCAAATTCATGAGCAAGTGTAAATAGATTATTCACATTATCTTGCCAATTCATTAGAATATATGGCATCGTTCCATAAGCACCTGATGAATAAGCACCGCTACGTTTTCCGACGTTTTCTTCAACATCAACCCAGCGCTTCTCAAATCCAGATTTGAGTGTGTCTACATATTCTTTCCCAAGAGGCTCTACCCCTTTTATAACAAGTTCCTGTGCCTTTTCATATGGGATTTCCATCTTTACATCCTTGACTAGAGGTGTATACAAGTCATAAAAATGAAGTTCATCTACACCGAGAACCTTTTTACGAAGCTTGATATAACGTTGTAACAAATGTAAATTGTCATTAACCGTTTTAACGAGCTGATCATAGACGACTTCAGGAATATGATTTTTACTTAGAGCTGCTTGACGGGCTGAATCGTATTTGCGTACCTTTGCATAAAATAAATCACGCTTCACTTGCCCACTTAACGTTGAAGCAAAAGTATTTTTATATTTATCATACGTACTGTAAACTGCTTTAAAGGCATCTTCACGAACTCGACGGTCATCGCTTTCTAAAAAACGAATAAAACGTCCGTGTGTCACTTCAACCTCTTCTCCGTTTTCATCTTTTATCGTTGGAAACTTTAAGTCGGCATTGTTCAGCATTCCAAAAGTATTGCTTGGCGTGCTCATGACTTCACTAGCTTGAGCTAAAATGGCTTCCTCAGCCTCTGATAAGACATGTGCTCTCTCTTCATTTAGCTCTGCGAACATTTGTTTATAAAGTTTGAGCCCTTCATGTTCTTCTAGATAACGATTAATCGTTTTTTCCTCAATTGCTAGCAGTTCCGGAACAATAAAAGAAGCTGCTTGACCGACCTGGGAAGCTAGGCTTGCTGCTCGGTCATTAATGCCTTGATAGTAAGAGTGAGTCGTATCCTGATCATAGCGCATATGTGCATATGTATAGAGACGCCCCAGTCTCTCTGTTATTTCATTTTGCTTTTCTAAAGCGTTGTATAACGTGTCTGCTGATTCAGCTAATTTCCCTTTAAAAGGTTCGAGCTCAGGGATGAGTTCACGAATCATTTGAAATTCTTTTTCCCAATCTGCATTTGTTGCAAAAATCGCCTCTAAATCCCATGTCTTTTCAACGGGTATGTCTTGACGCTTTGGCACTTGAGTTGCCATATAGACGAACACCTCCAAAAATCATTCAATACAGTATATCTTTTAACTTACCTATTTATACATTCTACCTCCTTCCTTAAATCCCTTTATTTAGATTACTTCACTCATCTATCACGACAGGTACATTCTTTTGATTAAATATAATCATTAAGTTTTCATCTTTTTTTTGAGCATCTTCTAAAGATACAGGTACTTTCAATTCACATTTTCGATAAAATTGATGGTCAGTCAATGAATAATCCAAAAAGTCAATTGATACGAGCCAAAACAAATAAGCTTCTAACGTATGTTCAAGTGAAACTTGAGTTTTTCTAAGCGTAATTATATTCCTTCTTATGAATGGTTGAATCCAGTTAAGGAGCAGTCGAATTGAGAATGGTGCGTGGAGAGGACGAGAACCAAGACATTCAAGGAGAAGAATTGTTTGCCATAGGTAAGGTGCTGTTTCAAGATAATCATAATATCGAGTCGGCCAGCCTGCTTCACTTGGATAGTGGCCAAGTGGTATGTTTTTCTTGTAAAGCAACTGTTGGAAATATTTTTGTGCTTTTGATGGATATAAGTGGGGGGTATTATAACGCCAATGTTTTTTCTGTACAAGCCAGAGGTCTTTAGGTAAGGGTTTTGATTCGCCAGGTGAGAACAATTGTGTAAGCGTGAATTTATCGAAGGGAATTTCTTGAAGTCTTCCTAGAGATTGAACGGAAGAGTACGGAGTTATTTGCTGAAGAATATTCCATTTTGTAGAGTTTGGACAATAGAAAAATAGTTGCTTTTCGTTTAGCTCTGTATAACGTAAGGCTAACCACTCAAATGCCTTAATTGAGAATGCATAAGGCCCGACTCTATTTAAGCGTGTTCCACCTAATATCCAAATCGGGTTTATGCCAATTTGAGAATACCCATTTGTTCTTTTTTCAATGAGTTCTGGTGAAATTACTGAGCATTGAAATTCAATCGCATATAATTGCTTTTGGTGCTTAATTAGTAAATCCGGTCGTTGCCGAATAAGTGGTAAATACACTTCAAGTGCTACTTTTACTTGCTGTTTTTTTAACCAGTGGTAAATTTGAGATTTTCCAGATAGATGATACGCTGATTCAGCCTCAAGTTGAATTTTACAGGCTTTATCCTTCTCATGTGCAAAATGCCATTGAATTTTCGAACCAAGTTTTAAACGAACAGATGCTTGACAAGCTGGACAATAAAAATTTACTCTTTTACGAAGTTGCTTTAATTCGTCCACATTCCATGGTTCAGCCATTGAAATTAGAATGCCATTTTCAGTTTTTGCTGTTAACATAACCCACCTCCTTAAATTCTCATAATAAATTCTATCCCCTTTCTTAAAAAACCTTCAAAAAGTAAAAAATTGGTCAAAAAAACATGTTAATTTTTACTTAGAAACCCAAGGTCACAAACCGACCGGCCATTCTCTTCGCTCGCTGCTCACCGAAACGAGTAGACCGCTCGTTCCGGTCGAAAGACAAGCAGCGGCTCCGTTCTTTTTTTATGAAAAAACCCAAGGTCACAAACCGACCGGCCATTCTCTTCGCTCGCTGCTCACCGAAACGAGTAGACCGCTCGTTCCGGTCGAAAGACAAGCAGCGGCTCCGTTCTTTTTTTATGAAAAAACCCAAGGTCACAAACCGACCGGCCATTCTCTTCGCTCGCTGCTCACCGAAACGAGTAGACCGCTCGTTCCGGTCGAAAGACAAGCAGCGGCTCCGTTCTTTTTTTATGAAAAAACCCAAGGTCACAAACCGACCTTGGGTTTCTATAGTAATGGGGAGAGGAGTCTTGATGTGGATTCAATGATTCTGTGATAAATAGAGCGATTTTTAAATAGTTCATAGCTAATTTGGTTCGAGTGCTCTAAATCATATACAAAATCACTGACTAAGGTTGTTACACTTTTTGTTCGATAAAGGTACGCATTGACTTCAAAATTCAGATGGAAGCTACGCATATCCATATTCGACGTTCCTATTGAAGCAATTTCATGGTCAACAATAATGTATTTACTGTGCATAAAACCGCGATTGTATTCATAAATTTTCACACCTGTTTCCAATAACTCTGGGAAATAAGAACGTGATGCGTGAAAAACAAGACGCTTATCTGGTCGGTTTGGAACTAACAAACGAACATCAATCCCACTTAAAGCTGCAATTTTCAATGCGCTTAAAATATCATCATCAGGAATAAAATACGGGCTTGCAATCCATATTGACTTTTTTGCTGAAGTAATCATCGAGAAAAATAGCTTTTTATTTATCTCCCAACGTGTATCAGGTCCACTCGCAATCATTTGTACTCCGCCATCAGGCTTTAATGAAGCTAATGTAGGTGATAAATAGCGTGGACTTAAAATGGTTTCACCCGTTTGATAAAACCAATCCTGTAAAAAAACCAATTGTAATGAACGCACAACTTCTCCTCGTACATAAAGATGTGTGTCCCGCCAATAACCGAAATACTTGTGCTTCCCAAGATACTCATCTCCAATATTTAGGCCCCCTACAAAACCAACCACTCCATCAATCACTGCAATTTTGCGATGATTACGATAGTTAATGGTATGTGTTAAAAAAGGGAGCTTCACTGGTGAGAAAGAAACCATCTGAACACCAGCCCCACGTAATTCTTGGATATACGCTTTCGATAATTTCCAGCTCCCGACAGCATCGTATAGGAAGCGAACCTCGACTCCTTCATTTGCCTTTTCTATAAGGATATCTTTTAATTCATGCCCAAGATCATCATTTCGAACGATATAATATTCAAGATGAATATGGTGCTCTGCCATACGTAGCGCCTGGAGAATATGTGCATACGTTTCTTTCCCATCTGTTAATACTTTTGTCTCACTCGCAAACGATATCGGATTGTTTCCTAGCTTATGAGCAAGCCGAAATAAGAGCTGCTGATGCCCTCCCATTTTTCGCAATTGATCTTCATCCAACTGCCGTGACCCTTCGATTTTGTGAAAAGCTTGCTCATCCAAAATTGCTTTTTTAGAAAATGTTCGATTTTTACGATGATTTTGCCCAAACATTAAGTAAAAGATAAATCCAACAATCGGAAAGACCGCTAAAACAATTAGCCAGGTTAACGTTTTGGTCGGATGTCGATTTTCAAGGAAAATAACAACACCTATAAATATACAGGATAGTGTAACTAACACACTAATTGCACCAACAAACCACCCTCCCCAGTACCCCTTTGTCATATATAAAATCACTAATACGAAAGAGAGGAATGCTAAGATGTTTATATTGTTTTTCATCGTTCTTTCTCCCCTACAAACCATTCTGTACTCTATTATAAAAAAATAGAGCCGATTTCTCACGAAAATCGGCTTCTACACTTCATGTTAGCGCTTTGCAAATGACTTTCTTAATACGCTTAATGCGCTTTCTCCAACAATTTCTTTACCGTATTCTCTAATACGATAAATGGAAACATCAGATTCAAAGCCATATTCAAGCATTTGACTTAGCATATCATCTTGTTCATCTTCATTATAGGTTTCATCGTTAAAGACCACATGCAAGTAATAACGTCCCTCAAAATGATAAAGTTCATTTTCCAAATCATCTACAAAGAAGTTATGGCTAAGTGCAATAATGTCTTCAAAATCTTTAAAGCTGATAATCAATTCTAGATGGTCAGCTTCTTCATCAAAATCATCTGTATCGTCTGACATCAAATCAACAAGATTTTGTTCGATATCATTCTTATCCTGTCCTACTGGTATTTCCAGGCGAACGTTCCCATCTGACACTTGCCCTCTTGTCACAACAATTTCTAAACCCTTATCTAAAGCATGAACTTGAATCCATAAAGGTCCATCTAATTCAAACTCATCTCTATCATTAGCTTCGTTCATCATTTCGAAGAAGAGCTCTTCTCCACGCTCACGATTGTACCAAATCTCATCCCTGTCAAAACCTCGGTCCTCAATATCTTTATACGTAATAAAGAATTTAATTGTCGTCTCATTAACGCGTTCAATATCCATTTCGCTCTCCCTCCTGTCATTTTGATTCTAATGGAGAAGAACTTCCATTAAAAACATACATATTTACTTCATTACCCTTTTTCTAGGTTTTCAACCCTGACTAGAAATAAGATATTCAGAAAGAGCTTGTTCTTTCTGTTATCTCTATTTTATGATAAAACCTTTGAAAATGGAAATCTTAAAATTTGGATTTAATTAGATTTTTCAGAAAATAACCTTATACTACTTAAAAAATCCAAAAAAAACAGATTCATCCTCGCTTTTTTATCATAAAATTCATTCCTAATCAATATACGTTTCTTATACGGGTTTTAAGAGACAAGCCTCTTATTAACTTTCTATTCTCAATGATCACCATATGAAAAGTCAAGATTGAATATTAATAAAAATTCAAAGAATTTAAAAGGATGATGCAAAACATGGACACTGAATTTATCATTTCTCTTCTGACAATCATTGGAGTCGACATCATTCTCGGTGGTGATAATGCAATCGTTGTCGCTCTAGCTTGTCGAAACTTACCCGTACATATTAGAAATAAAGCAATTGTTCTCGGGATAACGTTAGCTCTGTTTATTAGGATGGGACTCACCGTCGTTGCGGTCGAACTTCTTGAAATCCCATTTCTACTTGCGATTGGAGGGGGCCTGCTTATCTTTATCGCATATAGCTTATTATCCGAACAAGATGATGAAGCAAATATTGATGGGGGTACAAGTCTATTAAGTGCAATAAAAGCGATCGTCATTGCAGACTTTGTAATGGGATTTGATAACGTAATAGCTGTTGCTGGGGCTGCTCATGGCAATAAGGTACTTGTAATGATTGGACTTATAGTCTCAGTACCGATCATTATTTGGGGAAGCAAATTAATTTTAAAAGCATTCGATCAGTTCCCTATTATCATTTATGTCGGAGCTGGTATTCTCGCTTTTACTGCTACTCGAATGATTACACATGAAGAAATGCTTGCACCATTATTTATCCATCACCCTATGTTTAAAATCGGATTTCAAATCGCTGTCATAAGTGGAGTCCTTCTCTTTGGTTGGTTAACCAAGCAAAGAAAACAAACGTACTCCTAATATAGAAAGCCTTCTACAAATCAGTTTGTAGAAGGCTTTTATTAATTGACAAGGCGTTGAGCCTCTTGTAAGTGGAATGTACGGACTTTTCTAGGTAAGAAACGGCGAATCTCCGCTTCATTATACCCTACTTGTAGCCGCTTCTCATCTAAAATAATAGGGCGACGAAGTAATCCTGGATTTTCACTAATGATTTTAAATAATGTTTGTAAAGGTAAATTTTCAAGTTCCACATTTAATTCTTGAAAAACCTTTGAACGAGTTGAAATAATTTCATCAGTTCCATCTTCCGTCATACGGACAACTTCCTTTACTTCTTCAACTGATAAAGGGGATGAAAAAATATTTCGTTCTTCAAATGGTATATTATGTTCCTCTAACCATGCCTTTGCTTTACGGCATGAAGTACAGCTTGGTGATGTTAATAATGTAACCATCTTTGGACCTCTCCTTCCAGAATTTGAGATCTATGACGAACAAGGTTGTAAAATCTTATAGATTATCAACTTATATTATATAAGATCGTTAAACACTTGTATAGACATATGAAAAAAATAATTGAACAAATATTAAACAACATACGACAATTTATATCTACTCTGTTATTTCCTTTAAACTTTACCCTAATAACTCTATCATAAACCTTTTTATCGAAAAAAAATACCTTTTTAAACATAAATGTTTATTTAGTCACAACTTTATAAAATCCCCATTTTCCACTCATACTTGTCGCGTAATCGTCACACGTTAATAGATGTACCCAAATTTGAGAATCCTTACAAATGATGGACTCTACATAAAACAACATCAGTTTAACTAGGAGATGAAGATGTTGAAGACACACGCTTTAGTCATTATCGTCCTTTTATTTACAGCCTGTTCAACAGAAGACATAACGAATGAACAAATCGATAAACAAATCACGCTCGTTGAGACGGAAACGATTAAACAATCTCCTCTTCAGCAGAATATTGAATTGTCTTCCGGTCAAATCATCCCTCATACAAAAATTCCTTTGTTTACTTCACTCCCTCTTGAAGTAACAGATGTTCATGTAAATGTGGGAGAAAAGGTTCAGCGGGGTGACATACTTTTAACACTTAATGACGAAAAAATAAGGTACCAAGTAAACCAAGCAAGAGAGGCGGTAAATGAACTTGAAAAAGGTTTAAATGAGGCCATCCAATTTAATCAAACAATCAAGAATAATGTTACAGATATCAAAGCCCTCGAAGATGATATAAGGCAGTCAATTGAACAATCACAAGCATTAGTACAATCGTTTTCTTCAGAGGAGGAAATCCCACTCCTAAATATTTTACAATCATCGTTAGAAGTATCCATAAAACAAGCTGAACTGACACAGAAAGCAGGGTTTCTGAGCCAAGCAATTCCAATTAATACGTTTGAGATAGAAGCTCAATTAAAAAATGCAAAAGAAAATCTACGACAAGCAGAAGAAACTTTAGAAGCAACAAAATTAACAGCTCCAATTACTGGTGTTGTTGCTCAACTTGATGCTGTCCAAGGTCAAACAATACTACCTAACCAACCTATTGTCCTAATTGCAGACTTAATGCAAATGAACGCAACCTTTTCTGTAAACAACTATCAAATGATGCAACTTCAACAAGGAATGAAAGCTCAAATCAACGTACCAGGTTTAGCTGAACCAGTAACAGGTGAAATCAAAACGATTTCCCCATTAGTTAATCCTGAAACTAATTCTTTTGTCGTTCAAATTCCTCTCAATAATGAAGATTTAGTTTTAAAAGGTGGAATGCGTGTAACAGCTCAGGTCCATATAGAGGAAGTTAAGGACTCTCTCGTCATTCCTACGGAAGCTTTGTTATTTGGGGAGGATGGACCCTATACCTTTGTTGTCAAAGGGACTCAAGTTAGACGGCAACCCGTAAAATTAGGTGTAAGAAATAACAACCTCCATCAGGTCATTTCTGGTTTAAACAGTGGAGATCTCGTTGTTACGACTGGTAAACATCGTCTTGTCGAAGGTTCTGAAATAAAAATCCGAAGTGAGTGAGCACATTATGAATGTAGTAAAATTATCAGTTTTACGTCCAGTAGCCATGTCCATGTTTATCCTATTATTACTCATATTAGGGATTGTCTCACTTCGTAATTTGCCCGTGGATCTCTTTCCAGAACTCACCTTTCCTGTTGTCGCTGTCACAGCCTCCTATGAGGGTGCGGGTCCAGAGGAAATTGAACAGCTCGTTAGTCGGCCATTAGAAGAGGTGTTGTCAAGTATACCTAATGTCGAATCTATTTCTTCTACATCTCGGACAGGTGGATCACTTATTTTAGTTTCCTTTAACTGGGGTACCGACATAGACTTTGCTACTTTAAACATGCGTGAAAGGATAGACCAAATTCGTGATGTGTTACCAACTGAGGTTGCTACGCCTCAAGTCTTACGTTTCGATCCTAGTCTTTTGCCGATCGTACGACTTGGAATTACTCAAACTGGTGTAGATTTAACAGAAATAAAAAAACTGATTGAATCTGAGATAAAGCCAAGGATAGACTCCATTGAGGGTGTAGCTGCTGTTCAAATTGAAGGTGGAGCCGAAAGAGAAATTCAACTAACTGTTGATCCAACTAGATTAGCTACTTATGGCCTAACATTAAATCAATTACAACAAATCGTAGCTAGTGAAAATATAAATGTACCTGGAGGTCAAATTACGGATGCCAACCAAACGCTACCTATTCGAATCACCGGTGAGTTTACATCCATTTATGATTTAGAACAATTGCCAATTGCTACGAATGAAGGGCTTGTTTTATTGGAAGAGCTTGCCGATATACGTGAAGTTTCCACAACTCAACAAGAAAGCTATCTAAACGGAGAAGCGGCTATTGGTTTAGCTATTTTGAAAGCATCTGGTACAAATACAGTCACAGTTGCTAGAGGGATTCATAAAGAAATAGAGGAATTAAAGCAACAACTCCCGGATGAAATTGATATTCGTTCAATTTTTGATCAAAGCCGCTTTATTGAACAATCAATTCGAGCTGTTGCTTGGAATATTCTCCTTGGAAGCATTCTTGCGTCCGTTGTGCTTTATTTATTTTTACGTAACATTCGAAGTACGCTTATTATTGGTTTATCTATTCCAATTTCAATTACAACAACTTTTTTGTTTATGTTCTTTTACGGAGAAACTCTTAATGTCCTGACGCTAGGAGGGTTGGCACTTGGTGTAGGGATGATGGTTGATAATGCCATCGTTATTTTAGAAAATGTTTATCGAAAGCGCCAACTTGGCCAGAAATTAAAGGAAGCTTCCATATCAGGAACAACAGAAATCGGTGGCGCTATAATTGCTTCTACTTTGACGACTGTCGTTGTCTTTCTTCCAATTGTTTTTGTAGAAGGTCTCGCCGCTCAATTATTTAAGCCATTAGCTATCACTGTATCCTTCTCTCTAATCGCTTCATTAATCACAGCTTTAATTATAGTCCCCCTTTTATCTTCTATATTTATGGAGGTGAGCAATGAAGCATCCGCTTTCCAAAGGGGCTTTGAACGTACAAGAAGCAGTTATAACCGTTTGTTAAAATTCTCATTAATGCGGCCAAAATCAGTTATTATTACAGCACTGCTATTCCTTTCAGCTGCTTTAGCATGTATTCCGTTACTTGGAACCGAATTTCTACCTGCACAAGATCAAAGTTTTGTGAGCATTGATGCAAGACTTCCCGTAGGAGCGTCTCTTGAAGAAACCTATAATATTTCCAAGGAAATTGACGAAAGAATTCGATCCATTCCAGAAGTCGACATCGCTTTTGTAACTGTGGGTGGAACTGATAATTTCACTGTAAGTGCAGGTTCGCAAACAGAAAGGGCAACATTCAACCTTTTACTAACAGATATCCGTGAACGGCAGCGTTCAGATTTAGAAGTTGCCGAAGATGTAAGAAACCGACTTTTAGATATCCCGAATGTGTCAATAAAAGTTTCCGCTAGTGAGACAGGACTAACGGAGTCCCCCATTTCAATTACAATTAAGGGTCCAGATTTATTAACATTACAGCAACTGTCGAGCGAACTTATTGAGCTTATCTCGACAGTTGAAGGTGTTCGAGAGCCTTCATCTAACTATAATAACGGTAGTCCAGAAATAACCGTTTCAATTAATCGCCAGACTGCAGCCTCTTATGGCTTAAGTAGTGTTCAAATTGCTAATACAATAGGGAATGCGACAAAAGGTTTGATTGCGACAAAATTAGCTCGAGATGGACAGGAATTTAATGTTCGATTAAAAGTTGAGGAGAGATATACCTCCTCTGTTGAGCAATTGGAACAACTTTTAATTGAAACCCCATTAGGTGAAGAAATTCCATTAGCAACTGTCGCAGATGTCAAAAGAGGACAAGGTCCGAGTACAATTAGACGCTCTGATCGTTTACGTGAAGTAACGATTACAGCATCTTTACTAAATCGAGATTTAGGTAGCGTTATTTCTGACATTGAAACGAAAATCAAAGAAGATATTCAGCCTATCCTACCAAGTGGTTACCGTATTACCTTCGGTGGACAAAACGAACAAATGAACGATGCCTTTTATAAGCTTAGTGGTGCAATTGCTCTTGCAATTGTTCTTGTGTATATGGTAATGGCAGGGAGATTTGAATCTTTTTTTTACCCGTTTATTATTATGTTTTCAATTCCTGTTACTGCAATCGGTGTGATTTTAGGGTTATTATTAACTTCTCAACCATTAGGAGTTGGTTCACTTGTTGGCATCCTTATTTTAACAGGGATTGTCGTTAACAATGCTATTGTGCTTGTCGACTATATTAATACACTAAAAAAAGAAGGCTACGCGACTTATGATGCCATTATTGAAGCAGGCCCTACAAGGTTACGTCCAATATTAATGACAGCCTTAACTACGATTCTCGGGCTCATTCCATTGACACTAGGTTTTGGAGAAGGGACAGAGATCCAACAACCAATGGCGATTGTTATCGTATTTGGATTAGCGGTCTCAACCTTTATCACCTTAATATTAATACCAGTTATCTATTTCTGTGCGGATAAACGTAAGAGCAGAAAGACTGTAACCTTGCCCTAAAAATAAAAAAAGGTTGTTCCAAAGAGTTTTAACCTTTTGGAACAACCCGAAATAATGTTAGAAGCCTAACGATGAATTGGTTTCTCATCCCTTAGATTTTTTTTAAGATAACCCTTAACGAGGCCACTGAAAAAACCTTGAAAGTCACGCTAGGAAGCAGCAATGGCTCCGCACGTTGCACGCCTGCTACAGGCTTTTTTAAAAGATGGCAACAGCTCCGCACATTGCTTAGAGGGCATTGAAAAAGGGAAAAGCACCCTTTTTCAGTGCCCTCCCCTTAACCCGTTGTTCTTCTTGATGATTGAGGTAATGGACTTCGTTTCGATTTCTCTTTCCAATTCTTCACGTTTTTCTTTAAGAAATCCTTTAACATCTCACGCTTTTTCTTTTTTTGTTCTTGCTTTTTCTTCATTTTCATATGGAAACACCACCTTTATTCATTGGCGTTCCGGAGGACTTATAGACTTGACTGTTCTTTCTCTTCGTCATAAGTTAGCACTTGGTCTACCGCTTCATATGAGGCACCATAAAGTTCTTCGTCCTTATACGTATGAATATTTTCATACGTATGCTTCATTTTTTCATAAATGCTATGCTCGGACTCATCACTTGGTGACCAGTATAATATTTCTAAGACGTTAATTTCGTTCGTTGCAAGAGAGCGTCGTCGGTAGCCAATTGATTCTGCGTGTTTAAAGCCCTCACGGTTATAAAAATTTAAACGTTTTTGTGTGTCTGTATCTTCGTAATCAATAGGTTCAACTTCCAAAATAATCGGTTTCCCTTTTGCTTTTAATTGATTGAGCAACTTTCTCCCTAATCCCTGTCCACGGGCCTCCTTCGAAACAAACAAATAATCGACAAAAATGAAATCATCTGTTTCTACGTACATCATAACATGATTTTGTCCTTCATCCTTATGGTAAATGTCTGCTTTTTCTTTAAGAAGCAGATCCATATGCTCTTTCGATTTCATTTCTTCTATCGGAAAATATTGATTTAATTTTTCGTACCAATTCAATGTTATGACCTCCACACATTGTAGTTACTATTATTATATGCTTGATGTGATAAAGGTTAAACTTTATCATTTCCGTAAATAAAGGTAAGAACATCCTTTTATCATACTTACCTAAGGTTATGTAACGGACACTTAAAATCTCATCCAAATACTTAAGGATGCTAATAAAAAAGCGTGCACAGCAATGGCTCCGTTCGCAACGCATTGCATAAAGGCTGTGCCAAAAGGTTAAAAAACAACCTTTTGGCACAGCCTCTTCTATGGTTTATAATTAACACCTTCTGTATACCTGTTCGAAGCATTCCATAGTAAAAATTCTTGAATTCCGTGTTCATGTAAGGCACGAATCTGTGCCTCCACTTCCTCTTTACCATATTTTTTGTAATTGCCCTTCCCTAACCAGCTAGCTGTAAAATCTTGTATCCATGGTCTAGAGGTTGGTCGATTTTCCAATTTATCTAGCACTTTGTTTTCTACCTTAGCGTATTCACTTGTTAATTCATATGGATAGAGGTCAGGCTTATCAATACCAAAATAAGGTGTCCAGTGACTAGGATAAATCATTGAAGATATAACATCGACATTCTCTGAAATTTTCGAGAAGTTTTGACCAATCCCTGGTGCTTCTTCAATCGTCGCAGAATAACCAAAAATGTCAACTGAAACATCAACATCAAATGAAGATAGTTCTTCTTTCGCATAAGCAACAAAATCAGTAACAGCCTGAACACGACGTTTAACTTTGTTATCTCCGTCTGTATATTCGCCTAACTGATAATCGAGCTGTTCATCACGGCGTTCAAAGCCTTCAGGAAATCGTACATAATCAAATTGAATTTCTTTAAATCCCATTTTTGCTGCTTCCTTTGCAATGTCCACATTGTATTCCCATACTTCTTTTACAAAAGGGTTTACAAAGGATTCACCTCGACCATTTTTCCATACTTGGCCATTTTCGGTAAAGGATAATTCGGGACGCTCATTGGCTAATTGTGTATCTTTAAATACAACGACCCGAGCGATAGGATAGATGTTATTTTTTTCTAATGTTTTTAACAACTTTTCAGTATCTCCGATATATTTTTTTGAGATACCAAAAAATGGTGAATCCTCTTCCGGACGATACGTTAAATGACCAAAATCATCTTTAATGTCAATGACCATTGCATTTAGTTCGGAATGATTAACAAGCTCAAGTAAGCTGTTAAATCGTTCCCCTCCCGCCGAATTACCAGTTACATATACACCGCGAACTCCATCTTCTGGATATGAAAAATGATATCCAGAATCAAATGTAAAGCGTGCCATTTGATCTGGTAAAGAAAGCAGAGTGCGATTCATGGATTTAGTTTGATGGTTTTTCACAGATACTTGTTCGTTTGCATGAATCACTAAAGGTGAAACCACTGCTATTACCATAATCATGAGCACAAAAACCACTTTTTTCCCCATATTTACTCACAGCCTTTTCTCTGGTTTTGTGTCCTCACTGTTAGTGTATGTACTAGTCCTCATCTTTAGCATCCCAATCTTCAGGAAGTGGTTCCTCAAGTTCCATTAGCAATTGTTTCCTTTTAATATCTAACTGTTCTTTATGCCAGCTAAATTGTTCTTTATTTAATAAAAATTGTTTCCCATCGAAAACAGCTTTAATGTGTCCAAGTTGAATTTGTTCAACTATATAATCTTCCGTAACACCTAAATATGTGGCTAGCTCTTGTATACTTACATACATAAGACTACCTCCCATCAAATTATAACGGTTTATGACGAAACTTGTCATTAAAAATCAGAAATGACCTAAGCAATGACTTACCTGTTCAAATCGACAAAGAGTAGAGATTTGTAATTCAGACAAAAAAATAGGTGTCTAAAGGTTATACTCCTTTAAACACCCTTTCTTTAGGCAGAGATCGGAAGGATATGCATAAAGATTAAAAAGAAGTGAAGAACACTCCCTGCAAGAACAAAAACATGCCAAACAGCATGGTGAAATTTAAAGCCACGCCACACATAAAAGATTGTACCTAATGTGTAACATAGGCCTCCGGCAATTAATAAACCGATTCCCGCCACTGATAATGCTTCCATCATTGGCTTTATAGCAAAAATTGCCAACCACCCCATGAGTATATAAAACAAAGTTGACATGAATAAAAATCGTTTAACAAAATATGCTTTAAAAACAATTCCTATAGTTGCCAAACCCCAAACAATTCCAAATAGAGTCCAGCCTAATTTACCTTGAACAACAATAAACATGATAGGTGTATACGTTCCTGCAATAAACAAGTAAATGGACGCATGATCAAAAATTTCAAATAAATTTTTGATTCTTCCCTTTGGCAAGCTATGAAGCATAGTTGATGAAAAGTAAAGCAAAAGCATCGTAACCCCATATATGGTGAAACTAACAATGTGCCAAGCTGTTCCATGCAAACTGGAGAACACGATTAATAAAACTAAAGCAGCTAAGCTTAATAAGATCCCAACTCCATGAGTGATAGCATTGGCAATCTCTTCTGATTTTGAAAAAGTATGTGTTGTACCCATCATCCGCTCCTTTCAGCTTACTATTCATTATATCAGAAATGAATGGATTTAACCGCTTGATAAGAAAAGTTTTATAGCACGAACATGTAATTTTTCCAAACGATGACAGTTGCATCGGACAAACACCATTTATATAATAGTAAAAATACATTCTACACTAAAGGAGGTCGGGCAATGTGAGATATGTAACGCTGTCTCAACTATTTGAGCATCCTATTACACAAAAATATGTTAAACGTTCTGGAATGGCACACGCAATTGCCTGCGCCTACCATGCGTTTCGTTTAGCGAAGCAATTTCAAGTAAACCCAGACCATGCGACTAAAGCGGCCTTTCTTCATGATATTGGGCATTACACATGGTATCGTAACGGGCAATGGGATTATGATTTATATAAGGAAAATGATATCCATGCTATAAAGGGAGCCGAACGGGCACATAAGCTTCTAATACGATTAGGCGAGCATCCCCGAGCTGCAAAAGCGATTGCTCTTGCAATATTATTACACACCGATTCGTACTTGCCAAAAGGACATCTCCATTTAGATCCTCTACAGAGAGTTGTTGCTTTAGCAGACGAAGCTGATGAAGAGCCAAGCGGAGATCATCACTATCGGCAAATATCTGATGCCCGAGCACGTAAAATGCTTGTTGCTCTCGACCGAAAAGTTGAAGATGCTTTACTTTCTTGGGAGAGTATTGATGAACAAAGTGGTTAAAGGTAATGAAAGACTTAGTGATTATATATACAAAAATTACACCGACCTTTTTATGAGAGTTTTGTTCGTTTTAGGGCACACTTTCATATAAGGTCTTTTGTTTTTTTAAAAGGAGGTCATAGGCAAATGGTATTTATTTTGTTTATATTAGCTGCTATTGTCACCGTTTTTGCAGCAATTAAACTCTCTACATATGCGGATACAATCGGAGAAAAAACTTCTTTAGGTGGAATGATTGTTGGCACGATATTCTTAGCAGGTGCTACCTCTCTTCCAGAGGTTACTACAACTGTTTCAGCTATCGTCCTAGACACACCAGACATTGCCATTGGAAATGTGTTCGGAAGCAATATGTTTAATCTTTTAATCATCGCTTGTTTTGATTTATATTTTCGAAAGAACCAAATTTTCCAATCTGCAGAAAAAACTCATTTTTACACAGCTAGCCATGGTCTGTTGCTAATCATCGTCGCTTTATTAGCCTTAACGATTCGTGTTGACTATTCTATCCTTGGTATTGGTATTGATATTTGGTTATTGCTTGGAATATATGCATTCGGAATGTGGGTGATTTCAACCGTTTCGAAAAAGCAATCTGAGAATCAATCCGATTCAAACTCGAATGAAAATGTACCTGACGTTTCAGCCATCCCGTTAAAACGGGCGATTATAGGCTTCATTATTGCGGCTATTTTCATTATGGGAGCAGGAACATTATTAACCGTTACTGGGGACGAAATTGCTGTTGTTACTGGACTTGGCGCTAGTTTTGTCGGCAGCTTTTTAATAGCTTTAACAACATCCTTACCCGAAGCAATCTCCGTTCTAGTTGCTTTACGACTCGGGAATAATAATTTGGCACTTGGCTCAATCCTTGGAAGCAATCTCTTCAATATTCTTATCCTTGGTTTAGCTGACATTCTTTATCGACAAGGTCCGATTTTATTAGCTGTATCAACAGTCCACCAAATAACAGCCTCTGCAGTTGGTATTCTTTCAGTTGTTGTGCTTTACTCACTGATTAGAAACCCACAACAAAATGCTATAAGATACGCCTTACCTTCAGCAGCCCTCGTTTTCCTCTATTTTATATCCTCTTATTTAATATTCATTCAATAGCAAAACGTTCTACTTAAAAGGGGTGGCTCAAAGGCATAAAGCGGGCACAGCAATGGCTTCGTCCACTACGCGCCTTACGATGAGAACCCCACTCATCGTAAGGCTTCTAAAAGATGTAGCGACTACGCTCATTGCATGAAGGCTGTGCCAAAAGATTAAAAAACAACCTTTTGGCACAGCCTCTTCAATTATCGAAATATAACTAAATCTTCCATCATGTCATACGTTAGCCCGCCATTAATTCTTTGCACGATGATCCCATCTTCATCAATAACAATGGTTGTCGGGATACCGATGATTTGGTATTGCTTTAACAGCTCTCCGTTTTCATCTAATAACACATCAAAAGGAGCTCTAAAATGATTTAGGAAAGGTTGGATCTCCTTTTTACTTTTCTCCTGGCTTGTCATATTAATCGCAAGAAATACCCCACCTTGCTTTTTAATCCGCTTTTCCATCTCGACAATGATCGGCATTTCTTCCTGACATGGTGGACACCATGTTGCAAAAAAATTAATAACGACTGGCTTTCCTTCAAAATCTGAAAGCGCCACTGTATCCCCTCGTAACGTTTGTAACTTAAAGGGAACTGCTTCATTGCCTACTTGGACTCCTGATTGTACAGAAGCTGCTACCGCTTCCTCCACTTGTTCAAATACACTTTTCGATTGACTATACATAAAGCCAACACCACATAAAAGGACGATTAACACACTACGATAAAATGCTTGACGACTTTTCATCCTTCATTCCTCTCTTCGTTCAAGATGTTATAATGTAACGTATGTCCAAACAAGCAAAATCATGCGAAATGAGGGAAAAGTAATATGTCCAAATTACAAATTTTACAGCTTGCTGCCGTGATAGCACTTGGCATTTACGTTGTGATTATGTATCAGAGAGGAGACGGTGTGAATTGGTTGTTTTACATCATTGCTGCAATAAACCTAATTTTATGGTTTTTAAGACAAATTGAGCGAAGAAAAACAAACTCTAATTCAATCGAGAATTAATATTTTTTGCATGAACTTTACAAAAGTCGTACATATTAGTTATACGCTAACAGTAAAGGTGATGCTCATGAATCAAAAATTCCATAAGATGAAAGATTTCCTTTATTATTTTCTCGATTTGTTTTTCGAGCTTGAATATGAACATATCGAACAGCCTTCTCTTAGGAAATCGATCAGTTCCAAGAAAATATTAAACAAAACGTAGCTACCGGTTGTTAGGGGTAATTGTATCAAAATTGCCCCTAAGACAGGATATAACAACCTTGTCTCTGTATTGAAATTTGAGCGGGAGTCTTCCCAATCATCTCCCCATCTCCATGAATGAACAATGGCTCGTCACTATCAACTTTAATAGAATCAACTTGATGATACTCAACTCCGTCTTTCGCTACATGGCTTCCATTAAATACACGAGGAAACAACAACAGCAACTTTAATTTTGAAAGTCCGTGGACGATACATACATCTAATTTCCCATCCTCACTTGAAGCCTCTGGGCAGATTTTCATGCCTCCACCATAGTAAGGATGATTTGCAACCGCTATTAACCAAACATTTTCCACTACTTTTTGATTTTCGTTTAATGTTACTTTCAACGTTGACGGTTTATACGAATGAAGGACTTTAAGTACACTTAACACATATGATAAACGTCCAAACCACCTTTTTAACTTCATTTCATTTGTAACTTTAGCGACCATGCCATCAAAGCCTAATCCTATGACAGTTAAACAGTATCTATTTCCAATTTTCATTAAATCGCTCCATTGTTTTTCACTTGTTAATAAGGACTCTAATTCCTTTCTTACATTTTTACTTATACCTCTTGAACGAGCAAAATCATTTCCAGAACCAGTTGGTATGACTTTAAAAGGGAGTGACGTACCTGCTAAATGATTGACCACTTCATGGAGAGTACCATCCCCTCCAAGTACAACTACAGCCTTAATGTTTTCTAAGGTATTTTTTATTTGCTCAATAAAAATGGATACATCGTCTTTCTTATGACTTATAACAACCTGATAGGCAATATCTTGTTCTTGAAGGATCATTTCAATCATTGTCCATTTCTTTAATGCTTTTCCATTTCCGGAATACGGGTTCACGATAAAACCGTACATCGCAACCTTCCTCTCTATTTCAGTAGCAACCATTTTTCCCTACCTAAAAAAACTTATACTAGTGAGCACTAAAAAAGGTGCTTTTCCCTTTGATGTGACCCCCTAAGCAATGTGCGGAGCCGTTGTTGCTTCCTTGAATGACTTTGAAGGGGTTTTTCATTGGCTTCTTATACCTTCTATTTGGGAAAAAGTGAATATTTTCCACGATTATGAGTAAATTACAAATAAACCAAAACCAATTTCCCTCAATGCTACTTCTGGAGGTGTTTATGAAGGCTCTACAATTTGACTTTGATATTCCGAAATACATCTTTACAAAAGCTCTTGGTCGTTGGTTTCCTACCCTTCATTGGGATTCAACATTCTCTTGCCTAAGGTGGCAGGAGACAGATGAACCAACATTACCAAATGAACATTGGGCTAAGGTCAAAGTAAAGTATGGGGGGATATGTGGAAGTGACATGAATTTATTATTTTTACACGATAGTCCAGCCACATCTCCTTTTGTTTCTTTCCCATTTACAATTGGCCATGAAGCGGTCGGACAAATCGCTGAACTGGGACAACAAGTAGAAGGGCTACAAGAAGGACAAAGGGTTGTCGTCAACCCCATTTTATCTTGTGAAACAAGAGGAATGGATCCCTGCCCCGCCTGTCAGCGAGGAGACGAAAGTCTTTGTCATCATAAAACAAAAGGAACCATTGAGCCTGGTTTATTAATCGGAGCCTGTCATAATACAAGCGGTAGCTGGAGCCCCTACCTTGTAGCTCATAAAAGCCAGCTTCTTCCCCTTCCTGATGAAATAAATGATTTAAATGGTGTATTAATCGAACCTTTTAGTTGTGCATTACATGCCGTACTGCGAAATCCACCAAATAAAGGGGAGCAAGTATTAGTGATCGGTGCCGGAGTAATAGGTTTATGTGTCGTTGCAGCTTTAAAAGCACTTAACTTTGATTGTTCCATTACCGTTTTAGCAAAGCATTCCTTTCAAGGTGACATGGCTAAACAATTAGGGGCCGAACATATCGTTTATTTAAAGGATTCATACGTTGAAAAACTCGCTGCACAATTACAAGCCGACTGCTTAAAGCCACTTTTTGGACAAGAAGTTATTCAAGGTGGAGCCCAAACTGTATATGAATGTGTCGGAAAAAAACAAAGCATTCACGATGCTCTTCGTTTTGCAGAAAGTGGTGGGACCGTAATTTTACTAGGTTTAGCCAGTATAATAAAAAACGTTGATTGGACATACGTTTGGTTAAATGAGTTAACAGTTAAAGGTTGCTTCGCTTATAGCTCAAATGAATTTGAAGGAAAGAAAATGAATACCCTTCAAATTGCCGTGGAGTTAATGAGAAGAGGGGAAGTTGATCTCTCTCCATTAATTAGTCATCGATTTCCTCTCCAGCAATATAAACAAGCATTTCAAACTGTAACGAAAAAAGGAAAAGCAAATGTCATGAAAGTTGTATTCGAACACGATCAAACATCTATTGGAGGCTAACCAAATGAGAAACTTCACCTTAGGTTCACAACCATCTAGTCCATATTTACAATGGTTTTCAAAGAAATTAATCTCGACTTTTTCTGAACACGGTTTTTGTTATAAGGACGAAGCTGTTGACCCCCTTCAGCTCGTATTTCATTTTATTACTGAAGATGATATTAAGCCTTTTCGCCGAAAAGCCCAAGCTACATTTGTTGTCTCTATATTAGAAAGTCATGGAAAGCCGTATGACTTATTTACCGAGGTTTATCCATTTTTAATCCGCTCACTCGCTAATCATTTCATTTATGTAAACCATCAATCAGGTAAAACCACATTACATTTTTTAACCCCTGAACAAGGTTGTTATTCCATTGAATATCGTGAAGGTGATGATGTTGAACTATTTTTCACAAAAGTTTATAAACGTCTTCAACCATTAACCTGCTCACAGCTCGTTATAGATAATCACTATTCAGAAGATCTACCTGCTGATTTGTGGGCTGGAGATCGAATTACACGCTCTCTAAGTACCTCCGGAAAAAAATTAGATGAGTTGAATCTATTACCTGCTCCTTTTCCTCTTGAGCATTATTTAAGTAAAAGGGATTTACGTCATCTACAAAAGCTCTATGGATTAGGTGGGTTAAGCTATGGAAACTTAAGTGCTCGTTGTGATGATGAGCATTTCTGGATGAGTGCAAGTGGCATTGATAAATCAAACATGACAGAGATTGGCCGTGATATGCTTTATATTAAAGGGTACAATGAGGAGAATAACCATATTGAAGTAAGCATCCCACCGAATATTCAACCTAAGAGAGCGTCTGTCGATGCCATTGAACATTGGATGATTTATAAAGAGCATCCTAAAGTCGGAGCAATTGTCCATATTCACGCTTGGATGGATGGGATCGAAGCTACCGAGATTAATTACCCATGTGGAACAATCGAACTGGCTGAAACAGTTGCTTCCCTCGTTCGCCAGGCAGAAAAGCCAGAAGAAGCTGTGATTGGTCTTAAAAACCATGGTCTTACGATAACAGGAACTTCATTAGAAAACATATTCGATCGTATTGAAGGAAAAATACAAAATCAAGTTCCAATGTCTTAAATGAACTGTAACAAAATCAAATGGGTTGCCCCATAGGCCAAAACGCCTTTGGACAACCCTTCTTTTTGTTATTCTGTTTTCTCTTTTTTATATTTAGCCATTTCAAGATGATGAATGACATCACTAATTTTTTTCGCAGCATCAGGCTTTTTTAATTTTTTTGCATTTGAGACCATTGTTTGATAATAATGTTTATCAACGAGTACTCGGTCTAAAACAGGTGCCATTTCTTCTGCAAATTCTACTTTTACCGCTGTACCAAACTCCTCTAACAACTCTGCATTCTGCTCCTCATGGCCTGGCACAGGGTCATAAATAATAATAGGTGTTTCACATGCAAGTGCCTCGGACATTGTTAAGCCTCCTGGTTTCGAAATAATGACATCACTTGCTCGTAAATAGCTTGTGAATTTTTCCGTAAAAGGAATCACTTCAATGGAATGTTTACTTTTTACTTTTGTAATTTTTTGTGCGACTCTTTGATTCATACCTGTCATACACAAAACTTGAAGCGGTTGGTTTAGTTGTTCCATATAGTGAAGAATTTCGACATACCGACTTAGTCCGAGCCCACCACCAGTAATGAGCAAGGTTTTCTTATGCGGATCTAATTGGAGAGCCTCTCTAATTTCTGAACGAGGGATCGTTACATCCGGTACAGTCTTGATAGGAATCCCCGTACAATAGCATTGAGCCACCGGTATATTATATTTTTTTGCAAATGATTCAATATGAGGAGACGCAGTAAAATAACCATCAATTTCAGGTCGAATATATGCTGGATGTAATCCCAAATCTGTTATAACAGTGTAAAGTGGAATGTTAAGCTGTTTCTTTTGTTTTAATTTTGATAAGAATGCCGTAACAAATGGATGAGTTGATATCATCACTGTTGTGTTTTGTTTTTTAATTATCGCCTCAAGGCGTTCACAAAAGAAGGAACCTACATGATCCATAATTAAATACCATGAGTATTCCCCACCATATCGATATAATCGTCCCCAAATTTTTGGGGCTAATCGTAGTATCGTTAAATACATCTCTAAAAACATTTTATGCAATAATGGATGAATCGATTGAAATGTATCGATCACACTAACAGATGCACCTTGCTTTTCAAATTGCTCTTTAAGTGCTTTCGACGCTTCGTTATGACCATTTCCAATCGACGCCGAAAATATTGTGATGTGATTCATGACCGAACCTCTCTTTCCTTGCCTGTATTGATGGAAATTCTTAAGAAAAAAGAGTGCTTAGTTAAAGATGAGCAAAATGTATTTATAGTAATAGTTTTCACTTTTTTTGAATGAACATTCATAAGGAATGCATCTTAATTGAAACAGCCTATTTCCATATCAGTTTAAAAACACCATATCTGTGCTAGGTTTTTTCTAAACGATCTGATATGATTTTATTTAGTAGCGATGTAAACGCTGTTCGTAAGAGAAAGGATGTGCAACATGAAAACAGTTTTTTCAGGAATTCAGCCTAGTGGTACGTTAACACTTGGGAATTATTTAGGGGCAATGAAGCATTTTGTAGACATGCAAGACGAATATCACTGTTACTTTTGTATCGTTGACCAGCATGCTATTACCGTTCCCCAAGACAGAATAAAGCTTAGAGAAAATATTAAAAGTCTTGCTGCCTTATATTTAGCTGTTGGTATTGACAACCAAAAGGCGACTTTATTTATTCAATCAGAGGTACCTGCGCACGCTCAGCTAGGGTGGATGTTGCAGTGTGTTTCTTATATAGGGGAACTCGAAAGAATGACTCAGTTTAAAGATAAATCGGAAGGGAAAGAAGCGGTATCAGCCTCTTTACTTACGTATCCTCCACTTATGGCTGCTGATATCTTATTGTATAAAACTGATATTGTCCCAGTCGGTGAAGATCAAAAACAGCATCTAGAGCTTACTAGAGATTTAGCTGAACGATTCAACAAAAAATACAATGATATTTTCACCATACCAGAAGTAAAAATACCTAAAGTCGGGGCTCGAATTATGTCCTTAAATGACCCTTCGAAAAAAATGAGTAAATCAAATCCGAATCCAAAAAGTTACATATCAATGCTTGACGACGAAGGCACCATTCGCAAAAAAATTAAAAGTGCAGTTACAGATACAGATGGGGAAATCCGTTTTAATCGCGAAGAAAAGCCTGCTGTTTCTAATTTACTATCTATATATTCCTTGTGCTCTGGTATAGCTATTTCAGATTTAGAAGAGCAATATAAAGGTAAAGGGTACGGAGATTTCAAAAGTGATTTAGCAGAAGTTGTTGTTAAAACACTCCAGCCAATCCAAGAGAGGTACTATCAATTAATTGAGTCGACAGAGCTTGACGACATCCTTGACAAAGGTGCAGAAAATGCTCATAAAGTTGCATCAAAAATGGTGGAAAAAGCTGAAAGAGCAATGGGACTAGGCCGTAAAAAGCGCTAAAAAAGCAAAATAGCCGTCAATAAAGCATTTTGATTGCAATCAAAAAACGGGAGACTACCGCCTCCCGTTTTCTTTTTGTTTTAATAGCCGTTATTCTTTTTCCATATCTTCCCGACAAAAAAAGAAAGACCTAAGGTACCTACAAGAATCACAATTGCAAGAACCTGCATCACGCCATATGCAAAACTATCCATTTTTCTCCTCCTCACTCTGCCCTTTCACTATTTATTATAGGAGAGAACGAAAGGGTTGTAAATGAGTGAATAAAAACGTTCAAACGTTCCTCACAGAGCATGTCCAATCAAAGATATATCATAGGCTCCAAACCTTGTTCCCTTAGTCACAATTACTTATGTTATAAAGTATGAAGCCATGACTGTATTTTTGGACAGCTAAACTCCACTATATGTTACCCAATTTTTACGTTTACTTAACACTTTCTCCTTGTTCTAATTCCCAAAGCTTTTCAAGAAAGCTTTGCCCCTTTACCATGGCCTCACAAAGTTGATAATGTCGGCTTGTCCAACCTTCTTTAACTGATTGAAATAAGTATCGCCAAGCTTCATCACGTTCCATATGTTGTATGTTCTGGTAATCATGAGGGGCCCATTCCGTACACCAGTAGCGAACTTCAGCCTCATGTCCAGATGTATAGAGTTGATCAAGAGCCATGTAAAGTAATTGTTTGAGTTGACGTTCCTTTCTAGTTAATCCTAGCATATCCTCTGGACTCGGTGATAGGATATGATACCCCTTCATGTCTACTTTATCCTCTAAATCAAATCGTTCAAATTCGTGTTGCACTAAAAGCTCGTACACCATTCTCTCTTGTCTTGGTGTTAACCGACTTTTACGAATCGGCGTTTTATAACCCATTGTGTCAACAGCTATAATTCGACTTCCATCTGTGGCGATAAAACAATAATCAAGCTGTATACGAGACATATTTTTCCTTAAAAAGCTTTGATTATGGACCGCGTCCAAAAGGCGATCCGGTAACTCTGCAATATCATTTTCAATATAATTGAACAAATCCGTACTCACTTTTACAAGGATTGCTTGATCCAGTATTTCAATTCGGTCATCTGGCCGCCACTCAAAAAAACTACAAACATTGTATCCATTTTCTTCACCTTCAAACCAATTGACCCAAACATCCCTAATGTGGACCATACTTTGTCCCCCTTACTGTGAATTGAATTGTATCAACAGTATAGGCAAGGCGTAGGAAGTTTATTCCACGATTCACTAAAACATTCCATACAGTCCTACTCTTTTCTCTTTCTCCCAGTATTCCCTTTCCATGTTAAAGATCCGAAAATCAAAACCATACCAATGATAAATAGATAGAATTCAATTCTTGTCACAATAAACTCTATATAGGCTATAAACTGATAACCTGTCGTTAATAAATTTAAATAGGCAAGCAAACTTATTCCTCCGACTACCGCTAAACAAAAGCCGACTAGTAAGAAAAATAATCTAATCATAAAAATCCCTTCCAAAGTGCAACCTACCGTTAATTAATTCCATTTAGATCCCTCCATTGTAGTAGCGTACATTTTCAATATTTCAGATGAGGAACGTCCTAACCATTCTTTTGTAGTAGCTGGATATTTTGTATTAATCGTTTGCACTACTAAATATCCCCAATAATAACCAAGCCACTTTGGAATTCCTAGTGTTGAAGCTCCATATAAATAGAGGTAATGATTGTCGCGTCCTTTTAAAAATAGATGTGGTTTTAACCAACGTTCAAACCAAGTATCCTGCCAGGTGTCATCATAATAAGAAGTCCAACCTGCTAAGGCATGTTTTCCAACTTCTTCGTTGACTGCAAGTTCCGCAAGACCCTCCATAAGCATAGACTCTACTAATGGTATTGTTTCTTCGGTTTCTTCTGTATTAGATAAGCGGCAAGCATGATGATACTCGTGTGTAACTAATGCACGTACATCATCTTCTTTAATTAATCCATCAATAAACAATATAATAAGCTTGGGGAGAGTCAGTCCCATTTTTTTACCTAAATCAACCGTAATGATAGGATGTTTAGCTTCAACTGGGAAGAGGTATATTGGAATATCGGGCCCACCCCATTTTTTTTTCAACCTTTCAAATTGGTCTTGAACAATATACCACCAATTCTTGTTGAAAAATGTTTCCAGTGTAGATTCGATGTTAGTATCTGCAGAAAACAAACCTAAGTGATTTAAGTAATGGTGAAAACCTTGAATATCTTCGGTTTGAAATCGTTCAGCTAGAGGATAAATAATTGTTTGTTGTTGTAATTTATACTTTTCGATTCCATTACGTTTCGCTAACCATTGCTTCAAATATAGTGTAAGCCACTTATCTGTACGAACGACTCCCATTTTCATTCCTCCTATCCTTATAGATAGTCTATGTGAAATATAAAAAGAATGACCCGTCACTTGACTGAAATTAAACAAAAATTATAGAGAGGTATATCACAGCGGTATGTTTCAAGCAATGTGCGGCCGCCTGTTTTAAAGCTCTCTACAAGTGGGGTTCTTCTAGAGTAGCGTGCAGCGTGTGGAGCCATGGTCTTCTTTCACTAATACACCGTTATTAAGTGCATTATCATTTTCACAATAAAAAAAAGCGGCGGGCCGCTTTTTTACGATATTTCAATTAAAATCTAATTTCCAACTAAAATAATCATTGTTTGGATTTTTTTCATAACGGAGTTTAGCATTAAATTTTGTCCCTTTTTTACTCGTTAACCCTTTTACTGGAGCCACTCCATTCGATAACAGTGATTTCACCATCGTTTTCGTAGGTTTTTTCTTCATCGTTGCCAGAAACTTATCATTTTTCCAGATGACAAATTTACAGCCTTTTTTCCAACCACTGCAGCCAAAGCCTTTCTGTCCTTCAATTACAGCTTGACCACAAAGAGGGCATTTTCCTAAAACCTCATTGGCGTTCTTCCTTTTCGAGACTTCGTGGATGGTCACATCTCTCTCCCTAATTATCGTTGCTACCGCATTTGTTGTGAACTCAAATATCACTTGTAAAAACGACTCTTTTGTTACTTTCTTTTTTTCAATGTCTGATAACGTTTTTTCTAGTCGTCCGGTAAACTCCAAATCGAATAACTCTTTAATTGGGAACGTCTCAACGAAGCGTTTCCCTAAATTAGTACATATCAAGTTCTTATTTTCGCTTTTAATATACCCAACGTCTGTTAATTTCTTAATCGTTTCTGCACGAGTAGCTGGTGTACCTATACTAAAACCACTTAATATCGCTGATAAGATTTCTTCACTTTCTTCACCTTCATCTTTACCTTTACCACATGTCTCCATTATTCTTAATAACGTTTTCTCCGTATGAAGCTTTGGAGGTTTAGTCACATGCGACTGAACTGTTTGGTCAACCGTCCTTACCTCTTCCCCTACATTTACGAAAGGAAGCAGGGTATCCTTTGATTGTATCTTTTCAACGAGCTTCCAGCCATCAACAAGCTGCACTTTTCCTTTCGAATGAAAGACGCCTTTCATAGGTTGAGTTTGAACCTTTGTTATAAGCTTTGTTTCCTCATACTGCGCTAAAGGCATAAACTGCATAATAAAACGGTTCTTTATCGCAGTATAGACTAACTCCTCGTCTTTCGTTAATGCCTTTGGAATGACATAGGTTGGAATAATTGCACTATGGCTTTCAACCTTTGCTGAATTAAAGACACGTTTAGATTTTATAAATTTAATTTCATTTTCATAGAGTAATCCTTTTTTTATAACATCAAGTACTTTCGCAGCTCGGCCAACAAGCGTTTCCTCTAACACGACACTAGCAGTACGTGGATAGGTTATCGCCTTTTTTTCATATAACGACTGCGCCACTTTTAAGACTTTGGCGGACGTCCACCCCCGATATTTGCTTGTCATATATCCTTGTAAATTGGTTAAATTAAATAAATATGGCGGATACTCACGTTTACGCTCCACTGATTTATCTATAATCGTTGCTGGTTGATTCTGTATGGCCCTGGCAAGCTCCTGTAACAGCTCTTTATTTTTGAAGGAATCCTTTTCTTCTACATAAACTCCCTCGTACTCCTCACCTTCTATTGTTGTGAATTTTGCAGTCAATTTATAGTACGGCTCAGCAACAAATTGCTCAATTTCAGTTTCACGATCATAGATAATCTTTAATGTAGGTAATAACACACGACCAACATTCAATACAGAGCCTGTCCCTTTCTGATACTTTAAAGTTGTGACAGACGTTAAATTAATCCCAATAACCCAATCAGCCCACTGCCTACTTATACCAGCATCTTGTAGAGGCTTTAACTCTGTATTAAGTTTTACATTTGTTAAACCATTCCGTACTTCATCAGGTGTCCATTCATTTAACAATAACCGGTATACTGGCAAGGAAGATTTAAGCGAGGCTAAAATCGTATCACTAATAATTTGACCCTCTCGATCGTAATCACATGCAGAAATAATCATCGTTACGTCTGGCCGATTAACTTGTTGGTGGATAATTTTCAATTGCTTTTTTGCTCCAAGATCTTCCTTCTCTCGGTTACGAGGGTTACTTTTTACTTTATATTTAAAGTTTGAAGGAATAAAAGGAAAGTTAGCCATATTCCATTTGGCCATTTTTTTATCATAATCCTTTGCATCGTATAGCTGGAGTAAATGTCCAAATGCCCATGTAATGATATAGCCATTCCCTTCAAAGTAACCGTCTTTCTTTGTTTTTATATTTAATGCATCTGCGATATTTTTTGCGACAGATGGTTTTTCGGCTAGTATCACTTTACTCAAATTCATATCCTCCTTGCTTACACATAACAACATTGTAGCAAAGATTCACGTTTATACTCACTATTTTTTCATTTCTGTGATATGCTAGACCTGCAAATTATATATGAAGGCAACCATAAATTGAGAGCGCATTTGCTAAAGGAGAGCAACTATGAAAACGTTACATTCTAGACCATCTGCTTACACTCATTTTAGCCGTTCTGAATGGGCAGCTTTATCTGCGTCAACAGTAACGCTATCTGATTATGAGCGCAAACATCTCCCTAGTTTAAATGAAACCATTTCAGAAGATGAAGTTTCAGATATCTATTTACCACTTTCACAGCTTTTATATATGCATATGACGAACTCCATGAATTTACATAATGATTTGAATTCCTTTTTACGAAAGGAAACAAAAAAAGTCCCTTTCGTTATTGGAATCGCCGGAAGTGTTTCCGTTGGTAAAAGTACGACAGCTAGATTAATTCAAGCACTTGCTACACGTTGGCCTAACCGTCCAAAAGTAGACTTAATTACAACAGATGGCTTCCTCTATCCGAATGCAACACTCGAATCGAAAGGGTTAATGAAACGAAAAGGCTTTCCAGAAAGCTATGACATAACGAAGCTGATTCAATTTTTAAGTGATGTTAAGTCCGGTTCTCCTTATGTCGAAGCACCTGTCTATTCTCATCTAACCTATGATGTTTTACAGGATCAAGTTCAGGTTGTTTCTGAGCCTGATGTCGTCATTGTTGAAGGAATTAATGTCCTACAAGTAAATAAAAAGAAACGTGAAATTCCTCATCTATTCGTCTCAGATTTTTTTGACTTTTCAATCTATGTTGATGCTGAGGAATCAGATATCATTCAATGGTATATCGAACGCTTTAAGCTTTTACGTAATACCGCATTTCAACGTCCTGAATCTTATTTTCATCAATATCGGCATTTAACCGACAGAGAAGCAACTGCAATCGCCACCGAGATTTGGACAAACATTAATGGGATCAATTTAGAAAAAAACATTCGACCTACACGACACCGTGCTGATTTAATACTAACAAAGGCTGCAGGGCATAGAGTAACGCAAATTTCATTAAAAAAACGGTAAAAGTCCTAAAATAAAAAAAATGCCCTTTTAAGAGGTTTTACGCTCACTAAGGGCATTTTTATCATGAAACTATTTAGCTACCTTCTTCCCCCAGACCGCTTCTCCAAACTGCTCAGAATAGCCTGTAAAGATAATCGTCTCAGTCCAATTTTCCCAGTCCCATGCAGGAGCAACGACTACAGTGTCTACCCAATAATCATTAGGTGCATCATCAGGAGCATACCAATATAGCTTTAATGTGTTTTCTCCGGTTAATTCCCAGTAATCTTGGCTAGTCTCTTCGTTTAGTTTTCCGTTTGATAAAAGAGACAGTTGTTGCGACTGTAAAACATTATCATTTAAACGATCGAGAACAATATTTTCCCACTCTCCTATCACTGCTTTTTTACTCATTTTTTGTTCCACTTCACCCGCATATCGCTGTGGTGAAACTGCTGGCCACCCATCTTCGGTCCAATATAATTTTCTTACATGTAAATGAGACCAATACGGATCATTTCCTGCCCTTGCATTATGAATGAAGTAATAGTCATCTCCATCACGTAATAAACCATTATGTCCTGTCCCCTGCCATCCACTGTCATTCTCAAAAGCATAGGAACCAACAATTTTTGTACCAACATCTGGAGAACCAGTAACACTCTCTATATCTACAAGGTCATTCTCATTATAATCAAGATAAGGTCCAGTAATTTCCTTTGATCTTCCAACTCTCACATTATAAGTATCTTCAAGCCAACCATATGATACAGTCAAATAAAAATAATCGGTATCTGAGTGATACATAATCGCTGGTCCTTCTAATGCTTGGTGGTCCTGTCTCCCCTTATTCGCAACCTGTGTTCCTTGGTTTCCAGGCTCCTTTAACTTTCCTGTCTCTTTATTTAATTCGGTAATATAGATTCCACCAGCATAGGAACCAAACACCATCCATGGCTCTCCCTCTCTATCAAAGATAATTCCCGGATCAATTGCATTTACTTGATATTCATCACCATTTTTAGTCTTGAATACCTCACCTTTGTTCTCCCAAGGGCCTTCTATTGATTGACTCGTTGCTAGTCCAATATATGAGTTTTTTGTACCGAATTCTGAAACAGAATAGTATAAATAAAAGGTTCCATTCATTTCAACAACATCAGGTGCCCAAAATATGGAGGCGCCATTTGTCCACTCCTTTACGTCTTCTGGGACAGCATCAAACACTCGTCCGACAAATTCCCAATTAACTAAATCCGGTGATTTCCGTACCATTATTCCAGGTTTAGGCTCACCAGCTACCATATAGTCAGTTGAGAAAACATAATACATCCCATCAACTTTAATGATTTCTCCATCATGTGTGTTGTTTGTCGTCCATTTAGCTTCATTATGCATAATCGCTGCATCGACTTTCGAAATCGGTTCTTCAGCCGGAGGCTCTGGCATGGTAATACTAACATCTTCTTTCACTAAAAAGTAATATAAAGCTAGTCCTATAAAGAGGCTAAGGAACAATAAGCTAGTTATTATATAAGCTCTGTTTTTCATGGCGTTCTCCTTTTCACTACATTTAACAATTTAGGATGTTTACCTTTCATCACGTTTCTCTATTAAAAAGAAAGAGAATGCCAGAATTCAAACCTGACACCCTCTTCTTCTAAAACAGTTCGTTTACTTTATCGTTACTTCGTATCTGCAACTGGCTTTGTATCAGGAACTGGTTCACCGAAAACTGGGAAACCATCTTCATCCCAAGTTATGACTTGAGCACGTGTGTGACGATTTGGATCGTATAGTGGATCCCCTTCAATCTCTTTATAATTTCTAGCATGATAGATCATTACATCCTGTAACCCATCTTCAGAAACTGTAAAACTATTGTGTCCAGGACCATATTGACCTGTTTTCTCACTTGTTTGGAATACAGGTTCCGGATGCTTTGTCCATGAGTTAGAATCTAGAAGATCACTCGTTTCTGAAGCATAAAGAAGTCCCATGCAGTAGTTATGATTCGTCGCACTTGCTGAAAAAGCGATAAAAATTCTACCTTGCTTTTTGATAACAGCTGGACCTTCATTAACAAGAAACCCTATTTTTTCCCACTCATATTCTGGAGTCGTAATCATTACAGGTTCACCCGTAATCGTCCATGGATTTATCATTTTTGCAATATACAGATTTGAATTCCCGACAATATCAGGATCTTTTTGCGGCCACACTAAATAGCGAGTACCTTCATGTTCAAATGTTGTAGCATCAAGTGCAAATGACTCCCATTTTGTTTTAATCTGGCCCTTTTCAATCCATTCACCTTCAAGTGGATTTTCAGCTTCGTTTTCTAACACGAACATACGGTGGTCAAACAATCCTTCGTTTGTTTCAGCTGTTTTTGCTGCTGCAAAATAAATGTACCATTTTCCGTCAATATAATGAATTTCCGGTGCCCAAATATTTGCGCTCATTGGGCCTCTGTCGTATTTCCACCAAACCGTTTTGGGTTCAGCTTCACCTAAGCCTTGGATCGTTTCAGATCTACGTAGTTCAATTCGATCGTATTCTGGAACAGAAGCTGTAAAATAGTAATAGCCATCTGTATGTTTATACACCCAAGGATCGGCACGCTGCTCAATCACCGGATTACTATAATTATACTTGTCCATCTTTAAATCCCTCCAACTAACATTTTTATTACCTCAAAAATATATTAAAAGCTCTCCATATTATTCTCAGATCCAAGAGCATATGGAGTATTCTATTAACCTTTTATTCCAGTAACAGCCACAGACTCAATAATCTGTCTTTGGAAAATAAGGAATACGATAATAATCGGTAACATCGCTACAACAGATGCTGCCATGATTAAAGGAAAATCATTTTGAATCGCATAATACGCATTAAAGTTCGCAATCATTAATTGAATCGTCATTTTTTCTGGACTGAATAAATAAATTAGTGGACCTAAATAATCATTCCACACAGCCATAAACCATAAAATAACTTGTGCAGCAATTGCAGGTTTGATAATCGGTAAAATAATTCTCCAATACGTTCCAAACATTGAGCTACCATCAATCGTCGCCGCTTCAATTAATTCATTTGAGATTCCATTCAAATACTGTCGTAGAAAAAATAACATAAATACATTCCCAAGCATTTGCGGCACAACTAATGGAAGTAACGTATCAATCCACTCTAATTGAGAGAAAACCAAAAATTGTGGAATCATGATAACTGGGAAAGGAATCATCATCGTAGCTAGTAATCCAAGAAAAATTTTCTCTTTATGAGGAAACTGCATCTTCGCAAATGCAAAAGCCCCTAGGCTTGTTGCAAACGTTCCGAAGAGAATGATCGGAACCGCCATGTATAAACTGTTTAAAAAGCCTAAATGAAGAGGTGCCTTTTCCCAAATTTCTACATACTTTGTCCAAACAAACGGGTCAGGAATCCACTTTGGCGGCATTATTAACGTATCTCGATTATTTTTTAATGACGTTGAGATCATCCAAATTAATGGAGCAATCATAAAGATTGCGCCGGTTGTAAGAAATAAATGGGCTAATGCATTTTTAAGCTTCTTACCCGTACTAGATTTCATCGTTGAAACATTTGATTTTTCATCTATTTTTACCTGTGTCATCTTTTACCCCCCTTATTTTATTCATGTACCCATCTGTTCGACAATTTAAATTGAATGTACGTGACAATAAACATAATAATTCCTAATACCCATGCTAATGCACTAGCATAGCCCATTTCGTAATAAACAAAGGCTTTTTGCCATAAGTAGAACACGACAGAGGCAGCAGCATAATTAGGACCACCGTCCGGCAACATAATCTGAATCTCTACAAAGATTTGTAATGTGTTAATGATCCCTGTAATGATTAAGAAAAATGTAATCGGCGTCAACAAAGGTAATGTGACAAACCGGAACTTATGGAGAAAGTTTGCTCCATCTATTTCTGCTGCTTCATATAACTGTTTCGGAACGTTTTGCAAAGCAGCTAAATAAAAGATAATCGTAATCCCGATTCCCTTCCATATTCCCATGATAATAATCGCTGGTTTAACAAAAGCTTCATTTCGAATCCAACTCGGTCCTTCAATACCGAATAACCCTAAAAAGTAGTTCATTAAACCGTAATCTGTGTTATAAATCCATTGCCATAAAATCGTTACCGCAACTAAAGAGGAGATCGCTGGTAAATAATAAATAACACGATAAGTGGCTGTTCCTTTAATACCTTGATTCATCCATATAGCAATAATTAATGAAAGAAATAGACCTATTGGAACGCCTAGTAAATATACAGCAGTGTTCCAAAGGGACTTCCAAAACTTAGCGTCAGAGAATATCGTAATATAGTTACTAAGACCAACAAATGTAGCTGGTTGGAGAATATTCCATTCTGTCAAACTAATATAAATCGAATAAATCATCGGCCCAGATGTAAATACTACGAACTGAATCAATAACGGTAAAATAAATAAATATGCAAGCATACTTTGTCTTTTTTTCAGAGCATTCACCTTTTCATCACCTCACAAGTAAAATGAATAGAGAGGGTAGAAACGCTTTTACGCTTCATACCCTTCTCAAATCAATTATTGACTAGCTTTTGCTTTGTTCGCTTTTTCAATAGAATTGTCTAGCAATCTTTGAAGCTCAGGTTTTACTTCATGTACATATTCTTCAGCTGTTTTTCTACCTTCATAAACATCAACTACTGTTTGAGCGAAATAGTCAAACCACTCTCTATCATACGTTAACTCATGTGGTAAAGGCTGTGACTGATGTTTGATAACATTTAAGAAAACTTCTTTGCTTTCAGGTTTAAAATCTGCCTCTAAATACTCTGTTTCAGCCATATCTACTAAGTTAGGAACTTGTGCACCACGGTTCATAAGATTACGTTGCGCATCCTCATCAACTGTTAAGTAAGCGGCTAAATCAAACGCTTCTTGAGGATGTTTAGTTGTTGCAGAAACAGCAAATCCTAAAGAACCTAACCATGTACGTGACTCACCAGTATTAGGACTTGCAGGCCAAGGCATTAAGTCATAGTCAAAGTCTAACTCCCAGAATGCTGCTTGATCCCAAGGTCCCATCGGGAACATTGCCGTTGTACCGTTTAACCATCTTTGGTAACTGTTTGTTGATTGCTCTTGTTCTTGAGAAGGTACGACGTTGTGTACTAAACGTAAATCAGCAACATATTGTAATGCTTCGATAAATTCAGGCTCATCAATAATAATTTCAGTTGCATCTTCATTTAACCAATGACCGCCATTAGAGTATACTGCTGGCTCTAACCACCAGAAACCTGCACCAAACTGCTCAATTTCTTTGTTGTTGAATCCAGCATCATTTGGTGTATTACCAGCATTATCAACTGTCAACTGCTTTGCTACTTCAGTAAATTCATCCCACGTGTAAGGGTCTGTACTACTTGGATATTCAAGTCCAGCAGCATCAAACAAGTCTTTGTTATACGCATACGCAAACGGACCTACATCTTTTGGAAGAGCATAAATACGCTCATCAACCGTATATCTTGAAATTCCACTTTCCCACATATTATCTAAATCTAATACAGATGATTCATTAGCTAAATCTGTAATATCAAGAACTCTTCCTGTATCAACATAGAAATTTGTATCTCCAGCACCTAAATAGAAGATATCAGGTGTTCTGTTACCTGCCATTAATGTTTGAAGTCTGGTACTGTAATCATCACCAGGTGTTACAACAAAATCAACTTCGACATGAGGATTTTCAGCTTCGAAATCTGCAATAATTGTTTTATAGATTTCTTCCTCATGTGGCTGTGCCCAAATATTCACTGATAACTTAACTTTTTCTGGTGAATCTGAATCTGAACCGGACTCAGAGCCATTTGAGTTATTATTTGATGAACAACCCATTAAAGAAATACTGATAACTAACAACAATACTAAACTTGTAAACCACTTTTTCTTTGTCATTGTTTAAACACTCCCTTTTCTACATCGTAAATGTTTTTATAATAGAGAAATAATCTCATATTAACTTTTTTCCAATTAAACAAGTACCCGTACTATCCATCCCAGTAAAGACGATTGTTTTCTGCTCATTCTTCCAATCCCAAGCCTCTAAAAACTTTAACTCGATCGTTTCGCCTGTCTCCGTTTCTGAAAGGTGAACGGTTATATCTCCTGTTTTCTCCCATTGATAAGTTTTATCAAGCATGTTAAGTTTTGAATCTTCATAGATTTCGATAATGAAAGAATGGTTCATCCCATCCTTTTCTCTTATAAACTTAACCGTATCCCATTTTCCAATCATTTCACTTTTATCAATTTTCTTAATTTCTTCCCCTGCATAACGTTGAGGTGAAATAAGCGGCCATCCAGTTTCAGTCCATAACATTTGGCGAATCTGCATACAAAACAAATCTTTCTTATCAGGAATTCTTGCATGGTGACAAATATAGTATTGGCCCTCGTCTTCTAAAATGGAGTTGTGCCCCGGTGCCATCCAACCGTCACCGTCCTGAAATTGATACCCAGCCAATAATTTCGTACCGATTTCATCAGAAGGTCTATATTGATCATCGCTCAAGTCTTTTCCGTTGTAATCTAAAAATGGTCCGGTAATTTCTTTTGAGCGCCCAACACGAACATTGTAATTAGAGAATAAAGAGTCATACGATACGAATAAATAATAGTAATCGTATTCAGGGTGATAAATCATATAAGGTCCTTCTACCGCCCCTTCTTTCGTTTCATTCTCTCGTTTCGCAATACAAATCCCCTCATCATTCGGTTCGGCTAATTTCCCTGTCGTTTTATCTAGCTTTACAGCATAGATTCCTCCAAAAAAAGAACCGTAAATCATATATGGCGTGCCGTTTTTATCGGTAATTAAATTTGGATCAATTCCATTTGGTTTATTTTTCTTTGATGTTTTCAACACTTCTCCTCGGTCATGCCAAGGGCCATTGATAGAAGAACTAGTTGCGACACCAATAAATGACTGATTGGTACCAAATTGCGAGGCGCAATAATATAGAAAGTAAGTACCATTCCACTTCACCACTTCTGGCGCCCAAAGGCCTTTTGCTTGTGTCCATTCGAAAGCATCTTTCGGAACACCTTCTAAGGCATGTCCAACCCATTCCCAATCGATTAAATTCGATGACTTACGAATTTGAGCACCAGCTCCTATTTTACAATTCGTTGAACTTGTTTTTGTATCTGTTGAGAACACATAATAAGTATCACCGTCTTTAAAAATAGATGGATCATGAGCATTATAAATGGACCATTCTTGTGGGTTGTCATTTAGTGCACGTTCCACTTCACTTAAATAATTAGGAGGCTTAACCGGCCCTCTCATTTAATTCCCCTCCTTAAACAAAATGATGTAAAATTTATAATTCAGCTACTTGATTAACTAATTTGTTAACTGAATTACATTTATTATAAATTTTTATTGTATGCGCTGTCAACGATTTTATCGATCTTTTAATTTTATTATGAAAATAATTTCTCTGTTATCTCATCCCATCCCAAATATAAAAAGTACTAATATAGCACTAAATACAAGGATAACACTCCTTCTCATAATGATGATTAGGATCAAATAAACTTTATTGTAATATTATGTAATAGAGATAACAGAAAATATATAGCTGTTTTTTTAATGAAAGTAATATTATAATACAATTAACATTTAAGTTAATTAGTAAGGGGGAGTATGATGAGAATAGTTAGTATTCGGTGGAAAAATATGAAGCTTGGTTGGAAGTATGGTTTAGCATTTTTATTAACATTAATGCTGTTTGTCACCTCTACGACCTATATTGTCTTTCAACTGCAATTTACCGAAGATGAAATCGAAAGCCTAAATAAAAATGCAGATCGTTCAATTATTCTTTCTGATTTAATTTTTCTTTATCAACAAAAACTGACTCATATCTACAGCTATTTGCAAACAACAGATATAGATGGTCGCCAGGAGCTTATTCGCTTCAAGTATTATGAAGAAGGAAATGAAAAGATTGATGATTTGCTGTCGGAAATTGAATCATCCTTGTCTTCCACAGAAATGAAAGATTTATATCAACTAGTGATCACGAATGCCGAAAACTTAAATGATGTTTACTATAATGACATTGCATCAGATAAATGGGTCGGCAACCCTACTTATAAAGATCAAGCAAAAGATAAAGCCGATCGATTGAATTTTAATATTAATTTTGCCCTTAGTGAATTAAAGCTCCTACTAGACAGTGAGAGACACTCGTCAAAACAAGAAGCATCAGATCAAATATCGAATACAAAGCTCCTGTTAATTTATTCAATTTTGTTTTCATTAATAGTGGGGACAAGTATTTTATTCATTATAAATAAGTTAATAAATAAAGATTTAAAGAAAATTCTCTTGTTTAGTGAAAAAATGACACAAGGAAATATCTCAGTTGAAGATATAAATTTGCGAGGGAAAGATGAATTTGGACAAATTGGTATAGCTTTAAACAAATTGAAAGCGAGTCTTCATTCTATTATTAATAATCTTTCAGATGTTACTCGGAGTGTCAGTACTCAAAGTGACGTTTTAGAGCGTTCGTCTAATTTACTTAGTTCTGAAAGCCTACATATTACTCAATTTACAAAACAGCTCTTGTCTGTTTCAGAGAAACAATCATCTGCTACATTAGATATTGCGGATAACACAACAACTTTTATGAAAGAGCTTACTATGATTGAAACTTCGGGTACAGAAATTGCGCAATCTGCAGAAAAAATGCTTACATTATCGACAGCTGGTAATGATATGATGAATTCCTCCGTAAGTAAAATGACGAATATTCATTCTACACTTACAGATGCACGAAGCAAGATTACTTACCTGAATGATAAATCAAAAGAAGTAAACATAATTGTAGAAGTAATCAAGAGTATCTCAGAAAAAACAAATCTATTAGCATTAAATGCTTCAATTGAAGCTGCAAGAGCAGGAGATATAGGAAAGGGATTTGCAGTTGTTGCACAGGAAATTAGAAAGCTATCGCAAGAGGTAGAAACATCGATTTCTAAAATTACCGATATCACACTAAACATTCAAAGTGAAACGGGTGTCGTTAATTCAGCCTTATTAGAAGCCTTTAAAGAAACTGAAGAAGGCATTTCCATTATTAAAGAAACTGGTCATAATTTTAATGAAATTCAAAAAAATATTATTTCTACCGTGAAAGAAATCAGAGAAATATCAAGCAAAATATCGACGATGTCAGACGGAAGTAAACAAATTGAAGAAACACTTATACACTTCACTGCTAGTACTGAGGAAACAACTTCAAATATGGAAGTCGTAAATCAATCTGTTGATAAACAAAATCAATCGATCACGGAGATTGAACAAAATACTAAGGCGTTAAATTCAGCTAGTGAGAAATTAAATCATTTAATTAAGCAGTTCCAAATATAAATACCCCCTTTGAGGGCACTGAAAAAGATAAAAACCCAAGGGCACTGAAAAACTACTTCTTGTAACTCAAAGAAGAAGTAATGGCTCCACACGTTGGGCGCCCTGCTATGAGAAAACCACTCATAGCAGGGCTTTCAAAACCAGGCAACGGCTCCACACATTACTTAAAGGGTACTGAAAAAGGGAAACCCATCCTTTTTCAGTACCCTCACAAAATAGAGTTTTTTTTATTTACAAACCAATTCCCCGCTCACCTCATACATAACAGCGTTCCCGCCTACTTTTTTGAGATTTATACACAGTCTTGTTACATAAATGTAAAATAGACTCTTCAACCGCAACATGAAGGGATCCATCCTCTCACTGGAAAATTCTTTATAAAGATCATTTGTGCTCCTTCTGGTAGTTTAGTAGATATCAACTAGTTTAGGAGGCTAACATGAAACAAACATTAATGATTTTTTCACTACTTTTAACCTTTGCCTTTTTTGGGGCTACCGAACAAGTAAAAGCGAATACAACTACCCATGTTGTGAAGCAGGGAGATACATTTTATAAATTAAGTAATCAATATAATCAACCAATCGCTGCAATTAAGCGTATAAATAATCGCACATCGAATGCTATATATGTTGGAGAGAGATTAACCATTCCGGCTGCTGTTTCAAATGCAGAAAAGGACTTGTTAGCAAGACTAGTTCACGCCGAGGCAAAAGGCGAACCTTATGCTGGTAAAGTTGCTGTAGCTACGGTCGTCTTAAACCGAGTCGATAGCAAGCTATTCCCTAACAGTGTAAAAGGGGTTATTAACGAAGTGAGTCCATCTGGACATTATGCCTTTACGCCAATTAAAAACGGTGCAATTAACAATCCAGCTAATGCAGAAGCACACAGAGCTGTAAAAGAAGCGTTAAATTACCGCGGATTAGGTAGCGGTTCACTATACTTCTATAATCCTAGAACCTCAACTAGCAAGTGGGTTGCAAGTCGCCCTCAAACAGTCATTATTGGAAACCATGTTTTTGCTAGATAGGTTGAGACTTTAGGATTAATTGAAGCAAATTATTTAGGGATGAATATCGGGGACTCTCCCCTATTCATCCCTTTATTTATACAAACAAAACAAAATGCTCTTCATCAATGTATTCTCCATTCACTTTAAGGGCTCGTTCTTCTTTTGCAAATGTTTTAAACCCTAATGACTCGTACTTTCTTTTTGCACGTATGTTTTCCTTTGCTACAACTAGCTGAATCTGCTCAATCCCTTCAAGCTTTGCAAATTCTATTGCTTTATGTAATAATGAGTTCCCGACACCTATTCTTCTACATTCAGGTACTACATAGAAGCTTGTAAATGATGCTTTATGCTTCATTTTCGCTAAATGTGATTGGACGATGCCAAGGATCCCAATTAATTGATTTCTTTCCGAAAAGGCTCCTACATAACCGATACTTTTACTAAGTAAGCTAGTAAAATAAGCTATCGACTCGTTTTTCTCTTCATGATAGCTAGCAGCAAATGCCTTGGGAAGCTCATGTAATGCTTGAAGCCGCAAACGTCGAAACATCTCCACATCTTTGACTGTCAACAATCGAATTTCCATCGTTCCCCCCCTTCTACTGGCTATACTTTATTCTTCCATTTTCAAAAAAAATCATGCTTCTCTTTCGCCATTCTTGCGATTCCTGTATATAATGAGGAAAAGAGCGTAGAGGCGGTGTTGAAAAATGAACCGTTTAAACCGAATGAGAAGGGTAACCTCCCTTCGAAGCAATCGCATTCGAACCGATTATGTTAATCGAATGGCCCAATCTCAAAACGTCGAAAAAATTGAACGTGTCGCTCGAATTACAGAAACAAAAACACCACTTCGTCAGCCTTCCGAGAATTATCTGCTATCCTACGACCATTTTTATAAGCAACGACAAGAACTAAAGTTAGAATTTAAAAGATTTTATTATCACGAACAAGCTTTTTTCAATGCAATCAAAACTCTAGATAAGGGTGATACCCACATTCTTTCTCATACGGATCAATTAATTGATAAATACAATAATGCTTTGTTAGCTGTTATTGATTTTGATAAGATAGCTGGAACAGATCATTCCTCAGCTATTCGAGCCGTTTTTCAATCTTTTTCAGAAGCTTTTTCAAAAATTGGTGTCTTTGAAACCGAAGAAGGTCTTCTTAATTTGGATCCTCGTAGATTTATTGCCTTTTTGAAGGAATCAGAAGACTCAGTCCGGACCTTTATTACTACCTTTAAAAGAATGGTCCTTAAAGAGTATCGGTCATTTTTCGCCATACGCCTACCGGTTCAAAAAGGGAATCCTTATGAGCAACCGATATTTTCGATAAAAGGTCTTATTGTTGAAGATATAGGTTAACATAATACTTCTACTACTAAGACATTATAAATGAGTTAATTTAAATAATTTTTAACGTTTGGAGAGTTTTTCATGCGCTATGTTTTATCTCATGTAAATATCGACTTTGATGGTTTTGCTTCATTATATGCAGCTACCTTGCTATATCCAAAATCTATAATGGTCATGCCAGATACTCAGCACCCTACGGTGAGACAATACCTCTCGATTTATCGTGATCATTTTACCTATATATCAATAAAGGATATTAATTGGGAGAACGTAGAGGAGCTTATCCTAGTTGATGTTGCAAATCCTAAACGAGTTGGACTACCTAGCTCGTTACCTGAACATATTCACATATCCGTTTATGATCATCATCCACCTGATGAAAATAATATTAAAGCCAACAAACAACAAATTGAGCAAGTTGGAGCAACCATTACGTTACTGCTTGAACAATTAATAAGCCAAGGTTACGCCCCGACAGAAATTGAAGCTACACTGTTTGGATTAGGCCTATATACCGATACAGGGTCGTTTGCATTCAGCCATACAACATCTCGTGATTTAGAAGTAGCTAGTTTTTTATTAAAGAATGGGATGAACCTTGAGCTTGTTAATCGCTTTTCCGAACAGCTTCTCCTTAATCAAGAACAGCAAATTCTTCAAAGCCTGCTCCGAAATATAGAAACATTTAAAATGGATGGTCAAGTCATTGGACTAACACGTTTTGAACAAGTAACGTACTTAGGTGGCCTCGCTTCACTTACGCATAAAGCTATAGATGCTGCAAATGTTGATGGCCTTGTTTCAATTGTAAAAATGGGTCAACATGTTTACGTTATTGCAAGATCCCAATCTGAACGTGTCAATGTTCGAACACTTATTACACAATTAGGTGGAAATGGACATGAGAAGGCCGCGTCCGCAACAATAAAAAAAAGTGAAATCGCACCTGTCTACACTAAAGTCAAAGCTCTTTTACAAACTATGATTCGCTCAGCAATCACAGCTCAGCTCTTTATGGTTTCCCCCGTGAAGACCGTTTCAACACAATTAACCATTAATGAGGTTGCTGAAAAAATGTTTCAGTATGGTCATACCGGATTCCCTGTTGTTGATGAGCATGAGAAAGTTGTCGGAATCATTTCGCGCCGAGATATTGATAAAGCCTCACATCATCAACTTGGTCATGCACCTGTTAAAGCTTTTATGACAGAAAAGCCGATTACACTGTCACCCTCTGCAACATTAGAAGAAATTCAGGAAACGATGATTCAATACAATATTGGCCGTGTACCTATTGTTTCAGAAGAACAGCTCGTTGGTATTATTTCACGTACAGATGTTATTGAGATCCTTCATAATAAAAACCATCGCAACTCTTTAATTAATTCAGCTATAACCGTACAAAAACATAACGTTAGCGAACACTTAATACAGCAATTAGACAAGAACCTGTTTCATTTACTTAAACAAATTGGACAAGAGGCAGATATAAAAAACGTTCAAGCGTTCCTAGTTGGAGGTATTGTTAGAGATTTATTACTCGAACGAACAAATGAAGATATCGATCTCGTAATTGAAGGAGATGGGATTGCTTTTGCCCATCATTTACATCAAAAATATGGCGGAAGTTTAAAGGAACATGATACTTTTGGAACGGCTTCGTGGACGACGAACTCGGGGGAAAAACTTGACATTGTATCATGTAGAACCGAATACTACGCGCTTCCAGCATCGCTTCCAACTGTAAAGCTTTCTAACCTGAAGGAGGATTTAGCAAGACGTGACTTTACGATTAATGCGATGGCGATAAAGCTAAATACAACATCCTTTGGTGTATTAGTTGATCTTTATCAAGGTATGGAGGACTTAGTGAAACGTGAAATTCGAATCCTTCATAATTTAAGTTTTATTGAAGATCCTACACGAATTTTTCGAGCAGCTAGATTTGCGGCACGGTTTCGTTATCATTTAGCCGCTCAAACGGAAAAGCTTGCACGTAGCTCAGTATCCTATTTAAGTAAGCTGTCGATTAACCGAATCATACATGAATTGGAATTAGTCTTCAAAGAATCATCTTTCATTCAAGCCGTGTATATATTGCAGGAACTAACCGTTTTTGAACATTTGCTAAAAACCAAGACCGAGAACATACAAATTATTCAGCTTGAACAAATCACAACAATACATAAGGCAGTTGATTATTTTGATTGGTTTGCTTTTCTAACTAGCCTTATTTTTAAAGAGGATAATTGGAAACAAGAGCTAACAAAATATGCTATAAAATCGACTCATCAAACATTTCTTGAGGAACTTGAAAGACTAGTAACGTATTTTAAAGAAACGGAAGCGAAGAACATCACCTTTGGAAGCTTTCATCAAAATATGAAGCAAGTCTCCTACCGAGCACTTCTATTTTTTTCGAACTTTACAGAGGCAACGTGCTTTATTCGGAATTATCTTGAGCGAAGAAAAGATGTAAAGCCCTTTTTAAACGGACATGACTTAAAACAATTTGGCATTCCACAAGGTCCAATTTATTCAACTTGTTTGCTCGAATTAGAGTGTTTGATGCTAGATGATAAAATTACTTCGTTTGAGGAAGCAAAAGAATGGGCAATTCAAAAGTACCTGTAGCATCCTCCTTCCTATTACCATTTTTACTAACATGATTCCGCTAGGTCATGGGATACTAAGAACCAAGAAAAAAGCGTCGGACAATAACGAGAGCATTGAAGCAATGTGCGGAGCCGTTGCCATCTTTTTAAAAGCCTGCTATGAGTGGGTTTCTCATAGCAGGCGAGCAACGTGCGGAGCCATTGCTGCTTCCTAGCGTGACTTTCAAGGGGTTTTTCAGTGCCCTCACAATAATAGTCTTTTTCTCCTTTAACTATTCAAATTTTTTCTCAGCAATTGTCGGTTTTTCTGTTATAATATAGGGTGTTATGTAGAAGGAGGAAGGAAATTGGATACCCGAATGAACCGTAAACGAAAACAATCAAAAGCACCTAAGAAAAAGAGACGTAAGCTTTTTCTTATGTTTTTAGCTACATTCTCTGTGCTTTTTCTCGTATCAGCAACGTATGCAATGATCCAATACGAAACCGGTCGTTCCACTGCTGATAACCAAATTTCAAATGAAATTGTAGAATCAACCAATTTAAATAGTGATAACGAATTTATTGCTAATGAACCCGAAAATAATGAACCGATAAATGTTCTATTTATCGGAGTTGATACAGATGAAGGCCAAAAAGCAAGAACGGATACAATCATGATTGCACAGTATGATCCGAACCAAGGTGATGCCAAAATTGCTTCGATTATGCGTGATACCTATGTTGAAATCCCTGGTTATTCTAATAATAAAATAAATGCATCTTTCTTTTTGGGTGGTCCGGAGCTTCTCCGTCAAACAATCGAAGAGAACTTTGATATGGATATTCATTACTATGCAATGGTTAATTTCGACGGATTTGTTAAAGTAGTTGATACGATTGCTCCTGATGGCCTTGCAATTGATATAAAAAAACGAATGTATTACCAAGATAATGCTGCAGATATGTTAATTGACTTCAAACCTGGGCTACAAGCGTTAGATGGTAAAGAGGCTCTTAAATATGTACGCTTTCGAAACGATGGTTATAATGATTATGGCCGTGTAGAACGTCAGCAGGAAGTACTGACATTATTAAAAGACGAATTATTAACTGTTTCCGGCATTGCAAGGGTTCCTCGTTTAATTGGATCGGTCGAGCCTTACATTGATACAAATATAAAGACAAGTAAAATGCTAAGTATAGGAAGAGATTTTATTTTAAATCCGGTTAAAGAGGTTGAAACCTTACGAATTCCGGTAGATGGTGGGTTTACCGAAAGACGATACAGTGTTGGAGACGTTTTGGAATTGGATTTCGAAAAAAACCGCGAAGCCCTACACAGCTTTTTTAGTTCGTCAAACCAATCAGTAGCTACCGAGCAACCGAGCGATCTAGAAGAGGACTCATGAACCTTTGCAAAAGTTTTGAAATAGGAACGTAGCCTGATACTAATGTTAAAGAACGCGTTGTCTCTGCGTGCACAGCAATGGCTTCGTCCGCTACGCGCCTTACGATGAGAACCCCACTCATCGTAAGGCTTTTAAAAGATGTAGCGACTACGCTCATTGCATAAAGGCTGTGCCAAAAGGTTAAAAAACAACTTTTTGGCACAGCCTCTTCTTTGTTTATATATTAGCTAAACTGTTTGAATACTAATGTTGCATTATGACCGCCAAAGCCGAGTGAATTACTCATTGCAGCACGAACCTGCTGCTTTCTTGCTTCATTTGGTACATAATCTAAATCACAATCTGGATCTGGCGTTTCATAATTAATGGTTGGAGGAATGATACTATCCACGATCGCTTTAACTGAGAAAATCGCTTCTACTGCTCCGGCAGCACCTAGTAAATGACCCGTCATTGATTTTGTTGAACTAACCGCTAGCTTATATGCATGGTCTCCAAAAACAGTCTTAGCTGCCATTGTTTCAAACTTATCGTTATAAGGTGTACTTGTACCATGAGCATTTAAGTAATCGATGTCCTCAGGTTTAAGACCAGCATCTTCAATTGCCTGACGCATTGCCCGTGCACCACCTTCACCTTCTGGCGCAGGCGCAGTAACATGGTGCGCATCTCCAGTTGCACCGTATCCTACGATTTCGGCATAAATCTTTGCACCACGTTTTTGAGCTGATTCAAGGCTTTCTAAAATAAGAATACCTGCACCCTCACCCATTATAAATCCATCCCGATTTGCATCAAAAGGTCGAGAAGCAGTTGACGGATCCTCACTCAAAGTGACTGCCTTTGCTGAGCAAAAACCTGCAACAGCCATATTCGTGATTGGGGCTTCAGCACCACCAGTAATCATTACATCTGCATCGCCTCGTTGAATGACCTTAAACGCATCACCTATTGAGTTCGTCCCAGAAGCACATGCTGTAACAGAACAAGAATTGATCCCTTTTGCTCCTGTCATAATTGATACTTGTCCTGAAGCCATATCTGGAATTAACATTGGAACAAAGAACGGGCTTACACGACGATGTCCTTTTTCTAAAAAGTTATGAAATTGCTGCTCATACGTCTCCATACCACCAATTCCAGACCCAATCCATACACCAATACGTGGAGCAATCTCCTCGGTAATTTCTAAATTTGCATCTTTTATAGCCATTAGAGCAGAAGCCACAGCAAATTGAGTAAAACGGTCCATTTTACGTGCTTCTTTTTTATCCATAAACTGTCCTGGATCGAAGTCATGAATTTCAGCTGAAACCTTCATTGGAAAATTTTCAGCTGGTACTCGTTTTAATAAACCAACTCCTGATTTTCCTGCAATCGCATTTTCCCAAGTTGTAGCAACATCAAGTCCTAATGGTGTTACCATTCCAAGTCCTGTTACGACGACACGTCTTTTTTCCATGAATGCTCTCTCCTTTTCAATAGTGCTATCTCAATTCTGTTTAATTATCGTCCCCAGACCATGGCGACCGACCCCCACACTAAGCCAGCTCCAAATCCGACTAAAACGAGGACGTCACCATCTTTAATTTTTCCGGCATGTATTTCATCAACCATGGCCATTGGAATCGAAGCTGATGACGTATTCCCATATTTATGAACAGTTTTTGACATCTTTTCAATCGGTAAATCAAGGCGCTCACGAGCTGCCTCCATAATCCGAATGTTCGCTTGGTGTGGAACAAGAAAGTCAACATCCTCCTTCATTAAGCCAGCTTTTTCTAACACACGTAATGAAGAATCGCCCATTTGCCTAACAGCAAACTTAAACACTTCACGACCATTCATCTCAAGGTAAGGACCCTTTTGATTAATATGCATTGCTCCGGCCCCATCAGCCCCTAACTCAAAAGCAAGAATTCCCTTACCTTCCGAGACAGGACCAAGTACAGCAGCTCCGGCTCCATCCCCAAAAAGTACTGCTGTATTTCGATCATTCATGTCTGTTACTTTCGATAATTTCTCGACACCAATAACCAATACATATTTATATGCGCCCGTTTCAATAAATTGTTGAGCTGTTGCCATTCCATAAATAAACCCAGCGCAGGCTGCGCTAATATCCATTGCCGCGGCCTTCTTTGCTCCAAGCCTTTCCTGAATTAGTGTAGATACCGTAGGAAAAGGCATATCTGGTGTGACGGTAGCAACTAAAATTAAATCAAGTTCCTCAGCTGAGACTTCCGCATGTTCCAATGCCTGTTTTGCTGACTCGTAAGCCATATCTGAGCTCTCGATATCATCAGAGGCAAAGCGTCTCTCCTCTATTCCTGTTCTTGTTCGAATCCATTCATCAGACGTATCTATTCTTTTTTCAAAATCAATGTTTGTCACGACCTGGTCAGCAATATAGCTTCCCATACCGTATATTCCCGCTTTCGTCATGTGTTTTCCCCTTTCACTCTCCACTAGAGTTATTTACGGGTTATTCTTAGTACCTGATACTAATTTTATAATAGTTTGCCTTTTCTGTCTAGATGATAAACAGAATCAGGCAAGTGCCTCCACACCTATGTGATTCTTACACCATAAACTAAAGAGAACCTATATTAAAGGAGGTATAAAAAGATGTCCGAAGAGAAACAGCAACAGCCACAACCCGATTTTTTTACCGATCTTATGTTTGGTTCCCAGGCTCGGCAAAGAGCAGTGTCCGATTCCGGGCAAGGACAAACCGAACCATCATCCAGACCTGACGAGGTAGCATCAACGACCGGGGAAAAACCGAATGAGACAGAACAAACCCAAGTCATTCCAGACAAACAAGTAGAACAGCTATTAATGCTTGTTCAAACGCTTGGCCCAACGATTGAAAAGCTTGCCCCATTAGCCGGTGTCATCCAAACCTTTTTCAAAAATTTCAGTAAAAAGGGGGAAACTGAAACGAAAAAAGGAGCCAATAAATCATGATTTATTGGCTTCCCTGTTCCTACCATTACAGCATTACTGATTTTCCTTTTGGCCAAGCTCTTCCATTAAATCAAAAAAGAGTTTGTCCATTTCATTCAGTAGTTCTTGTTCTTCATCTGTATTTGGCTTCATCTGCTTCGTTTGTTCATAGGTAGAAAGAAAGCCTTCAATATCACCTGTCCGAATTTGAGCAATACTATAATAAACAAAAAGACGAATTTGATTCGCTCCACTTTGCTTCATTAATGTTACAAAGGGGGATAGCTTTTCAATAGCTTCATGATCTTTCTTCTGCTTCACTAGCTGAAATCCTTCTTTCATTTCTAGTGCAAATGCTTTTAATTTTTCCTGTTTGCTCATGCCTACTCGCTCTCCTCTCATGTACTCCTTTGGCTAGAGGTGATTTACAATATAATATTCATAGTAGAAAAAAGACTCAGTCCGGTCAATCCGGCGAGTCTTTTCGATTGTTTATTCCTTTGAGGTTACCTCTTGTTTTCCAAGCTCATAGGCTTCAGACATCACGTTTAACAACAACTCTAGCATCGGCTGCAAATCTTCCATGTTAAGTTCAATTCCCTTATCGTCAAGAAATTTCTTCCCTTCCGGTAAATGCTTCATTGCAATCTGCATAAATTTCATATTCATCTCTGGATTCATTGTAAATCACCTCTTGTCATATCTCTCTCAATAAAGATACTATGTCCGAAGTTTGAACGCAAGTAAAGGCATTTATTCCTTAGGCAGTTCCCCTGTTTCAATATAGTAAAGCACAGCATCTTCAATTTCATGTTTTATCGGTTCAGGAACTTTTGAACTAAACGTCCCAAGCGATATTACACCATCTTGGAAATCATAGATTTGGTTTCCGGCCTCAAGTTTCCCCTCTAAATATTGTTCAGCTACGAGTTCATAAAGATGATCAACATGTTGTACTGTACTTGTTAACACGGTCTTCTCTCCTAAATCAGATTGGTTTCCAACATATCCAATCGCATAGAGACCGTCATTTTTTGCTTCTTCAATTATTTTGATCGTATAACCATCACCCGTCGGATAAAAAACATCCACATCATCCGCTTTCATCTTTTTAAAAAGTCCTAAAGCCTTTTCTACATTCGACCATTCATTGACGTAATCAATGTGAACGTTAGAGTCGGCATTTCCATATGCAGCACCCTCTTGAAAACCCTTTACTTCAGGCTGCCAGGAATAAGCTGCAATTACACCTATTTCTCCACTATTACTCATCTTTGCTGCAACCATCCCCGCAAAGAACCCCATTGCATAGCTTGAAAAATGTATACTTGTAACGTTGTTTCCGGTGACGTCACCATTAAAGCTAACAAAATGAATATCTGGATATTCATCTGCTATTTCCGAAAAAAAGTCAGCAAAAATCCGACCATGTCCAAATATAAGTGAAATGTTATCTTCAGAGAATTCCTTCACAGCTCTCTTTACTTGATCTAATGTATCGACATCTTCTTTAAAAAACACATCCACACCTAAATTACTATGTATATTTAGTAAGCCTTGATAGCCTTTACTATTCCAGCCCCGGTCATCTATCGTCTCTTCTAATAAAAGACCGACACCTGTAACAGTAGAAGGTGTAGTTGTCATCACTGGTTTACATCCTGCAACAAACATTACCATAAGCAGCAAGATAACTTGTATTCGATGAATCTGCATGTTGACACTCTCCCTATTCATTCCATCCTTCTAGTATATCGTATAAATGGCTATTTTTCTTGATTTTTAATGTCCTACTATTCGTTATATCTATTCTAAACTCCTTGTTCCTTGAACAAAATAATGATTTTGTTACCAATTTTTAATCTTTCCTTTCATGAATCAAAAGGAAAAGATGATCCTAACTTATAACCTTGTTATAATGAGTTGTACTCTATTTGTAGAAACGAGGAACAAGAATGACTTATGAACAAGCCGTAAAGTCTCGTCGTACGTTTGCAATTATTTCGCATCCGGATGCCGGGAAAACAACATTAACAGAAAAACTTCTTCTTTTTGGTGGAGCTATCCGAGAAGCGGGGACTGTCAAAGGAAGAAAGAATAGTAAGCATGCCATGAGTGACTGGATGGAAATTGAAAAGCAGCGTGGAATTTCGGTTACAAGTTCCGTTCTTGAATTTTTATATGATGGATACCATGTAAACATTCTCGATACTCCTGGACATGAAGATTTTAGTGAAGATACGTATCGAACCTTAACCGCAGCCGACTCAGCTGCCATGTTAATTGATGCTGCAAAAGGGGTCGAAGCTCAGACGAAAAAGCTCTTTAAAGTTTGTAAAATGAGAGGAATCCCGATTTTTACTTTTATGAACAAGCTTGATCGTCAAGGGAGAGATCCTTTCGAATTAATGGAGGAGTTAGAGGATTTATTAGGTATTCGTTCTTATCCAATGGGCTGGCCAATTGGAATGGGGCAATCCTTTTCAGGCGTTTATGATCGACATGAGAAGAAGCTTGAACTCTATAATCCGAAAAACCCTAAAGCGATTGATGTCATTCAACTAACGGGGCCAGATGATCCAAAATTAGATGAAGCAATCGGAGATTCAGCTCTTGTCGCTCAATTTCGAGAAGAGTTAGAGCTACTTGATGTAGCAGGCGATCCATTTGATGCATCATTAATCGCTAAGGGAGAGTTGACACCTATCTTTTTCGGAAGTGCCATTTCTAGCTTTGGTGTTCAAACCTTTCTAGAGCACTTCTTAAAGCTCTCACCTTCTCCAACTCCACGCGAGAGTACAGGAGGATTGATTGACCCTTTAAACCATCAATCGTTTTCGGGCTTTATTTTCAAGATTCAAGCAAACATGAATCCAGCTCACCGAGATCGTATTGCTTTTCTACGAATTACCTCTGGAAAATTCGAACGAGGGATGGCTGTTAAACATGTTCGTTTAGGTAAACAATTAAAACTTGCTCAACCAACACAGTTTCTAGCCCAAAGTCGAAGCATCGTCGATGAAGCTTATGCTGGTGACATTATCGGCTTATTCGATCCAGGTAATCTACGAATTGGCGATACACTTGTAGAAGGCTCTGGGTTTGAGTTCGATGAAATGCCGCACTTTTCACCTGAGCATTTTAGTGCGATTACAGTTAAAGAGGCATTAAAACATAAATCGTTTGAGAAGGGCTTACAGCAGCTAACGGAGGAAGGGGCTATTCAGCTGTTTAAAACGTATAATCGTTTCACAGAGCAACAAATTGTGGGTGTTGTCGGTGTTCTACAGTTTGAAGTATTAGAATATCGCTTAAAGCATGAATATCATGTCGATATCCAGCTTGAACGTTTATCCTTCTCATTTGCTCGTTGGGTTGATGGGCCTGAAGACGAACTTGAAACGTTTAAGCGTGTCCAGCGAAACTTAGTTACAGACCGTGATGGAAGACTTGTCGTCCTTTTTGAAAATGAGTTTCAAATGCGGACAGCAACCGATAAATATCCTGATTTACAGTTCTACGAAAACTCGTTTTATCGAAAGAAATAAACAGCAACAAGGGTGTCTTAGAAGGTTATCACTAACCTCGTAAGACACCCTTGTCTTTTATCCTTCATTGTTCTCTTGTTTCTCAAGCTCAGCTAGCTTTGCTAACAAAATATGCTGCGGCATATGCATGATTTGCTCAATCGGTACGTTTAAAGATTTCGATAACTTTTGCGCAGTTTCAGCAGATATTTGAAGTGGTCGCATTATATATCTCCTCCCTTTTTACCTCATTGTACCTAATTAATATGGAGAATCCAATTTCTTTATCTTAAAGTTCCTGTCGAGATGATTCTCGTTTCTACATGAGCTGTAATTTCTGCATTTTTAAATGCTGCAGTCCATTTCTCTTTAGACCACCCTGCCGCATTCTTGATTCGGAAATGCTCCCCAACTGCGATCGGATCTATACCTAATTCCTGGGCTTTCTTCATCAGATTTATCATATCCTCTTCTAGCCGCTCACTTATTTTTTCTTGAAGTTCTTCGCGTTTCACACTTGTATCTAATGTTCTTTGTCCATCGTAATCAACAATCGAGCCTCTTACATATAGATGTAAAAATATTTTTGGATTATTCAAATCACCATTGACCTTTGCATGGTAACGAGTCCCTACAAATTTTAGAATCGCCAATTCTTCATCCTTTTGCGATTCTTTCTCTCCCGGAATTTGAATAGAGATATCAGGAAGTTTACGCCGTTTCCTCATCGCTTCAAGTAATTTCGCTTCATCAGGCTCAATCGTATCGATCATTTTATCCTTTTTAAACAGTGCCACCTTAGATATTTTTAATGAATCATTATTTACAAATTCTAAGTATGGTGCAAGTGGATCGGACACTTCATCCGTTTTTCGGTAGATAAAGTGATGCAACGTTGTGAAGGGGCTAAAAGCTGTCACCTCTCTAGGTGTTAATAATTCATTTAAGTACACATTAATCTCAGGCTTATCTTTATAATTAGCAGATAAAATTTCCTCTACATTTCCTTTTACAATCGCAATGTAAACATTTGTGCCTATTTGCGGATCACGATAAATATTCTCGAGTACTTTCCACAGCCCCATCTTCCTTGAATATTCTTCACTAAATAGTAAGACACGTAATTGAGATGTCGTTAAAATTTTATCCGATAAGGTAGAGACATCCATAATCGATTGATGTGGTAATTTCACCACCGTTGAATATTGCTGAACCTTCTCTTCAGCGTCTTTCTGTGGCTGTGGCAATGTCACGGTTACTTTCGTATTCTCCTCATCAACATAATCAAACCCCATGACACCAACCATCCCTAAATCCTCCAAATGAGGGCGCTCTGTATTTGGATTCGTACATCCTACTAAAGTAAAAATAACAGAGATAATCCAGACATAGTAAACCCTATTCATGAGAACCCCCTTTGCGATGTCTAACAGCATGAACAGCTAAAAGAAAAAGTGGCAAGACCAGCAATCCATACCCATAATAAACACTCCACTCATCAAAAAGTTTTAAATGGAAATGAATTGGGATTGGACCAAAAATCAAAAGCCATGAAAGGAAAGCGACTACGATTAAGTGCCATGTTCGGTTTTTATGTTTAGATAAAAGAGCATCCATGCCCCTTTTCGCAACCCATAAATACGCTGAACCTGTTGATAAAATTAAATAGACCCATAATGATGTTCCAAAGTTTTCAATCCGTTCAACAAACGGTAATTGAACGGCCTGAAAAAGATTAAGAATCGGATATTTTAAATTTTGTAGCTGCCACGGTGAAAAATAAACGACACAAGCAATACAAACAATGACATAGATTAGTACCACAATCCAAATACCAATGGTTGTATGAAGATATGCTTTCCGTTTGTTGATTATATAAGGGTAGTAAAACAAAATTAGGCCATAGCCAAACATCGAACGTGCACCATCATGCAACGCTAGGACCCAGCTTTCACCACTCACCTCAAAGGTAGGGATAACATGCAGCCACTGACCAGACTGGAACGCCCATTTTGTATAATAGATCATCCACATCGTAAAAAAGAAACCAATGATACAAAAACGCGCAACTGATTTTATCCCACCAAGTACAATGCTAATTAATACTCCGTATAAAAGAATTGACGGTTCTAATAACGTAAATTGCGGTAAAGTGAATGTCTGAACAAGGCGTAAATACGCTTGCGTGATACTCGCTACTTGTACAACTCCATATAGAAGAAGAATCGCATTCACGATTTTTCCAAAAAATTTCCCTAAGAGTTTTTCGGTTATTCTAAACAATGAATCTTCTGGGTAGCGTTTGCATAGTAAAACTACTGGGATCAAGGTAATATTCGCCAAAATTCCAAGACATATCGGAACAAGCCATTGATTATAGCCCACATGGCTAAGATCTTTAGGTAATGTAAACAAACCCACGCCAACCATAATGTTTTGTGCTAAGAAGATCACATGATATTTATTTAACTTTTTCATCTTCCCTGTATCCATTTACAACTACTCCTCATCCAAAGGCCGAATCAAGTCCTTTTTCGCTCTGGAGATTCCAGGTCTTTTAGCAAAGAATTGAATTGGAGCTCTTAAAACACTATTTAATAGGTCACTCCACTTTCTCGGAATAATTGGAGACATAAATGGCGAGCCCAGGGAAGTCAAATTAGAAAGATGATTGAACATCCAAGCTAATACGATCATTTGCCCAAACATGCCTAACATCCCAGCTGCTAAAATATATGAATAACGAATAAACCGAATCGCGTTACTCATTAAGAAATTAGGCGGAATAAACGAAAGCAATGCAGTTACAGCAACGAGGACAATTAAGATATTACTGGCTAGCCCTGCTTCAACGGCAGCCGTACCAATAACAATACCGCCAACAATACCAATTGTTTGACCGATTTTTGTAGGCATTCGCGCACCGGCCTCCCGCAGGACTTCAATGACAAGCTCAATAATTAACACTTCAATCATTGGGGGAAACGGCACCTGCGAACGTGATTCAGCTAATATCGTTAGTAAATGCGGTGGCAGCATTTCCGGATGAAAGCTTAGTATAGAAACATACGTTGATGTTAAAAAGATAGAAATAAAAAAACCAGCTAGACGTAATGTTCGAAGCATAGTTGTTGTCGTCCAACGATTGTAATAGTCCTCTGGTGAGAAAAATAATTCTAGAAATGTAACTGGAAGTATCGCCGCTTCCGGGCTACCATTGACTATAAATAAAACTTTTCCATTTAATAATTCAAAAACCGCATTATCAGGACGAACAGTCATCCCGAATTGCGGAAATGGAGAAAACGGCTTGTCCTCTAACATTTGTTTTAAAACAGGTAACCCAATAAACCCATGAAATTCAATATTTTCAATTCGTCTAATCACGCGCCGGACATTTTCATCGTTTGCGATATTTTCCATATATAAAATCGCAACATCATTCTTTGTCTCAGTTCCGAGAAGCATCGATTTCGTTTTTAATTGTGGAGAGCGAATTCTTCGCTTAATAAGCGACAAGTTAGTATCTAGACTCTCTACGAATGAGTCTTGTGGACCAACAACCGTTGTTTCATTTTCCGGTGGCGTTATGGATCTAGCGGGTGCACTAAATGTATCTATTTCAATATAAACTTCATCGTCTTCAAATAGCAGGACGGTATACCCACTTACTACGTCGTGAATGAGTTTCGGTAGTTGATCCTTTTCTAGCACCTCATAATTTTTAAAAATGTCCTCTGGATCCGCTGTACTCGTATCCTCTAACGGCTGTAAAACGATTTCCTGTAATGTTGTTGATGTAACAAGTGTACTTAAATAAATGATTGTAATTTTTTTATCTTCAATTGTTATTTCTTTAAATACAAAATCATCAATGTTAGCTAAGCTTTTTTTGATTTCCTCTTTCGTAATGGTTTGTTTCATCTTCGGATTGGCAAGGTTGGTATCATCCGGTTGCCTATCTGTTGTGCGTTTAACAAGCTGTTTATACTTATTCCAAAACATTCCACCACACCTCGCACAAATCTCTTATGTAAAAGAGTTCCCGATCAAAACTGGATTATGTACCAAAAAAAAGTCTGCATTGAATTTCATGCAGACTCGTCTAATAGATCGTATTACCTTTACCCCTTATCCTTTCTACCTCTACGGCGGTAAACTATTTCAACTGTTATTCCGGCGATAATTGCCAAAATGACACTTGTACCCTCTTCGAATCCCAACCCTGCAAAACAGAGAAGATAAATCAAAAAAGTAACTAGCGCAAAAATGAATACTCCAATAATCGTTTGACGAACTTCCACCTTTTCACGTCCTCTTTTCACAGTCCTTGCTGTTTTTGCCATTGTGTCATATGTTGGCGCTGTTTAGCAAGACCTTCATCAATGGTTGTTTTCGTCTTAAACCCTAAAACCGAAGCTGCTTTTTCGGTAGAAAGAGTAGCAGCAGGCTCTCTTTTTTCAAACTTATGACATCCTAGTTTATTAACAGCCTTGAACCAAGCTTCAGAATCACCTGAGGCAATTTGAATAATCTCATTTTTCTTATCTGTTGTTGCAGCTAGGATAAAAGCATCAACCACATCTTCAACATAGACTAAATCAAGTGTCGTTCGATCATACGTGATTAACTCCTTCTCAACACCCTCCATGATCCTTTGATACGTCATATCATCTCGTTGCCAGGGACCATACACTGTTGGTAAGCGAAGTATCATATAGGGGACTTTCTTGTTGTTCTTTTCCTTTATAATTGATTCACTGGCTAGCTTCGTAATCCCATAGGGAGACGTTGGATTGGTCGGTGTTCGTTCAGAAATCAAACCAGGCCGAGCACCATAGACTTCGATGGTCGAGGCATAGATAAATCTCGTTTTAGCATGGCATGCGTTTAATAATGTCTGAGTCACCTTAACATTCTGTTCAATCACTTCAGCAAGACGCGTCCACTTGCTATCGTATTTTGTTTTCGCAGCTAAATGAAACACCACGTCTACGTCGCTCAACATTGCATGTAAATTATCAACGTCTTCTATTTTCTTATTAATTAATTGAAAGAGCGCATTTCTCCCTATTCTTAGATGCATTTCTTCTTGCTGTTCACGACGTTCACTAGGCATTTCATCTATAGCGATTACTTCAATTCCTTCTTCAAGGAGTCGTTTACAAAGGTGAAATCCAATAAACCCCATACCACCAGTGACAACAACTTTTTTCATCTACATTCTCCTCTCATAAAATCTTTTCATTTTTTTCAAAAAAGGAGCACGCCGGCTGGATAAACGTGGAGAATGTTTTTCCTCGTCCGTAAAGACTTAATTGAATTAAAGGAGCTTTCCCCTTATACTTCTGCTCAAATGATTTACTGTGTGTCTCAAATGGGAATTGCTTATCATGCATATCATGCATAATCCGAATCGGTGGACTATCAGCACGAAACTCATAGGCAAACATTTGATCAAACCAGTTTGAATTAAGCTCATTTTCTTTTACTTGATAAGCTTCCTCAAGTTCTTTTAAAAAACGTTTATAGAATAACTTATTCTGCTTTTCTTGGTAATAGTACGCTTGTGGATAAATGCACGGATTGATGAAAAAGGAAGAACGAATGATTTCTGCTCTTCTTTTTAATAAATCAAATGCTACAAGTGCCCCAGTACCTTCAGCCACTAGGTGAACTCGTTTATTTAATATCTCTCGCTTTTGCAAATAGTAATAAAGTAATTCAGCTAATCGACATGCTTTCTCATTCCCCCAATGTCGTCCAAATAGATTTGAGGTAAGCACTGTATAACCTTTTTCTAATAAAGAGAGCAAGAACATTCTCCTTTCAGGATGTTGCTCCCAAATACTTGTACGCTCTTCAACAGGTTGTTCATGATCGTTTAGTAATAGTATGGCAAAACCATTTGGACGCTCTGGGAGATACGTAACGCTCCACTGTTTGTCAATACAAACGTACCTAGCTTGTTCTAACATATCTTCCACTCCCAATGTTTGCTTATCTTCTCTGTTAATACGGTATGCAAAACTTAGTGAGAAGGGAAGCGGGCAGTTCTACCTTTTACCGTGTAAGTAAAAACAAAAAAATCCCCAAAAAGGCTTTTCACCTATTTGGGAATTCCGCTAGTTATTTCTATTATCTTTAATGTCTCCGCTTTGGTCTTGGAGCCCATTTCCGGTTATGGTTTTGTGTATCTGGAAAAACATCACCGGCACTAAGCTTGACTGATTTTGGATTTTGAACCATATCACCTGTTTCACCGATTTCTACATAAATGCCATTATTCGGTGCCTTTTGACCAGGTTCAAATTGATGACTTTGTCCCATCTTGTCATCCCTCCTTCAAGCTTAGGATAACCGATTCTGTCGTAAACATGAAAGATTTATACGTTAGCCATCAATGCAACTAAGACAGCCTTTTGTGCATGTAGACGGTTTTCTGCTTGGTCGTAAATAAACGAATGCTTACCATCAATAACTTCTGCTGTAACCTCTTCACCACGATGTGCTGGAAGACAGTGTAGGAATATAAAGTCATCTTTTGCAAGTGCAGCTAACTCTTCATTTACTTGATAAGGAGCTAATGCTGCTTCACGTGTCGATTGTTCTGCTTCATAACCCATGCTAGCCCAAACATCTGTATAAATAACATCCGCATCTCTTACCGCAGCCTTTGGATCTGTCGTAACTGAAATATGAGCCCCTGTTTCTTTTGCAGCTTCTTTAGCACGAGCCAAAATCGTTTCATCTACACCATAGCCTTCAGGTGTTGCAACAACAACATCCATTCCAACCTTTGCTCCAGCAGCCAATAATGAATGAGCAACATTGTTTCCATCACCAACATAGACCATTTTTAAACCACGAAATGATTTCTTTTGCTCCTTAATCGTTAATAAATCAGCTAGCGCTTGACAAGGATGGTACGCGTCCGTTAAAGCGTTAATAACAGGGACTGATGAATATTCAGCTAGTTCCTCAACTTTTTCATGGGAATTCGTACGAATCATAATGCCATCAACATAACGGGATAATACATTTGCTGTATCTTTGATCGGTTCGCCTCTACCGATTTGAAGATCACGAGGACTTAAAAATAATGCATGTCCGCCTAATTGTGTCATACCAACTTCAAACGAAACTCGTGTCCGTGTTGACGCATTTTCGAAGATCATTCCAAGTGATTTACCTGCTAATAATTGTGGACACTCGCCTTTTTTCTGCGCTTCTTTCAATGTTAATGCATTTTCTAACAATTGTTCGACTTCTGTTGATGTATAGTCAAGTAATGTTAGTAAATGACGACCAGTCAATCCTATTTTAGTGATCGATACCATGTTTATGCCACATCCTTTTTATTCGAGTCCTCAAAAGTCCCCTTTGAGGACTCGCTTTTTAATAAGTCTCTACTTTAGTTGAGACTATCCATTCTTGAAGTGAGTTCAATGTCCGTTTCGCCGGGTCACTATTTCGACCTTTTAACATTGCGTCAAGAGTAGAGAGCTCTGTAACAACGGTTAAACGTTGCATCAAGGCTTTCTGACGCTTTTCTTTACCAGTCTTAAAGCCTGGCTTTGGTAAACTAATGACGGCAACTGGCTTTTCAGATTGTAGCCATTCATCAAAATTCTCTGAAATTAACGTGAACCCATGAGTCTCTAGTGTCTTTGCATAAGAAGCAAATGCCTCTTTATGAGTAGGATCCACTTCAACGAAAATCGTTCCTGTCTCACGATACAGGGCTGGCTTTTGACCTTGAGACCAAGCAAACGCTTTGTAAAAACCTTCTGCTAAGTCATGACTAATACTAATTAACTCACCAGTTGATTTCATTTCTGCTTCTAGTAATGGATCTAATCCCGCAAGTTTTTGATGCGAGAAAACTGGTGCTTTAACAGTATAGAATGATGATTCTTTTGCAAAACCTGGAACAAGTCCGATCGACTCCATTGATGTACCTAATAACAATTGAACAGTATAATCGATAATCGGTTGATTCGTCACTTTACTGAAGATTGGAACTGTCCGTGATGCACGAGGGTTAATTTCAATAACAAAAAGCTCACCTTCATGTAAAACGAATTGAATATTAAAGACGCCACGGAAATCCATTCCTTTTGCGATACGCTCTGTATACTCAAGGACAAGATCCTTCACCTGTTGACTCAATGAAAACGGCGGGGTAACAGCCATACTATCGCCTGAGTGAACACCAGCCTTTTCAATGTGTTCAAACAAACCAGCAATAAATACGTTCTCACCATCTGTTAAAGCATCAACCTCAAGCTCTGTTCCCGGATAATACGCATCAATTAATAATGGGAACGCAACCTCATGCTCTTTATCGTTTAAATATTCAACAAGTTCCTCTTTCGATGAGAAAATCATCATTCCTTGCCCACCAATTACATAAGATGGACGAATCAAAATCGGAAAGCCAATTTCTTCGGCCTTTTCAACGGCATTTCCTTCATTCAAAGCTGTCACTCCTGGAATATGAGGGACATTTACGTTTTGCATAAAATCGTAAAAGCGGCCGCGGTCTTCTAGTTGGTCAATCGTATCTTGATTAGTTCCATACAATGTTACACCGGCTTTTTCTAATCCCTCTACTAATGAAATAGCCGTTTGACCACCTAATTGAACGATAACCCCTTCGACTTGCTCTAATTCAACAACGTTAAGAACGTCCTCCACTGTTAATGGCTCAAAATAAAGACGGTCTGCTGTCGCATAATCGGTACTAACCGTTTCAGGATTATTATTCATGATAATCGCTTCATAGCCTAAACGGTGCAAACTATGAGCACCATGCACAGAGCAGTAATCAAATTCAATTCCTTGACCGATACGAATAGGGCCTGAACCGACAATTAAAATCTTTTTCTTGCCACTCGTCGGGTCAACATCATTTTCCCCAGCCCAACTAGAATAATAGTAGGCAGTTGAAGCAGTAAATTCACCTGCACACGTATCAACCATCTTATACGAAGGCAAAATCCCAAATGCTTTACGCTTTTTACGAACATCCGCCTCTTTAACGTTCCAAGTTGATGCAAGCCAATTATCCGCAAATCCATATTTCTTTAGTTGATAAAAAGTCTCTTTCGAAATCGTCGAAAGCTCTTCTTCTTTCGCTACATTTTCTAAGTTTACTAGTTTTTCGAATGAAGACAGGAAGAAATCATTAATCTTCGTTTCTTCGTGAATGTCTTGACGATTGTAGCCTCGACGAAGTAATTCAATGATCGCAAAGAAACGACGATCCTCAGCCTTTTTAACAATTTTCCATAGCTCCTCATCCGTCCATGAAATGAGAGAAGTAAGGACTAGTCCGTCGGTTTTTAATTCTAAGGAACGGACAGCCTTTTGTAACCCGGCTTCTAGGTTCCGTTCAATCGCCATGACTTCACCAGTTGCCTTCATTTGTGTTCCAAGCTTCCGATCAGCATGCACGAATTTATCAAAAGGCCAACGAGGGAACTTTACAACAACATAGTCAAGGGCTGGTTCAAAGCTTGCATACGTGTGACCTGTTACCGGATTTAATAGTTCGTGTAAGTGATAGCCAAGACTTAATTTCGCAGCCATACGAGCAATTGGATAGCCCGTTGCTTTTGAAGCAAGTGCAGATGAACGACTAACCCGTGGATTTACTTCAATTAAGTAATATTGTTTACTATATGGGTCAAGCGCGAATTGAATATTACAACCACCGACAATTCCAAGTGCACGAATAATTTTTACTGAGACAGAACGTAGCATTTGATATTCAACATCGGTTAATGTTTGTGATGGCGCAACAACAATGGAATCCCCTGTATGAACACCTACTGGATCAATATTTTCCATATTACAAACGGTAATACATGTGTCATTGCTATCACGCATCACTTCATATTCCACTTCTTTATAGCCTGCAATGCTTTTCTCAATTAAACATTGGTTGATTGGACTAAGCTCAAGGCCACCTTTAATAATTGGAAGCAGCTCCTGCTCACTTTCTGCAATTCCGCCACCTGCTCCACCTAGCGTATAAGCCGGTCGAACAATAATCGGATAGCCAACCTCATTTGCAAACAAAACAGCCTGTTCTATCGAGTTCACGATTTCACTTTCTGGCACGGGCTCGTTTAATTCACTCATGAGCGCACGAAACAGCTCACGATCCTCGCCTTTTTTGATTGATTCGATTGGAGTACCAAGAAGTTCAACACCTAGCCGTTCTAAAACTCCCTCATCATGTAGAGCAAGAGCTAAATTTAAGCCAGTTTGACCACCAAGCGTCGCAAGGATTCCATCAGGTTTTTCTTTCTTGATGACTTTCTCGATGCTTTCAACAGTTAACGGTTCAAAATAAACGACATCTGCACACGCCTCGTCGGTCATAACGGTTGCCGGGTTATTATTCACAAGAATGACCTTAACCCCTTCTTCCCGAAGCGCTAAACAAGCCTGTGTTCCCGCATAGTCAAATTCGGCCGCTTGCCCGATAACGATTGGTCCTGAACCAATAACGAGCACTGTTGAAATTTTTTCATTCTTAGGCATATGCTTTTTCTCCTTTATTGCTTAACATTTCGACAAATAGCTTAAACATTTGTTCACTGTCACTTGGCCCTGGGTGAGCCTCTGGATGGAATTGAATCGATAATATCGGATACGTCGTATGGTGAAGACCTTCGATTGAACCATCATTAATATTAAAAAAGCGCGCAGTGAATCCCGTTCCTTCAAGCGAATCTTCTTTCACCACATAACTGTGATTTTGAGACGTCATATAAACACGATTCGTCACGTTATCAATCACAGGCTGGTTGGCACCACGATGCCCAAAACGAAGCTTCTCGGTATCTGCACCAAATGCTAATGCAAGAAGCTGATGTCCTAAGCAAATTCCTAAAGTCGGATACGCCGTTGCAAGCTGCTTCACAGTTGGTAAGACCTGCTCAAGCTGCTTAGGATTTCCTGGTCCATTAGAAAGTAATATTCCATTTGGTTCAAGTTTTTCAATTTCAGCAAACGATGAATTATGAGGAACTACGGTTACTTTACAGCCCTCATTTACAAGAGAATCGACAATCGATTTCTTATAGCCGAAATCAACAAGAACAACGTGGTGATCACCCTTTCCAAACTCTTCTACCTTCTTAACAGATACGGCAGAAACAACTTCCTGCTCTCCAAGTGGTGTCGTTGCATTAAAATCTACCTGTTCTGGATTCTTTGTTAATATGGCACGCATATCTCCATGCTCTCGGATTCGTTTTACGATCGCTCTCGTATCAACTCCACTCAGTAATGGCAGGTCATTTGATTCACAGCAAGCCGCTAATGGAGAATGCGATTCATAATGATACCCTTCACCACTTAATTCACTGACGATAAGAGCTGATGCTTGTGGCTTGATACTCTCAAAATCACCTTCATTTATTCCATAGTTACCGATTAACGGATACGTAAAAACAACCATTTGTCCTTTAAATGATGGGTCACTTAACACCTCTTGATACCCTGTCATTCCTGTAAAAAAGACAATTTCCCCGTGAACCTCTTTACTATCTCCGCTTAACGTTCCTTCGAAGATCTCCCCTGTTTCTAGTACGACGTAGCCTTTCATCATATACCCTCCATCCAATGGCGAATCTTTATTCTATCTAAAGCATTTTTATGCATTCAATGCATTTTTGAAACTCGTCTTTCAACGAGTTTCTTTCTTCTTTTATCGTAATAAATTGGTAAAGGTTTAACCTTCTTTTTATTGTATTTGTGCCCCATTTATTACTAGCTTTTCAGCCATTACTTCTTTAATGATATCCACTGCTTGTTGAAGCTGTTCCTTAGTTGCAATAAGAGGTGGAAGGATACGAATAACTTTTGGACCAGCCTGTAAAATAAGCAACCCTTTTTCGCGACAAGCTTGAATCAGTGAAGCGACTTCTTCCTTGCATTCAATTCCGACCATTAATCCGAGTCCTCTAACTTCCTCAATAAGGTCGCAATCCTTGAGTGCTTCCTCTAGCTGGGTGAGGAATAGTTGCCCCTTCACTTTTACATCTTGCAAAAATGAATCTTGAAAAACCTCGTCAAGAACTGCTTTTGCTGCAGCCATCGCAAGTGGGTTCCCGCCGAATGTTGATCCATGACTTCCTGCTTCAAAGGAAGACTTCAAATGTGCCTTTCCAATAACGGCACCAACAGGGAATCCATTACCTAACCCTTTTGCTAACGTAATAATGTCTGGTGATAATTGATATTGCTCATGGGCAAAACGTGTACCAGTGCGTCCAATTCCTGTTTGAATTTCGTCAATTATTAATAAACAATTCATTTCCTTACAAAGAGCTGCTAATGCATCTGCATACTCTTGATTCATTAAACGAACGCCACCCTCGCCTTGGACGACCTCTACAAAGACAGCTGCAGTTTCTTCTGTTACAGCTTCTTTTAACGCTGCACTATCATTTAAAGGTACATAAGTGAATTCTGAGAGTAGTGGACCGAAGCCTTGATGAATTTTATCCTGGCCTGTTGCTGACATACTGCCAAGTGTCCGACCGTGAAACGAATTTGTTAAGCTTACCATTTTATGTTTTCCCGTTGCTTTACGAGCAAGCTTAATCGCAGCCTCATTCGCCTCAGCTCCACTGTTACAGAAGAACACATAATCTCCTACACTTTGCTCGGTAAGCAGCTGTGCAACCTGCTCTTGACCCTCTAAATGGAAAAGGTTTGAAGCGTGCCAAAGTGTATCTACCTGAGCTTTCAGTGCTTCATTTACTTTTGGATGGCAATGCCCTAAATTACAAACTGCAATTCCTGAGACGAAATCTAGGTATTGCTTGCCATGTTCATCTATCAAAAGGGCGCCTTCCCCCTTTAATGCTTTTACATCCCACTTGGCATACGTTGGAAATAATGCACTCATCCTATTCACTCCTTTCTTATACCTTTGTTGCAACTGGTGCTTTCATGATTTTCGTGCCAACTAATTGACCATTTTCAGATAAAGAGCTTCCTTTTCCGTTCATAATTAATACAGATTGAAGCGTACCTGACAAGCTTTTAATAGCTCCCTTAACCTTTGGAATCATGCCACCATAAATTGTTCCGTCTTCAATATAGTTTTCAATCTCTACCGTTGTTACTTCATCGAGTCGAACGCCATCCTTTAAGATTCCATCAACGTCTGTGACAAAGACTAATTCTTGAGCCCCAAGTGCAAACGCAATCCAAGCAGCAGCACTATCCGCGTTAACATTAAAATGCGTTCCTTCGTTATTCACACCAACTGGAGCAATAACCGGAATATAGGTCTGAGAAATTAGTGAATGTAATAATGCCTCATTAATCTTCACAGGTTCACCAACAAAGCCTAGCTTTGCTTCATCAACGGCTTTTACCTCGATTAACTTCCCATCACAGCCAGATAAACCAATCGCCTGACCGCCTACCTTTTGTATACTTGTGACAAGCTGCTTATTTACTTTCCCACAAAGGACCATCTCGACTGTATTTAAGACATCTGTTGTCGTTTTACGTAAGCCATCAACAAAAACAGACTTAATGTTTAGTTGTTGTAATAACTGATTAATGTCAGGACCGCCACCATGGACAAGAATTGGGTGCTTGCCAGATTTCTTTAGATCAACAATGCTTTGAAAAAAAGAATCAGAAAGCTCTGCTATTGTACTTCCGCCACACTTTATGACTACAATTTCACTCATTTTGTTCCCCTCTCTCCATTCTCTTTAGATCACGTACGGTATCCTGCATTAATCCGAACATAGTCGTACGTCAAGTCACATCCCCATGCTTTACCGAAGCCTTCTCCAACGTGAAGGTCTACTGAAATAAGAACATGCTCTTCTTTCATATAATTCGTCGCTTCCTCCTCAGAAAAAGGAAGAGGACGGCTATTTTCTAATGTTTGAACTGGACCAATCGCAATATCAATTGTATCTGGGTTAATGTCACAGCCACTATAACCAATGGCACAAATGATTCGTCCCCAATTCGCATCTGTACCAAATACGGCTGATTTGACAAGGTCTGAGCCAACAATTTTTTTCGCAATCATACCTGCCTGCTCGTCGTTTTTTGCTCCATTTACTTGTACTTCAATTAATTTCGTTGCACCTTCTCCGTCACGCGCTATTTGTTTTGCTAAAGACTCACATGTTAGCGTTAAAGCTTCATAAAAACGTGACCAATCTGGATGCTTAGGGGTTAATGACTCATGCTCTGCTAATCCAGAGGCCATCACAACAACCATATCATTCGTAGAAGTATCCCCATCAACGGTGATACGGTTAAATGTTTTATTCGTAATTGACGAAAGGGCTTCTTGTAATACGTTTGGTTCAATGACCGCATCAGTCGTCACAAATGAAAGCATCGTTCCCATATTCGGATGAATCATTCCCGATCCTTTAGCTACCCCTGCAACCGAGACACTCTTACCATTTATCTCAACAGTATGACATACACGCTTTTGTGTTGTATCTGTTGTCAAAATTGCTTCATTGAACGCCGTAGCGCCTTCAATCGTTTTTTCGGGCTTGAGCATATCAATACCAGCACGGATTTTATCCATCTGAAGAAATTCACCAATGACCCCAGTAGACGTTACAGCCACATAATGATCCGGAACATTAAAATGCTTCGCACTTAAATGTCTCATTTCATATGCATCTGCCATTCCTTGTTCTCCAGTACATGCATTGGCATTCCCACTATTAACAACAACCGCTTGAACCTTACCTTCTTTCTGAATGCTTTCCTGTGTTACCTTTAATGGAGCTGCTTGTATTTGATTTCTAGTATAAACAGCAGCTGCACTTGCCGGTACGTCACAAATAATGGCTCCAAGGTCTAATCGTTTTCGTTTTACACCTGTATATACACCTATGGCAGAAAACCCTTTTGGTGTCGTAATGCTGCCATCCTCAATTTCTACTACTTGGTTTTCTTCACTTACTATCTTCACTAAAAGACACCTCTCTCTATGGATACACAGGTGAAAAAGTTAGCCCTGCCTCTTCATTCAATCCATTCATAATGTTTAAATTTTGAATCGCTTGCCCTGCTGCCCCTTTTACAACATTATCAATGACTGATACAACCGTAATCCGACCTGTACGCTCATCATAGGTCACACCAATGTCACAGTAGTTACTTCCGAACACTTCTTTTGTTGCTGGATATGCGCCTTCTGGTCGAATCCGCACAAACGTTTCATTCTGATAACTTTCCTTATATAAAGAACGAAGCTTTTCCTCTGTTAGTGGTTGTTTGGCTTTCGCATAAATCGTTGCCATTATCCCTCGTACCATTGGCACAAGATGGGGCTGGAACGTAATTGTCTCTATTGATGAATCCCATGATTGAAGCATTTGTTCAATTTCAGGAATATGTTTGTGTTTATTAATTTGATAGATTTTGAAATTCTCATTCATTTCACTAAAATGAGTAATCGGTGTTGCACTTCTTCCAGCACCCGATGTTCCTGATTTCGCATCAACGATGATGGAGTCGACCTCAATAAGTTGTTCTCTTACGAGTGGTGCTAACCCTAGTAACGTCGCCGTTGGATAACAGCCAGGATTTGAAATAATTTTAGCATTCTTGATTTCCGCCCGATTCCATTCACTTAATCCATATACAGCTTGATTAATAATCGATTGACTAGCTGCTGGTCGTTGATACCAGTTTTCATATACATCGCGATTTCCAAGTCGTAAATCTCCGGATAAATCAATAACTTGACAACCTGCTTTAGCAATGGTCTCTGACCACTCTGCTGATACCCCTGGTGGTGTAGCTAAAAAGACTGCATCAACCTGCTCACCTATTTTTGATGCATTAATCTCCTCAAGGCGCTGCTCATAAATGTTTGTTAAATGTGGATAAGACTCATGAATATGCACACCTTGTTTTGAAGATGAATAAAGAATAACTTCATTCACCTCTGGATGTCCGTTTAGTAAGCGTAATAGCTCAGCTCCGCCGTATCCAGTTGCCCCAACAATACCAATCTTCATTACAATTCCTCTCCATTTCTTGCTCGCTCTAAATTGATCTTGGTTTTCATTATAAAGATGAATAAAAATAAATTCAACTGTATTTTTATTTTATTTTTCTTATTTATATTATTTCTGAAATAAACCTTCCAGAAACGAGCTTTATCGACTGTTTCGAAAGCATTTACGATTATGTAGCCTATTTATTCAAACAAGGACATTCACCCATTTATGCATCTCCCTGTTATCATAAGCGAAGCATTTGTCCGAAGTGAAAAAAAACTTTTTGCAATAGCACAATGTTATATAGGCCACTAACTCATGACTAAAATAGGGTGAGAATATATTATTTGAATACACATTCATAAAAATGTATATGTATAGCTTTAACAATTTCAGAAGCCGATGATGCTTCTAAAAATAAATGGATAAGGTTCGTAAACAATAGCATAAAAATAAAAGGTTGTTCCAAAGGTCAATTTTTCCCTGTTGGAACAACCTACTATAAACTTCTGCATTCATATCTACCTGCTACTATTAAGCTTCAAATGAATGATTGTGATTGTCCTCTTCGTACATTAAAAAGTGGTCGGCAACCGCGTAGATAAAACCTACAATCCCATATAGGATCATCGCCATTCCTACATTTAAATTGTATCCTTCAATAAACCAGTCCACATACATTGCATCGAAAATAAGTGTCCCCCCCCATGCAGCAAGTGTCGTAAACATGACTAGCTTAACAGCTAATATATTTAAAAACTTTTGGATGAAGAGAGTGAGAGGAAAGAAGGTAAGAAAAAACAGAAAAAAACCGAATAGTGCACCTAATCCGACAAGGAACAGACCAAAGTCAAGATGTTCACTTGTTGTGATTTTACTTCCTTCAATGATTTCTAGTAGCCAAAGTGCTAGACCAAATAGAATCGTGAAAAGAATACAAAGCCATACGTAACGTTTAGCATAATCCATTTCGTTCTCCTCCTTTGTTACTAAAACCATTATAGAATTCCTAATTACTTCTCACTTTACACTTCGATAGACTAGAAATAAAACCTCCTACAATTTCATAAGAGTGAGGTGGGCCACCTTTGGAATTACCCTTCTATTTTTTTTGCGCCTTCTCTTGTATCGCTATTAAAGTATAGTAATGTTTAACTGACAATATGTCCTTCATTCGTCTTTTCATTGCATGATTAGTCATTCGATACCCAAGCTCACCAATTAAAATTAACTCGTTTTCCACAGTCAAACATCGTCTCTTTTCGAATTATCAATGCTTCACACCCTACTATGTTCATTATTGCCAAACTAAAATACAGTTCATACATTAGGATGTTATGTCTCTATATCCACAGTGGAGGGCAGGACGTATAATCTTCTTCAAATGGCTTTATTACAGTTTATACATGTTCGTTTTCCAACCTTATAGTGCCGTTTTATCATTTCATTTTTTCGCTGTAACTCAGTCATAATCGTTTCTTGGTTATCGAGTATTTTTGCAAAAATTATGGATTTGGGAGAACGAAAACAAAGAGCACAACATTAGCTGTGCTCTTCATCGATTATTCACTTAGTTCCTTTAGATGTTCATGAATCTTTGAAGAGGTTTCCTCAATCTGTTCTCCCCAATGATCATTAATTTCATGATGAACATAATGCCCATTTTGATCTAGGATACTAAATCCTCGATAAGACAGGTCATCATTTTTCATATTTACGTACTCAATTACCTCCAAGTTTGGATCAGATAATAAAGAGAATGTTAACCCTAATCCGTTCTTCAAAGCTTGACTATCGGAAGAAGATTCCTTACTTATCGCATAAATATCCGCATCTATATCATCAAATAATGCGAGATTCTCTTGCAGCTCAACTAGCTGCATTTGACAAAGTCCTCAGCCAACCTCCGTAAAATGAAATAACACCGTTGCCCGCTCCTTATTCGTTAGCGTAACCTCTTCACCTAAATCGTTTTGAAGTGTTAAGTCTCCCTCTGGTTCTTCGCTTGATGAACCACAACCGGATAAAACGAAAAGAACAGAACAGACACTCAACAAAAGAATGAATAGTTGCTTCTTCATCGTATACATTGTTTCACCTCTCCTATTGAACTGTTTGTTTTAGATCTTTAATAATCCCTTCCTGGTTTGATTGCAGTCCATCATACTTGCGGATAATCTTACCTCCAGGATCTACTAAAAAAAAGCTTGTCGGATGGACAAAATCATCCTCTTCTTCTATATATTGAACCGTTGTTTTAAATGTCTCCATTGCAAAAGTTGCAATTTCTTCATTCGTATAACCGGTAATAAAATTCCAATATTTAAAATTTGCACCTACATTCGTTCCATACGCTTTTAATAGTTCAGGTGTATCTCTCTTAGGGTCGATTGTAAAGGTAACAAACTTCATATCAACTCCCTCATCAAGCATCGCATTTTGAAGGTTTCTCATATTAGGCGTCATAGTCGGACAAACTGAAGGGCAGTTCGTAAAAATCATGTTCGCTAGCCAGTAATGACCACTTAATTGCTCTGTTCCAAAAGCCTCTTCATTTTGATTCACATATTGAAAATCTGGCACTTCCATATCGGCTGCAGAAATATCGAATTCCGAGGAACTGTTGTTTCCCGTTTGGTAAAGCCAACCACAGCCTCCAAGTAATAGGATCGAAAATAAAACAAAAACTACCTTCATATAAAATTCCCTCTCCAATCAACGTTATTTCACAGTAGGGATGTCACTTATCGTAAGGTCCCCGTCCTGCTGCTTTTCCTTCGTTAACCATTGCTTGAATACATAGCCAATCGTTGCCCCATACATTAATTCCTGCATCACTTTCATAAGAACACCAGCAAGCTGTTGATCCATTTGTGGATTTAAAAAGGCAAAAGAGTTTGTGCCATTAAATAGCGACATCGGTACCTCGGCACCAGCTGGTAAGCAATAGGACATCACCGTTTCCCAAATTGTTGGGTCCGTATAGGTTTGATATAAGGGTTGTCCGGCAAAAATAATCAGTGCACAAGCAGGTGTAATTAAAATACCATTGGCAAAAATATAACCAATTCGACGTAAATCTGAGAGCTGAACTGTACTCGGTAGTGGTGCTAACATATGCCACCACATTAACGCGGCCGCAAACAGTAACAAATACTCATATAAGCTATGCAGCACAACAGATTGCATTAACGTATCAAACATAAATGGGACATGATAGAATGAAAACAAACCATTAAACAAAAATAAAGCAATAATCGGGTTCCAAATTACCTTTCCTGACTTCTTAATACTTGTTGGAAGACGCCTAAGAAGTGCTTCATAAACCCAAGTCGGAATCCCAAGTAACAGAAGTGGCGTTGCAACAAAATAAGCGAAAACCATTTGCGTCATATGAAAGGTAATCATCAAGTGACCAGCTACATATAATGGACTTCCCCACCCTAAATACAAAGCAATCAAACCAAAAGTAAAGAAAAGCTTTTGCCTAAGTGAAACGGGATTTCCTATTTTGTGTATCACATAAAAATAAAGCGCGCCAACTAAGACGAGCGGAATAATCAATTCTGGGGTCCACAATGTTCGAAAGCCAAAGCTTGAGAACAATGACTCCATACAAAACTACCTCCTTACAAAACTGTTTACGTATTTTTAGTTCAATACCCTTACTATACCACATCGAACGGTCAATTCTCTTGTTCGAATAAGGAGATTTTGTTACCTATTCTTAATCACGAAAGGATGTATCCAATGGCTGATCCATATTTAATTGCTCTAGACTTAGATGGAACACTATTAACTGATAACAAAACCATTTCCAACAGAACGAAAGAAACGATATCGAAAGCAAGGCAAGCAGGTCATATCGTTGTTATCTCAACTGGACGACCATATCGAGCAAGTATTCAATATTATCAAGAGCTTAACCTTAATACAGCGATTGTAAACTTTAACGGTGCCTTTGTTCATCACCCGTTTGATAGCAGCTTTGGAACCCATCACACACCGTTAGATCTTAAGACCGCGAAAACAATTATAGAGACATGTGAAGCCTTTCAGGTTAGTAATATCATGGTCGAGGTCATTGATGATTTTTACTTACGCTATTTTGACGAGGTCTTTGTTGATGCTTTTACAGCCGGACAAACTCCTGTTGAGCATGGTAATTTACTACATATCCTTAAGGATGACCCCACTTGTGTCCTTATCCATCCCCAAGACCACCATGTTAAAGAGTTAAGACAATTACTTGTTGACGCCCACGCATCGGTTATTGACCAACGTATATGGGGAGCCCCTTGGAATGTAATCGAAGTGATAAAAGCAGGAATGAATAAGGCAGTTGGTCTAAAGAAGGTTGCTGATTTTTACGGAATCCCCCGCGAGCGGATTATCGCTTTCGGTGATGAGGATAATGACTTTGAAATGATTGAATATGCGGGTCAAGGTGTTGCTATGGGAAATGGCATAGCTGAATTAAAAACGCTAGCGAACGCAGTAACAAAGACAAATGAAGAGGATGGAATTTCCATCTATTTAGAGGAAGCATTAAACTTATATTAAGTTGCATGTCCCGTGCAAGAAATGGACACCTTATCTGTGAATACTAAATCAGTGAGGTGCAATCATGAGTAAAAAATCACGTTCAAAGCGTGCAATCCAACAAGGAAAAGATGCAGTCCAGCCAGCTAATGAAACTGAAGGTTTAGAGTCGACATATGTAGAAGATCGTTCTTTAGAACAAGTGGAACGAATGAAGCATACGGAAAACCACCGAGGTGGACGTTCATGAATGATCTCTATCATCAAGCGCGAGAAGCAGTTGCTCGTGCTGAATTACTCTCTTTAGCTGCAGAAACAGACATTCAACGAGAGGCCGTTCAGAAGGAGATATCTCGTGCAAAAACACTCCTTTCCAATGCCTTTGACCAGTTAACGCCGGCAGAGCAAGACCAATTAATGGTTATGCAGGAACATCTACAGTCTATTGGCGATTTTGATTCATATTTATAAAAGCTATTTTAGTCTGAATCCCATTAATCGGGTTCAGACTATATTTTTTCAATTTTTCTAATTATAAAACCTACTACTCTCTTTTCGGCTTTTATGTTACGCTATGTTTATTAAAGTTAGGACGTTAGATTCATAGGAGGATGTAGGAATGGTAAAGGTTTTTGAAGTAACAAAGGATGCAGATGAGGCATTACTTTTGCGAATTGCAGACTTGCTAATGGGACAAATGGAACATATCGGACCACGTGATGCTCACTTGCAGGTTCTAAATACAATAAAATTGGCCATAGAAAATGATTCTCAAGCCTTTATCTATGTCGCGGAAAAAGATGGCCTTATTGTCGGTGCAGCCTTTTTTAATATCGGCATTAGCATCGAAAAAGGTGGTCATTACCTTTGGTTAAATGACTTATTTGTTCATAAAGAGCATCGTAACCAAGGGATCGCGAAAAAGATACTTCTGAAAATCATTTACTGGGCTGAACAGCAAGAGATAAAAGGTATAGAGTTAGAGACAGGGATTAACAATGAAGCGACAAAGTCACTTTATAACTCCCTCGGTTTTTACGACATTATCTCTAAGCGCTATGGCTTTCGCTTTTAGCTTTTCCCAGTACTCCTTATAACATATTTACGTTACGCCTGATGATGGAAACTACCGTTGTCGGGCTTTTTCATTTGAGCCGCCTATTAGCTCTAGGACAACACCGTCTGGCCCTTACAATGTTACCGCTTATAAAAAAAAGTGCCCATTTCACTGATAACTAGGCATTTTGCTTCTTTTTTCTGACTATTCTTCATATGATGTATTAAACCTAAATTTAGCCTTAACTAAAGATGAAACATTGTTTCAGTGTTACCTATCTTAAGAGCCTTCGGATGGTGGAGCAGACAAAGGAGTGAGCAAACTCATGAGGGATGCTTATGTAGAGGTGGAGTTTTCAGATGTTTATATTGAACTAACGAAACCAGCACTTCATCAGTTTATCAAGAGAATGATGAGTCACGATTACTCACTATTTTGGCGTTATGATGAGCAGACGATTTATTTAATGATTGAACTTGAGGATTCAGTACACGAACTCCCCTTCATTCGAAACGCCGAGTTTCTAACCTTAGCTGCTGAGAGCCTGCACATTTACGACGACATTCTTGCTAGTTCACTAGAAAAGCTACTGCAGCATGAGAAAGGCAATGGTATTGTTAAACGCGCAACGGATGGCCCTCTCTATATTACATCATACCAAGCGGGGGACATCGAATCTATGATTGAAATTGATGGGAGTGAAAAGGTCATGATGAACCGAAACGGATCGATGATTCAGTACAAGGATGATGGTAAGTCACTTGAGCCTCGCACCATTTTCAATATGATGAATCTTGAAATTGATTATGTGTTAATGGAATTGCATGAAGCCTTGCTAGATTCCGATGATTCTCAGATTGAAACCCATAAACGAAAACTAAAAAAGCTGATTTCCAGACGTGAACAAGTCAAACAGCTTCTTTAAAGCATCCATTTATTTCGTCGCATTAGACGACGAAAAAAGCAAGCACATGTTGTGCTTGCATTTTTTCGGGACTGTTACGCACTCTTTCGATAATCCCCTACTGATTCATCTACTTCAATTTCCAACTTCAACTTTTTCTTAGCCTCCAGTGTAAATAGGACAATAACAACCGCTGTTCCGACAGCAGCAACCGCATAGGATACTGGCATCGATAACCCAAACCCAATTTGAGCATTAGCGATATACGTAAAGGTTACCATTGTCATAAATGCAGCTGGAATACTTGAGATCCAGTGATTCTTTCGAGCAAGGATTAAATACATAGCTCCAACCCATAATGCAATCATTGCTGTAGATTGGTTTGCCCATGAGAAGTAACGCCATAATAAATTAAAATCAATCGTTGTTAAGAAAATTGAAATTGCAAACATCGGCAATGCAATATAGAAACGATTTTGAACCTTCTTTTGGGCAATGTTAAAGTAGTCAGCGATAATCATCCGTGCACTTCTAAATGCTGTATCACCAGACGTAATTGGAAGAACAATAACTCCGATAATCGCAAGCGTTCCACCAATTGCACCTAACATTGTTAGCGAGACATGAGACACAACTGCAGCCGGACCTCCTTCTGCAATCAGTGCATTTAAATCTGTACCATTAAATAAACTCATCGCAGCAGCTGCCCAGATCATAGCAATAATAGCCTCTGTAATCATCATTCCGTAAAAAATGCCTCGACCGCTTTTTTCACGCATTGTAGTACGAGAAATAATTGGTGACTGCGTTGCATGGAAGCCAGATAAAGCTCCACAAGAAATTGTTAAAAAGAGCAATGGGAAAATCGCCAAGCCCCCTGGATGCATATTTGTAAATGTTAGTTCAGGAATTGGTGCACCAGTAACAACTAAGCCACCTCCAACACCAATTGCACTGATTAATAAAAGCGCACCTAAAACCGGGTAAACCTTACCAATCACTTTATCAATTGGTAGCATTGTCGCTAAAATATAATAAACAAAAATAGCAAAAACAATCATTCCCATCGTAACCCAGCCAGGTGTTAAGCCTTGAATTAATGCAGCAGGTGCACTAACAAATACAGTACCTACAAGTAGAAGTAGTAAAACCGCGAATGCGTTTACAATATGTCTCATAGCGTTCCCGAGAAACTTTCCAGCAAGCTCAGGTAAATGGGCACCCTTGTTTCGAATTGAAATCATACCAGTTAAATAATCATGAACAGCACCGGCAAAAATAGCGCCAATAACAATCCAAATAAAAGCAACAGGGCCATACAAAGCTCCCATAATTGGACCGAAAATTGGGCCTACACCTGCAATATTTAAAAGCTGAATAAGTGAATTTCGTTTTTTCCCCATTGGGATATAGTCCACACCGTCCTGTTGAACGTAAGCTGGTGTTGGACGGTCTTCCTTTACACCAAAAACCTTTTCAACGAATTTGCCATACGTAAAATAACCGATAACTAAAAGGATAATCGCAACTGTAAACGTTATCATTTCTATCCACCTCTTTCGGTATTAGTCTTTTATCATTTTAACATCGTTAAAAAAGTGATAGGTTAAATGCTGTTTATCATGTTAATATTTATGATTTACATGCTCATTTAGAAGAGTAACATGCTATAATTCTAAACGCTCGCGCAGCTCCTTTACGTACATCCGACTAGCTGGGATTTCCTCTTCAATCCCTTTCATTTTAATTTGATAAGCTCCGTTAAACCATGGGATAAGCTCATCAATTTCAGCTACATTGACAAGATAGCTTTTATGCGTTTGAAAAAACGAATAGCCTTGAAGCTTTTGCTTCATCTCTTTTAATGGTGTCTTTACATGATAGCAATGCTCCCTCGTACAAATAACAGTTTCTCGCTCCTGCCGAAACAAATAAAGAATCGATTGCGGTTGAATATACCGTATTCGTCCCTCATCCTCAACTGCCAGTCTCGTCAGCTTCATTTCGGTTTGTTGACTACCTTCCTTCTCTCCCTGGTCCTTCATTAATCTAATTTGAGCTCTTACACGTTCAAGTGTTTCCCGAAGTTCCTGCTCCTCAAAAGGCTTTAGTAGATAGTCGATCGCTTTAATACGGAATGCTTTTGCAGCATAATCGGGATACGCAGTAGCAAAGACGATATTTGGAACATGCTTTCCTTTTGCTATAAGCTCCGCTAACTCCATCCCTGTCATTCTTGGCATATCGATGTCCAAAAATAACAAGTCCACTTCATGTTCGTACAATAATTTTAACGCTTTCTCACCTGAATCTGCCTCAGCAACTAATTCAATATCATTATGCTGTTCGAGCAAATGACGTAATTCATTACGACTATGAATCTCATCGTCGATAATGATCGTTCTTATCTTGAAGTTCAAAATCGCGATACCTCCTTTATCTTTCTAGATCAATCGTCCATACTGTTCCAACATCTTTTTCACTCGTTAATTCAAATGAATAGCGTTCACCATACATCATATCTAAGCGTCGTTTCACATTGTACAACCCTATTCCTGTACCTGTTTCAGATGTAACAGGTGATTCAAATAGCTGTTTTAATCGTTCTTGACTCATTCCAATACCATTATCAAGTATTTGAACACGAACCCCTTTCGGTTGTTTTTTTATTCTAATCCTTAATTGACACTCTCCTACATGATCCTTCAGCCCGTGCTTCATTGCATTTTCGACGATTGGCTGTAATGTCATCGGGGGAACAATCGCATCTAATACTAGCTGATCAACTTCATAAATAATTGATAGCCTGTCAGAAAATCGTGTTTCTTCAATAAGCAAATAGGCTTTTACGTGAGCTAACTCCTCTTCTAAACTAGCCTCCGTTTTATTCACACCACTTAAATTTTGCCTAAAGAAACGAGATAATGAAATTAATAATTGACGAGCTTTAGCCGGGTCTGTACGAATTAACGAAACAATCGTATTCAGAGCATTAAATAAGAAATGAGGGTGAACCTGGGCCTGTGGCGCTTTGATTTCGGCTTGTTTGGCTAGCTCTAAATGTCGATCCATTTCTGATAGCTCTAATTGGTGGCTAAGAAGTGTTGCAAGTCCTTTACTTAACTCAATTGTCGTCTCCGTCCTTTCCTTTTCCGTACGGAAATAAAACTTTAACGTCCCGATCGTCTCATGATTTTGCTTCAATGGTGCTATAACGGCGGCACGTAGCGGAAAGTTCTCTTCTTCGTTAAAGATATCATCCTCATTTGCTAGCTTTAATGTTCCTGTTTTCAACACTTCTTTCGTAGCCAATGTTTGGATGATTGGATTGTTTTGATGTCGCCACTTTCCTACCCCTACAAACGCTAACACCTCTTTACGATTGGTCATTGAAACCGCTGCTACATCAATCTCCTTTAGCAAGATCGAACAGGTTGCTTGCGCAGATTCTTTAGACAATCCTTTTCTCATATGCTTCAAAGTCTGATCAGCAAGTCGTAATGCTCGCTGAGCCTGGATCGTCCCCATCCTTTCCTCTTCAGATACGACGTTTCGAATGATTAAAATAAACAGCGCTGCTCCTATCCCATTGGCAAAAATCATCGGAAGACCTATACCTGAAACAAGTGACCATGCTTGTTCAAACGGTCTAGCGATCCCTAAAATAATAAACATTTGCACTGCCTCAGCTACCATTCCAACAACAAGGGCCGTTTGCCAAGAAATCATTCGTTGGTTTTCATTTCGCTTATAAAAATAACCTGCAATGGCGCCTGCAACAACGGTTGAAATTCCACAGGCTAAATCGGAGAAACCACCGAGAGTAAAGCGATGAAAGCCAGCTAATAAACCAGCCCCTATCCCTACCTTCCAACCACCTAAAAGTCCTGCTACAACAATTCCTACTACCCGTGAATTCGCAATCGCCTCATTATCTTGAAGGGTTAATGTCCAGCGACTATAGACACCTCCCTCTGTATCGACAGCAAGTCCCGTATACGTACCAATAATCCCAAAACAGCCAAATATAATCACAACAGCTAACCGCTGCCAAAAAGAAATATCCTTTTGTTCAATAATACTTCTCACAAAAGAAAACCGAGTCATTATAAACGCAACTGTCACAATAATCGCTAGGCGTTCAAGCATGACAAGCAACAGCTCCCACATCTCTTTAACCTCCTATCTACTATTCATGACTCGAATTTGGATAATAAATGAGCATCGTAAACGTACAAGCTTCTTTCTGATTATTTCCGTAGCGATGGTATGCTTGGTCTGTCACGAAATGGATCGCCTGACCCTTTTCAAGCGTGTAACTCTGTTCATTAATATATAATGTTAGCTCGCCCTCTTCTACAACAATGTATTCTTCAACCCCACGTGTATGAGGCTCTGAATGGTGTTCGCAACCAGGCTCTAATTGCACCGAAAAAATCTCAAATGGTTTGTTAAACGGTTTCAAAAATAGCGGATAAACCTTAAATGACTCTTGCTCCTCCGTAATTGGCTCAATGTTTCTACGATCAACAACTGTCACATTAGGCTTTTCCTCCTCTAAAAAGGCTGTAAATGAGACATTTAATCCTTTAGCTATTTTCCATAATGTACTTACAGTTGGATTGGATTCGCCTCGTTCAATTTGGCCAAGCATTGGTTTACTTACACCCGTTTGTTTAGCAAGCTGGTCCAAGCTCCAGTTTCGCTCAAAGCGAAGTTGTTTAAGTTTTTCACCAATCATTTGAGATAATTGTTCCTTATCCATAAAAAACTCCTTGTCGTTTTACTTGAAATGCAATACAATCGTATCATATAACATACATATGTATTATATGGAATCCAAAACGAACATTATTTTTCATTTTAACATAGTCAAAAAGGAGCGTTTCGAAAATGGCAACAACTGCTATCACTCAACATAAAACACCTTTTGTTTACGGCTTGCTTACAGGTAGTAGCATTGCAATAGGCTACCTCCCAGCAGCACTTACTTTTGGATTACTTGCAAAAAGTACAGGGTTGTCCTTTCTCGAGACCGTTGCCATGAGTTTGTTTGTTTATGCTGGAGCTGCACAATATATGGCTTTAAATTTAATTGCATTAGGTACAGGTGCATTTGAAATCATTTTTACTACTTTCATCGTAAACATTCGGCATCTACTTATGAGCGCCTCCGTCAGCGAACGGGTTGAACATGATCACCCAATCATTAAAGCGATCTATTCTTTCGGCATCACAGATGAAGTTTTTGCTGTGACAAGTACCCAAGAGGGAACCGTGAAAACAGGCTTTGTCTTTGGTGTTGCGAGTATTGCCTATGTCAGTTGGGTAATAAACTCAGCAATAGGCTATCTTGCTGGCAGCGCTCTTCCAGAGACATTGCAACAAAGTATGGCCATTGCATTATATGCCATGTTTATTGCTTTACTTATACCTTCATTAAAAAAACAGCGAAAAGTACTGTTCTTGGCAGCAAGTGCTGCACTTTTTAACAGCATCTTTTCATTTTTTATCCCGAGCGGGTGGTCGATTATTTTAGCAACATTATTATCATCGATCGGAATTGAACTCATTACAAGGAGGCGACACGAATGACGTTTACAATGATTTGGGTTATTGTAGGAATGGCTGTTGTTACTTATATTCCGCGAATGCTCCCCCTCGTTTTCATGAATGCCCAAACAATTCCTGTTTGGCTACAGGCCATTTTGAGAAACGTTCCTTATGCAGCACTTGGAGCGCTCATCTTCCCTGGAGTGTTAACTGTTCACGATAACCCCGCATTCGGTATCATTGGTGCGCTTGTCGCGATTACAGTTGCATTTTTAGGTGCTAATCTAATTATCGTTGTTTTGAGTAGCATCGTTGCCCTAAGCATTTTATCCCTTTTCATCTAACATACCAATCGTTTCCATTTATAATTTCCAAAAGGATGAGCCAAACTACTATTGATAAGTTTGGCTTATCATATTTTAATTAGAGGGGGCACCTTCACATGGGAAAAAAGAAGAAAAAGCAACTAGGCGCAAACGATGAAGTTGAATTCTCAAGAGAACTAGCCGACCAAGACGATCTTGAAGCAATGGAACGAATGGATGAAGCTGATAATCGTGCGGCAAAACGTAAAAAGAAAAAAAAATAGCCATTATTACAGACTCAGCTTGATAACTGCATATCTTGCTGAGTCTTTTTTATTTTTTTCTTTTCATTAATAAGCTTGGTAATACGATAATCCAAGCGAAAATAAACAGAAGATTATTTTTCCAATTTTCCTTTAATGTTTTTTTAATATCATCCCATCCATAATTCATTCTAGCTGCGGTTAAAATGGTAAAGGCCAACCATATGTTAAATCCAATTGAAAAATATACAATCAATAACTTGCTCATTATGCAAATCACCTTTCTGCTTTGTTAACTAAAAGAGAACAGACTAACAAAGCCTGTTCTCTCATTTTAACATCAATCGATATTAAAGGTAAAAAGCATAATAATCTTATTGAAGGTTAAACCTAAATTATTCACCTAAATCAACATTGTGGTACACTTGCTGAACATCCTCTAAATCCTCAAGTGCATCAATTAATTTCTCAAACTGCTCTTGTGCATCCTCAGGCAGAGCTACATCATTTTGTGCGAGCATCGTTAACTCAGCAACAGAAAAGTCCGTAATCCCAGCACTCTTAAACGCTTCCTGGACAGCATGAAATTGCTCAGGATCGGCATATACAATCACGGTCTCTTCTTCTTCGATAATATCACGTGCATCAACATCGGCCTCCATTAACAACTCAAGAACCTCATCTGCTGATTTCCCTTCAATGCCAATAACAGTCGTCGCATCAAACATATAAGCAACGGAACCACTTACTCCCATGTTGCCTCCGTTTTTATTAAAAGCGGAACGAACTTCGGCTGCAGTACGGTTAACATTGTTCGTTAAAGCATCTACGATAACCATAGACCCATTAGGGCCAAAGCCTTCATAGCGAAGCTCATCGTAGTTTTCTTCGGAACCACCCTTCGCTTTTTCAATGGCTCTATCAATAATTGTTTTCGGAACACTATATGTTTTTGCGCGCTCAAGTACTACTTTTAATGCGCGATTTGATTCAGGATCTGGTTCCCCTTGTTTTGCTGCAACATAGATCTCACGTCCAAATTTAGCATATATTCGACTCGTATTTGCGTCCTTTGATGCTTTCTTCTCTTTAATATTATTCCATTTACGTCCCATATAAACACTCACTCTCCATCAAACTCTTATAAAAATAAAGTAATCTGCTTACACAACCACTATTATACATTACTTCGGCATGTTGTTTCGAGTTTAACTATCTATCTCTTATGTATTTTTCATCAAAATAGGGGCAATCTCTAAAGCTTAAAGCGTGCAAGGCTGTGCCCAAAGGTTAAAAAACAACCTTTTGGCACAGCCTCTAAATGTATATTTTAACCTTTAATTCCTTCAAGCCAGTCTTTGTAGCAATCATAGCAAAGAGGCTTTTCAACATGCTCATTTTGTTGTATAAATTGTGCGTGATACACATCTTCAGTTGTGTCTTGGCAATAAAAGCATTGCTCATCCATCTTTCAATCCCCCTAAATGATAAGCTTGTTTATATCTTCTGCATTGTTTCGTAAAAATACGAAGGAAATTATATGACAAGCTTGTAAAATATTCATTTAAAAAAGATGAAGAGGGTGTTTTTTTATTCTTACTTTATGTTCAAAATAATCATGAATCATTGAACCGGCAGACTCACAAAAACGCGCAGAATTATGGTCTAAATTCTTCAGGAGAAATGGTTCCAACTATACTCTTTTTCTGACTCGAATAAATTGATTGAATTACACCTGCTACAATTTCCTGATGAGTTAACCATCTTGATGTTTGATTTTCAATTTTAAAACCAAGCTGCACTTGTTGATAATAACAATCACCTGGTAACAGAATGCTATTTTGGATTATCTCCATGTTTACTTGACTACTTAGCACATGAATAAGCGTCCAATTTTTCTCACAACAGAGCAAATGAAGCAAGCTATTTAAGGCACTAACTTCTGGATGAATCCACGCGACTACTAGCGAGAATCGACCATTATTGTTGACTGTATCGTCCAGTTCTTCCTTGAGCTTTTCCTTATCGTTATAATCAACTACAAGTGGTCTCAACTTCCCCGTTCCCCGTGAGATCAATTGCATCATTCTTTCCTTTCTCCGTCCAATTACGGACACTTTATAGCCGTTATTAACAAGCCATATTGACACATCGGCTAGCATTCCAGTTCCTCCAACAACTAATGCATGCTTCACTTTTATCACCTCAAAAAGTAAACCTCTTTTTCACCTAAATTTTACACAAGATGATAATTTTTAAAAATTATTGTTGCTTTTTTTTTATGTAGTATATACAATAACAAACGTAATATGATAATGAGAATCACAATCAATTAGAAGAGGGGATACTTTATGTCTACTACATACTTTTCAAAGAGAATGTTTTTTAGCCTTTTTGCAGCTGTAATGTTGCTCGCTCTAGTTCTTACTGGATGCGGTGGTAAAGAAACAAACGAACCTGTTGAGGAAGAAATAAGTTCAGAAGAAGAAACACAAGTTGAAGACAATGCAACTGAAGTCGAGTCAGAAACAAGAGAAGTTACACATGCTATGGGAACAGCAACCATTGAAGGCACACCAAAAACAATTGTTACCCTATATCAAGGGGCAACAGATGCCGCAGTTGCTTTGGGCGTTAAGCCTGCTGGTGTTGTTGAATCTTGGGTACAAGTACCAATATATGATTACTTAAAAGCCGACTTAGATGGTGTAACCATCGTAGGTCAAGAGACACAACCTAACTTAGAGGAAATTGCCAAGCTTAAGCCTGATTTAATCATTGCTTCCAAGCTACGTCATGAAGAAATTTACGAACAATTAGCTGAGATTGCTCCAACTGTTGCTCACGAAACAGTGTTTGAATTTAAGGGAACGGTTGAATTAATGGGGCAAGCTTTAAATATGGAAGAAGAAGCTACTGAATTATTAGCAAATTGGGACGAAAGAGTTGCTGACTTCCAAGCGAAGGCATCAGAAAAATTAGGCGATGAATGGCCTGTAAATGCGTCAATTCTTAACTTCAGAGCTGATCATGCTCGAATTTACTTTACTGGATTTGCTGGCTCTATATTAGAGGAGTTAGGCTTTACTCGTCCAGAAAATCAACAAAGCGACGAATGGGGCGTACAATTAACAGATAAAGAAAGCATTCCAGAAATGAATGCAGACGTCTTCTACATTTTTAACGAAGATGATGAAGCTGTTAAGAAATCATTTGAAGATTGGACGAATCACCCACTTTGGGCAAATCTTGATGCCGTTAAAAATGAGAAAGTATTCATGGTTGATGAAGTAACATGGAATATGGCCGGTGGAATTATTGCAGCAAACCTAATGTTAGATGATATCTATGATCGTTTTGAACTTGAAAAATAAACTTATAGTTGGGAGGGAGAAGCGTATATTCTTCTCCCTTTTCTTACTTTGTTACATTTTAAGGAATAGAGAGGAAAAACATGAAGAAGCTATTTTCTTACTTACCAAAAGGAATTGGATTAATAATCGTTTTTTTCCTATTCATCCTATCCTTCAGCCTAAGTGTATCTCTAGGGAAGACGTCAATCCCCCTTACCACTGTTATTGATGCATTTATTTATTATGATGAGACGAATACTGAGCACCTGATTATTACTACCTCTCGTTTAACTAGAGCTGTAATTGCTGCTGTGATTGGAGCAAGCCTAGCGATTGCAGGGGCACTCATGCAAGCATTGACAAGAAATCCCTTAGCTTCCCCTGATATTTTTGGGATTAATGCGGGCGCCCTATTTTTTATCGTCTGTTCTGCTACCTTTTTTTCATTAACCTCCCTTGTTCATTATATGTGGATTGGTTTTTTAGGAGCAGCAGTTGCAGGAATCTTAGTTTATATTCTTGGCTCATTTGGAAGAGACGGACTCTCTCCTATAAAAATTGTTTTAGCAGGAGCAGCCATTACCGCTCTATTTGTTTCATTTACTCAAGGATTACTAGTCATTGATGAACAAAATATGCAAAGTATTTTATTTTGGTTAGCAGGCTCGGTAGCTGGTCGCTCATTAGACATGCTTACTCCAATACTCCCGTTCATATTGGGAGCAGGAATCATCTCTTTATTTTTAGGTCGAGCTGTCAATATCCTCCTTACAGGTGATGATGTTGCCAAAAGCTTAGGACAACGAACGATTATAATAAAGATCATGATTGGAATTGTAACGGTTTTTCTAGCAGGAGGCTCCGTTGCAATTGGTGGCGCAATCGGTTTTATTGGCTTAATTGTTCCACATATCGTCCGCGGCCTAATCGGGATTGATTACCGCTGGGTCATACCGTACAGTGCATGTATTGGGGCTACGTTATTGCTATTAGCGGACATCGGTGCTCGCTTTGTCATCATGCCACAGGAAATGCCAATCGGTGTTATGACTGCTCTTATCGGTACACCATTTTTTATTTATATTGCGCGTAAAGGGGTGACGAAAGATGCATAGCCCTTTTGTATTTAGAACTAAATCAGGCAAAATCTCTTTTCAACTAGATTTGAAAATTGTCATCTTTACGCTACTTTTTCTATGTTTAACTGTCCTTCTCTTCTTTCTTGCAATATCGATTGGTAGCTCGTGGATTCACCCTATTACTGTTTTAAGCCATTTGCTTGGATTTGGAAATGGCGAGCATGATTATGTCATTAACACACTTCGGCTCCCTCGGGTTATCCTTTCACTTATGGTTGGTGCAGCATTAGGGGTATCTGGGTTAATTTTGCAGGGGATTGTTCGAAACCCACTTGCCTCCCCTGACATTCTAGGTATTACAGGGGGCGCATCGGTTGGTGCCATTATTTTTCTTGTTACGTTAGGTGGGGTTGTTAGTATTAGTTGGCTTCCAATTGCAGCTATTACCGGGGCAGGACTCGTTTCACTATTAATCTATGTTCTTTCTTGGAAAAGAGGGGTTACCCCAATACGTCTCGTGTTGATCGGTATTGGAGTTGCAGCTGGAATGAGTGCACTCACAACGATGATGATCGTTTTAAGTGAAATGACCGTGGCAACAAAGGCCTATATTTGGATGACCGGCAGTATTTATGGAGCTAACTGGACGGATGTGTATGGTTTACTTCCTTGGCTCTTAATCCTCCTTCCTATTTCGTACTTTTTCTCGAGAACGATGAACGTAAAAGAACTAGGTGATGAGATTGCTACTGGATTAGGAATCAAGGTTCAGCTTTGCCGAACACTTTTACTATTTTTAAGTGTGGCACTCGCTGGTTCAGCGGTTGCTTTTGCTGGCGGCATTGGCTTTGTTGGCTTAATTGCACCTCATATTGCAAAAAAGCTAATTGGACACTCGTTTTCTGGTTTAATTCCATTAACGGCCATAATTGGTGGGATAATCGTGTTAATAGCTGATGTTGTTGCTAGAACAGCCTTTTTACCGTTAGATATTCCAGCTGGAGTGTTTACAGCTGGAATTGGAGCTCCATTTTTCATTTATTTATTATTTAGTAAGAGGAACATATAGAAAAAGATGGTGTCCCAAAAAAGTCCTATTTTCGACGTTTTTTTGGGACACCATTTAATGAGCGAATTTACCTTTAGCTTTATGCGATTTCAATGCGGTTTCTTCCATTCGCTTTTGCCAAGTACAATGCTTTATCAGCTTGTTCAATGACTTCTTCTAATGTTCCATCACCATTAGCGTAACTAATCCCGATAGATATTGTCACTTTCTGATTCGGCTGAGTTTTTTCTCCGTAAAAAACAAACTCTTCTACCTTGCTCCTTAATTGTTCTGTCAATGTTAAAGTCATATCTGGAGACCGTGAAGTATCAAAGTAAATAATAAATTCCTCACCGCCATACCTTGCAAAAATTGCTTTGTCACTCATATTTTCTTCTAAAATCTGACCGATTATTTTTAACACGACATCACCAGCCTGGTGCCCGTTTGTGTCATTGTATTGTTTGAAATAATCAACATCGAACATGGCAATAGCTAGCTTTTTTTTTGAATTCATGCGTTTTCGAACCTGCTCTTTAAAGCAACGAATATTTGGTATTTGAGTTAAATCGTCGTTATTGGAGATAAACTCCAGCTCAATTTTCTGTTGAGACGCACGATTAAAATCATTAATCATTAAACACATTCCTAAAACAGCAAACGTATGAAATATCATCATTAGGAAAACGATGGGAAACGTAGCCGGTGTTGTCAAAAGGATTAACGTGCCTTGAATGATTTCGAATAACATAAGAACAGAAATGATTTTCTTCATATTAATAAGCGTTTCGCACGCTTTAAATTTTCCAATACTATGAATCATATGAAACAGTGAACCTATGAAGAAAGGGAGAAAAACCCCTTGTGTAATTCCTTGAATGACAGTAGGTCCGCCCAACGAAAAGCGATAAATCGTCGTCGGAATAATGGCAACCAACCCGACTTGCCATCCACCAATATATGATACTAATAATAAAGGAGCACTTCTTAAATCTAAACGAACACCTTCAAATTGAAATGGGATAAACATCATAACCCAAATCGATATAAAACAAAAAAATAGCGGAATGATTAGCTTATTAAAAAAAGATGCAGAAATTCTTCCTATTAAAAAAGATTGTAGTTTCAACCCTAAAAATACAAAAGTAACGATAAAAGCCATATTTTCAAAAAATGTATAAAACATCAAATGCATCAAAAATTACCCCTTAGGAAAATATCCTATTAACTATACCAAACTTATTTAATATGTCTAGGGGGAGAAATGTGAATGTTTCAAGAAAATATGACTTACCTCTAACTATTTCCACTCCCTCTTTCCTATCGAAAATCCCTCAAATAATCGACCTCCGTACGGATCTACTACTTTTTCTGTGAAGGAAATGACTTTATCTTTTCCACCAGTTTTGTAAAATTCATCAAACACCTCAATAAACCGAGTCGCAAACGAATCATCATATTCCTTTAATGCCCGGACGACCCATTTTGAATCGCCTCCCCATTGTTGATTCGTCCTTAAATAAAATTCGCTAAGTAACTCAGTTAATTTATTCGCTATAAATAGCTCTTCCCCTCTATTAGAACATCCTATTAAATCATCTAGTGCATCAGTAATAAAATAACGCTTCATATTAATTGTTTCATCCGACCAAGGCTCAGGACCTTTATTTAACAGATGAGCTGCTTCTTTTTTTATTGAAGAGATAATTCCTTCATCTTTTAACACAACTCCTTCAAGAACCATTCTTGGCAAACAAGGTCTTGCCCGCTTACAATCACTTTCAAAAAAAGACTTGTATGACTGTAAATTGTAGACAAACAATTCTACCGGCCACTCGTTTTCAAAAAAAGATTCTCGGTACGCAAAATGTAGGTCTTCTTCAAACACAACAATGTCTAAATCTGAGGTTGCGGTTTGTTCTCCTCTAATGACACTTCCCGCAAGTAAAGCCCCTTGGCAAGTGGGGAAACGCTTTGATATCAATGAACGAGCTGCTTCAATCGGAGGTTGTCTTTTTATCTCACTCACAAAATCACCTTTTCATCTTTAATAAGCCCTAGCTTTCTTTCGTTCTTAAAAATTCCGGCAGTCGTGTCATCACCTTTTCTGATTCGACAGAGAAGTCAAATTGTTCATAAAGCATATCAGCATCTTTCGTACCTAAATAACCGAATAAATCTTTCAATTCATCTGAATGAATAATTGTGTCCACTAACTTTTTTCCGATTCCATTTCCACGATACGCTTCATCTATGAAAACATCGCAAAGCCAATACATCGTAGCCCCATCAGTAATAACGCGAGCAAACCCGATTTGCTCATGACCGTAATAAACTCCGTAGCAAAGTGATTGTTCAATTGATTTTTTAATTTTCTCTTTTGAACGTTTATTTGCCCAATAACTTCTTTCCATAAACGCATATATTGTTTCTAGATTTAATCGAGATTTATCGGTGCTAATTGTTATAACATTAATAAGATTCATCTGAACTATCCTCTCCTACAAAAGATATTTACCACTATTGGAAATATAACACAAAATCAAATTATAGATTGTAACTCTTTACAGTTTTAACAATAATTGTTCCAAAATGCTGTTCACCAATATATGCTTTAAGTTCCCACTCACCACTTGTCGGCAATGCCATTAACGTTGGAAGATGGGCATCTGCTCGATTATTAGCAGGGCCTAATGAAGCCGCTTGCGTCACTACAACCTCTTGATTAGTCTCTATATTAGTGGCTCTTACTACAAAATGACCTTCTAGTTCATCCGGCTTTCCCCAAAAATGCCACATATATTTTTGTTTCTGATTCGGAACAAAAGGGCTATATATAAAACCGACTCGATTCTCCTCTCCGACCATCGTATAAGGACCAACCTCAAACATTGGACTAAGTATTGTATCTGTGCGTTTTTCGTTAGAAACACATGATGTTAAAACAATTAGCAACAAGCATAGAAGTATTTTTTTCATCCACTTTACTCCTTTATGTTAATTTTAAACGCTTCACTCTTTAAAATTTCCTCTTGATTTCCACTCGGTTCTATTCTAATCTCAATTGCATTTGCTCCAGCAAACACTCTACTAGGATGTTCCATGGAAATAGAAAGTTTCCCGTTTAAGCTAGGACGAAAACTCGTTTCTCCAATGATTTCTCCAGCAAAAATTTCAACATTTTCTTTAGGTCCAAAGGTGACGCCGCCTTCATTATCCCTTACGAAGGATACCGTATATAGTTCTTTTGGATTTAAATGATTAACTGTCACATGAATATCGACTACCTGTTTTTCATCAAAGGTAACCGCCACCTTGCCACTTTGGTTCATGAGCGGGACTTCTGCTTGAGATCGCTCTCCAATTACCGTTATCTCATTTTCTTCTCCTTGATTCGTACCACGATGTTCATCAAGTACGTTCACACTTAATAAAAGAATAAAAAGAAGTAAAACCATGCTCCCTGTTATTCCACTCATAATGAGCTTCATCGACATTCCGCTAGTCTTCCTCTCCTCTTCTTCATTAGCTTTTTGTAAAAGTGACATATGAATTCGATTGTATACTTGTCGTTTTAGCTTTTGTTCAGGTAAGGATTTAAGCTCACGTTCAATATCACGGTCTCTCATCCTGTAGTCCTCCTCGCTGTTTTTTTAATGCTTTTAATGCCCGAGAGTAAGTCGTACGTACCTTATCTTCATTCCAATTTAATACAGCTGCTGTTTCAGCCACCGTAAATTCTTTAATTCCCCTTAGTATAAGGACGTCTCGATAGCTTTGCCTCAGTGACATAATGGCTCCATATAGCGCTTTATGTATTTCATGTTCAGCCAAGATATGTTCCGGTGAAGGAACTACAGTTTCTTGAAAGATTAGCGAATTCTTGATATGTCTTATTTTTCTTTTTCTTCCATCGTCGATGGCAATGTTACGTGCGATACTAAATAACCATGTTTTCGGACTTGATTGATGGTGAAATGAATCAAGCCCTTTTAAAGCCTTCATAAACACCTCTTGGACAAGATCCTCCACGTCTTTATTACCTGTATAATAAACAAGAAACCGATAAACATCATCACTGTATTGCTTGAACCAATTTGAAATGATACGCGCTTTTGACATAATGTTTCCCCCGTATTGAACTCTTACTTATTAGACGGTTCCAATGGTTATTTATGACACTTATTGTTCCAATTTGATAAAAAAAAGAGTTGTCCACTAAATAACTACAGACCACCCTTCTTACTTAAGCTCTTTTTTGTTTTCAATCTTATCTAAAAACTCATTTATTTCACGTCTACCTTTTAAAGTGATGATTTTCTTTGGAAAACCAAGCTTCTGAAGATCTTTTAACCTATCATCAGCGGAATGCTTACGCCGGTAATAGGTTGTTAGAATAAATTTTATAAATGGCCAATCTAGCTTTTCCTTACACCCCTCCCCCATGTCTATCCGTGTTTTTCCAATATTCGTAAGCCACCTTTTAACAACCCTGTATAAACAAACTGGTAATGAACGTTCGAGATAAATAATGGTGTCAGCCTGTTCTACTCGAATTCGGACAGTACTTTGATAATTCCCTTCAATAATCCAGTTTTCTTTCTTCATGATTTCTTTTTGTTTGTCGGAGAATTCTTCTAATGATGCCTGTACCCATTCAGGCTTCCAAAAGAGTGTATCAAGGTGATACACTTCTATATGAAGGGCATTCCCAAGTCGGCGAGCAAAAGTAGATTTACCGACTCCAGCTGATACACCCATAACCATAATCCGGTTCATCCAACCTCCTCCTTTTCTTTAACGTTTTTTTGACTATGAAGATTACTTACTTAGGTTGAGATTAATTGCACCCCTTTGTTACATTTAAAAAAGGAGGTATATAAATGTACATTACGAAAGAGGCATGTGACTTTTTAAAAAAGCTAGCTCATATGCGGAACAAGAGCGGCATACGGATTGGATATAATGAAAAGAGTAAATGAGGATTATCTAAATTTAAGCTGACTCTGGATGAGTTACATTCAAATGACCATTTCGTGGAAATACATGGGTTAATGGTTTTTTACAAAAGTGACCTTTTCCAACATATTGAGCGTCTACATATCTCTTATCATAAAGGAAGATTATCGTTAAGGGATACGGGGATATCCGGATGAATCCCCAATTCCCAAACAGGTCATGCCTGTGATGTTAGCCCTGTTTCATCCGGTATATAATGAAACGTAACTATTTTTGTCTGTTTATCAGCAAGCTTTGAAATCGGTTATCACAATTTGTACACAATTGCAGCTCGCTCTTATAATCCTTATCATGTTATCTCTAATCGAATCTCTTCATTGAAGTTCTGTTTCAAAACTCAGTTAGGCAAACTACAATTCCTCATAAGGTACCGGTTTGCTAATGATAAAACCCTGTACATAATCGACTTCTAACTTTTTTAGAACTTCCATTTGTTCAGCCGTTTCAACACCTTCTGCCACAACTTTTAATGACATAATGTGAGACATGTGGATGATTGCCTGTACAATGGTACTGTTTTTAAGGTCCGTTGCGATATCATCAATAAATGATTTATCAATTTTTATCATTTGTACAGGTAAGTTTTTCAACACAGAAAATGATGAATAACCGGTCCCAAAGTCATCTATACAAATATTTACTCCCATTTCAACTAACTGTTGAAGGGTTTTCGTACTGTAGGTAATGTCCTCAAGCATCGTGGTTTCTGTAATTTCTAAACATAACACTCCCGGAAAACAATCTGTTTCCTTTAAAATATCCTTTACACACTCTACAAAATTCGTGTCGTTTAACTGTCTGGATGAAATGTTTACAAAGATTTTAAATGAAGGTAACCCTCTGTTTTCCCAAAGTTTGTTCAATAAGCAAGCCTCTTTAACCACCCACTCGCCAATTGGGATAATTAAGCCCGTTTCTTCGGCGAGGGGGATGAAATCCATTGGCTTTACCATTCCCAATTCTGGGGAATCCCAACGTAATAGTGCCTCAACACCTAGGATTTTACCGTTGCCCATTTCATATAGAGGTTGATAATGTAAGATTAGTTCATCCCGGTCTAATGCTTTTCGTAAGAGGGTTTCCATATTCAAACGTTCAATATTATATTCATTCATTTCTTCACTATACAATTGGAGACGATTTCTTCCTTGTGCTTTTGCACTATACATCGCCATATCAGCCTGGAGCATCATTGTTTCGGCATCTAAACTGTTATCTGGATAAACACTTAACCCAATACTACTTGAAATGTGATACTCTCTCCCCTGATCTAAGAACGATTTGCTCAAGCATTCCACTATTTCAGAGCCAAATTCATACGCCTCTTTCACACTACTAATAACAGGCATAACGACAACGAACTCATCTCCCCCAAGCCTTGCTATTAGATAATCTTCTTTTGCAATGGAACGAACTCTGGCTGCCACAAACTGGAGTAATCTATCACCCGCTTGATGCCCATAGCTATCATTCACTATTTTAAAGCGATCTAGATCAAACAACAGTAAGGCAACTTTATTATTATTATGTTTCGCTTCCTCAAGTAAAATGATTAACTGTTCCTCAAAGTACAATCGATTTGAAAGGCCTGTTAATGTATCTCGATAGGCAAGTTCGTTTATTCTCTCTTCTGCTTTTTTTCTAGTAGAAATATCCATTATCGAGCCTAATATTTTCGTCATTTCTCCATAGGAGTTATACTGTGCCTGTCCTGTAATGTACATCCAAATATAATGTCCTTTAGCATGGAGAAATCTACACTCTACTTCAAAAGGAGACTTATGACTGATATGCTCTTTTAAACTTATTTTAACTTTTGCTTGTTCTTTTGGATGAATCAGTTTTAAAATTTCAGAAATGTGTAGCTCATAAGCATTTATTGAATAACCGAGAATATTGTTAATGCCACCTTGGCTTGTGACTTTTTTTGTTTTCCAGTCTAACGTCCAAATGCCGTCGTACATAATACTGGAGATAATCTCCAACTGTTGAGAATATGATTTGATTTCCTCATGCATAGAGGCGCGATGTAGTGCTGCTGCAAAAAAGTTCGCCAATTGATAAGTAGTATTTAAAGGAGTCGCTTGAGTTGTAATATCCGCTAAGCCAACAAAAGCAATAACGCCTAATTCCTTCCCTTCTTGTATAATCGGGATAATCATTATTTCATTATCATCTTGCATAAATTCCTCATTGTAAAGAACTCTCTTCAATGGAAATTGACTAGGAATACAATTCTCAACTTGAATATTTTCTTTTTTATTATTTTCTAAATCTAGATTAAACTGATGTACTTTTAGCTCATTGTCATTTCTCGAGTCCCATAAACCTAGCAATCCTTTGCGAAACGGGGTATGAATTAACCAATTCATTTCAATAATGTCTTTATAATTGCTTGACTGCAACAGTTGTCCTAAATTAAAATTTCTAGCTACCATATTTGATAGGTAATCAATCGTTTCAGAAGGAGTATCAATGGGTTTATTAAAAGTATAGCTACACCCACAACTCTCTCGAAATATTGGATAAGCTGTAATAGTAGATGTTGAGTCTTGATTCATTTCCCCTGAAAAATAATCTATTAATACTGATACAGCCTGCTCACCTATATCCTTAATAGATAAATGGATTGTAGATAAAGAAGGATTACTTGATGTAGCAGCAGGACTATCGTCAAAGCCAATAATAGCTACGTCATCGGGAACACGGATGTTGTATTTTTCAAAATGATGAATTAACTCCACTGCAATAAAATCATTTACAGCAACAATAGCCGTACATGGCAAACTGTTTTCAACCATACTTTTTACAATGTCGTATGGAGATAACTGGAGAGTGTTATAAACCAAAGTTTCTTGGTACTTAATTTGATTATTTTTCAATGCTTTAACATAACTAGTAAAGCGCTGATTTGCATCATAAAAATAAGAATCTCCTACGTAGGCAATTCGGTCGTGACCATGCTTAACTAAATGATTTACAGCACAAGCGATCATTTCCTCATTATTAATTGAAATCTTATAATCGCAGTCTAATAATGTATTTATTCCAATAATAGGTGTTCCATTTTTTCGTATTTTTTTTATATATTTATCGTCAACGGCATCCATGATCACAATCCAGCCATCAATATAATCTGAAGCATATGTTTTTGAATAATTGCTAGCCGATGTTCCAATTATCACAACTTTAAAATTGTTGTCTTTCGCTTTATTCGAAATACTTGTTAATAAGTTACCGCAATAAAAGCCGTCTAAAACAGGTGTTAGCACACCGATCGTCTTATGTGTCTTCATTTGTATCCCCTCTAGGTTTGTATTAAAAGGATTAAGGTAATTTGTGTTAGCTCTAAACAAGCCCATACTTTCATATACTTTTTTCCATATTAGTTGTTATAGAGTAAGTTATTGTAATGTCACACTTAGATTATTATAAATTTCTCTCTATCATAACATTCTTCAAAAGCAGAATAAAACCGCTTTCACATTTTTTCATTAAAAGCGATTTCTCCCTAACGAACCAAGAGGATAATAAGATATCAAAAACTTTAGGACGTAACCATCAAAGGAAGACACTAAAAATCATAAAAATCTATTAGTATCCTCCTAAAAAAATCGTTCCTTATTCTCTTCTTTATGTGGACTTGCTTTCGTATAATAGCTTTATTTTACCGATATATATAGATCCACTTGGCTATTATTAGGGTCGATACAGCGATCATCATATACTTCAAAATCAGTGGTATAGGCTCGTTCGTTTGTTTTAGACCATTCCCAAACATCCTGCCAAGCTTCGACAACCACCTCTTGAACAGGTCCTCTCCTTGACGTAAATACAACATATTTCTGCTCAGGGATTAAATATCCTCTCATCTTTTCAGGTATAGTGGCTAGTGTACTTACTTGCGTTCCTATGGCTATGGTGTAATGACCTGTGTCATTAGATTGATATTCAGTATATAGTGCTAGAATATGAGAGTTTTGTTTATTGGGAATATGGTTAATGAGTGAATCACGATAAACAGTTTCCCATAAAGCTGATATTACTCCCTCTCCGTTCATTTCTGCTTTATTTGTCGTTGTTTTAGCTACTCCGATAAAAGTAAATGCCTCTTTTTTCATTCGATTTATCATGTACCCTTCCCCATTCTTCGATAATTTACTGTATTACAGCTAACTTATTTCATCTTTTAAACTGTAATAATATTACCATTTTTATATTTTTTTGTAATGTGAAAACAGAGAAAATCATGATTTTAAAAATTTTTTTAGAATTGAAATCCCCTTTTATAAAGGCATAAACCACTAAAACACCTTTAAACTCCAAACATTTTTGTTTGACAACATCGTTTCTGTTATACAATAATAATTAGTAAATTATGAAAATATATGAATTGTTATGAAACAGGAATATTTTTTTGGTGAACTTGATAGGTATAACTGTAAAATACGAAGGAGGAGACACAATGAAGACAAGTAAAAACAGGTGGTTCATTGCATTGTCAGCAATTGCTATTCATCTTTCAATCGGGGCAGCATACGCATATAGCGTTTACAAAAACCCTTTAGTTAACACAATGGGCTGGTCAGAAACGAATGTAACACTAGCATTTACAATTATGATGGCGCTTGCAGGGATGTCAGCAGCCGTCTTCGGAAAGTTTGTTGAAAGAAGTGGGCCCCGAAAATCAGCGATCGTTGCAGCTTTATTATTCGGTTTAGGGCAAGCTGGATCGGGTCTCGCTGTTACACTTGACTCCTCCATCATGTTCTTACTTACATATGGATTATTAAGTGGTTTAGGATTAGGTATAGGCTATATCTCTCCGGTTTCTACATTAGTAAAGTGGTTCCCTGACCGTAGAGGTTTAGCGACAGGAATGGCCGTACTTGGGTTTGGTTCAGGAGCCCTAGCTACCGCCCCACTGGCAGCAAGATTAATTGAGTCCGTTGGTATTTCAACAACCTTTTATATTCTAGGTGCCTGTTATATAACGCTTATGTTATTAGGAGCTTCCTATATTGCTCCACCGAAAGAGGGCTGGCTTCCTGAAGGAATGAAGCAAGCCATGGCTTCAGGCCAAAAAACAGTAAAAAAGGATTTGAGACAACTCACATCAAAGGAGGCTGTAAAGACAAAGCATTTCTGGATGCTTTGGGTTATGATGCTTATCAATACGAGTGCAGGTATCATGATGATTTCAGTCGCCTCTCCTATGGCCCAAGATGTTGTCGGTTTATCAGCGGCGGCGGCAGCGGCTATGGTTGGAATTATGGGGATTTTTAATGGTGGTGGTCGACTAGGATGGGCAGCAGCCTCAGATTACATTGGTCGCCACAATGTTTTTTTGATTTTCTTTGTCATCCAAATTATTGCCTTTGCAACCTTACCTTTTACGGTCAATGCCTTATTATTTCAAATCCTCATTTTGCTTGTAGTTAGCTGCTACGGTGGTGGATTCTCCAACCTACCAGCTTTTATCGGGGATTTATTTGGAACAAAACAATTAGGAGCAATACATGGATATCTTCTAACAACATGGTCCCTCGGTGGTATTATCGGTCCAATGCTTGTTAGTAATATTAAGGCGGCAACAGGTAGTTACATTCCAGTTTTCCATGTTTTTTTAGGCCTAATTGCATGTGCCTTTCTTGTTTCAATCTTGCTTCGTGCAGATATTAAAAGAATGCAAAATCAACAAAAACAGCAAGAACATAACGTCGCTTAATTGAATATTAATATACAAGGCTTTATCAAAGTTATTCCGTCAGGAGATTAACTTAAGATAAAGCTTTTTTTATTTCATGGTATGATAGGTTAAAAACATATAGCATCAGGAGGAGTTATCGTTGAATAAGTACTTTTTTCTTGGAATTATGACATCACTCATATTTTTACTATCACTTCCATCGTTCATTGAGGCCCACAATGGAAGTAGAGATGAACTAGGTGGTCATTTCCGTACTAATGATTGCTATTATTTATTACATGAACCAACCGAACTCGCGAAAAGCGCGAATAACAAACAAGAACTAGTTGAACTAATTAAAAAGTACAATAGCAATACAACCTGTAAATCTACGTTTAATGAGGAGAAACTCGATGTAGAAGGATATTCTTTTAACAATAGTTCGGAGCCTACACAATCTGAGGAGATTCAAGCACCAAATTCGGATGATACAAATGAACTCGAGCTAGGAAAAACGTATTCCGCTACATTAGAAAAATGTACAGATGGAGATACGGCCAATTTTATCATTAATGATACTACGTATAAAACGCGATTCCTCTATATTGATACACCCGAAAGCACAAACACAGTCGAACCTTTCGGTAAAGAAGCAAGCGAATTTACTTGTCAATTTCTCAAACAAGGTAAGATCACCATTGAAACCGATGGCCCCTCATTGTTTGATAAGTATGATCGACTATTGGCTTGGGTATGGGTCGATGAGCAATTGCATCAAGAAGTAATTACTGAAGCAGGACTTGTAGAGAAATTTTATGATTACGGCGACTATAAATACGAAGAACGTTTAATTGCGGCAATGGAAGAAGCAAAAGAGCAAGAAAAAGGATTGTATGCTTCCGAGCAGTCAGAGCAAGTCGAAAATGTAACCAAAAATCAACCTGACCATAACAGTGAATCTCCAAAGGACACGAAGTCAAATGATACGGAAGGGAACACAGAGGAAACCGAAGAACCTACGCAATCAGAAATAGGTCTCGTGATTTTCGCCGCTATTCTTTTACTATTATTCTTCTGGTTACCAACTTTAAAATCAAAAGCAGGCGTGAAGCTATTAATCGTGCATCGACTGCGAACAAAAAAAGTGTGGCTGAATCTTCTATTGGCTATTCTTTACTTAGCTTTTTGGTATTTACTGCTTATTGTTGTACTCATCGAGTTGATTCATCTAGTTATAAATTTAAAAATAAGAGCTAAGTAGTCAACAATCTCGTAAAGGGAAGTTGGATAGATTTATCCCAACTTCCCTTTAAAAATAGTTCATAAGGTAATTTATCATCTAAGTAAAAAAGGATTGACAAACGACCTAAAATCACACAAAATGAACACGTGTACATATATTAATTAAGGGAGAGAGCAGCTTGTCTAAACGTAAAGATGTTGCAAAGTTAGCAGGTGTATCAGAGGCTACGGTTTCACGTGTCTTTAATAATGTTGACCCTCTTCGTGAAGAAACTAAGCGAAAGGTACTTGAAGCAGCAAAACAATTAAATTATCAACCAAATGCAATTGCCCAAAGCTTCGCGAGAGGAAAAAGTGGAAATATCGGAGTCATTGTCCCCTATCTACCCAAGGTTCGTTTGCTCTCTACTCATTACTTTTCTGAAATTCTTAGTGGGATTGGTGTCAAACTAGCAGAACATCATTATAATCTGCTCCTACTGTTTCAATCACCTAATGAACCAAAAGATTATGTTCAGCTTTTCCATTCACAAAAAGTAGATGCCTGCATTATTTTAGGTTCAAGTGACACCCCTGGAGAAAAAGAAGAAATTCAAAGACTCCATGGCTTAGAGCATCCCTACTGCCTAGTGAATCAGACATTTTCGGGTGAACCCTTTCATTCGATTGATGCCAACCATTATGAAGGAAGTTATGAGGCTGTGTCTCTCCTTTTACAAAAAGGGTTTAAGCGAATTGGCTTTTTGAATGGACCTCCTGTTTTTTCCAATAGTTATGAACGTTTAGCAGGCTATCAGGCTGCCTTGATTCAAGCAGGTGTAACAGCAAAGCCTGAATGGATATTTCAAGGAAATTATAGCCGTACAAGTGGATTACAAAAAGCCAAGGAAATTGGTCCACTTATCGGAGGAGAAATCGACGCTATTTATGCAGCTAATGACCGAATGGCCATCGGTCTTATGCAAGGGTTACAGGAACAAGGTTTGATTGCCGGAAAGGATTATGCTCTTATTGGTTATGATGATTCCGATGTCGCAAAAATTGTTCATCCACAGCTAAGTTCAGTTCATGTACCTCTGTTTGAAATGGGACAATTGGCAGCAGATACGGTCTTAACAATGCTCAAACAAGGTGTGACTGACACGATTCACAAACGGCTTCCCGTTACAGTTATTGAGCGCACATCGATATAAAGCCCAAAGGAGATGATGACGATGAAGAAAATGAATGTTGGCATGATCGGCTATAAATTTATGGGAAAGGCACACAGTCATGCTTATCGTGACCTTCCGATGTTTTTCCCTAAAAGCATAAAACCAATAATGAAGGTCATTTGCGGGCGTGATCCATTAGGGGTTGCCGAAGCAGCAACACAATTTGGTTGGGAGGAATATACGACCGATTGGAAGCAGCTGATTGAACGAACCGATATCGATTTAATTGACATCAATGCACCTAGTGATGTTCATAAGGAAATTGCTATAGCTGCCGCTAAAGCTGGAAAGCATGTTTTTTGCGAAAAACCGTTAGCGCTTACATTAGCCGACTCACGTGAGATGCTTAAAGCAGTCGAAGGGGCTGGTGTTAAGCACATGGTTGGCTTTAATTATCGGTTCACTCCAGCTGTCATGCTAGCAAAAAAACTAATTGACGAAGGTCGATTAGGTGATATTTATCATTTCCGTGGATGGTTTTTACAGGATTGGGTTATCGACCCTAACTTCCCTCTCGTATGGAGACTTCAAAAAGAAGTCGCTGGCTCTGGTTCACTTGGCGACTTAGGTGCTCATACCATTGATTTAGCTCATTACCTACTCGGTGATATTTCTGACGTCATTGGGATGAATGAAACCTTTATTAAAGAACGTCCTCTCCCTTCAAACATGACTGGCTTATCAGCAACAAGCGAACAAACCTCTGAAAAAGGACCAGTCACCGTTGATGATGCCACTCTATTTATGGCTCGTTTCGCCAATGGAGCACTTGGAAGCTTTGAGGCTACCAGATTTGCTACGGGGCACCGAAGTACCAATTCATTTGAAATTAACGGAAGTAAAGGAAGTGTCATTTTTGACTTTGAACGTATGAATGAATTACAGGTCTATTTCACAGATGACAAAGACGATGTCCAGGGCTTCCGTCGCGTCCTTGCTACGGACCCAGCACACGCATACTCCGAAGCTTGGTGGCCGGCTGGACATACAATTGGTTATGAACATACGTTTATTCACTCTTTAGTTGAACTAATGGCATCATTTGAAGAAAACCGTCAGCCTATTCCAAGTTTTGTTGATGGAGTGAAGTGTCAGCAAGTTCTTGAAGCTGTTGATTTATCAATTGAGAAAAGACAATGGATTCGCGTATCTGATTTATGAATAGAATTCACTTGAATCTATCAATTATTAAAAGGAGTGGTAAAAATGAGTAAAAAAGCATTGATCGTATGGGGTGGCTGGGACGGCCATGAGCCTGAGCAGGTTGCTTCTATTTTTAAAGGAATTCTCGAAGAAGAAAACTTTTCTGTTGACGTCTCTAATACATTAGATGCCTACGCCGATCCAGAAAAACTAAAAACCCTTGATCTAATCGTGCCTCACTGGACAATGGGAGAAATTGAAAAAAAATACGTCAACAACGTTTCAGAAGCTGTTATGAGTGGTGTCGGATTAGCAGGCTGTCATGGCGGGATGTGTGATTCATTTCGCAACAATGTTGATTGGCAGTTTATGACTGGTGGCAACTGGGTCTCTCACCCTGGCAATGATGGCGTTGAATACATGGTCAACATTAAACATTCTTCTAGCCCCCTTTTAGAAGGGATTGAAGACTTTAAAGTTGTCAGTGAGCAATATTATCTTCATGTGGATCCTGCGGTTGAAGTATTAGCTACAACTCGTTTTCCTGTTGTAAAAGGTCCACATTCACTTAATAAAGCAGTTGATATGCCTGTTGTTTGGACGAAGCGCTGGGGACTAGGACGTGTTTTTTATAGCTCATTAGGTCATGTTGCCAATATTGTGTCAATGCCTGAGGTAACAAGCATCATGCGAAGAGGCTTTCTCTGGGCAGCGGAAGGAAAAACATTATACAGCGGAATGGAAGCACCAACTTTCGCAACGTCAGGAAATGGAAATGGGCGTGTTTATTCTGGTATGGGAGATAGTCAATAATTGGTAGGAGGATATTATGAAAAAATTAAATGTAGGCATTATTGGCTGTGGAAACATAAGCTCAATTTATATGAAAAATGCTCAAACATTTGAATCATTTGACTTGATTGCTTGCGCTGACTTAGATATTAACCGAGCAAAAGCTCAGGCTGAAGCTCATCATATAGCAAAGGCTTACTCTGTGAATGAGTTACTGAACGATCCTGATATTGATTTAATCATTAATTTAACAATACCAAAAGTACATGCTGACGTTTGCATCCAAGCTCTTGAAGCAGGCAAACATGTTTATACTGAAAAGCCATTAGCGGTCACTCGTGAAGAAGGTCAGAAAATCCTCGACGTAGCAAATGCAAGGCAACTACGTGTCGGAAGTGCTCCTGATACTTTTTTAGGGGCTGGTATTCAAACAGCAGTTCAAATAATAGAAAATGGCGAAATTGGGACTCCAATCGGGGCATCTGCCTTTATGATTTGTCGTGGACATGAGCATTGGCATCCTGATCCTGGCTTTTATTATGATGCGGGCGGTGGACCAATGTTTGACATGGGTCCTTACTATTTAACAGCTCTCATTTCCCTCCTCGGTCCCATTAAGCGTATTTCAGGTTCTGCTCGAATTAGTTACCCTGAACGGACAATATCTAGCGAACCGAAGGCGGGTACTATAATGAACGTTACTGTTCCGACTCATATTACAGGAACTCTTGATTTTGCTTCAGGTGCAATTGGGAGTCTTACGACGAGCTTTGATGCCTTCGGTGGCACGAGCCTTCCTCCTATTGAAATTTACGGTAGTGAAGGAACACTACTTGTTCCGGATCCTAATACATTTGGAGGACCCTTAAAGATTAGAAGGAAGGGCGAAAAAGAATTTATTGACATCCCCCTTACACACGGCTACGAGTTAAATAGTCGTGGAATTGGTGTCGCTGACATGGCGCTTGCTATCCTTAATGGGAACGAGCATCGTGCAAACAGCTCCCTAGCCTACCATGTTCTTGAAGCGATGCACGGCTTTCATGATGCATCTGATTCAGGAATTTTCTATCAGATGCAAAGCACATGCAAAAAGCCACTGCCACTGCCTTTTACGCTAACTCAAACGAAATAAAGAAAAGAAGCTCTTACCTACTCAACCAGCCAAAAGGGCTGTATCAAAAGCTTAAAAGCGTGCATAGCAACGGCTCCGTTCACTACGCTCATTGCAGACTGTGCCAAAATGAAAAAAACCTTTTGGCACAGTCTGCATCATTAGACCAGACCAACCATCAATATAAATCCAAATATAACTACGATAATCGTATCTATATTGTTCAGACAGCCTCCCGCTAGTTCTTCATTGAACGATTTACTGCAAATACATGTATCACTGGCTTTTCTCTAAAAAATTCTTAATCGCCTTGGCACATTCTCTTGCACTGTTATTCGTCGTGTCTATTTCTAGGTCATAGTTTGCATACTGATGAACATGGTCCAATTGTAATTTTGCTAATCCCAGCTTCCTGTCCCCTCTTTCTTTTTCTCTGCGCTCTAGCTCCTCAATAGAACAATAAATGCCTACAAATAATACAGGCTCGTCAGCTAACAGACCCAAACACTCCTCCAACCATTCCTTATCAAGGATGACATGGTCGACAATAATACGATGTTCTAGCATAGCTAGCGTTTTAATAGTGTGATGAAAGAGCGATACCATCGACGGTCTAATAAAGTGAAAAGCTTCAGTAAGTTGTTTATCTTCATTTTGTTTATTTGGTGTGTACCCTTCTGGTAAATAGCTTTCAAGAAATTCTGCTAACTGATCAATCGCGATATACGTATAGGGCTCCTCTAATACAGTTTGAAGCTCCTTTGCAATGCTTGTTTTACCAGAGCTTGATGTTCCATTTAAGACAATGATCTGTTTTTTCCCCACGCCATTCTTCCTCTCAATATTTTAGTGCCTCGGCCTTCTCATACATTCACTCGTTTTAAATTGAAAAGCCTCATAAAAACCGTGTGCATCCGCTGTTGCTAAAGCGATATTTGTTTTTTGAATATCTGGATGGTCTAGTATACAACCAATCAACCATTTCCCTAATCCTCTTTGCCGATAGTCTTCATCAATGACAACATCTAACAACCAAGAGAATACCGTTTTATCTGATATGACTCTGGCAAAACCAATTTGTCTATCATGATGATATAAACCGAATGCAATCGAATGTTCAATACTCATTTCAATCGTTTCCTTTGAACGCTCTGCTGCCCAATAGGTTAATGATAATAACTGATAAACTCTATCAAGATTGATTTTTTGTTGGTTATCACTAATGACAAACTCGCCTTTTGACCACTCCATTCTCTTCACCTCTATCTTCTCTATTCTCTATTTCCCTAACTATTCGGTTTATTTTACCATATACTACTATCCGATTATTGTCCCTATTCACAAAAAAACCCATGTGAATTTTTGTTATTTGTAAAAGGAAAAACGAATAGAGTGTCGAAAATGGAGTTGGATAAATGTTCAACATTGAACTCCTTTAGGATAGTGAAAGGAACGTGATTGTATGAATCATAAATTTGCATTTACTCAGATTGGCTATGTTTATGTTCCAACAACTGACATTGACACTTCGATTGATTGGTATACAAAGCAATTTAGAATTTATGTTAGTGAATAAATTTCAGGACCGCGGTTCCTACTTGGCTGTATTACATCATCCCCATAAACATTCAATTGCCTTATTGTTAGTTGAAACCGAGAATAAACAGCAGTGTAAAATCATCAGAAATGGGAAGCCCTTTCCGATTATGGCCATTAATTGCCCAGACATTGAGTACACCACACCGGTCTTTAAAAGATAGCGGTGTCGAAGTTGATGAGTTACATACACTTGGGGACGGTGAAGCAAAGTATTTTTATTTTCGTGATAATGAAGGGAACTTACTAGAAGGAGCATGGTCTATTTGGGACCCCGTCGATGAAATAAAAGAAGACTTTATGAAACAGTAGACAACTAGGTAAAAAGTGATACCAAGTAGTTAATTTAAATGTACTTAAGCCACATTCTTTCATTGCTTCAATGTGGCTTACATAAATGATGTTGGAATTAATAGTATTCGACGGGGTTTAACTATGAAAATGGAGATAATATCGTGTGTTATTTAAAAAAGCTCCCTTTTCGTAGTTGCACATGCCATGCTTCGAATCACCTATTAGTTCTTAACTCGAAAAGAAATGTATGTAGACCTTTGCGAAGACTACTTCGATAAACAGAAACAAGTATCCATTGTCCAACACTCTACCCGTCGATTAGAAAACCTTGGTTATACCGCTACAGTAACTGCTCCCGAAGCTTCCTAATCCTACGAATAACTACGTAAAGTACTAACCCATTAAAAAAACGATTAAAGTGGGTCTTATTTAGAGTTGCCTTTTTTCGAAGTTCAGCTTTTTTAAATTTTCATGGGAGTTGAATAACAGAAATCCCTTGCTTTTAGTCAAAGTGAAACATATTTTCTACTTCTTCCCTTGCTTTAGGTAAATCTATTCCTTGTTTCCAAATCAAAATATTATCTTCTGGGGTTCCATAATACAACGCTCTAATTTCGACTGAAATGTTTAAATATCGAAGTTCTGTAAAGATAGAAGTTAGGTCAAAATCCTTTATTCTTCTTAATATACATATCCCTCTAAGTCAATTTCTTTAACATCGTTTACGTTGTTCATTAAGAACTCATATTTTTTTCAAACCGATGAGTTAGGGCTTCTTTTTTACTTCTTACAAGTGTCAAATATTTTCCTCCTATCTTAGTCCTTCTTCTAATAACCTGTGTCTTTAGTGCAATGAGCAAAGGATTTACTTCTCGACAACTTTAGTTATTAATTATTTGCTTTCGTTCTTCCATCTGAGGCGGCTCTTCCATCCAACCATTGTTAATCATTATTTTTGCTCCTTTATGAGCATATTCAAAGGTATCTTTCATAAAAATAACCATTTTTGCTGGTATATCATTTCGTAAACTAAAAGCCGTTCCTAATGAGTTACCACCCAACGCAAAACTACAAAAAAGACTTATGCAATACATCATCAATTTATCAGAAAATGGAGCCACCGTTGAACGGGTTGCATTGCCCCCCGACGGTTCAGGCGATTGTATACCATTTTGTAGTAAGGTTTCGCTTAATTCTTTTATAATACTCTTAGCAAGTTCTGCGCCTTCATTAAAGAAGTTTTTTACTTCTCCTTTATTTGCACATTGAGCAAAACCTGTAATCATCCGCATTCCAACGAAATTTGTTTCAATTATATGATGAAGATGAGCAACTTCTACCGTATTTAATGTTCGTTTTTCACTAAATGGATTAATGGCGAGTCCGCCTAAATAGTTTGTATCTTTAACAAACTCAACTGAATTTGGCATTGAAACATAAGGAGGCCGAGCAAGCATCCCTTTTTCAAGCAAATATTGTGTGCATAGATTGTAATACTTTTGAGTAATGGCAGTAAGTTCATCAAAAATCATTACAATATCTTCTCGATATGCCATCGTTATATTTAATGAATGCAATGCCATACTAATTTCTTTTAATAGACGAATAAACATTATGTCGAAACCATTATCATATAATTTCGGCACATCTTTGTTTACATCTTGAGCTGAAAAAGCAACTGGTATTACAGCACCTTCATTTTGAAAAGTTTCTGTTATTTTACCAACATAAAGGTCAATTTCTCCATATAAATTTGTCATAATATCCTTGGCTTTTTCATCATCAGCTTTTTCTATAAAATATTCTAACATTCGTAAAATCATTGTTTTCTGTTGATATGTAAGCCATAACGTACCTAGTTCTGATGACGTAATTGCAGGTTTTTCCGGCATATAGCATCCCTCCCTAATATTTTCTTATTTTAGGTTGAACATAAAATGCCATAGTAATCCTGAATTTTTTAAGGTATATTATTCCATCCGTTCATCTTCGTCTAAACTATCCGTTCCTATTATGAGGTCAGTCAGATAAGTAAATATATCTGATTGACGTTTTTCTGTAATTCTAAAAAACGATTAGCTTTTTTATTATTCAATATTCCACCAAAATGAATCTGAAATGGAGAACGATCCTTTTAATGGGACAGTTTCACCAATTTTAGGAGCGATTATTTGTACTTCCTCTCTATTTGTCTCTTTTAAAGCTCGTTCAATAGGTTCTGTCCAACCATGATATGCAAGGGTAAATGCTCCCCAATGAATTAACATCATATTCTTCCCGTTAACATCTAAATGTGCCTGTACAGATTCTTCGGGTGTCATATGAGCCCAAGACCAACGACTATCATATTGGCCACCTTCAATTAAAGTGATATCAAAAGGTCCGTATTTTTCTCCTATTTCCTTAAAATGTACATCATATCCCCCATCTCCGGTCGTATAAAAACGAATATTTTTTCCTAGGATGACCCAACCTCCCCATAAGGTTGTATCTCGATTAAAAATCCCTCTTCCAGAGAAATGTTTGGATGGAGTCAATGCAACGGTTAGACCTTGGAACTTAGTTTCATCCCACCAATTGAATTCTGTAATTTTTTCTTTTTCCACTCCCCAGCGAATCAAATGAGCACTTACACCATAAGGAACGAAGAAATGACCAACCTTACTCTTGAGCTTTAGTATAGATGAATAATCCAAATGATCATAATGATCATGTGAAATAAAAACAGCATCAATTTTCGGCATTTCATCAATAATATACAATATGTCTTCACTGTAGCGTTTGCTTCCTACAAATGAAATTGGAGAAGCAACTGGACCTAGCATTGGGTCTACAAGGATCTTTTTATTATCAATACACAGAAAAAATGCAGAATGCCCAAACCATGTTAAACTATCTACTTTACTATTAATTTTTTTCCAATCAATCTCGGAAACTGGAATTTGCCCAGAAGGGGTGCGGTCTTTACTACCTGAAATAGAGTCTATTAGCATAGAAAAGTATCCTAATACACCTATGTCCGTTTTTGTTGGTACTAGATTTATAAATTTACCATTAACATGATTATCAAATCCTTCATAAACCTCTTTCTGCTCTTTACTTGGATTTCCACCGAACACAGGATGGATTGTTAAATATAATAAAGTGATTGTTAAAACTGCAAATAAAAAAATAACTATATACAACATTTTTCCCTCATAATTCCTCTCTATAGTAAACATTAATTTTACTATCTATGAAACTAATCTATTTTAAAACGTTGTCCTTCTTTGTTAAAAATATTTTAATTTTGATTGAATTAGGATTCTTAATTAAGTAAAAGGTATGACTAAACTAACGAGGTTTTTAGTTCCCACTATAACAAGGAGTTCGAATAAATACAAAGTAAGGTGAAATCTTAAAGTTTATTTATTATCGAATGTACTTGTGCGAGCCGTCACAGTTGGGCTGCTTTTTAGATAGTCCACAAGTGCAATCATTTAATCCCTTTCCATTGAGAATTTGCTGCATATATTTTTCAACCCTTGACTCTCGGGTTTTTGATTTTTTTGCATTAGAAAAATAAAGAATGTATGCTCTTTGTCGTCCCGGCGTCAATGCTTCAAAGGCAGTTTTCAAGGCAGGAATTTCATCGAATTTATTTTGAAGTTCTTCGGGAATTATTATTTCAGTATTCTTTTTTAAATTCACTTCCAAACCAGCTTTTTCAACTTCGATGGCTTCATAAATATAGGCTTTCAAGATGGTTTCCATTTCAACTATTTCTTGAACACTGGTGAACCGAATTTGGCGCGCCGCCTGTACATTCTCCGTTTGTTGGATTAGAATCCCTTTTGCATCCTGTAACAATGCACCTTTGTGAAACAGAAGCGCACAATATTCTTTAAATCCATGTATTAAAACTATGTTTTGTTTCTCAAACGTGTAACAAGGATGCATCCACTTAAATTCTTCGGTCAACTCACAGTCAAGAACGATATTTCTCAACTTCTCATATTCTTCCTTCCACTCTTTGGCTTTACTTAAATATTCATCAACCATAGGATTCATTCTTTTATTTCTTTTAGTCATGCTATTTCCCCCTATTGTTTTTACAATAAATATCCTAATGTAAATTACCGTATCCCTTTGAAAGTACGGAAACTATTCTAACCGAAGACCGAACAGATGAAATCATTTCCAATGAAGTTTAGTTACCTCTTTTCAACTAACCATTTCTTTAAATACAATCTTTCATAATCTCACCTTCATTTTAACATAAATATCCATTTATTTTTCGCATTCCCTGCAACAAGCTTGTCCAATTGTGGAAGAGCCTAACTGGCGTTGTTATTTTACTTCAAGAGATTTTAGTGTATGGGAGCTTTTTGAAAGAGAATTTAACGAATACATATACTAAGACAAGCACAAACGAATGAAGGCAAAATTAAAAAACCTAAGTCCAGTAGAATACCGAACTCAGGTTAGAAGCAACCTAATTTTTTGTCTAACTTTATTGGGTCAGATCAAAAACCAGAACATAAGGCTTTTAAAGTAATTGTTTATTTCATTACATTCGAATAGCTAATTTGAATGCTTTCAAGTGGTGGACGCTCGCATACGTCTTGTTCAACAATTAACCATGTCGCACCAATTTCTTCGGCAGTCTTGATGACAGCATCAATATCGATGACACCCGTCCCAACTTCCGCAAAGGTCTTTTCAGGCTCTAGCTTCATGTCTTTTAAATGTACAAGAGGGCAGCGACCACTGTATTTTTTCATATAGTCTGTTGGCGAAAGCTTTGCATACTCAACCCAATACACGTCACATTCTAGCTTCACTAGTTCCGGATCTGTATTGGCTAATAAGATATCCAATGCATATTCACCATCAAAGATTTCAAATTCGAAAGCATGGTGATGATAACAAAATTGAAGTCCAGACTGTTTACATGCTTCACCCACCTGATTGAAAAATGCAGCTAGCTTTACGTATTTATCTTTTGATGTCCAATATTCTTCAGGAATAAACGGACAAATAATCGTATCGATTCCCAATGTCACGTGATAGTGAATGACGTTTTCGAGGTCATTTTCTAATTGGTCTAATGGAACGTGGCTTGAAATTGCCTGCAGCTCTAATTTATTTAGAATCTTCTTCATTTCCTCGGCAGAGTGCCCTCCAAAACCAGCAAATTCGACCCCTTCATACCCAATTTCTTTTACTTTCTTTAACGTGCCAACAAAGTCTTTTTCTGTTTCATCACGCAACGTATATAGCTGAACACCTAAAGGTAACATCGTCTATACCTCCTACTTTTTTAATGAAATAAACGTTCTTTTTTCAGCAGATTCCAAAGCAGCTAATACCACTTGTAATGACTTCATTCCTTCTTCACCGGAAATACAAGGCGGTGTATTCGTAACAATTGAAGTAATAAACTCATCGATTACACCACTTGCTACTTGGCCACCTTCTTCATTTGTGGCGATGGCCCCAACTTTATATTGTTCAATCGTTCCATCACGTAATTTCACAATGACTTGAACATCTTCCCGATCCTTAATTTCTAACACGCCATTTTCTGCAAAGATGGTTGTCGTGTTATCTTCTCCTTTGTAGTACGTCCAGCTCGCTGCCATTGTGCCAATCGCACCACTTTCCATGCGTAAGATACACGTTGCATTATCGTCTACATCACCGTGCTTATGTAATGTTTCCACAAAAGCACCGACTTCAACAACCTCTTCATTAAACAGCCAGCGAATTAAGTCTGTTTTATGAACTCCTAAATCACCCATTGCCCCTACGATTGCTTTATCCTTTTGGAAGAACCAGCTTTCCTCACCTTGAATACTCCAACCCTCAGGACCGCCATGGCCAAATGTCGTTTTGAACGTTAAAATCTTGCCTAGTTTTCCCGATTGTAGAATTTCCTTTGCTTTTACGTGTGGCGGCATTAACCGTTGGTTATGACCAATCATTAAGTACACATTGTTTTTGTTAGCTGCTTCAATCATTGCTTGTGCTTCCTCTACTGACGTTGCCATAGGCTTCTCACACAATACGTGAGCGCCAGCATTTGCGGCGGCAATCGCTACCTTTGCATGGTCGGCGTTTTGGGTACAAACACTAACTGCATCAACTGTTTCGTTTGCTAACAGCTCGTTATAATTTGTATAGGCTTTTGCGTTATATTTTGCAGCGTACTCCTCCGCAAGCTCGAGGTTAAAATCACAAAAAGCAATGAACTCAACCTGTGCATTGTTTGCATACTCTGGAATATGGCGAAACTTTGCAATACTTCCACATCCAATAACAGCTACTTTAATCTTTGACATTATATATTCCCCTTTCATTTATCTGAAATCTTATACCCACCACATTTTTGCAATGGGCTCGTTCATCATAAGCGGCTTTAAGTTTTGGACCGCTTTGTTGAAGCCTTCTTCAATCGACATTAGACCGTCCTCATGCTCGATACTTACAGCCCCATCATAACCAACGAGACGAAGGGCACTTAAAATGTCGGCCCATGTTTTCAAATCATGACCATACCCTACTGTTCTAAACGTCCAGGCACGATCCTGCATGTTCGCATAAGACTGCATATCTGTTAGTCCATGCATGTTTACATTATTTTGGTCAATGTACGTATCTTTTGCATGGAAAAAGTGAATCGCTTGCTGCTTGCCAAGAATTTTGATCGCCTCTACCGGATCAATTCCTTGCCACCATAAATGACTCGGGTCTAGGTTGGCTCCAATTGCATCTGAGGTTGCTTCTCTTAACTTTAATAATGTTGCTGGCGTATGAACGAGAAAGCCACCGTGGAGCTCTAGTGCTACCTTTACGTTATGGTCTTTAGCATAGGAACCCCACTCTCTCCAATATGGAATTAGTTTTTCTTCCCACTGATATGTTAAGATCTCGGCATATTCTGTTGGCCAAGGTGCCATTGACCAGCTTGGTACCTTAGCTCCTTCATATGCCCCAGGTGTCCCCGAAAATGTCGTGACAACTGGCACTTCTAGCTTTTCTGCTAATTGCACCGTTTTTACAAACGTTTCGTGAGAGTGCTTTGCGAATTCCTCATCAGGTGTTAAGGCGTTGCCATGACAACTTAAGCTACTAATTGTTAAACCACGATCATCAACAGCTTTTTTAAATGCTTTTAATTTTGTAGTATCATTTAAAAGCTCGTCAGGATTGCAATGCGCATTACCGGGGTAGCCACCAGTACCGAGCTCAACGGTTTCGATCCCCGCCTCTTTCACGTAATCTAGCATTTCTTCAAATGGTTTTTCCGAAAATAATACAGTAAAAATACCTAGTTTCATGAACATTCACTCCTTTTAGATGGTAACGACTTTGGAATTGTACATGTACTTGTTAGCTTATAATGCTGTTGTGTTTTAGAGGACGTTAACATTCCTTGCATAATTTCAACAACATGGTATGCCATTTCCTTTGATGCACGATGCTCTTCACCATTCAAAATAGCAGCAGCCATATCGTTTAAACCAATGCCACGGCTATTTGCGGTATTTCCGTGGGTTAACGTCACCTCCTCCCAGCTTTCATTTCTAGCTTTTTTTATTTGGATAGGGCCATCGAAGGTGTTAGGGTCCGGGACTAACATCGATCCTTGCGTCCCGTAAATCTCAATTCTCGGCAACGTAGATCCGCCAAAAATGTCAAAGCTTGTGATTAATGTTCCGACAGCACCACTCTCAAAATCTAGGATTCCTGCTACGTGTGTCGGAGTGTTTACACGTATTTTGTCTCCATTTCTTACATCATTAGTAATTGTTCGTTCTGCCAGCGACATTTGGGCTGAGCTCGTTACACGTTTGACTGGTCCGATTAAATTAATTAGTGCAGTTAAATAATAAGGTCCCATATCAAAGAGAGGTCCTGCCCCTTCCTGATAAAAAAAGTCAGGATTCGGATGCCAGCCCTCTGGTCCTTGTGACATCATGAATGCCGTTGCTGCAATTGGCTTCCCAATTTCCCCAGTCTCAATTAACGTTTTACATGTTTGAATCCCACCTCCTAAAAACGTATCAGGTGCAACTCCAACTCGTAGCTTTTTCTCATTCGCCATTTCAATGACCTTTTTGGCATCCTCTAATGAAATGGACAATGGCTTTTCAAGATAAACATGTTTACCTGACTGTAGCGCTTTAAGCGAGACCTCAGCATGTGCACTAGGTATTGTTAAGTTTAAGATGATGTCAATCGATTTATCTGCATACATTTCATCCAGCTTGAGAGCGGAAATTCGATATTCCTTAGCTTTTTCTATTGCCTTTTCACGGTCTAAATCGCTACAAGCTATAACATTTAAATATTCATAATTAGGGCAATTTTTCAAATAAATATCGCTAATATTGCCACAGCCTATAATCCCAACGTTTAGCTTTTTCATATGTACCTCCCTTAAATAGTTTTATAGAATGTTAACGTTAACATTAAAGTTAAAAAAATAAAGGCTCAATGTTAACGTTAACATTTTTCGACAAAAGAAAGCAGTTTATTTAAGGTTGCTTTCTTATTTGTATAATTGAGTTCCTTACAATAAGCTCAGGGTCAAAAAGCCTATTTTCCCTTTGCTTTTGAGGATTTTCAATGATTTCAATAATTAACTTCGCCAATTCCTTCCCGATTTCATATACTGGGAGTCGAACAGTCGTTAATGAAGGTTCGGTCAATTGGTCAAGCCATACTCCGTCGTATCCACCAATTGAAATATCCTCTGGCACTTGTTTACGGAGGGAGCGAGCAGCTTGAATGGCGCCAAGGGCTAATATATCATTCATACAAAAAAGCGCCGTAATATCTGTACTCGAAAGAAGCTCCGTTGATTTTTCAAATCCATCCCTTTCTGTCGGCGTTGCATACCGGATATATTCTTGGTTAAATGGAATTCCGTTGCTTTCTAACGCTTGACGATAGCCTTCAAATCGTTCATCTGCAAATGGAGCGTTCACATCAACAGCAATCATCCCAATTTTAGTGTGGCCTTGCGAGATGATAAATTCAACGATTTTCCTTGCACCCTTCACATCGTCAACATTAATCCAATGGAATTCCGGTGAACGTCCGAAGAGGACACAGGGGACATCAATTTTTTCTTTTAATCTTTTATCCTCGCCATTCTCAAGTCCCATCGCAATCACACCATCACATTTGTATGGAAAATCCCAGTCCTTACGGAAAAGGAAGGAATAATAATGATTGCTAAGCTCTTCACTAATCCCGGCAACAAGCTTCATCATAAAGGGATCGGAGGAGTTTACAAGCCTTGGGTACCAAAGATGAACAGTTCTCGTGCGATTTGTGACTAACGCTCTTGCTGCATAATTCGGTTGAAAGTCCAGCTGCTCCATTACTTCTTGAACCTTTTTTCTTGTGGACTCCTTTACCTTCTCAGGATTATTTATTACTCTTGATACAGTAATAACCGAAACACCCGCAAGCTTTGAAACATCCTTCATCGTTGCCATGATTTATTCACTTTCCTTTTGAAAAAACAAAATGTTAACGTTAACATTTTATAATCAACTTTAAACTGTTGTCAATCCCTTTTTAAAAATTATATAACAAATTCCAAGTCCACTAAAAAAGGGTGCTTTTCCCTTTTTCAATGGACTCTTGGTTTTACCTTTTTCAGCAGATTCCAATTTCTACCTTTTTATTTGTCTTTGCACTCTCCACTGCAGCAAAAACCATGGCCATGCTTTTAATATTGTCAGAGCAATCCGTTTCTGCTAAGCGATTCTCTTCTAATGCTAAGAACATTTCGTCAAGACATCCTAGATGTCCGACCTTTCCCTTCCATGTTATCGGGAGTCCTATCTGCTGATGCTGATTCATAAATTCAGTTGGGATGGCTTCATCAATAACCTCTGCTTTTAGTTGATTAGTTCCATCCCATAAGGCTGTACCTTTACTACCAACCACCCTCCATGAGGAATCCCATGAAGTGTTAAGTCCTTCGGCACACCATGAACCATTATAATGAAAAACCGACCCGTTACTCATTTCAAAGATACATACAGCCGAAGCATTCCCTTTGTACCATGAGCCATGTGGATTAAACTCATGGCAATAAACTGATACTGGATCTGCCCCACTGAGAAAGCGTGCTTGATCAAAAGTATGGATAGCCATATCAATAATAAGTGGGTGTTCCATCTCATCACGAAATCCACCAAAATGAGGACCAAGGAAAAAATCAGCGTGAACTGCACCAACTTTTCCTATTGTATCCGCTGCTAAACATTCCCGAAAGGCTCTTATTTCTTTAGTATATCGGCGGTTTTGCATAACCGAATACGTTTTTCCTGTTTGCTTCGTGACTTGAAGAATACGCTTTGCATCAATCATTGACTCTGCCATCGGCTTTTCACCAAAAACATGACACCCTGCTTGTAATGAAGTGATAACAACCTCTTTATGACTAGCTGGAATCGTCACATCAAAGACTAGATTTGCCTCTGTCTCGGCCAGAGCGGTTGTTAAATCACTAAAAGTAGGAATATCTAACCCCTTTTTTTGAATCATTGCTTTTGCATTGTCCTCAAAAATATCAACTGCCCCAACAATTTCTGTGTTGCTTCTCTCAATAGCATAATCAAACCAAACATTCGACATGCCACCACAACCAGCAATCAGGATTTTATGTACCATTATTTAACACCTCACTCCGTCTACTTTACAATTCATACTACATGTCCCAAGGTCTATTTACCGTTAAAAATGCAGCTAATTCCTTACTATTTTGTTTTCTATCAAGTCGTACCCGAGCACGTTCTGGAGCGGTTTCGTGAAGCTTTTTTTCCTCTTCTGTTTCAGGGATAACCTTCGGAACAGGAATTGGTTTCTTATCATCATCTAAGGCAACAAACGTTAAAAATGCGGTCGCAGCAATTTTTCGCTCACCTGTCTTTAAATCCTCGGAGATTATTTTCACAAATACCTCCATAGATGAGCGACCTGTCCATGTTACATAGGATTCAAAGCAAACCGAATCTGTTGGTCGAATCGGATGTAGAAAATCAACGGAATCGGTTGATGCGGTCACAGATTCACTACGACAATGTCGGGCTGCGGAGATAGAAGCAATTTGGTCGGCATCGCTCATTAATTTTCCACCAAATAATGTATTATGGTTATTCACATCGTTTGGAAAAACACGACTTGTTCGAATGACTCGTGATTCTTTGCAAAATTTCTCTTCCAAGAAAATCTCCCCTTCTTATTCAAAATTCCTAACCCTTACTTAGTGATATAGATATTAAAGTTTATCAAACATAATAGATCTTCTTCATAAATCTAATTTCTCCTACAAAAGTGACTGTAATGGTTATACAATTTTTCAACTTCTTATTTAATTATAACCGTGTTTACTTTCTTTCTGATGCTGTTAACGATACAATGATAGAATGGAGTTTTTACATGAAGAGGTGACCGTACGTGAAAGAAACGATGAACAAAGATGAAGAGTATCTATATGCTGAGCTTGAAGAGGACGTCATTGATACGTATAAAAAAATTATTGCTTCGCGTTATTTTACGGCTAGTCATCTTGAAGAAGTAGCAGCTGAAGCAAAACAGCGTATCCATTTACATCGTTCAGTGGAAGCCCATACATTTTATCTGCTCTATATGAAAGGTGTCTATTCCCTTTCAATAAGCTGTTCGACATATGAAGAGTTTGATCGACGATTTCAACATTTCTTCACCTCTATGTCTGCTGCAATTGTGGAATCAGTAGAAGACATTAAACATGACAGTGAGTTGTACCAAGCGTTTCTAGAGCAGGTTTTGTTTCATTTTGTCTATGATATGGAAGGTCAACACGCTCCTTGGTCAAGACTACTTCAACGAATGCTTGCGACGATGCCAGTGGAGCATCTTGAACCACTTTACAGATTTTTAAATAACGCAATTACTACAAGGTATCCAGCAAGAGACGTCTCTCTATTATTTAGCTATGTGACCCTTATTGTTGGTAAAGAAAAAGAAGCACTAAGCTTATTAACAGAAAGTATTTTACCCGTAACCGAGCATGAGGTTACCATTCATTTTCAATGCTTAAAAAAGCGCGAACGTTGGGAGACAATGAAGCAGTGGTTTACTGAGCTTTTCTCTCATAAGCCAAATGGTCCATATGGTTCGCTTCAACCTTTAGCTGATGAAATGCAAGCCCACATACATCGGGACCCGGTGGAGCTCAAGCAAATATGGAATCGCTGGTTACTAGCACCGAGTTATAATCGGTTTCGTTCATTAACGCGCCACCTTGAACAACAAGAAGTCGAAAACATTGTAGATGAACTTTTACCGAAAATGCGTGAACGATTTCATCAAATTGAAACCGTTTCTACTTATATGAAATTACTTCACAGCTTCAGACGCTTTGACGAGGCGAGTCGGTATTTTTTACAGCATGAGCGCGATCCATTTCGTCTAAGACCAGAGAAAACGGATATGTTAGATTTACTTTTTAAGGAACGACCAGACTTAATTAAACCCATTTACCATCAATTTGTCGTTCGATTAGTTGAAAAGAAATCACGTGCTCATTATGAGCATGCCGTTCATTTTATCAAATTTCTAAAAAGGATTTATGAGAATAATAATGAACGTGATTTATTTCTTGCTTATGTTAAAAGGATGAAAAAAACTTATCGAACTTATCGTGCGTTTGTTGAGGAGTTGAAGACCATTGAACGCTAACATCATTGTTCATGGAGGGTGGCTTGACGATCGTTTTTTTATTTGGGGAGAAAAAGTGCCACGCTCAAGATTTGACCAAATTGTCAACTTTCAATATCCCTTTCTTTACTCACCCTTTGAATTAAAATTGGCTTTATTTCGCCATGATCCAGAAACATTTTATGGAACATTCGTTGATATTGAAAAAGCCGTCCTAGATGTGCCACTTTTAAAACGTATGTTTGAATCAACTGCAGGGGAAGTCACAGTTTATCAAGCGGAAGAACAGATGACCCATTACTCCTTTCCATTAGAAGGAATCGTTCTCTCTATCGATCAGCTCATAAGGCATTGGAACACCTTTTTAACATGGGAGAAAGAAGAGGACTTTCATCTTGCTGAGGATATGACGTATTGGCTCTCAGTTTTTAAATCAGTACAGTACGAAATTAGTGCAGGACACTTTTTACCTGAACCTACTGGGCAATGGAATGTTTCTTCCTTTCCGTTTAAAAAATGGCTTAAAGCATTACCAGAGTCTAGTATGTCACTTCGTCCAAACACATCTTACATTCAACGTGAGCAAGTAAACATTTCACTTGAAGAACGCTTTAAAAAAGCTGTTATTCAAACAAGTGATGCTGCCATTCGTCATTTGCTAACTCATGACGAAGTTACGAATCAATTTCGACTATGGGAACAATCAGTCGATTCGTCATTACGACCCGTTGTTCGCAGGCTTATTAAACCTGAAATGATTGAAACGTCCATTTCAGCCCAAGCCTTTCAACAACAGCTTGGTACTGTTACTGTTCAGCCGTTTAAATCAGGTCTTGCTTTACATGAACCGAACTCACCTGAAGACCCGTGGAAGTTAACTCTTTGTGTGATTGACCGCAAGCGCCCTTCGCATATAGTTGAGATGGTTGATCTTGAACGTGGTGAGCATCCTTGGCGAAGTAATCCTATTGCTCAATTAAAGCAGGATGTTCAACAGGCTAAACAACTAATTCACATCCTGTCTTCATTAAGCTTAGCAACACCTGAACTCAGTTTAAGTCCTGATGAAGCCTATGAACTATTTACAACACATGACCAAACGTTAAAGGATATAGGCTTTCATTTAATTATTCCTAAATGGGTTCACGAAAAAAGACGCGTCCGGATTGAATTGAATATGGAAGAACAACAGCCTCCTGCTGGCTATAGTGAGCCATTGCTTGACTGGCAAAGCTTAGCATCATTTACTTATAATATTGCAATTGGGGATGCTACGTTATCAGTAGAGGAATTTGAGAGCTATGTTGAAGGGCATCGGCCCTTTATTTATAGTAATGGACAATGGATAGCATGGGACCCTACTTTAGCGAGTCAGCTTCGTTCCTACCTTGATCAGTTGGACCAAAAAACATCATATCTTGAAGCATGGAAATTAGACCAGGAAGAAGGTCCAGAGCATATTGATATCGGGTGGGATGTTAACTGGGGAAGAGAGCTAGCCCAATCCCTAGAAGCTATATATAGTCAATCACCTCCACTCATTAACTTGCCTAAAAGGTTTCATGGTGAGCTAAGACCGTACCAGCATGAGGGCGTTTCATGGCTTGCTCATTTAAGAAGAACGGGTTTTGGTGGTTGTTTAGCAGATGATATGGGATTAGGAAAATCCATTCAAACGATTGTCTACATCCTTTATGTCCTAGAGGCTCAAAAACGGGATGGAGAACCTTCTAAGCCCTTTTTGCTTATTTGTCCAACATCCTTGCTTTATAACTGGCTTCAAGAATGTGAAACCTTTGCTCCTGACTTAAAGGTTTTCGTACATCATGGTCAAACACGAGTACAAGATATCGATGAGTTCACTCTCTCTGAATGGGATCTTGTTTTAACTTCCTATCAGCTTGCTGTCCGAGATGAGGAGTTATTTTCTAACCTAACGTGGAATGGGTTAATTTTAGATGAGGCTCAACATATTAAAAACGTCGAAACAAAACAAAGAAGAGCCATCAAAGCGATTCATGCCAAACATAGAGTGGCATTAACAGGAACACCGATAGAAAATAAATTAAAAGAGCTATGGTCGCTTATGGATGTATTAAACCCTACTTATCTTGGCTCCTTTCGACATTTTCAGGAGCAATTTATCCGCCCTATTGAAAGAGACCAGGATAATAAACGGCTTGAACAGCTACAGCAACTCATTCATCCATTCATTTTGCGAAGAAAAAAATCAGATGAATCCTTGCAGCTTGGCCTACCAGAAAAACGAGAACATGTTCACAAGGTTCATTTATCTGTTGAACAGGCAGCTTTATATCAGGCTGTTGTTGATGATGTTCTTTCTCAGCTTGAACAGGTTTCACAATTTGAACGACGCGCGTTAATCTTGAGAAGTCTGACGAAATTAAAGCAAATATGCAATCACCCTGCGCATTTCCTTAAGGATCGTGACATTGAAGGCCACCAATCAGAAAAGTGGGATGCTTTACTAGAATTAACGGACGATATTCATGCTCATAATGAAAAAGTCCTTATTTTTACTCAATATAAGGAAATGGGTTCACTTATTACAACAGAACTTGAAAAACGCTTTAACCAACCAGTTCCGTTTCTCCATGGGAGCTTAACGCGCTCGAAACGCCAGGAAGCCATTCTCACCTTCCAAGAAAACAAACAAATTCCTGTGTTTGTTTTATCATTAAAGGCTGGTGGGGTTGGGCTAAATTTAACAGCTGCCAATCATGTCATTCACTATGATCGTTGGTGGAATCCTGCGGTTGAAAATCAGGCAACAGACCGCGCCTTCCGAATTGGTCAAACACAGGATGTGACCGTGCATAAGCTTATGACAAGAGGAACCTTGGAAGAACGGATTGATCGAATGCTTACTCAAAAACAAGCACTTGCTGATCAGATTTTAGCGGCAGGAGAACAACGGGTTACTGAATTATCAAATGATGAAATTTATGAGCTTATTCGCTTAACGACGACAGTGAAAGGATGATTTTAAGTGAATAAACGATTATCTGAGCCATTTCAAACCTACTGGAATGGCAAAGCGAAAAGACCTGAAATAACAAAGAGCTCGACTACCGATAAGAATCATACTGATTCACAAGATGAACAGTGGTTAGAACTCCGTCAAGCGATTCAACACGCTGCCCAACAGCAATGGTCATTAAACAAATAATGACCAACGGGCTGTCTTAAAAGCTTAAAGCGTACATGAAGGCAGTGCCAAAAGGTTAAAAAACAACCTTTTGGCACTGCCTCTTTTATAATCGACTCAAAACATTCTTAAATACCGACTAAAAGTCACTATTCAGACCTCAGCCTATTTGGTAAAGTAAATAAATTCAAACTACATTTGAGGTGTATAGAAAATGGATGAGCTTTTTAAAGCGATTATTCTAGGCATAGTTGAAGGTCTTACAGAATTTTTACCCGTTTCATCTACTGGCCATATGATTTTAACTGCTCATTTATTAGATTTTAAAGGTGAGCGCGCAGCAACGTTTGAAATTGTCGTTCAGCTAGGTGCCGTGCTTGCCGTGCTCATTTTATATTTCAAACGATTTCTTGGCTTTCTATCTCTTAAACCCGGTATAACCGAGCGTTCAGGGATCAACCTTATCCACTTAATCGTTGCAATGTTACCTGCTATTGTCGTTGGACTTGCACTACATCGGTTTATAAAAGCTTATTTATTCGGTCCTACAACTGTACTCATTGGTTTGATACTTGGCGGTGTTTTGTTAATTGTTGCTGATAAGGTAAACAAAACGATGACCTCTGAAACGATGGACGATATTACGTATAAACAAGCATTCGGTATCGGTTTGTTTCAATGCCTCGCTCTTTGGCCCGGATTCTCTCGCTCCGGTTCAACTATGTCTGGTGGAATCTTACTTGGCGTTAGTCAAAAGGCTGCTGCGGAGTTTACCTTTATTATTTCCGTTCCGATGATGTTTGCCGCTTCTGGCTTAGATTTATATAAAAGTCGTGATTTCTTAACAAGCGCAGACCTTCCTGTTTTCCTCGTTGGTTTAGCTGTATCGTTTGTAGTTGCCATGTTCGCAATTGTTACCTTTTTACGCGTTGTTAAGAAACTTAAACTCTCTTACTTTGCTTATTATCGCTTTGCGTTAGCTGGGGTTTTCTTCTTTATCTTATATGTCTAAAGGCCTTTTTGTCTTAGACAAAATTGCTGTATCAAAAGCTTAAAGAGTGCCTAGCTTTTACGATGAGACCCCACTCATCGTAAAGGCTGTGCCAAAAGGTTAAAAAACCACCTGGCACAGCCTCTTTTTTTTCTTATTTCACTTCAACTGATTTTGTGTACGTATCTGCTGCCACTTCTTCACCATTGATTGCAGCGACTAGTAAAGAGGCGTGCAGGGTATATGGACCTGCTTCCATCTGTTCTAGATTAATCGTTTCCTCATACACCTTTGATTCACCTGGTGCGAGTGTTTCATGAACGAGTGCCATTGTAAACATATGCTCCCTAGAAAAACGATATAGCTCTTCCCCAGACTCGTTTGTTAAAACTAGCTCATATTTTTGCCCAGACATAAAATCTAGTGTTACTTCTTCATTTGTTTCATTTGTTACCGTTACTTTTATTTCAAGCTCGTGATCTATTTTTGAAGCATCGACGTTAAAAGTCAAAGGTTCCCCCCCTTTCACTGGAACAGATACATTTGTACTTTGGCCACATCCTAGTAATATAAGAAGTAAAGCGATCATAAAGAGGTAAAAATGACGTTTCATTTAATCCCTCTCCTTTCTATTCTTTTCGAAACAACCCAAAAATTCCTGCTGTTTCAACTATATTTGTAAAGGCATCTGGATCTGAGGCTTGAATCACATGCTTTAATTCATATAATTCATAGCGGGTTAATACCATCATGAGTACTTCTTTCTCGTCATCAGTATAACCGCCTTTTGCTGGTAAGCGAGTTATCCCTCGAGATAACTTCTCATGAATCGCTACTCTAAGCTTCTCCGCTTTTTTCGTCACAATCATCGCCGTTAGCTTTACGTGTCGAGTATGAATCGCATCGATAACTCTAGATGAAACGTAAAGGGTAACGAGTGTATATAGTGCCTTTTCTGGATCAAAAATAAATCCAGAAGCAATAACGATAACGCTATTAATCGCAAAAAAATAAATGCCTACTGGACGGTCACTATATCGTGATAATATCAGCACAACGATGTCAAGTCCACCAGTAGAAGCTCCCCACTTAAGGGTAATTCCAGCACCAATGGCAATGATTACCCCGCCAAATACTGCATTTAAAAGAATATCTGGAGAAAAGGACCAAATGGGAATAAGTTCAAGTGATAAAGTCGTTACAGCTACACTAACAATGCTATAAACGGTAAAGCTCTTTCCAATTTTCATCCACCCTAAAATAGCAACAGGAATATTTAACACAAAGAGCAACACACCTGTTGAAATTGGTAAAACCGTTGCTAATAATTGAGCTAATCCAGTAAAACCACTTGCAAAAACATTTGCTGGAATTAAAAAGAAATTCAGTGCAACTGCAACTAATATTGCGCCGATAATAATAATTATTGCTTTTTCTATTTCCTTTATCATGTATAATCCCTCTTTTATGATACCTGCTCCTTACCTTGTATTAAATGAGCTTCAAACCACTTGACTGAATGAAGAATCGCCTTCCGTGAAACTTTGTGATCCGCTTTCTCGTCGATTGAAAAATGAAGACGGTCAGGTGCATGCTGATAATGCTCCGTAATATCACGATAAAGTTGCTCTGAAAATGCATAAGGGACAACCTTATCTCTCTTTCCATGCCAAATAAAGAGTGGGCGCTTTTTTAGTTTGTCAAATTGCTGTGCTGGATCAAACGCCTTTAATTTTTCAAGCATCGTTTCAACCATTGATGGTTCAATCTCGATGCCTTTATTCTTAAACGACTCAAGCTGTTGCTCTGCAAAGCTTTGATAATAAGCAGTCCCCATAAATGATACAGCTGTATTAATCCACGAATACTGCATCATTGCACCGAACGTTGTTATGGCCCCCATCGATGTACCGACTACGCCAATTCGCTCCTCGTCACTCATTAAACGTTCGATAACATGCTGCTTTAATTGTTCTAATTCTTTCACAGACGTAAGGACAATATCCCAAAAAGAAAAATCGCGCTCTCTCCCTACTACGTCCCCTTCTCTTTCACCATGGTGAATAGCATCTGGTAATAGAACTCGGAAACCTTTTTCCGCTAATAAATACGCGACATGTAAGTTATGCTCCTTCGCACTTGTGTATCCATGAAGAAAGAATACAGTCGGCATCTTTCGTGAGTGAAGGAATTCTTGTTTCACTACATGTAACGTTGGAATCTCAGCAATAGTTTCATTACTAACCAAAATCATCGTATCCCCCCGAATTAAGACATATACCTAAGTATAGCATTACCTAATCATTCCTTATACTTACATAACCTTGAAAATAATCAAAGAAAGGTGCCCCAGAAGCAATGTGCGGAGTTGTTGCCATCTCTTAAAAAGCCTGCTATGAGAGGGGCACTGAAAAAGGGTGCTTTTCCCTTTTTCAGTGCCCTTTAAGTAATGTGCGGAGCCGTTGCCTGGTTTTGAAAGCCTTGCTACGAGTGGTTTTCTCGTAGCAAGGCGCGCAACGTGCGAAGCCATTACTTCTTCTTTGAGTTACAAGAAGTAGTTTTTCAGTGGCCTCGCTATGAGTGGGTTTCTCATAGCAGGCGAGCAACGTGCGAAACCATTACTTCTTCTTTGAGTTACAAGAAGTAGTTTTTCAGTGGCCTCTGGCTTTTACCTTTTTATTAGTGTCTACTCTATAGGATACAGTTTACCTTTTGGGGCACCTCTTTAATTATTGGTGTTCTTTATTGAAATATTGGACTGTGTAAAGAGCACCTTCATTCACCATTTCATTATCTTCCATCTCGTTCGGGTGGGGATGTCCAAGTTTCAGACGCTTGTCCTCTGCAACATCGGATGCTGTTCGATTGGTTAGGTTCGCATAAAACTCTCGTACCTTACGCCCTACTTTTGCTCTAGTTTCCTCGTTTCTTAAAAGGACTGTCCCAGTTCCAACCGCAATCATTGTTGTCGTTAAAAGTATTTTCTTTTTCACCAGAATCTCCACCTTTCTTATTCTGTTACCATCCCTATTCCCGTTCTCTTTAGCTTTAAACCTTACCTTCATATATTTAAGAGAATTGGACATAATAAGGTTGACAACGAATAGAAAGAGGTGCCCTCATGTCTAGAACTGGAGATTCCAATAAAAAAAAGAAAGACAATAATGCTAAAAACCAAATGAAAAACATCCAAGCTCATGAGAATGCAGAGCATGGAAAGCATACGTACTCTAAAGAAGTCGACCACAAATAGGCTCATAAATGAGCACAAAGAAGGAAGAGAACTAAAGGTCCTCTTCCTCTTTTTCCTTTTGCTCACCAAAACCATAAAGATGGTGATCCCAAATACCAATTCGTTCAATCTTTTGATTCTCAGCAATAAACCAAATCGACCCAAACTCTACATCATAAACAACAATTTGTTTTCCATCTTCCTGAAAACGAGTGTTCTGACTCCCGTATGCCCTTATCGCGTCTGTAAGCCTGTCTCCCACTTTTATCCCTTTTGACGTCTCTAATTGATTAGTTGCTATTAATAAATAGGTGACTTCATTCTCAATAATTTCAATTTGAATATCAGGTACTTCACCAGTTCTAGTATATCCATAACGATCCTTATACGAAAATGAGTTCATTTCACCATAAAAACCAATATAATCAGCTTTTTTTCCAAAACCAGTATTCCAATGGATCCCTGACAATTCCTCGTTAACTTCTTCTTTCGTCATACCAATTGTTAAGTTTTCAACAACCATGAGCTGTGGAGTATTCACATGAACAATTGCTTCTTGCTCATAGAAATAAGCATCAAATCCTAATAACTCCACATCTGAAAGCTTGATCATATCCCGATTATTAATTTTTACTATCTCTAATTCACAAAGCTCTTCAATTTCCTCTTCTTCCTCAAGCTCACCCTTTAAAAGGCGCGTAATATATGCCGAATCGATATTCCACTCCTCGTTAATTTCCACCGCTTTTAACAAAATAGGTCGAACAGGGAGCCAAATCTCGTCTTCAAAAAATTCAATATCACCTTGATAACGTTGTTCCTGGCCATCAAGGTAGAACCATATTTTTTCTGCAGCCTCTATTTCATTTGAGAACATTAATAGAGTTGACACTGATAATAAACATCCTAGTATCCAAGCTTTCACTGTTCGTCTCAACTCCATCTCCTTTTATTCTTCCAATAGTTTACTAGATTTAGTACAATTTTTCTAATGAATTTTTTGTAGAAAAATCAGATAAATCAAGTAACCATGTCAACTTCTGATTGCATTCATATGAAAAAAGTATCATACTAGGTTTATAAGAACACAAGATTATCAAAAAAAGGGGAATAATGATGCTGTTTTCGAAAAAAAAACCTTCACAAAATCAGACCTTTGAACCAACTATGACTATATCGACAGAACCGAAATTATCTTTTTTCAATAAAGAACTTGAGTCTCGGGTTCAATTTATAGGTTTTACAAAAAAACACATTGAACTTTTGCAAGAGTTACATCCTTTTTTTCAAACGATAAGCGATAACCTTGTTGAAGCTGCAGTTCAACACGTATATCAGGAACCTACCTTGAAAAAAGTGGCTGATGCTTACTCTACACGCGATCGGCTTAAAGAAGTATTTCAAGAATACTTAGATTCCACTTTTTCAGGAAAAATTGACGATGAATATATTCAACAACGTACTAAAATTGGACATGCGTCTCGTGATGCAGAACTGTCGCTTACTTGGTTTCTAGCTACATACCAAGTATTCCTTCAGCTGCTTGTTCCTCAACTAGTTAAACAATTTCACCATGATCCAACGAAATTATCAGATATGATTGTTGCAGCTACAAATACATTAAGTTTGGATTCTCAACTCATTGCTGAGTCTTTTATGCTAACAGGTCGAAACGCATCTTCAATTGATGAGGCCACCGCTTCATTACAACAAGAACTTACAGCAATAAGCGAGGAGCTTGCTGCAACGATTGAACAGACTGAAGCATCAACTACTGAAACAGCATCAAAAGCACAGCATGTAGGGAAGGAAACTGAAGAAACTGTGAAAACAAGTGAGCATCTCCGCACATTAACGGGGGAAAATGTTTCACATGTGAGCTCCATGAGTGATACATTCCAACATCTTGAAGAACAACTAGTTGATTCCATCTCAAAAACTGAACAACTAAAAACAATTGCTGAAAAAATAAATCAAATGACAAACGAAATCGAAAAAGTATCTGACCAAACAAACTTGTTGGCGCTCAACGCCTCTATTGAAGCAGCACGTGCTGGCGAGCATGGGAAAGGGTTCTCTGTTGTAGCATCAGAGGTTCGAAAACTTGCTGAGCAATCAAAGGAAATGAGTACAACGATTATCTCTCTCGTTCAGCAAAGTAATCAAACGATTGAAACTTTAGTAGCAGCAATGAATGAAGTTAATGAATCACGAGATAAATCTAGTAAGAGTCTAGAGCAAATGAGAAATGGACTCCAAACGGTTGAAACGGAAATGGCCCAATATATAGAAAGACTTCGTGGAAACAAACTGGATATGGATAACATCGTAGCCGCTGTTCAAGAAATTCAAAAAGCAACAGGTGGACTAACCGCTATGTCAGTTACTTTATTAGAAAAAGCAGAGGGATTAACTAGAGAATAAAAACATAAATATCATTCATTGTTTAACTTGAAAAAAAGGGGCTGTGCCAAAAAGGTTAAAAAAACAACCTTTTGGCACAGCCTCCTATTAATTTCGTACAATTTCCCATTGCTGATTAGCACCACCGTTTTTTGTCCATTGTACGACATTTCCTCCATCTGACATTGATTTCCCTTCGACATCAAGGGCTTTCCCACTGTTACGATTCACAATCGAAAAATATCCATCACTGTTAAGCTTCAATTCCCATTGTTGCATCGTACCACCATGATGTCCCCACTGAACGACATTGGCTCCATCTGAGGTTGCTCCGTTATAAACATCTAATGCTTTTCCACTGTTTCTGTTTATTAATCCAAAAAAACCGTTATCGTCCTCATTTAGCAACCATTGCTGGCAGCTACAATTTGTATTTGCCCACTGATTAACATTGGCTCCATCTTCTGTACTTGCATTTCCAACTTCTAAAAGCTTTCCACTATTTCGGTTTTTAAGGTGATAGCTCCCATTCCCTGAAAAGAAATTACTGTTTCCTTGATTAGTATTGTTGCTACCTCCTTCAATACTTACTAACGTTCCTGAAGTGTCTATAATATTGTTTCTTATTGAATTGTACGTTGAAGAACCAGTTACACGTATTCCGATATTACGAAAACTAGAATGTGTTTGTAAGTAGTTATAATGGATGTCATTGCGACTTCCCGGTGCTAGACGAATAACCGCTTCAGGGTTTAATGATGAGTCTATTTGCTGAATTAGATTACCAGAAAACGTATTATTGTCTGCCTGAATGAGAATTCCATGTATTCTTGAATCAAGAACTGTATTATCTATAATCGTATTGTTAGTAGCCCCAGTCAAAACAAAGATTCCTCTAGGATATTTCTCAATGACATTATCGCTAACTACGTTGTGCTCCCCACCATTTGGGATTCTGATTCCTCCATATGAATCCTGTTGCTGCTGTTGATTAATAATACGGTTGTTTGTAACAGTAGTGTACGTCGCTCGTGATAGATTAATTCCACTTCCACCTGTTGAATTCGTTATCTCATTATTTGTAATCACGTTATTTCTGACATCACCGACAGCATGATTTTCACTACCAAAAGCAATCCCGTGACCACTTGTTAAGTCAAACCGACTATTACGAATCTCCGAGTCCTTTAACCTTCTTAGTAGCGCACCAATTGTTGCATCACGTACCTCAACTCTATCTAACGTTAAATTACGAACATCTGCATCTATATTAATCCCACCAACTTGGCCAAGACCTTGTCTAGCACGATTAGTACGGTCCGCATCGAACGTCAAATCGGAAATCGTTACGTTTAAGTTATTCGAATGATTAGGTAGAATCGGATTACCAACAACATAATTCGGACTACTACCAATTTTTTTCAAGACTGTTTTTCCCATTCCATCTCCAATGACATTTACACCCGCATGAAAACGAATCGCCTCATCAAAATAATACGTTCCTGCCGGTATATAAACTGTTCCCTCCACTCCCCTATTATAGAAATAGCGCATTGCATCATGAAGAGCTTCCGTTTGCGAGCTATTCTCATTTGCTGTCACACCAAAATCTCTAGCATCAACAACCTCAGACGCTTGAACTGACTGTAGACCAGCTCCTAATCCTATACTTATCGTTAAAAATAGAATGAACCAAAACCACCCATTACGTTGTGCTACTCCTTTTTTATTCATTTGTTTCCCTCCTCATTTTTTATCAAAATCTAAACCTCTGTCCCCCCTTTACCATAATATGAAAGCGTTTACTAACTTCCCAAAAAAAAAGGAAACACGTTAAATATGTGTCTCCCTCAGAAGATTACTCACTTTTCTAAATATTATTATAAATGGGAATCTTTAACAAATAAATATAACAAAACAATTTTTTCTTATAAAAAGCAACAAATTACTAATTTCCCCAAATAAAAAAAGCCCCGTTTCTTTTTGAAACAGGACTTTTTCCTATTTAGTCTTTTCCTTTATACAGCTCCCCAGTATCTTTAACAACCCATTCTAAGCCAGATGAACGTTCACCGTCCCAATTAAGCATTCCACCTGCATAATTTTTGACATCTGTAAAACCGTGCTCATTTAAATATAGTGCAACATTTTGACTTCTTGCTCCACTTCTACAAACAAAAACATAAGACTTTCCTTTATCAAGTTTTTCCATATGATGTGGAATCGAGTTCATTGGGATTAGTGGAACACCTGGAATATGTGCTTCATCATACTCTTCAAGCTCTCTAACATCCACAATAATGGTATCAGAATTTAATAATTCCTTTAATTCATCAACTTCTACTTGGACAATTCCATCTTGTTCGAATGCCATCCTGTCACCTCATTACACCGTTTATCCTTTAATATTTTCACATTTAAGAGGGTAAAGTCAAATTATAGTGGATGTTTTAACCTCCAAAGTCGATAACTATGTAAGACAATGACTTTACCAACAGCGTACGTTGGAACAGCGAGTAATAACCCAAGTAATCCTGCAAAACGCCCAGCTACGAGTAAAAGTAAAATAATCGTTAATGGATGGATATCCAGCTTCCTCCCCATGACTTGAGGTGAGATTAAATTACTTTCTATTTGCTGAACGACAACGACAACAATGATAACGAATAACGCCATTATTGGTGAATCTAGAAAGCCTACAATCACGCCTGGAAACGTACCAATCCATGGACCAACAAAAGGGATTACATTTGTAAACATCGCAACTAGCGCTAATACAAGAGGGTAATCAATCCCAATGATTAAATACCCAATATATACTAGGACACCAACACAAACACTAACAATAATTTGCCCTTGTATGTACGAGCTAAGCGCACGATCCATATCAGCTAATACATGACGACCTTCATGCTGCTGCTTTTCTGGTAAAAGCTTGAGAACTTGTTTCGGTGCTTTTTCCCCTTCTTTCAACATGTAAAATAACACAAAGGGGATAATCACTAAAATAATGATAACATTGGCGATAAACCCGATAAAATACGCAACATTTGAGCCTATTGCTGAAAAAATCTCATTTAAATAATTTGCAAAGCGTGCTGTAATTTCTTCTAAAGAAAAGTTTTCACTTTCTTGGAATCGTGAGACGTACTCATTTTCTTGGAGATGGATAAACATGTCACGAATTTCATTAATAAAAACAGGCATATTTCGAGCCAAGCTATTAAATTGCTGTTGAAGTTCTGGACCTATAATAAAAACCAGAGCAGTGAAAAACGCAACTACACTTAGATACAAAATTAAAATCGCTATCCCTCTAGGTATTTTTTTTGCTAAGAGGTTGACAAACGGCCGAAATAAATAATATAAAACGCCTGCCAAAATAATCGGGGCAAACAAGGTTTGAACAAATACAACGATTGGTCTGAATATCCAATCAATAAGTGTTCCTAAGTAAATCACTAGGAAAATAATAATCAAACCATACCCGAAATTAAACAACTTATTTTGTGGCATATATGATATTCCCTTCCTTACTACTTTTTCTTAATTATACCATTAATTTGAGTTAGATGGGTTAACCTTGACACCTTCTTTATAATAGAGTTATTATAGCTCGTTATATATTTAAACGTTTTAAACCTAGTTCAAAAGATAGAGTCTAAATTTATGATTGAAATTCATTTTTTATGATGTAAAATTTAGCTGAAAGGGCTTATCCTAAGACAAGCTTTTCTTGGCTAAATCTATAAATCTTTTAAGGGGGAGCGGCATGAAAAAAATAGTGAATTTGACAATACTAACTCTGTTTTTCATCGTCCTTACTGCTTGTGGTCAGAGCGATGCACCTATTTCATCAAACGAATCTTCGGACGGAGTGAAAACGGAAGAAAATAAAGAGTTAACAGGCTCAGATTTAGAAGATGACTCAGAAACAGCTGGTACTTCTACTGAAAGTCCAACTGAGAGTGACTCAAGTGATGAGCCAACGCCTACTGTCGCAGAACCGACGAAAACACCCGTTGAGTTATTTTTTGCTGATGCGGATGTTATGAATATTTACCGAGTAGAACGGCAAATCGAAGCAACTGATGAAGAGCTATTTGAAAAAACACTTCAAGCCTGGGTTAAGGGACCAGAACAAGATGATTTAGTTTCTCTTATTCCTGATAATGTTCTTGTTCAATCAGTTGAAGAAATTGAAGGTGTGGCACATGTTTCCTTTTCATCTGAGTTACTTGATGCACAGGTTGGTTCGGGTGTAGAAGAAATGTTGTTACAGCAAATTGCCATGACGATGAAGCAATTTGGTTTTGATGAAACACAAATTTTAGTTGATGGTGAAGTGGTACCAGAGTTATTTGGTCATTTCGATACTAGCGTACCAATCGAAGCTGATAATCCTGAAAACTATGAAAAAGTTAAATAATTTGGTACACTCCTAAGGCAGGAATGAGAAAACGACTCTTCCTGCTTTTTTGCATGGATCCTCATACTTTAAAAGCTAGGTAATGTGAATTGACATCTTTAGAAGATTATCTATCACTTAAACTTTCGTAATACTTTGACATCATTACATAAATTTGCTTAAATTAGGATATAGTTAGTCGAATTTACTAACTTATAAAGATAAAAAGGGGGAATCGTTATGAAAAAGAAGTTTACTTTCTTATCAGCTGCTTTCTTATCACTTTCTTTAGTCCTTGGGGCATGCGGTACTGATGAAGAAGCACCAACTGAAGAGCCAGTAGGTGAAGGGACAGAGCCTGATACTGAAGAAACGGAAGGATCAGATGCTGCCGCTCCAACAGGTGACTTCCTTACAGACCTACAATTAGGAACAGGAAGTACTGGAGGTACCTACTATCCACTTGGTCAGGAAATGGCAAACATTATGAATGACCATGTTGAATATGAAGGATTTAATGTAAGTGCAGTTGCATCTGGTGCTTCTGTTGAAAATCTAGGCGGTATTTTCCAAGGGGAAATGCAACTAGGTATGAGTGTTAACGTAACTGCTGTGGAAGCTCTTACAGGCGCTGGTGATTTTGAAGGCGTTGAAATTGATAACTTTGGTTTTATGGGACATATTTATCCTGAAGTGATGCAGGTTATCACGACCGAGGATACTGGCGTCACTTCTATTGAAGATTTACGTGGTAAACGTGTTGCGATTGGACCAAGTGGCAGTGGTACACAAGCAGCAGCTAAACTAATCTTAGCAGCACACGGTCTAGAAGATGGCGATTATGAAGCGTTTGAAGAAGGATTTGGCGATGCTTCATCTCGTTTACAAGACGGTCAATTAGATGCCTCTTTCGGTCTTCTCGGTTTACCAGCAAGTAGTGTTGAAGAACTCGCTTTCCAACGAGAGGTAGTCATTCTTCCAATCGAAGGAGAAGCACTCGACTATATTGTTGAAAACAGCGACTACGGACATTTAGAAATTCCAGCTGATTCGTACGAGTTTTTAGATGGTCCTGTTGATACGATTACAGCCTATGCCATTCTTGTTGGCTCAACAACACAAATTAGTGAAGATCTTGGCTACGATATCGTAAAAGCACTATATGAAAATGCTGATAAAATTTCTCACCCACAAGGTTCATACTTAACACTTGAAAACGTGATGAACGGGTCTGAGGGTCTTCCACTTCACCCTGGTGCACAAAAGTATTTTGAGGAACAAGGAATACTTGAATAGTAATTGAACAAAGGACTGGGCATGCGTGTCCAGTCCTTTTTTAAATAATTCTTTTTTTGTTTTGTTTGTATTTATTAAATATCAGGAATATACATGTTAATTCAAAGGAGAATTATCTTCATAATCACTCCTTTCACGTACACAATATGGTGTAGACCAAAAATTACTCTTAGGTGGTGAGTTGTATGAGTGATAACGTAAAGCAGCAAGAGCTGTTAGCTAAGTATGACAAAGAATCTGCTTATCGGATCGATTTGCAAAAATGGGCCTGGATTGTAAGTATTTTAGCCATTATGCTTACCCTCTTTCAGCTTTACACATCCTTTTTTGGTTTTTACGTAACGCTAATCCAAGGAGCCATTCATTTAGCCGGTGGGCTTTCTTTAATCTTTATATTATATCCCGCTAAGCGCTCGATGTTAAAAAAATCAGGAGTTCCTTGGTATGATGGTATACTCGCTTTATTAGCACTAGCTGTAAACTTTTATATCGTATTTGAATATACTCGTCTTGTAAGTCCTAAAATTACCATTTTAGGCTACTCTACACTTGATACAATTGTTGCAACATTTGGTGTTTTGCTTGTTCTTGAAGCTACGAGACGGGCTGTCGGTTTACCTATTGTCATTATTGCTATTATTGCATTAGCTTATGGATATTTTGGGAATCTTTTTCCTATTAAAGCGTTTCAACATGCAGGATTCGATTTTGATCGCTTAATGACACGGATGTTTTTTAATACAGAAGCCATTTTTGGTACACCGATTCGTATTTCTTCCACGTTTATTTTCTTGTTTCTTTTCTTTGGTGTCATGCTAACGAAAACAGGAATCGGGAAGTTTTTTAATGATTTAGCTTTCAGTGCAACAGGTGGAATGACAGGTGGAACCGCAAAGGCTGCAGTAACTGCTAGCGGACTTCAAGGGATGGTTACAGGATCTTCTGTTGCAAATACGGTTAGTTCCGGTTCGTTTACGATACCAATGATGAAACGTGCAGGCTTTAAGCCAGAATTCGCAGCCGGTGCAGAAGCCTCTGCCTCGACCGGTGGACAAATTATGCCACCAATTATGGGAGCGGCAGCATTCATTATGGCTAGTAACACAGGGGTTCCTTACCGTGAGATTATATTAATAGCAATCATTCCGGCATTACTATACTTTGCAGGAGTTTTTATGGGAACTCATTTCGAAGCAAAGAAAAATGGAATACTTGGTTTACCAAAAGAAGAGCTCCCTTCAAAAAAGGGGATTTTACAACGACTCGACTTATTAGCTCCACTTATCACCATTATTGTGATGCTTTATCTTGGCTACACACCTACAAGAGCGGCGCTTTTCGGCATTGGGGCAGCTGTTCTAGTTAGTATGTTCCGTAAAGATACGAGAATGAGCTTAAGAAATTTCATAGATGCACTTGAGCAAGGTGCTCGTGTCGCTCTCCCAGTAATTGCAGCATGTGCTACTGCTGGTATCATTGCCGGTATTGTAACGATGACTGGATTAGGGGGAAAAATTGCTGGTGGAATTATTGATCTTGCTGGCGGTGTTTTCTTCCTCGTTCTATTCTTTACAATGATTGCATGTATATTACTTGGAATGGGGTTACCAACAACTGCAAACTATGTTGTTACCGCTTCAATGGCTGCTCCTGCATTAGTCGCCTTTGATGTTCCAATGATTGCCGCACATTTCTTTGTATTTTACTTTGGGATTGTGGCAGATATCACACCACCTGTTTGTCTGGCCGCATATGCTGGCTCTGGAATAGCCAAGGCGAACCCGATGAAAGCCGGTGTGACAGCCTTTAAGCTTGCCATTGCAGCATTTATTATTCCGTATGCCTTTGTATCGAATCCTGTTCTTTTATTACAGGATTGGACCGTCGCTACGCTTGTCCCTGCAATTGTGACAGCATTATTAGGAATGATGGCTGTTAGTGGCTCGTTAATTAATTATTTTGTTGTAAAACCAACCATTATTGAGCGAGCTCTCTTATTCGCATCGGGGTTAGCTTTAATTTACCCTAATAATTTGTTTATCTCTCTAACAGGTTTGGCTGTTTTCGTCATTATAGTTATCATTCAATATTTACGCGAAAAGCAGTCTAAGAACGAATCAGGATTAGCCTCCTAGGGCCAACAAACAAGGTCACAAACCGAGGGTATTGAAGCAATGTGCGGAGCCGTTGCCATCTTTTTAAAAGCCTGCTATGAGGAGGGCACTGAAAAAGGGTGGGTTTCCCTTTTTTCAGTGCCCTCCTCAAACCGACCTTGTTTCGTGGCCCTTATTCATGAAAGACGTCAAAGGTGCCCCATAGTTCTTCGAGGCCTTTAAGGCGTTTTTCTACTTTTGTGTGTTCGGATCGGGTTACTGCGGTGATTATGGCGTTTACGATGCTTAGCGGAGCTGTAAAGGAGTCAATAAATGAATTTATCTCAGTTGGTGCGTGGAGCACTCTATCTCCATACGGGACAAGTGGTGACATAATATGGTCTGTGACGACCAAGGTTTTTGCTTGTCGTTGTTTTACATATTTTAATACTTCGACCGTTCGTTTTGTATAGCGCGAGAATCCAAATCCGATGACTAAATCCTCTTCACTTATATCAAGAAGGTGCTCAGAAACTCCATCAGCATGCTCGATAAGTTCAGTGTTTTGCAGGACTAAGTCTAAATAAAAGCTAAGGAACATCCCTAAACTTGCTGCACTTCGATAAGCGATAATATAGATTCGTTTAGCTTGAACGATATCGTTTACAGCATTTTGAAACACTATGGGGTCAACCTGCATTAATGTTGATTTAAGATTTTGAAGGTCATCTGAAATAATTTCATTTAATGTATGCTGTGGTGTATCTGTTTTATCGGTTGTTCTTGCAAACACTTCTGCAGCAGTCATTTTTCGTTGTAACGCCTCTTGTAAGTGGCGCTGTAAATCGGGATAGCCTTTATATCCAAGGAATACCGCAAATCGAACAACCGTTGCCTCGCCGACCTTTGCGTATTTTGCCAATTTTGAAGCTGTTAAAAACGGTGCTGTATCCGGATGAGCAATTAAGTAGTTTGCTATTTTCTTTTGAGATTTACTCATTTCTTCTTGTGCCTCTGCTATTCGTTTATAAATGTCATAATGAAGCATGCTCTCCCCCTCTTTGTTCAACCTCACCTTACCTTTTTAAACATTTCATTCTTTATTCTATCTCTTTATACTACATGAAACTGAAGGCGAATCCAATTAAGGTACTGCTCAAATGAAAGATTCGTTTCATTTTACAAAAAGTCTGAAATGTCAACAATCAAATACAACTTATTATAAGAGATTTTTGAAGGATTCCTTTCATATTCTATTAATTATTCAATTTTTCTTTCTTTTTTGACTATAATCGAAACTACTTGCTATAATTCTAGTGGTAGAAAAAATAAGCAAATAGGATGGTGATGAAGGATGGCTCAACCTAAATATGTCATGAATCTCGATAAGATTGAGCAAATACCAGAAGAAGAAAGAGAGAAATTAAAACAAATAACTGAGAAATTTGTATTCCGTGTCAATGAATACTATTTAAATTTAATTGATTGGAATAATCCGAACGACCCAATACGTAAATTAGTAATCCCTAATGAAGGTGAATTAGCTGAATATGGTCGTTGGGATGCTTCCGATGAAGATACAAACTATGTTGTCCCTGGCTGTCAGCATAAGTATAAAACGACTGCTTTACTAATCTGTTCAGAGGTTTGTGGAGCCTATTGTCGTTATTGCTTCCGAAAGCGACTATTTAGAAACGATGTAAAGGAAGCAATGTCAGATGTTGATCCTGGGATTGAATACATTGCAAACACTCCGGAAATCAACAATGTCCTCCTAACAGGTGGTGACCCTCTCATCCTTGCAACAAAGAAGCTTCGGATGATTATTGAAAGACTACGAGCCATCGACCATGTGAAAATTATTCGCATAGGCTCGAAAATGCCCGTTTTTAACCCTATGCGTATTTATGAGGATGAGGCCTTACTTGATTTGATTAAAGAGTATTCTACTCCTGATAATCGAATTTATATTATGGCCCACATAAATCATCCAGTTGAGATTACCGATGAAGCCAAAAAGGCATTCAAAGCATTGCATGATGCTGGAGCCATTGTTGTTAATCAAACACCTGTTTTAAAAGGGATTAATGCCGACCCTGAAGTTCTCGGAAGTCTACTTGATAAGCTTTCTTGGGCTGGTGTCACGCCTTACTATTTCTTTATTAATCGACCTGTTGCTGGGAATAATGACTTTGTACTTAGTTTAAAGGAAGCGTACCAACTTGTTGAGCAAGCAAAAGCAAGAACTTCAGGTCTTGGAAAACGGGTTCGTCTCTCTATGAGCCATACATCTGGAAAAATTGAGATTCTGGCTATTGAAAATGGAAAAGCTTACTTGAAGTATCATCAATCTCGTGATAATGAGTATGGTAAATTTATGGTCCTTGATTGTCCTGAGGACGCTGCTTGGTTTGATGACTTACCGGGTAATGAGCAATACTGGACACCACCAACGAAAAAAACGGATGAAGTAGTATCTGTAAATGAGATGCCTGACGTACCGCAAAAGAAACGCGTCAAGGTTACAACATAAGAACCTTAATAGGGGCTGTCTCAATAGCTTAAAGCGTACAATTCACTACGCCCCTTACGATAAGAACGTAGATGTAGCGACTACGCTCACTGCCGGCTGTACCAAAAGGTTAAAAAACACCCTCCTGGTACAAAGGCCACTGAAAAACTACTTCTTGAAACTCAAAGAAGAAGTAATACTTCCCACGTTGCGCGCCCTGCTATGAGAAAACTACTCATAGCAGGGCTTTCAAAACCAGGCAACGGCTCCGCACATTACTTAAAGGGCAGTGAAAAAGGGACCCCCTTTTTCACTGCCCTCCTGGTACAGCCTCTTCTATTTTACACATCAAAGTTTTTATAGGAGTAAGCAAGCTGTCATGGTAAAATAAAAAAAATGTCGATTTTCGAGGTGAGCATGGTTGAAGTGTTCTAGATGGCTTTTATTGCTTGGCGTGTTATCAATCCTTTCTAGTTGTGGACCAGATACACTTAAATCTGAGCAAGTCGACGCTATTGAAGCCTATAATAGCCACATTCATGTTTCCTTCACTGGAATGGAGAAAGGCGAATGGAATGGTGAAGAAGGCTTTTTTGTTTATATTGAGGCGAAATCTCTTTTAGATTATAAGACTGATGATTTTTCTTATACACTGCAACGTACTCTTTATGATGAACAATCAAGATCATATGAAACAAAGCATTCAGAAATCCTATCTACTGATATAAACAACCAACCTTTAGAGGATAGAACGGTGTTAATTAAACAATTTTTTAGTCCCTCCCCACCTAAAGATATTGATACTCTTGATATTCATGTTTTCGTTCGACCTGATTATTATACTCGCTCTATTCTTTTTTCGAATCTAAAGGATGGAGACACCAATATTATGAATAATGACTTCTACATCAACGACGTTAAAATAAATAAAAAAACATTAGCCTTTCGTGCTCATGATGTTCACGAAATTAAAGGCTTAGATGTCTCATTAATTCAAGACAAAGAACAAATTTATCCTTTCTTTCGCTCTACTGACTATAATGAAGAAACAAACGAGCTCTATGCAACCTATGAATTTGCTCAAGCGTTGCCTGAGGCGATCACGTTACAAATTACTAGACTTCGCTTACAAGAAAACATATGGGAATTTCCTTTAACGATTCCTGTCAACCTTAAATAACTGTACACTCCTTGAAAAGAAAGGCCTTCGCTTAAAGAACGAAGGCCTTTCTTTTTATTGCATCCACATTTTAAATAACCCTTCAGTAATTCCGAGGTTATACATATAATACACCCCAAAAACTAAGCTAATGAAGCCAGTCACTTGAGTCAACACTCTGTTGATAACAAGTTTGTTCTGGCTAAGTACAAATGGAATCCCTAAAATCGTTGTGAATACAAGCATTCCAATAACCGTACCCACTCCGAAAATTAGAATATAAAGGGCACCCTCTAGTAAACTTTCAACTGTACTCATTGTTAATAAAACCATTGCAGCACTTCCTGCGAGTCCATGAATCAGTCCGATAAACATTGACTTCAAATAGAAGCCTTTATGATTTATTATTTCTCCTTGCTTACGTTTAGCCTTTTGATACGATGTCATGGCAACATACCCGAAATAAACGAGCATCATACCTACCAAAAATTCTAATGACATTGCCCAAGCATCCGATATGGTTCCTTTCATCAAAATAATAACCATACCAATGATAAACAGAGTTAACGTATGACCAAGGCCCCAAAATACCCCTGCCAAAGAGGATTTAAATAACTTCTTGCTTTGGCTTGCAATCGTAGATACAGCGATAACATGATCTGGTTCGATCGCATGCTTTATCCCAAGAATGAACCCAATTCCTAATATTGACAATAAACCTAATTCCACCTTTTATTCCTCCCATTCTAAAAATAAAAAACATCCTTCTACATGTAGAAAGATGCATTACGTACAAATGGTACACTCTTACGTAACACTCCCTATACTCCCGTAGGTTTACACAGTGTTGCCCTTTATGGCAGGTCTCCTGACTTAGCATCATTCATCTCTTTCCCCTTCCCAGCTAAATAGCTAGTGGATTAAAAAAAGATGTCCGCATCACAGTGGCGGGTCCGTATCGGATTTACACCGAGTTTCCCTTTTAAGCAGTTGTTTGTTCAACTAGCACCATAAAGCACATTATTAAATTATTCTCTCATTGTAATATATTTTTCTACGAAATTCTTCCTTTTTTTAGAATCGTTCTTAAAATAGTAGATACTAGCGAAAAGGCTTAGTAAACAAATAGCCAATATAAAAAAAAGTTTCTCTCATTAAAAATTGGAATTTCACTTGAAAACTTTGATATACCGAGCTTCTCGTTGGTGATGATAAAACCGTCATTCCTTCGTGCTTAGCGATCATTATCGCTCTCTTCATATGTAGCGGATCACTAACAATTAAGAGTTTCTTAAAGCCTTGCACCTTAACAATCTCATGAGCATAGCTAAGGTTTTCCTCCGTAATTCGTGAAACGGTCTCAATAAAAATATTTTCCTCTGGCACTCCATATGATACCGCATATGATGCAGCTACTTCCGATTCAGCCTGTTCGTCTTCATTTCCTCTGCCTCCAGTAAAAATGATAAAATCTACGTACCCATTTTGATAGAGAGAGATGGCATGGTTGATTCTTTCCTTAAACACCGGAGATGGCTCGTCTCCCCACACAGCCGCACCTAAAACGATAGCAGCATCAGCTTTAGCGGTGTAATCCTGAAGACCGAAAGACCATATTCGATAACTAACAAATGCTGCCGAAAGAAAGATGAATCCAACAATCACTAATAACAACTGGAAACGATATCTCTTTAAGGTTGTCATTATCATAAGACCTACAACTCATCTGGTAAATGATGTTTATACATTTCCAGTGCATGGAGATTCTTTTGTAAAACATCTATCGTTTTGGGATGAGGAGTTGCAAAAATAATTGGATAATCTTTTTCATTTAATTCTGGATGAATTGTAAATGCTAGTTTTTCATGCTTGATTAGAAATTCGGCTTCTACGCCTTGCTTATTCCCACGAGCATCAATTCGAACCCAACACGAGTGAGAGGCGAGGTAAACTCCATTAAAGGCATGAAGCGCATAACCTTTATCTGGGCTGTCAAAAATCATCAGCCTTTGATAACAAAAACCTGTTGGAATATCTACGGAACGGAGCAGTGCTGCTAATAAATTCGATTTAGCATAACAAATACCCTCACTAAATTGAAGAACATCAGAGGCCTTACAGGTTATTCTGGAACTTTGGATGTCCCATGAATGAGCTATTTCGTCACGTACAAATTCAAAAGCAAGCCTTACTTTTTCAATATCAGACTGCTCATTATGAAATAATTGCTTTGCCTTTTCCTGAATAAGCGGGTGGTGATAATTAACAACACTAGACTCCTTTAAATACTCTTCAAGATTTGTAGTTTCGAGGATTAACTTCATCAAATAGCATCCTTTCTATTTCCAAATTACTTAAGAGCATCATATCACTCTATGTATATTTATTCAATCAATTTTATATTTATAGAAAACACACCGTACTACTCATGAAGTTTTTCAGCAAAAAAAACCGTATCTAAAACTCAATGAAGCAAAGTCAATTCGCTACGCACCTTATGAGGAGAAAACTGCTCCTCATAAGGCTTTAAAAGATGTAGCGACTTCACACATTGCTTTCTCTCCAATATTAGTTTAATTGTAGCTTCTTAAGCTCAGAAAAAACCTCTTCATAATCTTCTTTCTTTTTAGCATCAAACGATGTATTACTGAATTGTATACTCCCAGCTTTATCAACGACAAAGACAGAACGAATCGCTGTTTCACTTTCTTGATTAAATACTTTGTATTTTTTCACTGTTTGTTTATGCCAATCAGAGAGTAATGGATACGGCAATGTACCTAGACTAGCCGCAAATACATTATGAGCATAAATATGGTCAACACTTATCGCTAGCACTTCGGCATCTAACTTTTCGAAGCGTGTATAATCCTCTTTCCAAGAGGTGATTTCTTTAATTCAACCAGGTGTAAAATCAAGTGGATAGAACGCAACAACGACATTTTTTTTTCCTCGGTAATCCGTTAACGAAATTTTTTCTTTAAGTGTTGAGGACAATGAAAAGTCTGGCGCCATGTCGCCTACTTTTAATAGCGATTCCATTTGGTTGCCTCCTCCATTAAATATTTAAGTACCTCTTTATTTTCTCCATTGTTTCCTCTTATTAGACTGTTATTTGCTTATTAAAAAAAGTTAGCAATTTAATTCTCTAAACATGAAGAAAGCTTGTTGACGTCATCAAAGACCTTCAACAAGCTTTAACCTATTGCAACGTTTCTGGTTCTGGATAATCAATACCCTTCGTATCCACAGTGACAGTATCGATACGTTGATCCTCTAACGGTTTATCTTGACTATCTCGTTCTACCGAAACAATAGCATCAACAACGTCCATCCCTTCTACAACACGCCCAAATGCAGCATATTCGCCATCAAGATGTGGTGAGCCTTCAACCATAATAAAAAATTGTGAACCAGCAGAATCCGGAGACATTGAACGAGCCATAGATAGCACTCCACGCTCATGTGTTAACCAATTCTCAAAGCCGTTTGACGTAAATTCTCCCTTAATAGAATAACCAGGGCCGCCTGTACCATTCCCAGATGGATCACCACCTTGAATCATAAATTCAGGAATCACACGGTGAAAAATCAAGTTATCATAAAAACCTTTCTCAACGAGTGAGATAAAGTTTGCGACCGTATTAGGTGCGACTTCTGGGAACAGCTCAAGGACAATTTCCCCGCCATTTTCCATTGTTATCGTCACAATTGGATTCTCATCAGAGCTAGGAAAATCTGTTTGTTCACTAGTAGGATTCTGTTGTTCTCCAACTTGTTCGTTTTCAGATTGTGTACCACATGCAACTAATGGTAGGAGCATTGCAATAAAAATGAACACGCTTTTCATCTAAAACCCTCCTGCATTCCTTTATTCGTCATAGCAGACAATATTATATCACTATTTTTAAAAATAACTACAGTGTACTTAAAAAGGAAGTGCCGCTTTGTTTATATTTTTTGATTGCTTTATTAGCTTGTAAATTAAGAAAGTGCTAAACGCTAAAGCAATTACCATTAATAGAAATGGTATTTTTGGATCGAGTTTGTACGTTATTCCACCAATAATCCCAGCAGGAGAAATAAAAAGCAGTAAAAAAACTTGAAGGATTGAAAACATATTTGCACGATTGTCATCTTCAATTGCATTCGCTACAGCCGTTTCTAAATATGGGTTTGATAGTAATAGCCCCGTAGCAAGTAGGATTGTGCTTATAATTACCGTTGGAAGTCCGCCTTGTTGAGCAAAGAGTAATAAAATCAACGCCAGTATTGAACAGACGAAACCGACTATCATATATTGATGCTGTCGTTCTTCTTTAAATTTCGGAATAACAACGATTAATAATACAAGCATACAAATGGAAGAGATAGCGGGAAATAATGCAATAGTAGAATCCCTGAAAGCTAGTACATCGACTAAGTAAATGGATAAATACGTGTTTTGTAAGACGAGTTGAAATTGAAACAAGATGTATACCATGAAGATAATCATTAATTGTTTATTCTCTATGATGCTTTTAGCGAGTTCAATATATCGCTTCCATTCTTCACCTATATTTAATTGGCCGGAGTTCTTCCGTTTTCTGATACCTATTTCACTTTCAACCGTTGTAAAGTGTCTAATAATAAACATTGTCGTCATACTAATAAAAGCAATCGCGTACATAACTCTCATGGCTGGAATAAGTGACATTTGACTTACAAGTAATCCTGCCAGAGGGGCAAATAATCCACCAACTACTGTTATAAACTGAAGAACGGTAAACACAGCAGAGCGTTTTTTCGGTTCGGTATCTTCTACAATTAAACAAGTCCAAGCTGTATGCGGTATTTTTTGAAAGCCATTAATAATGGCGGCAAAGAGAAAGAACCAAAAGTTTTGCGAAATTGACCACAGAAGTGTCGCAACTGACCAACTGAATAAGTCAAAAACAAGCAATGCATTTTTCCTTCCTAACCAGTCTGTTAAAAATCCGCTTAAAAATGAGGAAACTATTTGGACAATAAGCCCAATACTCGTAATGAACCCAATTTGCATTTCATTTAGACCAAGCATAAACATATACACGGATGCGTATGTCATAAATAAGCTATACGGGATGATAAATAATGGTTCAACAAGCATGCATGCTCTTGCATTTCCTTGAATATGTCTAAACAAGCGCTTCCCCTCACCTTTTAAAATTTAAATAACCATTTCATATAATAAAACAGCTAAAATCATGAGACGACTTTAGCTGAATACTCCATTATGTGTCCTATCTTCTAATATAATTCAAACTCATAAAAAGGCAAGGCTTCTTTTAAGTCTGATAACACACTATCCCCGTCTAACTCTTGTCCTTTTTCACTTCTCATAAATACCTCGGTTATCGTCGGCCCAAGCTCTTGAACGACGTACGCCTGAAAATCAAACATACCATTATCTGCATGAAACGTACTATCATGCACCTCTTTATAGAAGGAATGATAATCATCAATCTTTATGCTTATTGTTTGTTCATTTTCGATTGAGAGCTTATAAGGAAACCCATACGTGTACAGCTCTAATAAATGAATCGGTCGCTCATTTGAAACGTAGCGTACAGATTTATGCTCAACTACTCTTGCCGTTTTTTCAGAAATAATAATATCTCCATGATATGCGGTTGAAATCCATTGTTCATGTAATGCAAAATACACCGTTCCAGCTAGAAGCGTTAATCCAAACGCCACAATATTTTCTAGCTTTTTCCTCGGCTCTTTTTCCTTTTTTCGAAGCCATTTACTTAAAAGCACACTACTCGCGAAAATAAGTGCTAGCATGCATAAAATTAATAGAGTTTCGAATAACCATGTCTCTAAAATGATTGTCATTTCTCCTCCACACCTTTTTTTCTTTCCATATTTGATCGGCCTTGTAAATGTTTTTCTCTTTTAAGTCTAGTCCATACTAAAGATGAAAATACTTCTAATAGGATGATCGTTTCTACGTACTCTAAGTTATGGTATCATACAGTACGATAGGAAAGAAGAGAATTGAGGGATTAAGCCATGAAAACCGTCGTGACGACGTTAAATGCAAAATACATTCATACCTGTCTAGCCTTACGCTGTTTAAAGGCTTATGCAGAGCCAGATTTCCCAATAGAAATGGTTGAATATACGATTAAAGACCCTGTTATGAATATCGTTTCTGACTTATTTGAACGCAAACCTGATGTTGTTGGCTTTAGCTGTTATATCTGGAACATCGAAGAAACGATAAAAGTGATTGAAATGGTCAAAAAAGTCATGCCAGAAACAAAGGTTGTATTAGGTGGACCTGAAGTGTCTTACGATACAAAAGAATGGTTACAAACCCTTAATGATGTAGATTTTATTGTTGTAGGCGAAGGTGAGGAAACCTTTAAACAACTATTAGAAGAAATCAGTACAACACAAAAGTACCATATGGTGTTCGGACTTGCTTATCGTAAGGGTGAAGAGGTAATCATGACCGCTCCACGACCAAAGTTGAAGCTTGATGATATCCCAACACCCTATCGCTTTCCAGAAGATCTTGATGGTTTAAAGAAGCGGGTTACCTATTTTGAAACAAGTCGCGGCTGTCCGTATAGCTGTCAGTTTTGTTTATCTTCCATTGAAGTTGGTGTTCGTTATGTAGATATCGAGCGGGTAAAGTCCGATCTTCTTTACTTGATCGAAAGCGGTGCTAAACTTATAAAATTCGTTGACCGGACCTTTAACATTAAACGTGATTACGCACTGGAAATTTTCAAGTTTTTGATTGAGAATCATCAAGGCTGTGTTTTTCAATTCGAAATCACTGCCGATATTATGAGACCTGAGGTGTTATCTTATTTAAATGAGAACGCTCCTGCTGGTATTTTCCGATTTGAAATTGGTGTTCAATCAACCAATGATGCTGTCAACGAGCTAGTCCACCGCCGCCAAAACTTCGAAAAACTAAAACGTACAGTAACAATGGTAAAAGATGGTGGGAAAATTGACCAGCATTTAGATTTAATTGCTGGTTTACCTGAAGAAGACTATCAGTCATTTCGGAATACGTTTAATGATGTTTTTGCAATGCGACCTGAAGAGCTCCAGCTAGGGTTCTTAAAAATGCTGCGTGGGACAGGCTTAAGACTTCGAGCTGCTGACCACGATTATGTATATATGAATCACTCACCGTATGAAATATTAAAAAATAATGTGCTTTCATTTGCGGAAATTGTGCGGATTAAACGTGTAGAAGATGTACTCGAAAAATACTGGAACGATCATCGAATGGACGCGACGATCGAATATTTAGTTGAGCATGAATTCTCTTCACCGTTTGATTTCTTTCAAGAATTTGGTGATTACTGGGATTCGCAAGGTTGGGCAAGAATCGGTCACCAGCTTGAAGATTTATTTACACGGTTGTATCAGTTTTTACAAGCTCAAAACCGTTCGAACCTCCACCTAATCAAAGGCTTAATGATGGTTGATTATTTCCGAAATCACAAGCACAAACCGCGCAAAACATGGTGGAGCTTCTCTTTAACCAAGGAGAAGCAAACAAGTTACTTACAGGCCATTACTGAACAAGCAATGACGGTTTCTACTCAATTTGCTGCCCTAAATTTGTCAGAGAAGGAGCTTCATAAGCATACGATGATTGAAGTCATCCCGTTCTCTCTAGATACGTATTTGAACGAAGGGAAGATGCTCGAGCGTGATGAGTTATTGATTGCTTATTTTGATCCAAAAACTCATCAATCAAACCTCTATTCAGTCCCAATTGCTTCGCTTTCATTGAAACAGCTAATCTAAAAGGACAAAGTAATGTGCGGAGCCGTTGCCCGATTTTGCACGCCTTGCTACGAGTGGTTTTTTCGTAGCAAGGCGTGCAACGTGCGAAGCCATTACTTCTTCTTTGAGTTACAAGAAGTAATTTTTCAGTGGCATCTGGTTTTTACCTTTTTCAGTGCCTTCAGGATAGAACCGGTTATGAAACCAGTTCTATCCTTTTTAGTTTGAATTCAAATGATTTGGGATATTAGCATTTCTATGTTTTAATGTTCATGATGAAGGGAGTGTTATAATATGAATGAAACAATTCGTACAATCAAACAACACCGCTCTTACCGTGCTTATCAAAATAAGCCAGTATCACATAACGAATTAGATGCGATTATCGAATCTGCACAATGGGCTCCTTCCTGGATCCACGGCCAGCAAGTAACAATCATATCTGTTAAAGAGGAGGACAAAAAAGCAAAATTAACCGAGCTTGTCGGTAACCAAGCACATGTTGCACAAGCTCCTGTGTTTCTCGTTTTTTGTGCAGACTTTTATAGAGCCTCTCTTGCTGGTGAAACTCAAGGAAAACAGCTTCAAGCATTAGAGGATATTGATGCGCTTTTAGTTGGGGCAACTGACGTAGGTCTCGCAATGGCCAATGCCATCACTGCAGCGGAATCCTTCGGTCTAGGTACGGTTCCAATTGGTGGGATTCGTCGTAATCCACTAGAAGTAATTGAGCTGCTTAACCTGCCCAAATACGTGATTCCTATTGCTGGACTTTGCCTCGGATATCCTGAGCATGATCCTGGTCAAAAGCCACGTATGCCAAAAGAATTGATTCACCATCAAGAGAGCTATCAGCAGAACGTGGGAGCGCTTCTCACTGAATATGATCAAACGATGACTACATACACGAAGGAGAAAACGGGGCAAGCAGCTTCCTGGTCTGAGCGCATTTCTAGCTTTTATGAAAAGCCTTATTATAACTCCATTGCAGATATGGTAAAAAGACAAGGATTTACTTGTAAAAATTTAAAATAATACGAGCATTTATAAGTGGTCGAATAAAGGGTGCTTTCAAGGACAAAGAACTCCTCGGAAGCACCCTTCTATTTAACCAACCGTTAAAGCCTCTCGCTTTGTTATTAAACAGCGCCCTTTTCCATGAGGAATACAAAGTGGTGTGCCAAAAAGTGGGTCGGTGGACACCTGACATTCCATATCAAACACATCTTTTACCATATTACAATTGATAACCTCCTCAGGCTTCCCTTGTGCAAACACCTTTCCATCTTTAATCGCAACAATGTTATGAGCATATCGACAAGCTAGGTTTAAATCATGTAATACCATTACTATCGTCCGTTGCTCTTGGTCGTTTAATTCAAACAATAAATCTAATATTTCAATCTGATGAGTCATATCTAAATATGTGGTTGGCTCATCTAAAAGCAATACATCCGTATCTTGTGCTAACGTCATCGCAATCCATGCCCGCTGACGCTGTCCGCCAGATAATTGATTAACAGGATGATTTTGCAAATCTGCTAGTCCTGTAGATTGAATAGCTTGATTCACTTTTTTTTCATCTTCTCTCGACCACTGCTTTAGCCAAGATTGATGCGGATAACGTCCGTGCTTCACAAGCTGATGAACGGTTAGCCCTTCCGGAGATACTGGTGACTGTGGTAAAATCGCAAGTTTTTTTGCCATTGTTCTTGAATTCATACTTGAAATTTCTTTTCCTTCTAATAAAACTGCACCAGAGACTGGTTTTAAGAGGCGAGCAACTGAACGTAATAACGTTGACTTTCCACATCCATTTGCACCGACAAAAACAGTGATCTCACCTTTTGGAATGTCTAAGTCTAGTTCCTTAATTATTAATGATTCCCCATAACCAAGTGACAATGATTGAACAGAGATAGTTTGTTGCACCTTTAACATCCTCCTATTTTACCTTTTGTCTCAACCTAAACAGAAAACGATATTCATTCTCAATTAAGTGTAAGGGAATATCTGATTACTGTCAATAAAAGAAAAGTAGGTGAACAAAAAGGCGAAAAACCTCATCCCGGTCACCTACATAAAAGACAACTATCTACAAGAGAATGTGAAAATAAGCTCTATCATTGAAGCAATTGAAAAAGGGAAAAGCCCCCTTTTTCAGTGCCCTCCTATCATTCGCCTTGTTGTCGTCGTTCATACTCTTTCAGTAATGTACTGGCAGCCTCTATTACTGTCTTTTTTTCCGATTTTATATCGTTATAAGCGTTAGGCAGTAGTTTTTTTACTTTCTCATCTTCGTAAAATCGTGAAAGTAACTCTATTTCTATTAATTCATTTAACCATTTAATCCATTGTTCTTTCCGTTTAGAAGCGAACTGATTTGTTCGTTTTAGGCTCTCAATATTATGTTTTATCGTATCCCAAAGCTCCGTGATTCCTTCACCAGTTAATGCAGAAACAGCAAGTGCTTTCGCATTTTTCCCTTTACTTATCGATAGCTTTAGCGTTTCGTTTACATGCTCTGTCAATTGTACCGCTCTTTCTATATTTTCACCATCAGCCTTAGTGACAGCTACCATGTCGGCTAATTCTATAATCCCCTTCTTTAAGTTCTGTAGATCATCACCAGCTCCAGTTATCATTAGTAGAATTAAAAAGTCAACCAACGCCTCAACCATTACTTCACTTTGACCGACCCCAACTGTTTCGATTATGACGATTTGATAACCAGCTGCCTCGCATACATACATTGATTCTCTCGTTTTTCTTGCAACTCCGCCTAAAGCTCCTCGTGATGCAGTCGGTCGAATATAAGAATTTGGGTGCTTCACAAGTTCTTCCATTCTTGTTTTATCTCCAAGGATACTTCCATAGTTAACCGTGCTAGATGGGTCTATTGCTAGAACGGCTACCTTATAGCCTTTTTCACATAAATAAAGTCCTAGCCTTTCAATTAGTGAGCTTTTTCCAACACCTGGCGCCCCTGTTATCCCAATACGAATTGATTGACCTGTATAAGGCATAAGTTCCGATAAAACGTGCTCAGCTATCATGCGATGATGTGCCGCGCCACTTTCAATTAAGGTAATCGCTTGTGCCAAAATTACACGCTCTTTATTTAAAACACCTTGAACATAATCGTCTACTGTCAGCTGTTTTCGACGAGGATACTCCATCATTCATCCTCCCACTTTTTTAAGAAAAGGAGAAATCTTTCTCACTGCTAATAATTTTTCTATTTATTCGTTATTACTCTTAGAACAACCTTTTTCCTAGTTCTTCTAAAATAGTTTTGGCGGCATCAGGAATGACCGTTCCCGGTCCAAAAATAGCGCTTGCGCCATGTTCATGCAGCCAAGTATAGTCCTGTTTCGGAATAACACCGCCAACAACTACAAGGATATCTTCCCTCCCGCTATTTTTCAGTTCACCTATCACTTGTGGAAGCAAGGTTTTATGTCCTGCCGCTAACGAGCTGATCCCTAATATATGGACATCGTTTTCAACCGCTTGTAATACAGCTTCTTTAGGCGTTTGAAACAATGGGCCAATATCTACATCAAAACCGAAATCAGCAAACGCCGTAGCAACTACCTTTGCCCCACGATCATGCCCATCCTGACCTAACTTTGCAATCATTATTCTTGGACGTCGACCTTCCTGTTCAGTAAATGACTGAGTTAATTGTTTAATGCTTTTAATCGCCAGCTGTTCCTTAAATTCCGATGAGTAAACCCCCATTATCGATTGATTATTAGCCTTAAAACGACCAACCACTTTCTCGTAGGCAGTAGTAATTTCACCTAGTGTAGCACGACATCTTGCTGCTTCTATAGCATAATCAAGTAAGTTTCCTTTATTTTGTTCTGCAGCATTTGTGAGTGTTAATAATGCTGACTCTACTTTTTTAAAGTCTCGCCTCTCTTTAAGCTGCTGCAAACGTGTGATTTGTGCTTCCTTTACTTTGGTTGGATGAATTTGTAAAATGTCCAACGGTTCTTCTTCACTTTCATGCTGGTAACAGTTTACTCCAACTATTCTTTCTCGTGTTGAATCAATCTGAGCCTGTCTTCTTGCGGCAGCTTCTTCAATGCGTCGTTTCGGTAGTCCAAGCTCTACAGCCTTTGCCATCCCACCTAGTGCCTCAATTTCCTCAAGATGTCCAGCTGCCTTTTCAATTAATTGCTCGGTTAACACTTCTAGATAATAGGAGCCTCCTAAAGGATCAACAACATCGGTTATTCCCGTTTCATGCTGTAAGAATAACTGCGTATTCCTAGCAATTCTTGCAGAGAAATCGGAAGGCAGTGCCATTGCTTCATCAAGAGCGTTTGTATGCAGTGATTGCGTTTGGCCAAATGCTGCTGCCATTGCTTCAATACATGTTCGGATAACATTATTAAACGGATCATGAGCACTTAAACTCCAGCCTGACGTTTGTGAATGAGTACGTAAAGCAAGACTTTTATCGTTTTTCGGGTTAAAATCTTTCATTAGCCTAGCCCACATAAGGCGAGCAGCACGCAGTTTTGCAACCTCCATAAAATGATTCATTCCAATTGCCCAAAAAAATGACATTCGAGGTGCAAACGAATCGATGTCTAACCCAGCATCAAGCCCGGTTTTTACATATTCCAGCCCATTTGCCAATGTGTAGGCTAATTCAAGGTCCGCTGTAGCACCAGCTTCATGCAGATGATAGCCTGAAACACTAATACAATTAAATTTCGGCATTTGTTTTGATGTAAATCTAAATATATCAGCTATCAGTTTTAACGATGCCTTAGGAGGGTAAATATACGTATTTCGAACGATATACTCTTTTAATATATCATTTTGAATTGTCCCCTGAAGCTGTTCCCTTTTTACCCCTTGCTCCTCTGCTGCCACAATATAAAAGGCCATAATTGGTAAGACTGCTCCATTCATTGTCATTGATACCGACATTTTATCTAATGGAATCCCCTCAAATAATCGCTTCATGTCTTCAACTGAATCAATAGCAACTCCTGCTTTCCCTACGTCGGCTTCTACACGTGGATGATCAGAGTCATAGCCGCGATGTGTTGCTAAGTCAAAAGCAATGGATAATCCTTTTTGCCCAGAAGCAAGATTCTGCAGAAAAAATGCGTTACTTTCTTCTGCAGTCGAAAAGCCAGCATATTGCCTAATCGTCCATGGTTTTCGTTTATACATTGCAGGATAAGGACCTCGAAAAAATGGTACCATTCCTGAAAGATAATCTAAATGTTTTAAGTCTGTGATATCATTGCAAGTGTAATACGTTTTTGGATGTACAGAATGAGTCTGAAGCTGTTTTAGGTTTGGAAAAGCAATTGTTGAAAAATCAGGTACGTTCATCACTACCCTCCTCAATCCACTCGAGCATTTCCGATAATAACTGAACAGCATTGGAGTATTTTGTTATAGACTCTTGAATCCCTACTACTTTTAATTGGTTGACTAACGAGCCAGTTGCACCAGTGACATAGATTTTACGACCTTTAGTCAATGGTGAAGCTTCTTTCATTTCCTTTATAAATGATTTATAGCTTTCATTCTTACCACACAATATAATTAAAACGTGGCTGGACATCTGCATAAAAGTAGCTGAATGCTTATGATTGATGACAACCTCAAATCCACCTGCACTCAGTAAATCATGGACAAATTCATACCGACTTTGTATTTCAGCTTTTTCATCAAGTAAGAGGAGTGAAGCATGTGGCTTCTTCCCGTTTTTCTTTTCGTAGGTTCTACTTTTCTCAATTAGTCTATCAAAGGACTGTCCCCAACTTCGAGAAGCGATCGGGGTAATCGTTGTTTGACAGCTAGAATGTCGTAATAACTTCGTAAGCTTTGAAAAGTATATACCCTTTTCGACTGCTTCTTCCACTTCATTGAATGTTTCAATGCTTTCATGAAACTCCACATTCAATGTTGGCTCCTCTACTTGAGCATTCGTCTGCCTATGAGCTTCTCGCTCTGTTTCGGTAACATACCGATTCGTTCCAATGATAATTTGCCGAAGGTGTTCTATGTCTGCCTGCTTTTTTTTCCACTCTTCATCAACCCATGCTTGCGGAATTCCTTTTTTGAGCGCAGTTGACATTCCCCCTTCCTTTTCAATGCTCTGAAATCGCCTCCACGCAGCTCTCGCCATATCTTCTGTTAACCTTTCTACAAACCATGCCCCTCCTATCGGATCAACGACGTGACCAAATTGTGCTTCTTCTCTCAATATTAATAACGTATTTCGAGCAATTCGTTGTGAAAAATTAGTCTTTTTCTTCACTTTTTTATCAAATGGTTCAATATGAATACTATTAGATCCACCCAGTAAAGCAGCAAAGGCCTCTGTTGTTCCCCTTAGTATATTGAGATAGGGATCGGACATCATTTGGGTAAAACTAGACGCTTCTGCGTGAATAAATATTTTTTGTCCTTCTTCTGTCGCTCCGAATTCCTTCATGATTGCTGCCCAAAGTACTCTAACACTACGAAATTTGGCAATTTCTGCAAAAAAATCAGTCCCTACCGGTATAGAAAACACAATGGAACGACCAGCATCAGTTGCTGTGACACCTCGCTTTATCAGCTCAGCCACATACTCAACACCAGTAGCTAATGAAAAGGCAATCTCATCAACAGGAGATGCACCACCGTTGTGATAGATATGACTATGGACTAGGACGGTTTTAACTTGTGGTATTTGCTCTAATGCCCACTTTACCCCCTTTGCCATTTCATCATAAAGCATGGGAAATGAACGGTCTACCACCCCAATTTCCACCAATTGCTGAAGAGGATCTTGTGCAACAATCCCTTTTAATGCACTAATAGATTCTCCTCTTTCCTTAGCCACCGACATCATCGCAGCAAGAATCGGTAAGAATTTCTCTCTCGTGTTGAAATGAATTGGCTTCGCTGTTAATGGAATGTCTCGAAACAATTCTCGGACGTCCCTTATATGATTGATGACATTCTTTTTTAAAGGATCTATATGATATACATCCTGCCCCTTTCCGAATGATTTTTTAGCTAATTTATTTATTTTATTCGCCGAGTTAGCACTTAGCTTCTGACTAATCAACCATTGATTTCGCCTCGAATCCGTTCCCCGTAAAAAAGGATACACTCCAGGGATTTGTTCATTCAGCTGTTGAAATCGTTTTTGATAAAGCGGTTGAATCACTAATCCTCCGGCCTTTTTTGTCAATAATGTCTCGATGCTATTCCCGTCTAATGATTTCAAAGCTTCTTGCTGCCACTCTTCAAAAGTCGGGACTGGAAACTCACAAAATGTCAAAAGGCGTTGCCTCGGTTTTTCCATTTTGACGCGGTAAAGTACCGCTCCCCCCTTCCTACTGTCATGGATTAAAGTGGCATATTCCCATGTTTTTTTGGTGGTAGCTGTTTCTTTTTAAAACGGAGGATGTCTAACGCATCGATAAGTGCTTTTCTCGTATCTCTAGGATCTATAATGTCGTCGACCATACCATTAGCTGCTGCAATATATGGATTTGCAAAACGGCTACGATATTCTGCAACCTTCTGAGCTCTTACCTTTTCAGGGTGCTTACTACTAGCTAGTTCCTTTGCGTAAATAATGGTAGCTGCTCCTTCGGGTCCCATAACGGCAATCTCAGCTTGTGGCCATGCATATACTAAATCTGCGCCAATTGCTTTTGAATTTAATGCGACATATGCACCGCCAAATGCCTTCCGCAAAATAACCGTAATCTTCGGAACAGTTGCTTCCGAGTATGCATAAAGGATTTTCGCACCATGACGGATAATCCCATTATGCTCCTGCTGTACACCAGGAATGAAGCCACTAACATCCTCAAATGTTACGATCGGTATATTAAAGCAATCACAAAATCTAATAAACCGTGCACATTTATCTGAGGAATGGATATCTAGTCCTCCTGCTAATGTTTTTGGATTATTTGCTACAAAACCAACTGTTTCTCCTTCCATTCTCCCAAAGCCAACGACAATATTTTTCGCAAACTTCGAATGAACCTCCATAAACTCCTTATCATCAACGACTTTGATAATTACATCACGAACATCATATATTTTTGTCCCATCCTCCGGGACAATATCAAGTAACTCATGTACCCGCTCCTCTCTTTCCTTTACCTCCATCGGCCCTACCTTAGATGCCTTCTCTTCAGAGTTCGAAGGAAGAAATTTTACTAGACGACGCACCTCTTTTAACACACTGTTCTCAGACGCTCCTAAAAAATGGGCATTCCCGCTAATTGAGGCGTGGACCTCTGCTCCACCAAGCTGTTCGCTGTTGATTTTTTCCCCAGTAACGCTTTCGATCACTTTTGGACCTGTAATATACATCTGACTTGTTTGTTCAACCATGAAAACAAAATCGGTTAACGCAGGTGAATAAACGGCCCCTCCTGCACACGGCCCCATAATAACGGAGATTTGTGGAATAACACCCGAAGCTATTGCATTTAGATAAAAAATCTGACCGTAACCATCAAGAGAAAGGACCCCTTCCTGAATTCTCGCCCCTCCTGAATCACTAAGACCAATGATGGGGGCTCTTGTATTTAATGCCAAATTCATAACATGAACAATTTTTTTAGCATGAACCTCCCCTAGCGCACCTCCAAAAACGGTAAAATCCTGGGCATATAAAAAAATTCTCTTTCCAGCAATTTTCCCATAACCTGTCACAACTCCCTCGCCAGGAGCAGAAGCTTTTAAACCTTCCATAAACGGGTTTAATTCAACAAAGCTCCCTTCATCTACTAGCAGATCAATACGCTCTCTTGCCGTATGTTTTCCTCGTTCATATTGATTTTGGATGCGGTCTGGCCCACCTCCTAGTTTTAACTGTTCACGACGAACTTCCATTTGATTAATGTGATCAAAGATATCCATAAATGTACTCCTCTCTTTACATATAAAATGTATGAAAATGAGGCCAACTTATATTCTTTGAAACAAATCAATGGTGAATCTATTTATTGAATTAAGAATAGGGTTAAAAGTAGGGTAATAGAATGCAAGAATAGGCAGAAGATGATTTGATAACGCTTTCATTAGTGTGGTTTGTAAGAGGTTGTTTATAGGGATGAGGATAACTTGACTTATTGTCAAGCTCCCCATTTGTTTATGAATCAACTTTTTCCTGTAAGAAAAACTTTTGATACTCTTCTTTAAGTAATGCCTCTTTTGTTAATACTGCATGCATCACAATATCAGCATATATAAGAGCAATTTCCTGAATAGAATATTTCCCGGTATCTTTATACCATTTATACGTCCAGTTTGTCATACCAAAGATAGCCATTGATGTAATTGGGATTGGAATTTCTTTTCGAAACTCTCCAGAAAGAACGCCTTCTTCAATAATCCGAAACATAATTTCCTTATAACGTCGGCGCTTAATTTTTATCGTATGAAAATATTCTTCACTTAAATACAAAGACTCCTGATAAAAGACAGTAACATGAGGTCTGAAGAGTTCAAACATCATCACAAAAGATTTAATTACTTCAAAGAGTCGTTCAGCAGGACTTTCATACCTTTCATAAGCATCCTGTGCTTTATCTAAGATATAGTTTATAAAAGAATCATGGATCGTGTAAAGTAGCTCATCCTTTGATTTGAAATTATGATAAAATCCACCCTTTGATGTCCCACTCGCTTGAACAATTTTATCAACCGTTACTGCATGAAAACCATTCTCTTCAAAAAGAAGGAGAGCGCTTTCAATGATTCTTTCTTTTGTAGATTTCTTGGACATGTAGTTCTCTCCCTTATCTTAAACAATACACTGAAAGAATAGTTAAAACCGACTAGTCAGTATTATTAGTTTATGAGAATTTTACGGAAAATTCCCACTATAGTCAATCATTTTTTTACTTTCATGCTGAGTAAGCGTTTCTTTACTCAGCATGAGGATAGTTAAGTGATAGAATCATAACGCTCTTATCCTATATTGTATTAATGTAAAAGCAATTTATGCTCCTTTGTTAAGCGAGCTTTTATATAATGAGTTTCCTTGGCAAAAGTATGGCTACGATTCCCTATTTGAATAATCGTATCCCCCATTGCCGTCTCAATTTCAATCACTTGGTCTGCTGGTACTTGAATTTTTGTTTTCACCCCTGCTTTAGAGCCAGTAACTTTAATTTTAGCCCCGAGGCCAGCATAAGCGTCTCCAGTCACGAAAACACCGTCAATTTCTAATACACCACCCGCATGAATCTTTGAGTTATATGCCCCTTTTCCTTTAATCATAATATTTCCGCTACAATATATTTCACTGTTTAAGGCGTAAGAACACGTAATACTCGCATTAGGCTCAGGTGGTAAAATACTTATTTCATATACATGCTTCACGAAACGGTTCATTTTTTCTAGGTCAGCGATATCTCGGAAGCCTTCGGGAGGAAGCAAAAGAAAGCCTGAGCGGAACCGGTTCGATAGCCCTACCCATTCATCATCTAATAAGGAGCGATGTTTCTTCACCTGTTCCACAAACTCTTTAATAAGATGATTAAAGCTGTTAAACTTCTGCTCTAACAATATTTTTAATACTGAGCTAAGTCCAGGATCACTAGTTTCTTCATTTTTAAACGCATTTACTTGGTAAATTTGTTTAATTGCACTTGTTATCATGATTAACTCCTGTTGAATCATTCCGAGCTTATGCCCTAATTTGGCAACAATCATATTACTTTTTCCTGCTTCAAGTTTACTATTAATAGCATTTTGCTCAATCTTAATCGAATTCCCCGACTGGATTTTAGCATTCATTACATTTTTTTTAATCCAGACATCACCATCTGTATCAATGAGCATATTCTCTTCTACATTTCCTAATACTTCAACGTCTCCGCTAAAATGAATATTCCCAGTTCCAATATTAACATCCCCTGAATGAATAAACTTCGGGAGGACAGATGCCCTAATCATTCGACCTTGCCGCTTAACCTCAGGTCTTCCTGAAACAGTGGCAATTAATTTATGATCTTCTTCAAGATACATTGCACCTTTACCTGTTCTCACGATAATAGGAACAGCTTCTTGAGCAGGAAGAACCTCTCCTAAAATACTTTTGCCATCCTTTCCTTTTAAAGGGGGTTCAATAATAGCAAAAACCGTTCCTTCATCAATTGTTGGGATAAAATTAGTCTCACGAAAATCTACACTGCCGTCTGAACGTTCCAACGGCTTTAAATTCTTTTCATCGACCTCTACAAGAAAAGATACCTTGCCATGCTCACCCTTTTCAGGTTCCTTCCCTGTAACAATTTGATAATGCCCTTCTTCAAGGGAGGCACATGCTCTTTCAATTAACTCTTGATCTATTCCATAAGTTACATTTAAATCATCTAATTTGGCTAAAATATCATTTTTTTTCAATTGTAAAAGTGGAAAGCTTTGACTCTCTGTCTCTAGCTTTATCTTCGTTGCAGGTGGATGATCTTTTAATTGGTATTGACGATAAAAACCAGGCTTCACATGTAGAGTTGCAAAACGATGATGACGATCTAATTCAATGGACCAAACCGTTTCCTCTCTTTCTTCATCAAGCTCGATGACCATTTTATCATCTTCTTTAACGATGCAACGGTCTGTAACTTCAATATCATTTCGGTAGACCTTCATATGAGCGCCTATTTCTATAACAGGATAATGTGACTCTTTATTTTGACAATATATTTCACCATGCTTAACCCAAGCAAGTCCAGCTAAATCATTTTTTTTCACATCTGCCAACTTCATCGTTGAAGTCTCGTCTTCGTCGACAATAATATCGATTAACTCGTCTTCAAAATCTTGAATGACGGCTGTAATTGCTTCATCAACATCCATTTTCGTTCGTGTAACTCGAACAAGAGCTGGTTTTACTCCCAAACCAAACATTCTCTTGCCACTATTTTCAATTACTTCAACTTCTACTTGCTCCTGAGTGGCACCAAGAAGATTCAATGCTAACTGCACCGCCTCTTCAATCGTTTTCCCTCGTGAAAGAATGCTTTTTGGCAAGCCCATCACCCCATTAGTCCGAATTTTTAGACTTTTTATCCAAGATTATAGTCCTATATTCTAATTGTATCTTCTGATTATAAGCTTGTCTATGCTTTCATCCGACAGTAAGTTGTTAATATCTACTAACTACGCAATAATCTACAAAAAGCAACTATTTCCGTGGAAATAAAAAAATAAATGATGAACCTTCTTATATAGAGGTCCATATAATAAATTGAAAACGTTTTTACGAGGAGGCTTGCGGAGATGAGCTTTCAGCCGGAAAAAGTTAAAAAATTGGTAAAACAAGATCGGTTTTTATCAATGACGTACGAAGAAATCATTCAAGATATACAAAACGAACATGAGGCATTGTACTATATTTATACGGTCTATATTCAAAAAGAACCCATTCTATTAAATGCCTATGATTTAGTATAAGATTTGACTTCCCATATCGGAAGTCTTTTTCTATTGTCGAAAAGCTACGTTAGCTTTCCTGTCAACCATTTCAGTCTTAATAAAACATTATAACAAGCCTTAAGAACTACAGACCATGAACCCACCTTTCCCTTTAATAGTCCCTCTTAAATTTCTAGCTGATTGCATGAAAAACATCTTTCGAGTATAATTTACAAAACGTAATGATTTCGCTTTGTTACTCAGGAGGTACATAAATGTTTAATTGGACGATTATCGGTGGCGGAATACAAGGAATGACTTTGGTAGCGTATTTACAAAAAAAGTTGAATATAAAGACAAGTGAACTTGCCATTATTGATCCTCACCAGCATCCCCTTTCGATGTGGAAAAGATGTACATCAAATATCGGCATGACCTATTTACGTTCCCCATCTATTCACCATTTAGATCCAAACCCATTTGCCCTAGAAATTTTTGAGAAATCAAAAAGAGGTAAAAATGAAACTTCATTTGTTCAGCCATATAGCCGCCCAAGCTTATCTCTTTTTAATATGCATTGTGAGCATTTATTCGAAACGTTACATGTAGCGGATTCCTGGATACAGGATCGAGTTCAAGGTATAGAAAAAAAGGTAAACGGTTGGGAGATTAAATTATCGAGTCGGAAAATCCTTACGAAACATGTTGTACTTGCGATAGGGCTTTCAGAGCAACCAGTTTGGCCTGCGTGGGCGGAGGAATTAAAAATGAAGGGGGCTAATATAAAACATCAATTTGAAGACTTGGATTCCAACCCTTCTGCCCCACTTTTAATTGCAGGTGGAGGGATTAGTGCTGCCCACTCAGCATTATTATATACCGAAAGCAACCCAGGCAAGGTAACGCTGCTTACTCGTCATCCATTGCAAGTATTTCAATTTGACTCAGACCCCGCTTGGCTTGGACCAAAAAAGATGAGGCTTTTTTTAAAAGCAGCTTATCAAAAGCGGCGTCAGTTCATTTCAGAGGCAAGGCATCGCGGCTCTATGCCAGGTGAAGTACGAGTGCGCCTTCGTAAAGCAGAATCTGAACAGCGCCTGGTAATAAAAACAGCAGAAGTGCAATCCACTTCCTTTAACAATCAGCTTATCACTTTGGTCTTTTCTGACGGTGAATCCTGGGAAGGAAAATCGATTCGTTTGGCAACGGGATTTCATACGAGTGCTCCCGGAATGAATTGGTTGATAAACGAGGAAAACGCAGCTTTCTTACACTGTCACACTTGTGGTTATCCGATATTAAATGATGCTACCCTTGAATGGGCCCCAAATCTTTACGTTATGGGAGCTCTCGCTGAACTCAGCTTAGGACCAGTTGCTCGTAACATTTCCGGAGCACGGCGTGGTGCCGAACGAATTATTCGTTCAATCAGTAAGTAAGCAATAAAACATCTGGCTTCATGAAGGGTGTCCTTATGCTTCTATTTATCAAGACACCCTTGTTATGTTATTCAAATGTAAGTAGCAGTTCAAAGCCATTTTCTGAAATAATTTTCCCTTGTTTATGCTTCGTTAACCACGAATTATAGGTCGTTGAATGCTTCTGAAATGCTTCTTTATCCTTAAGAATAAGCGCCTTATCAATATCTTCAAGGATTTTTTGCTTATTAAAATTATAGAGAGAGTATTCCAGAACAGCTTGCGCATACAAAGATTGGACCGTTGTTTCTGTACGTTTCTGTAAACTCCGAATCACATGTAGCTGACGCATGACATTGTTATCCATTGCAAATTGATTGTTCATCATATCCCCCCCAAAAAAGTTTCGCTACTTTTCTATACCCACTATTTATGCAACTCAAACGACTATTGCCAATATATTTCTGAAATTTTTTATTAAGTGACAAGATTTTAAATATGGGTAAAAGGGTATGATATTCTAGGTGTTTGACTTAATAGCTATATGAATATTATAGTTCTTTTTTTCTATAACAATTATTATGAAAAATATTCCCCATATTTCCTAAGTTCAAAAACCATACTTTGATTGTATTTTTAATTAATTTGGTCAAAATATAATTAGCGATTCCGAGTGGGGTGATTAGATCCGTTTTCCTCCCTCTCTAGGAGTGTGATAGTTCGTGGATACGATTCCTTTAAGTATGATAAGCCTTTTTCTTCTGTTATTACTGCTTTCTGCTTTTTTCTCTTCAATTGAAACGGCTTATTCTAGCGTAAATAAGATTCGTTTAAAAAGCTATGCAGATGAAGACCGCCCTGGAGCAAGAAAAGCTCTATATATTACTGATAACTTTGATAAGGCTCTTTCTACAATTTTGGTCGGCAATAACCTTGTAAACATAGCTGCGGCAACGATTTCAGCCCAGCTTGCGACAGAGCTCTTCGGGCCGAGTCGAGGCGTATTTATTAGTACATTTGTTGTTACAATTCTTGTACTAATATTTGGAGAGATTATGCCAAAGTCATTCGCTAAAGAATATGCGGAGTTAATGGCACTTAAAGTTTCCGGAACATTGCTGTTTTTAATTAAGATTCTTTCACCTTTAACCTGGTTATTTTTACAACTAAGAAAAGGCATGTCTTTACTCGTAAAAAATAAAGAGCAAATCCCCTCTTTTACAGAAGATGAATTGAAAGTGATGTTAGATTTAAGTGAAGAGGAAGGGGTTCTTAACAAAAAAGAAAAAGAGCTAGTACATCGTTCATTAGACTTTGATGACATCATCGTTGGTGAAATTTTAAAACCGCGAATCGATATAGTCGCCATTGATATTGACCAGTCAATAGAGGAAATAAAAACAACTTTTTTTAAAGAACGATATTCGCGTATTCCAGTGTTCGATGGAAGTATTGACAATATTATTGGGATTTTATCAGAGCGTGATTTTCTTACAGCTCTTATACAAAAAGAGCAAGTTGACATCCAACCGTTATTACGAGAACCATTACTAGTTGTAGAATCCATGAAAATTTCGTCACTTCTCCCTGAATTACAAAAGAATAAAATTCACATGGCTATTGTCATTGATGAATATGGTGGAACAGCTGGATTAATCACCCTTGAAGATATTTTAGAAGAAATTGTCGGCGAGATATGGGATGAGCATGATGAAACCGTTAAATTAGTTCGACAAATCGATCCTGAAACATATCTATTTAATGCAGATTATTCCATTGATGATTTTGCTAAGGTGACGAACGTTCATATCCCAGAAACCTCTTATCATACACTAGGAGGCTGGTTAGTTGAAGCCTTTCAACGCATTCCGTCCTCAGGTGAAGAAATCCAGTATGAACATTTGACACTAAGAGTCGTTGAGGCCGAAAATAGGAGAATTCGTAAGGTGAAAGTAAAAATGGCTTCCTTGTAACCGTATAAAAGGGGTGACCAGGATATTATTTAACGCTTCGGTCCCCCTTATTTTCTACTCATTATTAGCGCGTTCTATACTGTCAATTTCGTATAACTTTAAATGGATGACTTCTTTGCGATCATCATCATAAACAAGCAACGAGCCATTCTGCTCATCAAAAAGAATCAGTCTACAAAAAATTATCGTACTCCCGACTTTCGGCTCTACCCTCACAACCTTTAATAAACAATTGGTCTCTTTCCATTCCTTAAATTTTTTAATTAGACTTTTCAATTGTTCTCTCCCCTCTTTTTCATCTACTTTTAAATGATGTCCAGGTAAGCTTTAATCCTTACCAAATATAAGAAAATAATCAAGGACCATCGATCAATTGAATGATTGTTTTTTAATCATAAAAAGAGTATACTTATAACAAACATATGTTCGTATTTTTTTGCAGGAAGGAGTAAAGCCGTTGATGCTGACTAAAGAAGAGCAAGCTGTGCTTCGTCACTATATCATTATATCTATTGCTAGAAAAGCCTTAGAGAAGGATTTATTTTTATTAGAAAAGACGCCTTTAAAGCTGCAAGGTACATACCTCGAACTTGTTCGGAAAACTCTTGAGCAAATTAGTAAAGAGATGGCGTTAATAAAACGATATATGAAATTACATCAAATGAAAATAGAAAAACAGGAAAGCGACGGTTTCTTTAGTACATATGCTTACTGGTGTAGAGGATATGAAGGAGTTAATCGGATTCTAAATACTCATCTAAAACAGCAAGTAACAAACTACTTAATGAGATTTTTCACGTTTGAAAAAAGCCGTCTATCTCAACTAGACGGCTAACCTTGTCAACCAGGCATTTTAACCTTCTCTTTAGTCGACTTTTGACCATACAAGAGTTTGGCTATTCTTGGTGCAAATTGAAATAATACGATCCCTATCATTGCAGAGGCAAGAATAAACACACTGCTAAATGTTTTATAAACTCCTGTAGCAAGAGCTGCAATAATAATTGAAAACTCTCCCCGTTGTGTTAAACTTAAACCAGCACGTAGCGAGACACGTTTTGATAATCCGTACCACTTTCCTCCATACACCCCAACAATGATTTTTGCAATAATCGACCAAACTAATAAAACAAGTAATAGCCTAACATAAGGTATGCCTTCTTCTAATGAAATCGTTGTACCGAAGTATAGAAAAAAGAGCGGCAACAGTAAATCACGAACAGGTAGAATAATAGATTCAAGCTGATGAGAGCGACGAACTTCTGCTATAATAATCCCCGCTAAAAAAGCACCGAGTACCTCTGACAAATCTAACCATAAGGCTAGACCACCATATGAGAGTGCTAAGCCTATAATAAAAAGTACAAATACATCTTTCTCCATGTGTCGGTCAAAAAATGTCCCTAATCGGCTAAATACGAAACGTCCAATCATGATAGCTCCGAAAGAAAGCAACACTACTTTACCAATTAACAACACCATTGATGAAGCTGTTACATCATCGCCTGATGTTAATCCAACTAAGATTGCCACAAGTATTGGTGCCACTAGGTCTTCAAATATTAACAATCCTAGTATGAATTCCGATTCTGGATTGGCCATTCGTTTCGAACTCTCAAGCAATTTAGCGGTAATGGATGAACTTGTTGCATAGAGGACTCCGCTTATGATGAGTGCTATGACAATCTCCAATCCCATGAACCAACAAATGAGAAACGTAATGCCTAAATTTAAAGCTACATCAAGCGTCCCAGCAGGTGTCACCTTTTTGGCAACAGTAGCTAATTGTTTAAGTGGAAATTCCATACCTAATAAGAAAAATAGAAGGACGATACCTATTTCCCCAGCAAAGTGCAATAAGTGTGAATCAGTGAGAAATCCACCTAAGACAATTCCCAACAAAATATAAATAATCACTTCAGGTACTTTAAATCTCATTCCAAGAAATCCTGTCAGAAATAATAAAAGGAGAATAATTCCCGCACTAAGCATTTCCGGAAATTCCAAGGACTACACCGCCTCTCCCTCACAAAGACGTTCGAATTCATCAATTTGTTCACTTTTTCCAATTGCCATAATTGTATCCCCAACCTCAAGTTTCTGATCTGCCTCTGGGCTAGCAATGACCTCTCCTTTTCTGAAAATCCCAACTACTGATACCCCAGTACGTTTACGAATTTCAGATTCTTCTAAGGTTTTACCTACAACTGGAGATTCTTTCTTAATTTCAACCCATTCCATAACAATTTGACTTCTAAAAATCTTCATTTTGTCGTTATCAACAGGTTGAAAGACAGCTCCAAGTAGCTGAGCACCTAATTCTCGCGTTTCATCCCCAGTTAAGTCCATTGAGAAGTCGGCTTCGTCATCATCCGCATCCTTGAAAAAATAGAGTTCCCGCTTTCCTGTATGATGAACAATAAGGCAAATCATGCTTCCTTCAGCTGTTAGAAACGATATTTTTTTACCTATTCCCGGTAAATCGGCCATTTTTACATTCATTGATAGTCTCCCTTTCCTTTGTTTTCGGGCTCATCTTTACTATTTTCTACAAACGTACTTTCCATCCTCTACAAATGATAAAATACAACAACTCTGTATTACTCTATTCAACCTCTACACGCGTTGTAGACGTCCAAACCCTTATTTTTATCTTTTTAGATAAATTTAAAAAACAATCACTATCCGTTTAACGAATAGTGATTGTCCAAAATTATTGTCCTAACACCTTTTTGATGGCTTCTAATACACGATCTGCTTGAAAAGGTTTAACGATAAAATCCTTAGCTCCTGATTGAATTGCATCAATAACCATTGATTGTTGCCCCATTGCAGAACACATAATGACCTTTGCCCCGCCATCTATTTGCTTAATTTCCTTAAGGGCTTGAATACCATCCATTTCTGGCATCGTAATGTCCATTGTTACTAAATCAGGCTTGAGTTCTTTATATTTTTCGACAGCTTCAGCCCCGTTTGCTGCTTCACCTGCAATTTCAAACCCATTTTTTGATAAGATATCTTTAATCATCATTCGCATAAATGCTGCATCATCTACAATCAAAACCGATGCCATGAAATCACCTCTTCAACCTTTTTACTCCATTATCATACCATGTTTATTCTTGAATTACCTTTTCTAAATTCAATAAAGTAAATAATCGATTATCTAATTTTACGACACCTCGTAAATATTCAGCTTCCACTCCACCAACCACTTCAGGCGTTGGTTCAATTTTTTCGACTGGAATATCAATGACGTCATTTGCCCCATCAACGATAAAACCAATCTCTATGTCATCCTTTGAAAGAACAAGAATGCGAGTAGCCTCATCAAATTCTTTATCCTCAATCCCAAATCGCTTACGCAAATTAATAATCGGTGTGATGACACCACGTAAATTCATAACGCCTGTTACAAACGGGTATGTTCTTGGGATTCTCGTCACAGGCTGCATCCTTTCGATCGATTGAATATAATCAACCTCGATAGCATACTCCTGATCTTTCAATTGAAAAACTATCACTTTAATGTCTTTTTTTATCGCGGTTTCATTTGACAACGTGCTCGGCCTCCCCGTTGTTTACTTAATCAATGCATTTGTATCAACAATTAGTGCTACTTGTCCATTACCTAAAATTGTCGCACCTGAGATGGCGAAAACATTCGTTAAGTAATTACCAAGTGATTTCAAAACAATATCATGCTGGCCAATTAATGAATCAACAACGAGTCCTGCCACTTTGTCTCCCTTATGGATAATGACAAGCGAATAAAACTCTTCCTCTTCCCTTTCTCCTGGAACAGAGAAGATATCTTTTAAGAAGACGAGTGGAACAACTTTGCCACGGAAATCAATCACTTTTTGATTATGGGCGCTATAAATCTCTTTCTTATTAACAATTGCTGTTTCAACAATTGACGACAGCGGAATCGCATACTTCTCTTCGCGAACCTCAACAAGCATAACGTCAATAATTGATAACGTTAATGGCAATTGAATTGAGAAAACAGAGCCTTTACCTAACTCAGAATTCACAGTTACGACTCCACCTAGGGATTCAAATGTAGCACGAACTACATCTAATCCAACTCCACGTCCAGATACATCTGTAATTTTCTCTGCTGTACTGAAACCTGAAGCAAAGAGTAAACCAAACACTTGCGAATCGTTCATCTTTTCTGCTTCTTCTTCTGAAACAACACCGTTTGATATTGCTTTTTTCAATACTTTTTCACGGTCAATCCCTGCACCATCATCTTCAATTTCGATATACACATTGTTTCCACTGTGATAGGCCTTTAAGATGACTGTGCCTTCTTCAGGCTTACCTAACTCACGACGTCTTTCAGGTGTTTCAATGCCGTGGTCAATGGAATTTCTCAATAAATGCACAAGAGGATCACCGATTTCATCAATAATCGTTCGATCAAGCTCTGTCTCCGCACCAAGAATTTGTAAATTAACTTTCTTGTTTAAATCTTTTGAAAGACTACGAACCATTCGTGGGAAACGATTAAACACTTGCTCAACTGGCATCATTCTCATATTTAAAATGATTTCTTGTAAATCACCTGAAATTCGTGACATCCGTTCAACCGTCTCATTTAATTCGTTATTTTGTAAATCACTGGCTATTTGCTCAAGACGGCCACGATCAATAACTAGCTCTTCAAATAAATTCATTAAAACATCGAGGCGTTCAATGTTTACACGAATGGTTTTATTTAATTCATTTCCTGATTTTTTTTGTGGAGGAGTTGCTTTATCCTGCTTATTTGCTGCAACAGTTTCGTTCTTTTTTTCAACTTTTACTACCTCTTGCGTTTCTGCTTCTACTTTCTTTAACATTGATACATCAATTTTTTGAGCAATAACATTGGTAATCTCTGAAACTTTTAAAATTCGTTGTTTAATTTCCTCTCCATCAACATTAGAGATAATCGTAACAAGGAAGTCTTGGTCAAACTTTTCTTCTTCCAAGTGTTCCGCAGATGGAGTAGATTTAATAATCTCCCCAACCTGTTCTAACACCTCAAAGACCATAAATACTCGTGCAGCCTTTAACATTGCCCGCTCATCTAAAGATACTTTAACTTGATACGCATTAAATCCTTGTTCAAATGACTGTTCAAGAACAGTTCGTTCAAATTCATCGTAATCCTCTTGGAGGTGATCCTCCGGATGAACAGAACTCACTTCATTTTCTTGGAGCGGTTGAGTACTCTCTTCTACAGTTTTTACAGGGGATTCCCCTTTTTCAATCCGCTCTAATTGAGCAACAACTTCGGAAACGTCGCGTTTTCCGTTTCCACCACCTGCTATATCAGTGACCATTGACTCAAGGTCATCAACAGCAGTGAAAACAACATCTAATACTTCTGAAGTTGCATTTAGCTTATGGTTTCGAATCATATCGAGCACATTTTCCATGTTATGGGTCAAATGTGCTAAATCTTCAAATCCCATTGTAGCAGCCATACCTTTTAGTGTATGGGCAGAGCGAAATACTTCCCCTACGATAGATAAGTCATCAGGGGCTTGTTCTAATTTTAATAAATTATCATTAATCGCTTGTAGATGCTCCTGACTCTCATCAAGAAACACATCCAAATATTCTGAATTAATCAAGATCCATGTCACCTCGATGTTTATAAATTCACCCACATTTACTTTCAACGATTCTGCTTAAGTAGAAGAATTCATTTCTTTCATCATAGCATATTTTTAATAAAGAATAAGTATTTCTTCATAGGAAAGTATAAATAGTTTTCGTTAAAATCGATTTCTAGTATTTTTTTTGGGGGGCATTCCCAATTATTGTTGAAGCTTCAAAAATTGCTCATAATGCTCAATTGATAGCGGCTCGGAATGTAGAAAGCCTTGAATCCGATCACAGCCTTGATTAGCTAAATAGTGAAGCTGTTCTTTTGTTTCTACCCCTTCTGCAATAACAAATAGCTTTAATAAGTGGGCTAGATTAATAATCATCGCAATAATCTCTTCACTATTTTGCCCCTTTCCAATTCCTTGAACAAATGACTGATCAATTTTCAACTCTTGGATTGGAAGCTGACTTATATATTGTAGAGAGCTATAACCAGTACCAAAATCATCAAGACTTATATGAATTCCTAGCTGCGTTAACTTTGTTAAGACACCTAATGTTCGCTCAATATCAATCGCTACACTCTCTGTGACTTCCAAATCTAAATACTCTGGTGGTAAGCCCGTTTCTTCTAAAATTGTTTCAATGAAATGAACAAATCTTACTTGTAAAAATTGTCGTGATGAAATATTAACAGACATCGGAACATTAGGATAACCAGCATGAATCCAACTTGCCTTTTGTTTACAAGCCTCTCTTAGAATCCAATCACCTATTGGAATGATAAGACCTGTTTCTTCTGCAATCGAAATAAAACGACTTGGACTAAGCAAACCATTGTCAGGGTGATTCCATCTTACTAATACTTCTTCACCACAAAGCTTCCCAGTACGTGTATCAAATTGCGGTTGAAAATACAGCTTAAACTCATTACGTTCTAACGCCTTACGAAGGTCGTTTTCAACATTAAACAGCTTTGAAATATCCTCGTTCATATTACGATTGTACAGTTCAAAGCCATCACTTCCATTTGCCTTTGCTCGATACATCGCTGCATCAGCAGAACGGATCAGTGATTCAGCGGTAGAGCCGTTGTCAGGGAAAATAGCAATGCCGATACATGCAGTAATTGTAAATTCATAGCCATCGACTATGAGTGGCTTGCGAATGATTTTTAAAATTCTCTCAGCCACATCAGTAGCCATCAACGGCGAGGTTAATTCGGGAAGATAAACGATAAATTCATCTCCCCCCATTCTTGCTAATACATCCTTGCTACTGAGCCCTTTTTTTAAACGTTCGGCAATCATTTTTAATGCGTGATCACCAAAAAAATGCCCAAGTGTGTCATTTACTAACTTAAAACGGTCCAAGTCAATGAACAGTACTGCTATCTGTTGTTTCACCTTTTTAGCTTGCTTAATAGCCACTTCTAAAGAATCAAGAACATAGCGTCGATTCGGTAGTTGTGTGAGCGCATCCTCATTCGCTATCTTACTTATTTTTAGTTCAGCAAGCTTACGTTTCGTGATGTCCTGTGCAATTCCAATTACCCCTTCAATGTTCCCATCAATTTGATTAGGCATGAGGGTGACATTGGCAAACAAACTCTGTCCAGTTTGATGCATTAACTCAATTTCAAACGTATTAGCCTCTCCATTAAGAGCAAGCCTAAAATTTTGTCGTGCTAACGGTCGTTCCTCAACATTCACTAAATTTTCAAAGTTCATTTTCAAAAGAACTTCCTCGGGTTGCCCGGTGATGTTCGTCGTCGCTGGGTTAACGTGCAAAAATGAACCTGACCGAGTGAGAATAAATATAGCATTCGGATTAAAGTGAACCAAGGATTGATACTGTTGCTCACTTTCCCTTAACCGTTTTTTCAATTCAGATAGCTTCATAGGCGCTTCATCACTTTCCCTTATCAAAGTTCTTTTCGTGATTCAATATCTATTAAAACTCTCTTACCTCTATTATAACATGACTTTAGGCTTAGTTCATGATGATTATAAAAAGTCTCATTCGTTATTTTTAATCATTTCATAATCAGTTCTCGTTGTTGAGTTTGCTCTTAATGCATGCAGCTGCTCGATCGCTTGATAAACAGCTTTCTCTTCATTAGGCTCATAGGTAATTGAATGTAGTGGCTGTTCCTGATCACGAAGAACGAATAACGACATAGCGGAGACCGACCTTCCCATTATGTGTTCATAAGCCATTTTATACAAATAGAGCTGTGGTTTATACATTTGAAGAAGTTCAGCACCTGATGCCTGGATACGATTCGTTTTAAAATCGATTATATGAACCTTTCCATCCTTTTCTACTATCTTATCTACCTCGCCAATGACCTCAACACCATTTATCCGAAACGTAAAACTCCACTCATTTTCGAGACTCTTCCCCAAATCCTTCCTTTTCGCTTCATCATAACTAGCCATTAAATTTTTTACAATCGTTACGTACGCAGATTTATTCTCAATTTCTTCAATATAGGAACAAGCATCTTGAATGGCCATTTTTTCTGTGAATCCATAATCTCGAAGTTCGCAGGCGCGATGGACAATGGTACCTACCTTTGCAAAATCAATTGATGACGTTGCTCCAACTCCCTTCTCGTTCAAGCGCTGTTCACTTATTCCTAAGATGTACCTCTCATAATAGAGGATAGGATCTTTCATAAAGGTCATAATTTCGGAAACAGAAAGAGAAATTACTGCTTCCTTCCGTGGGATGATTTGAACCGGTTGGTATTTTTGGAGCTCAGTTTCCCAAACTTGTTGTTCTTCTACTTCATTTATTTCAAGACACTCATCTGATAGACTTGTCTCGGCTTGAGCCTGTCTGATTAGTTCAAGCCATGAATGCTTTGCATTACGGTCTTCACCTAGCATAATTAAATAGTCTCTTGCCCGCGTCATTGCTACGTAGAAAAGTCGCTTAGATTCTTCACGTGCTTCTGCATTTGCTTGCTCTTTTACTGCTGCATAACCTGGTGTCATCAAATGCGTCGGTTTATTGCCGATCATTTCTGCTTCTTCCTCTATTTGAAAGACAATTCCTTGAGTTGGATGAAAACGAATCAAGCCTTTATCAGATTGTGGACTTCTTTCAAGCTGTGGTAAAAAAACAATAGGAAACTCAAGACCCTTCGAAGCATGGACCGTCATGATATGTACAGCATCACCATTTATACGCTCCGTCTCTGATTCGCCTTCCTTGCTACCTAGCAAAATACGTTCATCCAGTTGTTCAACCATTTCCTCATAAACATTCGCACCATCTGCTACAATTGTGGCAATTAATTTTTCAACATTTTTAACCTTTTGCATTCCGTTTGGTTGAAGAAGTAACGATTGCTGTAGTCCTGATTCCTCGAAAACTTCATATAATCTTGCTTTTAATGATTGATGCACCTGCAGTGGAACCCAACGCGCTAACCATGATTGAATCTTGGAACATGCTTGGACAATCTGTTCTGGAAAACGGTCCATCTGGGTCAATCCTCCACATAGAACATCAGCAAACGATTGATACTCTTGGCATTGCTGCCGGATAAAAGCAAAATCCTTTAACGTTAAACCGAATAACGGACTCCTTAGTAAGGCGAGTAAATGAACCTCTTCAAAAGGGCGGTTTAACCAACGAAGAAGCGTGATAAAGCCGACAATTTCCTGTCTTTCATAAAAACCAACTCCACCGTAAACGGTATAAGGAACACCTTTAGATGATAAAGCACGCTCTAAGCGTAAAAGCTCGGTTCTTGCAGGTATTAATATCGCAACATCCTTCCATTGCGGAGCCCTCCATTGTTCGTTTTCAACTACACGTGGTTCGCCTTTTTTGATTATAGTAACCAATCGATTAGCTAGTAATTGAAACTGATCAAGCTCATCCTCTTCTTCACTTTTGATTATGAGTTCAACCTTTTTTTCCTTTTCCTTTTCCTTTTCTGATTTTCGTTCTGCATCTAACGGAGCATACACCGTTTCATATGTCTCTGTCAGTTCATCAACCATGGCATGAGAAAATAATTGATTTACTACCTTGATAATTGGGGCTTGTGTTCGATAGTTTTTATTCATTAAAATTGCTTCTGCATGATCAGCATTCGCTGCCCTTTGTTCCATTTCATTCATTAAACTAACGTTGGCCCCGCGAAATCGATAAATAGATTGCTTTGTATCTCCGACAATAAACCGATACAGCGGATTAATACGAAAAAGCATATCAAGCTGGAGTCGATTCGTGTCCTGAAATTCATCGATCATCATATGGCGAAACTGCGTTTGACAAGCTTGTTGAATCATTTCATTGTTTAATAATGCGACAGCTTTTTGTTGTAAATCAGAGAAATCAACGAATCCATACTCATCCTTTTGTTCACGGTAAAGATGATCAAACTCTTGCAAAAGTTCAATAAAACTAGTTAAAAGATTTACCGTTTGCGAATCGACTGCCGTCGTACCTCCTAACGCTTTCCACGTTTCCTTTAAAGGTTTCCAGTGATGCTCGAATAATTCATATAACGATGGAACTTGCTCTGCCCATTTTTTATCACTACGCTTTGGCATCACTTCGCTTATATGACGAAAATAGCTCTCATTATCATCGAAGCTGTAATCTAACGAAAAAGCAGTTGATAACCGCTCCACATGCGAGGATTGAGCTTTCGTAAGCATGTCAACTGGGGGGAATTGTTGAGCACAACGACAGGCCTGTTCATGAAACTGCTGAATCAACTTGTTTTTTTGTGCTTCCTTTTCTGTTATCTGGATATCTAGCATCATCTCAGCATTTAATGTGGCAATCACATTTTCCCCTGCTAAAAGCTCTCGAATCTCATCATATATGTCCTCTAGATAAGAATTTAATTGCGTTCTAGTCATATATGAAAAAAAGGGTTCTGCTTTTTTAACAAATGAAGCCTGATTAAATAGCCGTTTTAACGTCTCTCTTTTTAATTGCTTCGCCTGAACCTCATCAATCACACGTACACGAGGAGGCAGTCCCGCACTCATCGCATATTGTCCAAGTAACTGTTGACAAAAGCTGTGAAACGTAGAGATATGCGCCCGATCTAGCAATTCCTTTTGTTCTTTCCAAAAGCTGTTTTCCTTAGTTGTTACAGCTTCATCCATTTTCTCAGAGATACGTTTACGGATACGGTCCTTCATTTCTCTGGCCGCCTTTTCAGTAAACGTAATCGCAACAATTTCCTCAACTGTTGCACCTAAATTATGATTAGGATTTTTAAATTTTTGCTCACAAAGATAAATAAATCGTTCGGTAAGAACACGTGTTTTTCCAGATCCAGCTCCGGCTGAAATTACCACGAATGGTGACTCACTGAAAATAGCGGCCTCTTGGGCTTTATTAAAGTTCATCTTATATTCCTCCACTTTCCTTTTGTTCCTCCGTAACACGACAAACTGAGCGATATGAACAAAACGCGGAGCACTCCAATGGTTTTACAGGGAAATTCCCCTTCATTCCTTGCCATAGATTTTCTATTCGCTGCTCTAACTCATATTTTTCTAGAAAAGCATTTGTCCCAAGCTCATCCTCACGATTACGGCATTGAGCACTTACGTTATATTGTGATTCTTTGCCAACATGCTCCGACCGCCAAATCCCATTTCCCGCCCGTTTTCCTGGCTCTTTTAGTGAAATATATGAAGCGCCGTGCGCAGGAACGGAATGACCTTTACGTTGAAGTTCCTGACTTATAGCATGAGTATAGAGGGGAAGCTGAAGTTTTAACCCAGTCCGTACCTCCTCCTCCATTTTGATTGAAGCGTTCCCCGTTTTATAGTCATAGAGAACGAAGCCATCCTCTTTCACATCAACCCGATCTACCTTACCTACTAAAACGAGCCGTTCACCACTTCGTAGATTAAGCTCCCAGCGTATACCTGTTTCCATCGTATCAATTTTCATATCTTGAACCTTAGGGTTGTCCCAAAAATGCTTACATTCTGCTTGCCACCATTTTGATAATTTCCGTTGCCATTCCTTTTTAACAAGTTGCAAATCAAGCTGGGAAATGTCATGTGAATGGGCCTCAATATGCTCCCAAAGCTCTTCAAAACGTAATGCTATTAAGGCAGGTACTTGCTCTTTAATTTCCGCAGTTATTTGCCCAAACGGTAGTCCGATTAACTCTAGTTCTTTATAAACTGATTCTATTAATGTATGAACAAGCTGACCAATATCGAGTGGAGAAACTTGTTCTAATTGTGTTTGTGGCTCCTGAACATGGAATACGCGCTCCATTGCATACTTAAATGGACAGCGTGCGTAGCTCTCAAGCTCTGTAATCGAAACAACCGGCTCCTTCCTTTCTACCTCTACCGTTTCCTCTCCTAAAGCCAAACGCTCGATATGTTGGTTCATTTCTTTTAGTCGCTCCGGAATCTCCTCTACTTGAAACCCTTTCCCTAAGTGGTAAGCGATTTTTTCAGAACGATCTCGTAACGAAATAGCAAACGAATGGGATAATCTCTTCTCCCAAGACCAGTTGCGCTTCTTCAATGATAGATCAGCTAATAGAGGGGAAGGCAGCAACGGATGACTCGGATCTAGCCCTTCGACATACGTAAATGTTATCGATTCTGCGATATAAAAGAGCTGTTGAAAATATGCGTCTTGTTTCTTTCTAAAATGAGCTTGATTCGGCTTTCCAAAACGGATCGGCATTTCGTACAAATCACGCTCTTGCACATAACCACTTAGCTGATGGGCAGCAGGAAATATTCCCTCATTCATTCCAACAACATACACTTTTCTACCAGAAAAAAGAGCAATATCACGCCATGAATGAACTTGAACACCTGTTTTTGTACCACGTTCTATATATAGCTGCGTCGTTTCACCTATTTCTTTAAACCAATCTTGAAAAATATCCACATCTAGTTCGAAAGATGTTAAGCTTTTTTCCTGAAGTTCATTTTCATAGTTTGAAAGTTTTTCAAGTAACACATCTAATGCCTTCTGTTCAAGGATAAACTGTTTTAGCTTGACGGTATTCGTTTCTGCCATACTCTTTTTCTCCCATTCAAGTTCAAAGGCGAATGCTTTTATCAACTCATGCATTCGTTCAAGATAGGAAGACAAACTCGCTGCTTTGGGCCATGTTGTTTGAAGAACAGTCTTGTAAGCAGCGTCTATCACTTCATCGACGATTTCATTTGTCTGCAAAAAGTGCTGCTTTACTTTCGCATACTGTAATCCTTCAACAAAATAAACTGAGAGAAGCTGTTCAATCAGAGGTAGACGCTCCCATTTTGTTTGATAGGCTCCAGTTAGTTGGATACAAGATAACAATACATTATGAACACGGGTATTTCTTAAAGGAATCGTCTTCGAGCGATTAATAGGAATACCATTTACTTTTGCCTGACGCATAAACTCCTCATAATCACGACGCTCATCGACCATTAGGACTGCAATTTCCTCAAGGGGACACTCAGACACTAAAATATCCGTTAGTACTCCGTTCCACTCTTCTTCCTTTGTAGTAGCTGCCACGATCTCCATTTCAGAAGTCCGAAGTTTATTTTCATTTATTTTGTAATTAGAAGTAAATCCAATTCGCACAAGCTCAGAAATCGTTTCGTCAATAATTTCAAGTTTACAGTGATTTGGTAAATAAATATCAATCTCTACTCCTGCTCTTTTTAACGCCTCTAAGAGCAAGAACTGGAGCGGACTGAAGTCGTAATAACCATCTACTATAACCTTTGAAATTAGTGGGGCGTCCTGACTCTCACTCAATACATGAATCGCATGTAAAATAACATGTTCAGGGTCGAGGAGATTTCTCTTATATGTTTGTTGCTCATATGCTTCAAATAGAGAAACCAACCTGTTCAAAGATTCGGGTACTTCATTGAGTGTTAAGCCTAGACGCTTTATTTGTCCGTACGTATCGGCATACCCTCTAATTTTCCCTTGAGTGATATGCTGCTTGTCAAAAAATTGTTGAAAAAACAAGGTGCGCTCTTGCTCAGTTAATGCGATAAAGGTCTCACCTACTTGGTGAAGAAGGTAATCTGCTACGTCATCAAATGTCGTAAATAGTAGACCTGGTTGGCGATTACGTGCTGTTTGTAGCCACTTCATAGAAGGAAGCAAATAAAAAACAGGTTTTTCTGCTTGTCGTTGCCATTTAAATGCCTCGGCTAACCGATTAGGATGTGCAATCATTGTAAGTTCTGTTCCGTAAATTGCTGTCATTTCCTTTTCACCTCTCGTATCATGTCAACATGTGGAATCCCCTCATCATCATAAACACCCGAGACGGTAATAAAACCAAAAGATTGATAAAAGCGCTCTAAGTAATGCTGTGCCATAATTTTGATAGAACTCGTCCCACATTGCTCTTCTAAATAATGGATTGAGTGATTTAATAGTTCTTTTCCGTACCCTTTATTTCGTTTTGAAGCCCGAACAAGAACGCGTCCAATTGAAGCTTGTTCACACAATACCCCATGAGAAAACAAACGACTATAAGCTACCACTTGCTCTTCATCTCGCCCAATTACGTGAAAAGCCTTTTCATCAAGTCCGTCTAACTCACGATATGGACAATTTTGCTCAACTACAAATACATCGATCCGTAGTTGCGTGATCTCATAAAACTCTTTAGTCGTTAACTGTGTAAATGGCTTGATTTCCCACTTCATTTAACCCGTCCTCCCCTTTAACATTGCTTTAATTTTACCAAACTTTTTATAAAAAAAGAGAGGATGACACAAAAGGAAATTATTACCTTTTGAGTCATCCTCTGCAATTAATTATTGCTATACCCAATTACAACTACTACAATTAGCGATACAGCAAACAAAATCCAATACATACTCGCTTTCGAGCCGAGTGTACCTTTTTTCGTCCCGACAAGGATCATTTCCATCGCATACAGAAGCACTAGTGCTAGTACACCTTTGAAAACAAACAGAAGAGGGAACTGATAAATAACTAACATGCCAACCCCAGATACAATCATAATCAAATAAAATAATCGTAAAATCATTTGAATAATTTTCGCACCCTTTTCTTTTCTAGCTTTTAGCAAGAAATAGCTAACAAAGAAAAGAATGATCATTATCGCCCAAGAACCGATGTGTGACTGATAATACATACTTAACATAATAATCCCCCTGTTTCATAGTCATCCTTCCCTATTATACCCACTTAAGAGAAACAAGGGAAGTCTGACTACTGTGCAGCTCCTCCTCCTGAACTAGTAGCTGATTGATTTCGACTCTGAATCGCACTAATCCCCATTACAACAGCAACCCACTCATTTGTTGAGATCTCTTTACTATTGTTCATTAAACGAAAAGCGGGTGAGGTAAAGAACCCATTTATCTTTTCAAAGTGGACGACCAACTGACCAGATTCATCCCACACTTTATATTCGCGAGAAAATGCCTCAGATTCAATCATATAGTTGCCATTAGCAGTAGCATATTCAAATTTTTTCGTAAAAAATGAAAATCGTTGCCGGACAATACCAAGTTCGTCCTCCTCCCTATCAACAACCCTCCACTTATTTGAGAAAAATGGAAAAAAGCCTTTTACGATAGTTACCTCATTTTCATCTAGAATATCAACACTGGAAGAGAACGCGCTTTTTAAATCAAGCCACCCTAGTAATCTTTGATCTTCGTCAAAGATTTCAGTTTGCCCTGCTGAAAAAAAATTATCACGAAAATAAACAATATCATTCATCATTCTCACCTCTCCTATTTTTATACGAGTCAGTTTGGGTTTAGTTTCACCCTATTGGAAAATTTTAATAAGTATTGACAAAATAACCCTACTACACATATAGTTAATTACATAACTAACTAACCAACGAAGGATTGGGGGGTAAAAATGGATTCCCACTTAAAAGAGGATAAACCAATTTTTCAACAAATCGCAGAAGTTGTAGAAACAAGTATTTTAGATGGCTCGATAAAAGAAGGGGATAAAATTCCTTCAACCAATGAATTTGCTAAGCATTACCAAATCAATCCAGCTACTGCAGCAAAAGGCATTAATCAGTTGGTTGATCAAGAAATCATTTATAAGAAAAGAGGGATCGGGATGTTTGTATCAATTGGAGCTAAGGACATTATTCTTGCAAAACGAAAAAAAGATTTTTTTATTGATTATATTGTTCCTTTAAAAAACGAAGCGAATAAACTAGGTTTATCTTGTGAAGAAATCATTGATTTACTACAGAAAGGAGACTAAAAATGAGCATTGAATTTGTTGAAGTCACAAAAAAATTTGGAACGAATAAAGCTTTACGTAACTTAAATTTAACTCTTGAAAAAAACAAAATATACGGCTTATTAGGTAAGAATGGTGCTGGAAAAACAACGTTAATGCAAATATTAGCTGGTCATGTCCTGCCCTCAAATGGAAAAGTATTCATTGATGGAAGTAACCCATTTAACAATCGGTCTATTTTAAGTCAAATTTGTTTAGTAAACGAAAGTCAAAACTTCAAACGTCGTTTAAAAATTAAAGAAGTATTAAAAATTGCTTCCCTTTTCTATCCAAATTGGTCAGAAGAAACAGCCACTTTTTTATTAGAACAATTCCATTTAGATCGAAACATGAATACAAAAGGATTATCAAAGGGAATGGAATCGGCCCTTGGGATAACGGTAGGCCTTGCTAGCCGCGCAAATTTCACCATTTTTGATGAACCTTATATTGGCTTAGATGCATCATCACGTTATCGCTTTTATGAGTTGCTCCTTGAAGAATACGAGCAACATCCTAGAACGATCATTTTATCTACTCACCTAATAGATGAGGTCAGTAATTTGTTTGAAGAGGTTGTAATACTAAAAAAGGGAGAACTTCTCCTACAAAAAGAGCTTGATGAGCTAATAGAGCTTAACCTAAAGGTTAGTGGGAATAAAGCGGCAGTAGATCAGTTTATAAAAGGCAAACATATTCTACATGAGACAGAAATTGCCGGAAGAAAGACAGCTATTTTATTTGGGGATGTATACTCGATTGCAGATGCAAAGGCTTGTCATTTAGAAGCAGAACGGTGCCCAATTCAACAATTAATGGTTTATTTAACAGAGGAATCAGGAGGAGAAAAATATGTTTAAAGACATTCGTGCGATTCTTTATTATCTACTCGTAGATTTTAGATTTAGTTTTACCGTGTTTTGGTCGATTCTAATTTCTAGTTTGGGACTGATGTTTATACTAGCTAAATCATTCGATACACATGTTATAGCTTCACCAAGTCTTGCTATTTTTATTTATTGTGGCGTATCTGGTTTTTTATTAACAAAAGATACCTTTCCTAATTGTATCAAACTTGGTGCGACTCGAAGTCAATATATAATCGGTGCAACGATTTTTAATTTAGGGTTAGCGATGGTCATGTCTTTCGTTCTAGTTCTAGTCAATTTACTATTTGAATCAATCCTTACGTTAAATCAAGTAGAGAATGTATCACTTTTATATTCTGTTCAAGCTACATCATTACCAAACTCCTCCTTTCATCAATTTTGGTTTGACTCGTTAATCAGCTTTCTATTTATTTCAATAGGCTTTTTCATAAGTTCTGTATTTTATCGATTAGGTCTAGTTGGTGGATTAACACTTTTAGCAAGTCTTACAGTTCTATTCATCCTCCCATTAACAAGAGAGCTTATTGTTAACAACTTTGTGGAATTCAAATCTCATTCACTTGTCGTCAATTATGGAGGGCTCCTCGCTCTTTCACTCCTAGTCATTTTCCCAAATTGGGGTCTATTACATCATGCATCCACTGTCCAGAAGCACTGACATAAGCGTTAATTGTAAACAAAAAGTTAATTTTGTTAAGTTTTTATAAAATGATTTTCGACAAATTGCATCGATATTTTTGATTTGATATAATTTTTTTGAATACTTCTCATCCCAATTAGTATTCATTCGACAAACTGAAAAACGACTGGATCCCCATCCAGTCGTTTTTCTTATATTATGCTAGAAAAGAGATAAAACACTCCATCAACTGCCTCAGCGATTTAGTCTTCACCGATAACGACTTCAGCAATATTTACTGCATGATCTCCAATACGTTCTAAATTACTGACAATATCCACATAGGAAATCCCTGCAGACCCGGTACAACGATTTTCATTAAGACGTATGATGTGTTTCTTTCTAAGCTCACGCTCCATTTTGTCAATTCTATCTTCTTTCTCAAGAACCGCCCTAGCTTCCTCTACATTGCGTGTTTCTAATGCTTTAATAGCCTGTCTATAAGTGGATAATGTTAAATCAAACATTTTATCTAGATCTTCAACTGCCGAATCAGAAAATTTCACTTTATTAACTATTTTCCCTTCAACTAATTCCATAATATTTTCCATATGATCGCCAATTCTCTCTAAGTCCCTTACGGTGTCTAAAAGCGTGGAATGTAGTTTTGAATCCTCTGTAGAAAGCGAATGTGATGATAGTTGAACTAAATAATCTGTTATTTTTCTATCCAAATTATTAATTGCGTCCTCAAATTGTGGAATTAGTTCGCCATGTTTCTTCTCTTGTGTTTTCATATAAAGTCCTACTTCTTCAAGTCCCTTTTCAGCTAATTCAGCCATTCTTAATACTTCTTTCTGTCCCTGCCCAAGGGCTATTGAAGGTGATTCCCTTATAAAACGTTCATCTAAGTGTAGAGCTTTATATTCTATAGCAGACTCTTGACCTGGTATGATTTTAATTACAATCAATGCCAAAATTGCAATAAAAGGTAACTGAATAATTGTATTCGATACGTTAAATATACCGTGTGCAAATGCAATGGTCATTTCAGGATTAAGATCCATCGACACTTGAAGTTTAGAAATTAAAATAACAAAAGGTTTAAATAGAATTAGGACAATTACTGTCCCTATTAAGTTAAAGATAACATGAGTTAATGCAGCCCGTTTTGCAGTAATAGAGGCACCTATAGCGGCTAAAACAGCGGTTATCGTTGTACCAATATTATCACCAAAAAGTACTGGAAGTGCTGCATTTAAATCCATTAACCCTTGAGAAAACAAGGTTTGTAATAAACCAATTGATGCGGAAGAACTTTGTACAGCCATTGTAAAAATTGTTCCAATTAGAACACCTAATAAGGCATTTTCACTCATACTTACAGTTAAGTCTGCAAACGCTTGTACTTCTTTTAATGGCTTTAAAGCATCCCCCATTAGATTCAGTCCATAAAAAAGAGCACCAAACCCAAAGAGAACTTGTCCATAATTATTTACTTTATTATTTTTAAAGAAAAATATTAGGAACGTACCTACTGCAATAATAGGCAGTGCATACTTTGAAATTTTAATACCGATAATAAAAGCTGTGACGGTTGTACCGATATTAGCACCCATGATGACACCGATAGATTGTTTTAAGGTCATAAACCCAGCATTTACAAGACCAATTGTTAAAACTGTAGTACCAGTACTTGTTTGAAGCAGAATGGTAACAACAATTCCCGCAAGAACCCCCATAAGCGGATTTGTAGTAAAACGGTCTAAAATTTCTCTCAAACGATCTCCTGCTGTTCTTTGGAGACCATCCCCCATATACTTAATTCCAAATAGAAAAATCCCTAATCCCCCAAAAAACATAAACAATAATGTTTGTAAATCCAAAACAATCATCCCTTCAGTTCGACATTTTTCAGCACATACGTACAATGTTAAAAAAGTATTAAGAATATGTAAATATTAATATTATTAATTTTTTGTAAAGAAAATGTAAGCGCTTCTTTAAAGCCATTTAACATAAGTTTTGTTTACGTTCTGTCTAACATATCTGACAGTAGCTTTACCTCCCCTTACCGTTATTAATCTAAAATCAATAACTTATTACTTATTATGCTCAATTAACCCGCGCCTATTAATAACAAGAGGCAAATTAGGGAGTTATTATTTAAAATTTATGTTAATTTATTTTGAATCAATTGAATCAGCAAAAATATCTTGTTATGCTCGTAATATCGAATTTCGATATTGAAAAGGAGATGAACAGTTTGGAGGATAGAGTATTACGAAAGCTTTTCTTAGGCTTTATTCAAATACATATCTTACATCATGCGCTAGAACATCCTATTTTCGGATTATGGATACTAGAGGAGTTAAAGGAACATGGTTACGACATCAGTGCGGGAACCCTATATCCTATTCTTCACAACATGGAAGCAGATGGACTACTAAGTAGAGAAGAACAAAAGGTTGAAGGGAAAATTAGAAAGTATTACTCAACCACTAAAAAGGGAGAAGCTCTCTTAAGAGAAGCCAGAAAGAAAGCCTTTGACCTGTTTAAAGAAATTAAAGATTAATACAGAAAGGAAGATGATTATGAATAATACGAGCAAAAATAAGTTAATTTTATTATTCGAAATTTTAATGGTTTCAACTAGATTAGGGCTCACCTCATTCGGAGGTCCAATTGCCCATTTAGGTTATTTCCACGAAGAATATGTTCGCAGAAGAAAATGGATGGATGAAAAGAGTTATGCCGATTTAGTTGCATTATGTCAATTTCTTCCTGGTCCAGCTAGTAGCCAAGTCGGAATTGGAATTGGTGTTATGCGTGCTGGTGTTTTAGGTGGGGTTGTTTCATTTCTAGGATTTACCCTCCCATCAGTTATTGCTCTAATCGTTTTCGCTTTGCTACTTAACAGCTTTGGATTTACTGATGCAGGTTGGATTCATGGATTGAAGATTGTCGCTGTTGTCGTAGTAGCTCATGCAATATTAGGAATGGCCAAAAACTTAACACCTGATGTTAAGAGAAAAACTCTTGCACTTTTTGCAATCGTTGCAACTTTACTATGGCAAACCGCATTCACACAAGTTGGAATCATTTTATTAGCAGGTTTTATTGGCCTTCTATTATATAGAAACCAAACGATTGATTCAGAATCAGAAAAAATCAATTTCCCTATTTCGCATCGTTTTGCTATCGTTTGTTTAACACTATTTTTTGGATTACTTATTATTCTACCAATACTAAGAGAAGTCACAAATTTAACTTGGATTGCAATGTTCGATAGCTTTTATCGCTCAGGTTCTCTTGTTTTTGGTGGAGGACACGTTGTCTTACCTTTACTCGAGCGTGAATTTGTTCCAACAGGTTGGCTTACTGAAGAAGAATTTCTTGCTGGATATGGTGCTACCCAAGCAGTACCAGGACCGCTATTTACATTTGCTGCTTATATTGGTGCAGTTGTTAACGGTTGGCAAGGTGGTCTATTAGCTACGGTTTCCATCTTCCTCCCAGCATTCCTTCTAATTTTAGGAACTTTACCTTTCTGGAACTCATTGCGCCGGAACCCTAAAATAAAAGGAGCTTTAATGGGTGTTAATGCAGCAGTTGTCGGCATCTTAATTGCTGCACTTTATCATCCTATTTGGACGAGTTCAATTTTATCTACAATTGATTTTGCCTTAGCAGCTGTATTATTCAGTATGCTAGTGTTTTGGAAGCTACCACCTTGGGTGATCGTTTTAACAGGGGCCATTGGCGGTTTCTTATTAACATCCTTATAACTACTTTAACCAGGATGATTGGAGCATCCTGGTTTTTGCATTTTTCAACTTTCTTTTACATAACTTGTCAATAATTGACGAATTTTTACTAAAACTTAATAGTTCCTTAATAATCAACTGTTACTATTTAACTAATAGATATACAAATGAAATCATATGGGGGTTATTTATTTGGGAACTAATAGTTATAATTTCTTACTTCAGACCAAAAAAAATTATTTGCATTTTTTTAATAAGATAAGTTTACGTAACCGATTGTTGAGCATTTTTATCTTATTATTAGTCTTATCAAGTGTAACAGTTGGTATCAGTTCATACGAAAACGCCAAAAATATGACAGTTGAATCAATCGAAAATCGTTTACTTCGCGAAGTTGAGTTAATGGGATATATAGCTGCGAACTTAAAATTTCTTTATGTTAGTGATGATGACTATTTTAATCAACAATTAGAATTAAATGTTCGCTCACAGCATAAAAAACTCGAATCAGATGGGATGGCGGCTGACTTCTTTTATATAGTTGACAGTCAGTATCACCCTTTCAAGGTGAGTGAATCCTCTCTTCCACCTTTATCTGATTCACTCATAAATAAAATAGAGCATAAAAAGAACGGTATTTTTAAAGACACGATAAATGGACAAGACTTCACAATCACCTTTCATGAAATGGCAGAAATAAACGGAACCTATGCACTAATCGTAGAAAATAAATCATTTATGGGCCCCGTAACACAGATGGCCAATTTCACACTTATCGTGATTATTACTAGCATTGTTTTGTCTACGATTATTATCTTACTTTTCGTTCGCTCGATAACTAGACCCTTAACTTTACTTAGAAAGACGATGCGTGAAGCTCGTGAAGGAAATTTATCATCATCTGGATCACTTAATACAACGTTACCCGAAATTAACTCCTTACATAAAAGCTACGAAGCGATGATTAAACAGATGAGAATTATGCTTCAAGAACTTAAAGACACTACCGAGGAACTAGATCAAACGGGTGGTGAATTAAAAGACTCATCAGATAATGCCCTATCCTACAGTCATCAATTAATAGAAGCGATAAATGTTGTAAAGCTAGGTGCTGAAGAAACAGCCAGTAGTTCTGAAGTTAGTGTAAATAGCTTTAAAGAAATGAAACAAAAAGTTGAACGAATCATGAATAATATGGATGTTATATTTAGTCACTCTGAAGATATGACTCTTTCTGCCAACCGGGGAGAAACGAAGGTAACTGAGTTAATCGAGACCATCCGCACCTTTGAAAAAGATTTTACACACTTAACGAGCACTATTAAGCAAGTAAAAGAATACTCTCTCTCAATCACAAGTCTTGTCGGCCTCATTCAAGGAGTTGCGGAACAAACCAAGCTTTTAGCTTTAAATGCAGCTATCGAAGCGGCTCGAGCTGGTGAATCTGGTAAGGGATTTGCTGTAGTTGCAAATGAAGTCCGAAAACTAGCTGAACAGTCATCCACCGCGACTGAAGAGATTACAGTATCGATTACCAACATGGAAAATGTAACAATTGAAGCTACTCAAGAATTCGAACAAATGCTAACAAAAACAAAAACAAATTTAGGAATGGCAAATGAGTCCAAGGACTCATTTGATGAGTTAATGCAAGAAATTTCAGGAGTTAGCTCTAATCTTAAAGGAATGAAGCAAGAGTTAAACGTTTTAAAAGATATTTTACCTGAACTTGAACAGGCATCACTAAGCTTTTGTTCCGTATCACAGGAAACATCTGCTAGCGCAGAAGAAATGCTAGCCACAAGTGAAAGTCAAATACAACAAGTAGAAACAACTCATCAAATTGGTTTAAAATTAACAAGTCTTTCACGTTCACTTTCTACCATGACACAAAAGTTCAAGGTTAACTAAGCGATACAGGGTGTACCACAAAAGATTATCCTTTTTGGTACACCCTGTTTATCTTGTTTATCTGGAGTTAATATAACATTTCATTTTGTACACTATAAATTAAAATGGATAGGCTACACTTAGTTGGACAGATTTTTTAAGGTCAAGTAGACTACAATTAATACGATTGAGGAGAATCTATAATGACCAAAAGAAAACGTCGAACGTTTAGTGAAGAATTCAAAAGACAAATCGTACAACTTTATCAAAGTGGCAAACCCCGTAAAGAAATTATTCGTGAATATAACTTAACACCTTCGACTTTTGATAAGTGGGTCGCCCAAAGTCAGAATTCAGGTTCTTTCAAAGAGAAAGATAATCTTACTGCTGAACAAAAAGAGCTACTAGAGCTGCGTAAGAGAAACAAGCAGTTGGAAATGGAGAATGACATTTTAAAGCAAGCCGCGCTGATCATGGGACGAAAGTAGATGTGATTCGTAACAACAAGCACAAATACTCAGTATCAGCAATGTGTGACGTCCTACAACTCCCAAGAAGTACGTACTATTACGAAGCCAAAACAAGACCAAATGTAGATCCACTAATGAACGAAGTCACCCGTATCTTTCATGAAAGTCGTCAAACCTATGGAACTCGTAGAATCAAACAAGAGCTACAGAAACTTGGACACGTTGTGTCCAGACGACGGATTGGAATGATGATGAATGTTCAAGGACTTGTGTCCGTCTACACAGTCGCTCAATTTAGACCACACGCTTCAAAACCAAATGAATCCAATGATAGAAATGAACTAAATCGTAAATTTGGACAAGACGAGGCACTAGCTGTCGTTGTCAGCGATTTAACATATGTACGAGTCGATAAAAAATGGCATTACATATGCTTATTTATTGATCTCTTTAATCGTGAGTTAATCGGTTATAGTACGGCTGAAAAGAAAGATGCACATCTTGTTTATCGAGCATTAGCTTCGATTAAAGCGGACTTAAATCAGATACAAATGTTTCACACTGATCGTGGAAGTGAATTTAAAAATCAGTTGATTGATGATGCATTGAAGACATTCTCGATTCAACGCTCTTTAAGTATGAAAGGTTGTCCCTATGACAATGCGGTTGCAGAAGCAACGTTCAAGGTCATTAAAACCGAGTTTATTAAAGGCAGACACTATGAGAGTCTAGAAGAATTAAATCGAGAATTAAGTGATTATGTTCATTGGTTTAATCATCACCGAATTCACAGTACGCTGGGTTATACAAGCCCAGTTACTTATAAATTGAAACACCTTAAAAATATTGTCTAGTTTTGTGTTGACAGTCCAAAATGCTTCGTAAAACATTATAGACTATAAAACCATATCGATAATAGAATTTAAAGCAAGTGGTTGTTGTTCTTAGCTACTGCTATTAATATTCATGTTCATTTCAAAAAAAGAAAAGAAACCTAATTAGTAGTGTAAGTACTAATTAGGTTTCGCTTTTCCTTTAATCATATTCCTTTGCTCTAGCGCGAAAATCGTTTAATAAAGTTGAATCAATTTAAATCAAAATGCTGACCGTTCACTTCATAAACGACCCATTCCGCAATATTTGTTGCATAATCCGCTATTCGTTCGATATAACGACCAATAAACGCAAGTTGAGTCACTTGATCAACTTCTAATTGCTTGTGACTAATTTGAAAAAGAGCTCGAATAAATTCTCCATATAAATGATCTACCTTATCATCCATAGTTGCAATTTTTTGTGCCATTAAAATATCCGTGTTCTCAAATGATTCTAATGATATTCGAATCATATCTTGAGCAATTAAAAACATCGTAATAAGCTTATCTTCATATGGAATAATTGATTCTTTTTTTAAACGCATAGACTGTTTTGCAATATCAACGCTTAAATCAGCTACTCGCTCCAAATCACTTGATATTTTTAAGACAACGATTAGCTTACGTAAGTCTGTAGCGACTGGTTGTTGTTTAGATATTAGCAATGTAACTTGGTCGTGTAATTCTAACTCTTTCTGATTTATTAAATAATCCTTGTTTATTATATTTTCCATTGTTCCTTGATTCAATGAGATAAATCCCTTTATCATCTCATCTAATACACTTTCAACTCGCTTACCCATTTTGATTAAATCATTTTTGACATTTTCAAGTTGAAAATGAAAACTCCGCACAACCAAATTAGCACAGCACCTTTCTTACCCAAATCGGCCAGTAATATAATCTTCTGTACGACTGTCAGTAGGATTAGAGAAAATTGTATCTGTATTGTCAAATTCGACTACCTCACCATTTAAGAAAAAAGCAGTTTTATCAGAAATACGTGCTGCTTGCTGCATGTTATGAGTTACGATAATAATAGAGTATTCTTTCTTAAGCTCCTGTATTAATTCCTCAACTTTTAAAGTCGATTTCGGATCTAGTGCTGATGTTGGCTCATCCATTAAGATAACATCTGGCTCAATTGCTAAACAACGTGCTATACAAAGACGTTGTTGTTGACCTCCGGATAAGCCATAAGCATTCTCGTTCAGACGATCCTTAACTTCATCCCAAATAGCCGCACCACGCAAACTACGTTCAACAATTTCATCTAAAATCTTTTTATTTCTAATCCCATGAATTCTTGGACCATAGGCAATATTATCATAGATAGATTTTGGAAATGGATTTGGTTTTTGAAAAACCATGCCAACACTCGTACGTAAATCCTCTACTTTATATGATTTATCAAGAATGCTTTTTCCTCTATAAGTAATGTCCCCTGCAATTCTAACAATTGGGACTAACTCTACCATACGATTTAGTGTTTTAATATAAGTTGATTTTCCACAACCAGAAGGTCCGATAATTGCTGTCACTTCTTGTTCATGAATTGAAAGATTAATATTTTTTAACGCATGGTCCTTTCCGTACCAAAGGTTTAAATCCTTCGTATCATAGACGAGACTCTTCTCTAAAGTATTTGCTTGAACCAGTTCATCACTCTGCCTAAAAACAACATCCTTCTTTTCACTCGCTAAAAGACTCATTTTTATGCCCCCCTATAAAAATTAATATCTTCGTTGGAATTTATTTCTAATAATAATCGCCACAGAATTTAAAAGGAATAAAACAACTAATAGTACAACAATTGTAGCGGCTGCCAAGTTTGCATATTCTTCAACAAGTGCCGAGTCTATTGTCCAATAATAAATTTGCATTGGTAGAATCGTAAAACGATCCATTACACTTCCCGGAAATGGAATTAGCAAAGCAGGAATTCCTAAAACAATTAATGGTGCCGTCTCGCCAATTGCTCTTGAAAGAGACAAAATAGCACCAGTTAAAATCCCTGGAAGCGAAGCAGGTAGCACAACATTTTTTATCGTTTGCCACTTCGTTGCTCCCATTCCGTAAGATGCTTCACTTAAAAATTGAGGTACTGCTCTAATTGCTTCTTGACTAGCAACAACAACAATTGGTAGTACTAAGAGGGCCATCGTTAATCCCCCTGCTAAAACAACGTTCCCTAATTCTAATCCTCTTGCAAAAACCGTTAACCCTAATATACCGAATACAATCGAAGGCACCCCTGCTAAATTTGAGATGTTTGCTTGAATAAATGATTGAATCTTCCCTTTTTTCGCATACGATTCTAAATAGATTGCCGTACCTACTCCTAAAAAGAGTGTTACAGGCGCTACAACAATCATTAACCATAGCGTCCCTAATATAGCCCCCATAATACCCGCTCTGTCAGGAGAGTTAGAAAGCTTACCCGATAAAAAACCAAGGTCAATCCAACCAATACTTTGTGACCAAACCCGATATATTAATACAACCAGAACAACTAGACCAAAGATAGTTGAAAGTAGAAAAAGCATTTTTGCAATGTTATTTGCTAATAACCTAGTGTTCATTTTCTTCTGAACTAGATTTGTATCAACATATTTCATTTTAATATTCCTCCCTAAATTTACGAGAGATATATCTAGCAAGTAGATTCATTAAAAAAGTAAAGACGAATAACGTCATTGCTACAGCGTACAAGCTATAATATATAGTCGAACCGGCAGGCGCGTCCCCACCAGTTACTTCAACAATGTATGCAGTCATTGTTTGCATAGATTGTGTAATGTCGAAAGTAAAGTTTTTAGAGCTTCCACTTGCAATCGTAACAATCATTGTTTCTCCAATTGCCCGTGAAATTCCAAGAACGAAAGAAGCTATAATACCAGAGATTGCAGCAGGAATCACGACTTGTCTTGTTACTTCTAGACGAGTAGACCCTAATGCCAATGCCCCTTCTCTCATTGAGTTGGGTACCGAACTCATCGCATCTTCGGAAAGGGATGCGACCATCGGGATAATCATAATTCCCATTACAATTCCCGGACTTAGGATGTTGGTAGCTTCTAAACCAGGGATAAATGCTCTTAGAAGCGGAGTAACAAATGTAAACGCAAAAAATCCATAAACAATTGTTGGTATACCAGCAAGTATTTCTAATACTGGTTTTAACATTCTTCTAACTTTATCGGATGCATACTCACTTAGGTAGATTGCTGTCATAAGACCAATAGGAATCGCTACTGCCATAGCAATTATAGACGAAATAACAGTGCCCGTAATAAGTGGTAGCACACCAAATTCAGGTGTCTTACTTAACGGTTTTAAAACTGTTCCAGTAAAAAATTCAAAAATCGAAACCCTTTTAAAAAATTCAACTGTTTCAGTTAATAATGTAAATAAAATTCCAATCGTTGTAAGAATTGATATTGTTGCAATTGCAAGAAGAAGCTTTGGCATAATTGTTTCTATAACACTAGTAATGCTTTTTGATCTCTTTTTCTCTTTGATCATCCCTCTTACATTAATCGCTGTCCCTTTGTTTGAAGCACTGTTTATTTCCATCAGATGGAGCACCCCTTTCAGCCTCTAATACTGCAATAAGATGAGAACTTACAAAAGCTCTCATCTATTGCACTGATACTAACTTTTTATTTTAATCCTTCTAAAAATGCAACTGCCTCTTCAACTTCAGCCTCAGGAATAGGAGCGAACCCTGTTTCTCCTGCAAAAGTATTTACATTATTCATTGCAAACAATGCAAAGTCTAATACTTGTGGCTTTTCTTTCGCTAAATCAACATTTAAATATGTGAAAACTGGACGAGTAAATGGAGCGTACTCTCCGTCTTCTGCAATTGTATCAAGTGAAGGTTCTACTGGACCGTTTCCAAAGTCGACTTTTACTGCTTGAAGCTTATCTTGATTGTTTACATAGTAACCGAAACCGAAGAATGCAATTCCGTTCTCATCTTCAGATACAAGGTTCACAAGTGTTGAGTATTCTTGCTGAAGATTAACACCCTCAACTAAATCTGCCTCGTCAAGAATACTTTCATAGAAGAATTCATATGTTCCATGATTCTCATTTGGTCCATATGTGTTAATTTCCGTATCAGGAAACTCAGGGTTGATATCAGACCATTTAGTAATACCACTGTCTGCACGGAAGATTTTTACTACTTCCTCTTCAGTAAGCTCTGTTGCCCAATCATTTTCTTTGTTAATAACAAATGTTAATCCGTCTAATGCTACTTTAAGTTCTTTCACTTCCATACCAAGTTCATCTGCTGTAGCTTTTTCTTCGTCTTTAATTTGACGAGATGCGTCATTAAAATCTGTTCCATTTTCAACAAGGAATTTTTTAAATCCTGCACTAGTACCTGAACGACTAACTTCAACAGATACATTCTCTTGTTCGTTAATCATGTATTCTTCTGCTAGTACTGCCATTAAAGGATAAACTGTACCTGAACCATCAACAACAACGCTTCCTTCTAAAGCAGCTTCCTCTTCAGCAGCATCTTCAGTTTCTTCTGTGTCTACATTTTCAACCGGTGTCTCTTCAGTGCCTCCATTTTCGTCAGTGCTTGCATCATCTGTACCGCCGCCTCCACATGCTACTGCAACAACCATTAGTGCAGCGATTACTAAGAACATCAAATACTTTTTAAAATTCACTGAATTGTCCTCCCTTTTCTATTTAAGAAATGTTTGTGTTTTGTAGAGGTTTGTCTCCCTCTCACAATTGCTAGTATAGTAGGCTAATATTAAGAAGGTATGTTTCGAATGTAAAGCTTTTGTAAATCTATGTTGAATCTTGTTTAAAAAGAGAAAAAGGAGGCAAAAGAATCATCCTTTTGCCTCACATTGCTATGGTTTTAATATGACCTTTATACAATTATCCTCATGACCATTAAATTTTTTATAAGCATCATCTGCATCTTGAAGAGCCATCTTATGAGTAATAATATCAGTAGGGTCAAATTCATTATTTATGATTTTTTTGTACAGCTCTGGCATAAAGTGAATAATAGGAGCTTGTCCCATTTTTAACGTTATATTTCTAGCAAAAAAAGCACCTAAAGGGAATTGATTATAGTTGGACCCATATACACCGGTAATTTGAACGGTGCCGAATTTTCGGACGGCCTTCATTGAGATTTGAATGGGCCCAAGAGTACCGCCTTGAAGTTTCAGCTTTTGTTCTATAAACTCCAATGGAGACTTTTTCCCGTCCATACCTACACAATCAATGACAACATCAGCTCCACCAGACGTTATTTCTTTTAAGTGTTCACCCATATCTGGATATTCAGTAAAGTTGAACGTTTCAACTTTATTTACTTGCTTCGCTCGATTTAAACGATAAGGTACATAATCAACAGCAATTACACGTTTAGCACCTTGCATCCATGCAAATTTCTGTGCCATTAATCCGACTGGTCCACAGCCTAAAATAATGACGGTATCGCCTTTTTTCACATCTGCGTTAATAACACTCCAATAGGCCGTTGGAATTACATCCGACAAAAATAATAGTGATTCGTCCTCAAGTTCGCATGTTTCAGGGATGACAAACGGTGTAAAATTGCCAAATGGTACTTTCAAGTATTCTGCCTGACCACCTGGGTGATTCCCGAATTTTTCTGAATACCCCAAATAACCTCCTGAGTCGTAATGTGGATTGGAATTATCACATTGACTTTCCATTTCATGCTCACAATAGAAGCAACGACCACACGACACATTAAATGGTACAACAACACGGTCTCCTTTTTTTACCTTTGTTACATCAGGTCCAACCTCTTCGACAATTCCCATCGGCTCGTGGCCAATAATATAGTTATCAGGTAAAGGGAAGTTTCCTTGATATAGATGCAAATCAGATCCACAAATAGCGGTACTCGTAATTTTTACAATTATGTCTTCTTTATGCTTTAAAGCTGCGTCTGGTACCTCTTTTACCTTAACTTGGTTAGGCCCTTGGTATGTTACTGCCTTCATATTCCACCCCAATCATTCACATGTGCGTGTTCTTATTTCATTTCATTCACCTTCTATTTTTTGTTTATATCCTCTGTCCTATACACAGCTTTAAAAACAGGTTTTTTCATCCGATTTCTTACAACGTACAATGTGCATATTTCGGGTTGATTTTTGCCATGATAACATTGAAAGGAGAGATGTTATCATGGCAGAAAGCCTAAACAATCTTATGACTACTAATGTAGTTACAGTAAGTCCTGAACAAACCGTTCAAGAAGCAGCAAATTTAATGAAACAAAATGACATTGGTTCATTACCTGTCGTTGAAAATGGACAGTTAGTAGGGATTCTTACAGACCGTGACATTGCTTTGCGTTCTACTGCAGAGGGGGACGCAACGAGTGAATCCGTCCGTAATTGTATGTCTACAAATATTGCAACTGCCTCACCTTCAACAGATGCTGAGGACGCTGCTGAAATGATGGCTCAACATCAAATTCGTCGTTTACCAGTAGTAGAAAACGGACAACTTGTTGGCATGATTGCGCTTGGGGACCTAGCTCTAGATAATACAATTCAAGATGAAGCGGGCGAAGCATTAAGTGATATCTCTGAACACACACAAGCAAACCGCCGTATGTAATACGAAAGAGAGGGTGCTCCATTACGGAACACCCTCTTTCTCTTATGCTTTTTTCCATTCATGTAATTCAAGACGGCGTACACCTTCAATGACATAAGGATCTGCCTCTGCTAACTGTGTTGCCTCTTGAAGTGACTCCGCTTCATAGATGACCATTCCTCCAGCACCATCAATAAATGGTCCTTTGGCATGAACCTTTCCTTCTGATTCAAGGTTTGCTAAATAGGCTAGATGCTGAGGTCGGTACTGGTCATTTAGCTCTGGTTTTTCCATATACAAAATTGCTGCAAACAATGCCATATCTTTCTCTCCCTTACGCCTTCGATTAACCTAATTCTACCACAAAACATTAGATAAAGGTTTTCAAATGCTGATACCCAACAGAAAAATCATGTCTCCACGGAACAAGAATTGTTTTTTTCGCCAATTTCGATTGAACGAGAGAAAGCCATCTTCCTTCACCTTGTGCCCGAGCTTTTAAAATTGGGTCTGTTGTTTTTGTTGCACTAAAGCTTTGGTTAACAATCCACGCTGTCGGCTCAATCCCCGCTCGATTCAAGTCTACCTGTAATCGTTCTGCCTCATGAACTGGGGTTGCCTCTGGAAGCGTTACGATAAATACATCGGTTTCTGCAGGATTTCGTAATCGGGGCAGAAGGTTACTTACCGATGCTGGAATATCCCCCGTTGAACGTTCAAGCTCTTTATGGTACGACTCTGCAGCATCTAACAGTAAGAGCGTATGTCCAGTTGGTGCAGTATCGATAACTACAAAAGCATCATTCGCTTCTTCCACTACTTTAGCAAATGCACGAAAAACAGCAATTTCCTCTGTACACGGTGAACTTAAATCTTCCTCTAGATATGCTAAACCATTTTCATCAAGATGTTCTCGCGCCTGTTCTAGAACTTCTTTTTTGTAATGTTCAACTTCTACTTTAGGGTTAATTCGACTTATTGATAAATGGTTCTCTATAACTGAATGATTAAAAAGAGATGAAAGATGTTCTGCCGGATCGGTTGTTGTTAAATGGACAGTATGACCCATTTCCGCTAAACCAACAGCGATAATAGCCGCCATCGTCGTTTTACCGACGCCACCTTTTCCCATTGTTAAAATGACCCCTGATTTCTTTGCTCCTGCATGCTCAATCATTTCTCGAATAGTCTCAGTATCACCGAGTTTTTCGAAAAATTCAGCTTTTGTATCAATCATTTGTTCAGCTGCAAATAAAGTAGTCAAAGAATGAACCCCCGTCAATTGGTAAGGAACAAATGGTAGTTCATACGTTTTTAATTTCTTTAACTCATCAGGAAGAAGCTCTAATGCCTGTTCTTGACGATTGTAAAAGGCTACAGACGTAGGGTCATCAGCTACAAACTTCTGTAGCTTTCCATTAATAATAAGACATTGATTTTCTAAGCCGATTTCACGTAACTCAGTTGATGCTCTAGCTGCCTCACTTAGAGCAGATTCATCTGGACGAGTAACGAGGATTAGAGTAGTTAATGTATGATTTGAAAGAGCCTCTACTGCTTCACTATAAAGCTCCTTTTTATCTGCTAATCCTGAAAGCGGTCCGAGACAAGACGCCCCATGGGTACTTTCATCAAGGAAACCAGACCACGCAGTTGGAAGTTGAAGAAGGCGTAATGTATGTCCAGTTGGCGCTGTATCAAAAATAATATGATCATATTGCGCTGTACGCTCTCGGTTTGTTAGTAACGTTGCAAACTCATCAAATGCTGCAATTTCAACCGTACAAGCGCCCGACATTTGTTCCTCCATTTGAGCAACAACCGTTGCGGGGAGCTTATCTCGATAAGGGCCGACCATTTTTTCCCGATAAGCAGCCGCTGCTTCTTCCGGGTCAAGATTAATGGCTGTAACACCCGGAATGTCTTTTAGAACCGTCTCATTATATTCAATTGGTTGTTCAAATACATCTTGCAGATTTGAAGCTGGATCTGTACTTACAATTAATACTCGTTTTCCTTCATTAGCTAAAGCAACAGCGGTTGCACATGCCGTTGATGTTTTTCCGACTCCGCCTTTTCCAGTAAAAAATAAATAAGGTGTTACCTGATCTGATGTTGGTTGAAAGCGTGGATTCAATCTGAATCGCCTCTTTCTATAAATTATTAAAGTAATTTAATACCTTTTATTTTATCCGAAGTTTTCGTAAACTCTTCAATCGCTATCCCAGTCCATTTTGCTAATTCTTCGTTCGTTGGATAGCTTCCTACTTTTACAACATCTCCATTTAACATAATCGCCGGTAAGGCCTCTGTGCCTTTTTCATTTAATAAAGCACCTATTTTGGCTTCATCAATAAAGGCTTGTGGCTCTGAACTAAGATTATAACGCTTAATATCCATCCCCTTCTTTTCTAACATAAAAACGGAAGTAGCAATCCTCGTTAATTCAGGGTCAACGCTCGGACCACAAACGCCTGTCGGGCAACAAAGTGCAGGATCATAAATGCGTATGCTCGCCATTTTCTATTCCTCCTTAAAGAGATAAGCCGAGTTTCCTGAGGGCATGAAAAAAGGTGCTTTTCCCTTTTTCAGTGCCCTCGAAGCAACGTGCGGAGCCGTTGTCATCTTTTTAAAAGCCTGCTATGAGTGGATTTCTCATAGCAGGCGAGCAACGTGTGGAGCCATTGCTCCTTAATAAGAGGCACTGAAAAAGGTTGATTTTTACCTTTTTCAGTGGCTTCAGTTTCCTCGGCTTCCCTTTATCTATTTTATTATTTCCCAGTTTCTCCATATCGCTTGATTCTTTCACCAATTTCATCACGTACACGTTGGAAAAATGCCCATTTTTCTTCATCAGTTCCTTCAGCCTTCGCGGGGTCATCAAAGCCCCAATGAACGCGGTCTTTATTCGGAGGCGTTGCCGGACAAACATCGTTTGCATGACCACATAGTGTAACCACTAAATCCGCTTTTTGAAGAATGTCTCTATCAATTGTATCTGATGTTTGGTTTGAGATATCAATCCCTACTTCCGCCATCGCTTTCACAGCGTTTGGATTCACACCATGTGCTTCAATCCCTGCAGAATAAACCTCATACCGGTCACCTAATAATTTTTTTCCCCAGCCTTCAGCCATTTGGCTTCGGCAAGAATTTCCAGTACATAAAAAGTAGATAATTGGTTTTGACATTAAAAAAACCTCTTTTCATTTAATATTTTATTTGCTGTAAGTATGGAACCTACTTTACAAAAGAATGGATAACCAAACATATAAACCGATTAATGTAATGAGTAATGTTGGTATTGTTAAAATAATGCCGACTTTAAAATAATAGCCCCATGTAATTTTTACCCCTTTTTGTGATAAAACATGTAACCATAACAGCGTAGCTAGAGAACCAATTGGAGTAATTTTTGGACCTAGGTCAGAACCTATTACATTTGCATAAATAAGCGCTTCACGCATCGCTCCTGTTGTATTGGTATCCGCAATCGCCAATGCGTTTATCATCACGGTTGGCATATTATTCATAATCGATGATAAAATTGCTGCAATAAAGCCCATTGAAATGGTACTAACAAATAACCCTTGCTCTGAAACGGCTATAATTACATTTGCTAGTACATCCGTTAACCCTACGTTTCGTAGACTGTATACGACTACATACATACCAATTGAAAAGACAACAATCGTCCAAGGTGCGCCTTTAATAATTCCGGCTGCGCTCAAGTCTTCATTTTTAGCACTAATGTAACGGAAAATAAAATAAAAGATAAACGCAATAGGCATCGCTATAAACGAAACCGGCATATGCACGAATTCACTTACAAAATATCCTACGAGTAGTACAACGAGAATCCACCAAGATAAATTAAATAGTGCTTTATCCTTTATCGCTTCTACAGGTTTCTTCAGTTGACTCATATCGTATTGCTTCGGAATGTCTTTTCTAAAATAAAGATACAAAACTAAAATGCTCGCTCCAAGCGCAAAAAAGTTAGGAATCACCATTCTTGTAGCATATTCCACAAAACCAATTCCAAAAAAGTCAGCTGAAACGATATTTACTAAGTTACTAACAACAAGTGGTAAAGAGGTCGTATCAGCAATAAAACCACTTGCCATTATAAATGGTAGCACCATCACTTCTTTAAAACGTAATGCTCGTACCATCGCGAGTACAATCGGTGTTAAAATTAACGCAGCTCCATCATTTGCAAATAGCGCCGCAACTACAGCACCAAGGATGGCAACATACAGAAACATTTTCACACCATTCCCATTTGCAAAGCGCGCCATATGTAAAGCCGACCACTCAAAAAAACCAATTTCATCTAAAATTAATGAAATGATAATGATAGCTATAAAGGTAAGTGTGGCATTCCACACAATTCCTGTAACGGTTACCACATCGCCAAAGTCAACAATCCCAACAATATAAGCTAACACCGCGCCAATCGTCGCCGACCATCCAATCGATAAGCCTTTAGGTTGCCAAATAACTAAGACGAGGGTAAATAGAAAAATAAATGATGCAAGTAATACGTCAGACATACTTTCTCCTTCTCCCTCTTTGTTTAATCACAGCATACTCGCAAACCACGCTTTTCCAACTCAATTAGTCTCATTTTTTGACTCGGAATATGCTGCAGTAAGCCTTTAACAAGTGGATATGATTCATGCTCTTTGTTTACTCGATAAAAAATCCATTGACCTTTACGCTCTTCAATTACTAAACCTACATCACGAAGCTTTCTTAAATGCTGGCTAACTGATGGCTGACTCATATTAAATAATTCGACGAATTCACAGACACAACATTCGTCCTCTTCCATAAGCGCCATCATCGTCAAGCGTGTTTTATCCCCAAGCAACTTTAAAACTTTTGCTGTTGCATCAATGGTTACCGCTGCATTCATGTGAATCAATCCTTTCTTCTCTACCAAAATTATATAAGCATATACTTATATAAGCAAGTAAAAAAATATTTTAGTTACATTTTGAATGACAGTCTCTAAAATGCAAATAGTCTTTTCCCGAAAAAAAAAGAGGAGTCAGAGTGCTCCTACTTATAATTCAATTGAGAAACCTTGTTTCGCTAGATAAATCTCACCTGAAAATTGTTCGGAGGCCTCTACCTTTAGCTGTTGATGTTCCCCGTAATGTGGAAGGTGAGTTAATATGAGACTTTTTGCCTGAGCTAGTGCTGCCAGTCTGCCCGCATCTTCACTATTCATATGACCAAACTCAGAAACCGTCTCACCTGCATATGCGCTGCATTCACTAATTAATAAATCACACCCTTTTGCAAAGGAAGCCAATTCCTCACTGAAGCTAGAATCAGCTGTATAAACAAGTATTTTACCTGCTAATTCAACTTTCATCGCATAGCATGGTACGGGATGATTCGTTCTTTGAAAGAAAAACACAAATGGACCAATGAGCAAACGATCGTAATCGTTATAGGGTATCGCCTTAACAACATCGCGAAAGGGCAATTTTGAAAATTCAGCCTTATCATCATTATGACCATAAATAATTGGTGTTTTATAGCCACTTTTTTGTGCATTTAAAATTCTTGAATACTGAAAGGGAGTAATATCTGCTTTATGGTCACCATGATAATGAGAAAGAACAATACCATTCAAATCATCAAGCGAACAAAATGATTGGACATTTGATAATACACCGCTTCCACAATCTAATAGAAGTTTATACTCATCATGTTCAAGCAAGTAGCCTGATGTTGCACTATTAGCCTCAGGGTAACCATGCCAAAAACCAACGACCGTCACTTTCATTCCTTCTCACCTTTCCTACTTTTCGCGCTCCCACTAAAACGTCGATTCTTTTTCAATTGTCGTACATGAGCTCTTTCATAAATAAGCGTCATTTCTGTCACTAGTTTTTTCGTTTGTTTATCATCCTTAGCCTGCATTAATCTATCTTGTAGATTTTGGATAGCTTTCCGTTCTTCATGATTTACTTCAGTCAGGTCATTCACCTGAGATAACTCCTTTCTTTCGTGAATTTTGAATGAAGTTTTTCCTCTTCCTAAGGTTGACTACTTTTCATTTTTTAAACGGATATCCGCCAATCCCATCCATATCCTAATTCTTCTACTATTTTTATTATAAAAGCAAGGTGTTACACACTCAACAGGGGATATCCCAAAAGGTTCGTTCTTAACCTTTCGGGACACCCCCTATACAATCGATTCAACTGTTTTTTCGACTTGATCCTGTTTTTGATTAAGTAACTCTAGTCCGATAACATCACCAACCTTTAACCTTCGCTCTTGATCAACATGCACAGTAATGGTCGTGTTGTTTATTTTTATTCTGTAATGGCTTTCCTTACCTTGAAACATGACGTTTTCAATGATGCCTTTTAGTCCAAACTTATTTGTAATAGTTAACTGTTCAGGACGAGCAGGAAAAACACCGGCTCTTCTAAACGAAAGGGGAATTTCTGAGCCATTCCAGGGGACGGTTTTATTATGAAATGGAAAAAAGACTGACTCCTCCCATGTGCCCTTAATTAAATTTGCCTTTGATACAAACGTTGCGACAAATGGCGTTTTCGGATGAAAGAAAATTTCCTCGGGTGTCCCAATTTGTTCTATGCTTCCTTCCTTCATTACAACGATCTTATCGGCCATAGCTAATGCCTCACTCTGATCGTGTGTTACATACAGAATCGACGGTTTCATTAGCCTATGGATCGTTTTAATTTCGTGACGCAACTCCATTCGAAGCTCAGCATCTAAACTACTTAACGGCTCATCCATCAATAGTAATGATGGTTGTGATGCAAGCGCTCGAGCAATGGCAACTCGCTGCTTTTGTCCTCCTGATAATTCATTTGGCAAACGCGTACCAAAGTTTTCAAGACCAACGATTTTAAGCATTTCATTAATCCGTTGCTCTTGATGTAGCTTTAAAATTCGCTTTGAAGAACGGTGATGCTGTAATGGGAAACGTATATGTTCTTTGACTGTTAAATGTGGCCAAAGTGCAAACGATTGGAAAACCATTCCTATATCTCGTTTCTCAGGAGGGATGTTCATTAACTTATCAGAAACCTTGATACTTTCCATGACAATTTCACCTTCATTCGGTCGTTCAAATCCGGCTAATAGACGTAGCAATGTCGTCTTGCCACATCCAGATGGTCCTAAAATCGCAACAAACTCTCCCTCATCTATTTCCAAATCAATACCTTTTAAAGCCAGTGTTTTCGCAAATAACTTTGAGACATTTTTTAAAACTGTCGTCATACTTGACCTACTTTCTTTTGATAAATTCCTTGTAACCAAATCAGGGACAATCCACCCATTAGTAACGCTACGACAATTAAGCTAGAAAATGCTGTTGAAAATGTTGTATAACCTGCCTGTTCAAAGTTAAAAATCGTTAAACCGATCGTTTCTGAACCACTTGACCATAGAAGGGCCGATACGGTTAACTCTGTTAATGCCGTTAACATGACTAAAAAAGTTCCACTTAAGAGTCCTGGTAACAACAAAGGAAGCATTATTTTACGCCACTTGCTGAATCCTTTTGCCCCAAAAACCTGTGCCGCCTCCTCCATGGCAGGATCTATTTGTGACATTGCCGTCATGCTTCCTCTTACTTGTAAAATCATAAATCTCGTTATGTAAGCAATAAACAGGATCCAAATACTACCGTATATTCCTGGATTCCAGCCTGGGATTGGCTGCATCCATGACAAAATCATCGCAAGTGCTAAAACCATTCCTGGTAGTGCATATGGTAAACCAACACTTAACTCCATCCCTTTCCCTACACGATTTTGCCGTCTTATTCGATAGTAGGCAAGAGCTGTACCAGCAAATAAGCAAAATAACGAGGTACCTATTGCGAGCTTAATACTAGTCAGAATCGCTCCTTGTACTTTACTGTTTTCTAGCAATAAAAACTTATAATGATTAAACGTAATGTTGTCAATCGTAAACGGTAAACCATATGCGCGTATTACTGATGTTGCGAACATCGAAAACAAAGGAATGATACTAATAAAAATTAAAATAGCCCATAGAGATATTTCAATTAATATGCGTTTTTTTCCAAAGGTGACACGCGGCCGCTTATCAATCACGCTTTCACTATAATTTGCCTTTCGTAAAAAAAACCATTGCAAGACAGTACCTATTAGTGCAATGATTGCAAGTATAACGGAAAAGGTTGCTGCCCTTGCAAAAGCCGTTGGACCAAATCCAACAACTTCTTGATAAATGGCTGTGCTTAATACTGTAATCTTCGCAGGAATTCCTAAAAAAGCAGGAATACCAAAATTATCGAGGTTGGCTAAAAAAGCCAGCATCCCTCCACTCGCAATGCCAGGCAATGCTAACGGAAGAGTAATCTTCCGGAAGACCGTCCAACGATTCCCTCCTGAGGCCTGAACAGCCCATTCTAATTCTCTCGGGATTCTCCTTAACACGCTCATCGTAAGTAAAAAGACCAAAGGGTAATGAGATAAGCCTAATATGATGATAATTCCGGTATGACTATATAAATTAAAGGGCTCAAAACCAACCATTATTTGACTAAATCCTTGTGCTAACCAACCTTTCTTACTTAAAAACTGAGTCCAAGAGAGCGTGACAATATAAGATGGAATAATAAACGGGATCATTACGAGCAGTATTAACCATCGCTTCGCTCGAATGTCACTATATGATATTAACCATGCTAATAATACCCCAACGACAAGTGCAATTGTCGTTGAACCAACAACGATGATAGCCGTATTTGCGATGATTTTCCATGTCCTTGCTTCATGAAGTATTGAATAATAATTCGAAAAGATATGACCGCCCTCAACTGAAAGGCTTAATAAGAACAGACGAATAATTGGGACCAGAAAGAAAATAAATATGAGAACAAAAGATAGAGTAAGCCAGATTTGCTTTCCTGCTTTAGTCGTAATTGAAAAAAAGGAAGACTTAAAGAGCCGTCTCCCTTGTTTCATATCAGTCATCAGATTTCACACCCCAGTTTTTATTCTCCAAGAATGTTTGAGAACATTTGTTTATCATGTTCACGTGCCTCTAGTAACTCTTTTACATCGTGAGAGAGTACCTTTAGTTCATTGATTGATTTTAAACCTTCAGGGGCATCAATCCCCTCTCGAATTGGGGTATAGCCTAAGTTAGCTGCTAATTGCTGCCCCACATCTGACAAGACAAAATCAACAAAAGCTTTAGAAGCAGCTTCATTATCCGTGTTACTCATAATGCCAATTGGCTCTGTAATAACAGGGACACCTTCGTCAGGGTAGATAATATCAACGGGGGATCCTTCAGACTTTGCACGAGTAACAATAAAATCAACAACCATCGCGTAGGCCTTCTCTCCACCAGTCACAGCTTGTAAAGCTGCACCATTTCCTTGAACAACTGTCATTCCATTCTCTGAAAGCTGTTCAAAGTAATCCCATCCAAATGAGGATTGCCTTGAAAAAACACCTACATTATAGGCAGCAGCTCCTGAGTATAGCGGGCTAGGCATAATCGCTTTCCCTTTTGCTTGATCACTTGTAAGTACACTCCAAGAAGAAGGTAATGCTTTTACATCATTTGTATTAACAGCCAGTACTGTCGCCATTACCTTCGTTCCTGTATACATTTTATCTTGATCGATAAATTCAGTTGGAATGAAAGCATGTTCGGATGAATCATGCTTCAATAGAAGATCTTGCTCCTTTAATGTTTCAAACGTAACCGCATCTGCAACTAACAAAACATCTGCCTGTATGTTTCCAGCCTGCTGTTCCGCCATTACTTTACTTATTACTTCCTCCGTTCCAGACCGAAAAATGTCAACCTGAACATCAGGGTATTTTTCATTAAATGCATCTACTAACTCTTTCGCATCTGCATCAGGCTGGGACGTATAAAAATTAACCGTCCCTCGAACACCTTCTTCTCCCCCCTCTGCCTGACTTGATTGAGAAGAAGTTAAAGCTTCTCCGCAAGCAGAAAGCACCAGCATAGACGATACCATCATTGAAACTACGATTTTTTTCATAGATTATGAACTCTCCTCTATTAATATTGTTGTTTTAGAACTGAACCACTTTTCCACTTTCCTGACATGCCGTTTATAAGTACGCATTCCATCTAATGGAGTAATCGTTATATAGCCTTCCTTTAATCTCCGGTAATCACTTTCATCTATTTGTGGAACGTTTTGAGTATCACGTAACGAATAGTATAGCTGCCCATGCTGATCCTTTAAGCCAACATACCTGAAACGATTAAGTTTTAAATCCAAAGGGACAACTGCAATACCCGAACATGTTTCCTTTGTCATATAAGGCAAATTTATATTTAGAAAAACGCCTTTTGGAAATTTATTTTCCAATATTGACTCCATGACATCGTAGAATAGTCTTTTTGGGTGCTGAAAGTTTACATCCTTTGTATCTTTTCGACTAAGTGACACAGCTATAGCAGAAATACCATATAACGATGCTTCAGCTACTGCGGCCATAGCTCCAGAATAATAAACATCCCTCCCTAAAATGGGACCAAAATTAATTCCTGAAATAACGTAGTCAGGCCTTTCCTTTAACAGAACCTCTAATCCAAGCTTTACGCAGTCGGTAGGTGTTCCATTAACGACCCATGCTTGGACGTTACTGCCGAAAATCGTGACTTGTCTTGCTTCTAACAGTTCATTCTTCGTAATGGAGTGGCTAACACCACTTTTCTCCTTGTCAGGACAAACTACATGGACCTCAGCAAAATGCTGGAGGACTTCGGCAAGTGCTGCTACACCAGGAGAAAATATTCCATCATCATTTGTTACTAGTATGTTCAATAAATGATTCCTCCATTTTCAAATGTCCAAGTTTAAAGTAAGCATGTATAAAAAATTTCAAAATGAAAAATCTAGTAATCACTCTACATCTTCAATCCTACTAACTTAATTTCAACTCTGAATTAAACAAGTGTATTATTTATGTAAAATAAGTGTAAAGTACTTCACTTTACTAATATCTATCAACTGGCTTCACTCAAACAATATATAAAAGCGCCGTCCTCTATAAATAGAACGGCGCCCTCTTAAAATGATTCTTATTATACTTATAATGAAAAAGACAGATAAAAACTTGTCCCCTTTCCTAGCTGACTTTTAACGTTTATCTTCCCATTAAAATGCTGTACTAATTTATAAACCATAAATAGTCCAATTCCTTGTCCGGGGACTTCCTCATTTAGCTTCTCGTATTTCCCAAAAATCTTCTCAAGCTGCTCAGGCGTCATCCCGACACCACGGTCAATAATATGTAAATGTAAATGATTATTTTCGATAAACCCTCTTAATGTTACTACATTGTTTTCATGACTATATTTAATCGCATTACTAAGAATATTCGAGAGAATAAGCTTAAATCCCATCAAATTTCCCATTATAAGTTTATTCCGTGAAATGTCTAGCTGAGTTTCTAAATAAATATTTTGTGTTCGTGCTTTTACGGTCATCACATCAACCACTTCTTCGATCACAGGTAACGCTTGTATTAACGTCATTTTCCATAAAGAATCAATCGATAGCATTTGTTCTGTTTGAATAATATGGTGAATCTCATGATCAATTGCAACTGAATAATCCTCAATTAAGCTTAATTTTGCTTGAATATCCGGATTGTCTAGCTCGGATTTTAAAATCGTTGCAAATGATTTAATAACTGTTAATGGATTTCGAACTTCATGTGCAACCACATGGATAAAATCTAGCTTTTGTCGATAAAAATCCAGTTCAGTTTCAATTTTATCTTGTGTAGCCAAGGAAGGAAAAACAGGCTGATCCGTATGGTTATATAATGAAGATTTTACTAGTTCTTTATCTGTCATCAAATAAGCATGGGTTTTCATCATTTCCATTTGAACAGCGGCGGTAACTTCGTTTGCGTCGTAAGTGCAAACGGTCATATATCCAATCTCGTTCAACGTTAAATCCGCCATGCATTCATAATTTATCATTTCTTTCTGACTACTATGTAAATCCGTCCAAGATACTTTACCCCAAATTCTTACTGATAGTGTTTCATCAACAAAAGGTTGAACAGTTTTCTTAAAGTTATTTAATGCTCGTTCAAAATGAAAATCTCCGTACGTTTGATAAAATTCTCTATTATTAAGAAAATGCAAAAACCTACCTACATCTATTAACGGATGTTGGACTCGTAATCTATTTAAAATTTCAGCAAAACATTCATCACTTTCAATAACAATAACGTGCTGTTCCATTTTTTTAGCAGATAGAATAAATGATATTAAATTATCTAAATAGGCTTCCTCTGATTGATAGAAGTAGGCGATATGCGAACCTTCATTTACTTGGATGTTTTCCGTTAATGAAATCGATCTAGTCTTAGTTTTCATGTTCTCCCTCCCTTCTAACAGTTTAAACTTCCTACCGTTCTTTGTTAATAAATGTTCCTTTTTTGGTAATAAAAAAGATCTCTAACAGTTTCCTATTAGAGATCTAAATTATTAAGCTGGGTATACGCTCACTTGCTTACGGTCACGACCAACGCGTTCAAACTTAACAACGCCGTCTACCTTAGCAAAAAGAGTATCGTCTCCACCTTTACCTACGTTAACACCTGGATAGATGCGTGTACCACGTTGACGAACAAGGATTGATCCACCAGAAACTAGTTGACCATCAGCACGCTTTGTACCAAGACGTTTCGCTTGAGAATCACGACCGTTCTTTGTACTACCTACCCCTTTTTTCGATGCGAAAAATTGAAGGTTCATTTTTAACATGTCTTTCACCCCCCAGTTATTTAGTTATTTCAATATACGCACTGTACTCCTCTGCCATCGACTGAAGAGCCACAATCATTCCTTCAAGAAGAAGTTGTACTTTCTCATATATTCCTGACTCTAAACCTCTCGGAACAGAACAGCGGAGAAAGCCTCCTTCATCCTCCATCTCAATGTCAAGCTCTACACCACAAAGTGCAGCAATCGCATTAATGGAACCGAATGAAACAGCTGAAGCACCAGCGCAAACGAGATCGTGTCCATGCGGACCAGAGTCTGCATGTCCACTCATCGTAAAAGAGACTATGTCATTTGATTGATTACGTTCAACACTGACCGTGATCATCCGACACCTTACGCGTTAATCTTTTCGATTACAACTTTCGTATAAGGTTGACGGTGACCTTGCTTACGACGGTAGTTTTTCTTTGCTTTCATTTTCCAAACGATGATCTTCTTTTGACGACCATGCTTTTCAACTTTAGCTGTAACTGTAGCACCCTCAACAAATGGAGCACCTACCTTTACATCACTACCACCGACCATAAGAACATTGTCAAAGCTAACTGTTTCGCCAGCCTCTGCATCTAATTTTTCGATGTAGATTTCTTGACCTTCTTCAACCTTGATTTGCTTACCACCAGTTTCAATAATTGCGTACATACTTGCACCTCCTCATATACTCAGACTCGCCATCATAGGCAAAGTTTTTGATAAAACTTTTTTAAAAAAACCTAGTCTGTGCGGTTGTAGTCGTTTGGGTGCGACCAAATAACTAACAAGAGCTATTTTACCACAAATGAAAAATCACTGTCAATTGACTTTTCATTAGAATGTGGACATCCCGCTCCATTCTTGAAAACGATAAATAGCTTGATTCAATATAGATGGATCTGCAAATTCTTCGTACTCAAGCGTAAAGCGCTCATCATCCCACATCACATCAAAATAGGTGCGCACTTCTTTGCTTAGCTCATCATCTCGTTTCATTGTAATTTTAAGATTAGTTTCTAGATTAAAATCAGCCAGATTCCGCTTCGTAAAATTAGCGGAACCACCAATCAAAACTACTCGCTCTGCTTGTTCGACCAAAAGTAGCTTTGCATGATACTGCTCTCCAGATGTGCGATACCATCTTACTTGAAGGTTTCCATTCGTAGTGTTTACTAGTTCATGGGCGACAGGTCTGTTGGGAATTCCATTTTTCTCACGGCCAAAAGCGTCTTTATTTGGATCTAGAATCAAGCGAACATGAACCCCACGACCAGTAGCGCCTTTTAACGCAGAAATAATATCTCGATCCGATAAATAAAAAGCTCCCATTGTTACACTATCCCCAGAGTCCGTCATACGAATCTCCTCTAGTATATGATCTTTTATTTTTCCTTCAGTTAATAATTGCACACCATATCTATCTCCGTTTTGCTTCATTTCATTGATTTGCAAGGACTCAAATAATTCTGGGTTCGCTCCTGACATGACGGCAACAGCACGTTCACTCTTCAGCAATTCATGGAGAATCTCTCCAGAGAAAGCAAAAGCAATATTAGAATGTTCAGCACTTCCATCATGAGGATTAGCGGAAGAAACAACAGCTTGTCGTTCAGTAATTACCAGCTTTCGATGATTAGCTTTAAAATTTAAGAGCTCTAAATAAGAACGAAGTGTAACGTCTGGAGAATCTGGGCTAAATGGATTTGGCAACCAACCATTCCCTTCTGTACCAAACCACTGCAGAAATGCTCTCCATCCTCCAGAATAAACCGGGTTGGAATCTCTTGTTTTTCTCATATCGGTTAATATTACTGTAATCCCATTTTCCTCTAATTGATGTATAAGATTAGACGCATAGGAGCCGTAAAATGTATTAATTCGATCTGTAATCATTATCATTTCTATGTCTGGATTTTGTTGCTTTTTGCCAATCAATGCATTTACTAATGTTTGCGACAGAGGGGGCAACGTCATCGAACGGTCATAATCATCATTAAATAAAAACATATCAACGACAATAAACTGTTCCGCTTCCTCTATTACCTTATAGATATACTCAAATATCTCTTGCTCCTGATACTGGTCACCATCAGCTTCATACGTTCGATCTGTGAGAAATTCAATCTCATTAATATATTGAACCTCACCTTCGTAAGATAACCCCTTAGGCAACGGCTTAACATATCCATAAATGGAAGAAATACATGTGATCAAAACGACAATACAACATAAGATAAGACCTATTCGTCTTTTTCGGGTTCTTTTTGACTTTGTAATAATAGTGCTTCCTATTTTTATAATAAAAATCTCCTCCATTTACGACCCTTCTTATATTATACATTAAATGGGATGTGAATAGATTTCATTTCTTTAGATTTTATATTACTTGTCAAAAAGCGAACAAAAAAAGGCTGACTCAACAGTTGAGGGCACTGAAAAGGTGGGTTTCCTTTTTCAGTGCCCTTGCTAGGAGGAGGGTACTGAAAAAGGGTGGGTTTCCCTTTTTCAGTGCCCTTTAAGTAATGTGCGGAGCCGTTGCCTGGTTTTGAAAGCCCTGCTATGAGTGGTTTTCTCATAGCAAGGCGCGCAACGTGCGAAGCCATTACTCTTCTTTGAGTTACAAGAAGTAGTTTTTCAGTGCCCTTGCTATGAGTGAGTTTCTCAAAGCAGCCGAGCAACTAACGAAGCCATTGCGCTTCAGAGAGCTACGTGAAAGGAGTTTTTCAGTGCTCTCTCAAAAGTTTATAGATACTTTGAGTCAGCCACTCGCCTTATGTTTATTATCCATACGACTTTCAAAACATAATATGCACATCTTCTCTATACTCAGCTTCTTTTACTTGCCTTAATTCGTTCTAATTGCTCTACTGCGCCTTCCTGGCTTCCAATATAACGAACCTCAAACTTATCTTCAGCGAGTAGACGATTAGCAAATACAAAAATCCGGAACCCTAAAGCGACCTCTAATCGTTTTAAATGCTCACCCTTTGTTCCGAATAAAACTGGAGCAATACGTGAAGGGATTTCTAACACGAGTGCATCTTCATCCATCCCTTTATACTCCCAGAGAATCCGCTCAATTTTATACGCGTTTGCTTCATCGGAAAGGACGGTTCCTTTTCCTTGACAGGTCGGGCATGTCTTTGAAAGGCTTGCCTGTAGGTTTTGTCTTACTTTTTTTCGAGTCATTTCAACGAGGCCTAATCCAGTAAGCCCAACAACATTCGTTTTCGTTCGGTCATGCTTTAATGCATCTTGAAAAACTTGCAATACTTCAAGCCGATCCTCTTCACGTCTCATATCGATAAAATCAATGACAATAATCCCTGCGATATCCCTAAGTCTAAGCTGGCGAGCTATTTCTTTTGCTGCTTCTTTATTTGTACTGCGGATCGTTTCGTCCAAATCAGTTTTCCCTGTAAACTTCCCCGTATTTACATCAATCACTGTAAGCGCTTCTGTTTGATCAATCATCAAATAGGCACCGTTCTTTAACCATATTTGTCTTCTTAATGCTTTTTCTAGCTCCTTATCGACCTGATAAGCAGTAAAAATATTTTCACGCTCACGATAAAGCTTTAGCTTTTCCCGTAAAGTAGGATATGGTTCTAGAAGTTCCTTTAACACTTGATAATCACGATGACTATCGATCACAATTTCCGATACATCAGAAAAAGAAAAGTCACGTACGACTCTTTCTAATAACCCAGAATCCTGATGAATAAGCGATGGCGCTTTACGATTTTTTCCTTCTTTCCAAATTTCCTGCCAGCACTTTCGTAAGAAGTGTAGTTCCTGCTCAATTACTTCAGGATCCTGTCCTTCACAAACAGTTCGAATAATGATTCCTTCCTTATCATTAATTAGCTGTTCGCCAATCTCACGCCAACGCTCCCGCTCAATTTCTGAGGAAAATCGTCTAGAAATGCCCACATAGCCTCCCTCAGGCATATAGACGATATAGCGGCCAGGAAACGAAACGACCCCTGTTAAGCGTGGTCCCTTTGAGCCAAATCCTTCTTTTGTAACTTGTACTAGAATTTCTTCCCCTTGCGTAACAAACTCTGATACATTGCGTTGTTTCTTTCGTTCTTCATCCTCAGGAGATAAATAAAAGGATAAAAGATGATCTCGATATAAAAAACCATTTTTATCCCGACCAATATCAACGAATACTGCTTGCATGCCTGGCAACACATTAATGACACGTCCTAAGTAAATATTCCCTACAATACGGTTTTCAACTGGTCGCTCAATCATTAACTCAACGACGCGATTATGTTCAATAATTGCCGCTCGTCGTTCCCTTGTTGCCATGTTAAAGACGATTTTTTTCACATCACGCAGCCCCTTATGCCATTCTTTTTTCTATTGTACCTTAATTCGAGGCGATGATGTTTTACTCCTATTATTTTTCCTTATTAAATCGACTAAGCGTGCCTGAAGCTGTTTTTCCTCGAACAAAGAATGCAGAAGCATAGGTTCTTCAAGCGCAATTAAATGTTTATTTTCATCAAAAACCATAATACGATGAAAAAACCCCCTCTGGAATAATTTAACGGTATCCCGGACAAGCCAGGTCTTTGGAGCACGAATCGTTTTGTAACGGAATGATTGCTGTTTAAATAAAGATTGTCGTGCCATCAAAAAGCGCATAAAGCGAAAATGTCGCTGTCTCCATTCAAGATAATTAGCAAGAATTAAAAAACTTAGGACGACCCATAAATTCAAATGAAATGGAAATAGAAAGCCACTAATGATGACTAAGCTTACTAAGGTCGCTCCTGATAACCACCGTGACACCGCTAACGCCTTCTGATAAGGCCAACGATATGTACACCATAGTTGAACAAGACGGCCCCCATCTAAAGGGACGACGGGAATTAAATTAAAGAATAATATTGTGAGATTATGCCATATGAAAAGTTGATGATCCGCAACAGTCCAAAAAGACGTATCGATGAAAAGAAAAGAAAGACCAATTAACCAAAGGTGTTGAATTGGTCCGGCAATGATTATAATAAGTTCTTCGCGAAACGGTCGATTGCCATTGTCCTCTACTTCCGCTACCCCACCAAATGGGAGCAATTCAATTTTAAGAATTCTCCATTTAAAATAATGGGCCGCAAATGCATGCCCTAGTTCGTGAATAAATACGATAAAAAAAACCATGATGACTTCACGGAAGTAACCTGTTACAATACCCATTCCTAGTACAAACCAAAAAAAGGGATTGATTTTAATTTTTCTAATGAGTTTCAAGCAATCAGTCAAATGAAATCACTTCACTTGGGTCCACATACGTGTCATTTTTTTTCAGGGCAAAGTAGAAAATCCCCTTTTCAGCCTGATCGCTTGTTGAGACGACCCCGATTTTATGTCCTGATTTAATATGGTCATATATATTCACTGATACTTCTTCAAGCATGCCGTAAATCGATTCAGTTCCATCAGCATGTTGAACAACTACTGTTTTCCCTAATCCTTGCTCACCATCGCCTACTGAGATAACCTGACCTCCCTTTACTGCTTCAACCTCTGCATTCATCCCTGTTTCAACCATTACTCCTCGTCCATTTTGTTTAAAATCTTCACGTATTTTCCCACCTGATGCAGGGACAGCATACACTAGCTCCGCTTCTGGTTGCTTAGAATTTACATCACCTAAAGCAAAGTCTTCAGTTAAAGGTAAAAGCGCAAGTGGTCTTCCAAATTGATTTTCATACCAATCGGCAATGGCTGCAAATTGAAACTGTTGTTCATATGAATTTTTTATAAATTGGCGTGCCCCCTCAAGCTGAGTAGAATTATTATTAAACAAAATAGCAATGGCAAGAAACAAACTAGTAGCTAATAATGTTCGCATAAGAAAAAAATCTTGTCCTTTTGTTGATGGGGGACTTTCTTGCCGATTCAAAGGCTGATAGTAAAAGTCAGGATCCTCTCTCGCTTCCTCATGACGGTTCATTAGCATTGATACGGAACTGCGTTGCTTTATATTTTGATCAATTGACCGTCTCCTTGTTTCCAACCGTTTTCGAACCTTATTAAGATGCTTGGACATTGGCTACCCCTTCCTTTTTTTACGGACTTCTTACCCTAACTATATGACTTGTCCGTTTTTGTTATGACATAATAGTAGAAAAGGGGGAGTGGTTATGGAAAAATCCATAATTGGAATTCTTTTAGCAGGAGGACAATCGAGAAGATTTGGAAAGCCAAAAGCATTTGCTACATTTCATGGGGAACACTTCTATCAATACAGTTTGAACGCTCTTTCAGTTATATGTGAGCAAACATGGGTTGTTAGTCATCCTACTCTTTCAAAGCGATTTGAACAAAAACAAGCTCATCCTGTTGTAGAGGATCTAAAAACCTATCAAGGGTGTGGGCCACTTGCTGGAATATACACTGTGATGAAGATGACAGATGCAACATGGTATGCAACCGCTCCATGTGATAGTCCTAATATTAAAGGCAAACTCTATTCCATTTTAACGTCATATCAAAGCAACGATACGTATGCCATCGTTCCAATTGTGAATGGGCGAAGACAACCTTTAATTGCGCTTTACCATCGTTCTTGCCTTCCTTTTATTAAACAACTATTAGATGAGAAGCGTAATAAGGTTGGATTTTTATTTGAGCAAGTAAACACAAGATTTATCGAACACCCTTTTTTTGAAGAACATTCAGATTGGTTCATTAACATAAATGATGCAGGAGAACAACAACGACTTGAAGAAAACTCTAGTAATCAAAAGGAGAATAGGAGTGAGTAAAATGGAAACACGCAGACTTGGAAATTCGGATCTCGACGTAAGTGTGATAGGGTTAGGCTGTATGTCAATTGGAGCTGAACGACAACAAGCGAAAGCGATTATAGAAAGAGCGATTGATTTAGGGATCAATTATCTTGATACAGCTGATTTATATGACCAGGGACTAAATGAGGAAATGATTGGTGACGTAATTAAAGACAAACGCCAGGAAATTATTTTAGCAACAAAGGTTGGGAATCGGTTTGAAAAAGGCAAAGAAGGCTGGACTTGGGACCCATCAAAACAGCATATTATTCGTTCTGTCAAAGAAAGCCTTCTTCGCTTACAAACTGATTATATTGACTTATATCAGCTACATGGTGGGACAATCGAAGACAATATTGATGAAACAATTGACGCTTTTGAAGAATTAAAAAAAGAAGGTCTGATCCGTCAGTATGGTATTTCTTCGATTCGACCAAATGTCATTCGTGAATATGTAGAACGCTCCTCCATTGTAACTGTGATGATGCAATATAGTCTACTCGATCGTCGTCCAGAGGAGCTTTTCCCTTTATTACAGGAGAAACATGTGAGTGTTGTTGCTAGAGGCCCTCTGGCTAAAGGACTTTTAACAGAGCGACCACTTTCAGAAGCATCTTCGATAAGAGAAAAAGGCTATCTTGATTATACGTATGAAGAGCTCTATCACGTTCAGGAAGCAGTGAAGCAAGTTGGTAGTGTTCGTTCTCTTCAAGCAAATGCACTATTGTACGATTTATCCCATCCGGTCGTCGCATCAGTCGTAACAGGAGCGAGTAAACTAAGTCAGGTTGAAGCAAATGTTCAAGCTGTTGAAGAACCCGCATTATCAAATGATGAGCTATTAGCCTTGAAATCATTAACTAAAGCCTCGACATATCAACAACATCGGTAAACTAAAAAGCCTTACGATGAGAAATACCACTCATCGTAAGGCTTAGAAAAGAGCCATATCCTTAAGTACTTCTTTTGAAAGCCTCTTTATCCTTAAGATTCTTTATCTTCTTCCTTTAACTCTTCAGAAGTTTGTGCTGTTTCTGCCTTTTCGGTCTCCTTGTCAGCGGCAACCTCAGGCTTAGCGTCATAGTAATGATTATTCACACTACCCCGAGAGACAAAACTTTCAAGCATAGCCTTCAAGTCCATCCCGGTACTTTCCTTTAAGCTTTCCTGTAATCCAAGCATCGTTTTCGTAACATTGTTTGTAATTTTACTTGCAGCTCCATTTGAGTCTGAACCACCCATATCAATCACTTTCATTCCTTCAATTTTAGAAAGAGGCTGAGCAATCTCATGTGCATACTTCGGTAGCATGTCAATAAACATTTCCAAAATTGCCGCTTCGCCGTATTTTTCCATCGCAGCTGCCATAAGCTCTTTCGCCTCTGCTTCTGCACGACCACGTTCACGGATAACTTCGGCCTCGGCAAAACCTTTTTCTTTTTCGATTGCCGCTTTCGTTTCCCCATCAATTCGCGCTTTAGCTGCTTCAGCTTCTGATTTTGCCTTAATGTCATAGGCATCAGCATCGGCTTGTGTTTTACGACGCTTTTGTTCTTCTAGCTCTAACTCAACCTGTCTTTGACGCTCGATATATTGAATTTTCATTTCTTCTTCTTTCACTTGCTGTGCAAGTCTTGCTTTTTCCAATTCGTACGCTTGCTCCGACTTCGCTCTTGCTCGTTCAGTTTCTTCTTTGATTTGCGCTTCCTTCACATCTTTTTCTTTTCTTGACTCCGCAATAGCCGTTAAGCGTTTATTTTCCTCATCCTGAGCCTCTTGGTCGTTTTTCGCTTTATACATTCTTGTTTCTTTTTCAGCATCCGACTCAGCCATATCAGCCTTTTTGCGAATTTCAGCGATCCGAGGACGCCCTAAATTATCTAAGTATCCATTCTCCTCATCAGCATCTCGCAGATCATCTAAACCAAATGACGTAATCTTAAAGCCCATGTTATCTAATTCTTTTTGAGCAATATCTTGAACTTGATGATTAAATGATTCACGGTCATTATTAATTTCTTCAACCGTCATCTTAGATAAAATAGCACGAAGATTTGTTCCTAACACTTTTGAAACTTCTTCTTCAATTTCATTCTGTTTCTTCCCGAGAAATTGCTCCGCATAATTGGCAATGCCAATTAATGAATCAGAAATCTTGACGGAAGTAATCGCATCAGCTATAACTGGTACCCCTTGCGACGTGTATACTTTTGGTGTTGTTAACTTGATTTGAAAGGAATTTAAGTCAACTGGGGTGCACGTTTGAAAGAGCTTTAAGCGAACCCCACCACCACGAATGATTTTCAGGCTTCTTCCATTTTCATCTGTAAATATTCGAGTATCACTTTCTGGATTACCGAGTTTCGGACCGGTAATGATTAGCGCTTGGTTAGAGCTAGCTGTCTTATAGCGTTTTTTGAAAATAAAAAAACCAATTGAACCTACGACAAGTAAAATAAACAGAAAAATACCAAGTAAAATGAGCCAAATCAAATCTACAATAATAAAGCATCACTCCTTTATTTTAATAAACACACACTATTTCCTTGTGTGCTACTTTATGTACGTTAGTGACATAAAAAAAGTTTCACAAATAATCCCTTTTCTACAAAAAACAACACAATTCTTCCTTCAATCTTAACATATTAATACAATAAATATAAACTTATATCCTTTTTTTACTCTTTCTTGAATTTACCTACAAAAATAAAAAGAGTTGTTCCAGGTTAAAGAACGAACCTTGGAACAACTCCCACTTAAACTGGTAAATATTCGAACCAATCAAAATCAGCTACATTTTCACTTTTCTGTCCATTACTACTTGCATACATTCCAATATAGGCACCAACAAATCCTCCTGCGACATCACTACTAAGAATTCGGCCATCTACATTCTCAACTAACGTCTGCCATTGCTCTGCTTTACTCGCAAAATAATAGCTATAATCTTGCTCAAATGCTTCAACTTTTAAATACAGACGTTGCGTGTTAGCTGTAATTTCCCGTTCGGCCACGACGGTTTCCACTCCACCTTCCCGCCTTATCAGTCGGATAACCTTTCCTTCTACATTTTGTGTTATCTCCATTCGAAAATGGTAATCATTATTTTGTAAAAGCACAACTCCAGCGACTTCATTTTCGTTAGCTGCTTCAAATTCAATCGCTGTGCGAGCCGCAAAATTAATATGTTGCTGACGTCTACCTACAAAGCTAGGATTACAAAGCTCAGTTATTGATTCAGGCTTTAATTTTAACCTTAGAAAACCAGGACGTTCAGTTAATGAGCAAAACTCACCACGAGGCGTTCGGATAAAATTCCACCCATCCCCTAGATAAGGCACATCAAAATGGTCGCAAGCTGATTGCGTATCCCACCTATGCTCTGGTAAAGATGGTCGGGACATTTCCATTTCAATAAACCCTTTCCCTGGGTTAACGAGCGGCCAACCGTCCTCCCAGCAAAACGGAACAAGAAAGGTCTCTCTTCCTAAATTACGATAATAGCCACCATAAGGTCTTGATGCAAGACAAACCATCCACCATTCTCCTGCTTGTGTCTCAACGATATCTGCGTGACCTACATTAACGATAGGATAATCTCTCCCTAAATGACGATGCGTTAAAATTGGATTCCTTTTGCAATTCTCATAAGGTCCTGTAATGGTTTTGCTTCGCGCGATCGTTACAGAATGTGTATGTCCTGTTCCGCCTTCAGCTATAATCAAATAGTAATAGTTATTAATCTTATATAAATGGGGTGCTTCCTGAGCGTGAATTTGTTTCAACGCCCCGTCCCACAAACTATATGAATCTCCAACTAGCTTTCCATTTTTCAAATCTACCTCTTGCAGCCAGATTTCCATATGTTTTGGATATTCTTGCCCGCCTGGTGGACGACGATTCGCCATACAATAACAGGTTCCATCTTCATCGAAAAAGAAAGAGGAATCAATTCCGGGTGCATCCTCCAGCCAAATCGGGTCAGACCAATCACCAGCAGGATCGGTAGTCGTTACATAAAAATTTCGTCGTGCTCCTGTTGCACTTTCTACAAAGGTTGTAATCATATAAAACACACCTTGGTGATAACGAATCGTAGGAGCATAAATTCCTTTGGAACAAGGGGTTCCATCTAAATTTAATTGTGAGGTACGATCAAGCACATGTCCTAGCTGGCACCAATTCACTAAATCTCTACTATGAAAAATCGGAACACCAGGAAAATACTCAAATGTTGAGGTGACAAGATAATAATCATCTCCAACACGACAAATGGACGGATCAGGGTAAAAACCTGGAATAATTGGATTTTGAAACGTCTTCATTTCTATAATTCCTCCGTTTCTTTTACCTTTATCCCTTACAGTTTAGTATAATCATTACAAAAATACTTAGTTGTCTATGCGTTTTTTCGGATTTTTTTTAGTGATTTATGCTCTAATCAGGAGGGAGACTCATGGTTAACGAACAAAAATATAGCATTGATGAACAATTTTCGATTCAATATATGTACCAAACGGGTTATTCAACGATGGTACGACCACATACTCATTCAACGTATGAACTTTTTTATGTATTAAACGGGGGCAAAGTCTTCTTTATTAATGAAACTGTCTATATTGCACAAAAAGGAGATTTAATATTAATTCAACCAAATGATATCCATCGAACAAATAGTTCCGATGAATTAAAGTGCGAACGGATTCTTCTAAACGTATCAGATTCGTTTATCGATAAAGAACTTACTCGTTTTCATTTTCGCTTTTCTTCTTTTTCACGCTCTTTGTTTCGTTTTAGGCTTAATAAACAAGCCATTATTGAAGAATTGCTTCAAAAAATGCTAGAAGAGTGTCAAACAAAACACATAGGCTATGAAACGTATCTCCGTGCATTGCTCATGGAGCTCCTAATCCTAATGCACCGGTTTGATCAACAAGTGTCAAAGCAGCTTGAACCGCCAACACATCCGTTGTACCAAAAGATCTCTGAAATGGCCCGTTATATGAGGAAGCATTACCAATCGAAGTTAACCCTTGCTGAAATAGCACAACGCTTTTTTATTAGTCCTTCTTATTTAAGCCGAAGCTTTAAACTGATTACAGGATTCCAGTTTAAAGATTATCTTCAAATTATTCGTGTGCAAGAAGCGAAACGGCTCCTCCGTGAAACAGATAAACCGATAGGAAGAATTGCTGAGGAGGTTGGCTTTGAATACGTAGCAAATTTTAACGTAACGTTTAAAAAAATCACGGGGATAACTCCTCGTGATTATCGGAAAAGGAAACAATAGAAGATTAAAAAATGCCCCAAAAGGAATTCCTCTTGGGACATCGATTTACCCACCGCTAACAGGCGGGATAAATGCGACAATGTCACCTGTTTTGACAGGAGTATCTGGTTCAGCATACTCTTCATTTATGGCAACCATTGCCTGATCAAGCTCCATTGCGGGATATTGTTCTTGTAGCTTTGCTTTTACTTGGTCAACTGTTCCAGTTTCTAACTCAATCGATAGATCGCGCTGCCCAGCGATTTCTCCTAAGTCGGCAAATAGTAATACTCGAATCATTTTTCTTCCTCCAGTTCAGGCGCACCGCTCGGGTATGCCGTCTTTTCTAGTTGGTCACCGATCCACTTCTCACCATCTTCCCAATGCTCCTTTTTCCAAATAGGGACAATTTCCTTAATCCGCTCAATTGCATAACGACTTGCTTCATATGAATCATTACGGTGTGGAGTGGAAACAGCAATGATAACAGCAATATCAGAAATATCTAGTCTACCTATTCGATGCGAAATTGCCACTCTTGTATCAGACCAGCGTTCGTTAATTTCATCACCTATTTGTTTCAGCTTTTTTTCGGCCATTGACTCATACGCCTCGTACGCTAAGTATAATGTCCGTTTTCCCTTTGTTAGTTCCCGAACCGTACCGATAAACGTATTAATTGCTCCGGCATGTGGATGAAGAACTTTGTCAACAACTTGTTGAACCGATAATTCTTCTTTCGTAATTTCAAATAACTTCTCAGTCATGTTTTCGCTCCTCCCATTGCGCTAGCAACCATTCACCAATTGTGCGGGTATCGTTGATATCAAAAGAGCGATAGGCCTCTGATAACTCAATGCCCTTCCACAAAATGACGGCTTGTACATTTGTTAACTCCTGTAAAAGCTCGAGATGCTCTTTGTCTCGAATAACGACAATTTTTTTATAATCCTCTTGCTTATAGCCTTCTATTAATACGGCATCCAAGTTTAATTGTTCATAAAAAGAAAGAATATCGGACACTTTCCAACCGACTTCGTTTGTTAATTGAAGCTGTAACGTTTGATCAGCTACAACGGAGCATCCAACTGCGCCTGCTTGTCGGTGACGCCATGAATCTTTTCCTGTATCTAAAGCGGTTAGTCTTTTTCCATGCCCGTGGTGTTTGATAGTTGCGACCCGCTTATTATTGGCATCAGCATATTGCAAAAGCTTTTCAACAAGCGTAGTTTTTCCACTATTGCTATAGCCGACAACTTGCCAAATATGTTCATTTAGTCCCATATCCACTCACTGCCTTCTCCTTGAAGCAATAACACATTAACTTCTGCCCCTTTTTCATAGCCTCTAGTACCACCAGGGAGAACTAATAAAGCATTCGCATCAGCTAATGAGGTAACAACTCCCGATTTATCCAATCCTGTTGGAGCAACATGTAACCGTCCTTCTCTAAAAAACACTCGACTTCGTACGAAGCGTGTGAATGGATTAGGCTTTGGAAAATGACTAGCTAATATCGCTTGTTCTCGTTGTAAATGAGGGCGTTCATTTGAAAAGCTTGTTAAAATGACCGGGCGTACGAGTAACTCGCAGCCAACAAAGCAAGCCGATGGATTTCCCGATAGACCAAATAGAAGCTGACCATTTAATTCCGCCACCGTCGTCACACTTCCTGGTCGCTGAGCGATTTTATTAAAAAGCACACTTGCTCCTAACTTCTGATAGATAGCTGGTAGATAGTCATAATCGCCAACTGAGACACCACCCGTTGTAATTAAATAGTCGACTTTTTCTAATGCTGACGAAACAGCGTCGAAGCATTGGTCAAAATCATCGACTAGCTTTTCAAAATAAATCGGTTCCGCTCCCATTTGTTTCACCTGGGAAGCGACCATAAAGGCGTTACTGTTTCGAATTTTGCCCGGTTCAAGTGGCTCACTTACGTCTAGAAGCTCCGTTCCTGTTGCAAAAATCCCGACTTTTGGCTTTTTATAAACGGGGACGTTGGCATAGCCAAAGGTCGCTAAAAGCGCCTTAACACCAGCATCAATTCGACGCCCTTTCGAAACAAGAGGAGTCCCCTTTTTTGCATCCTCCCCTTGAAAAGAGATATTATCCCCAGATTTAAAGGAACGGGTAATATCGATATACGCTTGCCCATCTAGTTCGTACTCTCTTGTTAATTCAAACATGACGATAGCATCCGTTCCATTCGGAATTTGTGCACCTGTCATAATCCGAATAGCTTCCCCTTGCTCTGGAACTTTCTTCGCCACTGTTCCTGCCCCAATTTCTTCAATCACTTTTAATGAAACAGGTTGTTCACGCGTAGCACTTTCGGAATCTAATGAACGGATAGCGAACCCATCCAATGGAGATTTATCAAAAGGCGGAACATCGTGATCTGCCTTTAAATCTGTCGCTAAATAGCGTCCATCACTTTCTTCTATCGAAACATACTCCGTTTCGGTTAGCTGACTATGTTCAAGCACCGCTCTTACTGCATCGGCAACCGGAATCGGCTTTCTTCGTTCTACCATTGTAATCCACCTCAATCTTTCCAAGTGTGATCCATTATACGAAATTTCATTTTATTTAAACAGGTTTCTGTAAGGAACTATTACCATTTAAAAATATCCTTGCTTCCGTTTTCGCTAAGGATTTCATGTACCGGTTCATGCCATCTTCCAATTTGCTGGCCATTAACCGTAAAAACTTCTCCTGATAAAAATTGACCATTTTGTTCAAGTAATGCTGTGATAAAACGTGCCACATCGTCGGCTGATCCGACATTCCAATAAGAACTCATCTCTGGATGTTCTTTCATTTCATCTATAAAAGACGCCGTCATATCCGTATAAGCGGCAGGAGCTATTGCGTATACAGTAATATTTGAGCTTTTTAACTCCTTTGCCCAAGTTTTAGTCATCCCAATAATCCCTGCTTTGGCCGCACTATAATTGAGTTGCCCAATTGTTCCTTTAATTCCAGCTAAGGAGGTCATATTAATTATTGTACCAGAGCCTGTTTTATTTCTTATGTATTGTATAAACGGTTTTGCACACGCAAACGTGCCCTTAAGATGAACAGAAATCACTTCATCCCATTCCTGTTCACTCATACGATGAGACATCCGATCATGAACGATTCCGGCATTGTTAATTAGCACATTAACTGTTCCAAAAGCATCTATTGCGTTTTGAACTAGTTTTTTCCCACAGTTCATCTCATCTACTGAACCGACAACACCGATGGCTTTGTATCCTAACCTTTGTAGTTGCTGTGTCACTTCATTGACCGATGTTTGGTTACGACCATTCACAACAACCCGTGCCCCTCGTTTCGCCAATTCAAAGACAAGACTCTTCCCAATCCCTTTTGTTGAACCCGTTACAATAACAACTAAATCTAGCATACTCATGTTGTTTTCCTTTTCATTATCGTAATAATCCCGTCTAGCACCTTATTACTATCACGATTTATTCCTTCAATGATGATTTCGATAGAGTCTTTATCTTCATTCACAATGTAAGGCTCAAACCGTATCATTTCCCCTGAAAAAACTGGGGCAGTAAATCGAGCCTGATAGGAGGATAAAAACCATTCCTGCCTGTCTGTTAGCGTTAAAACTTTTTGTGCTAATGCCATTGTTAGCATACCATGTGCGATTTTTGAAGGAAACCCTGCCTTTTTCGCAGCCTCGTTATCAAAATGTATTGGATTTATATCTTGGTGAAGAGCTCCATACTCCTTAATCATCTCATCGGTTATGTTTATTGTAATAGGCTGCAACGTCACCTTTGAACTCGTCTTCATTGTATCTCAGCTCCAATGCTCCTATTTTTCACTAAAGTTGATATAGCTTGTCCAACTTTTATGCCGTTTTTCTTAATATGTAATGTATGTACATAAAACGTTAAATGACGCTTTCTTAGAATTTGCGTAATTTCAACTGAACAATGATAGGTTGTATATTCCTTTATTGGTTCTTGCAATTGGATGGATTGCTCACCGTGGATAAGCCCGTCTATTGACCATGGAATCTGAATTGATTTCCAAAACATCATGACAAATGTAATAGGAGTGCCCACTGATTCGAAACCTAGAGTTGAGAGATAGGTTTGAATCATGCCTTCTGTAACGGTTACCTTAACTTCTTCTGTCTTTAAGCCTACCCTCATTTACTCATAACTCCTTCTCCATTGTCTGAATAAGGCAGCTAAGCCGAGTCCGCCACCAATACCTAGTGTCGCTAAGCCTAGTTCCCCATTTTGTTTTCTCAATTCAGTCGCGAGACGCGTCACCAATATCGCGCCCGAAGCACCGTACGGGTGACCAAGCGCTAAAGCACCTCCTCCAATATTAACCACTTTTTCATTAATGTTTAACTCTTTTAAACAGGCTAACACTTGCGAAGCAAACGCTTCATTAAATTCTACTAAATCAATGTTTTCAATCGATAGCGCTTGGCGTTTTAATAGCTTCCTTATAGCTGGTATAGGGCCAAGTCCTAACACATTCGGATTGACACCGGCACTAGCTGCATCAACAAATTCAAGAACAGGGGTTAAACCGAGCTCGTCACTTTTCTGCTCAGACATGAGAAGTGCAATTGCTGCCCCATCATTTATCGGACAAGCATTTCCAGCTGTTACGGTTCCATTTTCGACAAAAGCGGGTGACAATTGTCCTAGCTTCTCGAGTGAGGTGTTTGCTCTTGGACATTCATCCTTCATCAAGCCGTTTACAGCAACAATTTCAGTATGAAACGAGCCTTCCTTTTGGGAACGAACAGCCTTTTTGTGGCTATGATAAGCGAATTGATCCTGCTCCTTCCTACTAATTTGACAAGATTTCGCAACCGTTTCAGCAGCAACACCCATATCAGGATCTCCTATTTGATTAGTCGAGAATCTTGCTCGTTTTAAGACTGTTGGAAACCCCGTTATATCTGCTGGCTTTTCTAGCTTCCAAGGAGCAAGACTCGTACTTTCAACACCTCCAGCTAAATACACTTCTCCGGCTCCTGCTTGAATCAAGCGTGCAGCCTGAATAATCGCCTCGAGACCTGATCCACATTGGCGGTCAACAGATACTCCTGGGACGGAAACAGGTATTCCTGCCTGTAAGGCAGACAGCCTTGCGATATTCCCACCTGGGCCAACGGCATTTCCTAGAATCACTTCATCTATCATTTGTGGGTCAAGTTTTGTTTCCTTAAAAATCTGTCGCATAACGACAGCGGCCAACTCCTCAGGATATACATCTTTCAGAATTCCACCTATTTTCCCAATAGGTGTTCTTTTTGCCATAACGATCACCGCTTTATTCACTGTGCACCTCCATTTTAAGCTGCAAGCTTTTACGATCGATTTTCCCACTCGTTGTGTAAGGAAAAGTGTTCACTTCGATTAGCTCTTTTGGGCATTTATAAGCAGATAGATACAATTTACAAAATACTGTAATCGTCTTCAAATCTAATTTATTTGCTCCGCTCCATTTAACACATAATACGAGCTTTTCACCCCAATAGGCGTCTTTTTTTCCAATTATAACCGCTTCTTCAATTTCAGGAAGTCGTTTCACTTGCTGCTCGATTTCTTCTGGATATACATTTAAACCGCCAGTAATGATCAGATTATCTTTTCTCCCAACTAGAAATAAATACCCATCCTCGTCTACATAACCAATATCCTCTACCGTTGCCATATCTCCTTGCAAAACCTTTGCTGTTTCACTTGGATTGTCTACGTAACCACAAAACACATGACTACTCTTGACAAATACTTGTCCTCTTTCATTTGGCGGGAGTTGCTCACCATTGTTGTCTTTAATTATAATCTCAATTCTTGGAAAGGCTTGTCCAACAGAACCAGCTTTATTTTTTGTTTTCTGATAATCTAAATACGAAACAAGACTTAATTCAGATGCCCCATAAAACTCGTACAAATCCGTCAGAGGAAAACATTTTTTCATCTTTTTGAGGGAGTGTTTATCCCATTTTGCTCCAGATGATAACACCATTTTCACTCTTGGTTCGCATTCAATACATGAACTAATTGCTTCAAGCATTGTTGGTACAGCATACAAAACATCAATCGCCCCTGTTTGCAAAAGCTTTGCACATTTCTCAGCGTTGAACGCATTCGTGACTAAAACCGAAGCACCTAGATGTAAGGCATGGACGGCAGCAAATAAAGATAATGAGTGGACGAAAGGACCTGGTGCGTATATAGTATCTTCTTTTGTATAAGAAAAAACTTCCTCACAGCACCGAAAGCTTTCCAGCCACGACGTATGATTCCGAATAAATCCTTTCGGTAATCCTGTACTCCCAGACGTAAACCCTAAATAAAAAAGTTTCGTTTCGTCTACTTGTAATTCTATCTCCTGATCCGAAACAGCTTGCGTCTTTAGATGCTCGACAGATACTGTTTGCCACTTTGAAAAAAGTTGCACGTCTTGTTCGTAGCAAACAACTAAGTCCGGTTTTATTAACGTAAGTGCGTGCTCTCTCTCCTTTTTTGTCCACTTAGCATCAATCGGAACAGCAGTCCAGCCTAGAGAAATAATTGAAAAAAATAATTCTAAAAAACTGGGCTCATTACTTAAAAAGAGCGCGACCCGTTTTTCTTGCCCCCCGTTTAATTTCTCATATAATCGCAGCTTCCAGTCAACGACATTTTTATAAAGCATCTCGTAAGTAAGTACGGTTTCATTAAACATAATTGCTCGCTTGTTGGCCTGAGTTACTGCATGAGAGGCTAACGATTGTCCAATATACACCTAAACCCTCTCCTTCAATATTCATGCATTTAAGTTTACCATGAGTTGTTTCCTTGCGCTTTAACAAAGACAGGGGTGTCCAAAAAGGTAGTAAACAACCTTTTGGACACCCCCATATTTTTTTAAGATGCTTGTTTAAATGTTTGAATATCTTTTACCGGTAATGCCTTTCGAATTGCCAATGCCACTGAACCGCTAACGATTGCCTTCACAGTATCTCCGGGAATATAAACTAAAGCTGTTTTAGCGGCATCCAACCATGTTAACTCTGATACAAATGACAGATAGGTAATGCCACATGCATATATAACGAGGACACCGCCGATAAGATTAAACATAACCATTTTCCATAGTTTCATTTTTTCCCAATTTGATTGAACTAAATACCCGATAACAAACGCTGCTATCGGCCAGCTTAAAATATACCCTCCACTTGGACCAAAAAGTATCGCTAAACCACCACGCCCCCCAGAAAGAACAGGTACACCAATGGCGACAAGTATGACAAACAGCCCCATACTCATAAAACCTAGTCGCGCTCCGAGGATGGCACCAGCTAACATTACTCCAAGTGTTTGGGCTGTAATTGGTACAGGTGTAAAAGGTACAAAAATCGGCGGAATGACACTAAATGCCGCCACCACAGCTGCAAACATTGATACATACATTAATTGTTTTAATTTCATAATTGTTCCTCACTTTTATATTGATGCTTCTACTATAAAAAACTACGCCTCTATTGTCAACCTTAAATAACAGATAAGTTAACAATGTATTTTTCGAAAAAAGAGGCTGAGCCGAAAGGTTAAAAACAACCTTTGGCACAGCCTTTGCAAGCTTAAAGCTTTTAGATAATCCCCTCCTACGGTCGGTCTTTTAAAATTTCACGCATTACGTGCCCTAATTCAGGCACAATAATTCGTTCCATCGCAAGTTTAACAGCACCTGTTGACCCTGGCATTGAAAAAATCGCTTTTCCATCTCGAACACCAGCTACCGCACGACTTAAAATTGCAGCTGTCCCGATATCCTCTGTAAAGCTTAAGTAACGGAAGATTTCGCCGAACCCTGGCATCTCTTTATCAAGACTATCTCGAACTGCTTCATAGGTTGTATCACGAAGGGCAATACCTGTTCCTCCGTTAATTAACACCACATCAATATCTGCACGGCTTGCCACAACTTTGAGCCAATGCTGTATGAGACTATACTCATCCTTCACAATTTGATACTCCATAACACAATGCCCCACTGCCTCTAAGAGCTCTTTAATTAGTAAGCCACTTTTATCAGTTTCATAGCTCCGAGTATCGGATACAGTTAAGATCATACAGCGTACTACCTCTGGTGCTTCTTTTTTATGGTCTAATACTGACATGCCGTCTCCCCCTCAAAATTGACAATTGACGTCCTTTTCCATTATGATAGCACAGAATTTACAGAAATTAAGTTGCTTCCTTCAATTAATGTGGAAGTTGGAAAAAGTGAGGCGAAATGTGAGTATGAGCGATTTAACCCATTTTAATGAACAAGGAAGAGCCAAAATGGTCGATATTTCGGATAAGGCGATAACAACTCGAACAGCCATTGCACATTCTAGCATCGAAGTCAGTAAAGACATTCATGAAAAAATTGAACAAGGTAAAATTGGAAAAGGTGATGTATTGTCAGTTGCGCAAGTAGCTGGAATTATGGCTGCAAAGAACACGTCGCAATGGATTCCAATGTGTCATCCGCTTCCCTTAACAGGAGTCAATATTCGATTTTCTTGGAGCAACAGTCAAGACATTTGGGTACTTGAAATTGAAGTAGAGGTAAAAACAAAGGGACAAACCGGTGTTGAAATGGAAGCTCTAACGGCTGCCTCTGCAACAGCATTAACGATTTACGATATGTGTAAAGCGCTCGATAAAGGCATGATAATCGGTCCAACCTATCTCTCTCGAAAAACAGGGGGAAAAAGTGGCGACTTTTCTAGACAAAATCTTCCTTAAAAAGACTTGAAAAACACTCCATAAAATCTTAATATAAAATTAATATTAGTTTTTGGGAGTGGGGGAACAAATTCGTATGCATATACAAGTGACCATCGTAGAAGACGAACCATCTCACGCGATTTTAATGGAATATCATCTAAAAAAGATAGAGGCTAAAAGTATTCTATATCACACAGGACAATCTTTTTTAGATAATCTTAATTCTCTCAACACGGATTTACTTATTATTAGTGATCAACTACATGATATTTCAGTGCCTAGTTTACTAGAACAACTAGAAACAAAAGTAATGAACGGTAACATGACTGTTATGATTATGTCTACGGGGAGACAAGCTGTTCTGGAATCGAGCAAATATGATATTATTTATTGTTATAAGCCTTTTTCAGTTCAAGAATTTCGTAAAAAAGTTCTCTCAGTTTTACCGAAACAATATGTTTCTAGCAATTAATATAACAAAATCAAGCTGGAGGCTGTCTATCCTATAGACAGCCTCCAGTTTTTCTTTGATTTGCTCTTTTAATGATTATTGCTCAAATAGAAAAACACCTGAAACCAGGTGTTTTAACGTACGCCAAAAAACTTTCGTATTTTTGAAAACATTCCTTTTTGCTCATCTAATGACATAAGCGGAACGGTTTCCCCTAAAATTCGTCTAGCAATGTTTCGGTAAGCAATTGATGCTTTACTCGTTGTATGCAAAGCAATTGGCTCGCCTTTATTGGAATATTTAATCACATTCTCATCATCGACGACTATACCTATTAAATCAATCGCTAGAATCGAAGCAATTTCATCTACGTCAAGCATTTCGCCACTCTTCATCATATGGCCACGAATCCGGTTCACAACTAAACGAGGAGATTCAACATCTTCCTGTTCTAATAAGCCAATAATTCGATCAGCGTCACGAACAGCAGAAACTTCTGGTGTTGTAACAACAATTGCTTTATCTGCTCCCACTACAGCATTTTTAAAGCCTTGTTCAATCCCTGCAGGACAATCGATGATGACATAATCATACTCTTGCTTTAATTCATCAATAATGACTTTGATTTGATCTGGTTCAACGCTTGTTTTATCTTTCGTTTGTGCAGCAGGTAACAAAAATAAACATTCGAATCTTTTATCCTTAATTAATGCCTGCTTTAATTTACATCGACCTTCTGTAACATCGACTAAGTCATAAATGATACGATTTTCGAGTCCCATTACGACATCTAAATTCCGCAGCCCAATATCTGTGTCAACTAGACATACCTTTTTCCCAGAAAGCGCAAGGGCTGTCCCGATGTTAGCGGATGTCGTTGTCTTTCCAACGCCACCCTTTCCACTTGTAATGACGATTGCCTCTCCCACGCTCATTACCCCTTTCTATGAACACTTCAATCAATGATTTGCTGTTGGTTCTTTGATAGTTCTGGTCTTTTATTAACTAGCTGTTGAACTCGCTCAAGAATGAGTTCTGATGATTCTTCATGTAAATAAGCACATTCCATCACTAGCTCCTCACTCTTTTCGGTAAACTGGTGAATGACTTCAGCTATTCTAAGCTGCGTAGGGGCCATAAGCGATGCACTTATTACAGCCCGCTCATTCCCTGTATACCCAGCATGAGCTAGCCCTTTTAATGAACCTAAAATAAAAATGTTTCCTGTAGCCATCACCGTACCACCTGGATTCACATCGCCTATAAGAAACAAATCTCCTTTTACTTTGAGAACTTGTCCGGAGCGAATAATCTTCGTTAATGTGACCATTTGTGATTCCTGCTTAAGCTGTTCGGCTTCTACCTTTGTTAAAACCTTTGAATCAAATTGCTGTATTGCTAGATTACGGTTCCCCGTTATTACGGACTGAATCTCTTCTCGTTGTTTTTCATCTAAATAACGAAAGCCTACATCAACCTTTACTTGAACATCTGGTCCATCCGTTTGTTGATAATGCTTCGCAGATAACTTTTCTACTAATTCATCTATTAAGCTTTCATACGAACAACGGTCATCTAATAAAAAGATAAGACCGTCCTTCGTACCCTTTATCGTAACATGTTGTTTTTTTTGCATCATTTCTGCGTTCACCTCAGACATACACACGTCCTCTCCGTACGCCTCTCCTTCATTAGACCTATTTCAGTTCGGCTTGAAAACGGTGATAGATAGTTTAATTCAACATGTAGGTGGCTAAACCCTTTTTTCAATCATAATTTAACGCTCACGTAAGCTCGCCTGTAACTTAACATAGCTCAAAAGCTTTTTAACAGGATAATAGGCTAGGATAGCAAAGGCACCGTTTAACAAGATAGTAGGTATGACCCTTGTTTGCCAAAAAAACGAACTTTCCATATCTGTGATTCCAATTAACTGAAAAAGACCATATTGATAGCATTCAAACAGAAAAACCGCTATGAGGGCAAGAAATATTTGAAAAACAATGCTATCCTGAATGCGTTTATGAGACAGAGCAAACATATAGCCTATGATTCCAAAACCAAATAAGTAGACACCTAATATCGGCGTATATACGACATCATACAATAGACCAAAACAAAGACCGTATGGAATACTTGCGGAACGACCGATATGAATGCCGATAAAGACAAGTAAGACAATTAAAAACCGAGGCACCGTCAGCGTATCCTGATTCATCATAACAGGATTAAGAAATTGAAAAATGGTTCCTTCCATCACAAGGACAAAAAGCATGAGGATTGAAATATACACTCGACTCACCTATGAATCCTCCTCTAATAAGGCTGGATCAAGAGTGGCACTGGATCTTTCAATAATATAGACGTAGTCTAAAGATGCAAAGTCAGCAGTAGGCTTTATGTATGCATTTTGCGTCAATCCATACTCATCTGGGACAACCTCAACGACCTCACCTATTAGTAGACCACTCGGGTACACATCTCCTAACCCCGAGGTTGTAACCATTTGATTTAACTCAATGTTTGCTTCAATATCAAGCTTTCTCATGATTAACAATCCCCGCTCAGTATCATAGCCTTCAATAAACCCTACTTCTGGCTCATCCATCAGAATTTGAGCTGACACACGATTGGTCCGGTCATTATCTGATAAAAGCTGAACAAAAGACGTAAATTCACTCACACGCTTAACTTTACCAATTAATCCTCCTTGTGAATCAATAACAGCCATATTTTCGTCAACACCATGTTGTGAACCACGATTCAATCCAACATGCTGCTCCCAAAGGTCTGGATTACGATGAATCACAACCGCTGGACGGATTAAATAATCATTTAAGCTCTCTTCTAATTCGAGCATTTGGCGAAGGGTTTCGTTTTCATTCCTCAATAAATTTCGTTCCACCGAGATTTGAGCGTACTCCTCAAGCCGTGCCTTCAAAAGTTGATTCTCGTTGTAAATGTCTTTTATGTCACGAACATTCTCAAAGAAACCCGCTGCGAAATGAGCGGGTTTCATAAACACGGTTTGCACCCATCCAACGGCATCTCTCATAACACGTTCTGGACCTGTTATCCGTTCACGATCACTTAAAGAGTAACCAATCAATGCCACCAAAATAATAATACTGACAAGGAGAATGATTAATTTTTTATTCGAGAAAAAGGACGGCATGCTAGACACCTACTTACAATTTTCTATCTGATCGCGATGTAATTCCTGCTTTTGAACGGAACAAGTGTAAATTTTCAAGTGCACGTCCAGTCCCAATTGCAACACAATCTAGTGGATCCTCCGCAACAATAACTGGCATATTCGTTTCATCGCTTAAGACTTTATCAAGATTCCGTAGTAAAGCTCCACCGCCGGTTAAAACAATGCCTCGATCCATAATATCAGCAGCCAATTCAGGTGGGGATTGCTCTAAAGTATTTTTTACTGACTCAATAATTGTTGATACCGTATCAGAAAGAGCCCCTGCTATTTCTTCGGCAGTAATTGAAATCGTCTTTGGTAAGCCTGTTAAAAGGTCACGTCCACGTATATCCATATCATCAACACCATCAGGTGCGCCAGCCGAACCAATTTCCAGCTTTAATGTTTCTGCTGTACGTTCACCAATCATGAGGTTATAGTTCTTTTTCACATAATTAATGATCGCATCATCCATTTCATCACCAGCTACACGTATCGACTGACTTGTTACAATACCGCCAAGTGAAATAATGGCCACTTCCGTAGTTCCTCCACCGATGTCAACAACCATACTTCCTGTCGGTTCCCAAACCGGTAAATCCGCTCCAATCGCTGCTGCAAAAGGTTCCTCAAGTGTATAAGACTCCTTTGCACCAGCTTGTTTTGTTGCATCCTCTACCGCTCGTTTTTCTACCGCTGTAATGCCAGATGGCACACACACCATTACAGAAGGTTTTCTTGTAAAGATTGACCGGTTTTTTTGTGCTTGACGAATAAAGTATTTCAGCATCGTAGCAGTCGTATCAAAATCAGCGATTACGCCATCTTTCATCGGACGAACGGCCACAATATTACCAGGTGTACGTCCAATCATATTCTTGGCATCGTTTCCTACTGCCTCAATGGAACCAGTATCTGTACGTAAGGCTACAACAGAAGGTTCACGAACAACAATTCCTTTTCCTTTAACGTAAACCAACGTATTCGCTGTACCTAAATCAATTCCTATATCTTTTGAAAAACCACCAAACATCTATGTATCTCCCTTCAAGATGATCCGAAATCATAACCTTTATTATATCGAATAATCATTTAAAAACATAGCCCTTAAGTTCCCCTAAAACAAAAATGCACCTTTCGTTCGAGTCTTACAAATCATACCACATTTTTTTGATGTTACCAGAACATTCTTTTAGGTTAAATAGCCTTGTTCCTTTAAGCTGATATATTTTCGATCACCTATAATGACATGATCAAGTACCTCGACTCCTAATACATGCCCTGATTCAAACAATCGTTTTGTTACTTCAATATCTTCCCTACTAGGGGTTGGATCTCCCGAAGGATGATTATGAAGACAAATGATCGATGCAGCGGAACGGCGGAAAGCCTCTTTAAATACTTCCCTAGGATGAACAATGCTTGCATTCAAGCTCCCAATAAAGACGGTATGACGATGGATGACTTGGTTTTTTGTGTTTAGATAAAGACAGACGAAATGCTCTTGTGTTAAAAATCGCATGTCCTCCATTACAAATTTAGAAACATCCTCGGGGGAACGAATGACAAAGCGTTCCTCAGTTATCATGCTATGAATCCTTCTACCTAATTCCATTGCCGCACATAGCTCTACTGCTTTTGCTTCACCAATTCCATTAATTTCACAAAGCTCTTCAACGGTCGCATCCTTTAAAAGAGGCAGCCCATCAAATTGTGCAAGGACACGCCCTGCTAGCTGTAAGACGGATTCCTTTTTCGTACCAGTCCTCAAAATAATTGCAAGTACCTCTTGATTTGATAAAGAACGTGGACCTTCTTGTAGCATTCGTTCACGTGGTCGCTCGCGCGGGGGAACATCACGAATGAGGAGTGATTGCTGAGGCAAAGGTCGTCCTCTCCTTTCTAACATGTACATTTAATGGAGCTTTCATGTAATTTACGAGCCATTTTTCAATTATGATTTTAACGTAGGGAATATGCCAAATGATTTTAATTCTCTCATTGTTTTTGATAAAGGCAGCCCTACAACCGAAAAGTAATCACCGATTATTTCCTTAACGAGGTAAGCACCGAATCCTTGGATTCCGTAACTGCCTGCCTTATCAAAAGGTTCCTTCGTTCGGATATACATATCGATATCCTCTTCCGAAAGCTCATAAAACGAAACATCTGTCTTTTGATAAAAGGTCGTTTTGTTTTCAGTTTTTTGAATAGAAACCCCTGTAAATACTTGATGTGTACGGCCAGAGAGCTTCCGCAATGTCTCTTTTGCATCTCGTTCATTTGTAGGCTTTCCTAATATTTCTTCATCATAAACGACGATCGTATCAGCACCTAATACAGTCGCTTCTGGATAACGCGCAAGCACATCTTTCACTTTCTGTTCTGCTAATTGAGAGACAATTTCATGTGGTTTTAATGTTGGGTTAACGACTTCTTCAATTTTACTTGTCTGGATTGTAAATGAATAAAAGGCTTGCTCTAAAAGCTCTTTTCGCCTCGGGGAACTTGAGGCTAAAATGAAAGGTTTCATGAAGGGACACCTCGCTCATAAGATTTTATCTTATTGTACAAGGTTATTTAAAGAATACCAAATTATCCATATTACAACAACCATAAATTGGAATATACGATTCGTCATTAATCTGAATATATAAAAAGGGGTTGCCCCAAAAGGTCTTAGATGACCTTATAGGACAACCTCTACTCCCAATCGTTAATGACTTGTTCATAACTAATAAGTGCATGAAGAAGTTCATTTTGCGCACTCCAAAGCTGCTGCTTATCTTCTGTTTTCACATATTTTTCTAGAGCTTTCCCGGCTTGAACGAGGGCATCCCCCATTTCAAGTGCATGAGGCTGAACTTGATCTGGGAGCTTTTCAAATGCCCCGTCACGTTTTCCTTGTAAGAGTGCTAACTGCTCATTCATTTGCTCAACTTGTCCACTCGTTAAACTTGCCCCTTCTCGTGTTAATCCATCGACTGTTAGCTGAACCATGTCTTTAAAGCTCCCAGATGCCTCGAAAAACCAATCGGTAACTTCTGAATCCACCTCATCTAATTTGTTCTCAACTCGGTACGTTTTTAAGTACATTTCTTGATTATGTCCCTCATAGAGCTGACTAATTGCTGATGATTGTGCACGGTCCCCGCCAAGACCAATAAACAAATATACTGGTTCTGTTCCCTTCGTTAAGGCAGCTGCAAAGCCCTTTTCTTGGATACGTTTTACCGTTTCTTCACCTTTAACCTGATCAGAATAGGCTCCACCTTGAACAACATCAACCGTGAAAACAGGCATGCCGACAACACCTTCTCCAAAGGTAGGAACATCAGATGCAGTTTGTACCCCCATTTCAACCTGCTGTGCATTATTTCCAGTAAATATGGTTAAGACCATAAATCCAAAGCTAACACCTACGATGACGGCAGAACAAATAATCATAAATATCATTGTCGGAAACGACCGCTTCGTTTTCTGTGACCTTGGTTTCTTCTTTCGGTTAAAAGGTAGCTTCGGGCCTTTTTCTCGAATACCATCATCCCAATAAGGTTGTCCATTCTTTTTTCGTTGTTCTTGGACTTCGCCAAGTTGGATCACGTTATCTGGTTGGGGGATAAAAGTATCTTCCACTAATTCATGGTCCGCTTCCTGTTTCGAGTCAACCTTATTTTGAACGTCATTAATCTTCTGTTCTTTTCCATTTAAACGAACAGATATTTTATGTTGCTCTTGTTCCATTTGCAAGCACCCCTTTTCATTAGCTTGTTTATTCTATTCTATTAGAATCTAAGAAGTGATAGAACTAGTTTTATTTATTTTCATAGAAAAAAGAACAAGAGATTAACGAGGGCACTGAAAAAGATTGGTTTTTACCTTTTTCAGTGCCCTCAGATTAACCTTGTTCTTCTAATGACTAGATTTGATTATAAATTTCAAACATTGGCAACATCGCTGCAAGAACAATGGTCCCTACAATCACTCCTAAAATGGCTATCATTATAGGTTCAATAATTGTACTAAGTCTCGATGCCATCTGCTCAACTTCATCCTCATAAAAATCAGCAATCTTTTCAAGCATTGTATCAAGCTGTCCTGATTCTTCGCCTACCTTAATCATATGCGTTACCATCTTCGGAAAAATCCAGCTTTTATCTAATGGGGCAGATAGACTTTCCCCACTTCGTAATGAATCCTTAGCTTCATTTAGAACTTTTGCAATCACATCATTATTAGCGATTTCAGCACTCATTGTTAAAGTCTGAAGTACCGGAACAGAGCTCTTAAACATTGATGACATTGTTCGCATTACCCGTGCAATTAAGGTTTTTTGAATTAACATTCCAAACACCGGTATTTTTAATTTCACCATATGTAGCCAAAAGCGTCCTTGAGGATTTTTATTAATCGCAATAAAGGTTATCATCATTGCAAAGATAATGAAGATGACCAAATACCATTGTAGAACAAGAAAATCAGAAACCGCCATCACAATTTTCGTTGGCGTTGGAATCTCTCCGCCTAGGCTTGTTAAATTATTTAATAGACTCGGAAGCACCTTCGTTAAAAGAATGACAACCACAACAACAGCAACAATTGAGACTACTAGTGGGTACATCAAAGCCGATTTTACTTTTTCTTTTACTTTATGGTCCTTTTCATAAAACGTTGCCATCCGTTCCAATACATTCTCTAGATCACCACTTGTTTCTCCCGAACGAACCATATTAATAAAAATTTTATCAAAAATTTTAGGAAACCGAGCACAGGCATCTGAGAAGGCTGTCCCAGAGCGTAAATCATCATAGATATCGTTTAACGCTAGTTTAAAAGGCTTCGCAGACACATGATCTGATAAAATTCGAATAGAATCTACAATCGGAGTACCTGATTTTATTAAGGTAGCAAGCTGTCTACAAAAAATGACGAAATCTTTATTTTTTACAGGCTTACCAATGGTTACATTCAAATCAATATAAAGAGCGCTCGCTTTTTGTTCCTTCAGTTCGGTCAAATATAATCCACGGCCCTTTAGCTCCACTGCCGCTGCTTCTTGATTAATAGCATTCATTCTACCTTTTATTTCTTTACCTGTTTTTGCATCAATTCCTTTATAGAGAAAAAGCATAAACTTCTCCCTTTCCGTACATATTTACTCATTCCGATTCCAATTTGGGACATACTCATCAGCATCTTCACGTGTCACTAAGCCCCGCTTCACCAAATCAATGACTGCCATATTCATAGTCTGCATTCCAATAGATTTAGATGTTTCTAAAACGGTTTGAATTTGATGAACCTTATCTGAACGGATTAAGTTAGCAACAGCCGGAGTATTAACGAGAACCTCCATTGCAGCCACTCTCCCCTGTTCCCTTGTCATAGGTAATAATCTCTGTGAAATAACTCCAGCCAACGTTGCCGCTAACTGAGTTCGAATCTGCTGTTGCTGGTCCCCCGGGAAAACGTCGATTATTCGATCAATTGTCTGGGCAGCGCCAGTAGTATGCAACGTCGCTAGGACTAGGTGACCCGTTTCAGCTGCCGTAATCGCAGTAGAAATTGTATCAATGTCACGCATTTCTCCTACAAGAATAATATCAGGATCTTGACGAAGCGCAGCACGAAGACCAACACTAAAGGATGAACTATCTTGGCCAATCTCACGTTGATTGATTAAGCTTCTTTTATGATGATGTACATATTCAATGGGGTCTTCTAACGTTAAAATATGCTTACTCATATTGTCATTCACGTAATCTAACATCGACGCAAGTGTTGTTGATTTCCCGCTCCCTGTTGGCCCAGTTACTAGCAAAAGACCTTGTGTTTGTTTTGCAAAAAAACGACATACGTCAGGGAGATTCAAATCTTCGAATGTCGGGATTTTACTATTAATTACCCGACATACAATCCCAACCGAGCCTTTTTGTTTGAAAATATTTACACGAAATCGACAAATACCAGGCATTTCATAGGAAAAATCAAGCTCGGCTTGCTTTTCGAATAGAAGGAATTGCTCCTCCGTCGTAATTTCCTTTGCCATTAATAACGTATCTTTTGATGTTAGGTGCCCATTTCCTACTTTTTTTAATTTCCCGTTGATTCGAACCATGGGAGTCGTTCCTACTGTAATATGCAAGTCAGACACGTTATTTTTATAGGAGAACTCTAGCAATTTCAACAAATTCATTTCACAACCACCTTTATTCCATTGTGACACGATATACTTCTTCTAATGATGTCTCACCTTTAGATACTTTAAGAAGCCCATCCTCAAACATTGATCTAAATCCTTGTTCTTGCGCGTATTTTAAATAAGAAGAAGATGGAAGCTTTTGTGTAATCATGTCTCTCATTTGTTCATCAATGAAAACCGTTTCATGGAGCCCCATTCTTCCTTTGTATCCTGTACTATTACAAGATGAACACCCTTCACCCTTAGCAACCATATTCGTGTTTAAACCTCTTGAAAGGAACAAATCTTCTTCCTCTTTTGAAAGTTGCTGAGGCTTCGCACATGACAAGCAAACTCGGCGAACTAGACGTTGTCCTACGACTCCTAGCAAAGCTGAAGATACAAGAAAAGGTTCTAAGCCCATATCTATCAACCGACTAATTGCACTTACTGCATCGTTCGTATGAAGGGTACTTAATACTAAATGTCCCGTTAATGCTGAACGTAGAGCGATCTCTGCTGTTTCAGTATCACGAATTTCACCAACCATAATAATATCCGGATCTTGACGTAGAATCGAACGCAGTCCTGCTGCAAATGTCATCCCGATGTTCGTATTAACCTGAACCTGATTAATCCCTTTTAATTGAAATTCCACCGGATCCTCGACAGTAATAATGTTTACTTCATCTGTATTAATTTCATTTAACGCTGTATAAAGTGTTGTTGATTTCCCTGATCCAGTTGGTCCTGTTACAAGAATAATCCCGTATGCACCGTGAATCATTTTTCGGAATATCTGTTCGTTTCTTGGAGAGAAATGAAGCTGTTCAAGTCCAAGCGTAACGTTCCCAGTATCTAAAAGACGCATCACAACCTTCTCACCAAATATAGTTGGAAGACAGGAAACACGTAGGTCGATATTCCGTAAATCAATATCCATTTTAAAGCGACCATCTTGAGGCAGACGTTTTTCAGCAATATTTAGTTTAGACATAATTTTAATTCGTGACACGAGAATGTTCTGCATTGATTTAGGCACTCTTTTCTCTGTTCGGAGAATGCCATCTACACGAAAACGAATTAAGGTCTCATGTTCTAATGGGTCAATATGGATATCGCTCGCACCTAATTCTAGCGCCTGACTAATCAGTTGATTAACCATTTTGGCTACAGGGGATTCATCCGATTGTTGCGCCTCGATAAAAGCTTCATCATTTTCATCAGTTGGCACATCTTGCATCATTTGATCAATCGACTTTTGCATTCCATAGTACCGGTTTATCGCTAGCTTAAGTTCTGCCTTTCTAGCGATCATTGGTTGAATTTCAAACCCAGTGCTTAACCGGAGATCATCCAATGCAAAATAATCAAGTGGATCTGCCATAGCAACCATTAGACGATTTCCATCACGCTTCATCGGTAAAACTTGGTACCGTCTTGCTAAATCCTCAGTGATTGCATTTATTAAATTAGGCTCTATTTTTTGTTTATATAAGTTCACATGAGGTATTCCAAGTTGAAACTCGAGTACTTCGATTATTCTCTGCTCACTTACTAAATTCATATGAGACAGTTGATCACCTAAACGATAGCCTGTTTTCTTTTGTTCAGTAAGTGCTAACGTCAAATCGTCCTCAGTAATGACTTGGGCTTCAACTAACAGATCTCCTAAACGTTTTCGTTGTTGTTTTTGAACCATTCGACGCACTCCCTTTTATCAAACTTCACTATGATTATTTTGTTTCGAGCGGTTTAAAACCATTTAACGTTAAGGCAAAATCAAGCATTAATCCTTCTGATTCTAAAAGTACAGAAGGATCCCCAGTTAAATAATAATGCTTTAACAGTTGTTCAACTCGGCTTAAAAAAGCAACTGTATCTTCTAATGCTAGTTTGCGAGGTTCACTTGTTATATTAATGATTGTTTGTACTTTCGTTTGATAGCTTTCAATTTTGGTTAAAGCTTCTTGTAGCTTTTGATCCGTTAATAGGTAGTCAGGAGTCATTAAACCGTTCGCTGTAATCTCCGTAACTACAGTCAAAGCATCTTGAGCTTCCACTAAGAAAGCCGATTCCTCTTCTTTAGTTAGTTGATACGGAATCGCTTTACTAAAAGACGTAAAACCTCGATTATCAATATAAGCGGCTTTACTCACAGCCGTTGACTCGTTTTGACCAATCGCCGTATAAATCATATTTAAGTTGCTACCCTCAACCCTTGGATAAAAGCCTTCATTTACTAATTTGTCAACAGCTTTATACAAGTAATATTCAGATGTATAGCCCCCTGTTTGAACAACATAAAAGACTTGCGCTCCCTCTCGTATCGTTCGTTCGTTATAAGGGTTTTCGTAAACATCAAACTTTGGACTTATCCCAACTAACGGTTCACCAATTTGACTAGTTGGAATCGGTGAAACAGGCTGCGACATCTGATTATTTGTTTCTTGCGTTGTCCCAATTCTATTAGGGATTACGTAGCGTTTTATTAAATCAGCATCAAATTCATAATCAAGTTCAAATACGTCGTCGTTTTCAACAAACGGAACGAAATCCTCAGAATAAAACGTACGAATGGTAATATTCGCATTCGCTCTATCCTCTTTCTCGGATTCTAACCCGAATGTATAATTCTGAACATGTATCGTTCTTTCGAGGTGCTCTAATTCTTGGACAAACCAGTGGATATTGTCTTCTAACCCATTTACATTAATCGTTAATTCGACATAGGACACGGTTAAATCCTCAATTTTAGCCATACGTTCTTGTAAGCGTTCGTACAAATCTTCGGGAAGAATATGTCGCCACTTTTCTTCTTCGTACGCATTTGGTTCAATTGAAATCGAAATATCATCTATTACTATATCGGTGGCCATTTCCGTTCGTTCCAAATCAGCTATAATCTCTTCTACGTTTGGCTTTAATGGAACACTCGTTAATAGCCGTTGTTTTTCAACCGCTGATAAGCTTTCAGACTCAAGAGAGGCAAGCGTTGAATCCAAAGCAGAAACCTCTTGCTCGATTCCAGAGAGAATCAACTCCTTATTTGCTTTTTCATGTGCAACAGGACGAACAATATTTACATAGCAGGCGACTAGCGCGAGTAATAATATAATAAAAAGATATACGATTGCTTTTTGATTATCCTTTAGCCATTCTGTCATTGTCCTTCACCTGCTATCGTTTTAAGCTTGAGCTGATATAACGACGTATAGAAAAGCTCTTCCTCTTGTGACGTATCAATCGTTTGAACCTCAGCTGCTTCAACAAAATCAGCTTGGAGCAATGAATGTAAGTAGATGGCAGCTTGCCCCTTTGATTGGAAGGTGACAATCATTGTTAGATCACCAGCGTTATCTATACTGAAATTTTCAATAACCGCTTCTTCCGGGAGCAAATCGTAAAAACGATTTTTTAATATAATTGTTTCTTCATAGGTAGTATTTAAGGCCTTTTCTAACATTTGATATTTGGTCACGAAATTATATTCCGTAACGCCAGTCATTTGTTGTTGAAACTGCTGTTGAAGATGATCCCTTGCCGAAGTTTGAGTCGCAATTGAAGCCTCTAACGCTTCAACTGATTTTGTCATTTCAATATAACTATAAATAAGGACTATTGTTGCAGCAATAGTAACAAAAAAACCAACTACCGGAATAACAGGAACCTTGGTCTTTTTCACTCGTTCTACTTTCGGTAATAAATCAATGGTAAAGTTCAACATTATCGCTCCATTCTATCAAAACAAGTGCCATTCTATTAATTACCGTTTCTTTGCCTTCTCATGCCCGCGCATCGCAAGACCAATGGCAACACTGCATGTATCTAATAATTGTTCTTGAGCAAAACCTTGATTTAATACAGCTTCATAATCAATGCGACACACGTGAGTTGGCATTTGACTAGAAAATAAATCAAAAATTCTGCTCGTATATTCCCCTGTTACAATAATTCTCGTAAATTCGGACTGACGCTCCCCTAATGAATAACGGAAAAAGTTTTGCGCCTTTTCGACTTCATTTACTAAATCGCTCACATACGCGTTTAACTGAAACGCTTCTTCCATATTTGCCGTTTGAACAGCTGCTATTTCTTCAGCGGCTTGATGAGCTTGGTTCTCTTTTGTTTCATTTAAAATCAACTCATTCATCTCATCCTCAATCCATAACGTCTCATCAGACTTTTCAACGGCTGATTCATTTTGTAATGTATCGAAGTACACATTCTGATTAATTGGCATGGTCCGCGAAAACAAAATTAATTCATCCTTGAAAATGTGTAAATCAATAGATTCCTTTGAGACTTCCACAACCATTTCCGTCTGTGTTAGCCAAGACGAATGAACAAAGTTGATCAATCTTTTGAGAGCCAGTGCACGAATTTCAGCTGATAACGGCTTGACCTCACCCTGTTCACATACCTTAATCAAATCTTCTGTTAATTCTCGAGAAGTTGCAAAAAACAAAATTTCACTTCGAGCACCAAGTAATTCCTCCTGAATGTTCGAACTCAAATCATCAACAGATAAAGTATCGTCATTATCTAGCTTACGTTGGGCAGCAAGCGAGCCAATTTTCACAAAATCGTAAATTGGGTTGTCAAAAGGCAAAAGAATGCTATCACCAATTTGAAATTGAAGCAATCGTCCAAGTTCTTTTTCCTCTAGGTCCGGAAGAGACGATATTTTCCGAACGAGCGTATGCTGTGTTGGGATTGCGAGATGAGCCTGCTTAGCCCCCCCTTTTCCCTTTACATAGTCGCGAAGAACCGACTGAATATTGGCTTGCTCAGATACCCGTCCACCTTGAATCAAAGGTTGCTCAAGATCAGAAACTAGCAACTGCTGCAACACCGGCAAACCTTTTTCCATTTTAATAGATGCAAACGTTAATTTATTTTCACGAAAATCGATGCCTGAGAATTTGTTGTTAAAAAACATCATGCTCACCTGCTGTCTTTAATAATTTGCTTCCTTTTTATCTAGATGTATAATAATCTATTACCTTTTGTGTCGAGACCCAGTCTATGTCTGAGGTATATTCGCTGCCCGGTTGTAAACGATCATCTTCATTATTACCATCGGAGCCTTCACCAGCTCCACTATTTGAAGGGAAAATGGTTGTTTGCGCATTTGACCAATAACGAAACGTATCAGCAATAATTGTTCCAGTATTATGAACAATCATTGTGTTACTACCTTGAATATTAAAATCATCAATAATCAGTGTACCTCTAATGTTTAATGTTCTTGTTTGCCCTGTCCAATTTAACTTTTTTGCATATACAACAGTACCAGCCGGTATCGTAATTGTCTGCTTATTTCTAGCAACGATGGAGTTAAAATAGGCAGGAGAACTAGTAATCGTTGTTGCAGCAGTTAAATTTGTACTTGCTAAATCCATTTCATTCTCATTTAATGAATAGTCTTGTAGCTTAGAAGCATAATTTACAGCACCACGGTAATGCCCTTCAAAAGCTGGTTTTTGATTTTGGTGAATGTTCGTATTGTTGTCCAATGTTTCAGGGGCAGAAACTTGTACTAAACTTCCTCCTCCAGAACTGCCGTTATCCGTTTCGTCTTCCAAAGATCCCTCACTAGTACTTGCTACAGGTTTTTCAGGTAGCTCAACAGTAAAGGTAATCGTTCTTCTAAGTGAAGAATCATCCACGTAGCCAGCTGAAAGAACCACTTCATAGCCCGTACTCTCAGGCATTGCCGACAAACTATAAGTAATTTCTTTAGAACCAATAGTCACATTATCCAATCTCTCACCTTGATTGATAAAAAAATAAGGACCAACTTGATTAATATAAATTGGGTCACCACTTGGAGAATATACTTGTTCGCCATCATCATCTAAAAAAGGAACAGTCCCACCGTCGTATTGTTCCATTTTGGCAAGCGCCAATTCTATTGCACCTTCCGCTCGGTAAAATTCTCCTTGTTCTTTTGCATTTACAATTATAGTTTTTTTACTGTAAGATGTCGTTTGAAGAAGAACTGTCCCTGAAATAGCTAAAAAAACAACGAGAAACAATACTAAGATAAGAGCCGCACCTTGTTGTGATTGTAGCTTTTTCATTATTCCAGCTCCTCACTCTTATCAGAATCTATCGAAGTAAATCGTACTCTTTAATTCAATCACTTGACTCGACCTTTGAATTTCAAAGGTGACCTCTTGTACTTCCAAACTGTTTACAAGTACCTCTCGTTCTCCAGTAGATAAGGACATTGAAATAGGCGCAGGTGTAAGCGTGAGGGTAACATCATTTGCCAATACGCGACTACCCTCTTCAAATCTCATTTGATTGCTAGTAGATTCATACGTTAATAATGTATTTGAGCAACGATTCGTAACGAGATCATATGAGCATAAAATCCAATTTGTTCCGTCGTCAAACCAATAATTCCCCCGGTCACGCATCTTCTCCGTAATATATTCCATCACCAATCGCGCTTCACGTTGAATGTCATTCCTTGTCGCTACTTCTCTTTCCGTTTTTAATGAATATGAAACGAGGGCAAAGATCGGAGCTGAAATAGCAGCAATGAGTATAATTATTACTAACAATTCAATAAGCGTTACACCTTTTTGATTCAGCTTACATCTCATTTTCTCACCACCGTCGCAAGCTCAATGCGATTTTCAATGTCATGCACACCGTCTTCTGGACCAGTCATTACTCGATCGTTGTTACGAACAATCACACTTACTTCATTAAATTGAGCATTTTCAGGTGAATCAATGACGATGATTTCGACGACTTGACCTTCATTCAACTGTAATTCAGCTTCGAATGTAGGATTAAGCGGTACATGTCCCGTACAGACATGTGCGTTTAGACTTGAGCAATAATATCCGTCATCGCTCGTCACTTTATAAACCCCTTCATTCATTCTTATCTTTTCGATAATTTCCTGAGCCAAATAGGCGTTTTCAGTTTCGCGCGCTTGACTCGCAGTCCGTGTCGATGTCCCCGACATAATTGTTAAAAGCGGGACTAGTACCATCGCTAAAATAACAACCGAAACTAGTAATTCTACAAGCGTAAGTCCTTTTTCGTTTTGCATTATCTACACCCTTTAAAAAAAACTACGATACCAATCCCATAGTTGTGAACCAAATAAATAAGCTGTTAATGTACCAATCAATATATAAGGTCCAAATGGAATCGGTTGCTTACGATTCACTTTTCCTGTTAGCAACAAGAAAATACCAACAATTGCCCCAACAAAGGACGCAAGGACGAAGCTCATTACCGTCAACCAAGGACCCAAAACGAGGCCAATAGCAGCGTACAACTTAATATCACCGCCACCCATGCCTCCTTTACTGGCAATTGAAATGAGAAGGAGTAGCGAAAAACCGACTATTCCCCCAATTAAATAGTACCAAAAAGCCCCTTCCCCAATAAATAGGCGAACGATTACTAGAATTCCGATAAAAGGAAAAGTAACAACATTTAAAATCAGCTTTTCACGAATATCTGTTAACACAGAAATGACAAGCAAGCTCGTTAGCAACATTGCTGGAATAAGTTCAAAAGATAAGCCAACTACTTTATAAACGGTATAAAGAGATAAAACCGTTACTAGTTCTCCCAAAGGATACAAAGGTGAAATAGACGTCTGACAATATCGGCATCTTCCCTTTAACAACACATAACTAATAATAGGTATTAAATCTTGCGGAGATAAAGGATGTTTACAGGAAGGACAATGAGATGGAGGAAAGGCAATCGATTGTTGTTTTAATAGACGAATAGCAACTACGTTAAAGAAGCTTCCTAATAGAAGTCCGAGTACAATGACAAATGCATCCATGCTGAACACAAACATGTCCCCCTCCCATAGTTTTTCATATTGTTATTTTAAAATAGCTGTCGCTGTGAAGCGACAGCTATTTTCTTTATTTTATTTCCTGACAGTAGTCTGTATCTCTAGTAATAGTTTTGTCCGTACCATGTGGAGTATAACCATCTGGACATTTTACCGTACTTTTATCAATATATTTTTCAGTATCTAACAATTCTACAGTGAGATCTTTTGGATCGGCAGGCTCTCCTTCCACAACTAAATACCGGTCAATTGCGTCTCGAACAATAGCATTTGTTTGTGTAGCAACTGCTTCTGCTGCACTTTCTCTATTCCCCATAACCATCGGAACTGCAATCGCAGCAATAATCCCTAAAATAACAATAACAACTAAAAGTTCAATTAAAGTTAAACCCTTCTGATTTTTAAGACGTTGCTTGATGAGCTTTCTCACCTAAGAATCCTCTCCTTTAAAAAGTATTTATGTGTCAAGAGTAACAGTAGTGCCTACTCATTTGACCGTGTTCGGCCCCAATACTTGAATCAATGTTGAAATAAAAAACCTTCACAAACTTTTTAATGTGTTTGCAAAGGTCGGTTGCACCACTAGCTCGCTACAACCTAAGGTGTCCAATTGCTAGTATTAGTTCTTAAATCTCTTTTTCTATATAAATAATGTAGGTATTTAGAATCATTAAGCTCGAATCCCCTTCATGAGTATTCTATCATGTTACTGTGATAACTCAAGATGTTTTTGAAAAAGTCTCACATTCCAATTATTACTTTCGACATTTTTCGTCATTGTAAAAAGTTCTTTAGACTCTCCTTTTTGGAATTATATCCCTTATTAGTTACTTTATTTCTAATGTATTCTACAAGAAACAGTATCTCATATTATAAAAGCTTATAAGTAGTTCTTATGACCTGCATATGACTACTGTGATATAATAGGATTCCTCTAAAGCCTTCTTGTTAATGAGGACTATCTAGTTTTTTAAATAGTGCCTCACTTCAGAAATAAAATAAAGAGAACCAACAATAACAATCATTTCTCCATCTCCACAAAGCACCATTTCTCTATCAATAGCTTCCTTCCAATTGCTGGCAACCTGTTTCCGTTTCACGGGTGCCTGTTCAAACAACTCCTCTGCTTTGGCAGCTCGAAAGAAGTCAAAGCTGGTAAAGGTAAAATGAGCATGACTGTCCTTAAACGGTGAGAGTAAGACAGACATGTCCTTTTCTTTCGTCGAGGCAACTAAAAATCTATACTCCTTTGATGGGTAATGATTTTGTAACGTCATATAGAGGGCTTCCCAGCCTTCCTTATTATGAGCACCGTCGAGGACCGTTAAGGGCTCTGTTCTAACCGTCTCAAAGCGACCAATCCAGGTCGTCTTCGCTAACCCTTTTCTCAAGGCTGTTTCGCTAATCATAAACGGTCCTTTGTTTAGTAATTCGACCGCTTGAATAGCAAGCGTAGCATTATCTACTTGATGACGTCCCTTCATTTGAATCATGAGTTGATCATAGTTACTTTTTACCGTCTTCACTGAAAATTGTTGTGCATCTTCCTTGACGGTATTAACTTCGGAGATAAACTCCTCTCCTAATCGATATAAAGGAGCACGTTGCTCAATCGCCTTACTTCTTATTACATTCCAAGCTGAATCCGAATGACACGCTCCGATTATTGGGACTTCATGTTTAATTATTCCTGCTTTCTCCCCTGCAATTTCTTCAAGTGAATTCCCTAAAATATGCATATGATCATTACCGATCGATGTAATAATTGAGAGAAGCGGTGTAATAACATTCGTTGAATCTAAACGACCGCCTAGTCCTACCTCTAGTAAAACAATATCTGGATTAGCTGTATTGGCAAAATAATCAAAGGCTATTGTTGTTATGACTTCAAACTCTGTCGGTGAGCCTAGTTCACTATGCTTTAACTCTTCAACAAGTGGGTAAAGTCGCTGACAGCATTCGAGTAACGCTTCATCTTGAATTGGTTGTCCATTTACGGAAATTCGCTCTTGAAACAATTCAATATATGGGGAGGTGAACGTCCCTACACTGTAACCAGCCTCTTGAAAAATATGGCGTAAATAGCTAACAGTTGACCCCTTTCCGTTTGTTCCTCCAATATGGACGAAGCGTTGTTTATTTTCAGGATTTCCTAATCGTTCAAGAAGCCATTCCATTCTCTTTAATCCAGGTTTAATACCAAAGGGTAACAAACTATGAATCCATGCAATTGCCTCATCAACATTTTTCACTTTCATTCCTCATTTCTAATTGTGCATATTAACATTATTTCATTTAAGAATTATGGTAAGGGCTTAAATGATAGATAAAAAACATATACGAACTAGTATAAATAGCATCTCTAGTAAACGACAAGCTTTTTTCAAAATAAATTAAGTCATGAACCCATAAATAAAGACGTCACATAAAATGGACGTCTTTATTTCAACGTATTACGCTTTTAATTCTGCAATTCTTGCCTTAACAGTCTCGCGTTTCGCTTGATAGTCAGCTTGCTTCGCCTTTTCTTCCTCAATAACCTTTTCTGGTGCTTTTGCAATAAATCCTTGATTGTTTAACTTCTTCTCAACGCGCTCAACTTCCTTATCCAGCTTTTCTAGCTCTTTTTCTAGACGTGCAATTTCAGCATCTAAATCGAGCAGGCCAGCTAAAGGTAAAAACAGTTCTACTCCCGATAACACTTGTGACATTGATTTTTCTGGGGCCTTCATTTCTGTAGCCATATCAAGTCGACTTGGGTTACAGAACTTCTCAATAAAGCTTCTACCACGTTCTAACTGAGCAAGAATCGACTCATCCTTCGCATGAACGAGAAGCTCAATTTGCTTACTCATTGGGACATTAAGTTCAGCTCTCGTATTCCGAACTGAGCGAATAATTTCTTTAAGTAGATCCATATCCTTTACTGCATCAGCAAACATCAATGATTCATCTTTTTCAGGCCACGACGCAACTGTAATTGATTCGCCCTCGTGCGGCAAATGCTGCCATATTTCCTCGGTAATAAATGGCATCATTGGGTGAAGAAGTCGCATTGTCTGGTCAAGAACGTAAGCAAGCACAGATCGTGTCGTTTTCTTAGCTGCTTCGTCGTCTCCATATAACGGGAGCTTTGCCATTTCAATATACCAATCACATACATCGTCCCAAATAAAGTTGTATAGTAAACGGCCTACCTCCCCAAATTCGTAAGCATCAATAAGACGGGTGACATCGGCAATTGTCTCTTGTAATCTTGTTAAAATCCACTTATCGGCAATGGACTTCTCACCTGATAAATCAATTTCCTCATACGTTATGCCTTCCATGTTCATAAGAGCAAAACGCGATGCATTCCATATCTTATTTCCGAAGTTCCAAGTCGATTCGACCTTTTCCCAATAAAAGCGCAAGTCATTTCCCGGGGAACTTCCAGTAGAAAGGAAGAATCGCAACGCATCTGCCCCATATTTGTCGATAACATCCATTGGGTCGACACCATTTCCGAGTGACTTACTCATTTTTCGCCCTTCTGAATCACGAACAAGACCATGTATAAGAACATCATTAAATGGTTTTTTACCTGTAAATTCAAGTCCTTGGAAAATCATTCGTGAAACCCAGAAAAAGATAATATCATACCCTGTTACGAGAACATCTGTCGAATAAAAACGTTGATAGTCCTCTGAATTCTCATCCGGCCACCCCATCGTTGAAAATGGCCATAATGCCGAGCTGAACCACGTATCGAGAACATCCTCATCCTGTTTCCAGTTTTCAATATCTGCTGGTGCTTCGTGTCCAACATAAACTTCACCAGTTTCCTTATGATACCAAGCTGGAATTCGGTGTCCCCACCAAAGTTGTCTTGAAATACACCAATCACGAATATTTTCCATCCAGCGTAAGTACGTTTTCTCAAATCGCTCTGGAACAAAGTTTACTTTATCTTCTTTTTGCTGTAATTCAATTGCAGCATCTGCTAGTGGCTGCATTTTCACAAACCACTGTGTCGATAAATAAGGTTCAACAACAGCACCACTACGCTCAGAGTGTCCAACCGAGTGCATATGATCCTCAATTTTGAAAAGAATTCCTTGATCCTGCAAATCTTTTACTAGCTTTTTGCGGCATTCAAAACGATCCAAACCTGTATATTTACCCGCATTGTTATTCATTGTTCCGTCTTCATTCATCACAAGAATGCGAGCTAAATTATGTCGGTTGCCAATTTCAAAGTCATTCGGATCATGAGCTGGCGTAATCTTAACTGCACCAGACCCAAACTCCATATCTACATAATCATCTGCTACAATCGGAATTTCTCGACCTGTAATCGGTAATGTAACTGTTTTTCCAATAAGGTGTTTATAACGCTCATCTTCTGGATGCACAGCTACAGCCGTATCTCCTAACATTGTTTCAGGTCTCGTTGTCGCTACTTCAATCTGTCCACTACCGTCCGTTAGCGGGTAATTCATATGATAGAATGCTCCTTGGACATCTTGGTAGATTACTTCAATATCCGATAACGCAGTCTTTGTTTTCGGATCCCAGTTAATAATGTATTCACCGCGGTAAATAAGTCCTTTCTCATAAAGCTTAACAAATACTTCACGTACAGCTTTTGATAGTCCTTCATCCAACGTAAAGCGTTCACGAGAATAATCAAGAGATAAGCCAAGCTTCGACCATTGTGAACGAATAAAACCTGCGTATTCTTCCTTCCATTCCCAAGTCTTTTCAATAAATTTCTCACGCCCTAAATCATAACGACTTAAACCTTCTTCTCGTAGCTTTCCTTCTACTTTTGCTTGAGTTGCGATGCCTGCATGGTCCATCCCAGGCAACCAAAGGGTATCAAATCCTTGCATACGCTTTACACGTGCCAAAATATCTTGCAACGTCGTATCCCATGCATGACCTAAATGTAATTTCCCGGTTACATTTGGCGGTGGAATCACGATCGAGTAAGGTGTTTTTGACTCATCTCCGGTTGCTTCAAAGTATTTTCCTTCCAACCAATAGGAGTACCATTTAGCTTCTGTTTCCTGTGGATTGTATTTAGTTGGCATCGATAGTTGTTCATTTTCCATCTCAATCACTCCTTGTTTCACGTCAATATGATCAAAAAAACCCTCCCCATCCAAAGGACGAAGAGAGTTACTTTCGCGGTACCACCTTTGTTTGCATGAAAAATAAACCTTTCATACACACTTCATTCTGATAACGGACTTGATCCGACTTTACTTACTACTTTTCAGTAAAGTTGCTCCTGGGCGACCTTCAATTCGTACATCTTAAGAAATCTCACAGCTACTGACTTCTCTCTCTGAAAGGTTCCGAACCTACTCTTCCCATTCGTTGCATTTTACTATAAACATTTCCTTACTTCTACCACATTTTATCCTGTTTCGCATTTATTCGTCAATATCAGCATCGCCTAATTATTCTCCATCTATACGTAACACGGATGCAAGTTGAAAGAGGAGGCACATGTTTAACGTGTTTGCATAGTTTAAATTAGGAGTTTTTATTTTTAGGAGGGATTATTTTGAGACGCCGAAAATTTCACCGCTTTCATCATCATCGTCCCGGACTATGGTGCAAAATCCGTGCCATCCTCGCCCAAATTTTAGTACCACTTATTTGTTTTCAATTAATCCGAACACTATTATTACCGACAACATTTGATATCATTTTATTAACACTCATGATCGTCATGTATGCTTCAATAATGCTTCGACTCATTTAAAGTAGAATGAAAAAAAAACGTCCTCTATGAATTAAGAGAACGTTAAGATTGTTCCGTTTCTTGGGCAATCAGCTTTTGCGTTAGGCGTTGGACCCTTCGTAATGTCATTAGTCTTTTTTCTAACCGCTGGACATGCTGGAGCTCACTCATCGTCTTGCGGTTATTTACATACGATTCGACTGCAAATACGACCGGATCAGGGAAATTTAAATAGCCACATAGGAGTTGCTTCTCTTCATTTAAAAGCGGTAAATGTGATTCATAACGCATGAACCAACGAAGAACTTCTTCCTCAGACCAATAAGCATATGGAAAACTTAGACGGCAAAAGCTTGCAATATCTCGAGCCGGCGTATCCAAACATGCTCGTTCAAAATTTAATATGAGCGGTTCATGCTCACCTGTAAAAACAGCATGCTTACGTGAGAGCTTTCCATGGCATAGAACACTACGGTATTTTTCTTTATCAACACAAGTGTTATACCATGCTTGCAAATGGTTTTTTGCGGATTCCGCCATTTGTTGTAGCATATGAGAATGGGTTAAAAACGTTAATTCAAACGGTGACATATATGTTTTTCGTTCAGCCTGGTCTGCAAATCGATTTAATTCTAGCTGCTTACGTTCCCATTGCAGTAGCAACTGTTGATATGATTGCTCGACTTGATCCTTTGAAAATGGTTGAACGTTTACAGTCATTCGATGAATAATTCCTAATTGATTGGCAAGCTTTTCTTCCTGCGATTCTCTACCAAGATAGTCGAATTGTTCAACCCATGGCATCAGATAATACGTATGGCTTTGTGTCGTGATCGTGTATTCCCCGTACTTTGTAGGTAAAATTGGAACAGCTTGCTTATAGCCCATTTTTGTAAGTTTACGTAACGCTTGAATAAATTCATCAGCTTGCACGGGCGACATTGTCGATTCCTTTAACGCATACTCACCTCGGTTTGTTGATACTTTTTTTATTTTCCCGTAATCCTCAACCCGCTCTAAATAAAGGTCGTAATAAAACAGGAGGGATCTATACAGTTGTTCGGTCTCCCTGTTCATGTTAACACCTTCTTTTTCTTATCTAACCAGCTACTTATTACCTTCACTAAGCGCTTTGAGTACTCCCACTCTGATAAACTTGCTTCAATCGCTTGACGTATTGCAGTTTCATCTGCGTTTTGTTCAAATTGCAATGAAATGGGAATTAATTCAGTCGGCTCAAGACACTCTGCTAAAAGGAGAAGGGCCTGCTCTCGTGTAAACCCGCCAGTCCGTTCCATAGCATCCAGCAATAATTCAAGGGAGGCTTGCCCATTTTTTGACAACCATTTCACTAAGAAAGAATGGTAGGAACGATAGCTTCTTTCAGGAGGATTTTCCGTCCCAGTCCAAACTAGAACGTGATAAACCCGCTTAGCCTGTTGAGATGAATGGATCGGGTCAAGCAAAGGCACAGCTTCGTTTTTGCACGAGCGTCGTAATTGCTCTGCTTTCTTGCTTCGTTCCTTAGCCTCTGTCAAACATTGAGCAAGAAGCATCTGTTCTCGTTTATTTAATCGAGTATGATGATCATCGATTAATCTAAGATTCGGTTTTTCATACTGTTTTTCTATATAGCGACTTTCAAACTGTTTCCCCTTTTTTACCATGGTACCAAGCATCAATCCCCACGTCTCTTCCTCGCCTCGCTGTGGAAACACATCTTTTAGTTCATCATGAATGGTTATCCAACCATCTCGCCATTTTATCGCTGTCTCATTGTCTTTTGTCCGGATCATGCGGTCTATGAGCACACAAGGCGTGATACTACATTGATCACGCCACTGTGTATGCCAATCGAGAAGTTCTTGGTCATACCAAAAACGAATTCTTTTTTCCCCATGCTCCGTCTCAATTAGATGGTTATCTATAAATTGAATATCGTTCCAATGATATTGGTCCTTGAGACAATCGAGCAATTCCATTTGTCGTCTCCTTTTTCGTTAGGATTGGCTAGTTACAGGAATGTAAAGGATTTGCCCTTCCTCTACCTGCTCTCTTTCTAAGCGGTTAATTCTAACAAGTTGTGTCGTACTAACCTCGTAACGCTCTGCAATTTGGTCAAGTGATTCATTCTCTTGAATGATGCACATTTTCCACTTTAAAAATTTCTCTTCTTCTCTTGAGAGCATTTTCGTTAAATAAAGAGCATTTTCTTCCTTTGGAGCCAGTTTTTTTTCCTCGGCTTCTGGCTCTCTTTCTTCCTCATCCTCCTCATAAACTGGTTGTTCAGGCTGAGTTGCCATTTCCTTTAATGGAGAAAGATTAATTTTCGTTTCGACTTCTTGCCTAATAGATTCAACTTCTGGTTCATCTTCTACTTGTTCTTGCTGTGCTTCTACTTCTTCCTCCCGCTCTACTTCCTCAATATCTTCAGATGCTGTTACCTCTGTTGACAGCTCCACCTCTGGACGTTCATTTTCCGATTTTTGCTGTTGTACTGGAGGAATCGCTACATGCTCTTCAGGCTGCTCTACTTCAAATTGCTTTTCTTCATGTAATGGTTCGTTCGGTCCGTCTTCCATTCGAACTTCTCGGTATGAGGATGATGGTGGGACCGTTTCTCTTTCAGCTTGCTTTTTTGCTTCAAACGAAAAAGCAGTAGGAATTGTTTCTAAAACAGGTGCTTGTTGCTCAACTTCCGCTTCTTGATGTTGGTTATGTGCCTCTGTATTCAATTCAGTTTGACTCATTCCGCTAATACTTATATCCGCTGTTAATTGAATGCAGCTTTTCTCTGGTAAATCATAATCAAAAGAATCAACCTGGACATACACATCGTCTAACTTCTGAATACGATTCATCGGAATTGTCACATCAATTGGGAAAAAATGCTTAATTTCACCAGTTCCGTTTCCATTTAACGTTACTTCTTCAACAGAGCGAAACGAAAGCTGTTCCTCAAGTGAATCATTAAGGTTAACCTCTTTATCTTGTTCCTCAGATAAGTATTCACCAAGTAAGCGAAGGCCGCCTCTAATATACACATGCTGGTCTTGTTCCTCTATAGAAATCTCAGGCTCTAAAGACATTGATAAAATTTCCTTAACTTCCTGACCTTTATTTAACCAAACCGATTCCTCAATCGAAAATGAAAGCTTAGATAAATGTTCTTGTGACATGCTATATTCCTCCTTATCATTATCAGATAACTCTTCTGTTACGTTCGTGATCAGTACAATACCACTCTATGACAAGTTACCGAGGAATATGATAAAAAGCATATAAACCTTATAAAATTTTACTTTATACACAAAATGAAAGAAGGAAGAGATAAAAGTGAAAGTAGGGGTTTATATTGAAGGTCGCAATTATGGGGGCAGGTCTTTCAGGATTAACTTGCGCAATCATGTTGGAAAGAAATGGTATCAAGCCGGTGATTTTTGAAAAGCGGCGCTGCGTTGGCGATCGGTTTATTAATAGCGAAGCTTTTTTATCAATATTAACACGCCCGGTAGCTGATCCAATTCAATATTTTTCAGATAAATACCAGCTTTATTTGAAACCAGTCAGTCCGATTACAAGCCTCCATCTATTCTCAAATAAATCGAAAACAGTCATTGAGCAACCAGTAGGCTTTATTAATATAAGAGGTCGACACCGTCAATCGTTTGAAATGCAACTAGCAGAACAAACTTCCTCCAACATTCATTTTCATTCAAAACATACATATGAGCAGCTTGCAAATGAATATAGCCATGTCATTCTTGCAACAGGAGATGCAGAATATGCGATAAGAATGAACAATTATCAAGAATCTGTTTCAGTAACCTTAAAAGGTGCAACAGTAAAAGGACACTTTGATCGTTATTCCGTTTACATTTGGCTAGATCATGATCTCGCTCCCAAAGGCTATTCTTATTTATTGCCTTTTTCAGAGAAGGAAGCTAATATTGTCACTGCTTATCCTGATTGGAGAAAAGAATCAAATGAAGAAATGAATGACCGTTGGCTTCGGTTTTATGAACGAATTCGTTCCCATTTAAATCAATCCCTTAAAATAACCGATCAATTTCAAATTACCAATTATAAAATTGGTATTTGCAAGCAGCCTCGGATTGGAAATACGCTATTTACTGGCAATTGTTTTGGTTCGATTATGCCTTTTCTAGGATTTGGTCAGTTTGATGCCATACTAACAGGTATTTATGCCGCTTATGACTTAATTGGTTATGGTTCATATCATGAATTGACAAAGCCTTTACGAAAAAGCTATCAAGATTCACTTGCCTTACGAAGAGGAATGGAGCTACTAGATAATCATCACCTCGATTTTATTGTCCGTAATTTTGACCGTTCAATCGTACAAAAATTAGTAAAACCGTCTCATTTAAATCCTTTAAGTGTATTAAGTCAAGTAATAAAACCATTTGTTAAACAATAAAAAAGCTCACAAAAGGAGGGGACTGAAAAAGGGTGAGTTTCCCTTTTCCAGTCCCCTCTTAGTCTTCTGGAACCCTAACAGTAGTTTCTACGATATTAAGACACCTCTTGCCTTGGTTATGCTTTTAATTTAGAGAATGCAACTTCTGCTGCAGCAATGGTTTTATCAATATCTTCTTCCGTATGCTTCGTTGACAGGAACATTCCTTCAAATTGTGATGGAGGTAATGAAATTCCTTGCTGAAGCATTTCTTGAAAATAGCGAGTAAAATAATCTAGATTAGCCGTAGACGCCGTATCGAAGTTCATTACCTTTTCACCCGTGAAAAAGAAACCAATCATCGATCCTGCACGATTTATATGATGTGGAATGTCATACTTTGTTGCCGCTGCCGATAATCCTTCAGCAAGTCGGGACGCTAATTGCTCGAATCGGTCGTAATCAGCTTCAGTTAATTGCGATAATGTTTCATAACCGGCTGTCATTGCTAATGGATTTCCCGATAATGTCCCAGCTTGATAAATAGGGCCACTCGGTGCAATTTGTTCCATAATCTTACGTTTTCCACCGTATGCACCTACTGGAAGACCACCACCAATGACTTTTCCTAAACAAGTTAGATCAGGAATTACTCCGAGCTTTCCTTGAGCACAGTTATACCCAACACGGAATCCAGTCATGACTTCATCAAAAATGAGCAGCGTGCCGTTTTCTTCTGTTATGCGACGCAATTCCTCTAAGAAGCCTTCTACTGGTGGAACAACACCCATATTCCCAGCAACAGGCTCAACAATGACACCTGCAATATCATCACCAAACTTGTCAAAGGCATAACGAACACTTTCCAAATCATTATACGGAACTGTTAACGTGTTTTGGGCAACTGATTCAGGTACACCAGGACTATCAGGAAGACCAAGTGTTGCTACACCCGAACCTGCTTTAATAAGTAACGAATCACCATGACCATGATAGCAGCCAACAAATTTTAAAATTTTATTCCGACCAGTATAGCCTCTAGCAAGTCGTAATGCACTCATTGTTGCTTCCGTACCAGAGTTAACCATCCGAACAACCTCGATTGATGGAACACGCTCAATGACAAGCTCTGCCAACTTGGTTTCTAGCTCATTTGGTGCCCCAAAGCTTGTTCCGAGTTCCACTGTCTTTTTAAGCTCTGTCACCACTCGCTGATCGGCATGTCCTAAAATAAGTGGTCCCCACGATAAGACATAATCAATGTATTCATTTCCATCAAGATCATAGATTTTTGAACCTATTCCCCGCTCCATGTAGACGGGGTCCATTTTCACCGACTTAAACGCACGTACTGGACTATTCACACCACCTGGCATTAATGGCTTGGCTTTTTGAAAGGCAGCACTAGACTTTTCAAAGCTTCTCATCAAATCTCTCCTCTCTTATTTTGATTCCTTTAACCAACGAGCTACGTCTTTTGCAAAGTAGGTCAAAATGATATCGGCACCTGCACGCTTCATGCTCACTAACTTTTCAAGAACTGTTTCTTTTTCGTTAATCCAACCATTTTGACTTGCGGCTTTAATCATGGCATACTCCCCGCTCACATTGTACGCAACGACCGGGTATCCAGAGAAATCTTTAACTTCTCGAATGATGTCCAAATAGGAAAGAGCCGGCTTAACAATTAAAAAGTCCGCACCTTCCTCAATATCTGATTGTGCCTCACGAATTGCTTCTAACCGATTGGCCGGGTCCATTTGGTACGTTTTGCGGTCACCAAATTTTGGTGAACTATTTGCTGCATCACGGAAAGGTCCATAAAACGCCGATGAATATTTCACAGCATAAGACATAATCGGAACATCATAATAACCTGCTTCATCGAGCCCATGGCGTATCGCCGCTACAAAGCCATCCATCATATTCGAAGGAGCGATAATATCAGCACCCGCTTTTGCTTGAGAAACAGCTGTCTTTGCTAATAAATCTAAGGAAGGGTCGTTTAACACCTTCCCCTCTTCAATCACACCACAATGTCCATGGTCAGTAAATTCACAAAGACAAGTGTCCGCTATTACCGTTAACTCTGGATGTCTAGCCTTTACTTGACGAATGGCTTTTTGTACGATTCCATGGTCATGATAAGCAAATGTTCCAACTTCATCCTTCTCGTTAGGAATACCGAAAAAAATCACAGATTGAATTCCTAAGCTAACTACCTCGTCGATTTCTTCATCTAATAAGTCCAAGGAAAATTGAAAAACATTCGGCATTGATTTTACTTCATTTTTAATATTTTCACCGTCTATCACAAAAATCGGATAAATAAAATCTTCAGTATGTAGATGTGTTTCACGAACCATGCTTCGAATTGAAGCTGATTGACGTAGGCGACGATGTCTATGAAAAGCTAAATCCTTCATTGTGTATTTCCCTCCTCTATATAGGAACCTATCGCTTCAACTAATCCCTCCACTGTGTAAGAATTAGGAATAATATCGACGTTTAACCCTAATTCCTGAGCCGTTTTAGCCGTAATCGGCCCAATACAGGCAACAGCGGTAGTATTTAATTGATGACGAATACCTAACTCATCTATTAGTTTTACAAAGTGGGAAACTGTTGATGAGCTAGTAAACGTCACAACATCCAATTGTGTCTGACTTTGCAGAAGTTGGCTCATACTTTCATATGCCGAATTCGGTAGTACTGTTTCATAAACGATAACATCGGATACGATTAAGCCAAATTGCTCTAATTCATGAGCTAATATCTCACGACCAAGATTCCCTCTTACAATAAGGATGCGTTCTCCCTTTTTCGCATAGTGTTTTAATTCCTTTGCTAAACTTTCTGCAACAAACTCATTGGGAAAAACCTCAGCATTTAATCCATATTTCCTTAACACATTTGCAGTTTTTGTTCCAACGACAGCAATCCGAGGTAGCTTCTGTTGTGTTGCTCCTTCTTGATTAAAGACCTCCATAAAGAAACGGACACCATTGGCACTTGTAAAAACTAGCCAATCATATTGTTGTATACAATCTACTTTCTTTTGAAGGCTGTCTTGCTGTTTAGAAGGTTGAAAAGCTAATAAAGGTACCTCAATTGGTATACCACCAGTATTTCTAATTGCTTGAGACAACACTTTAGCCTGTTCCTTCGCCCTCGTTACGAGAATATGCTTCCCCGCTAAGGAAGAGTGACTCATTGCTGATCAAGCTCTTTTTTTACTTTGTCTAAAATTTCCTTTGCACCTTGATTCATGAGGAGCTGAGAAATATCTTCTCCTAATTTAATAGGATCATTGCCTTGAAGGGTTTCCTTAATTATCGTTTTTCCGTCAGGGGAACCAACAAGTGCAGTAAGAGAAATTTCATCATTGTCCTGAATCGTTGCATAGGCAGCAATAGGAACTTGGCAACCGCCTTCCATTTTGTGTAAAAACGTCCGTTCTGCAGTTACTGTTCTAGCTGTAGCTTCTTCATTTAATTTCTTTAATAATTCAATAACATCCTGGTCATCTGACCGACATTCTAATCCTAGCGCCCCTTGGCCGACGGCTGGTACACACATTTCTGGATCTAAATATTCCGTAACAATCTCTTCAGGAAAACCGAGACGTTTAACCCCTGCTGCAGCTAAAATAATCGCGTCAAACTCTTCTTCTTTAAGTTTTCTCAGCCTTGTTTCGACGTTGCCGCGAATCCACTTCACTTCTAAATCAGGACGAGCTGCTAATACTTGAGCTGAACGTCTAAGACTACTCGTACCGATTATTGAACCAGCCGGTAAATCAGCTAACTTCACATGGTTATTTGAAATAAGTACATCACGTGGGTCCTCACGTTCAGTAATCGCAGCTAATGAAAAACCTTCTTGCAGTACGGATGGAACATCCTTCATACTATGCACTGCTAAATCTATTTCCTTATCGGCTAGCGCTTGTTCGATTTCCTTTACAAACAAGCCTTTTCCTCCTACCTTCGATAGCGTTACATCTAGAATACGGTCACCTTTTGTAACGATTTTTTTTACTTCAAACTCATAAGGCCCTCCAAGCTGTGTCAGCTTGTCAATTACCCAATCTGTTTGTGTAAGAGCTAAATTACTTTTACGAGAACCAATGACGATTTTTCGCATACCGTACCTCCACTTCTTTTTCTATCCTGCTTATTTCTTCCTTTAGTCTACGTTTACCTTGATCCTCCCTCTGGTCGGATGCCGGCGTACTTTCGTCCGCCTCTAAAAACCTTGATCCTCCCTCTGGTCGGATGCCGGCGTACTTTCGTCCGCCTCTAAAACCCTGAACCGCCCTCTGGTCGGATGCCGGCGTACTGCCGTCCGCCTCTGAACACCTTGATCCTCCCTCTGGTCGGCTGCCGGCGTACTTTCGTCCGCCTCTATAACCCTTGATCCTCCCTCTGGTCGGCTGCCGGCGTACTTTCGTCCGCCTCTATAACCCTTGATCCTCCCTCTGGTCGGCTGCCGGCGTACTTTCGTCCGCCTCTATAACCCTTGATCCTCCCTCTGGTCGGCTGCCGGCGTACTTTCGTCCGCCTCTATAACCCTTGATCCTCCCTCTGGTCGGCTGCCGGCGTACTTTCGTCCGCCTCTATAACCCTTGATCCTCCCTCTGGTCGGCTGCCGGCGTACTTTCGTCCGCCTCTATAACCCTTGATCCTCCCTCTGGTCGGCTGCCGGCGTACTTTCGTCCGCCTCTATAACCCTTGATCCTCCCTCTGGTCGGCTGCCGGCGTACTTTCGTCCGCCTCTATAACCCTTGATCCTCCCTCTGGTCGGCTGCCGGCGTACTTTCGTCCGCCTCTATAACCCTTGATCCTCCCTCTGGTCGGCTGCCGGCGTACTTTCGTCCGCCTCTATAACCCTTGATCCTCCCTCTGGTCGGCTGCCGGCGTACTTTCGTCCGCCTCTATAACCCTTGATCCTCCCTCTGGTCGGCTGCCGGCGTACTTTCGTCCGCCTCTATAACCCTTGATCCTCCCTCTGGTCGGCTGCCGGCGTACTTTCGTCCGCCTCTATAACCCTTGATCCTCCCTCTGGTCGGCTGCCGGCGTACTTTCGTCCGCCTCTATAACCCTTGATCCTCCCTCTGGTCGGCTGCCGGCGTACTTTCGTCCGCCTCTATAACCCTTGATCCTCCCTCTGGTCGGCTGCCGGCGTACTTTCGTCCGCCTCTATAACCCTTGATCCTCCCTCTGGTCGGCTGCCGGCGTACTTTCGTCCGCCTCTATAACCCTTGATCCTCCCTCTGGTCGGATGCCGGCGTACTTTCGTCCGCCTCTAAAACCCTGATCCTCCCTCTGGTCGGATGCCGGCGTACTTTCGTCCGCCTCTAATACCATAAATGGAATGTTGAGTAGTTGCTAGATAAAAAGTAGTTTATTAAGACGAGTAGAAAAGCAGCTATATTTAATAGAGCAATGTTATACCCTCTTACCAATTTGACAACACGTTGGTATAAGTATACCGCGTAAACGATAAGTGTAATCAATGAACTAATAATCTTTGTATCAAGCCATGGGAGTGTGCCTAATTGATTGGATCCCCAAACAAATCCTAGGATAATTCCTATTAAAAATAACGGAAACCCTACTGTTGCAGAGAAAAACGCATATTGATCAAGCTTCGTTAAGGAACCAAAGCGTAGGAGACGTTTTCCCCATGCTTTTTGCTTAAGCATTTGATGTTGAATAACATACATGATCGAAAACGCAAATGACAGCGTAAATGCTGCATATGAAAGCAAAATAATTGAAATATGAATAATCAATAATTCTGAAGCTAGTAGCGCTTTTAATGAATCTGGAACATCTCCGTCTGGTGTAAATAAACTAAATGCCATCATACTAAAACCGACCACATTTGTAAAAAGAACGAGAAAGTCAACTCGAAAGAACCAATTTATTATTAGCGAAAGCGTGACAACAACCCATGCATAAAAAAAGAGCCCTTCAAACGGGGTAATCAGCGGTAAACGATTTAATTCATAAGCTCGATAAACGAAAAAAACCGTTTGCAAAACCCAGACAATAGAAAGCAACCAGAAAGCCATTCGATTGACCTTCCGGTTGTGCTGTAAGAAATCAATAAAGTACCCAAAAACACTTAAGCTATAAAGAATAATCGTAACAGGATAAATCCAATTCATCTCAAGCGTTCTCTCCTCTCATTAGGAGCCGGAGCGAACAACAGCTTCTTGGTGTCTATGAGCTTTAGTGAATTCTTTCTTTTGCTGTTCCCATTGTTGTTCAGCTGCATTTACTTGATGAAGTCGCTCATCAGCCTTTAGCTCTTCCTCAAGAGCAAAGATCTTCGTAAAAAGCTCTAGTGCTTCTTCTGAACCTGGCTCTCCTGCCAATTCCTTAACACGAGTAATTGGGTCACGAAGTAATTGATTTACAATGCTTTTTGTATGCTTGTTCAATACTTTTTTATCACGGTCACTTAAATCTGGTAGTTTACGTTCAAGGCTTTCCATCGTTTCAGCTTGAACAGCCAATGCCTTTGTTCGTAAGGCTGTAATAATTGGAACAACCCCAAGCATATTCAACCATGTTTTGAATTCATCAATCTCAGCTTCAACCATAATTTCAATCTTTTCTGCTTCGCGCTTACGCTCTGCTAAGTTTGCCTCGACGATATTTTGCAAGTCATCAATATCGTACAAATAGACATCATCAAATTGAGCTAATGCAGGATCTAAGTCACGTGGAACGGCGATGTCGACCATGAAGAGTGGACGTCCTTTTCTCTTCTTTAAAACGGAAGACATCATATCCTTTGTGACAACATAATCTCTTGCACCAGTTGAGCTAATTAGAATATCAGCTTCTGCTAAAGTTTGCTGTAGTTTTTCATATGGACGAGCATCACCTAGGAAACGAGCCGCTAATTCAGCTGCCTTTGCTTCTGTTCGGTTAATAACGGTAATATGTGTTGCTCCGTTCGCATGTAAATGCTTTGCAGTGAGCTCGCTCATTTTTCCTGCACCAAGAATTAAAATGTGTTTTCCTGAAAACTCACCAAAAATTTTCTTTCCAAGTTCAACAGCTGCATAACTAACAGAAACAGCATGCTGGCCAATTTCTGTTCCTGAATGCGCACGCTTAGCAAGAGTCACAGCCTGTTTAAATAATTGATTAAAAATCGTTCCTGTCGCATGTTCTTGCTGAGCTAGTAAAAAGCTGTCACGAACTTGACCAAGAATCTGTGTTTCTCCAAGAATCATTGAATCTAATCCACATGCAACTTTAAATAAATGCTCAATTGCATGATGGTCTTCTCTCAAATCTAAATATGGAGTAAAGTCATCCTTTGGAAGCTGAAACCACTCTGCTAAAAAGGCTTTCGTATAATGACGCCCTGTATGAAGCTGGTCAGCCACAACATAGATTTCAGTCCGATTACAGGTTGAAATGATTGTACATTCCAAAATGCTCTTCATCTTTCGCAATTGCTTTAGCGCGACCGGAAGCTCTGCTTCCTGAAACGAAAATTTCTCTCTTATTTCCACAGGGGCCGTTTTATAATTTAATCCTAAGACGATAATATGCATGTTCACGCTCACCCCTTACACTCTCTATCCAACATCTATATTAGCGTACTAAGCTACGCCCTAACTTCTGTCCAAAACATGCCTCTATTATAACATGTCTTTTCCACCACTCAAAAAAAAATTGTGAACAGGTTATGAAGCCTATGCTATCATGATGGTAAACCTTCTGTATCCTGTTATGCAAGTTATTTGCTTCCTTTTTAGGATAACCACTGAAGTTTTTCTTATGAAGATGATTGAAGGAGATTATTATGAGACGTCAAAGCATTTACCCAGGATTCATGCTTATAGGGATAGGAGGATATTTTCTACTTCAAGCCTATCCACTTCCCTTTTCGAAACAGCTTTTAACATGGCCGACTCTTTTTTTATTAATCGGTATAGCCCTTCTTTTTCAAGCTTATACCAGACGAGATTATTCATTACTTTTACCAGGCTGGCTTTTATTCGGACTTGGAATCCACTTTCACGGCCGCCATCTCTTAAACACTTGGCCTTCACATTGGGCCGTTTTCACTTTTATACTTGGCTGTTCATTTCTGCTTCTTTACCTTAAAACAAAAAAAGAAGGGCTTGTTCTTGGACTCATTTTTGTATTCATCTCTTTAATTATGTTTACATCTCTTAATCCTTTTCTGTACTTCCAAAAGATTTCTTCTTTTTTAGGGAATCTTTGGCCGTTGCTGTTTATTGCCATTGGTATTTTCTTTATGACAAAGCATAAATAGAGGGATGTCCCAAAAGGTCGGTTTTTTACCTTTTGGGACATCCCCCGAAGCAATGAGTGGAGTCGCTACATCTTTTAAAAGCCTTATGAGGAGCGCTTTTCTCCTCATAAGCGCGTAGCGAAAGGAGCCATTGCCTTTGGTTCATTGACTTTTAAGACACCAGCCTATTTATTTCAGAAAATCTAGAATTGTTTTCCAAGCTGTATCTTTTCCATAACCAGTCTCAGATGAGAAGAGCACAATTGGATCTTGCTCATCTTTTTCTAGCTCTTTTTGAATGATGCTAACATGCTTTTGCCATTTTCCCTTCGGTACCTTATCGCATTTTGTAGCGATAATAATAACAGGAAGGTCAAAATGCTTTAACCAATGGTACATTAGCCTATCATCTTCAGTTGGTTTATGTCGCACATCAATGAGCTGAATAACCGCCCGAAGCTGTTCCCTTGTTTGAATAAAGGTTTCTATCATTTTCCCCCAAGCTTCTCGCTCAGATTTTGACACTTTAGCAAATCCATATCCTGGAACATCGACAAAATGAATTTGCTCGTTAATTTGATAGAAATTCAAGGTTTGTGTTTTTCCCGGACGCTGTGACGTTCTTGCTAAACTTTTACGGTTAATCATCTTATTAATAAAAGAAGATTTACCAACATTTGAACGACCTGCTAAAGCCACTTCGGGTAATTGCGTGTTTGGGTATTGCTCAGGTTTAACAGCTACATGTGCGAGCTCTGCTTTTGTTACTTTCATTTACTTCTCTCCCAGTGCATGTTTCAATACTTCGTCTAAGTGTGATACAAGAATGTAGTTAAGCTCATTACGGACGCTCTCTGGTACATCCTCTAAGTCCTTTTCATTGTCTTTAGGGATAATGATCGTCTTCAAACCCGCTCGGTGAGCACTCATTGATTTTTCTTTTAACCCACCAATCGGCAAGACTCGACCACGTAATGTTATTTCTCCTGTCATCCCGACTTCTCTTTTCACCTTTCGGCCAGTTAGAGCAGAGACAAGTGCAGTCGCCATTGTGATCCCGGCAGATGGACCGTCTTTAGGTGTAGCCCCTTCAGGAACATGAATATGAATATCATTTTCTTCATGGAAACTTGGATTAATATCCAATTCATTCGAACGTGATCGGATATAACTAAACGCCGCTTGTGCTGATTCTTTCATAACATCTCCAAGTTTACCTGTTAACGTCAGCTTTCCTTTACCAGGTGCAATCGATACTTCAATAGCTAAAGTATCTCCACCAGCAGATGTATAGGCTAAACCAGTTGCCGTACCAACCTGATCTTCCACCTCTGCAAGCCCATAACGGAAGCGTGGTTTACCTAACATTTCTTCAACCGTTTTTTCCGTTAATATGACTCGTTTCTTATCTCCTGATACAATCATTTTAGCGGCTTTCCGACATAGCGTCGCCATTTGACGTTCAAGATTACGAACACCTGCTTCACGTGTATGAAAGCGAATGACTTTTAATATCGCTTCGTCTTTTACTTGAAGCATCCCTTTTGTCAGCCCATGATCTTTCATTTGCTTTGGAAGCAAGTAATCTTTTGAAATATGCAGTTTCTCAACTTCAGTATAACCAGCAATTGAGATAATTTCCATTCTATCTAATAACGGTCCTGGAATCGTTCCAATGTTATTAGCCGTTGTAACGAACATTACTTTCGATAAATCATAAGGCTCTTCGATATAGTGATCGCTAAACGAATTATTTTGTTCAGGGTCCAATACCTCCAATAGTGCCGCCGAAGGATCACCTCGGAAATCATGTGCCATTTTATCAATTTCATCTAGAAGAAATACTGGATTTATTGAGCCTGCCTTCTTCATCCCTTGAATGACTCGACCAGGCATCGCTCCAACGTATGTACGGCGATGCCCACGAATTTCAGCCTCATCACGTACACCACCAAGTGAAATTCGAACGAACTTTCGATTGAGTGAACGTGCAATCGACCTAGCTAACGATGTTTTACCAACCCCAGGAGGACCTGCTAAACATAAAATTGGCCCTTTCAGTTCTCGAGTTAACTGCTGAACAGCTAAGTACTCGAGCACACGTTCTTTCACCTTTTCTAAACCGTAATGATCTTCATTTAAAATTGTTTCCGCACGATTTACATCTAATTGGTCTTCCGTTTCAAAGGTCCAAGGTAATTGAACAAGCCAGTCTAAATAATTACGTAGCACGGAGCTCTCAGCTGAGTTAGCAGGCATTTTCTCATAGCGATCTAATTCTTTTAGGGCTTTTTCTTTTACGGACTCCGGCATATTTGCTTCTTCTATTTTTTCACGTAAGCTTGAAACCTCACCAGAACGTCCTTCTTTATCACCAAGCTCTTTTTGAATGGCTTTCATTTGTTCACGCAAATAGTATTCCTTTTGCGTCTTTTCCATTGACTTCTTTACACGCTGACCAATTTTTTTCTCTAGTCCAAGTACTTCCTGTTCATTATTCAGAATTTCAATTAACTTAATCAATCGCTCATGAACTGAATTCATCTCAAGAAGTTCCTGCTTTTCAGCAAGTTTTAATGGCAAATTGGTTGCAATAACATCTGCAAGTCGTGCAGGTTCTGTAATATCAGCTACAGAAGCTAGTGTTTCTGCAGAGATTTTTTTTGAGATTTTTGCATACTGTTCAAACATTTTAAGAAGGTTTCGAATAATTGCTTGAATCTCAGGCGTTTTGTATCCATCGATTTCATCTAAAAGTGAGATCTCGACTTCCAAATACTCTTCATTCGATACATAACGTTCTATCTTAGCACGGTGTAACCCTTCTACATGTATACGAACAGTTCCGTTCGGAAGCTTTAACAGCTGTTTAACTTTTGCAAGCGTACCAATTTGAAAAATTTCATCTTCCTTTGGGTCATCTATTGAGATTTCCTTTTGCGTAGACAAAAGGATTTCATGATCTTCATTCATCGCTTGCTCTAATGCCAATACAGACTTTGTGCGCCCTACATCCAAATGAAGCAGCATTGTTGGGAACACAAGTAGCCCACGTAATGGCAAAAGCGGAATTAGTCGGTTATTCGATTTTTCGACCATCCGCAAACACCTCCATACATCCTAATTCCATTTTTGTTACCCTTCTTTTACGTCTATCTAATGGTGCCATTTCTGTATCCTTTAATTTACTAATCTGAACGGGTGAGTGGACATTGGTGATTAATTCGGAAAGATTGTTGTTGAACCTTTCTCAATTCTATCTTATCACCATTTCTTTGTCTAATATTATACAGGGGTAACAGAGGAATCCAGTCCTGTCGTAGCTGGAATACTCTCTTCATTTAGTTCTTCCGTCTCAATTGCGAGATCAAGAACTTCATCTAAATGCCGAACAGCAACAATTTCAATCCCCTTAACTTCCTGCAATATGGATTGTTCATTCTCCTTAGGAATGATTACCTGTGTTGCACCTGCTAGCTTTGCCGCCTCTACTTTTGCAACAACGCCGCCAATTGGTTTTACAGCACCGTGAATTCCTAACTCACCAGTCATTGCAACTGTATTCTTTACTTTTTGCTTATGAATAGCTGAGTAGATTCCAGTTGCAATCGCTGTTCCTGCAGAAGGTCCATCGACAGGAGTACCTCCAGGGAAGTTTACATGAATGTCGTAATCATAAGTTGGAATCCCCATTCGACGTAAAACGGTTACAACATTCTCAACTGAACCCTTTGCCATACTTTTACGACGGATCGAACGCATTTGATTCCCTGTACTTTCTTCTTCTGCAATACCAGTTATATTCACTGTGCCTTTACCAGGGTTTTCAATAACATTCACTTCAATTTCAAGTAAAGCCCCCATATTTGGACCAAAAACCGCTAAGCCATTTACTAATCCGACCGTTGGTTGTTCATGAATTTTCCGTTCTGGGCGTGGTGATAACTGACTCGAGTGAAGTACCCATTCAACATCATTTAACGTGATCACTTCTCGATTTTCTGATGTTGCAATTCCTGCTGCAATTTGAACAATGTTTACAGCTTCTCTACCATTTGTCGCATATTTAGCAATCCGTTCAATTGCTCCTTGTTCCGCCTCAAATTTAAGCTTCTTGGTTGCTTTCTGAGCAATCTCAATGACTTCCTCAGGCTTTAATGCATGGAAATAAACCTCTAGACATCTTGAACGAATTGCTGGTGGAATTTCCTCTGGATTACGTGTTGTCGCACCAATTAAACGAAAATCTGCTGGAAGACCCTTTTGGAATATTTCATGAATATGCCGAGGAATTTGTTGGTTTTCTTCACTATAGTATGCACTTTCTAGAAATACTTTTCGATCCTCTAATACTTTTAACAGTTTATTTTGTTGGATGGAATGAAGCTCCCCAATCTCGTCAATAAATAGTACACCACCATGTGCCTTCGTGACAGCACCAGGTTTCGGCTGAGGAATACCTGCTTGCCCCATTGCTCCTGCCCCTTGATAAATCGGATCATGAACAGAGCCAATTAAGGGATCTGCAATACCACGCTCATCAAAACGGGCTGTCGTTCCATCAAGTTCAACAAAGACAGCATCCTTTGAAAAAGGAGAATTTAAATTTTTCTTCGCCTCTTGTAAAACAAGACGTGCAGCAGCTGTTTTCCCTACACCCGGAGGACCATATATAATTACATGTTGAGGGTTTGGACCACAAAGAGCTGCACGTAAAGAACGTATTCCTTCTTTTTGACCAACAATGTCATCAAAGCTAATTGGTCTTACTTTTTCAGCTAATGGTTTAGTTAATGAAATGGCATTCATCTTATGAAGATTATCCATTTCCTTTCTAGATTCTCTGTCAATGGTTACCTTCTGGTTCCGTTGGTTCTTCAACAGATTCCAAAAATAAACTCCGATGACGACACCGAAGAATAGTTGAACAATTAAAGCAATCGCTGTCCAATTCATGTTATAGCCTCCCAATTATATTGTCATCTGTTTTTCTTAGTATGACCGACAAACCCAACACTAACCAAAGAAATCAAGAGAAATATTAGAAAGGTTTAGAAATACTTGGACGTTACGAAAGGAAGATAAACAGTATATATCCATGATTAAAAGAAAAATTCCTATAAATTAAAGGCCACTGAAAAGGTGACAATCAACCTTTTTCAGTGGCCTCAACATGAGTAGTCTTACTGTTATGCACTTTCTTTTGGTTCTTTTTTGGAAAGAGTAATTTCTGTACCGTCTTTCGTCTTCAATATCGGCGTTTCTTCATCGGTTACGCACTTATCATGAATGATACATGTTGCAACATCTTCACGAGAAGGAAGGTCGAACATTACTTCAAGCATTAATCCTTCTATTATAGAGCGCAAACCACGTGCCCCTGTTTTACGTTCGATCGCTTTATTTGCAATTTCACGCAATGCTTCTTCTGTAAATTGTAGTTCAACATCATCAAGCTCTAATAATTTCTGGTATTGCTTTACTAACGCATTTTTCGGTTTTGTTAATATTTCAACTAGTGCATCCGCATCTAGAGGCTCAAGGCTTGAAATTACAGGAAGACGCCCGATAAATTCCGGAATTAATCCAAAACGAAGTAAATCTTCAGGAAGGACTTTTCCTAAATATTCACCCGGCTTTAATTCTTCCTTCTCACTTACCTCTGATCCAAAGCCAATGACCTTCTTACCTAAACGACGTTTAATAATTTGCTCGATTCCGTCAAATGCTCCACCACAAATAAATAAAACATTTGTCGTGTCAATTTGTATGAACTCTTGGTGAGGATGCTTACGTCCGCCTTGTGGTGGCACGCTTGCTGTTGTTCCTTCAAGAATTTTCAAAAGAGCCTGTTGTACCCCTTCCCCTGATACATCACGTGTAATGGATGGGTTTTCAGATTTACGAGCGACTTTGTCAATTTCGTCAATATAAATAATCCCTTTTTCAGCTTTTTCAACATCGTAATCGGCAGCTTGGATTAATTTTAATAGGATGTTTTCAACATCTTCCCCAACATAACCTGCTTCAGTTAAAGACGTTGCATCGGCAATCGCAAAAGGTACATTTAAAATACGTGCAAGCGTTTGAGCAAGTAAGGTTTTACCACTACCTGTTGGTCCAATCATACATATGTTACTCTTCGAAAGCTCAACATCCTCAGAACGATTCAAGGAATTAATACGTTTATAATGATTATAGACGGCAACCGAAAGCGACTTCTTCGCGCGGTCTTGACCAATGACATAATCATTAAGAATTTCTCTAATCTCTTGAGGTTTCGGGATTTCCTGGAACTCAACTTCTTCTTCCGTTCCTAATTCCTCTTCAACGATCTCCGTACAAAGCTCGATACACTCATCACATATATACACACCAGGTCCAGCAACTAATTTGCGGACTTGATCTTGAGTTTTCCCACAAAAAGAACATTTCAGCTGTCCTTTTTCATCACTAAACTTAAACATGTAAATCACCCCTCTAAATGAATTGTACCACCTCAAACCGTTCTTTGCCTAATTGAACAGCCAGTATCAATCGAATGGTATGTTCAGACATTGTAACATAAGAACTGAGTTAACCCTAACAAAAACCATTGCATATGCCCATATGTATCCTACATTACAGTGACTCAGAATCTATATTCTATATGTTTATGTGTGGTTTAACTATACATTCAAGATTAACACCTAAAAATCCTTTTTTTCAGTTTGTAAGGGTATTCTTTATCTATTACCACTCAGTTCTTACCACTTCTCTGTTACTTCATTAAGCTTGTTCAAAATAGACCTTTGTCATACCTGTAAAACAACAAACATCTTGATAAATTATTAGTATGGAAAAACAAGGCACGATAATTCGCACCTTGTTTTTAACGATACTCTTATAGTTTATGCGTTAGCAGCTACTTTTGAACTGTTTTCTACTAAATATTCAACGGCTTTTTGAATCTTCAAATCAGCTTTAATGCCGTCAAATCCACCTTGAGCAGCGAAAATAGATTTAATTTCTTCAACAGAACGTTGATACATTTCCGCCATTTTTTCAAGCTCATTATCGACATCTTCATCTGAGACTTCAAGTCCTTCAGTCTCAGCAATAGCTTCAAGCGTTAAGTTAATACGCACACGCTTTTCACCATCTGTTTTGAACTGTTCACGCATTGCATCAGCATCTTGACCAGAAAATTGATAATACATGTCAAGGTTCATTCCTTGCATTTGTAAACGTTGCTCAAATTCTTGCAACATACGGTCTACTTCCGTATTTACCATAGCCTCTGGAATATCAATTGTTGCATTTTCAGCTGCTTTTTCTACTAATGTATCACGAATTTCATGGTCCGCTTCATGCTCTTTATCCTTTTGAAGCTTATCCTTTAATTCTTTCTTTAGCTCGTCTAAAGTTTCTACATTTTCATTAACATCTTTTGCAAACTCATCATCAAGCTCAGGAAGTTCTTTACGCTTAATATCGTGTAGTTTCACTTTAAACGTTGCAGGCTTTCCAGCTAATTCTTCCGCATGGTACTCTTCTGGGAAATTAACTTCAACGTCTTTTTCTTCACCTGTTTTTAAACCAACAAGTTGTTCCTCGAAACCAGGAATAAATTGATTTGAACCAATTTCTAGAGAATAGTTTTCTGCTTTTCCACCTTCAAAAGCTTCACCCTCAACAAAGCCTTCGAAATCAATAACAGCTGTATCTCCTTGCTCAACAGCGCCATCTTCAACAACAACAAGCTCAGCTTGACGCTCTTGAAGCTTTTTCAATTCTGCTTCAACATCATCGTCTGTAACAGTTGTGTCCTTTTCCTCTACTTCTAAGCCTTTATAATCACCAAGTGTTACTTCTGGTTTTACGACTACTTTTGCTGTGAAAACTAGGTTGCTTCCTTTTTCCATAGTTTCAATATCAATTTCTGGACGGTCTACTGGCTCAATGCCTGTCTCGTCAATAGCACCTGCATATGCTTCAGGAAGAAGAATATCTAGAGCATCTTGATAAAGAGATTCTACACCGAATTGTTTTTCAAAAATTGAGCGTGGCACCTTCCCTTTTCTGAATCCAGGAACATTTACCTTTTTAACAACTTTTTTAAATGCAGCGTCTAATGCTGCATCCACTTTCTCAGAGTCAACATCAATTGTTAATACGCCTTCGTTACCTTCTAATTTTTCCCACTTTGCAGTCATTACTCTTTCCCTCCAACTATACACATCTTCGTTTCCGAACGATAATTTTCTACATTTATCATTGACAACCACTCTATTATAACATAATGCCTGTCCATTTCAAATGGAACTTCTATAAGGCACCGAATCTATCTACTTAATGACATTGGTAAAATCAAAGCCGCGAAACACGTTTTTCTCGGCTTCGACAACCTCCTGACTCTTTTCAAGCAATAGCTTAAAAGAGCATTGATATAAATCTGCAATCTCCTCTTCGTGATCTTCATAGCCAAGTCGCTCAGAAGCTATAAGTTGAAATACAGCCGCCCAAAGATTTGGATCACTTGGCTGTGGCAAAAATGGATATAAAATCGTTAAATGTGTCCAACACAACTGGTTTGCTAAATCGTATAAGATAGGGTTTTCATGTTCAAGATTTGCACTTAATACACGATTAATTTCCTGACCAAATGTTATTTCATATATTTCTTCTAGTTGTTTTGGAATAACTTCTTTTTTCTGACCAAACTTCTCAATTATTACGGGACTGGTTATTTCTTTTTTATGTAATCCTTGTAAAGCAATGCTTCTCAATAAGGGGTCATGCTTATTATTTTCAATATATGTAATCATCGCACGTATTGCATCAGGATGGTTGCTATTCTTTAAATCCTCTATCCCTTTCCACTGTAAGTGCATTGATGAACTTTGTAGTAGCTTAATGGCATCCTCATGAATTGGTTCGTGTTCAACCTCTATATTCTCAAGTAGTTCATTATCATCTACCATTTGCCGACTAAAATGCAGCATTTGGTAGAACGACTCCGCAAATTGTGCTGGTATTCGATTTTCTGCTAAAACAGCATCTAATATATCAACGACTTCTTGATAATAACCAAGTTGAACTAGTAGAGATATATGAACTTGTAGGTTATCGTAGTAATCGCCAATTCCTTCATTTAATAGTGCTCTCGTTAACTCAACCGCTTCTTTTAACCTTCCGAGTTCAACGAGACTTAACACAACCCCAAAACGGACTTGAGAATTATTCGGCTCATGCTCTTGTGCTGAGATAAAATATTGATAAGCATTCTCTGCTTCTTTGTTTTTTAATGCATCCATTCCTTTTTCAATTAATCGTTTAACAAGGCCTGGATATAATACGACATTCGTCTCTTTTTTCCTTTCACGTTTATCACTCATTGTTATACTCCACTCTTTTTGACCTTATCCTTCCCTCTCATTTCAATAAATATATTCGAATTCCTCCTAGTGTATCAGTTAAAATGTGTAAATTCAATTTTGTTCAGTTGGCAACGCTTTCAAAGTTGATTATTAAAAAGGATCCGGTGATGAACCGAATCCTAAAAAATTCGTACTTAACGGCTATTTTCAAAAGCCTTAATTTCATCCTCATAACGAAGCGTTAGACCAATTTCATCCCATCCGTTAAGGAGCATTTCCTTCCAATATGGATCGATTTCAAATGTTGCTTTAAAATCAGGCCCTGTAATTTTTTGTTGTTTTAAATCAACGGTTAATTCAAAAGCTTCAGCGCCTTTTGCTAGAAGTTCGTTCACTTTATCTTCCTCTAAACGAATTGGCAGCATTCCATTTTTTACACAATTGTTATAGAAAATATCAGCAAAGCTTGGTGCAATAATGACTTTAAATCCATAGTCATGCAAAGCCCAAGGTGCATGTTCACGAGAAGAACCACAACCAAAGTTTTCTCCAGCAACAAGAATGCTTGAGCCTTGCGTATGCTCTTGATTCAATTCAAATTTTGGGTCTGGATCCCCATTCGCTAAAAAGCGCCAGTCGAAAAATAAAAACTTACCAAAGCCAGTACGCTCTACTCGCTTCAGAAACTGCTTTGGGATGATTTGATCCGTGTCAACATTTACACGATCCATTGCCGCTACTTTCCCTTGATGAATAACAATAGGTTCCATTGCTGTCCCTCCTATTTCGATACTTTATCTTCTTTCCAGTTACGAATATCAACAAAATGACCCGCGATTGCTGCTGCTGCCGCCATCTCTGGACTAACAAGATGCGTTCTTGCCCCTTTACCTTGACGCCCTTCAAAATTACGGTTTGAAGTGGAAGCACAACGTTCCCCCTCTGGAATGATATCAGGGTTCATCCCTAGGCAAGCACTACAACCAGAATGGCGCCATTCAAAACCAGCTTCTTCAAAGATTTTATCTAACCCTTCTTCTTCAGCTAACTTCTTCACTTTTTGTGAACCAGGAACAACGAACGCACTAACACCTTTAGCTACCTTATTCCCCTCGGCAATTTTTGCCGCTGCTCGAAGGTCACTAATACGAGAGTTTGTACAGGAACCAATAAACACATGCTGAATGCTAACATCTTTCATCAACGTTCCTGGTTGCAGATCCATATATTCAAGTGCTTGTTTAATCGCACGTTTATCTGTTTCTGTTTTTCCATCTTCAGGATGTGGAACAGGTTGAGAAACACCGATTCCATGTGAAGGGTTCGTTCCCCAAGTCACCATTGGCTCAATCTCAGAAGCGTCAATCGTGACAACGCGATCATAACTAGCACCTTCATCTGTAGCTAGTGCTTTCCATTCTTCCACTAACTTTACAAATTCTTCACCTTTCGGAACATTCGCACGCCCTTCTAAATAATCAAAAGTTACTTGATCTGGACTAATTAGACCAGCCTTCGCACCTGCCTCGATAGACATGTTACAAATCGTCATTCTCTCTTCCATCGTTAACCCACGAATCGCTTCTCCGGTAAATTCAGCAACCGAACCATTTCCGACATTCACACCGAATTTAGCAATAATCGCTAGAATAATATCCTTCGCCGATAGCATTGGGTTAAGTTTTCCTGTCACACGAATTTCGAGTGTTTGAGGCTTGGATTGCCAAAGAGTTTGCGTAGCAAGTACATGTTCTACCTCACTTGTACCAATACCAAATGCTAATGCACCAAATGCTCCATGTGTAGACGTATGACTGTCTCCACATACAATCGTTTTACCTGGTTGCGTTAAACCGAGTTCTGGTCCAATGACGTGAACAATCCCATTTTCCGGATGCTCTAAATCAGCAAGTTCTACCCCAAATTCTTTACAGTTTTTTGCTAATGTTTCAATTTGAGTACGAGAAATTTGATCCGCAATGTTGTACCGATCTACGGTTGGGACATTGTGATCCATCGTTGCAAATGTCAAGTCTGGTCGGCGTACTTTTCTTCCAGCAAGTCTTAAACCTTCAAAAGCTTGTGGCGACGTCACTTCATGGACCATGTGAAGGTCAATGTATAGAAGACTAGGCTTACCCTCTTCCGCTAATACTTCATGTGCGTTCCAAATTTTTTCGATGATTGTTTTAGGTGCCATCCGATTTCCCTCCTATTATACTTTTATCTATTTCATAGCCTGCCATAATAGAAAGCTAGATTTTTTGGTTTAAAGAGAGAGCAATGGATTTGGTTCCATTGCTCTCCGAGTTGTACTCTACACGGTTACTTTTGCGAGTACTTCAATGATTTTTTCTGTCATTTCCTCAGTAGATAGAGCTTTTTCACCATCTGCTGCTAAATCAGCTGTACGGTAACCATCGTTTAATACTGTATCAATCGCATGCTGAACGGCTTCTGCTTCCTTTTCAAACGAGAATTCATATTTTAGCATCATTGCAACTGAAGCAATCGTTGCAAGTGGATTTGCTAAACCTTTACCTGCAATGTCTGGTGCTGAGCCGTGGATAGGTTCATATAAACCAGGACCACCGTCACTCAAGCTAGATGAAGGAAGCATTCCAAGTGAACCTGTAAGCATGGAAGCTTCATCACTTAAAATATCCCCAAACATATTTTCCGTCACCATTACGTCAAATTGTCGCGGATTACGAATGAGCTGCATTGCAGCATTGTCAACGAGCATATGCTCAAGTTCAACGTTCGGAAATTCTTTCGATATGGCTTCAGCTACTTCACGCCAAACACGACTAGATTCAAGAACATTTGCTTTATCAACAGATGTCACTTTCCCACGACGAACGGCTGCCAACTCGAACCCTTTTCGAATAATTCGCTCAATTTCAGAACGAGTGTAGCTTAGTGTATCAACAACGACTTCCTCACCATTCTCTTGACGACGCTCTCTTGGCTCGCCAAAATAAATGCCACCAGTCAATTCACGGACAATGAGTAAATCGACACCTTTAATAACTTCATTTTTCAATGTTGATGCTTCGGATAAACTTTCATACACCGTTACAGGACGTAAGTTTGCAAAAAGCTGTAATGCTTTTCGAATTCCTAAAAGGCCTTTTTCAGGTCTAAGATGTCCCGGCAATGTATCCCATTTCGGTCCTCCAACAGCACCTAATAAAATTGCATCACTTTGTTTACATATATCAATTGTCGCATCTGGTAGTGGTGTATTTTCTTCATCAATCGCTACACCGCCAATTTTTGCATAGTTATACGTAAACTCATGATTAAAAATTCGACCAATCTCGTCTAAAACACGAATCCCTGCTTGAACAACTTCTGGACCAATCCCATCACCAGGGAGAACAGCGATGTTCTTTTTCATTAAATCTCCCCCAAACGTTCACGAGTTGCTTACGTTCACAATTATATGAGGAGGCTGGTAGCCCAGCCTCCCATCAATCAACATGTTTAAAATCCACTAATTTTTAGTTTCGCTAGGTTCAACCTTAATTAGATTTTAGACTTTGCTTTTACAAATGGCATCATTTCACGAAGCTCGCGTCCAACAACTTCAATTGGGTGTTGGCTTTCAGCTCTTGTGATTGCAGTAAATTCAGGACGGTTTGCTTGGTTTTCAAGAATCCAACCTTTTGCAAATTTACCAGTTTGGATATCAGTAAGTACTTTTTTCATAGCCTTCTTCGTATCTTCTGTTACGATTTGTGGTCCAGCTACATAATCTCCCCACTGTGCTGTGTCAGAGATAGAATAACGCATCGTTTCAAGTCCACCTTCATACATAAGGTCAACGATTAATTTCAATTCGTGTAAACACTCAAAGTAAGCAACTTCTGGTTGGTAACCAGCTTCAACAAGTGTTTCAAATCCTGCTTTAACAAGAGCAGAAGCACCACCACAAAGAACCGCTTGCTCACCGAAAAGATCTGTTTCTGTTTCTTCTTGGAATGTTGTTTCAAGAACACCAGCACGTGCAGAACCGATTTGCTTCGCATAAGCAAGAGCGATATCTTTTGCGTTACCTGTTGCATCTTGGTATACAGCGATAAGTCCTGGTACACCGCCACCTTCTTCAAATACACGACGAACTAAGTGACCTGGTCCTTTAGGTGCTGCAAGGAATACGTCAACATTGCTCGGTGGTACGATTTGGTTAAAGTGAATGTTAAAACCATGAGCGAATGCAAGAGTCTTACCTTCAGTTAGCTCAGGCTCAATTTCGTTTTTGTAAACAGTTGGTTGAAGCTCATCTGGAAGAAGAATCATGATAAGATCCGCTTTTGCTGCAGCTTCGCGTACAGATAGTACTTCAAAACCATCTTCCACTGCCTTGTCCCAAGACTTCCCTGGGCGAAGACCAATAATAACGTCTTGACCACTTTCACGCATGTTTAGTGAATGTGCATGTCCCTGTGAACCGTAACCGATAACGGCTACTTTCTTCCCTTTTAAAACACCTTCGTTTACATCTGAGTTATAATAAACCTTTGCCATAATAAAAATCTCTCCCTTTTCCTAATAGTAAGTAAAGAATATATTTTAATTTTTAAAATTAAAATTTTAGTTAATAAGACTCAAACGATATGGGTCTGTTGCTGACTTTTTATTGCCTCGATTAAATGCAGTAATCCCTGTACGAGCAAGCTCTTTTATTCCATAAGGACGTAGTAAGTCGATAAACGCTTCAACCTTTGGATGATCACCCGTAATTTGAATTGTCATGCTCTCTCGACCAACATCAAGAATTGACGCACGGAACGGATTAACAAGAGCGGCAATTTCGCCTCGTTGTTGCGGAGTTGCAACAATTTTAATTAATGCTAATTCTCTTGCAACAATCGATTCATCCGTAATATCTTTAACCTTCAAAACATCAACTTGCTTATTTAATTGCTTTGTAACTTGTTCAATGTTTTCCATACTATCAACGAGTACAACAAATGTCATACGAGAGATTGCTGGGTTTTCAGTGACACCAACAGTAATACTCTCAATGTTAAAGTGTCTTCTCGCAAACAATCCAGTAATTCTATTTAATACACCAGCTGTATTGTTTACAAGTGCTGTAATGGTTCTCTTCATGGCTTAATCCCCTCCATTTGATGATGACCTTTTCCAGGAGCGATCATAGGATAAACATTCTCTTCTTTCGCAACACGGAAATCAACAAGTACTGGTCCAGGATGTTCGAGCATTTCTTTAATAGCCCCACGTACCTCGGATAGTTTTTCAACCTTCATTCCTTTAATGTCATAAGCTTCAGCTAGCTTAATGAAATTTGGTTGAATTGGGAATAACGAGTTCGAATATCTCTCGCCATGGAACAATTGCTGCCATTGGCGAACCATTCCAAGAGACGCGTTATTAACAATGACGATTTTGACAGGAAGATTTAATTCTTGTAAAATCGATAGTTCTTGTGCAGTCATTTGGAACCCTGCATCTCCAATAACTGCAATAACTGGAGATTCTGGCTCAGCAAATTGAGCGCCGATAGCAGCTGGGAACCCAAAGCCCATTGTTCCTAATCCACCAGAAGTTACCCAGCGGTTCGGTTTATTAAATTTATAAAATTGAGCAGACCACATTTGGTGCTGACCTACATCCGTTGTAACAATCGCTTCACCTTTTGTTTCTTCATAGATTAATTCAAGAAGTTGCTGAGGCTTAATCGTCTCGCCATCCTCCTGATACCAAAGTGGATATTCCTGTACCATTTCTTGTAGATAAGCTTTCCATTCCGCACATTCACTTTGTTTACCATTTTCAGCTATAAGCATTTTAAGAGCTTCTTTTGCACAACCAACAACTGGGATTTCTGTTTTAACATTTTTTCCAATTTCAGCAGGATCAATGTCGATATGAACAACTTTTGCCTCTGGTGCAAAATAAGCTAAATTACCAGTTAAACGATCATCAAAACGCGCACCAATATTAATTAATAAATCCGCTCCATGTAACGCCATGTTTGCAGGGTACGTTCCATGCATTCCCCCCATCCCAAGATGAAGTTCGTGCTCACCAGGGAAACTACCTAAACCAAGTAAAGTATTAACTACTGGTATTTGCTGCTGCTCAACATATTCGATTAATTCATCAGATGCTTTTGCATGCAGAACCCCTGCTCCTGCTAGAATTACTGGCTTCTTAGCTTCGGTTACAGCATCAACAACTTTACGAATTTGCAGTTTGTTAGGTACGATTGTCGGTTGATACCCTGGTAAATCAACTTCTTTATCATAGTTAAACAAGCCAGTACTTAAAGATATATCCTTTGGTAAGTCAATAACTACTGGACCTGGTCGTCCTGTTGTCGCAATATGAAACGCTTCTTTTACAATTCGTGGAAGCTCTTCTAATGAGCGTACTTGGTAGTTATGCTTCGTAATCGGCATTGTAATTCCAATAATATCAGCTTCTTGGAAAGCATCTGTACCAATTAAATTTGTCGCTACTTGACCTGTAATAACAACAAGAGGTAATGAGTCGATCATCGCATCAGCAATACCTGTAATTACATTAGTGGCACCTGGTCCGGACGTAACGATACATACTCCTGGCCTTCCCGAAACACGAGCATAGCCTTCCGCAGCATGAATAGCTCCTTGCTCGTGTCGTGCTAAAATGTGGCGAACACCCATTTTATAAATTTCGTCATACGTAGGTAGGATTGCTCCACCTGGATAACCAAAAATAACATCAACACCCTCATGCGCAAGAGCCTCAAGTAACATTCCTGAACCAGTTAATTCCTTTGGCTCATTAGCTTGCTGCTGCTCTTTGTTTCTCAATTTTGTATTCATCCTTTCTTCCTCCTTACAAAATCGCTCTTTTTTTAGACATTCTATAGCACAAAACAATGCGAACATTCTGTAAAAAAAGAAACAAAAAAATCTTTTCACCCCATAGGAAGCCGCTACTAGCGACCGAAGGGGCGAAAAGATTAACTTTCCACGGTACCACCCTTATTCATCGAATGTAACATTCGATCTTACGGATAAGTCTGTGCTTATCACTTTTTGGTAACGAGTGCTGTGTACACTCGACCAGCCTTAATAAATGGATTCATCGTTCAGACTGATACTCGGAGGTGAGTTTCCCTGTTAGGATAACACCGTATCTCAGCAACTACGGCTCTCTGTGGAAATCACGTAACAGGTACTTTTCCTCTTCATCGTTTTTACTATTAGATTTTCATTACCCCACCAGTATTAGCTGATGTTACAAGTTTAGAATATCTAGCGAGATAACCTTTTTTCACTTTTGGTTCTGGCTCAACCCATCCTTCAGAGCGCTTTTCAATCGTCTCATCAGATACGAGCCACTCTATAGTACGATTCGGCAAATCGATTCTTATCTTATCTCCATTTTCTACGAAAGCAATTGGACCACCTTCTGCAGCTTCAGGTGAAATATGTCCAATTGAGATTCCACGAGATGCACCTGAAAAACGACCGTCTGTAATTAGGGCAACCTTCGTCCCTAACCCTCTACCAGCAATAGCTGATGTCGGCGCTAGCATCTCTGGCATTCCAGGGCCGCCTTTTGGACCTTCATAACGGATAACAACAACGTGTCCTTCCTTAACTAAACCATCATTGATTCCCTTTTGTGCTTCTTCTTGAGAGTTGAAGACGATCGCTTCCCCTTCAAACACTTTAATCGATGGATCAACAGCTCCAACTTTGATAACACAGCCGTCTGGTGCAATATTTCCGAAAAGAACGGATAATCCACCAACTGGACTATATGGGTTATCTTTGCGGCGAATAACATCATCATTTAAAATTTCTGCATCTTTTACATTTTCGTAAAGGCTTTTACCTGTAATGGTAATTCTTTCTGGATGAATAGCACCTTCAATTGAGCAAAGCTCTTTGATAATGGCACTCACACCACCCGCCTTATGAACATCATCCATTGAATAATCTGATGCTGGACTAATTTTACTTAAATATGGTACACGTTCTGCAACTTCATTGATTCGATTTAAATCATAATCAATCTCAGCTTCATTTGCAATAGCTAGTGTATGCAAAACTGTGTTTGTTGAACCGCCCATTGCCATATCTAAAGCAAAAGCGTCATCAATTGTATCTTTTGTCACGATATCTCGTGGACGAATATCTTTTTCAATAAGATTCATTAAATGCTTCGCAGCGTCCTTAATTAGTTGATGGCGATCTTCTGACGTCGCTACTAATGTCCCATTTCCTGGCAATGCTAATCCAAGCATCTCCATTAATGAATTCATAGAGTTTGCTGTGAACATCCCAGAACAAGATCCACATGTTGGACAGGCTGATTGTTCAATTTCGAGAAGTTCTTCCCTTGTCATTTTTCCTGAAGAAAATGCACCGACACCTTCAAAAACAGAAACTAGCGACAAGCTCTTACCATCTTTTGTCCTACCAGCTTCCATCGGTCCGCCTGAAACAAATACAGCTGGTACATTCGTACGAACTGAGGCCATTAGCATCCCCGGCGTAATTTTATCACAGTTTGGAATATAAAAGACTCCATCAAACCAGTGAGCATTGATAACCGTTTCAGCTGCATCACAGATAATTTCACGACTTGGTAAGGAATAACGCATTCCGATGTGCCCCATTGCAATACCATCATCAACACCAATTGTGTTGAATTCAAACGGAATCCCACCAGCTTCGCGAATTGCTTCTTTCGCAACTTCAGCAAATTTATTTAAATGCATGTGACCTGGAATAATATCAATATAAGAGTTACAAACACCGATAAACGGTTTGTCCATATCCTCTTCTTTTACTCCAGCCGCACGAAGTAAGCTTCGATGTGGCGCACGGTCTATCCCTTTTTTAATCATATCACTTCTCATCGAATCTCTCCCAGCCTTGCTTTAATTCTCTCTAAATGCACATATTTTTAAACTTTTAAACTATTCCCTCAAAAATATCATAAAATGAAAAAATACATTTTTCAATACATTCTTTGGACAGGGGTTAAATTACCAATCTCGTAGAATTTTTAACAAAATATGTTAGAAAATCTACAGATTTTTATTGCGCATTTTTAAGATTTACCTTATACGTTTGAACTATATCTTACGCTCATTCCCTGGTTTGGTCAACCACTTTTGCAAAAATAATTAGACAATTTTGACTAAGCCCTAAAAGAATACGCTTTCAATCTTCTATAACGTTAATCATAAAAAAATCTTTACTTTTTCTTCCTCTCTTCGTACATATATAAAGGAAAATTTGGGCAACCTTTTTGATAGGTGATGTTAGATGAGACGCATGAAAAAAATAATAAAAAAGTTCACAATTATGCCACGTTTTCCGTTTATCCATATGAAACCAAATAGAAAGGCTTCACTTGTCCTCGTAAAAGATAACTGGGAGGCCTGCAAAAATGAAGCAGAGCTAAAGCTATATAAATATTTACGAGAAGGCAATTATTATCCGACCCCCCATTATAAGGTAGAGGGTTATCACGTTAACGTAGCGCTTGTCCCTTATCGTTTAGCCTTTATCGAACGAAACCACTCTTTGGATGAAAAAAAAATCACGCGTAGCTTTCGTAAAAAACAATGGCATGTCTTGTTTTATGATTCTGAAAAGCTCATAAAGGATACACATGAATATCTGCAAATGGTGCAACAACACACTGACAACACAAAAAACGTCCCCATATAAATGGAGACGTTTTAACTATGTATAAATGGCGTCCCAGGAGAGATTCGAACTCCCGACCGACGGCTTAGAAGGCCGTTGCTCTATCCTGCTGAGCTACTGGGACAAAAAGCGGGTGATGAGAATCGAACTCACGACATCAGCTTGGAAGGCTGAGGTTTTACCACTAAACTACACCCGCATGTTTTTCAACTGTTACCCTCATTCATCTTACGCACATTCATGTCTCTTCCTCTTCTAGCAACTCTTCGTAGCTTGCTGTGTCGAGACAACTCGTTGCCGTTTCGACGATGTAATCGCTCGTGGCTGAGGTTTTACCACTAAACTACACCCGCATGTTTTTTTGTAAAAATTATTTTACTTACGCACCAAACAAATTTCTTAGCTTTTATTTATTCGGCGACGTAAATAATCATAGCAAAATTAACATCTGATGTCAACCATTTTCCTTTGAGAATTTCAACCAAAAAGTATTTCCTACCAGTAATACGTACTACCGGTAGGAACGTTATCTATCTAATGAAGGTTTTTTTAAAGTCTGAAACCTCTATTCCTTCACGGTTAAAATACTGAACGGTAATTGATTCATTTGTTACATCACAAATACAATACGTCTGTTCCTTCGGTCTGACTGGGAGACGTAAGCTACCAGGGTTAATATAGACAACACCATTTTGCTGAAAGCACGTCGCTATATGAGTGTGACCAAAGCAAACGATTGTAGCATTTTTTTCCTCACCTCGATAAGTGATCCGCTCAAGAGTCATTTTTACATTATATAAATGCCCGTGCGTTACATAAAATGAAACATCATCTATTGTCTCATAAACTTCTTCCGGAAAGTCCCCACCGAAATCGCAGTTCCCTTTTACAACTAGTACATTTCGGAATACAGATGAATCTCTATCAAGTTCAGAATCACCACAATGTATGATCATATCAACTTCTGAATTTATTTCTATCACATCACGTACTTCATCTTCCCAGCCGTGACTATCACTCATAATCAAAACTTTCACTATTGCTATTCTCCTCTCTCTATTACGAGGTTGAAATGGTTATACATTACGACCGAAATATTTCTTCTCTCTCAGAGAGTAGTGCCTTTAATGCTTTTGAGCGATGACTGATTTTATTTTTTTCATCAGCTGCTAGCTCGGCCATTGTTTTTTCCTTTTCAGGTATGTACATGATAGGGTCATAACCAAATCCGTTCTTTCCTCTCGGTTCACGCGTTATATATCCTTCACATGCCCCTTCGTATATTCTTGTTTCACTATTTGGTATTGCTACAGCTATTGCGCAATAAAAACGAGCAGTTCGATCAGAATCCGGTAAATCTAATAGCTGGTTTAAAACTTTTTCCATATTCGCTATGTCATCTTTTTCTTCACCAGCATATCTGGCGGAGAAAACACCAGGTTTTCCACCAAGTGCGTCAACTATTAAACCCGAATCATCAGCAATGACTGTGGAGTTAAATTTCTCTGCAATCGTTTCTGCTTTTTTTGCTGCATTTTCAGTAAATGTCTGACCGTCTTCTATAATATCTGGAATTTCGGGATAGTCAAGTAACGATTTTACAACAACTCCTTCTTTTGATAGAAGCTGTGAAAATTCCTTTACCTTACCTTTATTCTTCGTTGCTACAATTACTTCTTTCTCCATTTACTCAGCCTCCCCTTTACTCACTTCCATATAGCTTTTAATATCACCTATTGCATGTTGTTGTTCCTGGATCAATTGACGAATCCCTTCTTCAGCTAAGTCCAATAGTTTATTAAGCTGGTTCCGTGAGAAGGTTGCTTCTTCACCCGTCCCTTGTAATTCAACAAATTGCCCATTTCCTGTCATGACAACATTTAAATCAACATCTGCTGCTGCATCTTCAACATAACATAAATCAAGGATTTCACCATGTATTTGGTCGACACCGACTGATACCGCAGCAAGATAATCGTTAATTGGCCACTCCTTTATTGATTTGTTTTTTAACGCCTTATCCATCGCTAGGGCTAGGGCGACAAACGCTCCTGTAATTGATGCAGTCCTAGTACCTCCGTCAGCTTGAATAACATCACAATCAATCCAAACTGTTCGCTCCCCTAGCTTCTGAAGATCCAATACGGCTCTTAATGCTCGACCAATAAGTCTTTGAATTTCCATCGTTCTTCCTGCTACTTTCCCCTTAGATGATTCTCGAATATTTCTTTGTTCCGTTGCACGTGGAAGCATTGAATATTCTGCCGTTATCCATCCCTTCCCTTGACCACGCATAAATGGTGGAACACGTTCTTCTATACTCGCAGTACAAATTACCTTTGTTTCCCCCATTGATATTAGCACCGATCCCTCTGGATGCTTTGTAAAATGTAAATCCAGATTAACTGGTCTTATTTCATTTAACGCTCTACCGTCTTTTCTCATTTACAATATCCTCCTAAGGTTTCCATTTGTCCCATTCTATCATCACACAAAATTATACAGATTATCCTCTTCCATTATAAATAGGACAATAAAAAGGAGGTAGCTCGTCGCTCCTCCTTCATTTATAGCTTTATTATAATCAAAAGATTCAAGACGTCCAAGTTCTTTTCCTGCTCTTTTTAAAAACTTCCTTTATTTATCTTAGTCGGCCTTGAAACAGGTTCAGCAACTTCACCTGATTCGCTAAGAATATTTCCTTCACCATTTACTTGAACAGCTACTTTTTCAATCCCCTCTTGTTCAGTCAACGTTAGTGCTAGCATATTCATCACTTCTTGTGAAACTGCACTTCCCTGTAATTGATTTAACAGAGCTTCATTAAAATTTAATGTAACAACACCATTTTCATACATCGGTTCATCGATAAGGGCAACACCTTTACTAAATTCCGTTAACAAGTTGGAATGATAAGATGGTCCCTTTAGTAATTCTTCAACAGCAACTTTGACTGTGTCCGTTTCGTTACTCACTCTACGGGTTACAGGAACATAATATGTGTTATCTCCATTTTGAGCAAGGAAGTAAAGGTTAACACCTTTACTATTTACAACATCGACAACATTATCTGCTTCGATGTTAATTCCATTTGCTCGACTTACACCTTTTCCAATTGGTGTGCCATTCACTGGCATTGTCTCTTGGTTATGACCATTAATGCGTATCTGTACCTGTTCTACATTATCAAACTGAGTTAATGTCCATGTGATTGCCTGTAAAATTTGTTGTTCTTGCTCAGGATTATATTCTTTAAACTCCTTTGAAAAATCGGCAATAGCTGTCCCGTCCTTTAAATTGACATCAACCGTTGTACCTGCAGGAATAACTGCTTGAAAACCGTTTGGTAACATATCACTCACTGGTCCATCTTGTACAAGGTATTCAAGTGATTGTCTTAATGTCCCTTCTGTTTTTGGTAGTGCAAGGGTTTGTGGAACAACCAAACCATTTGAATCGATCAAATAAAGCTCCCTCTCTACTTTATCTTTAACGGCTTCTTCATCAACTTCACCTTCATCTTGCGCATTCTCCTCACTAATTTCTTCACCTAACTCTTCGATATCTAATGAATCTCCTTCTTCTACGTAGCTTACTGGAGGTGTATCCATTTCCTTCATTGCTTCATCTGAACCGAAAGAGCATGCTGTGACCGTTAATGTTGTAAATAGTAGCACAGGAACTCCCTTAAAAAACACTTTGCGCATTGTTTTCCCTCCTAAGATAGTTTGTACTACATGTATACGAGCTTTCTGATAGAATAGACCAACTTTGTCTATATTTTTTTATTATGTTCAATTAATTGAAAGCCTGAAAAAAATGAAACGACTAAGATAAATCGCAGCAACACGAGTACAAAAAAAACCGATTAAGCATCAGCTCAATCGGTTTTGACTCCAAGGTTTATTGTTCTCACTCGTTCGACATTCATTTCAAGCCAATTATCAGCTAAACGCTTGAATTTATCTGCATCTCCGGTAGTAAAAAACGTATGTTGAGGTGTTCTATCCTTAGTGAATAGAAGATTTTTATGGTATAATAATCCACTTACTTCTCTTGCTGTCTCATCACCAGACGAAATAAGATGAATGTCATCACCAACTGCTTGTTGAATCACATCACGAAGTAAGGGATAATGCGTACACCCGAGAATAAGCGTATCAAATCCCTTCCCTTTTAACGGACGGAGTGTTTCTTCAACAACAGTCGTCGCTTCCATCCCTTCAAATATCCCACGCTCAACTAAAGGAACAAATGGAGGGCAAGCCAAACTTTCTACTTTTACTTGACTATTAATCGTTTTGAGCGCTTTTTCATAGGCACGGCTTTGAATCGTACCTGATGTTCCAATAACAGCTACATGGTCTGACTTAGTAACCTTTAATGCACTAATAGCCCCTGGGTGAACAACACCTACCACAGGAATCGATAGCTCTCGCTTTACTTCATCTAATACAACCGCTGCAGCTGTATTGCAAGCAATGACGAGCATTTTCATTTGTTCTTCCATCAATCGTTCAATCATTTCCCACGTAAAAGCACGCACTTCCTCAGGAGTACGTGGACCATAAGGACAACGCGCTGAGTCTCCTATATAAACAATTTCTTCTTTCGGTAACTGACGAAGAAGCTCCTTCGCAACCGTCAAACCACCTAATCCCGAATCAATAACACCAATTGGTCTATCCAACGATACTCCCTCAATTTCTATGTTGTTCTATTACGATTGATTGACTCGAGTTGCTTTCATTTCACTGTGTAAAACGTGTAAATTTCGTTCGAGACCATCAACCTCATCTTTAGAAAAGTTTTTTAAAATCCCCTCAAGATACTGCTGTCTTTTCTTTATCACTTCATTAATAATAATTTTCCCTTTATTTAGTAAATGAATCCGAACGACACGACGATCCTGTCCATCCCTTACTCGCTCGACTAGTTCATTTTTTTCCATTCTATCAATTAAATCAGTCGTTGTACTACAAGCTAAGTACATTTTGGTTGAGAGTTCACCTATCGTCATATCACCATATTCATTTAACCATTGTAATGCTACAAACTGCGGTGGTGTGATTGGAAACTGCGTTAGGATCTCACGTCCCTTTTGCTTCACGATATCGGCAACCATCCTTAATGAACGTTCGATTTGTTCTACTTGCTCGTGACTCACTTCCACCCCTCCTGTAAAGCCCACTTCGGTTATTTCCAGCTATAATATAACAGTTGATCTTGTTTGAATCTACCAATATATTGTCTCTGTTTTTTATGAGAAATGCAAGCAAATATCTAGTAAACTCACCTCCGCATAAGAAAATAGGGCTTTGGTAGCCAAGAAATTCTACTTGTCATTTCCCACAAAAAAAGCAATCGTCAAGGACAATTGCTTTTTTAATCTATCCATTTAAAAAATGTTCACGAACTTTCTGTTCAACTTCATCAGCCGTACTTAATTGTAGCATTTCAAGTGCGAAAGAAGATAATTCCTCTTTTGAGAGATTATGAATTTGACTTCGTGAAGGCAATATCGATGTTGCACTCATGCTAAATTCATCTAAACCAAGTCCAAGGAGAAGAGGAATCGCGATTTCGTCACCAGCCATTTCACCACACATGCCGGCCCATTTTCCATGTTTATGCGCAGCATCAATTACCATTTTAACTAATCTTAAAATCGCAGGGTGGTATGGTTGATATAAATATGACACACGCTCATTCATCCGATCGGCTGCCATTGTGTATTGAATCAGATCATTTGTTCCGATACTAAAAAAGTCAACCTCTTTGGCAAAAAGATCAGCTGCTATAGCGGTTGATGGGATTTCTACCATAATTCCAACTTCCATACTATCAGAGACCTTCGTTCCTTCTTTTTGAAGCTGCGCTTTCTCCTCTTGTAAAAGAGCTTTTGCTTGACGTAACTCCTCAAGCGTAGCAATCATCGGAAACATAATCTTTAAATTCCCATATGCACTTGCTCTTAACAAAGCACGCAATTGTGTTCGGAAAATCGTTTGCTCCTCTAAGCATAGACGAACAGCTCTAAAGCCTAAAAATGGGTTGAGCTCCTTAGGTAAATCTAAGTATGGTAATTCTTTATCCCCGCCGATATCAAGTGTTCTAATAACAACTGGCTTACCGTCCATTCGTTCAACAACTTCTTTATACGCTTCAAACTGCTCTTCCTCACTCGGAAGACGATCGCGGCCCATATAAAGAAACTCAGTACGGTATAGTCCTACACCTTCTGCACCATTGTTTAAAACACCATCTACATCCTTAGGTGTCCCAATATTTGCAGCAAGTTCTACATGTTTACCATCTTTTGTCGTAGTTGGCTCATTAACAAGCTTGGCCCATTCTTCCTTTTGCCTTTCAAACTTCTCTTTCTTTGTTTGATAATGTGCCAATTGCTCAGCCGAAGGGTCAATAATAACGTCACCATCTAACCCATCGACAATCATTAATGTTCCTGTTTCAACTTGCTTTGTCACTTCCTTCGTCCCAACAACAGCTGGAATTTCTAAAGATCGTGACATAATCGCCGAGTGAGATGTACGACCACCAATATCTGTGGCAAACCCTTTAATAAAGACTGGGTTAAGTTGAGCCGTATCGGATGGTGTTAAATCCTCAGCTATAACAATGGTCTCTTCTGAAATTGTCGCGAGAGATTGAGCTTTAATCCCAAGAAGGTGACCAAGTACTCTCTTTGTTACATCGCGGATATCCGCTGCTCTTTCCTTCATATACTCGTTATCCATATTTTCAAACATAGAGATAAACATCGTTGCCACTTCATTCAAAGCGTACTCAGCATTTTGTTTATCCTGATTGATCTTTTCTTTAACAGCATCAATTAATTCAGGATCATTAAGTACAAGGAGATGAGCTGAAAAGATTTCAGCTTTATCTGCGCCAAGTTCTGTTTCAGCTTTATCACGAATCACACGCAATTCTTCCTGTGAAGTCGCTAACGCATCTAAAAAGAGCTGAATTTCTTGGTCTGCATTCTCTACATTACGTAATTCTATGTTGAAGTCAGGCTCTTCGTGGACAAAAGCCTTAGCAATTGCAACACCTGCTGATGCTGCTATGCCTGAGAGTTTTTGTTGCATGCTAGTTACTCACCTAACCCGTCTTTAATAATCTCTTCAATACCTTTTAAAGCTTCGTTTGCGTCTGCTCCTTCTGCTTTTACTACTACCTCTGCACCTTGGCCAACACCTAGTGACATAACCCCCATAATTGACTTAAGGTTAACAGACTTTCCTTTGTACTCAAGTGTAATATCAGATGAATATTGTCCTGCCTTGTTTACTAATTGTGTAGCTGGACGTGCGTGAATTCCTGTTTCTGCTGTAATTTTAAATGTTTTTTCTGCCATTAATAATCAACCTCTCTCAATTAAAAATTTTGGGTGAAACAACTTTTACTAACTCCTATGCAAGTATGCCCAATTTGTTCTTTCTTTTACTCGTTTGAAAATATGAATGAAAACGTTTTATCCTTCAAGCATACTAAAAACAGGCACCAGCAAAGAAACGCACATGACAGATTGAAGTGCACATATTTAGAGTACCCCTTCAAACCCTCATATACACTTTCCTTACTCATGCCTGATCGAGTCAGTAACACGTAAATTTAAGTGTAACTACTTATGTATGCTTAAAAGCTTTTTTAAGAAAAGAACAACATCAGGCATTTGGCCAATTGAATAAGAACTAGAAAAACGATTATTCAATAGGTCAACAATAAGATTAGTAACATTATAGCATAACTGAAATTCTTCTTTCAATACATGTGTTAGATTATTAGAACGATAAATATCTCCGTCCACTTTAAAGCGGTCGACTACATCACACAAATAACTAACAATTCGCATATATTGTACCGATTGTTTATCAATGTGAATGTTTAATTCCTTTTCAATTAATTCAACCAATTCGTGAATTAATTGAGGATGCACACTTGTTTCTGCAATTGTTTTTTTAGAGTATGCACGGTTAATATGCAATGTAATAAAGCCGATTTCCGCTTCAGGAAGCTCGACATCTAAACCTATATTTAGTTGTTCGACTACTTTACGTGCAACAGCAAACTCCTGTGGAAACATTATCTCTGTTTCCATTAAAAAAGGGTTGGGTATTTCAATTCCTTGTTCAATACGACGAATTGCAAACTGGATATGGTCGGTTAACGCCAAATGAATTCGTTCATCTAATTTAATCTGTAGCTGCGCCTGAATAAATTGAACCATTTCTTCGATAAGCAAAATAAGAGACTCATCAACATCTGATAAAAGCTGCTTATATCGCTCTTGTTCAGAACCATCAACTAACAGGAAAAGCTTATCCACATCTTGTTCGCTTATTAATTCTCCTTGATTACGCCCAAATCCGATCCCTTTCCCGATTAGAATTACTTCTTGATTCCCAGAACGTTCAGCTATGACGACATTATTATTTAATATTTTTTTTATTAAAAACGAGCTAATCATTGGCTAAACCTCTCTTAAGTCAGCTTGTAGTTGTCTTCTTACTTACGTGAGTGAACACCTTCATCTTATCTGAATAGATTAAAAAACGTCAATACTGGTTTACATTGATAAATTAGTTTTTGTCAACTACTTGAATCACAAGAGTTCGTAGTTGCACATATACTATGATGACTAAACCCCTTCAAACCGGGAACCTTCCCAGCATTGCTCTCAGCCTGAGCAAGAAGGAGTGAACTCATTGAAAGGAGCAGAATTTGGACCAAAACCTTTACTTACGAAAAGGGAACGCGAAGTTTTTGAACTACTCGTCCAAGATAAGACGACAAAAGAAATCGCTCAATTACTTTTCATAAGTGAAAAAACCGTTCGAAATCACATTTCCAATACAATGCAGAAGTTGGGGGTAAAGGGGCGCTCTCAAGCCGTCATCGAACTAATCAGACTAGGTGAGCTTGAAATATAATTAAACACCCGCTTAAACTATGAGCATCACATCAAAACTAAAAACCAGCATCTTGGAATTGCTGGTTTTTAGTTTAATGCTCTTTTTATACAAAAAGGCCTCTTCATTAAGAAGAAGCCTAAAATACTTATCAATCACTCCCGAAGAAGTTTTTGAATGATTGTAATGTCGTTTGACGGTTAAGTGCAGCAATCGATGTTGTTAATGGAATTCCCTTCGGACAAGATTGAACACAGTTTTGTGAGTTGCCACAGTTGGCAAGTCCGCCGTCTCCCATAATCGTTTCAAGACGTTCAGCCTTATTCATTTCACCAGTTGGATGAGCATTGAATAAACGAACTTGCGAAAGCGGTGCTGGACCAATAAAATCAGATTTACTGTTTACATTCGGACATGCTTCTAAGCAAACTCCACAAGTCATGCATTTTGATAATTCATAAGCCCATTGACGTTTTGTCTCAGCCATCCGAGGTCCTGGACCTAAATCATATGTTCCATCAATTGGAATCCATGCTTTAACTTTCTTTAACGAATCAAACATACGGCTACGATCAATGACTAAGTCACGAACAACAGGAAATGTCTTCATTGGTTCAAGACGAATTGGTTGTTCTAGTTGATCAACAAGAGCTGTACAAGATTGACGCGGCTTTCCGTTGATAACCATCGAACATGCTCCACACACTTCCTCAAGGCAGTTCATTTCCCAAGCGATTGGTGTCGTTTGTTCACCTTTTGTATTTACTGGGTTACGACGAAATTCCATCAATGCGGAAATAACGTTCATATTAGGACGATATGGTACTTCAAATTCCTCTTGATAAGGACTGCTGTTCGGGTCATCTTGTCGTGTTACAACGAAACGAATTGATTTTTCACTCATGATTTAACAGCTCCTTGTTGTTTCTTTTGTGAATAGTCACGTTTACGTGGTTGAATTAATGATGTATCAACCTCTTCATATTCGAACTCTGGTGCTTTCGTTTCGGCATTGTATTTAGCTTTTGTTGTTTTTAAGAAGTCTTCGTCATTACGTTCTGGGAATTCAGGTTTGTAATGAGCACCACGACTTTCGTTACGATTATAAGCGCCAAGCGTAATAACGCGTGCTAGCTTAAGCATTCCATCTAACTGACGAGTAAACGAAGCTCCTTGGTTGCTCCATTTAGCTGTATCATTAATGTTAATGTTTTGATAACGCTCCATTAATTCCTGAATCTTTTCATCTGTCTTAAGAAGCTTATCATTATAACGAACGACTGTTACGTTATCTGTCATCCATTCCCCTAACTCTTTATGAAGGATGTATGCATTTTCAGTACCATCCATACTCATGATGTTGTTGAAAGTATCTTGCTCTTTCTTCACTTCATTTTCAAATACTGATGATGCAATTGCATCTGTAGACTTTTCTAAACCATTAATATAGTTAACCGCATTTGGTCCAGCAACCATTCCACCATAAATCGCAGATAATAATGAGTTTGCTCCTAAGCGGTTTGCTCCATGTTGAGAATAGTCACATTCACCGGCTGCAAATAAACCTGGAATATTTGTCATCTGATCATAGTCGATCCACATTCCACCCATAGAATAGTGAACAGCTGGGAAGATTTTCATTGGCACTTTACGAGGATCATCACCCATGAATTTCTCGTAGATTTCAATAATTCCACCAAGTTTAATATCAAGCTCTTTCGGATCTTTATGTGAAAGATCAAGATAAACCATGTTCTCGCCATTAATCCCTAACTTCTGCTCAACACATACATCAAAGATTTCACGAGTCGCGATATCACGCGGAACAAGGTTACCATAAGCAGGATATTTTTCTTCTAGGAAGTACCACGGTTTTCCGTCTTTGTACGTCCATACGCGTCCGCCTTCACCACGTGCTGATTCACTCATAAGACGTAATTTATCGTCACCCGGAATCGCAGTTGGATGGATTTGAATAAATTCACCATTTGCATAGTAAACGCCTTGCTCATAAAGCTTCGCGGCTGCATATCCCGTATTAATAACAGAGTTTGTTGATTTCCCAAAAATGATTCCAGGGCCACCCGTTGCCATAATGACCGCATCTGCAGGGAAGCTACGAATTTCAGAAGACTTCAAATCCTGTGCCGTAATCCCGCGACAGGTTCCTTCATCATCGACAATAGCAGAAAGGAATTCCCAACCTTCATACTTCGTAACTAGTCCACTTGTTTCGTGACGACGTACTTGTTCATCTAATGCATACAATAATTGCTGACCTGTTGTTGCCCCTGCAAACGCTGTACGGTGATGCTGTGTACCACCAAAACGACGGAAATCTAATAAGCCTTCTGGCGTACGGTTAAACATAACACCCATACGGTCCATTAAGTGAATGATTCCAGGCGCTGCTTCAGTCATTGCTTTAACTGGTGGTTGGTTTGCTAAAAAGTCCCCACCGTATACTGTATCATCAAAGTGCTCCCATGGAGAGTCACCCTCACCCTTTGTATTAACGGCCCCATTAATCCCGCCCTGCGCACATACAGAGTGAGAACGTTTAACTGGCACTAGTGAAAAAAGATCCACTGGGACGCCTTTTTCTGCTGCTTTAATTGTCGCCATCAGACCAGCTAGTCCGCCACCGACAACAATGATTCTTCCTTTACTCATATAGACCCACCCCTTATAAGACTGCTAAGTCCGGATTAATGAACGCTAAAATCGCACGAATTCCAATGAAAGTTAAAACAACGAAGATTGCAATTGTTACGTATGTTGCAATTTGTTGCGAACGCGGTGTAACTGTGATACCCCAAGATACGGCAAAAGACCAAAGACCGTTAGCTAAGTGGAATGTTGCAGATACTACACCGACAATATAGAAGATTAACATAAATGGAGAACTTAAAATATCAGCCATCATATTGTAATTTACTTCAGCACCAAACGCTGCCGCAATACGAGTTTCCCACACATGCCATGCGATAAAAATTAACAGGATTATCCCTGAAATACGTTGCAAGCGGAACATCCAGTTTCTAAAAAATCCATAACGACCTGTATTATTTTGCGCTTGAAACGCAATATAAAGTCCATAAATAGCGTGATAAAGCATTGGAATGAAGATGATGAAGATTTCGAGTGCGTAGCGGAACGGTAAGCTTTCCATAAAGTGCGAAGCTTGATTAAAGGCGCTTGCTCCTCGTGTTGCGAAATGATTGACGACCAAATGCTGAACTAAAAATAATCCAACAGGTATTACGCCAAGTAAAGAGTGTAACTTTCGGTTAAAATACTCACGATTACCAGCCATACTTTTCCCCCCAATTTTTTTAATTCCTATCCATACTCCTAGACGTTCTCTTTCTGCTTTCTTCTTCGTATAATATGTACCTCCCCACCGCGAAACATCGTGATATGGAAATGCTACGAAAAAATGAAACTTATATTAAGTTTCTGTGAAAAAAATCCGACAAATTTATTGTACTCCCATCGGATAACCGCGTCAAGAAAACGTATACAGGCTATTATTTTTTTCTAATATAACAATAAAAGGGTAAAAAAGAACAAAAATAAAAAGACATTGCTCCATTAATTTCATTTTACTAAAAATAAAATTATAGAACAAAGCCTTTATAAAAAATTGTTCATCCTAATTATGTATTATTATCCAATTATAATGCGCTCTGTCGGATATTTAAAATGACTCTTTGTTTCTTTTCTTTTTACGGAAAACAGGAATGCAATTAATCCAACCCTTCCGATAAACATTAGGATCATTAAGACAAATTGACTAGGAACCGATAAATCCGGTGTTACTCCCATCGATAGTCCACATGTTCCGAATGCCGATGCTGTTTCAAAAATAATCGCCATAAGTGGCGCATTGTGCTGCCCCTCAAAAGCAACGATTAAGGTAACTGCTGCAAACAGCATGACAATGAAAACAGATAAAACAATGAACGCTTTCTGACGATCCTCAGGATGAATTTCACGACCAAATACTTTAACATCCTCTTTACCAAGTGCAAAGCTACGAATCGTTAAAAACATTACCGCGATTGTCGTAGTACGAATTCCTCCACCCACACTTGAAGGGCTTGCGCCAATAATCATGAGCCCTGACATAAACAGCAGTGTTGCCATTCCAAGATTTGAAACATCCATGGTCGCTAAGCCACCGCTTCTTGTCGTAGCTGAATTAAATAAAGAGTAAAAAAGCTGCTGATGCCATTCTAAGCCAACGTAGTAATGGCCACTTTCCAATGCCCAAATACCGATAACCCCGATAATAAATACGGCAAAGTATGTTGTCGTCGTTATTTTTGTAAACAAACTGAATTTAAAATTGGGATTTTTTCTTGAAAAGTATTCTTTTAATTCCAACAGGACAGGGAAACCAATTGCACCAGCAAATATGAGCAATATCGTCACCAATTGAACGTAATAGTCATTAGCAAATGGAATCAGTGATTCACCGGTCACATCAAAGCCAGCATTCGTAAATGCACTTAATGCGGCAAAGGCCCCTTGATAATACGCCTGCCCGATTGTATCAAAATAACGAAGATAATATGTCCCTAAAATTAATGCACCAATGATTTCAATAATAATGGCTACAAATAAAATCCCTCTCATTAGATTAACTAACCCAGAAAACGTATTCTGATTCTGGTCAACCATAATTAGCATCCGTTGTGAAAAATTGATTTTTCGTCCGAAAAGCATCCAAACAAATGTACCAAGTGTCATAACACCTATGCCACCAAGTTGAATCGCTAAGGAAAGAAAAACAATTCCTGTGTAGCTATATGTTTCGGATACATTGACAACGGTTAATCCTGTCACACTTACAGCACTAACAGATGTAAATAATGCTTCCGAGTATAATACCTCCACGCCCGGTTGATGAGATATCGGTAAATACAGTAAAAAACTAAACAGAATCATTGCAACGATATAGGCAATAATAATGATTCGAAAAGGGGTTAAAAAATGATTTAATGCAGATTTCATAAAAACAAACCTCCGCTTATGTTCGCGCTTTAGTATAACACTTCTTGAAAATTGAAGCTACAAGGGTATAGAGAAATATCAGTACTCAGATTATAATAAAGATATAAAGAGAGGTGTCAGCACACAATGGATTTATTGGAGAGGGATGCTGTTCATTTTGGTTATGATTTAATTCGAAATGACTTATTAAAAGAATTACTTGGCCAAGAACATGATTCACTTTTATATTGGAGTGGGAAAGCATTAGCTAGAAAATACCCTTTACATAGTATCACAGAAACGATTGAGTTTTTTAAAGACGCAAATTGGGGATCTTTAGCTCTCATTAAAGAAAAAAAACGAGAACGACTTTTCGAACTGCGCGGAACGTGGATGGGAAAACAGGACAAGCGATGTTATCAGCTAGAAGCTGGCTTTTTAGCGCAACAGGTTGAACACTTAACTGGATTTACAAGTGGAGCTACAAATACAGTAAAAAAAGGCTTTGTCCTATTCCACATTGAAACCGATGTTCAAGATGAAATTGAATAAGAAAGAGGCTGTGCCAAAAGGTTGTTTTTTTTAACCTTTTGGCACAGCCTTCATGCAATGAGCGTAGTCGCTACATCTTTTAAAAGCCTTACGATGAGAGGGGCACTGAAAAAGGGGTGGGTTTCCCTTTTTCAGTGCCCTTACGATAAGTGGGGTTCTCATCGTAAGTTTCTGACTAGTGACTCAAAAAGAACATAAGACATGAATCACGCCTCTTAGGCGCTTACTTCTGTTTCTTGTTCTGCTAGTTGGAAGGCATCGTGGAGGGCTTCCACAGCCATCACCATGTCATCTTCTTTAATTACGGCCGATACTTTGATTTCGGATGTGCTGACCATTTTGATATAAATATCATTAGCAGCAAGTACTTCGAACATTGCCGCCGCTACACCTGGGTTGGAAACCATTCCTGAACCAACAATTGATACTTTTGCAAGCTCTTCTTCATGGGTAATATCCGTAAAACCAAGTTCTTCTTTCACTTGTTCCAAAGCTCTAATTGTTTCAACGATAATGCTTTGTGTAATCGAAAACGAGACATTTACAGAATCCTCATCTAACTGATTTTGAACGATGATATCTACATTTACGTTGTTTTCAGATAGTGCTGTGAATAATTTTGGTAATGTATCTAATTTATTCGGCAAGCCTGATACTGTTACTTTTGTTACATCATTTTCAAAAGCAATTCCTCTAACAATTAAATTCTTTTCCACTGATACTTCCTCCTCAATCATTGTTCCGATTTCATCGACCATACTTGAAGCGACCATGAGTGGAACGTTATAGTTTTTTGCAAATTCTACTGCACGAGGATGCAATACCCCGGCACCTAGATTGGCCATTTCAAGCATTTCATCATACGAAATAGCCTGCAGCTTTCTAGCGTTTTTTACATAGCGTGGATCTGTTGTGAACACACCTGTAACGTCCGTATAAATATCACAACGGTCGGCGTTTAAGGCTGCTGCTAGAGCAACTGCTGTCGTATCAGAACCTCCACGTCCTAATGTAGTAATATGACCATTCTCTGTTGCCCCTTGAAATCCTGCAACAATGATTACTCTTTTTTCTGAAAGCTCGTTCTCAAGTCGAGCTGTATCTATATTCGTAATCCGGGCATTACCGTGGCTTTCTTCGGTTTGAATTCCAGCTTGCCAGCCCGTGAACGAAATCGTATCAATGCCTCGTTTTTGTAATGCCATTGTTAACAATGAAATCGTCACTTGCTCTCCTGTTGTTAACAGCATATCCATTTCTCGTTTACTCGGTGAATCGGTAATTTCCTTTGCAAGGGTAACTAATTGATCGGTTGATTTCCCCATCGCTGAGACAACGACAACAACTTCGTTACCTTCAAGGAACGTTTTTTCTACCCTTTCTGCAACGTGTTCAATCCGTTCAACGGATCCAACCGATGTTCCACCGTATTTTTGTACAATTCTTGCCATTTTTTTTCATCCTCTCCATTTTCTGGCGTGATGAAAGCAAACAAAAAAGCAACAATAAGGAAAACCCCTCACCGTTGCTGTAAATACCAGACTGGTACCACTCTGCTCCCTTTCTCACGTGAGATAGTTCTCCACATAACTTTGGGTTAGTCATGTGACAGCCTTGTGCTTATTCAACACAAGTCCAGCATAAGTACGTATGAGCGTCACTTACACTTCGGCGAATTCCCCTTTCTCATGCCGTCTTCAAACCTCATCGTTCTCGGACATTTTACTCATGGTTTTCGCGCCTCTACCATCACTTCATATTGAAGCGTGGCATATTCAATTGCTTTTTATTTTAACAAAAGTATCTTCTTGTTGCAAGAGCCAGATCTTTATTCACCTTGCAATTTTTCAATAATAGCTTCTGCAACTTTTTGAGGAATCCCGAGTTCCGTGATTTCATCAACTTTAGCATCCTTCATTTTTTTTACAGAGCCAAAATGTTTTAAAAGCTGTTGTTTTCGTTTTTCTCCTACGCCGGGAATATCATCTAAAATCGATTGAAAAAACGTCTTTGAACGGGTTTGACGATGGAAGGTAATCGCAAATCGATGCACCTCGTCCTGTATCCGCTGCAATAAATAAAACTCATGACTGTCCCGTTTTAATGGAATCTCAACTGGAGGATCCCCCATTAACAGCTGCGAGGTTCGGTGTTTTTCATCTTTTGCTAAACCACAAACAGGGATTGCCAGACCTAACTCATCTGAAATTATTTCTTGAGCTACTGCAATTTGACCCTTTCCTCCATCAATCACGATTAAGTCCGGTAAAGGAAGCTCCTCATTCAATAATCGAATATACCTCCGTCTTACCACTTCTCGCATTGAACCGTAGTCATCTGGACCTTCAACTGATTTTATTTTATATTTTCGATAGTCTTTTCTACTCGGTTTCCCATCGATAAACGTAACCATTGCTGATACAGGATCAGTCCCCTGTATGTTAGAGTTGTCAAATGCCTCTATCCGATAAGGGGTTGCAATCCCCATCGCTTGTCCTAGGTTTTCAATAGCTTTAACAGTACGTTGTTCATCACGTTCAATTAATGAGAACTTTTCCTTTAAGGCAACCTTTGCATTTTCTGTCGCAAGGTCTACTAACTCTTTTTTCTTCCCTCGTTTCGGAAAAATCGTCTTAACCTCAAGGAATTGTTCAATTAAGTCAGTATCAACCCCATCAGGAACGAGAATTTCACTTGGCTTAATATGTTCCTTTTTCATATAAAATTGTCCGATAAAGGTTAATAAGTCCTCCGCCGCATCCATATAGAAAGGAAAGATGGAAACATCTCGTTCAATAAGCTTTCCTTGGCGGATAAAAAACACTTGAACACACATCCAGCCTTTATCATAAGAAAAGCCAAAGACATCACGATTAACATGATCATTTATCGTCATTTTTTGCTTTTCTCGAACTGCCTCCATATGCTGCAAAGTATCACGGATTTCCTTTGCTCGTTCAAAATTCAACTCTTCTGATGCCTTCAACATCTTTTCAGTTAGCTGTGCCTTAATTTCATCATGACCTGAACGGAGAAATTTCGTAATTTCTTGAACCATCTTTTCATTTTCTTCATCCGAAACATCATACACACATGGAGCAAGACATTGGCCTATATGATAATAGAGACAGACTTTATCAGGAAGTGTACGACATTTTCTTAAAGGATAAATCCGATCAAGCATTTTCTTCGTTTCATTTGCTGCACCAGCATTTGGATACGGACCGAAATATTTACCGCCATCCTTTTTAACCTGTCTTGTCGTAATGAGACGCGGATGCTTTTCATTTGTAATTTTTAAATATGGATAGGATTTATCATCTTTCAGCATGACGTTGTATTTTGGATCATGCTTTTTTATTAAGTTCATTTCAAGAATAAGTGCTTCTATATTTGAAGAGGTAACAATATATTCAAAGTCCGCAATTTCGCTTACAAGTCTCTGTGTTTTACCATCATGTGATCCAGTAAAATAGGATCGAACACGATTTTTCAATACCTTGGCTTTCCCAACATAGATAATCGTACCTTGACGATCCTTCATTAAATAACAACCAGGCTGATCAGGGAGAACAGCTAATTTTTCTTTTATATAACCCATTTTCCTCCCCCTTTCTTTCTCTATTGTTGGCGAAGTAAACGTATTTTTCAAGTATGAAAAACTGGGAGACCCTAAAATTCACTAAAATAAAAAAAGCCGAGATAATGTCCTCTCGACTTTTTCTAACCTTATAGGTGCTTGTTTAGTAATTCTGCTAATGCTTCTTTAGGTTGGAAACCAACAACTTGGTCTACGACTTCACCGTCTTTAAAAACTAGAAGAGTAGGGATACTCATGACACTGTACTTACCAGCTGTTTCTTGGTTTTCGTCTACATCAAGCTTTGCAATTTTTACTTTATCGCCCATTTCAGAGTCAAGCTCTTCAAGGACAGGTGCAATCATCTTACAAGGTCCGCACCATGGTGCCCAAAAGTCCGCAAGCACGACTCCTTCACTAGTTTCAGAAGCAAATGTTTGATCTGTTACATTCACAATAGCCATCGTAAAAGCCTCCTTATTTGTTAACATCTTACCAACTTAATCATACCATTTATAACCATACGTGGCGACTAAGTTGCTTATCACGTATTGTACCCTCGATTAGAATAGAAAAACAACTAGATTGCTCAGGAGATAAACGGAACATTAAGATCCTTTAAAGGCTGGTTTTCGTTTTTCAATAAAAGCCGTAATTCCTTCTTGACCATCTTCTGAATCAAAGGCTTTTCCGAAAAGCTTTGCTTCTCGTTCCAAGTTTTTCTCGAAATCAGGCTCACGACGTTGCTGTACTAATTGTAAAATCATACTTATTGTGAGAGGACTTTTATTCGTCATTTTCTGTGCCAATTCTTTCGCTTTTGCCAACAGTGTCTCTTCAGTATAAACGGCATTGACTAGCCCGATTTTTTCCGCTTCACTTCCTGAAATCGCTTCGCCTGTTAGCATCATTTCTAACGCCTTTGCCTTCCCAACAGCTGCAGAAAGACGTTGTGTCCCTCCAAATCCAGGAATAAGTCCTAATGTTAATTCTGGTAAGCCAAGCTTTGCGTTCTCTGTCGCGACTCGGATATGGCAAGCTAGCGCAAGCTCCAGCCCTCCGCCTAAAGCTGCACCATGAATGGCCGCAATAACCGGCTTTGGAAAATATTCAATTCGATTAAACAACTGTTGCGCTTCACGGGCAACTTCGGAAAAGATATCACCTGATTCTATTTCAGTAAACTCCTTAATATCTGCCCCTGCTGCAAAAAATCGACCATCACCATGTAAAAGGACAACTTTTGCTGCCGTGTCCTTTTCAACCTCTTGTAAAGCTCGGTCAAGTTCTTTCAATACATTTGTTGACAAAGCATTGGCTGGCGGACGTGACAACGTAATAACCGCAAGTTGTTCTTCCCTATTCCATTGAACGAAACCCATCCTGACACACCCTTTCTTTCTATTAAGGGGTGTTGTCTTCTCCTTTTTGCTACTCTCTTCCCCTTACCAATTCATTCTTTGTTGAATCGTAAAAACCCTGCAACTAAGCCGCAAAGAAAATCATATAGATAAGACCAGCAAGGAAAAAGGCTCCACAGCTTATATATAATATTTTCATTAATAATTCCATTTTACGCTCTCCTTGCCTCTAGATTACATTGCAATGATGCTAGCGCCAATAACATAAGAAAGACCAATCGAAATGACCATCGAAATAAACCCAACAGCACGGTTATCCCTGGCAAGTTCTTCATCAACTTTGAACATCGGTGTTAGAAATTCAAACATAAAATAACTAAAAAGTAATAGTGTAAATCCGAAAACACCCCAGCCTAGCATCGTTAACAATGTATCTGAATGCTCAATCGAATGTCGGAAAATATTAGCAACTCCGAAAATTTTTCCTCCGGTCGCTAAAGCAACAGCTAGATTTCCTCGCTTAATTTCATGCCAATTTTTATACTTAGTCACCGTTTCGAATACGGCTAAAAATACAAGGAGAGCCAGAACAGACACACTGTAATAAGCGGCTGTTCGGACGATTTCTATTTCGAATAATGTTTCCATTTATTTGCTCCTTTGTTATTTAAGCTCGATGACAGTATTACCGAGGCCACCTTCGTTCATCGCTGCATCACGAGCTCCCTTTACATGAGGATGACGCTTCACAAGCTCTTTAACCCCTTTTCGCAAGGCACCAGTACCTTTACCATGAATAATTGACACTTGATGATATCCTGCAAGTAGTGCATCATCAATATATTTTTCAACACGCATCATCGCTTCCTCATATCGTTCCCCACGAAGATCAAGCTCAGGTTTCACATGGTCTCCACCACGAACAGTCGCTATCGGCCTTGTTTCTACCTGTTTTGGCTGGCCTATCAACTGTAAATCCTCGCGATTAACCTTCATTTTCATGATACCCATTTGAACTTGAAACTCTTGTTCATTAATCTGGTCAACAATAAAGCCTTTCTGGCCAAAGGTTAGTACCTTTACCTCATCACCTGGTTTAATCACTCGTTTTGCCTCAGCTTGCTTTTTTACCTTCTTCTGCTGAGGTGTTAGTTTTGGTGCAGCCTCTTCAAGATGCTTCTTTGCATCAATGATTTGATGCTCCTTAACTGAAAGACCTTCCTTCTGCATTTCGCGAAGCTCTTCAATAATAAACTCTGCTTCTTCCTTTGCCTTTGCAACGGCTTCTGCCGCTTTCTTTTCCGCTTCAGCAAGGATGCGCTCCTTCTCTTGCTCAACGGCTTCAAGCTGTGCTACTAAATCTTGATGAAGCTCCTCAGCCTCCGTACGAATACGCTCTGCTTCTTGCCACTCGGTTTCTGCAGATTTTTGACTTGTTTCCAAGGAGACAATCATATTCTCAATTTGGTTGGAGTCACTATCAATTTGTTGCTTCGCTTGCTCAATAATCTTTTCACTTAAGCCAAGTCGCCGTGAAATCGCAAAAGCGTTACTTCTTCCCGGTACACCGATTAAGAGACGGTAGGTTGGTCTTAATGTCTCGACATCAAACTCAACACTTGCATTCATTGCCCCTTCCCGATTATAGGCATACCCCTTTAACTCACTGTAATGAGTCGTTGCAACAACACTTGCCCCGCGGCGATACACATCATCAAGAATGGATATTGCTAGTGCTGCCCCTTCCGTCGGATCCGTCCCTGCCCCTAGTTCATCAAATAAAACGAGGCTCTGAAAATCAACTTGATCTAAAATGTCAACAATGTTTGTCATATGCGAAGAGAATGTACTTAAGCTCTGTTCGATTGACTGTTCATCTCCAATATCAGCAAACACCTTTTGATAGACAGCCATTTCCGATTCCTCTTCAGCCGGAACTTGCAAACCAGATTGAGCCATTAATGTTAAAAGCCCGATTGTTTTTAACGTAACCGTTTTCCCCCCGGTATTTGGCCCTGTAATAATGAGTGAACGGAATTCTTCACCAAGCTCGACATCAATTGGAACAACTTCTTCAGCATCAATTAAGGGATGCCTTGCCTTTTTCAGGAGAATTAAGCCTTTATCATTCAACTTTGGTTCTGTCGCTTTAATCTCCTTCGCATATCGGGCTTTAGCAAAGATAAAGTCAAGCGTCGCAAGTAAGTCAAGATTAGCGAGTAACTCATTAGCGACTGCACCGACTTGCTCTGATAGCTCACCTAAAATCCGTTCAATTTCACGCGCTTCCTTTACCTTTGCTTCACGAAGCTGATTGTTTAATGTCACAATAGCCTGAGGTTCAATAAATAACGTTGCCCCTGATGCTGATTGATCATGAATAATCCCACCAAACGCGCTTCGATATTCCTGTTTTACAGGTATAACAAAGCGATCATTTCGGATTGTGACGATGGCATCTGAGAGCATCTTTTGTGTATTAGAGGAACGAGTAATACTCTCAAGCTTAGACCGGACGCTTGATTCATAGCTCCGAACTTGATGGCGAATCGTTCTTAATTCTGAGCTTGCTGAATCAAGCACATGCCCATTATCATCGATACACTGCTTAATTGCTCGTTCAAGATCTGTTAAAGGCTCAATTTGCGTAACGTAATCATATAATATAGGAAGGGCAACCTCTTCCTCATCTACCATCACCGCAATAAATTTTTTTAGCTGCCGTCCGCCATATATCGTGCTAGCCACCTCAATTAACTCAGCAGCAGAAAGAGAGCCTCCTATTTTGGCCCGTTTCGCATGTGCCTTCACATCAAAAATTCCACCTAACGGAATATGCCCTTTTAAGCGTAGAACATTGGCTCCTTCCGCTGTCTCCAACTGCCACTTTTGGACTTCTGTGAAATCCGTTGATGGAACGAGTGCTTCAATTTTTTGACGCCCTAGAGAAGATGACACATGCCCTAGCAATTGCTGCTTCATCTTCTCGTATTCTAATACTCGTAGTACACGTTTCATTTACGTAACTCCTTTATTGAGGGTTTCCCGTTTCAGTTCTTATGACGGTCAAGAAATTGTCTAAATCGTTGAACCGACCATGTGTTTAACACGGTTTCTTTTTTAAGCATAGCTTTACGAGCCATCCCTGTCCCATAGCTCATATGATCAAGCATGTTTATATTATGCGCATCCGTGTTGATTGAAATGAGGACACCTTCCTCTTCTGCTTTTTTCAACCAACGTGCAGTAAGATCTAATCGGTGTGGGTTAGCATTCAATTCTAATGCCGTCTTTGTTTCTTTTGCAAGTTCAATCAGCTTTTCTACATCGACTTCATAACCTTCTCTTCTTCCGAGTAGACGTCCAGTTGGATGAGCGATTAAATCAACATGCGGATTCATTAATGCCGTTTTTAAACGTTCCATAATGACATCCTGCTTTTGTGAAAACGAAGAGTGTATCGATGCAATGACAAAATCAACTTCAGCTAATAATTCATCCTCATAATCCAATGTACCATCTGGTAATATATCCATCTCAATTCCCGTAAAAATCGTAAAGTCTTCATATTTTTTATTCAATTCACGAATTTTCGCATGTTGCTCTTTAAGACGCTCCTCCGTCAAGCCATTAGCAACCTTTAAATATTTTGAGTGGTCAGTAATCGCGACATAGTGATAGCCTTTTGAACGGGCAGCCTCGACCATTTCCTCGATTGAATAAGCTCCATCGCTCCACGTCGTATGCATATGGAGGTCTGATTGGATATGTTCTGTTTCTATATATTCGTTTACTTCTCGAAAACGTTCCAATTCTCCTTGATCTTCACGTGCTTCTGGTGGAATAAATGGTAGCTCAAAATGCGCAAAAAAGGCTTCTTCACTATCAAATGTCCTCACCTCACCTGTTTCAACATTTTCAACTCCATATTCGCTAATTTTTTCGCCTCGTGCCTTTGCAAGCTGGCGAAGTTTCACATTATGGTCTTTTGAGCCAGTAAAGTGATGAAGGGTTGTTGCAAATTCCTCTAGCTTCACTAAACGAAAATCTACAGAGATTGTCACATCCATTGATACATCAATAGATACTTTTGTTTCCCCATTTGCAATAACATTTGAGACGTGTGCAAGCTCAAGTAGTTGTTTTCTTACGGTATCAGGTTCAGTCGTAGCAATAATAAAGTCTAAATCTTTGACTGTCTCTCTTAACCTTCTTAAACTACCAGCTCGTGAAAATCTTTGAATTTCTTCTATTTTTTCAAGCTGCTTTTCTATTTTCTCAGCGATTGGTAACACAACCGGTAAGGGAAGTCTTTCAGGACGTTGGTTTGCTTCTTGGATTGCAATGAGCATTTTTTCCTCCGTTTTCTTTCCAAATCCAGCAAGGTCACGAACCTTTCCCTCTTCACACGCTGCTTTTAACGAAGTCAAATCAACTATTCCAAGCTCCTGATATAGCTTCCCTACTTTTTTACCACCAAGTCCCGGTAGCTTTAATAACGGCAAAAGACCATCTGGTAGCTCTTTTTTCAATTCTTCAAGCAAACGAGATGTCCCGCTCTCAACTAGTTCATTGATTACTTCTGCGGTCCCCTTTCCAATTCCTTTAAGCTTTGAAGGGTCATCTATTTCAGCTAGCGTTCGTTCATCTGACTCTAACGCTTGAGCCGCTTTTCGATAGGCTGATATTTTAAATGTGTTTTCACCTTTTATTTCTAAATAGATTGCAATCGTTTCGAGTACGTTGATTACTTCTTTTTTGTTCATGTCCATCGTTCCTTTCTATTACTATGATACCGATATTCACTATTGAAAATCAACGCTCGTCCCTTGGAATTCTACATAAAAAGGAAAGCCGAGACTCTTTTCCCGGCTTTCCTTTTTATATTTCATTTTTGGCCCAAATTTCTTGAAGCCATTCCGATAAAATTGGGGTATGATTGATCATTAATTGTGCAACGATTGATTTTTGTAATAATTCCTGAACAAGTTCTACTGGTAACAATGCTGCAACGTATATGAGTATCAAAATAATCAAATAGGCCTCTAAAAAGCAAAGAATTCCACCTAATAACCTGTTCACTGAACGAAGAATTGGCAGATGGGCAACAAAATCAAGCATTGCCCCAAAAATTTGTAAAATAATACGGGTACCTATAAATAGTAACGCAAACGCAATTCCTGAATAGTACACACTTTCACCATCAAGAACGTTTAAAATCATCCCTACTGGACTATCTGAGGATATTTGTGGATACGGAATCCATAGCCGTATAAACGATGCCAATTCTCCATAGTACTTATAGGCTACTATTAGCGAAACAATAAAGCCAACAAGATGGATTACTTGTAAAATAAAGCCACGTCTTCGTCCAACAAAAAAACTACAAAGTAATAAAAACAAAATGATAAAGCTAAGCATAGATTAGTCGTCTCCTGTCATTCGATCCCGTCCATTCGTGTCTTCTACTTTATTTTGTTCTTTTAGCATTTTCATATATTCATCAACGACATTAACTGCCGTTAACACAGCTAAGCGAGTTGTATCTAAATACGGGTTTCGTTTTTTTATTTCTCTCATTTTTTGATCTACATATTGAGCCACTTCTTTGACATGTTGAGGTGGCTCCGTCCCAACAACCGTATACTGTTGACCATAAATTGATACAGTTGTTCGTTTCTTTTGTTCCTTGTCTGCCACCAAAATGCCTCCAATCTCTGACAAAATCCTACGTTCTATCATAACATGAAGCAGCATCATTGGAAATATATTGTTGTAGAGACTCTACATTATTCATAGTTACGGGCTATCTCTTACTATTATGCTCGAAAAAATTATCGACATTAAAAACGAAAAAAGATGACAGATAAGATAAGAACCTCTCTGTCATCTCCGCTCCTTTATCCTCTTAGTTTAGCGCCAACTTTTCCCTGTAATTCAGACAATACCTTTTCATGTACAACAGATACGTCTTCATCAGTTAACGTACGTTCAGGGTCGAAGTATTGAAGTGAGAATGCCAATGATTTTTTGCCTTCATCCATATGTTCTCCTTGATACAAATCAAACAGTTTGACGCTCTTTAATAGCTTCCCACCTGATTTTACAATAACTGCTTCAACCTCACCAGCAGCACGGTCGGCATCTACAACGAGAGCAATATCACGAGAAATTGCAGGGAACCGCGGCAATGCCACATATCCTACCGTCTCGACTTCGTACGTAATTACCGCTTCTAAATCAAGCTGAAAAACATACGTTTCTTTTAAATCTTCAGCCTTCTGAGTCGCAGGATGCACTTGGCCAATAAAGCCAATTTCCTTCCCAGCTAATGTAATTGTAGCAGTACGTCCAGGGTGTAAACCTGATTTTCTATCTTGAATAAACGAAACATCAGCTTCGAGCCCTAGTTCAGCAAAAACACCTTCTAAAAGCCCTTTAACAACGAAGAAATCGACTGGCTTCTTTTCCCCTTGCCAAGTGTGTTCATGCCACATTCCTGTTAAAGCTCCAGCAACCATCTCACGCTCCGTTGGTTGCTTCGTTAATACTCCCTCTTCACTCGTAAAAATCGACCCCATCTCATATACATGGACATCATTGTTTTTACGATTGAGATTATACTTGAGGACATCAAATAAATGAGGAATTAAGCTTGTACGCATCGTGCTACGGTCTTCACTCATTGGCATTGACAAGCGGATTGGTGCTACGCCGGTATATTCTCCGGCAAAACCTTTTGCCTTTTCTGCACTTGTAAGTGAATACGTAATAACTTGTGAAAGTCCAGCCCCTTCTAAGAAGCGACGAATGCGGCGGCGTTTCGCCTGATACTCTGTTAATGCCCCTTGAGTTGTTGAGCCCTCTGGAAGTGTCGTTGCAATGTTATCATAGCCATATAGTCTCGCAACCTCTTCAATTAAGTCTTCTTCAATTCTTATATCCGGACGACGTGAAGGTGCAATCACAATGAAAGCTTCTCCGTCTTGCTTATAATCAAATTGAAGGCGTGAAAAGATACTTATAATATCATCTCCCGTTAAGCTCATACCAAGGCGCTCGTTTAAGCGTGAAAGTGAAATGTGAACGTCAGGCTCTTCAATAGCTAATGTATCATCCTCGACAACACCAGATACAATCGTTCCACCAGTTAACTCGGCAATTAATGATGCTGCTCTTTCAGCTGCAGCCTTAACTCGTTTCGGGTCAATTCCTTTTTCATAACGAGTACTTGAATCGCTACGTAAGCCTAAATCACGCGACGCCTTTCGAACAGTCGAGCTTTGGAAATAAGCCGCTTCCAGTAAAATCGTCGTCGTATCCTCCTGTACCTCAGATGTTGCGCCCCCCATGACACCAGCAATTGCCATCGGTTCAGTTCCATTTGTAATAACAAGATGATCCTTAGTTAATGTGCGTTCAACGTCATCTAAGGAAACCATTTTCTCACCATCGTTTGCACGACGGACTAACACTTCCTTTGAACCAAAACGGTCATAATCAAAAGCATGCAATGGTTGACCATATTCTAATAGAACATAGTTTGTTACATCTACAACGTTACTAATGGGACGAATCCCGGCTGCCATAAGACGATTTTGGAGCCATAGCGGAGAAGGACCTACTTTAACATCTTTAATTATCGTCGCCCCGTAATAGGGGTTATCATCCTTCGCTTCAACATGAACCGAGATATAATCAGATGCTTTCTCATCGTTTGTTGTGACACTCACTTTCGGAAGGGTAACCTCACGATTGTATAGAGCTCCCACTTCATAAGCAACACCAATCATGTTCAAACAATCTGCACGATTTGGGGTTAAATCAAGCTCTAATACTTCATCCGTTAAATTCAAGGCTTGAAGGGCATCACGTCCAACTTCAACCTCCTCTTGGAATACATAAATTCCTTCAGCAAAATCTTTATGAACGAGCTTACTTTCAATCCCGAGCTCCTGTAATGAACAAATCATTCCATTTGAGGCTTCCCCACGAAGCTTCGCTTTTTTAATTTTGAAATTACCTGGTAAGACCGCCCCTACTTTTGCAACGACGACTTTTTGACCTGCAGCAACATTCGGTGCGCCACAAATAATTTGTACAGGTTCTCCTTCACCAATATCAACCTTACATACATTTAATTTATCCGCATTTGGATGCTGGCTACATTCTAAAACATGACCAACAACAATCCCTGAAATCCCTTTGTTTAATTGATGAATGATATCTATTTCAATCCCACCACGCGTCATCTTTTCAGCAATATCAGCCGCGCTCAAATCATCTACTTTCACATAATCCTGGAGCCAATTATAAGATACTAGCATGTCTGTCTCCTCCTTACACCCGTTTAAATTGTGCTAAGAAACGCACATCATTCGTATAAAAATGACGAATGTCATCAATGTCATATTTCAGCATCGCTAACCGTTCAACACCCATTCCAAAGGCGAAACCACTATATACTTTTGGATCGAAACCACTCATTTCAAGAACACGTGGGTGGACCATTCCTGCACCTAATACTTCAATCCAGCCAGTTTGTTTACAAATACGGCAGCCTTTCCCTCCACAAATTCCACATGATACATCGACTTCAACTGAAGGCTCTGTAAACGGGAAAAAGCTTGGACGTAAGCGAATTTGACGATCTTCTCCGAAAAAGCGCTTCGCAAATGTTTCAAGCACTCCTTTTAAGTCACTCATCCGAACATGGTGATCAACAAGCAACCCTTCTATTTGCATGAACTGATGAGAATGGGTCGCATCATCATCATCACGACGAAATACTTTACCAGGGCAAATAATCTTAACCGGCCCTTGACCTTTGTATTTCTCCATCGTTCTTGCTTGAACTGGAGATGTTTGCGTACGAAGCAATAATTCCTCCGTAAAATAAAACGTATCCTGCATATCACGAGCAGGATGATCCTTCGGAAGATTTAAAGCTTCAAAGTTGTAATAATCTGTTTCTACCTCAGGTCCCTCTTCTACCGTAAAACCAAGGCCAAGGAAAATATCCTCTACTTCCTCAATTACAGCTGTTAATGGATGACGTGAACCGCGACTAACAGGACGACCAGGCAACGTTACATCAATACTTTCAGTCGCCAACTGTTTTTCAACTGCTGCTTCTTCCAGCTTTGTTTCTTTTGCTTCAATTTCAACCTTAATCGCATCACGAACATCATTAGCCATCTGACCGATTATAGGCCGCTCTTCAGCAGAAAGCTTCCCCATTCCACGGAGTACCTCTGTAATTGGCCCTTTTTTTCCTAAATATGCGACGCGAACTTCCTGTAATGCTTTTACATCTTCCGCTGTAGCAACCTTCGCTAACGCTTCATCACGCAGCTCCTCTAAACGCTCACGCATTGTTCATTCCTCCTTTTACTAACTTCTTCCTTGTTTAAAACGCAAAAAAGCCACCGTCACCAAAGGGACGATGGCTCGTGGTACCACCCTTATTTCATAGTAATAACTACTACATACTTCATTGTCATAACGGCTCAGCGCCGGAAACATCTTCACAAGCTTCCTTGCGGTCCGATGTCAGCTCCAGAGTGAATTCAACCATTCCTGCCATAGAAATGCTTTCAGTCACGGCATCTCCTCCCTATATGGTGGGGTAAGGCTTACTACTCTCGTTCACAGCTTTTTGCTTATACATTTGTGCTTCTATATTATAGTGAATCTTGTCATTTGTTGCAAGTCCTTATCCACGTAAATAATAGAGAAGAATTCCTGTTGCGACCCCTACATTTAATGATTCTGCCTTTCCATATATCGGAACATAAATATTTTGATCCGTAATAGCTAATAAATCTGGAGCGACTCCCTCCCCTTCGTTACCGACGATTAACGCGTAATCCGGCTGAGGCTCGATCGCTGTATAGGAACTGGCATCTTGTAATGCTGTCCCGAAAACAGGAATCCCTACACCCTTAAACCGCTCTATCCACTCTAGTACATCCCCACGAATAACTGGCAAATGAAACATCGACCCTTGTGAGGCACGAATCACTTTACTATTAAAAACATCAACCGTTCCTTCGCCGAGAATCACCCCAGTAACTCCAGCAGCATCTGCCGTGCGAATCATCGTTCCAAGGTTTCCCGGATCCTGTACACGATCAAGGATTAAAAACTGGCCTTTTAGCTCCGTAAACAATGGCTCTTGCGGTAACACACAAATAGCAGCTATCCCTTGTGGTGTTTCCGTTTCAGACAGCTCCTTCATGACTTGGTCGCTAACAATAATGTAATCACGTTCACTTGCCTTCCAGCTCGCCGGAATAGTAGCCGTTTCGGTATGCAGCACCCACTCGACTTCAATGACTGATTTTAAAGCTTCTTCAACTAGATGATAGCCCTCAATAAGAAAACGTCCAGCCTTTTCTCGTCCCTTTCTAGTATGGAGCTTTTTCCAATGCTTGACTTGCTCGTTTTTAACAGAATCAATACGTTTCATGACAAACCCCTTTATCCTTTTCAATTCTATTTACCATCATACCCATTTTTTTTCTCATAATCCAGCCAATGATGCGACATACTAACAGTAGCAACGATACTTTAACTAAAGGAGTGTTCATTATGGGATTTAATTTACGCGGTGCAATCATGTCAAACATTCAAGGAAGTAGTCAAGAAGATGTTGAAGCAACAATCGTTGATGCTTTGCAAAGTGGTGAAGAAAAAATGCTTCCAGGCTTAGGTGTTTTATTTGAAGTGTATTGGAAGAATGCTGATGACCAGCAAAAGGAACAGCTTTGCCAGCAGATTAGTCAAGGATTGCAATAATGATGGTAGTAAGGAGTCGGCATTAGAGTCTAAAAATAGATGGCACTGACTCCGTTCGCTCATTGTTTCGAGGATGTCGCAAAAGGATAAACAAACCTTTTGGACATCCTCTTTTCATTTTTAGCAGCTACTCCACTTGATTAGCATTCAATATGGTCAGAACGAAAAAAAACTTGGTGAAGGCCTTTCACCAAGTTTGTAATCTTTAATCGAAAATAATCTTATCAACTGTTTCTCTATCTAGCTTCTTAACCACTTCAACAATCAGCTTCACAGCATTCTCATAATCATCACGGTGTAATATAGCTGCATGAGAATGAATATACCGTGTTGCAATGGTAATGGATAATGCAGGTACACCATTTGCAGTTAAGTGAATGGCACCAGAGTCCGTTCCTCCGCCAGCCATCGTTTCAAACTGATACGGAATGTTATGAGCATCGGCTGTATTTGTTACAAAGTCTCGAAGCCCCTTATGCGAAACCATAGACGCATCATATAACACAATTTGAGGACCTTCACCTATTTTTGCCTGGGCTTCCTTTTCAGTCACACCAGGCGTATCTCCTGCAATCCCAACATCTACAGCAAAGCCGATATCTGGTTGGATTAAATGAGTTGATGTTCTGGCACCACGCAAACCTACTTCCTCTTGAACCGTACCAACCCCATAGACAACATTCGGATGGTCAACTCCTTTAAGTTCGCGTAACACATCAATCGCAATCGCACAACCAATGCGATTATCCCACGCTTTGGCCATTAAGTATTTTTCATTTTTCATTACCGTAAATTCGCAAACAGGAACGACAGAGTCTCCTGGTCTAACGCCAAATTCCATTGCTTCTTCCTTGCTCGATACACCGATATCAATAAACATATCCTTTTTATCTACAGGTTTCTTTCGTACCTCGGGTGATAAAATATGAGGTGGCTTTGACCCAATAACGCCAGGGATGTTTCCATTTTTCGTCATGACAGATACCCGTTGTGCAAGCATTACCTGCTCCCACCAGCCACCAACCGTTTGAAAACGGAGAAAGCCTTTATCATCAATGCTAGTGACCATGAATCCAATCTCATCAAGGTGACCAGCAATCATAATCTTCGGGCCATCCTCTTTTCCAACTTTTTTTGCTACTAGGCTTCCGAGCTTATCTGTCGTTACCTCGTCGGCAAAAGGAGAAATATAGTTTGTCATCACGTCACGTACTTCACGTTCATTTCCGGGAATACCATTTGCATCAGTTAAACTTTTAAGCATTTGCAACTTCTCATCAAGCTTTGTCATTATGTATAGCCTCCCTCAATTGACAATCTCTCCCTATTATAACGAACCATTTATTGTTACTCAAATTTTAATAGCCCTCATCCTGACGCTTATGGTTTACTTGATTTTTTTCATAATACCCTCGCTCTATTTCTTCTTCAGATAACTCAAGCATCTGTCCGAGCATGAGGAAATCCTGAAATAATTGTATGTAGCTTGTTTCAGAACGTTCTTGATGTAGCTGGTGGGTCCGTTCCATTACTCGTGTAAATTGCTTCGTTAATGTTTCTTCTTGTTCAATGGTCCGACCTGGTTCAAAATTCATGAAATCAAGAGCAATACCCATCGTTAATATAAAATGTAGTCCATCAACATACTCTTCAAGGATGACCTCCTTTTCAGAGGAAGGCTTTTTACTCCAATATTTAAAGCACCGAGTTTCATTCGCTAATTCCCCAAGCTCAACTAAAAAAGCAAGAAGCTGTTCCGAAAATAAGTCTTTACTCTCTAATTGATGTTCGTGAATAATTCGTTTGTTTAATGTATGCTGTGTAGTAAATAGTGCAGCAATATTCATGTCCCTCTCCTCCATTCTAATCCATTATATCAGAATTTTTTTGCAACCAAATGACGTTGTCTTTCGTATAGACTATAATAAAAGAACACAGCTCTGATGTATCTTGAAAGGGGAATCGACAAATGGTCATCCTATTTCGTCTTTTGATTTTACTTGCACTCGCGATTCTTGTATATAGCGCTATTAAATATTTGTTTCATCCACGTCGTAAACTTGAACAAGCACATGAGCGCAAGCAATTTTTCTTTTTAGATGATGAGAAAAACGTACGTAAAAACTTTCTAATCACCTATAAAGGCGTCATGTTTGAAGGAGAAAAATATTTAGGAACAACTGAACACTCATTTGATATCGTATCCATTTATGTTTGGGCTAGAAGAACGGACCGATTAAAAGGATTAAACCGAGAAGATTTTACATTCATTGAAGAGGATATTCGTACGAGGTATCCCCAAGCGAACATTGAATGGAAAAGTCCAATTAAAGAATTTTTACGGTCAGAATAAATTCGGAAATACAAGCCATTGTCCGACTTAATAGGAAAGCCATCGCCCTACATTTTTTTGAGTGATGGCTTTTTTGTGTTCTTCGTTCCAAAGAAATCATTCCAGCTAATTTTTGATTCACGCTTTCGAAACAAAATAAATAATATCGTGAGAAAACTAGCAAAAATAACAGTTCCAGCTAAAGGAAGCTCATGAATCATATCACCAAAGGCTGTATAAGCAATGGCTGGCGGGATGCTAACAAGGACTGATTTTTTTATATAATCCTTTATCCCCTTTGAGGTTTCAATCAAATATAACGATACAAGATGAAAATGTATAAACGGCATTAAACGCATGATCATCATCTGTGCAAGCGTAAGGTCATGCTTTTCTTTTAAAAAACGCGTTTTTAATTGCGATATCTTATTTCGAAAACTAGCAAACATATGAATCATTCCATAAAAAACAAGACTTACTGCCGTTAACCCTAAAATTGAATATATCGATCCGTATAGCGTACCAAATAGGTACCCTCCAATTAAACATATAACCAGTACAGGTATAAACAACACTTGCCTAAAAACATGTAGAATAATAAAAAAAAGAGGCCCAAGCCAACCAGCTTCCTCAATTATTCGAAGTGAACGTTCCAAAAGCTCCTCCATGTGTAGCCCTCCTTTTTTTATCCTATGAAAAACTCTGCACAAAGATGATGGCTTATACAAGTTAGTTGAAACTAAAAGCCCATTGTTGAGTATAATCCCCACTATGAGTTCAGTCTCATCGTGGGGTGATGTCACGTTTTATTAGTTTATGCTCCGCCGCTAATATCTAAATAATAAGCTCCACTTCCACGATAGCTGTAGACTTCAATTGTATAGTTTCCTGTTACTCTTGGGACAAATGAAACCTGTTCCTGTCGTCGAGTCGAATTTGAATAGCCTACTAATCTCCCATTTGGGTTATAAACATAAAGATCGAAGTCACTATTTTCGTTATCTAGTAACATCGTTAGAGAAATCGGATATGCTAGCGACTGAACTTGATATTGCCATAGTTGTTGGTCTCGTGATGACTGGAGATATGCGATTTGACGAATATGACGCGGCGTTGTAGGCACGTCGCCTCTCATATTGCCCGCTTGTGTTATTGCCCGGTAGCCACGGAGTCTTCCTGCACCATAATCATGATCTTTTTCAGTTGGTCCCCATTCTTCAGCCGTGTTTACTAAAATCGATTTAATTTCTTCTGGTGTTAGTACAGGATTGGCTTCAATCATTAACGCTACTGTTCCCGCCACAAATGGACATGCCATACTCGTTCCGCTAAAGGTTACATATTCGTTTGTTGTATTAGCGGCAGCAGCAGTAATTTGATAACCTGGCGCTACTATATCTGGCTTTATCCGGCCATCTGCTGTTGGGCCTCTGGAGGAAAACTCTGTGAGAAAATACCCCATCTCACCGACGTCGGACATGGCGCCAACAGTAATCGCTTTTTCTGCTGCACCAGGAGTACCAATTGTATAGCGGGTTGGGCCTGAATTCCCTGCTGCAACAACAACAGCTATTTGTCGATCAACTGCAGCGTTTACGACTTGAGATAATGCATCTGTACCATCTGAAGTGCCACTTAATCCGAGACTTAGTGTTGCTACTTTTATATTAAAACGGTCCTTATTTTCGATCATCCACTCAACTCCTCGGATGATTTGAACCATTGAACCTGACCCATTGGCATTTAATACTTTTATTCCGACAATCGATGCTTCAGGAGCGACTCCTTGATAACGTTGATTTCCATCACCAGTTCCAGCTGCTATACTTGCTACATGAGTTCCATGTCCTTGATCATCATAAGGATTTGCTCTTCCATTGACAAAGTCTCGCCATCCGATGACTTTATGATTATTTAGATCAACATGGTTGTGATCTACTCCTGTATCTAATACAGCAATTGTCACTCCAGCCCCAGTCAAATTAAAATCATCTCGAGCTTTTTGTGTGCCATACCAACGGTTGGCTGTATCTAAATGCATTTCAACATCTACATTTTGTTCGATTAGCGTTACATCTTTATGCTTACTTAATTTATTAATTTGATCGACGGTCAACTCTGCTGAAAAGGCGTTAATATAATTAAACGTGTGTTTTGGATGAAAAGAGTGACCTAAAATAGCCGAACCCTTTTTTAAATCCTTCTTTAATTCAGCTGTTGTTTGGATAATCACTTCAACACGATCAGTTGCTTTGCATTGACCCATTGTCTTAGCTAATGTTGCGGCAATTTTACTACTAGAACCGATTGTTATGCTTGGTTGTTCATTACGATTATTTTTCTTCTCTTTCTCCTGTTTCAGCTGCTCCGCTGCCGCTGTATTCATCTTCTGATCGTTGATTCGTCTTAAAGACATGATCAATCCCTCCTTATTTCACGTACATTGCCATGCTATGTCTTACTGCTAGAATGGTTTGTACGACAGTCCAAAAATCTCTGATTTTTAGCGAATCACTTAAGACTACTAAAGGAAGGACTTTTTTACAGATAGAACATTCTCATAGCTAAAAAGAAAAGGGCTTAGATAACGAATTGAACTAGGAAATAAATGATAATTGCAACTTGCAAAAGGATCATAACCGGTAAGCCTAGCGAGAAACTTCGATGCTTCGTTTTATGCCGAAACAGGTTCATTCCTAAATATACACCGCCACTACCTCCTATTAAAGCTATAAGAAATAACGTACGCTCTCGTACTCTTCGCTTCTTTTTTATCGCCTGACGTTTATCATAGCTCATAAGCACCAGACCACAAATCGAAACAAACATTATGTATATAATCAAGACCCCCATATTTACCTTCCTCTCCCAAAAAAACATCTTAGCATACGATGGTGCCAAGCTCATTTTAATCTTCTTGACGGAGCTTACATCACTTTTCATACAAAAAAAGCGTGGAAGATTATCCACGCTTTTAGTTCTTATGCATTTAAGCTTGCTTTTGCTTTTGAAGCAAGTTCAGCAAACGCTTTTTCATCGTTAATCGCAAGGTCAGCAAGAATCTTACGGTTAACATTGATGTCAGCACGCTTTAAACCATGCATTAAACGGCTGTAAGAAAGACCGTTCATGCGAGCTGCAGCGTTAATACGTGTAATCCATAGCTTACGGAAGTCACGCTTTTTGTTGCGACGATCGCGGTAAGCATATAGTAAGGACTTCATTACCTGCCCTTGTGCTGATTTAAATAATGTATGTTTAGAACCATAATAACCTTTTGCTAATTTTAAAACCTTTTTACGACGACGACGAGCGACATAACCGCCTTTTACTCTTGGCATCGAAGAACCCTCCTTCTTTCTATCCGAAACGAATCAATTATTTTTTGTACGTTAACATTTGACGAATACGTTTGAAGTCTCCAGAATGTACCATTCCAGCCTTACGTAATTTACGCTTTTGCTTTTTTGACTTGTTTGCAAACAAGTGACTTGTAAATGCGTGTGAACGCTTGAGTTTTCCAGATCCAGTCTTCTTGAAACGCTTTGCAGCGCCTCTATGAGTTTTCATTTTAGGCATTCCTTAGGTCCTCCTTTAATCTTCTCTTACTTCTCAGCTTTAGGTGCTAAGATAAGGAACATGCTACGACCTTCCATCTTAGGCATCGCTTCAATTGTTGCAATATCTTCACATTCTTTTGCAAGACGCTCTAATACTTTTCTTCCAATTTGAGAGTGAGTAATCGCACGGCCTCTAAAACGAATCGCAGCTTTTACTTTATCTCCCTTTTCAAGAAACTTACGAGCATTGCGAAGCTTCGTATTGAAGTCATTGTCTTCAATTGTTGGGCTCAAACGAACCTCTTTTACACTGATGATCTTTTGTTTCTTACGAGCTTCTTTGTCTTTCTTTTGTTGTTCATAACGGAATTTACCGTAATCCATAATGCGGCACACAGGTGGTTTCGCATTTGGTGCAACACAGACTAAATCGAGATTCACATTTTGCGCCATTTCTAACGCTTCTTGTTTCGATTTCACTCCGATTTGATCACCATTTGCTCCGATTAAACGTACTTCACGGGCACGAATCCCTTCATTGACCAACATATTGTCTTTACTAATAATGAGCCACCTCCAAAGGATTTTAACGGATCAAAGCAATTTGCCGCAGTTGCTAATTGTTAAGCAACCTTTCATTTCATAAAAAAAGAAGTGTGGGCATAATACGCCCACACTTCGGTTATTCGTCAAAATGAATTCCATGACCTGTCAACAGCCTCTTGCGTCAATCAGGTGAGAAGCGGGCGCTTCTGCTTGCTTTGTGTCCTATTCAATTACTAGGTAACTATATCATACTCTTTTGAAAGGTGTCAACTTAATTAATGGCGACTAGGTTATTTTAGCGAATTATCTCGAGAAATGCAATGGTTAATTTTCGTAAACTTATTTCTTCACTTCTGTTGCTAATTGCTCAACAAAGCTTGCTACTGATAGTGAATGCGAATCTTGCTCCCCGTATTTGCGAACATTGACAGCTTCAGCTTCCATTTCCTTATCACCGAGAACAAGCATATAAGGAATTTTTTGCATTTGTGCTTCACGAATTTTATAACCAATTTTTTCATCCCGTTCATCAATTTCCACACGGACACCGATCGCCTGCAGCTGTTCTTGTACTTTTTTTGCATAATCTAAATGTACATCCGGAGATACAGGAATAATTTGTGTTTGAATAGGGGCTAACCATGTAGGGAATGCCCCTTTATATTCCTCAAGTAAGAAAGCAACAAAGCGTTCCATCGTGGAAACGACACCACGGTGAACAACGACAGGGCGATGCTGCTGACCATCTTCACCGATATACGTCAAATCGAAGCGCTCAGGTAATAAGAAGTCTAGCTGAACAGTTGAAAGCGTCTCATCTTTTCCAAGGGCAGTCTTTACTTGAACATCAAGCTTCGGACCGTAGAAAGCCGCTTCTCCTTCTGCCTCATAATAATCGACATCTCCTAGCTCATTCATTGCATCTTTTAACATGCCTTGTGCCTTCTCCCACATCGCATCATCATCAAAATACTTTTCCTTGTCTTCAGGGTCACGATAAGAAAGACGGAACTTATAATTTTCAAGACCGAAATCTTTATACACTTCACGGATTAAGTGGACGACGCGAAGGAACTCTTCCTTGATTTGGTCAGGACGACAGAAAATATGAGCATCATTTAGCGTCATCCCGCGAACACGTTGCAGGCCTGACACTGCTCCGGACATTTCATAACGGTGCATCATTCCAAGCTCAGCAATTCGAAGTGGCAATTGACGATAGCTTCTCATCTCTTGCTTATACACCATCATATGATGCGGACAGTTCATCGGGCGTAACACAAATTCTTCATTGTCACGCTCCATTACCGGAAACATATCATCTTGGTAATGGTCCCAGTGACCTGATGTTTTATAAAGCTCTGAACTTCCTAAAATTGGCGTGTATACATGTTGATAGCCTAGTCTTTCTTCTTTATCAACGATATAACGCTCGATAATTCGACGAACAGTCGCTCCCTTTGGTAACCAAAGCGGCAAACCTTGTCCTACTTTTTGTGAAAGCGCAAAAATACCAAGCTCTTTTCCTAATTTACGATGATCACGCTCTTTTGCCTCTTCTAATAAACGAAGATGCTCCTCTAAGTCCGCCTTCTTGAAAAAGGCTGTTCCATAAATACGTTGAAGCATTTTATTCTTGCTATCGCCACGCCAGTACGCACCCGCTAGGCTTAAAAGCTTAAATTCTTTAATCTTATTCGTTGAAGGAACGTGAACACCTCGGCATAAATCAAAAAACTCCCCTTGCTCATAAATTGTTAATGTCTCTTCCTCAGGAATCGCCTCGATTAGCTCAAGTTTATACTCATCACCAATTTCTTCATAGCGCTTTATTGCCTCGTCTCTTAAAAGCTCAACACGGACAACCTCAAGATTTTCAGCGATGATTTTTTTCATTTCTTTTTCAATTTTCGGTAAATCCTCTGCTGTAATCGACTCTTCTGAATCAATATCATAGTAAAATCCACCTTCAATAACCGGCCCTACCCCAAGCTTTACATTTTTAAATAAACGTTTAATTGCCTGTGCCATGAGATGCGCCGTACTATGACGAATAATCTCTAATGCTTCCTCTGAATCCTGTGTAACGATTGCAATTTCACCATCTTCATTAATTGGGGTACGAAGATCGAGCAGCGTACCATTTAATTTGCCTGCTAAAGCTTTCTTCTTTAATCCTGGACTAATCGATGCGGCAATATCTTCCGTTGTCGTCCCTTTTGGAAACTCCTTAATCGCACCATCTGGGAACGTAATCTTAACTTGTTCACTCATGCCTTTCACTCCTTTTTATAGTCGTTTAAACAACAAAAAACACCCATCCCTCCAAAAAGAAGGGACGAGTGTGTTAGTCGTGGTTCCACCCTTGTTTACAGCAAAAAACAAGCATTTGCTGTGCTCATCATACAGATAACGGTTGCGCACCGGCTTCAGATAATCCACATATCAGTGTTTCCCTGTTGCAGTTCAGAGGTGGTAAGATCGTTTTCTCGGTTAAGGAGCTCACAGCACTTACTCCTCTCTCTGAAAAACCATTCCAACGTCTCATGTCCTCATCATCACTTTTTATGACTTTTTCCTGATATGTAGTATTATAGGGAGCTCAATTCAGAAAATCAAGAGCCCTTTTTAGTTTAAGTAGTTTCACGTTCATATGATTTAAGAGGAAAGAGCTTCATCCGCTCCTGAAAAATTGCCTGAATTGATAAAATAACTCCGTGGTCTTCATCATCAGAAAAGACGTGAATCATCCGTGGTACCATACTAACAAGTGGACTTATCACCATCTCTTCAATATCAACACCTTGCTCAAAAACAAGCTCTTCTTGTAAATGATAAAGGATTTCCTCTCTCGTCATCTTTCGAAAATGAGTATCATAAAAAGAAAATTGCCCATCATACACGACGTACAATAAATCCATTTTTGGTTTTTTGTATTGAACATATTGACGGTAATCCTCAATCATATTTTGATATTCCTGCTCTAACATATATTCATCAATCGCAATTTCAACACAGTCAATTAGCATTTCCCCATATTCACGTAAACGGAACGTCAAAAAAGGGTCATAGTAAAAGGTTGTGTCTTCCTCCAAATGCTTAGCGAACGCATCGTAAATAAAGGCATGTCGATTAAAAAATGGTTGAATGGACGGTAAGTCCGTTCGATCCCCTTCCAATATCGACCTGGCAATCGTTAAAATCTGCTGCTGCTCTTCTGGATCCGTAAAATAAAACATCGTTTCAATAATATCTAAAAGCCATTCTTCTTCCCTTGTATTAATGACGTGTTCTGTTAAAACCGATGTTAGAAGCGGATGAAAGGAATCATAAAAATCAACATCCTTATTTTCATAGTTTACATGAATGATGGCTTCGCCGTTTGATTCAACCTCCCCACCTAGACCAAACACTGCATATTTTCGCATATAGTCCTTTAGCTGTTGAAATAACTGATTGCAATCATACTCCTCTTCAAAATGAATTGATATCAACACGTACTCCTCCTTACCCAATCAAGAAAAATCATCTATGTCGCGCGCTCATGTAGTTTAGTACAAACAGACTCTACTTCCATCCTATGCGTACGTGTCCAAAACATGATTAGAAAGTTTAGAGGAGTTTCAAATTACTGTTAAGTTTGTCATAGTGCAATCTTGTTTTTATTCTAGATAATGTAACTGATTGCCAAGGAATGTCAGATGCTAACCCTTCTTTTTTTGATTAAGCATTTCTCTCAAATCTGGTATTTTAGGATGAGCCTCATATAATTCTACAATTTGATAAACAGCTAAAATATGAGCGTTTACTCAAATATGCACCGTCAATTTTCCTTGTTTGTTCATAATCTTTTTGAATGTAAATACAACAAGAGGTTGCCTCGAAAGGGGATTTTTCCCTTTTAGGCAACCTCGTTAAGTCTATCCTTAATTTTGCATCACGAAATCTTTTTCTGCTGATTCCTCACCGTCAAAGCGGCGGATAATTTCATACTTTGTATTTCGTTGTGCCGGAATTTTTCCAGCCTCACGGATTAACGTCAAAATTTGATTCGTGTTCACTTTATGTGTTGTGCCGGCTGCCGAGACCACATTCTCTTCCATCATTGTACTTCCAAAATCATTACAACCATATTCTAATGATTTTTTCCCAACTTCCGGTCCCATTGTTACCCATGATGATTGGAAGTTTTCAATATTATCAAGGAAAAGACGAGAAATCGCAACATTTTTTAAGTAATCTCGCGCTGTTAACTTTTTCGTTTTATACATACCAGTATTTTCAGGCTGGAATAACCATGAAATAAACGCCGTAAAGCATTCTGTTTCGTCCTGAGCATCGCGTACGCGTTGTAAGTGAAGTGCTCGTTCTTCAAACGATTCACCAAAACCGATAACCATTGTTGCAGTTCCATGCATGCCGACCTTTTTGCTCACCTTCATTGCATCGATCCATTGTTCCCAAGTAATCTTTAACCGACTAACACGAAGCCTGGTTTCTTCAGTTAAGATTTCAGCACCACCACCTGGCATACTATCAAGGCCAGCAGCATGTAGCTCAGACAACACATCCTCTAACGATAAACCAGACACCTCAACAATTTTCCAAATTTCTGCAGGTGAAAAGGAGTGCATCCAAATATTAGGGAAACGCGATTTTATATTACGTAACAAATCCGTGTAATAAGCCAATGGTAAATCTGGATTCGTTCCACCCTGCATGAGGATTTCTGTTCCGCCAACATCCATCGTTTCTTGGATTTTTTGAAAAATAACATCATCTTCTAATACATAGCCTTCTTTTGAGCCTGGTGCACGGTAAAACGCACAAAAGCGGCAATACGTATCACAGAAATTCGTATAATTAACATTACGTCCGATCACAAACGTTGTTACAGGCTCAGGGTGCCATTTTTTCATTACGGTGTTAGCGGCCTCACCCATTTTTTCAACCTCGTCACTCTCATAAAGCTTTACAGCATCCTCCATCGAAAGACGCTCTCCATTCACCGCTCGTTCAAGTATCCGATCGATGCTCATTTGTAACCCCCACAATCTATCAAAAAATAGGATAGTTTTATCGTATCATAGAAATCTTACCCCGGAAAGAAAAGACAACCACTTTAGAAGATTAAAGACGTTTTATCGTGCCCGACGATTTTTCCCTTTTACAAATATAGGATCCGTATAATGCTTAATTCTTTCCATAATTCGCTTTGCCTTTAACTCCTCAATTCCACTCTTATCAGAATAAGACAGATGGGTTTCCAGTTCATCATAATCATAATTTGAGGTAAATAATGTTGGTAGCTTTTCAAGCATCCGATGCTGTAAAATGGCTCCGAGTACATCATCACGAATCCAACTTGAAGTTGTTTCTGCACCAATATCATCTAAAATTAATACTTGGGCCTGCTTCACTAAATCAAGTTTTTTTTGGAAGCTGCCATCACCAATTGATTGCTTCATCTCACGGAAAAAATCTGGTGTATATACTATAAATGTCTCAATCCCACGATCCTTTAACTCGTTTGCTATTGCTCCCATTAAATATGTTTTTCCAACACCAAACTTCCCGTAAAAATAGAGACCTTGACCATCCTCACCTGGCTGTGCACGAAGCGCAAATTCTAAGGCGGCAGCACTAGCCTCTTCCCGATCGGAATCTAATTGTAATGATTCAAAACGTGCCGTTAAAATATCCTTTGGAATATATAATGATTTAATAAGCTGTTGCTGCTGTTTCTGTTCTTCTTCTTTCCTTTTAAGATCACATGCTTGATAGCGTAAATCTAGATGACCTCGGACAACGATTATCTCAGGCTCATATCCTTTCATCATATTCGGACACTTTGCAAGACCAGGACATTCGGCGCAGTGATGACGCTCTTTTCTATATTCATATAGCTTCATTAATCCTTGGTCAAACATTTCTTCAGTCACCCTTTCGTTTGAAAGAAACTGCATCACAATCGGATCTGTACGTAATTCTTGTTTTGCTGCTTCAAGGCGATCCTGAATCCGGGTAGAATTTGACCATTGTTTTAAAGCCGATTGAATTGACTCCATCTTACACCTCTCCCTTCTTCTCCTTACGTCGCTTAAGTTCTTCCATCATCTGCTCAAAACGATGCTTAGCATCAGATGTTTGTTCTACTGTTTTTCCAGTCTCAAGCTTTTCAGAACTTTCCTTTTGCTTTTGCTTTTCTTCTACCAGCCATTTCGGTAATTTATCACGACGGATATTTTTTCCACGCTGTGTAGGATTTGTGTTTTTCTTAGCTGCTTGTACTTGCGCTACTTTCACTTTGTTCTCTTCTTCCTGTCGAGCTAGCTCCATCGCTGCCGGGACTGTTTTAACCTTTTTCCGAGACCAGTGTCCAGCAATTTTATCGATAAAGGCTTTTGACAGTTTCATATCATTTAGCCAAAGTACGTAATCTAGCAACACATTGACTACACCAGGGAGCATTTGATAATCCAAAATTAAAGACTCGATAATTTTCACATCAGCCAGTGCTACTTTCGCACCATCTGAGCGAATTTCTAACAACGTTAACGGTGGCGTTGTTTCATACAGCTTAACGATTTTCTCTTCCTCTGTCTCAGGCTTCTTAGAATTCATCGTCTGGTGTTCAATAGGGTGACTTCGTAACACTAATGATGGTGGCTCAGAACCATGTTCGAGCTTATACCACTCTTGTGCTTTCTTTCGCAGCTCCGCCAGTTCAATTTCATCGTCATGAACTGCAGCTTGTTGCACAATATGGCTCATTTCTAACGGTTCAATTCTATATACAAAGGCCAGTTTTATAATCGCTTCTTTTACAGATGGAGTTAGTACATGTTCAGGAATAATAAAAGATGATAGTGCCTTTTTAAGCAATTCAAAATCGAAAGCAGTAGAAAATGTTAGGTCGGATTCCTTCTGATTAGATAGTAACTCTTTGTTCTCTTCTAGTCGTAACCCATCGCCTGTTTCTGATTGAAGATTTGAGACGATTTCCGAATGGTGAAGTGAAGTATAAACTTCATCAAAGGAATACGTTAACTCGACAAATTCATCCTGATTTACTTTATCAACCACAAATCGTTCTCTTAAACTACGATACTGGTTTTTTCCAAGACGATTAAATAAGTAAACACTTAGTACATCATTTTCAAAAAATTGCTGAGGAGACATCGGTGCTTGCAATTCATACAAGTACGATGAGCTCTCATCCTCTTTCTTTTTAAAGGTTTTTAATAGACCAATCGCCTCTAGTTTCTTTCTTTCCTCGTAAATCGTTTGAAGGGAGACACCCATCATGAGCATAAGCTGACGGTGCGTTTGTTCTTTTCCCCAATATTGATCCCGCTCAAGTTGTCCCCATAACGTCATATAAAGGCTATACGCTAGAGCTCCAGTTAAAGGCTGATACAAAAGTGTTAAAACTTGTTGATCAACATTTGTTAAATAGTCAGCCGTTCGAACCGTCAATCGATCAACAGGGAGCAGTTCTTTCCAATGCCAGCTCATTTCTCATCCCTCCTTTTTCTTTCTAATGTCAGGTAAAAAAGAGCTTGCAGCGTACTAAACGCTTTAAGCTCTCTATAATTAATTCTTATTCATTAATTCAGTTAGTTCTTTAATAAATACATTAATATCTTTAAATTGACGATAAACAGAAGCAAATCGAACATATGCGACATCGTCTACACTTGCTAAACGCTCCATAACTAACTCACCAACGTCGTGACTATTTACTTCATTTTTTCCTTTTCCACGTAGTTCTCTTTCAACATCATTCACAATCTTTTCTAGTGTTTCAAGAGAAACAGGCCTCTTTTCACAGGCACGAATTAATCCACGTAATATTTTATCACGATTAAATTCTTGCCTTGTCCCATCTTTCTTCTCAACGATAAGAGGTACTTCTTCCACCATCTCAAATGTAGTAAAGCGATGATTACACGATTCGCACTCTCTTCTTCGTCGAATTGAGCGTCCTTCGTGACTCGGTCTAGAATCAAGTACCTTAGTTCCATTATAATGACATGCTGGACAACGCATTCGACCATCTCCACTTCCTGTACGTAGTTAAACCATTTATGTACAGGTTTCCGTTCTTTTTCTTCTAACCCTACTCTACATGATATAGAAAAAGATTGGCACTGACAAGCACCTAGTTCACGATGTTCCAAGGTAATATGGGATAATCTTTCCTATTTTTAAACAGTCCTTAAAGCAGTTCATCCCCAAGACCAGATCCAATGTAAGGTAATTCCTTATCTAGCTTCTCATACAAAGCGATGACTTTTTTGCGACTAAACCCGAAATCTGATGGAAGCATCGTTTCAACAGAACACGAAAAGTCTACTGCCGTACGAAATGGTTTAACTGTGATAACGGTTGCAATGACTAAAACTTTTTTCCCTGAAGTGGATGTTGCAATGACTTCTCCAAGATCTGTTTCAATCCGCTTGACCTTTAATCCATCTTGATTTAATATTTCTTCTACTGCCTGGATTGCTTTATCCTTTGACGTTTTATAATACCTAGTTTTTAATTCATCTAAGAAGTGTTTCTCTGTTGATTCTGCTCTTGCACTAAAAAACATCATTAAATTTTCTTTAAATCCCATTCATTTCACCTAGCCTTCAGACGTTTTATCTTATCATTTTATCATATCAAGAAGAAAAAAAGACTATAAAAAAAAGAAGGGTAGAAAACACCCCCCCTTTTCATATTCTATAATGCCTGAACTTTTGATTTTTCAATTTTAACTGGTCCCATTCCTCTAGGAACCTCGAACACTTCACTCGTTGATGCATTAAGTGCTTCGGCAATGTAGTTTGATGCTACATTTGGATCAATTCTGTTCCCACACGTATAAACATCAATACTTGCATACCCGCGTTCTGGAAAACTGTGAATGGTTAAATGAGACTCAGAGATAATAACTACGCCACTCACCCCATGAGGAGCAAACTTGTGAAATGCAACTTCACGCACTTCAGCTCCAGCTTTTAAAGCAGCATCAACAAAAACTTGTTCAATAAACCCCACATTATTCAACTTTTCTACGTTACAACCCCATAGCTCTGCAATGACATGTCGACCCATAGTGTCCATAAGTTGAATCCCCCTTTACAAAATTCATGCTTTCTCAAAGCATGTAGGAATGTCCAGTTACACGGGGGAAAGTTAGTCCAAAGAGGTCCTAACCCTTACTGCAAGTAAACAATTCCTGAATTGCTGTAATTGAGTTCACGAAAATCAGTATACTTGTTTTATATTTCAAATGCAACTATATCTTTATCCATTTTTTGGACGTTTTACCTCGTTCGCCAAAGCTTCTCTCCACAAACGTCCTTAAGTATTTTGCTGAATTTCGTGAACTTTCATTTTCGGATAATCAGTAACAAAGTTTACTGGTCATCCTTTTTAGGGTTCCTCAATCACTCATGGATTATAAGTGCTTTTAAGCTGAACGTACTTTGGAAGCAACGCTCATCTCATGTGCAACATGATGCATAAGGTCTACAACACGACAAGAATATCCCCATTCGTTGTCATACCATGCTAGAACTTTAATTTGTCGTTCATTCAGCACCATTGTTGATAAGGCATCTATAATGGATGAGTGCTCATTTCCGTTAAAATCAATTGAAACGAGCGGCTCCTCGGTATAGCCTAATACATTTTTCATCGGTCCCTTTGCAGCCGCCTCTAATACCTCGTTAACCTCTTCAACAGTAACCTCCTTTTCAACTGTGACAACAAGGTCCACCAATGAAACATTTGGTGTTGGTACACGCAATGCCATACCATTTAGTTTTCCTTCTAATTGAGGTAACACTTTTGCAATTGCTTTCGCTGCACCAGTCGTTGTAGGAATAATCGATTGTCCACAAGCTCGAGCTCTTCGTAAATCTTTATGAGGGTTATCAATATTCTTTTGGTCATTTGTATAGGAATGAACCGTTGTCATCAAACCGCTTTCAATATGAAACGCATCATCTAAAACTTTTGCTACAGGTGCTAAGCAGTTTGTCGTACACGAAGCATTAGAAATAATATCATGTTCTTGATGATTATAATCTTGTTCATTTACACCAACGACAACTGTAAGGTCTTCTTTAGTAGCGGGAGCCGTTATAAGTACTTTTTTTGCACCTGCCTCAAGATGATATTCCGCTAATTCTCTTGTTTTAAATTTCCCTGTTGCTTCGATGACGATATCGACCCCCATTTCAGCCCATGGTAAACGCCTTGGATCACGAGAATGGAATAATTGAACTTCCTTTCCATTAACAATAATCGTATTATTTTTTGTTTGAACCTCTGCACTAAAGACTCCATGAATACTATCGTATTTAATCATATGAGCGAGTGTTTCCACCGGATAACTTGCATTTATTGCTACAATATCAACATCTGATTGCAGAATTGCTTTTCGAAAAACCATACGTCCAATTCGACCAAACCCATTAATTGCTACCCGTGCCTTCATCATTACAAAACCCCTCTCACAATTAAGTTATACTATATCTTATTATTTATGTTTATTAGTATAACACATTAAGTGTGAATAGGAAGATCATTTTTTAAAAAGAATAAACAAAAAATCCCCCAATTATCTTGGAGGATCGACATTCCACTTTTGTAAAATGATCTCTAGTTGTTGGCGCGTTTCATCTAATGAACCGTTGTTATCAATAATAGCATCAGCACGCTTACGTTTTTCCTTCAGTGGTATTTGCGATTTGATTCGTCTTTGAGCATCTTCTTTCCCTGCCTGATCTCGTTTTTCAAGGCGATTAAATTGGACGTCTGGATCAACATAAACAAGTAACACTTTATCAACAAGATGAAAAAGATTACTTTCGTATAATAGTGGAATATCAAAAATAATGGTTTGATACCCTTCGTTAACATAGTAATCCTTCTTCTGCTGCATTCTTTTACGAACCGCCGGATGGACAATTTGATTCAAGACTTGACGCTCTTGCTCATTGTCAAAAATAATTGCCCCTAGTTTTTTTCTTTCTATGTTGCCTTGCTCATCTAAAATATGATGCCCAAAATGACTAACAATGTCCCGATATGCAGTCTCACCTTGTTCCACCACTTCTCTTGCAATTTGATCTGCGTCAATAACAGGGTGTCCGATTTTCTTTAACATCGCGGATACACTCGATTTGCCACTTGCTATTCCACCCGTAAGTCCAATTAACATTAAGTCCAACTCCTATAAATTCATGACACCTAATAAAATGAGTAATACTCCCGGGATAAAAGAGAACTTTTTAATAATTTCCGAGTCTGCAAAGCGGTAGCCACTCTTCATTCCTAATGTAACAAACAAAGCACTCATCATCGCTACACTAAACGCGAGCCAAATCGGTGAATAACCAATTAACACAGCTCCAATTCCAGCCCCAAATGCATCAAGGGACAATGCAATGCCTAGCAAAAATGCCTCTCTGCCAGTAATTGTTCCGGAGTCATCAAAGTCCGCAACCATCGGCTTTCGTAAAATCCGGATTACTACACCGAACATTTTAATTTCAAAGCTTAAAATGATTTTGTCTTCTTGGGTTTTCTCTGTGTTTTTTGCCGGTCTAATTACTTGATATAGGGCCCATGCCCCGATTAAGATGAGAATTATTCCTCCTAATAATTCAGCAACTTTCACTGATAAGTACGCTTGGATGAAGCTTCCAAATGCCATCGCCAAAAGAATAGACGTTGCTGAACAACAAGCAATAAAAAATAAAGATTTCAGCGGTAATTTCATTTTTCGCAAACCATATGTCAAACCTACACCAAAGCTATCTAAGCTTACCGCTAACGCAAGTGCAAGTAATGAAAGAGTCTCCATCCTGATAAGCTCCTTCCATCATAATCGATATGATAGTATATGGCAGGAGCCTATCCGATGTACGTTTATTTTTGGCAATTCATGCAATAATGCGTTCCCCTACCTCCTACAACGGTTTTAGTGATAGGGGTTCCACAAATCCTACAAGGTTCTTCTTTTCTTCCATACACATCAAGCTTCTGCTGAAACATTCCCATTTCACCTTGACCATTTACATAGGATTTTATTGAACTTCCTCCTAAGTCAACCGCTTCTTGAAGCGTTTCAACGATATGCTTGTGCAGATGCTCATATTCCTCTTCTGATAATGAATTTGCAAGCCTCTCAGGTTTAATTTTCGCACGATATAGAGCCTCATCAACATAAATATTCCCAAGTCCGACAACGGTCTTTTGATCTAATAATGCAACTTTAATTTTCCTGTTTGTTTTTTTCATCCCATCCTTTAAATGTTTCACTGTGAAATCTTGTGAAAACGGCTCAATTCCAAGTTGAGATAAAGGTAGACGCTCCTCTTCTTCACCTTTAGGAAAAACATGCATCGTTCCAAATTTTCGAACGTCTTGATAACGAAGTTCGGTTCCATCTGTAAATTCAAAAATGACGTGAGTATGGGGAGCAACTTCTTCTTCTTTCGGATAAACACCATACCGCCCTTCCATTCTAAGGTGAGAAACTAATACAACATCATCAAGAAAAAATAATAAGAACTTACCTCTTCGTCCCATAGAACGAATCGTTTGCCCGATTAATGATGTCTTAAATTGGTCAACATCATCGGGCTCTTTAATCATTTTTGCCCATGCAATTTGAATGTTTTCAATTTGTTTTCCTACAACTAATTGAGTTAATGTACGTCTAACCGTCTCGACTTCTGGAAGCTCAGGCACTTTTCTCTCTCCTTACTTTGCATCATACCACGTGTCACCTGCCGAAACGTCTACCTTTAACGGTACTTGTAACGTGACAGCTTGCTCCATAACTTCCGGAACGAGTACTAACATCTTTTCAAGTTCATGCTCTGGTACTTCAAAAATCAATTCATCGTGCACTTGTAATAAAAGGCGACTTTCTAAGTTTTCACTTTCTAACCTTCTTGCCATTTCAATCATTGCCTTTTTAATAATGTCAGCTGCACTCCCTTGAATTGGTGTATTCATCGCAGTTCGTTCCGCAAAGCTACGTTTATTAAAATTTCGGCTCGTTAAATCTGGTAAGTACCGTCTCCGATATAGCAATGTAGAAACAAAGCCTTTCTCTCTCGCATTACTAATGCTACTTTCCATGTATTCTTTAACCTTTGGATAGCTTTGCAAGTATCGGTCAATAAATTCTCCTGCTTCTTTTCTAGATATATTTAAGCTTTGTGAAAGTCCATAATCACTAATTCCATAAACAATCCCAAAGTTTACAGCCTTAGCACTTCGGCGCATACTGCTTGTAACCTCATTTTCATTAACATGAAACACATCCATCGCTGTTTTTGTATGAATGTCCATATCATGTTTAAACGCATCAATTAATTTGTCATCCCCTGCTATATGAGCGAGCACACGTAATTCAATTTGAGAATAATCTGCAGCGAGAATTTTCCAGCCCTTTTCAGACGGAATAAACGCCTTTCGAATTCTTCTGCCTTCCTCTAGTCGAATTGGAATGTTTTGAAGGTTTGGATCCGTTGAACTCAATCGTCCCGTTTGTGTTAAAGCTTGGTTAAAACGGGTATGGATTTTACTTGTATCCTGATAAATAACCTTTAATAGTCCTTCAATGTAAGTTGAGTTAAGCTTTCCTAGCTGTCGGTAGTGAAGAATGTGCTGAATAATTTCGTGATCTTCTGCTAACTTTTCAAGCACATCAGCTGATGTTGAATAGCCTGTCTTTGTTTTTTTAATTGCTGGTAAACCAAGTTTATCAAAGAGAATTTCGCCAAGCTGCTTAGGAGAATTAATGTTAAACTCTGTCCCTGCATGCTCGAAAATATGCTTTTCTAAAGCTTGCAACCGTTCCTCTAAGTCCTCTCCCATTTGTTTTAATTGACTAGTATCAACCTTAACCCCTGTTGTTTCCATTCTTCCTAAAACAATCGATAATGGCATTTCCAGATCTTTAAATAATTCAAGCTGCTCATTTTCCTTTAATTCTTCTTCGAATATTTCCTTTAATTGAAAAATAGCATCTGCTTTCCGAACGAGATGATCAGCGAGTTCCTTTTCATTAGGAATGCTTCGTTTTGCACCTTTACCGTAAATCGCCTCATCTTCTTGAACTTCCCCTTTTCCTTTCCTCTTTACAATATCACTAATTTCATGCGATGAAAGCGAAGGGTCTAACAGGTAGGAAGCCATCAATAAATCAAATTCAACCCCATCCAACAGGAGGCCTTGCCAGCCAAGTGCTACCACGGCTCGTTTTGCGTCAAACACCCACTTTTTCTTGTCCTCATCCTTTGCCCATTCAATAAAGCTTTCAGACTGTAAGGCAACATCTGTTGGTATATAATAACGGCCTTTTTCATTTACAAGTGCAATCCCATGAATCGTTGCTTGGTGATAATTTTCATCTAGTACCTCTACAACCATCGCAGAAGGATTTTGTAAATACTCAGCCTTAACTTCAGTTACAACGTCAAAGTTAATATTCTCAAGCTCTTTTTTCTCAACCGCCTCTCCTTCATCAAATTTAGATATAAGAGATGAAAAATCGAGTTCTTTAAAGAGTGCGACTACCTTCTTTGAATCATACTCACCAAACGATAAATCCTGTAAATTCATCTCATTTGGTACCTCAAGATAGATGGTCGCCAGTTCTTTACTCATTAGTGCTTGCTCACGATTTTCTTCTAATTTCTCTTTCATTTTTTTCCCGGATATTTTATCAACTGATTCTAAAACATTTTCAATTGTCCCAAATTCCTTTAGTAGCTTTATGGCCGTTTTTTCACCAATCCCAGGTACACCTGGAATATTATCCGAGCTATCGCCCATCAGACCTTTCATATCAATAATCTGCTTCGGCGTGAGCCCATATTTTTCATCAATCATTTTTTCATCATAAGCTTCTATGGACGTAATTCCTTTTCGAGTTAATGCAACTGTAACCTTTTCAGAAACAAGCTGTAGTAAATCTTTATCACCTGAATAAACCTTAACGTCCCAGCCATCTTTCTCTGCGTCCTTAGCCAAGGTTCCGATAATATCATCTGCCTCATAGTTCTCTGCCTCATAACGAGTGATATTAAAGGCGTCGAGCAGCTCTCGTATTAACGCAAACTGTTCTGAAAGCTCTGGCGGGGTTTTCTGACGGCCCCCCTTATAGTCCTCATACGTTTTATGACGAAACGTCGTTTTTCCAGCATCAAATGCCACCATCATATGTGTTGGCTTCTCTTCTTCTATGATTTTTAAGAGCATTGTCGTAAAGCCATAAACAGCATTCGTATAAACACCCTTTTCGTTATTTAATAATGGCAAGGCAAAAAAAGCGCGATAGGCAATACTATTGCCATCAATTAAAATGAGCTTTTTCAATGGAAAGGCTCCTCCCTATGTAATAATGAATCGCAATCTCTTATATGAACGCTTTTATTGTAGCATATTGATCTAAAATTGAGAAAAAGGGCGACCCAAAGGTTCATTCACCTTATAGGTCCCCCTATTATTCAATGAATTAAATCATTAATCTAAATACCCCATTAAAATACGTGCGTAAGGTGAATCTGAAGGAAGAACGATCACCGTTTCATCATCTATCGTCGTTTCATAGGATTGAAGTGTACGATACAATTGATAAAAGTCTGGGTCTTGACCAAACGAATCATTATAAATTCGCGCTGCCTCAGCTTCCCCTTCCCCGATTATTTCATTTGCATCAGCATTCGCAGTTGAAATAATTTCCTTTACATTTCGGTCCGTCGTTGCACGTATTCGATTTGCTTCCGCATCCCCTTGAGATAAATATTCCTGAGCTGTTGATTGCCGCTCTGAAATCATTCGGCGATACACCGCTTGTTCATTTTCCTCTGGTAAATCCGTTCGTTTCATGCGGACATCCGTTAGAACAATACCATATTGATTACGTGATAAAGCCTCATTCACTCGTTCAAGTACTAATTCATTAAAGCTTCCTCGAGAGGATGTTTCTTCATTAATAATTTCGTCAAAATTCAACTGACCTAATTCTGCACGTATCGCTGAAAAGATCAATTCCCCCATAATCGCTTCTGCGTTTTGCAATGTTCTCGCATTAGAAATCATTAAGAGTGGACTATCAATTTTCCATACGGCGTAATGATCAGCTAGCATTCGCTTTTTATCCTTTGTATTTATTTCTGCTGGTGGAATATCATAAACCATTTGATATTTTGGTAACGTTGTGACTGACTGGATAAATGGAATTTTATAGCTCAATCCAGGTTCTTCCTCAATTCTTACAACCTCACCAAATTGGCGGACAATCTTATATTCCCCTTGTTCAACGATAAAAAGATTGCTAATAATCGTTGCTAATAACACAATCATTATAAAGGCAACTAGTCCAAGCTTTACATATTTTCGCCAGTCTTCATTTGGGCGCCGTTCATTAATATCAACAATATTCTGATCGCTCATTTAGTTCGTCCCCCCTTCAGGTGCTGCCTCTGGCCGTCTTTCAATCGGACGAATCGGTAAATAACTAACTGTATCATTATTATTACTATCCATAATGTAAATTTCTGTATTTGGTAAAACGTTTTCTAATGTTTCAAGAACGAGACGTTGTCTTGTTACCTCAGGATTTACAAGATACTCATCATATAATGCATTAAATTTAGCAACATCCCCACGGGCACGTTCAATCCGTTCAATTTTCGTACCTTCTGCTCTCGACATGATCGCATCCTTTTCGCCTTCAGCTTCGTTCATTTTTTGATTTTTATACTTGTTTGCTTCATTTATTTTCGTCAAACGCTCCTCGCGAGCATCTGTTACCTCCGTAAAAGCACGACGGACTTCTTCTGTTGGTAACTCAACATCCTGTAGTTTGACATCCTGAATGCTAATTCCAATTTGATAGGTTTCTAATAACTCGACCAGGTTTTCAAACACTCGTTTTTCAATTTCTGGTCGTTGATCCGTAAGGGCTTCATCAATATTCGAGCTTCCGATTACGCCACGTAAGGAAGCCGATGTCGCATTATAAAGAACTATTTCTGGATTATGAGTACTATATAAGTACTGTTCTGGATTAGTAATACGCCACTGTACTGCTAAATCAGCATACAGAATGTTTTCATCTCCTGTAATCATTTTTGCTTCATCCGTAAATTCAACCACTTCTCCATTTTCTTCGTTGTACCCTACTTGGAGGTTGAACGTACTTCTTGATAAAATTTCAACCCGCTGAATCGGCCATGGCATTTTAAATTTCAATCCTGGCTCTGCTATTGTTTCATCAACCTTACCAAAGGTAATAAGTGCGGCCTGCTCTGATTCATCGACAGTGTACCAGCCTGTTGCAAGAAACAAACCAAGAATTACAATACCGATTAGAGACAGGAAGCCGATGATTAATTGTTTAATCGTTAACATGTCATCCCCTCTTTCTTTTTACTTCCCTATTAATCTACGAATCTTGACATAATTAGGTTTCATCGATTAATGGCACTCACTTTTACATTATAGTACAAAACAATTGTGAGCAGGGCGGATGAAAGGAAAAAAATTTACAGTAAAAAAAGGACGAAAGCTAAGGGGGGCTCTCGTCCTAACAAAGGGTTTTGTAGCCAAACTGAAGGGATGAGTAGAAACAGTTTGACCACGCGGCATTGATGAACCGTTCATAGTTATATTAAAACAACTACGTTAACAGCACATAAACACCATGTAAATATTTTGTAAAGATTATCAATCGTCTACGATAGATACCATTCCTCTTCATGCTTACGCTTAAACTGAATAATAAATCTCGTTCCTTCACCTATTTTACTCTCAACATTGATTTTACCATGATGAGCTTCCACTAAATGTTTAACAATGGCTAAACCTAAACCTGTTCCGCCAGAGTTTCTGCTTCTTGCCCTATCTACACGATAGAAGCGTTCGAAAATTCGTGGTAATTCTTGTTCACTAATTCCAATCCCTGTATCACTCACCTGAAGTTCAATCAATTCCTCGGTTTCCTCTAATTGAATAAGCACCGTTCCACCTGATGGAGTGTACATGATTCCATTATTAACAAGGTTAATAATGATTTGCTTTAAACGTTCTGGATCACCGTCTAATTCAAAGTTCCCTTCTGCTCGTAGCTCGAGACTAATCCCTTTTTTCTCCGATTTCTCAGATAAAATCATGAACACATCTGACACTATTTCACCTAAATCCGTCGGTTGCCAATTTAGTTTAAAATAACTTTGTTCGATTTTCGACAATTCAAGTAAATCATGAATTAACCCTTGGAGACGCTCACTTTCCTTCCAAATAATATTGATAAACTTTTCTCGAAGCTCTGGTTCTTCCATTGCGCCATCTAGTAAAGTTTCCGAAAAACCTCTAATTGAAGTCACTGGCGTCTTTAACTCATGAGAAACATTGGCTACAAAGTCTTTACGAACCTGCTCTAACTTCTTTAACTCCGTTATATCATGAAACACAAGAACGATCCCCTTGACGATACCATTATTACTAATAACTGGTGCACCGTATACATCGAAATGCCTAATTTCCAGATTAATTGGGAAATGGATTTGCTTTCTCTGCTTATCTTCTGTAAGGAGAATAGTTTGAACGATTTTAATAATCTCTTTATGCTTAATCACATCATGATAAAGATGGTTAAGCCATAAATCCGTATTCTCCTGAAAAATATGCTGACATGTTCGGTTAATGAGTGTGATATCCCCTCTTGAATTAATAAGGATTAACCCACTACCCATATTTTCAATTAATGTTTCCATCCGCTCCTGCTGAGCTTGATTACGATTCGTAATCTGTTCTAAATTATAGGCCAGTACATTCATTGAGCGGGTCATTTGACCAATTTCGTCCTGCTTTCCCTCTGATGCTCTTGCCTTGAAATTACCTTCTGCTAGCTCATTAGCAATCGTCGTAACATTTTCTATCGGACGAATCATTTGATCGGTCACACGATAAGTAACTATCATAATGATAAAGAAACCGACAGCAAAACTTGCGGTAATAATTCCCCAAATTTTTTGTTTCATAACATCTAAAGTTGTCATTGCTAATCCTAGACGTGCGTAACCAAAAAGCTGGCCCTCTGCATTTAACATAGGTACAGCATAATAGAGCATCTCGGCACCAACAGTTGTACTATACCTAGTTTCAACACCATCATTGCCTAGGCGTACTTCCGTTAATTCAGGTCGTTCATAATGATTATCCATCGTAGTCGGATCGACTTCAGACTCTCCAATGACCGTCCCATCCTCTAATATAATTGTTAGACGAGCATCAAGACGAGCACTTATTTTTTCGGTTAATGTTTGGATAGTCGATTCTTCAATTCCATTCGATTCAAGAGTAAAAGCTACAAGTTCAGCTTCTTTTTTTAACCGTTCTGTAAAATTGTCCAAATAAAAGTCCTCATAGAGCTGACCTATGACAATTCCTAAACTAACTAACACAATAAATGTAATCGACAATACGGCAAAGATAAACCGAATGCGAAGTTTAAACATGTAGTTGAGGCTCCTCAAGCTTATAGCCTAAACCGCGAATCGTTTTAATGTAAATTGGTTTTTTCGTATTTGGCTCGATTTTTTCCCTTAAGTGACTTATATGTACGTCAACAATTCTTGTATCACCAACAAATTCATAGTTCCAAACTGCATTTAATAGCTGATCCCGAGTTAGCACTCGACCTTTGTGGTTCGCTAAATAAAGGAGTAACTCGAACTCCTTTGGCGTAAGCTCTAAAGCTTGTTTTTGATAAAATACTTCATAATTCTCCGGGTAAATTTCAACTTCCCCAAATGAAATCATCGAAGGGTTCGTTACTTGCTCTTTCACTTCTGAATGACCTGGTTGCTGTGAGCTTCTCCTCAAAATAGCTCGTACCCTTGCAACAACTTCACGTGGGCTAAACGGCTTGGTCATATAATCATCTGCACCAAGTTCAAGGCCAAGCACTTTGTCAAATTCATCGTCTTTAGCAGTTAACATTAAAATTGGTGTAAAAACTTGATTTTGACGTAGTTGTTTACAAACATCCAAGCCATCAATTTCAGGAAGCATCAAATCAAGCACAATTAAATCAAATGATGTGGACTGTGCTAATTCTAAGCCACGCTTTCCATCCATGGCCGTTTGAACCTCATATCCTGCCTTTTCAAGATTAAATTGTAAGAGCGTTACAATTGACTGTTCATCGTCTACAACTAGCAATCGCTGCGACATTCTTCATCCTCCACTCTAATCTGAGACAATATTAAACGATTCATCAATGACCTTCAATTAACTTTTCTCTATCTCTTTGTTAAGTATACCAAAAATACCAACCAAAATTTACATAATTGTCAAAATCGTAGACATCGAGTTTCTTTTATCAAAAAACTCCTCCCTTCAACAATAGTAGGGAGGAGTTTTTTATTTAGATTATTATTCGGATGGAAGAGCTTGCATAACAGAGCGAACAGAATCAACGGATTTAGCCAATTGTGTCTTTTCTTCTTCCGTTAAGTCTAATTCGATTACTTTTTCAATTCCATCTCCACCAAGAATAGTTGGAACACCTAAGTACAAATCTTCATAGCCATACTCACCTTCAAGATAAGCAATTGTAGGGATTACACGCTTTTTATCTTTAAGGATCGCTTCAACCATTTGTGTAAGAGATGCAGCTGGTGCATAGTATGCACTGCCGTTTCCAAGGAGGGCAACAATTTCACCGCCACCTTTACGTGTACGTTCAACAATTGCATCAATACGCTCTTGAGGGATTAACTTTGTAAGTGGAACTCCACCAGCTGCAGAGTAACGGATAAGTGGTACCATGTCATCACCGTGACCACCTAACACGAATCCAGTAATATCTTCTACAGAAAGGTTGAGCTCCTGTGCTACAAACGTACGGAAACGTGCCGTATCAAGAACACCTGATTGCCCGATAACACGGTTTTTCGGGAATCCTGATTCCTTGTATACTGTATACGTCATTGCATCAGCAGGGTTTGTTAAGACGATGATATAACAATTTGGAGAATATTTAACAACTTCTTTCGTAACAGCTTTCATGATGCCAGCATTTGTGCTAACTAAATCATCACGACTCATACCAGGCTTACGTGCAATTCCAGCTGTAATAACAACAACATCAGAATCCTTTGTATCTTCATAGCTTGATGTACCTGTAACGTTTACATCTACGCCTTGAACTGGAGTTGATTCAAGCATATCCAACGCTTTTCCTTTTGTTGGGTCTTCCATTTGAGGAATATCAACTAATACAACATCACCAAGTTCTTTTTGAGCTACCATAAGAGCTGTCGTTGCCCCAGTAAAGCCGCCGCCAATAACTGAAATCTTTCTACGTTTAATTGCCATCGTCTATTCACTCTCCCACTTAGAATGGTTATCAATAATTCATTTGCTGGTGTGAATAAAATCAACATTTGCTGGTATGAATAAAATCAATACCAGCAAATGTCTTATTTAAATCTTAAAGGTTTTTAATTAGTTCACTTGCAAATCCAGAGCAAGAAACTTCTGTTGCGCCGTCCATTAGACGAGCAAAATCGTAAGTAACAACCTTGCTTGCGATTGTTTTATCCATAGAAGCCATAATTAAGTCAGCAGCTTCGTTCCATCCAAGGTGACGAAGCATAAGTTCACCTGAAAGAAGAACAGAAGATGGGTTAACTTTATCTAAACCAGCATACTTAGGCGCTGTACCGTGAGTAGCTTCAAAGATAGCATGACCTGAATCATAGTTAATGTTTGCTCCTGGAGCGATTCCGATACCACCAACTTGTGCTGCTAATGCATCAGAAATATAATCTCCATTTAAATTCATTGTTGCTACAACATCGAACTCTTTTGGACGAGTTAAGATTTGTTGTAAGAAGATATCAGCGATTGAATCTTTTACGATGATTTTTCCAGCAGCTTCAGCGTCAGCTTGTGCTTTGTTCGCTGCATCTTTACCTTCAGCTTCAACGATTTTATCGTATTGTGCCCATGTAAATACTTTATCGCCAAATTCCTTTTCTGCTAATTCATAACCCCAGTTCTTGAAAGAACCTTCAGTAAATTTCATGATATTTCCTTTATGAACAAGCGTTACACTCTTACGACCTTCATCTAAAGCATATTGAATTGCTGCACGAACTAGTCGGTCTGTTCCTTCCTGAGAAACAGGCTTAATACCGATACCACTAGTTTCTGGGAAACGAATTTTCGTTGCACCTAGTTCATTTTGTAAGAAAGAGATTAATTTCTTTACTTCATCTGAACCAGCTTGATATTCGATTCCAGCATAAATATCTTCAGAGTTTTCACGGAAGATAACCATATCTGTATCTTCAGGACGTTTTACTGGTGATGGTACACCTTGGAAATAACGAACTGGACGTAAGCAAGTGTATAGGTCAAGCTCTTGACGAAGTGCTACGTTTAATGAACGAATTCCCCCACCGATTGGCGTTGTTAAAGGACCTTTAATTGCGATCATGTATTCACGAACAGCTTCTAATGTTTCATCTGGTAACCAGCTTCCTGTTTCGTTGAATGCTTTTTCACCAGCAAGAATTTCTTTCCAGACAATTTTCTTTTCACCATTATAAGCTTTTTCTACTGCTGCATCCATTACGCGAGAAGCCGCAGCCCAAATATCAGGTCCAATACCGTCCCCTTCGATATAAGGAATGATTGGATTATTCGGTACATCCAGTACACCATTATTAACTTTAATTACTTCACCGTTTGACATAAACATTTACCTCCTAAATTTTTAAGTAGCTCTTTACTTACCCATTTATGTACAAGGAGAGATACCCCCTCCTAGTGTACGCTAATTAGCGTTGTTCAATCGGAACATATTTTTGCTTTTGTGGTCCAACATATTCTGCACGCGGACGAATTAGTCTGTTATTGCTATACTGCTCTAAAATATGAGCTAACCAACCTGATGTACGACTAATTGCGAAAATCGGTGTGAATAAATCATGTTTAATTCCGAGACTATGGTAAACACTTGCAGAATAAAAATCAACATTAGGTAATAAACCTTTTTCTCCCGTTACCATATCATTAATTTTAATTGACATTTCATACCATTTCGTTTCGCCAGTAATTTCAGTAAGACGTTTTGACATTTCTTTAAGGTGCTTTGCACGTGGGTCGCCATTTTTATAAACACGGTGACCAAAGCCCATAATTTTTTCTTTGTTATCAAGTGCTTTACGAATATATGGCTCAACGTTATCAACATCACCAATTTCCATTAGCATCTTCATAACAGCTTCATTTGCACCACCGTGAAGAGGGCCCTTTAATGCGCCGATGGCTGAAGTAATTCCTGAATATACATCAGATAATGTAGCAACACAGACACGAGCTGTAAACGTCGAAGCATTTAACTCATGGTCAGCATGAAGCACAAGTGCTTTATTAAAAGCATTTACAGCAATCTCATCTGGCTCTTCGCCATTAAGCATATAAAGAAAATTAGCTGCGAAACCTAAGTCCTTTCGAGGAGCAACTGGGTCTTTTCCATCACGGATACGAGAAAACGCTGTCACAATCGTAGGGATTTGCGCTTGAAGCTTAAGTGCCTTTACGTGGTTTGCCTCTTCTTCCATAACATCTGCATTTTCATCAAATAAAGCGAGACCTGAAATAGCTGTACGTAACGCAGCCATCGGATGAACTTTATCAATTGGGTAAGATTTCATCTGCTCGATGATTCCGCTTGGAATTTCAGCATATTTTGCAAGATCTTCAGCTAATTGACGTAATTCATCTGACTTTGGTAAGCGTCCGTTCCAAAGAAGATATATAACCTCTTCAAAACTCGCGTTATCTGCCAAATCATCAATATCAAACCCTTGATATGTTAGGACACTTTCAATAATAGAACTTACACTTGACGTTGTTGCAACAATACCTTCTAGACCACGAGTTGTACTCACGTTTAACCTCTCCTTTTCCCCTTAGTATCATTCCTGCGATATAGTAAATGCTTACATTTCTAAAAAAAGCCGAAATGTAAGAGCTATGTAGGAAGGAACATCCAAACTTCATTATAAACAGTTTCTCAACGTTTGTGAATGAATAATGTTCACAAAAACTTTAAGATTTGCAGGAGATTTAGCATTTTCGCACATAAAAGCCTATTAGCTACCTAGATTGGCAATAAATTCGACCACCCTCATAGCTAAATAAGCAATTCCAGCACCAATAAGTGGACCTACCGCTACCCCATTAAACAGAGCAACCGCCAGAATGGTTCCAAATACCAATGCTGCCGTAATATGGGGATCATGCTTTAATAAATCAATCCCGCTTGCTGCAATGATGGCAACAAGGATACCTGAAGCTAATGCTATCCAAGCATAAGAAGATCGTACTGCCTCGCCTAGCTGTTTAAAACCGATCTCACCAGTAACAATTGGCGTTAACACTGCAATCGTAATTACCGTAACACCAATGTTAATTCCCTTTTGCTGAAAAAGCGGAAAAGCTTTATCTCCTAAACCCACCCATTTTATGAAAAGCAGGAACAGGATAGCAACGAGAAGAGACTGGTTTTTTGCAATGAGTGCAACGATCAATAAAATCAGCATGAATAACGTTGACTGTGAAATCAAAGTATAGTACCCAACCTTCCTCCGTAGCAATCCTCATAAGCATATCATAGTTTTGAATATTCCGCCAAGACCGTAGTATTTTGTCGAACGATAATCATGATATATTTTCTACCACAACTCACGTACTAACTTCTGTTATCTGACGAAAAGCACATCGAATTCCTGACTGATATTTAGATTATTTCCTCTTACATCTTACAATATGCCAATAAAAGTATGCAGTCACCTTTAGCTTTATGTGAAGAATCTAGCTTCTTGTCTATGAAAATAAATCTTTTCAACATGTCTGTCCAATTTTATTCATAGACTTAACAGGAGACTGCTTAATCGAAAGGAGGAGCGTGATGCCTTTCAGTAATTGGAAGCCTATTTTTCGTTCGTTCATCGTTATTATGTGCTTTTTACTAACTTTAGCTAGTTGCTATCTTCTATTTACATTAGCTTATCCGTTTCTTATCGGTTTTGCACTTGCTTTTCTGATTAACCCTCTCGTTTCTTTTTTGGAGCGTTATGTTCATTTTAATCGTACATTAGCTGTTCTAGTTAGTCTACTTATGCTCATTCTTCTGATTAGCGGTTTTATGACTTTCTTAATTGCCGAAATAATTGCCGGCTCTTCCTATTTAGCATCTACAATTCCGGTTCATCTTTATTCGATGCGGGAAGGTGTTGAACAGCTTTTTTTCACAAAGATCTTTCCAATTGTTGAACAATTAATGGCCCTTTTTGCCACACTTGATCAGCAGCAACAAGAGACGGTGTTATCATCTGTTAAAGCATTTACTACGCAGTTAACAGAAACAGCAAGCCATTCTATTCAGTCCTTGTTACATTCCTTGTCACAGCTACTTATCTCTTTGCCTAACCTAGCTACGGTTTTTATTTTTTCATTGCTATCAACCTTTTTTATAAGTAAGGATTGGCATAAACTAACGAAGCTATTTAAAAAAGTGGTTCCTAATTTAATCTACCTTCGGACCCATACGATTCTCTATGATATAAAGAATGCATTTTTTGGTTATATACGGGGACAATTTCTCTTAATATCAATGACCTGTTTGATCGTATTAATTGGCTTTCTATTTTTAGATATTAAATACCCCATCACAACTGCGCTCATTATTGCGTTTGTTGATCTTATCCCTTATTTAGGAACAGGCCTTATTTTTCTGCCTTGGATTGCATATAGCTTTTTAACTGGTGATACACAGTTAGCGAGTGGCATCGCGATTTTATATTGTATCGTTCTTATACAGCGCCAAGTTTTTGAACCGAGAGTCCTGTCAGCTTCAATTGGTATCGAGCCTCTAGCTATGTTGATTTCAATATTTATCGGGTTCCAGTTATTTCAACTAGCAGGTCTTTTTATCGGTCCAGTATTGTTTATTCTAGTTCGGACCATTTATTGTACTGGTGTCTTGACCGATTTATGGGTTTACATTACAGATCAAAACAACACAAAAAACCGCTAGTATCTGGGCTAGCGGTTTAATGTCTTTTTAAAATAATAAAATTCCCACTTTTAATCATCCGATCAAATAACCTTAATAAAAATGCCTTTGCAATCGTTCTAGTTTGTGGAATAAGTAAGAAAAAGCCGAGAGCATCTGTAATAAAACCAGGTGTTAATAATACAACTCCACCTACCAAAATGCAGAGCCCATCTAATACAACCCCACTTGGTATTTCACCTCTACCTGCTTGGAGCTGTGCAAGACGCATTGTTTGCAGCCCTTCCTTTTTAGCCAACCAAGCTCCTAAAACTCCAGTTAAGAGAATTAGTGAAATCGTTGGCCATAGTCCGATTACTTGCCCAGACAAAAGTAATACCGCAATCTCTAATGCTGGGACAACAATGATAAGCAATAATAATAATCTGAACATTACTCTCTCCTCATTTACAGCGCCTGCAAATTTATCCTCTTAACTTTGTAAAAAAAGGAGAAGGTTATCCCTTCTCCTTTTAAAAATAATTATAATACACTTGCATGACCTCTGTAAATATGGCCACGTGCACTATCAACAGTTATGTCTTCGCCCTCTTTAAACTTCGTTAGAGCGCCTTCTACACCAACGATAACTGGCTTACTTAAGCTTACACCTACTACCGCTGCATGTGATGTTAATCCACCTTCTTCTGTTATAACAGCTGCCGCTGTTTCAAATGCAGGAATCATATCTTTATCCGTACTGTATGTGACTAGAATCGAATTTTCATTTACTTTTTCATTCGCTTCAGCTGCATTACGAGCAATTACAACCTGTCCTGATGCAGAGCGACGTCCAATTCCTTGCCCTTTTGCCACGACTTCGCCAATAACGTGAACCTTCATTAGGTTTGTTGTACCTGATTCGTTAACTGGAACACCAGCCGTAATAACAACTAAGTCACCTTGCTTAATATTCCCTGAGTTCACAGCCGAGTCAACTGTTGTTTGAAGCATTTCATCCGTTGTATTTCCTCTGTTTCCAAGAACAGGAGTAACGCCCCAAACAAGGTTTAATTTACGAAATGCTGCTTCTGTACTTGTAACTGCTACAATTGGAGACTGTGGGCGGTATTTTGAAACAATACGTGCTGTATAACCACTTTCAGTAGCCGTTAAAATTGAAGCTGCACTCAAATTCGAAGCTGTGTATGCTACAGATTGTCCAATTGCACTAGTAATGGACATGTTTGCTTCTTTCACTTTTCTTCTTAAAATTGCCTCGTAATTCAATGCTTCTTCCGTTCTTGTTGCAATGCTATTCATCGTTTTAACAGCTTCAATTGGGTAATCACCCGCAGCTGTTTCTCCAGACAACATAATGGCATCTGTACCGTCAAAAATTGCATTCGCTACATCACTTGCTTCAGCTCTTGTCGGGCGAGGATTGCGCTGCATAGAATCAAGCATTTGTGTTGCTGTGATAACAGGTTTCGCAACAGCATTACATTTTTTAATTAAATCCTTTTGCACAAGAGGAACTTCTTCTGCTGGGATTTCTACACCTAGATCTCCACGTGCAACCATTAATCCATCTGATACCTCAAGGATTTCATCGATATTGTCTACACCTTCTTGATTTTCAATCTTAGGGATAATATCAATATTTGTTGCATTGTGACGCTCTAATAGCTCGCGGATTTCTAAAACATCTGATGCGCGACGTACGAATGAAGCTGCGATAAAGTCTACACCTTGTTCAATACCGAATTTAATATCAGCAGCATCCTTTTCTGTAATACCAGGTAACTTAACACTTACATTTGGAACGTTAACACCTTTTTTATTTTTAAGAGTTCCACTGTTTAAGATTTTTGTTACAATCTCTTCTGAGCGAACTTCAACCACTTCTAAGCCAATGAGTCCATCATCTAAGAGAATTTTGGAACCTGGTGTTACGTCATTAACTAGACCTGGATATGTAATTGAGATTTTTTTCTCATTCCCAACTACTTCATTCATGCTAATAATTAACTCTTCGCCTGCCTTTAACTCAGCGACGCCCCCATCTAACGTTTGTGTACGGATTTCAGGACCTTTTGTATCTAAAAGAATTGCAACTGATTTTCCAGTACGCTCGGAAGCTTCTCGAATATTTTTAATCCGATTTCCATGCTCTTCAAAATCACCATGTGAGAAATTCAATCGACAAACATTCATTCCAGCTTCCATTAATTCCATTAGCATTTCAACACTTTCACTTACAGGACCAATCGTACAGACTATTTTTGTTTTTCGCATAACTGCCTCCTAATCGTTTCCCTAGTTTTCGTATTTTATCTATTTTTTGTTAAAGTTGTTATCGCTTTAATTTATGTAAAGGCAACAATGTGCTGCCCTTTAAATCGATAGCTCTTGAGAGAGCTTATACATTTCCAAGTCAATTTCATGAGGTTTTGACAATGCCTCATTAATATCATGATAGACTAATTTATTATTTTGGATTCCAACAGTTACCCCTGCTTTTCCATCTAAAAGTAGGTCAACTGCTTTTGCTCCAAGACGACTTGCCAATACACGGTCAAAGGCTGATGGAGACCCGCCACGTTGTACGTGTCCTAATACAGTTACACGAGTTTCCATATTTGTTGCTTCACTTAATTTCTTGCTGAAATCAAATCCGTTATCTGCACCTTCGGCAACAATGATAATACTATGCTTCTTTCCTCTATCCATCCCTCGCTGCAGACGGTTTACAATTTGCTCCATTTCATAACCTGCTTCTGGGATAATGATGGTTTCTGCACCGTCTGCCAACCCTGACCATAGAGCTAAATCACCCGCATGACGCCCCATAACCTCAACTATAACAGTACGTTCATGAGACGTTGCTGTATCACGAATTTTGTCAATCGCATCAATGACTGTATTTAGAGCCGTATCAAAACCGATTGTAAAATCAGTACCAGGAATATCATTATCAATTGTACCAGGAACTCCGATAGTAGGAAAACCATGCTCGGTTAATTTTTGGGCACCACGGTATGAACCGTCTCCCCCAATAACAACAAGCCCTTCAATTCCAAACTTCTTTAATTGCTCAATCCCTTTTTTCTGTCCTTCAAGCGTTTTGAACTCCTCACAGCGTGCTGTGTAAAGCATCGTTCCTCCACGGTGGATAATGTCACCAACAGATCCTAACTCCATCTTTTTAATATCTCCGGCAATCATGCCTGCATACCCGTAGTAAATACCATAAACCTCAATATCATGGTAAATAGCTTTTCTTACAACTGCACGAATGGCTGCATTCATTCCAGGTGAGTCCCCACCACTTGTTAATACACCAATTCTTTTCATTACTATACCTCCTTAAAACGTTCAAAAAATACTTATGTAGTAAAACCTCGTTTACTTTTTCACAAATCATAAAAAATAAACGGGTATTTTCAACAATTCAATGGATTATTTTGCTCTCATTTTTTTAAAATACCACTTTAGCGCTGTAAACACAATACAGTTCATCACAAAACAAAAAGTGCTTCTTATTTAAAAAGAAGCACTTTTTCCTTAATTAACAGCATTGATATCGGTTACATATGTATATTGTCCGATATTTTTATATTTTTCATACCTTTTATTAATTAACTCATCTTTCGAACGTTTTTTTAATTCATGAAGAGACATTTCTAGCACTTCGTCAATCAGCTTTGACTGTTCAGCGATATCACGATGAGCACCACCCTTAATTTCACGGATAATCTCATCAATAACGCCTAGTTCTTTTAAGTCTGGAGCTGTGATTTTCATTGTCTCTGCTGCTTTCTGCGCTAAGGAAGCATCCTTCCAAAGTAAAGCAGCTGCTCCTTCCGGCGAAATAACAGAATACGTCGAATTCTCAAGCATATGAATATGATCACCAACACCGAGTGCTAACGCTCCGCCACTTCCTCCTTCACCAATCACAATACAAACAATCGGAACCGTTAAGCCTGCCATTTCTAGAAGGTTTCTAGCGATCGCCTCACTTTGCCCTCTTTCTTCAGCAGCTTTTCCTGGATAAGCACCTTTAGTATCAATAAAACAAATTACTGGTCGATTAAACTTCTCGGCTTGCTTCATTAGTCTAAGTGCTTTTCGATACCCTTCTGGATGAGGCATTCCAAAATTCCGGTGAATGTTCTCCTTTGTGTCTTTTCCACGTTGATGTCCAATAACAGTAACCGGCATTCCTTTGTATTTTGCAATTCCACCGACGATTGCTGCGTCATCGCCGTATAAACGGTCGCCGTGCATCTCTAAGAAGTCCGTAAACAAATGCTCAATATAATCTAATGTCGTTGGACGCTCACTGTGACGCGCAATTTGAACACGCTCCCAAGGTTGGAGATTTCCGTAAATTTCCTTTTCTAGCTGCTGAAGCCGTCTCTCTAATTTCTTTATTTCGTCAGACAGATCAATTTCTTTTTCCTCTGTAAACGAACGGAGTTCACTAATTTTATTTCTTAGTTCAACAATTGGTTTTTCAAAACCTAAATCTGTCGGCATTGTTTACACCTCCTTATGACACATGATGGATGTCTAATATTTTTGTTAACGTCTCTTTCATCTCAAGGCGAGAAACCACGCGGTCGAGTTGACCATGCTTAAGTAAAAATTCAGCCGTTTGAAAATCTTCTGGTAGTTCTTGACGAATGGTTTGTTCAATAATCCGTCGTCCCGCAAAGCCAATAAGCGCCTTCGGTTCTGCGAAATTATAATCACCTAAAGAAGCAAAACTTGCGGAAACGCCACCAGTCGTAGGATGGGTCATTATAGAAATGAACAGTCCACCTTCGTGACTCAGCTTTTGCAAGGCTGCACTCGTCTTTGCCATTTGCATTAAGCTTAATACCCCCTCCTGCATACGAGCTCCCCCAGAAGCAGAAAAGAGAATAAATGGATAGCCTTTATCAATCGCCAGTTCAATTGCACGTGTAATTTTTTCACCGACAACCGAACCCATGCTTCCCATGCGGAAACGAGCATCCATAACAGCAACAACGACTGGAAAATCATTGATTGTTCCTTCCCCAGTTACGATTGCCTCATTTAACTTTGTCTTTTTCCGATCGGCTTCAAGCTTTTCTTCATATGTTGGGAAATCTAGTGGATTCTCACCGATCATTTCTTTATCGAATTCGACAAAAGTACCTTCATCAAATAAACTATTCATTCGTTCGTACGCATTCATCCGAAAATGATGTCCACATGAATCACAAACTTGTAAATTCTTTTTCAATTCTTTCGTATACATAATTGTTCGACACGATGGACATTTTGTCATTAGTCCTTCTGGCACTTCTTGCTTTGCTCGCTCTGAAGGAATTGTAGCGTATCGTTTCTTTTTCACAAAAAAATCCTTAAGCATTTCTACACCTCACTAGCTTAAGCGTCATGTTTTATAAGCTTATGTCATCTTTTTAAAAATAGTACAACCTGTTACCCTTTTAAGTAATATGAATGCCACATTCCTTTGTCTAAAACCTACTGTTTTCAAGATGTTTCCTCATTGAAGAAACTGCCGCTTCTCTTTCTTTACGTTGAATAGCATATACTATCTCCTCATGCTCACGAATCGATAGTTCCGGGCGTCCCTCCCGTTCAAGAGATTCCTTTAAAGCCACTTTATTATATTCAACAAGAGAAATCCACAAGTTTAATAAAAGCCGATTTTGTGAAGCCTCAACAATGGTTTTATGGAACATATAGTCCTCTTCAAACGGAATGTCTCCGTTTTCCCATTCATCTTTTGACTGATTAATGAGCAAAAATAGAGTTTCTAACGTAGGGATAGTGATTCTTTCACACGCTAGCCGTAACGCTTCAAGTTCAACAATTCGCCTTGTTTCCGCTAAATCCTTCCTTGCTTCATCATCTTTTAATAAAAAAGATAAAATAACATTGACAAGACGATAGGAACCTATTGGTTTAATATAGGTTCCCTCACCGCGTCTTGTCTCGATTAAATCAAGCAATTCTAATGCTCTTAAAGCTTCACGAACAGAAGAACGCCCAACCTGAAGACGGTCACTTAGTTCGCGCTCTGATGGGAGCTTATCTCCGCTCGTTAACTTATCGTCATGAACAATTTGATTAATCTCATTTATTATTTCAAGATACCTTTTTGGCTGTTCCGACATCTCGGCCTCTCCTCATGTTCGCGCCAATATCAATTACTTTCAATAATTGCAAGCTTACGCGTTTTTTCAGCAATAGCTTCAGGATCAACCTTCTTCCGGGCTACTCCTGTTTCCATTGCTGTTTTCGCTACTGCTGCTGCTACAGCTGGAGCAACTCGTGGATCAAAAGGCGCTGGAATAACATAATCAGGAGTTAATTCTGACTCCTCTACTAATTCTGCAATAGCATAAACGGCAGCTACTTTCATTTCCTCGTTAATATGTGTTGCACGAACGTCTAACGCACCGCGGAAAATCCCAGGAAATGCCAGAACATTATTCACCTGATTTGGAAAATCAGAGCGTCCTGTACCGATAACACTTGCGCCTGCTTCCTTTGCCTCCTCAGGCATAATCTCTGGAACTGGATTAGCCATTGCAAAAATAATCGGATCAGGATTCATGCTTTCAATCATCTCTTTCGTTAACGAACCAGCAACAGATACACCAACAAATACATCTGTCCCCTTAATGACATCAGCTAAGCTTCCTTCTTTTCGTTCACGATTTGTAAACGCTGCAACCTCATCCTTGACACTGTTCATACCGTATGTACGACCATCAAAGATAGCACCTTTAGAATCGCACATAATAATGTCGCCAACACCCATACGCTTCATCAGTTTAATAATTGCAATTCCAGCAGAACCTGCACCATTTGCAACAACCTTTATTTCTGACAATGCTTTTCCAGTCAGCTTTAAAGCATTAATTAAGCCAGCCATTGTAACAATAGCTGTTCCATGTTGGTCATCATGGAAGATTGGAATATTCGTTTCCTTTTTTAGACGTTCCTCGATTTCAAAGCAGCTAGGTGCTGCAATATCTTCTAGATTAACACCACCAAATGTAGGCTCTAATAATTTTACCGTTTCTACTATTTGGTCAACATCCGTCGTACGTAAGCAAATTGGAAATGCATCTACACCTGCAAAAGACTTAAAGAGAACCGCTTTTCCTTCCATAACAGGTAACGATGCTTCAGGTCCAATGTTTCCTAACCCTAAAACAGCCGTACCATTACTAACGACAGCAACCATATTCCCTTTCATCGTATATTCATAAACTGTTTCAACATCCTCAAAAATCTCTTTACATGGCTCCGCAACCCCTGGCGAGTATGCCAGACTCAAGTCTCTCGCATCTTTCACTGGTACTTTCGACTTTGATTCTAGTTTTCCTTGATTAACTCGATGAATATGTAAGGCTTCCTCTCTTGTCGTTGGCATCAACGGACACTCTCCTTTTTATCTGTTTGATCATTCAGTTGTTCATCTAGAGATTCTAGACGGTTACTTAGCCACACTGGTCAGACCACTAAAACCTCTATATTATAAACAATTGTCAGACATTCGCCAAGTACTTCTGCCGATTTTCTTATTAGCCACCTTAAAAACCTTAACCATCATTTCTATTCTTTAAGACTACATGCTCTTTTCCTAGAAGATTTTCTAACGTTTCAAGACAAGTTGATGTTGCATTCACATACCAGCTCCGCTCTAAACGAACTGTTTGCTTTTTCTCTTCATAATAAATAACAACAGGTATGTCTCCTTTGAATTCTGCTAATATTCTCTTAAGCTGCTCTAGTATTTCACTCCGGTCATACGAAGCAATGATTCGTAAAAATAGGGTTTCAGTTTGTTGATTATTTTCGATTACCTTCTCAACAGCAATAGCGTGCTCAGTAATTACTTGAATTCGTTCCCGTGATTCATCTATTTTTCCTTTGATAAAAATAAGCTTCCCCTCAAGACACACTTCATGCACACTTTTCCAAACAGTAGGAAAGATGACCAAGTCTATTTTCCCCGTCTCATCACCTATTTGGACAAAGGCCATCGGATCTCCTTTTTTTGTTTGAATTCTCCTTACTGATTGAACGAGTCCTGCAACTCGAACACCCCCTTGCTCTCTTAATGCATCACTAATCTTCTGCCTCCCGTATTCCTCTAATATCGGTGCCATTCTCTCAATTGGATGACCAGATAAATAAAATCCAAAGACCTCTTGCTCATAATCTAGTTTTTCCTGAATAGTGAATGGTTCTGCTATATCATACTCAGGTGTATCAATATCAAGTGTAAAAAGCCCTTCTGTCTCCTCCTGAAATGCTTTTACTTTCTCTGCAAAGGCAATAGCTGAATCGAGCGAAAATAATAAGGAGGAGGGTTCTACACCAAATTCATTCATTGCCCCAGCCTTAATTAAATTTTCAATGGCTCTCTTACTTACAACACGGAAGTCGATTCGAACACAAAAATCATATAAATCTTTAAAGGGTTTATCCTTTTGAAGTTGTTTTATATGTGTGATTGCTTTAAGACCAACTTGGTCAATCGAAAGGAGTCCAAATCGAATCGCTTCGTTCTCAATTGCAAAGAGTGCCCCGCTTTTTTTAATACTGGGCGGCAAAACCTTTATTCCAGCCTGTTTTATTTCAACTAAATACTGTGCCACTTTTTCTTTGTTATTCCAAACACTTGAGAGCAAGGCTGAATAAAATGCTTCAGGATAATAAACCTTCAAATAAGCTAGTTGATAGCTTATGATGCTATAAGCAACGGCATGACTTCGATTAAACCCATAGTTAGCAAAGCGTTCAATAAAGGAAAAAACAGCTTGAGCTACGGTTTCTTCATACCCTTTATTTACTGCTCCTCTAACAAATTTCTCTTTATAATTTTCTAACTCTGACTTTTTTTTCTTGCTAATTGCACGCCTTAATATATCAGATTCTGCTAATGAAAAACCTGCCAATTTTGCAGCGATTTCCATAATTTGTTCTTGATAAACAATAACACCATACGTCTTATTCAGGATTTCTTCTAAATCAGGATGTGGGTATTCAATTTGTTTTTCCCCTTTTTTGCCACTAATGTAGGCTGGAATAAAATCCATAGGACCGGGACGATATAATGCATTTACAGCAACTATATCTTCAAATTCACTTGGTGCTAGTTTTTTTAACACTCGTCTCATACCCTCAGATTCTAATTGAAACACACCCGTTGTATCGCCATTACTTAGAAGCTGGAAGGTTCTTGTATCATCTAAAGGAAGCTGTTGTAAATCAAGACTTTCTCCCTTATAACCTTTAACCATTTTAACGATTCGTTCTAAAATGGTTAAATTACGTAATCCAAGAAAATCAAACTTTAATAAGCCTAGCTGTTCTAGAACATCCATTGGCGCTTGAGTGATGGGAATCTCCCCCTGACCTGCTTGGAGGGCAACACATGTTGTTAACGGCTTGGCACTTATTACAACACCCGCAGCATGAGTGGATGCATGGCGTGGCAATCCTTCGACCTTTAGGGCTTGGTCAAATAAAGCTTTAGCAGCTGATGATTGCTTTAACAGCTTCTGGAGGTTCTCGTTTTTATCAAATGCTTTCCTCAATGTCATTCCAGGTGACGTTGGAATTTCTTTTGCAAGTTGGTCTATGATATAGGACTCTAATTCTAGAACCTTTCCAACATCACGAATCGCAGCTCTAGCAGCTAATGTCCCAAACGTAACAATTTGCGCAACATGCTTCTTTCCATAACGTTGTTGAACATAGGAGATAACCTCATCTCTTCTATGATCAGGAAAATCAATATCAATATCTGGTAGGGAAATGCGTTCAGGATTTAAAAAGCGCTCAAACAACAGTCCATAGGCAATCGGATCGACATCAGTAATCTTGAGAGCATAAGCAGCGAGAGAACCTGCTGCCGAACCTCTACCAGGCCCCGTTAAGATGTCATGCTCCCGTGCGTAGTTCATGAAATCCCAAACAATTAAGAAATAATCACTAAATCCCATTTCTTTAATAATGCGAAGCTCATAATTCAACCGCTCGGTTATTTCTGGTGTCACCTGTTCATAACGGCTTCTAATTCCATTAAAACAAAGTGACTTTAATAAATCATCTGCTGATTCTCCTTGTAAAAATGGATAGGTCGGTAACTGCGGCTGTCCAAGTCTAAGCTCAAGATGACAAATGTCAGCCAATGTAGCTGTTACCTGCAGTGGCTTTTCAAGATGTTTGAATGTTGTCTTTAGTTGCTCAGGTGAATATAAATAGTGATTCCGTTCAACAGCCGATTTATGTATTCCACTTAACGTTTCGCCTCTGCCAATTGCTTGAACAACCTTATACGTTTGGTAGTCGGACTGATCAAGAAAAGAAACAGGGTTTGAGACAACGGCCTCCACTTCAAGCTTTTTCGCTAAAAGTAAAAGTCTTTCATGATAAATTCTATCAGTACTACCATTCCCCTGAATATCAATCAACCAATTCTGTCTATCTTGGCTCCGAATCCATTCTTTACACCAGCTTAAAGCTTCGGCTAATTCATTTTTCTCTATGAATGGATGAATCGGGCCGGTTTGGTATGGAATGATTACTAAGCAATCCGTAATATGGCATAACAATTCTTCCATTTGTAATTCTGAATTTTTTTTCAGACCAATAAGTGAAGCAATGTGTAAAAGTTGCTCGTAGCCATGATTATTTTTAGCTAACAATCGGAGTGTCGCTGTTTCGTTCATCGTTTCATGGTTAACCGTAACTTCTAAGCCGAGAATCGGTTGAATTCCGTACTTTTTACAAGCTTGATAAAATGGAACAGAACCATACATCACGTGTTTATCAGTTAAAGCTAACGCCTGAAAACCTAGATCCTTTGCACGACTAACGAGTGCTTCAATTCGATTCGTCGATGATAACAAACTATATTCACTATAAACATGTGTATGAATAGGCTCCATCTCATCGTCTTCCTTTCTGTTTTCTCTTTATCTTATTATAGTATGTTCCTGTTCACATTGAAATGGAACAGCTTCTCTTAAAAAGCCTGCATATTTTCAGTCGGCAATACTATACATAGAAGAAACAAGCCCTATGTTAGAAAGGAGCAGCTCACATGACACGAGAGCTACTTGCTACATTAATTATTGATTTCTTTGTTGCATTCGGTGTCATCATTGGGGGAGCCATTGTTGGTGGTATCGGTGCATTCTTAATTGGCAAACCCCCACTTTCTGTTATAAATGATCTTGCCAATAGTTTAAAAATATGGGCCATTGTTGCAGCAATCGGTGGAACATTCGATGCCATTTCAAATATTGAACGCGGATTATTTTACGGAACACATGATGATATATTAAAAACCGTTTTCATGATCTTTGCTGCTTTATGTGGTGCTCATTCTGGCACACTCCTCATTCAATGGATTCTAGGGGAGCAATTACCATAATGAGAGTCCCACCACCACACCTACTAACAGGTTGGCAACGTTTTCTAGCAGGGATTGTGATAGGAGCGTTAATAGGTTGGTTCTTTTTTTTACTTCATTACGGACAGATTTACGGAAATCTTGTCATGAAAATGTCAGAGCAAGAGGATACCATTAAAGACCAAGAGAAGCGGATTGATGAGCTAGTAAGTGAACAAGAGATGCAAAATGAAGAAAATAAGAAGAAGCTAACCATTCAAAAAGTAGAGATTATTTTCAAAAATGAACGGAAGCTTAAATTAAACAAACTTACCGCCTATGAATTAAAGCAGCAAGCCTTAAGTGAATTGACATTTCTAGAACGAAAAGATATAGAAACGGTTTCTAAAACAAAGGATTTAATGATTCGTACGCTTGAAAATAAAGTCTTTCAAGTTGGAGAAAGTCGTTACCAATTAGACATTGAGGAAATCTACTTATTCACCACGGTACAGCTATATGTAAAGATAGTACCTGCATCAGCTTAATTTAAAGAGTCGCGTCCCCTCCTAACTTTTTTGTATAATAAAAAGAGATATCCTTTCAAAAAAGAGGAGGTATTTATGATGGACGTGACAGGCAAGGAGATGGTCATTAATCGAAAAGAAATGGCATTAAAAAAAGTTGAGAAAATAAAAGCGGGTTATACCGCATTCGCCGAGACAAAGGAAGTGGCTGAGTTTATTCGAAAACAGCTAGCAAAAGAAGGCATTAACGTTCATGAAGATGTTACCGACTTAGGCTCGTGGTTTATAGTTAAAGACTAAAAAAAGCGGCTATGTGCCGCTCTTTTTGCTATGTACCGAGCATGTCTAGTAGATAGATGTTTAGCTACTTATTTGTTAATTGCTACATACTTCAAGAAGCTTCTGGATAATGTCATCCGTCTCCTCCCAAGAATAAGCAGTGGCTCCAGCCGCCATCGGGTGTCCTCCTCCATCATGCTGTTGAGCAATTGTATTAATAATAGGTCCCTTTGAACGTAATCTTACACGTATTTTTTCCTCTTCTTCTACAAAGAACACCCACGTTTGCAATCCTTCAACATCGGAAAAGCAATTAACGAGCTGCGACGATTCATTTGACGTTACATCGAATGTCGCAAGCACATCTTTAGATAGTTTCATCACACCTACTTTTCCTTCTACTACTTCAAAATGCTGTAATACATATCCTTCAAGTCGAGTCAGCTTTAAATCCCGTTTATGTAAATTAGAATAAAATTCGTTTTGGTCAAAATCCTTTTCGACTAAAAGACTCGTTCTTTTTAAGGTCCGTGATGTGGTATTGTTGTACCGAAAACGGCCTGTATCACCGACTATTCCCGCATAAAGCAATAGGGCCGCTTCATTACTTAATGCAAACCCACGCAACTGAGCTTCTTCAAATAGAGCAACAATTAACTCACTTGTTGAACTTGCTGTTGTATCAACCCAGACGAGGTCACCATACGGTTCTTCATTTGGATGATGGTCAATTTTTATTACAAAATCACCTTGAGTGAAGCGTTTGTCACTAATACGAGCTGTATTAGCTGTATCACAAACAATCACTAATGCACCTTCATATACTGAATCCTCAATGTGATCCATCGCACCTAAAAATTGCAGAGATGGTTCCTCTTCCCCGACAGCAAAGACCTGTTTTTCTGGAAATCGGTTCTTTATTAGTTGAGCTAATCCAAGCTGGGAGCCAATTGCATCGGGATCAGGACGTTCATGGCGATGGATGATGATTGTCGCATAATCGTTAATCTTATCTAAAATTTCTCGTATCATAGATTCCCTCTTTTCCTGTTCAATCTCTGTTCAATCTCTGTTCACTAGCAATCCTACTAGACAAACGGTACAATTACGTTTATAAGTATGATTGGGAGGCTATTAAATGGATAAAATCTTTACAATTATCATTGTCTTTTCTGCCGTTTTCTTTATTTATAATAAAGTTAAGACGTGGCGCTCAGATGAGTCATTAATCAAGCGCTTATACCAAACGAAAGCTGGCTTATCGTTAGGCTTTTTACTTACCGCCTTTGCAGCAAATCTTCTTGTTATGCCAAGAGGTAAAGTTGATATTATTATTGGTATTATCTTTATTATTTTTGGAATTGCTAATGTTGTCTTTAATTTTAGAGCATACAAGCATTATGCTAATCAGTTTGATGAAAACTAAGACTTCATATTATATGTAAAGGTCCTCTACAGGCTTTGGGGTTGTTCCAAAAGGTATACTGTTGGAACAACCCCCTTTTCTTTAATCGATTAACTGTGCCATCATTAACGCTTTTGAAACTAGTTCACCGTCATGATACATTTCAACATCAATTTTCCCATGTTTCCTTCCTATTTCTAAAACACGGGGCTGTATCGTAATCATCGTATCAATTTGTACTGGTTTAATAAAATATAGCGTAATGTTTTCAACAACTAAATCGCCTCTTTTATATTTACGCAATATTCGGCTACCTACCTCTGTAACTAGCGTCGTTAACACCCCGTATGATATCGTCCCAAGTTGATTTGTCATTTGTGGAGTAACCTCACACTGGAAAGTATAGTCTTGGGAGGTCGAAACGTCAATGACACCACTTGTGACAATATCATCTAATGTTTCACCAACGTGAGGCTGTTTTTGTACCATCTGTAGCGCTTTTAAAACATCCTGTCTACTTATAACCCCAATCAAACGACGCTGCCCATCGATGACCGGTAATAATTCAATCCCTTCCCAAACCATTACATGGGCTACCGATGCGACAGACGTACGTTCACTTACAGTAATCGGGTTAGATGTCATTACTTTTTCAATTGGTGTCTGCTTTGAAGCCCCAAGGACGTCCTTCGCGGCTACCATCCCTTGAATCCTCATATTCTCATCAATAACAGGATAGCGACTATGTCCTGTTTTAGAATTTAACTCATGCCATTTTTCAACTGCATTTGACGTTGTCATATAATACGTATCTTGAAGTGGAATGAGAATATCATCCACTAATATAATTTCCTTTTTAATCAACTGGTCATAAATGGCTCGGTTGATCATGGCTGCTACTGTAAATGTATCATAGCTCGTTGATATAATTGGTAAATCCAACTCATCTGCTAAGCGGATCACATCTTCGCTAGTATCAAATCCACCGGTTATTAAAACGGCAGCTCCTGCCTCTAAGGCTAGCTTATGGCCTTGATAGCGGTTTCCAACGATTAATAAATTCCCCGATTCAACATAGCGCATCATCGCATCAAGCTTCATTGCCCCGATAACAAACCGGTTCAATGTTTTGTGTAATCCTTGGCTTCCACCTAGGACTTGTCCATCGACAATGTTAACAACTTCAGCATAGGTTAGCTTTTCGATATTTTCTTTTTTCTTTTTCTCTATACGGATCGTACCGACTCGCTCAATTGTACTAACAAGCCCTTGATTTTCAGCTTCTTTTATTGCTCGATAGGCAGTCCCCTCACTCACCTGCAATGCTTTTGCTATTTGGCGAACGGATATTTTCTCTCCAACCCCTAAATTGCCAATGTACTCTAAAATTTGCTCGTGTTTCGTTGCGATGATAACCACCCCACCTTCATTCCTTCAGCTGTACTTACTAATAGTACAGAACTGTATTAGTACTATTATAAAGCTGAAGGAATCAAGTAGCAAGGCTATCTTCCATAACTTCTTGTTTTTACTTTTTTCATATCTACTGTAACAGATGTTTCCGCATTTTGCTTTTTCTTATGTAACAGCCCATAAAGATTTCCTAGGATGACCACCACAGCAAAGGAAATCCAACTTAGTGAAAAAATTTGTGCTACCCCTCCTTCTTGTAAAGGCAATCTTTCAAAGCTATATACCAGCAACACACTAGCCATTAATAAGCTTATAAGATATCGTTGTCTCAACTATTCTCCCTCTTTCTATTCTTTGATAGTGCTAGTCTATGAGACAAGTCTAAAAAAAAGACCAAGTAAGGTTAAGGGCACTGAAAAAGGGTGTTTTTCCCTTTTTCAGTGCCCTTTATTCCCCTACTTGGTCAGTCCTCTTATAATTCAGTTATGTCACCAACATTCATGACCTTGCCTTTTTTTCCAGATAGATTTTCTACAAATTCAGTTGGGTTTTGTTCAATAACCGGAAATGTATTGTAATGAATCGGTACTACATGTTTTGCTTGTAACCACTCAGATGCGAGCGTAGCATCATCTGGTCCCATTGTAAAATTATCGCCGATTGGTAAGAAAGCGATATCAATTGAATTCCGCTCACCTATTAGTTTCATATCCGAAAATAAGGCTGTATCTCCAGCATGAAAAATCGTTTTTCCTTCTGCCGAGAATAAAATTCCTGCTGGCATGCCTGTGTAAACAATTTTCTGCTCTTCTTCAATCGTATACGATGAACCATGAAACGCTTGGGTCAACTTAACCGTCCCAAAATCAAATTCATGGGCACCACCAATATGCATCGGATGAGTCTTCACCCCTTGCCAGCCTAAGAATGTCGCCAATTCAAACGGTGCCACAACAAGTGCATCATTTCTTTTGGCAATATCGACAGTATCCCCAACATGGTCATTATGGCCATGTGTTAGTAAAATAACATCTACCTTAACATCTTCGGCTTTTAAATCAGTTAATCCATTCCCTGTAATAAAAGGGTCAATTAAAATTCGTTTTCCCTTTGTTTCAATTAAGACTACCGAATGACCATGATAACTAATTTTCATTTGTCCCATCTCCCTTTTTGAAACTTCAAAAAAACTCCTATATAGATTAGTTTTACAAAAGTCTTCTTCATCCTGCAATGAATTAGCTTTTATTGTTGCGAGACTCAAAAAACGTTTGTTTTTTGACCCCGGCCGTTTCAGATACATAAGAAGCTTCGATAACAGCAGTCGGGTCTATGCTCATGACAACCTCTTTTAATCTTGGGTACATAAATCGATTGGTGATGCAATAAATAATCAATCTCTCCTCACCAGTGAAACCACCTTGACCGTATAAATAAGTAATTTGAACATCTAGTTCCTTTATTAATTTTTCTCCTATCTGTTGAGGATGTTCAGAAATAATCATGGCAGATTTCCCTTGATTGAAGCCATCCAAAACAAAATCAATCATTTTTGTCACAATATAAAAGACGGCAATACTGAACATTGCTTTTTCAAGTGTAAAAACAAACGCAGCACCTGTTAAAATAACAGCATTAACAGCTAATAAAAACGTACTTATCGATATATGAAAACGTCGCTGGGCCCAAATGGCGAGCATTTCCGTTCCATCTACAGCACCGCCACATTTCACAACAAGGCCAATTCCAAGACCGAGCATAAGTCCACCATAAAGAACAATTAATACCTCGGACGAAGTAATGGCTTGGAAAGGAGCAAACAACGAAAGCATGACAGTTGTCACAACATTTGCATATAACGTTCGGATAATGAATCTACGCCCCATAAACTTCCCTGAGAATAAAAGTGTCGGAATATTTAACGTTAAATATACTGCCCATATCGGTAATCCCAAAAGAGAGTGCGCCATAATTGCTAGGGCCGTTACTCCACCATCAACTAATCCATTAGGAGCCAAAATTAATTGTAGCCCGGCTGCTACAATTATCGCCCCAGATGTTAACCCAAAATACTCTATTAATTTCTTCATCTCGTTCTCCTCTTACTATTATCTTTATGATCTCTATATCTAAAAAATTGCTGATTCTTTAATAATATATAGTTCTATGTCTGCTGTAAAATAAGAAAAATGGCTTACACCTTTTCATTTCAATAAAAAATGCCTTAAAGGGATATCCCCTCTAAGACACCATGTTACTCATTTATTCTTCCCAAACCCATGTATATAGCTTACTATCTCCGTTCATATAACGAATGTCTAGTCTTTCTAAATTAGGAAAGTACCTCTCCTTTAACACTTTAACCATTTGTTCTACCTCTGATCCTTCAGAGAAGTCAAGATGTTCAACCATCTTTTCCACCTTTTGTTTTGCTTCTTCACCCTTAATTACTTGATTTCCTTCAGTATATTGATAATCTGAAGGGCTATCATATTCCCACTCATACTCAATGTTATTTTCATGAACTGTGATGTGTAAAGAGAAAGCCTCCATTAATTCAGTTGGCTGTGCATGACCTGTTGCCCCTACTAAAAGAATAAAGACAATGGTTAATAAACTTATTATCCATTTTTTCATTGTAGACACCCCTTATATTTCCGACTCAATACGTCAGAACATTCTTCTTTATAATAAGGTGTAACAACATCTGGAATTTTATACATAATTATCGGTAACGATGGATTACATCGACACCTCCCGTTACTTCTACAACTGTTCCGGTCACCATATCGGCATCATCCTCACAAAGAAATAACACTGTTCTTGCGATATCTTCTCCTGTTCCTGAGCGACCAATAGGCGTCTCACCATCAGGTAACATCCTCGCTTCAGCAATTGTCGCTTCCTTCATTTCACCAAGAATGTTTCCAGGACATATCATGTTAGCTGTAATTCCATATTCCGCCTCTTCTATCGAAATGGTCTTCATTAACGAGACGAGACCAACCTTTGCTGCAGCATAGGCTGAACGATAAATCCATCCTGGAGCGCTATTTGCACCTTGAAAGCCATATGTAACAATTCGGCCAAAACGTTGCTTTCGCATATGTGGTACAACCTGTTTAAGCAGGTGATAAACAGCACTTAAATTTCCTTCAATCATTCGATACCATTCGTCTTCATCGTAGTCAAGTAACTTTTTTCGTTCAAACACATACGGACCTGCATTATTTATTAAAATATCTATTTTTCCAAATCGTTCAATCGTTCGATTAACTGCTTGTTGGATCTGTTCCTTATTTGTTACATCAGCTTTGATAAATTGTAGATTCTGAGCAAAATGAGACCACCTTTTTTCTAATTCTTGAATGTTCTTCTCATCACTGCGATACGTAACTGTAACGGAATAACCCCTTTGAAGGAAAGCTTCCACAACCTTTACGCCAAGTCCTTTCGTCCCAGCTGTTAGAAACACATGACGCATATTCCAACCTCCCTGTAACAATACTCTATATTGATCATACTACGTTTATCATAAATAGTAAAAACTTACCTTCCTTTTATTCTACAAAATATATTTCAAGGTGCGGGAGATAACCTAGAATTAGCTCAAAAATGTACAAAAAAAATCATTACATATTAGATTGTTAATATGTAATGACTTTTTTACATTTCTCGCTTTTATTATTTTTTCGTTTTTTCTCTTTGCTGATGCATTTCGTCCTGATGACGCTTTTCATTGCTCACGTTCACCGAACCGTTATGATCAACTCGCCGCTCTGCCTTCTCATTTTGACGAATCTCGCTCATAAAATAAACAGCCCCCTTCTCTTGGTTAACTTCCAAGATAGTATGGGCTGTTTAACTTATTATTATTTAAGTAATTGTTCTGCTTTTTCTAAAGCCAGTCGTACTTGGTCAAACCCAGTTCCACCCGCACTATTTCGGCGTGCAACCACCGTTTTTGGCTGAAGAACATCATAAATGTTTTCCTCAAAAAGCTCACTTGCTTCCTGATAATCAGAAAACGGTAAATCAAGGAGAAAGACTCCTTTATTAATTGCAAGAAGGACTAATTTCCCGACAACCTCATGTGCTTCTCGGAATGGCATTCCTTTCGTTGCCAAATAATCAGCTAGCTCCGTTGCGTTTGAAAAGTCTTGATGAACAGCTTTTTCCATCGTTTCCGTGTTGACTGTCATCGTATCAATCATCCCAGCAAAGATGTTTAATGAACCTTTCACCGTTTCTACTGTATCAAACATACCTTCTTTATCCTCTTGCATATCTTTATTATATGCTAAAGGTAAACCTTTTAAGATCGTTAGCATCGAGAATAAATTCCCGTAAACACGTCCAGTTTTCCCACGAATAAGCTCCGCCATATCAGGATTTTTCTTTTGCGGCATGATGCTGCTTCCTGTAGCAAACGTATCATCCATTTCAATAAATTGAAACTCCTGAGAAGACCATAAAATAAGCTCTTCACAAAGACGAGATAAATGCATCATAAGGGTTGAAGAAGCACTCATAAATTCAAGAATATAATCACGGTCACTAACTGCATCTAAGCTATTCTCATAAATCCCGTCAAAGCCAAGGAGCTCTGCTGAATACGTACGGTCGATTGGGAAAGTTGTACCAGCAAGCGCACCTGCCCCTAACGGTGAGATATTTAATCGCTTTAAGCTATCCTCATAACGACCGAAATCTCGCTCAAGCATCCAGAAATAAGCTAGCAAATGATGAGCAAATGAAACAGGCTGTGCACGCTGAAGATGAGTATAGCCTGGAATCAATGTCTCCACATGAGCAGAGGCCTGATTTACAAGTGCTTGCTGCAAGGCTTTAACTGCATCCATAATTTCCTTTGTTTCTTTGCGCAAATAAAGATGCATGTCGGTCGTCACTTGGTCATTACGACTTCTACCTGTATGTAGCTTACCGCCAACAGGGCCAATTTCATCAATCAGCATCTTCTCAAGATTTAAATGAATATCTTCATTTTGAACAGAGAAAACAAGCTCTCCTTTGCTTGCCTTGTCACGTAGAATGTTTAATCCCTTTTTGATGAGCTCTACTTCATCAGCTGGTAGAATACCACATTTTCCAAGCATCGTCACATGAGCAAGACTGCCTTCAAGATCCTCATCGACTAACTTTTGGTCAAAGCCGATCGACGCACCGAATGCGTCGACCCACTCTTCCGCTGTTTTGGTAAAGCGTCCACCCCAAAGCTTTGTCACTGTTTGACCTCCTCTTTTCCTTTATTTACTAGGCTGTGAACTTTTGTTGGAAGGCCCCAAAGTTTAATAAATCCAACCGCTGCATTATGATCAAACTCATCTTCTGTTGAGTAAGTTGCAAGCTTTTCATCGTATAATGAAAACTCAGATTTACGTCCTTCAACAATTGCATGACCTTTAAATAACTTCACACGTACAATACCTGTTACCGATACTTGGCTTTGCTTTAAGAATGCCAATAAAGACTTCTGTAATGGCGAGAACCAAAGACCGTTATAAATAAGTTCGGCTAGCTTATTACTAATCATCGGCTTGAAGTGCGATTCTTCTTTCGTTAAAGTCAAGTCTTCTAATTCCTTATGTGCCTTAATTAAGGTCATCGCACCCGGGCACTCATATACTTCACGTGACTTGATACCGACTAGACGGTTTTCTACATGGTCGATACGGCCGACACCATGCTTACCAGCTACCTCATTTAACGTTAAAATTAACTCATGTAGTTCATAAGCTTTCCCATTTAACGCAACAGGTACACCCTTTTCAAAAGCAATTTCAATATATTCAGGTTGATCTGGTGTTTTTTCGAGAGGAGCTGTCATTTCATAAGCACCTTCTGGTGGAGCTGCCCAAGGATCCTCTAACACACCACACTCATTCGCTCTCCCCCATAGGTTTGCATCAACAGAATAAGGATTATCTAAATCAACAGGAATAGGAACATTGTTTTGTTTTGCATACTCGATCTCTTCATCACGAGACCAGCCCCACTCACGTACTGGCGCTAATACTTCAAGATTCGGGTTTAAAGATTGGATAGCCACTTCAAAACGAACCTGATCATTTCCTTTACCAGTACAACCATGTGCCACAGCTGATGCCCCTGTCGCTTCAGCAATTTCAACTAATTTCTTTGAGATTAATGGTCTTGATAAAGCAGACACAAGTGGATATTTTTGTTCATATAATGTATGTGCTTGAAGAGCAGGTAAAACAAACTCTTCTGCAAATTCTTTTTTCGCATCAATTGTATGTGATTCAATAGCACCAACTTTTAATGCTTTTTCTTTAATGAAATCAAGGTCCTTTCCTTCACCAACATCAAGACCAACAGCAACGACATCGTAACCTTGATCTGTTAACCATCTAATTGCTACTGATGTATCTAGACCGCCAGAATATGCTAACACTACTTTTTGCTTACTCATTTTTGTTTCCCTCCAGTGAATATTAATACTCTTTTTATTATTTTTATACATTTTTCTGAAAAAGAAAAGAGCCTATCGTCGCTCAACCTGACATTGCATAAAACCAAAGTATTAACTTATTAATATACATACTTTATCAACGTCAGCCGATTTTGGCAAGAGGAAAAAATGAATTTCTTTGATTATTTTCATTTTCATTTCAAAGATTGTTAGATAAGATAAGGATGAGGTGATTAAGGTGCAGGTTGAATTCATCTATAATAAGCGTTTAGGCATTTCTCTCCCTCAGTTATATGTTAATTGGGAGGATCTTGATACAGATAGCCAAGCAAGAATTTTAGCAGAGTGGGAGATTATCCGTGGTCAAATCCCTGATAAAGTTAAAAAAGTTGAAGAAACGATTAATCATACATTAGCAGCTCTCACAACCGAATCAGATTTTGAACGTTCCTGTGAATTAAATTTAGAAATGGCTGAACTAGCCTCTATTATTAATGATTTATGGATTTGGTTTCGAGTTGACCCAACTGTTAGCTCTGTCCGCAATGAAAAACCTGTTCATGCATAAAAGCTTGAACAGGTTTTCTTATCCTCTGAAGGTATACGAAGAGGATTTCCCACCTTTTTTAATCTTCCTTTTCAAGAATGAGGCGCTTTTGATAAAACATATGAGCGACCTCAATCACTTGCTGAGAAAAACGGTAATTCATTGTTGCACCAAATGCCATTCCGATAAGGGGAACACCTTGAATGAGCTTTTTGCGTAGCATGGCAATAACAACGTTTTTCCCTACCTGTCTTACTACCCTCTGCAACCACTCAACCTCAATGATGTCATCCTTTCCTTGATAAAACATATCGTTGTGCTCATGCATGTCCACTTCTTCAAAAAGCTGTTCCCATGCCTCGGCTTGAAATGCTTTAGGCAGTGTGGCAACATGGAAAAGCTTTAAGGCGAATATCATTTCCACTGGCTGGTTTAAATCATACCCGTATACGAGAGCTAGCTGTTGAATTGAGCGAATATTAATAGCGACCACGGCCGGTAAATCCATTGCGAACAGAAATGCGCCCCCCATTCCTGAAAGCCCTCCCTGCCCAAGGGCCAATAATCGTTGCTTTGCCATTAATTGTTCAGCCATGAATTCTTGTTGCTCTAGCGTTAATACTTGAAGATCTGCTATTGTTTCAATGTCCGGATTAAAGACTCGTGCATGTCTTAAAATTCGATTCCTTGTCTCTTCATGAGATTTGCTGTTCTGCATCCACGCTTGTATATGAATAATCATAGATTCAAGTTGTGTGAGAACACGCTCCTGTTTAGAAGGACTAAGCTTAGAAAATACCCAATCCGCCCATTTTAAATACGTAAACTCTGCATCGGTTGCCTCATGATAGAAAAATTGGTCTTCCCAGTGTTCAATTTGAGCTATCCTATTTCGATAATCTTCCATGCTATTTTAAACTCCCTTGTCATTCTCTTGTATGTACATTTTCCTTTTAAACATTGGAGAATATGTCCAAGCTTCATTCGTTTGTTCAGATATGACGTCAAGTGCATTTAATTGCGCATTCATTTTCTTAATTGTATAGAAAAATACTGCTTCAGCGGTTTTAGGCATTACTGGACCATGCTCACCGTACTGACTTAGCATACAATGCTTTAATGCTACTATTTCTTCATGTTCAATAGAAATTCCTGCTTCACTTGCCGATTGATTTACCATTTCAATTCCTAAAACGAGATGACCAATTAGCTCACCGTTAGATGTATACTCTGGTGAGAGGTGATCAGATAATGCTTTTACTTTCCCAATATCATGAAGAATACACACAGCCAATACAATATCTTTATTTACCTTTGTGTATACAGGAAAAAGCTGATAAGCACTTTGTGTAATGTGTACAGTATGCTCAAGCAAACCCGCATAGTAATAATGGTGATTCATCTTTGCTGCGGGCAATGTTGTCATTCGATCCCGAATGCTTTTTTGACTAAACAAACGTTTAATTAACGTTTGAAGCGTAAGCGATTGTATGTCTTCCATACTCATTCGTAATTCATGCCATAAATCTTCTCGCGAAACCCCTTTTCTCGAAATGAGCTCGGTAATATTAACGCCATCTTCCTCAGTTGACAAACGAATTCTTTGGATATTGAGATGCTTTTGCTGGCGATAAAGGGTTACAATCCCTTCAAGCTTTACAATCGCTTTTCGTTGAAATAGCTGCTTTTGTTCATCGGTAATGTCCCACAATCGTGCAGGGATTAACTCCATGTTTCGTTCTAGTGTAAAGTTAGCATATTCACTTCCATTTGAGGCAGTTTTTATTTCACGTTCGCGAATAAGGAAAAACTCAACTAATTTGTCCCCTTCATTTTTATAGAGAAACGAGACCATTTACATCTTCCTCTCCTATTCACTTATTATTGGTCACAGAATCTCACCAATTTGTTCTATATCTATGCTTCACTAACATGTTCTAGTCTTATCTTAGCTTGTCAGTTCCTACAAAGCAAAAAAGGTGCCGCAAAGGCTTTTCCCCCTGCGACACCGATTTTATTATGCTTGAGATAACCGCACAGTATCTCGAGCAATCATCACTTCCTCATTTGTTGGAATGATCATTACCTTAACTGGAGAATGTGGATAATTAATAAAAGCTTCCTTACCACGAACCTTATTCAAGGATGGGTCCCAATAAACACCCATAAATTCCAAGCCCTTTAATACACGTGCACGAATCGTCTCACTGTTCTCACCAATCCCAGCAGTAAAGATAATCGCATCTACCCCACTCATCCTTGCCGCGTAAGAGCCAATATATTTGTGAATACGGGATGTAAACACATCCAATGCTAACTCAGCACGCTCATTACCTTGTTCAGCTTCACTCTCAATATCACGTAAATCACTCGAAAAACCTGATACACCAAGGAGTCCACTCTTTTTATTCAATGTATCTAAAACTTGATATGCATCTTGACCAGTCTTCTCCATAATATACGGAATTAATGCGGGATCAATATTTCCAGAACGAGTCCCCATCGTTACCCCTGCTAATGGTGTAAAGCCCATTGACGTATCAATCGATTTCCCACCTTCAATTGCAGCGATACTAGCACCATTCCCTAAATGACATGATAATATTCGGAGCTGTTCAATTGGTCTTCCTAACAGCTCGGCAGCTCGTTCAGAAACATATTTATGGGAAGTACCGTGGAAACCATATTTTCTAATACCATATTTTTGATAATAATCATAGGGTAGGCTATACAGAAAAGAACTTTCCGGCATCGTTTGATGAAATGCCGTGTCAAAAACAGCAACAGCCGGTACAGCTGGTAAAACCTCTTTAAAGGCTTTAATCCCAACAATATTTGCTGGATTATGTAATGGAGCTAGTTCAGAGATTTCTTCTATCCCTTTTAATACTTCATCTGTAATTAAGACGGAGTCATTAAATTTCTCACCACCATGAACAACTCGATGCCCAATCCCATCAATTTCATTCAAGGATTGGATGATTTTTAAACCTGTTAATTTTTCTAATAAGGTTTTTACAGCAAATGAATGATCAGGTATATCGATTGTTTCGACGTGCTTCTCTCCTTGAACTTCAATTGAAAACACACCAGACCCAAGACCAATTCTCTCTACGAGGCCCTTTGTTACAATTTGTTCCTCTGGCATATTTAATAACTGGAACTTTAATGATGAGCTACCTGCATTGATAGCGATAATGTTTGCCATTTCGATAGACGCTCCTTTATAAATCAAAACTATTTAAACCCTCTACATTTAAGCACCTAGAGATAGCATTTTCAAGCTCTTTCCTCTTTTTTCTCCCGTTTTCTCTTGAATTCTTTATTTTCAGAAATGAAACCGTTTCATAACATCGTTAGTGTGCACAAAAGTGGACGCTCCTCATACATAACATGACTACAATAAATTGAGCTCTTCTTTAAACCATTTATTAATTTGTTGAATCATATCCGCTAACGCTTCTTTCTTCTCAAATGAAGGAAGCTCAGCGAGTAGAGCTTGTCTTGGTTGTTGAACTCCTTCTCCCCTCTTCTGTAAAATGAGGATGCTTTTCGCATGTTGCTCAGATTTAAACATTGTCTTAGGTAATTGGAGTAAACCATGAATACATGTTTGCTCCTTTAAGTATGCGTGAAGCGTTGCAGCTTGATCACTTTGAAAAAGAAAATTTGGAACGATAAAAATGAGAAAACCACTATCTTTTACGCTCTGAATTCCCTTTTCAATCATGAGATGATGAATATAGGAGTGTCCCTCATTTGCATGTAATGTATATTGATTTGCCACATCATTATGAGGATAATAGCCTACTGGTACATCTGTCACAACAAGATCAACTTTAGGAAGCTCTATTGGTTGAATGCTGTCTTTATGAAATAGCTCAATTTCATGTTTTTGAAGGTTGGCATTGACAAAAGCTAAATGCAATAACGTTTCATCAACTTCAAATCCATATCCTTTAGCTGCTGAAGAGGACTGATTGATTAAAGCTGACAATAGGTTTCCTGAACCAACCGCTAAATCTAATATTGAAAAACCTTGGTCACTTTTTCCGATTACTTTATCAACTAAATAACTAACAAATAGACATACTGCATCTGGCGTCATGGCATGATGAGGTTGAATTGATTCCTTCATTCCCTTTAACACTGTAAGCTGAAACGCTTTACGAATAACTTCTGACTCATAAGACTCTAGTTCGAGTTTTTCAAGATTCGTACGAAGCTCGTTTTTCACCTCTTCTTTCACCTCTTGAACGACCTCTTGATGAAAAAGATTTTCCCCTACTTCTGCCAAAGCCTCTAAATAAGTAATCGAACCTTCCTTCTCTAATAGAATTGCGCTCTCATTTAAATATGTATATAATTGCTCAATTTTTTTGTCATTCATTTCTTACACCTCTCCCACTACAACTGCTAAAAATAATTTTACTAGAAACGTTTTTGTATGAAAAGCACACTCCCTTAACAGTTCTATCCTAAAATCGATTCGATTAACCTTATGCCCAAATTTTTTCTACGGTAGAGGACCTAGTAATAATACTATCAAATGTCTTTAATAGAAGGAGTGATGTTAAGCACCTTTAAGGAAAATCACGTACTTTTTTAAATGATAAAAAATCCCCGTTGTTTAATGACAACGGGGTTACTACTCTTACTTTGCAGATTTAGCCGCTTCAATCGCCGCTTCATAGTTCGGGTGATTTGTTGCTTCTGATACGTATTCAGCATAAGTAACAACATCATTCGCATCAATGACAAATACAGCACGGGCTAACAAACGAAGCTCCTCAATGACTAAACCGAAAGCTTTACCAAAAGATAACTCACGGTGGTCTGAAAGTGTTTGAACATTTTCAATCCCAGCCGCTCCGCACCAACGCTTCTGTGCAAAAGGTAGGTCAACACTCACTGTTAAAATTTCAACATTTTCAAGTGAAGCTGCCTCTTCATTAAAACGTCTAGTTTGTTGGTCACAAACGCCTGTATCAAGTGAAGGTACAACACTAATTAAGCGTACTTTCCCTTTCGTATCTGCCAACGTAACTTCTGACAGATCATTCGCTAATACTTTAAAATCTGGAGCTTTTTCTCCAACCTTTACTTCGTTCCCTAAAAGGGTAACAGGATTTCCTTTGAATGTGATCGATGCCATTCTTTATCCTCCTTATTAATACCAAATATGTACATGCCCATCATACATGAGAAAACGAACGATTTTCAAGTAAAGTCTCCTATTCCTATCAAAGATATTATTTTAAAGTTATTCCACGTCAATAAAAAACCCCTCCTCCAATTAAGATTGGATAAAGGGGAATCACATGTTAAATCTTAAAATGGCGATTGACCTGGAGATTGTTGACCTGAATTATTGTCTTGATACATTGGTTGGTTTTGATTTGTTGATTGACCTTGACCTTGGCCTTGACCAATCATTTGTTGAATTTTATCCACTACTTGTGGTGCAAAATCTAAAAGCTTTTCGTATAAATGAGTATTACTATCTAGGTGAACCATGTTTACACCTTGGCTATTTACTACTAAAAAAGCAATTGGCGTAATGGACACACCGCCACCACTACCACCACCAAATGGATGTTCATCTTTGTCTTGCTCCATGACAAATTCACTACCACCTGCAGCAAAACCGAACCCGACTCTAGATACTGGCATAATCACACTACCATCTGGTGTTTCCACAGGATCACCTACGATAGTATTAACATCAACCATTTCCTTTAAATTCTCCATTGCTGTCTTCATTAAACCTTGAATTGGATGCTCTGACACAGCTGATTCCTCCTTTAAGCATTTGATGTTTTTTCAATCGGATGTGATTGAAAGAGCTTCGGTCTTCGTTTCCAATGTCGAACGATCATAAGACCTGCAAGGATAGCATGCCCGACTCGGAACGAAAACATACAAGAAAGGTTTGTATAGGAGATAGTTCCTTGAAAATGTGGTGTAACAGCAACCTTTGGAAGTTGTTTCATTTTCATATAGTTTCCAATTACCCCAATAATCGAGCCTTTCAGCATCCATACAGTTCCAAGTAATTGTCCCGTATGGGCGGCATCACCAATTCCAAAACCAGATTTCCAATTTAGCTCATGAACACTTATTCGACTTAAAAATCGCTTAATTATTTTATGTAACCCCGCAACATGCTGAAGGACTTCATTCATTTTACGTAAATCTTTAAGAATGATATCCTTTGTTATCGACGCTATTTTCGATTTCTCCTGCCCTCCTATTTCCATTTCCTCATCGACAACAATTGATCTTGATTTGAAATCAAATTTAATTAACGGGGCAGAGAAAGTATAGACTCGCATCTTCCATACTGATACTTTAATTTCAAGTAGATCATCATCGAATTTGTGTCGATAGTGAACTTCAATTGTTATCTTGGCTATAAGGATGATTAAGAACAAGAGTATAATAACAGAAGCGACTATTAACCAAACCATTTACGTCTCCTTTAGTATTATCATTTTTTAATTCAAGCATTCAACTTTAATTCCTTACTTACCTAGGATTCTCACCAAATGGAAAAAATAAACCTACCAAAGAAAAATTGGCAGGTTTATTTTTTGATTGATTTTATTTAGCTTCATGGATAACATATGATTCAGCAATCATATCATGTATTCCTTGCTTCTTCTCCGTAAATGCAACCGTTATATACAATAAATAAAGAAGAGCAAAGGCTTGATGCAGAATACGTCCGACTGCTTCCCGAAATAATATTTGTTGCCAGCTTAATTTACTTCCGCTATAAGAGACTACCCTTAAACCGAACACCATCTTTCCGATTGTTTGACTGTAATATTTTGTCATAATCGCAAAATAAAGAAAAAACACGATAGCTGCTAACATCATCTCAAGAGATAGCGGACCGATTGATACATGCTGTGTTCCCGTTAACCGTAACAGAGGATAAACAAGGATCCCCTTTAAACTAAAGACAGCAATTAGATCAATTAGAAAAGCCCAAAATCTCATCCAGAAACCTGCAACTGGCATTGACAATTCTACTGCTTGATTGTCATATTGCTCATGCTTACAAGTCTCAATCCGCTCGATTCTTCCACGCAGTTTTCCATTTACTATTCTAATCTTATTTGATTGTAGCATAGTTGCCCCTCCTTTCTACTGTGTATATAAATACTTCAAAGTCGGTGCACGATGCTCTGATATTAGCTTTTGAAGATTCATTAATTCATGATCCGATGAAAAAATGCGCTGAACAGACATTGCAAATAAACTGTTTAAACCTAAATTAGATTCAAATCGAACGACATTATAATCACCGACATGCTCCTTCATTAGTTCAATCGTATCATCAAGATTCCCCAACTCATCCACTAAGTTTAGCTCTTTTGCTTGTAAGCCACTATAAATTCGTCCATCAGCTAATCGTCTTACTTCTTGCTCTGACATTTGTCTTCCTTCAGCAATAATTCGAACAAATTCCTCATAGGATTCATCAATTAAGGACTGTAGAATTGCCCGCTCCCCCTCTGTCATTTCACGAGTAGGGGACATCATGTCTTTATAGGGACCACTTTTAATCGTATCAAACTTAACCCCATATTTTTCTGCGAGTTCCGCTACATTAATCGATTCCATAATGACACCTAAAGAACCTGTAATCGTCTGTGGCGTCGCAACAATTTTATCGGCGGGTGCTGATATGTAATATCCTCCAGAAGCTGCGAGACTCCCCATTGAAACAAAAATTGGTTTTTCATATTCTTTTTTTGCCTCGATAATTTTATCATATATTTCAGCGCTCTCTACAACCCCACCTCCAGGAGTATTTACACGAATAATAATGCCTTCAACTGAAGCATCTTGAGCGACGTGATCGAGTTGGGATAGAAACAACCTATGTCGATAGCCTTCTGTTTCAAAAAAGCTTGGGTTATCACCAGTATCTTGAATCGTACCGTTTATTTCTAACAGAGCGATTTTCCCTGTTAATTCATCTCCGTATTCTACTATATGTTCTGTCCATTCATGCTCTCCTGCCCCAAAAACTGACTCAAAATTTGAAGAAATCACAACAGATGCGGCATTAAATGCAACTGAAGCGACTACTAACATTGCAGCTGCAATTAAAGCCAACCAACGTTTTCGACTCATTTATTAATCCTCCTCATTTTTGACTGGTTTTTATTTCTAAACAAGGGTTATGATAACATAGATAATAATTAAAAAGATATGAAATATTGGTTGAAAGGATGAACGTCATGCCGCATCGAAAGAATATCTATCTTTTTTATAAGCAAACGCCTGAAATGGAGCAACATGTACAACCTCTACAAACTTTTTTAAAAGAAAATGGATTTCATATCGTAACGGATCTTGAACAAGCTCATATTATCGCAAGTATTGGTGGAGACAATGCTTTTTTACAGGCAACAAGAAAGACAGGGTTTCGTGATGATTGCTTATACATTGGCATTAGCACAGAGGGTCTTGGTTTTTACACTGACTTTACGACAAAGGAAGCTGAACACATGCTTCACGCTGTCAACAATGAGCAGGTTGAAGTGAGAAGGTATCCTATTATTGAAGTATCTATTGATGAAGAACCGCCTTTCTATTGTTTGAATGAATGCTCCATTCGTTCAAATGTCATAAAGACCTTCGTCATTGACGTCCTTATCGATGATTTCCCTTTTGAAACTTTTCGCGGCGATGGTATGATCGTTTCAACTCCGACCGGGAGCACAGCGTATAATAAATCTGTTCGTGGTGCTGTCGTTGACCCTTTACTCCCGTCCATGCAAGTTAGTGAAATCGCTTCTTTAAACAACAATGAATACCGAACATTAGGCACATCCTTTTTATTAAGCAGTCAGCGCACGTTAACATTGAAAGTTGTTCAAGACGGAAATGACCATCCGATTATTGGAGTTGATAATGAAGCACTCAGCATTCGACACGCTGAAAAAGTAGACATTAAAATATCAGAACGACAAATTAAAGTGTTAAAATTAAAACATAATTCTTTTTGGCAAAAGGTCCAGAGGAAATTCCTATAGATGGCGCTCGCAAAGGTTGTTCCAATAGGCAAAACCGAGCCTTCTGGGACAGCCTTTTCATACTATCTTTGGTACATAACCGTATTATCTACAACAGTCATAAGCACATTTGTCTGTAAAATCTCCTCCGGCTCAAGCACAAATAAATTTTTATCCAGTATTGTAAAATCTGCTACAAAACCGCTGGATATTTTCCCCCTTTGACTTTCTTTATTAATGGCAGTCGCACTTCCACTTGTAAACAGTTGAACTGCTTCAAATGGTGTCAGCTTTTGTTCAGGTAAATATCCAGGATGCCTCTCCCCGGGCTTGGTTCTTGTAACAGCTGCATGAATTCCAAGTAGGGGATCTACTGGTTCAATAGGGGCATCCGAACCACCAGCACAATGTATACCCTCTTGAAGTAAGGTTTTCCATGCAAAAGAGTATTTTAATCGCTCTTCTCCTAACCGTTCTTGAACCCAAGGAAAATCAGAAGCGACAAACCGAGGCTGTATATCTAAAATAACAGGAAGCTTTTTTAGTCGCCGTAATAAATCCGGTCGAATCACTTGAACATGGATCAATCTGTCTCTTCCTTTGTTGGCTGGAAAGCCTTCAATGGCTCTTAACGCCATATCTAAAGCAGCGTCTCCGATTGTATGGATCGCCACATTCATGTTTAATTGCCGTGCCTTTTCAACAAGGTTCATTAGTTGTTCTTCTGAATGCATCGCTACTCCTGATGTACTCGGATCATCTGCATATGGCGTACTTAACCACGCTGTTCGCCCCCCTAATGCCCCATCTGCAAAAATCTTCATCGCCCCAAGCTCAATAAAAGGGGTTACTTCTCCCTCCATGTATCCTTCTTTCACCATCTCATTAGATGCCTCATGATGAACTAGTAAATGGGCTCGAAACTTCCGCTTATCGCCATCAATAACAGAGGTGAAACTAGTTAACGTTTGTTTAAATCCGTTATAATAATGTAAATCCTCTGTGTGACCACCAACAAGTCCAAGTCGAAGCATATCGTCAACTGCTTTCTGTAGAGCAATTGTGACATAATCGTTTGTGACACTTGGAATGGATGATTTAACTAGATCCATTGCCGCGTCAAGCAAATAGCCAGTGGGCTCCCCCTTTAAGTCACGAACGATTAATCCACCTTCTGGATTAGGAGTATCCTTCGTAATACCTGCTAATTTTAATGCTGCACTATTCACTAATGCTGCATGGCGGCAGATTCTTGTTAGAAACATCGGCTGATTTGGAGCAATCTCATCAAGCTCATCGCGGTGAAATATTTTTCGATCAATAAAGTTATTTTCATTCCAGCCTTCACCTAGTACCCATTCATCATTTGAAAGAGATTTAACTTTTCCCTTTAAAAGTTGTCGCATGTTTTCAGAGGATGTTGTCTCTGATAAGTCTAATTGAATAAGTTTCTCACCATGGCCAACCATATGTAAATGACTATCTACAAAACCAGGATAAACAAAAGCCCCTTGTAGATCATATTCTTCAGTTATCTTATTCTGATATGTATCGGATAAGTTTTCTTTTTTTCCAGTTGCTTTAATAATTCCATCTTCAACATAAACCGCATCAATCTTCTCGTTTTCCCGTTCCATCGTGAAAAATGTTCCATTCCACCAAAGAGTGCCCATACTCTTTACCCCTCACTCTCTTTTCTTGATTACGAACTATTTTATCAAAGAAAAGACGTTATTGGAAAATAGACCCTTTCACTTCTATTTTTGAGCTTAATAACTTGAAAAAGGAGGACGGGTAAACCGTCCTCCCTGCCATAATATAAAATTATTGTTGTTGGAAACCGCTAAGTTGTTGTTGAGCAGTTTGAACTAGACGTTTAGTGATTTCACCACCGACAGACCCGTTAGCACGAGAAGTAGCATCAGCACCAAGTTGAACACCAAACTCTTGAGCGATCTCAACTTTCATTTGATCTAACGCTTGCTGTACGCCAGGTACTAGCAGTTGGTTGCTGTTGTTATTGTTGCTTGGCATGTGTCTCACCTCCTTCTGTACTTATAGAATGACTCGGGAGGCAAAAAAACATGTAAAAAGAAAACTGGTAATTGTTGAGATTACTTTAGAAATGTAATACTTAGAACAATTCGTCGAGTTTATTTTGTTTTGATTCATTTGTGATTAGGACCGTTTCAGTACGAGAGACAGCATCATTAATATAATGCTCTACCTGTAAATATTGTTCATATTTGTTGGCCTTTTCTCGCTTTGGTCTTGTTTTAGAATCCGTCGGTAAGAAGATTGTACAACAGTCTTCATATGGTAATATTGATGTTTCATACGTATCAATTTGTTTTGCGATTTCAATCACTTCAAGCTTATCCATTGTAACTAATGGCCGAATAATTGGCAAATTCGTTACTTCATTAATCGTATGCATACTATGCAGCGTTTGACTTGCTACTTGTCCAAGACTTTCTCCTGTTGCAATGGCTAAAATGCCTCTCTCCTGTGCAATACGTTCACTAATTCGAAGCATCATTCGACGCATTAATGTCATTTGATAATTACTTGGAGCTTCTTTATGCAAATGCTGCTGGATATCTGTAAACGGAACAAGATGAAGCTTAATTGTACAACCAAACTTTGTTAGTGTTTTCGCTAAATCAATCACCTTTTGCTTAGCTCGCTCATTTGTATACGGTGGACTATGGAAATGGATTGCTTCGATTTTCGCACCACGTTTCATCGTCAAATATCCTGCAACAGGACTATCAATCCCACCTGATAACATTAAGAGCACCTTGCCACTCGTTCCAACAGGAAGCCCCCCTGCACCAGCATATGTACCTGATGTGATATAAGTAGCTGTTTCACGAACTTCTACACGAATATCTAAATCTGGATTATGAACGTCGACTGTAATATCTTCAGTATTTGATAGAACATATCCCCCAATAAGATGATTTAGTTTCTGTGAATCAATCGGAAAAGGTTTATAGGCACGTTTTGTTGAAATTTTAAAGGTTCGAACTTTGGCTTCATGGGACTTTAAAACTTCTAAAGCTCCACGTTTCATATCATCCACATCGTTTTCGACTTTTAATGCAAGGCTAAAAGAGTGTATTCCAAAGATTGATTTTATCTTTGCTACAACAGGTTCGTGAGCTTGTCCATTAAGCTCGACTACAATTCGCCCATATGTTCTTTTATAAGACAATAGCGGAAATCCTTTTAATGTCATTTTCATATTTTGCAGTAATTGCTTCTCAAAATAAGAACGGTTTTTCCCTTTTAATGCTAGCTCACCAAAGCGAACTAAAATATGATTATATTTCATTTCTTTACCTCCATTAAACTTCGAGGGTTAACCTTTAATACGGGTCACACCAAGAATTAATTGCTTTAACTCTTTAAGGAATATGTCGATTTCTTCCTCTGTATTTTGAAAAGATAAGCTTATCCGAATTGCACTACTTGCGCGTTCTTCATTAAGACCCATCGCTAATAATACACGGCTTGGTTCAGCTAATTTGGAAGAACAAGCAGATTTTGTAGATACGTATATATTTTTAGCTGCAAATGATTGGATTATCACTTCTGGCTTTGTGTTAGGAATAGAAAAGTTGACAATATGATACGCGGCATCTGTTTTCGGACTATTTATTTCAACATCTTCCATCTTTTCAAGTCCATGCACGAGCTGGCTATGCAAGCGAGTAAGGCAAGCCTTTCCTTGCTTTGACTGTTCCATTTCTATACGATATGCTTTAGCCATAGCTACAGCACCGGCAACATTTTCTGTTCCTGCCCTTAGCTTTTGCTCTTGAACGCCACCATGAAGAAGTGGGAACAAACGAACCCCTTCCTTTACATATAAGAGACCAGTCCCTTTCATGCCATGAAATTTATGGGCTGACAGTGTACACAAATCAATATTTGCCTTTTTTATAGGCAGTGGAACCTTTGTTGCACCTTGAACATGATCAACATGAAAGCGAACATGCGGATAGCGACGTAACACTTCTCCTACTTCTTCAATAGGCTGTATCACACCTGTCTCATTATTTACATGGATGATTGAAACTAAAATCGTATCCGGAACTATCGCATTCTCTAAGTCTGAAACAGAAATTTCCCCATTCTGATCAACTGGTAAATAAGTAACTTGATATCCAAGTGATTCTAATTCTTTAAACGTCTCATATGCAGAAGCATGCTCCACTTCCGTTGTAATCAAGTGCTTCCCTCTATTTCTCCTTGCAACAGCAGTACCTTTAATTGCGAGATTATTCCCTTCCGTTCCACCTGATGTAAAGATGACTTCCTTTGGCTTTACCTCAAGATACTCCGCCATCATTTGACGAGCCTTCGTTAACAACGCTTCAGATTCCATACCTAACGTATGCAATGACGAAGGATTACCGAAATATTGAGAAGAGACTTTCATATAGGTCTCTAACACTTCTGGATGAGGCTGTGTCGTTGCACTATTATCAAGATATATCATCATAAATAGCTCCTTTGTTTCTCATCTTCTACGCATTTATCTATGTTAGCACAAAATAATGAATATACAATAATAAATACCGTAGAGCGTTATAGCCACCCTTCTTTTTACGTTCTCTACAAGCACTCTTCTTGTTGGGGAGGCGTAGTGCACGACAACCTTGCTCTTTTCTACATTCACCTGTATTCCTATCATACCTAGTTTTTCTCATATAAAAAAAGATACCTTACAGGTCCAAAACCTTCAGGTATCTTTATCGCTATGAAATCATCTGTGTCGATACTCGTTCTACAATATTGTCCTCATACGGTTCAACTGCACGAGCCGCACATTCAATTGCTTCATCATATTCATAATCACGAAACAATTGTTCAGCTTGGAGTAAACCTATTTGAACTTTGTGAGAACGACTTCTATAACGATTTCCATATTGAATAACACGTTCAGCTAAATGCGCCTTTTCAATTGTCTTTTCCACGAGAGATTCATTTTCCTTGATTAAGGTTAAGGCTTCCTCAACTAATGCAGTAACCCTTCCCATTTCCAATGGCACCTGTTCGAGCAGTGACGAAGCCTCGACCATTTTTTGTTCACCTAGACGCAATTGTTCCAGCGTCTGCTGTGGTAAGCCAGGAATATTACTTTTTTGAACCATTCGTTTGCTGTCTAACATAAGACGACGTAACTGGTTTAACGTTTCTTTTGCCTTCAACTCATCTTCTCTTAATGCGAGTAACTGTTTTTTTCCTTGTTCAATTTCAGTTGTCAACTGCTCAATGCCTACACTCCATTCATTAACCAAGGCCTGTATAGATGTATAGGTTTGTTTTTCATTTTCAGTTACATCAATAATTATTTGCAGGTGCTTTCCTAAATCGGTAATTTTTTTACGGATTTTTTGTTGTAGAGAAAGATCTTCATCTGACATCCGATAACTTAATTGAACATGTGTCGTTTCTTCAATTAAGAGCTCCAACTGGCCTTCGACAACACTAAGCTTCTCTTTTAGCATAGGAATCATCTCTATTACTTTTTGTTTCGCAATCACTTCTGTTTCTAATGCTTCATACATTTGTTCAATTTGTTCTGAAACCTTCACAATACGTTCGTTTACACGCTCAGATTCTAGCTCGATTACGTCAGCCTTTAATTCCAAAAGCTGTTTTTCAATCTGCTCAATACGAGGTTCAAAGGAAAAAGGCTCTAAATGATAACCCGCTTGTGTCATTTCCTCCATTCCTTGACGAAGACTTTTTAAATCAGCTGGCAAGGTAGATTGAAGCTGAATAAGGAGTTCGGGGACGCTGTTAAGTTGCCCTTCTGTCAAATCGAGTTGAGTTTTCACTTCACTTAGTAGTTCTCTTGCTTGTAAATAACTACCTTCCTCCATTTGCTCATCAAACATACTTATTTTTTGTTTAATCTCTTCAAGTCTTTGATCAAAGGATTGCACACTCGGGCCTAAAGCTCCTCTTTTTTGAAGAAACTCCCCTTGTACTTGTTGAAATTGTTCACGAACAGTCCCGCTTTCAGTTCGGTTATTGTTCGCACTTTCAACTAACCCCTCAATATCGTCAATCATTATTTTCAAACTTTCTTCAATTCCATTCATCCGCTTTTTTGTCAACGATATCACTTGCTTCGCCTTATTAAAACGGTATTTACCAGCAAGTTCCTCGATATCAAATAACGCTTCTTCAATGTCAGGTAAAATAACCCCAACAATTTCATCCCAATCATTTCGCCATAATTCAAACTTCGCTTCTGTTTCTCCTGACATTTGTAAGCTTTTGACTTTACCAATTTCATTTGGAATCGGTCTATTTAATATATCGTTTTTCCATTCCTCGAGTCGATCGACTTCCTTATAAATCTTTCTTCTCATTACTACACCAATAACAAATATAATGACAATAATTGCTATAACACTGTAGATAAGGTACATGTAAGGACTCCCTTCTAATACTCCCTATCAATTTATTTAATACGGTCTATTTTAAAATTACTGCACTCATATAAATACCCATGATTCTGTGAGATGTCACAGCACCACAGGTATGACAACTAGCCATGTAGAAAATTCTCGTTTTTATGATAAAATCCTTTTTTATTCTACTTTTTTTATCATCTTTTTTACGTTTTGTTATGTAATATGATACCATGAAAAATAGTATTTGTATTCACTTTTTCATAGTATTTCCCTACCGTTTCTAGTGAAAGGAAGATTTCCAATGATTCTACACGATGGTCATGTTCATACCCCGTATTGCCCACATGGAACAAACGATCCTTTATCAGACTATTGCGAAAAAGCTATTGAGCTTGGCTTAAAAGGGATCACGTTTACGGAGCACGCACCCTTACCAACGAGTTTTATGGATCCAACTCCACAACAGGATAGTGCTATGAAATTGGAGCACTTGCTAGATTATTTTAAAGAGTTGAAACACATAAAAGAAACATATCGAGGAAAATTGGATGTATTAATTGGTTTAGAGGTAGATTATATTGAGGAATATGAGGAGCAAACAAAACAGTTTTTAAATGAGTTCGGCCACTACCTTGATGACAGCATCCTTTCTGTGCATTTTTTAAAGCTTCGTAATGATTATATTTGTATTGATTACAGTCCAGAAGCTTTTCAGGACGCCATTTCAAAACTCGGTTCAATCGAAGCTGTATATAAACGTTATCTTGAAACGCTTAAAAAATCAGTCTCTGTTGATTTAGGAAGATACAAGCCAAAGCGGATCGGTCATCTTACGCTCGTTAAAAAATTCAAAAAAAAATTCCCGACAAGTGGATTCACTTACCAGGATATTTCAGAGCTGCTTTTGCAAATAAAAGAAAATGGGTACACGCTTGATTACAATGGAGCAGGAACGTTAAAGCCTCTGTGCGGGGAACCTTACCCAGATACAGCAATTGTTCAAAAGGCTTTTCAAATGGGAATTCCACTAGTTTATGGTTCAGACGCCCATCAAGTTAGTGGGTTAATGGCTGGGGTAAAACAGCTGAGTAAACAAGTTAAGCTCATTAAACCTTAACTTACAGGGACAAATAGCCTTGCTTTTGTCGAGGACATATCCTTTCCACATAAAAATAAATCAACCCATTTTGTGAGATGTTCCATGTATTTCTTTACGAAGTAGGGCTCTGTTGGCATAAGCTGATAGAGCTCCCGTAAATATTGTGGGTACAAATATGGCATTGTTAACATACTTTTAATTTGAAATAATACATAGTCTAATTGTTGTCTACGAAATTCCCCTGCTCTTACTCCTTCTCTTAACAACTGTTCAAAATCGTGCTTTTCCTTACGAAGGTATGTCGACATAATTTCTCGGACTAAAACAGAATCTAAAGCCATTTCACGGTGAACCATTCGAGCTAAATGATGAAATGATTGCTGATATGATAGAAGTGCTCGTAGCGTATCAAGAAGCTTGTCGCGCGAGCAGCCCTCTTGCTTTTTCACATCAGACATGACGGACATATAACCTTCAAGAAATTGTGTCATTAATTGTTCAAACAATCCTTTTTTTCCACCAAAATAATAAGAGACGAGCGCCACATTCACATTTGCTTTCTCTGCAATATGACGCACCGAGGTACCATGATAGCCTTGAGTGTGAAACAAACGCATAGCCGCGTCTAACATTTTTTCTTTGGTCTCTTTACTCACTGACACTCCTCCTTTACCGTTCTTCCGTTCCTAACACTTTCTCTCCTACTTCCTTGCTTCCTCTCATGATCGATCGACAACGAAAGAAATTCGTATGACAGAAATCCACTTTCTTCGGGATAACCCGTGTGCATTCGAATGTTTTAATGTAAAAAATAGAAAAAGGATGTCTTAAAAGGGAATTCCCTCTTATAAACATCCTTTTTAATATCCTAACCTATTCCTAACGTAACTGGAGAACTGCCTTGTTTTTTCCTGTTTCCTTTGCAACATACAACCCTTGATCAGCTAAATTAAATAAAGTCTTAGAAGACAAAGAGTCTAAATCATGGCTCTGCCAATGAGAAACTCCACATGAAACAGTAACTCGTGGACTTGTTTCAATAGCAACAGCTTTTACAACTCGTTCGGCAATGGAGAATCCTGTATATACGTCCACTTTCGGTAAGTAAATGGCAAGTTCCTCACCACCCCAACGGGCTGCAATATCCTCTTCACGGATATTCTTTTTCATAATATTCGCAACTTGAATAATAATATCATCTCCGACCTGGTGACCGAATGTATCATTAATTTGTTTAAAATTATCAATATCCAGCAACAAAAATGTTCCTTCGACATCACGCATCATCGATTCTTGAATCTTTTCATCTAAATGGTTTCGAGAATAAAGTCTTGTTAAGTGATCGGTAATAACTAATTTCTCTAGTTCTTCATGTAACATCGAATTAGTAAATGCCAACGTTGAATGATGAATAAGTGATTGTAGCAATTTAAAACTATCGAACGTAAAATGATATGGCTCTGAGTGTGCTGCAATGACGAGACCCTTTAATTCTGTACTTTGGATCATTGGTACGGCCAATACGGAGTGATAATTATTTATTTTAATTTCATCATGCAATTGCGCGTCACCAATATAAATAGGATCTTTCTCCCTCTTTACTTTGCGGATAAACGGCTCAAGGTCCTCTAACGATTCCTTTGTAAAAAAGGACGTACTTCCCTCTAACAAAACAAACTCCCCGTTTGATTGAAAAAGAATAAATCCTACCTGCTCAGCCTCGAAGGAATTTATAATTTGTTCCGTCATAAAATTTATCGTATCAGCAAGCCTTAAATTTAAATTGAGCTGGTGAGAGGTCTGGTTAATCAGCTGCAAATCATGAATTAATTTCCGAGATTGCTGATAGAGCTCTGCATTTTCTAATGCATTCCCTCCAGTATCCGCTAACATCTCAATAAAATCGATTTCATGTTTCGGCAGACGAACATCAGCACTTGCTTGAATTTCCATTACACCGTAAACTCCCTGCTTTCCTCGTAAAGGTGCATAGAGTGTAACTTTATCCTTACTCTCGATTCGTTCGATTTGAATTAACCCTGTTAAATATGCATGTTCTGCTGTACGATTACCACTGTCTGAACCATACATCAGTTGTTTAATCGGAACCCCTTCCTTCACTTCCCATTCATGAGAAAGAAGAAGGTTAACCTGGAAGCTTGGATATACTTGCTCTAATGCATAAATAATCTCTCCAAGAACTTCACCAATGTTCATTGTCGAATGGAACTTTTTCGTAACTTGTAAAAGTAAATCCCTTCTCCTACCCTCATTACGAACTTTCTCTTGGTGATAACCTTTGCTAAACAAAGGAAGAAAATCCTTAACCCATCGACCCGTTTGCTTTAAGAAAGACGTTGCTTCATTCTTAGTAGCGAAACTAAAAATGATACACCCGAATACTTCAGAAGGGTTTTCAAAAATGGTAATTACATTCCATTTTAGTTCTTTGAAAAATAACGCCCCTTCATAAAGAAACCTATCTCGGTCACTACGTTCACTTAATACATCATTTGAAAAATGTTCGGGAGCCACAGAAGACGATTGCTTTCTTTCAAAGCCTTCTGAGCTTGATATTACAATAAAATCACTATCAATTCTTTCACAAATAACAATACCGGACCTATTCTTAATAATTCCTGATAAAGTCCTTACAAATGAATGTGATAGTTTTCTAAATTCAATTTCATAACTTGCATTTTTTAATATATCTCCAACAGAAACCTCTAAAACATCCTGACTTTCAAAAGACATAAACTCGGCTTCCTTTATTAATTTTTCACACAATTCTACTAAAAGGGATCGGTACAGTTCAATATTACTCATGTCAGATTGTACAACAACCCCAAGATAACAGAGCCCTTTTCCCTGCCCTTTAGTAAAAGGAATTGTTATAACAAGACAGTCTTGAAAACAAAACGGAGTAGCATCAATAGTAACTTGACGTTGTAAATACTCCATCGCTTCTGTTACCGATGATTGTGTTAGACCGACTTCTTTTATTACTAGAACCTTGTCCACAGTAGCTAAAAAAAGAATAGCAGATTCAAATTCCATTAAAAGACCACTATTCTTTTCTTCGTTCACGAGCCCATCTAGTAATTCAAAGCACTTTCTACTTACATTCAAATCATTGAGAAGATTATCCATTCTCTCGCACCACCACACACGGATACGTCATTACAGTCTTTTTGACTAAATACGTAAATGTTAATGATTTTTATATCCCTCATTTATTTCGTAATAATACGACTTAATAAACAAAATTTGCTAAGAATTTATGACAATATATCGACTTTTTTCATATATATATTAGTGCTTTATGCATCTAAGTATATCTGAATTTACTCTATTTTACTATGTGAAATCAATAATGAATATAAAAAAATAATTTAAGCACTATATTTGTTCTTCATCAAGTAATTTGACATCATTTCAACATCTCGATATAATAGAAATCGTGTGAAATAAGACAGCCACGGTAAGCTTAATATGTTTTATCATTTTGTTCCTCGGTTTGCGGCTGCTAATAGCTGAGGTGCATTGTGTAACTTCTAGCTGTCGAGGCGAAGATGCATAAAGGCAAAATGAGCATGTTAAGAGATTGCCCTACGGTTGTTATTTTGCAACAACAAAATAACAAGGAGGAGTCTATTCATGGCTCGCTATACAGGTCCATCTTGGAAATTATCTCGTCGCTTAGGCATTTCACTAAGCGGAACTGGTAAAGAATTAGCTAAACGTCCGTATGCTCCAGGGCAACACGGTCCAAATCAACGTAAAAAACTTTCTGAATATGGTATTCAACTTCAGGAAAAGCAAAAGCTTCGTCACATGTTTGGTGTGAACGAGCGTCAATTCCGTCGTATTTTTGATGATGCTGGTAAAATGCCAGGCATTCACGGTGAAAACTTCATGATTCTTCTTGAGTCACGTCTTGATAACGTTGTTTACCGTATGGGTCTTGCTCGTACTCGTCGTGCAGCACGTCAGCTTGTAAACCACGGTCACATCACTGTTGATGGTCAACGCGTAGATATTCCATCTTACCGTTTAAAGCCAGGTCAAACAGTTGGTGTTCGTGAAAAGTCTCGTAACAATAGCGTTATTAAAGAATCTTTAGAAGCAACTGATTTTGTTCCAGCATATGTAACGTTTGATGCTGATAAGTTTGAAGGTACGTATAGCCGTTACCCTGAGCGTTCTGAGCTACCTGCAGAAATTACAGAAGCTCTTATCGTTGAATTCTATTCACGTTAATAAGAGAAAGAAGGCAGCATAGAAGCTGTCTTCTTTTTATATTATGTAAGATTTTTTTGATTATGAATAAGGAGAGGAACCTAAAAGGTCTCGTTTTTAGGTTCCCCTCCTTTTTAGATCACCGATACGCATCTGCCACGGTCAGAAAACAGCAACACCAAAAGAAAAGGGCGATTCCATTTAGTACTATTGCCCCTATTGAAATCCCCCGTTATGCTAATTTATCCAATTAGTTCATACTTATTTTTGCAAATTTTCGTTTCCCTACTTGGACAATTAAACCATCTTCAATCACTACTTGCATTTGCACATCTGCGACCTTTTCTTCATTTAGCTTAATCCCGCCATTTTGAATCATTCGGCGTGCCTCACCTTTAGATCCCATCATTTTCAATTCAACAAGTAAATCAATAATCCCTATTTCCTGAGGTCCGTCCCATGCTACCTCAGGAATGTCCGTAGGAAGTGTTCTTTTTTGGAAGACTGTCTCAAAGTAGTGTCTGGCTTGTTTCGCCTCTTCTGGACCATGGTACATTTCTACGAACTTCTCACCAAGACGCATTTTCGCATCACGTGGATGAACCGATCCGTCACTTAAACCTGCCTCAAGCGTTTCGATCTCATCCATCGGCAAGTCAGTTGCTAGTTTATAATACTTAATCATTAATTCATCAGGGATCGACATTGATTTACCGAAAATCTCATTAGGAGCTTCATCAATACCGATGTAATTCTTTAATGATTTTGACATTTTTCTTTCACCATCAAGTCCTTCAATTAAAGGCAATGTCATCGCAATTTGCTTCTCTTTTCCATATGCTTCCTGTAAATGACGTCCCATTAATAAATTAAATTTTTGGTCCGTTCCCCCTACTTCAACGTCTGATTCTAAAGCAACCGAATCATACCCTTGCATTAACGGGTAGAAAAATTCATGAATGGAAATCGATTGACCTGAGCGATAACGTTTTTCAAAATCATCTCTTTCTAACATTCTTGCTACTGTCATATTACCTGAGAGCATAATCACATCTTCAAACGACATCGGCTTTAACCATTCAGAGTTATAATAAAGTTTCGCCTTATTCATATCGAGAATCTTTCCGTATTGTTCAACATACGTTCTAGCATTTTCTTTTACTTCTTCATCAGTTAGTTGTTTTCTCGTTTCTGATTTCCCAGTTGGGTCCCCAATTCTACCTGTGAAATCACCAATTAGCATTTGGATCTCGTGACCTAGCTCTTGAAATTGGCGAAGTTTATGGAGAACAACTGTATGCCCTAAATGAACATCTGGTGCAGAAGGATCCATCCCTAGCTTAATTTTTAAAGGTTTACCTGTCAGAACTGATTTTTCTATTTTTTTTCTAAAGTCTTCCTCAGGTACAATTTCAACGACACCCCTATTTAAAATTTCCAATTGTCGTTCCACTTCCTGCTGCTGTTCTAACGTTAATTCAGTTTCCACCTTATTCCCTCCTAGTATTCATATTTAGTCTTTTAGACAATAAAAAAACGCCCCCTAAAAAAGGGACGAGGTTCTCGCGGTACCACCCTTGTTGAAGACGTAAATCTCCCACTTAGCACGATAACGGAGTGACCGTCCTTGGCTATTCAAGGAAAGCTCCAGGCTGTATTTCATCCTCCATCCTCATACTGATTCTCACCAACCATCAGCTCTCTAACATGATAAATGGAAACTACTTCGACCCTTCAATGCTTGCTATTTGAATTACATAATGTAGATCTTAACATCAATAATTATTTTCTTTTTTATCATATTCGTTTTTCTATGTCAATTCAACACTTTTAGAAAATGCCCGAAAACATACCATCCTTCGACATCCTATGCTATAATTATTGCTGATATATTAGGAGGTTTATTATGAAGAATATATTTTCTCACTTTATAGAGAAACTACGATTTTTTTCAGAAAAACTACATGAGAAGAAGGTATTTAGACGGATTGGCATTACATATCAAGTCGTATGGAATCTACTATTAATCTTTCTGGTATTTGGATTAATGGCAGTTTTCTTCGTTGGTGGTACTGCTGCAGGTTATTTCGCCTCTCTTGTAAAGGATGAACCACTTCGTTCATCAACTGAGATGAAGGCCGAAATATATGATTACGAAGAAACGAGCCAGGTTTTCTTTGCAGATCAAGTATTTCTTGGTGAATTACCTTCGGAGCTTGAACGCCATCAAGTTGCTTTATCCGATATTTCCAAGCATGTTAAAAACGCAATTATCGCTACGGAAGATGAACATTTTTTCGAACACGAAGGTGTAGTTCCAAAAGCGATTATGAGAGCAACCTTTCAAGAGTTTGCAAACTCTTCTGTTCAAACTGGTGGGAGTACGTTAACTCAGCAATTAATCAAACAACAAATTCTATCAAGTGAAGTTTCATTTGACCGTAAAGCAACAGAAATTCTTCTTGCATTACGCTTAGAAAAATTTTTGGATAAAGATGATATTTTAGAAGCTTATTTAAACGTTGTACCCTTTGGTCGGAATTCTTCAGGTCGACAAATTGCAGGGGTACAAGCAGCCGCTCGAGGGATTTTTGGTGTAGATGCAAAAGAGCTAAACATTCCACAAGCTGCGTATATAGCCGGATTACCTCAAAGTCCTTTTGGTTACACTCCATTTACTAGCAGTGGAGATGTTAAGGAACATTTAGATGCAGGCTTAAATCGAATGAAAACCGTCCTTCGCCGCATGTACGAAGGAGGGTATATATCTGAAAAAGAATATGAAAATGCATTAGCATACGATATTCGAGCCAATCTAACAGAAAAAACACCATCACCAATTGATGAATATCCGTTCTTAACCTATGAAGTGATGCGTCGTGCAACAGATATCTTAACAGAACAAAACCTTAAAAAAGATGGAATTAACCTAAACGAGCTTGAACAAGATAAACGGATCGAAACGTATAATCGATATTACGAGAATGCATCGAGTCAATTAAGAAGAAGTGGCTTTCGGATTTATACAACCATCGATAAAGATATCTATGATTCTATGCAAGAAGCAGTCACAGACGATCGTCTATTTGGTCCAATGAAAGAAGGTGAGCACGAAGAGGTCGGTGCTGTTTTAATTGAAAACAAGACTGGGGCTATTAAGGGATTCGTTGGTGGTAGAAACGAAGATGGAGATAAACACTATAACCATGCAACACAGGCATTAAGACAAAACGGATCAACAATGAAGCCGATTCTCGCCTATGCTCCTGCAATGGAAATCGGTGCAGTACAACCAGGAATTGTCGTCCCAGATACGTACGCACAATATAGTGGTGGTACTGAAATTCGAAATTTTGACCGCCGGCATTTAGGATTACTATCAGTTAGAGAATCACTAGCCCGTTCTAGAAATGTTCCAGCTGTGCGTGCCTTTAAAAAGGTTCCTCATGATCAAGCAAGGGATACATTACTAAAACTCGGATTTCGTTTAAACGATGGTGAACCTTATGAATCAGCACCATTAGGTTCAACTGACTTTAATGTTACAGTTGAACAAAACACAAACGCTTATGCAACATTCTCTAATGGCGGAACTTTTGTAAAATCTTATTTAATTGATCGGATTGAAACGGCAAGTGGTGAAATTATTTATGAAAATAAACCTCAAAAAGTTGAAGTCTTTTCACCACAAACCTCTTATTTAATCATTGATATGCTCCGTGATGTTTTGAAAGGCGGAGGAACAGCAAGTACGTTACCTAGTCGCTTAAAGTTCTCAGCCGATTGGGCTGGAAAAACAGGAACTTCTAGTGATGTTAAAGACTCATGGTTTGTTGGGTCAAATCCTAATGTGACACTTGGCGTTTGGATCGGCTATGACACTCCAAAAGAAATAAATAGAACAGTTGGTGGGCTGCGTTACGGACCGAGAACCCAGCAGATTTGGGCCAATATTGCCAATGCAGCATATTCGCGTGCACCAGAGCTTATGGCACCGGATCAGCGTTTCCAGATGCCAAATGGGATTGTGAGTCGTTCTATCTGTAGTATAACTGGTTTACTTCCGTCAACAGTATGTCAAGAAGCTGGACTCGTAAAAACAGATTTATTTAATGCAAAATTTGTTCCTTCCAAGACAGATGAAAGTTTAGAGCATGCACGATATGTCACAATTAATCAAAAGAAATTTCTAGCATTGGAATCAACTCCTGAGGAATTCACAGAAAAAGGTGTTAAGATTTCTGCTGAAAATTTAGGTATAAATGATGATGAATTAAATGAGTATTTGCCAGAATCACTTAAGAACATTATTCCAGACGTTGAAGCTCCAAATAACGGGCGAACACCATCTGTTGTTAATGGAGTGAGATTAAACGGACAAAACTTAACTTGGTCAAAGCATCCTGATAATGACATCGTTGGTTACCGTATTTATCGGGCAGCGAATGAAAGTACAGATTATCAATTACTTACATCTGTTAAGGAAAACGACATGACAAGTTATCAAGTGAAGGGTGGTTCATTCTCCTATTACGTGACAGCCGTTGATACTGCTGGTCGAGAATCTTCAGCATCTTCCTCTGTAGAAGGAGATGAATGGCGTTCAAAGCCTGAACCGAAACCGGAGAAAGAACCGGAAGAGAAACAACCAGAGAAAAAGCCTGACCGTGAAGAAAAACCGTCTCCTCCCAATAACCGTCCTGAAGAAGACGATGCCGATAACAGTAATGACGATTCACCAGCTGATGATGAAAATGACGGTGAAAATAATAACACTAATCAAAATCGACTATAACCTTCATTCACTTTGCTGAGGTACCTAAAAGGTCTGAAACAAGAGGGCATTGAAAAAAGGGAAAAGCACCCTTTTTCAGTGCCTCTAAAACAAACCTTTTTTGGGCGCCTCTTTTCGTATAAAAGTCTTCCATAAACTGAGAGGCTGCAGCAAATGAATGCTGCAGCCTCTCTATCCTTTATCGTTTAATCTTCCATTGTTGATAAATCACCCGTTGGTAAGTCAAGCTCCCATGCTTTTAAGACACGTCTCATAATCTTTCCACTTCTTGTTTTTGGTAGCTTTTCACGGAATTCAATTTCACGCGGCGCTGCATGAGCAGCTAAGCCCGTTTTTACAAAGTGACGAATCTCTTCCTTTAATTCCTCCGTAACCTCATATCCTTCACGTAAGGCAACAAATGCTTTAATAATTTCACCACGGACAGGGTCAGGCTTTCCGATGACGCCCGCCTCAGCAATAGCTGGATGTTCTACAAGTTTACTTTCTACTTCAAATGGTCCTACTCGCTCACCAGCCGTCATAATAACATCATCCACGCGCCCTTGGAACCAGAAATAACCATCCTCATCCATATATGCTGAATCGCCGGATACATACCAGCCATCGATTTCAAAATAGCTGTTATACTTTTCAGGGTTATTCCAAATAGACCTCATCATTGAGGGCCAGCCTTTTTTAATTGCTAAATTCCCCATACGATTTGGAGGAAGTTCATTCCCTTTATCATCTACAATCGCTGCTTTAATACCTGGAAGTGGTTTACCCATAGAACCTGGGCGAATCTCCATCGAAGGATAATTACAGATAAGCTGCGCACCCGTTTCTGTCATCCACCATGTATCATGGATCCGCAAGTCAAAGACCTTTTTCCCCCAGCGTACAACTTCAGGATTAAGTGGCTCACCAACACTTAACATGTGACGTAAGGAAGAGAGGTCGTAATTTTTCACTAATTCATCTCCAGCACTCATTAACATACGGAATGCTGTTGGCGCACTGTACCAAACAGTGACTTGATAGCGTTGAAGGGTTTCATACCAATCCGTCGGGCTAAAGCGACCTCCGCGGATAACATTCGTTGCTCCATTAAGCCAAGGAGCAAAAATACCGTAGGATGTTCCTGTTACCCAGCCTGGATCAGCCGTACACCAATAAATATCATCTTCTTGTAAGTCAAGTACCCATTTACCAGTTTGATAGTGTTGAATCATTGCATTATGAACGTGAAGGACGCCTTTAGGCTTACCTGTTGATCCTGACGTATAATGAAGAATTAATCCATCTTCACGGTCCACCCACTCAATCTCCAATTCATCGCTGGCATTGTTAAAACGACTTAAAAAGTCTACATACGGTCCTTCTTCTTTCACTGAGTCAGAAACAATAAGCACCTTTTCTAAATTCGGTAAGTCACTTACTGGAACTCGTTCGAGTAAAGCTGGAGTTGTAATTAACACTTTTGCTCCACTATCTTCAAGACGGTCTCGAACCGCACCTTCCATAAACGCCTCAAACAATGGACCAACAATCGCACCTAGCTTCACCGCACCTAGAAACGCAAAATATAATTCAGGAGAACGCGGCATAAAAATAAACACACGATCACCTTTCTCTACTCCTACATTTCGTAAAACATTTCCAGCTTTATTTGAGTAGGCCTTCATTTGAGCAAATGTGTATTTTTCATCACGATTTGCATCACTATAATAAAGAGCGACTTTGTTTGCTTTATTGTTTTCAACATGTCGGTCAATGGCTTCATATGCTAAATTGACCTTTCCTGTCTGACTCCAAGTAAATTCCTTCTCGACTGATGTCCAATCAAAAGATTTTGCAGTTTCTTCATAATTTCTTAGGTTAAAATTTCCCTTTTCAGATGGAAGCGCTTGCATATTCATTACACATCTTCCCCTCTTCTTTATGTATTTTCAAACCTATTATAGTACAGTTTGAAAAAAGTTTCAATCAAAATCAATTATCTCCTTAAATTGAATAAATTAACTAAAATTGTAAGCGCATATACTTTGTACATTTACAATTACGAAACCTTCACAAAATAGTAATATCGTTTATTTGCTTGGCGTTTTTTCAAGAATAGAATGATGTATAATTAAAACCGACGACTAAGCATGATTAAAGGTGGTTACAAATGATTCATCAAAAAAACTATCACTCGTTGCACTTAACCTCTCCTAAAGGTACGCTCATTGTCGAAGGTCCTATATCCGGGAAAGAAATTGCCTCTTATGAATTTCATCCTGGCTTAGTTGCATTTCGCCCTCCTTCTGAACAAAAACAAGCGTTAATTGGCATAGCAGATTTACCCGAAGGCAGGATTAATGTAGTTCGTGATGAAAATATGATTGTTGGATATGTTACATTCGTTTATCCAGATCCTATGGAACGTTGGTCAGAGGCAAAAATGGAGAATTTAATCGAGCTTGGAGCGATCGAAATTGCCCCTGAATATCGTGGATTCCAAGCTGGAAAAAGTCTTTTACGTTTATCAATGATGGATGAGTCAATGGAAGATTATATTATAATTACAACAGAATATTACTGGCATTGGGACTTAAAAGGTAGCGGACTAGATGTCTGGGAATACCGAAAAGTCATGGAGAAAATGATGAACGCCGGTGGACTGGAATGGTATGCTACAGATGATCCTGAAATTTGTTCACATCCCGCCAACTGCTTAATGGCTCGAATCGGTAAAAACATCGATACTTCTTCGATTCAAACGTTTGATCAACTCCGATTCCAAAACCGTTTTATGTATTAGAGTTGAATAATTTACATTCTGAAGGAGTGATGCCACATGATTATTGATGAAATTATGAAGAAGAAGGTTATTACATTAACACCTGATGCCACGATTGAACAGGCAATGCAAACACTCTCGACACATAGTATTCGTCATATCCCAATCGTAGATGAGCAAAAAAATATTGTTGGCATTATATCGGATAGGGACATACGAGATGTTAGCCCGTCCATTCTTCACTCAGACGAACATTTAGAGGACCTCCAGAAGGAAATCTCAACGATTATGAAACGAAATGTTATTACAGCTCATCCTCTCGATTTTGTTGAAGAGGTCTCACGTCTTTTTTATGAACACCATATTGGCTGTTTACCTATTGCTGAGGATAATAAGATCGTTGGCATTGTCACGGAAACAGATCTTTTGCATACATTGGTTGAATTAATGGGTGCACACCAACCAAGCTCTCATATTGAAATCCGTGTTCAAAACATTACTGGACAGCTTGCAGATGTTGCCTCGATTTTTAAAAAGAATCACGTGAATATTAACAGTGTTCTTGTTTATCCATGTAAGGATGAACAATATAAAATACTCGTTTTTCGAATCCAAACGATTGATCCAAGACGTATTATCGAGGCAATAAAAAAAGAAGGCTATGATGTTATTTGGCCACTATTACCAGGTGAAAATGATGAGTCATAGTTCGGCCTTTATTTACTCGAATAGTCAACTAGCTTATCGGTTCAGCAAAACACACCCATTTAATCATTTGCGGCTTCACCTAACTCACGATTTATTATTTAAATCAAACAGTATAAAAGAATCTGATATTATTTTACCTAGAGTAGCGACAGATGAGGAATTGCACCTTATTCACGATCATGCGTTTGTTGAGGCTGTTAAAAAGGCAGGACAAAGTCAGCTCGAACCTGAAATTGCAGCTAACTATGGACTTGGAACAGAAGATACACCGATTTTTGAGAATATGCATAATGCTGCCGCTCTAATTGTTGGAGGAACATTAACTGCTGTTGATACTGTTATGACTGGTAAGCATGCTCATGCCCTTCACCTTGGCGGTGGTCTACATCATGGCTTCCGTGGCAGAGCTTCAGGCTTTTGCATCTATAATGATAGTGCAATTGCTATTGAGTACTTAAAACAAAAATATGGGGCACGAGTCCTTTATGTTGATACAGATGCCCATCACGGTGATGGGGTACAATTTTCATTTTATGATGATCCTGACGTCTGTACGTTAAGTATTCATGAAACAGGTCGCTATCTTTTTCCCGGTACAGGTAATGTCAATGAGAAAGGATCAGGTAAAGGATTTGGCTTTTCAATTAATGTACCTGTTGATGCTTTTACGGAAGATGATTCTTTTATTGAAGTATATGAGACAGCGATTCGAGAAGTAGCGGCTTTCTTTAAGCCAGATGTCATACTAACACAAAACGGTGCAGATGCTCACCATTATGATCCACTTACTCACCTCTGCTCGACGATGAAAACATACGAAATGGTTCCAAAAGTTGCCCATGAGCTAGCACATAAATATTGCGATGGACGTTGGATTGCTGTTGGCGGAGGCGGATATGATATTTGGCGTGTTGTACCAAGAGCTTGGTCCCTAATTTGGTTAGAGATGACAAATCAACTAAACAAAATTTCGCAACCGCTTCCAAAGTCTTGGCTAGAGCATTGGCAATCACAAACCGAAGTCTCACTTCCAAGTAATTGGTTAGATTCTCCAGGTCTCGTTCCAGAAATTCCTAGGCGGCATGAAATAACGGAGAAAAACACTAAAACATTAGAGAAAGCGCTTTTTCACATTCGGAATGAAATGGATCGTATTAAGTAAAAGGGGTTAACTAGCAGCAAGCTGCTGTTAACCCTGCACTTGTTTAAGCATTTCTCTAACAACTAAAAATGACTGCTCACTTGCCAAGACCGTAAACTCTGCAAACGTCATCGAAGCCTCACCATTGGCCTTGTCCGACATTGAACGAATAATAACAAATGGAACGTCATTCAATGAAGCTACTTGAGCAACAGCAGCTCCTTCCATTTCCACGCAGACTCCATTAAATTCTTCTCTTAAAGACTGAACAGATTCAGGATTCGCGATAAATTGATCCCCGCTTACTATCCTTCCCTTTAAAATGTTACGGTTTAAAGTAGATTTCGCAGCATTTTCGGCCAAAGCTATTAATGGCTTATTTGCTTCAAAATCAGAAGAACGATCAAACATTGGGATTTCTCCTCGTTTGAAGCCTAGTGGACTAGCATCCATATCATGCTGCATCGCTGAGCTAGAAATGACAAGATCGCCTACTTCTAGTGCCTCATCAAGTGCACCAGCTACACCTGTAAAAATTATCGCTGAAATCTTAAATGTATCTATTAAGATTTGTGTAGTTAATGCTGCATTGACTTTACCAACACCGGATTTACAAAGAACGATTTTCTTGTTATACATCGTCCCTTCATAAAAAGTAACAGAGGCCTTCACATGCGTTTGCTTTACGTCCATTTCCGTTTTGATTTGCTCAATTTCTTCATTCATTGCTCCAATAATACCAATTGTCATTTTACAGCCTCCCATTCAATAATAATCAATTTTAACTAGGAAACAAGAAAAGAACCCAAGGAGGAACCCTCGGGCTAAAACATGTCATTTTCGTCATAATTCGGATCGGAAATAACGATCACAACTCGCCGATTAACTTGTAGATTTTCAATTGATGTATTAGGCACAACAGGTCTAGTGTCTCCATAACCCGTTGCAACGAATCGCTTCGGATCTAAATCACTGGTTTCCACTAGATAACGAATGACACTGCTTGCACGTGCCCCTGAAAGTTCCCAGTTTGAAGGATATCGAAATGTTGAAATCGGACGACTATCGGTATGCCCCTCAACCTTAACCATATTTGGAATCGCTTCAAGTAGCGTTCCAACCTTACTTAAAAAAGGTTCAGCGCTAACAAGGATTTCTGCTTCAGCCGTTTCAAACAATGTCCGTTCTTGCAAAACAAGTACGACTCCTCGGTCATCTCTCGTCGCAGAGATAAGCTCAGTCATTTCGTTAACCTCTAAAAATTCCTGAACTTCTTGAAGCAGCTCATCCATGTCTACTTCATTAGCATTATTTTCTTCTTCACCAAAATCTCCTTCTTTAAAAGGATCTTTTCTCTGCTCCCCTTTTTCATCACTAGGGTCCACAAACTCAATGGGAGAGGGCATAAACTCAAAAATTTGTCTTTGTTGAAACGATTCAGCTATTGCTCGAAACTTTTGTGCATCAACAACTGACATCGAAAAAAGCAAGATAAAGAAAACGAGAATGAGTGTAATCATATCAGCGAAGGTAACCATCCATTTAGGAGCCCCTTTGTCCACTGGTTTCCGCTTACGCTGCATCGTTTTCATCTCCTAGTTCAACTTTATTCTGCTTTTCACTTGTAAAGGCACTTAGTTTTTCTTCAAGGATTTTTGGGTTCTGACCAGACTGGACTCCAATTACCCCTTCAATAATAATTTGTTTTATAAAGACTTCCTGATCGGTTTTATTCGCTAATTTAGTTGCCATCGGAATAAAGACTAGGTTTGCTAATAAAGATCCATATAAGGTCGTTAATAGAGCAACAGCCATATTAGGGCCTAACGTTGATGGGTCATTTAAGTTTTGAAGCATAAGGACGAGACCGATCAGTGTACCAATCATTCCCCAAGCAGGTGCATATTCGCCTGCTTTTTCAATAACAGCTCGTCCTTTACGATGGCGCTCCTCCATCGCAACAACCTCAGCCATCATAATATCCTTAATAATATCTGGTTCAACACCATCTACCGCCAAAAGCACACCTTTACGGATAAAAGGGTCCTCCACTTCATCAAGCCCCACTTCAAGTGCAAGTAATCCTTCTCTCCTTGCCTTCCCCGATAAATCAACAAATGTGTTAATTAGTTTTTGTAGATCATGGTCTTCTGAACGAAAAGCCTCTCTCATTACTCTTGGCATTGTTTTTAATTCTACCAAAGAGAACGTAATGATAATCGCAGCAATGAATCCACCGAATACAATCAAAATGGAAGCAATGTCGAGCATGAAAACAAGGCCGGAAATCCCAGCATTTGTGAGTACAGCCAATAACATAACGACAAGTCCCAGAACAATTCCTATCGGTGTTAGAAAATCAAATTTTTTCATAATTCTCTCCCTGCCCTAGTAATGCTGGCTAGTTTGACTTTGTTGATTGTCTAAACTCGATGCGGTGAGGTAGGACAACAATATGGTCACTAACTTCTTCTTTATTCATATACTTTGTTAATAAACGCATCGATACGGCTCCAATATCATACATTGGTTGAACAACCGTTGATAATGTCGGACGAACCATTGTAGCTAGACGGGTATTATCAAAACCTAGCACTTCAAAATCTTCTGGAATGTTAAACCCCTTATCCTGAGCACCATGGATAATCCCTAGTGCCATTTCATCAGTCGATGCGAAAATCGCACTCGGCTTCTCATCTAGGTTTACAAATGTATCCATTGCTTCAATTCCTGAGTCATACGTATAATCACCAATAACTACAAATTTCTCTTCAAACGTTAATCCAGCATCTTCAATTGCGCTGCGATAACCGTCAAACTTCAAATAACCGTTAATTGGATCATCTAAAGAGCCAGAAAGCATTCCAATTTTCGAATGACCTTCTGAAATAAGATGGGTAATTGCATCATAAACCGCTTGCTTATAATCGATATTAACTGAAGGAATTTCTTTCTCCTCGTCTAATGTTGCAGCTAACACAATCGGAACTGGAGAACGTTTGAACTGCTCTACGTGCTCGTCAGTAATGTGCCCACCCATAAAAACAATTCCATCCACTTGCTTCTCTAATAGCGTATTAATTAAATGGATTTCCTTATCTTTGTTTTGGTCTGAGTTACAAAGAATAATATTGTACTTATACATTGTTGCAATATCTTCAATTCCTCTAGCAAGCTCTGCAAAAAAGATACTTGAGATATCCGGGATAATTACACCTACCGTCGTCGTTTTCTTACTTGCTAAACCACGCGCAACAGCATTAGGGCGGTAACCAAGACGCTCAATAGCTTCTAGTACCTTCTTTCTTGTTGCTGGTTTTACATTTGGGTTTCCGTTAACAACACGTGATACTGTTGCCATCGAAACACCAGCTTCTCTTGCTACATCATAAATAGTCGTATTCACTTTTGTTCCTCCTCTATATCAACGTCAAATTTCGCATACTGAATGTATTGTTATCATACGATACTATGTTGAGGTCCGCAATGTCTTTACTGTACTTATATCGACAAAGTTTGAAAATTTTTTCATTACATTTTCATTTTGTTCACACTTATTTTTCTATATTCTTAGTCTATAAGAAAATTATTAGCTATAAACGCCATTTTTAAAAGGAAAATGTTAAAGAGGTCTGTTTTTTTTCAACATAATGTGCTTTCATCTACACTCATCCCTAGTAAACTATTTCGACTATTCAAAAAAAACAGCCCTTCATGTTTACATGAGGGCCGTTGTTCTTCATTAGTTTTTATATAAACCAGAAGCTAATAAATCATCAATAAATTTATTGAATGTCGGAATATCCATTTGCTGTGCTGAATCAGATAATGCAACTGCTGGATCCGGATGAACTTCAGCCATAACAACATCTGCACCAATCGCAAGCGCCGCTTTCGCAGTCGGTAAAAGAAGGTCACGACGACCAGTTGAATGCGTTACATCTACCATAACTGGTAAGTGTGTTTCTTGCTTAAGAATTGGGACTGCAGAGATGTCTAATGTATTACGAGTTGCTTTTTCATACGTACGTATACCTCGTTCACAAAGCATAAGGTTACTGTTACCTTTTGAAACAATGTACTCAGCAGCATGAATAAATTCTTCAATTGTTGCTGCAAGTCCGCGTTTTAATAAGACTGGTTTATTTACTCCACCAACTGTTTTTAGTAATTCAAAATTTTGCATATTACGAGCGCCTACTTGAATGACATCTACATACTCTAATGCAGTTTCAACATCACCAGGAGTCGTAATTTCACTAATGACAACCATGTCAAGCTCATCCGCTACACGACGTAAAATTTGAAGCCCTTCTAGACCTAATCCTTGGAAATCATATGGTGATGTACGTGGTTTGTATGCACCTCCACGTAAAAGTCTAATCCCACGTTCCTTCATTGCCTTAGCAACTGTAAGTACTTGTTCATAGCTTTCAACGGCACAAGGTCCCATAACAAGGCGTTGCTTTCCATCACCAATAAGTTCACCCTTAAGGTCAACAACTGTATTTTCAGGATGCTTTTTACGAGAAACAAGTAATGCCTTACTGTTATCATCCTCTTGTAATTCTAAGCTAGCCTTGAAAATTTGTTTAAAAATATGTTGAAGTGTTGACGTTTCAAAAGGTCCTTCATTATGAGCAGCAATATGGTCTAACATCGCTCTTTCACGAACAGGATCAAAACGGTTAACACCTTGAGTTCCTTTAATCTTTCCAATTTCTTGCACTAACTGAGCTCTTTCGTTAATTAAGTCTAGAAGCTTAATATTCACCTCGTCTAATGCTGATCTCAACTTATCTACTTGTTCATTACTCATTCTACTCCACTCCCTCTTTACGTTAGCTTCTTTATAAGTTAGTTTTCATTATAAAGGATAAATTGAAGAATGTCACGATTTTTTTCTTTATCGCTTAAAAGCTTTTAAGCTTTTAAGCTTTTATGCACTAAAGTGGATAAGGAACGAATTACAGATTTTGCTTACGTTTTTCGACAATTTTTAGTAAAATGAATAAAAAGTCTAGTTTGAAATGTAGGTGATTGTCCTTGGCAAATGAAAGCTTTTCACCTCTCTTTGCTCTTGATATTGGTACACGGTCAGTTGTTGGCCTTTTATTAAAGCAAAAAGATGAGCAATATGAACTTTTAGATTTAGAAATTATAGAGCATCATGACCGTTCAATGCTTGATGGACAAATACATGATGTTCCAGCTGTGGCTATGGTTATTCAAAAAGTGAAATCCAAGCTTGAAGAAAAGCACGGTCCTTTAAAGAAAGTGTGCGTCGCTGCCGCTGGACGTTCATTGAAAACAAAACGGGCCTCGTTTGATATTGATATAAAGGGAAAACCTATGTTTGAACGAGATGATTTACTTCATCTTGAACTAAGTGCAGTACAACAAGCACAATATGCTTTAGCTCAAGAACAAGAGAGTGAATCACTCGTTCATTATTATTGTGTTGGCTATTCTGTTCTTACGTACCGGTTAGATGGAGAACCAATTGGTAGCTTATTAGACCAAAGCGGTCACACTGCAACAGTAGAAGTAATCGCAACATTTTTACCTAAAGTCGTTGTAGAATCATTACTTGCCGCTTTATCAAGAGTAAACCTTGAATTAGAAGCGCTTACGTTAGAACCAATAGCAGCTATCAACGTACTTATCCCGCCATCTATGCGTCGCCTGAATGTCGCTTTAGTCGATATTGGAGCCGGAACTTCTGACATTGCTCTTACTGATGAAAATACGGTCACAGCTTACGGAATGGTACCAGTGGCGGGTGATGAAATTACTGAAGCAATTAGTGATCATTTTTTACTAGATTTTCCCGATGCTGAAAACGTTAAACGACAACTCATTGCAAATGATGAAATAACGATGCAGGACATTCTCGGTTTTGAAACGACGTATTCTCGTTCTGATATCTTATCACCGATTCATGGGGCCATTCAAAGACTCGCACAATCAATTAGTGATGAAATCTTACGCCTAAATGGTCAAGCTCCGAAAGCAGTTATGCTCGTTGGTGGTGGAAGTTTAACTCCTGAATTACCTAAATTTATCTCACGATGTTTAGCGTTGCCGGAAAACCGTGTAGCTATTAGAGGAATTGATGCCATTAAAAATTTAATACTTCAAGATACTCACAAATTCGGGCCAGAGTTAGTCACTCCAATTGGCATTGCGATTGCAGCTAAGGAAAACCCAATTGAATATGTGAGTGTTAAGGTGAATGAGCAAACATTACGATTATTCGATGTGAAACGTTTAACAGTAGGTGACGGGTTACTTGCTGCTGGAGTTGATATTTCGAAGCTCTATGGAAAACCAGGCCTTGCAATCATGGTTACAGTCGAAGATAGATTAATCTCCATTCCAGGTCAACATGGTAAACCACCATTGCTCCTGAAAAATGGTGAACCTACTTCTTTAGATGCTCCTCTTAAAGCTGGTGACGAGGTGGTTGTAAAGCGTGGAAATGATGGTGAACAAGCAAACTTAACAATTAACGAGCTTATAGGTGATGTTCCAACAATACATGTAATGATTAACGAACAAGACAAGACAATCCCCGCAAAAATTCTTAGGAATGGCATGGAAGTCAACGGGAATGAGGCGGTACATGATCGCGATATTTATAAATTGATCTTCCCTAAAACAATCCGGGATGCATTACAACAGCTAAAACTACCGTTGGATCAATTTAGCTCTTATAAACTACTTGTAAATGATGAAGAAATCAAAATTCCTTCGTCCAAAAAAACATTATCTAAAAATGGACAGCCTGCTCAACTGGATGACCCAATTTACAGTAAAGATATCTTAAATTGGCAGGATGAATCAACGACTACATCTCCTCCATCGGTCAAAGATATATTAAAGTTACAAAATATCAACAGTAGCCAAACGATGACGATTTTCTTTAATGATGAAGAGGTGACGTTGGAGAAGCCCCTTGTAGACGTCTTACGAAAGGATACAAAGCTTAAGTTAGAAGACAAGGTTCATCAAGATGATCATTTGACGATTGAAACGAGAAACGCTGAGTCCTTTATCTTACAGGATATCTTTACAAAGGTTAATATTGATTTAAGTAATACGACGAATAAGACTTTATATCTAAAACGGAATGGCGAAGATACTAATTTTAGTAGCCCCATTTATGATGGCGATAAAATTCAGTTATTTTTCAATGAAAGCTATAATTAATAAAAAGAAGTCCCAATCACGGGACTTCTTTTCTACATTTCACGGTTTTGTTCTGCTTCTGTAATCTTGTTATAAATATTATCGACTTCTTCTTTTACAGTTTGCGCGACCTGCTCACTACCCTCTTGAAGTGTTTCGGCCACATTACCAGCAAGGTCTTGTGCAGATTCCGTCACTTCTTCTGCCCCTGTTTTTGTTGTAGCTGCAACCTCCCTTACTTTGTCAACTACTTGGGAAGACTGATCAGATACGGCTTTTGCAAGAGTCGATGACTTTTCCTTTGCAAAAGAAGCCCACTCATTTCCTTTTTCGTATGCTGTAGAAGTGATTTGACTCGTTTTCTCACGAGCAAGTTGTGCCTGTTCATTTAGTTCGTGACGTAATTCTTTTCCTGATTTCGGAGCCAATAATAAAGCACCTGCAACACCGACAAACCCTCCAATTAACGTCCCAATTAAAAAATCCTTTGTGTTCATATCTCCCATTCTAAATCTCCTCCTTATAGGTAGTTGACTTATCTCTGTTTCGTTGTTTAAATTTCATATATAAATCAATCGCAACATTTCCCCACTGTACCGCCTGTGCTATATGTTCAGACTGTTTAACTGTTGTTGATGCCACAGTATTTGAAACATTACGTATCGATTGATTCACGTGTTGGAATGAATGTCCTAGGTCCTTAACTGAATCGAACAGCATATGAACCGCTTCCGACTTTTCTTGAATATCTTCAGCTAATTGATTTGTTCGATGAAGAAGCTCTTCTGTTTCTTTTGTTATTCCATTCATCTGCTTTTCTAACCCTGCCATTGTATTCGCTACATGAAAAAGTGTGCGGTTGACCGACTTTAAGGTTCGTACGAGATAAATGACGAGTATAGCAAAAGCAACTGCAGCGATAATCGCACTTATGTATAATAATAATTCCATAGCTTGTCTACCCTCCTACTCTATTTTAGTACCCCTAACATGTCCTTATTAAACCTTCGTTATTTCATAATTCGATAAAACAATCGATTCTCCTGCAACTTTTTTACGTCCCAAAATAGCACTTTTGTATCCAGTACAATAATCGATTACAATAGATAAACAAAAGGAGGAATTGAAATGAGAGATCCAAGAATTCAAACGCTAGCCAATCGGCTCATTACCTATTCTGTTAACCTACAGAAAAATGAAAATGTTCTAATTGAGAATTTTGGTCTACAGCGTGAACTAGTAACTGCACTCGTAGAAGAAGCTTACGCAGCAGGAGGAAATCCCTTTGTACTATTGAAAGATCATCAAGTTGACCGTTCACTCTTTCTCCAAGCAAATGAACAGCAATTGCGCTTAATGGCTAAAGTTGAAGCGACAATGATGAACGAAATGGATGCTTACATAGGACTTCGTGCAGGTGATAACATTTCAGAGCTTTCAGACGTCCCAAGTGAGAAAATGGCGTTACATGGGAAGACGATTGGACAACTCGTCCATCGTGAAATACGAGTTCCTAAAACAAAATGGGTTGTTCTCCGTTACCCAAGTTCATCGATGGCCCAGCTCGCTAATACAAGTACAGAAGCATTTGAAAATTTTTATTTTAACGTGTGTAATTTAGATTATCAGAAAATGAGTCGCGCAATGGATGCACTCGTTACGTTGATGGAGAAAACAGACTCTGTTCGAATTACTGGACCGGGAACCGATTTACGCTTTTCTATTAAAGGGATACCAGCAATAAAATGCGCGGGAGAACATAACATTCCTGATGGTGAAGTATTTACAGCACCGATCAAAAATTCAGTTAATGGCACCATATCATACAATACACCATCTCCATACCAAGGATATACGTTTGAACATGTAAGCTTTACATTCAAGGATGGAAAAATCATCGAGGCAACGGCAAACGATACAAATCGCATCAATGATATTTTAAATACAGATGAAGGTGCACGGTTTATTGGTGAATTTGCGATTGGTGTTAACCCATATATTCAGCATCCGATGAAAGATATTCTTTTCGATGAGAAAATAGATGGTAGTTTTCATTTCACCCCAGGCCAATGCTACGATGAAACCTCGAATGGAAACGATTCATCTATCCATTGGGATCTTGTCATGATTCAACGTCCTGACTATGGTGGGGGCGAAATCTATTTTGATGATGTATTAATTCGAAAAGATGGACGCTTTGTATTACCAGAACTTGAGCAACTAAATCCTGAAAACTTAAAATAAACAACGGCTTTTCCACATAGTAGATGTTCAATATGTAAAAACCGATTCCCAATCCGAATAATCGACTGCTCTGTCTAACATGTAAAAGAGAGCTGAATCAAATCACCAGCTCTCTGTATTATTCATTATGCTAAAGTCTGTTCATATGCTTTCTGAAATTTTTGAATATCGCCGGCACCCATAAAAAGAAGCGTACAATCTTGGTGCTTCCTCAGTGATTCCACCTCAGACTCTGCTAAAACTTCTGCACCTGGAATAAGTGCTTGGAGGTCCTCAATGGTTAAGTTTCCGGCATTTTCCCTAGCAGAACCAAAGATATCACATAAGTATACGTAATCGGCTTGCTTTAAAGCCTCAGCAAATTCATGCAAAAATGCTTTTGTTCTAGTAAACGTATGCGGTTGAAAAATTGCCACAATTTGGTTGTCTGGGTATTTCTGCTTCGTCGCTTCAATTGTTGCAGCAATTTCCGTAGGGTGGTGCGCATAGTCATCAATTAAAATTTGACGGTCTACCTTTTTCTCCGTAAATCTACGCTTTACCCCTTGGAACGTACGTAAGTGCTTCTCCACATCTTCTGCTGGTACATTTTCATAGTGACATAAAGCAATAACAGCCAATGCATTTAATACATTATGCTTCCCAAACCCTGGAATTGTAAATGTACCGTACATATGATTACGTACATATACATCAAATGTTGTTCCATTGCTTGTCACGCTTACGTTACGTGCTTGAAAATCATTATCTTCACCATAACCATAATATACAACCGGAACATTGGCGTGAATCCCCTGAAGATGTTCGTCATCTCCACAAGCAACAATGGCTTTCTTAACCTGCATCGCCATTTCTTGAAATGCTGAAAACACGTCATTTACATCTTTAAAATAATCAGGATGGTCGAAGTCAACATTCGTCATTATGCAATAATCAGGCTTATAATTTAAAAAGTGACGACGATACTCACAAGCTTCAAATACAAAATACTTCGAATCTTCTTCACCCTTCCCTGTTCCATCTCCAATTAAATAGGAAGTAGGGTATGTTGCTCCTAATACATGTGAAAGTAAGCCTGTAGTTGATGTCTTCCCGTGTGAACCAGTCACAGCTACACTTGTAAAATTTTGAATGAAATCTCCTAAGAAATTAGGATATTTCGTTATACTGATATTCAAATGTTCTGCTTCTTGAACCTCTTCGTGTTCCGCACCATAAGCAGCTGATACAATAACATTCTGATTAGGCTTTATATTCTCTTTATTAAAAGGGAATATAGGTATCCCTTTGTTCTCCAACGGTATTTGCGTAAAAAACTGTTTTTCAACGTCAGATCCTTGAACATCATATTTCATATCGTGTAGAATTTGCGCAAGTGCACTCATTCCTGAACCTTTTATGCCAATAAAATGAAAGATTGCCATAATTGAACCTCCAATATTCTCATAGGTTAATGACCCATTTGAATGTTGTGATAGTTATGTAAGTCATCGACTCATTATACCAAAAAAAAAAAATTTCACAAATTCACGATTAAGTAATCACCCAATAGTCTATGTAAAAAAAAGAAAGAAAAGACCTACTTTTTAAGCAGGTCCTTGTTTTTAATCAACAAGTGCAAGTCTAGGATTATCATTAAAACGTCTCCCAGCCTTAGCCTCATGCTCGCCATTTAATATAACATTATCACCAGTAAAACCGATGTGAATTTTTAACAGGCTGCCACCGACTCCGTAAATATCGACTGGGACGCCTTCTTCTTCATATTTTTGTATTCGCTCTGCATTAAAACCACCTGTTGCAATAATTTTCACATGGTGAAACCCTTCTTTATCAAGTGCTTCTCTTAAAGCAAAAAGAAGTGCTGGATTTACTCCCCTAGGATCAAAAGCTCCCATTATTTCAGGATTACGACAGAAATATTGGTCCACCATCGTCCGTGAAGTGTCGACACGGACACCTTTTAATGTGTCACCAAATTCTCTAGCAACTTTTAAAGCATCTGTGATGACATCATTATTGTAGTCAACGAGAGCCATTAAGTCATCCTCAGGGTATGTCTCATGATAAGCTTTGGTTGCCGCAACAACATCACCCTTAAACAATTGAATCAGTGCATGAGGCATTGTGCCCATTCCTTTTTTTCCCCACCATTCATTCATTGCATGAGTCGCTTGTGCTGTTGATCCCCCTATATGGGCTGCGTAACCATCACCTGATTGCTGCGTGAAATGATCATCACGATCACCCATAAAAATAATTGGCTTTTGTACACCTGAGATTCGTGCAGCTTTTACAACATTATATACATTAGTTGCAACCGAGGTTCTTCTAGCAAAAATTCCATCGATGATTCCTTCAAGATAACCAAAATTCTGGTATGGACCAGTGATCGTTAGGACGGTTTCAAAAGGCTTAATTTTATCACCGTCTGTTAACGAACGAATTTCTAGCTCATTCGGGTTCTTGGCAAAGGTCCGAATTAAAGCAATTACTTCATCCGTCCCACAAACGATCGCATGCTCCTTCTGAAAAAACTGCATTGTCACAATATTATTTGCCTGATATTTCTCTACGATTTCTCGCGTTTTCAAAAAATAAACGGCTGAAAACCAACCTTCACGTATTCTTTCATCAAATTTAAACGTTTTATTCGTTAATCTCTTAATCTTCCCTTGCATCTTAAGTTCGATTTCTTTCATAGCTCGTCCAAGCTCCTTGTAACATCCCTTTATTCCATACTATTCTTTATCATATAAAACCTTCTAACGTAATACAAGGTTTTCCACTAATCTTACTTTATTCCGAAGAGTAAAGTGCTTCCTCAAGTTCAAGCTCATCCATAAGGACATGGCGTGGTTTACTGCCCATTGCTTCAGACACAACGCCACGAGCTTCCATCATATCGATTAATCGCGCGGCACGATTATAGCCAACTCGAAAGCGGCGCTGTAAACTTGATGCAGAGGCACTCCCCTGTTCAATTACAAAATGACATGCTTCTTCAAAGAGCTCGTCTTCTTGTTCATTAAATTCTTGTACCTTTTGTAACTGGTCTGTTTCAAGTAAATAGTTAGGAGCTCTTTGTTTTTTTACGTGAGCAATCACATATTCAATTTCTTCGTCAGATACAAACGTACCTTGTACACGTATCGGTTTTGGCGAGCCATTCTCATGAAAGAGCATGTCTCCTTTTCCTAACAGCCTCTCCGCTCCACTCATATCTAAAATCGTTCGAGAGTCAGTTGTTGAGGAAACTGAGAACGCAACTCGAGTCGGGATATTGGCTTTAATTAATCCTGTAATAACATCAACTGATGGTCGTTGGGTTGCTAATAATAAATGAATACCACACGCACGTGCTTTTTGTGCGATACGACAAATAGCATCCTCTACATCCTGTGGGGAAACCATCATTAAATCTGCTAATTCATCAATCACAACCAATATATATGGTAGTGCTGGTTTATCTGGAGAATCTGAATATAACTGATTGTACCTACCAACATCTCTTACCCCTTGTTGTGAGAAGAGCTCATAGCGCCTCTCCATCTCAGCAACAACCCACTTTAGTGCGGCAGTCGCCTGTTTAGCGTCTGTTATTACAGGGGTAATTAAATGCGGCAGTTCATTATATGGTGCTAATTCAACCATCTTCGGGTCAATCAAAAGTAGCTTAACTTCATCTGGATTTGCTTTAAATAGTAAACTAATTAAGATTGAATTAATACAAACGCTTTTCCCTGAACCAGTTGCTCCAGCAACAAGCCCATGAGGCATTTTCTTCAAATCAGTCACAATTGGCTGACCTGAAATATCTAGCCCTAATGCAACAGTCAAAGGGGAATCTGGTTGTATAAATACATCTCTTCTAAGAATTTCTCGTAAAAAAACAGGAACAGATGCCCGGTTTGGCACTTCAATTCCGATCGTATTCTTCCCAGGAATTGGTGCCTCTATACGAATATCCTTTGCTGCTAAGGACAGCTTAATATCATCTGTTAAATTCGTCACTTTATTAACCTTTACGCCACGAGCTGGTTGTATTTCAAAGCGAGTAACAGACGGTCCCTTTGTGACAAGAACTACTTTTGCATCAACATTAAAGCTTTGTAGAGTTTCTTCTAAGAGAGTCGCTTGTTCATCCAACCAGCCTGAATCATCCTCCGATTTCACTTGAGGGAAATTTAATAGTTGAATACTTGGATACATATAGGATGAACGCTCTTCTTTCTTAGGAAGAAACGATTTACGCTGCTCAGCTTTTTTTGAACGGTCCTGGGGGAGCATGATGACATTAAAAGGTACAGGAGGTTGTTCTCCTTTCGGTTCTGTAGAAACAGGCCGAGCTTCAGCGACCTGAGGCTTATTCTGAATAAACTCTTGACTCTCTTTCCGAGTCTTCAAATGAGTCGCTTCCTGGGATTGTTCTTGAACCGCTTCCCATTCCTCTTGAATCGCTACCTCGATCTCTTCTTCAACTTCTTCCCATGTTTCCTCTTGGATCGCTTCCTCGGCCTCTTCTTCAAACTCTTCCCATGTTTCCTCTTGGATCGCTTCCTCGGCCTCTTCTTCAAACTCTTCCCATGTTTCCTCCTGGACCGCTTCCTGGGTCTTTTCTTCAACTTCTTCCCTTGTTTCCTCTTGGACCGCTTCCTGGGTCTCTTCTTCAACTTCTTCCCTTGTTTCCTCTTGGACCGCTCCCCGAGTCTCTTCTTCAAACTCTTCCCATGTTTCCTCTCGGATCGCTTCCTCGGCCTCTTCCCACATCACCACTTGGCGTTCAACGTGTTTTGATGCAGCAATTTCATCAAAATTAGCTCCACTCTTCTCTTCATACGTAGGTTGCATTTTCTTTCCTATAACAAAATCAGGTTCGATTTGCTTCTCTTCTTTTACAGGCACTTGTTCGATGTTTTCAAGGTTGTTTTTATAGATTTCTTCAAGGTTTTCACTAGGTTTAGTTGGGACTTCTTCCTTTCGTCCTGCTCTTATATCCTCCATATGAAATGGAGAAAAAGCCGAGCTTTCCCTCTTTGTATCTTGAGTCGACTGATTTCGAAACCCATGAATAGGAGAAGGAATTGAAGTCGGTTTAAACTGGTTATTTGAGAAAGGTTTTTTTTCAGAAGAGCCTTCACTGTTTGGGTTTGA
>NZ_MVJM01000002.1:466920-593870 GCF_002156385.1 Halalkalibacter urbisdiaboli
ACTCTTCCCATGTTTCCTCTTGGATCGCTTCCTCGGCCTCTTCTTCAAACTCTTCCCATGTTTCCTCCTGGACCGCTTCCTGGGTCTTTTCTTCAACTTCTTCCCTTGTTTCCTCTTGGACCGCTTCCTGGGTCTCTTCTTCAACTTCTTCCCTTGTTTCCTCTTGGACCGCTCCCCGAGTCTCTTCTTCAAACTCTTCCCATGTTTCCTCTCGGATCGCTTCCTCGGCCTCTTCCCACATCACCACTTGGCGTTCAACGTGTTTTGATGCAGCAATTTCATCAAAATTAGCTCCACTCTTCTCTTCATACGTAGGTTGCATTTTCTTTCCTATAACAAAATCAGGTTCGATTTGCTTCTCTTCTTTTACAGGCACTTGTTCGATGTTTTCAAGGTTGTTTTTATAGATTTCTTCAAGGTTTTCACTAGGTTTAGTTGGGACTTCTTCCTTTCGTCCTGCTCTTATATCCTCCATATGAAATGGAGAAAAAGCCGAGCTTTCCCTCTTTGTATCTTGAGTCGACTGATTTCGAAACCCATGAATAGGAGAAGGAATTGAAGTCGGTTTAAACTGGTTATTTGAGAAAGGTTTTTTTTCAGAAGAGCCTTCACTGTTTGGGTTTGACTTATTCTCTTCACGCTTCTTATGTATCTTTCTATCAGTAGGTCTATTTTTAGGCTCCGCTCTCACATCTTTAACATTATCTTCTATTAAAGGGAAGCGAAATTTTCCTGCTTTCGCATATTGATAGGTTACCCTTGCTTCACTATATGATTCATCACGCTCAATGAATCCATATGCTCTCTTATCCTTCTCGGTTCTTTTTGGCTCCTCATGCTGTTTCTCTGCTATCTTCTCATTAGTAGAAAAAAGCTGCTGCACTCGTTTAAACCAATTTTGCAACATACTCAATGCTCCTCACTCGCTTTCACTAACGATTCAAAGATGATGTTATTTTAGGAGTCGTTATACTCTTGTACTCACTATTTCAGGGGTGTCTCAAAAGGTAGTCGTTCCTTTAAGACACCCCTTAACGTGAAGTATCCTATCCGTACGTATACCCCACCTATTTTTGTACGAATGGAGCACCAACTTCATACCCATCGTTAAGTACTAAAATCCCTTTCTCCTGCGGCGCATTCGGCAAACCAAGTTCCTTTGCCGAACAAATCATCCCAGAAGATTCAACCCCACGTAAAGCAGCCTCCTTTATAACTAAACCACTTGGCATGACTGCTCCTACTAATGCAACTACGACCTTTTGATCTTGATCAACATTTGGGGCACCACAAACAATCTGTAATGTTTCATTTCCTACATTCACATGACAAATGCTTAACTTGTCTGCATTTGGATGTTTTTCTTTCTTTTCTACATAACCTACAACAAAGGAAGGTCCACTTTCTAGCTTAACATTTTCCTCAATGCCGTTTTTCGAAAATGCCTGCTCAATTAATGCTTTAACTTTGTCGTTTAGCTCAATTGGGCCATTTCCTTCAACCTTTCCGTAAATTGATGCATTAAATAGGTTGTAGCCAGCTGTTTCATTTGATTCTCTATGATAGATTCGGACTACATCACCTTTTTTCTCAAACGTACGCTGCTTAAGCTCGATATCTTTGATAGAAAGTATTAGTGTATCACCAATACCATCATTATTATAAAAAACATTCATTCTCACATACCCCTTTTATATTAACTCTAGTTCTTATTGTACCATACTGGTCTATTTTCAGTTTTTTGGTTTTCTTTGAGCCAAAATAAACGTTGGTTCTAATTCTCCATTTTCGTACAGAAAAGGTAAAGCCGTAACAGGAACTCTCCCTTGGCCAAAAAACTGCAAGGCAACCTGCGCTAAGACATCATAACCACTATCATTAACAATATCAGCAAATATTAATACATCTTGATGGGGGATTGCAACGGCCAATTGTCCCTTTATTCTACTAGCCATTTTCTCTAATAAGGACTGATCAAGAATTCTACTCGCATCATAGCCATCCTTAGCCCTAAGAAAATAGAACGTATTACCAGCTACGACATCTTCTTTTAACGGTTGTGGCAACGATCTAACATTAAACAAGGCGATTTCTTTAAGTTTCGCTGCTGTAAAATCTGAATCAGCTAAAAGAGACTCGTCGATTAAAGTATAAGATTCTCCTAAATCTAATGCGTAGTATACTCTCGTTTCCGCTGTATGCACTTCATAGATAAGTTTCTGACCTTCTTTTGTTTCAGTAGGAAAGGAGGTCGCACGAATAACTGGGAATATCTTCTTCTCATTCCCTTTCAAAATGACTTGTTGCTTCATTGATTGTAAGCCAACTTCAACATAGCGAATCACTTCATCAATGGAATCAAATTCATTTCTCTCCCATTTTGCTAATAGTGGTTTTAATGATACCGTGACCCCTTTTTTTATCGTTACATCCTCGATGCGAAGTGTAGCCTCCTTATGATTGTAAGAAAATATCCATCCATCTCTTTGTAATTTATTTTCAATTTCTTTTCGAAACTCTCTTAATTCCATCACTAATCCTCTCCTTCATTCCATTCAAGTTTAACATGTTCTTGAGGGAGGTCCAAATTATCAGACATGAAAAAAGGATGTATTATAAGGGCTGTTTCACCTCTAATACATCCTTTTGTGAAGCCTTCAATTAATGTGCTTAAACACTTTTTGATTCTGCACGTGTTAGGAATTCTTCGATCTCTTCCTGTGTCTTTCGGTCCTTGCTAACAAATCTCTCTACTTCAGACCCATTGGCGTAAACCACAAAGCTAGGAATTCCAAAGACATCGAGCTCACCACATAAATCAATAAACTCATCACGGTCAACATAATAAAATGAGAACATTGGAAAATCCGCTTCAATCCGTGGTAGGATTGGCTCGATTACTTTACAATCTGGACACCAATCGGCTGAAAAAACAAAAACGACTGTCTCCTTTTCGGTTAACTCTCGAAATTGCTCAATACTTTTTAATGCTTCCATCTTTATTCTCTCCTTTATTAAGATTGTTCAATCTTCATATCCCCTAAACGAATCCAACCAATTTTCCGAAGCCACTCAGAGAAAATTAGACTTAAGAGCGCAGGTGCCACAAACTGTAACACCACTACAGCAATCACAACGTTCGTCGTAAATCCCATATCCGTGAAGGTCATAATCGGTCCAACAAACCCACTAGTTCCCATTCCGGCACCTGCAGGAATGTTTGTCATCCCGACTCCAACAGTAGCAACTGGCCCCAGTATAGCACCTGCTAACGTTGGGGGAATTAATATCAAAGGATTTTTGACGATATTTGGAACTTGCAGCATTGACGTTCCAATTCCTAATGATATTAGTCCAGACCAACCATTCTCACGATAACTACTAACTGCAAAGCCAACCATTTGTGCCGCACATCCGACTGTGGCTGCACCTGCTGCAATTCCTTCTAACTCTAACATAATAGCAAGTGCTGCACTAGAAATTGGCGCAGTTAAAGCCAACCCCATTAAGATAGCTATAATGATTCCCATAATAATCGGCTGCTGCTCTGTCGCCCACATGATTAATTGTCCAAAGTTTGTCATACCACTTTGAATCCACGGTCCAACCCATGTTGCTGTCAAAAAACCTGTCAAGATTGTAACGAACGGTGTAACGATAATATCAACCTTTGTTTCCTGAGACACGAGCTTTCCGATTTCTGTTGAAACGACTGCTGCAATAAAACTACCAGCAGGCCCCCCCAATGTTGCGCCAGCAGCGCCACTAATAACAGCTGAAAATAAGACCAATCTCGGTGCCTTGAGCCCAAACGCAACAGCGACACCGATAGCAGGACCCATTAACCCCATTGCTAGACCGCCGATCTCAACAAATAGGTTAGCAAACGGTACATTTATTCTTTCGCCTTGCTCTCCAAGTGTTCGAATAATTAAACCGATTATTAGTGACGAGAACAAGCCTAGTGCCATATGACTTAACGCAGTTATCAAATAAACGCGCCAAGAAAGATGCACTCCTTTTTTTTCAAAGAACGCTTTCAAATAAAAACCTCCTTATTCGACATCATAGGAATGTACGATTTCAAGCATTGTTTCTACATCATTCTGTAAATTCTCATATGAAGTTATTGTTGACAATTTTGCACCTCCTACACCTACAATTACTAGTAAATGCTCCTCTTTGTTTGGAACAACAACTAGATAAGAGTGAGCCTCACTAGACTGCTTCTCTTCAAAAAGAAGTGAGTTAGTCTTGTCTTCCCTATCCCTTTTTAAATTGATGTCACTCATTTTTCCTTCAAGAGGATTATGAAATAGAACAAAGGTCTGTCCACTTTTTTCAAGGACAACATTGTAGTCTACTTCCTCTACTATGTTAAAACCACTAGGTAGATAGAAAGATGCATCGGTTATCTCCGTATTTACGGACGTTGAGAGAACTTGATAATCCGCAAAATATTGTTTAACTGTATCTAGTGTCTCTTCTTGTGAGACAGAACAAGCTGTGGCCGTTAGACAAATCATGATCAACATTGCAAAGTGTTGGATTTTTTTTAATTGCATGAACGTTGACACCCCTTACTCATATGTTCCAGCATCCTTATAATCATAACTCTAAGCGACATAATATGACAAGCTGAGTTTTTCAATTGTTTTGATAAATGAGCTTACTTATAATTAAGAGGATCACAATTTTAGGAGGGAATTTTAATGGAATTGCATGTTTACTTAGCAGGAGAAATTCATAGTCCATGGCGAAAAGAACTCCAACAACTTGCAAGTCAAATGAATATACCAATTCATTTTAGTGGACCGATGGAGAATCACGACCGTTCCGATCAGATCGGGGAAGAAATAGTAGGAAAACAACCAAACGCCATATTAAAAGACGAGGCAGCTTCAAGTATAAATAATTTACGAACACAGATTTTACTACATAAAGCGGATGTTGTAATTGCTTTGTTTGGTGAACAATATAGACAATGGAACAGTGCTATGGATGCAGCAACGGCTGTTGCATTACAAAAGCCACTAATTCTCATAAGACCTGAGTCACTACATCATCCTTTAAAGGAGTTAGCAAATAAAGCACAAGTTGTAGTGGAAACACCGGAACAAGCAATGAAAGCACTTGCCTATATTTTTGAGTAAGACTATTTAAGCAAAGAACGAAGGTGCCATCTTTTATCTTTTTGGGTCACCTTCGTTTCTTTATAGTGAAACTATTGCCGTTGGGCATGTCGGAACAGACCAATGGCCATTGCGATGCTTGTTGCATAAATAAGTCCTGTAAATGAAAGCACAACTGCTAATATCGCCCCATCCATTCTCCTCACCCTTTCAGATAAGATTTACTCCCATCTTTATTTTAATTGAGAATGTGTAATTAAGAGCGGCTAAATGTGGCAATCATACGACATTTATAGGTATTTTTACCTATAACTACTGTATGTATAGTGTAAAGGTTAATGTTTAAATTCCTTATATTCAAATTGATATTGACCGTAAAGTAATTGAACAATATGACTAAACATGTTTTTACGAGTCATCCTTCCCCCAGTTAAAACACCAACCGCTCCTTCTTTTTTTCTTATGTCCTTATCTGTTGTTAATCGTGCCATCACGTCACCTAACTCTTCGCCATGTTGCAGCGCCTTTGCTATTTCTGTTGGCAACGGTAGCTTAGCTCCACTTGCAACCCATATTTGTCCTGAGCGGTGAACTAATGCCCCCCAATTACAAAGCATTAACCCTAAAGACGTTTCGGTAACGCCCCCTTCTAATCCTAAGCCTAATATCGCATCAGGAATCATCTCTATACTGGCTTTCGCTCGATTTATCGCGCCTTGCATTGTTTCCTCGTCTGAGAATGGCTGTGCTGATACTTCCGATGGCACATCCATGCTAATAACCGTGAACGGCTCACGTATGAAAGCTTCTTGTACAGCGTGTACTTTGGCTGGATTTTTCGTTCCAACAACTAGTTTCATTTATACCACCTCTGTCCGGTTTCTCTATCAAAAAGGGGCTGCCTCAGCTATGAGACACTCCCCCTCTTCTTTATACGTTAGCTGTTATCGTCTCCATCGTTGTCTTATCCGTTGCTTTTACTAAATTCACAAGTAATTCCTTTGCAGCAGCATAATCATCAATATGAATAATCGAAGCCGCTGTATGGATATAGCGAGAACAAATCCCAATCACGGCTGAAGGTACACCATGGCCTGACATATGTACACGACCAGCATCTGTCCCACCTTGTGAAATAAAAAATTGATAAGGAATATTCTTGGACTCTGCGGTGTCTAACACAAACTCCCTCATGCCTCGATGGGTGACCATCGTTCGGTCAAAAATCCGCAAAAGGGCCCCTTTCCCTAATTGTCCAAATGCATCCTTACCACCTGTTGCATCATTAGCTGGACTTGCATCTAATGCGTAAAACACATCTGGCTTAATCATATTTGCCGACGTAGCAGCTCCTCGTAAACCAACCTCTTCCTGAACGGTTGCACCAGAATATAATACATTCGGCAAGCTTATCTCTTGAATTTCTTTTAACAATTCAATTGATAAACCAACACCATATCGATTATCCCAAGCCTTAGCTAATATTTTCTTTTGATTGGCCATCGGCGTAAAAGGACAAATCGGGACTATTTGTTGACCAGGTTTTATTCCAATTTTCAGTGCATCATCTTTATCATCAGCACCAATATCAATATACATTTGTTTCATATCCATCGGTTTATTACGTTGAGCTTCTTCTAACAAATGAGGCGGAGTTGAACCAATCACACCAATAACCGGGCCTTCATCTGTGATAATTTGAACTCGCTGCGCAAGTAAGACCTGACTCCACCACCCACCAAGTGGTTGAAATCGAATTAATCCTTTTTCGTTAATGGATGTCACCATAAAACCGACTTCATCCATGTGTCCTGCTACCATAACAGTAGGCCCGTTTACGTCCCCTCTTTTCACACCGAAAATGCTGCCTAAACGATCTTGAACAATTTCATTTGTATACTTTTGAAGCTCGGAACGTACAAAATTCCTTATCTTATGCTCAAACCCAGGAGCTCCTTGTAATTCTGTTAACGTTTTGAATAACTTCAATGTATCTTGATTCATTATTTGCCCCTTTCACCTCATGTTATCTTTAGTTTAACTAAATTCGGAAATCTTTACCACTCTGTAAGTAAAATCAATTCGATTTGGAAAAGCTTGTCGATATTAGTATACTTTATACTAACGTAACAAAATAAATAGTTATCATCACGAAACACATACTAGAAATACCTTTTTAAATTTCAGGTACAGAAAGGATGAAATGACTGTTATGGGAATGAAACGATTCATCTTTGGGGTAGGTCTTGGGATTGCTGCAGGCTATATTCTTCGTCCAACATTGTCCGATAGAATCACCCCTGAGAAAGCATTGAAGCAAGTTAAGAAGACACTTTCACAAACATATGCAATTACAGGATCTTGGATTCAAATGATTCCAGAAACAATAGAGCGTCATCAAGTTACATATGACGTGTATCGCGGCGGTGTTTCCACAACATCTGAACAAGGAACGACTCAATATGAATTTACAATCGACACAAAAACGGGAACGATTTTGGACCTAATTGAGTCATAACATCAATGTGACAAAAGTTTGGATAACTTTTGTCACATTTTTATTTTATAAGCTCTTACGTTCAATGACCTGACTGATGTTTCCATCTGAATCCCTTTTTAATGCTCGATACATGCAGTCATGGTAAAACAAATACCAAGCCTTCCTTTCTTGCGCAAAAGCCGTCCATTGCAGCTTTGCTGCAATCGAGTCTAGTGGAAAGTCATCATAGGCAGTTACCCAAAGTGCATTTTCATGAGCATGAGTTGGCATAATATCTGCTAAATGAATATAAGTCTCTTCCTCATGCTCGAGAATGACAATACTATGACCATCACTATGACCACCTGTATGAATAACTTTAATACCTGGGATAACTTCCTTTTCATTTGTAAATGTTTCAACTTGATGTTCAATCGGTCGCCAGTTTTTCTCCCAATATGTATTTTGTGAACGAATATTTGGCTCCCTCATTTCACTCCACTCCACCTCCGATACGATGATTTTCGCATGACTAAAACACGGACGCTCCTTTCCTTCTTCCCCTTTCACAAGACCTGTAGCATGATCAAAATGTAGATGGGTCATAATAACCAAATCAATATCTTCTGGACCAAGGTCAAGCTTCTTAAGGTCGTTTTCCACCATTGACTCTCTAGTTACACCATAATTTCGTTTTTGTTTGTCCGTTAAACGCCCCTTTCCTATTCCTGCATCAACTAAAATCGTGTAGCCATCCTTTTGAATTAACATCGGATCGGTTGGAGTTTCAACTTGGTTTCGCTCATTCACTGGATATTTCCGTTCCCAAAGTGGTTTTGGTACAACACCAAACATCGCGCCACCATCTAAATTAACAACCCCTCCATTTAACCAAGTGATAGTTAACCCATTTCTTTGTAAAGAATCCATTATTACCTCCTATTGATGTTCTTAGTGCCTTCACTAGGGCACCTTCCTCATTTCAATTATACTAAAAGCAGAATTCTATTCTTATGAAAAAAAACCTCCAAGTTATTTGGAGGTTTTATACGTTAATCCCGATAAACAGCTTCACACCGATAAATACGCATGTTTTTCTTTGAAAATTTCTCTTCATATTCAGTCATAACATTTCCCTCAATATCGCTTTGATGGAGATCTAAACTTACATTGTTTAAAATCATTCCGTACTTAGAAAAGCTATGTAATGAATATTCAAAGAGCCCTTGATTATCTGTCTTAAAATGAATGTCTCCTCCTGGCTTAAGCACTTGTTCATATAAGCGCAAAAAGCCTTCAGATGTCAATCGACGCTTTTCGTGTCGTTTTTTAGGCCATGGATCTGTGAAGTTAATAAATAGGCGTTCAATCTCATTGTCAGCAAAAAACTCCAAAAGATTTTCAACATCTTCATTCAAAAACTTTACGTTTTCTTGTTTCGTTTCTTTTATTCGTTCTAATGCAGTAACGAGGACACTATCGTATTTTTCAATTCCGATAAAATTTATGTTCGGATAAAGCTTCCCCATTCCTGAAAGAAATTGTCCTTTCCCTGTTCCTACCTCAACATAGATCGGTTGATTATTGCCAAAAACCTTATTCCAGTTTCCTTTACACTCTTTAGGATTTGGAATAACAATATGAGGATATTTGCTCATCTCTTCTTTAGCCCAGGGCTTATTACGTAATCGCAACAAACTCACTCCTTATTCTCGTTAACGTATGCGTGTTTCATTTTGTAAGAACATCAATGCTTATTCCTGTATATTCCTCCTCATATCTACGCACGATATGAGTACGATTTAAGATAAATATAGTGCTCCCATCCTGTGGAAAATTTTAAAAAAGGAGCGATAAAACACATGAGCATGTCCAATTATGATAAATTAGGTTTGCTCCGCGATTTGCTTCAATCTCAAGCTACTGAAAAGTATATGACAACAGATGAGGCTACTCAGATTGAGCGGTTGTTATCTTCACTTGCAAACGATCAAAACTTCAGTCCTAGTATTCAACAAGTTCTTCAAGAAATGCGCTCAATGCATCGAATGAATCATGAGCCATTTCAACAAGAGTTTGTTGAACAATGGCTAAATACTATTTCCATTGATTAGTCGACATGTTATTTGCTAATTCCCCAGGAAATAGAAACTTTCTACAATCGATGAGCAATTTGGGGTAAGTCAAGGCTGACTTACCCCAAATCCCCCTATAGTAACGACTTTAAATAGTCCTTAAATTGACTAACCTGATCGAGTTGCTGACGTTCTAAATGCCAAAGCAGTACAGAGATCGTTTGCGAAACGACATACCAATGCATACGTTCACGTAAGGAATCACTAAGAGTGAGGCCATATTGCTTAAGCCATTGCTCCCACTCATACTCTGGGATATACGAGTACAAGAGTAACCCTAAATCAAGAGCTGGATCTGCAACCATTGCTCCGTCCCAATCGATTAAATATAAATGGTCTTCCTCAGCTAGCATCCAATTGTTATGATTAATATCACAATGACAAACGACATACTTAGAATAATGTACCTTTTCCATTCGCCTCTTCAAGTACGTCATGCCTTCCTCAATTACCGAATCCTCAACTTTGAAAAACTGTAATTTCTCACGTAAGTTCTCAATAATGACGTTAGGTGTTAGTGGTTCATTTCCAATACGCTTAAACATATATAGCAATTCACTTGAACCGTGAATTTTTGCTAATAGTTCAGCAACAATACGCTCTTTCATTTCATATGCTTTCAGTTCACGGCCTTGAACCCAGCGTTGCGCAGTAATCACATCGCCGTTTTCTAGCCTCCTTGTCCATAATAACTTCGGAACAATTCCTTCAGCAGAAAGAACGGCGAGAAATGGTGAAGAATTACGCTTTAAAAAAACCTTTTGGTCACCTTGCTGGGCAATATATGCTTCTCCCGTTGCACCTCCAGCTGGTTTTACCTTCCAGCCTTCTCCTAAGAACTCCAACCAATTCACCCTCAATTTCTTTTACTTTCCCACATTAGTATAGCTTATTTTTTAACATCTACATAGATCAAATCTTTCATTCATCAAAAAACACAAAGAGAGCAGAGCTCTACCACTTGGCTCTGCTCGAGTCATTACTGGACACATACAGTCGTTGATAGTGGGGCTACCCGCACATAATCCTTATTATATAATGTATATAATGGTATCAAAGATGCGCTATTCTCGTCAACGACTACTTCCCAATTCCCTTTTTTAGGTAGAAGGATTTGTTTAGCTTTTTCATTTGCATTATGGACGACAATAATATCGTTCCACCTGCCAAAGGCATTAACATTCTTTAAGGAATAAGCAATACAAAGTGGGTCTGTAACCATCCATTCTAAATGCTTATGAATATCAGAATAAGTTTCTAATCGAAAGGCTCCATGTGCTCTTCTAATGTTAATTAAACCTTTTACATAAGAAACATAATGATGAAAAAGGCGGCGACGCTCCCAATCAAATTGATTAATCCAATCAGGTGAACAATAACTGTTCTCAACACCATATTTTGTCCGATACCACTCCTGTCCAGCATGTAGAAATGGAATTCCCTGTGCCAAAAGGATAATGGAAGTAGCTAATCGGTGCCTTCTCATTAGTGTTGATGGAAGTTCTTTAGGGAGAGAAACTCTTAACTTATCCCATAGGGTATGATTATCATGAGACTCAACATAATGAATCGCTTGAGCAGGCTGTAAAAAACGGTACTCACTACCTGAAATTCCAGCTAAGATTTGATTAAGTGACGTTTCATTCCCACTGCAAAACCCGGTATCTGTTTGATGAAAGGTACTTCCTTTCAGTGCATCGCGGAATTCGTCTTGAAAAAATCCAATATCTGAAACGTCTTTCGCTTGATTCGTTGTTGCACGTTTTTCTTCAGGAAAAGCTGTCGGCAAATCCCACCCTTCTCCTAATAGAAAGACATTTGGATTTATATTCTTTGCTGTTGTAGCAATCGATTTTATCGTCTCAAGATCAAGAATCCCCATTAAATCAAAACGAAAGCCATCAATTTTGTATTCTTTCATCCAAAAAGAAATGCAGTCAACAATTAATTTTCGAACCATTCTTCTTTCTGTCGCCAAATCATTTCCGACACCAGTACCATTGCTTATTTCACCATTTTCTTGATAACGAAAATAATAACCTGGAACTATCTTTTCTAAATGTGAGAGCTCCCATATGTAAATATGATTAAAGACAACATCAAGAATAACTCGAAGCTGAGAACGGTGGCAAGCAGCAATTAATCGCTTCAACTCTCTCACTCTTGTATAGCCGTTATACGGGTCCGTTGCATAGCTTCCCTCGGGTACAAAATAGTGGACAGGATCATATCCCCAATTATAGCTAGTAAAACGATTGGATTCATCAACACTTCCATAATCATTTACAGGCAATAACTCAATATGTGTCACCCCTAATTGCTTTAAATAATCAAGCCCTGTTGGATTTCCCTCTTTATCTGATTTATTTACTTCCGTTAACCCAGTATATAAAGCTTTCCCTTCAATCCCATTATTTCTACCAATTGTAAAATCTCTAATATGAAGCTCATATATAATTGTTTCATTTAACTTTAACGCTTGTGTAAGTTCGGGCCATTCCGCTGGCTCTGTTTTATCCATCGAACCAACCATTGCCCTTTCACCATTCACTGACACAAAGGTAGCGTACGGATCGACAGCCCGATTCCATTTTCCATTAACATATACTTCATACACATACCAAACCGTTTCTAAATCTTCTTTAATTTTCACTCGCCAAGTCCCACTATTTTCACGTGAAAGCATAACCATCCTTCTAGTTTCGGTGTACCATGTTTTATATAGCACAACGCGAACTTCCATTGCAGTTGGAGCCCAACAAGTGAAAGTTGTTTCCTCTTTTGTATAAATAGCACCTAAATCCGTGCCATTATAGAAAAATCGTTCATCAAATTCCTTTGTTCTCACAATACTAGATAAATCAATGAAACAGTTTTTTTCTCCTAACGAAAGGTAACAATTCTCTCCAAACGGATAATCTTCTTTCAATGCCAAATAGACAACTTCTTGTTGTTGATTCATACGAGCTATTGGAAAAGATTGTTTGCCACAATGAAGGTTAATCATTGCTCGTTCTTCTTCTGTAAGTACTTTATTGAAGAGTACTTTAATGCAACGAAACGTAATAAGTTCAGCTTTTTCAAAAAGATAATTGACAGACTGTGGGTAGTTTTGCTTCAATGATTAAGGCCCCCTAACTTCCTTAGATTATTTCTCAGGCTGTTAAGACCATATCTTTCCAATTCCGTGTGTGGAAATAAAGAACTGAACGAGACAAGCTTTAAACAGATGATATTGATTTTCTACTTTATTAACTTTTCCTTATAATTATGAAGGGTTGATATAAACTGTTCATAGAAGATTATTTCAACGCACGATAAGGTAACAATGAATGGAGGAGCAAGGATGTTAAAAGAAACACCTTCAAATCGCGCACGTTTACTTATTTCATGTCATGACCGTCCAGGTATTGTGTCTGCTGTTTCAACTTTCCTTCATCAGCATGAAGCAAATATTGTACAATCTGACCAGTACTCAACAGACCCTAAGGGCGGCATGTTTTTTATGAGAATTGAGTTTGACTTACAATCAGATGACCGTTTTGAAAACGTAAAGTCTGCATTTCAAAGTGTTGCCGCAGCATTTGAAATGGATTGGCGAATGGAATTAGCGCTACGAAAAAAGAAAATGGCTATTTTTGTATCGAAAGAAGACCATTGTTTACTTGAATTACTGTGGAAATGGCGTGCAGGAGAGCTACACGTTGATATCCCGCTCGTCATAAGTAATCATGACGACAATCGAAGTGAAGTTGAGGCATATGGTATTCCTTTCTATTACATTAAAGTGACAAAGGAAACCAAACAAGAAGCCGAACAGCAAGCGATTGATTTACTAAAGGAACACGATGTTGATTTTATTGTTTTAGCACGTTATATGCAAATCCTATCTTCAACGTTCGTAAGTACTTTCCCTAGTCGAATCATTAATATTCACCATTCATTTCTTCCAGCATTCATCGGAGCAAATCCTTATGCAAAAGCATTTGACCGTGGTGTGAAATTAATTGGCGCAACCTCGCATTATGTGACAGATGATTTAGATGAAGGACCAATTATCGAGCAGGATGTGTTACGAGTCAATCACCGTTATACAGCAGATCAACTACGGGTAGCAGGGCGTAACGTTGAACGAATTGCACTTGCCCGTGCTGTATCTTGGCATACCAATGACCAAGTTATCGTTCACGGAAATAAAACGGTTATTTTCTCTTAGAAAAAAAGCAGCGATTCCAAATCACTGCTTCGGGGGGACCTAAAAGGTTAGAAGCAAACCTTTATGTCACCCCTTCTTTATGTTAATTTTTTTAATTCTGTATTAATATACTGGTATTCTTCATCTGTCATAGGTGGCTCTAAAAATACAATTTGGGCACCTTCCCTTGTTTCCGGTAGTGCATACTCACCAAAATGACGGATCCATACTAGAAGGGCTTCATATAACCCCTCTTTAGCCTGCTTGACTGAATCTCCGTAGCTCACACAGCCTTCAGCTCCGACAATTTCAATCATAATTGATGTTCCTCCTCGCCAGTTTGGGATTTTTCTCAGTTGCCAATTAAAGTCTTCAGGGCTGTTCATTTGTAAGACCCTTTCCATTTATGCCTCTCCTTTACTTTAGAGGATAATCTTAAACATTTATCCTTATTACCCTTTCTTCCCAACACTAAAACATCTATTCTTGTTCTGAAGAAACCTCTTGCTCTCGTTGATGTGCATTAGTTTGGCAATGACTTAACAAAAGACTTGTTACCTTCAGTTGATCATGCTTAAGTGGCGAAGGGTGCTTTTTTTGTTTTTCTTTCCAAGCTTCAAATGTTCGCTTGTCTATAAATTCAGCTCTTACACCTTGTACTTTATTATCGATGATACTATTTGGACATAAGACAACACTGCGGACCGGGAAATGAATCCCTGCTTCTTTAAGTAACGGTTTGACAACTCCAGTCATTCGGCTTAAAGATAATAAAGGGCTAATTCGTTTCTTACGTGTCTTTTCAACAAATTCAATCCAAAAACGGTCTGAACTAGCTTCAAAAACACTCAGTTCATCTCCTTCTAAGATCGTTAAGCAGATTAACTCCGTAGGGCTAATTAACAAAATATCCAAATCGATCGGGGCTTTCTTTATAAAAAATACAGGTTTGTACATTAAGAAATAATTATCGGGAATTTGTAATGAAAAAAAACGCAACCATGTATCCTGCTTATATCTCGGATGCAGTGTTGATTCTTCCATTAACGATGAACTTGCCCACCGTAGTTGTGAATAAAACAATTCATTTAAAAATTGTGCACGGAGCCTTTCCAAGCTTACGTTGGCTAATTGATGATCCATTTTCTCATACTCATTGAGCATGTCATCTTTTTTATGTCTTTTCCAGTTTTTAATGCGGTAAAGGGCTTGAGAGAAAAAACCTGCTTCAGGCTCAAGATCCTCTCCATGCCACATAGTCTGTTCACTCAGCGTAGCTTCAGACTGAGCTTGTTCCCATTCAGACTTCAAATAATACCACCGCTCTTTTTTCATTCTAGTAAATTGACTTGGATAACGGTTTAAATCATATTGATAACGCGAAATATAATCCTCAAGTTTAATTAAATGAGCCACGCTCAACCTCCAGCACTTTTATGAATTGATATTATCATAGTTTTTAATACAAAAGAAAGGTGATTACTGGACCAATAATTGAAACAAAAATCGCACTTAACGTCATCGCAACAGAGCTTAATGCTCCTTCTCTTTCCCCGTTTTCAAGCGCCTTCGCTGTTCCAATCGCATGTGAAGCAGTTCCAGTTCCAATCCCTCTTGCTAAATCATTTGTTACGTTAAATAACCGAAATGTATACGGTGCAATAACAGCTCCCCCAAGTCCCGCAAACATAACAAGAATAGCAGTTAATGGTGGAAGCCCACCAATTGATTGTGTAATTTCCATTGCCACTGGTGTCGTAACTGATTTCGGTAGCATGGAAAAAATAACTTCCTTCTCGAACCCAAACCATTGAGCGAGCCAAATCCCACTAAAAACCCCGATAAATGATCCGGTCATTACCCCTATTATAATTGGGAAGAAAAACTGTTTAAGCATATGAATTTGCTTATAAAGTGGATAAGCTAAGGCTACTACTGCCGGGCCTAATAATTGTTCTATCCACTGCCCTCCAAGATAATACGTATCATAAGGAATGTTAAACAGAAGTAGCAAGCTCACTAGCACTATCGTCGCAATTAATAATGGAAAAGTACAAGGATAATGATAGCGTTCATATAGCTTTTTAGCCCCTATATAAATAAAAATAGTTAACAGAAAAAAGAGGATCCCAAGAAAAAGACTCATAATTGAATCTCCTTTTTCTTTACAATGAATTGACATAGTATTCCTGTTATCCCCATAACAAGAACGGTGCTAAACATCGCAATAAAAAACAACCCAATTCCAATCGTTAGAAAAAGGTCGAGAAAATTAATGACGCCAACAGTAATTGGTACAAACAACAAAGGCATATGGCGAAGAATTAAGCCCGTCCCCTCTTCCAAAACGTGGAGAGGAAACAAGTTAAACAATAAACAAAGAAACAATAAAATCATCCCAATGATACTACCTGGAATAAATAAATTAAGCCAGTCTTGAATCCATCCCCCTGCTGTATAAAAACCGTAAAGAACACAGACCTGAATCGTAATTTTAAGTATATTCACCGTTCTCCCCCTTTTTAATTGAACGGTTTTACAAGTTTAAGTCATACTCCTGTTAATGGAAACCGTTCAACAACCTCATAACTTGGACGTTTATTCATATGCGTTTTGTATAAAACATACTCCTCGACTAACCAGCATTTCTCACTTAGCTGAAGGCTTGGGATATCGTTCGCGCTAAAGGGAAACGTCTCATTCCACTTCCTTGCCATCGTAATATGAGGAGAAAACGGACGTTGGTCAAGGGAGAAGCCTATTTCCTCCATTGCCGAAAAAACGTGCTGACGATGCCTATTCAACTGCTGCGACTTCTCGATACCAAGCCAGAAAATGCGAGGATGATTCGGACGACCAAATGTTCCAAACCCACTTACCGTTAAGTGATAAGGTTCATTAAAGGCATGTTGCTTACATGTGGTGATAACTTGTTCAACCTGCTCCTCAGAACAACCTCCTAAAAAGGCTAACGTAATATGTAAATCGTCATAATGAACCCAGCGTTTAAAGGCAAGTAACTCTTCAGATTGTTCTGCAAACACACGTAGTTCCTCTTTGAGTTGTTTTGGTAGCTGTATCGCCAAGAAGTAATTTGGTCGTATCATACAATTTCACTCCATTTCATTATATTTTAACGAAAATTGCCTTCGCTGTCTTTATATCTTTTCAAGTTTAGTATGAATGATACAGAACTCTTTCACATAAATAGGAATGACTATCTAACCTATGATAGACTGTTTAGTGAAAACTAAAGGAGACGTGAGTTTAGATGAACAAAATCGTTGAAAACATTTCGCAACTAATTGGTGACACTCCTCTTGTTCGATTAAACCGAATCACAAACAAAGGTGCTAGCGTTTATTTAAAAATGGAGATGCTGAACCCGAGTCGCAGCGTAAAAGACCGAGCTGCTTACAATATGATTATACAGGCTGAAAAGGATGGCTTGTTAAAAAAGGGAGCAACCATTATTGAGCCTACGAGTGGAAATACAGGCATTGGATTAGCGATGAATGCTGCTGTTAAAGGCTATCGAGCGATCCTTATTATGCCAGACACTATGTCTCAGGAACGGATAAATATCTTAAAAGCTTATGGAGCTGAGGTCATCTTAACAGAGGGAGACAAAAAAATGCCCGGTGCAATCAAGAAAGCACAAGAGCTTTTAAATAAGATCCCAAATAGCTTTATGCCGATGCAATTTGACAATGCTGCTAATCCAAACGCTCATCGAAAAACAACAGCAATAGAAATCAAACAAGCCCTCGAGCAAATTGGGAAACCTTTATCTGCTTTTGTGGCCGCTTCGGGAACGGGGGGGACAATTACTGGTACCGGAGAAGAATTGCAAACCTTCTACCCTAATGCAACAATCCATGTCGTTGAACCAGCTGGATCCCCTGTTTTATCAGGAGGAGAACCTGGTCCGCATAAGTTAGTTGGTACAAGCCCTGGCTTCATACCACCAATCTTAAATCAAAATATTTACCATGAGATCGTACAAGTTACAGATAAAGATGCGTATGAAGTTGCGCGTGATCTGGCAAGAAAGGAAGGGATTCTCGTGGGACCTTCCTCTGGTGCAGCCTGCTATGCTGCCCTTGAAATTGCCAAGAAACGCTCACCGGAAGAGATCATTGTTGCCATAGCTTGCGATACAGGAGAACGCTATTTATCTACTGACCTTTTCGAGAAAGGACACTGAAAAAGGGAAACCCACCCTTTTTCAGTGTCCTCCTTGAGGTTCTTTTTAAGGATCAAACATAGGTCAGGCAATATTCGACATACGTATGATTGAAACTACCTTAGGCTAAGGAGTGTGTTGAGAATTGTTTGAGAAAAACAGAAAAAAGGAGTTAGAAGCGCTGAAAAGAGAGACAAAGAAACGGGAACAACAAAAATGGCGTTTAACAATGAAACGACTAAAACAATTTCAAGACCAGCACCGTTCATAGTCAAAAAACGTTGCTTGGAAGGTTGTTCTTCCAAGCAACGCCACTCCTTATTCCCTTAGTATTACCGCGCTAATTCATAAATCGCTTCGGCATAGATCGCAGTTGCTCTTAATAAATCGTCGATAAGAATATATTCATCTCTTTGATGAGCAACTTCCTCACGCCCTGGAAAAAGTGGACCGAAGGCAACACCAGTATTAAGTGCACGAGCATATGTACCTCCACCAATTGCTAATAGCTCTACCTTTTCTCCCGTTTGCCGTTCATAGACCGATGATAATGTTTGAATAAGAGGATGATCTTTTTCAACATAACTAGGTTCCATATGATTTTTCACCTGAAGGGAAAAGCCTTCCTGCTTAGCAGACTGCGATAAATCCTTTAGCATCCCCTCTCCATTTACAGTGACAGGATAGCGAATATTTAAGCCAAGGCTTGCTCCTACACCGTCATTGTAGCGGATTGTTCCAACATTTACAGTTAATGGCCCAGATACTTCATCCTCTTGAAAGATACCAAGCTTCTTCCCATTTACATCCTTTGTAAAATAATGGTTGATATATTGAATAAAATGAGACGCTCCTTGCTGCAAAGACAGTTCTGCTAAAAACTCACAAATGTTCACCCCTGCATTGATTCCCTTTTCAGGTGTAGAGCCATGTACAGATTTTCCAACATACGTTAAGGTTAATTCCTGCTCTGTTATTAAATAAGTCCCTTTCGCTTTCGTTCGCTTAAGATATTCGTGAAAACGACGTCCAACGTCCTCTATTAATTGTTTATTACCCTTAAGGATAACGGTCGCTTCATCTGGTACCATATTAAAGCGCTCTCCAGCATGAAACTCAATAAGTTGCAATGATTCTTCTGAGTCCACATTAGCATGAAATTGCAACAGACAATCGGTAATTCCCTTTTCGGCATGTATAATGGGGAAATCTGCATCAGGAGCAAATCCAACGGTTGGCATTTCTTCATTATTAAAATAATGTGTTACACACCGCCAATCACTTTCCTCATCTGTCCCAAGAATCATACGAACACGCCTTGTCAGCGGTAATCCCAATTCTTTAACGATCATCATGGCATAAAAAGCCGCCATCGTCGGACCTTTATTATCGATCGCTCCACGTCCATAAAGCTTTCCATCACGAATATCTGCTGAAAAAGGCGGAGTGGTCCACCCATCACCAGCAGGGACCACATCAAGATGACAAAGAATCCCGACCGACTCTTCTCCTTCACCGTACTCTATATAGCCAGCCAGGTGATCCACATTTTTAACAATACATTTATGTTCTTCACCTTTGTTTAACATATAATTTAAAGCACTTTCAATTCCTTCACCAAATGGGCAAGTACTTGATCCTGTTGATGGATCTAATACACTTTTTATACGTAGGAACTGTTGTGTATTCTCAAGTAAAGAAGGTTTACGTTTATTTACTTCTTCCATCCAATTGATCTCATTCACGCTTCTTCCCACCTCTTCATACTTTTCAAAAAGACAACGACTTTGCCAAATTAACCGAATTATTGTAAAATGAATGTGTCGAGGGCACATACCAATTTATTTTCAACTTTGATTACAAGCTACTACCAACTTACCCTTCTTACTTAGAAAAATCAACCGACAGACAATCATTTCAGCTAAGGTAAAAGCAAAACCCTCCGACTTGTTGTTGTTTCACTGTTACCTTGCATGATGTAGCAACCGGCTACATAGACTTGAATTAGGATTAAGTCATGATTATGAATAAGGAGTGGTTATTTGAAAACTTCAACTGATCGTATGCTGACTCGTATTAAGTCCATCTACCTCTATATTAAACAAAGGGGGACCGTCACAACGACTGAATTGGTTGAAGAATTCGGTATTACACAACGGACAATCCAACGAGATTTAAATGTGCTTGAGTACAACAAGCTTGTGGAAAGTCCATCGCGCGGCAAGTGGAGTGTTACCAAGAAAAAAACACGTGTTTCTTAGCGATATGTATACAAAAAAGGCTACAGGATTGGATACCTGTAGCCTTTTTTGTTTCGGCATCTTTTTTAACTTATTCGTCTTTCATAAGTAAGCTATACTCGGCATCTGTCAACTCTCGATATTCACCAAGCTTCAGTGTTTCATCTAATTCTAACTGTCCGATTGAACATCTTTTTAAATAGGTTACTTTCTTACCGACCGCCTCAAACATCCGTTTTACTTGATGATACTTTCCTTCCGTAATCGTTAGTTCAATTTCAGAAACTGAGCCACTTTGTTTAATTGTTAAGTCAGCTGGCTTCGTTACATATCCGTCTTCTAGCGTGACCCCCTCTTTAAAACTAAGAACATCTCCTTCCGTCACTTCCCCTCTAACTCTAGCATAATAGGTTTTCGACACATGACGCTTTGGCGACATTAATGCATGTGAAAACTTTCCATCATTTGTGATCAGCAAGAGCCCCTCTGTATCTTTATCAAGCCGCCCTACAGGAAACGGGTCGTAAACAGCATGCTCAAAGGCTAAAAGGTCAATGACTGTTTGATGTTCATTATCTTCAGTCGCAGAAATAACACCCTGTGGTTTATTTAACATTAAATAGAGATACGGTTTGTATTCAACGACTTCACCTCTGATAGTCACTGTTTGCTCTTCCGGGTCAATTTGGGTTTTACCATCCTTTATGACCTCTCCCTCTACTTGAACGATGCCCGCTTTTAATACCTTCTTCACTTCTTTTCTTGTACCATAGCCCATATTGGCTAACAGCTTATCAATTCTCATGTGCTTCCCTCTTTTTCACATCTTCTATAATTTGTTTTGCAAACCCACCTAAATCTCCATTTAAATATGATTTTGCAACACCTCGAACAGTTTGAGCTAATGATTGTTTCACAAATTCTTCTGATAACCCTTCATTCGAAAGTTCAAGCTCTAATGAAACCATCATCTTCAAAACCGCTTCTGTTGTTTTTTTATTTGCAAGTAACGCTTCCTCCTCAGAAGCTGTCACAATTTTAATCATCGGAAATAACTGCTCTAATTCACTTTTCACATGTGAACAATGTTTTGGCAATGCAAAGAGACCATGCTTATCCTCATACATCTGCTTTGCGTGACCCACTAATTTACATGGAATAACATTGCCTTTGTCTGTTAAAGAACGAACCTCAGATTCTTTAAGCGCCGTTGCAAAATGATAAAGATGTACCTTCTTTGGAAGCCAACGATTAACTTCCGAAAAAAAGGATTCATATTCTCCTTTAGGTAAACAAAGGAAAAGACGCTTCGCTTTTTGTAGGTCCTCTTTTTCACACTCTTTTACATACCGGTTCTGTTCTAGCAAATTTTTTACTGAATGTTTATTTCGACTATATATCCCAACAGATTCACTACTTATCATCTCCAAAAGTACAGAACCGAGTCGCCCTGAACCGATAATAATATCCATCTAAACCCTCCACACTTGAAAAATAAAGAGAAAGAGCTGATAATCCATTGATTAACAACTCTCGTAATGATGTTATGAAACTGGTTCTTCTGCCTCAAACATATAATGACGTGTTCTCATACTAACATTTAACACAATCCCAACTGCTAACATATTTGTTAGCAACGCACTTCCACCATAACTAATAAAAGGTAAGGCTAAGCCCGTTATTGGCATTAAACCAATGGTCATCGCAATATTTTGGAAAACCTGGAAGACAAGTAATCCAATCACTCCACTTACTAAATACGTTCCATAATAATTATTACATGTTAATGCGATGATAATCATTCGATAAAACAGTAAAAAGTACGTAACAATTAACACCGTTGCACCGATAAACCCAAACTCCTCACCGATAACAGTAAAAATGAAGTCAGTATGAATTTCCGGAATTCGGTCACTTTGCGTTTGAACACCTTGTAAGAAACCACTTCCATAAAGCTGACCTGATCCGATTCCTTTCATTGCTTGAACAAGCTGATAACCATATCCAGCTGAATGCTCTTCAGGACTCAACCACCCATAAATCCGATCAAGCTGATGAGACTTAATAAAAATCTCAAATAGATCAAAGTAATGGTTATGCAACCAAATTAATACCATTAATCCTGCAATTACGCACATGCCTAACATAAATAAAATGCGCCAAGCAACACCTGACATTAATAGCATCGTTGCCATTACACTTCCTATAACAAGAGCCGTTCCTAAATCAGGTTGATCAAGAATTAAATAAAATGGAGGTAACCCAACAGCTAAAATCTTTCCAACGATTAGTAAATCCGAACGTAAATCCTCGCTTCTCTTCTCAGTCGTAATTCGATAGAGAAGATGAGCGAGCGCAATAATTAAAAATATTTTCATAAATTCTGAAGGCTGTAATAATGTAAATCCAAGGTCAAGCCAACGCTGAGAGCCATTTTTATAATAGCCTAATGGCGAAAACTTTACCAATAATAACGAAACAAGTCCAATCCCATAGAATAAAATCGAAAAGTTCTTTAAGAGGTCATAATCCAACACCATAACCATCACCATGACGACAATACCAATGATAAACCATATCACTTGTCGCTTTACAAAGTAAGTCGGATCCTCGGAATAATATTGTCCTGACCCACTATATATTGCCAATAAACTAAAACACATAAGAATAAACAACAGAAACAACAGTGTATAATCAATCTGCTGTAAACTCGTTTTACGCTCTTCCATTGTCTCCTCCAAACGAAACAACTAAATCTATTTTATTTTTATTATGCTGTCAGTTGTTCCTCTTTTCCAGCATTTTGTCGTTTTTGGCGAATGTTATATCTTGAAATATTAGCCAAAATGGCTAGGGAACATAAAGTAATGAGCAATGACGACCCACCATTACTAACGAGTGGTAAAGGTATTCCGGTAATCGGTAATAATCCCGATACAGCACCAACATTAAAAACGACTTGAATTGCAATCTGAAATACAATCCCAAACGCAAGTAAACTTCCAAACGGATTTTTACATCTTGCTCCTATGGAAACCCCTCGAAATAATATAAGACAGTAGCACCCTATAACAAATAACACACCAAATAAACCTAATTCCTCCGAAACAATCGCCAGTATAAAATCCGTATGTGGTTCCGGTAAATATAATAGTTTTTGGACACTTTGTCCTAGACCCTTTCCAGATATGCCACCATGAGCAATCGCAATATAGGCCTGGATTAATTGATGCCCTGTATCATAAGGATCGGCAAACGGGTCTCGGTAGGAAGTGAGGCGTTCAACTCGATACGGAGCAGAAACAGCAAAGGCTACAAACATCGATGCTCCAACTGTCCCTAGACCGATTAAGTGACGCCATTTTGCACCCGAGAAAAACACAATTAATAATGTAACCATTAATATTGACGTTGCCGTTCCTAAATCTGGCTGCATCATAATTAACCCAAAAACAATCCCAACAAGGACAAGCGGTGGCATAACACCACGAATAAATTGGTCAATATAGGCTTGTTTTTGCGAATAGACTTGGGCTAAATACATAATCATACCAATTTTAACAAACTCAGACGGTTGAATATTTAGAGGACCGATATCAATCCAACGCTGTGCTCCATTTATATTTACACCGATTTGTGGAATAAGCACAAGAATAAGTGCAATAACCGAAACTAGAAAAATAAACGGAGATAATTTTTTGTAAAAACGGTAAGGAACATGCATGACAAATAAAAAAGCAAATGCAGCCAATACAAACCACATGAATTGACGTTTTATAAAAAAGTAAGGTGTACCGTACATTTCAATTGACTGGACATAACTAGAACTAAATACCATTAGTAAACCAAATCCTGCTAATAGGAAGGTGGTGACAATTAAGAACCAGTCATTATCTTTACTAAAAGAATACTTCATCGCTTCCCCCTAGCATACAGCTTTATGAGCCCACTGGTTGCTTGATATATTATATCACTTTTACCTATTGTATGGCATGAAATGATCATGTAAACAAAGGAAAAAAACAGATAAACGATCTCCAGTGTACTAGCATCCTATTCTAGCTTTCCTGCATCAAATCCTCCCCTCTTTTAGCTTTACCCTAAAATGGACAAAAAAAAGAGGCGCCTTCAAATGAAGACACCACATGAATTATCAACCGTTATTTAACTATAGCCTATAATGAGCAATTCCAAACCTTTCTAACAACATAAATTGTTTTTATTCAGTAGAACGCTGCTGATTTCTTCGTTTTAAAAAAGAGAATCGATGTCCAAGTACTTGTTCCGCTAATCTTGAACGGTACGCGAGATAAAAGTAAGCCGCCCCCCCGACACTTACTCCGATAAATAAAAGGATAAAGCTATTAACTAATGATGTTAAAGAAATAAATAGCTGGAGGAGCTGATTAGTGATAATGACCACAACCGCCATTACAGTTGCAAACATTGAGATTAATAAGGCTCGTTTCGCAATAAAGGCATAGCGAAATTCTGCAAACTTCCCTATTGCCCAAACATTCACAGCAATAGCGAGTAAAAAACCTAGATACGTAGCCCATATTGCCCCTAATGGACCTATTAGCTTTAATAATACGTAATTAATCGATAGCTTTAATACTAGGCCAACCGTTAACGCGATAACGGCGTATTTTTGCCGATTCATCCCTTGTAAAATAGCCGAGGTAACAGAAAATAAAGAAAAAAACAAAGTAATCGGTCCATAATAACGTAATACCATACCACCAATCTCAACATCTGTAATTCCATATAACGATCCGAAAATAGGATATGCTAGTGTCGCCATCCCCACAGCAGCGGGAATCGTAATAAAAAGAATAATTTGATACGTTTGCGTGATTTGCTGCTGTAGCATTCGTTGGTCACCAGCAGTAAATGATTTCGTGATTGTAGGGACAAGTGTAATCGATAGTGCTGTTGCTAATGCCATTGGTATTAACACAATTTTATGAACAGACAATGTTAAAACAGCATAAAACTTTTCAGATGCTTCTCTCAAACCAATACTTTGTAAAGCCGCATTTACTGTGAATGTATCAATAGTCTGGAATAATGGAATCGCTAATCCGACAAAGGACAAAGGTAATGCGTACGAAATTAGCTCTTTATACATTTCCTTAAGAGATAAATTATGACGAACCGTACTTTCCTCAACCTGCTTTAAAATATTTGCCTTTCGCTTAAACCAATAAAAAAGCAATACTGCTAAGCCACCAAGTGCACCAACAAAAGCACCAAACGTTGCAAAACCAACAGCGAGCTCTAAATTCCCATTACCAATATGTACGATTGAAAAAGTCACCGCTAAAATAAACACAATGCGGACAATTTGCTCGATCACTTGAGATACACCCGTCGGTCCCATTGATTGAAACCCTTGAAAATATCCGCGAATAATCGACATAACCGGAACAATAAGTAGCGCTGCACTTACCATTCTTATTGTCAACGTAACTCCCTCATGTGTATTACCACCAGGTACTTCTTCTGGCAAAACGAGAGGAGCAATGACGGGCGCCATAAAGAACAAGACGCAAGCTGCGAATAAACCGGTAATAGACATAAACACTAAACCTGACTTGAATAAGCGATGCCCTGTTTCATAATCACCTAAGGAATGATACTTTGAAACAAATTTTGATACAGCTAACGGTACACCGAGTGTAGCCAAGCTTAATAACACCGTATATGGAATATAACCATAATTGTAAAGGGCAAGCCCTGTTTGGCCAACAATTAAAGAAAAAGGAACAATATAAATAAAGCCTAGTACTTTTGATATTAAGGTAGCGGCTGTTAGAACCATCGTCCCCCGCAAAAGCTTAGAATCTGCCATCTCTTCCTCCCAAACAAGAAATCCGTGCTAATTTCATCTAGTAAGCATTGTAGCACAGTCACCCTAGGTTTACTCTTCAATTTTTCAATCAACAAACTTTTTTCACTTTCAACTTACTTTTTACATAAGTATGTTAATCATTTGTTGAGAAAAACTATTCATAGATGAGTATAATTGAAAAGAGCAAATGAAAGTATTATTTAAATTGAGGTGGTAAATGAATGCAAGACGTAATTGTCATTGGCGGAGGACCTGCGGGCTTAATGGCTTCTATTGCAGCAGCAGAGCATGGAGCGAGTGTCCTTTTATTAGATAAAGGGGACAAGCTTGGCCGAAAGCTTGCGATTTCAGGAGGAGGTCGCTGTAACGTAACAAATCGAATGGAATTACAGGAGTTAATTGCCCATATTCCAGGTAATGGTCGATTTATGCACAGTCCATTTTCTGTTTTTAATAATGAAAATATTATTACCTTTTTCGAGGGACTTGGTATCAAATTAAAAGAAGAAGACCGTGGTCGAATGTTTCCAGTAAGCGATAAGGCAACAACTGTCGTAGAAACATTATTAAAAAAAGTACGTGAATTAGGAGTTCAAATACGAACAAACACCGCCGTTGCTTCCATAGAGTATACAGATGACGCCGTATCAGCTGTTATTTTAAAGGATGGACAACATATTAAAACCCGTTCCATTATTGTTGCAACAGGCGGAAAATCGGTACCACATACAGGGTCAACCGGTGATGCCTATCCATGGGCGGAAAAAGCCGGGCACACGATAACAGAACTGTATCCAACCGAAGTACCGATTACATCAAATGAACGATTTATTCGAAAGAAAGAGCTCCAAGGACTTTCATTAAGAGAGATCGAATTATCCGTTATAAATCCAAAAGGAAAATTGATCAAAACTCACGATGGCGATATGATTTTTACCCATTTTGGAATCTCCGGCCCCGCAGCTTTAAGATGCAGTCAGTACGTAGTTAAAGCATTAAAAAAATTCAAAACTGATACAATTGAAATGAGACTCGATTTATTCCCTAAGCAATCGAAGGAAGATGTATTTCAAGGACTAGTGAAGCGTATGAAGGAAGAGCCGAAGAAAACGATAAAAAATGCGCTGAAAGGGTTTGTGCCTGAACGCTTTTTAAGCTTTTTATTTGAACAGCTCAATATTGAAACAAATACGGCTTGCTCGAATGTTTCACATGAGACACTGCGTTCGGTCGCTTCTTTTTGTAAAGAATTTTCCTTTCAAGTTAATGGGACATTATCAATTGAAAAGGCCTTTGTTACAGGTGGAGGCGTTTCTGTAAAGGAAATTGAACCAAAGACGATGCATTCGAGAAAGAAACAAGGATTGTATTTTTGTGGTGAAGTCCTTGATATCCATGGGTACACAGGCGGGTATAATATTACTTGTGCGTTTTCAACAGGCTATACAGCTGGTAAAGCTGCTGCAGAGCAGCTTATTCACAAATGATATCCACAATATCCACAACGTTTACAAAAGTTATTCACATCTTTTCATTCTTTTTTACAACCTGATGTATTAAAGGATATTTTGTCGAACTTTAATTTATGTGTGCATAAGTTTCTACTTACACACAAAGTTATCAACAGAAAAAAAGGAACAACCGATATGTTTTTGAAATTTTCTGTAAAAACATACCGTGAAACCATCGTTTCTAATAAGTTTTTGTCGAATATGTTTTTACACACTATCCACAGCACTTCAGATATAGTTATCAACAAATAAATTTAACAAAAATAACAGTTTCATAAGGGTTTTTTACCTATTTAATATAACGTTGTGGATAACATCATACTTATTAACATTTTTATTCACATTAAAAGCATTTTTCCAGAAAAAAGAGCGTCTTAGGAAGAACAAACCTTCCAAAGACGCTCCCTTTCTGTTTATTAGCCAACGACAATATTAACTAGCTTTCCTGGTACAGCTATTACTTTTCGAACGGACTTATCCCCAATAGCTTCTTTCACTTTCTCATCCTGCATAGCTAGCTCCTCCATTTGTTCACGCGAGGCGTTAACAGGGATTACTAACTTAGATTTTACTTTACCATTAATTTGTGCAACGACCTCTATCTCATTTTCTACAAGCAAGCTTTCGTCATAGGTTGGCCATGCTTCGTACGCAATTGTCCCCTCATGCCCTAGTTTCTCCCATAGTTCTTCTGCTAAATGTGGGGCTATTGGAGCCAATAATTTAACGAAGCCTTCCATTAGATCACGTGGTAATGTTTCCTGCTTATACGCTTCGTTAATGAAAACCATCATTTGTGAAATTCCTACATTAAAACGTAGGTTAGCATAATCATCGGTAATTTTCTTGACTGTTTGATGATAGACCCGAACAAATGGGTCCGAACCGTTTTCATTGCTAATCTTGTTATTTAATTGCTCAGTTGCTTCATCAATAAATAAGCGCCAAATCCGATCTAAAAAGCGTCGAGCCCCATCTAAACCATTTGTAGACCATGCTATCGAAGCATCAAGTGGTCCCATAAACATCTCATACAAACGAAGCGTATCGGCTCCGTGACTTTCAACAATATCATCTGGGTTTACAACGTTCCCCTTAGATTTACTCATTTTTTCGTTATTTTCACCAAGGATCATACCTTGATTATAGAGTTTCTGGAATGGCTCTTTTGTTGGAACAATTCCTACATCATATAAAACTTTATGCCAGAAACGAGCATACAACAAGTGTAGCACAGCATGCTCAGCACCACCGATATAAATATCTACCGGTAACCACTTTATAATTTTTTCAGGATCAGCTAGAGCATCACTATTTCTTGGATCAATGTATCGTAAATAATACCAACAGCTTCCTGCCCACTGTGGCATTGTATTTGTTTCACGACGACCCTTCTTCCCTGTTTCCGGATCGACCACTTCGAGCCAGCTTTTTTCATTTGCAAGTGGTGATTCTCCCGTACCTGACGGACGAATTTCCTTCATTTTTGGAAGTTGTAGTGGTAACTCTGATTCAGGGACAGCTGACATCGTTCCGTCTTCCCAATGAATAATAGGAATTGGTTCTCCCCAATAACGTTGACGACTGAATAACCAGTCTCTTAACCGATATGTTACTTTTTTCTTGCCTAGTTGATTCGTTTCTAGCCAATCAATCATATTTCTAATTGCAGTTTCTTTATCTAAACCATTAAGGAAATCGGAGTTTACATGCTCACCATCACCTGTATATGCCTCTTCCTCAACATTTCCACCTGCAACAACTTCACGAATTGGCAAATCAAACGTTTTCGCAAATTCATAATCGCGCTCATCGTGTGCAGGTACTGCCATGATCGCGCCTGTTCCATAGCTGACAAGCACATAATCTGCAATCCAAACAGGAATTTTTTCACCACTGACGGGATTTATAGCAAATGCTCCTGTAAACTCACCCGTTTTTTCTTTAGAAAGCTCGGTTCTTTCTAAATCGCTTTTCGTTGCTACTTTCTTTTTATATGTTTCGATTCTTTCCTTTTGGTCTTCTGTTGTAATTTTATCAACAAGCTTATGCTCAGGAGCTAAAACCATATACGTTGCGCCAAAAAGTGTATCAGGTCTAGTTGTAAAGACCTCTACTTTCTTACCAGCATGTCCATCAATTTCAAAGACAACCTCTGCTCCCTCTGAACGTCCAATCCAGTTACGTTGCATGTCTTTAATGCTTTCTGGCCAATCAAGTTCTTCTAGATCCTCTAATAAACGATCCGCATAAGCCGTAATTTTTAACATCCATTGCTTCATCGGTCTCCGTTCGACCGGGTGACCACCGCGCTCACTTTTCCCATCAATGACTTCTTCATTTGCAAGGACTGTTCCAAGTGCAGGGCACCAGTTCACAGCGACTTCGTCAATATAAGCGAGTCCTTTTTCATAAAGCTTCAAGAAAATCCATTGTGTCCATTTATAGTACTCAGGGTCTGTCGTATTAACTTCCCTGTCCCAGTCATAGGAAAACCCTAGTGACTTAATTTGGCGACGAAAGTTATCAATATTTTGCTTTGTAAACTCAGCTGGATCATTTCCAGTATCAAGCGCATATTGCTCAGCAGGCAAACCAAACGCATCCCACCCCATTGGATGTAGGACGTTATAGCCTTGCATACGCTTCATTCTAGATAGTATATCCGTTGCTGTATAGCCTTCAGGGTGTCCTACATGTAACCCTGCTCCTGATGGATACGGAAACATATCCAATGCATAAAACTTAGGCTGGTTTTCTTCTTCCTTTGTTTTAAAGGTTTTGTTTTGTTCCCAATATTGTTGCCATTTCTTTTCAATCTTCTGGTGTGAAAACGACATTTCGATAATCCTCCTACTAATATCCTTGTCTATCCTTGTTTAATTTATATTCTAATTCTTTCATAAACTTATTATCCCTACAGTCGGGGCCGGCGCTGCTTCGCTATCGCCTATAAAACCTTGCCTCCCTACGGTCGGGGCTGGCGCTGCTTCGCTATCGCCTATTAAAACCTTGCCTCCCTACGGTCGGGGCTGGCGCTGCTTCGCTAGCGCCTATTAAACCTTCCCTCCCTCCGGTCGGGGCCGGCGCTGCGTCGCTATCGCCTATCACACCTTGCCCCCCTCCTGACGGGGCCGGCGCTGCGTCGCTATCGCCTATCACACCTTGCCCCCCTCCTGACGGGGCCGGCGCTGCGTCGCTATCGCCTATCACACCTTGCCCCCCTCCTGACGGGGCCGGCGCTGCGTCGCTATCGCCTATCACACCTTGCCCCCCTCCTGACGGGGCCGGCGCTGCGTCGCTATCGCCTATCACACCTTGCCCCCCTCCTGACGGGGCCGGCGCTGCGTCGCTATCGCCTATCACACCTTGCCCCCCTCCTGACGGGGCCGGCGCTGCGTCGCTATCGCCTATCACACCTTGCCCCCCTCCTGACGGGGCCGGCGCTGCGTCGCTATCGCCTATCACACCTTGCCCCCCTCCTGACGGGGCCGGCGCTGCGTCGCTATCGCCTATCACACCTTGCCCCCCTCCTGACGGGGCCGGCGCTGCGTCGCTATCGCCTATCACACCTTGCCCCCCTCCTGACGGGGCCGGCGCTGCGTCGCTATCGCCTATCACACCTTGCCCCCCTCCTGACGGGGCCGGCGCTGCGTCGCTATCGCCTATCACACCTTGCCCCCCTCCTGACGGGGCCGGCGCTGCGTCGCTATCGCCTATCACACCTTGCCCCCCTCCTGACGGGGCCGGCGCTGCTTCGCTATCGCCTATTAAAACCTTGCCTCCCTACGGTCGGGGCTGGCGCTGCTTCGCTATCGCCTACTATTAAAACCTTGCCTCCCTACGGTCGGGGCCGGTGCTGCTTCGCTATCGCCTATTAAACCTTGCCTCCCTACGGTCGGGGCCGGCGCTGCTTCGCTATCGCCTATTAAACCTTGCCTCCCTACGGTCGGGGCCGGCGCTGCTTCGCTATCGCCTATAAAAAAAACTCCCATCCCTAACTGTTGTCAGGGACGAGAGTTGATTATACAAATCCCGCGGTACCACCCATTTTTAACGAGTCATTGACTCATTCGCTCTTCACAAGTAACGGGCGTGACCCGTTGAGAGCTACTATAATTGTTCACTCTCAAGACTCAAAGGTGAGTTCGTGATGCCGTTCGACCGACTCGCACCTACCGTCAGCTCTCTTAATACCCCAAGCATTACTACTAGTCCTTCTCAACGTCGCCATATCAACTTACTAGTATTGTATGAATTGAGACGAGTGCTGTCAAGTTCACTTTCGTACTTTAGAACCTTCTTCTAACAGTTTTTAGCCTTTTTATTATAAATAGAAGCATTTGAATCCATCTCAACTCGTTTATTCTAAGTTTGGCTGCAATCATGATGCATGCTACAATAACTCATGTTAGACGAATGACATAAGAAAGGTGAAAAGAATGGATCCTACGAATCAACCTCCCATTCATTTTGGAGACAAACGCTATTACACATGGAATCAGCATTTAAAAGACCATTTCGGTGTGAAGATATTTAAGATTCCATTAGACGCCGGATTTGACTGTCCAAATCGAGACGGCAATGTAGCCTATGGAGGCTGTACATTTTGTAGTGAACGTGGTTCTGGTGATTTTGCAGGCGACAGAACACAAGACCTTGTTACACAATTTCATACAATAAAAGAACGTATGCATAAAAAATGGAAAAACGGAAAATACATTGGGTACTTTCAAGCTTATACAAACACTTATGCTCCAGTTGAAACACTACGGCAATATTATGAAGAAATCTTAGCCCAAGAAGATATTGTCGGTCTCTCAATTGCAACGAGACCCGATTGTTTACCTGATGAAGTTGTAGAATACCTAGCTGAATTAAATAAACGAACGTATTTATGGATTGAGCTCGGCTTACAAACAGTACATGAACATACAGCCCAACTCATTAATCGCGCTCATGATTTTCAATGTTATGTGGATGGTGTCCAAAAGCTTCGTAAACATGGTATTCGTGTTTGTTCACATATTATCAATGGGCTTCCACTAGAAACGCATGAGATGATGATGGAAACCGTTCGTGAAGTTGCAAAATTAGATGTTCAAGGCATAAAAATCCACTTGCTTCATTTATTAAAACGAACACCTATGGTTAAGCAATATGAAAAAGGGCTTTTGGAATTTATGAGCCTTGAAGATTATGTTCAACTTGTTGTCGATCAGCTAGAGATCCTTCCCCCTCATATTATGATTCACCGTTTAACAGGAGATGGGCCAGGTGCTTTAATGATTGGTCCGATGTGGAGTATGAATAAATGGAATGTATTAAATGCAATTGAAGCCGAACTAGTTAGGCGGAATAGTTGGCAAGGAAAATTTTATCAAAGGGAGGCTATCGGATGAAGTTGCTTGGGATTCTCCCCTTTGCACGTTTTTTATTAGAACAAGCGCTCGAACCAGGCGATATTGCTATTGATTGTACAGCTGGGAATGGACACGACACTCTATTTCTAGCAAATATCGTTACAGAATCAGGGAAAGTCTATAGTTTTGATATACAAGAACAGGCTATTAAACAAACACAAATAAAAATGGAAGAAAACGGTATTAATAACCGAGTATGTCTTATAAACCAAGGACATGAAACGGTAGCACAGGTCATTCCAGACGAAGAACACCGCAAAGTGAAAGCTGCCATTTTTAATCTTGGCTACCTTCCCGGTGGTGATAAGGACATTGTGACTAGACCAGATTCAACATTGCAAGCCATTCAAGCCCTTTTAACAATTATGCCTAAAGGGGGAACCATAGTTCTTGTTATTTATCATGGACATGAAGAGGGAAAAAATGAGCGAAAAGAAGTAGAAACATTTACTGAGGCACTCGACCAACGGAAAGCCCATGTCTTAAAGTATCAATTTACCAATCAAGCAAACAATCCCCCCTTCATTATCGCTATCGAAAAAAGATAAAGTCTTGATAATTTTAGTAACTCGATAAAAAATGGTAATTATCATAAGGCCGTTTAACCAGTTCTAAAAGAAGTGTCTTTTCAATGGCTATGCTAGATTATTATGTGGATGCAAAGATTATTAGAAACGCAGGAGCCGTCATCTCCCATCCTTTTGGAAGTGCCCTATGACACAAAAGAGGGCTGCCTCAGGAAGCTTAAAACATGCAAGGCTGTGCCCAAAGGTAAAAAACAACCTTTGGGCACAGCCTCTTTCTTTACTTTGATCCCCGACGAAAAATCCAACTATTTAAATAGAATAAAAATGTTGGGAGTCCACCCATTTTAATCATTTTTTTTGATTTTAGCTTCATCTCTTTGTCACCTTGAACTTTATCATCAGATAAATACATAGCAATTACACCACGTAAAATCATTCTATGAAATTTCGGATCTGGTAGGTTCTTTAACCCTTTTTCCGCTTGCTTAACAAAGTAGTTAAAACGTTCAATCATTTCTTCTTCGCTGTCGTAATAAAAGAGAAAGTTTAACTCATCGTCAGCGATATCTTCTTCTTGATCAATAAAATAGTCAAGTAGAATATGGACTCCTTGAACCCATGGATAATATCCATCTTTAATCGATTTGGCTGTCTCTAACGCTATGTTGTTTTGTGCACCATAACTAGCCAACGTGTAAAGACCTAGAGTGGAAGCTGTACAGGCTGAAAATTCAAACCAAGTCATTGTCGGATGTTTTTCTCGGTGTAATTCAAACCATTCTTTTAAAAGAGGGATTCGCTCTTCTTTTTTAACATGCTTATATACTTGCAAATCACCATAGTACCCGCTTAGTTCAAGCATATCTTTTTTTACAGCATCAAACGACGGAAAGGTTAAAAGTACTCTCCGGCATGTTCCAATCAATTCACGCAGATACCCCCCGTCCTCTTGCTCCTTGCGATGTGCATAAAAATTTTCAAGAGGGCGTTCTGGGTCAACCGCACACAAAAGTGCATTATGTAAAGAACGAAAATCATTTGGATCAAGTGAATCACTTTGGTCACAAAGGTTATCTAAATAATCACACATAATTTGATAAGCAATAATAAATTGAACGATGTCTTCAAAACGGTCCTGAGTCACTAGACCGAATACGCCTCCCCCTTCACAATGGAAAGCTTTCTTTTTAAGAGCATCTAAAGCTTGCGAACGTAACTCCTCATCAGGAATGGCTTGAGCCTTCTCTATCCATGGATTAAAGTAACGATGAACGGTTGGTACAACTTCACGATAGATCATTAGTAGTAATGGAATTGGTTTAGTAGGAACCATTAAATACGTCTTCCTCCTCAAATAACATACATAAATAGTACCATAGCATAATTGGTTCATAGAGACAACGAGGCCGCTTAATTCTTTTAGAAATTGACAAAGAAGGCTACCTCGCTGTTTGAGATAGCCTTTTATCTATTACATCTATCTTCAAAAGTGTGTTGCCTCCCTTTGGTCGGGGCCGGCGTAGCAAGCTCCGCCTCTTTAAAAAAAACCTCCCTTTGGTCGGGGCCGGCGTAGCAAGCTCCGCCTCTTTAAAAAAAACCTCCCTTTGGTCGGGGCCGGCGTTGCAAGCTCCGCCTCTATCGTAATATCATGTTTACAAAGCCGATGGCGTGTCGGAAGACTTCTTCTCTTTCTGGTTCATTAAATATTTCATGATAGAGTCTGTCCCATTCTTTGTAGTGTTTATTAGTCAATGCTAGGCTGTTAAACCAATCTCGTACTGCAAATTTATCTACAATATAATCTTCACCCGATTGCAGTACTAAAAGTGGGAGATCAGGAAATTTTTCAGGGTATCGGTGTGAAAGCCTCATTGCCTTTGTTAACTCCTGATACCACCGAGCGGATACCTTTGTTACTCTTAGTTCATCTCTTATATAAGCCTCACGGATCTGTTCGTTCCGTGTTGTTAGTTCAGGTTTTATCCCTGATTTCGCTGAAAAAGATGGTGCCACTATATGAACAAGCTTCATCGCAAATTCTTTATTTTTCCCTGGGGGTTGAGTCAATCCTAAGCAAGGCGATGATAAAATAACACCTTCAATGTAGGCATAGCTTCTATCCATTAATGTCCGGATCGCGACGAGTCCTCCCATGCTATGACCGAATAAAAAGATAGGTAATTTTTTTTTCCTTCCTTCTTCAATCCATCCCTCTACGGTATCAATATATTGATTAAACGACTGAATATGACCTCGCTTTCCACGTGTCTGTCCTTGTCCAGGCAAATCACCCATAATCACTTCGAGTCCATGTTGATTCCATTTCTTTGCTAACCATTGATAACGACCATGGTGTTCCCCAGCTCCATGAACAATAATGATGACCCCACGTGGCTCTGCAACTTCCCATTTCCACATTTGTCTTCCTCCTCGTTGTTTCAGGTTTTCAACAACAATATGTTATTTGAAAACCTTTTCTAGGATTTTTTACAGATTATGAAGTATCGCGGCATTGATGATTACGTTAAAATTAGTATAGCTGTTTTTTAAATCTACGAAAAGGATGTGTACATATGATTTACCCATACAAAGACAAAACACCCTCTATTTCTAAAAGTGCTTTTATCGCTAACTACGTAACAATTACAGGAGATGTCACTATTGGTGATGAGACGAGCATATGGTTTCAAACAGTTATTCGTGGTGACGTTTCCCCGACTATAATTGGTAATCGGGTCAATATTCAAGATCAATCAATGCTCCATCAAAGTCCAAAATATCCTCTCATTATCGAAGACGATGTCACAGTTGGTCATCAAGTCATGCTACATAGCTGTACAATAAAGAAAAATGCATTAATCGGAATGGGGTCGATTGTTTTAGATGGTGCCGAAATTGGAGAAGGGGCTTTCATTGGAGCTGGAAGTCTAGTCCCACCAGGTAAAAAGATCCCTGCTAATTCACTTGCCTTCGGTCGCCCAGCCAAGGTCGTACGTGAATTAAATGAAGAAGATTTGAAGGATATGGCACGGATAAGAAGAGAATACGTCGAAAAAGGGCAATATTACAAGAGCCTCCAAAAATAATAGCGCTAATATTGCGATATTTGATTAGAGCTAAGAGATTTCCATTCCAGCTTTTGGCTCTTTTTTTCTCTTTACATTTTTGTATGATTTTAAACTTTTCTTGATAATTCCTCAATATTTGCTTGTTATGATTAAACAAAGATAAAAGGGGGGGTTATTATGCAAAAAGCGTTGTCTAAGCTTTATTTAACGGATCAGCAACTTTTTCATTGGATTAATGGAATAAGCAAGAAAGCTTTATTTCTAGCGGTGATGAAGCAAATTACTCATGTTGGTGGGGCGACATTCACAATCGGCACTTCTTTAATCCTTTGCATATTCACAAGGGATGCAGTCCGCCATATTTCAATTATTGCTGCACTTTCACTTCTATGTAGTCATCTTTTAGTTATGGTCCTTAAGCGTTCATTACCTAGACTACGCCCTTATCTCGTCCTTCCTCAAACGATTGTCATTGAAAATCCCTTTAAAGATTATTCTTTCCCCTCTGGTCACACAACGGCGATTTTTTCCGTGACCATCCCTTTTATATTCACCTTTCAATGGCTTGCCATTCCGTTATTTTCTCTTGCTGCCATTGTTGGTGTTTCCCGAATTGCCCTTGGGCTTCATTATCCTTCAGACGTGTTAGCTGGAGCTCTACTAGGGACACTTTCAGCAGGCTGCATCCTCTTTTTTATTGGCTAGTTTTAACATTATCCTTACTTTAACGGAGGGGTTTTATGAAAGTTGCCATTTTTTCTGATACGTTTGTACCTCAAGTTAACGGTGTTGCCAAAACAATTAAACGACTTATCGACCACTTTGAACAACAAGGGATTGACTATCAACTATTTGTTCCTGATGCCTTAGAACAGAGTGATTTATTCTCAAGTAATATTCATTCGTTCGTAAGTTTACCTTTCTTTCTTTACCCAGAATGCCGGATGGCTTTACCAAACCTTTTCTCTATTAAAGAAAAAATTGAAGCATTTAAACCAGATTTAATTCACATTGCTACACCATTTAATATCGGACTTACCGGATTGCATTTCGGTAAAAAATATCAGATTCCGATGGTTGGTTCATATCATACCCATTTTGATTATTATTTACGTTATTATAAGCTTACATTTATGACTGAAATGCTTTGGAAATATATGAAATGGTTCCACACACCCTTTGAGAAAACATTTGTACCATCTGAAGAAACGAAAGATTATTTAGCCGACAAAGGATTTCAAAACATTGAGCTATGGACTCGTGGTGTTGATTGTCAACTTTTTCATCCACGTTATGATAAGGAGTCAGTTCGTAAACAATATTCCATATCAAGAAAATACACGTTGCTTTATGTAGGAAGAATGGCTCCTGAGAAAGATTTAGAGACACTTCGCCATATCATGCGACTTCTACCTAAGAATATTCAAGACGAGGTTCATTGGCTCCTTGTTGGAGACGGCCCTTTGCGTGCAGAGATGATGGAGGAATATCAGGAACATGTTACGTTTACTGGATATTTGAAAGGAGAAGCATTAGCCTCCGTTTATACATGTGCTGATTTATTTGTATTTCCATCTAGTTCAGAAACGTTCGGAAACGTCGTATTAGAAGCTCTCGCCTCTGGTACCCCCGCAATCGTTGCTGATCAAGGAGGGGTGAAAGAAATTGTTCAGCATCGTAAAACAGGTCTTATTTGTGAAGCAAAAAATCCGCACTCATTTTCGAATGCTATCGTTTCCTTATTAACGAATCATAGTATTCGGAAAGAAATGGGTTATGAGGCCAGGGAATATGCAAAATCGCAATCGTGGGACACAATCTTTGCTCAATTAGTGAAACAATACGAACTTGTTGCTCAAAAACAAAAAAACTTACGTCAACTTGCTTAATACCTTGAATAGAATTGATTATTATTATCAATACTAGAAGTAATGTTTCATAAACTAAAAAAGGGCGTTTCGCGAAAAGGGTGCTTTTCCCTTTTTCAATGCCCTCGAAGCAATGTGCGGAGCCGTTGCCATCTTTTTAAAAGCCTGCTATGAGTGGGTTTCTCATAGCAGGCAAGCAACGTGTGGATCCATTGCTACTGAGGCATTGAAAAAGGTTGGTTTTTACCTTTTTCGTGGCTTCCGTTTCCGCCGCCCTTTTTAGTGAGTAGGTTCAAATGTTTGGCAATCTGTTTCTTTTTGAGATTCTGCTTCCTTACCGGTGTGGCTAACAACATAAATTCGATCAGCTTGACAAAGGTTTCCCTCTGCCCAATACGTACAGTTATTCACTTCACATAATACATCTTGAGCCATATTAACACCTCCTTCTCACTAACAGTTTGACCAGTTTTCTATAACGGCATACAGGGGATGAATGGCTTTTTCTTAATGACATTTCTAAAGGTTTTCCTCAGAATAAAGAAGCCCGCTAGCATATTAGCGGGCTTGTCTATTTTATAGTCCTGCTTGTTCTTTTAACGTACTTGCTTTGTCCGTTTGCTCCCAAGGAAGTTCAACATCTGTACGACCAAAGTGGCCATATGCTGCTGTTTGCTTATAGATTGGGCGTCTAAGATCAAGCATTTTAATAATTCCGGCTGGACGAAGGTCAAAATTGTCTCTTACTAGAGAAACTAATGTCTCTTCTGAAACTTTTCCTGTGCCAAATGTATCAATAGAAATAGATACAGGCTGTGCTACCCCAATGGCATAAGCTAGCTGAACTTCACATTTATCCGCTAAACCAGCTGCTACAATGTTTTTAGCAACATAACGTGCCGCATAAGCACCTGAACGGTCAACCTTTGTCGCATCCTTACCAGAAAATGCTCCACCACCGTGTCGAGCATAACCACCGTACGTATCAACAATAATCTTACGCCCAGTAAGGCCAGCATCTCCTTGAGGCCCACCAATGACGAAGCGGCCTGTTGGGTTGATAAAGTACTTCGTATCTTCATCAATTAATTCAGCTGGTACAACATGATTAATGACATACTCTTTTAAGTTACGTTGAATTTGCTCAAGTGAAACTTCTGGATGATGTTGCGTTGAAATGACAATCGTATCAATACGAGCTGGCTTTCCATCTTCATCATACTCAACTGTTACCTGAGTTTTTCCATCTGGGCGAAGATACGGAAGAATTTCTTCTTTACGTACCTCCGTTAAGCGACGTGCAAGTTTATGACTTAATGAAATTGGTAAAGGCATTAACTCTTTTGTTTCGTTATTTGCATAACCAAACATTAAACCTTGGTCACCAGCACCAATTGCTTCGATTTCAGCATCTGTCATTTGCCCTTCGCGCGCTTCAAGCGCTTTATTGACACCTGCTGCAATGTCAGCTGACTGCTCATCAATTGAAGTTAATACCGCGCATGTTTCAGCATCAAATCCGTATTTCGCACGAGTATAGCCAATTCCCTTAACCGTTTCACGTACAATTTTCGGAATGTCTACATACGTACTTGTCGTAATTTCACCGGCCACTAGGACTAATCCTGTATTTACAGATGTTTCACACGCTACACGTGCATTTGGGTCACTTTTTAAAATTTCATCGAGAATCGCATCCGAGATTTGGTCACAAATCTTATCGGGATGACCTTCCGTTACTGATTCCGATGTAAATAAGCGACGACTTTTCTTTTCTACCATGTTCAAATATCCTCCTCTGCACAAACTAGCATGTGCGAATAATTGATACGGCACTCGTTCCCCGCTAAAGGCTAAGACCCTTAGCTGTAGACGTGTATAAACGAGAAAAACCCAATTCCGTAGAGGAAAAGGGTTGAATGTTTACCTTCCGCCTCTTATCGTCCAAGGCAATGCCTTGCAGGTTAGCACCTTTTCACTCAGGGCATGAGTGTTGGTTGCTGGGTTTCTTCGGGCCTGTCCCTCCACCTACTCAGGATAAGAGTATCCGTTCGCGACATATCATATCGCACATACTTCTTAATGTCAATGTCTTAGACGTGAAAAAAGGAAGACCCAAAAATAGTCTTCCTAATAAGGTGTTCGGTTATTCTCTTGATTGCTTTCTTGCTTTCTTTTTTCTTCCTCTTCCTGTCTTATTTGCTCCCGCATTTGAAGTCGAAGCAATTCATCTTGATTATCTCTCGGCTTCACTTGACTGTAAACACCACTAGCGGTTAATCCAATGACTAATGCCACTAATAATTCTTCTCCCCACTCTCTCGGAATAAACCAAAGGATACAAGCGATGGCGATAGCAACTAATGCCCGATATTTTTTTTCAATTCCAAATGCATTTCCTATTACTGTCACCAAAGCCGCTACAACAGCGGAGACCGTCGCTAAGTCCATCATTGACACTTCCTGCATGTTGAGAACCTCCTCACTATTCCTTTTCTTACCGTATGCAAAACAAATTAAATTGGTTACTAAAAGCAAAATGCACATTTTTTTCTTAATGTTCACAAAAAGTCTAGACGAATTCATATAATGTGTTATACTAAATAAAAATTATGACACATTAATATCTATTAAATAACTAAACGAAAGGATTTGTGATGAATGAAAGCACTTAAAAAGCTATCCAAACTTGAATATATTCTAGATGGGACAGGTGCACTACACGATTTACCATTACCTACTTTGATTGAAAAATCATTAATGAGAAAAGAAGGTGTTTTAACTGCATCTGGGGCTTTAAGTGTTGAAACTGGCGCCTATACAGGACGTTCACCTAAGGACAAATTTATAGTAAAAGAACCTAGCGTGGCCGATAAAATTAATTGGGGAAAAGTAAACCAACCAATTGAGAAAGCTGTATTCAATCATTTATTAAACAAAGTTCTTGATTTTCTTGCTGAGAAAGATGAGCTTTTCGTTTCGAGAGGTTATGCCGGAGCAGATTCTCGCCACCGTTTACCGTTACTAGTTGTGAATGAGTTTGCTTGGCATCAAGTTTTTGCAAGACAATTATTTATTCGACCTGATAACCATGATATTAGTGAGAATCAACGTCCATTTACGATTATTTCGGCACCAACCTTTAAGGCTGATCCTGCTGTTGACGGAACGAATTCTGAGGCTTTTGTTATTATTTCATTTGAGGAAAGAATTGTGTTGATTGGCGGTACAGAATATGCTGGAGAAATGAAGAAATCTATTTTTTCCGTAATGAATTACTTGTTACCTGAACAAAATGTACTTCCGATGCACTGTTCGGCTAATGTAGGAAAAGAGGGAGATGTCGCTCTATTTTTCGGACTTTCTGGAACTGGAAAAACAACGTTATCTGCTGATCCAAATCGGTTCTTAATCGGAGATGATGAACACGGCTGGTCAACGAACGGGGTGTTCAATATTGAAGGTGGCTGTTATGCAAAATGCATCAACCTTTCGGAAGAGAAGGAACCTCAAATTTGGAATGCGATTCGATATGGGACAGTACTTGAAAATGTAATCATTGTACCTGAAACGAGGTTACCAAATTTTAACGATACAGCAATAACAGAAAACACGAGAGCAGCCTATGCATTAGATGCAATTCCTAATGCCTTAACACCTAGTGTTGCAGGTCATCCTGACACAATTATTTTCTTGACTGCTGATGCTTTCGGTGTCCTACCACCGATTAGTAGATTGACGAAAGAACAAGCGATGTATCACTTTCTTTCTGGATACACGAGTAAGCTTGCTGGAACAGAACGTGGTATCACCGAGCCAGAAGCAACGTTTTCTACATGCTTCGGTGCCCCATTTCTCCCATTAGCTGCTCACCGTTATGCTAAAATGCTTGGTGAAAAAATTGCTTCTCATGATGTCCAGGTGTTCCTAGTAAACACAGGCTGGTCTGGGGGGCCTTACGGAGTCGGAAAGCGGATGAACCTCGCACATACTAGAGCAATGATTCAAGCGGCACTTCAAGGTGAACTAAAACAAGCAGAAACGACAATTGATCCTATATTCGGTATGCACATTCCTCTGCATTGCCCTGGTGTTCCGGATAACGTTTTACAACCAAGAGACACATGGGAAGACAAAGCAGCCTATGATGAAAAAGCAAGAGAGTTAGCCCTTAATTTCAAAGAAAACTTCGAAAAATTCTCACCCGTCGCTTCAGAAATCAAGCAAGCTGGACCACTAATTTGATAACAACAGCGGCTTTGCCGCTGTTGTTAGAAGCAATCGGCGGTGCCTCTGCCTTCTTTTTAAGTCCCAACAAGCACTCTTCTTGTTGGGACGTGCAGAGCGTAAGCCATTGCTCTTCTATGATTAAACTCTCAAGATTCTTTTCGGCTTTGCCGCTGTTGTTAGAAGCAATCGGCGGTGCTTTGACTTCCAAGTCCCTACGAACTTGAGAAGGCTTCAAAAGTGTAAAATATTTAAGTAGTGCGTCGGAGTCGACCCACTACTTTTATTTTATTTGAGCCTTCATCCATTTAGCAGCCTGTTGTAAGACATATAATTGATCTTTTACAGGGAATTGATGCGAAAACTGAGGATATATCCATGTATTGAATGATTTATTATGTTCCCGTAAAGCTCGTTTAAGCCGAAGTGCATGTTCAACCGATACATGCTCATCTTTTTTTCCATGAATAATTAAGACAGGTGAATTAAGCTGGTCTAAATGTAATAAAGGCGTACGCCATTCATATCTTTCCGGATACTTTGCGGGTGAACCTATAACTCGCTTCATCATTCTTCGTAAATCAACCCGTTCTTCATACGTTAAAAACATATCACTTACCCCGTTCCAGCTTGTAACCGAGGCAACCTCTCTTCTTTCTAATGCTGTTAATAGAGCCATCACTCCACCACGAGAAAATCCAACAACATGGATTTGATGCTGTTTAACGTTTGGATGAGCCTTTAACAAATCAAAGGCATAAACCGCATCCATCCGATCTTCACCACAAAAATCTTCTTGCCCCTCTCCTCCAAGGTTACCACGGTAAAAAGGTGCCATGACGATAAATCCTTGGGATGCCCATTGAATGACACGTTGAATTCGAACCATACCTACTTTTTTTATTCCACCTCTTAAATAAAGAAGCCCAGGTAAAGAAGCATTGTCTAATTGTGGAATAGCCAAATACCCCTTTACACGAAGACCTTCACTTTTATATGTGACAATAAATAAGGATACACGTGGATGCGGAGAAGGAACCCGTTCAGTATGTAAGATTTCACTATTCAAGCCCTCATCTCCTTTCAAAGTTAGATTAACACATTTCGTTAGTGATACATACACTATTACATCACAGAGGTATTTTAAAGGAGTTGACCACCATGAAAGCGATTTTCAAAAAATCGTTTATTCTCTTCTCGGGCGTCTTACTTATTCTCGTTTCAACATCTTGTTCTCGTTCCTCAAATGATACGGTGCGACTAGCAGAAGTGACCCGTTCCATCTTTTATGCCCCCCTATACGCTGCTATCTCTCAAGGCTTTTTTGAAGAGGAAGGTATTGACTTAGAACTAACAACAACATGGGGTGGGGATAAAACTATGACAACTCTCCTATCCGACGGAGCAGACATTGCCCTAGTTGGGGCAGAAACCTCTATCTATGTATATGCTCAAGGCTCAACCGATCCTGCAATCAATTTTGCTGCCCTTACTCAAACCGACGGTACCTTTTTAGTGTCTAGAGAGAAATTGGACTCATTTGAATGGGATGATTTGAAAGGTGGTACCTTCTTAGGTCAGCGGAAAGGTGGAATGCCACAAATGGTGGGTGAGCATGTTTTACGTTTACACGGTATCAATCCTCAGCAAGACTTAGAACTCATTCAAAACATTGATTTCGGAAACATTCCAAGTGCCTTTGCATCTGGGACTGGTGACTTTGTTCAACTTTTCGAGCCACAAGCAACTCAGTTTGAGAACGAAGGAATCGGTCATGTCGTCGCCTCATTCGGGACCGAGTCAGGGAAAGTTCCATACACTGGTTTTATGGCAAAACAAAGTACAATTAAAAAGGATAAAGACGTGTTAGAACGTTTTACAAAAGCATTATACAAGGGGCAGCAATGGGTACAGGAACAGCCCGATGACGTCGTAGCAGAAGCTATCGTTGGTCATTTTGAAGATACACCAGTTGAACTTGTTACCCAAGTCGTTGATCGTTATAAATCTCAAGGTTCTTACGCTACCACTCCCCTTTTAAGCCCTGAAGCATGGGAAAATCTCCAAATGATCATGGAAGAATCCGGAGATTTGCCGGAATATGTAGATTACGAGGAACTTGTTGATACCTCAATTGCTGAGAGTGTGATGAATTAGGAAGGTGGTATCGATGTCTAAATTAAGGCTTGATCATGTTTCAATGACCTATTTAACAAAAAAAGAGGCAACAACTGCTCTTGAGAATATCAACTTGAATGTCGAGGACGGAGAATTCATCTCCATCCTCGGTCCAAGCGGGTGTGGAAAGACTACTCTACTTTCTCTAATTGCCGGTCTTCTTTCCCCAACCTCTGGATCGATTTTACTCGATGGGAAAAATGTAAAAGAAAAAGATATAAATATCGGCTATATGCTTCAGCAGGATTATTTATTTCCATGGTTAACGATCGAAGCCAATATTACCATCGGTCAAAAAATCCTACGGCAAGACTTAAAAAAAGGCTTAAAGGAAGCCGTCACCTTGCTAGATAAAATGGGGCTAGCGGATAAACGAAATCATTATCCTAATCAATTATCAGGAGGGATGCGTCAACGTGTCGCACTCGTTCGCATGCTTGCGACCAACCCATCCTTAATGCTACTGGACGAACCATTTTCAGCACTGGATTACCAGACAAAACTTAAGCTAGAAGACTTGGTCTTTACAACCTTAAAAACAGAACAGAAAACAGCCATTCTCGTTACCCACGATATTGGAGAGGCCATTGCGATGTCCGACAGAATCGTTCTACTCTCCCCTAGACCCGGTCGCATTCATCGAATCTTTCAGATGCCAAAAGACGTTAGAAACGCCTTGCCTTTTGAAGCAAGACAATCTTTTGCATATAACGAACAGTTTCAGATAATATGGAAGGAGTTGGAGAGCCTTGAATGAGCGTAAACGACATGAAGAATATGTGCAATCATTAAAAAAGGAAAGGAAGATTGTTTTCACTGTTCAGCTCGGTATTCTCTTGATCTTCTTCACTCTATGGGAATTTGCTGCAAGGTTTCACGTCATAGATCCACTACTCTTTAGCATGCCATCAAGAGTTTTCGGCCTTCTATATCATCGAATCATCGATGGAAGCTTATTGGCTCATACATCCATCACTCTCTTTGAAACAGTGTTAGGATTTTTACTTGGAACCTTACTCGGAACAATCATCGCAGCTATTTTATGGTGGTCACCATTTATTTCAAAAGTGATAGATCCTTATCTCGTCATTCTTAATTCAATGCCAAAGGTTGCGCTTGGTCCAATATTAATTGTTGGGTTAGGACCTGGTTTCACTTCTATTATTGCAATGGGCGTGCTCATCTCTATTATTATAACAACCCTTGTTGTTTACACCTCATTTAAGGAAGTTGATCATAATTATATTAAAGTCATGCAGACGTTCGGCGCTTCAAAAAAACAAACCTTTCAAAACGTAATATTACCAGCTTCAATTCCAACTATTATTTCTACATTAAAGGTGAATGTTGGTTTATCCTGGGTAGGAGTCATTGTCGGAGAGTTTTTAGTATCTAAGCAAGGTTTAGGCTATTTAATCATTAATGGCTTTCAAGTATTTAATTTCACACTTGTACTCATGAGCCTTATCGTTATAGCCGTGCTCGCAACCTTAATGTATAAAGGCGTCGAATTGCTTGAGCATAAATTAATGAAGCATTTTTAAAGACCACTGAAAAAAGGTAATATCGGCCTTTTTCAGTGGTCTTTTAAACAAGTTGCTTTTTCTTTAAGTAAGTAAGGCAATGTGTTAATACATCATCTTTCATAATGAAGCTAAAGCGCTTATCATTTTTCAAATCATCTGGAAAATCTGATACTAAGACAGGACCTTCAGTTTCCAAATAACTTTCTCTCGGTTTCATTGTTTCGATCGTAGCAAAATAAATGCATTTTCCAAAACGCTTATTCATACAATGGACGACATACTGCCCAATATAGGAAAGAGAGGAAATTGTAGCTCCTGTTTCCTCTTCTACTTCACGGATCGCAGCTTCTTCAAGGGACTCCCCTTCCTCAACTTTGCCACCAGGAAACTCAAGCCCTCTCTCTTTATGCTTTGTTAAGAGATACCGCCCTTGGTAGACACAGATTATCCATACATGCTTTGGTTTTAGTGTTAAAGACTGATCAAAAGTCAGTAATACTTTGCAACCTTGTTGATCCATAAATGTATACATTGCTTTAACCGCTCCTTCTATCTCTATACTAAGCAGTATACTCCCTTTTGCAAAGATTACCAACAGTTAACCCCAAGTTTGTTTCACCGTTTCTTCTGGTCTAATCATAAGAATCGTAATGACAATCGCCAGTAAACAAATCAATGCATTGCTGGAAAACAAGAAAAAGTGTGAGCCTTTCATTAAAAAAGCAAACACAGGTGGACCAAGTGCTACACCTGCAAACCGCATGCTGCTGTAAAGAGACGTGATTGAGCCGCGCTGTTCTTTTTCGATTCCTTCAGTAACAAATGCATCTAGGCTAGGTAATGCAAAGCCTATTCCAATTCCACTTACAAATAAAGCAGTAAGTAATACATAAATATCTTTCGAAAATGAGATCGAAAAAGTAGCAATTGTTAAAAGCAACAAACCAAGTAATGTTATTTTCCTCATTTTCTGTTTATCCTGACCGATTGACTTTCCGGTTATATATGACGAACCACAAAGCGCTGCAAGCGGAATCGCTAAAATAATCCCCTTCTTCACGCCTTCTATTTGATAAGAATCTTCGAGCATCGTTGATAAGTAAAATAAAATCCCAAACAGAATAAACATACAAATTGTACCGACTGCGAATACAGCATATAGCCAACGTCCTTCTCGTTTAAACGTAACTTTAATTTTTTTTACAAATTCTTTAAATGCTAACGGCTTTTCTTTCAAAGGGGGGGACTTAACTAAAAAAATAAGCAGTAAAATTGAAATAAAACAAAAAACAGGAATAGCAAAAAAAGGCATATACCAAATAATTGACGCTAAGAGCGCACCTAGTATCGGACTTAATACTTTTCCAAAGGTGTTAGATGTCTCTATAATACCAAGTCCTCTACTGACATCCTTCTCACTTTTAAATAAATCACCTACTAATGGAAGGACAATTGGTGCTGCACCAGCCGCTCCAATCCCTTGTAAAAATCGGCCAATAAGTAAAAGGTTGTAAGGATTTTCTGCATTCAAGCCTGCAAACCCTGAAATAAGCCCGCCGATTCCCGCTAAGATTAGACTTGGGATAATTACGCGCTTTCTTCCAATATGGTCGGAAATATAGCCTGCAATCGGAATACATAAAATCGCTACAATCGAATAGACAGTAATGAGCATGCTCGCCTGAACAGAACTAATGCCTACCTCCTTTTCAATGATAGGAAGAACAGGGATTAACATTGAGTTTCCCAATGTCATGACGAGAGGAATTGAAGCAATTGACAGGACGTCCCAATTTTTTTTCTCCTCCATTTTTTTTCCTCCTTCATTACACCGATTCTTATCTAGTATGAGATGTCCAGTCCTTTCTATGCATTTGCTGCGCAACCAAAAAAAGGGTGAAGTAAGTGGTTTGCTTACCACTTACTTCACCCTTTGTCTTGTCTTAAACCAATTGATATTTTCCACTTTCCTTTAGGAGCGTATAAACCTCGACAAGTGTTCGCTGTGAATAAACAGCAAGATCCTCTTTTCGATGTTTAAATTCATCAAAGAAAGCATCTCCAGAGAATCCTTCTTTTACAAGAGTTTCAACAACGTCCTCAATAATGTCATCTTTACGTAACACTAACTTTGCTTCAAGCAGTATACTGAAGTTTTCGCTAAGTTCTGTTATAGCTGAGACGGACGTAATCATAGCTGCTGGATGGTTTTCCTTACTTGTAATCACAACATCTACTAGAATATTTTGATTATGTTCACGAACGTTTTCAAAATACATCTTATGCTCTTTTGAGACGACAGCATCAATGTACCAAGTCTGTTCTTTGTTTTCCAAGTTAATGATTAAGCCATCTTTAACCGGAATCGGTTTATGAACGACCTCTCCTTCTTCCTTTTCAAGCAATGATAAAGAGTAAAGTCTAAATGTTTTCACGAGGCTTGTCCTCCTTTTTGTGATTCCATTACTTACATTAAACCACAACTCATCCAAATGAACAAAATGAAAAAACAGCTTTCCTCCTTTTTCTGAAGCGTTCGAAGCGATTGACCTTTCATTCGCTTCCTTTCCAGACAAAAAAAGAGGCACCATAAAGGGAATTTCCCTTTTGATACCTCCTCAAGATAGCCCCAATTATGAGCTTTTCATCTGTTGAAATAGTGATTCATATTGCTTTTCTTGAACCCATTGAATAAGTTCCACTTCTTTTCCAGTCAATTCTCTGCCAAGTTTACTTGTACATTCACTTACGAGCTCTTGATATAAATTTTCAACTGCCATTTAGTAAATGTCTCCTTCTTCGCAAATCTATACTTTGTTCTAATCTATTCTCTAACGCCTCAAGTTATTCGTATCAAGTTAGTATTTCGATGTTTAATTTCGATTTCCTGCTATCATTAAAAAAATCAGCAAATACTCATTAGAACTTTATGACTTCTTTCGAGTTCGGGTGTAAGGTTTCGACAATGAAGCTCTTCTAAAAGCATGTCAATAAAATCCTGCTCTAATCGTAACTCTTTTGCTCTAAAATAGGCTTCAATTAACACTTCATTACTCAACATATCCATTTCCGTTCCCCCAACACGCTCTTGTTTCTTATTTTAAAAACGCTTCTCATAAGCCGCCCTCATTCGATTCAACCCTTCTTGTAAAATCGATCGCGGACATGCCAAATTCATACGTTCAAAATTACTTCCTTCTTCACCAAACATCGGCCCATGATTTAAGGCTACTTGCGCTTCTTCAATTAACCACTTTTTTCGTTCGGCATCCGTTAAACCTAACTCAGAGCAATCGAGCCATAGCAAATAGGTACCCTCTGGTTGGATTGGTTTAATTTTAGGCATTTTCGCTTCAATAAACTCAACAACCATTTGATAATTTTTTTGTACATAGTCCATTAACTCTTCTAACCAAGCTTCACCATGTCGGTAAGCAGCTTCCGTTGCTATTTCTGCAAAGCTATTAAGAGAGTTCATAAATGTCCCTGCAAGGAAATTCTTTAATTTTCGTCTTAACTCTAAGTTTTCAACAACAACGTAGGATGTTTGTATTCCTGCTAAATTAAATGTTTTACTTGGAGCTAAGCATGTAAATGTTCGTTCTGCCATTTCTTTGTCAACAGAGGCGAAAGGAACATGAGAATACCCATCATATAATAAATCCGCATGAATCTCATCCGAAATCACAAATAGGTTATGTTTTTTACAAACGGCTGCTAAAGCCTCTAGCTCAGCTCTTGACCAAACCCGACCACCTGGATTATGAGGGTGACAAAGGATAAGCATTTTCGTCTTCTCGGTAATAACAGACTCTAACTGGTTTAAGTCCATTTCATATTTTTCCCCATTGAAATGGAGTGGATTTTTGACTAACACACGATCGTTCTTCTTAATCACATCATAAAATGGGTAGTAGACCGGTGTTTGAATAATGATTTCATCCTGCTTCTCCGTAAAAGCCTGTATAATATGACTTAACGTTGGAACAACCCCAGGTGTATAAATAAACGAGCTTGGGTCAACCTTCCAATGATAACGTCTTTCTAACCAACTCTTTACGGCCTCATCGACTGAAGGCGAATGAGCTTGATAACCAAAAACCCCATGATCAATTTTTTCCTTTAAAGCATCTAAAACCGCTTGCGGTGCTTGGAAATCCATATCAGCAACCCACATCGGCCAAAGATCTTCTGCTCCAAATCGTTCTTTTAACATATCCCATTTCATTGAGGAGGTTCCTTTTCTCTCAATGACTTTGTCGAATAACTCACTCATGCATGTACACGTCCTTTCTAAAAGAAACCGAACCGTCTCTATCGATTATATAAGCCCTTTTCTCGTATCGCCGTTCATTATAATGCCCTTCTATATATTACATCAACCTCTATACGATTCCTTCCGTTTATCGAAATTTGTTCGTATTTAGGTACAAAGAACTAACCTTGGGAAGGCACTTGTGTTTTTAAAGGCTGAGCGGCTAAACCTAACAGAACATTTTCTACTGCTAACTTAGCCATCTCCATTCTCGTTTGAATAGACGCACTTCCGATATGTGGAACAGCGGTAACGTTCTTTAACTTTAAAAGAGGATGCTTTGAAGTAATCGGTTCGTTCTCGAAAACATCCAATCCAGCTGCGTAAATCTCTTGGTTAACTAAGGCCTCATACAGCTCTGCCTCATCAACGTTCGTTCCACGAGACGTATTAATAAAAACAGCTGTTTTTTTCATTTTTGCAAATTGTTCCTTTCCGATCATTCGATACGTGTCAGGCGTTGAAGGTGCAAGTAATACAATAAAATCAGACCGCTCAAGCAGTTCGTCAAGGGAACAATAAGTTGCTGATACCTCCCTTTCAGCCTCACTATGTCGGCTTCGGTTATGATAAAGAACATTCATCGAGAATCCTTTCGCTCTCCTCGCGACACTTAATCCAATCCGGCCCATGCCGATAATGCCAATCGTTGCCCCGTAAACCTGTTGACCTGTTAATAAAAATGGAGACCAGCTCGCCCATTTATCCTCACGAATTAGTTCTACCCCTTCGACAAGTCTTCTCGCTGATGCAAGGAGTAATGAAAAGGTTAAATCAGCCGTTGCTTCGGTTAAAACGCCTGGTGTATGACCGATAGCAATCCCCCGCTTCGTCGCCTCTTCTACATCGATATTGTCAAAACCGACAGCCATTGTACTAATAACCTTCAGTTTAGTTGCCCGTTCTAGTAACTCTTTATCAATCGCATCCGATAAATTAGTTAATAGACCATCAGCATCTTCTATCTCTAATAATAACCGTTCACGAGGCATCGGTTCATCTTCCTTATCCCAGACGACAACCTGAACATTCGAAAATAAGTCGATAATTTCGTTTGGAAGCTTTCGCGTTACAACAACCTTCATCACATTGCTCCTTCCTCTTTCGAACTCTATTTAACATCGTACAAAAGAATTTCCCATTTTTCCACTTTCATGATTATTTTCCAAACAGACGTAGCATGAGAGTTGTGGTAAGATGAGGATGGTAAAAGGAATAGGTATTTTGTTAAAGAAAGGTGTTTTCAATGAGTATCTTATCTGTCAAAAATCTTAGTCATGGGTTCGGCGATCGCGCGATTTTCCATGATGTTTCGTTTAGATTATTAAAAGGGGAGCATATTGGACTTATTGGTGCAAATGGAGAAGGTAAGTCCACCTTTATGAATATTATTACTGGAAAGCTTATGCCAGACGAAGGAAAAGTTGAATGGTCAAAAAAGGTGCGTGTCGGTTACCTAGATCAGCACACAGTCCTTGAACGCGGGATGACGATGCGTGATGTATTAAAGAGCGCATTCCAGTATATGTTTGACCTCGAAGCTGAGATGACAGCCATGTACGATAAAATGGCGGATGTTACCCCAGAAGAGCTTGAAAAACTGCTAGAAGAAGTTGGTATCATTCAAGATACATTAACGAATAATGATTTTTATGTGATCGATGCCAAAGTTGAAGAAATCGCTCGTGGACTCGGTTTAGATGAAGTTGGGTTAGATAAGGATGTTGAGGACTTAAGCGGTGGCCAACGGACAAAGGTTCTTCTTGCAAAGCTTTTATTAGAGAAGCCAGACATCCTTTTATTGGACGAGCCAACAAACTACCTTGATGAACAGCATATTGAATGGCTGAAGCGTTACTTACAGGAATATGAAAATGCTTTTATTCTCATTTCTCATGATATTCCGTTTTTAAATAGTGTGATTAATCTCATTTATCATATGGAAAATCAAGAGCTTAATCGTTACGTTGGCGATTATGATCACTTTTTAGAGGTTCATGAAATGAAAAAGCAACAGCTTGAAGCAGCTTATAAAAAGCAGCAACAAGAAATCTCTCAATTAAAGGATTTTGTTGCTCGAAATAAAGCCCGTGTTTCCACGCGTAATATGGCGATGTCCCGCCAAAAGAAGCTTGATAAAATGGAAGTTATCGAGCTTGCAAAAGAAAAACCAAAGCCAGAATTTCATTTTAAAGAAGCTCGAACACCGAGTAAATTGATCTTTGAGACGAAGGACCTTGTGATAGGATATGAGGAGCCATTATCAAAGCCATTGAACTTACGAATGGAGCGCGGACAAAAAATCGCGCTAGTCGGTGCAAACGGAATCGGAAAATCAACACTATTAAAAAGTATACTAGGCTTAAATCCTCCCGTTTCTGGCTCGATAGAACGTGGCGAATACCAGGAAGTTGGCTACTTTGAGCAGGAAGCGAAAGACTCGAATAACACTTGTATCGAGGAAGTATGGCAAGCCTTCCCTTCCTATAATCAGGCGGAAATTCGTGCAGCATTAGCCAAGTGTGGCTTAACAACGAAGCATATTGAAAGTAAAATTGTCGTTCTAAGTGGAGGAGAAAAAGCAAAGGTACGACTTTGTAAACTGATTAACCGCGAGACGAATATCCTGGTGCTTGATGAGCCAACAAACCATTTAGATGTTGATGCTAAAGATGAGCTTAAACGTGCGCTTCAGAGCTACAAAGGAAGCATCCTTCTCATCTCCCATGAACCAGAGTTCTATCAAGACGTTGTAACAGACATTTGGAATTGTGAATCTTGGACCACAAAGCTAGTTTAAGTTAAAACCCATTTTACAAAAAGCAACTTCCCTCACTAGAGAGCACTAAAAAAAATCTTTTACGTTGCTCGCCAAACTATGAGAAAACCGCTCATAGTGAGGCCGCTGATAAGGAAACCCACCCTTTTCAGCGACCTTCACTGGTGAGTTGCTTTTTTTATCCTCTAACCGTTATAGACGATTTTTACTTTTTCTGCTGCTTCTTTTGCTTTTTCGTTTGCAACTTCAACTGTTTCAGCCGTACTAAGCGTTACCGCCATACGACGGCCAATCTTTGTCTCGGGCTTACCGAACAGACGAACCTCTGTATTAGGTACTGCTAATGCTTCTCCAATTCCTGTAACTTGATACGTCTTACTTTCCTCCCAAGCCTTTATGGCATGACTTGCTCCTGGTGTATGTAGCACAATCTCTGTAATTGGAAATCCTAAAATCGCACGAACATGCAAAGCAAACTCAGATAGATTTTGAGTTGCTAGTGTCACCATTCCCGTATCATGTGGGCGAGGAGAGACTTCACTAAAGTAAACCTTATCCTTTGTTAGAAATAATTCTACACCAAATAAGCCATAGCCGCCTAGCTCATCCGTGATTGTTTTTGCAATCTGTTCTGCTTCTTGAATTTGCTCTGTACTCATTTGATGTGGCTGCCACGACTGGATATAGTCACCGTCCTTTTGGATGTGGCCAATTGCTGGGCAATACGCAGTCCCCGATACTGAACGAACCGTTAATAACGTTATTTCTGAATCGAAATGAATAAATTGTTCAACAATGACACGGGTACTTTTTCCGCGAGCACCATCAAGTGCAATTTGCCAAGACGTTTCAACATCGTCAAAGGTATGACAAAGACTTTGTCCTTTTCCTGAAGAGCTCATCAATGGTTTAATCACACAAGGTGTTCCAATTTTATTTACCGCCTCTTTTAATTCCTCTAAAGAATTAGCGAACTCATATTGAGCTGTTGGCAACCCTAACTTCTCGTTCGCTAGTCTTCGAATGCCTTCACGGTCCATCGTTAACTTTGTAGCGGATGCAGTTGGTACGACATGATACCCTTCCTTTTCTAAATCAACTAGCACCTGTGTTTGAATCGCTTCAACTTCTGGAACGATGAAATCAGGCTTTTCCTTTTCAATTACATTACGTAACTGCTGTTCATTTAGCATGTCTACTACATGATATCGATGAGCAACCTGCATGGCAGGCGCATGTTCGTAGCGGTCAACAGCGACCGTTTCAACTCCAAGTCTCTGAGCCTCGATAATTACTTCTTTTCCTAACTCCCCTGAGCCTAATAGCAATAACTTTTTTGCTTGTGTAGTAAATGGCGCACCTTGCACGACTCGTTCCCCCTAGTTTACATTGTGAATTCCATTCCATCTTAGCATAAAATCCCACTAACCGTAATTGACTATAACAACGACTCTGCACCATCTATAAAGATTTGGCTGCCTGTTATATGGTTTGATGAATCCGATGCTAGAAAGTGAACAAGCTCCGCTACTTGCTCAGGTTTTCCAGGTTGGTGCTCTAACGGCTGTGACCCTTCAGGAAATTCGATTGGTATTTTAATTTTTTCAAGCTCTTCTTGGTCTGGAAACGTATTTTTACTAATATTCGTTTCGATCGCACCCGGACAAATAATGTTCACCCTTATCCGGTACCTCGCTAGCTCTAAAGCTGCCATTTTGCCGAAAGCCACTTGCCCTGCTTTGGATGTACTATAAGCTGACATACCAAAGCTTCTAAAGGTTCGCGTCCCATTTATTGAGCTTGTTATGATAATACTGCCTCCATTTTTCTTCATATGGGGGATCGCATATTTCACCGATAAAAACGTACTTCTTAAATTTGTTGATAATGTTTGCTCCCAATCATTCGCTGTTAAATCCTCAATTGGTTCCACCTTGCCATTAATGCCTGCATTCGCGAAAACAATATCAAGACGGCCCCACTGCTGTATCACTTTTTGGAAACTCTCCTCCATTCTTTTCGGATCCGCCACATCTGTATCCGTGACAATTGCTTCTCCACCGAATTGTTCGATTTCTTGTTTTACTTTTTCTGCATTCTCTTCTTTCAAATCTACTAGAGCTACTTTTACACCACTTTTCGCTAATTGAATCGCACTCGCTCGTCCTATTCCTGAAGACCCCCCCGTGATAATCGCCACTTTATCCTGTAATGTTTTCATTGTTTCGCTCCTTCTACAATTCGACTTTACAGGTAAACTTCCCCTCAGCATTCCATTTCATTCACTAGCATCTATAACGAAGAAACCGGGCGACATTATGCCGCCCGGTTATGATTCGAATCATCACCATCCTCTTCTTCCCAATAATAAACACGTGGAAGATGAACAAACCTAACATATTCTTGCAATAATGAAGCACCAACAAATAGTGCCATTTGCCAATCAATTCCTTTTAACATGCAGGCCCACCCCCTCGCTAATAAATATGGAAGATGGAGGATGTCTTATGTCATATCTGAAATTTTTAGGCTTTGTAAAAATAGTCCCCTGATTGAATAAGCCCCCGCTTGTGCTCATTTTCAATTAAACTATTCGCTGCTAAATACTCCACTGGCTCATCAGGTGTTTCAATTAATGCCTGTACTTTCTCAACGTCTCCCTTTTTAAACAAATGAATCATTTCGATTAAATCTTCACGATCAATAATTTTTACAGAAGTTGCTGTCGCTAACTTCAAACAAGGCTCGGAAAGTTCATTTGATGATGTAACAATTAATGCTGTATCTGCATCATAAAAAGCTTGAGCCGAATACACCTCTTGCACTGCGGAGAGCCCTACCTTATCAAGATATCGCTTTGCTTGAACAACAGTCCGTTGCTCCATTGTTGTAACAAACAGTAAATCGGCTCCAAAGTCGCGGCTTTTCTTTGTTTGATATGTTTCGTAACCAACAGCACAAAAAAACACATATAAGTAATCCTCAAATTCAAAGCCATCCATTTTATCGATATCCTTTATCGTAATTTTGGATAAATCATAACGTTTTTTCCGTTTACTTTTTAGCCAGAGAACGAAAAGTACAAACGAGCCTCCAACAATTAGGCTTAGCCATAAATTTGTAATGACAAAGTCAATCACAATATCCCACTCCTTCTTTCCACTATCTTATAAGGAAAAAGAAAAAGATGCAAACATTCGTTTGCATCTAAATGCTAGCTTCCCAAAAAGAAAGCACCATAGCAAATACCACCTAATATCACGAAAGAAGGATGTACCTTCCACTTTTGTAACAAAAGAAAACTAGCAACCAAGAGAAAGAATGTGTGCCAGATCCCTGTTTCAACATAAGCCGTTTCTAAAAATTGATACGTTAAAACACCTAACAAAACAGCAATCGTCGGTCGAATGTAGGCAGTCATTTTCTTTACCTTTGGAGAATCTTTAAATGTATATAATAGTCCTAGCAAAACAATCATCAAAAACAGTGATGGTGCAACAGTTGCAAATACACCAATAAATGCACCAAATATTCCACCGACTTCATACCCGATATAGCCGGCCATTTTGGTTGCAATCGGGCCAGGAAGTGCATTGCCAATCGCTAAAACTTCACTAAACTGTTCCACTGTCATCCAACGATAGCGTTCTACAACCTCATGCTGGATAAGTGGAATCGAAGCAGGCCCCCCACCATAGCCGACGATTCCAGGAATGAAAAACGCGAGAAAGAGCTCAACATAGATCATCTCTGCTCACTTCCTTCTTTATTTCTCGTCCTCAATCGGTTCGGTATCAACAACGCACCCAATAATAACGCAGCAATAACGAAAGCGGGATGAAGCTCTATCCATTCAATGAGTAAGAAACTACACACTAGAATCAATATAGTGCCGATCCACCCTAATCCTTTTTTCGCATTCAACAAGAATTCCCATGTTAAGATTGCAAGCATAACAGTGACAACAGGGATAACCCCCTTTGTAATACCTGCTACCCAAGCTTGCTCTTTATAGGCTGCTAACGAGGTTAACAGCAAAATCATTAATAATATCGTTGGCACAATTGATGCACAAATTGCAGTTACCATACCTAGAATCCCGCCAACTCGATAGCCGATATAACCTGCCATCTTCGTATTAATCGGACCAGGCAATGTATTACCTAAAGCAAGGATGTCACTAAATTCATCCTTGTTCATCCACTTGAATACATCAACGACCTCTTTTTTCACAAGCGGAATAGCCGACGGTCCTCCCCCAAATCCTAAAATACCTGAACGAAAAAAAGCAATGAATAGGTTCCACTGAACACTCATATCTTCTCCCCCTAATGTGTTCTTTACCACCTTCTGAACATGCAAACTTATTTTAACATGTTCTCTACTAACCAAAAAAATCTACTCGACTGATAGATAACAGTCAAATAGCTGCATTCTTTGTTGTAAGAAGGCAGCTATTCAACCTTGAAGATAATCTACCCGATAGCCATCCATGAAGCAAAAAATCGCTTCACCAAAGATGATGAAAATGGGTTAAGAACGGGTATAGATTAGTACGGCTGGCGAGGAAGGTCTATAAACTATGGTGCTGTTAGCCCATCCGATAGTCTGACCCCACGACCACGGTGCATCACAGATTGTCGCTCCCTTCCGGGAAGCACTCATGGGAGATTAACCCTACTCTGGTTGCTGCACCAGCCTCCAATTTTAATCTGCCGTAGAAAGGATGAGTTCAATGAAGGTCATCATTGAACGGGCATGTGGAATGGATGTTCATAAGAAGAGTATTACTGCATGCGTCATCACCCCAGAAGGAAGGTTCAAACCTTTACAACAGAAACGGTCTTTCTTTTAAAGTTAATCGACTGGATTAAGGAGCACGCTTGCACCCATGTAGCCATGGAAAGCACGGGAGTTTTTTGGAAACCCATCGTAAATCTATTAGAAGCTGAAGCCATTGAGTTTTTTGTTGTGAATGCCCAGCACATGAAAAGCAGTTCCTGGTCGTAAAACGGATGTGAAAGATGCGGAATGGATCGCTCAACTTCCCCGTCACGGCTTACTCAAGGGAAGTTATGTTCCCGACCGAAGTCAACGTGAATTGCGAGAACTTGTTCGCTATCGTCGGAGTATCATTGAAGAACGAGCCCGACAACACAACAGAATTCAGAAGGTATTAGAAGGAGCTAATATCAAACTAGCTTCAGTTGTTTCTGATGTTATGGGCGTTTCTGCTCGCGATATGCTTCGAGCTATTGCTGATGGTGAAGAGGATCCAGAGAAGTTAGCTGGCTTTGCTAGACGAACGATGAAACGTAAAAAGAACGAGCTGGAGTTAGCGCTTCATGGCTATGTTCAATCTCACCAACGCATCATGCTAAAAACCATTCTATTACACATCGATTTCTTAACAGAGCAGATTGATAAACTTGACCAAGAAGTAGCGAACCGAGTATCAGATTATCAGGCAGATATCGAACGATTAGACTCGATTCCGGGAATTGCGGTTCGTACTGCTGAACAAATCTTATCTGAAATAGGGACGAATGTAGCCGTACAGTTTCCTACTGCTGCTCACTTATGTTCATGGGCTGGACTAGTTCCTGGCCACAATGAAAGTGCAGGGAAACGAAAAGCCTCAAAGGCTAAGAAAGGTAATAAATATTTAAAATCGGCTTTAACTGAATGCGCTCACTCTATTCGCGGTTCCAAAAACTATCTCGGTGCCCTTTATCGAAGGACTTCAGCTCGAAAAGGAAGAAAGCGAGCAGCCATCGTTGTTGCACATGCCATGCTTCGAATCGCTTATTACCTCTTAACTCGAAAAGAAATGTATGTAGACCTTGGCGAAGACTACTTTGATAAACAGAAACAGGTATCCATTGTCCGGCACTCCATCCGTCGATTAGAAAACCTTGGTTATACTGTCACAGTAACTGCTCCCGAAGCTTCTTAAACCTTTCAAAACTTCATAGAGTACCAACCCATTTTTTAAAAACACTAAAAGTGGGTTTTATTTAGTGTTGTCTTTAATCAACGTGCAGTTCTTTTAAATTTTCATGGGAGCTTAGAGGGACAACCTTCAAAAATTCTAAAAATATCGTCCTCGTTTTCAGTGACCTTCAAATAGCGTTTTTTATTTAAGTTAAAGCTACCCTTTAACAAGTAGTCCGAAGCATTATTTAACTAACCATTTTGCTAAAAGTACCATAATGAATATCTGAATTCCAATTACGATTAAGAAAGGTACAGCACTAAAAAATACATTTAACAGATAAAAACAACCAATGGATAAAGTCGTATAGTACAACCACTTCATTTTAATTCCTCCAAAAAAATAATTCCTTTTTAACCGTAACATAATAAAACCTTGATTCCCTGCTGAATTCGGTACAATTTCTTTAGGTTTCACACCAACTACAGCTTCCATATCACGAATGAACATATCCAATCCATGCCGAACAGGTAAGCTAATACCATTCGGATATTGTATCGTTGTGTTAGCATTTAACGTAAAGTAATCCATCGTACCACCTCCGAAACTAGAATACTTGTATGGTAGTTTACAGTGTTCGTAATGTCAATATTCATTCATAACTGATAAAGGGAATTTAGGCTCAAATCAAACAACACGTGCATTCATGCACCAAAGTTAGATAACATCAGTTCCTAAATCGATTTTTGTTGTGGGCTATGTTTCATAAGGATTTTATAAAACTTTATAAAATCCTATTGCTTTCCCTTCAAATCCTCTTTTTGTATAAAAATGATGTGCATCATTTCTCTCACTGCGATTTCCGCTGTTTAATACCAATTTATTTATCTCTTGTTCTTTTGCCCATTCTTCTGCTTTTTGAATAAGCCTGTCACCAATACCATTCTTTCTATATTTTGAATCTACTACTAAAGCAACAATTCTTATATAGTTTTCATTTTTTTCATAATGAAAACCTAATATCATCCCAATCATACCAACAATCTGACCGTCTACTTCAGCAACTTGAGTATTATATAATGGATTGGAACTAATTTTCGCAAAACGTTGCTCCATTTCTTGTATAGTCGTTGGATACCTAACTCTCCCATTAAAAATGCCAAACCACTTATATCCTTTTCTGTCGCTCTTCTAATCATTTATCCTCCTTCGAGATTTATTGCCCAACGGCGGACATTTTTTATTTTGGGTTACTGAGTTCCACAAAAACATCATTAGCTTCTTCCGTAACAACCTGAATATCATAAGTACCAACTTCACTATGAAACTGTATATTCCCTTGTCCTGAAGTTGAGATACTTTCTTCCCATAAAACTTCACTTTCTCTTTCAACAAAAATGACAATATCCCCTTCACTAACAGACGCTTTATATGGAAGTGAAATCATTCCTTCTCCATTCACATCGAATTCTGCTACCTGATAGTTCCCTTTTAATTTATCTATTGATAATTGAACGTTTCCATTAGATATACTTTTGTTAGCATTTATAGCCACATTATCGGATAAAAAGACCATTAACCCTACGAAACAAATGATAACAAAGCCAAATACTCTTGCTACAATAAACAATCCCTTAGTGTTTATCTTTCTTAAGATAAGACTATTAACACCATATACAAGTCTAAATACAATAGGAAATAACAATGCAAATAATAGTATGGAAAACCAATCAATTAATTGGATGATTGAAAAAGTAAGTAAAATAAAATATAGAAAAACAAAGAACCAATACCCAAATAACAGGAATTTATTATCTTTATTGACTTTTCCGAAAATAAATTCTAATAATCTTTGCAAAAAATCACCCCTAATTTAGGAGCACTGAAAAGGTGGTTTATCCTTTTCAGTGCTCTTTAAGTAATGTGCGGAGCCGTTGCCCGATTTTAAAAGCCTTGCGATGAGAAGGGTACTAAAAAAGGGTGGGTTTCCCTTTTTTAGTACCCTTTAAGTAATGTGCGGAGCCGTTGCCTGGTTTTGAAAGCCCTGCTATGAGTGGTTTTCTCATAGCAGGGCGCGCAACGTGTGGAGCCATTACTTCTTCTTTGAGTTACAAAGAAGTAGTTTTTCAGTGGCTTCGCGATGAGCGGGTTCTCATCGCAAGGCACGCAGCGAGCGAAGCCATTACTTCTTCATTGAGTTACTAGAAAAGGTTTTTCAGTGGCCTCCCCTAACTTATATTCTTACTTTTAAATAATAGGAGAAAAGCACTTAAAAAATTCCTATGATTTTTTTAAGTAAGGCCAATTATCCGCATCCCAATACAAAGGTCTTATTTGTAATGTCGGCTTCCCTTCATTCAAGGCATCGTAGGCATGATTGACGAGAAGCGAGGATTCACCAGAGAAGTAAACTGCACAATGCCCAGGTCCTATCCAGCGATCATCCCCAGCATCAATCAATGTTCCGCCACCCTCCATCATGGAGACTCCATCTTTATCAATATAGGGCCCTGTGATATCCTTCGAACGTCCAACGACAATATTGTATGTACTATCTACTCCGCGACAGCAGAAGTCAAATGATACAAATTGATAATAATAGCCGTTACGATATACGATGAAAGGCGCTTCAATCGTATTAGGCTGTTCCATTCGACTGGAGATGGCTAGAAGTTCTGCACCTTCTTGAGGCTTCATCGTTTTTGGATCTAATTTAATCAATTTATTACCTGACCAGAAGGAGCCAAAATTTAACCAAGGCTGGCCTTGTTGATCAACAATCAAATTAGGATCAATCGCATTATAATTATCTTCAGCTGTCGAATGAATAACATGCCCCATATCCTTCCATTCATAATCAGGATGGTTCGGGTTAAGCGTTGTATTTGTTACTAAACCAATGGCCGATGTATTCTGTCCAAAAGTCGAGACTGAATAATATAAATAGTAAGTTCCATTGTAAAGAGATATATCCGGAGCCCAAAGACTCTCCTCTGTTTTTTCAGGTACATACTCTTTACACCATTCAGGTAAGCTTTGGAAAATGGAACCTTCCGCCTTCCAACTCGTTCCGTCCTCTGACGATTTAATCTGTACCCCCCTACCCGTATGAAAAACATACCAGCAATTTCCCTCTTTAGAGATTACGGGATCGTGTGCCCATAATTGACCTTTCAGATTCCAGTCTATCTCGTAAAAGTTAACTCCCTCAAAAGATGCTGTATTAAACATTAAATTTTCTCCCTTCGAATGTTTTAGAGGAAGTCCCAAAAGGTTTGTTTTTAATCTTTTGGGACTTCCTCACCTTTTTTAGACCACTCACGTTTCTGTTCTGGACATAATGATTCACCCTCAAAAACTGAATATGTTCAATATACTTAATCGTGACTAACTTTAAAAAACCTTTACTAATGCCTTTTTCTTATTTTAAAGTGCTTTCAAAAAAATGAAGCGAGCAGTCGATTAATTTATATTTTACTGTGTTAGACAACAAAAGTGGAACCCTCTACTTAAAGATTTTGTTCATTAATTTTTGTGTTTGCTTTCCAGCAATTCTTCTCCCGATTCTTTTCCCCGCTTTTCCTTTATTAATAGCATTTATGTCTACTAATCACTTTGCAACTGTATATAGAGCTTTTCTTACTTCATTAATCTTCATATACAACATCCCTTCCATTGACATATCTTCATTATACCTGACCATTACAATTGATTTGTCTTCCCACACCCTGCATAATAACGTTATTCTTGGTCATTCTATAATTAATACTAGATAAAGGAGTGCTAAAGCTTGATACACTTCTTTGAAAGTCATCCCCAACTATTTATTATTAGTGCAACGATCCTATTGTCCATACCGCTTCTTTGTTTTGGCTGGTCTCAATTAAAGAGAGCCTCTGCCTTTTACAGCTACAATTGGAGTGACATTGACCAGCTTAGTACACGAGAATTCGAATCGTTACTAATCCCATATTTTCACAACCAAGGCTATTCGGTTACCAATGTAACGGATACAAGCCTCTGTAAGGTGAATTTTGTCTTACGAAAACGAGGGATTAAGGTCGTTGTAATCGTTAAAAAGCAGGAGAACAACGTTGATTCTCTTTCAGTTAAAGAACTCATCGAAGCGAAGGACATGTTTGGAGCAAACAAAGCCTTACTCATAACCAATCTCTATTACACATCGACTGCAAAAAAATTGGCTGCAACAGAAAATGTGAACCTTGTTGATCGTACTGCTTTGCATTCTATACTCACGAATAAAGCAGGTATAGACCGTCCGCACCGCTTTATTGAACGAGTCCGTACATTCTCAGATTACCCAAACATTGAGTAGAGAAAAAAACCTCTGGGACACCCAAAGGTTACTTTCTTAATATTGTCTAGCTTTCACAAGGTTAATGCTGCGTGCTTTTGCAGCTTCAACTACGCTTGCTTTTGTAGAATCCCCAGCTACTCTTCTTTTCTTAATTAAGATGTGTGAGAAAAGATCAGTTGTACAGTACCTGTCATTTCAAATTGTGGGACTGTTGATGGAATAATAAAATGATCTCCCTTTTTTAAAGAGTAGTTTTTTTCTTCAACAACCAATTCCCCATCTCCTTCAAGCACACTAAAGAGAAGGTACTTCCCATCAGTCCTTTTCATGACATAACCATCTAACGCCCCATGATACACCGTAAAATAATGTTCTGAGACAAGCTTCGTAATTTTTAAGCCACCCTCTTGAGCAACTTCCTGTTTAACGTTGACATTAACATGTGGAATTGTCGTTACTTCAATCGATTGCTGAATATGCAACTCACGTTTTGCCCCCTGGTCATCAGTCCGATCATAATCATACACACGGTAGGTCGTATCTGAGCTTTGCTGCGTTTCTAAAATAACAGCACCTTTTCTAATCGCATGAACAGTCCCACTTGGCACATAATAAAAGTCACCCGGTTTAATCGGAACGCTTTTAAAAAGCTCATCCCATTTCCCTGCCTCAATCATCGACACGAACTCTTCCTTCGTGTTCGCGTTATGCCCTAGCACCAGCTTAGAATCAGGATCGCAATCAACTACATACCAGCACTCGTTTTTTCCAAGTTCACCATTTTCATAGGTAGCTGCATACCGATCATCTGGGTGAACCTGTACCGATAAATCTTGATTTGCATCAAGAATTTTCACTAGTAATGGAAATTGCTCTCCCTTTTCATTTGAAAAAAGCTCACGATGGTTTTCCCAAAGTTCAATTAATGTTTTTCCTTTTAATGAACCATTCCTCACTGTTGAGGGACCGTTTGGATGGGCTGAAATTCCCCAGCACTCACCCGTCGTACTGGAAGGAAGGTCATAATTAAATTGCTCTTTTAACTTTTTACCGCCCCATATTCTTTCCTTAAACTCAGGCTCCAAAAATAAAGGTTCCTTTACCATCTTCCCGTCACCCACCTTATGCCAAGATTTCATCAATTCGTTGAATCACTCCATCTGTTTTACTCCGGTTGATTTCACTGCGATAAACATTATGATTGATGGTACGTTACAAGTGATGCTGCACCAATTAGTCCGACATCTCCTCCTAATTGAGCTTGAACAAATTCAATCTCGTCAGCCATTGGTTTCATTGCTTTCTTTTTTGCAAACTCAATCGCTGGTTGAAATAAATAATCCCCTACCTTACTAACACCTCCGCCAAAGATAATGATTTCTGGATTATATAGGTGAATTATGTTAACGAGGGCGACCCCTAAATAGGATCTCGTTTCCTCAACAAGCTGTAACGCAAGTGGATCGTATTTTTGAGCAGCATCGAAAATCGCTTTTGTTGTCACATCCATTTCACGTAGTAAAGATGCACGTCCCTCTTCCTCTAGCACTTTCTTCATTCTATTAACAATCCCCGTTCCAGATACGTAGGCTTCGACACAGCCTTTGTTTCCACAACCACATAGAGGCCCAAGAGGATTAATAATCATATGTCCTACTTCTGCAGCGCTGCCATTTCCCCCTAATTGCAGTTGACCATTATCAATAACTCCACTTCCAACCCCTGTACTAATTGTTAAATACACGACATTTTTCTTGCCTTTCCCGCCCCCATGAAAATACTCACCTAAAACGGCTGCATTGGCATCATTGTTTAAATAAACAGGAACATTAAATTGATTCTCTAGAATTTGACGTAAAGGAATGTTCACCCAGCCAGGTAAATTAGGAGGAGATTTTATCACACCTTCAAAAACATCTAACGGACCTGGACTACCAATTCCAATTCCACTAACAGAACCGTCAGCACTATTTTCGGTAATAACAGCTTGAATGAACGTTATTAAGCGTTCAATTACGTTGTCAGGACCTTCTTGAGCAAGCGTTAACGTCGCTCTTTTGTCAATTAGCTGACCAGTGTCACTGAAAAGCCCTACCCGTATTTGTGTACCTCCTAAGTCGATCCCTACAATATACATATGCTCCGCCTCCCTACTATATAAAGGGCTGTCTCAAAACCCCCAAATAGTACTTGGGTGTCCCAAAAGGTCAAAAACAAACCTTTCGGGACACCCCGCTATTATTTAGATAAATAAAAATTCTCGGATTCCAACCCAACCCCAAGTCATTCCTTTAATATAGTCCATCTTGGTGCAACTCCTTTAATCTTCTATTTACTTCCTATTCTTTCAATCAATTCAAAGCAAAATCTAGCATTATGATATGGACACTTCCAAGGTTCTACCTTCCCTTTACTTACCGGCACACTCAAATCTGCATTTCGTTGCCAATACCATTCACCATGCTCTTTATCAATAATATATTCCTTTGTAAAATCCCATAGTCTATTAACCGCCACTAAATAATCCTGTTTAGATGTAAGCTGGTACGCATTATAAAAACCAACCATCGCTTCCGCTTGCACCCACCAAATCTTGTCCTTATCGAGGTGTCCATCTTCAAGCTCATTCATGACACTTCCATCCTCGTCAATTCCGTCGGCTAGTACTTTTTCAGCCATCTTGATAGCAACCTCTCTTACTTTGGTTAGTAACGCTTTGTTACCTAGCACTTCAGCTGCTTCAAATAGTAACCAGCTTCCCTCAATATCATGACCGTATGAGATTACATTTGATTTTGACTCCCATTGTTCATTAAAAAATAAAATAAATTGATCGTTTTCAGGATGAATAATATGGTCTAGTGTGAGATGAATTAACTCATCTAGCTTTTCTTTTAAACCATCATCCTTCCATACACGATAAAGATTGGTATACGCCTCTAAAATGTGTAAATGGGTGTTCATCGATTTTGCTGTATTTAAATCCTTACCACTTAAACGTAAGTCTTCATCTGTTTTCCAATCACGTGTGAACGCTTCGAGGTACCCTTTATTTTCCGTATCATACGCATGTTTTTCGATAATCTTATAAAGACGAATAGCAAGATTAAGACTCTCTTTATCACTAGTTGCCATAAAATATTCAGATAGCCCATAAATCCCAAATGCTTGATTATAAATATGCTTACGATCCTCTACTGGCTTGCCGACATAATCTACCATCCAATAAACCCCATCATACTCATCATCCAAAAACGAATCTTTTAAAAACGAATATGCGTGTGTCGCCATTTTCAAATATTGCGGGTCACCATACGTTCGATACGCCTTTGCATACGACCAAAGAATTCGTGAATTTAAAATACATCCTTTATCTGCCTGCTTGTTGACGTCTAATTCATTTGTAACAAAACCAAAAAAACCGCCATTTTCCTCGTCAACCGTATGATTTATCCAAAATGGTAAAATATTATTCTTAAGCTCAGTTTCAATTTTCTGTCGTAAAATCACCATATATCCCCCTAATAAATCCTTCTTCCTAAGCTTAAACCTATTAATAAGTTTCAAATAAGCTATCTCGTTACTTTGTTTTAGTTTATCGTTTAAGTAAATAATAACGCGAATCAACGTTCCTTGTCAATAATGGTTCGTTTATAATAAAATAAAAAAAACCTTTATTTAAGTTAAGAAATTAGACACTTAACTTAAATAAAGGTTAATTATTGTATTAGACTACTTTATTCTTTGAAATGACTTTTATAGAGTTAACGGACTCACGATGAATAACTTGCCCTTTAATCAGAACTCTACCATAGCGTTTCTCTTTATTTTTTATTTTCTCAAGAATAAGCTTCACAGCCACTTTAGACATTTCCTCAATATCTACCTGAACAGTCGTCATTGGTGGATGAGATAGTGAAGAATAAATATCGTTGTCAAAACCAACGACAGAACAATCATAAGGAACAGAGTAATTCATACTCTGCAGCTGTTGGATTAAATTATAACCAATCTGATCATTATTGCATACAAAGGCAGTTGGAAGGTTTCTAGGAATTTGCAAATCAATAAATTTCCCTCGCTCATCACGGTCATTTATGATATAGTCTTGCTTCAAACTAATTTTATGTTCCAATAATGATTTATAATAACCTAAAAAACGATCTTGAATACTACTTGTAGAATAGATGTTTCCAACGAAAGCAATATCACGATGTCCCTTGTCAATAAGATAGTTAGTTAGTTCATATACGCCATAGAAGTTATCGGTAACGACCGAATCAATATCAGAAAGATCCGTATAAAAGTCTAAAAAGACTTTGGGGATTTCGTTGACCGTCAATAAATCAATATATTCCTTACTAACTTGACCAAGGATAATAAACCCATCTACTTTATTTTCATAATAAGTTCGAGGGAGATTTAACTTTTCTTCATCGTCGTCAGTCAATATTTGCAAAATACCATAATAATTATAACGTTCTAGCATCTTCGTAATATGCTGATGAAATTTCAAATAAAATGACTGTGCATCACCAGTAAACCTCTCTGGGATAATCACACCGATATTATAAGAAAAGCCTTCTTTCATAGATTTTGCTACAGTATTAAAGCGGTAACCCAATTCCTCAGCTAACGTCTTTATTTCGTTTTAAGTTCATCACTTACTCCTTCTTTATCATTCAAGGCTTTCGAAACCGTAACACTACTTACTCCGATTTTTTCTGCTATATCCCGCATCGTTACATTGCTTTTCACTTGGTCACCTCCATTCTAGTTAAAAATTATCCTATGATACTAAAAACATTTTATACTATTTAACCTAATTTGTAACGTTTTATTAGTTAATTAATTATTACCAAGTAAACGAAGATTCTTTTCAATTAGTTTAATCCGTTGCTCTGCACATTCTAATGAATGAAGCGGATCTACCGGTGTGTTAAATGTATAATCAATGAGCTTTTCAATTGTCGTTGTCGCTACATGGATACGTGTATCACTTGACGCATAATAAATAAACACTTCATTATTCTCATTTACAATCACACCGTTATAGAAATCTTTCTTTTCGTTTTTTCTCGATAATAATTGTTCCTGCTTATCAGCTAATTCAAAATATTTTTCATGAATCATTCGTTTTATCCCCCTAAACACATATTTATCGTTAACCTAATTCAGTGTAAATATTACTTAACTCATTGTGTTTTGTCAATTAAATAAAAGCGCTTTCTCTTCAATATTGAGAACAAATAACCTTTTATTGCTAAAAAGAGGGAGAAGTAAGGTAAAGATTTGTCGTAAAGGATAACAGGGAGGTGAAAGGACTATTCAACCTCTTATATTGTTCTTCTGCAAGCTAATAAGAGAAACAACAGCTCTTTCGTAACGACTTCATCAGGCGTTCCTTCTCTCTAGATTACTCCTTTCTGAAGTACTGAAAATTTAGCTATTGCTCAACACTTACATCTTACAGATACTCTTTTCCATTATTTACATAAAGAAATTCGGATTGTTCTTTCTATATAAGGGATAATAGGAGCGTCGAAACTAAACTATTTTTGGAGGTTCAAGAAGTGAAGAAATTTACGCTTATTTTTGCAGCAATTTGTCTCTTACTGTCATTTACTGGCCACGAGGATGCACACGCTCAAATTAAAATGTTTAAGGAGCCACCATTTTCCCATTACAAAGTTTCCCCTGGTGATTCCTTCTGGTTCATTGCTCAACGGTATGGACTCGACTATCAAGAATTAATGCGTTTAAACCCAGATGTTGAGCCAAGAAACATGCATGTTGGCGAAGTCATTCGTCTAAAAGCAGATGCTACTCATCATAGTACATTTGAAGATCAAGTCGTTGCCCTAGTTAATCAAGAGCGGGCAAAGCAAGGATTAAAGCCACTTACACATCGTGCTGATGTAAAAAATGTTGCCCACAAAAAAGCAGAGGATTTAATTAATGCCAACTATTTTTCACATAACAGCCCAAATTATGGCTCTCCATTTGATATGTTAAAATCATTTGGTATTCAATACACTACTGCAGGTGAGAATATCGCAAAAGGACAAAAAACACCTCAAGAAGTAATGAATGCTTGGATGGACTCACCGGGTCACCGTCAAAATATTTTAAAGCCTGAATACGATACGATCGGTGTCGGCTTTTATCATAGCGCCTGGGTTCAAATGTTTATTAAAGCAAGATAACTTAGACGGGGGTGTCCTAAAAGGTTGATTTTGACCTTTTATGGACACCCCCTTAGCATTGAAGTCGCTACAACTGTTATAAGAATGATCAAACCTCACTCACTATTCTTATCCTACATAAGCCATGACGGCAAGAGCGATTGCAATTGCAACGCCTGCGACTCCACCAATAAGGAATGGTTTTAGCTTTTTAAAATTTATCACTTTCATGCTTCTCACCCTCCTGTTTTAAGGCCTGTACAATAATCCCTATGTTAGCTCCAATAAAAATAGGACAATAAATTGCTTTAAAAAAGATTAGATCCTACATTGTTGCTATAATAATCTAAAATACAGACTTTATTAGGAGAGATAAAAGATGAGCTTTCATTCAGCACCGAGTACATTTATTAGCCAAGTAACTTTAACTGTTTCCGATCTTAGACGTTCTCTTACTTTTTATGAAAAAATGATCGGCTTTCGTATTCTACAACAAACAGAAACAAAGGCAATTTTAAGTGCGGACGGGGTAAACCCTCTTCTAATTTTAGAGCAGCCAGAGCAGGTTAAACCTAAGCAATCTCGAACTACTGGTTTGTATCATTTTGCCCTTTTATTACCTAAACGCTCCGATTTAGCGTCCGTGCTAAAGCATTTAGTGGAAAATAGGTATCCGCTACAAGGGGCATCCGACCATCTCGTTAGTGAAGCGATTTATTTTGCTGATCCTGACGGAAACGGAATTGAGATGTATAGAGACCGTCCAGCTAGTTGTTGGACTTGGCAACAGGACGAAGTAATGATGGATACAATGCCACTTGATCTAGAAAACCTTCTTGCAGAAGCGAATGAAGATTCTTGGATACGTCTGCCTTCAAATACGGTTATCGGACATATTCACTTACATGTTTCGGATTTAGAAGCGTCAGAACAGTTTTATTCCAAACTCGGTTTTCAAGTAGTCACAAGATACGGTCAACAAGCTCTTTTCATTTCAACTGGCCGCTATCATCACCATATTGGATTAAATACATGGGCCGGTGTTGGAGCACCTGCCCCTTCAAAAGAAAGTGTTGGGTTAAAAATATTTTCTTTACAATACCCTCACAACGAAGCAAGAGCTCATGTTATTGAACAATTAGTTGAAATGGGTGTTCCTATTTTGGAGGATGGTGGGCAATGTATTGTCGAGGATCCTTCGCATAACGTGATTCAATTAACTACTTAAAGTCGTTTGTATATCAAGAGGCTGTGAGCGTAGTCGCTACATTTTTTAAAAGCCTTACGAAGGGGGGTTCGCAAGGCGCGTAGCCAACGAAGCCATTGCTGTGAACGCTTTATGCCTTTGAGACACTCCCTTGCGTTTCAACAAACAAAACAGACCCAAGACATTCATTTGTCAAGGGTCTGTTTTATTAGCTGCAAACAATTATACTTTTTGTACGTTTGTCGCTTGAGGTCCTCGGTTGCCTTCTTCGATATCGAAAGTAACTTCTTGACCTTCGTCTAGTGATTTAAAACCTTCGCTTTGGATAGCTGAGAAGTGAACGAAAACATCTTCGCCACCTTCACGTTCGATAAATCCAAAACCTTTTTCTGCATTAAACCATTTTACTTTTCCGTGTTCCATCTTTGTTGCCTCCTTGCATGTACCAAATACATGAAAAATATTGCAAGTACCTTGCGTATTTTATTATGTCCATGGCGTATAGTTTTATTCATTGAATATTATTAATTTATTTCTGCATACTAAAAACATATTTTGCTCAACTTCAACCTATTTTCATGTTTCGTAAAAATGACTACTTTTTTTTAGGTTTTTTTGCTGGCTCTACCGTTACAGTTAATATCACTTTTTTAGAGTAACCTTCAACGGTTCCTTCAATTATCTGTTCACCGACTATACTAGAATCAATGGAACCATCCCACGTGATTTCCATCTTTTTAACAGAACCATCATTCATTATCGCCTTTACCTTTTTCGGGAGTTTTACCTTTTTATATTGGGTAACAGTCATTGCTATATCTGGTATAGTAAACGTATCTTCCATTTTTTCTGCTTCAATAATTCGACCTTCTGGCTCAGCATAGGCTTCACCTACTGTTCCAAGCTTCTCTAGGAATTCCGTAAAAACATCATAATCTGGAAGGAATAATTCCATCATTCTTCCATCGTCTTTCGCCCGTTTTAAACTCTCAAAACCATCTCCCCCATCGGCAATAAATTCATTCGTCGCAACAATATAGGTTGCATTCTCATCTAATGGCACATACCCTGTTTCTGTTTCTATTTCGACGTCATAAACCCGCTCAAATGCTGGTTGTGCTCGGTCGTAGCTAAATCGGAGCCCCGCTACTTGTAAGAAACGACCTTGGGCGCTTTCAACCTGACTTACACCATTTTCTAACGCTTCGAGTAGTTCTGTTCCAGTTAATTCAAGTGCAACTAAATTATTCGCAAACGGAAGAACCGTTAGCACATCTCCTAATGTCACATCTCCAGCACGAATCGAGGCTCGAATACCGCCACCGTTTTGAATTGCGATTTGAGCATTGACACTTTCCTTTGCTTTCGCTAACATTCCATCGGCAATGAGATTGCCAAGATTCGTTTCCTTCGTTCTAACATTTTCACGTTCTCCATCCAGATCGACTGTCGATTTGCCAATCACAGTTTGCTTGAGCTCTTCAATTGGTTCCTTTAGGACTTCTAAGCGTTCTGCGGCAGCCATATCTTCAGCAAATATATACTCGCCAGCTTCATTTTTCTCATCAACTTCAACTAACTCTGAGTGCCATTGCTGTAATACACCGTGTTCGTCAAACTCAACATCCATTCTACCAATGTAAACACCATAATCTTGCGCTTGAACAACAATTGTCGGCTCCGTCTCTTCATGAAGAACAACTGCTTGGTCAATTTTCGTGTGACTATGTCCGCCAATGATCACATCTATGCCACTTACCTCTTCTGCTAATTTCACATCATACTGATGGCCTAAATGCGTGAGAGCGACAATCTTATTTACTCCCTCTTCTTCTAGCATCGCTACTGTCTCATGTGCTTTTTCAAGATAATCCTCAAAAGTTATCTGTTCTCCTGGATTTGCTAAATAAGCTGTGTCTTCTGTTGTCAAACCAAATACTCCTATTTCTTCTTCGTCGATTTCCATAATAATCGCTGGATACAGCTTTCCACTGTCTCCAGATTTACCGATCGTATGCTCAGCAAGTTGACTCAGTTCTGGGTCCTGACTGTAATCAACGTTTGCACTGACAAACGGGAAGTGAGCATTTTTTATAAAATTCGCTAACACCTCTGATCCTTTATCAAATTCATGGTTACCAGGTACCATTGCATCATAGCCAACCATATTCATAAATTCTAAGTCTGCCTGTCCAAGGTACTGGTTAAAAAATAATGTTCCAGAAAAGACGTCTCCAGCATCAAGTAAAATCGAATGTTCGACCTCTTCACGTATCGTGTTAATAGCCGTAATTCTTCTAGCAACATTATCTAAATGAGCATGAGTGTCATTCGTATGCATAATTGTTAAATGAAAGTCTTCATCCTTTTTATGATCTAAAGCCATTTGAACAACGACCGGATCATGGTCACTCGCACGACCATGAGCTTCCATAAAATCCGCATTAATGTTGACAATATCAATTTCAGTTTGTGAAGCTAAATGATTACTAACAAGTATATGGTCCAAGACTTGAGAATTTCCTTCATATACATACGTATATTGTTCGTTTAACGGAAGAGTATCAATCATGTTTGTTAATTGATTCCCTTTAACAATATCTAATGTTTTCGAAAACTGATAATCATTTAAATCACCAAGCACAACGACATTAGCCTGTGGATTTTTTGTCTGCACATCTTGCACAAAATTATGAATAATGGTGGCGATTTGATGACGTTGCTTTTCACTTTCAAAAACAGGTGGTTGGTTTTTTCCAAATAAAGGTTGGTCACCACGTTTTGAATTAAAATGATTGTTAATGACGATAACCTTTTCACCATTGAACACAAATTCTGCAGCCAATGGCTTTCGGCTGTTTTCAAATGCTGTATTCGTCGGGTCAATCCTTCCTGGATTTAACGTTAACGCTCCATCAAGATACTCAACAGACTGAGTTGCCGTACCAGCTTCTTTTCCTTCAGCTAATTTCACTCGTTCCGTGTTATAGAGAAAACCAACACGAATATTTCCACCTGGAACCCCACCATCTTGATTGTTTTCAGGCGCAATATCTGTGAAATCATACGAAGGCCCACCTAACGCTTTAATTTTCGCAATTAGCTTTTCATACGTCTCATTTGCAACTGTCGTGCCTGAATCTGTTTCGCCGTCGTTATCTTGAATTTCAACTAACCCAATAATATCGGGCGATTTAAGATTCGTAATAAATGATTGAGCAATTTTTTCTATTTTTGTGTCGGATGTTCTTGCAGAAAGATTTTCAACATTGTAGTTTGCTACGGTTAATTTAGATTCATCTTTTACAATCGCAGTAACTTCTTGCTCGACTTCACTTTTGATTAAATTAGGTAAGCGATGTTTATCGGTCATAATTTTAAAGTTATTATATGTGTATCCGACTACACCTGTAATTGAGCCATCAAAACAATCCCCAGTTTTCGCTACAAAGCTCGTATCGTTAATATTAAGAAATAATCTATCTGGATTTTGGTTGGCTTCTGTAAGGATGCGACCGCCGTTTGCAGTTTGAAGTTTTTCACGACCATTTGCAACAGTGACTGGTACTTCACCATATTTTTGTGGACCAACTGCGCAAGCATGATTAAGCTGAACCCGCATTCCTTCTAAGCTTTCGTAAAAGTCAATGGCATCGACTTCTGGATTAAAAACGGTTAGCATGTCACTATCAATATGATCTGCTGGAATAATACGCCCATTCTCTCCTATGAGAACTGGTGGTGCTAATTGATGTAATTGATCGGTCGCTACGAGCTCAACTTTATCACTCGCTAAATTGGCACTAATTTGTGTGACCTCTAAATGAGTATCCGCACGATCATCGTATCCCTCACTTGACGTCCCACTGAATTCGGTCACCTTTCCAGTAACCTTGACATGGTCACCAACACTGCGTCCATGTGACGTTTTATATACATAAATTCCTTCTGAAGTTTTCTCATCCCCATCTGGGAGAGGATCCTCTATATAAAAGCCATGGCTTGTAACAAACGTGACAATTCCTTCGACACTAGCTACATTTTCATTTAGGAAAGGCGAAGTATGCCCTGAACCTTGAATGTCATGAATTCTTGGATTGTCATTTATAATTGTATAAGAATACTGAACAACCTCACTTATATGGCCTTCCCCGTCAACGGCTATTGCTTTAAGTGTGACATTATCGGAAATTTCAATAGGAGAAGTATATTTTGTACTCATTTCTGTAGGGGTAGAACCATCTATTGTATAATAAATAGTTGCACCATTTTTAGCTGGTGTGAGTGTAACATTTGTTCCTATTGCTACTCCACCTGAATTAGGATTTGCCATAACGGCTGAAACGTCTTCTGCTTCTCCAGCATCTACAAATGAGAAGTCATGAATACCTCTTGGTTTTAACTGATAAGTCCCGTTAAACACAGAGGCTATTCCAACCACGTCGACAACCATTCCATTGGTATAAGGAAACTCCTCATACGTTAATCCCGTTCGATTATCGACACGAACAGTAAGCGTTTGATTATCTTTTTCAGCTATAAATTCAAATGTTCCATATTGATTAACACTTATTATATTCCTAATTTTTATACTTTCTAGCTTTACAAGCTGTCCTTGATTCGTAGCATCCACCTTATCTGGTGTGACAATTACCGGTTCAGGAATAGCCGCCTCTCCTTCTTTTTGAAGAGATGATATATTAGAAATTTGAAGCTCACCATTATATGCTCCTTTTTGTCCGCTCAGTGTTACGTTATCCCCAGGCTTTACTTCATCATTTCCTTGATATACATAGATTCCTGCTGTTTCATCTTGAAGATAAAATCCTTTTGAGCCCCAAAGACCTGTCCCTGTTGTTACAACACCATTTATTTTAACTTCTGTTCCATTTGTTAGGTTACGAACCTGAGATATTGTACTTACTGGAAGAGCTTGCTTCATTGTATACGTAAACGTTGCAACATCACTCGCCTCAAAACCATCGGCAACTGCAAATGCTTTAATGGTTGTCTCTTCAAAAATAATAATCGGTTCATCGTAGACCTGACTTTGTTTATTAGGCTCTGTTCCATCCGTAGTATAGTAAATCTTCGCACCTTCAGTAGCTGTTTGCAGGCTTATTGTTGTTCCAGCCTCAACTTCACCTTGCAGTGGAGTAGCTTGTACATTAGCTGTTTTCCCTGCGTTTTCTTCGACAAACTCATAAGTTGTCGGTGATTTTAGACCAGCTACACCAAAGTATGCTTCTAAACTTCCGGTTATTTTAACTTTCTTTCCTAAATTATTTGGATTATCAACTAGATTTAGAGCTGTTCGAATCGCCCCTGACGGTAATTGGATTGGCAGAAAATCAGTTGGCTCTTCAGCTGAGTCTGCTAAGGCCAAATTTGTACTAACACTAAATGGTGCATTTAGCTTAAAGTTAGGACCACTACTTACAGTTCCTACAATATAGCCTTCGACCGTTGCGATTCCGGAATTATTTGCTATCGCTTCAGCAACCGTCAACGTTGTAGATGCTTGTACATTCCCAATTCCTATTTGTGAGTAAACTGGGAGCATTAAGGTGAAAACTAAAAAAAGCTTTACGAGTTTCTTGATTCGATTCTTCAACGTTTATTCCTCCTTCATATATTAGGTACATCTTAATCATAAAAGAGGAATAATAAGCCAGTTTTAATAATGTTAATTTTTTGAATAGTTTCTTTAAACCTTTTTTAATTTTTACAAATCTTTTAATAAACAAAAAAAGACACCTTCCCGTTTCCGAGAAAGTGAGTTTAGTTAATAATGAAAATAATTCCCATATAACCTACCTCTGCTAACAGTAGTACTACCGCTATATCTAGTATCCCAATAACATTAGTGACTTCCCATTTCTTATTCTTCTCTCTTTTTCTTAAAGTCTTTCACTAATTTAGAAAATTGCTCTTCAAACTCTTTAGCAGGTATTGGTTTCATAAAGTAGTAGCCTTGTACAACATTACATTGCTGCTGACGTAAAAATTTAAGTTGTTCTTTATTTTCAACTCCTTCAGCAATCACTTTAATTCCGAGACTTTGTGCCATGGCGATAATCGCTCCAACTATTTTTGCATCATTTTCATCAACTAAAATATCTGTCATAAACGATTTATCAATTTTCAAACAATTGATTGAAAAGCTTTTTAAATAACTTAATGAACTATAACCAGTTCCGAAGTCATCCATACTAATTTGTATACCTAAATCTCTTAATTGTCTTAACACGTTTACAGCATATGTAAAATCCATAGCCATTGATTCAGTAATTTCTAACTCTAAATACTGAGGTTCAAGATTTGTTCTAATCAAAATATCTTCAATCACTTCAGCTAAATTTTGCTTTAAAAACTGTTGTGGCGACAAATTGACGGCGACTTTAATTAATGGGAGTCCTTTATCGAGCCATTTTTTGATTTGACGACAGGCTTCCTCTAGGACCCACTCGCCAATTGGAATAATAAGTCCAGTTTTTTCCGCCAATGGAATGAATTCATTCGGTGGGATAAGCCCCGATACCGGGTGATTCCACCGTAATAATGCTTCTAATCCTGTAATATCTCCCGTATCAATATTGACCTGCGCTTGGTAATAAAGAGAAAATTCCTTATTTTCCAGTGCATTTCTAAGATGATTTTCTAATAAAAGCTCTTCTCGAGAATCAATATACATTTCAGGGGTAAAAACGATATATCCATTTTTCCCTTGAAATTTTGCTTTGTACATCGCAGCATCGACTTGTACCAAATAATCTTCTAGCCCAATCCCATTTGTCGGATAAAAAGCAATGCCGATGCTAGCCGTTGCGTTAAACTGATTGTTATTAATGGTGAATGGCTTTTTAAATTGTGCGACAATCTGATCAGAAATCCTAGTCGCCTCGTCCTCTTTGTGAACATCTTTCAAAAGGATCATGAACTCATCACCACTAATCCGTGCAAGCATATCATCAGGTTGTAAACAAGCCTTTAACCTTCGAGTCACTGCCTTTAGTAATTTATCGCCATTACTGTGACCAAATGTATCATTAATATTTTTAAACCTGTCTAAATCAATCAATAACAAAGCAAAATCCTTATTTTTATTCTCATTCATTAATCTTTCCAATTCACTATGAAAATACCTCCGATTAGGAAGTCCTGTAAGCTCATCATGATAAGCTAAGTAATTATACTTTTCTTCCATCAAAAAGCGTTCCGTTATATCGCGAAGCTGCGCAAAAGCTCCAATTATCGTGGCATTATTATTATCATAAATTGGTTGAGCATCAAAAAGACAAATAATTCGTTCCCCGTTATTATTCGTAAATTTCATTTCCACGTCTTTAAATATTTTTTGTGAATCAATTACTTCTTGGAAATAGCCCCCTGTAATATCGGTTGCATAAATATTTTTACCTATCATCTCATCCCTTGTAAATCCTGATAATTCTTCCGCGAATTCGTTAAACTCTGTCACTTGACCAGCAGCATCAGTAATAATAATCGCATTCCTTGTTCTACTAAGCATAATTTGATTCATGATGTTTAGTTTTCTATTTTGTTTTCTTAATAAAAGCTCGCGTTCTATCAAATCTACTATGTTTGTCAACATATTTATAAACAACGGATTTTGTAATTCAACCGTTGTCATCATTGAAATACTGCCAAGTAAGTCATCAATGTCTGTATAATGAAACGTGACTCCATAGCAAGCTGAGCTATGTAAACAACGAAAATAATGGTCATCTCCAATTATCTGAACAGGGTGTCTCTGTTGTAGGGCTAAACTGATGACGTTCGTTCCCATATCTTCTAGTGAAAACTGGGCCCCCAACCTAATTCCTAATTGAGTTACGGTTGTTTCAATCATTTTATCACCCATCATATCAAGTATGAAACCGTTTTCATCCGAAATCACTAATAAGATAGGCTTTCCCTTTAATGAATTTAGAAATTTCTGAGAAAAAAAACTAACAACTTTAAGGATCTCACTATATGATTCTCTTTTTTCTGCAAATTGACTTGGTGTCATATTTATACTAGGTTTTCTAATCTCGTTAGGGTCCATACCAATTAATTTACATTGATGCAAAGATTCAAGAATATAGTAAGGAGTTTTATTGGTAGGCATCGTTTAATCACTCTCCTTTTAGTAGTATAATCTTTTTTCAAATATAAAGTAAATGAAAAAGGAGAACTATGTCGGTCCTCCTAAAAACGCTCGTAATAGCTTATATTAAAGAGCCTACACGATCTTAAATCGATAGGATGAATTTGCCATTTAACGCTACCAAACACCTATGTTAATATAGGTGATTCCCTTTGACTCAAGGTCACATAATTAGTATAAGGCTAGCTCTTCTTGGGATTTTTCCGAATCGTTTGGTGTTTTTTAAATATCGTACTTAATAAACGAGTATCCACTCAATTAATTCAGCATTCTTTATATAAAAATCAATTTTCTTCGTTTATAATTGGAAAACATAGGTTGGTATTTTATACCTCAAAACCCTCAAAAAGGAGAAATAAAAATGAAGCTCTCTCGTAAATTCAAAATTAGCTTGTTCTATGGGGTAGCTCTTGTCATTGTTATCGCCATTCTTTTACTAATCCCTGAAAGTACATTTGAAATAAAAGTGGTTGACAAAGAAGAACAGGAGCTGGTTATCGGTACAAGCTTTGTTGTTTATTCTGAAGAAGATTATTATATTGTTTCCGAAGAGGAGTTTGCTACAATTGACATTGGAGATACAATCGAATTTCGCTGGGTAGATAATCGAAAAATTGAAATTCTTTCCGTCACTAAGACAAACCGTTAAAGGGCACTACTTAAGTATTAGTCGACTACAAGCCTCTCTTGTAGTCGACACCACTGTTCTATCGATAACGACTTATTTTAAAGAGAGCTCTCTTCTATTTAATATCCTTATCAAGCCAATAATCATTCGACATAATAAAAATTTAGCCGCCATGCTAAAAAATGAATGATGCCATTTCCACCCTTTTTTCCACGTAATTAAATCCGTCTTCTTTTCAGCAATCGTTTCAATAATAACCTGCGGAATAATGAACACAAATAGCTTTAATATGATACCAATAGGCCTGCTATTTAGCGTCCATTGATTATAGTAAAGTAAAAATAGCGGATAGTGTACATAATCAAATGGCAGATGTATAGGCGTTTTTTTGGATAGAGGTTTTATTTTATATTTTATATACCCCTTTGAAACAAGGTAACGATCTGCATAACTGTTCCCTATACAACTGACAAGGTAAACAATAATCCAGTCTTTAAGAGGACGTTTCATGATCGCGAAAGGTAATAGAGCTAATGCTACTACAGTTGTAAATAGCAAAAAGGAGCGTTCGTACTGTTTTCTCTTCATGTCATAATTCACCTCTAGGTTAGGATGCCTTTAAAAAAAAGTAATACTCCTTAATTATGGATTCTAACCAAATTATCCAATTACCAATCAGTCTTTTCAACTTACCATTTTAGACATGCTCATCCCTATATCGTTCAATTACTAAATTTATTATCTTGTTATAAGCATTTATATAAAGATTAGGATCTGGCTCCTTCCCCATTACCTTTGGGACATCGAAGTCGGATAATACAAAATGATGCTTCGGTGTAACCTCATGTCTAGCTAAACAGCTTTTACAACAAGACAATGGACATCCGTCAATGGCGATAATATTCCGACCAGATTTGGCTGTTTTCACAAGAGGTTTTACATCTCCACCGACACCAGCGATGCACGACATCTCCGCCACTTTTTCACGATCCATCTTTAATGCAATCATATTCGCGGTTTGTGCAGCAGAGGAACATCCTGAGCATGAATAGACAAGAGGTAAATCGTTTTTTTTCATTTTTGTACCCCTTCCACGTTTGGATTAGTTTGATTCATAAAGTTTCTATAAAAAGTCCACACTGTTTGTAAGCAACATATCCAAACAAGGTGGAATGAAACGATGATTCTTAGGTTCGGTTACGTCTCAACAGCACTTTCACTATGGGAAGCCTCTCCTTCTCGGACACTAACATTTACAAATTGGAAAAAACTTGATAAAGAAAAACGAATGGAAAAACTCTATTATGCGACCGAGCAAAATTTAAAAAATACAATACGTGCCGTCCATTTTAATATTGCTAACGGCATCTATGTGTACCGTATGTCATCTTCTCTCGTCCCACTCGCTACACATCCAGAGGCAAAGTGGGATTATTTAACACCATTTTGTTCTCTCTTTAAAGAATTAGGGCATTTGATTAAAAGCTCACAAATGCGTATTAGCTTCCACCCTAATCAATTCACATTATTTACTAGTCCAAAAGAGCACATAACTGAAAATGCAATCATTGATATGACCTATCACTACGACATGCTTGAAGCAATGGAGATACATGATAAGGCAACGATCAATATTCATGTCGGTGGGGCCTATGGTAATAAGGATGCTGCTATCTCTAGATTTAATCAATCTTTCATAAAGCTTGACCCTGTCATCCGAAAACAAACAACACTTGAGAATGATGATAAAACCTATACAGCAGCAGAAACTCTAAACATCTGTGAGCAGCACTCACTACCATTCGTTTTTGATTATCACCATCATTGGGCAAACCGCAGAACGGAGGAATTCGAAGATTTGCTACCAAGAATTTATGCGACCTGGAATGATTCAAACAAACTCCCTAAGTTTCATCTCTCCTCCCCAAAATCACAATCTGAGTTTAGAGCACATTCCGATTATGTAGATTTAGATTTTGCCCTACCCTTTATTAGGACACTTAGAGCATTCGGACAATCTGCAGACATTATGATTGAAGCAAAAGCAAAGGATAAAGCCGCCTTAAAGCTTGTTGAACAGCTATCAAGTATTCGTGGTTTTAAACGAATCGATGGTGGGGCAATTGAAATATAAGGGTTTTGTCGATTTTAAACTAGGCAAATCATAAATGCTATGAACTAGATCACTGCTAGAAAAAATATCTCTCTAACGCACGAGTTCGTAATCTAAAAAACAAAGAAACAATCCATTCCTACTGTAGGAATGGATCGTTAGAGATTAGACGTTCAAAAGCGTAAAGCTCAGATACAAAACACTTTAATTAGAAGTCTGAGGATCTTCCTTAATGACTACGTGGAATTCCTTCAGCATATTGTCCATACGTACACCGTGCCCTTCAGAAGCTTCCATAAAGTACTTCTGTTTAATAATAAAGCTTCCGTCTAACTCGTTGCTAACTGCATAGTAGACAACGACTGGATCATCCCATTCATATCCGTTGTTTGCTGAGAATCTGTATCCAATTACAGGACTCTCTACTTGTTCAACTTCCCCAACATTTTCATAATCTTGCACAATATCCTTCCTTATCTCTTCCATTGCCTCTTTTGTCTTCACATTTTTTTGTTCTATGATCTCCATATATACTTCAGGATACCTTTCGGGAAGGTCTACTGTAATACGGAATACCCCCTCCTCTTTCACTACGTCATAACGCTCCTCATCTACGTATATAACAAAGCTCGCTTCTTGCTCTGTTTTTCGCTCTCCTTCATGAAGCTTCATATCTGTATCCTCAGGCATTCCCTCAAGTTCTTGTTCAATTTTCTTTTCCGGTTCAAACAACATACGAATTTGAGAGATAACCGCTTGCCCTTGGGATGTTGTTGTCAATAGAAGTGCAAAAAATAGCGTTGCCGCGACTGTGAGCCCTGTCCATCGTTTCCAGTTATACACGTTTCTCGCTCCCCTCTTTCGTTCAATTCTATTTTTTTTCGTGTTCTTGTTGTATACATCTTTCTTCATTCGATCGATTTCATCTAACTGATTTTGCATAGATTGCCATATCTCTTCCTTACGGCTACTAGATGTATCAATCCCTTTTGTTAAACTGTCCTTAATCCATTCTTCTTCTTTACGGTCCATCATTCAAATCCCTCCTTTTCAAACCTTCAAGAGCAGCTTTTAACTTACGTCTTGCTTTAAATAATCTTGATTTCACTGTATTCAAATTAAGATCGAGCACTTGTGCAATTTCTTTTTCCGTAAGGTCATGTAAATACTTTAAAATAATCGGAATACGATGATGTTCCTGGAGCGATTGTATCGCTTGATATAACTCTCTATATTGGTCAAGTGCATAATTATCCCGCTTCGCTAAATTAGGGTCATTCTCCCACTCATGCTCTACGGGAACCACCCTCGCCGATTGTCCCATCACTCTCTTGCACTCATTGATAAGAATTCGATAAAACCAAGGTTTAAACGGCTTATTTATATCGTATTGATCGAGATGTTCGTAAACTCGAATAAACGTTTCCTGTACAGCATCGGCTGCGTTTCCCTCATGTCTTGTTACAGCTGTGGCTACACGCATTGCATAATCAAAATATTCGTCATAAAGGCTTTTAAACGCTTGTCGATTACCCGCTTTTATTTCTATAATCCAAGACTGTTCCACATTTCCATCCTCCTTTCACTTCTTACTACCCGTGAACTTGCTAAAAAGTTTTCATTTTTAATTATTTTTTTATCTGATTCTGATTAATCTTATAAAAACAAAAAAACTACACAGATCCTGGTGTCACAAGATTCTGTGTAGTTATAAACGTTGTGTATGGGGATGCAGAGTGAACCATGCCGCTAAGTTTTTAATTCGCAATACGGTGCTCTCCCGTATTTGTCAGTTAAAATTACCTATTAATGCATCGGCTTCAACAATTTTGATAGCTAGATTTTCCTTCGCTGATAAATCAATTTCATAATGTTTCACTTCTTGTTGTTCCTCATCTCTTATAATTCTTATCACAGGTCGCCCGACAGCTCGGAAATTATACCTTGATACTATTCCCGTTCTGCCATCGTTTAATTTTACTGTTAAACCTTGTGGATAAATGGCAATACAATCCTTAAACAGTTCAACCTGTCTACTATCAAATTGTGTCCCGCTTCCTGCATAAAGAATTTCAATACCTTCATGTGGTAGCACGGCTGGTCGATACACTCTCTTACTCGTTATCGCATCAAATACATCGACCACACTCAATATTTTGGCGTATTTATGAATTTCATTCTCTCTTAAACCTCGTGGATAACCTAATCCATCGATACGTTCATGATGCTGCAGGGCACAATGAGCTACAGGTAAGGGGATTTCATGTATTTTTCTTAGGATCTCAAAACCTAAATGACAGTGTGACTTCACCTGCGCATATTCTTCATCCGTTAGCTTCCCGGGCTTATTTAATATTTCTAGCGGGATATACACCTTTCCCAAATCATGTAGCATTGCCCCTAACCCTATTTCTTCAATATTCTTTAAAGGCAAACCATTCTCAATAGCCAACTGACATGCATAAATTGAAACATTGAGACTGTGATTATACACATAATTCTCGTGAATTTTTGTCGTTGCTAATAAATTTAATGCATGCCGATTTTCATTTAAACAATTTAGAATATCCTTAAATATCTTTTTAAAACTACGCACCGCTCTTTCTGATTTGATCATTCCTTGAATATTTGACCTACCTGAGCTTAATTCAGCAATCGTTCTAAAGCCTTCGGTTATCTTATTAACTGCTTCTCCACGCACTTCCGCAGGAATGGCTTCAACGATGTCAATCCCTTCAGACACTTCATCCTCTATATAAATGGTTGAAACATTATATTTTTTTAACTTTTTTAGTAAGCCATCATTAAGTTCAGTACCCTGAGATAAAAGAACTTTACCATTTTCATTGTAAATTGATTTACCTAGTTTAATCCCCGACTCGCATGTATCTACATTTACTAAGCGCATATTATATCCCTTCTTCTGCTTATGTTGAATCCTTCAGAAAGCTCAAATCAACAGAGAAATTGTTGTTCTAAATTTCGACATAAATCATCATATTCCTGCAACAACAAAACTATTTTAGAAACTTTTTATCATTTTTTAGTTTTTTCTAATGCAAATGAAAATTAAACGACTCTAACTAAATTCATACGCCAACATAAAATCTTTTAAATAAACGTTTAATTAAAATGGAGTATAGCGGTTAACACAAACGCTCCTTTTAAAAGAGGGTGAATGCTCACAGTAAGAGAAAGTGTAGCTTTTGCGTTGCTCAAGCATCGTTTCTTCTATATATATCCCCTTCAGGATCATGAATAAATTTGCTTCTAATATTAACAATAACATTAGTGTTAATCTTAACACTAAATTTCAATGTGGAGGGATCTACGTGAATATTCTTAGGTTTTTCTCAACTATAATGGTTATTGTTTTTAGAGTAGCATCCTTAATTAGCTCTAAAGTAAACAATTTATTAAGAATGCCATCCTTGACTTAAGCTTGGAGTATTCAATATGTATATCTAAATCGCATTGCATTATTAATGAGGCGAGCATAATAGTGTGCTCGCTTTTTAGTGTATCCTCATTTAAGATGCATTCATTCGTAATACATTCAATCATGATAGATGGGTACAATAACGTTTAGATTAGTTGACTTTAAATGATATAAAAATCAGTTTACATACTAATACTAACCATTCAAGTTTACATCTAGATTAAAAATACAATTTAATTTTATAATTGGAGGTTTATTGTGGAAAGTACTAATTCTCAACTTACATCAGCAGAAATAGCAAATTTATGGACACAATATATAAATGACTCATTATCAATTTGTATCCTTACTCACTCGATTGATAAGGCGAAAGACGATGATAGTAAAGCCATACTTGAATATGCTCTTAGCATTGCTGAATCCCATATCGAAAAAATCACAGAGTTTCTGAATCAAGAGAATTTTCCTATTCCAAAAGGATTTTCATTAGAAAAAGATGTAAATCTGAATGCCCCTGCCTTATTTACAGATACATTTATGCTCGTCTATATGCATGTTATGACCATTCTCGGTATGACAGGCTATGCTGGTGCAGTTGCTACATCAACACGCGCTGATCAAATAACCTACTTTATCGAATGTAATAATGAAGCAATGGAACTCTTTAAACGAATTGTTCATTTAATGCAGGATAAAGGGATTTATAGTAGACCTCCGCGAATTAATACACCAAGTGAAGTCGATTTTGTAAATAATCAACGTTATTTGACCGGTTGGTTAGGGAAAAAGCGCCCTTTAAATGCTGTAGAAATTAGTGGTATTAGTTTTAACATGATGAAGGTAATAGTTAAAGTTGTATTAGAAATTGGATTTGGACAAGTCAGCCAAACGCAAGATGTCCAAAAATATTTCCAAAGAGGAAAAAATCTTTGTGAAAAACAATTTGGGCTTCTTAGTGCTATATTAACAAAAGATGAATTAGCCTCTCCCGCTTCATGGGTATCTGAAGTTACTAATTCAACAGTTCCGCCCTTTTCAGATAAACTGATGTTAAATCATATTGTCATTTTGGTCTCATCAGCAATAGGATATTATGGAGCTGGTGCATCGGTTTCTCATCGAAGAGATCTTGCCTTTGAATACACTCGTCTTGCGGCTGAGGTAGGGTTATATGCAGAGGATGGAGCTGAATTATTAATTAAATACGGATGGATGGAGCAACCACCGTTAGCTGATGACCGAGAAAATTTAGCAAATAAGAAATAATCTCCTTCGCATAAGGATATAGTTATTGAACGTATATGATGGCACATTGCGTTACTAAGCTTTGCTCAACTCCTAAATAAAAAACTCTTAAAAAGGATGGCCTTGTTATTGGACTTAAGAGCTATTCATTAAGTTCAAGTGAATGTAACGGAAATATAAAATCGCTATTAAAATATTCTCTTGCAAAAAAGATGAGCAAGATTGAACCAGTAACGCATGTCCATAAAACAAAAAGACTGCATATAGCAGCCTAAGATTGTTACGTTTTTGTAAAAGAAAAAGAATATTAATTACTCTTCGTTTTGAGCTTTTTCTCGATACAAGACATTACCAACCTTTTCATATGTCTCTTCATCAAAAGCTGTAAGGCCTCCCGGCGAAAGTATAAATAGATAGCCATTTGCGTACACACTTCTCTGTACAGACTGCTCGTAGCTCTCGTACCGTTGTCCTTCACCTTCACTTATGAGACTCGCCAGCCGTTCGATGCCTTCAGGAGTAATGTTATATACCATTGCCCCCTGCCCATCAAATGTCCACTCCCGATCATCGGAAGGTTTGTTCGAGTTGTATAGGTGAATTGGAAATGCATAGACTGGCTTCTCCGGATGAATCGTTAGTGCCTTATGGTTGTGCATCAATTCCGAATAAGTACCTTCCCCACCAATAACCTCCACAAATTTCTCCTTGGGATTGTAAAAATCGCTTACATCAAAAATCGAAATCTTCATCCCATCCTGCCTTACGATCGGTTCACTTCCCTGTTCCCTAGGCTTACCGAGCTTTGTTTCCACCCCAAAGCCGATGAGGTGATTTTCATCGATCGGGTGCAGGTACGTGCTAACTCCCGGAATTTTCAGTTCCCCAAGAACTTCAGGATTGGTCGGGTTTGTTGCATCTATAACAAACAGCGGATCCATCTCTCGAAACGTCACGAGGTAAATCATGTCCCCCATAAAGCGTGCCGAGTAAATGCGTTCTTCCGGCGCCAAATCACCAACATGACCAATTTCGTTCAGCTTTTCATCTAGAATGAACACATGACTTTTTGAATTTCGATGGTCCCCCCATGTCTGCCCTTCTGTCGTGGCAATGCGAAAGTTTCCGTCATATTCATCCATGGAAAATTGATTCAGAACGGTTCCAACCACGCTTCCTGATGCAATAAAAGGTACGTTCAATCCATCTAAAGCAAATTTAAAAATGTCAGTACTAGTGGTAGAATCTTCTCCGTTATAAGAGTTAGAAGCTAAGTATATATGTTCCTGAGACATATACATTTGCCCGCCTGCTCCTATAAATGCATCGACAGTTACCGCTGATGACGGCTGTTTAGTATTAATAGCTGTAATGACTGTGAAGCTACGCTCTTCACTGTTTGGTATGCGCGCAATATTATCGAGTGCGACTTTGGTATAATCTTCTCCGTTGTACACAACAGGTCTAACACTCACTTCCTCTTTCCCTTCCTCCATTGTTCGAACCATAGGATAGTAGCTTGTAACATAGTAGAGATGATCTTCTATCATTCGAGAACTAACGAGGTGTCCTTCAGTTCCTGACTCCCCTTTAAGCTCTGGATTTGTACGGTCTGATATATCATACACTCGTGTAAGTGTCATTCCCTCCATTGCCGGCATTGTACTTATTTCTTTAGTACTACTAGACCTATATTGCTCCCATTTATCGCCAATGACGATAAGGGTATCATCGGTCAGGAAAAGGTTCGTCGCATGGAAAGTGTTTTCGAACCTAATAATCGAAGCAACACTCATATCAGAAAGTTCTTGAATGTTAGTAATCACAATCCCTTCATTCGTTACCTGATAAATATACTCACCATCAGTTTGCACAATGTCTCCTTCCTCAACTCCCTCAACCTGATTGTTCGTCGAAGAGTAATCACCGGAAGTATCATTTGCGAACGTAGATCCCGAGGATTCTTCAGTTGCAGTAGCATTTTCTAATCTAACCTTAGTGTTGGATTCCCCTTCTTCTATATAAGCCAGGATCTCCTCCTCTGATGCAAAGCGAGGCAACTCTTCACGCACTGTAAAAGCAAAGCTCTGCTCGCCACGAAGAGGAAGTCCGTAAGCCGAACGGATCTCATTAGAGAGATGCAGCGTGTATTTCTTTTCCTCAGAATCCCACTCACCTTTTTCAACCGTCACATGAAGTGTTTTGCGATCAGCAGACAGTTTTACTTCTGCCGGGAAACGCTCCCCCTCAAAGTCTTTGACGTAGACGGTTTTGGTGGACACTGTCTCAGGATCTAATGCTGTAGATAACTGTACCGGAAAACTATGTCCTCCAAGCACTTCTGTTCCCGCAACGTTAACCGTTGGAGTCAATCGAAAAAAAATGATTGCCATTAGGACTATAGTGAGGATGCCACCTCCTGTAAGCCAGATAACTCGCTTGTTCATAACCAATCCCCCTTCATTTATCTGTATCTATGTAACGCCTCATACAGGTAGAAGGTGACATAAACTTTTGATCAGGAGGTTTATATTTGAGATCTCAGTCTATTTCTTTCATCATCTTCTTCTAAAAATAATCTAAGTTTTGTCTAATAAAGGTCATAGTTTGGTTACATTTCTTCTGTAAAGTTTAGGACAAGCAGTTAAGAGAACTGCAAAATAAACGAAAGGAGGATCCTAATCAGCTGTTTCGCACCAAACTCAACCACATTAGTCTAAGAAATATCGAATCGCAAACTACTAAATAATCAAGCATTTATGAGGAGGAAGAAACATGGTTAAAAGAAAAAATGAACGGATAAATAAACAAAAACATTCAAAGAAAGTTGTACCATTTGTTTTATCAACAGCAATGCTTGCAAGTACATTTGCAGCTGCGGGTGCACCTGCTTCAGCAGCAGAACTCGAGGAACACTCAAAAAATCATGGTCAAATTGTATCTCAAGTGGCTACTGCTATTCCTACTTCATCACAAAAAGGTAAGATTATGCGAGAGGTTGCAAAAGGGAACTATGAAGTTGCAGATGAATGGTTAAACAAAGATACTGAAGAAGATATAGAAAACGAAGAAGACGCACCTTCTAACGACGAGGCTACTGAGGATAACTCCTCTGACTCTGAAGACGCACCTTCTAACGACGAAGCTACTGAGGATAACTCTTCTGACTCTGAAGACTCAGCTTCTGACGACGTGGCTGCTGAGGATAACTCTTCTGACTCTGAAGACGCACCTTCTGACGACGTGGCTGCTGAGGATAACTCTTCTGACTCTGAAGACGCACCTTCTAACGACGTGGCTACTGAGGATAACTCTTCTGACTCTGAAGACACAGCTTCTGACGACGTGGCTGCCGAGGATAACTCTTCTGACTCTGAAGACACAGCTGAAAACCAAATTTATGAAAATTACCAATCAATTTTTAATCATTATAATCAGTTAATTGACTATAAAGACCAATATATCCAACTTTTCATCGAAAACATTGACCCCTTATCCGAAGACGTAGATGTAGTTACCGATGAAAACGCTAAAGAGCACGTAGATTCTATTATTGAAGAAACGGCTATTGAAGTTGGCGATGAGACAGAAGTTCTAGATTCTACTAATGAAATAGTTGCTGAAGAAGAAACACAAACTCTTGATTCTACCACTGATGATGCAACTACTGAAGCTAGCGATGAGACACAAGTTCTAGATTCTACTAATGAGATGGCTGATGAAGAAGAAACGCAAACTCTTGATTCCACCACTGATTCAACTACTGAAGCTAGCGATGAGACACAAGTTCTAGATTCTACTAATGAGATGGCTGATGAAGAAGAAACACAAACTCTTGACTCTACCACTGATGATGCAACTACTGAAGCTAGCGATGAGATACAAGTTCTAGATTCTACTAATGAGATGGCTGATGAAGAAGAAACACAAACTCTTGACTCTAACACTGGTGATGATTCAACACAAGATGTTAACTCTACAGTAAAGTATGGAAACACGCTTGATAATCTGATTGGCTACTATGATAAAGTCAAAACGGCTTATTTTGACTTTATCTCTTTCTTAAAATAAAAATTAATTCAAATGGGCGTCCTAAATGAGGTGAAATCAGGAGGGCGCTGAAAAGCCCCTTGAAAGTCACGCTAGGAAGCAGCAATGGCTCCACACGTTCCCCGCCTGCTATGAGAAACCCACTCATAGCAGGCTTTTTAAAAAGATGGCAACGGCTCCGCACATTGCTTAGAGGGCATTAAAAATGAGCTATTCTTTCTCTTATTTAGGCTTATTAAACTACGTCGAACCTCAGGGAGAAGCAAGACTTAGAAAGATATTTAAAACTTATGTCCCTTGTGATACCTTCGTTGGCAGTGCTACCTTGTATAAGTGTAAAAGCTTCTTTTACGTAATTCTGAAAGTAAACAGAATGAAAAGGTGGTTTACTATGCTTAAAATTTTAGTAGCTGATGATGACGACAATATTCGAAATATTATTCTTCATTATCTACGAAAACAACAGATTCATGCCTTTGAGGCCGACAATGGTAAGTCTGCACTTGACATCGTTAAAGAGAAGCAACCGGATTTGATTATACTTGATTTAATGATGCCTGAAATGGATGGATATGATGTCTGTCGCGAGGTTCGAAGAGGTTCGAATGTGCCGATAATTTTTTTAACAGCAAGTGGTGATGAATTTGACCGTGTTCTAGGTTTAGAGTTAGGTGCGGATGATTATATAGTGAAACCATTTAGCCCACGAGAATTAATCTCCAGAATCAAAGCCATCTTTCGAAGAGTCAACTCATCGAACATAGAAACAATTAAAGAACAAAAATATACATACGATTACGGTGTAATAAAAATTGATATTGACCGTCGAGAAGTTATCATCAAAGATATGAAAGTAACATTCAGACCGAAAGAATTTGATTTACTCGTATACCTTGCTGAATCTCCTGGAAACGTTTATACACGAGAAACATTACTTGAACAAATTTGGGGATATGATTATTTCGGGGATATTCGTATTGTTGATGCACACATAAAAAAAATTAGAAATAAATTAAAAGAAGTCGGTTGCAATGTACTAAGAACCGTTTGGGGAGTCGGTTATAAATTTGAAGTTGAACCTGAAACATCTACATTAATAGAAAAAAGATAGAAGCAAATATGAGTATACTCAATCTACCCTTCTCGTATTACGAGTCTACTGTTAAATTGATGGGAATTTTTTTAGTCTGTGATCAAATTGTGATCATAGACTTCACTTTTTCACCGTAAATTATTTCATTATATCGCCATATCCACGCTGCCAGCCAAATGCTCTTCCACCATTATTGGTGCTAAACTATCCACCTGTTGAAGGTATATAGTAACACTCACAGTTTCATTATTAATCATTTAGGAAATACTTCTTCACTACAATTGCAGCTAACTTTGGCCTTCTGTATCGCTCTAAGACTCCTTTGCTATTATGTGTTCCCACTCTATTTAATAACCATCCTGTGTCTTCAACGACTCGACAATCACAAAATTGCCAAATAAACATCCCTGATACAAACAACTTTGAAGTATATGCTGCTAAGTTTTTCCTAATAATCTCTGCTTGTCTATTTTCAGTACCTCTAACATAGCTCTGATCACGTAGTCCATAATATCCATCTCCACCAATTCACTCATTATGAATGGGTTTCCACTTCCACCTAATTCATCCGGCATTTTCTAGCTTGTTCACAAAGCGTTCCAGGATCTTTATCCGTGTACCATTGCGGATATAAATTAATTTAGAAATCAATATAAAATGTCACCATCAGAATTTAGACGAAAAATTGAGTGAGCCCATTGAAACTAGAATATCATTCGGAAACTTTTCTCTGTTGATTAAATTTGAAATACATGGAGAAACTCCTTTAAAAGCTAGGCTAAATAATTCGAACTTAGGAATTTCTTTATTATAGTTCGAATATATACAACAAAAAAACGACTTGCTCCAATCAAGGGTCATGTCGTTTTTTAAATTGTTCAAAGTATGTAAGACGGATCATAGTAGGCTCGAACCGTAAGCTCTCTTCCTCTATAGTTAATTACACTGCCCCAATCTCCATCAAGTCACTTACATTTAATGTTACGTTGTTATTTATTTACTTATGGGTTGGACGTATCAAACCGCTGACCACTTGAAGCATTACTTTTTTGGGAATGAAGCGATTTATTTGAGAGATTAGATAATTCATGCGTCCTGCAACGACATAAGATCGACTAGTCCCAAGTGAACGAAATGCCACATCTACCACATCCTTTGGGCTATCTTTCTTTCCCACTACCGCATCATTAGTCCCTACATTATCAAAGAAAGCTGTTTCTGTAGAACCTGGACACAAAGTAAGGAATTGAACGCCACGTTTACGATTTTCTTCCCATAATGCCTGGGTAAACGAGAGTACAAAAGCCTTAGTAGCTCCATATACAGCCATATAAGGATTGGGTTGGAATGCTGCGGTGGACGCCACATTAATGACCGTACCACTTCTCTTTCTCAACATCTCCGGTAAGAATAGATGAGTCAGTTTTACGAGAGCCATAATATTAAGCATAATTTGATCATGATTTCTGTCAAAAGACTGTTCCTCAAAAAAACCATGTGTAGCAAAGCCAGCATTATTTACTAATATATCAACACTACAACCTCGCCGAATACAGGCCTGATAGATCTCTGTAGGAGTATTTTCTTTGGACAGGTCTGAGACAATAACTTCAGTTTGAATTCCATGTTTCTTCCTAAGTTTCTGTGCAAGCTCATTGAGCTTAGATTCTGAGCGAGCTGTTAAGATCAGATGACTCCCTTTTGCTGCAAATTCATGTGCGAATACTTCACCAATACCCGATGAAGCACCTGTAATAAGAGTCCATTTGTTATTCACTTTCATAATTTCAACCCTTTCACATTTTTATTCTGTTTTCAGAAACACTGTTTCCTTACGGTATCATCGTATCCAAGGGGGAGATTTTTGTCAATTTATTTGACTAGTTACGCATCATACAATATAGTACATGTGTGAAAACGTCGTTTTCTTGAATAATTTAAAAGTTCTGAAGGTGAGATCAAATGAACCCCAAAACCTATCAAGAATCAAAACTACAGCATGCCGAGAACCTTAGACACATCATCGTGGAAGCGGCAGCAATGATCCTACAGGAACATGGACCTGAAGCAATCACCATACGTAAAGTTGCCGAAAAAATGAACTGTTCGACCAAAGTTATATATAATTTATTCAACAACAAGGATGGTTTGATTAAACTTCTATATATAAAAGGCTGTATGTTATTGGCTCAGAAGTTCGAATCAGTCAAAAGGCAAGAAAATCTGGAGCTATATCTTCGAGAACTTATGGAAGCCTATTGGGAGTTCGGACTAAACCATACGAATTATTATATGTTAATGTTCGGTGGAGCTTTTAGTGAGTTTAAGCCAGAGGATGAAAGTTTACAAGCCACAATAACAGCATTGCAGCAGTTCATCAATATTATTACAGAGACAATTGAAGCAGGACTCATCGTTGAGAAAGACCCCCTACAAGTTGTTCATGTTATATGGGCATCGTTACACGGAGTGATCCACCTCTATCTTGGAGGCCACATCGAAAGTTTAGAAACGACAAAAGCCTTGTATGACAAAACAGTAACAAATTTGATTCGCACTTACTTCCGAAGCTCTAATTAGTCATCCACATTAAAATATTGAGGGTGTCATAGAATGGGATACCCTCGCTTTTAAAGAAAAAGAAACCTTTTCCTTGGTAAAATGGACATGACGAGCATCCAAGTATACCGAAAGGAACGGTTTCTTGTACATCAAATAGATTAGACCAACTCCAATGGATATTGAAATCATGACGCCTTGCTTTGTTCACACCGTAGTCGTTCAAACGAACTCAAGCATTTAAACAACTTTGCCACGTCTGTTTGTTCCCCCTCGTAAGGCTGTACATAAGAAAAGCGCCACCACATTCCGTGGTGACGCTTTTCTTATGTATGGAGCATAGCGGGATCGAACCGCTGACCTCTTCGCTGCCAGCGAAGCGCTCTCCCGCCATAATCAGTTTCACTGCCCATGTTCTACTCAATTTCCAAAACTTTGACCATCGCATTTACCATTCCTAGATGCATGCTTTCATGAGCAATTAACACGTAAAATAGTTCTCCGATCACGCTTGCTCGGAGAAAGTTATTCTGATCATCAACAGGTTGCGCCAGCCTACCATCATACTTTTCATAAATTTCAAGCATTTGTATTTCCAATTCCTTAACAATAATATTTATATCTGGCGGTTTTCCCGACCAACTTATGGGACTTGTACCTGTCATGAAGTATGCTCTATAGCTCGTTGGTATTCTTGATCCATCACCTGACAACGTAAATATTAATTCGTCCGTAATCGTCAGCACATGCCCGATCTGCCAAAATACGTTATTACTGAATCCTTTAGGAGTGTGATTAAGTTGACCTTTTGACAAGCTGGATATTGCATTCAGCATTTGCTTTCGCAGATCTGCAAACAAATTCAAGATATAAACATCAGACAAGTCAATCACCTAACGCTCTTACAATTTCTATTCTGCCGCCATACTGTAATTCCGGCCAATCAGTTGTTAACGAAATCGCTTCTTCCAAAGATTCAGCTTCAATGATGGAAACACCGAATACATCCCCAGAGTAATCATTAACCGAATACTGTGAAACGATTTTAAGCCCATTTCCCGCAAAACGAAACTTCTCATAACCTTTTTCCTTCAGGTTGTTGAGCCATTTCCATAAATCACTAACATTCTGCTCAACCTGATCGTCCGGAACGATACCTCCTCGATACACGAACATAAATTCCAACATAATCACCTCCATAAATTCAGTTGCATATTGAAACTGATTTAAGTATAATCATAATCAATCGATGAAGTCAAGGGAGGACCTATGAGAAATTTAAAGCCAAACAGACGTTCCAACTGCCCGATCTCATTTTCTCTTGATGTAATAGGTGATTCATGGTCGCTGTTAATCGTCAGGGATATTATATTTACGGGGAAGAAAACATTCGGAGAATTCCTCGCATCGGATGAAGGGATTGCTAGAAACATATTGACTAACCGTTTATCCCGTCTTGAGACAATGGGATTAATCACCAAGAACCCCCATCCCACAGACAAAAGGAAAGACCTTTATAAATTAACCGAGGATGGATTGGATTTTATACCAGTCATATTCGAATTATCTGCTTGGGGGGCGAAGCATGAACCTGAAACATCAGAAGCCCAAGCGTGGTTGGCTGATGTCCAAATAGATAAAGAAAGTCTGATTCAATTGATAAAGGAAACCGTTAAAAATGGCGGATCTGTATTTGCAGGTCCGGGGAATGTAATTGAGCAGTTAAAGAAGAGGCAGCAATCCCAATAAACATGTGCGTACGAACCCTGGGCACGCTCCATCATACAAAAAAACTCTAAGATTAGATTAGCGTGGTTCCGTGTTATGTACGGTAATTTCATAATTCATTAAACAGATAAAATCAGCACTGCATATTGATTAGAACACTCTTACTAATCAATATGTAGTTTAAAAATGTGTTAATCGACGTGGCAAACAGTTAATGTAGATTTGAATCTCGTACTCCCTCCACTACGTTCCGGTCCGTGCGGACGCCCCCCACCGGAGTTCTCTCCCTGAGCTATCATTAAACACAAAAACAGCCAATCCTTTTGGATCGGCTGTTTTGTGTTTATGGAGCATAGCGGGATCGAACCGCTGACCTTTTGGCTGCCAGCCAAACGCTCTCCCAGCTGAGCTAATGCCCCGTAATGAGTACTATTTTATTATATTCAAGGAAAAAGAAAGGTGCAAGTCCTTTCTTTTTCCACTGAAATTACAACGTTGTTATTTGCACGATGACCACTTCGATATAGTCATAGATTCTTGATTAGTGGCTAGTCATAAAAGGTCATTTAGTTGATAGCTATTAAAGATATCTACTAATCTTTATCCGCTTCTTTTCCTTATCCACTCGAAAACCAGTCCATGTATAGCTTTTTTTAGCTTCAAACCACTCACTCTTCACTCTTTACATACTCCGTTAATGGCAGGTGTAACTCCTTTAATCCTTCTACAACTAACTTGGCAATAATAGCTGCACCTTTTTCGTGAAAGTGAGTGTCATCCTGAATCCCCTCTTGGTAATTCGGATGCTCATTCGGTTTAAACCAAACGAACAATTCTTTTGATTTCTCTGCACCAAGAGATTCATATAATGCCCGAGTTTTCATTCGTAAATCAACAAACGGGACATTTTCTTTTTTAGCAAGCTCCTCCATCGCTTTTGGGTAATCACCATGGGTTTCCTCTAACTCGCCGGCGTTGTTAAACTTTCTTCGTTCGACAGAGCTAAAAAGAATAGGGATCGCGCCTTTGCTACGTGCAACTTTAATATATTGACTTAGATGCTGTTGGTAGGTTGAGTAGGGCTCTGTTCTTCTTTCATCCTCCTTGGCATCATTATGACCAAATTGAATAAATAAATAGTCACCCTCACCGATTTCCTCTGAGAGTTCGTCTAGAACTCCTTCTTCAATAAAGCTTTTCGAACTTCTTCCATTAATCGCTTTATTTTTTATTGTGACGGTTTCCTTAAAAAAATCACCTAAAAATTGTCCCCAGCCTGCCATTGGCGCTGCTGATGGGATGTAATTAGCAACTGTTGAATCACCAGCAAGAAATAATGTAATCCCTCTCTTCATAAAAAACCTCCTATTGTTTGCGTTATCAATACAATAACGCGAAATTCTTTTTCCAACAACTATACATTTTTGCTTTCTCAAAAAAACACACCTTTTAATAGAGGGCATTGAAAAAGGGTGCTTTTCCCTTTTTCAATGCCCTCTAAGCAATGTGCGGAACCGTTGCCACTTTTTTAAAAGCCTGCTATGAATGGGTTTCTCATAGCAGGCGAGCAACATGTGGAGCCATTGCTACTTAATAAGAGGCACTGAAAAAGGGTGGTTTTCACCTTCTCAGTACCCCCAAAACGATGAGCGAAGCACTTGCTACTTAATCGTATGTGGTTAGCAGCAACTAACTCATTTTATGCTTTTGTTTTATTAATGTTAGTAAACATAGGATCGCCCCAATAAAGGTAATGATGCTACATGTAATATACGTTGCCGGCGGACCAAAATGCTCCATATACCAGCCACCGCCTGCACTTCCAATCATTCCACCAATTCCAACAATGACGGCAATAAAGATCGTTTGACCAGTAGCTGTAATTTCAGCCGGGACAATTTTTGTTACTAAAAATAAGGCAGGAACGATAAAAACAGGAAAAACACTATTTAAAGCTTGTAAATAAATGAGAATATCAGGGTCTGGAAATAAACCATATAAAAGCCATCTCACAGAAAATAGCAATGCGCCAATAAAAACAAGCGTCATTTCGCGGTATTTCTTTGCAAGCCAAGCGACAAGGATGAAAACAGGTGATGATGAAAAAGCAGCAATCATCCATGATAAGCCGATTTTTGATTCTGATGCACCTAAGTCAGAAAGATATATTGAAAATAAGCTATCGTTTAACCGATGGGCCATAAAAATGATTAACCCTAAAAATAAAAACCAGACATAGCCTTTATTTGAAAATAAACGTTTAATAGATTGTAAGGATATTGGCGAAACATTGTCTGGACGGTCATCCTTTAAAAAGAAGGCTATGCAAAGTGCAGCAATAATGATCGTTCCGTACATCCACCCAAGCTTATTCAGTCCTAATATACCGACTAATGTTCCAACGATGACGGATGCGGTACCTACTCCTACATCTCCCCACAAACGAATGAGACCGTAATTTTTGTCATGCTTTTGTGAATAGGCAATGGTGATATTTTCAGTAAGTGGTCCGGTAGAGCTTTTGAAAAAATTAAGAATGATAAAAAATGTTAATAATAGCGCAAACGAATTTACCGAATAATATACGATGCTTACGAGTAAGGAAATCAACAATAAACCAATTAATACCTTTTTTGTTGATTTCAACTTATCACTAACATAGCCGAAAAGAGGTTGACCAACAACAGCAATTACCGAGCCCATCGCAATAACTAAGCCTACCTGTTCAGTAGATAACCCCTTCGCCTTTAAATATAATGGCATAATAACGCCCATGATCGCAAAGGAAGAAAATAAGAGAAAGAAAAACAATGATAACCGAAACATGTGCTGTCCCCTTTAATATTAATAAATACCTGTCCCGTTCACACAAAAGTAAGCGCTATATCATCTTAGCCTACTAAGGCTAAACCTTCAATAGCACTTTTTATATTATTTTGTTTGAAAAGTAATGATTATTTAAAGGGGACGTTCTCGTCTTTAATAAATGAGCGTTAACTCTAATTCTTGAATAAGGCTATTTGCAATCGTTAAAAATTTCGGATCAACCTTCGCATCCTTATCTTTTGGCTCCTGAAATTGGTTAAACGAGCTATTCCAGGTCATGCTTACTAAACCGTTAAAAACATCAGGATTATCATCAAGGTTATCTTGGTATTGATGATCTAATAATAAAGGTTGCCCTAATCTTACCGTTACACCTCTTTGATCTAATTCACCATCAACTGCTTTAAACGGAAGACGTAAGAAGGTATAGCCGTTCTTTTCATCAATTTTATAATCGAAATAGCCATGATCATAATCCCAATTGCCACCAATTGTATATCCAAGTGGCTTTAGCTTTTCCTCGAGTGCTTGTAGTTTAAATTGCTGTCCGACTACCGCTGATTGCAAAGGAAACATTCCATCCACATCCTTCCTGACTTTATCTTGGGTTTAGTTTGACCTAGATGGATGTTCTTTATGTAAAAGACGGTAACTCATAAAGGGTATTTTTCGAGGGTACTGAAAAACTCCTTAAAAGGATTTCGAGGAAGCGGTAATGGCTCCACACGTTACGCGCCTTGCTATGAGAAACCCATTCATAGCAAGCCTTTCAAAATCAGGCAACGGTACGCACATTACTTAAAGGCCGCTGAAAAGGAAAATCCACCCTTTTCAGCGACCTCTATTTTTCACCTTTATAAGTCACCGTTCGATATTATTTTAGGCGCTTTTCTAGTTCTGCTTTTTCAGCTTCGAAACCTGGCTTACCTAAAAGTGCAAACATATTTTTCTTATATGCTTCTACTCCCGGCTGGTCAAATGGATTAACACCAAGAAGGTATCCACTAATCCCGCAAGCCTTCTCAAAGAAATACACTAGATAGCCAAAATTGTATTCATTTAATTCAGGTACATTGACAATAAGATTTGGTACACCACCATCCGTATGTGCAAGTAACGTACCTTGGAACGCTTTCTTATTAACAAAGTCCATCGTCTCGCCAGCTAAATAATTTAAGCCATCAAGATCATTTTCAGCTTTTTCAATCGTAATCTCTTCGCGAACATTTTCTACATTAATAATTGTTTCGAATAAATCACGACGTCCATCTTGAACATATTGTCCCATTGAGTGGAGGTCAGTTGAAAAATCAACAGAAGCTGGGTAAAGACCTTTGTTATCCTTCCCTTCACTCTCACCAAATAGCTGCTTCCACCACTCAGAAAAGAAGTGAAGTGATGGCTCATAGTTTACCATCAGCTCAATTGTTTTTCCTTTATTATATAAAGCGTTACGTACCGCTGCATATTGATACGCTTCATTTTCTAAAAGGTTCGGATTGTTAAAGTCTTCACTCGCATCCGCTGCCCCCTTCATCATTGCTTCAATATCTAACCCACTAACAGCAATTGGGAGAAGACCAACTGCAGTAAGAACGGAGAAACGTCCACCTACATCATCTGGAATGACAAACGATTCATAGCCTTCCTCGTCAGCTACTGTTTTTAATGCACCTTTTTCACGATCAGTTGTTGCATAGATACGCTTTCTTGCTTCAGCTACACCGTACTTCTTCTCAAGAAACTCACGGAAAATACGGAATGCAATCGCTGGTTCAGTCGTTGTTCCCGATTTAGAAATAACATTTACAGAAACATCTTTTCCTTCAAGTAGGTCGAATAAATCTTTTACATATGTTGAGCTAATGTTATTTCCGACGAAGAACACTTGAGGTGCTTTGCGTTCTTCCTTAGAAAGCACATTATAGAAAGAATGATTTAGTGCTTCAATCGCTGCTCTAGCACCTAAGTATGAGCCGCCAATACCAATAACAAGCAATACATCTGTATCACCCTTAATTTTTTCTGCAGCAGCTTGGATTCTAGCAAATTCTTCTTTGTCATAATTTTTAGGTAAATCAATCCAACCTAAAAAATCACTCCCTGCACCCGTTCCGTTATGTAGAGCTTCATGTGCTGCTTTAACAGCACCTTGTAAATAATCGATTTCATGTTGTTCGAAAAACGTTAACGCCTTCGAGTAATCAAATTTCACCTTAGCCATGTAAAAAATCCTCCTTATGTATTGTCCATCATTATCACTTTATCGAATGAAAGGGAAAGAATCAAGCAGTCAAACTTAGAAAAGTGGAAAAGTTTCTATTTTTTAAATTATTTAACTTTCCTGAACAATCGACTCGTGCTGATTTACAAAGCTGACGTTAAAATCTTTACGACATCTTCCTTATTTAATGCTTTAAAATTACCTAAATGACCCGTTGCCGTTGCAAGTTCGGCCATCTTTTCAATTTGAGATTCATCTATATCATAGTGAGCCAAACGATTAGGTGCACCTAATATCGTCCAGAAAGAGGATAGTTTCTCAATTCCCTTTAAGGCTATTTCAAGATCACTTTTACCTGTTGGATCTACCTGAAATACACGGGTTGCTAGCTGGACATGACGTTCGATTCTTTCTTCAAGCGTGTATCTTAACCAATGTGGAAATAAAATTGCTAATCCACCAGCATGAGGGATATCATAAATAGCAGAAACAGCATGTTCAATATTATGAGTAGCCCAATCACCACGTGTTCCCATTGACGTCATTCCGTTCAATGCCATCGTTCCACAATATAAAATGGTTTCACGATAATTGAGGTTATCTAGATTACGGACAAGCTCAGGTCCGACCTCAATTGTCGTTTGTAATATCGATTCACAAATACGATCCTGCAAAGGCGTATTTTCGGTATGATGAAAATACGCTTCAAGGACATGACTCATCATATCAACAATTCCATATACGGTTTGATCTTCTGGAACAGAAAGGGTATTAACAGGATCAAGAATTGAAAATAGCGGGAAATTATAAGGACTTGACCACCCAATTTTCTCTTTTGTCTCCCAGTTTGTAATAACTGAGTTTGCATTCATTTCTGAACCTGTTGCTGCCAGCGTTAAAACTGTTCCAAACGGTAATGCACTTTCTGCTTTACTCTTCTTTGTAATAATATCCCAAATATCCGCTTCATTTGTTGCACCAACTGCAATTGCCTTAGTCGCATCAATCACACTTCCGCCACCGACTGCAAGAATGAAATCAATATTATGGTTCTGGCAAAGCTCAATCCCTTTTTTCACGGTTGAAAGTCGTGGATTTGGTTCAACACCAGCAAGCTCAACAATCATTGAATTACGATCTTGTAGTTGTGATATGACACGGTCATAAAGTCCATTACGTTTAATACTGCCTCCTCCGTACACTAGTAAAATGTTTTTTCCGACATGTAGAAGTTCTTCCGTTAATTTATTTGTTTCATTTTCACCAAAAATGAGCTTTGTTGGGTTATGAAAGGTAAAAGAATTCATCATCGTTCCTCCTAAATAATGAGCATAAACACCTCATTATTTATGTTCTACATTAATAGTAAAAAACCTTCCAAATGATTCCTGTAATTAAAGAGCATAAATTATTCATTTACATCTCATTCTATAAACGAAGCACACCCCTCACATCGATGGTTGTGCAAATCCCTTATAACGGAGGTGAATGGTGTGAGCGGTATTCAACGCACAGCACTTGTCTTAGCCATTATTGGTGCAATCAACTGGGGATTAATCGGTTTCTTCCGTTTTGACCTTGTTGCTGCCATTTTCGGTGGTCAAGCGGCTGGTTTCTCTCGTTTCATTTATGCCATTGTTGGGTTGGCAGGTCTATACTGCATCTCAATTTTATTCAAACCTGATGAAGAATTAGAACGTGTCCCCGAGACACAGCGTTAATTTAATAATTGGACATTATGGCATGTCATTGTATACAAAAAACACCCGCTAACGGGTGTTTTTTGTTATTCTTTATTTCTTTGCGCGCTTGTTAAGGTCCGCTTGAATTTCGTTTGATTGCTTTAACCATTCTTTTAATTTATCTTCTAATGTATTAAAGCCTTGTTGCTGCTGTTGCTGTTGTTGTGGCTTACGACCACCACCGCCACCAGTGTTACGTGGTTTGCTTGGACGAGCTGGACGTTCAGGAGCTTCCTGAGTCGCACGAATTGATAACGAGATTTTACCAGAACCCTCCTCAACAGACATAATCTTAACCTTTACTTCATCACCAACGGAAAGAACATCATTGATATCCTTTACGAATCCATGAGCTACCTCCGAAATATGAACTAAACCTTGCTTTTGTTCATCTAGGGCAACGAACGCACCAAATGGCTTAATACCCGTTACTTTTCCTTCTACAATGCTGCCTACTTCGTAATTTGACATCTATTACACATCTCCTAACTATTTTTTAACCTTTTAATATTAACATAGGTTTTCACTTTACGCAAAACTCGGTCGTAGGTTATTTTTTACAATGAAAAAGGGTAGTTATTGAGGGCACTGAAAAAGGATGCTTTTCATTTTTTCAATGCCCTCTAAGCAATGTGCGGAGCTGTTGCCATCTTTTTAAAAAGCCTACTATGAGTGGGTTTCTCATAGCAGGAGAGCAACGTGTGGAGCAATTGCTACTTAATAAGAGGCACTGAAAAAGGGGGGGGTTTCCTTTTTCAGTGCCCTTTAAGTAATGTGCGGAGCCGTTGCCTAGTTTTGAAAGCCCTGCTTTGAGTGGGTTTCTCATAGCAGGGCGCGTAACGTGCGAAGCCATTACTTCTTCTTTGAGTTACAAGAAGTAGTTTTTCAGTGGCCTCAGCATCAGCGTTTATTCTTTTTTCTTAGTAAGCTTTCCATGACTTAAAAGACATTCTTCAAGCTCTACACCAAGATCTCGCTTATATTTGTTTACCTTATACTCATCCCTTGCATCAATGAGGGTAATAATCGTTCCTTCTTTTCCCATCCGGCCGGTGCGTCCTGCACGATGCAAATAACTATCTGGACTAGATGGCGGATTTAACTGAATAATGTGGGTTACATCGTCAATATCCAATCCTCGTGCAGCAACATCTGTTGCGACTAAAATGTGTATATCCCCTTTACGAAATTGCTGCAGTGCCTGCTCACGCTCTTGCTTCGTGCTATCGGATGATAATGGAGCTGCTTTAATCCCTTTAAACGTTAACTTTTCAGTCGTTTCAGCTAACTTCTCCAATTGATTCACAAATAGAATGCCTTTCTTAATTTCCTCAGCGTGAATCAATTTTCTAGCCATGTCGATTCTCTCTCGCTCACTGACACGAACGAAGAGATGCTCAACCTGCTCAGTTTGTAATAGACCACCTTCTGCTTCAAGTTTTACAACAAATGGAGCAAAGTCTGCTACCTGTTCTGTAAAGTTTTCTGGAATGGTTGCCGATACAAATAAATATTGCTTGTTACGACCAATTCGTTTAGCAATTTGCTTTAACGCTTCCCAAGAAGGACGCTCTCCCATCATTCGGTCCGCTTCATCAACTGCTACAACATCAACTTCATGAAGTTTTAACTTTTTCATTTCCACAAGCTCTAAAATACGACCTGGTGTTCCAACCGCAAGCTGCGGCTTTTGCTTTTTTAACTTTTCAAGCTGACGTTTAATATTCGCACCGCCAATAAATGATCCCACCTCAACCGCTTGCTCTTGTGTTAATGTTTTCGCTACTTCAACAATCTGCATGGCTAATTCCTGTGTTGGAGCAAGGATAAGTGCTTGTAGACCCTTTTTCGCAGGATCAATCTTTTTCAAGGTTGGCAATAAAAAGGCAAGTGTTTTTCCTGTGCCAGTTTGCGAACGTGCAATAATGTCTTGCCCTTCTAAAGCCTCTGGTATCATTTTCTGCTGTATATCTGTAGGCTCTGTAATACTTTGTTGCTGTAATGCCTTAATTAAGTAATCTGGTAAATATTCCGTACTAAATAATTTACTCATCTTTTTTCCTCTTCCTTTTGTTACATTTGGTCTCTACGTAGATTGTTAATATCTTGATCTGTTAACGTTCCTAACTGATTTAAAAGCGCCTCCTGAAAAGTACCAAGACCGATATCATTCGCTTCTAAAAAGGCCTTTTCACCTGCAATTCCGAAAAAGGCAACTGCATCCGCAGCAGCATTAACAGCCTCCTCACGATTCATCGATACAAATGCAGCTACAATTGCACCTAGTAAACATCCTGTTCCAACGACTTTTGTTAACCATGGATGCCCATTGTAAATTGTTTTTACAATCGACCCATCTGTAATCACGTCTACCTCACCTGTTACAACTGCTACACAATTATATTGCTTTGCCGCTTGCTTTGTACGTTCAATCGAGTCTCCTTCCATTGCCCCGTCGACTCCTTTTACATTTGCGTCTTCACCAATTAGCGAAGATATTTCTCCTGCATTTCCTCTAAGGACTGATACTTTCACCTCAGAAAGGATCCGTTTACACATTTCCGTACGAAACGGAGTTGCCCCAGAACCAACTGGATCGAGAATCACGGGGACTCCCGCTTTATTTGCAGCTTGTCCAGCAAGAATCATTGCTTCAATTTGCTCGGTTGATAACGTTCCAATGTTTAAAAGAACTGCCCCCGAAACACTTGCGAGATCCGCTACTTCTTCCTTTGCATAAGCCATGACCGGAGAAGCCCCTAGTGCTAACAATCCATTTGCCGTAAAATTTGTCACAACTACATTCGTCATGCAATGTATTAGTGGATTTTGCTTTCTGATTCGCTCTAATCTCACATCATTCACAGCCTTTCACCTATCATCAGTTATTCATATGAAAATCTTACCTTTTTTTAGCGAAGAAAACAAATTCATGAACAAGATGTATTATTTTCTTCATACTGGAGATACTAGTAGTACAATCGTATTCCCCCTAATTGAGACAAGGGCCTAGCTCTTGTCATTTTTTTTAGTTGACTGAAAAAGCATCTTTATGAAAGACTAAAAAACCCCACAAATAAGAGGTACTCATTGTGGGGTTTACACATTATTGATATTTTTTCAAAAAGCGTTGCATTCTTTTTACAGCTTCCTCAAGGTTATCCATGGACGTTGCATAGGAGCAGCGAATATGTCCCTCGCCCCCTTCACCAAAAACATGCCCTGGAACAACAGCTACTCTTTCTTCCATCAATAGCTTTTCCGCAAATTGCTCTGACGTTAATCCCGTATTTGTAATAGATGGGAACGCATAAAATGCGCCTCCGGGTGTATGGCATGTTAACCCAATATCAGCAAACGATTTAACAAAGAAGTTACGTCGTTGCTTGTAGGATTGCTTCATTCGTTCAATGTCATCCATTCCACTCTTAAGTGCCTCTAAAGCACCAAATTGAGCCATTGTCGGTGCACACATTAAGCTATACTGATGAATTTTAAGCATAGCTCCTAATAAATCCGGTGGAGCCAGAACAAAGCCAAGCCTCCAACCTGTCATGGCAAACGCCTTTGAAAAACCAGAAATTAAAATCGTTCGATCCTTCATGCCTTCAAGTCGAGCAAAGCTAAAATGATCTTCATCGTAGCTTAACTCTGCATAGATTTCATCCGAGAACACAATAAGATCATGCTGCTCTGCTAAACGAGCAACCTCTTTTAGCTCTTTTTCACCCATTGTAGCCCCTGTTGGGTTATTTGGGAAACACAGCATAATCGCCTTTGTATTTGATGTTATTGCTTTTTCAATTTGAGCAGCTGATACTTTAAAGTCATCCTCAATTCGTGTCCCAACTGGTATAGGAACTCCACCTGCCATCGAAACAAGAGGAGCATAGGAAACGAAGCTAGGCTCAACGACGATTACCTCATCACCAGGATCTAAAATGGCACGCATCCCGATATCAATTGCCTCACTTGCGCCAACTGTGACAAGAATTTCATTTTCCGGATTATAAGTTACAGAAAAGCGCGAACTCATATAACTGGCAATGGCTTCACGTAACTCAATTAAACCAGCATTTGCTGTATAAGAGGTAAAGCCTCGTTCCATTGATGAGATACTTGCTTCCCTTACATTCCAAGGGGTTACGAAATCAGGTTCTCCAACACCTAGCGAAATAATATTATCCATCTTAGATGCAAGATCAAAAAAACGACGAATACCCGATGGTTGAATTGCCTGAACACGGGACGATAAGCGCGAACTTCTTTTCGTTGATGGTATTGTCATGGTGTCACCACAATCCTTCTATCTTCTTCTCCCTCTTCTCCAAACACAACTCCATCATGCTTATACGTCTTTAGCTGAAAATGAGTTGTGGTTGAGATAACTGAATCAATCGTTGAAAGCTTCTCAGATACAAAACGTGATGTCTCAGACATTGTTTTGCCTTCAATCACGACCGATAAGTCATAAGCCCCAGACATAAGATAAAGTGCTTTCACTTCAGGGAATCGATAAATTCGTTTCGCTACTTCGTCAAATCCTACTCCGCGCTGTGGCGTTACTTTAACATCAATGACGGCAATGACTGTTTCACTCTCATTTACTTTACTCCAGTCAATAACAGCTGAATAACTTAAAATAATTTTGTCATCCTCAAGCTTTTGCAACATGCTCTTTACTTCTTCTTCTGTTGAATCAATCATTTTTGCTAAGGTTGGAAGACTAATTCTTCCGTTTCGCTCAATGATTTGTAACAATTCTATCGCCTTTCTCTCCATCTCTTTGTCCCCTTTCGCAAAATGCGAGTATGGATTCTGCTTATTTCGTTTATCATAACATATCGAACGTTTTGAACGAATGTCCTTTTGAAAAAAAATAGCAAAAAGGTGATGGCCATGATGTCAACCACGTCTCATCGTAACCAAACCTGCGCGTTACTCATTATTGACATGATTAATGATTTGGAATTCCATGATGGTACACTTTTATTCAAGCATGCTTATCCTGTTGCAGAAAAGATTGTCACTTTAAAAAATCGAGCAAAACAACATGAGGTTCCAGTCATTTATGTAAATGATAATTACGGCAAATGGCAGTCAGATTTCCGCCATCTTGTTGATCATTGCTTAAAAAAGAATGTACGCGGAAAACCGATTGCCCAGCTTCTACAGCCCGATGAACATGATTACTTTATACTCAAACCAACCTACTCTGGCTTTTTTTCAACACCACTTGATTTACTATTGCAGCACCTTAAGGTCAATACGTTAATTTTAACAGGAATAGCCGGAAATATGTGTGTTCAGTTTACTGCCAATGATGCTTATATGCGTGATTATAAACTCCTAATTCCTCGCGATTGCATTGCCTCGAATACGACTGATGCTAATGAACAAGCTCTACACTTAATGAAGAACGTTTTAAAGGCGGATATTCGTCCATCTGAAACGATTTCTTTCTAAAGCTGCATGTAGAAAAAGGCCAGCATGAGCTCTCACGCTGGCCTTTCACACTTAAGCAAATACTTGCTTTAAAAATTCCTTGTCATGCTCTAACCAATAGTTCATTAAACGCTTTGCTCCTTCAAGGTCATGGAGCTTTGCTTGACCGCATTGTTTTTCCGTTGCAGCAGGAACGTCTGTAAGCTCTATCGAATAGTTCATTGTTTTTTCTAATACATCAATAATCTCCTCAACACTCGGATTCCCGCTCATAATTAAGTAAAAGCCAGTTTGACATCCCATTGGTGATAAATCAATCACATCAAAATGGTCATACTCCTCAGCGAAACGACGAATGTTTAACGCAAGTAAATGCTCCATTGTGTGAATCACATCAGGCTTCATCGCTTGCTTATTCGGTTGTGAAAAACGAATATCAAATTTATTCACTTCCCCGTCCGTACCTACATTATGCTTACCACAATGACGAACATAAGGGGCCTTTACAATCGTATGGTCTAATTCAAAACTTTCTACTGTTGGCAACTTCCTTCACTCCTTTTAAATCTCATGAATGGGTTAAGTATAACGAAAATCTCCGAGACTGTCTAAGTATTTCATTTACCGATATTTCCCTTACGCCTTTACCTTCTTTGCGGTCGAATGAATCAAAATGTTATGACGCTCCGCGAACTCTGTCATCTCATTAGCAAACGTTTTAGGTTGAAACCGATGTAGTTTTAAACGAACTCCCTTTTTTACGTTTACGAGGACGATATTTTTGCTCCCTAATGTAATAACATGAATATCCTTCATTTCATCGGCATGGATGACTCGGGTCTTTAATAGAATTCTAAGGAAGCGAATGTCAAAGCTTATTCTATCCTCTTCTATCTTAAGATGATATTCAATCATCGTTGCTACAAGACAAATTGCTAAAAATAAAAAAGCTACATATCCCCAAGGAAGCTCTAGAACATTTGCATACGTTAACGTAATAATCGCCAAAACTAACCAAAGAAACTTTGGCTCTTGTGCTTTATAAGTCATCATCTTCTCCCCCTTTCTAACGAACGACTGATTCTAATATCTGTTATTTATTATACACAAGTTTGATTCACTTGAAAGAAGGGGAATGATGAAAGAACGGATGATTAATTTCAGACATAAAGGATGATTACGACATGACCTATTTTATAAAAGAATTGATTCACCATCTTAAAACCGATCCCATTTTAGATTGGGCAGCAACGCTAGCCTACTATTTCATGCTTTCAATATTTCCATTTATGATTTTCATTATTGCCCTTATTCCTTATTTCCATCTTGATGTTGGACAAGTTCAAGCGTTTATTCTCGATTATGTTCCAGAAGAGTTAGCCGAGTTGTTTACTACGACGATTATTGAAGTTATTAGTGAGCCAAAAGGAGGACTACTCTCCTTCGGTATCCTAGCTACGATATGGGCTGCATCGAACGGGTTAAATGCTCTCATTCGTGCGGTTAATCGCTCTTATAAAATTGAAGAAACACGAAACTTCTTTTTATTACGACTAGTGTCGATGATGATGACTATCGGAATGATTCTTGTCATCGTTGTGACCTTGCTGCTCCCTGTATTTGGAGACATTATCATTCACACGATTGAAGGACTGCTTTTTATAACTCCAGAAACGATTGACTTACTTCATAAACTAAGATGGATTGTCGGGATCGGAATGATGACCTTTTTCTTAATGCTCCTGTACTTAATTGCCCCTAATGTGAAATTAAAATTAAAGCAAGTCATCATTGGGGCGATTACCGCGACAGTCGGTTGGCAAATCATTTCTTTCGTCTTCTCAACCTATGTAAGTAATTTTGGAAACTTTACAGCGACCTACGGTAGTTTAGGAGGCGTTATTATTCTTATGCTTTGGTTCTTTCTAACAGGATTAATGCTAGTGATCGGTGGCGAAATCAATGCCATTCTTTATCATCAGAAACAGCAACAAAATCGATAAATCCTCTATTTGATGTATAAAACATAAAATAACGGACATGATGGTACCAGCATGATATGAAATTAAAGAGGAGATGAAAAATAAAATGAATAAAACTGAACTAGTCAATGCAGTGGCAGAACGGACTCAGCTATCAAAAAAAGATGCTGGTAATGCTGTAAATGCTGTATTTGAGTTAATTTCGGAGACATTATCTCAAGGTGAAACTGTACAATTAATTGGCTTTGGAAACTTTGAAGTACGTGAACGTGCTGCGAGAAAAGGACGTAACCCTCAAACAGGTGAAGAAATTGATATTGCTGCAACAAAGACTCCTGCATTTAAAGCAGGGAAACAACTAAAGGATGCTGTAAAATAACATAAAAAAGAGAGGATAGAACGAGCGTTATGCCGTTTCTACCCTCTCTCTTGCTAATAATCAACATATTATGCTTCCTGATAAGGATTTACATCTTGAGGTTTTTCGTATGTGACATATGTCTTTGCAATCATGTCATGGACGCCTCGTTTATCTTTACGGAATGCAACCATAAAGACGCTAACGATAAAAGCAATACCAAGTGTAATGACATAAACAAATCCAGCCACAAGATAGCGTAAAAGCATTGTACCAAAACCAACGTTGCTTCCGTCAAGCTTCACAATACGAATCCCGCAAATCCTCTTCCCAACCGTATAACCGTACCAAAAAACAGGAAGTAAAAGAGAATAGAGGACATCCGCCACCCCGTGAAAAATCTCTCTTGCCTCATCTCCTAAGCCAAGAATCATCGCAATAAGATAAATCGATAGCGAAATAAGTAATCCATCTAAAATAAGTGCACCTAAACGAATCCAAAAGCCTGCAGGTCTGTTTACCATCTTTGCTGTTACTCTCCTTTCATTCTATCCAGAATTCAAACATCTTCCATTATAAACGTTTTTAAAAAGGATTGCAGTCTTTAAAACAAATGAAAGCAATAGATCCGTTCCTATTGCTTTCATTTCTTCTTTTTTATGTTTACTTCGTAAACAATATGCCTTTTCTAGGAAGACTTCACTGTAAATTGTTCTACTAAGTAGTCACTGCCATCTTTGACCAAAGAAACAGAAATTGAAAGTTGATCAAAGGATGGATAGCCAAATCGCCCAAATTGCTCCTTTGCATACATGCTTGTCTCATCATAAAAATATATAGGAATTTGTTCACCTTCAATTAAAATAAGCCCATTTTCCTCATGAATATCAACCTCATCCCCATCAACAAATCGAAGACCAGGATTTAAAACAGATTCACGGACAATGTGATAGTAATCCTCCCTATATTCGGAACCAATTGGTCTTCTATCCTGTAAATAGTGCTGGAATTGTTCTTTATAAATTAATTTACCTTCTTTAGCTACAAATAATTCATTAATTAATGCTTTAACCCCAGTTTCAGTCATATAATTACTTAAAAATTGTTCTATTGATTCTTGCGTATGGTATTTTTGATTATAATAAATGTCACCATCCTTCACATGATGACTAAACAGCTCTCGTGCATCCTGAAGAAACTTATCATAATGATAGAGAACCTGCTCCTCATCTAGAGTGGAGTCATGACAAGCAACCAACGATACGAACGTGAACAATAAAAACGGTATCCACTTCCTCATTTTATACCCCATTTTCCCTTTTATATAGTAGACGAATGAGGAGCGGATAAAGTTTCAGTTTTTTTAAAATTTCTAAAGAATAAGTGCTGCAACCCATCCAAAAATCAGCAACGGAATATTAAAATGAAGAAAGGTCGGTACACATGTATCCCATATATGATGATGTTGACCGTCCGCATTTAAACCAGCAGTCGGTCCAAGTGTGCTGTCAGATGCTGGGGCACCTGCGTCACCTAAAGCACCTGCAGTACCAATTAAAGCAATGATTGCTATTGGACTAAAGCCAACCGCTAGCCCTAAAGGCACGAATAATGTAGCGATAATTGGTATCGTCGAGAAGGAAGAACCAATCCCCATTGTAATAAATAAGCCAACGATTAGCATAAACAATGCAGCGATTGCCTGATTTTCCCCAACCATTACTGATACTAATTCAACGAGTGTATCTACATGACCTGTCTCACGAATAACCGCTGCGAAACCAGAAGCTGACAGCATAACGAAACCAATAAATGCCATCATTTTCATCCCATCCGTCACAACTGAATCAGCTTCATTCCATTTTAACGAACGAGTAACCATAAGAATAATTATTCCAGAAAGCCCCGCTAAGATCATTGAATCAGTTAACGTTTGAATAATTAGTGTAACAACAATGGCTACTACTGCAGCGATAACCGATGCCTTTGTTGCTGGTTGAACGTTCTCTCTTTCCCCAACAACAGCCTTGTTTTCATACACACGTTTTTTTCGATAACTAACAAAAACAGCTACAAGTAGACCAGCTACAAGTCCTAACGTCGGAATTGCCATCGCATAAGGAAGAGCTGCTCGGTCAACAGTTAGTCCATTTTCTACAATATTATCGACTACAATGCCATGAAAAATTGAACCAAATCCGTACGGTAAGAAGATATACGGAGCCGTTAAACCAAAGGTCATAATTGAAGCGATAGCGCGTCGGTCAACCCCTAGTTCATTTAACAGCTTTAAAATAGGTGGAATAAGAATCGGAATAAATGCAATATGAATCGGAATTACATTTTGTGAAAAACAGGAAATAACTAAAATAAGGAAGAAGATTAATGCCTTTGATACGGTTTGCTTTTTTGTATCATTTTTTCTTCCAACTAGACGAATCACATAATTAACCATTACATCTGGTAGACCTGTTCGCGCAATCGCCACAGCAAACGCTCCTAGCAAAGCATAGCTTAAAGCAACCGTCGCACTACCGCCAAGCCCTTCACTAAAAACCGTAATCGTTTGTTCAACTCCAAGCCCTCCAATTAATCCACCTGCAAGTGCACCTACGATTAAGGCAAGAACTACATGTACCCTTAATAGACTTAGCACTAACATAAGAATAACCGCAATTAATACAGCATTCACTATTAACAACTCCCCTTTTTTATTCTAGTACATTAAAAACCTTCTAAAAAACTATACAAAAATATCATTTCCAATAAGAGCTTGTCAAATATACGCTTTACTGTATTAAAGCATTATTTCATTAAAACAACCCTCTGATTAAGAAAAGCGACTCTGCCGCTCTTTCTTAAATGCGACATATGGAACCAGCGCACTTCTTTGAATTCACTCCCTCTCTCCTGAATTACTTTCATGATTTTTCTACTTTCTTATCCGGCAAAAAAAAGCGCCCTTCTCGGACGCTTTTCATATTAGCTTATTGTTGTGCAGCGATTTCTTGTTCAAGCAGTTCAAACATTTCACGGCCTTCTTCGCCAACCACTTCATTTTTGAAGTAATCTCTAACCGGTAAAGCTAGCTCACGGAATGCCTCGCGCTCTTCTTCAGTTAACTCGATAACCGCTGTTGGTGTATCTTCGTTTTCTTTAATTGAATCTAGTAAGCTTTCATTCATTTCCTTTTGCATTTCAAACGCTACTGGACGCATTTCTTCAACTGTTTCATCAATAATCGCACGAACCTCATCTGGTAGCCCATTATAGAATGTTGGGTTTACTGTTGTCATCGCTACATAGTTGTTGTGGTTCGAAATCGTCATATGATCTTGTACTTCATGGAAAGATTCATCTTCAATAAAGAAGATTGGGTTTTCTTGTCCTTCAACAACACCACGGTCTAAAGCCGTGTATAGTTCAGCCCAGCTTAATTCTTCAGGCGCAGCGCCATATGCACGATATGATTCTTGAATTAATGGTGATGCTTGTGTACGCATTTTAAAGCCTTCAAAATCTGCTGGTGTGCGTAATTCTCTGCTACCAGTCCATTGCATTGCACCTTCAGTCCAGAATGCAAGTGGTTTAATGCCATGAGATTCAAAAATACCTACTAACTGTGTATTTAATGCTTCACTTGTGTTTAAAATTTCTTGTGTCTTTTCTAAATCATCTGGAAATAAGTAGTGTAATGCGAACACTTGACTTTCTTTAACTGTCCCACCAACAAATCCTGGAGACATAATGGCAAACTCGACTGCCCCCATCTGTAACTGCTCTGCTTGGTCAACCTCACTTCCAAGACCACCGAATTCATAGACTTCAACATTAATCGCTCCACCAGACTTTTCATTTAGCTTCTCAGCAAATTCAGCGGCATACTCATACTGCACTTGACCTTGCATCTCCTCTGTAACAAAACGCCAATCATAGGAGCCCTCGATAGCTGCTTCATCTGAACCAGCATCGTTATTTTCCTCAGTTGCAGGATCAGTATCTGGCTCTACCTGTTCATCTCCACCTACATCGTCACTTCCTCCACATGCTGTTAGAGCAAATGTTAAAGCACCTACTAAACTTACTGTTTTCCATTTTTTAAATAACATCAAATACCCCCTGTAAAATTCTATATTTCAAGAACATTACATCCACTTTAGTAAAAAGAGTGAAATGTCCTCAAATAATATAATTAACACCCCAGCAATAAGTAAAATCAAAATATAAGGTGGTGTTCCCCTAATAACATCTAAGTACGATTTATTAAAGACTGCGCTCGCGGTAAATATATCGACTCCAAAAGGTGGTGTTGCTGAACCTAAAGCTGCCTGGAATACAATAACAACGCCCAAATGTATAGGATCCACTCCTGCTTGAGCGGCAATCGGTGTGAAAATTGGTGTTAAAATTAAAATAACAACAATAGGATCGACAAACATACAGCCAATAAAGAAGAAAATAGCAACGATGAAAAGCACTTGTAATGCAGTAGGGTCAGCGCCCATCACAGCCTCTGAAAACATTTGCGGTATTCTCGCAAAAGAAATTAACCACGAAAATGCTTGACCAGCTGCCACAAGAATAAACACAGCTGATGTTACTAATCCAGAAGAAAGTGCTATTTTCGGTACATCTGGTAGTTTTATCGTTCGATATATTAATAGTTCAAGAATTAACGCATATAAAACGGAAATACCTGCTGCTTCTGTCGGTGTAAACCAGCCTAAATATATACCACCAACAATAATAACTGGAAAGCCTAAAGGTAATAATGCCTTTACCGTTGCTGTTCTTCTTTCCTGCCAACTCAATTTGTCTGCTAGAGGAATCTTATAAATTTTCGCATGAATGTAGCTATACATAGCAAACATAACGAAAACAAGGATCCCTGGGCCAATTCCCGCTATAAATAAATCTCCTACTGAAACGCGCGGTGCAGCAAGAGCATAGATAATCATTCCGATACTAGGTGGAATGAGTAAAGCAACATCACTCGCATTAATGATTAATGCAATCGCACTTGAATCTTTATACCCTACTGATAATAGACGCTTACGCATCGGTTTCCCAATTGCAACAACCGTTGCCTGTGTGGAACCTGATATCGAACCAAATAACGTACAAGCAGCTGCAGTCGTAATTGCATAACCTCCACGAAGATGACCAATAAACGCCCCGACAAAGTCTAGTAATCTCTTTGACGTCTTCCCTGTCGACATAATATCAGCTGCAAAGATAAACAACGGAACCGCTAATAGCACATATGAGGAAATCCCTTCCATCATTTGTTGAATGAGAAACATCGGTTCAACGTTTGGCATATAAAATATAAACACAACAATCGATGCAGCTAACATAGGTATCATCATCGGAAAGCCAAGGGCAAGAAGCACAATCATAATCGTAAACATTGTAGCTACCATTGTCTGTTCCCCTCAGTCTCAATAATTTATTCGGAACATTCCGAAAATAAATTTCATTATGAATAATCCTTTTTATCTTGCGCTAAGTACACTTCTTTTTCTTTAATATTAATCCACATATTTCGTAAAAATTGAATGGCTCCAAAAATGAACCCAATTGGAACAACTACAGCCATAAAGTAAACCGGCATTTCCATTGCTGTCGTCGTTCTCTTTGATTCATATAAAGACATAAAGTATTCATATGCAAAGAAAGCTAAAATAAGTAAAACGAATGAAGTAAGAGCTGGAATAAGAATGGATAAGCCTTTTCTTATAGGATAAGGAGCCAAATCAAAAAATGCTGACATACTAATATGACGGCCTTTTCTTGCGGCATAGCTTATACCCATAAAGGTTGCAACCGTCACCGCAAACCGACTAATTTCTTGTGTATATGCCCAACCACTACCAACAATAGCTCGACTTAATACATTGCCTACTACCATAAACGCAATTAGGATAATGGAATAGCTTAATATATGTTCTTCCGCTTTCATTAATCCACGGTCAAGCATCCTTAGCACTTTCAATACTTTCTTCCTCCCCTCTTTCAAATTTATAGGGTTTTGAAAGTTTTTTAAAATCGGTTACTTAAAAGCTTACTGGAAATCTCATCCTATCTCAAACGTCATTCTCTTGCTTATTTTAGGATGAACGATTAAAAAACAGGCTCTGTTGCTTTTAAATAGCTAATCTGTTTATATCCTCTTAACTCCGCCAATTTCTTCAATAATCCTTCATCCCCCCATTCAAAATCTTTTCTATTACCCTATGAGTAATGAAACAATATATGAATAAATGTTATCCAAGATAAACTGGACTTTTCTTGGATTACGTTTGAAAGTAATTACAGTAAAACCTCTACAAAGCTCTTCTTGTAGAGGTTTTGTCAACTTTATACAACTATCCCTATATATAATTACCATCCTATTTTTTTACCTTTTCTCTCATTTAAATCATACTTTCACTTATTCTCGTTTTTTCCATCTTTTAATCTTCCTCAAAATTTAAAACTGTTTTTGCTAAAGTTCTAACCATCACACCAGTTCCACCAGCTGGCCCATCGTCAGAAGCCGTTTCGCGCCATGCTGTGCCTGCAATGTCTAAATGCACCCACGGCGACCCTTCCGCAAATTCACCAACAAATAGCCCTGCCGTAATACTACCTGCTAAACGACCTGGGGCATTATTCAAATCAGCGACCTCACTTGTTTTTAACATCTCTCGATAAGGCTTCGCATTAGGAAAAAACCATACCCCTTCATCTGTTTCAGATGCAGCCTCTAAAATGGAATCTTTAAGCTCTGCGTTATTTGAAACCGCACCAGTCATGCAGTCCCCTAATGCCACTAAAACAGCACCCGTTAACGTTGCGACATCTATTAAATAATTAGCTCCTAATTGTTTGGCAAAGGTCATTCCATCCGCTAAGATTAACCTCCCTTCTGCGTCAGTGTTTTTAACTTCAATGGTTTTACCATTCATCGCACGAATAACATCACCTGGTTTTAATGCCGAGCCATTTATGACATTTTCAGTTGCCGGAATCACCACGACAACATTGACAGTTGGTTTTAATGTACCAATGATATCCATTGCTCCTAAAACCGCCGCAGCTCCTCCCATATCCATTTTCATTTTATGCATGTTTTCCCGTGATTTTAAAGATAACCCTCCTGAATCAAAGGTAACACCTTTCCCAACTAAGCCAATTACTTCATTCCATTGCTTTTGACCTTGATATTTCAACACAATCATTTTAGGAGGCTGGTTACTTCCTGCTGATACGGCGAGTAATGCTCCCATCCCTAATTGCTCCATATCGCCCTGCTCTAAAATGTCGAGTTCAAAGCCATGCCTCTCGGCTAGCTTTCTAGATTCATCAGCTAAATCTGACGGCGTTAGTAGATTACCGGGAAGGTTAATTAAATCTCTCGCATAATTCGTACCCTGCCCAAAAACTTGCCCCGTGAAAGTAGATTTCTCACCCTGTTCTAAATCTAAACCATATAGAGAGACATAGGAAAGCTTCTGCTCTATCGCATTTGATTTTTCTTTATATTTAGTCACATCGTACGTACTAAGCGCTATCGTTTCTCCTATTACAAACCCTATATCCTCAGTGTTCATATGCTCCACTAAAAATGTATCGATATAAAATCCAACATCGGTGATTTTATCCTTTCGCAATTGGCGTCCAACCTTAGCGATTAAATGTCGAAGCTTAGTTCTATCTAACTGTTTAGCTTGCCCTAAACCTATTACATAAACCGTTTTTGCTTTAAGTAAACCGAGTGTAAAGATTTTCGTAATCTCTCCATGCTTTGTAGAAAGCTGCCTCTGCTTTTTCAGCTCTTTTAAGTGACCCTTTAACGCCTTATCGATTTCTTCAATGCTCTGTCGGTATGGACCTTTATCCGCTAATCCAATCACAATGACATCGTGTTTTGGATCCCTCATTTGTTGATATTTAATTGTAAACATTTTTCGCCACTCCTCTCCTATTAGTGTATACAAATTGATTCCTCGAGGATAACTTTACATGTTTAGCCTGCCTTTCTTAATATGGTATAATGAACATCAGTTTATTTGGATTGTTCGGCTACTAGATTGGTGTTATTCAGAAAGGACGTAATCACATAATGGAACTCTTTCAAAACTTTCCGCTTTGGGCCTCACTCTTTGCTATTGTATTTGCTCAATTTATTAAAATCCCTCTAGCTTATATCGCTACAAGAAAATTGGACTGGACGTTATTTACGAGCACTGGAGGAATGCCAAGCTCTCATTCAGCAGCTGTCACATCACTTTCGACTTCGGTTGCAGTTGAACATGGTATGGATTCAACCTTATTTGCCGTTTCTGCAGTTTTTGGGATTATCGTTATGTTTGATGCAACAGGTGTAAGACGCCATGCTGGATACCATGCAACTGTTTTAAACCAACTTGTTTCAGATTTTAATAAGCTCGTAAAAGAAGTTAAAACGTGGCCGAAAAAAGAAGAAAATGAGAAGCGAAAAGAATTGAAGGAATTACTTGGTCACCAACCAATTGAAGTTTTTTTTGGAGCATTATTAGGGATATTACTCACACTTGTCCTTCATGCGATTGTTCATTAACGTATTGAATTTGGATTAGAAAAAGCGCCTCACATGGGCGCTTTTTGTTATTGTGATGACATTTGTTCTCGGAAGACTTGAACGGCTTCATCTTCATTTAACATTCTCAATTCTTCATCCGATAATTTACCTTCGCCTTTTTTAACAAGATAGACTTCTACTTCTTGTTTACCCCATTGCTCATAAACGTCTTTTACAGATTCGTAATACAGGTCGATTTTGTTCCCTTTAATAGCGGAACCCGTATCAGCAACTACACCATACCCATAACCTGGAATAAACAAAACGGTGCCAATTGGATAGACGTTCGGATCAGCTGCTATTGTTGAATATAAATCCCGACGTACCTTTACGCCTGAGTATGTAATACCATAGCTTGGATGATCGGGGCTCTTTCCCGTTGATTCAACACCCGCTGTATAACCAGTTGCTACTACCTTTTGCGAAGGATATTTCGTCCAATCAACTGCTTCCTCTAGTGAAACTGGAGGTGATTCTACCGCCTCATGGGACATTGACTCCTTCTTTTCGTAACTTGGAAGACCTTTTGATTTAAATGTTGAACGCTTGTACGTACTGTTTCTTGCTTCATATATGTCTGGTTCCTCTGATTTCTCATAGAAAGCCTCATACATCCATCCTTGTAATCCAGCTGCACTTACCCCTGAAAACGTTTGGAATGTTGTAAAGAAAGCAACTATCACTAAACACACCATTATTATTCTTCGACATAGATTTTTTACTAAGTTCAAACTTTTCACTCCTCTCATGATGTAATCATCTCCAAATTGGAAAAAAATTATTCAATGAAGGAAGGAAAAATTTTGATAGTTCGACTTTTCTCAAAATTCAGAATACGTTTAATCAGTTTTTTTCAATGAATTCTTTAGCGCCGCACGTTAACATCAAAAAGAGGTTGTTCCAAAAGGGCAATTTTCACCATTTAGAACAACCTGCAATTTTCGGACTACATTTTGAAAGTCTTACTATGTGTAGGGATCTCATGAACAGGACGGGTGCTCACGGAGTATTGCAATTCGATTGCCTACTTTTTAAACCGTCCCTTTAAAACATTTGATATCCTCTAACACGTAACATGCGAATGACAATCCCTGAAATAATCGCACCAACAAACCCACTTAAAAGGACTAGAATATCAACAAATTTTAGTGCTAATAAATCTGCACCTAATTGAGTCAATGACACAACTGGTGCCGTGATATATTCGAGCATTTCAACATTATCAACAATTAGTATGACAATAATCGGATAAAGCACAGCCATTATCCATGTTGACCGTAACACCATATTTAGTAAAAATCCAATTCCAAAAAACAAAATAAGAAACAGGATCATTGAAATTAATAATTGTGGTAAACTCACCTACTGCACCCCCGTATCATTGTTAGTTTACAGAATACAGGACAAGCCAGTCAACCAGTCCTCTGTTAACAATGTGGCAATTATGTTAAAGAAAACGGTGCGCCGTTTTCTTTGAGTATCCTTCTCCTTAGTTAAAAAATGCCTCAAAGGTATCTACCCTTGAGACATTTCACTCATTTCTTATAGCGGATTTTTCCCTTTTTTCATGACTAATCCTGGTCCACCAAGTAAGAAGAGGTAACGGTTATCGATCATTTTTTTCATAAAGTTTGCAGACGCCCCAAATAATTTACGAGAGCCAACAACCCCGATTGCTTGTTTCCCACCAAGTGATGCAACGGTACCTTTAATATCTGGCTTAAATGTCTTAAGAGAACCACCTTTAAGTAGAGCCTTAAGGTTTTGCGCACAAGTATCAGCCATTTGCATTGCAATTTGTGCTGTTGGTGGATAAGGTCGATTGATTTCTTCATTAATAAGAAGAGCACAGTCACCAATAATGAAAATATCATCATGACCAGGAGCACGTAAATCTGGCTCAACTTTAATACGTCCGCGCATTGCCTCAAAGCCAGACTTTTCGATAATAGAGCTACCACGTACACCTGTTGCCCAAACGACAGTTGCCGCTTTTATTTCATCTCCGCTAGCTAAAATAACACCCTCTTCAGTCACTTCTTTAATTGGGCAGTTAATTTTAAACTCAACGCCACGACTTTCAAGAAGGTTCATCGCGTATTCAACTAATTCAGGATCAAAACCTGGTAACGCAGATGGAGCAGCCTCAATCACGTACATCTTAACTTTTTCTTTAGGAATATCGTAGTGACTGCATAATTCAGGTACACGTTCAGATAATTCCCCAATGAATTCAATTCCTGTGAATCCTGCCCCAGCAACGATAAAGTTAAGAAGCTGATCACGCTCTTCCTCTGGTGTATTATTATATTTTGCAAACATATACTCAATATGTTCTTTTACCTCACGAGCGCCATTTACGGTCCATTTACTAAACGCAAATTCATGAACTCCAGGCACACCAAATGTTTCTGGTTCAGAGCCTAGACCAACGACTAAATAATCATATTCAAGCTCACCATTTTTCAATAACACTTTCTTTTCTTCGCGTTTAATTTCAACAACTTCATCTTTTACAAATTTAATGCGGCTTAAGTCAAGAACACTTTTAATTTCCATGCGCGTTTTTTCAGGAGAAAGAGTACCTGCCGCTGGCTCATGTAACCAAGTTGTTTGGTAGTGGTAGTCATGCTTGTTTACTAAAGTAATATTTGCATCGTTTGCACTTAATTCTTTTGTTAATCTAGATGCAGTAATCATCCCACCGTATCCAGCACCTAAGATTAAGATATTTGGCTTTTTCACATTCATCACTTCCATTTTCTTAAATTTAAAATCTCACACACTAATTGAATTTTTTGTCAGATAATCTTGTGATCTTTTTCACGAACGATAGCATAATAATAACCATTTATTATAGCCACAAAACACAATACTTATAATAGGACTTTTCCATCAATATTTCAACAATCTTTTTAATAAAATGTGTCTAAAATGTGAATGAGGGTATTAAAATTTGCAGTTCACTCTTTCATAATATATACATCTTACATGCAATTATCCGCGATGGAAGGAATTATAGAATAACTCTGAATCTTCCTTTCTTTTTGTTAAATAATGTGCATATAATGGAAAAGACAGGTTTGATTTTTCATGGGGGTGACGTAAAGCATGAGTGAACTAGAGATGTATGATTTAACCATTATTGGTGGCGGTCCAACAGGTTTATTTGCTGCTTTTTATGCTGGAATGAGACAAGCAAAAGTAAAAATCATTGAAAGTATGCCTCAGCTTGGTGGTCAATTATCTGCACTTTATCCAGAAAAATATATTTATGATGTTGCTGGATTCCCTAAAGTGAAAGCTCAAGATTTAGTCAATGACCTTATTAAGCAAGCAGACCATTTTAATCCAACTGTTGTTCTTGAGCAATCAGTGAAAGAGCTAACGAAACAAGCTGACGAAAGCTTTATCATCGAAACAGATAAGGAAAAGCATGCCTCAAAGGCCATTATAATAACGGCTGGAGCAGGAGCATTCCAACCACGTCGTTTAGAGGTAGATGGGGCAGAAGCTTATGAAGGGAAGAACTTACATTACTTTGTCCAGGATTTAAGTATCTTTAAGGACAAAAAGGTTCTCGTTTGTGGTGGTGGAGACTCAGCTCTTGATTGGTCGCTAATGATCGAACCTATCGCTAAAGAAGTAACCTTAATTCATCGCCGTGATAAATTTCGAGCACATGAACATAGTGTCGAGCTATTACACAAATCTTCTGTTCAAGTTGTAACACCGTTTGAGATTGTTGAATTGCATGGTGATGGTGAGACTATCCAACATGTAACGATTAAAGAAATCAAAGGGGATACGACAAAAACAGTCGAAGTGGATGCAGTAATTGTCAACTTTGGTTTTGTTTCATCCTTAGGTCCAATAAAGGAATGGGGTTTAGAAATTGAGAAAAACTCCATCGTCGTTAATACGAAAATGGAGACTAATATAAAAGGGATTTACGCCGCCGGTGATATCTGTACATACGACGGTAAGGTAAAATTAATCGCCACTGGTTTCGGTGAAGCACCAACCGCTGTTAATAACGCCAAGGCTTATATCGATCCAAAAGCTCGTTTACATCCTGGTCATAGCACAAGTTTATTCTAATATAAAAAAAGGATGCCCTATACTAGATGGGCACTGAAAAAGGGTGGGTTTGTTTCCCTTTTTCAGTGCCCTTTAATTTTCATTCTTTTCAGTGGCTAGGCATCCTATTTTCTGCATAAAAAAAGGGATGTATCTTCAATACATCCCGTTATTCCTAGTATTAGCAATCTTCAGGTGTTCCGGCGTTTGTTGCAGTACGGAAAGATGACCCACAACCACATGATGCAATCGCATTAGGATTATCAATTGTGAATCCACCGCCCATCATGTTTTGCTTATAATCAATAACGACTCCTTTAATTACAGGGACACTTTCATTATCAATAAGCACAGGCAATCCATTTATATCTAACTTAGTGTCTTCGTCATGCTTTTCTGTATCAAAGCCCATTCCGTAGGACAGACCGCTACAGCCACCACCTTTTACACCAACGCGAAGCATGAGATTGTCCTCACCTTCCGCCTTCATCATCTCTTTTATCTGATTGACCGCAGCATCGGTTAAAGTAATCATTGTATCACCCCTACTTTCTGTTCTGATACAAGTATACCTCTTGATTCCTTGAACCTCAAGGCGATTGCTCTTGCCTTCTTTTCAGTATGCAATTTGCTGAGACCAACTATTCTTTTCAGAAAGCTCCAAAGATAGGATGAGATTATGTGCTCGATCTAGCTCCTGACTGTACTTTAATACTTGAGGGTGCGCCATTCCATGTTGTCTCGCTGCATTCGTCATTTTATTTCGCAAGTTTTCAATTTTTTCCATACAGGCTTCGTACTTTACCATATTATTCATCGCTATCCCCCCTCGTACTAATAATTTATACTACCGTTTAACTCTTAATGTAAAAATTGTATTTTCTTACATTTTACTTAATTTACAAATAAATTGCAATTGAAAAACACTGATTTTAAGGGGTATTCATGATTTTTTCACAAACTATCCAAGTTAACCTGTAAGATCCTCTTTCATTTTCGCAAAAGCGCTCTTCCTTTTAATCAAGATAGTCTGATAGTATAATAGATAATGATTACGACAAAGACACTGGTCATTCCTTCAAAAATTTAAAATTATTTTCTTTTATTATTTAATTTACTTGCCTGCAGTATGGTAGATCGGGGGACATATAATATGAGCACCATTTTAACGGATTCTAAGCTACAGCCCATTGCTGAAAAGGTTAAAGCTGGAGAACGATTAACAATTGAAGATGGTCTTTATTTGTTTGAATCACCAGATTTACTTGGGATCGGACAATTAGCGAACCAAGTCAATCAAAAAAAGAACGGTGATAATGTTTACTTTATTCAGAATATGTATATTAATCCAACTAATGTATGTGAAGCGAATTGTGGTTTCTGTGGATTTAAACGTAAACCAGGTCAAGAGGGTGCCTATACCATGGATGGCGAGGCGTTGCTAAAATACGTTGAGGAGCGCTGGAATGATAACATCCGTGAATTCCATATCGTTGGTGGGCATAATCACGAAGTACCGTTTGATTATTACTTAGATACGATTCGGACTTTAAAAAAGCACTATCCTAAAGTGACAGTGAAAGCTTACACTGGTGCTGAAATTGAATTTTTCTCTCGTATCTCTGGTTTATCAATGAAAGAAGTTCTTGAAGAATTAATTAAAGCTGGTCTTGATACTCTTCCAGGCGGGGGAGCAGAAATTTTAACAGAGCGCTATCGTGAAAAAATGAGTCCTGATAAGGCATCAACGGATCAGTGGCTTGAAGCGCACGAAATTGCTCATGGATTAGGATTAAAAACACATGCAACGATGCTTTACGGTTCAATCGAAACGTTAGAAGAGCGTCTAATTCATATGGATCGTCTTCGTCAGCTTCAAGATCGTACCAATGGTTACATGGTGTTCATTCCTTTAGCAATGCAGCCTCGAAGCATTAATGCCAACTTAAAACGCCGTACGTCTGCATTTGACGATATGCGTACGCTAGCAATTAGTCGCTTAATGCTCGATAACTTTGACCATGTTAAAGCGTATTGGATTAATATCGGCGTTCAGCTTACACAAATGGCGCTTGCTTTTGGCTCTAGTGACATCCATGGTACGTTAATTGAGGAACGAATTTCTCACTCTGTTGGCGCATTAACATCACAAGGGATAACACGAGATGAATTAATTCACCTCATTAAAAGTGCGAATAAAACCCCTATTGAACGCGACACTTTCTATAACACCGTTAAAACCTATTAAAAAAAGTGGCAATATGCGAGGACGTTGAAAAAGGGTGCTTTTCCCTTTTTCAGTGCCTCTAAGCAATGTGTGGAGCCGTTGTAATCTTTTTAAAAAGCCTACTATGAGTGGATTTCTCATAGAAGCGAGCAACGTGTGGAGCCGTTGCTACTTAATAAGAGCCACTGAAAAAGGTAGGTTTTTGAGGGCACTGAAAAAGTGAACTGCACCCCAAAAGTTAGAGTTAACAATCTGACTTTGGGGTGTGTTTTTTATGGCTAAATATAGTGACCAATTTAAATTAATGATGGTACATGAGTATCAAAAAGGACATTTATCGTTTGACAGGTTGGCAAAAAAACACGGTATGAATGACAGCACTGCCATAAAAAAATGGGTGAAAGTTTACGATAAATTTGGGACGACAGGTTTGATGAAAAAGAGTAAGAGGGAAACTTTTTCTGTCCAATTCAAACTCGATGTATTAAGCTTTATGAAAAGAACAGGATCTTCAGAGATGGATACCGCTATTTACTTTGGATTGTCCACCCCTTCGATGATAGGTGCATGGAAGAAAGTTTTTTTGGAAGATGGTGCTGAAGCCCTGGATAGAACGAAAGGAAGACTACCCATGTCTGATAAAGCTAAAAATATAAAAAAACAACGTACAGAAAAAGAAATGACGTATGAACAAAAGCTTGAAAGAGAGAACGAGCTCCTACGTTTAGAGGTAGAATACTTAAAAAAGTTGCGAGCTTTTCAGATGGATCCGGAGGGCTATCTCGAAAAGCACAAGCAGCGTTATCATTCGAACTCAAAGAAAAGTTCAAACTAAAAGATGTTCTACAAAGAGTCGGAATTCCTGATTCCTCCTACCATTATCATATAAAAGAGATCAAGAAGGAGAATCCGAATCAGAAACTCGAGGAATGCATCCAATCCAAGTTTGAGGAACATAATGGGAATTATGGGTATCGTCGTATCTGTTTGGAGTTAAAACAAGATGGGCTCAAAGTGAATCACAAGAAGGTTCAACGCATCATGAATAAACTTGGGCTTAAATGCAAGAAATTTAGTAGAAAGTCACGAAAATATAGTTCTTACAAAGGAACAATTGGAACTGTTGCCAAGAACCTTATCAATCG
>NZ_MVJM01000002.1:595402-595647 GCF_002156385.1 Halalkalibacter urbisdiaboli
TACGCTATTACAGCAAGGTAAAATCAGAATCGTTTTGATCCCTTCCTTTGCTCGATTTAAATCACGTGGCTTCATATGTGTTAATACCTGATCACTTCCACAATACGGACATTGATGCAAATAAATATCATTATATTGCTTCTCATAAGGCCACGTGTTTTGAAATGGTACAACACTCATGAGTTTCTCCCCTTCCAAACACCTAATCTATAAGTGAACCCGTTCAAAGTTTTTCAAAAAAAAGC
>NZ_MVJM01000002.1:595779-639188 GCF_002156385.1 Halalkalibacter urbisdiaboli
TATTACGTGCCTATACCATGGATGGCGAGGCGTTGCTAAAATACGTTGAGGAGCGCTGGAATGATAACATCCGTGAATTCCATATCGTTGGTGGGCATAATCACGAAGTACCGTTTGATTATTACTTAGATACGATTCGGACTTTAAAAAAGCACTATCCTAAAGTGACAGTGAAAGCTTACACTGGTGCTGAAATTGAATTTTTCTCTCGTATCTCTGGTTTATCAATGAAAGAAGTTCTTGAAGAATTAATTAAAGCTGGTCTTGATACTCTTCCAGGCGGGGGAGCAGAAATTTTAACAGAGCGCTATCGTGAAAAAATGAGTCCTGATAAGGCATCAACGGATCAGTGGCTTGAAGCGCACGAAATTGCTCATGGATTAGGATTAAAAACACATGCAACGATGCTTTACGGTTCAATCGAAACGTTAGAAGAGCGTCTAATTCATATGGATCGTCTTCGTCAGCTTCAAGATCGTACCAATGGTTACATGGTGTTCATTCCTTTAGCAATGCAGCCTCGAAGCATTAATGCCAACTTAAAACGCCGTACGTCTGCATTTGACGATATGCGTACGCTAGCAATTAGTCGCTTAATGCTCGATAACTTTGACCATGTTAAAGCGTATTGGATTAATATCGGCGTTCAGCTTACACAAATGGCGCTTGCTTTTGGCTCTAGTGACATCCATGGTACGTTAATTGAGGAACGAATTTCTCACTCTGTTGGCGCATTAACATCACAAGGGATAACACGAGATGAATTAATTCACCTCATTAAAAGTGCGAATAAAACCCCTATTGAACGCGACACTTTCTATAACACCGTTAAAACCTATTAAAAAAAGTGGCAATATGCGAGGACGTTGAAAAAGGGTGCTTTTCCCTTTTTCAGTGCCTCTAAGCAATGTGTGGAGCCGTTGTAATCTTTTTAAAAAGCCTACTATGAGTGGATTTCTCATAGAAGCGAGCAACGTGTGGAGCCGTTGCTACTTAATAAGAGCCACTGAAAAAGGTAGGTTTTTGAGGGCACTGAAAAAGTGAACTGCACCCCAAAAGTTAGAGTTAACAATCTGACTTTGGGGTGTGTTTTTTATGGCTAAATATAGTGACCAATTTAAATTAATGATGGTACATGAGTATCAAAAAGGACATTTATCGTTTGACAGGTTGGCAAAAAAACACGGTATGAATGACAGCACTGCCATAAAAAAATGGGTGAAAGTTTACGATAAATTTGGGACGACAGGTTTGATGAAAAAGAGTAAGAGGGAAACTTTTTCTGTCCAATTCAAACTCGATGTATTAAGCTTTATGAAAAGAACAGGATCTTCAGAGATGGATACCGCTATTTACTTTGGATTGTCCACCCCTTCGATGATAGGTGCATGGAAGAAAGCTTTTTTGGAAGATGGTGCTGAAGCCCTGGATAGAACGAAAGGAAGACTACCCATGTCTGATAAAGCTAAAAATATAAAAAAACAACGTACAGAAAAAGAAATGACGTATGAACAAAAGCTTGAAAGAGAGAACGAGCTCCTACGTTTAGAGGTAGAATACTTAAAAAAGTTGCGAGCTTTTCAGATGGATCCGGAGGGCTATCTCGAAAAGCACAAGCAGCGTTATCATTCGAACTCAAAGAAAAGTTCAAACTAAAAGATGTTCTACAAAGAGTCGGAATTCCTGATTCCTCCTACCATTATCATATAAAAGAGATCAAGAAGGAGAATCCGAATCAGAAACTCGAGGAATGCATCCAATCCAAGTTTGAGGAACATAATGGGAATTATGGGTATCGTCGTATCTGTTTGGAGTTAAAACAAGATGGGCTCAAAGTGAATCACAAGAAGGTTCAACGCATCATGAATAAACTTGGGCTTAAATGCAAGAAATTTAGTAGAAAGTCACGAAAATATAGTTCTTACAAAGGAACAATTGGAACTGTTGCCAAGAACCTTATCAATCGTCGGTTTCACACAAGTGTGTGTCATCAGAAATTAACAACAGATATCACAGAATTCAAGTGCTCAGATGGTGTAAAACTGTACCTAAATCCAATTATGGACTTGTTTAATGGCGAAATTCTTTCTTATGAGATAAATATGCGTCCAACCTTAGAATTGGCTCTTAAACCTCTTGAGGAAGCTTTAGAAATAGTAAAAGATTCAAGGTATAGAACGACTGTTCATTCTGATCAAGGCTGGCATTATCAACATAAAAAATGGGTAAAAACTCTAAAGAAACATAAGGTGTTCCAGAGTATGTCACGAAAAGGAAATTGCTTAGACAATTCACCTATGGAAAGCTTTTTCGGATTATTAAAACAAGAAATGTATTATGGTGAGGCACTCTGCTCATTTGAGAAATTAAAAAAGAGAATTGAAGACTATATCAATTATTATAATAACAAACGCATAAAGCAAAAATTGGCAGGCATGAATCCGGTTCAATACCGTATTCATACCAGCCAATTAGCAGCTTAATATAAAACTCTAACTTTAGGGGGTCACATCAAGTAGTAATGGCTTCCGATATGTCGCTTTTTTTTTCATCAAAACTTATGCATCTGCTCAAAAAGTGAAAAGGTTAACGACATGTCTTCTATCTACGCTCAAACACACCTTCACAAATAACCTCTGCAGCCCCTGTCATCAGCACGTCGTCGTTGGCTTTCCACTCAATCGTTAAATCACCGCCAAGTAAATGGACCACGACTGGCTGCTCTTTTTTGACATGTCCGTTTAATACGGCAGCAACAACGGCAGCACATGCCCCTGTTCCACATGCTTGAGTAATTCCAGAGCCGCGCTCCCATACCCGAAAATGCAATTCCTCTTGACTGACGACCTCCACAAATTCAACATTCACCCAATCTGGAAAGCGCTCATGTTTTTCCAATAGTGGCCCTACTTCCTCAACTGATGCACTCTCAATATTGTCAACAAACATCACGGCATGGGGATTTCCCATTGAAACGGCAGTTAACTCAAAGGATTGCCCATTCACATCAATTTTCTCTGCTACAACTTGGGCTACTGCTTCCCCCGTCATCGGAATCTCTTCACGCTTTAAACGCGGTTGACCCATATTTACCGTTACGCTTGTGACACGGGTTCCATTAGTAATAACCGTTGCTTCGACCATGCCACCTAACGTTTCAATCAAAAATGTTTCACCTTCTACATACCCATGCTCATATGCAAATTTCGCTACACAGCGTAATCCGTTTCCACAATTCTTCGCTTCTGAGCCGTCATTATTAAATACCCGCATTTTTACAGGGGCTTTCTCGGATGGACATATGAGAATAAGACCGTCAGAGCCAATTCCTTTATTTTTATCTGCCACTTCAATCGCCAGTGGGGCTAACTGAGCCTCGTCTACTGTCTCTTTGAATAAGTCAACATAAATATAGCTATTCCCTAATCCGTGCATTTTCGTAAACTTCATCGTTTTTCCTCACTTTCGTAGTGCATCTGTTGTCCAAAAATAATCATCATCAGCTTCTAATATCGTCATCTTACTATTACAGCAAGGTAAAATCAGAATCGTTTTGATCCCTTCCTTTGCTCGATTTAAATCACGTGGCTTCATATGTGTTAATACCTGATCACTTCCACAATACGGACATTGATGCAAATAAATATCATTATATTGCTTCTCATAAGGCCACGTGTTTTGAAATGGTACAACACTCATGAGTTTCTCCCCTTCCAAACACCTAATCTATAAGTGAACCCGTTCAAAGTTTTTCAAAAAAAAGCTTCTAGTGTATGCTAGAAGCCTGTTTTAAATCATCATGTTTTCCTCTAGAAAATCATGTATATTTTCAAGTAATTCTTCATTGGTTTCACCTGATACAAACTCCCCGTTAACTAGCGCAAAAGGAGTGCGTGCACAATTTCCACAATTACCGAGGCATCCGTACTCAATAATATCTAAATTCGGATCCTTTTCAAGCTCTTCCATTACCTTTTGAGTACCACTTGCTAAGTTACTTAAACAAAATTCAATGATCGGACGCATACTTTCACCTCTATTTTCTTCATCATCTATGCTACTCCTACAAATAATAGAAGTCAATGATGTTCATCCTAAGAAGGTAAAGACAATTAAAAACAAATCAGAAAATAAAAAAAGTCAAAAATTCTTCACAAAGTTGTTGTTTCTATCCAAATGAGTCGTTATAATCAAAACTGACCAGGGTCATTTTTATGAGGAGCGACGTCATGAGTGAACGAGCAAAAAAGAAACAGACAAAAGAACGGATCGAGCGAGCAGCTTTAGAACTTTTTCGTGAAAAAGGATTTGCTCACACAACCGTACTTGAAATAACAAAGGCTGCAAATGTAGCGAAGGGGACGTTTTTTAATCATTTCCCGACAAAAGAGTCCATTATGCATTCACTTGCTAATGACCGTCTACAAGAAGTGCTTCCATATATTCAACAACGGCATCTAGTTCATCGCCCGTTATTAGTAAGGATGCGTGCTTATTTAAATTTTATTTTAACTGATTATGACATTCACCCTAAATTAACGATTCAAATTTGGAAGCATGTTATGGAAAATGAACAATTACTATTACCTCATTGGGAACAGCTAGTCCAACAAGCCCAAGAGCGTGGAGAGGTTAACCGGTCCGCCTCTCTTTATACATGGAGCCATATATTAAACAGCCATGTATCCTATGGGCTACAAACGTTTGCAAACGAACCAACAAAGGCACAGCTGCTCACAAAAGTGATAGCTTTGGTCGAAGCGAGCTTAGATGCAATCATAGAAAAAAGGAGACATCCACGTATGAAAAAACTAGTCCTTTTAGGTGGAGGATATGGCGGAATGCGGATATTACAACGCCTTCTTCCAAATGAATTGCCCGATAACATCGAGATAACATTAATTGACCGACTGCCTTACCACTGTTTAAAAACGGAATATTATGCCCTTGCAGCTGGAACGGCACCCGATAAACATCTTCGTGTCGATTTCCCAGATGATCCTAGATTGACAATTAAATACGGTACGATTACGAATATTCATTTAGCTGAAAAATCCGTCGAGTTAGAAACAGGTGAGCATGTTTCATACGACACATTAATTATCGGCCTAGGCTGCGAGGATAAATATCACAATGTCCCAGGTGCACCTGAGCATACGTACAGCATTCAAACAATGGGAGCAACTCGTAGAACATATGAAGCCTTAAATAATGTTCGACCAGAGGGTGTTGTTTCCATCGTTGGAGCTGGCTTGAGTGGAGTCGAATTGGCTAGTGAGCTTCGTGAAAGCCGACCTGATTTAACGATTCGATTGTTCGATAGAGGTGAAATTATCCTCTCCATGTTTCCAAGAAGATTGAGCACCTATGTTCAAAATTGGTTTATTGACCACGGGGTAGATGTACAAAATAAGTCAAACATCACAAAGGTCGAAGAAGGTGCACTTTATAACCATGATGAAAGAATTGAAAGTGATGCGATAATCTGGACGGCAGGTATTCAACCTGTGGAGGTTGTTCGGAATCTCGATGTCGAAAAGGATTCACAAGGTCGTGTCGTTTTAACACCACAGCATTTCCTTCCAACAGACGAAAATGTATTTGTTGTCGGTGATTGTGCTAGCTTACCTCATGCACCAAGCGCACAGCTAGCAGAAGGGCAAGCAGAACAAATTGTCACGATTTTAAAAAAACAATGGAATGGTGAACCATTGCCAGAAGAGCTACCACGAATCAAACTAAAAGGTGTGTTAGGTTCTCTTGGGAAAAAACACGGATTTGGTTTAATGGGGGAACGCACTTTACTCGGCCGTGTTCCTCGTGTTTTAAAGAGTGGCGTTTTATGGATGTATAAACATCATTCAGGTTAATCATATCATTAGGAAGACCAAACCTCAGAGGTTTGGTCTTTTCCTTTTAGAAAACCCTTTAAGGACATTCCTCAATTTTTTGATAGATCGTTTTTAAATTCGGGTTCCCTTCAGCTACAACTTCACCACCAAGAACAACTAAAGGGTAAAAATATTCATCGTTCAAAATTGCCTCAGCATACTGACGGTCCTTTTCACCTACCTGTTCTTCAATATCCACATATCGAATGTGAAAAATTTTTTCTGGGTATTTTCGTGTTAAAGCTGCTTCAAGCCACTCCTTCGTTTCAAACGCACTCGGTAAATGAACACAGCTTGCACATTTATTTTCTGCTCCAAATACAACAAGCTCGACGGTAGGCTTCTTCATCTTAGTCCCCCCTTTTTTTAAAATGTGGCCAAATGTGATTTTATCATCATTTTTTCGGAGTTATCATCATTTTTCCGCGAATTATCATCATTTTTTTCTGAGGTATCATCATTTTTTAAAATTTATCATCATTTTGTCAGTTTTGTCATTTAAAAAGGCAAGACGTACAAAAGTTTGCAGATTCATGGATTTTTTTTATCATCACTATTATAATAAGGATAGAAAGGAGTTGTTCTTAATGGAAACAAGTACTGAAATGTTTGAACAAGTACAAGAAGTATTAGATAAGCTTCGTCCTTTCTTGCTTCGTGATGGCGGGGACGTTGAACTTGTAGAAGTAGAAGATGGCATCGTAAAAGTTCGTCTTCTCGGTGCATGCGGCTCTTGCCCAAGCTCAACAATTACGCTAAAAGCAGGGATTGAGCGTGCACTTCTTGAAGAGGTTCCTGGAGTAAAGGAAATCGAGCAAGTATTCTAAATTAATCCGAGCCAAACGGCTTGGCTAACTTCTTATGTCAGTATTGATAGTAAAACGCCCATTTATTGGGCGTTTTCTTTTTTAGTTTAGGTAACGAAGAGGGAATTAGGAAAGGATACACCGCCTTTCTTTTTTTTTTCGCATGGCTCCGCTCGATGCTCGTTGGACGAGAAGAGCGCTCGTCCAACTTTAAGTGCTTGCAGCGGCTTCGCTCATGCGAAGAGGGAATTAGGAAAGGATACACCGCCTTTCTTTTTGTCGCATGGCTCCGCTCGATGCCCGTAGGACGGAAAAACGGCTCGTCCAACTTGAAGTGCTTGCAGCGGCTGCGCTCATGCGAAGAGGGAAGTAGGAAAGGATACACCGCCTTTCTTTTTGTCGCATGGCTCCGCTCGATGCCCGTAGGACGGAAAAACGGCTCGTCCAACTTGAAGTGCTTGCAGCGGCTGCGCTCATGCGAAGAGGGAAGTAGGAAAGGATACACCGCCTTTCTTTTTGTCGCATGGCTCCGCTCGATGCTCGTTGGACGAGAAGAGCGCTCGTCCAACTTTAAGTGCTTGCAGCGGCTTCGCTCATGCGAAGAGGGAATTAGGAAAGGATACACCGCCTTTCTTTTTTTCGCATGGCTCCGCTCGATGCTCGTTGGACGAGAAGATCGCTCGTCCAACTTTAAGTGCTTGCAGCGGCTTCGCTCATGCGAAGAGGGAATTAGGAAAGGATACACCGCCTTTCATAATTCCCTCTTTTACATCATATATTGGTCGTAGAGTTGTTGGGCTTCTTCTTGGGTGGAGAAGATAGCGTCATTGGCTTCAATTGGATGGTAGAAGTCGTGGATAAGTAAGGATAGCTGGTTTGGATCCATTGGATCACGGGCAACCATCGCTTCTTGGATCGTTTGTACCGATTGTGTATGTGGGTTTCGGTATATCACATACACAGACTGACCTTCTTTTAGTTGCTGTAAATCCAACATAGGGCATACCTCCAACATATTTGTTTTTGGTATGCCCTACAAGCGATTTAATTATGCTTCTGTTAACGAAGTAAGAGCTTCTACTTTAATTCCTTGTTTTGCAGGTAAAAGAACATCGACTTCAAAGCTCGGAAAACGGCGTTGAAGAATGCTTTTAATCTCATGACCTTTGTTTACAGGCGCCAAGCATAGCATAGTCGGGCCAGCTCCACTTAAGGCTGCTCCGTATGCGTCCGTTTCATGTAAGACAACATCGATCACTTCATCTAAATGAGGAACAAGTTTGTTTCGGTACGGATGGTGAAAAACATCCTCACTCATCATTTTACCAGCAAGCTCCCAGTTCCCTTGAAGGATGGATGCAACGAGGACATTTGCGACACTACTTCCTCGGACTGCTTGACGGTGAGTTAGTGTTTCTGGCAAGACACCTCGCGCCTTTTTTGTTTTCAACTCTTCGGTTGGAATTAAAAAGACTAAATCAACTTCAGGCACTCCACCAAATAGTACATTTGTTGCTTCCTCTGTATGAGTCCCGATGACAAGACCACCATAGACAGAAGCAGCAACATTATCCGGATGCCCTTCCCATACACTTGCATAACGTACCTTTTGTTCGTCAGTTAATACGTCACCAAGAAGTTGATTTGCAAGTTCAATACCAGCTACAATCGCCGCTGCACTGCTGCCTAGACCACGAGCTAATGGAATATCACTTGTCATTTTTACTTCACATGGAGAAAGTGTTTTTCCTAAGTCGGCAGCCACGTGCTTTGCTACTTCACAGATTAAGTTATCCTCTCCCGATGGAACATCCTGTAAATCTTCTGAGTCTGAGTGAAAAAACCATTCATCTGCTTCCTTGACGACAAGTGTCAAGTAACGGTTTACTCCAAGGCCGACAGAGTCAAAACCTGGGCCTAGGTTGGCTGTACTGCCAGGCACCGTCACGACAAATGGTGTTACGCTCATGACTTCACACCGCCCTTAAGGTAAGAAAGGAATGCTTCTTCGTCATTTGGAAGAACAGTTGGTTTAACCGATACTGTATCCATAGCCGTGTTTGGATCTTTTAGGCCATTACCTGTTAATACACATACAACCTTTGATCCTTTTTTAATTTCACCAGACTCGATTTGCTTTTTCAAGCCAGCAATTGATGCGCAAGACGCAGGCTCAGCGAAAACACCTTCGCGCTTTGCTAAAAGCTGATATGCTTCAAGAATCTCTTCATCAGTGACGAAATCAATTTTACCGTTTGATTCTTCAGACGCAGCGACTGCTTTATCCCAGCTCGCTGGATTCCCGATACGAATCGCTGTTGCTACTGTTTCAGGCTCAGGAATGACTTCACCACGTACGATAGCTGCTGCACCCTCTGCTTCAAATCCACGCATTTGCGGAAGTCCTGTCCCCTTTTTCTCATTGTATTCTTTAAAGCCTTTCCAGTAGGCAGTAATATTACCCGCATTACCAACAGGAATACAAAGTACATCTGGCGCTTGGCCTAATGCATCAACCACTTCAAACGCTGCTGTCTTTTGTCCTTCGATACGGTAAGGATTCACTGAGTTAACAAGCGTGATATCTTCTTTTTCACTAATAGAACGAACGATATCAAGTGCATTATCGAAGTTCCCTTTAATTTCAAGTACCTCAGCACCATACATAACCGCTTGTGCTAGCTTTCCAAGGGCAATCTTGCCTTCTGGAATAACTACGACACAGCGAAGACCTGCTCTTGTTCCGAAGGCTGCCGCTGCAGCAGAAGTGTTTCCAGTTGACGCACAAATAATCGCCTTGCTGCCCTCTTCTTTTGCTTTCGCAACTGCCATAACCATCCCACGATCTTTAAATGATCCTGTTGGGTTCGCTCCTTCGTACTTTACATAAATGTCAACGCCCCACTCTTTTGATAAATGCTCAAGTGGTACAAGTGGCGTGTTCCCTTCATTTAATGAAAGCATTGGTGTATTTTCATTCACCGGTAAAAATTCTTTATATTCGTGTAATAAACCTTTCCAACTGCTCATTCTTAATTTCCTCCCTCAACTCGATAACTGCTCTCTACTGATTCTACCACATCTAGAGCGGTTAGGCGCTGGTACAATTTTTCGTAATTTTCTTCGCTTGTTTTATGCGTAATAATAATAACCTCTGCAACCTCTTCCCCTTCGACTGGAAGCTGCAATAATTTTTCAAAGCTGACTTCGAATTCAGCAAATAGAGACGTAATCGTCGAGAATGTTCCCGCTTTATCTAAAACACGTAAGCGTAAGAAATGTTTTGCTTCAATTTCATTTGCTTCTTTTAGTACTTTTTCATGTAGCGGAACTAACACGCTATGTCCCGTTACACCAAGACGCATATTTCTCATAACTGTTACTAAATCGGAGACAACTGCTGTTGCTGTTGGCAATGAACCTGCTCCTGGACCATAAAACATCGTTTCACCAACCGCTTCTCCGTAAACATATACCGCATTATATTCATTATGCACAGAAGCAAGTGGATGCTCAGTCGGTAGTAATGTTGGTTGAACACTTACTTCAATCCGATTATCATCACGTTGCGCTAAACCAATTAGCTTCATTGTATAGCCAAGCTGCTCACAATAATGAAGGTCTGCCTCTGTTACTGCTGAAATCCCTCGAACAGTCACATCGTCAAAGCTCACTTCCGTTGAAAATCCTAATGATGCTAAAATCGCCATCTTTCTTGCAGCATCAAGTCCTTCAACATCGGACGTTGGATCCGCTTCAGCAAAGCCAAGCTCTTGTGCTTGCTTTAATACATCTTCATATGAACTGCCTTCTTGGCTCATTTTCGTTAAAATATAATTCGTCGTTCCATTCACAATCCCCATCATTTTAGTAATTCTGTCAGCTGAAAGTCCATCTGATAGGCTTCTTAAAATTGGAATGCCTCCCGCTACACTTGCTTCATAAAAAAGGTCACAGCCATTCTCTGCTGCAATTTTAAGAAGCTCAGCACCATGAACAGCCAATAAGTCTTTATTTGCTGTTACGACGTGTTTTTTGGCTTGTAGGGCACGAGCAATATGCTCCTTCGTTTGCTCCATCCCACCCATGACTTCAATAACAACGTCAATTTCTGGATTAGAAAGGATCTCTTCAATATCTTCTGTTACAATTTCTTTTGCAAGCTCTATATTACGTGCTTTATTCTTGTTACGAACGAGCACTTTTCTAACTTCAACTGGACAACCTACTTGATGCTGCAATTCTTCCTGATGTCGTTGAATTATGGAAACAACCCCAGTTCCCACTGTACCAAGACCTAATAACCCAACACGGACAACATTTGTCATTCTCACTACACTCCAATCTTCCAACCCATCTTTTTGTATCTCTAAAATGAACAGTTGTTTTTCTATAATGGACATTATAGACCTGATTCCCTTAGAACACAAGGGCTATTTCATCATATTTTGAAAAGTTTTTTTGAAAAAGGCATGTGACTATTATGTACCATCTACATATGTAAAGATTCTTTCCTTCCCTAATGTTTAATGTACATCAAAACGAATAGAGCCACCCTACTTTAACGGAGTGACTCTTTTGAAAAAACTTTATTAAATCCAATCAATTGAAGGGGTCATCCCTCTTGTTCTAGGCAAACGAATACGCTCGGAAAAGAACTCAAGAAAGCGTTCATTTTCAATTTCATTTTCTAACAAGGCCATAAACTGCTCACCATAAAATTGTTTTCTTTCCGGAAGCTGTGTTCGGTAATAGCTCTCAATCGTTTCAAAGTAATGCAATGGAAAAAGTAGTCGCGCATACGTTAGTCTCCAGCCATACGTCGAGAGCGGTTCATATTGCTCATAGCCCTCTAAAAAGGAAAGGATCTCCCTCCAGTCTTGTGATGCTCGATGACTTCTGATCCATTCAGCTATATCGCGACAAGAGTGATCATAAACAAATTCCGTCGGCTTTTTTACAATATCGCCGTTCTCCGATAACGTTAACCATGTTTGATCCGTAAACCGTCGGTGGCAGATCGTCCCTTTTTCCTGCTCCTTACCCCGGTCATCGTAATTGGCATCCACGACATACTGAATGGCGTTTTCGGTTAGTCCCATAAAATAAGGGTAAGTAAATAAGAACGATTCATCGACAATCGTTTGCGGTCCCTGCGCTAACACTTGCTGATACCAGTCTTCAAGCTGCTCTAAGCGCTTTTGCCATAGGTTATGCCATTGCCCGTAATAATCGAATGTCTTTTGGTGTACTGGCATTTGTTTTCCGTAATAATGAATTGCTGCTAAATGAGCCCCTTTTTCATCATCCGTATTGACCCGAAAGGCTTGGCGATTATCATTGACCGGTAAGGCACATACATACACATCCTGTCCATCCACCAAGCCAACATGACTTTGATAAACGGTTGGTTGCAGCTCAAGTACGCTGGTATCACCTATTGAACGGAGATATTCTGCATACTTTAACATCTCCTGTTCATTTGAAGCGCACTCTTCCTTTGGGAGCAGAAGATAAGACATTCCGCCAGCTTGAAACCCTTCATACTCACCAATTGTAAATCTTGAATCACAGTATAAATGATAGTAGTCATAAATATTTCGTTCAAACATAGGCTCCCCTCCTTCATTCGCCTACCTTTTTTTAGTCTATGACCTATGTGCATAAAATGTGTTTGAATGTCGTAGACTAGTAACATCCTTTTTGTCTTCAGGACATGGCAGGACGAGGTAAACGTTGGAGGTGTATGAATGACAGAGAAAAAAATAAATGCAGTAGAAGAAAAAGCTCGCCAATGGTTAACAGAACGAGGAGTTACCTTAAATGATATTGCAGAGCTTGTTTACTTTTTGCAGGTGAAGTACCATCCTAATCTAGAGCTTGACACATGTCTTGAAAATGTAGATGCTGTCATAGCGAAGCGCGAAGTACAAAATGCAATTTTAACAGGCATCCAGCTTGATTTATTAGCCGAGCAAGGAAAATTAGAACAACCTCTACTTGGAATCATTGAACGGGATGAAGGACTATATGGAGTCGATGAGATTATTGCTTTATCGATTGTGAACGTCTATGGCTCAATCGGATTCACAAACTACGGATACATCGATAAACAAAAACCTGGCATTCTCGAAATGCTTAATGACAAAGAAGGTGACAAATGCCACACCTTTCTCGATGATATCGTTGGAGCAATCGCAGCAGCAGCCTCCAGCCGCCTTGCCCACCGAGCTGAAAATGTAGAATGACTAGAAAAACTCCCTCCCGCCAGAAATTAAATTAGATGCTCGATTTTCCCCTTCCACACACAGCACATGATTAGAGTACATTCTCCGGCGGGAGGGGCTAGTTTTTCTTGCTTCCCACCATCTTCGCTCTCTTCCCCTGGTAAAAGGCTTTAATCAAGAAATGCCTGCATTTTCCTCCTTTCCTTTTACTAGGGCCGCCAGAAATTAAATTAGATCCTCGATTTTCCCCTTTCACCCACAGCCCATGATTAGAGTACATTCTCCGGCGGGAGGGGGTAGTCTTTCTTGCTTCCCACCATCTTCGCTCTCTTCCCCTGGTAAAAGGCTTTAATCAAGAAATGCCTGCATTTTCCTCCTTTCCTTTTACTAGGGCCGCCAGAAATTAAATTAGATCCTCGATTTTCCCCTTTCACCCACAGCCCATGATTAGAGTACATTCTCCGGCGGGAGGGGGTAGTCTTTCTTGCTTCCCACCATCTTCGCTCTCTTCCCCTGGTAAAAGGCTTTAATCAAGAAAAGCCTGCCTTTTCCTCCTTTCCTTTTACTAGGGACGCCAGAAATTAAATTAGATGCTCGATTTTCCCCTTTCACCCACAGCACATGATTAGAGTACATTCTCCAGCGGGAGGGAGTTATCAGCGAAATCGGACCATTTATCAGCGAAAATGATCTGTTTATCATCAAAAATATAATTTTATCATCAAAAATTCTGATATTATCATCAAATGTGCACTAAAAAAACCTGGCACGAAAATGCCAGGTTTTATTCTTTCTTATTCAAATGTCCATTCTGCTAAAGAATCAATCGCGATCGTTGGTTTTTGCTCTTTTTGTGCCATTTGTTCTTTTGTTGAAACGCCGGTGTAGACCATGAGGGTATCCATTCCCGCTCGTAGCCCAGCTAAAATATCTGTATCATAATTATCGCCGACCATTAAGGTGTCTTCCTTTTTTGTTCCGATTACTTCTAATGCCTGCTCAACAATTATGGATTCAGGTTTTCCGATAAAGGTTGGCTGAACTCCAGTTGAAACACTCACAACCGATATAATCGATCCTGCACCTGGGAGCAGTCCTCTTTCAGTTGGAAGGGCTACATCACCATTTGTCGCAATGAAGGTTGCCCCCGCACGTACATTTAGCGCAGCTCCGGCTAGTTTTTCATATGTAATTTGGCGATCTAGCCCCATGACAACAAAGTCTGCATCCTTTTCAACAATTTCATGGCCAGCTGCCTCTAAGGCATATTTTAAGCCTTGTTCTCCCACCATGTAGACACGAGCTTGCTTTTTTCTTTCAGCGATAAAGGTTGCAGTTGCCATACTTGTTGTAAAAATATGCTCCGGTGTCGCCGGCACATCCATCCCTTTTAACACATCAGCAACATCCTCTGGGCGCTTTGTAGAATTGTTTGTCACAAATAAATAGGGCAACCCTCGACGTTCAAGCTCCTTAACAAATTGAACAGCTTCGTCTATTTTTTCTGTTCCACGGTACATCGTTCCATCTAAATCAATGAGAAATCCTTTGTATGTCGGCAAATTTGTCACACCTTTTCTTATCTTTAAAGTTGCCTTGTAAACGGCATCTGTTATTTATTTTTCTTTAACATATATTCACAGCACGTTGAATCTTCTTTCGCGACACAGCTGACTTGCTGAATATCATCCGTATTAAGAAGTACTTGAAAAAGCTCGTGCTCACAAGAACAGGCGACAGGATACTCTTTCGCGACTTTCGCAATTGGGCAATTGTACTCAGTAAATCGAAATGTCCCATCTTCCTGCTTTTCTACTTCGACCATATAGCCATTTTCATTTTGAATCTTCGCTAAAGCTTCGACCCGCTCTTCGAAGGTCCCATTCATAGTTTGGATGTATTTTTCCTGTAATCGCTCTTTTCTTTTCTCGAAGAGCTGCGTAATTACCTCTTGTCCACTTAACTCTTCTAGGTCTTTTAAAAAATCTACCGTTAAACTGCCATAATTACGAGGAAAGCTTTCTTTTCCTTGTTCCGTTAAAAAATATTTATGAAGTGGCCGCCCCATCGATTGACGTACAATCCGCGCCTCAATCAAGCCCTCAACCTCTAAGCCTTGCAGGTGACGGCGTACAGCCATTTCTGTAAGGCCTAAATCCTTAGCAAGTTCGGAAACAGTCTGCTCCTTTCTTTGCTTTAACATCGTTAAGATCGTTTCTCTTGTAGAACTAGCACCTTTGGTCAACACCATCACCTTTCCTTTTGAGCAGTTTAGCCTTTTTTTCCATCCTCAGGTAAAAAAGCTGATACCGGTCCAAGTTCCTCGACTAAATACCTCCGAACAGCTTTAGGGAACTGAATCAGGGCGAAAATATGCTGTCTAATAGTTGATTCTAGAAGCGAATGGTCAATGTTTGCGTAATCTTGGACTAAACTTTTACGACATCGAACAACTTCCTTTAACGCCTTTGCATCCTCCGCTGGAATGACGGATTCATCCTCTAATATATCAATAATATCTTCATAGCTCCCAGGATCACGCATAATAAAACCGTCAATCATGCTATTACCTACATCAATAATTGATTCAATGATAACATAAGAGACCCGTTCTAAAGCGAGTCTGTCTAAACGAGTGGTAAATTGTTTATCTTCGTTAAGTAGTTGTACTAGGTCCTCGTAGTACCGTAACGTTTGCTCGATTTTTTCTCGATCGACAAAATACATTCATATCACCTTTTCTAATCAGTTTATCCATTATAAAACGACTGAATCATTCGCACCCCTTGTCGTTGCATGTTAAAATGAATGTAATGAACTAGAAAGGGGCAAGAACGAATGTCTGAACGTTTTTACCTTTACGATGATGTAGAAGAAACACGAACTCGATTCGTAAGCTTCATGGGAGAACATCAACGCTTTGATTTAGCAATTATCTCTTCATCACGATATTATGGAAAGCAGCTTGTCCTAGACGTCCAATCGAATCGATTCGCGATTATCGGCGAAGACGATTTGGAAGAGCCAGGTTATTTAGAGCATGCCTACCAGTTAGATGAAGAAGATGCAGAAGAATTGCGCTCCTTTTTACATGAGGTTATCTAAATCATAAAACCATCTTTTAGGGGGGATTCCTCAAAAGATGGTTTTTAGACGTTTTCCACCTTTTCCTTTACTCGTCTTAAAACGAAATAGGCACAACCGAAGTTACAGTACTCATACAAATACTCGGGTAATGTGCTAATTTTCGTATCATATGTAGACTTTTTATGTTTATCCTCAAAAAAACCGCGAAGCCTAAGCTGACTATAACCCCAATCCCCAACAATATAGTCGTATTTATTGAGAACATCGCTATATCTTTCCTTAAAGGCCTCTTCGTTCCAGCCGTCCTTTACATTTTCAACAACCTCAAATTGCATATCTTGTATGCGAACCATAGCGGGCTCACCTCTTTATTTTTTGCTATTCCTATTGTACCACAAGAATGGATTTCTTTTACGATTTGAGTTTGATTGCTTCACCAGCATTTTCTAGCTGTAAAATTGTTTCTTTCGGGTCATTCTGTAAAAGAGGAGGGATCATTCTAATGATAAAAAAATCATGGCTAGTCACCGGATTAACAAGCGTCGTTCTAATGACTGGCTGCCAAATGAATGCAGGGGAACAACCAACGAACCTTCAGCGTACTGCAAATACAAATGATCAAGTTGCAACTCGGAGCCATTATCAAATGACTCAAGCTGAAAATATTGACGATTATGCACATTATGGATATTCACGCATTCAACGACAAGATGTTCAGCAGGATGACAGACAACAATTGTACCCAGTCATTGATCGCAACAGGTTATCGGAGGGAATTACGCGCTTAGTTTTAACGAACCCAACAGTCGAAGAAGCTGCAACATTAGTGACTGATAAATATGTCTTAGTGGCTTATAACGGCGATCGTGAAAATCGTGAACTCGTGGCAGATCAAGTAAAACGGAGCGCGATTTCTATCGCACCGCGCTATTTAGATGTATTCATTACAGATAACCACGATCATTTTGACGAAATTGAACGCTTTAAAGGACAATCCTCCACGGACCCGGCTTATGAGCGGACAATTGAACAAACGATACAAGAAATGAAGCAATCACCTCAAGGAAAATATGATGAGGAAACCGATCATGATCTAAAAATAATGAGCCAAAAACATCAGCGTCTTCAAAACGCTTCAACTAATTCATAAATGTAAGTCTGTATAAAGCACTCTTTTATAGATGCTCCTTCTATACTTTCTTACCTCAAAAAAAGGAGTGCTTTTACGCATCTCCTTTTTTTAGATTATTTTTATGATTTCGCTTCAGCTACCTTTTTAGCCTCTTCACGTACTTGTGCTTCATTTACTTGTTCATCAGCATGGTAAGAGGAGCGGACTAGTGGGCCTGCCTCACAATGGCTAAATCCTTTGCTCAAAGCGATTTCCTTAAGCTCTGCAAACTCATCCGGATGATAATACTTCTGTACTTTTAAATGCTTTCTCGTTGGCTGTAAATACTGACCGATCGTCATAATATTTACATCGCTTGCACGTAAGTCATCCATCGTTTCAATAATTTCTTCTTTTGTCTCACCTAAACCAATCATTAAACTAGATTTAGTTGGAATATCAGGCTGTAATTCTTTTGAACGGCGTAAAAATTCCAGCGTTCGCTCATATGTTGCTCTAGCCCGAACTCTTGGTGTTAAACGACGTACCGTTTCAATATTATGGTTCATAATATTTGGTCGTGCATCAATTAATGTTTTTAGACTGTTAAAGTCACCAAGCATATCTGAAGGTAATACTTCAATCGTACAGAAAGGGTTGCGACGACGAATCGCCCGAACTGTTTCTGCAAAAACGGCCGCACCACCATCTTTTAAGTCATCTCGTGCAACAGCTGTAATTACGACATGTTTAAGCCCCATCGTTTCAACTGACTCAGCAACGCGTTCTGGCTCTTGAAGGTCAAGCTCTGTCGGCAAACCTGTTTTTACAGCACAAAAACGACATGCGCGTGTACAAATGTCTCCTAGAATCATAAACGTCGCTGTTTTTCTAACAGCCCAACACTCATGAATATTAGGGCAACGCGCTTCTTCACAAACAGTATGTAATTTTTTTTCACGCATCATTTTTTTCAACCCAGTATAGGATTCATTCGTATTAAGCTTTATTTTCAGCCATTCCGGCTTACGGAGATGTTCTTCTTTTTTAGCCATTTCTTTCACTCCATTCATTCCCTTTTAGAAACGATCAATGACACATAAAGTGGCCATTGCCAAATAATCAACAAAATAAAAAGTTCACTATTATTCTTCTCTCTCTTCCCTACTTTATCATGATTTACTACAAATGACCAAGGTACGGCTCAAAATTTCCATTGATTCTCACCTATGTTTTGACGAACTTTTTACAGACTATAAGTAAGAATGCAAAGTTAAACAAAAAAAGGAGTCGATTGGAGCATGAAGCAAGCAATACTAATTTTCGTCCTTCTTTTCTCTGTCTTAAGCGTTGCTCCTACAACACTTGGAGCCGAGAAGGAAGAAATGACAGCAGCAGAGAAATATGAAAAGCGACTTGCTCTTTATAAAAAAACAGAAACCCTCACAAACGTACCTTGGTATTATTTAGCTGCCGCTGATACATATGAGCGCGGCTTACGAAAAGCAATTCGAGATCGCCCGACAGAAGAAGGGTTAATCTCAATTTTTTACGCACCAAGTCAATGGGCTGGTCCTCTAAACCCAGATTTAGATGATACGAATCCTTTATCCATCAGTATGTTTGATGGGGTTGGACTTGATGGGAATGGTGATGGTATTGCGGATCGTAACGACGATGAAGATGTCCTGTATACCTTTGCTCGTTACCTTGAAAAGTATGGGTATGATGAAGAAGATTTTCGAATTGCTCTGTGGGAGTATTACCAACGGGAAAAGTCCGTTAATATTGTCCACGGACACGCTAAGGTTTATGAAAAATTCGGTACTTTGGAGTTAGATGAACACGCCTTTCCAATGCCACTAAATTATAATTACAGTTACAACAACACGTGGGGAGATCGACGCGGCTGGGGTGGTCGCAGAATTCATGAAGGTACCGATATTTTTGCTAATTATAATGTTCCAATTCGTGCAACAGCCTACGGTATCGTTGAAATAAAAGGATGGAACATGTATGGTGGCTGGCGAGTTGGAATTCGCGATTTGGATAACGTCTACCATTATTACGCCCATCTAAGTGGTTTCGAAAAAGGAATTGAAGAAGGTACGATCGTCGCACCAGGTGACGTTATTGGCTACTGCGGAAGCTCAGGCTACGGGAAGCCAGGAACACAAGGGAAATTCCCACCTCACCTCCACTACGGTATGTACCGTGATAATGGTCGAACTGAATGGTCCTTTGACCCTTATCCATCACTAAAAAAATGGGAACGTCAAGCATACCAAAAACGAAAAAAGAAATAATAACGGTTTTCCGTTTTTATTCTTAAGTATAGCATTACGTTGCAGGGTGTCTTAGCCTTTCGAGACACCCTCCTCAACGTTCCTTTCTCTCTTTTGTAAATAAATCTCGTTGCCCTGTATTCGTTATATTGAATTTGACGTCAACCGTAAATTGGGCATTTTTCCATCCTTCTTCTTCCCATTTCAACTTATTAAAATAGGAAGGGTTCAGCCCCCAAATACGCTGTCCCATCAGCCAGGGTTCGATGTTTTTTTGTTGTAATTTATTTATTAATTGTTCGATATCAGTCTTTATTTCTTGTTCCATTTTTTTATTTATCTTGTCAATCAATTCGTTATCTATCATTTTATTAATATCATCAATTGCAATAACTTCACCTTTTCCTTTAATCTTTAGGTGAAATTGAACCGGATTGGTTTCATCAAAATCAACGTCCTGTGTTAACTTAATCCTACTTAAATTGACCTTATGATCCTCAACGACGGTTGTATAATTCATAAAGTCTAGACGGTCTTCCTTCATTAACTCACTTAATCCGACTAGATTGCCTTGTAATTTTTCGACCAAGTGATCATTTTTAAAAAAGGCCATCCCTTGAATCTTAATGACGTTGTCCTCAATTTTTGCTAGTGGTAAAGTAGCAACATTGGAAATCGTATTGCTATCTCTGCGATACTCATAAAGCTTAACTCCTTGAGAACGCGATAATTTTTGATCTGAACTAAAATACCGATTCACATAAAGTGACGGTAAGCTAACTAACGGTGACTCTGCCTGCAAAAATTCTTTGGCAGAGCCCTCAATGACAAGTAAATAAACTTGGCTTCCAACTGAAGATTCACGCGCTAATAAATCTAATACTTTCGGTAGATGTTCCTTTGCCACAGCTTCCGATATCATGACGGTTTTCATATGACCGAAAAATAATATCGATGGCGTTACAGATTCAAGTTCACTTAAAGCATCCCATAACGTATCCGCTTCCGCAGTAAATGTTTCAAATTCTCTCGCACTCGGCCCCGTTCCTGTCTCTGTCCCCTGTGTTAATACTGGTAATTGGATTGTAATCGAGAAAAGATGTTCCTTTCCCTCTTCAATAGCCATCCCCATTATAAGAGAACGATGATCAAGCTCACGTGAATCATATAAACAACCAGTTAAAACAATGAGAAGAACCACCGCAATTAACAACGTCCTAACCATTATGAATCCTTCCTTTTCTTAATCAATAAATAGGATAATAAAAAGATTGGCAGGATGAGTGAATAAAATGCCGCGTTTCGATGGTGCATTCCCCATACTTGATAATCGTAATTTGGAATCAATAATGCCCCTAGTCCCATTAAAAAAACAACGATAAAAATCGTAAACGGCTTAGAAATGTTCGGTATACTTTCTTTAATAATAAATGAACTAAACCAAATAAGAATCATCGTTAATTTTAAAAAAGCTGCAAGCCAAAAACTTAAAAAGAATAAATCAAATCGTTCAAACACACCTTGGCCAGTTGAAAAAGTTTGGACTACGGCAATTAATGGTGATAATAAATTTAAGGCTTCTTCAAACCCGAACGTACCGATAACGATTAAACTTAAAACGACATAAAATAGCACGACAAAACCTAACCCTAGATTCATCGGGAATAACAGCTTATCTTTGTTTTTTACATAAGGGATAAAGGAAAGCAGCGTCACAAGTCCTGCAAACCTAGCTAAATCAGAAATTGAACTTTTGACTAGAACGATCAATTCGTTTGGCTGAACAGGCAAAACATAAATGATTCGAAAATTTTCTCTAAACCCGAAAAAAATTAAAACGAAGAAGACAAAAAATTCTATGGCAACAAACACCACGACAAAACGGGTTATCGTTTTGATTCCATAAAGTACACCAATTGCTGCAATACTTAAGAAGTATCCTAATATAACCCATTGGGGGCTGTTCGGCAGCAGGAATACCTGTGTCATCACGAGTAATCCCCGCAAAATTACAATCCCCCCAAAAATCGTACTAATCATAAAGTAAATAACAATCGGCCAAAATAGGACTGGGTATATATTCTCTTTTAATTGTAAAATCAAGTTTGGATTTTCATACCTCTTTGCAAATTGTGACATTAGATACAGTAAAAGAAAAAAAGGTAAAGAAACAAATAGCATGAATAACCACGCACTTCTTATTTCTTCCCCTCCGACAAACGGTAAAAAAACCATACCAATTCCTATCGTTGAACAGATTGTAAAGGCAAACACATCAAAGCTTGAAAAATATTTGGATTGTTCACTCATGTCTTTTCACCCTTTGATCCCGGAATACGTTTAAAAAACATAGCCTTCAGCCCTTTGAAATTAAATGGAGCAATCGGGTCAAGGTAAGGCTTAGAAAATGATTCTAAGGAGCTAAGGTGAATAAAGATAAGACATACGCCTAACGTTAAACCATATAATCCAAAAAACACTGACACAAACAAAAGCAAATAGCGGACCAACCGTAAAGAAGTCGCCAACTCCCATGAAGGGACGGTAAAGGAAGCGATAGCAGTAAATGCAATGACAATAACCATTGCACTACTAACAACCCCGGCAGTGACTGCTGCTTGACCAATTACAAGTCCTCCAACAATACCAACCGTTTGTCCGATAAAGCTCGGTAATCGAATACTTGCTTCAACTAGTACATCTAAGGCAAACATCATCAATAACGCCTCAAGGCCTGCCGGTAATGGAATATTATTTCGTGACTCAGCAAGCGTCATCGCTAAGGTTGTTGGAATCAACTCGGGATGAAAGGCTACTAATGAAACATACAGTGCCGGGAGTAACGTGGAGATGATTAAGCAAACATACCGTAAAAATCGAATGAACATCATGCTCCATGTTGTCCCTTCATCGTTATCTTCTGCTGTTTCATAAAAGGTAGTAAGGCCTATTGGTAAAACGTTGCAGAACGGTGTATTATTTACCATTAATGCTATCCGTCCTTGAGTCAAAGCATAAGCGACTTGATCGACTCTTTCTGTTTTTTGAACTTGTGGAAAAAGCGAATTTGGACGTTCGATTACTTGTTCTGCAAGTTCACGAGACGAAAATATTTTTTCTACCTTAATTGAAGCTAATTTATTTTGAACCTCATCTAGCAGATTTTCGTCTGCATAATCATCTAAATAGAGTAAACCAACATGTGTATGGCTAAGAGTGCCAATATTATAGTTCTTTACTTTTAACCTTGGATCAGGAAAGTATTGTCTCATTAAAGCAATATTACTTTTACTATCTTCAATAAAGCCAACCTTCGCTCCATATACCTGCTGTTCAGTAAGTGGTGGTGAAAGACTCCGAGTTTCCATTCCATTTAAGGAAACCTGAACAGGCTTATCGCCGTCCAAATGAATAATCACATCCCCTGTCAATGCACCTTGAACGAGCGTTTCAAGATCTTGATATTTCTTTGGTGATAGACTCGTAAGTGTTTCGGAATAATGGTCTTTTTTCTCTGCATCTTCTCTGTCAAAAATTGGTCGGACTATCATCTTCTCAATGGCTTGTTCGTCTACCAAGCCTTTAATGTAAACTAGAAGTAACGTTTGCGTTGGTGACAGCTCTATCTTCCGGAAATGAACATCATCACAATCTTTAAAAATATGAGTAAGTAAGTCTTCAAAAGACTGTGTTTTCGTTAAATCGTGATTCGGAAGTGTAATGTTTGCTAGAAAATCATTAAGCGGCTCCTTCAACTCTGGATTTAGTTTTATCGTACGGTGAAAATATTCCCTAAATCTTCGTTTACTCATAGCCACAACTCCTTGTAAGAATCAATATTCTTACCTACCATTATGAGATCGTTTGCCATTTTCTATACTTAGTAGAGTGATATAACAACTTAAGTATCATTTTACGGACCAAAAAAACCCTCCAGTACGAACTGGAAGGTTTTAACAACTTTACGACTTTTTTTGTTTCGCTACTTTCACGGCATTTGTAATACTAAGGGCCATTCCACCCCAAATAATCACCATTCCGATAATCATCATGACAACTGCACTTGCACTCATTATTATTCAGCCCCTTTTTCAGTTGAGTCTGAAGGAACGTTTAAGTCCCCTTTTTGCCACTTCATCGCTGAGAAAATAAACCCGACAATAATTGCTCCGATTGCTACAAACCAACCTGAGTAGAGCAAGAACGAAGTAGGATAACCTTCGTAATTATTTGTGAAGTTCTCGATTGTATTTTGAATCGCCATGTATCCTAAAACAACCGGAGTAACGACGCCTAAGCATACTTTCCACCATAACCCTGTTTTAAAATCTGACACACGGTTTGCATGCTCTTGTAATCCAGGAAGTTCTTTGACAAACCAAGCGACAGCAATAACGGAAATTAATCCAGCTAACGCAATACCGAACTGGTTGATGAAATAATCTGCTGCGTCTAAGAAGAAAAGACCACCTTGCGTCGCAAACATAATCGAAATAATTGCAGCAAGACCTCCACCAAACGCAACTGCCTTTGTACGTGATACATGGAATTTATCCTGAATTGCTGAAATAAACGTTTCTGTAATCGAAATCAATGACGATAATCCTGCTAACACAAGCGAACCAAAGAATAAGACCCCAAAGAAGCCATTCATTCCTGGGAACGTATTAATAATTTCAGGGAAGACGACAAAGGCTAATCCAATTCCAGCACTTGCGACCTCTGAAACAGCCACTCCGCTAGCATTTGCCATAAAGCCAAGTGCCGCAAAGACCCCAATCCCCGCAAGTAATTCAAAGCTTGAATTACTAAAGCCTGTAATAAAGGCATTGTTGTTAATATCCGATTTTTTCGGTAAATAACTTGAATACGTAATCATAATGGCAAACGCTATCGAAAGGCTGAAGAAGATTTGTCCATAGGCCGCAACCCATACGCTTGGAGACATAATTTCTGACCAATTTGGTTTAAAGAACGCATCTAAACCAGTCATTGCCCCTTCCAGTGTTAACGCACGAATAACGATTAAAAGGAACATCACGACTAATAACGGAATAAAAATCCGGTTAGCAACCTCAATTCCACGCTTAACCCCTTTAAATAAAACAGCAAGTGTAACTACCCATACAAGAATTAATGGGAAGAATACCCCCCCAACAATTGAACCAAAATCTCCTGGTGCGCCACCTGACACGATATCCACTCTTTGTAAAAAGTCCCCCATTAGGAAGTCTCCTGGTGCATCTCCCCAACGTTGGTTTACAGCAAAATAGGTGTAAGCAAGGGCCCATGCAATAATAACAGCATAGTAAGTTGAAATAACAAATGAAATCGCAACTTGCCACCAGCCAATCCATTCTGTTTTCTTACTAAGACGTGCATACGATAATGGCGCAGAGCCACGATATTTGTGGCCGAGAGTAAACTCCATAATAAGAAGGGGAATCCCTGCTGTTAATAAAGCAAATAAGTACGGTAAAAAGAAAGCTCCTCCACCATTTTCATAAGCGACATAAGGAAAACGCCATATGTTTCCTAATCCTACCGCAGAACCGATTGCAGCTAAAATAAAGCCAGCGCGTGTTCCCCATTGTTCTCGATTAGCCATTTTCTAATCTCCTTTCGTTTTAAAGTTAAAGTCTTTGTTCATGACTATTCATCGATCCTAAAAATATCATAATTCTTACACATTTTTTTAGAATCGACTATATTGTAATACCTTTTCGGTAGAAAATCTAAACATTTGGTGAGTTTTCTACCGAAAATTTACTCATTAACTCGATACCCATTCTTTTTTCTTATAAAGAACACACAAATTGCCAATAACATGACCGCTGAAACTAGAGCTAAAGAAACGCTCATCGTTACCCCTAGAATGAGGTAGGAAATAAACGTAATTACAGCTCCTAAAAGTGCATAAGGTAACTGGGTAATGACGTGATCAATATGATGACTGCCTGCCCCTGTTGACGAAAGAATCGTTGTATCTGAAATAGGTGAACAATGATCCCCAAAAATGGATCCTGCTAGTACTGCAGCAAGCATTGGCAGCATAAGTGTTATATCTAATACTGCAGCCATTTCACCTGCGATTGGCAACAGTAAGCCAAACGTTCCCCATGAGGTCCCCGTTGAAAATGCAGCAAACCCAGCAACAACAAACAATATAGCTGGAAGAAACATAGGGTTTAAATTTGCTTCCTCAATTTTGATGGCGAGATATTCACCCGTCCCTAGTTGGTCAATAATCGCGATAATAACCCAGGCTGCCAGTAAGATATAAATGGCTGGTAGCATCGATTTAATTCCTTCACGTAACGCTTGTAACAGTTCAATTGGACGGGCCTTTTCAACGCAATTTAATAAAAGCGTTACGACCAACCCGACAACTCCACCGTACACAAGTGATGTCGCCACGTCTGTATTTTCAAAAATAGCTAATAGAGAGGCTTGTCCTTCTGATGCCTGTAAGCCTGTCCAAACCATAAAAAACACCGTTGAGATCACTAGCGCAAGAATCGGCCAAACAAGATCCCCTACTGTACCGTAACGATTTGAACCTAATCCTTCTTGATCGCCAGGAACTGGTCCACGCTTCGGATCGACCAATTGACCTGTCTCCATTGCCGCTGTTTCATGCGTTTTCATAAGGCCAATGTTTAAATTGAACATCGCAACCGAAAAAACGAGTAGCATCGCAACAACCGCATAGATATTCATCGGGATCATTAAGATGAACGCTTGTAAAGCTTCATACTCCGTTACTCCATGCGTTGCTAAAATCCCTGCGATAATTGCAATGATGTAAGCTCCCCAACTCGATACTGGGGCAATAACACAAATAGGAGCAGCTGTTGAATCAACTAAATAAGCGAGTTTAGCCCGAGAAATTTGATGGCGATCTGTTAAAGGACGGCTGACATTCCCAACCGTTAAACTATTAAAATAATCATCAATAAAAACGATAACCCCTAAAATAACGGTTAAAAGCTGAGCTCCTCTTCTTGTTTTCACACGCTTAATCGCCCACTCACCAAACGCACGGCTCCCACCTGAAAATGTTACCAATGCGGCAAGCATACCTAATAGTAGCAAAAACAAAATAATAAAGAGTTCCCACGTATTTAAGGCAAAGCCTGAAGCAAAAACGGCCTCTGTTACCGATTGAAACGTAACCTGCTCGATGTCTCCATAGCTAAAAAAGATTCCAACAAAAATTCCATACACATTTGCTAACGCTTCAATCGGGTTAAATTGATGTAAAAGTAAGGCACCGACAACAATTCCAATCCCTAGCGATAAAAGAACCCGTCTCGTAATAATGACCATAACTAATGCTAAGACCGGTGGTAATAACGATAAAATCGACGTTTCCATACTGTAATGTCCTTTCTCTAAAGTTGTTAGTTTGAATACATTTACACATACGCAAACAGGCAATAATGGTAGCCATTATTGCCTGAACCCTAGTTTTTTCTACTAGGCAAGCGCTGACATTTTTCGACAACCTGAACTAATATATCATGTTCTTCGTGCTTTTACAACGCTAATTACTTGATTTTGAATCAGAAGGTGGGTCAACCGGCAGAACCATTCCGCCTCCTTCTGCATATACATCTGGTACTCGTCCTTGAACCGTTACAAGCCCAATTGGAATCGTTGCCTTAACCGCTTCTGTATTTGTCGCAAATGGAATCACAATTTTAACGTCGACGACCAAATCAAAGTTTACGATCATCGTCGTATTATTAATACCGGTATCTTTTACTTCTAAATTCAAGTCTGGTCTTACATCTCCAATGGCTGAAAAGCGCACAGGAATTTTCGGTCCTAACTGAGCAAGTAACGCATTGTTTGTTGCTTGCCCTAAAGGTATCGTATAAATAATACCGCCTTCAGCATCCGTATCTGACCCTACCTCAACATCAACATCATCAGAAGCATCAATATCGAAAACCTCTCCTTGTTCGATCGCCTTTAAATGTCGTTGCACCCGATTCGTTGCTTCTGAGAGGACACGGTTGTAAATTTGGGTATTGAACTGAATCATTTGAATATAGCCTTCCGAGTCTTTATCAACAATAAAGAGTTCTTCTTGAGTCAAACCATCAGTTATTTTTTTATCAACCGCATCGTTAATCGCTTTGGTCGCTATCACCTTCGTTTCCGTCGTTGCAATTTGTAGCAATGTCGGACGTATCCCCTTCTCAATAATCCATAACCCTTGAGCAGTTAATATAATAAATATTAAGAAAGATAAGAGCAACACATACCGAAACGGCAGCGGGCCTTTTCGGGGTCTAATTTTTCTCTTAAAGGTCATGTTGAAAACCCCCTTCGCTTCATTCTATGCAAAGGAGGTAGGTAGTTTGACCACTAATTATTACTTGTTCTAAAAACATTACTTTATCCTTTTCTTTCGTAGAGACAAAAGTCATGAGCATGACGGTTTTTTTCATCGACCTTTCCTTTTTCTACCGAAACGAGCTTCCAATCAGCTTCTGAGATCTCTGGAAAGAAAGTATCTCCCTCAAAGGTTTCGTGAATTTTTGTAACATATAAACGGTCTACATCATTCCAAAATAGCTTAAATAATTCCGTGCCACCGATAATGAATAACTCTTCGTCTTCATTGGATAACGCTTTGACCTCATCTACGGAATGAACAACTTCACAGCCAGGTGCCTGAAAATCCTGACTTCGTGTTAATACGACATTCCGACGCTTAGGCAAAGGGCGACCAATCGATTCATATGTTTTTCTTCCCATCACAATCGTATGCCCTAACGTTGTTCGTTTAAAAAAAGCCAAGTCAGCAGGAAGGTGCCACGGTAAGTCATTGTCTTTTCCAATTGTGCGCTGTTCATCCATTGCAAAAATAAATGAAATCATACCGACACCTCACCTTTTATATGAGGGTGTGGATCATAATCGACAAGTTCAAAATCCTCATATGTAAAGTCAAAGATAGAAGAAACCTCACGATTGATCTTCACCTTCGGAAGTGAACGTGGCTCTCGCGTTAATTGAAGCTTTACTTGCTCTAAATGGTTCAAATAAATATGCGTATCGCCAAATGTATGCACAAAATCACCAGGCTCTAAGTCGGTTACTTGAGCTATCATCATTGTTAAAAGCGCATAAGAGGCGATATTAAACGGAACACCTAAGAATACATCTGCACTACGTTGGTAGAGCTGGCAAGAAAGTTTGCCATCATTTACGTAAAATTGAAAGAAACAATGGCATGGTGCTAAGGCCATCTCATCAATTTCTGCTGCATTCCATGCACTAACAATCAATCGACGTGAATCTGGGTTCTCCTTAATTTGGCGAATAACATCAGAAATTTGATCAACCGTTTTTCCATTTGCCCCTTCCCATGAGCGCCACTGCTTACCATATATAGGACCTAGCTCTCCGTCCTCATCTGCCCATTCATTCCAAATCCGGACACCATTTTCTTTTAAATAACGGACATTGGTCTCTCCTTTTAAAAACCAAAGCAGTTCATGGATAATCGACCGAAGATGAAGTTTCTTCGTTGTCACTAGGGGAAAACCCTCATTAAGGTTAAACCTCATTTGATAGCCAAACGTACTAATCGTCCCTGTCCCTGTCCGATCAGATTTTTCTGCGCCACTTTCTAACACATGCTTACATAAATCTAAATATTGTTTCATTCTTCATCTTACTCCTTTTTTGACGACGCTGGGGCTGCTTGCGTCGATTCGATTTCAACAATGGTTATATTGATTTGCTGCATTAAGTTGATGTCATAAGAGGATTCGAGCTTCTTACCTTTCTCAGATATAACGCGAACGACTGGTCTAGAACTTAGCTGCTTATTTTGTTTAATCACAATGGCCTCGCGTTCATCATTAAGTGTCACCGTTACCCCAACCGGATACACTGCAACCGCTCGACTAAATGCTTCAACCAAACGTTTATCAAATTGGGTATTGACCCCTGAATATAATAGCTCTAACGCTTCATGTGGTAGCATCGGCCTTCGATACACTCGATGGGATGTAACAGCATCGAATACATCAGCAATCCCAATCAGCTTTGCATACAAATGAATACTTTCATTCGTTAACCCTTGTGGATAGCCTGTCCCATCCATTCGTTCATGATGCTGTAATGCACAATGAGCTGTGACTAACGATATGTTCGGTAAATTTTTCAGCATATCAAAGCCCACTTTCGGATGGGTTTTGATAACATCAAACTCTTCTCGCGTTAGCCGCCCTGGTTTATTCAGTATCTCACTAGGAATGGCCATTTTTCCAACATCATGTAAAAGAGCCCCTAAGCCTATTTCCATTAACTGCTTTTCAGTAAATCCAACTTCAACGGCCAAGGCTAGAGTATACACCGTCACATTTAAGGAATGAGTAAAAATATAATTATCGTAAACATAAACATCACTTAGTAAAGCGAGGGCATCCTCTTTTTGCTTAATGTCAGATAAAATACTTTTCACAACCTCTGAAAAGTTCCGACTAAGATAATCACAATTTATCGACATATTTAGCTTTAAGTCATTGCTAATCGATTGAAATTCTCTCTTTATAAATTTAATCGCTTTATGCCTAGTTTCATCGGTAATGACGTCTTCTACGACGATATCCTCAGTTCTCTCATCATATATATATATAAATGATATACCTAAATTTAAAAGGCGCTCTAACACTCGTTCTGTTAGCTCCACTCCCTCGAATAAAAGCACTTGTCCATTATCGTTAAATATGGGCTTGCCAAGCTTCGTACCTGGTTCAACAGACTTCGTCGCCACTAATCTCATTTTGTTCTCCCTTTATCATAGGATTTATCATACTTGTAGTTTTACATGAAAACTGTCGAACTTCAAGGTAAACTATCTGAAAATAGAGGATTACTTTTAGAGAATAGATGTTTATGTTTCAATTAATTAACGCTATTGGTTATTATAGTGAAAATTAATGAAAACCTCAGCATCTAAGATACTGAGGCTTTCAGATTAATCATACTTCATTTTAAGTAATGCATCTTTCCCCTTCATCCCCGCTTTAATGCCAAGCTCTTCTGCCTCTAATGTTACCGATTCAAGTGGTGCCTCAAGGAGTTGGTCAATTGTCCGAACTCCAACTGCACGCCCTGCAACAATTTTTCGTTCCTTTAATTTATCATTTAATAACGCGACATCCAATGCACCACACATAATATATCCCGTATCATTCATAACTGCCATGAAATTTGTTTTAGGAAGCTTTAACGTCACTGCAATAAACGTCTCTCCCTCAATTTTAATTGGGTTCATATCTAGCATTGATTTCACGCTCCTTATCGTTTGCTCATTCCTTACTCGTAATACGATATGAGCAAAGTAAATAGAACGTGAATTATTTTAAGCATATGTTTGCCCAAGCTTCCATGCCAGTATGTCACGTAATAACTCAGGCATATAGTAATCCTTAAATGACGATTCTGCTACATCCGGATAAAGGTGGCCAAACGTGTACATATCTAATGTTGCAATCGTATACTCTCTATCAAGCTGAAGCGGTTTTCCAAGTACATCGACTTCCCCTAACGTACCATCGCTTTTTTCTCGAATCGTTATCCCCGTAAAAATCATTTTTCCTAACACCTTCCCCCGAAAACCAAACCCTCGTAACTGTAAGGTTTTCATTTCAGTTGTACGAGAACGCTCAATGGTCTTCAACAATTCCAGTCCTGATAATTTCACTACACAAGGGTTAATCGGATGTGGACATATTCGATGAATGTCCGCCTTCGTAATTGTTCCTTTTTGGAGAGATTCTAGCAACACACCTGCATTAATCATGCCAATTTCTTGATCACACCACTCTGCTAACGCACGACAGAGCAAATCGACCGCCTCAGTTTCTTCCTCCCAAGAAACAAGTAACGTCTTAGGTAATATCGCAACAGGCTCTGCTAATTGCTTAGATGCTTGCTGTTGTAATTGTTTTAACAGTGTAGTTGTAGCCGAATCTTCTTCCCAGTCCTTTTCGACTTGTAATAATTTGGCCTCTTTATGAACAACAGTTTTGGTAGCCTGGTCATAATGAAGGTTAATTTTCCCGAAGTGCGCGCCATATTTTCCAGCCTGAGCGATTAAAGTACCACAAATAGTCTTTCCTTGTTTTAAAACATCATGAGTATGCGCGCCTAAAATGATATCAATCCCATCAACTGTTTCCGCTATTTCTTCATCTCGAAATAAGCCAAGATGGGACATCAGGATGACAACATCTACTTGAGGTCTCACCTCATCAACTAATTTTTTTAATAATTGAATTGGGTGCTCAATTTTCCAGCCTAACTGCTGATAGAATCGAGTAAACGGCGCGGTTAAACCAATAATCCCTATTTTCACTCCGCTGTTTAATTGATGAATAACATAAGGCTTTGCCCAGTCTGGTCGATTCCCCTTTTCATCAAAGAGGTTTGCTACAATTACTGAGAATTTCGCTTCATTATATAATGTATTTAATTGGTCTTTCGAAAATGTGATACCTTCATTATTTCCAATCGTTGCAAAATCAACTTTCGCTTCATTCAGTAGTCGAACATTTCCTTTTCCTTCTGTTGCCTCCGTAATTGGATGACTACGGTCCGCATGATCGCCAAGTTCAAAGAATAAACTATTTCCATCTCGGTGCTTCTTTGTATAAGCGATAATCTGTGGCCAATAATCAAAGCAGCTATGAATATCATTTGTATGAAAGAATGTTAATTGTACGGTTGTCATCGGTTCCTAGTTTTCCTCCTCATTCATTCAAAAACTACCATTAAAAATTAAGCGTATTGCCATAACTATTAAAAATATGCGAAAAACCATCACTAACGTGTCGCTTGATAAGCGACGGTTTATCGCTGCTCCAAGCTGACCTCCAAACCAAGCTCCTGGAATCAGGGCCGTTGCAAGAAACCAATCAACGTTACCTAATGCTATATGAGAAATAGAGCCAACAATGGAAGACAATAAAATCATAAACATCGATGTCGCCACTGCAATATGTGGAGGAAAGCCAAACAATACAATCATAGCAGGAACCATTAGCGATCCTCCTCCAACACCAAAAAGACCAGAAACCATTCCAACACAAAAAGCGATTATAATGGCGATAAAAGGATGAAAACGATATGTATAATGATGACCTTCCTGATCTATATGACTGCGTTCAACTCCAGAAAGCCTTCCTGGTAACGGTTTTATATGGTTTCTAATAAATAGAATAAAAGAGACGAATAAAATAAAAAGCCCAAAGTAAAGAAAAAACGCATCGACGTTAATCCCTTTGTTTAACCAAACACCAAACAATGCGCCAGGAGCACTACCAGTAAAAAATATCGCTCCACTTTTAAAGTCAATTTTTTTCTGCTTCATATAAGCAAATGTTGAGGAGAGACCAGTAAAAATCATAATTAACAATGAGGTTCCGACTGCCACTTGAGGTGTCATATGATTTAATATCGGTAAGTAATAGGCAAACAAAAGTAAAGCTGGAACAATAACTATGCCACCACCTAGTCCCATTACACTGCCAAGCGTTCCAGCAACTAACCCAATCAGCAGTAACACAATCCATTCCATATAAAACCCTCTTTAAGTTTAGTAAAAACTTGAGAAGAAGGAAACCACCTGCTTCTTTCGTAAAGAAGCACACTTCGCTTCTTTTTTTAAACCTTGAGAAGAAGGAATACCGCCTTCTTCTTTCGTAAAGAAGCACACTTCGCTTCTTTTTTAAAACCTTGAAAAGAAGGAATACCGCCGTCTTCTTTCGTAAAGAGGGACACTTCGCTTCTTTATTTAAACCTTGAGAAAAAGGTATACCGCCTTCTTCTTTCGCAAAGAAGCACAAATCGCGTCCTTTTTTTAAACCTTAAGTAGAATGAATACCACCTTCTTCTTTCGTATAGAAACACACTTCGCTTCTTTATTTAAACCTTGAGAAAAAGGTATACCGCCTTCTTCTTTCGCAAAGAAGCACAAATCGCGTCCTTTTTTTAAACCTTAAGTAGAATGAATACCACCTTCTTCTTTCGTATAGAAACACACTTCGCTTCTTTATTTAAACCTTGAGAAAAAGGTATACCGCCTTCTTCTTTCGCAAAGAAGCACAAATCGCGTCCTTTTTTTAAACCTTAAGTAGAATGAATACCACCTTCTTCTTTCGTATAGAAACACACTTCGCTTCTTTATTTAAACCTTGAGAAAAAGGTATACCGCCTTCTTCTTTCGTAAAGAAGCACACTTCGCTTCTTTTTTTAAACCTTGAGAAGAAGGAATACCGCCTTCTTCTTTCGTAAAGAAGCACACTTCGCTTCTTTTTTTTAAACCTTGAGAAGAAGGGAAAACCGCCTTCTTCTTTCGTAAAGAAGGACACTTCGCTTCTTTTTTTAAACCTTGAGAAGAAGGGAAAACCGCCTTCTTCTTTCGTAAAGAAGCACACTTCGCTTCTTTACTAAAATAAGTTTAGTTGTTTTGGGGAGAGGCCTTTGTATTCGATGCCGAGCATGGAGAGAAGTTGCATGGCGTTGTCGGCAGCGTCTCCTCCTGAGTTGTTATTAAAAATAATATAAATGTCGTCAGTTTGTTGTTTTAGTTCTTGGAGATAATCATACCACTCCTGTAGTTCCTCTTCTTTATAGCGGTACAAATAACGTACTTCCCGCCACCGTCCATTACCAGGATCCTTCCAACCATAGTGATTACGACCATGAAAACGAATCAATGTTTTCTTCTCATCCGTTGGCTTTAAAACGATCGGAATTGAGCCCGTACCAGCCTGAGGCTCATCGCAAATGCTATGAATCCATCGCTCTTCCTTCATAAACGCTAATGTTTTTTCTATCATGCTCGGAGAAAACCATGTTCGATTCCGAAATTCTAAAGCAGCAGGGACCTCTTCTAATTGTTCCTTAACATAGCGTAAATACTGGACATGCTCCTTTTTACAATCAAACCAAGGGGGGAACTGACAAAGAACCATCGCAAGCTTCTTTTTCTCTATTAATGGTTGTAGTGATTCTAAAAATGCTGAAAACATGTCCTTTTTGTTTTCGAAAGGATCACTTCCTTGTTGATGACCAGTCATGCCTTGAAAGGCTTTAACAATAAACTGAAACGAATCAGGTGTCTCATTTGCCCACTTTTTCATATTTCGAATGGGCTGTACAGCATAGTAAGAGGCATCTAATTCTACAATCGGAAAGTAGCTCGAATACGTTTCAAGCGTTGGCTTGCTTCCTGTTGCTTCATATAATGATAGATGGTCACCCCATCCAGCTAGCCCAATGTAAATCAAGGCACTTCACCTCTATTACTAAATAAATAATCAGGTTCAGCTTGGATTAATCATTATCTCAAAACGGAACCTGGTTATTTATTATGTATGAAGGAAAAGCGAACCCTTTTCGGATTCGCTTTATTCCTTGTATTACCCAATTGAACCTTCCATCTCAAACTTAATGAGACGGTTCATTTCAACAGCGTATTCCATTGGTAATTCTTTTGTAAATGGCTCGATGAAGCCCATAACAATCATCTCTGTCGCTTCCTGTTCAGAAATACCACGGCTCATTAAATAGAACAATTGGTCCTCTGACACTTTAGAAACTGTCGCTTCGTGCTCAAGCGTAATGTTGTTGTTTAAAATTTCGTTATATGGAATTGTATCAGATGTTGACTCATTATCCATAATTAACGTATCACACTCGATTTTCGATTTCGACCCTTGTGATTTACGGCCAAAGTGACAAATACCACGGTACGTTACTTTACCACCATGCTTTGAAATGGATTTAGACACGATTGTAGATGAACAGTTAGGAGCAAGATGGTGAACCTTTGCGCCGGCATCTTGATGCTGCCCTTTCCCTGCAATTGCAATCGAAAGAATCGTTCCTTTTGCGCCTTCACCACGCATAATAACAGCAGGGTATTTCATCGTTAATTTTGAACCGATGTTTCCATCAACCCATTCCATTGTTGCACCTGCATCAGCAACCGCACGCTTTGTTACAAGGTTGTAAATGTTCGGTGCCCAGTTTTGAATAGTCGTATAACGGCAGTACGCATCTTTCTTAACAATGATTTCGACAACCGCACTATGAAGTGAATTTGTTGAGTATACAGGTGCTGTACAACCTTCAACATAGTGTACAGAGCTATCTTCATCAGCAATGATTAGTGTACGTTCAAACTGCCCCATGTTTTCTGAGTTAATACGGAAATAGGCTTGCAGCGGTGTATCGGTTTTTACCCCTTTAGGAACGTAAATAAACGAACCACCTGACCAAACAGCGGAGTTCAAAGCAGCAAACTTGTTATCCGTTGGTGGAATAATTGTACCAAAGTGCTCTCTGAAAATTTCTTCATGTTCTTTTAAAGCTGTATCCGTATCTGTGAAAAGAATCCCTTGCTCCGTAAGGTCTTCTTTCATGTTATGGTAAACAACCTCTGATTCATATTGCGCAGAAACCCCAGCTAAATATTTTTGTTCTGCTTCAGGAATTCCAAGCTTATCAAACGTGTTTTTAATCTCTTCAGGTACTTCATCCCAAGATTTCTCAGACTTCTCAGACGGCTTTACATAGTACGTAATGTCATCGAAATTAAGCTCCGATAAATCCCCACCCCATTGAGGCATAGGCATTTTATAAAATGTTTCTAACGATTTCAAACGGAAATCTAGCATCCACTCGGGCTCATTTTTCATACGCGAGATTTCCTCAACAATTTCACGTGTCAATCCTCGCTTAGAACGAAAGATTGAGACGTCACGGTCCGAAAACCCATATTTGTATTCGCCGATATCTGGCATTTTTTTCGCCATGTCGTAAACCCTCCTTATATTCTTTCAGATTATTCTTCGTGGTCCTGTAGGCCTTTCTCCATCGCCTTCCACGCTAATGTTGCACATTTAATTCGAGCTGGGAACTTTGACACACCTTGTAGGGCTTCAATATCCCCTAAGTCGAAACGGTCCTCATCATATTCTTTTCCAAGCATCATATCGGAAAATATCGCCGACATCGCCTTTGCTTCTTCAGGTGTCAATCCTTTTACTGCCTGCGTCATCATTGAAGCAGAAGCTAAACTAATCGAGCAGCCTTCGCCAACAAATTTAGCCGCAGTTACCTTCCCATCCTCAAGCTTCATTTGAATTTGAATCCGATCTCCACATGTAGGATTATTCATGTTGACCGTTAACGTATCCTCATCTTCAAATTCGCCACGATTTCGAGGGTTTTTATAATGATCCATAATTACTTGTCGGTAAAGTGTATCAAGATTAGAAGACATCACCAAAGTACTCCTTTGTTTTTACTAATCCAGCTACTAATGCATCAACGTCTTCTTTCGTGTTGTATAAATAAAAACTAGCACGTGCAGTTGCTGTAGCGTTCAGCCACTTCATTAGCGGCTGTGCACAGTGATGCCCAGCACGAACAGCAATACCTTCAGCATCTAAAACGGTTGCCACATCATGTGGATGAACATCATCTATATTAAATGTTACCACACCTGCACGCTTTTGCGGTCCATAAATCGTAATTCCATCGATATCAGAAAGACGTTCTAGTGCATAAGCAGCCATTTCATGTTCATGCTTTTCAATTTCATCAAGACCAATCTCAGTAAGAAAATCAATTGCGGCCCCTAATCCAATCGCACCAGCAATAATTGGCGTCCCTCCCTCAAATTTCCAAGGGAGCTCCTTCCAAGTTGAATCCTGTAATCCAACAAAGTCAATCATTTCACCGCCAAATTCAATCGGCTCCATTTTATTAAGAAGCTCTTTCTTGCCATATAGTGCTCCAATTCCAGTTGGACCAACCATTTTATGACCAGAAAATGCAAAGAAATCACAGTCTAGATCTAGCACATCAACCTTCATATGAGGCGTACTTTGCGCCCCATCCACAATCATGATAGCACCATGTTTATGAGCAATTGCTGCAAGTTCTTTTACAGGATTAATTGTACCAAGTACGTTTGACACGTGCATAACCGATACAATTTTCGTATTGTTAGTAATCATGTTTTCGGCATCAGCCAAATCAATGGTTCCATCTTCTTGAAGAGGTAAATATTTCAACGTTGCTCCAGTCACTTTTGCGACCTGTTGCCATGGAATAATATTACTATGGTGTTCCATTGGGGTGATGACAATTTCATCGCCTTCCGATAAATTGTCTCGGCCATAACTTGACGCTACAAGGTTAAGAGCTGTCGTTGTCCCACGTGTGAAAATAATTTCCTCTGTTGATTTTGCACCAATAAAAGAACGAACCTTCTCACGTGCACCTTCGTACCCATCTGTCGCAAACGTTCCAAGTGTATGAACCCCTCTGTGAACATTTGAGTTATAGCGTCTGTAGTAATCATCGATTTTTTCAATGACGACTGCTGGCTTTTGCGATGTTGCAGCACTGTCCAAATAGACGAGCGGATTTCCGTTTACTTCCTGATTAAGAATGGGAAACAGCTCTTTAATCTCTTTGGCATTCATCATTTAACTTTCCTTTCAATCGCTTCACGTAAACGTTCCTTCACGGATTCGATTGGCAGTTGGTTCACAACTGGAGCCAAGAATCCATGAATAACTAAACGCTCAGCTTCTTTGCGTGGAATCCCGCGACTCATTAGGTAGAACATTTGTAATGGATCAATCCGACCAACTGATGCTGCGTGCCCTGCTGTAACATCATCTTCGTCAATTAGAAGAATCGGGTTCGCATCGCCGCGTGCCTTCTCGCTTAACATAAGGACACGCTCAGTTTGCTCACCATTTGACTTTGTAGCACCGTGTTCAATCTTAGTAATTCCATTAAAAATCGCCGTTGCTGAATCACGCATAACACCATGCTTTAATATATGCCCTTCTGAATGCTTTCCATGATGGAAAATTTGTGTCGTGAAATTTTGCTTTTGCTCTCCTCGACCAATTGATACAGTCTTTGTGTCAGCCCATGAGCCATCACCGATTAAATGAGTGGTATTTTCAGAAACGGTATTACCATCATTCATTTGGCCAAGAGCCCAATCCACTCGTGCGTCGCGTTCAACGTGTGCACGGCGAACGACATAGGTTGTGACTTCAGTCGCTAAATTGTCAACAGCACCAAATGCTACTTTTGAACCTGCTCCAGCATAAACCTCAGCTACAATGTTTGCGACAGCAGCTTGGCCTTCCGTTGATACGTAATTCTCTACATATGTTACCGAGCTATTCTCTTCAGCTACAACGATCACGTGGTTGAATAAACCTGTTTCCACTGTGTCAATAGAGTAAACCGCTTGAAGTGGTAGCTCTACTTGCACATTACGAGGAACATAGACGAAAGCTCCTCCATTTAAACAAGCAGCATGTAACGCTGTTAAACGGTTTTCGTCCACATTTACAGCTTCCCCGAACAAGTATTTCTTTACAAGATCCTCATGTTCAGTTACCGCCGTTTTTAAGTCTGTAAAAATAACGCCTTTGTCCTTTAGCTCTGAATTCAGCTTTGCGAAAACAGCAGAAGTGTCCTGTTGAACAACTAAATTTTGTTCAGCTGTTTCCTCTCCAATTAATGCCCGTACATTTTCAGGGAGTGTAGCAATATTATTCACAGCAGGAACGTCTTGAACGCTATGAGAAAATTGTGTAAAGTTCCATTTATCAATTTTAGTTTTTTCCGGTCTTGGTAATGCTAGAGTTTCAAAAAGTTCTAAGCCTTTTAATCGAATGTCTAAAAGCCATTTTGGCTCTTTACGTTCATTCGAGAATGTTTGAATGTGTTCTGATTCGAACGGTACTTTCGTCTCGACTGACATACATACCCACCCTTTACTATTAATTCTTGAATATATTTATGGTCGTAAGCATATGGTCTAAAAAATTATGCTTCTTGGTTTACACGCTCATCTTCAATTCCAAGCTCTTCTTTAATCCAGTCATAGCCTTCAGCTTCTAAACGTTCTGCTAACTCAGCTCCACCAGATTTAACGATACGACCTTGCATCATGACATGAACCTTATCAGGCTTAATATAATTTAATAGACGTTGATAGTGGGTAATAATTAAGCAGCCAAACTCTGGGTTACGCATTGCATTAACACCTTCAGATACAACTTTAAGAGCATCAATATCTAAACCTGAGTCAATTTCATCTAAAATCGCAATTTTCGGGTCAAGCATTAGAAGCTGTAGGATTTCGTTACGCTTCTTTTCACCGCCTGAAAAACCTTCGTTTAAATAACGATGTGCGAACGATTGGTCCATTTCTAAAAGGTCCATCTTCTCATCTAATTTACGGATGAATTTCATAAGAGAGATTTCGTCGCCTTCTTCACGCTTTGCATTAATTGCAGAACGAAGGAAGTCAGAGTTTGTAATTCCACTAATTTCACTTGGATATTGCATTGCAAGGAATAATCCTGCTTGTGCACGTTCGTCAACTTCCATTTCTAAGACGTCTTTTCCGTCTAACGTAATTGAACCACTTGTGATCTCATACTTGGGGTGACCCATGATTGCAGATGATAACGTTGATTTACCTGTTCCATTCGGCCCCATAATTGCGTGGATTTCTCCACCTTTAACTTCAAGGCTGAAGTCTTTTAGAATTTCTTTTCCTTCAATTGATACGTGTAAATTTTCAATCTTTAAATACGGTGCTGACATGATTAATTACCTCCAATTTATCCTGCTTATTTCCAAAGCGTAAGTTTTTAGCCTTAAATTGATCAATTCTCAATCTATTCTCATTACAATCTTATAACAAATTTAACTTAAGTTCAAGAAACGCAACTTGCAACTAAGAATGAATTCATTATGTATGAATAACAGAGTGATGCATTTACATCACTCTGTCGACTATCATAACATGTATGGCATATTGTCCCAACCTTATTAGGGTAAAAACTTTAGATTAAACCCGAAAGTTGACTTTCCTTATCCTCTTTACCTTTTTTGCTCTTGGTATTTTCGCTGTTTTCACTTTTTTTACTTAACTCGGTAATAGACTCCTGCACAAGTGTAACAGCTTGACTCATGGCAGCTCCTCCACCGAAAGCTGCTGTTACACCAACAGCCTCTAATATTTCATCTTCAGTACACCCTTCATCTAAGCAGCCCTTAGTGTGATAAATAATACAATACTCATCCTGAGAAAAAACACTAATCCCTAAAGCTATCATTTGTTTTTCCTTTTTCGAAAGCTGGCCTTCTGCAAAGCATTCCTGCGTAAATGCATTATACTTTTCTGCGATTTTCGGCATTTTTTTTGTAAAATCACCTAAGCCTTGCTTGTAGTCCTCTAATGCCATTTCTATTGGATTCATTTGTTGTTCGTCCATGGTATTCTCCCTTCAAACAAATTAACAACGATAGTATCTGTTTTACAAAATCTTTTCATGCAGTTGCTTACAGGAAATCTGTCAAAACCTCGTTGGAGCCCATGAATTAGTGTAGTCCTATCTATTGAAAAGCCTTTTTCAGTGTCCTTGCCTAGCTCACTTGGTTAACACCAGCCTTCATCACAACCATTTACATAGGACTCAACTTCTTGAGGCTCGGCATTTTCAAAACGGTAAATTTTATCTTCCTTAAATAAATACCCTTCCGCCATTTCATGCTGCAACCCTTGATTGGTTTCTATGATTTCACCTATTTTGGCATCACCTATATATAAACTCATCGTTCCATCGACCATTTTCCCGTTTACTTTACTTGTAATATCAACCTTTTTCAAATCCATCATGACTCCTCCTTTTTAGATAAGTCATTTTTAAGTTACCCTTCCTTAGCTAGTGCATACCCGTAAGTCACTACCAAGACAACGACTAACCACTAAAAAAATAAGCCATGGGGAGAAAAACCCATGGCTTGAAAACATTTATTAATCTTCGCTTATCATTTGCTCGTATTCTTCAGCAGACATAAGCTTGTCTATTTCCGACTTATCAGATGGCTCAATAACAATCATCCATGCCTTTTCATAAGGTGACTCGTTGACAAACTCTGGAGAATCGTCAAGCTCTTCGTTAATTTCAACGACCTTTCCACTAATTGGAGCATAAAGCTCAGACACGGTTTTCACCGATTCAACACTACCAAATGGCTCGTCTGCTTCGATTTCATCTCCAATTTCGGGCAATTCAACAAAAACAATATCTCCAAGCTCTGATTGCGCAAAGTCTGTGATTCCAATACGGACTTTTTCTCCTTCTACTTTAACCCACTCGTGTTCTTCTGAATACTTTAGTTCCTTAGGTAAATTTGCGCTCATCTAAATCCCTCCGTTTACATATTACTTCTTATATTATACATGCTTTACTTCACGAAAAAAAATGACTCATTTCCATGCTTGCTCATAGGCTTCATCTTTAAAGCCAACCGTAACTTTATTGCCATCTGTTGCGATTGGACGTTTAATTAGCATCCCGTCACTTGAAAGTAGCTCGAGCAGATCATCCTCTGACATATCTTTCAGCTTGTCCTTTAAGCCAAGTTCACGATATTTTTGACCACTTGTATTAAAGAATTTTTTTAGTTCCAGCCCGCTTTTTTCATACATTGTTTTTAATTGTTCTTTACTCGGCGGGTTCTCAACTATATGTACTTCATTAAATGCAATATTGTGGTCTTCAAACCATTTTTTCGCTTTTCTGCATGTTCCACATTTCGGATAATGATATATCGTAATACTCACTCTTAAACCTCCCCTCTTACAATCTTTACCGTTATTATTGCTTATTTTCACATACGTTACAACTTATTTGCATTTCATTTGGTGATTATTAGATCTCATAGTATACCGAATTTTTTTCATACTAAACCTTGTATCCGAATGAAGGATACGCTGTGATGAACAGCATCCAAAGGAGGGTATACTCATGCAGCAACAACAAATGACCATGAAACAAAACCAAACCATTATGCAACAACCACCAGCTGTTATTTCGACAAAGGATCAGCTATATATTTCTGATATGCTTTCTTGGAATTTGCTAGCGATGAAAAAAGCACATTTTTTCGCACAGCAATGTCAAGATCCTGAAATTCGCCAAGCATTAGAAACAGCAGGAAACATGCATCAGAAGCATTATCAAATGATTCTTAATCACTTACAGACTAACCAGCAGCAACAAATGCCGGTACAATAAGGGGGACGAACAAGATGAATCAACAATCAAAAATTCAAAACCCAGAGATGCAAGTACCGAAAACACCACAAATGAATGATCGTGATTTTATCAACGATATTTTAACAACCGAAAAATATATGACCGCTTCTTATTCAGTTGCATTAAACGAAGCAAGCCATCAACAACTATACTCTGACATTTTAGGTATCTTTACCGAAACCCAGGATTGTCAACGAGATATATACAACTTAATGTTTAAAAAAGGGTTCTATTCATTAGAAGCAGCGGACCAGCAAAAGCTCCAGCAAGGCTATCAGCAATTTTCAGGGTACAGCAATCAATTCCCATATCAACAATAATGCCCTATGACACTCCTATATTGGAGTGTCTCAGACCGTAGACAAAACGCCTTTGAGAAATGACTCTCAAAGGCGTTTTCGCGTATTTCCGTCTATTGTCTGTTGGTGACGCTGGAGGATGGGTGTTCCTCCAGTGCCAGTTGGCTAATTTTTTTAGGTTCATGGCAGCGAAAACAAGCATCGCCTGCATTGAGTTTTTTTCCAACCCTTTTAGGTTGGTCCAACGCATACCATGCTTTTGTTTGAGATCGGCAAAGACACGTTCAATCGTTTCTTTACGCTTGGCGTAAATCTCTTTATTTACCTCTGTGTGTCGTAAGTGTTCGGCTTCATCCAAAGCATCCTGCCAAATGTGTCGTAAAACCAACTTCTGCTGGTTTTTACTCTTGGTACATTGGTGTAAGACCGGACAAGCCTGACAAATGGATGAATCAGATATGTACTCCCGATAGCCTTCTCGGTTCGTAGTCCTATATGGTAGAATCTGATT
>NZ_MVJM01000002.1:639589-641805 GCF_002156385.1 Halalkalibacter urbisdiaboli
TTGCTTCGTATGAAGGATGGTTGAAGAGTAAGGGGATTCTCATGTCTCCTCTAAAAAAGCGGACGGGATGGGAGGGCCGACTCCTGCAGGAGGAAGGGCAGGTGGAAATCCATCGGCGGAGCCGGTTAGTTCCACGCCCGCCTGCGGAAAGCGTGCCCCCCATCCCGGGAGCGGATTCGAAGCGACTAATCATGGCAACCCCCTCTCTAATCACAAAAAAGCCTGTCGACGCGAGACTTTGTCGACAGGCTGTGACACTCCTATATTGGAGTGTCTTTTTTGCATGAAAAATCCCTGATTGGGAAACATAATTTGTGTAAACAAATTCCCATTTACTTAGCTTATTTACCTAAGTAAGAGAAAGGTCCCAATAATTAGTATGTGTTTTTAAAACCTGGTACTAATTTTCATTGACTTTTCTTACTGTGAATGATTAGATAGAGGAAGTAAGGTTGGGATTTTTTCAGTAATACCTAATGTTACTCCTTAGAATTTCCATGGCTGAAAGGAGCCCGTATATGAAAGATCTTCATTCATTTGGCTGGTATGCTGCACGTGTAAAAAAGCATTTACCAGAAGAAGCATTTAAACCTGTTCCTACACGTCTTATTGGTGGTTTCATTTATCTTTGTGTTGTTGTCGCTAGCTTTCTCGTTATTGGTCTACTTGACCTTCATCCATTGGTAAACATACTATTTTCTTTTATCATTGGAGCTAGCTTTGCTGGTTTAGGATTTTTAGGACATGAAATTCTTCATGGAACTGTCATTAAAAAACCTTGGGTTCGTGACTTATTAGGCGCAGTTGCTTTTTGGCCTTTAAATACTGGTCCAAAATTATGGAGAAAATGGCATAATATGAATCACCATGTTCATACACAACACGACGAGCATGATCCTGATTCTTGGCCGATGCTTGATAAAATTTCGAAATTGAAATTTTTCCGATGGATTTATCGGTTACCTTTTTTCATTCGTGCTACTTTCGCATTTGCTTCATTAACGATACAGTTTACCATGCATTCACTAAAATGCTTTTTCATCTATATAAAGGATTTTAATCCGAAGACTCAGCCTAAAGTTTGGTTACAAGCAATTTTGCCTTGGGTTTCATGGTTTGCGTTACTTCCTATTATGGGATTTAGTAATTGGTTTTTTGCCTATTTGCTACCTTTATTCATTGCAAACTTTATTGTTATGGCTTATATCTCAACAAACCATCGACTCAACCCATTAACGCCTGTTAACGATCCGTTAGCAAATTCGCTAACAGTAACCGTACCAAAGTGGGTAGATGTCATCCATTTTAATTTTTCTTATCATACGGAGCATCACCTTTTTCCAGCGATGAGTTCTAAATATTACCCGCTTGTAAAAGAGGAGCTAAAAAAGACTTGGCCAGAACGCTATCATGAAATGCCAATGGGACAGGCGCTTATTGCACTTTGGAAAACACCAAGAGTGTATGTAGAGCATCAAGAGTTATTTGAACCGAAAAAAGGAAAGCTGTACGGCTCACTTGGTCATGGCTTAAACCCAAAAGACATTTCATATCGAGTTGCTAAAGACGAGGAAAAGCAAGAATCAACAAGTAGTAAACTTTATGAAAAAATTGAAAACTCACTTGAAACAAAAAAAGTATCGTTTCAAAACGAGAAAAATTAACGAAAAAGCGGCCAAAGCCGCTTTTTTTTTTTGCAATAATTAACCAGTGACTTAAAGTTATCTTGTCTCAATTATTTACAATAAGCTTGCCCATCTAGGAACAACGGTGTACATTTAAAACAATGTGTAAGATTTACCTAAAAATTGAATAGAGGTGGTTTGTTTGTTTTTTAAAAAACAGCAAGTTCTAGACAAAGATAACACCGCAGTAAAAAGTTCTATTGACGGCCAAATACAAGTAGCCGCAGACCAGTTAAAGGGTGTTTCAGAGCAAATGAAGCTCGCAGCTCAGTCTCTCAATCATATTGCTCTTTCTAATAAAGAAACGACAGAAGAACTATTAGAGCATAGTGAGAAAACAGCCGACTATACCGTACAAGTTTCCGATAAAATGAAAAGCATTGAGTCATCCGCTTTAAAAATCGCCTCTGTATCTAAAGACATTCAAGACCATAGTCAAACATCGAATCAAGAGCTTATTCAATCATGGGATTCGTTGCAAAGGCTTCATGAAAAAATGGATCACATTCGTACCAATCACTATACTTTACT